>CBDFMD010000003.1:0-2879411 GCA_965249475.1 Fimbriimonas sp. | reverse complement strand
GGCTCGTCGCGCGCACGTCGCGGTTCGGCAACCGGAGCAACCCGTTCCTCCTTCTGGAGAACGAGGTGCGCTTCGACCGGGATCAGAACGTCGAGCGGCTCTTCGGGCAGGACGGCTCGTTCAACCTCGAGTACAAGGCGCCGGAGCTTCCGGACCCCTCGACCGCGCCGCAAGAGGAGGCCCAGCCCTACCGGCGGCTCTCCGGGATCGTCATCGGGGACGCGATCGTCGCGATCCTCGAGACCCAGGGGCAGGAGACGATCCTCATCCGCCCCGGACAGCTCATCCCCGGCACCGACTGGAAGGTCGTCTCGATCAACGCCGACCGGGCGGTCCTTCGCCGTGCGGGCAACCGCAAGCCGAACGAGATCGTCGTGAAGCTCGAGCTTCCGCCCCCGGGGTTCGATACCGGCGGGGCGGCGGGCGGCCCCGCCGGCGGTCCTCAGGGCGCCGGCTTTCCCGGCGCGGGCGGAGGGCGCGGCGGCCGCGGGGCTCCCGGCGCCGGCGGGGCCGGCGGGGCCGGAGCGGCGGACTGATGGCCCGCGACACCTTTTCTCGTCCCACACGTCCCACCCAAGAGGCCAAGAGCATGCACTCCCCAACCAGGCACCCTAGAATTCGGCAACCCCGACTCCGCAACATCGTCACCGGTCTCGTGATCGCGGGCGCCGCCTTCGGCGTCTCCGCCTTCGCGCCGGCCCAGACCGACGAGAACCTTCTGGGCAAGCCGGTGTCGAACCTCGACTACCAGCGGGCCGAGGTGCGCGACGCGCTGAAGGCGCTCTTCCGCCAGGTGAACGCGAACTACGCGATCACCCAGGACGTGCAGGGCTACATCGAGGGGCGTCTGACGAACGCGACGTTCGAGCAGGCGCTGAACTTCATCCTTCGGCAGGTCAACGCGACGTACCGCCTCGAGGGGGGCGTCGTCCAGATCTTCCCCAAGGAGACGGCGACCGGCGGGGAGGTCACCCCGACCGGGGACGTGCCCGCCACGAAGACGGCGAAGATCGTGCGGCGGATCAAGATCCGCGTCTCGGACCCCTACCTCATCGCGATCCTCCTCGGAAGCGACAAGGGTCAGCAGAGCTTCGACCTCTCGCCTGAGCGCTCGGCGCTGAACAAGCTTCCGCAGACCGGCGGCGGCGTCGGCGGCGGCGGTGGCGGCCTGGGAGGCGGCGGCGGCGGCGGCGGCTTCGGAGGGGGCGGCGGCGGCATCGGCGGCGGTGGCGGCGGCTTCGGAGGGGGCGGCGGCGGCATCGGCGGCGGTGGCGGCGGCTTCGGAGGGGGCGGCGGCGGCTTCGGCGGCGGCGGCGGTGGCGGCTTCGGTCGCTGAAAACACAAAACATCAAGAGTAGAGGGATAGACAACAGAATGCGATCGAGGTTCTCAGGTCTGGTCGGGGCGTCAGCTCTGGTCGGGATCGTGGCGGGTACGGCTTTGGGCCAGACGACGGGCGAGGTTTCGCCCCAGACGGGTTCGTCCTCATCGGCGGGGCAGACGAGCGGCTTGCGCGTTCGTCTCACCCTAAAGGATGCGGACATGATCGCGGCGACGCGGTCGCTCACTCAGCAGACGGGGATCCAGTTCCTCGTGAAGCCGAGCGACGTTCCCTACGGGCGGATCACGCTCTCCCTTATCGATCAGTCCCCTGAGGACGCGCTCCGCTACATCTGTCAGGCGGCGGGGGCCTACTTCCACCGCGACGAGACGGGCGTCTTCATCATCTCGCACGACCGGCCCGCGACGAACTCCGAGCCGGTCCTGAAGGAGAGCCCGAAGACGGCGCGTCTTCTTCGCAAGATCCGGCTCATCCACGGCGATCCGGGCGTGGTCTACCGCCAGATCGCGTTCGCCCAAGTGGCGAACCCCGAGACGGCGGTGAAGTCGCTCAAGCGGTTCCAGAGCCTCGCGACGATGTCGGTGGACCAGGCGCGGGTCTCCCCCGAGATCGCCGCCGGCGAGGCGGCCTTCACCGGGCCGCTCTTCCAGGGCCGCGCGTCCTACCCGACGGCCCCGGCCGCCCCGGGCGGTCTCAACCCGGGCGGTCTCAACCCGACCGGACCGACGAACCTGCCGACGATCCTCGGCGGCGACGGGAAGCCGATCCGCACCCAGGCCGAGGGCGGGAACGACATCGCGCTCCCCGGCGAGGACGCGCGGCAACGCGGCGGCGGCTTCGGCGGCGGCGGTGGCCAGGGCGGTCTCGGCGGCGGTGGCGGTCAGGGCGGCCTCGGCGGCGGTCAGGGGGGTCAAGGCGGCGGTCAGGGCGGCAACGTCCAGCTCACCGGCGGGCAGGGGCTCATCCCCGACACGATCGACTACATCTCGTTCGATCCGACCGACAACTCGCTCATCGTCCGCGGGACGAGCGAGGAGGACATCAACGAGCTTCAGAACACGATCGCCACGTTCGACGTCGCCCCTCAGCAGGTGACGATCCGGGTCGAGTTCATCACGACGAACGAGACGCTCGACAAGTCGCTCGGCTACAACGTCCAGTACCAGCGCGGCGCGCTCATCGCGGGCGAGGTCCCGACGACGTTCCTCAACCTCGCGAGCTCGTCGTTCCTCACCTACGCGACGGGGAACGCGGTGCTCCGGCTCCGCGCGAACCTTCAGGAGACGAACTCGAAGCTCGTCACGGCGCCGATCATCCGGACGCTGAACAACCAGCCCGCGGTCGTCTCCTCGTTCTTCACGACGTTCATCTTCACGACGAACCAGATCCTCTCCGGGAACGGGATCGCCTCGACGACGGTGAACCCCATCGCGATCCAGACGGGCACCTCGCTCGGCGTCGCCCCGCGCATCAACGCGGACGGCACGATCACGCTCGCGCTCAATCCGACGGTCGGCGGCATCAACGGCTCGCAGATCTCGCCCGACGGGACGACGATCCCGAACTTCGTCCAGTCGAGCGTGCTGTGCGTCGTGCGGGTCCGCAACCGCGAGACGATCGTGCTCGGCGGGCTCAACACGGAGAACATCCAGTACATCTCGAACCGCGTCCCGGTCCTCTCGGAGATCCCGATCCTCGGGCAGTTCTTCCGTTCGACCTCGACGATCAAGCGGAACTCGGAGCTTCTGATCTTCGTCACCCCCGAGATCAACGAGGACGATCCCTCCTCGATCAACCCCTGAGATCCGCCCCCGACGACCCGAAGGCGAACCGAAGACGACCTTCCGGTCTGCTACTCTCTAGAGAGGCGTCCCGCTCCCAAGGCGGGGCGCCTCCTCTCTCTATGGGCGCTTGGATCCTGATCGGAATGATGGGGGCGGGGAAGTCGTCGGTCGGGCGCAAGCTCGCCGATCTCACCGGCCGTCCTTTCGTGGATACGGACCTGATCATCCAGGAGCGGTTCCTCCGCCCGATCGCGCAGATCTTCCGCGTGTACGGCGAGGACGCGTTCCGGGACCACGAGACCTCGGTCCTCGCGGGGCTCGCCTGCGAGCCGTTCATCCTCTCGACCGGGGGCGGGATCGTCGGGCGCCCCGAGAACTGGACCGAGATGCGCCGGCTCGGGACGACGATCTACCTCAAAAGCTCGGCGGAGACCATCATCGCGCGGCTCGCGGAGAGCAAGAAGCGGCGCCCGCTCCTGGAGACGGAGGACTGGCCCGCGACGGTGCGCACGATCCTCGCGGCGCGGACCCACCTCTACGAGAGCGCCGACGTCCACATCTCGCTCGACGAGATCCCCATCGAGGACGCGGCCCACGCGATCCTCGCGCGGTTGGGGGAGCCGTGATCGTCGTCCGGAGCGCACGGGGGGACTACCCGATCGTCGAGGGCGTCTCGCTGCCGCCGGTGGGGCTCGATGCGATCGTCACCGACGCGAACGTCGCGAAGAGGCTCGGACCGTTCGGAGAGAGCCCGACGCTCGTCCTCCCGCCGGGGGAGGGGACGAAGACGATGGCGCACCTGGAAGGCGTCCTGCGCTGGTTCGCGGGGGTCGGGCTCGATCGGCGCTCGGTCGTCGGGGCCGTGGGAGGCGGAGTCGTCGGGGATCTCGTCGGCTTCGCGGCGGCGACCTATATGCGCGGGATCGCCTACGTGGGGGTCCCGACGACGCTTCTCGCGATGGTGGACTCGAGCGTCGGGGGCAAGGTCGCGGTGGATCTTCCCGAGGGGAAGAACCTCGCGGGGGCGTTCTGGCCCCCGCGCGAGGTGCGGCTCGATCCGGGCCTTCTCGCCACGCTCCCGCCCGAGGAGTGGCGCGCGGGGATGGCGGAGGTGCTGAAGGCGGGGCTTATCCTCGATGCGGATCTCGCGGGAGAGCTGGAGACCCCGCTCCTCTTGCCCGGGGACGCCCGGACGTCCGACGTGATCCGGCGGGCGATCGGGATCAAGCGGGGGATCGTCGAGGAGGACGAGGACGAGACGCAGGGGCGGCGCGCGCTCCTGAACTTTGGACACACGGTGGGGCACGCGGTGGAGGCGCTCACGGGGTACGCCCGGTACCGGCACGGGGAGGCGGTGGCGATCGGGATGGTGGCGGAGGCGAGGCTCGGAGAGCTGGCGGGGATCACGGAGCCGGGAACGTCCGCGACGGTCGCACGGCTCTGCCGGACGCACGGCCTGCCGACGGAGGTTCCGGAGGATCTGGAGCGGGGCGCGCTCGTCGCGGCGATGCGGCGGGACAAGAAGGCGCGGGGCGGCGGGCTCGCCTTCGCGCTCCTGGAGACGGTCGGACGGTCGAGGCTGGTGTATGATCTCTCGGAACCCCTCGTCGAACGGGCGCTCTCGCCAGAGGGGCGCGCGACGGGGGAGGTGAAGGGTGGAGAGCGGGCGCGATAGGATCGGAATCGGCGTCGCCCTCGTTCTGACCCTCCTGTGGGGAGGCTCGATCGCCGCCGCGCTGAACGGGCGGGCGACCGAGTGGAGCGAGCGGCTCACCGGGACGCCCGCGCTGCACGTCGTCGGGGGGGCTCTCCTCGCCGCGATCGTGGTCAACCTCCTCCGCTCCCAGGAGAGCTCGTGATCGGGCGGACGCTCCTTGCGAAGTACGAGCTCGCCGAGCGGATCGCGGACGGGCCGTTCTTCGCGTACCACGCGGCGCGAGACCGGCTGACGGGGCGGACGGTGGGGGTGCGGCTCATCAAGGAGCCGTTCGGATCGCACGAGGGGTTCGTGGCGAGCGTGCGTCGGTGCGTCGAGGACCTCGACTTCGAGTCGGAGGCGCTCGAACGGCTCTGGGCCGTCGAGGAGGACGAGGGGGAGCGCTTCATCGTGGGCGACCTGCCCTCGGGATCGCTCCTCACGGACCGGATCCGGGTCTTCGCGCCGTTCTCCGTCCCGCTCGCGCTCGGGGTGGCTATCGGGGTGTGCGAGGGGCTTCGGACGCTCCACGCGATGGGGATCGTCCACGGCGACGTCGGGCCGCACAACGTCGTCGCGACGCACGGGGGCGGGGCGAGGCTCCAGCTCGGCGGGTTCTGGCGCGCGTACCGAGGCGACCGGACCTCGGCGTACGCGGCGCTCGACCAGATGGCGCCGTACCTCGCGCCCGAACTCGTGGAGGGGAACGAGCCAGGCCCGCAGAGCGACTTCTACGCCCTGGGGGTCCTCCTTTTCGAGCTCCTCACGAAGAAGCTCCCCTTCAAGGGGGACAACGCGCTCGCGACCGCCTCGCGCCATGCGGCGGGGGCGATCCCGAGCGCGCGGGGGCTCAACCCGTCGGTCCCGCCTGCGATCGACGGGCTCATCGCGCGCCTGTTGGACAAGAGGCCCGCGAACCGGCCCGCCGACGCGGACGGGCTCCTCACCGAGCTGAACCTTCTGCGCGACCAGCTCCGCTTCGGCAAGGCGCCGCGCCCCGCCGGAGCCGTCGCGGGGGTCCGCGCCTCGGGAGGAGCGGTCGAGGACGTTCCCGACGCCGCCACGACGCCGCGCCGAGGCAAAGCGAAGGCCCCGGCCCCGGGGCAGATCGCGCCGGACATGAGCGCGCTCGGACGGGAGGCGGAGCGGCCGAAGCGCCCCGAGCGCGACGTTCCCGCCTGGATCCTCTGGCTCATCGTCATCCTGCTCGGGGCGTTCCTCGGGCTGATCGCCGCGTGGGTCATCCTGTCGTTTCAAAAGCCGAAGGAGCTCGACGTTCCCGACGTGCGGGGGCTCTCGGTCGCGGAGGCGACGTCGCTCATCCAGGGAAGGAAGCTGCGCCTGCGGGTCGCGGAAAAGATCCCGAGCGAGACGGTGGACGCGGACCACGTCGTCTCCTCCCGCCCGGCGCCGAAGGACCGGATCCGGGAAGGGGGGACGGTGTACGTGCGGGTGTCGCTCGGCAAGGAGCAGGTGACGGTGCCGTCGCTCAAGGGGCGGACGGTGGACGAGGCGCGGCAGGTGCTCCGGTCGCTGAACCTCGACATCGACGGGACGCCGATCCGCCAGCTCGACTCGCAGGCGGTGCCGGGGACGATCGTGACGCAGCTCCCGCCGGTGAACAAGCGCGTGCGCCGCTTCTCGCGGGTGCGCGTCTGGATCGCGGCCCCCCCGGGAGCGCCCCCGGAGTCGCTTCCCGGCGAGAAGCCGAGCGGCCCTCCCGCGGCGGTGTACAAGATCGACGTGCGTCTGACCGACGCGACGGGGCCGGTGAAGGTCCGCATCGACCTCGAGGACGCGAAAGGCGTGCGGACGGTCTACGAGGAGGAAGGCCGGCCCGACGACACGATCGCGCGGAGCGAGGTGGGCTACGGCGACGACGTGACGTTCCGGATCTACTACGACGGCGAGCTCCGCAAGGAGATCAAGGGGACCTCGGGGCTCGCCCCCAAGCGCGGGGGAGGAAAGCCTTGACCCCGCTCGTCTGTCCCTCGGTCCTCTCGTTCGATCTCACGCGCCTCTCCGAGACGGTGGGGGAGATGGAGCGGGGGGGGGCGGCGCTCGTCCACCTCGACGTGATGGACGGGCGGTTCGTCCCGCCGATCTCGTTCGGGGACGCGCTCGCGCGCTCGCTCCGGGCGCACACGTCGCTCCCGTTCGAGGCGCACCTGATGATCGTCGAGCCGGAGCGGCAGTTCGCGGCGTTCCGGGAGGCGGGGTGCTTCCGCGCGATCTTCCACGCGGAGGCGACGGCGCACGCGCACCGGCTCGTGGACGAGATCCACGCGCTGGGGATGGAGGCGGGCGTGGCGATCAATCCGGCGACGCCGGTCGGCGCGATCGAGGCGCTCCTCCCCGATCTCGACCTCGCGCTCGTCATGACGATCGACCCGGGCTGGGGCGGGCAGAGGCTCCTGCCCCGCACGCTGGAGAAGGTGCGCGCGATCCGCGCCCTCGCGCCGGGGCTCCCGATCCAGGTGGACGGGGGGATCGACCCGGCGACGATCCGGGGCGCGTGGGAGGCGGGGGCGACGCACTTCGTCGTCGGGACCTACCTTCTGCGCGCGCCGAGCGTCGCGGAGGGCATCCGGGAGGTCGCGGCGGCGTGCGGCTGAGGACGTTCACGACCGTCTGCCTCGTCGCGGCGTTCGGACTCGCGCTCGCGACCGGGCTCGCGTTCGCCGCCCGGCCTTCGGCGGGCGACCCGCTCGCCCTGCGGCGGGGGTACGCGATCCGGCTTCTCGCCCTCTCCACGGGGGCGATCGCGAGCCTCGTCGGGGCGGGCGTGGGGTCGCTCCTCATGCTCCGGACGGCGCGGGAGGAGTACCGCGCGGAGGCGAGGCAGAACCTCGAAGGGCTCGTCACGGGGCTCAAGTCGGACGCCTCCCAACGGCTCTCCGGCGATGAGTGACGCGGCCCTCATGCGCCGGGCGCTCCGGCTCGCGCGGGGCGGATACTCGACCCCGAACCCGCACGTCGGGTGCGTGATCGTGAGTGCCGGGGGGGAGATCGTTGGCGAGGGGGCGTCCGAGCCCGCCGGCGGCGCGCACGCCGAGATCGTCGCGCTCCGCGCCGCCGGCGGGCGGGCGCGCGGCGGGACGGCTTACGTCACGCTGGAGCCGTGCGACCACCACGGGCGCACGGGCCCCTGCTCGCTCGCGCTTATCGAGGCGGGGGTCGCGCGGGCGGTGTACGCGGCCAGCGATCCGAACCCGGCGGCGGCGGGGGGCGCCGCGCGGCTCGCGGCGGCGGGGGTCGCCGTCGAGGGCGGGCTCCTCGCGGGGGAGGCCGAGGCGTGGCACCGGGCGTTCCTCCACTGGGCGAGGACGGGGCGGCCGCTCGTCGTGGTGAAGGCGGGGGTCTCGCTCGACGGGCGGATCGCGCTCCCGAGCGGGGAGAGCCGGTGGATCACGGGCCCCGCCGCGCGGCGGGCGGCCCACGGCCTGCGGGCGGAGCTCGGGGCGGTGCTCGTCGGGCGGGGGACGGTGGAGGCGGACGATCCGCGACTGACCGTGCGGCTCCCGGGCGTGGACGTGCGCCCGCTCCGGATCGTGCTCGACCCCTCGGGGCGGCTGGGGGACGACCGCCGCGTCTTCGACGGCGAGGCCCCGACCCGGCGCGTCACGGGAGGGGTGGATCTGCCCGGACTCGTCGCGGAGCTCGGGCGGGAGGGGCGGATCGGCCTCCTCGTCGAGGGCGGGGGGCGGACGATCGCGTCGTTCCTGCGGGCCGGGCTCGCGGACCGGATCGAGCTCTTCGTCGCACCGAAGGTGCTGGGGGCGGGGCCGTCGTGGGTCGAGGGGCTTCAAGCCGAGGCCCTGGGCGACGTGCCGGGGTTCCGGCTTCTCGCCCTGCGGCGGCTCGGAACGGACCTGCGGCTGACCTATGGCCGGCTGGCCCGCGACCCGGCGTCCGGCTAGACGATCCCGCTTCGCAAGAGGTCCTTCAGCATGAGGAGCCCGACGGCGCGGCCGCTCTCCACGACGGGAGCCTCGCCGATCGGGGCCGGGAAGTTCTGGAAGCCCTCGAGGGCCTCGAAGGCGAGGAGCCCGGGCTCGACGGTGTGCGGAGCGCGGTTCATGAAGAGGCCCACGGGGGCGCGGACGTCCTGGGTCGCAAGGAGGTGGCGGCGGAGGTCGCCCTCGGTGACGAAGCCCGCGAGCGCGCCCCCCTCGCCGAGGACGCAGGCGGCCCCGGCCCCGGCCCTCGCGATCGCGGCCATCGCCGCGAGGGCGTCGTCCCCCTCGGTCACGGCGGCGAGGTCGTCGCCCGTCCGCATGACGTCGCGCACCCTCAGGAGGAGGCGCTTGCCGAGGGCGCCCGCGGGGTGGAAGCGCGCGAAGTCGTCGCGCCCGAAGCCGCGCCTCTCCATCGCGGCGACGGCGAGCGCGTCGGAGAGGGCGAGCATCGCGGTCGTGCTCGTCGTCGGGGCGAGGTCGAGCCGGCACGCCTCCTCGCGGACGCCGGTGTCGAGGACGAGCGTGGAGAGGCGGGCGGCGGTGGAGTTCGGGCGTCCGGTGAGAAGGACCGTCGGGGCCCCCGCGGCGGCGAAGGAGGGGTAGAGCCGGACGATCTCGTCGGTCTCGCCCGAGTGGGTGTAGACGAGCACGACGTCGTCGCCGGTGACCATCCCGAGGTCGCCGTGGACCGCCTCGGCGGCGTGGAGGAAGAAGGCGGGCGTCCCCGTGGAGGCGAGGGTGCCCGCCGTCTTGCGGGCGATGTGCCCGCTCTTGCCGATCCCGCACGGAACGACGCGCCCCCGGCAGGCGAGGATGAGCGCGACCGCGCGCTCGAACGCGTCGCCGAGGGCATCGGCGAGTCGCAGGAGCGCGGCGGCCTCCTCGCGCAGGACCTGGGCGCCGGTCGCGTTCACGGGAGGGCCCCCAGGATGCGCTTGCCGAAGAGGGAGGCGATCCACTCGACGGCCACGAGGGCGGTCGAGTTGAGGGCGTCGAAGACCGGGTTCGTCTCCATGACGTCCACGCCCACGAGCCGGATCCCCCGGTCGCCGAGGCCCTCGTGGAGAAGCTCGGCGAGAAGGTGCGCCTCGCGGTAGCTCAGCCCGCCCCGGACGGCGGTGCCCGTGCCGGGGGCGAGGAAAGGGTCGAGCGCGTCCACGTCGAAGGAGATCCAGAGCTTCCGGCGCCCCCGGCGCTCCAGGTGCTCGAAGACGCGGCGGGCGCACGTCTCGACGCCGTGCCGGTCCACGTCGTGCATCGTGAGCGGAAGGCCCGTCAGGCGCGGGCGCTCGGCGGGGTCCACGTCGCGCAGACCGAACCAGGCGGCGGAGGCGAGGTCGAGGCGGGGATCGCCGAGAAGGGCGAGAAGCTCGGCCCATTGGGCCGCGACGACCGGGTCCTCGGTCTCCGCCGGAAGCCCCGCGAGGGCGGCGAGGGGCATCCCGTGGACGTTGCCGGTGCCCGACGAGCCCGGCGTGTTCACGTCGCCGTGGGCGTCGATCCAGAGGACGGCGAGGTCGCCCCCCGTAGCCTCCAGCGCGGCCCCGACCGAGGCGGCGGAGAGGGTGTGCTCGCCCCCGAGGACGAGGGGGAGGCCGCCGCCTTCGAGAACGTCCGCGACGCGCGCCTTCAGCTCGGCGAGCGCGGTCAGAAGCGGGGCGAAGTGCCGCAGACCGGGAGAGGCGGCGGCGTCCTCGAGGACGACGGAAACGTCGCCCCGGTCGTGGACAGAGAGCCCGAGGTCGCGCAGGGCGGGGGCGAGGCCCGCGAGGCGCAGGGCGGCGGGGCCGAGGCGCGAGCCGAGGCGCAGGCCGCACAGGTCGAACGGGGCGCCGACGATCTCGATCCCCCGCCCCTCATGCTCCGGCCTCACGAGGGCAGAGCGTACCGCCGATAGGAGGTCTCGAAAGGCGGGCCGGTACCCTGAGAGGGTGGCGACGGGCGTTCTCGCGGTCCAGGGCGATTTCGAGCGGCATCTCGCCGCGCTCGCGCGGGTCGGAGCCGAGGGGCGCGAGGTGCGGACGCCGGAGGACCTGGCGGCGGTGGACCGGCTCATCGTCCCGGGCGGGGAGAGCACGACGGTGGGTCTCCTCCTCGCGCGGTACGGGCTCGGCGACGCGATCCGGGAGCGGGCGGGGGCGGGGATGCCGCTCTGGGGGACCTGCATGGGGATGATCCTTCTCGCCGCCTCGGTGGAGGGGCGGCCGGACCAGCCGACGCTCGGGCTTCTCGACGTCGAGGTGCGGCGGAACGCCTTCGGGGCGCAGGTGCACTCGTTCGAGAGCGAGGTCGCGCTGGGGGACCTCGGTCCGGTCACCGGGGTCTTCATCCGGGCGCCGATCGTGACGCGGCTCGGACCGGGGGTCGAGGCGCTCGCCGTGTGGGGCGGGCGGACGGTGGCGGTTCGGCAGGGGAACCGGCTCGGAACGTCGTTCCACCCCGAGCTCACCGACGACGTCCGGCTCCACGAAGCGTTCCTGACGATGGCCTAGAACGAAGAGACCCCGGCCTTGAGGGGAGGCGCGGGGCTCTTCTTGGGGGAGGGATAGAACCCGGCTTGCGACCGAGATCCAACCTTATTAACGCGCGAGCGGCCCTTAGAGCACGCGGCGGAACGTGATCTTTTCCTGAACGAGCGGTGAGAAGGCGCTGACGGGGACGAAGACGACCTCGCGCGGGCGGGCGTCGCCCGTTCCGGAGACGGTGCGGCGACGGACGCGGAGCCCCTCCTGGACCCGCCCGTCCACGACGATCCGGTCGCGGGCCTCGTCGATCTTCAGCATCGCCGCCTCCGAGTCGATGTAGAACGGCCTCTGGCCGGCGTCCACGACGCGGAGGCCGAGAAGGCGGGCGGTCTCCTCGGCGGGAACCCAGAGCGCGTCCCCCTCGACGAACGGGCGATCGGCGCGGTAGACGAGCTCGCGCTCGCCCCGGTAGACGCGGAGGGCCGGGTCGCGGGCGTCGAGCTCGCCGCGGCCCGCGCCGCGGTTCTCGGCGCGACTCCCGGCGCGGTTCTCGGGAAGCGGGTCGTCGCGGCGACCGTCGCGGCGGATGGCGTCGTAAGGGTCGCCGCCCGAAACGCCGACCGGGCGGCGGGGGTTCGCGTCGTCGCCCCGACCGAGGCCGTCGCGACGGACGTCGAGGGTGACGTCGCGCTGGAAGAGGGCGCCGTAGCGGGCGCCGGCCCTCACGGCGATCTCGCGCCCGGAATCCTTGTCCGCGACGGCGGCGGCGGCGCCGAGGACGGTGCCGAGGATCGCGCCCTCGGCCTGCTTGTGGAAGATCGAGCCGATGGCGAAGCCGCCGAGAAGCCCGCCGAGCACCTTCGTCTCGCGCGAACGGTCGTTCCGGCGGGCGACGATGCGCCCGTCGGGGTTCCGCTTGAGAAAGTCCGCGTTCAGAGGCACGGGAACCGCGTCGATCGCGGTGCGCTCGCCGTCGGGGAGCCTCACCTCGTCGAAGCGGAGGACGACGGAGCCGGGGACCCCGGAGCTCGCCTTGCGGACGCGCTCGACCCGGCCGCGAAGGCGGGAGCCGCGGGGAAGGTCGCGCCCGCCGTCCACCCGGGCGGTGAACGTGTCCCCCTCGCGGGCGATGCCGAGGTCGATGGTGCTCTCGAAGAGGACGGGAACGACGGTGTCCCGGCGGAGGGTCGTCGTCTCGGCCCTCGCGGTGCCCGCGAGGGCGCCGGCGAGGGACAGGGCGAGGATCGGAAGGATCGCGCGGGTCATGTCATTGCTGACGCCGCCGAAGGGCGGGCGTTTCGTGCGGGGGCTCGTCGGAGGCCCCAGCCCCGCTTTTCTCCCGCCCGTCGTCAGGGGCGAGGCGCGAACGGGCCCGCGCGCTCCCCCGAGCCCTCTCCCCCCGCGAGCGGCAAGGGAGCGCCCGCGTCAGGGATTCGGCTCGGAGGAGGTCGGCTCGGAAGGGGTCGGCTCGGAAGGGGTCGGCTCGGAGGGGTCCTCGGGCTCGGGCCAGGGTTCGGCGGGAAGAAAGCCCTCGGCCAGAGCGGCGGCCTTCGCCGGACGGGAGCGGCGGGGGCGCTCGGCGGTGGCGGGGCGCTCGCCGGTGGAGGGGGGCTCGGGGGCGGCCTCGCCGCGCTCGGCGGGCAGGGGTCTCGCGCCGCCCGCGGCCCCGCCGGGGCCGGTGCCCACCGTCACCGCGCCGGGGGCGTCGCCGACGGGAAGGCCGACGAGGGTGCGGAGGGCGTCCACCTCCTTCTGGCCGAGAAGGCGGGCCTCGCCCGGGCGCATGCCCTTGAGGTACAGCGGCCCGAGGCGGATGCGGGTGAGCTTGAGGACGGGGTGGCCGACGGTGAGGAGCATGAGGCGCACCTGGCGCTTGCGCCCCTCGTGGATCGTCAGGCGCAGGGAGGTCGTCTCGCGCCGCTCCTCGACGTGGAGGACCCCGACCTTCGCGGGAGCCGTCTTGCGCCCCTCGACGTACACCCCCTCGCGCAGACGCGCGAGGGTGCGCTCGTCGGGGATCCCCTGGACGATCGCCTGGTACTCCTTCTCGATGCCGTAACGGGGGTGCGCGAGGCGCAGGGCGAGGTCGCCGTCGTTCGTGACGATGAGAAGGCCGTCGGTGTCCATGTCGAGCCTTCCGACGGGCTTGAGCTGGACGCCGTAGTCGGGGAGGAAGCGGGCGATGGTGGGGCGGCCCTGGGGGTCGGAGAGGGTCGTGACGACGCCGGTGGGCTTGTTCACGACGAGGGTGTAGATCTTCGCCTCGCGGATGGGGATGCCGTCCACGCGGACCTCCTGCTCGGGGTGGACCTGGGTGCCGAGCTCGCGCACGGTGGCGCCGTCCACCTGGACGCGGCCCTGGAGGATCATCTCCTCGGCGGCGCGCCGGGAGCAGAGCCCGGAATGCGCGATGCGGACGTGGAGCCGCTCGGTCTCGCGCTCGACTTTCTTTTTTGCCATTCGGATCCTATTGTGAAGGCTCGGAGGATCGGGGGCGCATCGCGCTCGGGGGACGTTTTCGGGATCGCTCGATCCCATCGGGTGCCTTCGGGCACGTTTCCGGCCCCGGGAACGTCCCTTTGAGGTCGAGAGATCCCATGGACGAGCCCTCCCCGCCCTCCCTCTCAGCGACCGTCCCCGGTCGGATCGGGGAGCGGGTGCGGGCGGCGCGCAGATCGGAGCGCCTCTCGCAGGACGAACGGGCGGCGCTCGCGGGGGCCTCGCGCCGCCCGATCGACCTTCTCGAGAGCGGGCGCGGGGCGGGTTAGTCGAGTTCGCCGAGGGCGCGGAGGACGCGCTGACCGTCGTAGTACTCGACGATCTTCGCGATCTTGCCCTCTTCGACCGTGAGGAAGGCGACGTACTCCTGGGCGTAGGGCTTGCCGGACTCCTTGAACGTCGAGCCCCCGGGGTAGATCGCGACGAGGCCGTCGGGGAGGGGGAGGACGGTCGTCGGGGGACCGACGCGGAAATCCGCGGCGAAGTTCGGGATGTTGCCGAAGTAGCGGAGGACGGCGTCGCGGCCTTCGAGGCGGCGGGTGTGGCCCTCGGGGGCGTAGGGGAACTCGACGGTCACGCCCTCGTGGTAGACGGCGGCGGGGTCGGCGCCCTCCCCGTCGAGGCCGACGGTGGAGCCGACGACGGCGAGGTGGGCGGCGAGGAGGGCTTCGGGGGACATCTCGGGGTCTATTGTGGAGGATCGAGGCGTCCGGTCGCGGCCCCAGGGTCCCGCGTCGGGGGGGCCGCGTCGGGGGGTTCCCGCGTCAGGGGGCCTGCGCGAGGAACTCGTCCCAGCGGGTGTCGGCGGCGAGCTTCAGGCGGCGGTAGTCGGTGAGGGAGGTGGCGAAGTTCGCGCCGTCGGAGAAGTCGATCGAGAGGCCTTTGGAGCCGGGGGAGTTCGCGTTGTGGCCCTCCCACGCGACGGCGTCGGCGAGCCTCGCGCGGACCTTCTGAGAGGCGGCGAGGATCGCGGGGTCGCTCGTGGCGTTCTCGATGCGGAGGCAGACGTCGGCGAGGTCGCGGTAGATCCGGGGACCCGACTGGCTGTAGGACTGGGCGGCGGCGCGGATGGCGGGAAGGCCGGGGATGTTCGCGCGGCCCGCGGCGAGGGCGGCGCCGAGCTCGTCGAGCGCGCTCGCCAGAGGAGCGAGCTTGCTCGTGTCGAGCGCGCTCTGGGTGATCTTGCGGGTGGCGTAGGCGGGGACGCTCAGCATCCCGTCCACGAAGGACTTCGTGAGGGCGCGGGTGTCCCCGTCGGGGTTGTCGCGGAAGGCGCGGAAGACGGCGTCGTAAGGAAGGCCCTCGCCGGGGGGGGACTCCTCGCTCCCGACGATGAACCTCGCGGCGTCCTTCACCTCGTAGGCGACCTCGAGCTGTTGCATGAGCGAGGCGTCCCAGGAGAGGATGTCGAGGGGGACGTTCCCGGTGCCCGTCTTCAGCGCGTCGGCGAGCTGCCAGGTCTGGATGCTCGTGCCGAGCTCGTCGTCGTAGCTCACGGCGCGGCTCTCGGCGTTCGCGGTGCGGCGCCAGCCGTTCCCGTGGTTCCAGATGACGAGGGCGTAGCGGTCGGCGGGGTAGTTCGCCTTCGCCCAGGCGACGAAGTTCGAGAGCGTGGCGGGGGAGCCCATGTCCACGCCGGGGCCGAGATCCTGCACGGGGGTCGAGGCGACGTCGCTCGTCGCGTCGGCTTTGAGGAGGTAGCGGCGGGTCCCGTCGAAGAGGACGTCCGGGTACAGCGCGCGGGAGAGCTTCCACTGGACGACGAACCGCACGTCGGGGTTGCCCGCGACGGCCTCCATCCCGTTGACGTTGAGCTTCGAGAACGTGTAGAGGTCGTTCGCGGAGTTCAGATAGACCATGACGGTCCACTTCTTCCTCTGGACGACCGTGGGGGTCACCGTGACGCTCGCCGCGCCGACGACGCCGGTGGGCGTGTGGGTCGCGCGGACGGAGGCGGCGCCGGGGGCGAGGGCGGAGACGACCCCGACGGGGGTGACCTCGACGGCCCCGCCGAGGGCGGAGAAGGCGAAGGAGCCGGGGGCGGCGAAGGTATAGGCGCCGGACGCGCCGAGGGCGGCGGCGGAGTAGGGGCGGGCGGCCCCGGCGGGAAGGGTCGCGCCGTCGGGGGAGACGCGGACGGCGGCGACGGACTCGCCGACGGAGATCGCGACGGGGGCGCTTCCGGGGACGACGCGGGCGTCCACGGCGCCGACGACGTCGCCGGAGGCGGAGGCGCCCGAGTAGAGGTCGGCGAGGAGGCGGACCTCGCCCCGGGTCTTGAGGGGGAGGGCGACGGTGCCGTTCGCGCCGACCTCGACGATCTGGCCCGCGAGGGCGGCGCCGTTCGCGTCCTGGACGCGGAGGCGGACGGAGCGGCCAGCGAGGGTGCCGGAGGCGGCGCGGGAGAAATCGAAGGCGACCTTCAGGGCGGGGGCCGGGTCGGCGCCTCCTCCGCCGCCACAGCCCGCGAGAAGGGCGAGCGAGAGCGGGAGGGCCAGGAGGAGGGTGCGGTCGCGCATCGGGCTCTGCATCGGGCTCTGGAGAGTGTACGCCGCCCGGGGGTGCGCCGGGTTCCCGCCGTGGGGTATCTTGTTCTTTCGCGCCGGGCGTCTCGTCGGGCAGGAGACATCTATGTATGCGATCGTGAAGACGGGCGGCAAGCAGTTCAAGGCCGCCGAGGGCGAGACGCTCATCGTCGAAAAGCTCGAGGGCGAGCCGGGAACGGCGCTGGAGCTCTCCGAGGTCATCGCCGTGTTCGACGGCGACTCGACGACGCTCGGCTCGCCGTTCGTCAAGGGGGCTTCGGTCGCCGTCGAGATCGTCCGCCAAGGCAAGGGGAAGAAGATCGACGCCCTGAACTACAAGGCGAAGAAGAACGAGCGCAAGCGCTGGGGGCACCGCCAGCCCCAGACGCACCTCAAAGTCACTGGCGTGAAGGTGAACGGCTAATGGCACACAAGAAAGGACAGGGCTCCTCGCGCAACGGGCGCGACTCGAAGCCGAAGATGCGCGGCGTGAAGAAGTACGGGGGCGAGCTCCTGAAGGCGGGCGCGATCATCGTCCGCCAGTGCGGGACGAAGTTCCACCCCGGCGTGAACGTCGGGATCGGACGCGACTTCACCCTCTTCGCCCTCACCGAGGGCCAGGTGAAGTTCGAGGGCCCGAAGGACAAGCGCCGCGTCTCGGTGTACCCGTACCAGACGCCGGACGCGGCGACCGAGGTCGCGACCGCCCCGATCGCCGCGTCCTGACGCCCTCCCCGCTCGCCAAGACGACCGTCCAGCCCGCTCCGGCGGGCTTTTTCGTGCCCCGCGATCGCTGGGGTGCCCTGGCAATTTTCCCGGGGAGGCGTCATGCTCATGGGGAATGGCGTCATACTTTTCACACAAGTGCGAAAGGGTAGCGATTGGTGCGGAGGCAGGGGCTCGATGGAGGATAAGTTCTACGGTTCGGCGACGGTGGGCGAGCGGGGGCAGATCGTCATCCCCGCCGAGGCGCGCGAGGAGCTCGGGATCGCGCCGGGGGACAAGCTTCTCGTCATGAAGCACCCGATCCACGAAGGGATCATGATGTTCAAGATCGAGGCGGCGCGGGAGTTCATCGAGGAGTTCCGCGCGAGCATGGAGCGCGTCCAGGCGCGGATCGAGTCGGAGGTGAGCAAAGATGCGGCCTGAAGAGGCGTGGACCCGGGCCTTGGCGCTCGTCCTGATCCCCTCGGGCGCGCTCGCGCAGACGACCGCTCCCCCCCAGGCGAATCCGCCGACGCGGCCGGAGCAGAACGCGGGCGGGGCCGCGACGTCCCCCCCCGCGGGACCGCCGCTCTCGGTGGACGAGGCGGTGGCGATCGCCAGCGACAACTCGTTCGCGATCCGCTCGGCGAACGTCAACGTGAACCGCCAGCTCGGGCGGCTCCGGGAGATCCAGGCGGCGCTCGGACCGACGATCGGCGCGGGGGCGACCTACCAGCGCAACGGGCGCGAGGGGGTCGCCTCGCTCGGCGCGGGGCAGAGCTTCGTGACGAACCCGCTCGCGACGAGCGGGGCGTCGCTCGCGTTCTCGATCCCGATCGACCTCTTCGGGAACCTCGGACGCTCGGTGCGCGCGCAACGGGGGGTGCTCGACGCCCAGCGCGAGACGTTCACCGCGACCGTGAACGACACCCGCCAGAACGTGCGGCGAGCCTACTTCAACGCGCTCCGGTCGCAGGGGCTCGTCGGGGTGAGCCAGCAGACGATCACGAACGTCCGGACCCAGCTGAACCAGGCGGAGGCGCAGTTCCGCGAGGGGCTCATCGCGCGGATCGACGTGGAGCGGCTCCGGGCCCTGCTCACCCAGTACCAGAACGAGCTTCTCATCAACGGGAACACGCTCAACGTGAACAAGCAGGCGGTGAACCTCCTCCTCGCGCGACCGGTGGAGACGCCGTTCGAGCTCGTGCCGGTGACCGCGACGCCGCCGATCCCGACGGGGGCGGCGGGCGGGAACGCGGCGGAAGAGGACGACGCGGGCGCGGCGCGGCTCGTGGCGGAGGGGCAGACGGCGCGGCCCGAGACGCGCTCGCTCGCGCGGCAGATCGAGGCGTTCTCGACCCTGCGGCGGGTCGCCCAGCGCTCGCTCGAGCCGACGCTCGCGTTCTCGGTCCAGTACCAGCGGAGCCTCAACCCGGCGGGGCTCGCCGCCCAGGCGGACAACACGTTCGCGCTCCTCTCGCTCTCGGTGCCCCTCGTGGACTCGGGCGCGACCCGGGCGCGGGTGGAGCAGGCGCAGGCGGACGAGGACGCGGCGCGGCTCAACCTCGACTCGGTCCGGCTCTCGATCTCGCAAGAGGTGCGGACGGCGCTCACGACCCTGCGGACCTCGCTCGCGCGCGTCGCGACCGCGACCGCCCAGGTGGGGTACGCGACGGAGGTCGAGCGCCTCGCGCGGGTGCGGCGCGACGCGGGGGAGGCGACGTTCCTCGAGGTCGTGGACGCCCAGACGCAGCTCGTCCAGGCGCGCAACGGGCTCGTGACGGCGCGGTACGACTACCTCTCGGCGTTCGCCGACCTTCAGCGCGCCGTCGGGCGCGACGACGTGGCGACCCCCCTCGCCCCGCTCGCCGGGGCGCCGGACGCGGCCGCGCCGAGGGTCGGGCGGTTCGGAGACCGGACCGGGACGGGCGAGCCCCCGGTCTCGGGTCCGCCGCCGAAGCTCGGGCCGGCGAACCGGGGCGGCCCCGGCGAGCCGCGCCCCCTCGGCAGGACGGTGCCCCCGGGGACGAAGGGGCGCGACCCGAACGGAGCGCCCGACCCCTCGATCCCGCCCCCGGCGAAGGTCATGACGAACCCGCCCATCGCCAATCCCCCCCCGACCAACCCGCCCGCGAAGACGGGAGGACCAGCCCGATGAAACCGACTCTCCTCCCCCTCCTCCCCCTCTCCCTTCTCGCCCTCGCGGCGGGGCCGGGATGCGTGGACCGTCAGGCGCAGGACGTGGCGAAGCAGACGAGCGAGATCGTCACGAACCCGGTGAAGACCGTGACGGCCGAGCGCCCGCGCGCGCAGACCCTCGAGGAGACGGTGGACGTCTCGGGCGACGTGACGACGAGCGCCGACGTGCAGGCGAGCTTCAAGACGGGCGGACGGCTCGCGGCGGTGGCCGTGAACGACGGGGACCGGGTGACCGAGGGGCAACCCCTGGCGAGCCTCGACACCTCGACGCTCCTCCCCGCGGTCCAGCAGGCCCAGGCCCAGGTCGCGACGACGCGGGCCGGGCTTCAGCAGGCGATCTCCAACGCGCGGCTGAACCCGGCGAAGACGGCGGCGGGGGTGCGGCAGGCCCAGGCCCAGGTGCGCTCGGCGCGGGCGGCGCTCACGAAGGCGCTCCGGGGCGCGCGGCCCGAGGAGAGGGCCCAGGCCCAGGCCCAGCTCGCGAGCGCGCGCTCGGCGCGGGACACCACGCGCAAGGACCGGGACCGGTACCGCGCCCTCGTAAAGGAGGGCGCGATCTCCCAGCAACGGCTCGACCAGGCGCAGAACGCCTACGAGACCGCCCTCGCAGGGTTCAACACGGCGACGCAGACGCTCGCGACGCTCACGAACGGGACGCGCTCCGAGGACGTCTCGGTCGCGCGCGAGGCGGTGCGCCAGGCCGAGGGGGCGCTCGCCACCGCGCGGGCGAACCAGAGCCTCGACGTGACGTACCGGGACCAGGTGGAGGCGGCGCGAGGGCAGGTAGAGGCGGCGCAGGCGGGGCTCAGGCTCGCGACGCAGAACCTCGCCGACGCCCAGCTGAAGGCCCCGATCTCCGGGACGATCCTCGGCAAGCCGCTCCGCCCCGGATCGGTCGTCGCGCCGGGAACCCCCGTCGCCCGGATCATCGGAGAGGGAGGCGTGTACTTCGAGGGGCAGGTGCCGAGCGCGCGGCTCGCGACGATCCAGGCGGGACAGGAGGTGCGGGCGCGGATCGACGCGATCCCCGGCAAGCTCTTCGCGGGGCGGATCGCCAGCATCTCGCCCCAGGGCGAGGCCACGGGCCGCCTCTTCGTCGCGCGCATCGTCTTCGAAGGAGGCGCGCCGGGGGTGCGCCCGGGGATGTTCGCGCGGGGGACCATCGTCGTCAAGCGCGATCCGAACGCGCTCACGCTCCCGACGAGCGCCCTTCTCACCGACGGGCCGAAGCGGTTCGTGTACGTGAACGACGGCGGCAAGGCCAAGCGCAAGGACGTGACCCTGGGGATCGTCGTCGGGGATCGGACGCAGGTGCTCGGCCTCTCCGCGACCGACGAGGTCATCGTCCAGGGCGGCTCGGGACTCGTGGAGGGCGACAAGGTCCGCACCGAGGCCCCGAGCGCGAACTCGCAACGATCCGGCGGAAGCGCCACCGGGGGAGGCGGCGCGAACGCCGCGCCGGACGCCGCGCCCGGGGCTTCCTCCGCCGGGGCCTCCTCCGCCGGGGCCTCCTCCGCCGGCGCCTCCTCCGCCGGGGGACCTTCCGGCGGAGCGCCCTCCTCCAGCCCCGCCGCTCCGGGAGGCGGTTCCCCGGGCGGCCCGTCGGCGGGCGGCTCGTCCTCCGCCGGTTCCGGCGGCCGCTGATCCCGCCCCCCCTCTCCCGCCCCGCTCCCGAACGCTCTCCCGAAACCTCTCCCCCACGCTCCGCCCAGAACGAACCCCCATGAGTCTCACCCGCCTCGCCCTCACCCGACCGGTGCTCGTCTTCGTGACGATGCTCATGCTGGTCCTCGCCGGCTTCGTCGCGTACCGCTCGATGCGGGTCGAGCTTCAACCCGAGGTGAACTTCGGCGTCGTCACCGTGAGCACCACCTACCCCGGGGCGGGGCCGGACGACGTGAACGAGCTCATCTCGCGACGGATCGAGGAGGCGGTCTCGGGGGTCAACGGGATCCGCGAGGTCACCTCGAACTCGCAGGAGGGGGTCTCGGTCGTCACGGTCCAGCTCGAGCTCGAGACGAACGTGGACACGGCGCTCTCCGACGTGCGGACGAAGGTGGACGCGGTCGTGAACCAGCTTCCGAAGGACGCCGACAAGCCCGTCGTGAACAAGTTCGACAACTCGTCCACCCCGGTCCTCTACCTCTCCCTCGCGTCGAAGGCGCTGAACTCGCGCGAGCTCCGGACGCTCGTGGACGACCAGATCCTCGACCGGTTCGCCCAGCTCCCGGGGGTCGCGCAGGCGAGCGTCTCGGGAGGCGACGTGCGCGAGATCCAGGTGCGGGTGAGCAAGGACCGGCTTCTCCAGTACGGCATCGGGATCGCCGACGTCCAGCGGGCCGTCCAGGCCGCCTCGATCAACGCCCCCGCGGGCCGGTTCGTCCAGGGCGACCTCGAGTACTCGGTGCGCGTGAAGAGCGACTTCGCGCGGGTGGACGACGTGAGGAACACGATCGTCCGCATCCCCGGCGCCGCGGCGGCCGCGGGGGGCGCGGCGGGCAAGGCCCGCGCGGTCCGGCTGACCGACGTCGCCGACATCCAGGACACCGTCGTCGAGCGCACCGCGTACTCCCGCCTGAACGGCGTGGACTCGCTCGTCATCGCGCTCTCGAAGACGCGCGAGGGGAACGCGGTCCAGATCGTGGACGCGGCGAAGAAGGCGATGGCGGGGATCGAGAAGGAGTTCCCGATCAAGGCGACGGCGACCTACGACTCCTCCAAGGAGATCCGCAACTCGCTCGACGACGTCCAGTTCACCCTCCTCTTCTCGATCTTCCTCGTCTCGTCGGTCGTCTTCCTCTTCCTCCACGACTGGCGCGGGACGCTCATCGTCGCGCTCGCGATCCCCTCGGCGCTCATGGGGGCGTTCATCCTCATGAAGGCGGCGGGCTTCACGGTGAACAACCTCACGATGCTCGCCCTCATCCTCGCGGTGGCCGTCCTCGTGGACGACGCGATCGTCGTGCTGGAGAACATCTACCGGCACCTGAAGAAGGGCGAGGACCCGCGCGACGCCTCGCTCAACGGGCGGGGCGAGATCGGGATCGCGGCGATCGCGATCACCCTCGCGGACGTCGTGGTCTTCCTCCCGATCGCCTTCACGGGCGGGATCGTCGGCCAGTTCTTCAAGCCGCTCGCCCTCGGCTACGTCTTCGCGGTCGTCATCTCGCTCTTCATCTCGTTCACCCTCACGCCGCTCCTCGCGGCGCGGTGGTACCGGGCGGGCGAGGACGTCGAGCACCAGCAGGGACGCTTCGCGCGGGCGTTCGACGGCCTCT
Organism: Fimbriimonas sp.; assembly: GCA_965249475.1. Taxonomy (GTDB): domain Bacteria; phylum Armatimonadota; class Fimbriimonadia; order Fimbriimonadales; family Fimbriimonadaceae; genus Fimbriimonas. The sequence goes on along the minus strand of CBDFMD010000003.1, from coordinate 2,856,959 downwards.
TCGGCCGGTTCGAGCACGCCTACGGACGGGCGCTCGAATGGGCGCTCACCCACCGCTGGTTCGTCTTCATCGCGGGGAACGTCGCGCTCGTCCTCGTCGCGATGTTCATCGCGGGCGGCGCGGCGGCGAAGACCCCGGCCGGCTACAACGTCGGGAACTCCACGAAGGTCGGGATGCCCCTCATCGGGATGGCCCTCTTCGTCGGGATCATCGTCTACGTCGTGAACGCGATGCGGGCGTGGGACCGCCCGAAGCTCGCCCGGAACATCACGCTCGGCCTCGTCGCTCTTGGGGTTCCGCTCTACGCACTTGTAAGCCGGCTCTCTATTACGGAGATGGGTAAAGACGGTGTGAGGACGGTGACGCCGCTCGCCTCGAAGCTTCCGCCCCCGCCGATCTTCGTGCTGGCGATCACGTTCCTCGCGCTCTTCGTGTTCTTCCTCGTCGTGCAGGCGCGGCGCCGGACGGCGCTCTCCAAGGGGCGCTACCTCCTCAACGCGCTCGCGTTCGGGGCGCTCTTCCCGGTCGCGGCGCTCGCGGGGGGCCAGTTCGCGAGCTGGAAGAAGGAGGACGTCTTCAAGTTCACGTTCATCCCGCAGTCGGACGGGACGCAGATCAACGCGACGATCGAGATGCCCGTCGGCACCTCGCTCGCGCGGACCCAAGAGGTCGTCGAGCGGATCGAGAGGATCTTCATGGCGAACCCGAACGTCGAGTTCACCCTCTCCACGCTCGGCACCCAGCCCCAGGGCGGGCGCCAGGGCGTCCCGAACCAGGGCTCGAACTACGCGGGGGTCCAGGCGACGCTCTACGAGCGCGGCGCGTTCCTCGACAGGGTCAAGGCGCTTCTGCCCGGGCATAAGGAGACGGAAAAGCTCCGGTGGACCGACGCGAAGTTCGTGAACGCCGACCTTCTGAAAAAGGTCGGGCGGATCCCCGGGGCGACGGTGACGATCGAGGAGGCGGGCGGGTTCTCGTTCGGCTCGGCGATCCAGCTCTCCTTCACCTCGGACGACCACGACAAGCTCGTGGCGACGGCGCAGAAGGTGCGCGACGCGCTCGCGGGCGGAGCGGTGAAGGGGGTCATCAACCCCGAGGTGAGCTCGAAGTCGGGCAAGCCCGAGCTCCGCATCCTGCCCGACCGGCTCGCGCTCGCCGACGCGGGGGTGGACCCCGCGACCCTCGGCGGGGCCGTGCGGACGCTGTACCAGGGCGACAACAACACGAAGCTCCGCATCCAGGGCCGGGAGTACGCCGTCCGGGTGATGCTCGACTACGCGGACCGGAACGACCCGAACACCCTCGCGACGGTGCCGATCACCTTCGCGGGGGGTTCGCCGCTCTTCCTCTCGCAGGTCGCCGAGATCCGGCAGACTCCCGGCCTCACGAAGATCACCCGGCGGAACCGGGGCGAGGAGATCCAGGTGACGGCGGACCTCCTGCCGGGGCTCGAGGCGGGAACCTCGAACCAGGCGGTGCAGGCGTGGCTCGACTCCTCGAAGCTCGTTCCGGAAGGGGTGCAGCTCCGCAAGCTCGGTCAGGCGGACGCGCAGGCGCGCGAGTCGGCGGGGCTCATCCTCGCGTTCTTCTCGGGGATCCTCCTCGTCTACCTCGTCCTCGCGAGCCTCTACAACAACTGGCTCTACCCGCTCATCATCCAGCTCGCGACGCCGCAGGCGATCGTCGGCGCGATGCTCGCGCTCATCATCACGAACAAGGCGTTCTCGCTCTTCGGCTTCATCGGTCTCGTGACCCTCATGGGCCTCGTCGGCAAGAACGCGATCCTTCTCGTGGACTACACGAACACCCTGAGGGAGCGCGGGCGCTCGCGCCACGACGCGCTCGTCGAGGCGGGCCCGACGCGGCTCCGCCCGATCTCGATGACGACGATCGCGCTCCTCCTCGGCATCCTGCCGATCGCCCTCGCGATCGGGCGCGGCTCCCAGTCGCGCGAGACGATCGGGATCACGATCATCGGCGGCGTGGCGCTCTCGACCCTTCTCACCCTCTTCGTCATCCCGTGCTCGTACACGATCTTCGACGACCTGTCGAACCTCATCTCGCGGGCGCGGAGGCAGCCGCTCGCGTTCGGAGGGCCGGAGGGACATCTCGCCGACCCGACGGCGGCGCGGGAGGACGCGGGCGCGGAGGGACCGGCGAGCGACGAGGCGGCGGCGGGCGACGGCGCCGCCGCCCGGCAGAGCTGACCCCGCGGCGAGTCTCCCCATCGCGGGAGACTTGTCGGGGGCGGGATCTAGCGCCGGGAGAGGACCTTGTGGGCGCGCGCGATGACGGCGACGTTGCGCAACGGGTCGCCGGGGCGGAAGTGGAGCGAGCCGACCGAGTTGAGCCCCGCGTAGATCGCGTCGAACTCGCCGCGAAGCTCGGGATCGTCGAGGACGCACTCCTCGAGGTACGCGCGGGCCTCCGCCCGCCCGAACTCGTAGAGGAGGAGCTCGGTCGCGGTCGCCTGATCGAGAAGGGGAAGCCGCCCCTCGTACAGCGCGCGGCGCAACAAACGGGGCTCCTCGAGCGTGTCGAGGTAGGGAAGGAGGGTCGTCTCCAGATGCGCGCGAAGCTCGGTGAGGGCGCGCTCGCCCGCGACGTTCCAGATGTCGTAGGTGGGGGTCTCCTGGAGAAGGCCGACGTTCCCCCCCGCGATGGAGGTGGGGATGTGCCCCATGCTCGGCCAGTACCGCTCGCGGATCTCGCGAAGCCCGGTGTGCGAGACGTGGATGTGGAGCGCGAGGGGAACGATCGCCCCCTTCAGCGGATGAGGACCCAGCCGGACGAGGATCTCCTGCCGGAGCGCGCCGCCGTGGCGCTCGATAAGGGGCATCCCGCCGTTGCGGAAGAGGACGAAGCCCCGGTCCTCGAGGGCCCCGGCGAGAAAGCCGATCGCCCCGGCGAACGCCTCGCGGGGCTCGAGGGGAGAATCGTCCACGAGCTCGCGGACGAGCGGAGAGAGCTCGGGATGGGCGAGCCAGTGGCGCTCCCACTCGGCCTGGGTGCGGAAGCGGCGCTGGACGAGCCCGGAGGTCTGGTGCGAGCCGGTGGGCATCAAACCGCCTCCCCCGCCCTCGCCGTTCGGCGCGGGGTCCAGAGGACGCCGGGGACGCCGTCGGTGTCCACCCGGCCCGCGCCGATCGCGTCGGCCCCGCCGGGGATGAGCGCGGCGGCCGCCTCGCTCACCGCGATCCCGCCGGGAGGGGCCTTCGCCTGGAGGTGCGCCGCGACGTCGATGACGGTCGCGTAGTCGAGCGACGCCCGCTCGCCCGGGGCGTGGAGGTTCGCGCGGTCGGAGTGGACGCCGCACCGGATCTCGAGGTCGCGACCGATCTCGTTGCGATGGCGGTTGAACTCGGGCATCCCCAGCTGGAGGTTCTTCGCCGCGAGAAAGGCGCGGGCGGGGTCGTCGAAGGCGCAGGTCGTGCCGTCCCCGGCCGTGTTGTGGACGCGCCCGCCGTACTTCGCGACGACGGCGGCGACGAACGCCTGGTACTCGGTCATCGTGCGCTCGGCCTGCAAGGGGGGGACGCCCATCTTCAGCCGGGTGGAGCCGACGACGTCCACCGAGAGGAACGCGACGAACTCGCGCCCCTCCGTAAGCTGGCTCTGGATCTCCGCCATCTGGTTCAGGAGCTCGCGGCGGCGGGCCTTGGGGTCCTGGATCCGACCGAGGAAACGCGCCGCGAGGGCCTGGGCGCCCCCGCCGACGATCCCGCCGACCGCGATCATGCCGAGGATGCCCGTGGGCATGATGTCGAGCCTCAAGGCGAGGAGCGGCGCGACGAGCGAGCCGAGAAGAAAGCTCGCCGCGCCGAAGATCGCCCCCGCCCCCACCCCCGCGCGGGCGGTGCGGGCGAGGGCGGCGTTCGCGACCCCGGCGAGGACGAAGAGAAGGGCGACCTGCTGGAAGACGCCGTACCGGGAGTTGAGCATCGCGCCCGTCACGCCGTCGGCGAGGCGGCCGAGCTGCCACAGGATCGCGGTGGCCGCGGCCCACACCCCCGAGGCGACGTACTTGCGGAGCTCGGAGTCGAGGGCCCGGTACTGCCCCGCGACGTTCGCGACGAGGTTGCGCCTCGCCCCCGCGAGCTCGACCCCCTGGATCTGCGCGAGGTGCCCCGCGTCCACCCCCGTCGCCTCGGCGATCGCCTGGAAATCCTCCGAGTCGAGCGCCTCGCCGCGAAGCTCGCGCATCCGCCGCGCGAGAAGGATCGCCTCCGCCATCTGCACCCCCCCGGCCGATTCGCCCGTCTCGTACGCCCCCGCGAGGTCCCCCGGAGAGGGCTCCGGGACGTGGGAGAGCGTCGCGGGGGTCTCGCGCGCGCTCTCCATTCCCTTATTCTAACCCGCCCCGGCGCAACGGGGGACTCGCGGGGCGATCCCGGACGAGATGCCGGTGAGATTGCGGTGGGGATTACGGGGCGTTGCACCCGTCCGGAGGCGGGGGCGGCGAGCTCACCGAGAGCGAGTACACGACGAGATCCTGGAGCGCGACCGTCGTCCCGGTGGAGAGATCGGGAAGCGGGGCGGTGCAACCCGCGACGACGGTCGAGTAGTCGATCCCCGCGTAGGCGAATTGGCGGACGTAGAAACGGCCGTTCGGGTCCACCGAGGAGAAGTCGAGCGTGAGGCGCCTTGCGGCCGGGGGGGCGGCGAGCCGAACGGTGCCGTCGCTCGTGCTGAACCCCGTGGCGACGACCGCCCCCGCCGCGCTCAGCGCCCGGACCCCGACGCGCGGGGCGCCGGCGCCGGTCACGAGACGGACCCGCCCGGTAAGGACCCGCACCGGGTTCACGACGCGCACCGTCCCCGAGTACGTCACGCCCCCGAGCGTCGTGCGGACCGTGTACGGCGCGTCCGACGCCCCGTTCGCGGCGAAGATCCCCGCCGAGGTGATCGTCCCCACCGCGGCGGGAGCGTCGGTCGTGAAGCCCGCGACGTCCACGTACTGGCGCGCGCCGCCCGTCGCGATCCCCGTGAGGCGGAACCTCACGCTCTCGCCGGGAAAGACGTTCGTCGCGTCGATCGAGGCGCGCGAGCTCGCGAGGATCGCGTCCACCCGCACGTCGGCGAGCTGGCTCACGTCGGGGGTCCCCGGCCCCGGGTTGCCCCCCCCGCCCCCGCAACCGGCGAGAACGATCGGCAGGAGACCGAAGAGGAGGCGAGCGGGCTTCACGCCGGGATGCTACCGCCTCCGGCGGGGAAGGGTTCCCTACGGCGTCTTCCGGAGCCGCGGGGAGGCGAACGCGCGCGGCGCGAGCGCCCCCAGAGGCACGGTCTCGCCGGCGCCGGTCGCCGGCAGGATGTGGACGAGCGCCCCCGGCGGGGCGAACTCGGCAAGGACCTGCAGGCACACCCCGCACGGCGGGCCGCCGTCCTCGGTCGCGACGGCGATCTCGGCGACCGTGCGCCCCTCGCCGACGCCCCCGGCGGCCACCATCGCGCACACCGCCGCGCGCTCGGCGCAGATCGTCGCCCCGTAGCTCGCGTTCTCGACGTTCGAGGCGACGAAGAGCGCCCCCGACGCCGCCCGGATCGCCGCCCCGACCCGGTACCCCGAGTACGGCGCGTAGGCGCGCCCGCGCGCCTCCCGCGCAAGGTGGAAGAGAAGCTCGAGCCCCTCCACTAGTGGAACCTCGCGACCGTCGCGCCCGCGCCGCCCTGCCCCTCGGGGGCGTCCTCGAAGCTCTCCACCTCCCGGTGCGCCTTCAGCGCCTCCCGCACCATCGCGCGCAGGACCCCCTTGCCGTGGAGGACGCGCACGAACGGGACGCCCGAGAGGAGCGACGCGTCGAGGAAGCGCTCGAGCTCCGCCTTCGCGGCCTCGGCGCGCATCTCGATGAGCCTCAGCTCGATGCCGCTCCCCCCTGCCGGCCCCCCGCCCTTCTGCGGGTTCGTCACGCGGGCCGGAGAGGCCGAGCGGGGCGGGGCCATCGGGATCGCGCTCGCGCGGAGGCGCGCGACGGGGATCTCCATCTTCACCGCGCCGATCTGGACGAGCGCCTTGCCGTCCCGGGGGGCTTCGAGCACGGTCCCCTTCTGCGCGAAGCCCGCGACCTCGACCGTCGCCCCCGCCTCCACCGGGCCGGAAGGGACGATCTCCTCCTGGCGCCGCCCCCGAAGGCGCCGGGTCGCGCGCTCGCCCCGGTCGGAGAGGAAGCCGAGCTCCTCGCGCGCCGCCGCGCGGATCTCCTGGTCCACCCCCGCCTTCTTCAGGCGGTCCATAAGGTCGCCCGCCTGAAGACGGATCTCCCTCAGCTCGGTCTCGATCGCGTGGCGGGCGCGGTCCTCCGCGCGGCGGCGGGCCGCCTCGGCCTCGCGCAGGAGGCGCGCGGCCTCCTCGTCCTTCTCCTTCAGCTCGGCGGCGAGCCGGTCCGCCCGGCTCTGGGCGGTGCGGGCGAGCCGCTGGGCGTTCTCGAGCCCGGCGAGCATCTCCGCGACGTCGCGCTGGTTCTCGCTCATCGCCTCGCGCGCCCGGTCGGCGATCCGCCGCTCGATCCCGTGCCGCTCGGCGATCCGGAGCGCCTGGCTCGCCCCCGCCGCGCCGACGACGAGACGGTACGTGGGCGAGAGCGTCGCGGGATCGAACTCCATGCTCGCGTTCTGGAACCCCTCCTGACCGAACGCGAACGCCTTGAGCTCCCCGTAGTGGGTGCTCGCGAGGACGGCGGCCCCCGACTCGTGGAACTCCAGCAACAGCGCGCGGGCGAGCGCGGCCCCCTCGGCGGGGTCGGTCCCCGCGCCGATCTCGTCGAGAAGGACGAGCGCCCCGGGGACGGCCCCCTTGAGCGCGCGGGAGATGTTGCGGATGTGCCCCGAGAACGTCGAGAGCGACTGGTCGAGCGACTGCTCGTCCCCGATGTCCGCCCAGATCCCCGCGAAGGGCGCGAGCGCGACCCGGTCGGCGGGGACCATCATCCCCGCCTGCGCCATCGCCGCGAAGAGCCCGACCATCTTCATCGCGACCGTCTTGCCGCCCGTGTTCGGGCCGGTGATGAGGACCGACTCGCCGGGGGCGACGTCGATGTCCACCGGAACGACGCGGTCGGCGGGAAGGAGCGGGTGGCGCCCGCGCCGGACGTCGATGCCGTGGGCGCGGCCGCGATACGGCTCCGGGAACACCCCGCGCATCTCGCCCCCGAGGCGGACGACCGCGTAGAGGACGTCGAGGCGCGCGAGCGCGCCGAGCCCCGCCCGCGCCGTCACCGCGACGGAGCCGACCTCGCCCGAGAGGTTCTTGAGGATGCGCTCCTCCTCCTCGCGCTCGGCGGACTCGATCTCCCGCAGAAGGTTCGCCGCCTCGACGACGTCCTCGGGCTCGACGAAGACGGTCTGCCCCGAGGCGCTCGTGTCGTGGACGATCCCCCGGATCCGCCCGCGCATCTCCGAGCGCACCGGGACGACGTAGCGCCCCTGGCGGACGGTGTAGATGGGGTCGCTCAGCGCGTCGCGGCGGGGGCCGGTGGTGTAGGCCTGGATCCGTTCGAGGATGCGGGCCTGCGCCCCCTTCTTCCGCCCCCGGATCGTCGCGAGCGCGGTCGAGGCCCCGTCGCGCAGGGCCCCGTCGCTCTCGAGCGCGGCGTCGAGCTTCCCCTCGAGGCGCGGCTCGGGGACGAGGGTGAGGGCGAGCCCCTCGAGCTCGCCCTCTTCGGGCGCGGGATCGCCGAGGAACGCCTTCTGCTCGCGGATCGCGGCGAGGACGCGCCCGACCCCGTAGAGCTCCTGCCCCCCCACCGTCCCCCCGCGCTGGGCGCGCCGGAGCGCGTCGTTGAGGTCCTTCACCCCCGCGAGCGAGGGGGCCGCCCCGACCGAGACGCGCGCCTCGACCGCGCGGCCCGTGGCGACGAGGCGCGCGACGACCTCGGGATCGGCGCTCGGAAGCGTGCCGTGGGCGAGCGCCGCGCCGAGCGCGGAGTCGCACGCCCCCTCGAGCCGCCGCACGACCCCCTCGAACTCCACGACGCGCAGGGCGTGGGCGTCGATCTCGGAGGCGGATGCTTTCGGGCGGGGAAGGGTGGCGGACATCGGGCGGGGAGACGCGGAGCGCCCTCCTACTACGGCCCCCCGCGCGCCGGTATCGCGGCGGGGACGTCGCGGGGACGTCGCGGGGCGACGGCGCGGTAGCCTCGGAGCCGCGATGATGCCGCTCCCCCCGTCCGCCCCCCAGTCCGCCCCCCCGAAGACGCCGCGCATGGTCTGGGAGGCCCCCGTCGTCGTCTACGACCGGGACGTCTTCCGGGACAAGGGGGTGGTGACCGCCGAAGGAGAGACGTCGCAGCGAAGCCAGGGGCGGTACGGCTCCGAGTACCCCCGCCTCCTGCACCTGAAGGGCGGCGGGCGGCAGGGGACGTGGCTCGCCGCCTACACCTTCGCGCGCAACGACGGGTACCAGAGGGACCCGAAGGGCGGGCTCGAGCTCGGCGTCTCGCGAAGCCGCGACGGCGGGCGGACGTGGACCCCCCTCGCGATCGTGAGCGAGCCCGGGCGCGACCTCGACAACGCCCAGCTCACCCTCCTGAGGGACGGGAGCCTCCTGCTCGCCTGCCGCTCGGTGCGGTGGCAGGAGTCGTACCGCCTCCCCGTGTACCGGAGCACCGACGGCGGCGCGACCTGGACGAGGCGCGGGACGATCGACGCGGCCGAGGGGAGGCCGGGCGAGCTCGGCAAGCCCGACAAGGGGATGTACGAGCCGCACCTGGGCCTCTTGGGCGACGGGCGGCTCGCGGCGTTCTACGCGAGCGAGACCCACGTCGCCGAGACGCCCTCCTACAGCCAGGTGATCTCGGAGCGGGTCTCGCGCGACGGCGGGCGGACCTGGGGGCCGGAGATCCGCGTCGCCGATCGCCCCGGACACGGCGAGGCGCGCCCGGGGATGCCGGTGTGGACGCGCCTGAGAGGCGGGGGCTACCTCGTCGCCTACGAGGTGTGCGGGCCGGAGAGCGACGGGTTCGGCGGGTGCCGCGTCGCCGCCAAGACGAGCCCCGACGGGGTGACGTGGGCGAGAGGGCTCGGCGCGCCCGTGCCCGAGCACCTCGGCGCCCCCTACGTCGTCGCCCTCCCCGACGGGCGCCTCGTGCTCTCCTCGAACGCGGGCCACGTCTCGGTGAGCGGGGACGAGGGGAGAGGCTGGGCGCGCGTGGAGGACGCTTGGCCGCAGTCGTTGTGGACGTCGCTCGCCCTCGCCCCCGACGGGCGCGTCGTCGCGGCGAACTCCGAGGATCGCCCCGTCGGCGGGCACCGGATCGCGATCCGCTTCGGGCGCCTCGCGCCCTAGGCTCGCGCGCGAGAGGCACGCGCGGGAGAGGCGGGGACGTAGGAACGGGCGTGGTCCCCCTCCCCCCTCCGCCCGCCGCGCCTCTCGCCGCGCCTCTCGCGCGCGCCCCGCTGACCCTCTCCCTCGCCCCGACCGACGACGTGTGGGTGTACCCCCACGCGAGCGACCCCGGGCGCGACGAGTGGATGCGGGTGTGGGGATCGGGCGGCCGCGCGGTCGCCCCCTCGCCCGGGGAGGCGGAGGACTTCTCCTACGGCTACCTGCGGTTCGTCCTGCCCCCGGAGGCGAAGGGGAAACGGCTCGTCGGCGCGACGCTGGAGCTCGCGAACGTCGCGAACCCGGAGCTCGGCGACATGGCCCCGACCCCCCTGGAGGTGCGCCCTCTCCTCGGCAAGCCGTTCGCGGAGAGGGCGTGGGCGTACACCGACGCGCTCGCGACGTACCCCGACGCGAAGACGGTGTGGGGCTCGGGCGTCCCGACGTTCGCCTCCCCCGAGGCGACCGGAAAGCTCGCGATCGACCTGCTCGGCAAGGGCTCCGCGTTCGGGGCGTGGTGGGCCGGGTCGGGCGGCGCGGGGGACCTCCCGATGGCGCTCACGAGCCGCGTGGACGCGGCCGAGGTGGGGATGAGGCGCATCTTCAAGGTCGCCACGCACGAGGCGGGCGACCCCGCGCGGCGCCCCGCGCTGAGGCTCACGCTGGGCGAGTGACCGGATTCTGACGGACGCCCTAACGAACGTTCATCTCCGCTTCATAATAAGGGATTGTTATTTCCGAGAGAGTTTTCCCCGAGGCGGCCATAAAACGAGCGATCACGGCCTCGAGGGCCTATACTGGTAGGACCATGTTCGCGTGGATCCAGAGTCCGGCCCGACCGATCACGCCCCTCCCGGGGGTTCGGAGCCGGGTGGCGGGGCTTCTCGACCACGACGACGAGGAGACCCCGGGGGCCTTGCCGGGGCTCTACCGCGAGTACATCGCGGCGACCCCGGGCTCGACCCGCGCGGGCGATCTCCAGTGGCTCTCGGACGAGGTCGCCGCCGGGCGCGCCCCCGCCGCCACCCTCGAGGCCGCGCTCGCGGGCGAGCCGAGCGTGGACGTCGCGGTCGAGGCCGCGCTCGGGATCGCCGCGGCCGAGCCCGACGGCGGGGACCGGCTCGTCCGGATCGCCGAGGGCGAGGACACCGCCTCGCCCGGCGGGGCGCTCGGCGGGCTCCTCTTCTGCGGCGACCCGCGCGCGGTCCCCGTCGCCGTCCTCGCGATGGCGCGCCTCCCCGAGGGGCAGGTCCGCACCCTCGCCGGCATGGACGCGAGCCGGCTCCTCATGGCCCAGGTCGAGATCTGGATCCGCCTCGCCGAGCGTTGGGCCGGCGACGGCGACGTGCGCGCCGCCCTCGCGCTCGACGCCCTCGCCCGCGTCGCGCGGCGGCACCGGGGCGGGGCGGCGGTCGCCTACGAGTCGCTCGGCGAGTCGAAGGGGCTCGCGCGGGGGCCGGGACGGGCGCCGAGCGTCGTCGCCGAGATGACGTTCGAGCGCTTCGCCGCCCGCGTGCGCCCGCGGATCGAGGCGATCGGCGGCGACGCCGACCTCTGGGCGGCCTGATCCTCTAGGATCTAGATCCGGCGCCGAAGCGTGGCGAGGAGGTCGTCGCCCCGGTCGTGGACCCGCTCGACCGCGATCCCCCGGCGCTCGATGGCGGCGACGAGAGCGTCCCGGTTCGGCATCGGGCCGTCGAGAACGGAGTCGGTCGGAATGTCGCGCCGACCCGCGCCCGTCCTTAGAAGAAGGGCCTCGTGCCAGTGCCGCGTCCGCACGGCGGTGCGAAGGAGGACGGCGCGCTCGATCCCCCCCAGGCGACCCGCCACCGCGTCCGGCCGGACGCGACGAGAGCGACTCCCGCGTCGTCCACGACGATCCGGGCGGTCAGCGCGACGCGGCGGTTCAGGATCGCCGCAGAGAAGAGGAGGGCGGCGAGGAGGAGTCCCGCGGCGACGAGGCGGGCCTCGTCGGGCCGCCCCCGCATCGGGACGCTCGTCGGCAGGCGCAGGGCGAGGAGGGCGACCGCCGCGAGAGGGGAGAACGCGGCGAGGGCGAGGGCCGCGCCGTACCCCCCGGCGGCGAGGGGGAACTCTTCGCGGTCGGGCGGCACGGAGGCGAGGCTACCCGCGCCCCTTCCCCCGGGGACGCCGGCGAGCGTCGCAACGATTTCGCGCACGCGCCGGGAACCGACCTTGGCCCCGCCGGTGTTCCCCCCCTCTGAGCATGGACGGAGGCGCGACGAGCACGATGGGCGGAAGAGGCGCCGCGGGACTCGGCGGTAGACTCGCGGCCTCTATGCTGTTCCCGCGCCGAGGGTCGTCCCGAGAGGCGTTCGAGCGGCAGGCGGAGCGCGTCTTCCCCAGCGTCCTCGGCACCGCCCTCCGGCTCACCCGGAACCGCGAGGAGGCCGAGGACCTCGCCCAGGAGGCGATCGTCCGGGCCTACGAGGCCTTCGACCGCTTCGACGGCGCGAACTTCAAGGCGTGGATCCTCCGGATCGTCACGAACCTCTACATCAACCGGTACCGGGCGCGGCGCCGGGGACCCCAGCTCTCCTCCCTTGAGGCCGAGGGCGCCGTCGAGCCGATGTCCGCCGAGGCCGAGATCCCCGACCGCCTCCTCTTCGACGAGGCCCTCGGGGCCGAGGTCGAGAACGCCCTCGCCCACGTCCCCGAGGACTTCCGCGTCGCCGTCCTCCTCTCGGATATCGAGGGGATGAGCTACCAGGAGATCGCCGAGGCGACGGGAGTCCCGATCGGGACCGTCCGCTCGCGCATCGCCCGGGGACGCGCCCTCCTCCGCCGCACCCTCGAGGGCTACGCCCTCCGCGAGGGGATCATCAAATCCCCGAACTCCGACGCCTACGCCGAGAACGCCCCCTCCCCCAATCCCCCCTCCCAGGACCCAGACCGATGATCGACCCCCACAAGCTTCACGCCTACGCCGACGGCGAGGCGACCCCCGCCGAGATCGCCGAGATCGAGGGGCGCCTCCCCGCCTGCGGGGCAACCCAGGCCGAGCTCGCGAGCATCCGCGCGCTGAAGTCGTTCCTCACCGACGCCCCCCGCCCTCCGGTGGAGCACGGGGCGCTCTGGGGCCAGTGCCGGGGACGCCTGAAGGAGATCGACGCCGCGCGGCGCACCCAAGGCTTCGTCGGCAAGTACGCCTGGGCCTTCTCGGCCGGGATCGTCGGGCTCGTCGTCCTCACCGGGATCGCGCGGCGCGGGATGGCCTCCCCCACCGTCGGCTCCGCCGACCTCGCCCAGATCATGAGCCAGGTCGGCCCCGGCACCCGCCCGACCTCCGACCCGAACGAGCAACGCTTCGCCGAGGCCATGCTCCGGCAAGCCCGGATCGCGATCTCCGACGAGCGCCTGCGCCTCGTCGCGGTCGCCGAGGGACGGTGCGACGGGATGCTCGTCCGGCGGATGACCCTCCGCGACGGGCGCGGCCAGATGGCCCTCCTCGATCTTCCCGCCCAGATCCGCCTCGAAGGCCTCGAGCCCGTCTCCGGAACGAGCCTCATGGCCGGCCAGCTCGACACCATGAACTGCGTCGTCTGGCCCTGCGGCGAGCGCACCCTCGTCCTCGTCGGCCCCCGCGAGACCGCCGACCTCGTCCGCGCCGTCGGCGTCATCCACGAGTCGCGCTGAAGGGGACGGATCTGCCATAATGCTCCCTGAAGCTCGGGGAGCCCGCTCCCCCTTTTCAAGCGAAAGCCCATGAGCGCCTCCGATTCCCTCGCCTCCGCCCGCAACCTCATCGACCCGAACGCCGGGATGATGAACAAAGACGCCGACACCGGCCGCGCCAAAGGGCGTCGCAAGCGGAAGATCTCCTACCTCACGCTCAACAAGATCGAGTACGTCGACTACAAGGAGATCGCCCTCCTCAAGCGGTTCATGAACGATCGCGGGAAGATCATGCCCTCGCGCCAGAGCGGGAACACCGCGCGCCAGCAGCGGATGATCACCCAGGCGATCAAGCGCGCCCGCGAGATGGCCCTCCTGCCGTTCGTCGTCACCGACATCGTCCCCGACCGCTACACCCCGCGCCGGAGCGAGAACCCCGCGCCCGAGGCCTACGCCTCCCAAGCCCCCGCGAACGACTGAGGCTCGCCTCGCCCCAAGCCCCCCCGGCGGGCCGCCTTCGGGCGGCCCGACGTCTTTACGCCCGAAGCCCGCGCCCCCGCGTCTCCGGGGCGAAGACGAGCGCGAGAAGCCCGAACGCGTACAGACCCCCCGCGAGAAGCACCGCCCCCCGCACGTCCCCCCCCTTCGCCATCCCGCCGACGATCGCCGGGAGCGGCGCGGAAACGATCCGCCCCGCGTTGTACGCGAGCCCCGCGCCCGACGCCCGCAGGGCGGCCGGGAAAAGCTCCGGAAAGTACAGCCCGAACCCCGCCGAGAGCCCGATCGTCACGAAACTCACGAGCGGCAACGTCAGAAGGAGCCGCCCGTACGTCGGCGCGCCCGTCAGCGCGAGAAGGAGGACGAGCGGCGCGAGCGCGAAGAAGAGCGCGAGCGGAGGACGCCGCCCGAAACGCGCCATGAGCGTCGGGAAGAGAAGCACCCCCGCGAGCGTCCCGCCGTGGAGCGCGAACGTCACGTAGCTCGTGCGCGCGGCGAGCTCCGGGGGAAGAAGGCCCGGCGACGCCGCGCCCACAAGGTTCGGAAGCCAGAACGGGACGAGCCCCGCCCCTGTCACCCCCACGATCCCGACCGCGACCGCGACGAGCGTGCTCCGGCGCAACCCGGGACCGAAAAGGGCACCGAGGGGAAGCCGGGCGCGGAGGGCGGGCGCCGGGTCCGACCTCCCGCCCTCGGCGAAGCGGAACGCGAAGGCGAGAAGCGCGGGAAGCACCCCGACCGCGAAGATCCAGCGCCAGCTGAACTCCTTCAGCGCAAGGTTCGCCAGCGCGCCGAGCGCCGGACCGAACGCCGCGGCGGTCTGAAGGAGCGCGGCGGCGCGGGGACGAAAGGAATCCGGGACCGACTCGGCCACGAGCGCCGCCCCCGCCGCCCATTCCCCCCCGATCCCGAGCGCCGTGAGAAAGCGCGCGAGCGCGACCTCCTCGGGCGTCCGGCACAGCCCGGTGAGCCCCGTGAAGAGGGCGTAGAGCCCGATCGTGAGCGCGAGCGTCCGCCCCCGCCCCCAACGGTCGGCAAGCACCCCGAACCCGAACCCCCCCAGCGCCCAGCCGACGAGGAAGAGCGTCTGGATCCGACCCTCGATCGCCGGACCCGCAAGCCTGTACGCCGCCGCGCTCCCGAGCATCTCGGTGAGCATCCGCCCCTTCGCGAAGGCGAAGAGCGAGGCGTCCATCACGTCGAAGACCCACCCGAGCCACGCGAGGACGAGGACGCGCCGCCAGTTCACGGGAGGAGTATGGGCGGAAGCGGGGGCAGAGGCAGGGGCGGGAGTATGCTCGCGCCGTGCTCCCGATGCTCGCCCCTCCCCCTCCGACCCTTCCCCCGACGCTCGTCGTGGACGGGCTCGCGATCTGCGCCCGCGAGGGGGGGCGGTGGACGCGCGTGAAGGTCGGGACCGGGTGGCCCCGGCGGGGCGGGATGACCGCGGCGCCGCTCGGGATCGGGACCGTCGGGGCTCCGCGCCCCGTCGGGGGGTTCGAGGACGTGACCGACGGCGGGGAAGGGGTGTACGCGAAGGGAGCGGCGACCGAGGATCGGTCCGTGCTCTTCGGGCCGGGTCGGGCGCGCGTTCCCCGGCGCGTGGCGCTCCTGTCGCCGTCGAACCCGGTGTACCGGGGGGTCGTCGCGGGCTTCCTCTCGCGCCACGGGGTCCGCGGGGCGAAGGTCCGGATCACGCGGCTCGTGCGGACCGATCTCGACGGGGACGGGGGCGACGAGGTCCTCATCGAGGCGAGCTCGCGCGACGGCCTCGCGCGGGTCTCGCCCACGATCGGCGGCGGGCCCGGCGACTACTCGCTCCTCCTCCTGCGAACGGTGCGCGGGGGACGGGCCGTGGAGATCCCGCTCGACTTCGCCGCGGGCCGCAAGGCGGCGGGCGACACGAGGCTCCGCGCGATCGCCGATTTCGACGGGGACGGGAGGATGGAGATCGTCCTGAGCTGGGGAGCCTGGGAGTCCGGGGGCGCGGAGCTGTGGGCCTTCCGCCGCGGGCGCGCGACGCGCCTCGCGGAGAACGGGACGGGCGTGTAGCGGACCGGGCTTCGGCCCCAGGCAACTTTGCCGGTTCTCGTGAATCTTCCGGGAATACAGGCGAGAGGCGGGCGGGGTGTGCTAGATTCCGTAGGAGAATACGTATTCTCCGGTTGTGGGCGAAGAGGCCCCGCGGTCGCCCGAGAGGGCGCGGACGGGTCCCGTCACCCCCCCGTCGGGGCTACGAAGAGAGATCCATGAAGAAAACACTCGTCGCCGCGCTCGGTGCGGCCCTTCTCGCGGGCTTCGCCTCCGCGCAGTTCATCATTGACGGCTCCAAAGACGCCGCCTACCCGGGTTCGAACCAGTTCCAGACGACGGGAACCGGCTTCGGAGACACGACGGGGAGCACCGTCTCGACCGCCGGGGGCTCGGAGCTCGACGGCGTCTTCGCCGAGTTCACGCCCAACACGCTGAACATGCTCTTCACGGGCAACCTCGAGAACAACTCGGGGAACCGGCTCGTGCTCTTCTTCGACTACAACGGCGGCTCGGCCGGACAGAACGTCCTCGCGGGCACCAACGCGGTGATCGGAGCGATGAACGGCCTCACGTTCGACACGGGGTTCGCGCCCGATTACGCGCTCATCCTCAACATCGCGAACAACGGCACCCTGTACGTGGACTCGGTGACTCTTCCGACCGGCGGCAACGGCGTGGGCTCCTTCCTCGGCGGCGGCACGTCGGGAAGCAACGGCGTGCTGAACCAGGACGCGAACGGGGTGAACCCGGCCGGCCTCCTCGCGAGCTTCAACAACTCGAACGTCGCGGGCGTGACGGGTTCCAGCGCCGCGGGCGCGAGCGCGGTGACCACGGGCATCGAGCTCGCGATCCCCACCTCTCTTATCGGCAACGTCACCTACGGCACCGGGGTGCGCGTCTCCGCGATGATCACGAACGGCGACGGCTCCTACCTCAGCAACCAGGTGCTCGGCGGGCTTCCCTCCGGCACGGCCAATCTGGAGACCGCGGGCAACGTGAACTTCAACAACTACGCGGGCAACCAGTACTTCGCCGTCCCCGAGCCCGCCTCGATGGCGGCGATCGGGCTCGGGCTCGTCGGGCTCGTCGCCCGGCGGCGCAAGCGGTCGGCCTAAGCCAGACCCTTCCCGGCCCTCCCTCCCAGCCCCCGCCGAGCGATCCGCGGGGGCCTTTTTCCTTGGAAACCCCCTCCCCATGCGTCCGTCTCGCCTCCTCGCCCTCCTCCCGCTCCTCGCCCTCGCGGCGGCGTCGCGGGCGCAGCTCGATTTCCTCGGCAACACGAAGGTCTTCGCCGGAGCGACGACGTACGGGACCGGCGGAGCGATCCCCGCGCGCGGGGCCTACCTGCAACCGGGACAGACCCTGAGCGTCACGACGCAGACGTACCCCGTCGCCCCGGGCCAGTCCGTCGTCGCCGTCGTCACCACCGACGGCTTCGCGACGACGCGCGAGATCCCCCTGAGCTACGACCGGACGGTGGGGAACAACACGGGGTGGGGAGCGAGCCTCGGCCCGTACCCAGCGGGGACCGACGTCGCGTTCTACCTCCGCGCCACCGGCAACGGGGGGGGGACGCTCTACGACTCGGCGGGCGGGGGAAACTACGCCTTCACCTGGCGCCGCGCCCCGCGCGTGCGCCGGGGCGCGATCCTCCAGTGGTTCGCCACCGACGACCGGACGATCCTGCGGCGGCTTCCCGAGGTCGTCGAGGCCGGGTACGGGGCGATCTACCTCCCCCCGCCGCAAAAGAGCGGCGGGGGCGGCTTCTCGGTGGGCTACAACCCCCTCGACCGGTTCGATCTCGGCGACCGGCTCCAGGGCGGCTCGGTGGCGACGCGCTACGGCACCACCGCCGACCTTCAGGATCTCGTCCGCGCCGCGCACCGGTACGGGCTGGAGGTCTACTGCGACCTCGTCCCGAACCACAACGCGAACCGCGCGAACGTCGCGATCGACCGGTACCCCGGCATGATCCCCGAGGACTTCCACATCCGCTCGTCGGGAGACACGACGAACCGCGAGATCGACTTCAACCGCGACGCCGACCTCTCGTACGAGATGCTGGACGGCGACCTCGTCGGGCTCGCCGACGTCGCGCACGAGGACGGCAACCTCGCCGCCACCGGCCCGTTCGTCCTGCCGCCCTACGCGGCGTTCGACGCGAACGGGAAGCCGAGCTTCGTCCGCGACCCGCTCACCCCCCAGTACTACCCCGGCGAGACCCCCGCCCCCGAGGACGTCCGGGGCTACCTGCGCCGCTGGGGCTGGTACCTCGCGTCGCAGATCGGCTTCGACGGCTTCCGGATCGACGCCGCGAAGCACACCCCCCCGGCGTTCTTCGGCAAGGCCCAGAACGGGGCCCCGGGCGGAAGCCTGATCGTCTCCTCGCCCGACCTCCTCCCCTACCTCTACGGGCTCAAGCGCGACCTCATGGTCTTCGCCGAGGTGCTCACCGGCGACGGCTACGAGCTTCGCGAGTACGCGAAGACGGGGCTGGACCCGCTCAACTTCCCCCTCGCGAACCGCCTGAACGACGTCTTCAACGCGAACGGGTTCGGCGACATGGGCTCCCTCGCCGGGCTCTCGGGGATCGACCCCGCGACCGGCCTCGGCTACGACCACGGCGGGCTCGACGAGGCGACCGGGGTGAGCTTCATCCAGAGCCACGACAACGGCCCCCCCCGCTCGAACAACCTCGCGACCGCCTTCGCCCTCACCCGGCCCGGAAACTCGATCGTCTACTACGACGGGAACAACCTCGACCCGAACGACTACGGGCAGTTCCCCCGCCCGGGCCGCTTCGAGGCGCTCGGCGACGGAGGCGACGGCACCCTGCGCGTCCTCGACGCCCGCGCCCGCTTCGCGCGGGGGACGATCTACAACCGGTACGTCACCTCGGACCTCTTCGTGTACGAGCGCCAGACGCCCACCCCGTCGGGCGGCGCGGCGACCCTCCTCGTCGGGCTCAACGACCGGGGCGACGCGGCGCTCACCGTCACGGTGGACACCGCGTTCCCCCCCGGCACGCTCCTTCGGGACCTCGCGGGCGGGCGGCCCGACGTGACGGTCGGGGGCGACGGCAAGGCGACGATCACCGTCCCCGCGAACTCCGCCCCCGGCAACGACAACAACGCGCGGGGCTACGTGCTCTACGCCCCCCCGACCCCCCGCGCCCTCGCCCCGGTCGCCGTCGCCGACGCGGGGACGGGAGCGCCGCTCCCGTCGGGCTCGATCACCATGCCCGGAGGCTCGCGCGCCTCCGCGCGGACCCTCCCGACCCTCGTCGCCTCCGGAGGCGCGCTCGACGTCTCGCTCTCGACCGACGCCGGAACGGGCACTGGGACGAAGGCGTTCCTGAAGCTCGACGACGGTCTCTCCTACGCGCGGGGCGTCTCCGGGCTCCGCAACACGCGCGAGGGGCTCGCCGACGGCTTCCTCCCGATGACCGGCTCCGGCGGCGCCTTCTCCCTGGGCGGCCTCGACGTCTCCGCCCTCCCCGACGGGCTCCACCTCCTGCGCGTCCGGACCTTCGCGGGCGACCCCACCGCCCCCGGGACCGCCCCCCTCCTCTACGGCGACGCCACCCGCTGGATCGAGGTCCGGCGCGGCCTCGGCACCGGCTGGACCGTGGACGGCGATCTCACCGAGTTCGGCCCGAGCGCGCTCGTCTTCCAATCGCGCGCCCCGTCCTCGTCGGCGAACCGCCTCGACGGCCTCTTCGTGGACAACGACGACCAGTACCTCTACGTCGGCCTCGCCGGACGAGTGGACCCCGCCGAAGGGTTCACGAACGGCATGGCCCTCGCGATCGACGACGGCTCCGGCGCGGGATTCGGCCTGAGCGACCTCTCGCTCTCCAAAGACGACTCCGGCCCCGCCGGACGCCTCCTCTCGAACGCGCGCCTCGCCCTCCCCCCCGGCTTCTTCGCGCGCTACGCGCTCGCCTCGTTCCGCGGCGCGCGCCTCGGCTCGTCCCCCGAGCTCGCGACCCCCGGCTCCCCCGCCCTCGCCCCGATCGTCGGAGCGACCGCCGGGGCGTTCGTCTTCAACCGGACGACCCCCTACCGCCTGAACCCGCTCCCCGCCGCGATCGCCTACGCCCCGCGCGCCTCAGTGACGGGGCCGTTCGCCGGACTCGAGGCGGCGATCCCCCTGCGCAACCTCTTCCCGAACTCCGCCTCCCCCTACCAGCGCCTCCGCTTCGTCGCATGGCTCGTAACCACCGGCGAGACCGGGACGATCCTCCCCGCCTCCGACCCCGCCCGCGCCGCGACCGGCGGCCGCGCCCCCGCCCGAGGCTACCTGACGAACCAGTTCCTCCCCCCCCAGGCCGGGATCGCGGGCGACCCGGGGACCGCCCCCGCCACGCTCGACGCCTCGGCGACCTACTCGATCAGGCGCGCGACCTACGCGCCGGGGCTCCGGGTGGGCTCGGGACCCGTGACGATCACCGGGCCGGGCGCGAGCGAGGCCACCCTCACCGTGACGAACACGTCCGGCACCGCGGTCGCCGGCCCCATCCGCGTCATGGTCGGCATGGCCCCGAACGACGTCACCCGCATCGCCAACCGGGCGGGGACCACCCTCTTCGGCGGCGCGGGCCAATACCTCCTCGCCACCCCGGGACCGCTCGGCCCGGGCGAGTCGGTGACGCTCGCGGTGCGCTACGCGGGCGGGCGCTTCGCCGCCCCGCAGGTCGCGTTCACCCCCTACGTCGGACGCGGGGCGCTCTGAACGAGAGGAGGAAACCCCCCGAACCCCCCGCGACCCGACCCTACGAGACCTGGTCGGCGATCGCGCGCCGCGCCATCCCGTCCACGATCTGCTCGGCCGTCGGAGCGTAGGTCCCCGCCTCGATCCGGGCGCGGAGCGAGGCGATCGCCTCCTCGCGATCCCCCATCGCCATCACGCTCTGCGTGACCTCGTAGACGAGCTCGTCGTCCCGGCGAGGATCGTGCCCCAACGCGGCGAGCCCGTCCACGGGAAAGGAGGGGTCGGCGACGGCGGGGCCGTCGAGGATCTTCTTGATCTCGGTGTCTGAAATTCGCATGGTCGTTCTCCAGGGCTCGTCTCAGGAAAGGTAACCCGGCTTTCTCCCCTCGCTTGGTCGGGGAGACCCTAGGCTTTGCGTGAACGGGGTCGCCCCCGCCGTGCCGGCTTTTCTGTCCGTCTTGTAGAGGCGCCTCGCCGCTACACCCCTTATATCGGACGCCGCCCGGATCTCTTTACCCCCTTTCCGAGGATTCCACCGGCATTTCTACCGGGTTTCGCCGGAGTCTCGCCCGCGCCGAAGACGGTAGATTGAAAGCCACTCGAGGAGAGGCCACGCATGCGCTACCTACACCTGGGCGAGATCCCGAAGAAAAAGCACGTCCGCTACGAAAAACCCGGGGGCGGGCTCTACACCGAGCAGGTCTTCTCCACCCGCGGCTTCTCCGGACCCCTCTCCACCCTCTACCACCGCAACCCCCCCACCGAGGTGAGCGGCTTCGAGGAAGCCGGCTCCGTCGAGCCGAAGTACGTCGCCGAACACGCCGTCCAGCACCGCCACCTCCGCACCAGGGCGCTCCCCCCCTGCGGCGACGCGATCTCCGGACGACGCCTCCTCATGGGCAACGCCGACCTCGAGTGGCACCAGCTGAACGTCGCCGAGCCCATGCCCACCCTCTACAAGAACGCCGACGGCGACGAGCTCCTCTTCGTCCACGACGGACGCGGCACCCTCTCCACCCTCTTCGGCGAACTCGACTTCGGACCCGGCGACTACCTCCTCATCCCCCGAGGCACCATCTGGCGCCTCGACTTCGAGACCTACCCCGTCCGCATGATCGCCCTCGTGAGCTACGGACCCGTCGAGGTCCCCAAACGCTACCGCAACGAGTTCGGCCAGATCCTCGAGCACGCCCCCTACACCGAGCGCGACCTCCGCGGCCCCTCCCGACTCCCCCAGAGCGAGGGGCGCGAGCCGACCGAGGTCCTCATCCGCGCCCGCAACCGCCACGCCCTCTACACCTACCCCTACCACCCCTTCGACGTCGTCGGCTGGGACGGCTACGTCTGGCCCCTCGCCTTCGACATCCGCGCCTTCCAACCCATCACCGGCCAGATCCACCAGCCCCCCCCCGTCCACCAGACCTTCCACGCCCCCGGCTTCGTCGTCTGCTCCTTCTGCCCCCGGATGCTCGACACCCACCCCGACGCCGTCGTCGTCCCCTACGCCCACTCGAACGTGGACTCCGACGAGGTCCTCTACTACGTGAACGACAAGTTCGGAAGCCGCAAGGGGATCGAGGAGGGCTCCATCACCCTCCACCCCCTCGGACTCCCCCACGGCCCCCAGCCCGGCGCCGTCGAGGCCTCCCGCGGCGCCACCCGCACCGAGGAGCTCGCCGTCATGGTCGACACCTTCCACCCCTTCCGCCTCGCCGAAGCCGCCTTCGCCCTCGAAGACCCCCACTACTGGGAAAGCTGGAAGACGAAGCCCGCGCCCCCCGCTCTTCCCCCTCTGGGGGAAGTGGCCCGCAGGGCCGATGGGGGAGGGGGGAACCCCCGCTCCTCCCCCTCTGGGGAGAGTGGCCCGTAGGGCCGATGGGGGAGGGGGAGACCCCCGAAAGCGCTAACCCTCCCCCGCGATCCTCTCCCGCGCGAGCGCCAACACCGCCTCCGCCACCCCGTCCGGATCGGCCAGAACCGCGCCCGCCGCGATCCGCCGAGTAAGGATCCCCTGCCGCGCCAAAGCCTCGTCCCGCACTCCGTCCTGGACGAGCGTCGCCTCGTGATGTTGCCCATCCACCTCCACCGCGAGCCTCGCCGCCCGGCAGAAGAAATCGAGCGTGTACGGCGGTACGGGATGCTGACGCCGAAAGTGGACCCCGGACCGCCGGAGACGCACCCACAGCAACGTCTCCGGAAGGCTCATCCGTCCCCGCAACTCCCGGGCCCGCACGACCGGCGTCGTCCTCATCCCGAGAGATCATAGGCGAAATAGGACAAAATCCCCCGTTGACCCCGAACGTCTTCGTCGAAAAGTGGGCCGCCGTCGCCGAAACCCCCAAAGCCACCGAGCGCGCCCACGTCCAGGCCCACTTCCTCGACCTCTGCGAACTCCTGAACGAGCCCAAACCCCAGGACGACGACCCCACCGGCGAACGCTACGGCTTCGAGGTCGGCGTGAAGAAGTCCGGCGGCGGCGACGGCTGGGCCGACGTCTACCGCCGCGGCTGCTTCGGCTGGGAGTACAAGAAACCCCGCGCCGACCTGAACCGGGCCCTAGACCAGCTCCGCCAGTACGCGGGACAGCTCGGCAACCCCCCCTACCTCGTCGTCTCCGACATCCGCACCGTCCGCATCCATACGAACTGGACGAACACCGTCTCGAAGGTCTACGAGATCGCCCTCGAGGAGCTTCTGACGATCGGGATGCGCCAGCGCCTCAAAGAGGTCCTGCGCGGCACCGACGAGCTCAAACCGAGCGAGACGCGCCAGGACCTCACCCAAAAGGTCGCCGAAGGCTTCGTCCGCCTCGCCGAGGAACTCCGCGCCGAGGGCCACCCCGCCCCCGAGGTCGCCCACTTCGTCAACCGCCTCGTCTTCTGCATGTTCGCCGAGGACGCCGGCATCCTCTCCCGCGGCCTCTTCGCCGGAATGCTCTCCGCCGCCCGCCAAAACCCCGGCGCCTTCGAGACCCTCTGCGGATCGCTCTTCGGCGCGATGGCCCGAAAGGGCGGCTTCTTCGGCCCCGAACGCGTCGAGTGGGTGAACGGCGGCCTCTTCGAGGACGCGCGCGCCCTCCCCCTCACCCTCGCCCAGATCGACCGCGTCCGCCGCGCCGCCGACCTCGAATGGGACGCGATCGACCCCTCCATCCTCGGCACCCTCTTCGAGCGCGGCCTCGATCCCGGCAAGCGCGGCCAGCTCGGCGCCCACTACACCGACGCCGCGAGCATCGAACGCATCGTCCGCCCCGTCGTCGTCGAACCCCTCGAACGCGAGTGGGATGCCGTCAAGGGGGAGATGAAGGCGATCCCCGTCCCCGCCGAGACCGACCGCGTCCGCTACGCGAACGCCGTTGAGCGCCGCGCGAGGCCGTTCCGCGCCTTCCGCGAACGCCTCAAAGCGGTCCGCGTCCTCGATCCCGCCTGCGGCTCCGGAAACTTCCTCTACGTCGCCCTCCGCGCCCTCCGCGATCTGGAGCTCCGCGTCGTGAACGAGGGCGAGGGCCTCCTCGTCCCCAAAACGATCCTCGAGCTCGGCCCCGAGAACGTCCTCGGCCTCGAACTGAACGCCTACGCCGCCGACCTCGCCCGCGTCTCCGTCTGGATCGGCAACCTCCAGTGGAGCATCGAGCACGGCCTCGGCTTCGACCGCGAACCCGTCCTCGGCCGCCTCGACGGCATCGCCCACGCCGACGCCCTCCTGAACGAGGACGGCACCGAGCGCCAATGGCCCCCCGCCGAGTTCATCGTCGGCAACCCCCCCTTCCTCGGCGGCAAGATCCTCCGCTCCGGACTCGGCGACGGTTACGTGGATAGGCTGTTCGGAGCCTACCGGGGGCGCGTCGCGCGCGAGTCGGATCTCTGCGTCTACTGGTTCGAGAAAGCCCGCGCCGCGATCGAGGCGGGGCGCACCAAACGCGCGGGCCTCATCGCCACCCAGGGCATCCGGGGAGGCGCGAACCGCGCCGTCCTCTCCCGCATCAAGGAGACCGGCGACATCTTCATGGCCTACGGCGACCTTCCGTGGATCCTCGAGGGCGCCGCCGTCCACATCTCCATCGTCGCCCAGGACGACGGCTCCGAGCCCGCGAAGACCCTGAACGGCGCCCCCGTCGCCGAGATCCACCCGAACCTCACCGCCGAGTCCGCCCTCCACTCCGCCCGCCCCCTCCCCGAACGCCGCAACGTCTGCTTCATGGGCACCACGAAGGGGAACGCGTTCGACATCGAACCCGAGCGGGCGAAGGCGTGGCTCCACGACCCGAACCCCCACGGTCGCCCGAACTCCGACGTCCTCGTGCCCTGGTTCAATGGGAGCGACACCACCGGGCGCGACCGGGGCATGTGGATCGTGGACTTCGGCGTCGCGATGCCCGAGGCCGACGCCGCCCTCTACGAAACGCCGTTCGCCTACGTCGAGACCTTCATCCGCCCCGTGCGCCAAGAGAACAAACGCGCGAGCTACGCCGAGGCGTGGTGGCGGATGGTCGAGCCGCGCCCTGCGTTGCGCGCCGCCCTCGCGCCGCTCTCCCGCTACCTCGTCACGCCGAACACGACGAAGCACCGCGTCTTCGCGTGGCGCGCCGCCCCGGCCCAACCCGATCACGCGCTCTTCGCCTTCGCCGTCGAGGACGACTACACCTTCGGCGTCCTCCACTCCCGCTTCCACGAGGCGTGGGCGCGGGCGCAGGGCACCCAGCTTCGGGAGGTCGAATCCGGCTTCCGCTACACCCCCACCACCTGCTTCGAGACCTTCCCCTTCCCCGACCCCACCGAGCCTCAGCGCGAGGCGATCGCCGACGCCGCCCGCGCCCTTGACCGCCTCCGCGAGAACTGGCTGAACCCCCCCGAGTGGACCCGCGACGAAGCCCTCGTCTTTCCCGCGACCGTCGGCGGCCCCTGGCACCGCCACATCCCCGGCGCCGAACCTCCGAACGCCGACGCCCTCCCCGCGGGCGCCGTCGCCGAGGCGACCTACGTCCGCCGCGTCCCCAAGGGCGACCGCGCCCGCGAGATGAAAGCCCGCACCCTCACCGCCCTCTACAACGAGGGGCCCGCCTGGCTCCGCGGGGCCCACGCCCGCCTCGACGCCGCCGTCGCCGACGCCTACGGCCTACCCCCCGACCTCCCCACCCCCGCCCTCCTCGCCGCGTTGCTGGAGAGAAACCTCGCCGCCTAAGGCGAGAACCCCCGCGCGACGGGCTAGACTTCGAACGTGATCGCGCCACGATCGGGACTCTCGACGCGGACGAAGGCGCGCTTCGTCGCCCCCGTCGCAGTCGCCGTCGCCGTCGCCGTCGCCCTCGCGACGGTCATCGCACCCCGCGCGCTCGAACCGGAGATCCTCCTCGCGCGCACCCCCGGCGTCGGCCTTACCCCCGAGCGCGCGAAGCTCTTCCGAGGCTTCCTGCGCGGGGAGCCGGACACGGCGGGCCGGTTCTTCGACGAGGTGCCGGGGGCGCTCGCCCTCTACCGCGGTTGGGTGCGTGGGCACGGCGAGGGAAGCCTGAACGTGCTCGACCGAGAGATCGTCCGCGCCGCGCTCAAACCCGAATCCGGGGAGAGAATCGGATCCTCCGGGATCTTCCTGACCGAGACCTTCGACGCGCGCGACTACGAGCTGCTGCGCACCTCGCACGGGTGGATGGACAGTGGAGGAACGAAGCCGGTCGATGGATTGCTGTCGGTGGACTTCGCGCGGGCCAAGCGCGAGATCCTCGCCCATCCCCCGCACGCGAACGCCCTCCTCGCCCTCCTGCACTGGGGGGTTCCGGCCTCGGAGGTGCGTGCGGCGGTGCCGCGGCTCACGGGGTTCAACGGGATGGCGGAGGATCAGGCGATCGAGATGCGGGCGTTTCGCTCGCGCCTCCTGCTGGAGGATCAAAGCCTCGAGGATCCGATGCGGGCGATCCGCGCGGCGGGACTCGCGCTCCCGCCTGCGCCGGTCGGACGGCCGGTGGAGCCTTGGCGACCTACGAAGCCGGGACGGATCTACCCCCTGTCGCCCCGGGCGCCCCTCGTCCGGAGGAATCTCTACGCGATGGCGGATCGGCTCCGCAACGATCCGAGCGACTCCGCCGCGCTGACGTTCTTTCGGCGCGCGGCGCGGACTCCGTCGCGCGAGTGGCGTCTCGGCGCCGCCAGCGTTCTCGCCGAGGCGGGGGATCGCGCGACCCTCGACGGATTGCGGGGCGAGCTGGCGAGTTCGAACGGAGGGCGGGTCCGGGCCGCGCTCGACGTGTGCGGATCGCCCCCGACCGCGCCGCTTCTCGCGGGGCTCGCCCGCCATCCTTGGCTTTGGGTGAGACTGGAGGCGGCGCAGAGGCTCGCGTGGTTCGGCCCGCTCGGCGAACCGGGCCTCGCGCTCTTCCGACGCGACCGGGCGCGCGACGTGCGGCGCATCGCGCGGGGCCTGCCTCCCTACGGCGTCGTGACCGACTCGACGTACGGGACGTTGCGCCAATTGCCGGACCGCGAGGGCCCCTACGACCCGAAGAGCCCGACCTACTGGACCCGGTACTACCCTTCCCTCGGTCCCCGACGGTAGCAGCGGCGGTCTCCGGCGCTCTTTGCCGAAGCGGTTCTCCGGCGAGCCCTGCGTCGCAGGATCCTTTCCGAGCGACCCGAACCGCCCGAAGTCCCCACCGCCCGGAGTCCCCACCGCCCCGCCGCGCTCCTCCCGAGCCGCAGAAAATCTGTGAATCGCCCGACGACACGTTGTCGAACGGGCCTCCGACGCGACGAAAGGATGTGCCCCCCTCTCTCCCGTCCCCGCCGCGCCCGATCACCCCCGCGCGCGACGTGACGCTCGCGCCCCCGAAACCCGCGAGCGTCACCCGATCCCCCCGCCCGCACGCCCCCCGGACCCCGCCCCCAGACTCGAAACACCCCCCGCGAGCGTCACCCCGAGCGTCACCCTACCGCGCCGACGACGGCATGATGATCCCCACCCTCCGGGGGCAGGGTCCGTGGGTGCGCCCGAGCCTGACGTCGCTGAGGCTTCCGAGCGTCTCAGGCCGCATACAGCTCCTGCCGCGTCGTTTCGACGCTTCACCGAAAGTAGGGGTTGCGCCCCGATCCCTCGCCCCGAGGGGTGAGATGCACGGGACGCGCGAAGATCGCCTCGAGAGAGAAGTCCATAAGCTGGTGGAAGGCGCTCATCCCCTTCGGCTCGGGGCCGAAGCGGGCGAGAAGGTCCAGATCGCTCCGGTCGGGGTCGAACTCGGGACCGGTGGCCGAACCGAAGACCCAGAGGCGCTCGACCCCATACCGGCGGCAGAGCGCCTCCAGCGCGGGGCCTCGATCTCGGCGGCGGCGACGGGGTGGAGCGTCCGAGGCTCCTCCCTCCGGATCTCTTCAGGGGCCACGCCCCCAGTCTACGCCGAGGCGCGGGGATGCCGGGCGCGAAAACGCCCCCGCGCTCCGAAGGGGAGACGGCGGGGGCGCGAGGGCGAGGAAGGGTCAGACGGCGGCGATCTCGGCCTCGTCCTCTTCCTCGACCGGAGCGGCGGGGTCGAAGACGACGACGGTGAGGTGGGCGGCGACGCCGGCGAGGAGCGAGAGCTCGACCGGGTACGTCCCGAGCCGCTTGATCGGCTCGACGAGGCCGATCTGGCGCGTGTCGAGCTTGATCCCGAACGCGGACTCCACTGCCTCGGCGATGCGGGCGCTCGTGATCGCGCCGAAGAGGCGGGTCCCGTCGGCGCCGAGCTTGCCCTCGATGCGGATCGTCCCCCCGTCGAGCCTCGCGGCGGTCGCCTGGGCCCCCGCGCGGAGCCCCTCGGCGCGCTCGGCGGTGTGGGCGCGCTTCTTCTCGAGCGCGGCGACCTGGCGGCGGTCGGCGACGACCGCGAGCCCGCGGGGAAAGAGGAAGTTGCGGGCGTACCCGTCGGCGACGGTCACGACCTCGCCCGCCTGGCCCACCTTGGGGACGATCTGATTGAGGATGACCTTCATGTTCTCACGCTGTAAGGGTTCGGCCCGCGAGCCCGGTGCCGATCTCAGCGGGAAAAGCCGAGGCCGAACGTGGGCGCGTTGTCGCGGAACACGCGGTCCGCCCCGAGCCATCCGTAAAGCCCCTTGCGAGGGCCGAGCCGGAGCCGGAGGTCGAGCCGGGGATCGTTGAGCCCCCAGGCGTCGCCTCGGAAGGCTAGGTTAGAACCGAGCGGATAGTCTACCCCGACCCCCGGCTTCCCGGCAAAGATCCCGTACCGCAGGTCGCCCCCGCCGAAAGGCCGGGCGAGCTGGGCGATAAGCCGGTTCGACTCGAAGGCGTCGTAGAGCCCGAGGCTGAAGGCGCCTTTCGGAAAGCCGAGGTCGAGGTAGAGGTCGGTGCGGGTATGCCCGGGATCCGACTCGCGGAGAAGATCGAGCCGCGCGCCGACGGTAGGGAGCGCGAGCCCCGCCCCGCCCTTCTCCCCCGGCTTCCGGTCGCCCCCGAAGCGACCGAGGATGTTGCCGACCTTGTCCTCGAGCCCGGCCGCCTTCTCGGCGAGAACGTTCGCCTTGTCGGTGAGCGCGATGAGGCGGGCGGAGATCTCCTTCCCGTCCTTCGCGATCCCCTCGGCGGTCCCCGCGATCCGGGCGGCGGAGGCCGAGGCGTCGGCGGCGTTCGCGGTGATCGCCTCCCCGTTCGCCGCGATCCGGGTCCCCGAGCCGGTGATCCTCGCGACGTTCGCGGTCGTCGCCCTCAGGCTCGGGTCGGCGGCGAGCCTCTGGAACTCGCCGACGAGCCCCCGCGCCTCGGCGGTCGTCTTCCGAAGCTCGCCGAAGAGCGCGTCCACGTTCCCCTGGAGCTTGCCGCTCTGGGCGTACTTCGCGACTTCGCGCGAGGCGGTCTCGACGTTCCCGAGGGTCCGGGTCGTGGAGGCGAGGGCGGCGTTCAGGCGGCCCTGGTTCTCGGCGAGAAGCCCGTCGGCGCGCCCCGCGATGCTTCCCGCCTTCTGGACGGTGACGTTGAGCGAGGCGAGAAGCGCCTTGATGTCGTCGAAGAGCCTGCGGTCCTCAAGGATCGCGCGGCCCGCGCGGATCGTCTTCGTCAGCTCCTCGACGGTGGCGGGGGCGTTGGGGAGGAGCGCGTCGAGCGGCCCGGCCTTCGTCCCGGCGAGGGTCGAGCCGGGGGGGAGGGGCGGGGCGGAGCGGGCGGGGGCGACGAGATCGATCCGGGTGTCGCCCAGCCCCCCGACGAGCGAGGCGGGAAGGACGGCGGTCGTCCCCTCGGGAAGGACGGTGCTCCTCTCGGCGTCGAAGACGGCCTCGGCCTCGGTAGGCGAGACGAGCCGGACCGAGCGGACGAGCCCGACCTGGACCCCTGCCATAAGCACCTTCGTGCCCGTGGTCACGCCCCCCGCGTCCGCGAAGCGGATCCGGTACTCCGCGCGCCTTCCGCCGAGAAGGCTCTGCCCCAGCGCGGCGTACGTCCCGAAGACGAGGGCCAAGAAGATGACGAGCATCAGGCCCACCTTCGCCGCGTTCGCCATGTCGGCGCGAGTGTATCACGGCGGCGAGGGATGCGGACCGTGCTAACCTTCGTCCCATGTGGCAGAGGTTCTCGGAGCATGCGCGTCAGGCGGTCTTCCACGCGCAAGAAGAGGCGCAGAGGCTCGGGGACGGCTACGTCTCGACCGAGCATCTGCTCCTCGGGCTCTTGCGGAACGGGGACTCGACCGCGATGCGGGCGCTGAGCGCGATCGGGGTCTCGGCGCAGGAGATCTGGGCGAAGGTCGAGAGGCAACTCCCGAAAGGGGAGTCGCGCCCGGGGGCCGACATGACCCTCACCCCCCGGGCGAAGCAGGTCATCGACCTCGCCTACGAGGAGGCGCGCAACATGAGCCACAACTACATCGGGACCGAGCACCTGCTCCTGGGGCTCCTGCGGGAGGGGGACGGGCTCGCGGGGCGGGTGCTCGCGGGGTCGGGGGTAGGGCTCGACGCGCTCCGCCTCGCCGTGATGGAGGTCGCGCCGCCGAACACCGAGAGACTTCCGGCGAAGACCGAAGGGTGGGTCGCGCGGTTCCGGGAGCGGATGGGCTTTCCCCGCGCCGCGGACGCCGCGCTGGGCAACGACGCGATCCCGGAGCGTTGCACCGAGAGGGCTCGGGCGATCGTCGTCCGGGCGCGGGAGGACGCCCTCGCGCGAGGGGCGGCGGGGGTGGGGGCCGAGCACCTTGTCCTCGCGCTCCTGGGCGATCCCGAGTGCCGGGGGACGCGGGCGCTCGCGCGGCTCGGGGGCGACCTTGAGCGGGCGCAGCGGGCGGCGGAGGGGCTCGCCGCGGGGGAGCCCGCGGCGGAGGTTCCGGATCCGATGCCGCTCTCCCCCTCGGGCCAGCGGGCGATCGTGGGGGCGTACACGGTCTCGGCGGGGATGGGGAATCCGTTCGTCGGGACGGAGCACCTCGCGCTCGCGCTCTTCGGCGGGGCGTTCGGAGAGTCGGTGGATCCCGTCGCCTTCGCCTCGGACCGAGTCCACGCGGCGGTCGCGCGCTCGCAGGCCGAGGAATAGGGGGCGAACGCCCGAAGATAGGGAGGAGAGGGGGCGCCCGGGTAAATTGCGGGGCGGAGGAGAAGGAGGGATCGCGGCGAAGGCCCGGTGCGTCTTACTCCTCAAGTCGGCTCCGCCCCTCTCGGGAGTGCTGAGGGAAGGTCATAACGACCCCCCCCAGGGCGTAGGAAAAGGCAAAGCGGGAGGGGCCGAGAGGCCCCGAACGAGAAAGGATAGAAACAGCAGATGTGGCAACGCTTTACAGAACGCGCGCGGAAGGTCGTCTTCTACGCGCAAGAAGAGGCGCAGAAGTTCGGGGAGGGCTACGTCTCGACCGAGCATCTGCTCCTGGGTCTCGTCCGCGAGTCGGACTCGGTGGCGGCTCGCGTCCTCGAGAAGCTCGGGGTGAGCCTCAACAAGATCCGCGCCGAGGTGGAGAAGCAGCTTCCCCGCGGCGAGTCGCGCGCGGGGCAGGACATGACCCTCACGCCGCGGGCGAAGCGGGTGATCGACCTCGCCTACGACGAGGCGCGCAACCTCAACAACAACTACATCGGGACCGAGCACCTCCTGCTCGGGCTCATCCGCGAGGGGGACGGGCTCGCGGGGCGGGTGCTCGCGAAGCTCGGGGTCGAGCTGGAGAAGGCGCGCCGCGAGGTGATGAGCCTCCAGGACAACGAGTCGCAGACGAAGACCGGCACCGGTGGTCGCCAGTCGGCCCCTGCGAACCAGGTGAAGACCGCGACGCTCGATGAGTTCGGGCGCGATCTCACCGAGCTCGCCCGCGAGGGCAAGCTCGACCCCGTCGTGGGGCGCCAGGGCGAGATCGAGCGCGTGATGCAGATCCTCTGCCGCCGCACGAAGAACAACCCCTGCCTTATCGGCGAGCCGGGCGTCGGCAAGACGGCGATCGCCGAAGGGCTCGCGCTTCGCATCGTCTCGGGCGACATCCCCGATCTTCTGAAGGACAAGCGCATCATCGCGCTCGACCTCGCGAGCCTCGTCGCCGGGACGAAGTACCGCGGCGAGTTCGAGGAGCGGATGAAGAAGGTCATGGAGGAGGTCCGCAAGGCCGAGGGTGCGGTCGTCCTCTTCATCGACGAGCTCCACACCCTCGTGGGCGCGGGCGCCGCCGAGGGGGCGATCGACGCGAGCAACATCATGAAGCCCGCGCTCGCGCGCGGCGAGCTCCAGTGCATCGGCGCGACGACCCAGGACGAGTTCCGCAAGTACATCGAGAAGGACGCCGCGCTCGAGCGCCGCTTCCAATCGGTAAAGGTGAAGGAGCCCTCCGAGGAGGAGGCGGTCGAGATCATGAAGGGTCTGCGCGAGCGGTACGAGGTGCACCACAACGTGGAGATCACCGACGACGCGATCGTCGCGGCGGTCCAGCTCTCGCAGCGCTACATCTCCGACCGGACCCTGCCCGACAAGGCGATCGACCTTGTGGACGAGGCCGCCTCGCGCGTCCGCCTCGCCCAGTCGCTTCCGCCGGACGACGTGCGGCGCGACCGTCAGCGGCTCACGAAGCTCGCGACGGAGATCGAGCACCTCGCCAAGCGCACCGACGAGGGGGACGAGAAGCTCGTCAAGCTCCAGCACGAGCGGGAGGACCTCGAAGCGAGCATCCTCGAGCGCGAGGAGGAGTGGACCGGGGCCGAGAAGAAGGAGCCGATCGTCGGAGAGCCCGAGATCGCCCAGATCGTCCAGTCGTGGACCGGCATCCCCGTCATGCGGCTCGTCGAGGCGGAGAGCCAGAAGCTCTTGCGGATGGAGAGCGACCTTCACGCGCGGATCATCGGGCAGAACGACGCCGTCGCCGCCGTGTCGCGCGCCATCCGGCGCTCGCGCTCGGGCCTGAAGGATCCGAAGCGGCCGATGGGCTCGTTCATCTTCCTAGGACCCACGGGCGTCGGCAAGACCGAGCTCGCGAAGACGCTCGCCTCCTACCTCTATGAAAAGGAGAGCAACATCGTCCGGATCGATATGTCCGAGTACATGGAGCGCTTCTCAATCTCGCGCCTCGTCGGGGCCCCTCCGGGATACGTCGGGTACGACGAGGGCGGCCAGCTCACCGAGCAGGTGCGGCGCAACCCCTACTGCGTCGTCCTTCTCGATGAGATCGAGAAGGCGCACCCGGAGGTGTTCAACCTTCTCCTGCAGGTCCTCGAGGACGGGCAGCTCACCGACTCGCAGGGCCGGACGGTGGACTTCCGCAACACGATCATCGTGATGACCTCGAACGTCGGCGTGAAGCCGATTGAGATGGACAAGGGGCTCGGTTTCCGGGACACCCGCCAGGACTTCAACGATCCGAAGCTCTACGAGGGGATGAAGAACAAGATGATGGAGGAGATGAAGAAGCTCTTCCGTCCGGAGTTCCTCAACCGCATCGACGAGATCATCGTCTTCCAGCACCTGAAGAAGGAGGAGATCCTGCAGGTCGCGAGCCTCTACCTCAAGCGCGTGAACGAGCAGGCCGAGTCGCTCGGAATCAAGATCGACCTCTCGGACGACGTGAAGAACCTTCTCGTCGAGCAGGGCTACGACCCGAACATGGGCGCGCGGCCCCTGCGCCGGGCGGTCCAGCGGTTCATCGAGGACCCGCTCTCCGAGGAGCTCCTGCTCGGTCGCTTCCAGAGCGGCGACCACGTGCAGGCGGATCTCGACCCGGAGAACCCGAAGGCGGTCGTCTTCACCCGCGTGGAGAACCCGCTCGGTGAGTCCGCCTCCGAGACGAGCGCCGAAGGGAGCTCGGAGGGCGGCTCGGAGCCTGAGAAGGAGCTCGTCGGCAACTAAAGCCCTCTCGGGGGCTTGGAGGGGCGGCGCGGTCGAGGACCGCGCCGCCCCGTTTCGTTCAGACTGGGAGCGTGCTCTCCCTTCTCGCCGCGATCCTCTCCCAGACGAGCGACGCCGCACCGGCGGACCTCGCCGCGCGGATCGACGCGGTCGTGAAGCCGCTCGTGCCGGGGAGGACGCCGGGGATCGCGGTGGTGGTCGAAAGGGGCGAGGCGACGCTCTACCGGCGGGCGTTCGGGTCGGCGGACCTCGCGGGGAGGACCCCCGCGACGACGGCGACGCCGTTCAAGATCGGCTCGCTCACGAAGGCGTTCACGGCGGCGGTCGTCCAGGGGCTCGCGGGGGAGGGGAAGCTGAGCCTCGGGGACGATGTGACGAAGTGGGTCGCGGGCGCGCCGGAGGCGTGGCGCGGGATCACGGTGCGCGATCTTCTCCACCACACCTCGGGGATCGCGAGCTACACGGATCTTCCGGGGGTCGCGCTCCGATTAGGAGGGCCGGGGAGCACGGCGGACGTTCTCGCCGCGGTCGCGAAGCGGCCCCTGAAGTTCTCGCCCGGCGAGCGGTTCGACTACAGCAACACGAACTACTACCTTCTCGGTCTTATCGCCGAGCGGGCGGGGGGCGCCCCGCTCGAGACGCTCCTGAAGCGGCGGGTCTTCGGTCCGCTCGGGATGACGGGCGCGAGCCTCGAGCGCAAGGGGTTCTACCGGGCCGACGAGGCGCGGGGCTCGTACCACGTCGGGGGGAAGACGATCGCGATGCCGCCCGCCGAGATGAGCTGGCCCTACGGGGCGGGCGCCGTCGTCGCGAGCGCGGACGACATGGCGAAGTGGCTTGCCGGGATCGCGCACGGGAGGGTGCTGACCGACGCCCAACGGCGCGAGACGTTCGCGCCGGTCGCGCTGAAGGGAGGAGGCACCTCGTTCTACGGGTACGGCTGGATCCTCGCGACCCGGGGGAGCGCCCCGCTCCTCGCGCACGGCGGGGCGATCAACGGGTTCTCGAGCTATGCGGCGTACCTTCCGGCGAGCGACGTCCGGGTCGTGGTCCTGACGAACACCTTCGACGGCGTGGGGACCGAGCGCCTGACGAACGCGATCCTCGATGCGGTCGAGGGCAAGACGCCGCCAAAGGCGATCGCGGACCGGAACCCGACGCTCACGAAGCGGCTACGGGGAGTGTTCGAGGCGTTGCTCCGTGGCGAGCGCGACGACGCGCTCTTCGCCCCCGGGTTCGTGAAGGCGATCCCGAAGGCCGAGTACGCGAAGATCGGGGCTTCACTCGCCGAGCTCGGGCCGCTGGCGGCGTTCGAGCTCGTGGGCGAGGCGAAGTCGGGGGGTGGCGTCGAACGGAGCTACCGCGCGAGTCTCGCGGAGGCGGAGCTCACCGCCGTCTTCCTCGTGGACGCGGGGGGGAGGATCGCGGGATTCCGGTTGCGTTAGAGGCTATACTAGAGGTTCGCGCGGGGTGCCGTACCCAAGTGGCCTAAGGGGACGGACTGCAAATCCGTTATTCAGCGGTTCAAATCCGCTCGGCACCTCCAACCGCCTCGATCCTCCATGGCCCGTCCGGTCCCCGTCGAGAAGCGCGACGTTCTCGAAGGTCACGGCCTCGTCGCTCCCCCGCCGATCCACATCGAGGGTCCGGGCTTCACCGGGACGCTCGCGGCCCTCTTCCTTCTCGCGCGCGAGGCGCGGGTGGACCTTCTCGAGGTCGCGACGCTCCCCGTCTGCGAGGCGCTCTTCGCCTACTTCGCCGCCCGTCCCGACGCCGATCCCGACGGAGCGGCGGCGGGGGTCGCGATCCTCGCCTATCTCGTCGAGCGCAAGGCGTGGTCGCTCGTCCCCCGCCCCGACGCTGAGCCCGAGCCCGCCGAGGACCCCGCGTCGTTGCCGGAGCCCTACCCCGAGGCGTTCGCCGCCGTCGTGGATCTTCTGCGCGAGGGGCACGCCGAGCGGGCGCGGCTCTTTTTCCGCACCGCCGAGGTCGCCACGGGCGACTACGAGATTCCGCTCGATCTCGGCGCGCTGGGGACCGGGGACCTCGCGCGGGCGTTCGAGCGGCTTCTCCGGCGCGCGTCGCCCCCGCCCCCGGAGGTGCTCGCGAAGCCTCGGCCCAGTCTTCAGGAGACGATGCGGGGGATGCTCTCGCGCCTGACGCCGGAGGGGGTGCGGCTCGAGGCACTCTTCGCCTCCGGGTACACGCGAAGCGACGCGGTGTTCGGCTTTCTCGCGCTCTTAGAGCTCGTCCGTCTGGGGCAGGCGCGGGTGGTCCCCGGCGACGCCGACGCGAGGTTCGCGCGGCCGTGAACCTCTTGGACTCGCTCCACGCGCTCCTCTTCGTCGCGGACGCGCCGGTGGGCTCCGAGCGGCTCGCGGCGACGCTCGGGATCACGGAGGGCCAGGTCGAGCAAGGGCTCGAGGTTCTCGGCGAGCGGATGGAGGGCGGCGGGCCGCTCCATCTCGTGCGCCTCGCGGGCGGATGGCAGCTCGCGACCCGGCCCGAGTACGCCCCGCTCGTCGGCGCGTTCCTGAAGCCGCAGGCGGGGCGGCTCGGGCGCTCGCTTCTGGAGACGCTCGCGGTGGTCGCGTACCGTCAGCCCGCGACGGTGGCGGAGATCGAGGCGGTGCGCGGGGTGGATTCGTCCTACGCGATCCGCGGGCTTTTGGAGCGCGGCCTCGTGATCGAGGCGGGTCGCCGCCGGGGGCCGGGACGTCCGGCGCAGTACGCGACGGGGGCGCAGTTTCTCCACGCCTTCGGGTTGGATTCGCTCGCGGGGCTCCCGCCGCTCGACGAGGGCGCGGCGCCCTCGTTGGGGATCGGGGCCGAAAGGGCCGAGGGGCGGTAAAGTAGTCTCTCGCCATGCCGCTCTCGGCTCTTTTCGCGGTCCCCTTCGTCCTCGTCGCGGCGGCCCCCAAAGGGATGCTGGCGCCCGCGCCGTTCCCGCTCACGGCGAAGTCGGCGATCGTGATCGACGCGGAGAGCGGGAAGCCGCTCTTCGAGCGCGACGCCGACACGCCGCGCCCTCCGGCGAGCACGACGAAGATCATGACGGCGCTCCTTCTTCTGGAGAGATCGAAGCCGGGGGAGATCG
Source organism: Fimbriimonas sp. (assembly GCA_965249475.1). Taxonomy (GTDB): domain Bacteria; phylum Armatimonadota; class Fimbriimonadia; order Fimbriimonadales; family Fimbriimonadaceae; genus Fimbriimonas. The sequence goes on along the minus strand of CBDFMD010000003.1, from coordinate 2,820,381 downwards.
TCGTCGCGCCGAAGGACGTGATGAAGGTCGGGGAGGCTTCGATGCACCTGAAACCCGGGGAGCGGGTCCCCGCGACCGACCTCGCCTACGCGCTCATGCTCCGCTCGGCGAACGACGGGTGCTACGCGGCGGCGATCCACCTGGCGGGCTCGGTCCCGAAGTTCGCCGCGATGATGAACGCGCGGGCGCGCGAGATCGGGTGCGCCCACACGCGCTTCGCGAACCCGAACGGGCTCTACGACCCGCGGCACGTCGTCTCGGCGCGCGACCTCGCGACGATCGCGCGCGAGGCGATGCGGAACCCGGCGTTCGCGGAGGTCGTCCGGACCCAGCGCAAGATCATCCGGCGGGGCGGCGGGGCCGACCGGCTGATGGTGAACCACAACAAGCTCCTGAAGTTCGACCCCACCGCGGACGGGATCAAGACGGGGTGGACGATCCCGAGCGGGCACACCTACGTGGGCTCGGCGACGCGCGGGGGGCACCGCCTCATCACCGCGATCCTCGACGGGCCGAACTGGAAGCAGGACCATCTGAACCTCTTGAGCTGGGGGTTCAAGACGTGGGAGCGGCGCGGGGTCGCGCGGCGGGGCGAGCCCCTCGGCACGATCCCCGTCGTCGGGGGCGAGCCGGCGGAGGCGACGGTCGCCGAGGACGTGACCTCGATGGTGAAGCCGGGCGCGGGGGCGGTCGTCCTCACGCTCCCGACCGAGCCCCGGCCGGGCCCGGTCCCCCCCGGTTCGCCGCTGGGGACCATGCGGGTCACCGATCCGGACGGCTACTCGCGGGAGGTGCCCCTCGTCGCCGCCGGGGCCGTTCCGGTCGTTCCGGGCGTCCCCCCGCGCGTCGTATCGGCGGCGGGCGGGGCGGGGCGGACGGGCGGGACGGGTCGGACGGCGCGAGCGGTTCGGAACCGACCGCGCTCGGCGGAGCCGACGATCGGGCTGGTGGCGATCGGTGTCGGAGGGGCGCTCGTCTTGGCGGCGCGCCGCGCATCGCGGCCTCGACGGGGGCGCGGGCGCGTGATCGCGGCCCTTCCTCTGCGCTCCGCGATCGGGGCGTCGCCGCGCGACGTCGCTTGACCGAACGGGGGTGGCTTTCCTCGACGGCTCTCTTTCGGTTACAATCTCTCAGGCGTAGAGCGATGGCCGAGTGGTCGAAGGCGCACGATTGGAAATCGTGTACTCAGTCAAATGGGTCGAGGGTTCGAATCCCTCTCGCTCTGCCAGACTTCCCATGATGCGGCCCACTCCCGAGGAGGCGGCGCGCCGCGACGAGATCGTCGCCCGGATCATCGAGTACACCGAGGCGAACCGCCGGGTGAACCTGCCGGATTTCGACCCCCTGCTCGACCGCCCCGATGACCGGTTCGCCCTCGTCTCGGTAGGGATCGAGCCGAACACGTTCTCCGGCACGATCGGCGACTACCGCTATCAGTTCGAGGGCGAGGAGGACCTCCTCCACATGATCGTCACCCGCGCCTCGGGCGAGATCCGCGCCGAGGAGGGGCAGGCGGTCGGGGGTTTCGTCCTTGCCGGGGTGCCGCCCGCGCTCGTGTGGCTCAAGCCGGGCGAGCGCTCGCAACACCTGTACGTCGGGCACGACGAGGTCGTCCGCCACGCGATCCGGCGGTTCGGCGAGGAGGCGTGAGGCTCGCGCCGGGCTCGCTTCCGCCCCCGCTCGCCCTTCGGGTCGAGGCGGCGGTCGCGGAGGCGGAGCTTCCCACCGAGGAGGTGAGGACGGGTCGTCGGGTCAAGGTGAACGTCTTGCGACGGCGAGTTCAGGTCGCTAAGCCGACCCCTCGCTTCGGGCTCGTCTTCGGCGCGTCGGCGGCGCTCGCGATCCTGCTTCTCTTCCACCTCGTCCTCCTCGCTTGCGTCGCGGGGATCGCGGCGGCGGCCACCGCGAGCGCTGCCGAGCGTCGGGTGCGTCTGCGCCGCTGGACGCTCGACCCCGACGCGGACCTTCTTGAAGCTGCCGGAGAGGTCGCAGAGTTCGGCGAGATCGAGCTTGCCGCCCTCGCGATCTGGCGCGATCCCCGCGCCGACGCCGACGTGCGCGCGGAGGTGGTGCGGCTTCTCGCCGAGGACGCGCGGCTTCTGCGCGCGAAGGACGAGATCGAGGGCGCGGACCCGAAGCCGATCGAGGCGGAGCGGCTGAAGCTCCGCCTCGCCCTCGCGAAGGCCGAAGGCGAGGAGCGCGAGGCGATCGAGGCGAGCCTCGCGCTGTGCGAACGTCGCCTCCTCGCGGCGGAGCGGGGCGCGGGGCTTCGGCGGCGGATCGAGGCGTACCGCGGGCTTGTGCTCCAGAGCCTACGCGCGGCGGGCGAGGGGCTCGGACGCGCGGGGGCCGACGCGCCGCCCGAGCTCGCCGCGGTCCGCGAGGCCGCCGAGGCGCTCGTGAGGGACGTCGGGGCGGTCGAATCGGCGGTGCAGGAGATGCGCCGACTCTGATGTCGCGCTTCGGACTCCTCGTCCCGATCCTCCTCCTCGCTCTCGCGGTGAGCGCGGTCGGGGCCGTGCTCGCCGCCGTCGCCGACGCACTGGGTTGGGTTGCCCTTCGAGGCGGAGGTGAACGAACGGAGCTCTCCCGCTTCTTCGCCGGCTGGCCTCTCGTCCTCTGGGGGTTCGGCGTCCTGATGCTCCCGGATCTCCCCTGGCGGCTCGCGTCGCTCGCGATGCTCCTGGAGCACGGCGCGCTGACGGCGCTCTGGCGTCAGAGGCCCGAGGCGACGCCGGACGCGATATCGGACCGGTAGCGCCCGGTGGGGAAGTCCACCGCCGCGACGGCCGCGTAGGCGCGGGCGCGGGCCTCGGTGACCGTCGCACCCCGGGCGGAGAGGGTGAGGACCCGCCCCCCTTTGTTGACCAGGCCCTCCGCCACTCCGGCGTAGAAGGCGCGGCTCTCCTCCGGCAACGCCCCGACTCGGACCGGGTGCCCGGTCTCGGGCGGGCCGGGGTAGCCGCGCGAGGCGAGGACGACGGAGACGGCGGCGCCGGGAAGGACCTCGATGGGCGTCGGGGCCTCGCCCCGGGCGCAGGCGAGAAGGCTCGCGAGAAGGCCGGGGCCGAGCCGCATCACGACCGACTGCGTCTCGGGATCGCCGAAGCGGACGTTGTACTCGAGGACCCGCGCCTCGCCCCCGTGCATCATGAGGCCAGAGAAGAGGACGCCCCGGTAACGGGTGCCCCGGTCGGCGAGCCACCGGAGGATCGGGCGGACGGCGCGGTCCTCGACCTCGCGGACGAGGGCGTCGTCCACGTGGGGGACGGGGGAGTACGAGCCCATTCCGCCGGTGTTCGGCCCCTCGTCGCCGTCGAGGAGGCGCTTGTAGTCCTGAGCGACGGGGAGGGACAGGAGGCCGCCCTCCGAGCAGAGGGTGAGAAGCGAGAACTCGGGGCCGTCGAGTCGCTCCTCGACGACGATCTCCTCGCCCGCGGGACCGAGGCTCCGAACCGTCTCGAGCCCCTCCAGGGACGTCCCGACATCGACTCCGACCACGACGCCCTTCCCGAGCGCGGCTCCGCTGGCTTTGACGACACACCCTTGGGAGAACTCCCGGATGAACGTCCGGGCTGCCTCGTCCTCGCCCCGTCCGAAAGTGCGGTGCGCGGAGGTCGGGACCCCCGCTTCGGTCATCGCGGCTTTCGAGAACGCCTTCGAGCCCTCGAGCCGGGCGCCCTCGGCCCCGGGACCGAAGACGAGAAAGCCCTCGGAGCGGAGCCGGTCGGCGAGGCCGGCGATGAGCGGATCCTCGGGGCCGATGACGACGAGATCGGGCCGCTCGTTCCGGGCGACGCTCTCGGAATCGCCGGGAAGGCACCGGTGTTCGAGCGCGATCCCGGGGTTCCCCGGCGAGACGACGACCTCCCCCTCGTGCGCGAGCCGCCACGCGAGCGCGTGCTCGCGGGCGCCAGAGCCGACGACGAGGACCTTCATCTCCTAGGAGGATGACGCATCGGCGTACAATCCCTCCATGCATCCTGTGGCCGAGGCGGAGTTGGAAGGGGCGCGCGAGGCGATCGCGACGCTTTGCCGCCGGTACGGCGTTCAGCGGCTGTGGATCTTCGGCTCGGCGAACGGGCCGGAGTTCGACCCGGCGCGGAGCGACTACGACTTTCTCGCCGAGTTCGGGGAGCGGCCCGAGGGGATGGGTTCGCTCCGGCAGATCGTCGGATTCCAGGACGATTTGGAGACGCGGTTGGGCCGGGCGGTGGACGTCGTGGAGGTCCGAGGCATCGAGCGCAAAAACGAGTTCTTCCGGCGGAGCGTCGAGCGGACGAAGCGGGAGGTCTATGCGTCAGAAGACGGCCTCATCACTCGCTGACGCTCTGCTCGCTGGGACGCGCATCCGGGAGGCGCTCGACGGTCTGCCGCTCCAGAGTTACGCGGCGGATTGGGAGAAGCAGGCGGCGGTCCACTACCTGTTCCTCACCTTAGGTGAGGCGCTCACCCGTGTCCGCGACGCCGAGCCATCGGTCTTCGCCCAGATTCCGGACGCTGCGCAGATCGTCGGTTTCCGTCATCTTCTCGCGCACGGCTACGATGCGCTCGAGCCCGACCGTGTCTACGAGAACGCGAAGGAGCGTCTACCGGGGCTTCTCGCCACATTGGAGGACCTTGTCGAGGTGGCGCGCCGAGAGGGGCATTGATCCTGAGAGCCGGAGGGCAAAAGGGGCCTCGGGTGCGGATCGCTCATGCTCGCCTGGGACTCTCGATCGAGCCCGCGTGTCGTTCGTTCCCTCCACCATGCGTCTCCGAGTCGCTTCTCCGGTTCCGCTGGAATCCTGTCAAGCTCTCGCTCAATGTGGAGAGTCGGTAGGGGGACACGACGCGTCCTCTCTGCACGTTTGTCCGCACGCGGCCTCAATCGTCCGGGTCCATGTAGGCGGCGCCTTGGTCGAGGTTGCGGAAGCGGGCGTAGGCGGGTTGGAAGCCGAGCTTCACCTTGCCGACGGGGCCGTTGCGGTGCTTGGCGATGATGACCTCGGCGACCTGGACCTCGTCGTAGTTCTCGACCTCGCTCCGCTTCTCCTCCTTGGCTTTATAGTAGGACTCCCGATAGAGGAGCATGACGAGGTCGGCCTCGGCCTCGATGCTTCCGGACTCGCGCAGGTCGCTCAGCTGGGGGCGCTTGTCGTCGCGGGACTCGACGGCGCGGCTGAGCTGGCTCAGCGCGATCACGGGGACGTCGAGCTCCTTCGCCATCGCCTTGAGGCTCCGGGCGATCTCGCCGAGCTCCTGGACCCGGTTGTCGTTGCGGCGGTCGCCGCGCATGAGCTGGATGTAGTCCACGACGATCATGCCGAGGCCGCGCTCGTTCTTCAGGCGGCGGCACTTGCCCCGCATCTCGATGGGGGTGACGTCGCTCTTGTCGTCGATGAAGATCGGGAGGTTGTAGAGGACGTCGGTCGCCTGAGCGAGGGTGTTGTACTCGTGGTCCTGCAAGGGGGCGTCGCGCCGCAGGACGCCCATCGAGATGCCGGACTGGGTCGAGACCATCCGCCGGGTGAGCTGGAGGCCGGACATCTCGAGCGAGAAGATCGCGACGGGGAGCCCCTCGCGCCGCGCGTCGCCGCGGGCGACGTTCAGGGCGAAGTCGAGGGCGAGCGAGGTCTTTCCCATCGAGGGGCGGGCCCCGATGATGTCGAAGTCGCCGCCGTAGAAGCCGCTCGTCATCCGGTCGAGGTCGAGGAAGCCGCTCGGGTGGCCGGTCTTCGGCTTGCCGGTGGCGAGGACGTCGTCCACGTCCTTGAAGAACTCGGACGCGAGCTCCTTGATCGGGACGAAGTCGTCGCCGAGGGCGCGCTGCCCCACCTCGAAGATCTCGCGCTCGGCGCGGTCCACCTTCTCCTGGGCGTCGGTGCCGTCGGGCTCGTGGACGATGCCGACGATGCTACGGGCGGCGGTCTCGAGGCGGCGGAGGGTCGCCTTGTCGAGCACGATCTTCGCGTAGTACTTCGCGTTCTTCGGGGACGGGACGTAGTCGGCGACCTCGATGAGGTAGTCCACGCCCCCGATGTTGGCGAGCTGGCCCGTCTCCATGAGCTCGTCCTTCAGGGTGACGATGTCGATCTCGGCGCGGGAGAGGGTGAGGCGGCGCATCGCCTCGAAGACGGTCCGGTGAGCGGGGCGGTAGAAGTCCTCGGGCTTCAGCATGGTGCCCATCTCCTCGGCCGCCTCGGTGGAGAGGAGCATGGAGCCGAGGACGCCCATCTCGGCGTCGAGGTTGAAGAGGGGGACCAGGTGGTCCGGGATCGTCGCCAAAGCCCGGTCAGGCTACCGGCCCCCGCCCCTTCCCGCGCAAGTGGAAAACCTGGGGATTGCGGGCTATCCTCTTCGCATCGTGGCGAGCGGGCGCAAAGGGAAGTCGCGCGGGAAGGGCGGATCGCGGAGGGCGCGGGCGTTCCTGCCGGACCGGATCGTCGGGCTCCTCGGCGGGATCGGCAACGCGCTCGCCCTCGCGATCGTCGGTGGAATCGCCGGACTCGGGGGAGCAGCCGCGATACGGTCCCGAGACCGGGATCTGATCCCCTGGACCCTCCTGTTCGGGATCGCCGCGGTCGTGCTCGCGGGGATCGTCTGGGTCTACGCGCAGGTGTTCCGGGGTCGCCGGGTGGGCTTCCTTATAGCCGCGGTCCTGGGGGCGATCGGGATCGCCGCGCGGTCGCTCCCGATGGTCGGGGGAGGCAGGCTCGAGTCGGGGTCGCTCCCGTCGGCCTTTCTGCTCGTATACGCGCTCGCGCGGCTTCTCGGCTGGGGGCCGCGGCCCTCGGCTTGACGGGCGCGGGCGGGACGCCCGCGCGACGCATCGGCGGGACGCCGATGCCACCTTCGACGCCACAACTCAGCTTGAAGCGGAAGAGTAGCTGCGGGTGGCGCGGGTCCAGAAGAGGCGGGAGGCGAGGACGGCGGCGAGGGACCAGGCGGCGGTGACGCCGACCGAGCCGAGGTCGAGCCCCTTCACGAGCTGGCTCGCGGGGGCGTAGGCGAGAAGGCCGATGGGGACCCAGGTGACGAGGAGGCGCCGGAGGGCCGCGCCGTACATATCGAGGGGATAGCGGGCGATGCCGGAGATCGTCTCGGAGAGGACCCAGAGGTTGTCCACGCGGACGAGCCAGACGCCGAGGGTCATGAGGCTGAGGTTCAGCGAGTAGTAGATGCCGACGGCGCCGAGGCACCCGAGGGCGTACGCGCCCCACTGGGCGGGGCTCACGCTCAGCCCGTGGACGCCGTAGGCAACGAGGAGGGCGGCGGCGAGAAGGCTTCCGAGCTCGCCGACGTTGAAGCGGCGGACGCTGATCCAGAACTGGGCGTCGAGGGGCTTCGTGAGGAAGAAGTCGAGGGTCCCCATGCGGACGTGGCTCGGGATCTCGCTCAGCGAGGCGAAGAGCATCGAGACGACGGCCGTCACGAGGAAGAGCGTCCCGGCGAGGACGATCGCCTCGCTCCGGTTCCAGCCCCCGACGGTCTTCGCGTTGCCGAAGATGACGAGGAGGGAGACCACGACGAAGCCGAGCCACCAGGCGTTGCGGAAGAGCTTCACGACGAAGTTCGCGCGGTACTGGAGCTCGGCTTGGAGCGCGGCGCGGACGAGCGCGAGCCAGATGCGGGCGTAGCGCGCCATCGGGAGGAGTTTAGCGCGGGCGGATGAAGGAGGGTTCGCGAGCGATTGGTGGGAAAGCTGAGAGTCCTGGGAACGGTTTTTCCCGTGCGCGCGTACGATTCTAAGGTTTCTCGCCCCCAAAGCCCGACCATGCCGACCATGCCGACCACGGTGTTCGCCGTTTTGCGCGAGGCGGGGGCGGAGAGGGCGGGTTTCGGCGGCGCTCACACCCTTACGTTCTCCAGAAGGGGGTCTCGACAACGTCCCCGGGAGAGATCCCCGGGGTTCTCTCCTTAGAGGACCCGTCTCGGGCCGCTTGGGCAGGATGACGGAGCAGAGACGGAATCGGGGTCGTTTCGCGTTCGGTCGAAATATCCTGTATACTCGTTTCGATGGACGACGAAACGACGCAGAGGGCGTTCCGGGCGCTCGGGGATCCGACCCGGTTGCGGATCGTGGGGTTCCTCTCCTCGATGTGTTGCGGCCGCGCGATCGTGAACGAGGAGGGGGGTGTGTACGAGGGGCCGACGGCGGGGGAGGTGTGCTGCCACCTCACCGGCGCGGAGAGGATCACCTCGACGGTCTCGCACCATCTGCACGAGCTCGAAGCGGCGGGGCTCGTGCGGATCGAGCGGCGGGGGAAGCGCATGCTGTGCACGCTCCGGCCCGAGGCGCTCGAGTCGCTCGCCGACGCCCTTCGACTTATCGCCCAAGGAACCCCTCCCCATAACCCCTGCTAAAGTGACCCCCGCCAAAGTGACCCCTGCCAAAGATCTTCCCATCGCCGTGATCGGCACCGGCCCCGTCGGCCTCGCCGCCGCCGCCCATCTTCTCGAGAAGGGGGAGACCCCGCTCGTGCTCGAGGCCGGGGACACCGCCGCCGCGAGCGTCCTCGCCTGGGGCCACGTCCCGCTCTTCTCGCCGTGGCGGTACTGCGTCGACGAGGCGGCGGGGCGTCTGCTCCTGCGGAACGGCTGGACCGCCCCCGACCCGGAGAGCCATCCGACCGGGCGAGAGCTCGCCGAGCGCTACCTCTTGCCGCTCGCCCGCACCCCGGAGCTCTCCTCCCATGTCCGCACCGGGGCGCGGGTGGTGTCGGTGACCCGGCTCGGGCTCGACAAGATGAAGAACGCCGGGCGCGAGGAGGCCCCCTTCGCGCTCACCGTCGTGCGCGAGGATGGGAGCGAGGGGACGGTCCTCGCGCGCGCGGTGATCGACGCCTCCGGGACCTACGGGAGCCCGAACCCGCTCGGGAGCAGCGGCGTTCCGGCGCCCGGGGAGCGCGGGGCCAAAGACCGCGTCCTCTACCGGATCCCCGACGTGCACGGCTCCGAGCGTTCTCGCTATGCCGGGAGGCGGGTGGCGGTCGTGGGGAGCGGCCACTCGGCGTTCAACGCTCTTATCGAGCTTGCCGAGCTCGCCCGGGAGGAGGCGGGGACGAAGCCGGTCTGGGTCGTGCGCAAGGACGACCTGTCGAGCGTCTACGGCGGGGAGGCGGCGGACGCGCTTCCCCAGCGCGGGGCGCTCGGCTCGCGCGTGCGGGGGCTTGTGGATTCCGGCGCGGTGCGCCTCGAGTCGGGCTTTCGGATCGCGGGCGTGGAGACCGGATGTTGCGGCGGCGACGGGTGTTGCGGGGTCTCGCTCGTCGCGGAGGACGGGCGGCGGGTGGCGGTGGACGAGATCGTCGCGACGACGGGGTTCCGTCCGGATCTCGCGATGCTCTCCGAGTTGCGGCTCGATCTGCATCCGGCGGTGGAGAGCCCGGCGGCCCTCGCCGAGATGATCGATCCGAACTTCCATTCGTGCGGCACGGTGGAGCCGCACGGCGCGGTGGAGCTCGCGCACCCCGAGAAGGGGTTCTACATCGTGGGGATGAAGAGCTACGGGCGGGCGCCGACGTTCCTCATGCTCACGGGGTACGAGCAGGCGCGCTCGGTCGCGTGCGAGCTCGCCGGCGACGCCGAGGGGGCGCGCCGGGTGGAGCTGGCGCTTCCCGAGACGGGGGTGTGCTCGGGCGACGGGTGTTGCGCGCCGCCGCCGGGGCGCCGGACGCTCCGGGTGCTGAGCGTGCTTCCGGTCGCCGCGCCGATCCCTCTGCCGGTCGCGGTGCCGGCAGAGGGATCGTGTTGCGAGTCGGGAGCGGTCGGGGCGGGGGGGTGTTGCTCGTGAGGACGGTCCTCTTCGTCTGCGTCCACAACGCGGGGCGCTCGCAGATGGCGGAGTCGCTAACGAACGCCGCGGCGCGTCGGCGGGGCGTCGGCGTCCGGGCGCTCTCGGCGGGGACGGAAGGGGGGAAGGGGCTCAACCCGATGGCGGTCGAGGCGATGCGGGAGCTCGGGATCTCGATGGGGGGGCACGCGCCGAAGATGCTCACACAGGCGCTCGTGGACGGGGCGGACCGGATCGTCTCGATGGGGTGCGGGGTGGATGCGTCGTCGTGCCCGGCGCGCTTTCTGCTCACGGACGACTGGGGGCTCGACGATCCGGCGGGGCAACCGATCGAGCGGGTGCGGGAGATCCGCGACGCGATCGCGGGGCGGGTCGAGGCGCTTCTGGACGCGATGCTTGCGGAGGAGACGTCAGGGGCGTGACGGCGGGGGTAGGGGAGATCCTCGGGACGTTCGCGACCGCGCCGCGGGTGGACGAGGCGTTGCGCCTGCGTCCGGAGCGCGCGGCGGGGGCGCCGAACGAGCCTCTGGAGGCGCTCGGGGCGGGCGGCGGGGCGTAGAGGGGGTTGTGCCGCAGAGGAACAACTCGCATCTGCCGACGAAGGTCTGCGCCGTGTGCGGGCGGTCGTTCTCCTGGCGGAAGAAGTGGGCGAAGGACTGGGCCGAGGTGCGGTACTGCTCGGACCGGTGCCGGAACGACAAGGGGAAGGCGGGGCCTAAGCCCGCGGCCTGAGACGCCCCCGCCCGGGACTCCCCCGCCCTGGGGTGCCCCCGCCCTGGCCCCTCCCGCCTCGGGCGCTCTCGGTCCCGGAGATCGGGCGCCGGAACGAAGAAGCGGCCCCGCCTCCCCGAAGGGGGCGGGGCCGCTACCCGTGTGGAGAGCCTGCCCGTCAGGGGCGGCTCAGTTGCAGCCGGAGACGCCGCTGGTCGCCCAGTAGCAGACGTCGCCGATGAGCTGGTTGTAGTCGGTGCTCTTGGCGTGGCCATCGACGAACTGGGAGTTGATCTTGCCGCCGAAGAGGGCCGCTCCGTCCTTCAGCGCGGCCGCGGTGCCGGTGGTGCCCGCCGCGTACTTGCCGGACTCGCCGCCGTTGTAGCTCCAGGCCGAGTTGCCCATGTTCTTCCAGTAGTACTTGTACTGGGCGCCTTGGGTGTTCACGTAGGCGAGGGTGTCGGCCTGCTCGGTGCCCTGGAAGCGGTCGAGGCGGAGCTTGCCGGACTCGTTCGCGATGTCGGGGACGACGCCGTAGTAGGTCGCGTCGGTGAGGACGACGACGCCGGCCGGGCGGTCGACCGAGGTGGCGGAGACCGTCTTCGGCTGGCCGTCGGCGCCGGAGAAGCTACCCGCGGGGGAGAGCCAGGCGTCGTTGTGGCCGTAGGAGTTCTGACCGCCGTAGTTGTTGCCGGTGCAGCCCGCGCCGGTGCAGTTGAGGATGGGTCCGCGGTCGGGGGTGAACTTGTTGTCGGAGCCGGGGTTCAGGAAGATGTCCTTGTTCTTCGCGTACGGTTGGAGCATGAAGATCCAGTAGTAGCGGTAGAGCGCGCCGTTGCCGTTACCCTGGAAGCGCTCGGCCTCGGCCTTGAGCCCGCTCGCGCGGGTGGGGTCCTTGTAGCCCTCGCAGATCGCGGTCGCACCGAGGGCGCCGCCGGGGCAGTTGAAGCGGTGGGGGTAGAAGGTGTCGTCGTTGTCGCCCTGGTAGAGGGCGGTGGAGGTGCCGAGCTGCTTCGCGTTCGAGAGGTCGGCGGTCTTCTTCGCGGCCTGCTTCGCTTGCGCGAAGACGGGGAAGAGGATGGCGGCGAGGATCGCGATGATCGCGATGACGACGAGGAGTTCGATAAGGGTGAAAGCCTTTTTCATGAGGAAATCCGCCCGCGCCTACCTTGGCCAGGACCGTCCGTCGCTTATTGTGACGTGCGGGCCTCGACCTTAAACCCTTCTTAACCTCCTCTTCTCGGAACCTTAATAGAAGGGTCCGGCGGGGGGCGATCTCGGGGCGGCGGCGCCGTTGGGACGACTCCGTCCGGACGGGGCCGCCCTTGCGAGACGACCCTGCCGCCGGGAGGTTCCCGGTCGCTTCGCCGGGATGCTCCCCCGCCTCGTCCGATCCGGGAGCGCTCGGGGGAGACTCACGCCGGGGTCAGGGCGAGCTTCAGGACCTCGTCGGCCCGCGTGACGAAGTGGGCCTTGAGCTCCTTGCGGATGGCCTCGGGGACGTCCTCCTTGTAATCCTTCTCGTTGTCCTTCGGGAGGACGACGGTGCGGACGCCCGCGCGGTGGGCGGCGAGGATCTTCTCCTTGATGCCGCCGACGGGAAGGACCTGCCCCAGGAGGGTGACCTCGCCGGTCATGGCGAGGCGCTCGCGCACCGGGCGGCCGGTGTAGAGGGACGCGAGGGCGGCGACCATCGTGACCCCCGCGCTCGGGCCGTCCTTGGGGACGGCGCCGGCGGGGACGTGGACGTGGACCTCGGAGTGCTCGAAGGCGTCGGGCTCGATCCCGAGGCCCTCGGCGTGGCTCCGGACCCAGGTCATCGCGGCGGTGACGGACTCCTTCATGACGTCGCCGAGCTGGCCCGTGACGACGAGGGCGCGCTTGCCGGGCATCTTCGCGGACTCGATGAAGAGGACGTCGCCGCCGACGGGGGTCCAGGCGAGGCCGACCGCCATCCCAGGGACCATCTCGCGGCTCGTCACCTCGTCGTGGAGGAAGCGCGGGGCACCGAGGGCTCCCTCAACGAACTTCGGGTCCACGCGCACCTTCGCCTTGCGCCCTTCGGCGACGAGGAGGGTGGCGCGGCGGACGACGGCGCCGATCTCGCGCTCGAGGTTGCGGACGCCCGCCTCGCGGGTGTAGCCCCGGGCGAGAAGGGTGACGGCGGGGCGGTCGAAGGCGATCCCCTTTGGCTTCAGGCCGTGCTCCTCGATCTGTTTGGGGACGAGGTGGCGCTCGGCGATCTGGATCTTCTCCTCCTCGGTGTAGCCGCCGAGCTCGATGACCTCCATCCGGTCGCGCAGGGGGGCGGGGATCGTGTCGAGGCGGTTGGCGGTGGCGATGAAGAAGACGTCCGAGAGGTCGAAGGCGACGTCGAGGTAGTGGTCGCGGAAGGTGGAGTTCTGCTCGGGGTCGAGGACCTCGAGGAGGGCGGAGGAGGGGTCGCCGCGGTAGTCGTTGCCGAGCTTGTCGATCTCGTCGAGGACGAGGACGGGGTTCTTCTTGCCCACGCGGCGGAGGGCGCGGACGACCTGGCCGGGCATCGCGCCGATGTAGGTGCGGCGGTGGCCGCGGATCTCGGCCTCGTCGCGCATCCCGCCGAGAGAGAGGCGGGTGTACTCGCGCCCGAGGGCGTCGGCGATCGAGCGGCCGAGCGAGGTCTTGCCGACGCCGGGGGGGCCGGAGAGGAGAAGGATGGGTTGGCGGACGGGGCCGTCGGTCTTCACCTTGCGGACCGCGAGGAACTCGACGATGCGCTCCTTGATCTTCTCGAGGCCGTAGTGGTCGGCGTCGAGGACGGCGCGGGCGTGGGCGAGGTCGAGGTCGTCCTTCGTGGCGTCGTTCCAGGGGAGCGAGGCCATCGTCTCGACGTAGGTGCGGGCGACGGTGTACTCGGGGGCGCCGGGGGACATCCGGCGGAGGCGGTCGAGCTCGCGGGTGGTCTCCTTCAGGGCCTCGTCGGGGAGTCCGGCGGCGTGGACGCGCTCCTCGAGCTCGTCGAGCTCCTCGCCCCGGTCGTCGGTCTCGCCGAGCTCGCGCTGGATCGCCTTGAGCTGCTCGCGGAGGTAGAAGTCGCGCTGGTTTTTGCTCAGCTCGGTGTTCACCTCGGTGTTCACCTTGTTCGAGAGCTCAAGGACGCGGACCTCGCGGGCGAGCATGTCCACGAGGGCGCGGAGGCGCTCCCTCAGGTCGAGGGTCTCGAGGATGCGTTGCTTGCTCTCGACGTCGAGGGTCATGTGGGCGGCGACGAGGTCGGCCATGACGTTGATCTCGCCCACCGCGGAGACGAGGGATTTGAGCTCGTCGGGGAGGACGGGCGAGAGGCGGACGGCGGTCTCGAAGAGTCCGCCGACGGAGCGCTTGAGGGCCTCGATCTCCTCGGTGGCGCCGCCGTCGTCGCCGGAGGTGACGGCGGTCTCCTCGATGATCTCGACCTTCGCGCGCAGGTAGGGCTTCCCCTCGACCCAGCTCTTCACGCGGAAGCGGACGACGCCCTGCACGATGAGGCGCACGGAGTCGGGCATCTTCATGAGGGTGCGGATGATGACGGCGCACCCGACGTCGTAGACGCCGTCCTGGCCCGGGTCGTCGTCGGCGGGGGAGCGCTGGGCGACGACGCCGATGACGCGGTTGGGTCCGGCGAGGGTCTCGTCGAGGAGTTGGACGGAGGACTCCCGGGCGACGGAGAGGGGGGCGATGAGCATCGGGTAGATGACCGAGTCGCGCAAGGGGAGGATGGCGAGCTCCTCGGGAACGACGGGGCGGCGGAGGGTGCCCTCGTTCGCCTCCTCGATCTCGGTGGCCTCGTCCCCGGACGCGACGGCGCGGAGCGCCCCCTCGATCCCGTCGAGGTCGCCTTGGAGCCCACCCTCGAGGCCGGGGGGCATGCGCCCGAGCTCGCCGGGGGCGAGCATCTCGACGTCGTCGAAGCCGCGCGACTCGGTGGGTCCGGTGAGGACGGACTTGCGCGCGCGCTTGGGCTTCCTCGGGGCCTCGGACTTGAGGGCCTCGGACTTGGGGGCCTCGGGGGCTTTCGCCTCGGGCGCCTTGGTCTTAGGGGCGTCGGGGGCGGCGGGCCGCTTGCCGGACTTTTTGGAAGCCTTGGGTTTGGGGTCCTTCTCCTTCATCGGTCGGCGACGATCACGATGGCGGTGCGGCGGCGGCGGGGGCGCGGGAGGGGATCGGACTTGGGGAGGGTGATGGTGAGCATGCCGTCGCGGAGGGTGGCCTGGAGCCCCTCGGGGTCGACGGGGGCCTCGGGGAGGCGGACCTCGCGCTCGAACTCGCCGGTGAGGATCTCCAGTCTGTATACGTTCGTTCGGCCCCGAAGGTCTTCCTCGCGCTCGTCGCGCCGTCCCCGGAGGCGGAGGGTGTGGGTCTCGGGGAGGAAGCTCACCTCGATCTCGGCGGCGGCGACGCCGGGGACCTCGGCGCGGACGATGAAGGCGCGGGCGTCCTCGGTGACGTCGATGCGGGGCTCCCAGCTTTTTCGGACGGCGACGCGGGGACGGTCGGTCGTCTCGCGCGCGAAGCGGCGGAGATCGGAGTCCACCTCCAGGAACCAGTGCTCGTCGGCGCGCTCCGGCATCGTGGTGGGGAGTCTACTCGCGGGGAAAGGTGGGCCGATAATGGGAGGGGTGGAGCTCGCGGGTCTGGAGGTCTTGGAGATGCTCGCGGCGACGCTCGCCAAGTCGTGCGCGCTGCTTCTCGTCGCATCGCTCGCGGACGCGCTCTCGTGGGCGAGCCTCACCGAGGGCGGGCCCCGAGGGCGTTTCGCGACGGCCTTCACCGGGTGGCCCCTGCTCCTGTGGGGCGCCGGGGCGGTCTTCTTCCCCTCTCCGTCCGTGCAGTGCGTGTGCGCGTTCCTCGGGTTGGAGCACGCGGTCCTGCTGGCGTTCTTGGCGCGCCGCTCGCTTCGCCGCGCGCGGTCGAGAGCGAGTCGGGGCGAGGAGGATCAGTAGACTCGGGCGTGGGCAACCTGCTGATCGCGCTCGCCGTTCTCGCGGTCCTCGCGTGCGCGGGGGCGGCGCTCGCGATCCTCGCGCTCGTCGCGGACGGGCTCGCGTGGAGCGCGCTGAGGATGGGGCGCGACCTTCCCCGGCTCTCGTGGGGGTTCTTCGTGTGGCCGATGTTCGGCTGGGCTCTCGCCTCGTGGGCGTCGCCCTTCCCGTGGCGTCTTCTGCCCGCCGCGCTCGCGCTCGAGCACGGGGCGATGATCGTCGTGCGGCTCTTCAGGGTTCGCCCGGAATGGGAGAAGGAGGATCCTGGACGCTAATCCCGAAGGTCGAACGCCGCCGGGGAGGCGATGCCGGCGGTGAAGAGGCGGGCGGCGCTTCGGGCGAGGTTCGCGCGGAGTCGGCCCCAGACGCCGTTCCCCCCGAAGGCGGGGCGGGTCTCGGCCTCGACGAGCATGGCGTCCACGAGCTCGGGGCATCGGGCCATGAGTCGGTCGAGGGAATCGGCGAGGGCGGTCTCGTCGGACTCGAAGCCTCCGGCCCAGGAGCAGACGAAGCAGGTCGGGGACTCGACGGAGTTCAGCGCCTCGCACAGGGGGCACCGCTTCAGGCGCTCGGCGAGGATCGCGCGGGTGGTGGGGGTGAGGCGGTCGAGCTCGGCGCGCTCCCTCGCGTTCGGGGCGGGGTCTCGGGAGGGGTGCGGGGGGTGGTGGTCGTGCTGGTCGTGCATGGCTGGTCTCGCGGCGGTCCCGCCCGTGCCCTCCGTTCCGCGCGCGGGGGCCGCGCCGCCCCCGCGTCCTACGGGGACGCGTCCCTTTCCAACGACCGGCGGGGGGCGCGTTCCATGAAGGGAGCGTGAACTCGGGCGCGGGAGGGCGGGTCTCGTCTACAATCCCTTTTGTAGCCTATGGTAAAAACCGCCCCGCCGAGCGTTCCCGACGGGCGCGCCCCCGGTCCGCGCGCTCTGAGCCTCTGGCGGTTCGCGGGGCCGGCGTTCCTCGTCTCGGTGGGGTACATGGACCCCGGGAACTGGGCGACGGACCTCAAGGGGGGTTCGACGTACGGGCACGCGCTCCTTTGGGTCGTGCTCGCGGCGAGCCTCATGGCGATCCTTCTCCAGACGCTGTGCGTGCGGGTGGGGGTCGGGTCGGGGCGGGATCTCGCGCAGCTTTGCGGGACGATGTTCCCGAAGCCGGTGGCGACGGTGCTGTGGATCCTCGCGGAGGTCGCGATCGTGGCGTGCGACGTGGCGGAGGTCATCGGCTCGGCGGTGGCGCTGGGGCTTCTTTTCGGTCTCCCGCTGTGGATCGGGGTGCTCGTCACGGGGTTCGACGTGCTCGTCCTTCTCGCGCTCCTCGGGCGGGGGCGGCGGCTTCTGGAGGCGACGGTGGGGGCGCTCGTCGCGACGGTGGCGCTGTGCTTTCTCATCGTCCTCGCGATGGCGCGGCCCGATCTGGGGGCGGCGGGGGCGGCGCTCGTGCCGCGCCGGGGGCTGGGGGGTGAGGCGCTCGCGATCGCGGTGGGGATCCTCGGGGCGACGGTGATGCCGCACAACCTGTACCTGCACTCGGCGATGGCGCGGCGGGCGGAGGTTCCGGAGGAGCGGCGTCTGGCGGCGAGGGTCGGGACGTGGGACACGGTGGGGGCGCTCTCGGCGGCGTTCTTCGTGAACGCGGCGATCCTCGTCCTCGCGGCGACGGTCTTCTTCCCCCGCGGGCAGGCGGTGGAGGATCTGGGGGACGCGCACCGGCTCTTGACGCCGGTGCTGGGTTCGCTCTCGTCGCTCCTCTTCGCGGTGGCGCTTCTGGCGGCGGGGCTCTCCTCGACGATCACGGGGACGCTCGCGGGGCAGATCGTGATGGAGGGGTTCACCGAGTACCGGATGAAGCCTTGGCTTCGGCGGCTTCTCACGCGCGGGCTCGCGATCGTGCCGGCGATGATCCTCGTGACGGTCTTCCAGGGGCGGACGATCGAGTCGCTTCTCGTCTCGCAGATCGTGCTCTCGCTCCAGCTCCCGTTCGCGGTCTTCCCGCTCGTGTGGCTCGCCTCGCGCCGCGACCTCATGGGCGATCTGACGTCGCCCCGGTGGCTCACGGTGGTCGGCTACCTCGTCGCGGGGGCGATCGCCGCGCTCAACGCGAACCTCCTTCTCTCGCTCGTCCCCAAGCGTTAGACTCTCCCTTGATGGCGGAGGGGCGGCGGCAGGAGGAGCATGGGCGCCGGATCCGGCGGGCGGCGGGGCTCTCGCTCGGCTACAACGTCCTGCAGACGGCGGTGAAGCTCGCGGCGGCGCTTCTCACCGGTTCGGTCGCGTTCCTGACCGAGGCGTTCCATTCGGGGACGGACCTCGCGGCGGCGGCGATCTCGTTCGTCGCGGTGCGGTACGCGCTCGCGCCCCCGGACGAGGAGCACCCTTACGGGCACGGGAAGATCGACTCGCTCGCGGGGTTCGCCGAATCCGTGCTCCTGCTGGGCTTCTCGGTGTTCGTCGCGGTCTCGTCGGTGCTCCGGCTCTTCCGCCCGGTGGCGCTCGTGGAGGCGGGGATCGGGGCTTGGCTCATGGCGGGGACGGCGCTGGGGGCGGGGCTCGTGGGGCTGTACGTGGGGCGCGAGGGGCGGGCGACGGGGTCGGCGGCGCTTCGCTCGAACGCGCAACACCTGCGGGTGGACGCCCTGACGGCGGCGGGGGTGGCGGCGGGGGTGGTGCTGGCGGGAAGGACGGGGGCGGCGTGGATCGACCCCTTGGCGGCGCTCCTTCTCGCGGGGCTTTTGGGGCGGGAGGCGGCGCGTCTGGCGCGGCGGGCGTTCGGGGAGGTGGTGGACGAGCGGATCGAGGCGGGGGAGATCGCGAAGATCGAGGGGATCCTCACGCTGGACGCCGATGTCGTCGGGTGGCACCGGGTGCGGACGCGGCACTCGGGGCCGGAGCACCTGGTGGACCTGCACATCGTGGTGCCGGACGAGTTCTCGGTGGCGGACGGGCACCGGGTGGCGGACCGGGTGGAGAAGGCGGTGGAGGCGACCCTCGCCCCCGCCCGGTGCGTCGTCCACGTGGACCCGCTCTCGGAGGCGGACCACGAGGATTGAAAAGAAGTTCGTCGCCTGAACACCCCTCCACACTTCGGTCTAAAATCTTCCCGTGCCCGACGCCGCCCGCGCCCTTTTCGGGCGGTTCCGCGACGGCGGCGCGTCACGAATGCGAGAGGCGGTAGAGGTGGGTGAGTCCGAGTCCTTCCTCCTTGACTTCAAGACCAACCGCGATAAGGGAGGACGTTCCTCGGGCGAGGTCACGAAGGAGACGCGCGCCGTCCTCGCCAAAGCCTTGAGCGCCTTCGCTAACTCGGGTGGGGGCGTCCTCGTGTGGGGCATTGAGGATAGAGAAGAGCGGGCCGCGAGTCTCGTCCCCATCCCTGATGTCGCGACGTTCGTCGCGGGCCTTGACCGCGACACGGCCTCCCTTGCCTCCCCACCCGTAGACGGGGTGGAGCACGCGGCGATCCTTGATCCCGAACTCACGGGCGGCGCGGGGTACGCAGCGACGTTTATCCCTGACGGGCGGGTGAAGCCCCACCGTTCTGAGGCTTCAGGGCAGTACACCTACTACCTGCGCTCAGGGGGCACCTCGGTCGTGATGCCCGACTCAGCCGTGCGCGCCTTCGTCACAGCGCAGGTTGCGCCGAGTCTGAAGCTCCAGGCGCGGGTTCTTGACGTGGAGATGTACCCCGAACATTGGAATCCGTACAACGGCAGTCGTATCGTGGCCAGGATCGAAGCCAGGATCCAGATCGAGATCGCGAACGAGGGTTCGGCCGTGGCTGAAGGATGCGCC
Organism: Fimbriimonas sp.; assembly: GCA_965249475.1. Taxonomy (GTDB): domain Bacteria; phylum Armatimonadota; class Fimbriimonadia; order Fimbriimonadales; family Fimbriimonadaceae; genus Fimbriimonas. The sequence continues at coordinate 2,801,111 of CBDFMD010000003.1, read as the reverse complement.
TACGCCTTAGAAGTCTCGGAGCATCTCAGGCATAACTACCAGGTTCAGCGGATTCGGTTGCAGTACAACGCGGGCACATTCCGAGCGGATCTCATCGCTCCCTCAGACCTCCGCATCTTTCCCGATACGGTGGCCGAGATGATCACGCTTGACTACAAAACGGTACGACTCGAAGCCAAAGACGGTCGGTTTCGGCCGGAGTCAGACATCAGTCTCCGGTACGCGGTGTACGCCCGAGGCTTCAGCGAGGTTGGAGAGATCGTGATCAAAGCTTCTGAACTGGCAACGCTGCCGCGTGAGTAACGGGACTACGTTGCTTAGCGTTCTTCAGAGTCAGAACACGACTTCCTTTTCGCTAAGGACAACCGCCGTAGGCAACTCAGCCGAACCTTGCGCCCGACTCTCAAGATGACGGACCAATGATGAGATGCGAGAGGTCACCCTCAAAGTTTTGAGGCACATGGCTTCGATGTTTGCTCGACCTCACTTCATCCGTTGTCACAGAAGCGAGCGCAACCCAGGAGAGCACCGCCTTCATCGACGCCCTCCGTTCAATAGCCGCGTTCGTCCGCGACCTGTTCGCGAAGCGGCGGGAGAAGAGGCCCTAAGTCAATGGCGTTCATCCCTCGATCCCTATCCTCCCCATTCCTTCCCCGCCTCAGGCGACGTAGGAATGGGAGTCTTCCATCAGGGGTTCTTCCCTCTCCCGCATTGGATCTCCAGCCCCCTTCTTCCCGAGAGTGGAGGGAAGGCCTTGTCCTTGGGTGCGCTCACGCGGCGAGGTCTTCGGGGACGCCGCTCTCCACGCCCTGGCCGAGGAACTCGGTGGGGAAGGCGTCGAGGGGGAGGCGCTCGAAGGCGGCGACGACGGTGGGGTCGAAGTGGGTGCCGGAGAGGCTCAGGATGTGCGCGCGCACCCGCTCGGGGGGCCACGCCTTGCGGTAGGGGCGGGTCGAGCTCAGCGCGTCCCAGACGTCCACGAGGGCGAAGATCCGGGCGGCCATCGGGATGTCCTCGCCCGCGAGGCCGCGCGGATAGCCCGTCCCGTCCCACTTCTCGTGGTGGCACCGGGGGATGTCGAGGGCGCGCTGGAGGAAGCGGATGTCCTGGAGCATGTCCCAGCCGATATGGGCGTGGGTCTCCATCATCGCGCGCTCGGGCACGGTGAGCGCGCCGGGCTTCAGGAGGATCGAATCGGGGATCGCGATCTTCCCGATATCGTGGAGAAGGGCGCCGCGCTTCATGTCGTCGATCTCGATCTCCGAGAGGCGCAGGGCGCGCGCGACGGTCTCGGTCATCTCGGTCACGCGCTCGCAGTGCCCCTTCGTCTCCTGGTCGCGGTACTCGAGCGCGGTGACGAGGGCGCGGATGGTGGAGAGGTAGGCGTCGTTCACCTCGCGCGTGCGCTCGCGCACCTCGCCCTCGAGCCAGACGTTCGTGTTCACGAGCTCGTTGCGCATGAGAAACCAGTCCTCGATGAGGCGGGCCTGGTCGCCGATCTCGGTCGTCTCCTCCAGCAGGTGCCCAATCGCGGCGGTGCTCCCGTCCGCCACCGCGCGGCGCATGAGGCGCAAGGGGCGCGCGACGGACGAGCCGAGGACGAGTCCGAAGACCGCGAGAAGCAGGACGACGAGCAGGACGACGAACCCCTGGGTGCGGAGGATCGAGATGCGGTACTGGGCGACGACGGCCGAGTTCGCCGAATAGCGCCGGAAGGCGAGGGGGCGCCCGTCGGGGCCGGGAAGCGCCTCGTTCCACACGAAGCGGTCGTTCGCCCGGTCGCCCGTGCGACTCTCGGGGGCGGCGAGGGCGTTGCGCCGCGCGCGCGAGACGATCTCGACCTTCGTCGCGGTGAGGCGCGCGAGTCCGTTAAGCGCCGGCGCGTCCCAGCGCCGGACGGCGGCCATGTAGCCGAGGACGCGCCCCGCCCTCCGCGCGTCGTCGCCCGAGAGGGTGACGGTCGTCAGATCGGTCTCGAGAAGCCCGCCGGGGCCGGGCTCGAACCAGACGCCGAAGGGCGCCTTCGCCCCCACGCGGCGCGAGACCTTCGTCCGCGCCCCCGGATGCCATCGGCCGAGGCGGGCCTCCGGCTTCGCGAGGGCGCGCACGAGTTTTCCCGCGCGGTCGTAGAGGTACAGTCCGGCGATCTCGGGCGGGCGACCCGCGACGGAGAGGTTCGCCCTCGCCCAATCGCCCTGCGGATGCGCGAGGTAGCGGGCGAGGTCCGTCCAGGCCCCGTTCGCGGCGAGGTACCCCCTCACGCGCGCCCCCTCCCCTTCGGCGAGCCCGCGCACGAGCCGCGCCCGCTCGCGGGTCGCCCCCTCAGCGACCTCGCGGAGCCGGGTCTCGTCGTCGAGGCGCAGGGCGGTGGCGGCGAGGAGCGCGGCGGCGCACAGGAGGCCCACGATGAGGACGAGGCGTCGCGAGATCGAGCCCGCGCGGACCCATCCCGAAAAGCCTGTCCAGATGCGAGGGGCGAGGTGCACGCGAGGGTTCCGGTCGAAGGGTCGGCCCCCGCACGCGGTGGGCACCCCTCCTTATCGGGTCCCGGGCGTCCGGGCCTCACCCTTGGGCGCACTCTATCGCCATCCAATGGCATGAGGGTCCGGGATCCGCGCGGAGCCCCGCAAAAGGGCGGGGGCGATCCCCCGGGCGGGGCGGAAGAGGAGCCCTACGATGATCGATTGGCTCGTCTACGGCACCGCGGCGACGGTGGTCGGGGGGCTTCTCGCGCTCGTCGTCGCGATGTTCAAGGTGGGGCCGGGCAAGCCGGAGTTCTCCTTTCTCCGGTGCCTCGGGCTCTGCCTCCTCCTCACCTGGGGCGGGCCGTTCGCCTACGTCGAGGCGATGACGCGCTCGAAGGGTCCGGAGCTTCGCAAGGCGGTCCACGACTGGTACGAGAAGGACCCCTCGATCGACGGGAAGCTCGTCGGGCAGAAGGTGCTCGCGTGCGGCCCGAAAGGGGCGACCGTCCTCGTCATCGGGAGCGAGCGGGCGATCTGGGGCACCGACCGCCCGATCGTGAGGCTCCGCCTGGAGCGCAAGGGCGCCGGTTGGGCCGTCGCCGAGACGAAGGTCCTCCGCTCCTCGCGCCTCGACAAGGACGAGTTCATCTTCCCGCCGTACCAGTAGGCCTTTTCGCGACGGGGGCGGCGTCGAGAGGCCAGAGTAAGATGGCTCTGGATCTTCGATGCTCTACCCCCTCCTCCTCGTCTCTTCGCTCCTCGCGAGTCCGGTGGACATTCTCGCGCGGATCGACGCGCGCAAGGGGCACGCATTCGTCTCGCAGACGAACCGGCCGTGGACCCTCGTCTACAACGCCCGGAAGGGAGACGAGGTGGTGCTCTCGAACATCGCGCGCCGGTGGAACCTCGCCTATCGCCCTACCGCGGCGACGGTGACGCCCGTCGCCCTGCCGTTGAACGAGCTCTTCCCTCTGAACAGCCAGAGAACGGACTGGTACCAGACCTTCCCTCCGAAGGAGTTCCGCGCGAAGATCACGAAGCCGGGAGGAATGGCGCTCCGGGTACGCGAGCTCCTCACCGGGGGCGGGCTCGACTTCCACCGTTGTCACTGGTACTACTGGGACCGGCTCGTCCTCGCGCGGGTTCGGCCGGAGGCGATCGAGGCCGCGCTCCCCGATCTCGCGATCTCGATCGGCGCCCTCTACGACCCGAAGACCCGCCGGATCGAGTCGACCCGCGAGGCTTCCGTACGCTGCTCGCGAAAAGCCTTGAGGAGCGGCCGCGATCGGAGAACTTCGTGGACATGTGGCCCCTCGCTCAGCTCGCGGTGGATGGGATGACGGACGCCCAACTCGCGGAGAACTATAAGACGTTTAACCCGAAGATCGTCGAGATCCCGCTCCTCGCGGGAAAGGTCCATCCGGTGCTCGCGGGGTACATCGAGGCGAGGACCCGGAAGATGCGCGGGGCGCGGGGGGACGCCGGGTTCCTCTCGAACCGCGACGCCGACGTTCCCCCGGCGGTCTACTACAACCCGCTGAACGGCCCCGCGGCGTACGTCGTCGAGCGGGGAAACCGGGCGAGCGTGTTCTAGGCTAGCGCATCTCCGCGAGCCGCCCCTCCCACTCGGGGAGGAGGTCGGGGGCGACGCGGGTGCGGACGGCGGCGAAGCGGGCGGGGTCGAACGGCGTCAGGAGCGCGGCGGCGAGGGGGCTCCCGGTCCTCGCCGCGTGGTCGCGCAACAGGCCCTCGACGCGGGCGGCGTCGCCCTCCGAAAGCGGGGCGGGGGCGACGTAGCGGGCGTCGAGCGTCTCCGGGGCGGCGTCCAGAAGGTAGACGACCCCGCCGGTCAGCCCGGCGCCGAGGTTCGGGCCGGTGCTCCCGAGGACGAGGGCGGTGCCGCCGGTCATGTACTGGAAGGCGTTCGCGCCGATGCCCTCGACCACCGCCAACGGCCCGCCCCGCTCGTGCGAGCGGCGGAAGCAGACGCCGAAGCGGTTCCCCGCGACCCCGGCGATGTACGCGCGCCCGCCCCGCGCGCCGTAGCCGAAGGCACTCCCGACGAGGGCGGCTCCGGGAGGAAAACCGGGCGCGGGCACGATCGCGAGCTCGCCCCCGTAGGCGGCGGTGAAGGCGGAGTCGGCGGCGACGCCGACGAGACGGAAGCTCAGCCCCTCGACGCAGTACGCGCCGTAGTAGTGGCCCGCCGCGCCCCGGTGGACGAAGGCCAGCGAGCCGCGGTCCAGACCCAGGTCGCCCCTCGCGCGGGCGACGATCCCGGCGGCGGCGACCCCGGTGCACCGGTGGACGTTCGTGAGCCGGGCCTCGATCCGGGCGTCCTCGCCCGCGAGCGCGCGGTGCGCGGCGGCGACCTCCGCCTCGTCGCGCGCCGGCATGTGCGCGGCGCTCGCGCGGGCGTAGTCGCGCCGGGGCTCGTGGGCGCCGGGGACGCCGAGCACGGCGGAGAGGTCGAGGCGGGCGGCCTTGCCGGCGAGGGCCGGTTTGCGGTCGAGAAGGTCGCGGCGCCCGACGATCTCGCCCACCGAGCGGGCGCCGGCGGCGGCGAGGCGCTCGCGCACGTCCTCGGCGAGGAAGACGAGGGTGCGGGCGATCTGCCGCGCGTTCCCGGTGAAGCGCGCGACGAGCTCGGGGTCCTGGGTCGCGATCCCGGGGGTGCATCCGAGCCGGCGCCTCCCGGTCGGATCGGCGGGGTCGGGGCCGCTCAGGTGGCACTTGCGGAGCATCGAGCACCCGATCGCGACGAGGAGCGAGGTTCCGAACGCGACGCGGTCGGCTCCCAGCAGGAAGAGCTTTAGGGCGTGCTCGCCCGTCTGGACGCCGCCGTCGGCGGAGAGCTCGACGAAGGGGCGCGCCCCCTCCTCGACGAGCATGTCGTGGACGTGGCCGAGGACGGCGGCGAGGGGGACGCCCGCGTGCTTCTGGTCGGCGCGCTTCGCGGCGCCGGTCCCGCCGCACCCGTCGGAGAGGTGGATGCGGTTCGCCCCTGCGTTCACGCCCCCGACGGCGACCATCTCGATCCCGTGGGTCGCGACGAACTTCAGCGAGCAACCCACCTCGGGGTTCAGGTGGCGCCAGGACTCCAGCATGAGCTTCACGTCCTCGATCGAGTAGAGGTTGTGGTTCACGGGGGGCGAGACGAGCTCGGTTCCGGGATCGCACCCGCGCCGAAGGGCGACGTCGGGCGAGACCTTGCGGCCGGGAAGCTGGCCCCCCTTGCCGGGTTTCGCCCCTTGCGCGAACTTGATCTCGGCCTCGCGCGCGGTCGCGGCGGTCATCGGGGTGATCGTGAAGCGGCCCCCCGCGTACTGGATGCTCGCGTTCCCGTCGCGGGTCCCCACGCGGGCCTTGTCGAACCCCCCCTCGCCCGAGTTCGCGACGGGGCCGATCCCCGCCGGCTCGTGGCCAAGCTTCAGGCGGCAGAGGCGGCGAACGAGGTTCATCCCGCGCGCGACGGCGCGGTGGGCGGGCTCGGAGAGAGCCCCCTCGCTCATCCCCGAGGCCATGAAGCGCCAGAGGATCGCCTCGACGGGCTCGACCTCCTCCAGGGGGATCGCCCCGCCGCCGCGGACCTCGACGAGATCGAGGACCGTGATCGGCCTTCGCGCCGCCACGAGGTCGCGGTAGGCGTCGTAGGCGGCGCGGGTGCCGGGAGGGGCCGCGTGGATCTTGCGCGCGTACCCCGAGGCGCCCTGGAGCGAGCGGACGAGCTCGGCGTCGTTCGCGTGGGGGCGTCCGGCCTTCGTGTGCCGGTACTCGCCCGCGTCGAGAAGCCCCCTGCCGCCCCCGCCCCCGCCCCCATCCTCGGCCGCGTAGGGGGCCGCGTCGGGGGCCGCGTAGGCCGCGGCGTGGAAGCCGTGCCACTCGCGGTCGAGGTCGGCGCCGCCCACCCCTCCGAGGTGGCCGGGGACGCCGGGGAACTCGGCGTCGAGAAGCTCGCGGTCGAGCCCGATCGCCTCGACGAGCCGCGCCCCGACGTAGGCCGACGAGGGGGTCACCCCCGCCATGCTCATTGCCTCGATCACGCCGTCCTCGAGGGCCTTCAGGTAGGCCGCCTCGCCGCTCTCCCCCGCGCTCGCGGCGGCGGAGGCGCACCCGAGCCACGGGCTCACGACGTCGGCTCCGAGGGTGAGGAGCGCGGCGACGTGGTGGACGTCCCAGCACCCGGACTCGACCGCGAGCCCGACCCCCGCGCGAACCCCCGCCGCCGCGAGCGCGGAGTGGATCCGCGAGAGGGCGCGGAGGGCCGGAAGCGGGGCGCGCCCCTCGGAGGCGGCGCGGTCGGAGAGGAGGAGGACGCCGGGGACCCGGGCGAGGGCGAGCGCCTCGGCGACGGCGCGGTCGAGCGCGGGGGCGATCCCCGCCGCCCCCTCGGCGTCGCGGGTGAGGTCGAGCGTCCGGACGAAGGGTTGCGCCGCGAGCCACGCGGCCTGACCGCGCGAGAGGACGCGCCCGGGGTACTCGACGAGCGCCCCGTGCCCGCGCGACCAGAGGCCGTTCCGGTCGCCGAGATGGGCGCGGCGGTCGAAGACCCACGCGTCGCGGACGGGGTCGATGGGGGGCGAGGTCTCCTGGGCGAAGCGGAGGGCGAAGTAATCCTCGGGGCGCCGGGGCAGGTCGTCGAGAAGCGCGGATACCGGGGTGTCGTCGCCCATCGCGCCCAAGGGGGGCTTGCCCGTCGCCGCCATCGGGCCGACGAGGACCGAGAGATCCTCGCTCGTCATCCCGAACGCGCGCTGGAGTCGGGGGAGGTCCTCCACCGGCGCGGGCTCGGCCTCGCCGGGGGCGACGAGGCGGCTCTCGGGGGAGGGGAAAGGAAGGCGGGCGACCTCCTCGCGGAGCGCGGCGTCGCCGAGGACGCGCCCGCTCGGCAGGTGGATCGCGAGCGCCTCGCCGGGGCGCATCACCGACTGGCTCTCGATCCCGGCGAGATCGAGGGTGCCGGTGAGCTCGCTCGAGGCGAGGACGTACTCCTTCGCGACGACGGTCCAGAGGGGGCGCAGGCCGTTGCGGTCGAGGTGGGCGACCGCGGTCTCCCCGTCGCATCCGACGATCGCCGCCGGACCGTCGCACGCGCCGAGGTAGACGGAGGCCGCCCGCAAGAACGGCGCGAGCACGCCGCCCGATCCGGAATCACCCGCAGGGGGAAGCAGGCCGAGCACCGCCTGCGGAAAGGCGACGCCGCCCGCAAGAAGGGCGATCGTCATGTCCTCGAGGTTCGCGGTGTCGCTCCCGCCGGAGCAGACGACCCCCTCGGCGCGGGCGGCGAGCGGGGCGAGGCTCGGGTGGCGCTCGCCGAGCGCGCGCAGGAGATCCTTCCCGATCGCCTGGACCCACGCGACGTTCCCCGCGATCGTGTTGATCTCGCCGTTATGGGCGAGCGACCAGAACGGCTGGGCGCGCCGCCAGGCCGTCGTCGTGTTCGTGCAGTAGCGCGAGTGGAAGAGGACGTACCGACTCGCGAGATCGGGCGACTTCAGATCGGGGTAGAGGTCGGCGATCTTCGAGAGCTCGCAGAGCCCTTTGTAAACGACGGTGCGGTTCGAGAGCGAGGCGATCGCGAAAGCGTCCCCCGAAAGCCGGCCGACCTCGGCGTCGAGCGCGAGGCGCAGGAGGTAGCGGCACGCGAACCAGCCCTCCTCGCCGAGCCCCTCGGGGCGCGCGAAGAGCGCCTGGCGCACGCGCGGGACGGTGCGCCGCGCGCTCGAGCCCGGCGGGAGGGCGGACTCTTCGAGCGGCACGTCGGCCCAGGCGAGGACGCGCGAGCCCCCGAACGCGGCGATCCGTTCGACGGCCTCGACGCACCGGCCCCGGAGCTCGCCCTCGTAGGGGAGGAAGAACATCCCCAAGGCGACGTCGCGCCCCGCGATCGCCTTGGCGTGGCGGGGGAATCGGTCGAGGAGCAGAGGCCAGGGGATGTCGAGCTGGAGCCCCGCGCCGTGGCCGGGGGCACCCCGGTGGTCGAAATCCTGGGTGAGCTCGAGGGCGAGGTCCACGAGGCGGCGCTCGGGGACCCCCTTGCGGGTGGCGAGGAAGCCGATGCCGCACGCATCCGCCTCGAGGATCGTCTTGCCGTTGCGCTGGACGGGGTACATGGGGGTTTGAGAGCCCGCCCACGCCGCCGGAAGGATCATCTTAACGCAAAACGGCCCCGCCCGCGTTGCCGCGGGCGGGGCGAGCGCGCGGTCAGCGCGCGTTCTTCGTGGCGAAGTCCTTCGTGTCCGTCCGGAACGGCATCGCGGGAAGGCCGTCGCCGTTCTGAAGGTTCACGTCCGGGTTGTCGGCCCAGGCGTAGCGCACCGTCCTCGGGGCGGGGACCTCGGGGGCGGTGAGGACCACCGCCTCGCCCCGGAGCGCGGCGGTCGCCCGGTGGTAGACGCCGTCCGCCCCCGCGATCGCGAAGCCCGCGGGGGCCGCGCCGTCGGCGGTTCGAAGCCCCGCCGCGTGGCGGTAGCGCACGCGCAGGAGCCCGCCTTGCGCCTCGACGGCGACGGGTTCCGGCCCCGCGTACTCGACGGGGAGGCCGTACGTCTTCGCCAGCGCGTTGAGCGCGAGCCGCCGACCGACCTCGCGCTTGCGGCGCGGATGGATGTTGTCGGCCTCGCCGAGATCGATCGCGAGCGCGGTCCCGGTGTTCGGGAGGCTCAGCGTCTCGCGCTGGGCGTCGCGGAGCTCGGCCCACGCCGAGTCGCGCCCGTCGTCGTGGCGCTCCATGAACGCGGCGAGGCTCACCCAGTAGAACGGGAAGTCGCGCTGGGCCGCGCTCGGCCTCCACTTGCGCCGCCAGTCGCGGATCATCATGGGGAAGAGCGTGCGGTACTGCTCCGAGCGCCCGGCGTTGTTCTCGCCCTGGTACCAGACGGCCCCCCGGATCGCGTAGGGCAGGAGCGGGTCGATCATCCCGTTCATGAGGGCGCTCGGGAGGTTCGGATCGCCCGGGCCGACGGGCGGCTGGGGAAAGCTCGCCCCGCCCCGCGGATCGCTCGCGTACCGCCGCTCAAGCCTGGTGCGCGCCTCCGTCAAAGGCCGGTCCCCGATGCGAAGGCCGCCCGGAGGAGGGGCCGTGAACCCACCCGCGCCCCCGAAGTCGAAGACCCGCACCGCGACGACGTTGCGCCCGGGCCGCAAGGCCTCCTTCGGCACCGTGTAGACGCGCGGGAGCGAGTAGTAGCCCGGGACCGTGAGATCGGTCCGTCCGACCTGGCGGCCGTTCACGTACGTCACGTCCGCGTCGTCCACCGCACCGAGGCTCAGCGCGAGGTCCGTCAGAGGCCGGTCGGCGGGAAGGTCGAACGTCATCCGGTACCACACGACCCCGTCGAGATCGCCCGGAAAGAGGTGGGGGAGCTTCACGGTAGGCCAGCCCGAGTCGTCGAAATCCGCCCCCGCCCACGCGGCGGACTCGCCGGGGGCGTCGAACTCGGGGAACGCCTTCGCCTGCGCGGCGGCGATCTCGCCCCGGTACCGCTCGAGCGCGGCCGGGTACCCCGCCATGGACTCGGCGTAGCGGTCGTAGAGCGGCTTCGTCACGGGGTCCCCCGCGAGCGTCTCCAGCGTCGTCCACGCCTCGGCGCTCGTCCCGCCCCAGTTCGAGGAGAGAAGCCCGATGGGAATGTGCAGCCGGTCGTAGACGCTCTTGGCGAAGCCGTACCCGACGGCGGTGAAGCCCCCGAGCGTCTCGGGAGAGGCGACGACCCACCGCCCGCGCAGGTCGCGGGTGGGCTTCGCCTGGGCGTTCTTCTCGACGGAGAACTGCCGGATCTCGCGCGGGGGGTTCGCCTTCTCGCCCTGCATGTCGGTCCCGGCGTCGATCGTCCACTCCATGTTCGACTGTCCCCCGCACACCCACACCTCGCCGACGAGGACGTCCGCGACCCGCCGGGTGGCGGTCCCCTCGACGGTCATCTCGTAGGGGCCTCCCGCCGCCATCTTCGGCAGGAGCGCGGTCCAGCGCCCCTCGCGGTCCGCGCGGGCGCGGGCCGTGCGCCCGTTCAGGCGGACGGTGACGGCGGCGCCGGGGCGGTCGGTCCCGAAGACGGGCACGGGGCGCTCGCGCTGGAGGACCATGCCGTCGGAGAAGAGGGGCGAGAGGAGGGTCGCGTCTTGGACCTGGAGCGCCGGCGTCGGGAGCACGGAGGATTATGGACCCGCGGACGGCCCGCCCGCGTCGTCCCCAAGGGGGAAATTGGGGCGAGGCGGGGATACTCCTCGCATGGTCGCGCCGATCCCTCTCGCCCTGCTTCTGGCGGGCGGGTACGTCGCGGCGACGCTCTCGGGGGCGGCGGGTTTCGGGGGGGCGCTCCTGCTGCTCCCGATCGCGGCGTGGACGGTGGGCGCGCGCGAGGCGGTGCCGCTCCTCACGCTCGCGCAGCTCGCGGGGAACGCCTCGCGCGCGGGGTTCGGCTGGCGCGAGATCCGCTGGCGCCCGGTGGGGCTCTTCTGCCTCGGGGGAGTCCCGGCGGCGCTCGCGGGGGCGTTCCTCTTCGTCCGGATGCCGGGGGGGGGGGGTGGGGCTCTTCCTTCTCGCGTCGGTGGCGCTCCGGCGGACGCGGCTCGGACGGAGCCCGGTGCCGGAGGCGGCGCTCGCTCCCGGCGGGGCGGCGGTCGGGCTCCTCTCGGCGGTCGTGGGAAGCGCGGGGACGCTCGGGGCGCTGCTCTTCCTGGGGCTCCGGCTTCCGGCGGGCGCGTACGTCGCGAGCGAGGCGGCGACGGCGGTGGCGATGCACCTCGCGAAGGCGGGGGTGTACTCGCGCTTCGCGCTCCTCGCCGGCCCGGTGCTCGGGACGGGCCTTCTCCTCAGCGGGGCGATGGTCGCGGGCTCCTGGACGGGGCGGCGGCTCGTGGAGACGTTGCCGCGGGAGCGTTTCGAGACTCTCGTCGAGGCGTTGCTCGTGGCGTCGGCCGTCTCGCTCGTCCTCCGGGGCGCGTAGAGGGGGTCAGAAGCGGGCGCGCACGCCGAACGCCAGCCGCGAGGGGGCGCCCTGCTCGGAGACGAGGGTCGGCTCGAGGGCGACGTTCTCGCGCAGGCGGACGTTGCCGGTCACGCGCAGGACGTTGCGGGCGCGGTCGAAATCGCGCGAGAGGCCGACGCTCACGAAGTCGCGCCGCCGAAGCTCGCGGGTGAAGCTCAGGTCGAGGATCGTGCGGTCGCCGCCGCGCGCGTCGCGCCCCTGCGCGCCGCGCAGGGCGAGCCCCTCGATCCGGAAGACGTCGGTGCCGACGCGGTACGAGGCGTCGAACCCCCCCGCCTGGCGCCACCCCGATCCGGGGCCGGGCGACCCTTCCGCCCCCCGGAAGACGGCGAGCGCGCTCCCCGAGACCCCCAGGTGCTCCCCCGCCATCACCGAGACCCCGTACGCCCGCGGCCCGAGCCGCGCGACCCCGCCCCGCGGTCGCCCGGAACCGCCGTCGAAGAGCGCCGCCGCCACCGGGACGCCCTCGAAGACGAGGTTCGTGTCGGCGCGCGCCGCCCGCACCGACTCGCGCAGAAGCCCCGTCACCCCCGACCCCCGCGCGTCCGAGGCCTGGGGGCCGAAGGGGAGGACCTGCTTGCCCACCCGCCAGATCCCGGGATCCTCGACGTAGTACTCGTCGAGAAGCTCGTCGTCGGCGTCCCCCGCGAAGCGCTCGAGCCGCTGGCTCACGACCGCCGTGAACCCCGGCTCCAGGAGCGCCTGGAGCCGCACCGTCGAGTACCGCCCGAGCGGGGTGTAGAGCCGCCCCGCGAGCGGCCCCTCGCGCCCCGAGGAGAGCGAGAGGGCGAGGTCGGCGCTCAGGCGCACGTCGGGGCTCTGCGCGGCGGCGAGGAGGGGCCACCCCAGCATCAGGAGGCCCGGCATCAGGAGGCCGAGAGGCCGGAGAGGGGTCATCTGTCCTCTAGAAACGCGCCGAGGGTCGTCGCGCGTTGCTCGCCCCGCGTCAGGTCCCGCACCGTCACCGTGCCGGCGGCGATCTCGTCCGCCCCGATGAGGAGCGCGGTGGGGGCCCCGCTCGCGCTCGCCTGGTTCAGCTGGCTTCGGAGCGAGCGCCCCTCGAGGTCCGAGAGCGCCGCGATCCCCCGCCCGCGCAGGGCGCGGACCGTGCGCCGCACGGTGTCGGCGGCGTCCGGGGTCGCGCCGACGACGAAGACCTCCGGCGGAGCCCCTTCGGGAAGGCCGCCGAGCGCCTCGACGCAAAGGATCGCGCGCTCGATCCCGATCCCGAAGCCCGCCGCCGGGGTCGGCGCCCCCCCGAGCCCCGCCACGAGGTCGTCGTACCGCCCGCCCCCCGCGATCGAGAGGCCCGGAAGCGACGGCGAGACGATCTCGAAGACCGTCTCGGTGTAGTAGTCGAGCCCCCGGACGATCGCCGGGTCCGGCACCACCCTCAGCCCCGTCTCCGCGAGCATCCCCAGCACCGTGTCGTACCGCGCGCGGCTCCCCGGCTCCAGAAAGCCGACGATCGAGGGCGCCCCCTCCAGCGCCTCCCGGAGTGCCGGGTCCTTCGCGTCGAGGGCGCCGAGGGGGTTCCGCTCGATCTTCGCGCGCTCCTCGGCGGGGGCGTCCCGCAGAAAGCCCGCGAGGTGGGCGAGAAGCGCCTCGCCCATGCGCGCGCGGGCCTCGGCGCGCCCGATGGAGTTGATCCTGAGCTCCGCGTCCGAGACCCCGAGCGCGAGGCACGCCTCCATCGCGAGCTCCGCGACCTCCGCGTCCCCGGCGGGGTCCCCGACGCCGAGAAGCTCGGCCCCGAACTGGTGCGCCTGCCGGAGCCGCCCCCGCCCCTGGCGCCCGTAGCGGAAGATCTCCGTCCGGTACGCGAACCGGTGGACCGCGCCGGGGGCGAGGATCTTCGCCTCGATCGCCGCGCGCACCACGGGAGCCGTCCCCTCGGGCTTCAGCGCGAGGTCGCGCTCGCCCCGGTCGCGGAACTCGTACATCTCCTTCGTCACGATGTCCGAGTCGTCGCCGGAGGTCCGCTTGAAGAGCGCCGCGTCCTCGAACATGGGCGTGCGGATCTCGCCGTACCCGTACCGCGCCGCGAGCGCGAAGTACCGCCCCTCGAACTCGCGCCAGACGTGCGCCCGCGCCGGAAAGAGATCCTGGGTGCCCCGAGGAGCCTGAAGGGGAGCCTGGAAGCGCATCGGCCAGAAGTGTATTCGAGCCTTCAGAGCGCCCGCATCTCGCGGACCGCGGCCTCGAGCGCCGCGACGTCCCCCGTCGCCCGCGCGACGTTCTCGCGCAGATGCGCGAGGTCGGGGGTCTCCGAGGCGCCCGGGGCCTCCGCGCGGCGCACCGTCTCCGCGATCGTGAGCGCCGACTGGCGGATCATCTCGCGGTGCGCCGCGACCCGCTCGTACGCCCCCCGCTCGGAAAGGGCGGAGGCGGCCCGCCCCTCGGCGAGCGCGATCGAGCGCTCCAGCGCCTCCCGCGCGACGGCGTCCTCCGTCCCCGCGAGCCGCGCCCGGAGCCCCTCCAGCTCGGAGCCGACCGGGCCGGGGGCGGCGAGCCGCGCCTCGATCCCGTCGAGCCGCGCCCCCTCCCCGCAAAGGCTCCGGAGCGCGGGCACGATCTCGGTGCGGAGGCTCGGGTCCGCCCCCTCGCGGTACGCGGCGACGAGCGTCTCGGCGAGCACCCGCTCGGGAAGCGGAAGCTCCATCGTCGGCAGGTAGGCGGCGATCTCCTCGGGCGTGTACCCCTTCGCGCCCGGCGTCGCGCGGGCGAGGGGGAGGGCGGCGGCGAGGTAGGCGGCGACCATCCCCCAAAGCGCCGGAAGCGGGAGATCGAGCGCTCCCTTGTGACGGGCGATCGCGAGCGCGACGAACCCGACGCCGACGATCGAGTAGAGAAGCCACACCGCGATGTCGGTCCTCCGCGCCTCGTAGTACGCGGCGATCGCCCCCTGCGAGCGGCGGCTCGCCGTCTCGCCCGTCATCCCCCCGGACGACGTGACCGATCCGATCTCGCGCCTCAACGTCGGGGTGAGCTCCGTCCTCGGAATCCGCATCACCTCTAGTATCGCCCGCCGTTACCCCGCCCGCATCTCCCGCACCGCCGCTTCGAGCGCGGCGACGTCGCGGCTCGCGCGGGCGACGTTCCCCCGCAGGGCCTCGAAAGCCGGGTCCGCCGAGAGGGGAGGACTCCCCGTCCGAGCGGCCGTCTCGGCGATCTCCAGCGAAGACTGGCGGATCGTCTCGCGATGGGCGTCGAGCCGCTCGCGCGCCGCCCGCGTCGAGAGCGAGGCGGCGGCGCGGCGCTCGGCGGTGGCGAGCGACTGGGCGAGCGCCTCCCCCGCGACCGGGTCCTCGACCTCCGCAAGCCGCAGGCGGAGTGCCGCGACCTCCCCCTCGTCGGGGCCGGGGGTCGCGAGCGAGCGCTCGATCCCGTCGAGCCGCGCCCACTCCCCGCACAGGCTCCGGAGCGCGGGAAGGATCTCTCCCCGCACGAACGGATCGCCCCCCTCCAGCGTGCGGACGAGCGTCTCGGCGTGGACCCGCTCGGGCGGGGCGAGATCGAGGCGGGGGAGGGCGGCGGCGAGGAACTCGACCGTCGGGCGGGGTCCGTCGGGGCGACGCCGCCGCGCCGAAAACGCCGCGGACAGGGCGGCGACGGTAAGGAGCGTCGCCACGGCGAAGAGCACGAGAGTCAGACCATCGATCGAAGGGGCGGGGGGCGCGGCCTCCCCGATCTCCCGGTACATCCGAACCGTGTAGGCTCGGGAGGAGCGGTCCATCCAGAGGAAGCCAACTCCCTCGAGGAGCACCGGCACGCTGAAGAGCCCGAGCATCCAAGCCATTCCTCGCCATTGGCGATGCCCCGCGAGCAGCTTGCGTGCGCGGTCGGGTGCGGAAGGGCTCGTGGCGGCATGGGCGCCGGTGCGTGTAAGGAACCACCTCCCGTCCCCGACGAACGCCTTCAGCGCCGCCTCGAGGGCGGGGGTCGTCGCCTCGCGCGGGAGCCTCACGGCGCGAGTCTATCCCGCCGGTACGCTAGGAAGACGCATGATCGACCGCTACACGACCCCCGCCATGACCGCGATCTGGTCCCGCCAGGCGAAGTACGAGCGGTGGAAGGAGGTCGAGATCGCCATCTGCCGCGCCTGGAGCGAGGAGGGCCTCATCCCCCCCGCCGACCTCGCCGCGATCGAGGCGAAGGCCGCGTTCACCCTCGAGCGCTCCGACGAGCTCGAAAAGGAGACCCGGCACGATCTCGTCGCCTTCGTCCGGAACCTCGAGGAGACGACCGGCCCCGCCGGACGCTGGATCCACTACGGCGTCACGAGCTACGACGTCATCGACACCGCCCTCGCCATGATGCTCCGCGACGCCGCCGGGGTCGTCCTCGAATCCGGCGCGAGGCTCCGGGGCGAGGTCCTGCGCCTCGCCCGCGAGCACGAGCGCACCCCCGAGATCGGGCGCACCCACGGCATCCACGCCGAGCCGATCACCTTCGGCTTCAAGTGCGCGAACTGGCTCGCCGAGCTCGACCGCAACCTCGCGCGGGTGCGGGTCGCGCAGGGGGAGATCGCGTTCGGCAAGGTCTCGGGAGCCGTCGGGATCCACGCGATCGTGGGGCCGGAGATGGAGGCCCGCGTCCTCGCCCGCCTCGATCTCAAACCCGAGCCCGCGAGCACCCAGATCGTCAACCGCGACCGCCACGCCGCCCTCCTCAACGCCTTCGCCCTCCTCGGCGCGGGGCTCGAACGGATCGCGACCGAGCTCCGCAACCTTCAGCGCACCGAGATCCTCGAGGTCCAGGAGGGCTTCGCCGCCGGACAGACGGGCTCCAGCGCGATGCCCCACAAGCGCAACCCCTGGAACTCGGAGACCGTCTGCGGCCTCGCGCGCCTCCTGCGCGCGAACGCCCACGCGATGGTGGAGTCGGTCGCGACCTGGCACGAGCGCGACCTCACGAACTCGTCGCTCGAACGGATCGTCTTCCCCGACACCTGCCACCTCATCGACTTCATGCTCGGCAAGCTCGCGACGATCCTCGCGGGGCTGAGGGTCATGCCCGAGACCATGAGAACGAACCTCGAGCGCATGGGCGGGCTCGTCTTCTCCGAGCACCTCATGGTGACCCTCGTCGGCAAGGGCCTCCCCCGCGCCGAGGCCTACGCCGTCGCGCAGAGGAACGCGGCGAGGGCCTGGGACGGCGCCGACTTCGAAGCCGCCGTCCGCGGCGACGAGACCGTCCGCACCCACCTCACGAGCGCCGAGGTGGACAGGGTGTTCTCGCTGGAGCACCACCTCCGCCACGCCGGCGCGACCCTCGCGATGGTCGAGGCCGCCGAAACGGCCCGGGGCTGACGGACCACCCCTTCGGAGTGCGCGGATCCATCTGCGCCTCTCCCCTCCCGTTCGCCGCGCGAACGGGAGGGGAGCCCCGACGATCTTCTCCCCGACACGTTGTCGGGACGCCCTCCCGCCGACGTAAGGGTGTGGCCCGAGAGAACGCACCCCCGGTCCCCCCGAGTTCGATTCGGACGAAGATCCCGTTCCGCAAAGATCAGCATCCCCGTCCGGAAAAAATGTGCGCGCACGCGGGATGCAACCCCACGGCGGGGCAGGAACGGTGACGAACGTCCGAAAAGGGCGCGCGCACGCGTGGCGCGCAATGGCGCGCAAGCGGCGCGCGGGGAGAACCGCCCCGCCTCCGAACGCGCGGAGACGGGGCGGGGCCGGCTTACCGGATGCCGGAGCGGAGGACGATCTCGGCGAACCGGGACGTCTCCTCCAGCGTCATGTCCTCGAACCGGCGGCGCCGCGAGGGGGCGCCTTCGGCTCGCGAGAGCTTCGGTAGGGCGAACCGCCACGCCCTGGCGGCCGCCTTGCGGGCGACCCCCCGGACGGGGGCGGTGGGAACGACGAACGTGCGGCGCAGGATTGCGGCGACCATGGTGTGCGACCTCCTAGAGTCGGCGGCGCCTGTCCGGCGCCTTCGGACGGGCCGCCCTCGGCCCGTTAGCGTGGGCGGTCTTCGCCCGGATTCGTCTTTGGAGGGGGTCGGCGCCGACCCTCGTCCCTATTATGACGCCGCGACGCGCGATCTTGAGCCCGGTCTCACGAGCGGCGCGAGGAGAGGCGGCGCGGTCGGCGACGAAGGAGCGCCCCCCCGCCGAGCGCGAGCGCCGCGAGGGAGGCCGGCTCGGGGACCGGGCGCGCGGAGCGCTCGGTGAAGCGGACGTTCACCCCTTCGTAGAAGTCGTCCGTCGAGACGATCTCGAACGCGAGGGTGTTCACCCCCGGGATGAACCCGCTCGTGATCGAGAAGCCCCCGAACGCGGTCCAGGGGGTGCCCGACGTCAGCGCGCTCCCCGGCACGAGGACCCCGTTGAGGAAGATCCCGCGCCCCTCGTCGTCGCCGGACCACTCCCCCGCGAGCCGCGCCGTGGCGGGATCGAGCCCCGCGAGGCTGAAGCTCTGGGTGAAGCGGTACGTCCCCGTCGGCCCCGGCGCGACCGCGTCCGCGTTCCCGATCCAGTCGGAGTCCGCGCTCGCGACCCAGTCCGGGTAGCGCGACCCCGACGAGAGGACGACCGCGCTCCCCGCGCTCGCGTCGGGCCGCGTCACGACGTAGGCCGATTGCGCGGCGCCCGCCGCGAGGACTCCCCCGGCGAGCGTGCGCCCCGTGTTCGCGACGGGGATGAGGTCGGCCGAGGCGGCGCCCGCGAGAGCGAGGGCCGCGAGGGGCAGGAGAAGGGGGAGGGGCTTCATGGCGTTCGGGCGTCCGCAACGTGAGGGGGACGCCCCCATCCTAGCCGCATCCGCCGAAAAGGAGGAACGCCCCCGCGACCCGCCACAATAGCGGGATGGCAAGTTACGGGATCGAGAACGATCCGAAGGCGAGGGCCGCCCTCAACGCGGCGGCGAAGGGCCTCTTCACCCAAAAGGGGTACGAGGGCACGAGCATGCGGGAGGTCGCCGCGCGCGCGAAGGTGAACGTCGCGGTCGCGATGCGCGAGTTCGGGGGCAAATCGGGGCTCTTCAAAGAGGCCGTCGTCTCCGGCTTCGATCTCGGCGACGCGCTCCGGGGGACGCGCGGGCTCTGGGGGGCGTCGCTCGTGGACCTCGCGCTCGGCGGCGGCTTCTCCGCCTACGCCCCCTCGGCGCTCTCGACGGGAAGCGAGACGGCGGCGCGGGTCCTGCAGGAAGGCTTCGAGACCCGCCTCGTCCTCCCCCTCGCCGAGCGGCTGAGCGGGGTCGAGGGGGGCGGCGGGGCCGAAGGGCGCGCCCGGCTCATCCTCGCGATCCTCGCCGGCCTCGCCTTCGGGCGCGAGACGTTCGGGCTCAAGCGCGGGGCCGAGGAGGCCGAGCGCGCCGCCGAGATGATCCAGGAGATCGTCGGGCGCTGACCCCTCAGGCGGCGAGCCGGAGGGGCGCCGGAAGGAGGAGAGGGTCCACCTCGTCCGCCCCCGCCGGGGCGAGGACGGTCGCGCGCTCCATCGCGTTCTCCAGCTCGCGCACGTTCCCGGGCCAGCGATGGGCGAGAAGCCGGTCGAGCGCGCGCGACCCGAGCGCGAGCGGCGCGCGCCCGTTCTCTCCGGCGAACTTCGCGAGGAAGAGCGCGGCGAGCGGCGCGACGTCCTCGGGGCGTTCGCGGAGCGGCGGGACGACGAGCTCGACGACCTGGAGCCGGTAGAGGAGGTCGAGCCGGAACGTCCCGGCGGCGACCGCCGCGTGGAGGTCGCGGTGGGTCGCGGTGACGACGCGAACGTCGATGGGGGTCCGCGCGAGCGAGCCGAGCCGCTCGATCTCGCGCTCCTGCACCACGCGCAGGAGCTTCGCCTGGACCGAGAGCGGGATCTCGCCCACCTCGTCGAGGAAGAGGGTCCCGCCCGAGGCCGCCTCGAAGCGCCCCGGCTTCGCCCCCGCCGCGCCGGTGAACGCCCCGCGCTCGTAGCCGAAGAGCTCGGATTCGAGCAGCGTCTCGGGGATCGCGGCGCACGAGATCGCCGTCATCGGCGCCCCGGCGCGGGGCGAGGCGCGGTGGATCGCGCGGGCGACGACCTCCTTGCCCGAGCCCGATTCGCCGAAGATCATGACGGTCGCGCGGCTGGGGGCGACCTGGGCGACGGTCGCGAGGACGGCCTTCATCCCGGGGGATTCCGCGATCATCCCGGAGTGGGCCGCAACCGGGGCCGCCTTCGCCCTCGGTGCGGCGAGGCCCTTGAGCGAGGCGCGGAGGGCATCGGGATCGAGGGGTTTGGAGAGGTAGTCGCGGGCTC
Organism: Fimbriimonas sp.; assembly: GCA_965249475.1. Lineage (GTDB taxonomy): Bacteria > Armatimonadota > Fimbriimonadia > Fimbriimonadales > Fimbriimonadaceae > Fimbriimonas. Next base: position 2,781,426 of record CBDFMD010000003.1, on the reverse strand, counting down.
CCGCGCGGATCGCGGCGACGGCCCCGGCGACGCTCGGGAACTCGGCGGTGAGAAGGCACGGGACGCCCGCCCCCGAGAGCGGCTCGAGAAGCCCCAGCCCCGAGCCCCCCGGCATCGTCACGTCCACGAGCGCGGCGAAGAGATCGGGCGCCAGTAGCGGCAGGGCCTCGGCGACCGAGGCGGCGGGCGCGGTCTCGTACCCGTCGCGCTCGAGGACGGCGACGAGGGCGCGACGGGCGTTCGCGTCGTCGTCCACGACGAGGACGCGGCGTTTGGTCTTCACGCCGGGATTATCGGCAGGGGCCGCCGGTAGAAGAAGGGAGCCCCCGACAGGGATCGAACCCGCGGCCATCGCTTTACAAAAGCGCCGCTCTACCGCTGAGCTACGGGGGCTTGCCGGGGTGGAGATTACTCGGCGGGGGCGCCCTTGCGGCGCGGGCGCGACTTGATGAGCTTCGGGTTGCCGTCGCGGTCGTAGCCGATGCGGTGCCCGGAGGGCAGGCTCGCCAGAGCCTGCTGAAGGTTGGGGTCCATCTCGGCGGACTTCTTGCGGCGTCCGCCCCGGCGGCGCGGGGTGGCGAGCGCCTCCAGCGCGGCGGCGGCGTCGGCGTCCTCGGTGAGAGGGGCCATCTCCTTGCCCGTCATCCGGTAGATCTCGGTCGTCGCGGGGAACGAGAGGAAGAGAAACTCGCCCGAGACGGCGAGCTTCGCCGCGACGGGAAGGACGAGCTTCTTCACGCCGAGCCGCACCGTGAGGACGCGCTCTTTTTCCGCGGCGGAGTTCTTCAACGACGCTTTCGCGCTCGTGAGGGTCGCCTCTTTGGAGGTCCGGTTTTTCGATCCGCGTGGTCTCGCCATGATGTCCTTATCTTCGGACGGCGAGGCCGCCCGCTCTATTGTAGACGTTTACAGTTCGAGATTGTCAATGAGGCGCGTCGCCCCGAGCCTCGCGGCGACGATAAGGGCGGAGTCGCGATGGAAAGTATCGAGCGGGCGTAGATCGTCGAGCGCGACGTAGGCGAGGTAATCGGGGAGGAACCCCGCGCCTCGAAGCCGGCTTCTCCCCTCGTGGAGCGCGGTTTCGATCCCGGTTCCGAACCGGATCGCCCCCGCGCAATCCTTCAGCGTCGCGTAGAGCAACGGGGCCTTCGCGCGTTCCTCCGGTGCGAGATAGACGTTGCGCGACGAGCGGGCGAGCCCGTCGCCCTCGCGCACCGTCGGGACGAAGACGAGCCCGACCGGAAGCGCGAGATCGCGCGCCATCTTCGCGACGACGCGGCACTGTTGGAGGTCCTTCCTCCCGAAATACGCCCTGCCCGCGCCGACGAGGCCGAAGAGACGCGCCACGACGGTGGCGACCCCGTCGAAATGCCCCGGCCGGCTCGCGCCCTCCCACCGCTCGGTGAGCGCGCCGGGAACGACGATCCGGGTCGGGGTCTCGGGGTACATCTCCTCGACCGAGGGAAGAAAGACCGCGTCCACTCCCGCGCGCTCGGCAAGGTCCAGATCGGCCTCGATCGGGCGCGGATAGCGCGAGAGATCCTCGTTCGGGCCGAACTGGAGCGGGTTCACGAAGATCGAGAGCGTGACCCGGTCGTTCTCCCCGCGCGCCCGGTCGAGGAGGGCCCGATGCCCCGCGTGGAGCGCGCCCATGGTGGGGACGAACCCGTGGCTCTCCGCGCGGGGAGCGCGGGCGAGCTCGGCGATCGTGCGGGCGATCGTCATCGCCGTCTCACCCCCCGCGCACGCTCGCGACGTAGCCCGCGATCGCCTCGGGCATCCAGCGCCACGCCTCGCCGTGGGGACGGGCGTGGCGCAGGGGCCTCTCCCGGTAGCCGAGGACGTCGTGCATCACCTGGATCTGCCCCGAGGTGCGGTCCCCCGCGCCGATCCCGATCGTGGGGATCGTCAGCGCCCCGGTGATCCGGGCCGCGAGGTCGTCGGGGATCAGTTCAAGGACGACGGCGTAGGCCCCCGCGTCCTCGAGACGACGGGCGAGATCGAGGAGCGCGGAGGCCCCGGCCTCGTCCTTACCCCGAAGCCCGAAGCGCCCGAAGGCGTGGACGCTCTGGGGGGTGAAGCCGACGTGGGCCATGACGGGGACGCCGACCTTGCGGATCGCGGCGATCTCGGCGGGGAAGTCGCCTTCGAGCTTCACGGCGTCGGCCCCGGCGCGGGCGAGCTCGACGGCGTTCGCCACCGAGTCCGGGAGCGAGACGCCGTAGGCGCCGAAGGGAAGGTCGGCGACGAGGTGGGCGCGCGCGACCCCCCGGCGGACGGCGCGGAGGTGGTGGAGGATCTCGGGCATCCCGATCTCGAGCGTCGTCGCGTAGCCGAAAACGACGTTCGCAAGCGAGTCGCCGACGAGGACGACGTCCACGCCCGCCTCGTCGGCGAAGCGGGCGCCGGGCTCGTCGTAGGCGGTGAGGCAGGCGATGGGCTCGCCCCGCCCGCGCATTGCCGCAAGGTCGGGGGCGGTGACCTTCTTGGGGATCGGGTCGCCGTAGGCCATGCGCTAGAGCGTACCGAGGCGGGGTTCGGCGAGGGCGGCGAGGATCTCCTCGGCGTGGCCTTGGGGCTTCACCTTCGGGAACGCCTTCACGACGGTGCCCTCCTCGTCGAGGACGAAGGTGGCGCGGTCCACGCCCCAGTACCGCTTGCCGTACATGGATTTCTCGATCCAGAGCCCGCACGCCTCGGCGAGGGCGTGGTCGGTGTCGGCGAGAAGGGAGAAGCCGAGACCGAACTTCTCGGCGAAGCGCCGGTGGCTCCTCGCGTCGTCCGGGGAGACCCCGAGGACCCGGGCCTCCCTGAAGCGGGGGATGCGCTCGTTCAACTCGCACGCCTCGGCGGTGCAGCCGGGGGTGTCGTCCTTCGGATAGAAGTAGATCACCGCTTTGCGGCCCCGGATCGAATCGAGGGAGATCGTCTCGCCGGATTGGTCCTCGAGCGAGAAGTCGGGGAAGCGGGCGCCTTCGGAGAGCATGGGTCTTCCCTACGAGGCCGCGTCCATGAGCATCGCCTGCATGAGGTCCACGCGGAGGACGATGCCGGAGAGGAGGCCCTCCTCGACGACGGGGAGGATCGTGAGGCCGCTTGAGAGCATCCGGTGGAGCGCGTCGCCGATCTCCATCTCGGGGCCCGCGACGGTGGGGTGGAGGGAGGCGTGGGCGGTGACCGGGTCGTTCGCGAGCGAGAGGACCGAGTCGCGGCGGGCGGCGGCGCGGCAGAGGTCGCCTTCGGTGACGACGGCGACGGGGCGGCGCTCGCGGTCCACGACGACGAGGGCGGGGAACTGGTAGACATCCATCCGGTCCACGGCGTCGCGGACGGTGCTCGCCTCGGTCAGCGTCGGGATGTGGGCGTGGAGCACCTCGCGCAGGACCATTCGGGCTCATTTTACTGCGGCATACTCGGTGGGGCCTTTATGAGAGTGGACTTCGGGATCATCGGGGGGACGGGGATCGGGTCGCGGCTTCTCGCGCTTCCGGGGCGGGCGATCTCGGTGGAGACCCGCGAGGGGTTCGTGCGGGGGCACCTCCTGGAGCCCGGGGAGGCGACGGGCGGGGCGACGATCGTGGCGCTCTCGCGGCACGCGGCGGGGCACCGGGTGCCGCCGCACCGGGTGCCGTACCGGGCGACGGCGCTCGCGCTGAGGCGGCTCGGGGCGCGGGGGTGCTACGCGACCGCGGCGGTGGGCTCGCTCCGGCCCGACTGGGGTCCGGGCACGCTCGCGCTGTGCGACGACTTCCTCGACCTCTCGGGGCGGAACGTCACGATGTTCGACGAGACGATCGGGCACACGGACTTCACGCGCCCGTTCGACCCGGGGCTCCGCGCGGCGACCTTGCGGAGCGCTCCCCCGGGGACGAAGGACGGGGGCGTGTACCTGAACCTCAACGGTCCCCGGTACGAGACGCCGCGCGAGGTGCGGACCTTTCGGGAGCTCGGGGCGGACGTGGTGGGGATGACGGCGGGGACGGAGGCGGTGGTCATGCGCGAGGCCGGGGTGCCGTACGCGCTTCTCGCGGTGGTGACGAACCTCGGGACGGGGCTCTCGTCGTCGGACCTGCACCACGGAGAGGTGGAGGACGTCATGAAGGCGCGCGGAGGGCTCGTCGTGGATCTGCTCCTCTCGGCGTGCGCGTCGCTCGTCGCGGTATGAGCCCGCGCACCCTGGCCCTGCACCTGGCGATGACGCCCGGGATCGGGGGGCGGACGGTGGCGCGGGTCGTCGCGAGGAACGCGGTCCTCTCGCGCTCGCCCGAGGAGTTCCTGCGCCTCTCGCCCGAGGCGTGGCGCGAGGAGTACCGGGTGCCGCGCCGGGGGGCGGGGACGCTCGCCCTGGGCGGGCCGGACGCCCTGAAGGCGACGGCGGAGCTCGAGGCGCGGCTCGAAGGGCTCGGGGTGGTGCTCTTCACGGCGGCGGACGTGCACTATCCGGCGGCGGTGGAGGCGTTCGACGCGGACCCGCCGGGGGTGCTCTTCGCCTACGGGAACCTCGGGCTTCTCGCGCGGGCGAGCTTCGCGGTCCTCGCCTCGCGGGGGTCGCTCCCTCGGCATCTGGACCTTATCGAGCGGCTGACCGAGGAGGGGGTGCTGGCGGGGGAGGTCGTCGTCGCGGGCCACGACCGGCCCGAGTACCAGCGGGCGGCGATCGTCCCCTTGCGGTGGGGGGCGCCGCGGATCCTGTGCCTCGATCAGGGTCTCTTCCGGGTGCTGGGAGAGGATCTGCGGAACGAGGCGTTCCGGGCGGCGCGGCTGTGGCGGTACGAGTTCGATCCGCGGACCGATCTCGTCGTTTCGCCGTTCCGGCCCGAGTCGGGGTTCGCGGGGATCAACAACAAGGTGCGCGACCGGCTCGTGGCGTCGTTCGCGCGGCGGCACGACTTCGTGACGGTGGCCGAAGGGGGGAACATGGACCGGCTCGTGCGGATGGCGCTCGCGGCCCGTCGCCCGGTGCGCGTGGCGGCGGACGCCCCGGGATTCGGGGAGTACCGGGAGCTGGGGGCGGGAGAACTCCCGGTCGGCGGGTAGGGACTCGGAGCGGGGGGCGTGTTCGGGGCGGGTCACACCCTGACGTCGGCGAGGGGCGTCCTGAGGACCTACTCAGGAGAGAGGCCTCTCAGCGGGCGGCGGAGGGGAGTTTGCACTCGCGGGTGCCGAACCAGGCCTTGCGGCGGGCGGCGACGAAGCCATAGACCTTGCGGGCGAGCCAGAGGGTGGGCCCCGTGCGGCGCAGGAGGGCGAGGGGGCGCAAGGGGAGGGGGCCGAAGCGGACGATCTGGAGCCAGGCGTCGGCGGCGGTGAAGCGGCCCTCGGGGGTGTCAAGGACCATGAGGTCGGGGTCGAGGCCCTGGTCCACGGCCTCGGGGTCCTGGAGCATGACGGTGCGGAGGGGGACGTCCGCGCGCAGGGCCCAGCGGCCCGCGGTGGTCTGCGCGGCCTCGCAGAGGTTGCACCCGCCGTCGTAGTAGAGGGTCCAGCCGCCGGTCGCGCGCGCACCCCCCGGCGCGATCGCGGGAGCGGGGTTCTGGACGGCGGACATCGCCCCTCTTTCTACTCCGATTGAGCGGGGGCGTGCGCGTCGGACCCTCTACGCGGGGGCGAGGGCGCGGGCGTAGACGGTCTGGAAGCGGCGGGCCATCTCCTCGAGGGTGAAGTGGGCGCGGACGACGGCGCGGCCGTTGCGGCCCATCGCCTCGCGCTCCTCGGGGCTCGCGAGGAGGCGGTCGAAGGCGGCGGCGATCTCGGCGGCGTCGCGGTCCACGAGGAGGCCGGTCTCGCCGTCGCGGACGACCTCGGGAAGGCCGCCGACGCGGGTGGCGACGACGGGGCGACCGCGGGCCATCGCCTCGAGGGCGGCGATCCCGAAGGTCTCCATAACGCTCGGCATCGCGGTGAGGTCGGTCGCGTCGAGAAGGGCGGGGACGTCGTCGCGCTCGCCCGCGAAGGTGACGCGCCCCGCGAGCTCGCCCGCGACGCTCGCGCGGATGCCGGCGCGGAACTCGCCCACCTCGCGCCCGACGAGGAGGAGGTGGGCGTCACGCCCGGAGCGGGTGAGGGCGCGGAGCGCCTCGATCGCCTCGGGGTGGCCTTTCTCGGGGCAGACGCGCCCGACCATTCCGATGACGGCGCGCCCCTCGGGGATGCCGAACGCGGCGCGCAGGGCGCGGGGGTCGCCTCCGGGGCGGTCGAGCATGTCGGTGCCGTTGTGGACGGTGGCGACGTACCCCTCGGGGACGCCGCGGCCGTGAAGCATGCCCCGGACGAAGTCCGAGACGGCGACGAGGCGGTTGGAGCCGCGGGCGAGACGGCGGTAGATGTTGTCGTTGTTCGCGATGTGGACGGACGTGACGATGGGGGTGCCGGTGAGAAGGCCGAAGGTGTGCCCGAAGTAGGCGGCGCGGGTGAGATGGGTGTGGGCGACGTCGATGCGTCCGGCGCGGGCCTCCTTCACGAGGGACCCCATGAGGCGGTACCACCCGAGCCCCTTCATGCCCTGGACGCGGACGGGGATGCCCGCGCTCGCGAGGCGATCGGGAAGCCAGCCGGGGTTCGGGACGACGGCGCGGACGGAGTGCCCCCCGGCGGCGAGGGTGCGCGAGAGCTGGAGGACGGTGTTCTCGGCGCCGGAGGTGGCGGACGAGGAGCAGATCTGGAGGACGCGCAGGGGGCGGTCGGTCTCCATCGGCGTCCAGCCTACCCCTCGCCCCGGCGGCGCGTAGACTGGAGGCATGGCCCGCGCGACCGCCTCCCTCTTCGGCGCGGCGGGGAAGGGGGACGGGGGCGTCGCGCGGGTGTTCCGGCACCGGGACTTCCGGCTCCTTTGGTTCGGGTCGCTCCTGTCGTTCCTCGGGTCGTGGATCCAGAACGTCGCGCAGGGGTTTCTCGTGTACGAGATCACGGGATCGAAGGCGGCGCTCGCGCTCGTGTCGTTCCTCGGGATGATCCCGGTGACGTTCCTCGGGCCGATCGCGGGGGGGATGGTGGACGCGCTCGACAAGCGCAAGCTTCTCGTCTGGACGCAGGTGGTGCTGGGGGCGGGGCCGCTCGCGCTCGCGGCGCTCGCGCATTTCAAGATCGCGCAGGTGTGGCACATCGAGCTCGTGGCGCTCGTCTCGGGGGCGACGGGGGCGTTGGAGATGCCCGCGCGGCAGTCGGTGGTGGGGGCGGTGGTGCCGAAGGAGGACCTGTCGGCGGCGCTCCCGATGCAGGCCCTGCCGTTCAACCTCGCGCGGGTGGTGGGGCCGGCGATCGGGGGCTGGCTCGTCGCGCGGTTCGGGGCGGAGTCCTGCTACCTCCTCAACGGGCTTTCGTTCGGGGCGCTCGTCTTCGCGGGGCTCGCGATCCGGGCGGATCTGCGACCGAAGGAGCGGCGGATCCAGCCGCTCTTCGATCTCGTTCGGGAGGGGTGGACCTACGTGATGCGGGAGACGCGGCTGCGACGGCTTTTCGCCTACGAGACGGCGCTCTCGTTCTTCGGGCTCTTCTACCTCTCGATACTCCCGGCGATCGCGAAGGACGTTCTGGGCTTCGGGCCGGACGGGCTGGGGCACTGCTACACGGCGAACGGCATCGGGGCGGTGCTCGCGCTCGCGCTGAACTCGGCGCTCTCGAGCAAGCCGTACAAGGGGACGATGATCAAGGCGGCGGTGACGCTCTTCGCGCTCTCGGTCGTGGCGCTCGCCTACGCGCGGACGGGTTGGGCCGCGTACCCGGTGTTCGTGCTCCTGGGTTTCTCGGCGGTGGTGGTGTTCAATACGACGAACCTTATGTTCCAGCTCATCGCGCCGGAGGCGTTGCGGGGGCGGGCGATCTCGATGCACGTGTGGGCGATCTCGGGGATCGGGCCGTTCGGGGTGTACCTCTTCGGGGCGCTGTCGCAGTCGCTCGGGATCGAGACGGCGCTCCGGACGGGGGGCGGGCTTCTGCTGGTGGTCGCGCTCGTCGCGTGGACGCAGCGCGCGTCGCTCGAGGCGGAGCGGCTGGGGAGCGCGCGGGAGGCGCTCGCGGCGGAGGAGACGTCCCTCGAAGCCTCGGGGGACGAGTCGGGGACGACGGTGGTGGCCGGTTGAAGGCGATCTTTCTCGACCGGGACGGGGTGATCGTGCGGGACTCGGACGACTACCTGCGCTCGGCGGAGGCGCTGGAGCCGGTCCCGGGGGCGGTGGAGGCGCTCGTCCGGCTCGCGCGGGCGGGGTTCGCGCTCGTGGTCGTCTCGAACCAGCAGGGGGTGGCGCTCGGGTACTTCGACGAGGCGGAGATCGCGCGGATGGAGGCGCGGGTGCAGGGGTGGCTCGCGCCGTTCGGGGTGAGGATCGCGCGGTTCTACCACGCGACGGGCCTCGCGGGGTCGGGGAACCCGATGCGGAAGCCCGCGCCGGGGATGCTCGTGCGGGCGGGGGAGGAGCTGGGGTTCGACCCGGCGGGGTGCCCTCTCGTCGGCGACCGGGAGAGCGACATGGGGGCGGCGCTCGCGTGCGGGGCGCGGCCGGTCCTCGTGCTCACGGGGAAGACCCTCTCGGGGTGGGAGGCTTGGGGCTCGCGGCCGGAGCGGGTGTTCGCGGACCTGGGGGGGGCGGCGGAGTGGGTTCTCGCGGGGACGCCGGTCTGAGGGGGGCGGCTGGGCGGGTCGGACCGCAAAGGGCAGGGTTCGCGGCGGGCGGGGAGGGGGTACCCTCCTCGGCATCGAACCGCGGCTCGAAGGCGCGCCGCTCCCGCCCGCCCCCTGCGACGGCCCTTCCGATGGACGCTCCCGACGCCACCTTCACGCGCCTCGACGCGCCGGACGCCCCGGGGGCGGGGCGGGCGGAGACCGATTTCGAGAAGCGGCGGGGGATCTCGCACCTCGATCTGCGGACGGGGCTCGCGCAGGTCCACGTCGCGGGGCTCGGAGGCGACGGATCGGGCGGCGACGCGATGCCGGCGCGGATCGCTCTGCTCCGGGAGTTGGGGGGGGCGGGGGTCTCGATCGACTTTCTCAAGCTCACGCCGACGGGGATGTCGTTCGTGGTGCGGGCGGAGGAGGCGGAGGCGGTGCGGCGGAGCCTCGAGGGGGCGGCGTTCGCGATCGAGGCGGATCGAGCGATCCTGCTCGTGCACGCGGTGAACATGCGGGACGAGGACGGGATGATCGCGGGGATCCTGCGGCGGGCGATCGGCTCGGGGATCACGGTCGACCACGCGAGCGACATGCACGACCGGATGCTTCTGGTGCTTCGGCAGGACCATGCGGAGCGGCTCGCGCGCCTGCTCCTGGAGGACGCGCCGAATGTCTGAGGCTCTTTCGGACGTCGTCGTGATGAAGTTCGGGGGAACCTCGGTGGCGACGCCGGAGGCGCGGGCGGTCTCGGCGCTGAAGGTCATCGGCGCGCGCGAGCGGGGCCTGCGCCCGGTCGTGGTCGTCTCGGCGATCGGGCGGCGGGGGGCGCCGTACGCGACCGACACGCTTCTAGGGGTGCTCCGCGAGGTGGATCCGGCGGTGGAGCCGGACCCGCGCGAGCTCGACCTCATGATCGCGTGCGGGGAGATCCTCTCGGCGGTGATCTTCGCGCACACGCTGAAGACGCTCGGGCATCCGGGTCAGGCGTTCCGGGGAGGGCAGGCGGGGATCCGGACGGACGGGGTGTACGGGAACGCGCGGATCCTCTCGCTCAACCCGACGGCGCTCTTCCGCTCGATCGAGGCGGGGAAGATCCCGGTGGTGTGCGGGTTCCAGGGCGTGTTCGTCACGGACCCGGGATTGCCGGGGGGGGAGCTCACGACGCTGGGGCGGGGGGGCTCCGACACGACGGCGGCGGCGGTGGGGGCGGCGATGGGGGCGCGGGCGGTGGAGATCTACACCGACGTGGACGGGGTGAAGACGGCGGACCCCGACGCGGTGAAGGACGCGCCGACCCTTCGGCGGGTGACGTACGACGAGGTCGCGGAGATCGCGCACCTGGGGGCGAAGGTCGTGCATCCCCGGGCGGCGGAGATCGCGATGGCGTACGGGATCCCGCTTTGGGTGAAGAGCGCGTTCTCGGACGACGAGGGAACGGAGATCGTCGCGCGCGACGCGCACCCGGGGCGGCGGGCGACCGGGGTGACGCACACGGGGAAGCTCGTGTACATCCAGTTCGATCTCGCGACGGCGGAGCGGGCGCACCGGGCGGGGCTCGAGGCGCGGATCTACGAGACGATGGAGCGGTACGGCCTGCCGCTCTTCATGCTGAACGTCTCGCCGAGCTCGACGGGGTTCGCGGTGCCGCGCGACCGGTACCCGGTGGTGGCGGACGTCCTCGACGGGCTCGTGGTGCCGGTGGGCCAGGGGCCGCTCGGGGCCTCGTTCGGCCCGATGTCGGCGGCGGGAGGGGCGATCTACCTCTTCCAGATCGGGGACGCCTCGCCGGAGGTGGAGACGCAGGCGCAGCTCTTGAGCCCGCTCGGCCGGGTGCGGCGGGTGGTGGCGCGCCTGACGGAAGGGACGACGATGGTGTCGCTCGTGGGGCACGAGTTCATGCAGCAGCCGGGGCTCTACGCGTCGGTGCTGGAGACGCTCGCGGGGGCGGGGATCGCGGCGCTCCAGACGAGCGACTCGGAGTTCTCGCTCTCGGTGCTCGTGGCCGAAGGGGATCAGGCGCGGGCGGTGCGGCTTCTGCACGAGCGCTTCGGGCTCTCGGACGTGCGCTAAGCTGAGTCCGTGACGCGGCTCGAACGGTTCTCCGCGCGACTCGTGTCGGCGCACACGGCGGCATTGCTGGGGTTCACGATTTAGGGCTTCGCCTTCCTCCTGCGCGCGTCGGACCTCGCGTCGCATCGGGAGGCGCTCCTCCAGATGGCGGGGGTGGCGCTGTCTACGAACGTGGTCTTCCTCCTCGCGACGCTCGCGGAGTGGCGGCGGTGGGCGTTCGGATGGGTTCTCGCCTTTCTCATGGAGACGAAGGTCGTCGCCTTCGCGCTCGTCTGGCCGATGCCGCCTCTCCTCGCCGCGATTCTGGGGGCGAGCGGGGTTGCGGGGGTCGCGGCGTCGCTCGCGCGGCTCCGGGCGGTGCGGCGGGCGTTGTAGACTCGGCGACGATGAGCTCCGCGTACGACGCCGACCGGATCTTCGGGATCCTCACCCGCCTCCGCGCGTGCTTAGGGATCGTCGTGGGGATTCTCCTTCTCGCGATGTGCGGGACCGTCTCCTCGGTCGAGGCGCCGCGGTCCACGTCGCACCTCGTCTCAGTAACCCGGCCGGACGGGAGCCCGGGGACGGCGGAGGACCTCGCGGCGGCGCAGGCGTCGTTCGATTCGATGCCCGGGCAGGCACGGCCGTCGAGTCCGCTTCCGATGTTGCTGTTCGCGCTCGCTCTCCTCGTCTTCGGCATCACGGCGCTCGAGTTCGCGATCGGGTCGTGGATCGGGAACGGGGAGCGGAGCGGCTTTCTGTGGGGGGCTTGGGTCGAGGGGATCTCCTGCCTCTTCGGGCTCTTCAATCTCGGGGGGAGTCCGCTCGCGATCGTCGGGTTCCTGCTGTCGCTGGCGATGTGCGTGTACTGCGTCGCGCGGCTCACCGGGATGGGACCGAAGCCGATCTAGGGCGCGGGCGGTAGGCTCCCTCTTGGGAATGGACGGCGCGCGGCGGGCTTACGACATCTTGCGGGGGTACATCGGGCACGAGTGGGAGCGGATCTCCGCCGCCGAGCCGGACCCCGCGCGGGAGGCGTTCGAGCGGGAGATGGCGAAGCTTCCTCAGCCGCCTCCGGCGGCGGTGCCCCCAGGGGTGTCGGGAGCGCTCACGCCCGAAGCGGCGCGGGGGATCCTCGGGGCCGAGCCCGGGGAGACGTTCGGGGCGATCAAGCGGCGGTACGACCGGCTGAGCGAGCGCGCCGACCCCGCGCGCTTCCCCAAGGGAAGCGAGGAGGCGCGCCAGGCGGCGAACATCCGGACGCGGGTGAACGCGGCGTTCGCAGTCCTGCGCGACGCGGCGGACCCGACGGATCGGCGCTTCGGGACGCTCGAGATCGAGTAGGGGTTCGCCCTCCTGTCACGGGCGTCTCGGCGGGACGCCGAGGCCACCGCCCGCGTAAACTCCTTCCGATGGAGATGCGCGAGCTCGGGAAGTCGGGCGTGAAGGTGTCGGCGGTGAGTCTGGGGTGCTGGACGATGGGAGGGCTCAACTGGGTGAACGGCAACCCGAACGGCTGGGCCGACGTGGACGAGAGCGAGATCGTCGAGGGGATCCGGATCGCGATCGAGCGCGGCGTGAACCACTTCGACAACGCCGACGTGTACGGGAACGGGCGGGCCGAGCGGATGCTCGCGCGGGCGTTCGAGACGCTCGGGCTGAAGACGGACGACTACGTCGTCGCGACGAAGGTCGGGCACTTCCCGGGGACGGCGGAGCACGCGTACCGGCCCGAGCACGTCCGGCACCAGGCGGAGCAGTCCCTCGTGAACCTGAAGCGCGACCACATCGACGTGTACTACTTCCACCACGGCGATTTCGGGGCGTCTGACATGTACCTCGACGACGCGGCGGGCGTGATGGACGATCTCGTGCGCGAGGGGAAGGTGCGCGTGAAGGGGCAGAGCGCGTACTCGGCGGACGACTTCGAGCGGGTGACGCCGCGGGTGCGTCCGGCGGTCCTCCAGAGCTGGGCGCACGCGCTCGACGACGGGTTCGTACGCGAGGGCTCGCGGGTCGCGGACCTCATGGCGCGGGAGGGGATGAGCTTCGTGGCGTTCTCGCCGCTCGCGCAGGCGCGGCTTCTCGACAAGTACGACCCCGCGAAGCCGCCGACGTTCGAGCCGGGGGACCACCGGAAGGACTCGGGGGCGTTCTCGGCGGAGGCGATCGCGGAGCTGAGGCCGAAGCTCGCGAGGCTCAAGGCGCGGTTCGGGGACTCGACGGCGGATCTCGCCGCGATGGCGCTGAACTACGTTCTCGCCGCGCCGAACGTGGCGTGCGTCATCCCGGGATTCCGGAACGCGCGCCAGGTCGAGGCGAACCTCTCGGGCGAGGGCCGCGCGTTCTCGCCCGAGGACGTCGCGTTCGTGCGCGAGGCGCTCGGGACGGCCTGAGGAGGTTAAGGCGAGCGGCGGTGGCGCTTGAAAAGGGCCAACGTCGCCGCCGCGGCCTCGGGCGGGTACTCGTGCCCGCCGGGATGGATATAGGTGCCGACCTCGAGCCCGTTCGCGCCGGGGATCAGGCTCGCCTACCCATCCTTGCGGGCCTTCGCGGGGTCGGCCCCTCCGGCGGTGAGAAAGGCGGAGGCGGGGGTGAGACGCCGCCCGACACCTATCGCGGGGCTTCCCGAGAGGCCGTAGGCGGCGAAGCGGTCGGCGCGGTTCGCCCAGAGGACGTAGGTGAAGAGCCCGCCGTTCGAGTGGCCCATCGCGTAGACGCGGCGGCCGTCGGTCGCTGGCTTCGCGCGGGCAAGGATCGCGTCCACGAAGCGCAGGTCGCCCTCGCCCTCGCGAGGCCAGCCGGTCCTCAGGCCTTCGGGATAGATCGCCGTCGCCTCGGGCCAGCGGTCGCGGACGGCGAGGACGAGGGGACGGCCCTCCTTCGGCGCGGCGCCGGCCCCGTCGAAGACGAGGGCCTCGCGCGTCGTCCCGTCCACGACGTAGGTCTCGAGGTGCGAGGGCGCGGGGAGAGGGAGCACGTTTCGGTTCGTCCCCCAAAGATTTTCCTGGGAGGGGTTGTCATACGCTCGAGGAGCGCCCCTTAGAGATAGAGGGTCCCCGAAAACCCTTTTTGGCGGCGCGACCCACCGGCAAGGACCGCCCCGACCTTGCACAAAAACGCGAAAACCGTGGTGGGCATGGTCAGGATGGTCAGCTCCCTTCGCGGAGGCGGTACACGACGCGGCGGCCGAAGGTGGCCTCCTGGAGGAGGAGGCCGCGGTCCACGGCGTCGGCGAGGAGACGCTTCCACTTCGTGCGGAGATCGGCGTCGAGCGCCTTCGCCTCCTCGGAGGAGTACGACCGGCGGTACGCGCCGAGACCGAGGGCGGCCTGGAAGCGGGCGGTGCTCGGCTCGGTGGGGGGCGTGATCGTCAGGTTCAGGTAGACGTGGGTCACTCCCTCGCGCCGGAGGGCGGCGACGAGGTCGGCGCCGCTCGTCAGGCGGTCGTAGCCGAGCTCGGTGGAGTGCCCGGGGTTCGCCCAGAGGTAGGGGACGTCGAGGAGGTAACCGAACACCTCGTCGTACAGCGCGACGCGCCCCCCCTTGACCCGCTCGTTGAGGTACTTCGCGGGGGCGAAGAAGCCGACGCGTCCGGAGACGCGGGAGCCGTCGGCGGCGGTGAAGCCCCCGAGGTACTCGTCGGCGGTAAGCCCGCCGGAGAGGTAAGGAAGGCGGTCGGGGACGAGGGTGCGGGCGAGGACGAAGAGGCCGAGCGCGGCGTTCGCCCCCGCGACGAGCCGCCACGCGCGCGAGTGCGCGCCGAGCCCGCCCGCGAGGATCGCGAGGATCGGGGCGAGGGCGAGGATGTAGCGCGACTGCTCGCTCGTGACGAGCCAGAGCGCGAGGACGAGCCCGGAGGCGAGGAGCGCGCGCCGCTCGACGCGCGGCACGGCGGCGCGGAGCCCCCACCCGGCGAGGGCGGCGAGCCCCCCCGCCCCGAGCGCGACGAAGGGGAAGCCGAGCCCCTGGAGGGGGGCGGGGTTCGTGAAGCGTCCGGGGGCGGCGGCGAGGGCGAGCCACGCGCCGGGGCCGCGGCCGGTGCCGAAGGTCGCCTGCTCCTCGGCGTAGATGCGCGCGGAGAAGGCGTCCCAGTTCTTCCCGCCGAAGAGCGAGTAGTAGAACGGGTAGACGGGGTTGCCGGTCCAGAGGACGTTCTTGACGTACCAGAAGCCCCCGACGGCGACGGCGACGGCGAGGAGGGGGAGGATCTCGCGGCGGCGGGCGCCGAGGAGGACGAGGGCGGCCCCGACGCCGAGGGCCTGGAGGCCGGTGTACTTCGTCCCGAGCGCGAGGCCGAGGAGGAGGGCGGGGACGGACCAGTGGGTCCGGCGGTCGCCGTCGTCGCAGAGAAGCCACAGGCCGAGCCCGGCGTAGAGGCCATGGATCCCGTCGATGTAGGCGGAGCCCGCCTCCCAGACGGCCATCGGGACGCAGGCGAGGGCGAGGGCGGCGATCCAGCCCGCCCGCTCGCCGTACCGGTGGCGGGCGAGGCCGAAGACGGCGAAGAGGCCGAATCCGTAGGCGAGGAACATGAACCCTTTCGCGGTGGCCTGACCTCCGAAGCTCAGGCCGAGAAGGAAGAGCGAGTCGGCGGCGGCGGGGAAGTTCGAGTGGTGGATGAAGGAGATGGGGCGGATGCGGCCTTCGGCGAGCCAGATCTTCGGGACGGCGAGGTGGTAGGCGAGCGAGTCCCAGTCGAGGGGGGTGGAGGGGGTGAGGACCCCGGAGAGGGCGATCGCGGCGGCGAGGAGGATGCCTCCGAGGCACAGGAGCGCGGTCGGTCCCCGCGGGAACGCGAGACGTAGGACGCCCCAGCGGGGGGGCTTGCTCCGGCGGCCCTCCGCGACGAAGAGGAGGAGAAGGGCGACCGGAATCCCCGCGACGACGGCGCGGGAGAGGCCCGGGCCGAGGGGGAGGAGGAGCCCGGCGAGGTAGACGAGGGTGCCGACCAGCCCGAGCCCGATGAGACCGTAGACCCCGAGCCGCGCGGCGGGATCGGGAAATCCCTCGAACGCCCGCGCGACGAGGCGTCCGAGCACCGCCGCGGCGAGAACCATCAGGAGGAGGAAAAGGACGCTCGCCATCGGGGGTCTGGCCTAGGAGTATGGCGCGGGAGTCTCAAGTTCTTGCGGTATGTTTCCAACGCGTGACTGGGGAACAACGAAGGACTCTCTCAGAAGGTTGGATGCTGACGGGTGAGGATGCTTTGAAGGCCGCTAACGCCCTCTACAAGCAGAGCCGACACCGAAGCTCGATCAGCCGGAGTTACCACGCAGCGTACAGCTTTCTCACGGCTGTCCTCGCGCTTCAATCCGGCGCCCGGTTCCAAACGTCCCGCGAAGGCCCGAGCCATGCCTCTTTGGCCGATCAGGTCAAGAGGCATCTCACCGGCGAGTTCGGGGTGCGTTCTCGATCCGGGTTCGCTCCCTTGGTGGCCGATCACGTCCGACGCGATATCATCGCTCTGTACGAGGCTCGGATCGATGCTGATTACCGACCGCTCGCGGCCGTCCCTGCATCCGTGGCTCTGTCATGCTTGAAAGACGCGACGACGATCCGCAAGAGCGTCCGGAGTCTCCATCCATGAGTATCGCCCCTCTTCCTACCCCGGCCCCCGGGCCTCTTGACGACGGACAGTTCGAGCGGATCGAAAGCGCGTTGTACGAGGCTCTCCCACAAGGCTCTTCCGTCACGGTGGATCGGCAGAGCGCCGCAGTTCGGGAGGGCGATATATTTGTGAACGTCTCCCCCGACCTCTATCCAGAGGACAGGTACGCGTTCTTCAAGGGGGTGGCCTCTGCCGAGATCCATTTGCGCGACGCTGGCCTCCCTGTTGTTCTAGTTCCCCGGGCCGCGCAACGCTTTCTCGTCGTCGCTCTACCGAGCAGGGGGCGACCGTTCGCATTCTTGACTACTGAGGACAGTTGGGACGACGATCACATCAGACTTCTCACCGAGCGATCGTTAGATTCGAACTCTCGCGGGTTCAGCGGCTACGTCTACGACTCACCCAAAGATCTCCGGATGATGCTGGGCGAGGCCCGCGCCGAGCATCCCGACGCGGACTTCTCGCTTGTGGACGCGGCCCTTTAGGGGCGCATCGCGGCGGTTTCGCGGCCCTCGACGATCGAGCGGCCGTGGGTGGCGAAGTACTCGAACTCCTCGGGGAAGACGCGGATGGCGTTGACGACGGGCCAGGCCGCGGCGTCGCCGAGCGCGCAGAACGAGCGGCCCTCGATGCCGTTGGCGACGTCCTGAAGGAGCTTCACGTCCTCGGGGCGCCCGCGGCCGCGGATAACGCGCTCGAGGATCTGGACGAGCCACTTCGTGCCCTCGCGGCAGGGGGTGCACTTGCCGCAGGACTCGTTCGCGTAGAACTGGCTCGTCCTCCAGATGAAGGTGACGATGCAGGTGTGCTCGTTGAGGAACATGCACCCGCCGGAGCCGACCATGCTCTTCACCTCGGACATCTCCTCGTAGCCGAGGACGGCGCGGTTCACCGCCTCGGCGTTCAGGATAGGGACGGAGGAGCCGCCGGGGACGCAGGCCTTGAGGGCGCCGCCCTTCATGCCGCCCGCCATCTCGAGAAGCTCGGCGAGGGTGGTGCCGAACTCGATCTCGTAGTTACCGGGCCTGACGACGTGGCCGGAGACGGAGAAGATCTTCGTGCCGCGCGAGTTCTTCGTGCCCGCGCCGATTCCGGCGTACCAGGCGCCGCCGTTCTTCACGATGTGGGGGACGCACGAGTAGGTCTCGACGTTGTTCACGAGGGTCGGTTTGTCCCAGACGCCCGCGACGGTGAGGAGGGGGGCGTGGGGGAACTTGATGCGGGGCATCCCGCGCTCGCCCATGAGGGAGGAGATGAGGGCGGACTCCTCGCCGCACTCGTAGGAACCGGCGCCGAGGTGGAGCTCGATGTCGAAGTCCCGGCCCGAGCCGAGGATGTCCTTTCCAAGAAGGTTCGCGGCGTAGGCCTCGTCAAGGGCGCGGCGGAGGGACTTGGCGGCGTCCATGTACTCGCCGCGGATGTAGATGTAGCCGACGTCGCCTTGGGTCGCGAGGCCGCCGATGGTCATCCCCTCGATGAGCCCGTGGGGGCACTCCTCCATGAGCTGCTTGTCCTTGAAGGTGCCGGGCTCGCCCTCGTCGGCGTTGCAGATGACGTAGTGGGGGCCCTTCTTCTCCTTGGGGAGTCCGTTCCACTTGATCCAAGCGGGGAAGCCCGCGCCGCCGCGCCCGCGGAGGCCGGAGGCCTTGATCTCGTCGATGACGGCCTGGCGCTCCATGCCGACGGCCTTTTTGAGCCCTTCGTAGCCCCCCGCGTCGGTGTAGCCCCGGAGGGTGCGGAACGCGGGGTCCTTCGCGTTCTTCAGAAGGAGCGGGTACTCGGCCATCTCTCCTTTCAGTCTACGCCGAAACCCCCGCCCCGGCTCGGAGGCCGGGGCGGGGGTTGAACGTTCAGCCGCCCGCGCGTCCGACCCTCTCGGTGGGCGCTCCTGCAGAGGCGGCACCCTCGCCTATCTTCCGGCGCCCGTTCGCTGGAGCTTCGTTGGCAGCCGCGAAGGAGCCTGCCGGAGCCGTTTTCGTCTCCGCATCCTCGCCCTTGCCGGAGCATCCGATGGGGAGGAGCGTCGTTAGCACCGAGAGGGCGACGAGCAGTAGGGACGAGAACCGCTTTGAGATGTCTCTGGTAAACGTCAACTCAGTACTCGTGGGGACGTCCGAAGTTCTGAAAATCGAAATCCGGCATGAAGAGCATCGTGTGGCAGAAGTTATTGTCTTGCCACTCGGTGGAGCTCGTTCCGGACGCGGAGAAGCGGGACCAGAACATCGTGCGGAAATCGGAGGGCTGGTTTACGCCACCGTTCATGTTCCGCGATTTCGCCGACGTGTCGGCGAACACGTTCACCTGGCTTCGGCCGTGGACCCATTGGGAGTAGCTCGTGTTGAAGAGCATCTCGCTGTACTCGCCGTTGTTCGCACCACCGCATGTAGGCTTCGAGGGAACGAAGGTGCAGGGGGCGTTGCGGTTAGGGCAGTTGAGATACGGGTTCGAGGTCGCGTACCCTTTGATGTTCATGGTGCCGCGATTTTGGCTGAGAAGCGGGAGCTGACTAGGCGAGGCGACGGCGGTCGCAGACCAGCCGTTGAGCAAGCCGTTCATCTGGAAGTTGTTCGTCTGCAACTGCTTTTGGGCGGTGCTGTACGGGGCGCCTGCAACGGACCGTATCTGACCGACCGTGCTCGAGTAAAGCTCGTTGTTCTTGATGTAGGGCTGGGTAGAGTTCGCCCAATGCACCCGGTTCTCCGAGTAGTAAGCTTCGCCTAAGCCGACGGGCCAGTCGGCCGGCGTCTCGATGAGATAGGTCGTGTAGGCGAGTCCATTAGCCGTGTAGCCATAGGCGAGCGGGAAGACATCATCCGAGTCGGCGGTGTAGACGGCGAATCCAGTGCCAAGTTGTTTCACTCGGCTGAGGTCGGAGGTCTTCTTCGCGGCGGCCTTCGCCTGGGCGAAGACGGGGAAGAGGATGGCGGCGAGGATCGCGATGATGGCGATGACGACGAGGAGCTCGATGAGGGTGAAGGCCCTCTTGGGGATGGATGTCATGGCTACGGCTCGATGCTCTCCGCCCGATGTCTTCCGGAGACCGGCGTTCGCCGGGGCCCGGTGCTCTCCGGAGGGGGAGTGGAGGCATTATAAAGAGTTCTTAGCAAAAACGCGCAGATTTGCGGGAACTTTCTTCGATTCTTCAGAGATTTGCCTCCGCGACCCCCGCGCCGGGGTCCCCATCGGGGCGGAAGCGGGCGGGGTGGCAGGCCTCGGGGTCGCGCCAGTAGCGGGTGGGGGCGCCGTTCGCATCGAGGCGGCTCCACCACCAGACCCCCGGGTCGCTGGGGGCGCCGGGGCTCGGGAGGGCGATCCTCTTCGCGCTCCCGTCGGCGTGGGCGAGGACCTGGTAGCCGTTCTTCGCCGCGCCCTTGCCGGCGGTGAAGCGCGCGTCGCGCCCGGAGCTCGCGAGGCGGCTCGTCGCGCCGTTCGCGCCCTCGGCGCACCGCCCGTCCTTCGGAGGGGCGAAGCGGCAGGGTTCGGCGGCGCGGCAGTTCAGCTCGGGGTTGCTGGCGGCGAGGCCGACGACGTTCGCGTTCCCGAGGCTCTCGGTGAAGAGGGGAAGGGTCGAGGGGTTGGCGATCTCGGCCGCGGGCAGGTGGCCCAGGAGGCCGTTCATCGCGAAGACGGTGGGCTTCGGTCGCCAGCCGGGGTAGGCACCGGGGTCGGGGAAGGGGAGCTCGGGGGCGCTCGCGCTCGCGTAGACCTCGGCGTTCTTCACGTAGGGCCACATCGCGTTGGACCAGTGGGTCCACGAGGCGGCGACGAGGGGGGTCGGGTTCTCGGCGTTCGGGGCGGGGAAGAGGGCGGTGGCGGAGCGGAGGGCGGCGCCGCCTTCAGAGCGGGCCTCGGCGAAGGCGTCGGGGGCGACGTCGTCCGAATCGGACTCATAGATGAGGAGTCCAGTGGCGATTTGCTTTACCCGGGACAGATCCTCGGTGGCGGGGTCGGCGGTCGTCTTCCGGGCCTGGAGGGCGGGGGCGGCGAGGAGGGAGACGGCGCCGAGGACGGCGGTGGCGGCGAGGACCTCGGGGAGGAGGAGGGCGCGGGTCGTTCTCATGATGGCGTTCGGACGCTTTGGGGGGCGCGTTTCGTTCGGGCTCGGGGCTTTGCGAAGGAGGGTTCCGGTGCGATCTTTGGGAATCCTGGGAAAGCCGGGAACGCGTTTTCGGGCGCGCGCGCGCGATTCCAAGGCTCGTTCCCGACCATGCTGACCACCCTGACCACGGTTTTGACCGTTTTGTGCAAGGTCAGCGCCGGGGGTCGGGACGCTGGTGCCACTGGGGGTTGCGTTTTGGGGGTCCACACTCTTACGTCGGCGGGAGGGAGCTTCGACAAGGTGGCGGCGGAAAGAAAGTCGGGTTTCCCCTCGCGGGTCTCTCTTGGGTTTTCGGCGCCTTGATCTCCCCGAAAGGTCTATTTGAGGGGGGCGGTGCGTTCGGACTCGCGGAGGTGGACCTGGACGGCCTGGTCGGCGTAGCTCTTGACGGTGGACTCCTCGCTCGCGCGGAGGCGGGCGATGAGGGCGTCGAGGCTCTCCTCGGTAAGGGGGCCGTGGTACTCGTCGCCGACCTGGAGGACGACGGCGCGGTCGCAGGCGTTGAGGCACTCGACCTCTTCGAGGGTGAACTCGCCGTCGCTCGTGGTCTCGCCGAAGGGGATGCCGAGCTTCTCCTCGAGGTAGGCCTTGATGCGGTAGGCGCCGTTGACGTGGCAGGAGAGGCAGGTGCAGAGCTCGAGCTTGTGGCGTCCGGGGCGGTGCTCGGTGTTGAAGAGGGTGTAGAAGGTGGCGACGCCCTCGATCTCGGCGTACGAGCGCTTGAGGCGGTGGGCGACCTCGGCGATGGCGGCGCCGGTGATCTGGCCGTTGTACTCGCGCTGGGCGATCCAGAGGGCGGGGAGGATGAGGCTTTTGAGGGTGGGGTAGTGGCGCTCGAGGCTTTCGAGCTCGGCGACGGCGCGGTCGGAGAAGCGCAGGGTGAGCTCGCTCGCCTTGGGGGCGTGGGGGCGGGCGTTGGGGGCGCCGAGCTGGATGAGTTCGCTCACGGTCGGGTTCGAGGGTACCTCCCAGGGGCGCGTCCCCCTCTTCTCTCTAGCTTCAGCCACCGTTTCACCGAGGACGGGTCTGTCACAATCCCTTATGGCCTCCTTTCGCGAAGGGCTGTCGTTCGACGACGTCCTGCTGGTTCCCCGTGAGACGGAGGTGTTGCCGAGCGAGACCGACGCCTCGACGCTCTTCCTGCCGGGGATCTCGCTCCGGCTCCCCATCGTCTCGGCGCCGATGGATACGGTGACCGACGCGAGGTTGGCCGTCGCGATCGCGCGGGAGGGGGGGGTGGGGGTGCTCCACCGGAACATGACGATCGAGGCGCAGGCGGAGGCGGTGAACCGGGTCAAGCGCTCGGAGTCGGGGATGATCACGAAGCCGTTCAAGCTCGGGCCGGACGAGACGATCCAAGACGCGGTGGACCTGATGGAGCGGTACCACATCTCGGGGGTGCCGATCGTGGACCCCTCGGGGGTGCTCGTGGGGATCCTCACGAACCGGGACATCCGGTTCGAGACGGACTACGACCGTCCGATCCGCTCGCGGATGACGAGCGAGGGGCTCATCACGGCGCCGGAGGGGACGACGCTGGAGGGGGCGCAGGCGATGCTCGCCGAGCACCGGATCGAGAAGCTCCCGATCGTGGACGAGGGGGGGCGGCTCAAGGGGCTCGTGACGATCAAGGACATCCTGAAGGTGCAGCGGCACCCGCTCGCGACGAAGGACGCGAAGGGGCGGCTCGTGGTGGGGGCGGCGATCGGGGCGCTGAGGGAGCCCTACGAGCGGGCGAAGGCGCTCATGGACGCGGGGGCGGACTTCGTGTGCATCGACGCGGCGCACGGGCACTCGCGGGGGGTGATGGAGTGCCTGCGGATGCTGAAGGCGCGGCTGCCCGATCTGAAGGTCGTCGCGGGGAACGTGGCGACGAAGGAGGGGGTGCGGGCCCTGCACGATCTCGGGGCGGACGGCCTGCGGATCGGGATCGGGGCGGGCTCGATCTGCACGACGCGGGTCGTGGCGGGGGTGGGGGTGCCGCAGTTCACGGCGGTGCTCGAGTGCGCGGAGGAGGCTCAGCGGCTCGGGATCCCGACGATCGCGGACGGGGGGATCCGGTCGAGCGGGGACGTGGTGAAGTGCCTCGCGGCGGGGGCCTCGACGGTGATGATGGGAAACATGTTCGCGGGGACGGAAGAGGCGCCGGGGGAGATCGAGATCTTCCGGAACCGGGCGTACAAGGTGTACCGGGGGATGGGTTCGATCGGGGCGATGAAGGGGGGCTCGTCGGACCGGTACATGCAGGTGAAGGACAAGGGGGCGGTGATCGTCCCGGAGGGGGTCGAGGGGCGGGTGCCGTTCAAGGGGGCCTTGAAGGACACGATGGACCAGCTCGTGGGGGGCCTGCGCTCGGGGATGGGGTACGTGGGGGCGCGGACGCTCCGGGACCTGCGCGAGCGGGCGGCGTTTCTAAAGATCACGGGGGCGGGGCTTCGGGAGAGCCATCCGCACGACGTGCAGATCACGAAGGAGCCGCCGAACTACTCCTCGCCGTGGGGCTCCTCGGACGGGGAGTAGGGGCTCAACGCTCTAGGAGGTACATCATCCTGTAGCACCAAACGGTAGGGGTAGGGCTCGACAGCACCTCAGGTCGGAAGGCATACTAGCCGACGTGAAATCCAAACTCTGGCTTGCTGTCATGGTTACAATGACTACGATAGGGTGTGGTAGTTCGAAGATTGAGACCGAAACCAATTTCCGCAACCCGTTTATATACGTAGGCACATACGAAGGCACTTGGACCATCAAAAAATATTATGAGGACGGCACTGATCAGTCAATTGATGTGCGGGGTGATATCACGTCATCTGGACGATTGAATACTTCGTACTCGTTTGCCACTTCATCGGGCGGTGGATCAGGGTTGCTTAGCGGGAGAGTTAGCCGCAACGGTTCATTCGTGTTGGATGCTGGTGCTTTCACGTTTCCTGGCGTGTATAACGGCACTTTTGATATTGGAACAGAATACGTTTATGGTCCAATAAGCTACAAGCCTAAAGAGAGTAGCGAACCAATAGTTGCGGGTAAACTCTTGGTAGATTGGAGGCTAAGAAGTCCTGTGAGTTAAGGCTTTCTTTAGTTCGATCCGGCAGAACGCGAGAGTTGCCAAAACATCAATAGAACATCAAGGCTTGGTATTTCATCCGTCGAGAGGCGGACTGTCATAGTAAATCGTATGCCATCGCGTACAAAGTTTGGCAACTATCTTCTCTCGGAAAATCATGGCGTTGTCGAACAGGTGCCTATCATGGATATCAGTAAACTGTGGCTCGTGCGTAACTATCTGTTATACAATGGCAAAGCTGTTTGACGCAGTGAGTTTCTAAATTGGTGGTAGCACAGGCAGAGCGCTGGCAGTCACGGTGCTATTTGAAGATGAGTTTGCGTCGCTAGCTGTGCGTCCACGGCGTTAAGATTTGGGTATGTGGGAGATCTCAGCAGGTTGAAGGATCTAGTCCGGGCGGCTCTGATCTTGGCGGAATGGGAGCGATCTCAGGCGTAGGGGTACCTTTGGAGGTGGAGGTCCTCTCTCATGATGAAGATGCCCTCGCACGCGCCGGAGGAGATGACGGCGCGGGCGATGGAATCTTTGCGCTGGGTTTTGGTGCGGATATGCCCATTCGTGTCGCGCAGGCTCGGCATGACTGTGGTCTACGCGCGGGGCTTGATGGCGAGGGCGGCGAGGAGGGCGGTCTCGACGCGGGCGAGGTCTTCGGGGCTCAGGATGCCCAAGCGGCGGACGAGGGCAGTCTTCGGAACGAGTTGCACGTTCTCACCGATCGCGTCGGTGCGGCCCGTCAGGCCGTTCGCTCTATCCGGCTCGAGCGTCGCGCGCGAGGGGATCGTCTCGCGGAGGCGGGTGGTGCAGGGGACGACGATCGTCAGGCTGTAACGCTCCGAACGGTTCAGCGGGTTGTTCTGGACGATGATGGCGGGGCGGCGACCGCTCTGACGGCTGTCCGTCGCGGGGCCGAAGTCGGTGAGCCAGACCTCCCCCCTCAGCACGGAGTCTCCATCTTCTCGGCAGGCTCAATGGCGGCGGGCTCGTCATGGGAGAACTCGTAAGGGTCCATGAGGGCGGCGGCGGCGAGCTGAGCCTCGTTCGGGCAGGGAAGATCGTCGGGATCGTGCGTGAGGGTGGCGAAGGCGGCCTCGATTCGGGCCTCCTCCTCGCGCTCCATCTCGTCTTGGGCGAGGGCGAGGAGCTTTTCGGTCGTTGTCTTGCCGGGGCGGGTGTCGAGCCAGTCGGCGACCTTTTTGGGGAAGCGGACGGTGATCTGTCGGCTATCGAGCGCCTTCGTCATGCATCGGAGACTACCCGCCCCAAGACGCTCCGTAAGATGGGCTAGCTCGCGGCGATGGAGAGGTCGTGCTGGACGACGCCGACGTACCAGAGGCCCTCGTCCTCGGCGGGGCTCTCGTGCCAGTCGTAGAGGTAGCCCTCGAGGAGGGGGGCGAGGGGGAGGAGCTCGCCGAGGCGGGATTTAGGAAGCCAGCAGTCGCCGAGGACGGGGTAGAAGTCGCTCGGGAGGGCGGGCTGCATGAGGAGGTAGTCGTCGCTCACGTCCACGATGCGGACCTGGGCGAAGTTCGCCCGCCAGAGATCGCCGTTGAGCATCGCCATTCGCCCCTACAGACGCGGGGACGCTTCGGAAGGGCGCGGGCGTTTGTCCCCGGGTTTTCCCTTGCGCGTGGCGATCCAAGCCTCGGCGAGGAGGGCGACGGAGGCGCCGGCCATGTCGATGAGCACGTCGCTCGCGCGCCCGCCGCGGGCGGGGACGAAGGTCTGGTGCCACTCGTCGAGGGCGGCCCAGGCGAGGGTGAGGGTCAGGGCGAGGAGGGGGCGGGCTCCGGCGCGGCGCAGAAGGAGGGCGAGGACGGCGAACTCGAAGGCGTGCCAGCCCTTGACGGGAAGCCACCAGGCAACGTCCCAGAGGCTCTGGAACCCCGCGCGGGGGACGCCGAGGCCTCGGCTCGCGCCGCCGACGAAGGCTTTGGGGCCGATCACGGTGCTCGAAGAGGCGGCGATGAGGAGCGCCCAGACGACGGCGGGGAGAGCGGCGGGGAGGCTCCGAAGGACGCGCGACGAGGGCACGGCGGGGTTTACCCCTTCGGTTCCCCTCCGGATGTGCGTCCCGTCTAGGGGGCGTGAATGGGGGAGGGGTCGTCGGCTTTGCCGGGAGGGGCGATGTTGACCTCCGGGGGGAGGGCGCTCAGGCGGGCTTTGAACTCGCCTTGGACGCCGGCCTTGATCGTTTCCTTCGGGGTCTCGCCGACGACGGTGGGGCGGACCTTCGTCCAGGGGAGGAGAAGGCTCACGCGGCGGTTGCGGAAGTCGAAGGGGTGCTCGGGGACCTTCGGCTCGGTGTCGGCGAGGCCGCGGACGGCGAGGAAGCGGTTCGGGCCGAGGCCGCGGGCGGCGAGCTCGCCGCGCAGGGCGAGGGCGCGCATGGTGGAGAGGTTCCAGTTGTCGTAGAGCGCGCCGCCGGCATAGGGTTTGGCGTCGGTGTGGCCCTCGACGATCATGGGGCGGCCCGAGGCGGCGAGGAGGGGGGCGATCCTCGCGATGAGCTTCGTCGCGGCGGGGCGGATGTGGGCGGAGCCGGAGTCGAAGAAGACGGAGCCGGTGCTCTCGACGAACTCGATCCGGATCCCCTCTTTTGTGACGGTGAACTCGATGTTCTTCAGGAGTTTGGCGAGGTCGGGGGCGCCTTCGAGGGCGTGCTCGATCTTTTTGGCGAGGGCGTTCCCCTCCTGATGGCGGGTGACGCGCTCCATATCGTGGGTCTCGCCGTCCTTGCCCGCGCCGATGGTGCCGGTCATCTGGGATCGGGAGCGGGGGGGCGGGGCGCCCTTCACGGCGAAGACGGTCTTCGAGCGCGGGGGGGCCTTCATGAAGCCGAGCGGGTCGTTGAAGTAGCCGGAGATCTGGGCCTTGTCGTTGTCGGAGAGGCCCATGATCCACATGACCATGAAGAAGGCCATCATCGCGGTGACGAAGTCGGCGTAGGCGACCTTCCACGACCCGCCGTGGTGGGCGGCGTGGCCGGAGACCTTCTTCTTCTTGATGATGATCTGGTCGGGCATCGCGTTCCTAGGCGGCCTTGTCCTTCACGCCAGCTTCCATCTCGGCGAAGCCGGGGCGGACGGCGGTGGCGATGTTGCGGCGGGCGAACTCGACGCAGGTGATGGGGGACTCGCCGCGGGCGAAGGAGAAGAGGGCGTAGCGGATGCAGTTCATGTACTGCCCCTCGCTCGCGTTGCGGAGGGTCATGGCGCGCGAGAGGGGGGCGAAGATGCCGTAGGCGAGAAGGATGCCGAGAAAGGTGCCGACGAGGGCGGCGGCGACGGACTGGCCGATCTCGGCGGCGTCGCCGCCGATCTTGCCCATCGTGATGATGACGCCGAGGACGGCGGCGACGATACCGAAGCCGGGCATCGCGTCGCCGACGGTCTGGACGGCCTCGGCGGGGAGCTCCATCTCCTTGTGGGCGACCTCGAGGTCGAGCTCCATCATCTCGGCGAGGTCGTGGGGGCCGACCGATCCGGTGAGGATGACCTTCAGGGTGTCGCAGAAGAAGGGGCAGGCGTGGTGGTTCGCGAGGAAGGCCGGGTAGTTCTTCATGATCTCGGACTCGGCGGGGGTCTCGATGTGCTTCTCGAGGCCGAGGAGGCCGTCCTTGCGGGCGACATTGAAGAGGCCGTACATCATCTTCAGGAGGTCCATGTAGGCGGGCTTCGTGTAGGGGTCGGGCTTCAGGAGGCCCATGACGGACTTGATCGTGCCGGTGAGGGCGCTCATCCCGTTGGCGGAGAGAAAGGACCCCAGTCCCGCGCCGAAGAGGATGACGAACTCGTTGATCTGGATGAGCACGGCCATGTTGCCGTGGTGCATCACGTACCCGACGATGACGGAGGCCACCACGATGACGATGCCGATGATGGTGAACATGGGGCCTAGGCCCCGCGCTCTTGCGGGGGGACCCTCTCGTTATCGGGAGGCGGAGGCGCGAATCGCAGTCCCGTAGGCGGCCCCGTAGGCGGCCTCGGACTCGGTGGCGTAATGGTCGCGGGTGGCGAAGCGCCAAGCGCCGTAGCCGAAGAAGACGAGGGCGAAGAGGGCGAGGAGGCGGTTCGCCCCGGGGGAGTCGGTGACGAGGCGGCGCCGGGTGAGGAGGGCGTAGAGCGAGAGTCCGGCGAGGGCGGTGAAGGCGAGATAGGCGAGGGGGCCGAAGGGGTGGGCGCGGAAGGCGGCGATGAGGTCGCCGTGGACGGTCGCGGTCCAGCTCGTCGTGAGGCCGCACCCGGGGCAGGGGCGATCGAAGAGGGCGACGGAGGGGCACGCGGCGAGGCCGAGCTGGCGATGGGTGCCGTGGCCGTGGGGATCGGGGTGGAGGGCGAGGGCGATCCCGGTGACGGCGATCCAGGCGGCGACGAGGACGCCCTGGGCGCGGACGCGGCGGAGGGGGGCGGGCTCGAAGAGCGCGCCGAAGCGGGTCTGCAGGGAGAGAGCGTTCAGAGCTGCGCCTCAAGAGGGATGACGCACTCGGGGCGGGCGACGTTTCCAGGCGTGCCGGCGGGGCCGGTCGTCGCGATGCCGAGGACGCGTCCGGCGAGGGGGCCGGATTCGGAGACGAGGACGAGGCGGGGGGCGTCGAGAGGCTCGGGAAGGGCGATCGCGACGCCGTTGCGGACCCTCGCCTCGTCCTCGGGGCCGACGACGAGGGCGGGGAGGTCGCTCAGAGCGGTGCGTAGGTCGAGTAAGGAGTCGGGGGTCACCTCTTCGATGGGAACGGCGTGCGAGAGGTCGAAGCGGCCGACGCGGGTGCGGAGGAGTCCGGAGAGGTGCGCGCCGCACCCGAGGGCGCCGCCGAGGTCGTGGGCGAGGGTGCGAATGTAGGTGCCGCCGGAGCACTCGACGGTGATCTCGACCTCGTCGGGGTGGTCGGGGCCGAGGTCGCGGGGCTCGAGGCGACCGATGTGGATCGTGCGGGGGCGGCGCTCGATCTCGTGGCCCTGGCGGGCGTAGGCGTAAAGGGGCTTGCCCTTCACCTTCACGGCGGAGAACATGGGGGGGATCTGCTCCTGGAGTCCGAGGAAGCGGGGGAGGGTCTCGACGACGCGGGCGTAGAGGTCGGGGGGGACGGGGGCGGTGCGCAACGGGTCGCCCTCGGCGTCGTAGCTCGCGGTCTCGATCCCGAACCTCACGCGGGCGACGTACTCCTTAGGCTCGAGGGGGAGGTATTGGAGGAAGCGGGTGGCGGGTCCGACGGCGACGACGAGGACGCCGGTGGCGAGGGGATCGAGGGTGCCGGCGTGCCCAATGCGGCGGGTGCCGAGGCGCTTCCGGAGCATGGCGACGACGTCGTGCGAGGTCGCGCCGAGGGGTTTGCGGACGACGAGGATGCCCAGCATGGGTCAGGCCAGTGCTTCGCGGAGGCGGGCGACGAGGAGGGTCTCGGCCTCGGGGAGGCTCGTCTCGAAGGTGCAGCCGGCGGCGTTGCGGTGGCCGCCGCCGCCGAAGGCGCGGAGCGCCTCGGCGACGTCGAGGTCGCCGCGGGAGCGGGCGGAGACGCGGACGGTGCCGGGGCGGATCTCGCGCAGAAGGGCGGCGATTTGGACGGTATCGATGGAGAGGAGCTCGTTCACGAACCCCTCGGTGTCGTCGTCGGTCGCGCCGCTGGAGGCGAAGTCGCCCGCGGCGATCTTGCCCCAGGCGAGGCGGTCGTTGCGGTCGAGCCTCATTCCGGCGAGGGTGCGGCCGAGGAGGCGGGCGGAGGCGAGGCGTCGGGACTGGAAGACGTTCTCGCTCACGGTGACGAAGTCGGCGCCGCGCTCCAGGAGGGTCGCGGCGGTGGCGAGGGCCTCGGGGGAGGTGTTGCGGAAGCGGAAGCTTCCGGTGTCGGTGACGATGCCGGTGTAGAGGCACGTCGCCATCTCGGGGGTGATCGTCTCGCCGGAGTCCATCAGGAGGCGGGCGACGAGGAGGGCGGTGGCGGCGGCGTCGGTATGGACGATGCGGAGCTCGCCGGGGGCGTTGTGGGGGATGTGGTGGTCGATGAGGGCGAAGCCCACGGCCTCGAAGTAGGGGGCGGTGGAGCCGAGGCGATCGAGGGCGTCGAGGTCGAGGACGACGCCGAAGTCGGCCTCGATCGTCGGGGCCTCGCGGACGGACTCGACCTTTGGGAGGAAGCGCAGGTTGCGGGGGGCCTCGTTGTGGCAGAGGACCTCGTTGGGGACGCCGAGGCCGTCGAGCCAGAGCGAGAAGGCGAGGGCGGAGCCGAGGGCGTCGCCGTCGGGGTTCAGGTGGGTGCCGACGAGGACGCCCCTCGCGGCGAGGGCCCTCGCCTTCAGCTCCGCGAAGGTCGCGGCGTCCGCCCCGGTGTTCATAGAAGGTCGGGGCCGCGGCGCAAGGCGCGTCCCCGCCGGATGTATACCCGCCCGCCCGCGATTTCCCGGTCCGCCCGCTTTTCCCGCGAGTGCGGGATACTCCAGGGCGTGAGGGTGCTCCATGTGGTCGAGTCGGCGGCGGGGGGGGTGGCGCGGTATCTCGCGGACCTCTTGCCGCTTCAGGTGGACGACGGGTTCGACGTGACGGTGCTGTACTCGCCGGGGCGCACCGACGCGGCGTGGCGGCGGGCGGAGGCGGCGCTCGCGGCGAAGGGGGTGGCGCTCGCGACGCTCGGGATGCGGCGCGAGGTGGGGCTCTGGGATCTGGGGGACGCGCTGAAGCTTCGGCGATGGGTGCGGGGGCAGGCGCCGTTCGACGTCGTCCACGCGCACTCGAGCAAGGCGGGGGCGCTCGTGCGGATGGCGTTCCCGGGGCGGGGGGCGAAGGTGTACACGCCGAACGCGTTCGCGACGATGTCCACGGCGATCGGGCCGCGCAAGCGGGCGGCGTACGCGACGTTCGAGCGCCTGCTGTCGCGCTCGGGGGGGGTGACGATGCTCGTGAGCGAGGACGAGCTCGCGCACGCGCGGGGGCTCCGGCTTCCAGAGTCGAAGCTCCGGATGGTGCCGATGGGGATGGCGATCGCGCCGACGGGGGAGCGGGAAGCGGCGCGGGGGGAGCTGGGGCTCTCGTCGGAGGAGACGGTCGTGGGGTTCGTCGGGCGGTTCTGGGATCAAAAGGACCCGACGACGGCGGTGCGGGCGTTCGCCGCGTATGCGCGCGTGGGAGGCGAAGGGGTCCTCGTGATGGTCGGCTACGGGGACGGCGCGAGGGACGTGGAGGCGGCGGCGGCGCGGGAGGGGATCGCGGACCGGGTGCGGCTCGTCCTCGACGGGGACGCGCCGAAGCTCATGCCCGCGTTCGACGCGCTTCTGATGACGAGCCTGTACGAGTCGTTCGGGTACGTGCTCTTGGAGGCGGCGGTGAACGGGGTGCCGTGCGTGGCGACGCCCGTGGGGATCGCGCCGCCGCTGGCGGAGGCGGGGGGGGCGACGCTCTTTCCGGTGGGGGATCACGAGGCGGCGGCGCGGGCGCTCGCGGCGGCGCTCGCGCCGGAGGCGCGGGCGGGCGGCTCGGCGCGGGCGCGGGCGGCGGCGGAGCGGTTCTCGGACCGCGCGATGCACGCGGGGGTGAAGGGGGTGTACGGGGAGGTCGCGGGGGCCTCGGGGGAACGGCGCTCCGCGCCGGGGCGATAGACTCACCGCTATGTGCGGGATCGCCGGTTACATCGGGCCACGGAACGCGATCGACGTGGTGTACGACCAGCTGAAGCGGCTGGAGTACCGGGGGTACGACTCGGCGGGGATCGCGTATCCCGAGGAGGGGGCGATCCACGTTCTCAAGCGGGCGGGGAAGCTCGGCGAGCTCGGGAAGGCGATCGCGGCGGAGGGCGAGAGCCAGCACCACGATCTGACGGCGCCGCTCGCGATCGCGCACTCGCGGTGGGCGACCCATGGAGCGCCGACGGACGCGAACGCGCACCCGCACTTCGACCAATGGGAGCGGGTGGCGATCATCCACAACGGGATCATCGAGAACTACCTCGATCTGCGCTCGGAGCTGGAGGCGCGGGGGCACACGTTCCGGTCGCAGACGGACACCGAGGTCGCGGCGCACGTCGTGGGGGAGGAGTACGCCGAAGGGGTGAATCTGGAGGACGCGGTGCGGCGGGCGACGGCGCGGTTCCGGGGAGCCTACGCGCTCGTGGTGGTGAGCCGGGACGAGCCGGACCGGATCGTGGCGGTGCGGCAGGCGTCGCCGCTCGTCTTGGGGATCGGGGAGGGGGAGAGCCTGCTCGCCTCGGACATCCCGGCGCTCCTGCCGTACACGCGGAGGGTCGTGGTGATGGAGGAGAACACGCTCGCGATCCTCGAGCGCGGGGGCGTGCGGCTCATCGATCCGGACGGTCGGGAGCGGCTCGCCGAGCCGATCCACATCGACTGGCCCGTGGAGGCGGCCGAGCGCGGGGGGTACGCGCACTTCATGCTGAAGGAGATCCACGAGCAGCCGGCGGTGTTCTCGCAGTGCCTCGCGGGGCGGGTGGACGAAAAGGACCGCGTCCGGCTGGAGGGGGTGTTCGGCGAGCACGTCTGGACGGAGATCGACCGGGTGAACATCATCGCGTGCGGGACGGCGTACCACGCGGGGCTTATGGGGAAGCACCTCTTCGAGAGCCTTCTGCGGCTGCCGACGGACGTGTACTACTCGAGCGAGTTCCGTTACGGGGACCCGGTGCTCTCGCCGCGCTCGCTCGCGATCTTCGTGTCGCAGTCGGGGGAGACGGCGGACACGCTCGCGGCCTTGAAGCTGTGCCAGAGCAAGCGGATCCGGACGCTGGGGATCGTGAACGTCATCGGGTCGAGCATCGCGCGCGAGTGCGACCGGACGATCCTCACGCAGGCGGGGCCGGAGATCTCGGTGGCGAGCACGAAGGCGTACACGGCGCAGGTGACGGCGCTCACGCTTCTCGCGCTCCATATCGCGCAGGTGCAGGAGATGCCGGGGGTCCGGGTCGGGGAGTGGGTCCAGGAGCTCAAGAGGATGCCGGAGCGGGCGCGGGAGGTCCTCGCGCGGGCGGGGGAGGTGGAGGCGCTCGCGGAGGCGCTGAGGGCGATGCCGCTGTGCTTCTTCCTCGGGCGGGGGGCAGACGCGTTCGTCGCGCTCGAGGGGGCGCTGAAGCTCAAGGAGGTCGCCTACGTGCCGACGCAGGAGTCGCCGGCGGGGGAGATGAAGCACGGGCCGCTCGCGCTCGTCCAGCCGGGGGTCGCGGCGATCTTCGGGGCGACGGACCCCGGGACGCGGGACAAGGTGGTGAGCAACATGAAGGAGG
Organism: Fimbriimonas sp.; assembly: GCA_965249475.1. Classification (GTDB taxonomy): domain Bacteria; phylum Armatimonadota; class Fimbriimonadia; order Fimbriimonadales; family Fimbriimonadaceae; genus Fimbriimonas. The sequence continues at coordinate 2,748,778 of CBDFMD010000003.1, read as the reverse complement.
TGCAGGCGCGCGGCGGGACGGTGGTGGCGATCGTGACGGACGAGGACACGGTGGTGGACCGCGCGGCGGACCACGTGCTGCGGGTGCCGCGGACGCGGTTCGATTTTCTCAACGCGCTCCTCTCGGTCATCCCTTTGCAACTGCTGGCGTACCACGTCGCGCGCCTGAACGGGTGCGAGATCGATCAGCCGCGGAACCTCGCGAAGTCGGTGACGGTCGAATAGCGGGACGCGGCTCGAGGGTAGGGCGGAGGTCCCGGAGAACGCGCGAGGGTTTCGAGCTATGAGGCATGGGGATCGCGCTTTTAACGCACCGATAATGAGCACTCCGGCTAGAATGATGAGGTCTCCCGATAAGTGCCGCCCCTGGTCCCCGACGCCATGGGCGCAGGTTCGACGCCGAACGCTCCTCGCCGGATTTTCGGGGCCGGACCTTTCCTTTTCGTGGCGATGAAAAGCACTCCTCCGATCCCTCCGACGGCCTCCGTCGCGAATGCCGGGCGCGCGGGCGGCCCGGTCTCGGCGGGACCGCCCGCGCACGCGGGGATCCTGCCGCACCCCTGCTCGTACTCGGGGGCGAAACGGGCGTTCGACGTCGTCGTGTCGCTCGCGTGCCTGCTCGTGCTGTTGCCGTTCTTTCTCATCGTCGCCGCGCTCGTGAAGCTCACGAGCAAGGGGCCGGTGTTCTACAAGAGCGAGCGGATCGGGCTTTGCGGGCGGCCGTTCCTCTTTCTGAAGTTCCGCTCGATGTACGTGGACGCGGAGGAGCGGCGGCGGGCGCTCGCGGAGGAGAACGAGAAGTCGGGACCGATCTTCAAGATGAAGCGGGACCCGCGGATCACGAAGGTGGGGCGTTTCCTGCGGAAGTACTCGATCGACGAGCTTCCGCAGCTGTGGTCGGTGTTCCGGGGGGAGATGTCCATGGTCGGGCCGCGCCCGCCGATCCGGAGCGAGGTGGAGCAGTACGACGACTACGCGCGGCGGCGGCTGACGGTGAAGCCGGGGATGACGTGCTACTGGCAGATCATGGGGCGGAGCGACCTCGATTTCGACGAGTGGATGGACCTCGACAACCGATACATCGATGAGATGTCGTTCCGCGTCGATCTGAAGATCCTCGTGAAGACGCCCTGGGCGGTGCTCCGGGGGAACGGAGCCTACTAGCATGGCGGCTTCTTCCAATAGGCCGGCGGTCCTCGTCGTCGGCGGGGCGGGGTACATCGGGAGCCACACGGCGAAGCTCCTGGCGCGGGAGGGGTTCACCCCCGTGGTGCTCGACGACCTCGATATGGGGCACGAGTGGGCGGCGAGGTACGGGCCGTTCGTGCGGGCGGGGATGGCCGACGTGGCGGCGGTGCGCGGGGCGGTGCGCGAGCACGGGGTCGTGGCGGCGGTGCACTTCGCGGCGAGCGCGTACGTGGGCGAATCGGTGAAGAACCCGCGCCGGTACTACCGGAACAACGTCTCGGACATGGAAACGCTTCTCGGGGCGCTCGTGGACGAGGGGGTGCGGGCGCTCATCTTCTCCTCGAGCTGCGCGACGTACGGGATCCCGGACGCGGTGCCGCTCGTGGAGAGCCATCCTCAGCGTCCGATCTCGCCCTACGGGGAGACGAAGCTCGTGGGGGAGCGGATGCTCCATTGGTTCGAGGGGGCGTACGGGCTCCGGCACGCGTGCCTGCGGTACTTCAACGCGAGCGGGGCGGACCCCGACGGGGAGATCGGGGAGGTCCACGATCCGGAGACGCACCTCATCCCGCTCGTGATGGGGGCGGCGCTGGGGGTGCGCGAGCGGATCGAGGTCTTCGGGACGGACTATCCGACGCCGGACGGGACGGCGATCCGGGACTACGTGCACGTCCTGGATCTCGCTGACGCGCACGTGCGGGCGCTCCGGCATCTCTTGGACGGGGGGGAGACGCTCCGGCTGAATCTCGGGACGGGGCAGGGGACGTCGGTGCGGGAGATTATCGCGGCGGTCGAGCGGGAGTCGGGGAGGGCGGTGCCGGTGGCGTACGGTCCTCGCCGCGAGGGGGATCCTCCGGCGCTCTTCGCGGACGCGCGGCTCGCGCGGGAGACGCTGGGTTGGAGCCCGACGATGAGCGACCTGCCGACGATCGTGAGGACGGCGTGGCGCTGGGAGACGCTCCGGCGGGAGCGGGGGCTTTGACGGCGTTCGGCGGATTCGGGGAGCGCCGCGTCGAAAGCGGGATCGTTCGGGCGCTCGGCGCCGATAGAGTGTTGTGCGCTCCGGGGCGGACGGCCCCGGATGCGCGAAGCGGGGGGAATGGTGTACCGTTCCCTCTGAAGATTCAGGATGTCCGGCGGGCGACCGCCGGACGCCGCGCCTGAGAGCCATCCCCCGAGACCCACCGAATGTTCAAGACCCATCTGCGACGCATGCTGCTCTTCATGGGCGTGATCGGCTTGGCCGGTTGGCTCTACGCGCTGAACCTGCCGAAGATCTACGAGTCGACGATCGACCTGCAGATCGGCGCGCCGCCGGCGATCACCGACCCGAACCTGCCGAGCGAGACGGCGCGCTCGCTCCAGTCGTCGTTCACGAACGATCTGGACACGGACGTGGGCTACCTCAAGTCGCAACGGATCTTCGGCGAGGGGCTCCAGCGGGCGGAGACCGAGATCGGCCGCGGGGGGCTCGCGACGACGCAGAACCTCAACGCGCTCTTCCCGATGTACGAGGTGGTGGTCCCTCCGGCGCAGAACCCCTACGGGGCGACGTTGCAGCGGATCGTGCAGGTGAAGGTGCGCGCCTCCTCTCCCCAGGAGGCGGCGGGGATCGCGAACGGGGTGGGGGCGGCGTTCACGGAGTTCCGGCGCCAGCGCATCCGGCTCGCGATCGAGGACACGTCGCGCTCGCTCCGGCGTCAGGTGCAATCGAAGGAGGGGGAGGCGGCGCGGCTCGCGAAGGCTTACCAGCAGGCGAAGGAGGGGTCGGCGGTGCCCGACGTGGTCGCGCAGAACACGACGCTGACGAACAGCAAAGAGCTTCTTCGCAACAAACGGGACGAGACCGTGGCGCAGCTCGCCGCGGTGCGCTCGACGGTCGCGCAGTACCGCGCGACGCTCGCGCGGACGCCGAAGACGGTCGAGTCGGGGACGACCTCGGTGCCGGACACGACGGTGGAGCGGCAGAAGCAACAGGTGGCCGTCGACCGCGAGGAGTACAACTCCCTGCGAACGGTCTTTCTCGACGACGCGATCCAGGTGCAACAGGCGAAGGGGAAGCTCGACCGCTCGATCGCGCGGCTGAGGGAGGTCGAGACGTCCCAGAAAGAGATCGCGGCGTCGTCGTCGGTCCAGCAGAACCCGACGTACCTGCAGGTGCTCGGGGATCTTCAGCGCGCGGAGGCGCAGGAGGCGGGATACGCCGCCTCGCTTCGCGCGTACGACGCGCAGGTGAGCGCGAAGACGCAGGAGAGCCGGAAGGCCCCGGCGCTCGAAGTGACGATCCAGCGGCTCACGCGGGATCGGGAGATCGCCGAGGGTCAGCTTTCGCGGCTGAGGACGGCGCTCTCGAACTACGAGAGCGACACGACGACGCGCGTCGTCCCGCTCATCACGACGGCGGACCCGAACACGGCGGCGCAGGTGGCGCCGGAGGTCCGGCGGTGGGCGATCCTCTCGCTCTTCGCGGGGGCGCTCCTGGGGCTCGCCTACTCGTTCGCGGTGGAGTCGCTCCGGCTTCCGGTGCACACGAGCTGGCAGCTCGCCGAGCTCACGGCGCTCCCGGTGGCGGCGGCGGTGCCGGCGATCCCGAAGCCACTCGCGCGGCGGCACGAGGCGGCGATCCGGGAGGGCTCGTTCCGGCCGATCGAGTCGTTCCGGTACATGGCGTTCTCGATGCTCGCCCGCGAGGTGAAGCCGAAGACGGTGATGTTCACGGGCGTCGGCGGCGACGTGGGGGCGGCGGCGGCGGCGGCGGAGTTCGCGGTGGCGGTGGCGCGCACGGGGGCGAAGACGATCCTCGTGGACTGCGACCTTCGCCAGCCTCAGCTCTCGGCGCTTTTCGGGATGACGGGCCGGACGGGGACGAGCGACATCCTCGGGAGGACGGTCCTTCCGGGCGACTCGACGGACCTTCTGGCGGCGACGGAGCACGAGAACCTCTCGGTGCTTCCGGCGGGAAGCTCGACTGAGGAGGGGCTCGCGGACTTTCAGACGGCGTACATCAAGGGGCTTCTCGACGATCTCGCGGCGCGGGCGGACATCGTGGTGCTCCTCTCGCCGGCGGTGGACGTGTACAGCGACTCGGCTCGGCTCGCACAGTACGTGGAGGAGGTGTGCCTCGTGGTGTCGGCGAAGACGACGAGCTACCGGAGCATCCCGATGGCGCAGGAGATCCTGGAGAAGGCGGGGGCGCGCTCGGTGAGCATCGTTCTGACGAACGCCTCCTCGAGCGACGAGGCGTTCGGCACGCGGGTCTCGGACTCGCTGGTCCGGTCCTGAAGGTGGCCGGGCGATGATCCGGCGCGGCGCGCGGGGGGAGCGCGGGTGGGGGCGTCGGCCCCGCCCGGCCGCTCCGCCCACGCCCCTCGTGCCTCCGGACGAGGGGGTCCTCTCGGACCATCCGTTCCGAGGCCGAGTCCGCCGCCCCGGAGGGCGCGGGAGCGTCGCGGCGGTCGAGCGGGGCGCGCGGGCGTTCGATCCGCGCTACCGCCTCGCGGCGATGCAGAAGGGGATGGTCGGGTGGGCGCTCTTCAACGCCTACTTCGCGCTCCTTCTCACGCACGTCTCGACGGGCAAGCTCACGGGCGTCGGTCAGTTCGGGATCGTCGTGGATTACACCCTCATGGCGAGCTGCCTTCTGCAGCTCGCGGTCGGGTCGCTGCTTCTGCGGCTTCCGATACGGTTGCCGGTGGCGGGGGTTCTCTTCGCGCTCTTCATGACCTGGGGTTCGGCGACGACGCTTTTCGCGAACGGGGATCTCGGGCGCTCGCTCTACGGCCCGCTCGAGTACTTCGTGATATGGGGCTTCTATCCGCTCTTCATCTACGTGGCGGTGGATCAGGGGGTGTACCTCTCGCCCGGGATCCGGAAGCTCATCGTGGTGCCCTGGCTCCTATCGCTCGCCCTCTCGGGGTTCGTGGGGTTCGCGCAGATGGGGGGGAGCGAGTACGCGCGGTCGCTCTCGCCCTCGGGATTTTTCGGGACGATCTTCCGGCCGACGGGGCTGACCGACTACACGTTCATGCTGGGGATGCAGGGGGTGGTCGGGATGGCGATCCTCGGTGCGCGGTTGAAGAAGCGGGATCTGAGCCTATGGGAGTGGGCGGGGGTCGGATTCTTCGCGCTCGTCACGCTCTCGGCGCAGTACCGTTCGCTCTACTACACCGGGCTTCTTCTCACCGGCGCGATCCTTCTCGCGATCCAGTTCCGGCGAGACCGGGCGAAGGGGATCACGATGTCGCTTCTCGGGATCGGGGCGATCCTGCTCCCGATCCTCGCCTTTCCGCAGAAGTTCGAGTACGGGCTCCGGGGGACGGAAGGGGACGCGGCGCTTCAGGCCCGGTACGACTCGTGGCAGCAACTCGGCCCGATCCTCCACGACCGGCCGTTGACGGGGATCGGGGCGGACGCGAACCTCATGATCTCGTCGAACCTCGCGAACATCGATCGGTACGCGGGGACGATCATCGACAACTTCTACCGGATGGTGCTCATCTGCTACGGGTACATGGGAGGTCTTCTGATGGTGCTCGTGATCGCGGCGCTCGTGGTCGGGCTCTTCATGCGGTACGACTCGACGCGGGCGCCGGAGGTGAAGGTGTACACGCTCGCGGGGATCATCGTGATGGCGGCGACGCTCGGCGTCTCGCTCACGGGGAACTCGTTCGTCTACCGGCAGGTGGGGTATCAGGTCGCGGTGCTCCTCGCGTTGGGGGGGGCTTCGTGGCAGGAGCGCCGGCTCGTCGATCCCGTCTCGCCGCTCATCGCGTGGATCCGGGTCCTCGCCCGGACCCCGCTGAAGGTCCTCTTCCCGAATCTCGGGCGCGTGCGCTAGAGGATGGCGGCGTCCGGGGGGGGCGGTCGCGGGACGGGGGGAGGCCGGACGGGGGGCGGACGGACGGGGGGGATCGCGGTCCTCGTGGGGGGCCGGTTCGCTTGGCTTCTCCTTCAGGTCGTGTCGCTCGCGGTCTACTTCCGGGTGCTGGGCGAGACGCTGTACGGCATCGCGGTGATCGTGGGGCTCTACCGGGGGTACATGAAGCTTCTCGATCTGGAGATCCCGAGCGGGGCGCTCCAGCGGCTCTCGGCGACGTTCGCGCGGGACGAGGGGCGGGCATGGCGGCTCTTCCGCACGACGCTCGCGATGCAACTCGGGGTGGCGGGGGCCGGGGCGGTCCTGCTCGCCCTCGGGCCGCATCTCGCGCCGATCTCGGCGCAATCGCGGGCGTACCCCGCGCTCGGCGTGCTCTTCTCGCTCGCGGCGTGCCAGCACGTCACGGACACGCTCTCCTCAACGCTCTCGCTCCCGTATCTCGCGCGGGAGCGATTCCGCCAGCTCGCGCTCTTCGAGTCGGCGCTTCCGATGACGTTCACGGCGATCACGGCGACGCTCGTCCTCGTGTTCCGATCGCCGGTCGCGCTTCTGGCGGGGACGGCGGCGGAGTCGCTCGCGGGGCTTTTGCTGAAAGGGGGGATGCTCGCGCGGGCGGAAGGTCTCTCGGTGCTCATGCCGAGGCTGGAGGCGCCGCTTGCGCGCGAGGTGCTCGGGGTCGGGTGGCGGGTGTATCTGACGAACCTCTCGAGCAAGATCGGTTCCACGGTGGACAAGCTCATCATCGAGCCGGTGCTCGGACCGGGGGCGATGGCGGTGTACAACCTCGCGGGCCGCATCCCGCAGGTGATGCTGGAGACGTTCACGCGTCTGAGCGAGGCGATCACGCCGAACATGGCGCGGGTGGCGGAGCACGAGCCCGCGCTCTTCGGGGCCCTGTTGCGCAAGAACGTCCTCACGGTGACGACGGTGGCCTCGGCGGGGATCGTGGCGATCGGGGGTCTCGGGACGCCGCTCGTGCAGGCGTGGCTTCGCAAGAGCGATCCGGCGGCGGGGCTCGTGGTGCTCCTGATGGCGCTCTACTACGGGCTGGAGCAGCACTTCTCCACGATGACGCGGGGGTTCTACGCGCGGAACCGGATCCTGTGGATGCTTCCGTTCACGCTTTGGAACACGTCGGTGACGCTCCTCCTCACGGCGTTCTTCGCCCGGCGGTTCGGGATCGTCGGGGTGGCGGGGATGAACCTCGGGATCGATCTCGTGCAGATCGTGCCGATCACGTGGATCACGGTGCGGGTGCTCGCGCCGGACATCGCCTTCCGGCCCTTCCTCCTCCGGACGGCGGGGATCCTCGGCGCGGCGTTCGGGGTGGCGCTCGTGTTCTTCGCGCTCACGCGGGGGGTGCCGCTCGGGGCCGCGTCGTTCGCGTGGTTGCCGCTCGCGTGGGCTCCGGGGGCGATCGTGCTCGCGCTCCTGCTCGGGACGGGGCTCGGGATGATGCCCGACGCGGTGTGGAACCGCCTGCCGGCGCGGCTCGCGCGGTTCCGACCGGCCTCGGTCTGAGTCAGCGCCGGAACGCCGCGATCCGGTCGAGGACGGTGCGGACGTTGCGGGACCAGGAGAACTCGCGGGCGCGGGCGTAGCCGGCGGCGAGGCGGGCGGCGCGGGGGGCGGGGGCCTCGCGCGCGAGGGCGAGGATCGCGCGGGCCATGTCGGCGGGGTCGAGCGGGTCGAAGAACTCGGCGAGCCCCCCGCTTTCGCTCCCGGCGACCTCGGGGAGGCTCCCGGTGGCGGCGCAGGCGACGGGGGCGCCGTAGTGCATCGCCTCGAGGACGGTGATGCCGAAGCCCTCGATGAGGGAGGGAAGGACGAACGCCTCGCAGGCGGCGAAGAGATGGGGGACGGCCTCGTCGGGGACGTAGCCCGCGAAACGGACGCGGCCCGCGAGGCCGAGGCGGGCGATCTCGCCTTCGAGGTCGGCGGTCTCCCACCCCTTGCCGCCGCCGACGACGAGGACGGCGTTCGCCAAGTCCGGCTCGCGCGCGGCGATCGCCCAGGCCTGGAGGAGGCGGGGAAAGTTCTTGCGGGGCTCGAGGGTGGAGAGGGCGAAGACGTAGCGGCCCTCGGCCCCGAGCCGGGCGAGGAGCGCGCGGTCCACCCCTTCGCGGGGGACGGGATCGCCGAGGTTGCCGAGACCGAGAGGGGAGGCGAAGACGCTCTCCGGGGCGCGTCCGAGGCGGGCGATCACCTCGGCGCGGGTGTGCTCGGAGTTCGTGACGACGAGGTCGGCGTGGCGGGCGATCGCGCGGGCTTTCGCCGCGTGGATCGCCAGATCGTCCGGCGAGTAGGCCCCTGGGTCGGAGAGGAAGAAGAGGTCGTGGACCATCGAGACGCGGGGGCCGCCACCTGGGAGCGGGAGGCGCGGGACGCGTCCGCCGAGGGACCACCAGGCGCCGTAGCCGCCGCGGAGGGCAGCGAGTTCGCGACCGAGAAGCTCATAACTCCGGGTTTTGGGCCAGGTCGGGACGAAGGTCGCGCCGGGGCGGGCTCGCCAGGAATCGGGGATCGCGGTCTCGGGGCGGTGGAAAACGTCGAGGGCGAGATCGGGGTGTTCGGTCAGAAGAGTCTCGAGGACGCGCAGGACGTAGCGCCCGACCCCGGCCTTGCGGAAGTCGTCGCCGAGCTCGAGCTCCATCGCGCCGACGGCGAGGCGGCGAAGAGCCGTCACGAGGCGCGGACCTCGTCGTAGAGTCCTTCGAGGCGGTCGAGGTGGCGCTCGAGGGTGGGGGGATCGCTCCAGAAGCGGGCGTGGGCGGCGCGTCCGAGGCGCCGGACGGTCGCGTCGTCTTTTAGCTTCGTCAAGGCTTCGGCGAGCGACTCGCGGCTTCCGGCGTCGAAGAGGAGGCCCTCGGCTCCGTCGTCGAACCACTCGGTGGCGGCGCTCGTGCGGGGGGCGACGGGGGGGACGCCGCGGCTCATCGCGTCGAGGACGACGAGGGAGGCGGTCTCGTAGCAGCGGGAGGTCATTAGGAGGGCGCGGGAGGCGGCGGTGAGCTCGGCGACGCGCTCGGGGGAGCTCCAGCCGAGGACCTCGGCCCCGGCGGGGTTCCGGGCGTTCGCCTCGCGGACGGCGGGCTCGTCGGCTCCCGAGCCGACGAAGTGGATCGGGACGCCCGCGAGGGCGGCCCCGGCGGCGGCGGTGACGGGGTCCTTCTCGGGGTTCATGCGCCCGGCCCAAAGAACGGCGGAGGCGCGCTCGGGCTCGGCGGGGGGGCGTCCGGGGTCGGCGTCGATGGGGTTCAAGAGGAGGTGGACCTTCGCGTTCGGGTGCAGAGAGGGGGCGACGATCCCGGCGGCGAAGCGGGAGACGGCGGCGAGGTGGGTCAGGCGCCGGTCCACGCGCAGGGTCGTGCGCTGGCCGAGGGTGCGGAGAGCGCGGAGGCGCTTGAGGGGGAGGGCGTCGGGATGGATGCAGGGGGCGTTCCAGCAGTCGCGCGAGAGGGGGCGGCGAAGACAGATCGCGCCCGCGGTGTAGTCGTAGAACATCGAGTTCGGGCAGACGTAGCCGTAGTCGTGCATCGTCAGGAGGCACGGAAAGCCGCCGTCGAGCGCCGCGGCGAGAACCCCGTGGGTCAGGCGCGAGTGGAAGCCGTGGAAGTGGACGAGGGTCTCGGCGGGTTTCCGGCGGGCGAGGAAGGCGGCGAAGGCGCGGTAGGGTCCGGGCTCGCTCAGGAGGGTGCGGAGCTTCTCGCCCCGGGGGGCGGGAAACCAGCGCTCCCAATAGGGTTCGAGGCCGAGAAGGGCGATCTCGCGGAAGAGGGCTTCGTCGAGCGAGGGGTCGAGCTCGCGTCCGGCGGTGAAGAGGGAGACGGGGTAGCCACGCTGGGCAAGGGCCCGCGCGGAGAGGAGGGCGACGCGCTCGGCACCGCCGGACATGAGGGCGTCCTCGGCGACCACAACGATCTCGGGCCGCATCGGGGGTGATGTTACCGCCGACTCAGGACGGGGGTTGGGGCTTCAGTTCGGGGCGCGAGGCGTCACAATCTTGAGGGGTGGTGGAGGTTCGCGACGCACAGGCCGCTCCGCTTGCGGCGCCCGAGCCTCGAAAGGCCTCGGGACGGATGCCCGCGCTCACGTCCATCCGCTTCTTCGCGGCGTTCTGGGTCGTGCTGTACCACTACGAGAGGGAGATCCTCGGCCTCGCGTCCGCTTCGGTCGCGGCGTGGCTGAAGCCCGCGCTCGTCATGGGGGCGGCGGGAGTCTCGCTCTTCTTCATCCTCTCGGGGTTCATCCTCGCGCACACGTACTGGGATCGGGACGTGACGACGGCGGGAGGCAGGCGAGAGTTCTTCCTGCACCGGTTCGCGCGGATCTATCCGATGTACGCGCTGTCGCTCGCCGTGGTGCTGCCGCGGCTCGTCCTCTTCCGGGATGATCCGGCGGTGCGGTACGCCTACAGCCATCCGTGGCTCGTCGGGCTCTCGCACCTGACGATGACGCACGAGATCCCTTTCGACCCCGTGCCGGTGCTAAACCCGCCGACGTGGTCGGTGGGGTGCGAGGCGGGGTTCTACCTCTTGTTCCCCTTCCTCTTCCCGTTCTTTCGGCGCGTGGGGGCGCGCGGGGCGCTCGTCGCGGTCGCGGTCGCGTTCGCGCTGGGTTCGGTGCTTCCGATCCTCTACTCGCAGTTCGCGTTCCCGCAGTGGGCGGCGTCGCTCGGTTGGGGTTACCCGCCGGGGTTCGACATGCGGTTGAACCAGGCGGTGCGGATGTGGCCGCTGTTCCGGCTGGGGGAGTTCGCCATCGGGATGCTTCTCGCCGCGCTCGTGCGCCGGATCCCGCGGTGGGGGGCGCGCGGATGGGGGGCGCTGGCGTTCGTCGGTGTTCTGGGGCTGGGGCTTTTCGCGCTCTCGTTCCGTTACACGGAGCTTCGCTACTCGCTCGTGATCCAACAGGTGACGCCGGTGCCGCTCTTCGCGGCGCTTATCCTCGCCTTGGCGCTCACGCGCGGGGAGCGGCCGCGGTTCCTGACGGCGCCGCTCCTCGTGCTCCTCGGGGAGGCGAGCTACAGCCTCTACCTCATCCACGTCCCGGTGAAGAACGCCCTGAAGCTCGTCGGCGAGCGCGTCGGGCTTCCGATCGGGTCGCCCGCGGGGGTGGCGCTCAGCCTCCTCGCGTCGGTCGGGCTCTCGATCCTCGCGTTCCGCCTCGTCGAGGGTCCCGCGCGCCGGTGGATCGTCGGGCGCTTCGGAGCGCGCCGGATCGCGGGCGAGCCCGTGGCAAGGTCCGCCTAGGCGGCGCTCAGACTCCCATCGCGCGGGCGTAGACCGTCTCGAGGCGATCGAGGTGGCGCTCGAGGGTGGGGGGATCGGCCCAGAGCGCCCCGTAGGCGCGCGCGCCGAGAGCGTCCACGAGGGCGTCGTCCCTCAGGCGGACGAGGGCGTCGGCGAGGGAGGCGGGATCGCCGGCGGGGACGAGGAGGCCGGCGTCGTGGTCGCGGACCCAGTCGGCGGCGCCGACGAGGTCGGTGAGGACGGTCGGGATGCCGCGGGAGGCGGCGTCGAGGACCCCGAGCCCCATCGTCTCGCGCCAAAGAGACGGGAAGACGTGGGCGCGGGCGGCGGCGAACTCGGCGGCGACGGCCTCCGGGGGGAGCCATCCCGCGAACTCGGCGCGGGGGAACTCGCGTTCGAGATCGGGGCGCAAGGGGCCGTCGCCGACGATCCGGGCGCGGACGCCGGCCGACTCGGCGGCGCGCAGGAAGAGGCCGGGGGCCTTCTCGCGCATGAGGCGGCCCACGTAGAGGAAAATATCGGAGCGCGAGGGGACGGACGGGGGGCCGGGGACGAGATCCTGGGGGTTCGGGAGGACCTCGTGGTGGCGCGCGGCGCTCAGGTAGGGCTCCATCACGCGCCGGGCGAGAGGGCTCGGATAGAGGACGGCGGCGTAACGCGCATGGACCCCCGCGCGGCGGGCGGCGGCGGCGGCGAGGACGCGGGGGAGGCGGGCCTTGCGCCCCCCGCCGGTGCACTCATAGGCGAGGCAGGAGGCGCCTAAGGGGCGGCGGGGGCAGACGGCGTTCGCGGGATAATCGAAGAAGTTGCCGGTGGGGCAGGCGGCGCCGTAGTCGTGGGCGGTGAGCACCGTCCTCGCGCCCCAGCGCGCGAGCGCGTCCACCGCGGTCCAGGTGAGCTTCAGCGCCGCGTTGTGGACGTGGACGAGGGTGCGGCGGGGGTCGAGGCCCTCGACGGCGGCGAGGACGGCGGCGGGGGCATCGGGGTTGCCGCCGAGGGCACGGAGCTGGGCCTTCCGGTCGGAACGCTCGTAGGCGGAGAGAAGGGCGAGGGGGCGGAGCTCGACCCCGGCGGCCTCGAGGTCGGGGTCGGGGGCCTCGGGATCGCCCGCGTCGGCGGAGAGGAGACGGACGCGGTGCCCGCGGCGGGCGAGTCCGGCGGCGGTCGCGCAGGCGACGCGGTCGGCGCCCCCGGCGGTGCGGGCGGACTCGTTGAGGATCACGACGTCGAAGGGGCGCCCCATCGCCCCATTATGGGTTCTCTTCCGGAGCCGGGTGGGAACCGATAGACTGAGGGGACCCTATGGCCGACTTCCGCGTCATCGTCGTGAACGACACGGCCGCGATCCCGGGAGGGGCGGACAAGTGCGCGGTGCTCTCGGCGGCGGGGCTTGCGCGGCGGGGGGTGGCGACGACGCTCTTCGCCGGGACGGGGGCCTTGCCGGAGGAGTTCGCGGGGGAGCCGGGGTTGGCGCAGACGGTCGTCCGGGGGATCGGGAGCGAGATCGAGCCCGCGACGTGGCGACGGACGGTGCGGAACGCCTGGAACGACGGGGCTTACGACGCGATGCGGGCGGAGATCGCGCGGGGGGAGGCGGCGGGCTTTCCGCCCGAGCGGCAGATCGTCCACCTGCACACCTGGGCGGTGACGCTCTCGCCGAGCGTCGTCGTGGCGGCGCAGGACGCGGGGGCGCGGGTCGCGGTCTCGCTCCACGACTACCACGCGGTGTGCCCGCAGGGGCAGTTCTTCGACGTGCGGGCGGGCTCCATTTGCCACCGGAAGCCCGGGGGTCCCGCGTGCGTCACGCGGCACTGCATGGCCTCGAAGACCTGGGTGGGGAAGGCGGCGCACCTGTACCGATGGCGGGTGCAGAGGGGACGCGGGGGGTTGCCGACGCGGGTGCGGCACTTCGGGATGTTCTCGCCGAAATCCATCGAGATCCTCCGGCCGTTCCTGCCTGAGGACGCGCGCATCCACCCCATGCACCTCCCGATCCTCGCCGACCCCGGGCCGCGCGTTCCGGCGGAGCGGAACCGGCGGTTCGTGCATTCGGGGCGGCTCTCGCGGGAGAAGAACCCGGGGCTTCTCATCGAGGCGGCGCGGCGGATCGGGGCGGAGGTGCGCTTCATCGGCGACGGGCCGCTTCGGGGGGAGCTGGAGGCGATGGGGTACGCGGGGGCGAGCTTCTCGGGGTGGGTCGGGGCGGCGGAGCTCGCGCGGGAGCTCGAGGGGGCGCGGGCGCTCGCGCTCACGAGCGTCTGGTACGAGGTGAACCCGATCGCGCCGGTGGAGGCGCTCGGGCGGGGGATCCCGGTGCTCGCCTCGGACGACACGACGACGACGGGGGAGATCGTTGAGGGGGAGACGGGGTTCGCGTTCCGGAGCAAGGACGCGGCGGATCTCGCGGAGAGGATGGGCCGGCTTCTCGACGACGGGGTGTGCGAGCGGATGAGCCGGGCGGCGTACGACCGGTTCTGGGCCTCGCCCCCGACGCCGGAGCACCATGTGGACCTGCTCCTCGCGATGTACGACGAGATGCTGTCGGAACCCGCGCCCTCGGGAGATCGGGGGTGAGGGTGCTCGTCTCCTCGTTCGTGATGCCGCACGGGGCGGGGGTGAACAAGGCGGGGGTCGGGAGGCATATCCTCGCCACGCTCGACGCGATCGCGCGGGTGGATCTGGGGCACCAGTACGACGTCTTTCTCCCGGCGAGCTTTCCCATCCCCTTGGCCTGGCGCGAGTCGCCGTGGACGACCTGGCGTCCGGTGCCGGTGCCGAACGCGCGCGCGCGGGCGCTGTGGGAGCACGCGCGCGTGGCGCGGGAGGCGAGACGGCTCGGGGCGGACGTGCTGTTCTGTCCCTTTCCGGCGGTGCCGGCGCGATCGTCGGTGCCGGTCGTCGCGACGATCTTCGATGCGTTCCCCCGGACGAACCCCGAGTGGTACACGCCGCGCAAGCGCCTCGTCATGGACGGTCTCCATGCGTTGGCGGCTCGGCGCTCGCGCCGGATCGTGACGATCAGCGAGTACACGAGAGGGGAGATCTCGCGCGCGTACCGGGTGCCGCCGGAGCGGATCGTCGTCGCGCCGTGCGGGCCGGGGAACGATCTGCGCCCGCTAGGATCTGAGGAGCTCGCGGCGACCGATCTCTCGGGGATCGTGCCGGAGGGGGCGCGCTATCTGGCGACGCTCTCGACGCTGGAGCCCCGCAAGAACCTCGCGGGGCTTCTCGAGGCGTTCGCGCGGCTCCGTCCGTCGCACCCGGGGCTCAAGCTCGTGGTCGTGGGGGCGCGGGGGTGGAAGGAGTCGCCCGTCTTCGAGGCGGTGGAGCGTCTGGGGGTCGGGGACGACGTGATCTTCGCGGGGTACGTGGACGACGCGCTCATCGGCCCCCTTCTTCAGCGGGCGGAGCTCTTCGTCCTGCCGTCGTTCGTCGAAGGGTTCGGGATCCCGGCGCTCGAGGCGATGGCGGTGGGGGCGCCGGTGGCGTGCTCGGAGACGTCGTCGCTTCCCGAGGTGGTCGGCTCGTGCGCGTTCCTCTTCGATCCGAGGGATCCGGAGGGGATGGCGCGGACGATCGCGGGGGCGCTCGCCGACCCGGGGCTTCGGGAGGTTAAGGGATGCGAGGGTTTGGCGAGATCCGGCCGGTTCACCTGGGAGGGATCGCTCCGCCGGGTCGAGGAGGCGTGGGTTCAGGCGGTATCTTAGGCGGTTCTTTCCGGGGGCGGCCCTTTGCAGGGCAGCGAAGGCACGGGTCCCGTCTTCGGGTTTTTCCCGTCGGGCCCTCCCTGGGGAACGTGGAAAGAGGATCAAGCATGGCTAAGAAAGCACTCGTCACCGGCGTCACCGGACAGGACGGCTCGTACCTGTCGAAGCTCCTTCTCGAGAAGGGGTACGAGGTCTACGGCGGCTACCGGCGCAACGCGTCCACGAACCTTTGGCGCCAGCGGGAGCTGGGCCTCAAGGACGAGGTGCGGATGGTGCCTCTGGAGCTTCTGGAGTACCAGAACGTCCAGCGCCTGCTGAAGCAGATCCAGCCGGACGAGATCTTCAACCTCGCGGCGCAGAGCTTCGTGGGGATCTCGTTCGAGCAGCCGCTGTACACGGCGGACGCGGACGGGGTGGCGGTGTGCCGCTTCCTCGAGGCGATCCGCGAGGTGTCGCCGCACTCGCGGTTTTACCAGGCCTCGACGAGCGAGATGTTCGGCAAGGTGCAGGAGATCCCGCAAAAGGAGACGACCTCGTTCTACCCGCGCTCGCCCTACGGCGTGGCAAAGCTCTACGGGCACTGGATCACGGTGAACTACCGCGAGGGGTACGGGATGCACGCGTCGAGCGGGATCCTCTTCAACCACGAGTCGCCCCTGCGCGGACTCGAGTTCGTCACGCGCAAGGTCACGGCCCACCTCGCCGAGGTGAAGCGCGGCCACCGCGAGGCGCTGGAGCTCGGGAACATGGACTCGAAGCGCGACTGGGGGTTCGCGAAGGACTACGTCGAGGGGATGTGGCGGATGCTCCAGCAGGACGAGGCGGACGACTACGTCCTCGCCACGAACCAGACGCAGACGGTGCGGCTCTTCGTCGAGCTCGCGGGGCAGGCGCTGGGGATGGACATCCAGTGGGACGGCGAGGCGGAGAACGAGCGCGGGACCGACCGGAAGACCGGAAAGGTCGTCGTGAAGATCAACCCGCAGTTCTACCGGCCGGCCGAGGTCGAGCTTCTCATCGGCGATCCGGCGAAGGCGAAGGCGAAGCTCGGTTGGGAGCCCACGACGACGTTCCAGGAGCTCGTGACGATGATGGCGGAGGCCGACGACCGCCGCGCGGCGGACGGCCCCGTCTCGAACTGAGGCTCGGACCAGAACCGGTCGCTCGGAACCGAGGAGGGCGCCCGCAAGGGCGCCCTCGCTCGTCTTAGGCGGACGACTTAGTAATAGCCGCCGCTCGTCTTCGCGGCCTCGTCCACCCAGGCGGCGGCGAAGGCTTTGAGGGCCTCGGGCTTCGGGCTCGCGCCGCCCGCGCCGCTCGGGATAATGCGGATGAAGCCGCCCTCGTTGTCCTTGCCGAGCTTGGCGAGCTTGTAGAGGAGCATCTCCTTCTTCGCGCCGGCGTTCGAGCCGACGTAGCCCTCGCGCAGGCGGTAGAAGTACATCGCGATCGTCTTCTGACCGTCGTGGTCCATGTCCACGAGGGTGACGGGGACGTCGCCGTAGGTCTTCGTGCGGATCTTCTCCTCGCGCTCGTTCGAGAGGTTCCAGCCTTGGGCGGAGAAGCAGACGCGGGGATCGTGGAAGGAGTCCTTTGAGTTCGACCCGATGACGACGACGTCGTACGTCTCGCGCCCGTTGGAGAAGACGCGGGGCACGATCCCCCAGGGGCGCAGGATGTCGTAGGTCCCCTTGTCCATCTTGTAGGAGCAGTAGGGGAACTTCGGGTCTTGCGCGGGGACGCGGGCATAGTCGCCGACCCGCTCGGGAAGCCCGCTCGCGACCCAGACCTCGGAGCGGACGGTCGCCTCGGGCTTGGGCACGAAGGCGAGGGAGGCGCCGACGGCGAGGAGGAGCCCGGCGGCCACGAACGCGCGGTTGCGCGCGCCGCGAAGCCAGTCGTCGCGGAGCGGCGCGGCAGGGACGGTAGAGGAGTCAGGGGCCGGAAGGGGAGCGTCGGAGGGGTTCATGTCAGTCCTTCCACCCGAGAAGACGGGCGAACTTGAAGAGGAGGAAGAAGCAGACCACGAGGGTGATGTAGCCGCTGTAGTCGTGGAACTTCATCCCGGCCTCTTGGCCGTACTGGTTGCCCACCATGCCGATGAGGGCGATGCGAAGGCCGTTGACGAAGAGGCAAAGGGGGACGACGAGGGCGGCCATGAAGACGTTGCTCCAGGCGCGCAGGTTCGCGATGAGGATGAAGAGGGTCGTGAAGGCCGAGACGGCGAGCATGAGCTTCATGCCCGAGCAGGGGACGGCGACGTTCAGCTGGAAGTTGTTCAGGTAGATCGTCGTCGGGTCGGTCTGGAGGGGGGAGAAGCCGGTGGCCTTCAGAAGCTGGAAGGCGACCTTCGTCGAGGCGAGCTGGAGGGGGTTCGTGTAGCCGTCGATGAACGAGTTCCAGACAGGGAGGGCGAAGAGGAGGAAGCCGATCGCCGGGAAGAGCGCGAAGCCCCAGCGCCAGCCCGCGACCATGACGACGGCGAGGGTCGCCGCCATCACGAAGAGGACGGACTGGAGAACGACGATGTTCCCGACGTACGAGACGTACACGAGGGGCAGGAGCGAGACGAGGATCGCGCCCGCGCACCATACGGGGCCGAGGCCGCGGTTCAGGAGGGAGATCGCGGCGGCGTAGAGGCCGGCGACCGCGCCGACGACGGCGAGAAGGGCGAGCGCCCCCGCGCCGAGGGCGGCGGCCCCGTCAAGGCGGTAGCCGACCGCGGCGAGCACGGCCGAGGAGGCGCGGTAGCCGATGTAGAGCGCGGCCCAGGTCGCGGCTCCCGCGGCGAGCGCGAGGGGAACGCGGAGCGCGACGGGTGCGGCGGAGACGACGCTCGGCCGCGCGGCGAAGGCGGCGATGCGGGGCCAGCGCCGGAACGTGATGAAGCCCGCGAGGAGGGGGACGAGCCAGCCGTGCGAGTAGTACTCGTCCTCGGTCCAGCGCTGGGGGAGGGCCACGATCATCGGGAGGAACGCGAGGACGAGCCCGGCGAGGACGAGAAGGCCGGGGATCGTCAGGGGATGCGCGAACACCGCCTTCCAGTCCACGTCGCGGGGATCGAACCGAGGGGCCGGGGAGGGCGTCGCGGCCAAAGGCTCCCGAAGCGAGGCACCGGGGTTCGGTTCGAGAGCGGGGGAGACGCTCATAGGGGGTTCAGGCGGAAGCCTCGGCCCTCGGCGGGACTCAAGAGCAGAGAAGACGGCATCGGGACGCTACAACGCCCGCAAGGGGCGTGCCACTCCCGATATTATCCGACGACGGTACCCGTTTCGCTAGGGGGTCGCGACGCCGGGGGTCTTCGGACCCATCGCCTCGCGGAACGCGGCGATGGTGGTGCGCAGACCGTCCTCGACGCTCACGGCGGGCTCCCAACCGAGGATCTCGCGGGCGCGGGTCGCGTCGGGGCGGCGTTGCTTCGGGTCGTCGCTCGCGGCGGGAAGGTGGACGATCCCGCTCGATGAGCCGACGAGATCGCGCACGAGGGCGGCGAACTCGAGCATGGTGCGCTCCTCCTGGGTGCCGATGTTGAACGGCTCGTGGATGCCGGGGGTGTCGCCCGGAGCGATTATGAGCGCGTAGACGCCGCGGAGGATGTCCTCGACGTAGCCGAACGAGCGGGTCTGGAGTCCGTCGCCGTAGACGGTGATGGGCTCGCCCGCGAGGGCCTGGCGGACAAAGTTCGGGACGACGCGGCCGTCGTCGAGGCGCATGCGGGGGCCGTAAGTGTTGAAGAAGCGGACGATCCGGGTGTCCACGCCCCGGTAGCGGCAGTAGGCCATCGTCATAGCCTCGGAGAAGCGCTTCGCCTCGTCGTAGACGGAGCGGACGCCGATCGGGTTGACGTTGCCCCAGTAGCTCTCCGGCTGGGGGCTTATCTGGGGATCGCCGTAGACCTCGCTCGTCGAGGCCATGAGGAAGCGCGCGCCCTTCGATTCGGCGAGGTCGAGCGCGTTCTCGGTCCCGCGCGAGCCGACGCGCAGGACCTCGAGGGGGATGCGGGTGAAGTCCACCGGAGAGGCGGGGCTCGCGAGGTGGGCGACGAAGTCCACGGGGCCGTCCGCGCTCAGGCCCTCGGAGACGTCGGCGCGGACGAGGGAGAAGCCGGGGTGGGCGGCGAGGTGGGCGACGTTCCCCTCCGAGCCGGTGACGAGGTTGTCGACGGCGACGACCTCGTGGCCGTTCTTCAGGAGGAGGTCGGAGAGGTGCGAGCCGAGAAACCCCGCCCCGCCGGTCAGCACCACGCGCATGGCCTATAGCATGACGCCTCGGGGAGGGCGGGGCGCGTTCTCGCGAGATTGCGGGGATCTTTGGCACGGGGGGGAGGAACGTCCCCTCCATGCGGTCTCTCTCCTTCGCGGCGTCCGCGGCGACCCTTCTCCTCGCCGCCTCTCCCGTTCTCGCGCAGAGGACGCAGGACTCGGGCCTGCGTGTGCTTCCTCAGATCGGGGCGGACGGGGTCGGGGACGGCTCCTCGGTCACGGTGCGCTACGGCTCGGTGCAACAGGTGCCGCAACCCGGGCAGGGGATGTGTTACCGCGCCCGGTTCGACGCGCCGGACGCCCTTTTCTGGGGAGCGCTTCCGCGCGAGCTCGACGCCTCGCAGTACGACGGGGTCTACTTCAAGGTGAAGAACCTCGGCTCGGTGCCGATGAACCCCGAGATCGGGCTCCACAACTACTTCAACGGGCGCGACTCGGGACGGGTCGTTGTGGCGCTGCCGCTCGCGCCGGGGGAGACGAAGACGTTCCTCATGTACTTCAACCAGCAGTGGATGGGGAAGCAGATGACGATCGCCCCGCCGAAGCTCGACGTGCCCGCGCAGGTCATGAGCTATCCGGCCACGTGGAACTTCAACCCGAGCCGGATCACGGGATGGTTCGTTTGGAGCGGGGGGCTTCCGTCCACGGTGGAGGTGCAGGACGTGCGCCTCGTGAAGGCGCGGCGGGATCTCACGGGGCTTATCGACAAGTACGGGCAGGACGCCGACCTCGGGGGGGATTGGAAGGTCTCGGACGACGGCGATCTCTTGGCGCGCGACGTCTCGGAGCGCAACATCCTCGCCTCGACGGCGGACGCGCCGACGGCGGTCGGCTCGCAGGCGCTCGGATCGTTGAAGGCGACGGGGAAGTGGCGGTTCGAGCGCTCGGCGAGCGGCAACTGGTTTCCGGTGGACCCGAACGGCAACCGGTCGTGGTTCGTGGGGGCGAACAACGTCTACATGGACGGTCGGATGGTGCTGGAGGGGAAGGAGGAGATGTACCAGACGCTTCCTGACTCGGGGGGCGAGTACGGGCAGTTCTTCGGATCGGCGCCTTACTTCCCGACGGGGGCGTGGCAACGCACGTTCGATATGTACAGGGCGAACCTCTACCGCAAGTTCGGGGGGAACTACGAGGCGCAGTGGCACTCGCGCATCGCCCAGCGGATGCGGAAGTGGGGCGTGAACGCGGTCGCGGGCACCCTCGACAACGGGGTGGTGCGCGACCAGCGGGTGCCCTACATGAACTGGATCTTCATGTACTACTTTCCGGTGAAGCTCAACGTGCCCCAGCCGTACTGGACGTCGCCGAACGATCCCTGGGCGCCGAGCTTCGCGGGGTGGTGCGACTCGCAGTTCCGGACGAACTTCGCCTGGGAGATCGCGAACAACCCGAGCAACCTCATCGGGCTGTGCATCGGGAACGAGGAGACGTGGGGGTTCGTGAACGACGAGCGCTCGACGTACCAGATCCCGTTCGCGGCGCTCAACGCGCCCTCGACGCAGCCGTGCAAGGCGCCGATGGTCGCGTTGCTCCAGGCGAAGTACGGGACGATCGCGCGCTTCAACGCGGCGTGGGGGACGGGGCTCGCCTCGTGGGGCCAGCTGACGGCGAGCGGGGTGGGCCAGCCCGCGATCACGCCGGCGATGCGGACGGACCTGAAGGCGATGCTCACGGCGTACGCGGACAAGTACTACGGCTCGATCCGCGGCTCGCTCGCCCGGATCGGCTACAAGGGGCTCTTCCTCGGATCGCGGGACGCGCTCGACCAGACGCCGGACGCGGTGCTCGACGTCATCTCGAAGTACGCCGACGCGGTGACGATCAACAACTACGAGAGCGACGACGCGACCTGGAACCGGATCGCGCGTCTGACGAAGCCGGTCATCCTCTCCGAGTTCTCGTACGCGGCGGTGGACCGGGGGCACTGGTGCGGGAACAAGAACTGGGAGGTCGGAAGCCAAGCCGACCGCGGCGCCCGGGTGGGCGGCTACTTCGCCCGCGCCGCCTCGATCCGGAACGTGTGCGGCGCGTTCATGCACGCCTTCGCCGAGACGCCGTTCACGGGACGCTGGTCGGACAACGAGCGGATGAACACGGGGCTCGTGGACATGACGGACCAGCCGTACTGGGAGGTCGTCTCCGCCTTCCGCAACTTCGGGACGACCCTGCCCGCCTTGCGTCGGCGCTGAACCTCCGCGCCCCTTCCGGACGCCCCCGCGCGATCTCTCGCGGGGGCGTTCTCGTGCGTCCGGTCCATGTCTCCCCTCTCTTGCGAGATGCGTGCCAAACGGTGCCGAACCGGAGAGCGCCGGAGGCGTTTTCGAGAGATTCCCCCTCGGGCGGGTATCTTTCGCCCGATGGCGTTCGATGGGGAACTCGGCGGGGCGAACGGCGGGGACGTCCATCTCGCGCCCTCCCCTCCCCATCCTCCGGCAGGGGTCGAGGTCCGCGCGCTCGCCCGTCACGAGGACGCGCGGGGCCATCTCCTCGAGCTCTTCCGCGAGGACGATTTGCCGGAGGGGTTCCGGCCCGCGATGGCGTACCTGTCGGTGACGCTCCCGGGGGT
Source organism: Fimbriimonas sp. (assembly GCA_965249475.1). Taxonomy (GTDB): domain Bacteria; phylum Armatimonadota; class Fimbriimonadia; order Fimbriimonadales; family Fimbriimonadaceae; genus Fimbriimonas. The sequence continues at coordinate 2,726,925 of CBDFMD010000003.1, read as the reverse complement.
CGCGCGAGGGCCGCACGAGCACCGCGAGCAGACCGACGGCTTCGCCTTCGTGGACGGCGCGTACGAGCTCTACCTTTGGGAGAACCGGCGCGGGCATCCCCCGGCGCGGGCGATCCTGAGAGTCGGCGAGGCGAACCCGGTGTTCGTCATGGTGCCGCCGGGAGTCGTCCACGGGTACCGGAACGTCGGCGACCGGCCTGCGTTCGTCGTGAACGCCCCGGATCGGCTCTACGCGGGGGAGGGGAAGCGGGGGCCGGTGGACGAGATCCGGCACGAGGGCGACCCCGGCTCGCCGTTCCGCATCGGGGAGTAGGGAGAGGGAGATGTTGACGCCGGACGACGTGGTGATGGTGTGCGGGGGGGCGGGGTTTATCGGCTCGCACTTCGCGCGGCTCCTCGTGCGGGAGCGCGGGTGCCGCGTCGTCGTCTTCGACGCGCTCACCTACGCAGGGAACCTCGCGAACCTCGCCGACCTGCCGAAGGAGCGGGCGAGCTTCGCCGCCGGGCGGGTGCAGGACCCGGTGGCGGTCGAGGGGACGATCCGGGCGCACGGAGTCACGCACGTCGTGAACTTCGCGGCGGAGAGCCACAACGACCGCTCGCTCCTCGATCCGGGATCGTTCATCGGGACCGACGTCTTCGGGGTGTTCGTCCTGTGCGAGGCGGTGCGGAGGCTCGGCGTGGGGCGGTTCGTCCACGTCTCGACGGACGAGGTGTACGGCTCGATCGCCGAGGGTAGGTTCACCGAGGACTCTCCTCTGATGCCGAACACGCCGTACTCGTCGAGCAAGGCGGGAGGGGATCTGCAGGCGCGGGCGAGCCACATCGCCTTCGGGACGCCGGTGATGGTGACGCGCGGGGGGAACAACTACGGGCCGTACCAATACCCCGAGAAGCTCGTGCCGTTCTTCGCGACCCGGCTCTTGCAGGGGAAGCGGGTGCCGCTCTACGGGGACGGCTCGCAGGTGCGCGAGTGGATCCACGTCCTCGACCACTGCGAGGGGATCCTCGCCGTTCTGGAGCGGGGGGAGCCGGGCCTCGTCTACAACGTCGGCGACGGGAACGAGCGGACGAACCGCGAGACGACGCGCATCCTTCTCGACGAGCTCGGGCGGGGCGAAGACCTCGTGAAGACGATCGAGGACCCGCGCCGGGGGGCGCACGACCGGCGGTACGCGATGGAGACGGGGCGTCTGCGCGCGCTCGGGTGGGCGCCGAAGCGCGACTTTGAAGGCGAGCTCCGGGCGACGGCGCGGTGGTACCGCGAGAACGAGGCGTGGTGGCGCACGATCGCCGCGTCGCCCGAGTACACGTCGTTCGTCGCGGCGTTCTACGGGAAGTCGCTGGGAGACGACCTGTGAAGGCGCTCATCCTCGCAGGAGGGAAGGGGACGCGGCTCCGGCCGATCACCTATTCGATGGCGAAACAGCTCGTCCCCATCGCGAACAAGCCGGTGGTCGAGTACGGGATCGACGCCCTGCGCGAGGCGGGGATCGAGGAGATCGGGATCGTCGTGACCGAGCTCGGCGGGCCGTTCGAGGCGGCGCTCGGGGACGGGTCGCGCTTCGGGGCGCGCTTCACCTACATCGCCCAGCCGGAGCCGCTGGGGCTCGCGCACGCGGTGGCGACGGCGCGGCCGTTCCTCGGCGACGACGACTTCGCGATGTACCTCGGGGACAACCTTATCAAGTCGCCGCTTTCGGAACTCGTGAAGGAGTTCGAGGCGTCGCGGCCGGCGGCGACGGTGCTCCTGACGCCGGTGCCCGACCCCGAGCGGTTCGGGGTCGCGGAGATGGACGGGGACCGGGTGGTGCGGCTGGAGGAGAAGCCGAAGGCGCCGCGCTCGAACCTCGCGCTCGTCGGGGTCTACCTCTTCGACCGGCGGATCCACGAGGTCATCGAGCGGCTGGAGCCCTCGGCGCGGGGAGAGTACGAGATCACGGAGGCGATCCAGGGTCTCATCGACGGGGGCGAGCCGGTGAGGAGCCACATCGTCTCGGGGTACTGGAAGGACACGGGGACGGTGGAGGCGATGCTGGAGGCGAACCGCCTCGTGCTCGAGGACGCCGCGCCGAGGAACGAGGGGGATTGCGAGGGGTGCCGGATCGAGGGGCGCGTGATCGTGGAGGCGGGGGCGGTCCTGCGCCGGACGACGGTGCGGGGGCCGGCGATCGTCGGAGCGGGGTGCCGGTTGGAGGACGTCTACGTCGGGCCGTTCACGGCGGTCGGGGCCCGGTGCCGGCTCACGCGGGTGGAGGTCGAGAACTCAATCGTGCTCGCCGACTCGGTCTTAGAGGATCTGCCCGCGCGGATCGCGGACTCGCTCATCGGGCGGGGGGCGCGGGTCTCGGGGCGGGCGACGCGGCCGGTCGCGCTCCGGCTCGTCCTCGGAGATTCGTCGGAAGTGGACCTTCCTTGACAGGCGCGAGCGAAACGGCACGGTTTTCGCTCACCCTCTAGGAAGAAGATGAAGATCGCAGTGGTGGGAACGGGGTACGTGGGGCTTGTGACGGGCGTGGTGCTCGCGGAGCTCGGCAACGACGTCGTGTGCGTGGACAAGGACCCGGCGAAGGTCGCGATGCTGAGGCGGGGCGAGCCGCCGATCTACGAGCCGGGGATCGAGGAGCTTCTCCGGCGCGGGCTCGACGAGGGGCGGCTGGCGATCTCCGACTCGATCGGCGACGCGGTCGCCCTGAGCGAGGTCGTCTTCATCGCGGTCGGGACCCCCCCGGCGGAGGACGGGACGCCGGACCTCACGGCGGTGCGCGCGGTGGCGCGGGGGATCGGGACGGCGATCGCGGCGAAGTCGGGTTACACGGTCGTCGTGAACAAGTCCACGGTGCCGGTCGGCTCGGGCGACATGGTCGAGGGCGTCCTGAGGGAGGCGGGGGCGGATCCCGCGTGCTTCGACGTGGTGAGCAACCCCGAGTTCCTGCGCGAGGGCTCGGCGATCGCGGACACGCTCAAGCCCGACCGGATCGTCATCGGAAGCAAGAAACGGGTCGCCTCGAACAAGCTCGTCGAGCTGTACGCCGACCTCGGGGCGCCGATGCTCGTGACCGACCTCGAGTCGGCGGAGCTTATCAAGTACGGCGCGAACGCCTTTCTCGCGATGAAGATCTCGTTCATCAACGCGATGAGCCGGGTGTGCGAGCTTTGCGGGGCGAACGTCGCGGACGTCGCCAAGGGGATGGGGGCGGACGCGCGGATCGGGCCGCAGTTCCTCTCGGCGGGCTTGGGCTGGGGCGGCTCGTGCTTTCCGAAGGACGTCCAGGGGATGGTCTCGACGGCGGGGCGGCTGGGGTACGACTTCGGCCTGCTGAAGGAGGTCATCGCGATCAACGACGACCAGACGCTGCATTTCGTCCGGCGGATCGAGGGCCGGCTTGGGGGCTTCGAGGGAAAGACGGTGGGGCTCATGGGGCTCGCGTTCAAGCCGAACACCGACGACATCCGGGACGCGAAATCGCTCCTCATCATCGAGCGGATCCTCGCGGGCGGGGGCAAGGTGCGGGCGTACGACCCGGTGGCGACCGAGAACGTCCGGGAGATCCATCCGGAGCTCGAGTACGTGGACGGGGTGTACGAGGTCGCCGAGGGGGCCGACGCGCTCGTGCTCGTCACCGAGTGGAACGAGTTCCGCGGGCTCGATCTCGCGCGGCTCGCGGGAGCGACGCGGGGGAAGGTGCTCTTCGACGGGCGGCGAGTGTACCAGCGGCACCGGGCCGAGGCGGCGGGGTTCGAGTACCACACGATCGGCTCGTCCTCCTGATGCCGGGGGGCTCTTGAAGACTCTCATCGTCGTCTGCGACGGGGCGGGACTCTCGGGCGGGACCGAGCGGGTCGCGATCGCGACCGCGACGGGGTTCGCCGACCGGGGATGGCGGGTCGGGTTCTTCGGGGGCGAGGGGGAGATCGCCCCGGCCCTCGCCGGGCACCCGAACATCGAGGCGACGACGCTCGGGCTCGCCGACGCCTACCGAGCGGGGGCGGCGGGGGCGGGCTCGAAGGCGGAGCTTCTCAAGCGGTTCTTCTACAACCGAGAGGCGGGGGGGGCGATGGGGCGCTTTCTCGCGGGCTGGGACCCGGCGGAGACGGTCGTCCACGTCCACTCGTTCCGGCGGGTGCTCTCGGCGTCGGTGGTGCGGGCGGCGCGGGGGGCGGGGTTCCGGCTGGCGATGACGCTCCACGACTTCGGGATCGCGGACCCGAACACCGGGTTCTACGATTTCGAGCGGGCGGCGATCTGCCCCCTAAAGCCGATGTCCCCCGCGTGCTGGGCGCGGCAGTGCACGCGGACGGGGCGGGCGGGGAAGGCGATGCAGATGGCGCGGGCGACGGTGAACGGGCCGCTCCTGCGGGTGTGGGACGCCTTCGGGGCGTTCGTCCACGTCTCGCCGTTCTCGGCGGGGATCCTGCGGCCGTACGTGCCGGGGAGGGCGTCGCAGACGGTGGTGGACAACCCCGTCGCGGTAGAGCGGGAGGCGCGGGTCGAGGCGGAGCGGAACCGGGAGTTCGTCTTCGTCGGGCGGATGGAACCGGAGAAGGGGGTCCGGCTCTTCGCGCGCGCCGCCGCGCGGGCGGGGGTGCCGGCGGTGTTCGTCGGGGACGGGCCGGAGCGGGCGGGCGCCGAGGGCGAGAACCCGGGGGCGGAGTTCGCGGGGTGGCTCTCGACGGCGGGGGTGCAGGAGCGGATCGGGCGGGCGCGGGCAGTCGTGTTCCCCTCGCTGTGGTACGAGACGGCGGGGCTCGGGGCGCTGGAGGCGCTCGGGCGGGGGGTGCCGGTGATCGTGAGCGACGCGTGCGCGGCGCGGGAGTACGTCGGGAACGGGGCGACGGGGCGGTGGTTCCGCTCGGGGGACGAGGCCTCGCTCGCGGCGGCGCTGTCGGCGCATGCGGCGGAGGACGCGCGCCTCATGAGCGAGGCGGCGTACGCGCGGTACTGGGCCGACCCGTTCACGCTCGACCGGTATCTCGACCGGCTCGAATCGGTGTACGCGGGACTCGGGGCGGGGCTAGACTAAGTCCATGTCCGCCTCGGTCGCTCCGCCCGTCGTTCTTTCCGCCCCCCGGGTCGAGGGCGGGCTCACGGTCGCGGAGTTCTACGCCTTGCGCGACCGGGAGGTCTTCGCGGAGGCGCGCGTCGAACTCCTCGATGGTCGCCTCCACTTCGAAATGGCCGAGACTCTCTATCACAACGCGATCGTCCAGCTTCTCCTCGACCTCCTGCGCGAGTACCGTCCTGAGGGATTCTTCGCCTATTCGGGGGCGAGAGTGGAGGTGGACCCCGAGAACGCGCCGATGCCCGACGTCTTCGTCAACCGGATCCCCCTGAACGAGGTCACGCTCGAAGACGGCGAGGCGAAGGCGGGCGACGTGCTCCTCGCGATCGAGGTGAGCCTCACAAGCCTCGCGAAAGACCGGGGCCTCAAGTCGGCGATCTACTCGGGAGCGGGAGTTCCTGAATACTGGATCGTGGACCCTCGCGCCCAGAGCGTCGAAGTGCGGCGCGAGCCCGGGGGGGGCGAGTACCGGTCGTCGCGCACGTACGGCGCGGGGGAGACGATCCGCCCGCTCTTCTCGTCGGGCCTCGAAGTCGAGGTCGCGAGGATCTTTCCGAAAGGACCGGCGGCTTGACCTTCGTCCTGCGGCGGGGGCGGGGGGCGGGATGCATCGGGTCGGTTGAACTCCTACCCTACCGGTGGCTCGCGCTCCTCGCGCCGCTCCGCGCTCCGGGCCGGGCGGTGACGGTCGTCTCGCTCATGCCCGATGCCGAGTGATTTCGCTCCGGTACGCTCGGTCCCGATGACCGAGACGTACGCGCGGACCCCTCTCTTCGACGCCCACGTGCGGGCGGGGGGGAAGATCGTGCCGTTCGCGGGGTTCGAGATGCCGGTCCAGTACGCGGGGGTCACGAGCGAGGCGAGGGCGGTGCGGGAGGGGGTCGGGATGTTCGACGTGTCGCACATGGCGCGGCTCCGGGTGTTCGGGGAGGGGGCGGAGGCGTTCCTGGAGCGGGTGACGACGAACGACGTGGCGAGGCTCGGGGACGGGCGGGGGCAGTACTCGCTTCTGACGAACGAGGCGGGGGGCGTCGTGGACGATCTCATCGTGTACCGGTTGGGGGCGGAGCGGTTCTCGCTCGTGGTGAACGCGAGCAACCACGCGAAGGACGTCGCGTGGCTCGAGCGCCACCGTCCGCCGACGGTGACGATCCTCGACGACACGCAGAGGACGGGGATGATCGCGGTGCAGGGGCCGGGGGCGGTCGGGACGCTCGCGGGGATGGTGGCGGACCCGGACGGGCTGCGGGGGTTGCCGCTCTTCGGGACGCTCTCGACGTCGGTCCACGATATCCCGGTGTTCGTCGCGCGGTCGGGGTACACGGGGGAGGACGGGTTCGAGGTGGTGCCGCGCGCGGAGGACGCGGTCCGGCTTTGGGACGCGCTGCTGGCGGCGGGGACCACGCCGTGCGGGCTTGGGGCGCGGGACGCGCTCCGGGTGGAGGCGGGGCTCCCGCTGTACGGGCACGAGCTGGGGGACGATCTCTCGCCGATCGCGGCGGGGCTCGGGTGGGTCGTGGGGAAGGAGAAGGCGTTCCTCGGGTCGGAGGCCGTGAACCTCGCGCGGCGGGAGGGGACGCCGACGAAGCTCCAGGGGGTGCGTCTGGAGGCGAAGCGGCTGATGGTGCCGGGGACGCGGGTCTTCTTGCCGCCGGAGGAGGGGGGCGATCTCGTGGGGGAGGTGACGTCGGGGGTCGTCGCGCCGCTTCTCGGGGTGGGGATCGCGATGGCATACGTGCGGGCGGACGTGAGGCCGGAGCGGGCGGTGGAGGTGGAGATCCGCTCGCGCCGGGAGCCGGCGCGGCTCGTCACGAAGCGGTTCCTCGCCGGTCGGTAGGGGGCGAGGATCATCATGGCGTCGTGCTCCCCGCAACGTGACGCTCGGCGTGACGCTCGCGGGGGGTTGGGGAACCGGGGGGCGCGGGTTTGGGGGGTTTCGGCGGGCGGTTCCGCGTGACGCTCGCGCCGTTCTCGGGGGCGAGCGTCACGTCCTCCCTTCGAGCGTGGCCACGCCCGCCGCTCCCACCGCGGTTCTCGCCATTTGGGGCAAGGTGGGTTCCCGCACGACGCCTGGAAAAGCCAGGACGGTCCTCCGCGCCGCGCGGGGGGTTCCCGGTCCTTCCCTTTTCGCGCGCGTTTCGACGTTCCACACCCTAGAGTGCGGCGGGTGCCCTCTTCGACAACGTGTCGGGGCGAAGAACCCCTCGGAGTCTCTCTCCGCGAGGCGCGGTCCTTGCCTCGGCGTCCGGCGGGGCTCGCGCTCCTTCGGGCGAACGGTTTCTCGGCGTGACCGCCGCGCCTGCCGAGGCGACCGATCTTCTACCCCGTGCTGAATGAGCGGTACGCGTGGGGACCGCCGAGCGGTGGAGCGTGCCGGAGTCGGGGGGGGGAGGGCGTAGTCGAGTTCGACGTGCGGGCGGAAGTCGCCGCGTGGTACCCGGCGAACCGAGTCGGGGCCTCGCACCACGAGGAGTCGTAGGTTCCCGGCGGAGGAGTCGGACGCCTTCGACGCGGGGATCGTGGGACCGATGCAGGCCGTAGCGCCGTTCCCGGCGGGGTGAGTCCCGCCCCGAATCCTCGCGGCCTCGACCCAGAGGGTATCCGGCGCGGAAGACTCCCGAGTTCCGAGGTTTCTCGCTCCCCTCCGGACAACGGCGGGGGAGGGCTAGAGCGCGCCGTCCTAGCGAGACGTCTCCGGCTTCTCTTCGGCGAGGTCGCGGTACTCGCGCACACGCCCCGGACCTTCGCCGGACTCGTCAGGGTCGAAGGCGGCTTCGCCGAGGCTCAGGCGCTCGTGGAGGCGCTCCATGAGGGCGAAGACGGGGGCGGTCGTCTCGGCGACGAAGACGGGCCACGAGCCCCGGAGTCCGCTCACCATGACGAGGAGCCCGCCCGCGGGGGTCTCGCCGACGACGGTGGACCAGGCCGGATACCCGATGGGGTGGCCGGGATCGGGGAAGGGGACGGTCTCCTCCACGACGGTGCCGTCGCCCCGGACGATCCCCCGGCGCGCGGTGAGGGCGACGAAGAGGCGCGAGAGGATCCAGGGAACGCCGTTGACGATCGCGGCCCACTCCTCGCCCGCCATCGCGGGGTCCTCGGGCGCGTGCGCGTCGTCCCAAAAGGCGCGGGCGGTGCTCGCCGCCGCGAGGGGGAGGCGGGCGTCGCCGACGAAGTGCTCGGTGCGGAAAACGGCGAGATCGGGGATCGGGCGCAGGGCGTTCGCGCGCAGGTTGCGGGCGTACTCGTCGGGGAACTCGGGGTCGGAGGGGATGGGAAGCCACTGAAGGCCTCGGTACGGGAGCACGCGGGGACGTTACCCGCGGGGCCGGGGCGGGTCGGCGGCACCCTCGCTAGCCGTCGGCTTGTGCGTGGGGTCTCGTCCTCTCGTCTATTCGGCGGCGAGGAAGGTCTCGATCGCTCCGGGGAGGGGGAGGGCGGGGGTCTTCGGGTCGGCGAGGAGGTCGCGGCGGGGTTCGCCCTCGCCGTCTCGGTTCGGGACGAAGCCGAGCCAGAGGGCGGCGGTCGGGTTCCAGGCGTCGGGGAGGAGGAGGGCGGCGGGCTCGAGGGGGTCGCGGGCGAGGTCGGCGAGGCGGGGGAGGAGGTCGCGGAGGGTCCAGGCCTCGAGCTCCTCGAAGCCGCCGCGGGCGCGGCGGGCGTCGGCGCCGTCGAGGACCTCGATCGTGGCGTCCGCGGGGCGGGGCTTCGCTCCCGCAAGGCGGGCGAGGCCGCGGAAGGCTTCGGGGCCGCCCCCGGGACCGCCGACCGCGCCGAGGGGGCGGCCGAGGCGGAGGGGGAGGTTGGGGACGGGGAGGCGCTCGCCCGCGCCCCAGGGCCAGGCGAGAAGGACGGGGGGCTCTCCCTCGTCGGCGCGGCGGCGGTTGGGCTCGGAGCCCAAGAGGAGGTTCGCGGCGTCGTCCACGAAGCGCTCGATCCAGGGTTCGCCCTCGGGGCGGACGTCGCTCAGCGTTTTGCCGAGGGCTTCGGCGGGGGAGACCGTGCGGAAACGGCCCGCGCCCTCCCAGACGAGGGCGTCGCGGCCCTGCTCTCCCGGCAGGAGGCGGAAGGGGGGGCGGACGAGCCCGGCGAGGAGGGTTCGGAAGGCGGGGGCGTCGGGCAGCCCGCCGGGGTCGGCGATCCTTCCGTCTTCGAGGCCGAGGTAATCGAGACAGAGGTGGACGGAGCGGGGGGGCGGGTCCTCGCCGAGGGCGGCGACGCGCAGGGGGCCGGGGGCGAGGCGTCCCTCGCCGGGTCGCAGTCCGAGCCAGAAGGCCTCGGGGGGCATGCTCTCTCCGGAGGCGTCGAGCGGGGGGAGGGTCAGGCGGCGGACGCGGGCGCGGGCGAAGCTGGGGACGCGGGCGAGGAGGCCCAGAAGGTCGGGCTCGCCGCCGTACGGCCCGTCGAGGGGGGCGAGGAGGCCGGGGAGGATGAGGAGGCGGGGCATCGTTCGGGGAACCGAGCCTAGTGTGGCTCGCCCGACGTGTTACGCGGGGGAGACGCTCGCTATTTCCGGCGGCGCTTCAGGAGGGCGAGGGCGCCGAGGGCGAGGGCGGCGAGGCTCGCGGGCTCGGGGACGACCTCGACGCCGCGGAAGGCGCGGTTGGTTCCGGCGGTGGCGAGGGTCCGGACGTCGCCGCCGTTCAGGTCGAACGAGAGGAGGGCGTTGTCGTAACCCCCGTCGGTCGTCGCGAAGAGCCTCGTCCCATCGGTGGCGAGGGCGAGGAGAGGGGCTCCCGAGTAGAGCCGGGTGGGCGTCCCGAAGAGGCCGTCGGCGCCCCGCGTCGAGCGGAAGAGGCCGGCGGGCGTGGGGGTGCCGAAGGTGGAGGGGTTGGTGTAGTAGACGGTGTCCCGACCCACGAGGACGAAACCCGCGATGAGGTTCCCCGGCGCCCCTCCCCGGAAGATCGGGTTGGTGCCGTTGGGGCCGGTGTAGATGTTCTCGCCGTCGGTGTAGTAGAGGGTGCCGCCGAGGTTCTTGGCGAGGCGGGTGGAGCCGTTGCTCGCCCCCTGAGCCAGGGTTGTGGACGTTCCGGTGAAGGTCCCGGTGAGGATCCCGCCGCGGGCGGGGGACGACGGCCCGTCCCCGGCCGCGAGGATCGAGGTCCCGATCACCTGGGCGGAGCAGAGGCTCACACCCGAGTAGTCGTTCGGGCCGAGGTCGGTGCTCGCCGCCGCGCCGGTGCGGGTGTCGAACCCTGTCACGCGGCGGGGGACCCGGGCGCCGGTGGTGGCGAAGACGGGGCCGGAGGGGGCGGTGCCGGAGAAGCCCCCGAGGTAGAGGTTGCGGGGGTCGCCCCCGTCGCTCTGGAGCTGACCCTCGTAGTTGTTGGTGCCAAGGTAGAGCGGGAGGGTCGTTGAGGCGAGCGGGGTTTGTCCGGAGCCGGTCCTCGCGTAGTTTCGGAGGGTCACCCGGTTTCCGCCCTCGGAGAGGAAGTTCACCCCGTCCCCGATCGTCACGACGGCGAGGGTTCCGTCGGCGAACTGCGCGAAGGAGGCGGCGGGAAGGACGACGAGGGTAGCGAGGGGAAGGAGCGAGCGGAGCGTCATGGGTCGTCTCAAGGTGGGAGGTTCAGGCCGACTTGCGGCGGCGTACGAAGGCGACCGAGGCGGAGAGGACTTCCATGCGGCTCCATGATAGCCGCATGAGGGCGGGGGAGCGTCGCCATCCGTCCGGAGAGCACCGGGAATCGGCGGACGAGCGCGTTTCAGGGACGATCAACGCGCCTCGCGAGACTTACGACGAGTGGATAAGCCTCGGTTGGTCGCCGTCCACGGCGTCCATGCCGCCGACGCGGGGGGGAGGCGTGCTTCTGCAATCCTTCTGGGACGGGGATGGCGGGTTCGCCCTTGCTCGCCATCTCAATTCGATCCGCCAGGACGAGTCCTTGTCGGCGAACTCCACCAACGCGGCGAACCGAATGTTCACCCCTCCATCCTGCCACATCGGCTACGAGTGGAGGAGGCGGGTGGGCCCGAAACCGAGTACGCGGCTCAAAGGGGGGGCGGGGGATAACGTGAGGGCAGATCAGCGGGGCGGGTCCGCGAGCGGTTTGCGGACGACGTGGTCGGGGTACTGGTCGAGGCGGGCGCGGCCCCACTTCATGAACCTCGCGTGGGAGTCGGCGTAGACGTAGTTCGCGCCGCCAGCGTGGCGGTCGTATTTGATCCAGCCTTCGTTCGGGCGGCTTCCCGAGCCCCACCGGACGAGGGCGGCCTCGCCCGCCCAGGTGTCGTAGTCGTCTTGGGGGACGTAGCCGAAGGCGCTCGCGGGGTCGGCGAGCCCCTCCGAGTTGCGTTCGGAGAACATGACGACGTTCGGGTCGGGGAGACCGGCGAGGACGGATTCGGTGGCGAAGCCGCCCAGGGCCCCCTCCTTCGCGTAGCGGCACGACTTGTGGGTGAAGATGGAGTTCAGGAGGTAGCTCCACATCGTGAGGCGGCCTCGGCTCGCGAGGCAGTTCTCGCCCGTGGGCGAGGCGGCGCACTCGGTTCCGGCCTCCTCGGCCCCGCCGCTGTAGGCGAGGATGTCGGTCGAGAGATTCTTGGACCGAGGGGTTCCGTCGCCCGGGCAGAACTCGATCTCGCGGCTTTTGCTGTAGGGGTAGAAGAAGACGGCCCAGGGCTTTTCGGCCTGGGAGTTGCCAAAGCCGCCGCCCTCGCACCCGTCGGCGGTCGCGGGGAGGTTCTCGGTGAGGGTGCCGTCGTCGAGGACCCACTGCTCGTGGTGGTGGAAGAGGGCGGCGTCGTTGTCGTTCATGTAGAGCGCGGCGGCGGTGCCGATGCCCCTCTCGTTCGAGAGGCAGGCCGTCTTCTTCGCGGCCTCCTTCGCCTGCGCGAACACCGGGAAGAGGATCGCGGCGAGGATCGCGACGATGGCGACGACGACGAGGAGCTCGACGAGGGTGAAGGCGCGTTCGGAGGCGCGAGGGGGGATGGATGTCATGGCGTGCCCTGAAGATAAGGATGGACGCGTCGTCGCGCCCTCCGCTCTCTACGCGGCCCACGGCGGATATGCGGACGTCGTCCGGGAGAACGAGGCGGCGGGGCATGGGAGGGTTCTCGTCAGTATGGGGCCAGGGGCGAGGGCTGAGTAACATCCTGAAGCGATGCTCCCCCTTCAGATCGCGCCGCTCCCCGCGGTCTTCGCGGCGAAGATCGTTCCGGCCCGTCTGCTTCAGGAGACGAGGGTGTCGGACGCGCGGCGGGATCTCTCGCTCGTGGGGACGACCGAGCGGCCCTGGGGGGATGACCGCACCCGGCCGGTGGTCGTCCTCAAGGGGCGGGCCGTCGCCGACTACGAGAACCCCGGGGGGCTTTTGCCGGTGGGCCTTCTGAGCGGCGGGGCGTTCGTCGTGGCCTCGCGGGCGGGGTCTCCTCGGGCGACGAGAAGGGCGAAGCTCGTGGGGGATCGTCTCGTGCTCGGACGCCCGGTGGAGCGATCCAAGCCGTCCGCGTCGGCGGCCCCGTTCCGGAGCCGCGACGTGCCGTACCGGGGTCCGGCGGGGGAGCAGACGGTGCGGGCGCGCTGGTGGCGCGTTCGTGGGGCGACGGTGGGGAGCGGTCGGATCTCGGCGCAGGAGTTCCAGGAGGGAGGGGCGTTCGTCAACACCCTGCGCGGGATGAGCTACGTCCGGCTGGCGGACGGACGGGTGGCCGCGCTGGAGAGGATCGTGCGGGGCGAGCCTAAGCTCGGCGCGATCCTCTGGGTCTCGCGGGAGGGTTGGATCGTGTGCGAAGAGGAGCGGGGTTTCGCGCGGCTCTATCCGATCCGAGGGCGACCAGCGTTGCGGTAGGGAGGCCCTCGTGTGCGGAGCGCGTTTCGGGCCGAGGCATCTCGACCGGAGCGGAGCTCAGCCGCAGTACTGTTTGACGAGGCGGTCGTACTCGGGATGGGGGCCGATCCAGAACCACTTGATGGCGTCCTGACCCCCGATGGCGATGGGGTAGCCGAGGACGCGGGTGGAGCGGTCCACGCGGGCGCTGTAGAGATCGAGACCGTAGCGACGGCAGAGAAGCTTGAACTGGAGAGACGGATGGGCGTTGTCGCCCTCGAAGAGGCGCTTCTTCTCCTCGGCGGCGCGACGGGTCGTTTCGGGGAGCGCGTGGAAGGCGGGCCAGAAATCGGGATCGACGGCCGACCGGTACGCCACGTCAGACGATCTTCGTGAGTCCGCGCGCGTCGTTCTCGCGGGAGCGGCGGATGAGGTCGAAGACGCCGCTCCTCGGCATACGAGCGGTCACGGCGTCGTCGGAGAGGGGGTAGCCGACCCAGGGCGAGGCGTCGGGCAGACGATTCTCCACGACGACGAGCTGGCGGACGAGCGTCATGGGGCGGGCGGAGGCGAAGTTCATGGGGTGCGTTCGCGACGGGGGGCGTCTTCGGGTCCTGCTACGTAGATCGGTGCGGTCGCGATCCGCTCCTCTCCGTGGAAGAGGACGAACTCGTAGGTTCCGGGTTCGTTGAAGACCGCTTCGCTGATGGAGGTGAGCAGGGTCATGACCGGTGGCCCGCCTGCGGGGGGTACCGCCGACAGACGCGGCCCTTCCGAGACGAAGGTCGGATCGGAACCGTCTCCCGGGGCGGCGTAGAGTCGGATGGACTCGCCTCGGGCGAGCTCCTCGGCGGTCGGTTCGAGCGCGATGCCGAAGTAGAGCTGCGGAAGGACGAGAGGGAACGCCTCGGCCTGGAGATCGAAGAACGAGTTGACGAGCGTCATGCGGCCGTCGAGACCGATGGCGACGAACTCGGCCACGGCGAACAACAGGACCCGCATGCGGGATCACTCTACCCGCGAGGGCTCATCGGAACCACTCAGCTCGGGATCAGTCTCGGTTGGCCCGCGTCCACGGCGTCCATGCCGCCGACGTCGGGGGGATCGTCGAAGGCGTGCTTTTGGAGGCCTTCGGGGACGGGGATGGGGTAGCGGCCGGTGAAGCAGGCGTCGCAGAAGCCGTGGGTGCCGCCGTGGACGGCGGCCTTGGCGCCCTCGACGGAGAGGAAGCCCAGGCTCGTGGCGTCGAGGTGGGCGCGGAGGGCGTCGAGGGTCATGACGGCGGCGGCGAGCTCGCCCTTGCTCGCCATGTCGATGCCGTAGAAGCAGGGGAAGCGGATGGGGGGGGCGGTGATGCGGACGTGGACCTCGCGCGCGCCGGACTCGAACATGAGGCGGACGATCTGGCGGGTGGTGGTGCCGCGGACGATGGAGTCGTCCACGAGGACGATGCGCCTGCCCTCGAGGTGCTCCTTGAGGGGGGTGAGCTTCATGCGGACGCCGAGCTCGCGCATGCGCTGATCGGGCTGGATGAAGGTGCGGTGGATGTAGCGCGACTTCATCATGCCCTCGCGGTAGGGGATGCCGGAGGCCTCGGCGAAGCCGAGCGCGGCGGGGATGCCGGAGTCGGGGACGGGGACGACGACGTCGGCCTCGCAGGGGTGCTCGTCCCAGAGGGTGGCGCCCATGCGCTCGCGGACGCCGTAGAGGGCGCGCCCGAACATGACGGAATCCGGGCGGGCGAAGTAGATCGTCTCGAAGAGGCACATGGCCCCTTGAGAATCGGGCGAGGGCTCGGCGGGGGCGGCCTGGACGATGGTTAGGCCGGCGTCGGAGATGATGGCGAGCTCGCCGGGGCCGAGCTCGTGGGTGGGGGTGCCGCCGACGGGTCCGAAGGCGCAGGTCTCGGAGGCCACCATGTAGCCTTTGCCCCCATCGGCGCTCGGGAGGGTTCCGGCGGTGAGGGGGCGGATGCCCCAGGGATCGCGGAAGCCGAGGACGAGGCGGGGGGTGAGGACGGTGACGGAGTAGGCCCCGCGGCACCGGCGCATGACCTCGGCGACGGCGCGTTCGGCGAGGACGGTCTCGGGCTCGCCGTGCCCGGCGTGGAAGGTGCGGACGAGGATGCGGGCGAGGACCTCGGAGTCGCTCGTGGTGTCGAAGCGCTCGCCCTCGGCCTCCATCTCGCGGCGGAGCTCCTCGGCGTTGATGAGGTTGCCGTTGTGGGCGACGGCGATCTCGCCGACGAGGGACTGGCAGTAGACGGGCTGGGCGTTGCGGAGGACCGAGGCTCCGGTGGTGGAGTAGCGGGTGTGGCCGACGGCGCGGTCGCCGGGGAGGGCGGCGAGGGTCTCGGGGGAGAAGACCTGGTTTACGAGGCCCATGTCCTTGTGCATGCGGACGCGGTGGCCGTCGGAGGCGGCGATGCCGGCGGACTCCTGGCCCCGGTGCTGGAGGGCGAAGAGGCCGAAGAAGGCGGTGGGGGCGGCGGGGTGGCCGGGGGAGTGGATCCCGAGGACGCCGCACTCCTCTTTGGGCCGGTCGTCGCGGGGCTCGCTGTCGTGCATCCGGGGGGAGAGCATCGGGAGCGGGGTCACGTCCGAGTGTATCCGCTCGGGAGTTGGAGGTCGCGTGTCGTGAAGCTCGGTCGGCGCCGGAGCGCACGGCGCCAACAACCCGAACGCGACCGACGGGGGTGCTCTCGCCGGCTGAGTGGTAGCGATAACAAGCTCTAGAGTTCGTCCCTAGCGCGGGACAGGGATCGCGATGAGGCAAGAGCAACTGCCAGAGGGTTTTAGAAAACCTTCGGCGGCGATGTAGGCCGTTCCGTCGGGGGTGACGGTCAGAGCCTTCGGGGAAAGGCTCGAAATCTCTCTAGGGAGAGGGGTTTGAGCGGCGACGAGCTTCCGCAAGTCGAGCATGCCTGTTCGTTCGGTCCAGATGAAACCTCCGAAGCCTCCCTCGCCTTGGCACCAGCCGACGATCACGGCGCCGTCTTCGGAGACCGCCTCGGCTTCCGACCCGCCGGGGCCGACGAGCGGGACCATGCCTCCCTTAGCGGTCCACCGCACGGCCCGCACGTCTCGGGAAGTCTCACCCGTGCTCCAGCCGACGATCGTGGATCCATCGGCGGAGACAGCGGCCATCGACGACGACACATGACACCCCGGCAGGAACCCGAGCTTTTTAAAACCACCCGCCGCCGTCCATCGGAATCCCTCGGAGCATGAGAGCTGCGGTTCGGGAGAGCGCCGTTCGACATCGCCGACGATGACCGTACCGTCGGCGGAGACGGCGTGGATGGTCGGTCGGGACTCAGCACCGACCTTGAAATCAAGGGGGACCGGACCGGTGGGAACTGTCCAGCGGAACAGGGGATCAGAGGAACGATCTCCGCTCCAGCCGAAGATGGTCTTCCCGTCGGCGGTCATGGCGAAGACCCCCGAACTCGACGTGCTCGACTTCGGTACGGGAAGTGGGATGAGGCCGGTCTTCTCGCTCCACCAGAAGGGGCGGTCCCCATCGGGGGAGGAGCAGTTCCCAACGACCACGGAGCCGTCGTTGGAGACACCCGAGGGGTGCGAGAACCGCCCGAGACCGTCGCGACCGCCGAGATTGCCCAAGAGGATGGTGCCAGTCTCCGCGCTCCACCGGAAAGCCAAGTAGGTATTGACGTCGGGGCGACCGATACCGACGACCACCGAAGCATCGGCGGAGATCGCGGTGGGTTCCGAACCCTCTTTGAACTCCGGAAGATCACCCACGATGCGAACGAAGGGGATTGAGGGGCTCTGGGGCGGGGGGAGGACGATCATGGTTTCGGGAAGGGGTAGGGTCGGTAGCAGAGGGGCCGCTGGTCTGTCCTAGCATCGGTGGCGCAGGGAAGGAGGGTGGTGGGGCTCGTCCCCCCTAACTCGGAAGGAGGACGGGGTGGCGAGGTTCACCGGTCCAGTATGCGCCGAGGCGAATCGAGAACGTACAAAGAAGGCATGGCGTCGCTCATCCAGCTTTCCGACGAGATCCTCCAGCTTCAGCAGAT
Source organism: Fimbriimonas sp. (assembly GCA_965249475.1). Lineage (GTDB taxonomy): Bacteria > Armatimonadota > Fimbriimonadia > Fimbriimonadales > Fimbriimonadaceae > Fimbriimonas. The sequence goes on along the minus strand of CBDFMD010000003.1, from coordinate 2,710,051 downwards.
GCTCGATGCGAGCGAGCACGAGCCGGAGACGATCGCGCTCATCGAGGACTATCTCAAGTCGCTCTCGTCGGGGCGGGACCGGAAGCTCGACGACTACGCGGCGCTCGTCCGGGAGCTGGAGATCCGGGCGGAGGTGCGGGCGGGGGAGGCGAGGCGTCTGACGGCGCTCGTGAAGCGGGACGAGGACACGGTGGCGCGGCTGAAGGAGAACTTGCGGGTGGTGTTCACGCTCCACGGTTGGAAGACGGTGGAGACGGACCGGTTCCGGCTCACGCTCGCGCAGAACGGGGGGAAGCAGCGGCTCGTGGTGGGGGTGCCCCCGGAGGAGCTGGAGGAGCGGTTCCGGCGCGTGGAGACGAAGGTGGTGGCGGACAACGACGCGCTCCGGGAGGCGCTCGCGGACGGGGAGGTGGTCGAGGGGGTGCGTCTGGAGGAGCGGGGCTCGACGATCCGGATCGGCTAGGACGTCCGCTCCCCTTTGCGGGCGCGGACGAAGAGGAAGTCGGGGACGCGCTCGTACTCGGGGCGGCCCGGAGGGAGGAGGCCCTCGCTCACGCGGTCGATCGCGAGGCCGGCGTCGAGGAGGCCGTTCAGAAGGGTGGCGAGGGTGCGGTGGTAGGTCCGCACGCCGGGGACGAGCCACTCGCGCTCGCGGAGCCCTTCGGCGAAGTCGCCGTCCACGGCCCAGTGGCGGCGCTCGCCGTCGGGGGCGAGGCACCAGCCGACGTCGCCCTGGCGGGAGGCGGGGATGGGGTGCTCGGTGGAGAAGAGGAAGGTGCCGCCGGGGCGGAGCCAGCGGGCGACCGATCCGCACACCGCGTTCCAATCGGGGGCGTAGTGGAGAGCGAGGGAGGAGAGGACGAGGTCGAAGGCGGCGTCGGGAAGGTCCGCGGTCTCGATGGGGGCGCGGACGAGCTCGGCTTCGGGGGCGACCTCATGGGCGAGCGCGAGCATGCGCCCGGAGGAGTCGAGGCCGACGGCGCGGCGGACGCCGAGGCTCTGCGGGCGAGCCAGCCTCCCGCGCCGCACCCGAGGTCGAGGGCGTCGCGGCCGCGCACGTCGGGGAGGAGGGCGGCGAGGGTCGGCTCGTCCACGAGGTCGTTCGCGCTCGCGGGGTTCTCGCGCAGGGTGCGGTAGCGCGCGAAGAAGGCGGGGTCGTCGTAGAGGTTCTGGACGCCACCGGCGGGGGGTTCGAGAGGGGGCGCCATAGAGTTCGGGTGGACCTCGCGCCGATCATCCTTCTTATGCGCCCCTCTCTGCGCCCGCCTTCCGCGCCTCTTCTCGCGGCCCTTGCGGCCTTGCTCCTCGCCGGTCTCGCGTCCGGGGGGCCGATCCCGCCGCGCGGGCCGGGGGCGAAGCATCCGGTCGGCAAGCATCCGGTCGGCAAGCACCCGGTCGGCAAGCACCCGGTCGGTCCGGTCCCGGCAAGGGGGCGAGCGGGGAAGGCGGCTCCCCGGAAGGGGCCGGCTCCGGCGAGGCGGGTGGCGCCGGGGGGGCCGACAGCGGCGAGGGGGGCGGCGCTGAGGGACGGGTTTCCGACGCGGACGCCGCCGCACGCGCAGTATCTGAAGGCGGCGCGGGCGGTCGCGGGGGCGCGGGCGAAGGGCCTTAAGGGGGGGAAGGCGGGGGCTCCGGGCGCGGCGAAGGTCGCGGGGCGGGGGGCGCCGAAGGTCTCGTACCTCGCCGTGAAGGGGATGGGCGCGCCGCGCGGGGCGGCGAGGCGGGGTCCGGGGGCGGAGGTTCCGGCGGCGCCGGTCGTGCTCGCGAAGGCGGGGCCGGCGGCGTTGGAGCGGAAGGCGGTGCAGGCGAAGTACGACGCGATGAGCCTTCTGGTGATGCGGCGGGACGGGGCGGGGCTCACGAAGCTCTTTCTCGGGATGACGAGCCGGGGGTTCGTCTTCGTGGACAAGAAGGGGCGGAGGTTCGGGCGGGGGCAGCTCGTGGCGCAGCTGAAGGCGCAGATGCGGGCGGTGAAGCGGTTCCAGCGCTCGGGGAACCGGGTGACGGCGTTCGCGGTGAGGGGTTCGACGGCGCAGGCGGGGGTGGTCTCGGATTTCGCGATGGTCTTTCCGCCCTCGGTGGCGGCGACGGGGGCGAAGGGCGCGAAGGGGGCGAAGGGGGCGACGATCGCGGGGCAGAGCACGACGCGGGACACCTGGCGGAAGGAGGCGGGGGGGTGGAAGCTCGTCTCGATCCGGACGCTGAAGGAGTCGGTGAAGATCGACGGCAAGCCGATGTAGCGCGCCGGCCCGGGGCCGGGCCGGGGCTGGGCCGGGGCTGGGTCGGGCCTGGGTGTCGGGCCTGGGGGTCGGGCCTGGGTCCGAGGTCCCGCCCCTTCGGCCTGCGGGGACGATGTGTCATCCTCACCTCACGGGAGAGGGGACGGATGACGGAGACGCTCGGGCACGCGACCTCGGATGCGGCCGGTTGGCCGACGGGGACGGTGACGTTCCTCATGACGGACGTGGTGGGGTCGTCGGCGCTCGCGGAGGCGGACCACGAGCGGTACCTCGCGATCCTCGACCGTCACGACGCGCTCGCGCGGGAGGCGGTGGGGCGCGGGGGGGCGATGGTGAAGCACCGGGGGGAGGGGGACTCGACGTTCGCGGCGTTCGCCTCGGCGGAGGCGGGGGCGCGGGCGGGGGCGGAGTTCGTGGGGCGGGCGTGGCGGGAGCTCGGGATCGAGCTTCGCGCGGCGCTCCACTGCGGGACGGCGACGTTCGCCGACGGGGACTACCGGGGGGACGCGGTGAATCGGTGCGGGCGGCTCCGGTCGCTCGCGGGGGCGCGGCAGGTGCTCGTCTCGGGGGCGGTGGCGGCGCTTCTGCCGCCGGGGCTCGCCTCGCCGCGGGGGTCGGTGCGGCTACGGGGGCTCGTGCGGCCGATGGAGGTGTTCGTCCTTGCGGGGGAGGGGCTCTCGGCGGACGCGGCGCCCTCGCTCGGGGGCCTGTCGGGGGAGCGGCGGGGGAACCTGACGCCGCCGACGGGGACGCTGTACGGGCGCGAGGGGGATCTCGCGGCGCTCGGGCGGGCGTTCGCGCGGGGGCGGCTCGTGGAGCTCGTGGGGCCGGGGGGGATGGGGAAGACGCGGCTGGCGCTGGAGTTCGGGGCGCGCGCAGGGACGGGATCGGGGGCGGGGTTTCCGGGCGGGGCGTGGTTCGTGGACCTCACGCGGACGGAAGGGGCGCCGATCGAGCCGACGGTGCTCGCCCAGCTGGGGCTTTCGGCCCCCGGGGAGCGGGACGCGGCGGCGGCGGTGGCGGAGGCCTTGGGAAGTCGGGAAGGCGGAGAAGCCCTGCTCATCCTCGACAACTGCGAGCACGTCGCCCCGGCGGCGGCGGGGTTCGTGCGGCGGCTCGCGGGGCTCGCGCCCTCGCTCCGGGTGCTCGCCACGAGCCTCGAGCATCTGCCGGTGCGGGGGATGGCGACGGTGCCGCTGGGGCCGCTCGCCTGGGACGGGGCGGACGGGACGGACGGGGCGGCGGTGCGGATGCTCCGGGAGATCGCGGCGGAGAAGGCGGTGCCGGTGGAGGGGAGCGACGAGGAGGTGGCGGGGCTCTGCCGGGATCTCGACGGGCTTCCTCTGGCGATCGAGCTCGTGGTACCGCGGTTGCGGACGCTCTCGGTGGCGGGGGTGCGGGCGCGGCTCGACCGGTGGCTTCGGCGCGGGTCTGACGGGGGGGCGGGCGAGGGGGTGACGGAGCGGCACGCGTCGCTCGGGGCGCTCGTCGCGTACTCGCTCGGGCGGCTCTCGCTGGGGGAGCGGGATCTCTTGGAGGGGCTCGCGCCGTTCGCGGGGGGGTTCGGTCTGGAGCACGCGGAGGCGGTGTGCGCGTGCGAGGCGGACGAGGTGGAGGCGACGTTCGGGTCGCTTCTGGAGAGGTCCATGGTGTCGCCGGACGAGCGCGCGTCGGACGCCCTCGGGGGGGAGCACCGGTTCCGGCTTCTCTCGGCGGTGCGCGCGGGGGTGCGAGCGGGGACGGCGGACCCCCGGGCGCGGGGGGCGTCGTTCGTGGCGTGGGGGGTGGGGTTCGCCCAGTCGGCGCTCGCGGGGGGGCCTCCGTTCGCGGCGGTGCGGGGGGAGATCGCGAACCTGGAGGCGGCGTTCGACGACGCGCTGGAGCTTGGGGACGCGCTCTCGGCGGCGCGGATCGCGAAGGGTTTGCGGAAGCCGTACCTCGCGGACTTCGACGCGCGCTCGGGGCGTCGGCTGTACGAGGCGCTCGCCCCGCATCTGGAGGGGTTGCCCCCGGACGACCGGGCGGACGCGCTGAACTCGCTCGGGATCTTCCGGATGCACCAGCGGGAGTTCGCCTCGGCGCGTCGGGCGCTCGAATCGGCGTCCCGGCTGTACGAGGCGGCGGGTCAGCGGGATCGGCTCCCGATCGTCGGGCTCAACCTCGCGATCGTGCGCGACGGCGAGGGGGATCACCGGGGGTGCGTGGACGAGGCTCGGCGCGCGCTGGAGGGTTTCCGCGCGTCGGGCGATCCGCAGGGGATCTCGCGCGCGAGCCTGACCCTCGCCCTCGGCCTTTTGCGCTCGGGTGCCGAGGCCGAGGCGGACGCCCTCATCGTCGAGCTTGAGGCCCGCGCCGCCGAGGGGGGGAACGGGTTGCTCGTGGACGCGTACCACTCGAGCGCGGCGGTCGAGTTTCTGCTCAAGGGCCGCGACCGCGAGGCCGTCGGGGCGTTGCGAAGGATCCGGGGGGAGGACGCGTTCGTGGAGCCGGAGCTCGCGACGGCGTTGCTCGCCGCGGGGTCGCTCCTTTACAAGGGGGGGGACGTCCCGCTGGCGGCGCGGTGTCTTCGGAGCTTCGAGAGCTCGGTGGAGGCCCGCGGCTTGACGACGACGCAGGGCCACCGGGAGATCATCGGGAGGATGCCCGACGCGCGTTCGACCGGTCAGGAGGGGGGTCGCGATCTGCGCGCCCTGTGGAGCCACGTTCGTCCGCGGGTGACTTCGGACCCCTCCGAGCGGGATCCGGGCGGCTCGTAACGGGGTACCCTGGTTCCCGGTTCCGAAGAGAGCCGTTCCTCCGATGCCTCCCGATCCCTCCGCACCGACCCCTTCCCCCGCCCCTGCTCCCTCCTCCGCTCCCGCGCCCTCGCCGGCCGAGGAGCCGACCGTGGACCATCGCCCCATGGACACGGATCCGCCCAAGCCCGGCAAACCCGTCCGGTGAGTTTCCGCTCCTCGGTGAGATATACCAACGATGTGGCGAAGGTCGTCTTCCTTGCGGGCGGGGACGGTCTCTACGACTCGGATCGCCGGACCGCCGACACGACGTCGGAGGTGCTGGAGTTCTCCTCGAGAGCCACGTACGAGCATGGCGCTGAGATGTACGTCTACGTGCGGTACACCGACGGCAAGGTCAAGCTGAGCAGACTCTAGGCGCGGGAGACCGATTCTGGCCTCCAAGGTCCCGGGCCCAAGGTCCTAGGACGTATCGGCACCGGGGAGGGGGGCGGTAGCCTCCCTCGCCATGACCAACGAACACGACGTCCTCCGCGACCACCACCCGATGGACATTGACATCCATCCGGGCCAGCCGGTCGTCGTCACCCCCGGCTCGACGCTCGCCACGGACGTCCAACCTCTGGAGATTCAGATCCTCATCCAGCCCCGTTCCTCTGGCAAGGGGGTGAAGACCGGGACCGTCGAGACGTTCTACTTCTACGCGGGTCTCAAGGTCGTCTCCCGCTACTCCCCCAAGGGGGGGGATGCCGTCCTCGTGTTCATCAAGTACACCGACGGCACCGGGTACTTCGTCTCCCGAACCGTCTAACGGACGTTCAGGCGCCACGCGCGTCTTCCGGCGATCGCGCCGCGGTCGTCGAGGAGGCGGACCTCGACGGTCCACGCCTTCCCTCCTGTGGCGGGGAGGGGGAAGGCGATCTCGCCGGGGTCGGTGCGGCGGCGGACGAGGGCGCCGTCCACGCGGACCTCGACGGCGGGGTTCGGGACGTAGGTGCGGGCGTCCACCGAGAGGCGGTCGCCCGCGCGGACGGCGGCTCCGTCGGCGAGAGGGAGGGGGACGAAGGGGGCGGTCTCGCCGGGGCGGCCGAGGTAGTAGGGGCCTGCGGTCGCCTCGCGGTACGCGGCGGCGACGCCCGCGTCGGCGAGGAGGGAGAAGTCGTTCAGGCGGCGACCCGCCAGGGCGTAGCGGGTGGTGTCCATCGAGAGCCAGTGGACGGCCTTCACGCGGGGGTAGCGGCGGGGGAGGCCCGCGTAGAAGGCGGCGATCTTCGCGCGGGCGAACCCGGGGCGCTCGATCCCGTCCACCGACGAGCGGTGGGTCGCGGCCCACTCGCCGACCATGATCGGGTGACGCCCGGAGTAGGCGCGGTGGATGTAGCTCAGGGAGTCGAGGGGGTTCCGCCACCCCGCGGCCTTCGCGCGGTCGCCGTCGTTGTAGACGACGGAGTAGAAGTTCACGCCGACCCAGTCCACGGCGTCGTCGCCGGGGAAGTAGCGCCCGATCTCCGCCTCGGGGACGTCGTTCGGGCACCAGACGGTGGCGACGTTCGGGGCCTCGGCGTGGACGACGCCGGCCATGGCGGCGAACATCCGGCGATAGCCCTCCGGGTCGCCGTGGTAGGGCGTCCACGCGCCGTTCATCTCGCCCGCGAAGCGGAGGTAGATGGGGAGCGCGGCCTCGCGGCACTCGCGAGCGAGGGCGTTGAGGAGTCGGGGGTCGCTCCCCTGGGCGGTGGAGGTCGGCTCGACGGCGAGGTGGGCGGCCATGCCGAGGATCCGGAGGCGGCGGCACCAGGCGCGGGGGAAGGGGCTCCCGAGCCGCAGGTAGGTGAAGGCGACGGCGTGGGGGCGGCCGACGGCGCGCTCGAACGCGGCGGGGTCGCCGTGGCGGCGTCCGTCGCCGACGAGGGAGGGGATCGAGGGCTCGCGGTCGGAGAACGCGCCGAGGAGGCATCCGGCGGGGGGCTCGTTCCGGGCGAGGACGTTCGGGACGGCCGGGGGACGGTCCACATACAGGCCGATCTCGGTGCGGTAGCGGTCGGCGTAGCCCCGGAGGACCGCGGCGGCGTTCGGGTCGCCGAGGCGGGCGTAGAGTTCGGAGGCGCGGGCGAAACTTCGCGAAGCGTCCTCGAAACGGCGCGCGGCGAGGTAGGCGTCGGCGAGGGCGCGGACGTTCGCGGCGTTCGGGCTCCGGCGGGCGCGGGCTTCGAGAGCGGGGAGGGGGGTCTGGACGGGAGGGGCGGGGATCACAGCGGGAGGGACCAGAGGACGAGGGGGCCTTCGCGCCCGGGGCGCTCGCCGGTGCGGGCGAAGCCGGCCTTCGCGAGGACGCGGGCGGAGGGGGCGTTGGCCGCGAGGGTCTCGGCGCGGACCTCGGCGGCCTGGGTGTGGGCGCGGGTCCAGGCGAGGAGGCCGAGGAGGGCCTCGGTGGCGTAGCCGCGGCCCCGGAAGGCGGGGGAGAGGCCGTAGCCGACGGTGAGGACGCCGCGCTCGTCGGGGGGGAAGAAGTAGCCCATCTGTCCGACGGCGGCGCGGGTGGCGCTCTCGAGGATCGTGCCGTCCCAGCAGTCCTCCTCGGGGATGCGGGCCATCGCGGGGAGGAGGGCGAGGACGTCGCCGGGCCAGTCGGCGGGGTAGAGGGCGCCCGCGTGCTCGAAGTCGCCGGGGGCTTCGAGGCGGCGGGCGATCGCCCCGGCGGGGGTGGGGAGGAACTCGAGGCGCTCGGTGGAGAAGCGGATCACGGCCCTCTTTGGACGCGCGGGCGGTCGAAGCTCTTCGGGAGCGAGGTCGGCTGGCGGGAGGCGACGAGGCGCTCGCGGTGGTCGGAGAAGACGCACACGGCGCGGATGCCCATGAGCTGGGCGACGGCGACGGCCTCCTCCCAGCGCTTGGGGTTCACCTTGCGGTCTTTGCACGCCGTCTGCCCCTCTTCGGCGGCGGCGTCGTATCGGGCACAATCTCGGCAGTCCACGGTGGTCCTCTCTACTATCCTCGCTCTCGCGCCGCATTTGGGCGCACGGCAGATGAATACCGCGCCGACGGGGGCGCCGACGCTCGATTTCCAGGGCGGGGCGTTCGTCGTGGCGGCGGGGGGGAGGACGGCGCGGGTTCCGGCGGCGGAGCCGGCGGAGACCGTGCGGGATGTGGTCGCGTTTCGGAAGAACGACCGGTACGTCGTGTGGGACGGGCGGGGGCTTACGGTTCGGACGGAGCGGGGGACGCTCTCGACGCGGTTCGCGGAGCTCGCGGTGTCGCCGCGGCTTTTCGGGAAGGATCTCATCCGGGCGAACCTCGCGGCGTTCCGGGCGGGGGCGCGGCGGAAGGAGGCGGACGCGCTCTCGGGGGCGGTGCGGATCGGGAGCGGGGTGTACCTGTTGCCGCGTTGGACGGACGCGAAGGGGGGGACGTGGCTCGAGGCGCTCGTGCGGGTGGATCTCGACGACGACGCGCCGAAGCCGCGGCTTCTCGGGCGGTTCGCGGGGACGACGCTCGCGTACCGTCCGGTGGACGACGCGCTGAAGGTGACGGACTCGCGCCCGGTGGCGATCGTGCGGGGGGCGAGCTCGGGGGCCGGAGTCTCGTGGGGGATCGCGGCGTGCCTTCCGGTGGCGCGGGAGTTCGGGTACATCCCGCTGGGGACGGACCTGCGGTGGGTCGTGGGGTCGAGCTACGCGGAGCGCACCGCCTACGGGACGACGCTCGTGGGGACGGTGGACCGTCGGGGGATGGCGCGGACGATGCGGCTGGAGACGCGGGCGGACCCGGTGACGCCGGTCGGTCCGGAGGGGCGGATCGTGACGTTCGAGCGCGCTTCGGAGGCCGGGGCCGACACGACCGTCGTCGCGGACGCGCGGACGGGGGCGCAGCTCGCGCTTCCGGGTTCGCTCTCGGCGCGGGCGGTGGCGCTGGCGGGGCGGGGGCCTCTCGTGGTGCTCTTCGACGACGCGGCGCGTCCGACGCGGGCGTGGCTCGTGGGGTCGGGGGCGGGGCTCGCGATCCTCGCGCGGTGGACGGCGCCCGCGTCGGTCGCCGTAGACGGCCCCCATTGATCCAGGGCCCCGCTGATACACTGGGGGGATGATCCTCGAGGGGACGGTCCTCGCGCCGCCGGTCCGCCGGGTCCGGCTTCTCGACCCGCACACGGTGAACCAGATCGCGGCGGGGGAGGTGGTGGAGCGTCCGGCGGCGGCGCTGAAGGAGCTTGTGGAGAACGCGCTCGACGCGGGGGCGCGGCGGATCGAGATCGCGATGGTGGACGCGGGGCGCACCCTCCTGCGGGTGAGCGACGACGGGGAGGGGATGGACGAGGGGGATGCGCTCGCGGCGCTCGAGCGGCACGCGACGAGCAAGCTCGCGTCGGCGGAGGAGCTGTCGGGGGTCCTGACGCTGGGGTTCCGGGGGGAGGCGCTCCCGTCGATCGCGTCGGTCTCGCGGCTCACGCTCTCGACGGGGCGCGAGGACGGGGGGCGCACCGTCCTGCGGGTGGACGGGGGGATCGTCGCGCCGCCCGAGCGGGAGGCGGGGCCGCGGGGGACGACGGTGACGGTGGAGGACCTCTTCCACAACACCCCGGCGCGGCTGAAGTTTCTCAAGAGCGACACGACGGAGGTGGGGCAGGCGGTGGACGTGGTCATGCGGCTCGCGGTCGCGTACCCGCGCGTCGCGTTCCTCCTCACGCACAACGGGCAGGAGGCGCTGAGGACCGAAGGGACGGGGGAGACGCGCGAGGCGGTGGCGGCGGTGTGGGGGCGCGAGATGGCGCGGGCGCTCGTTCCGGTCGAGAGCGAGCTCGGGGGGATGCGGCTCTCGGGGTTCGTCTCGCCCCCGCACGTGACGAAGCCGACGCGGGCGTTCCAGTACGTGTTCGTGAACGGGCGCTCGGTGCGGACGCGGACGCTCACGGCGGCGCTCGACCAGGCGTTCCGGGATCTCACGCCGGACCGGCGCTTCCCGCTCGTGGCGCTCCACATCGGGATCGCGCCGTCGGAGGTGGACGTGAACGTCTCGCCGACGAAGAGCGAGGTGAAGTTCCGGCGCGAGGGGCTCGCGTTCGAGGCGATCCGGGCGGGGACGAAGGCGGCGCTGGGGCTCCACGGGATGATGCCGAGCGCGGGGGCGGTGGCGGCCGTGAACCAGGCGATGGCCGAGGCCCGCGCGCCCGCGCCGGCGCTCTCCTGGCTTCCGGCGGAGCCGGGGAACGCTCTGCTCGATCCGCGTCAGGAACACGTTGCGCCCCCGGTTCCGGGCGTTTCGGGAAACTTTCAGAGCTTCGCGCCGCCCTCGCGGGCGTTGCCGTTCGCGGACCTGCTCGACGGTCTTCGGATCGTCGGTCAGGCGATGAACGCGTTCATCGTCGCGGAGACGGCGCACGGGCTCGTGGTGGTGGACCAGCACGTCGCGCACGAGCGGATCCTCTACGAGTCGCTCTGCGGGATCCGGGGGGCGGGGGCGATCGAGCGCCAGGCGCTCCTCGTCCCGGTCCCGCTCCATCTCGACCGGCGCTCGGCGCTTCTGCTCTCGGAGCGGCGCGGGGAGATCGAGGCGCTGGGGTTCGACGTGGAGCCGTTTGGGGAGGGAACGTGGATCGTGCGGGGGGCTCCGGCGGCGCTCAAGGGGAAGGATCCGGCGCGGGTGTTGCGCGACCTCGTGGAGGAGCTCGTGGACGCGGCGGTGACGAGGCGGCTCGTGCCGACGCGGGAGCTCATCTGGATCACGACGAGCTGCAAGATGGCGGTGAAGGCGGGGGACCCCTTGAGCCACGCGGAGATGGAGCGGCTCGTGGTGGAGCTCGCCGCGACGGAGAACCCGTACCTGTGCCCCCACGGGCGCCCGATCACGGTGACGCTCACGACGGACGACCTTCTGAAGCTCTTCAAGCGGAAGTAGGGCGCCGGGCGTCTCAGGCGATGTGACCGAGTCCATAGTGCTCCACGAGGCGGAGCAGGACGAGCACGGGGCCGGAAGGGACGGCGACCCCCCCCTCCCAACTCTCGATGTCGGCGGAAGGAACACCGAGGCGGTAGGCGAGAACGGTGGCGCTCACGTCCTCGCGCGCGCGGAGGGCGCGCAGAGCGTCGGGGGACACGGCCGAGAGAGTTTCGATGGCCTCGGAGGTTCTCGCGGCGTAGTCATCGTCCGAAAGGAGGCCGATCGCGTGGAGGCCGGCGAAAGTCTCATGCGCGGCCGCGAACGCGGAAGATCGGTATACGAACGTGGCACCCGCGCTCTCCGGGGTTGAGATCGTGGAATCAGGCGCGGGCTCTGGAGCCTTGCGAAGGGAGGTGATGGCGGCCATTGAGTAAGGAGGAGCGAGGTTCGGGCGAGGGGAACGATCTCGCCGGAGGCGACCGCGAGGGCGACCTCCGGCTCTGAAAAGGATCGTAGTTTCGAAGCGAGTCCACGATAATAGACGAGTTCGGGCGGGGTGAGGGTCGCACGGTCGTTCTTCGCGTAGGCGGCGAGGAAGAAGGAGCGCTCGCCCGCTCGGTAGGCGAGAGGAGATCGGTAACCGCCGCGTTTGCCGCCGCCCGAGCGCGCGATGCGGAGCTTCCACAGACCGCCTCCGAGGTCCGCGTCCACCCGCCCCTCTTCGAGTTCGGTCAGTGAGTTCGGTCAGTGCGCCGAGAAGAGTCGCGTCCGAGATCCTTTCGTCGTTGCAGAAGCGGTTCACCGACTTGAGTTTGTAGCTCTCCCGTCCCGCCATGCGCTGGGGGGGAGGATACTCCCTTTAGAAATCGCGCCCTGTCGCCGTGCCCAGGGGTTGGCCGCGGCGGCCGAGGCCGAAGTTGCCGTCGAAGGGGAGGGCCTTGATGCGGAGGAAGACGCGGATCTCGCGGCCCGAGCGGAAGCCGGTGCCGAAGTCGGAGTAGGTGACGACGGCCTCGGCGCAGTGGAGGTCGTAGATCGCGTTGATCTGGGTCGAGTCGAGGCGGCCGCGGTAGCCGTTGAAGGCGAGGATCGTGGCGAGGCGGGTGCGGCCGATCGTCAGGCCGTCGAGGAAGAGGTTCACGGTCCCGAAGGTGTGGCGCACGCCGTCGTAGCGCGCGCCGAGCGAGACGTTGAGGTCGCCCCGGACGAGCTGGCCGTCGAGCCGGACCGAGCTCCACACCTCTTGGAACGTGTCGTAGGTCGCGAGGGCGCGCAGGAGGAGGGTCTTGCCGAGGCCGTACTCGGTGCGGAGGCCGACCTGTTGCCAGCCGACGTCGCTGCGCTGGAGGCGGACGAGGTCGAAGCCGGTCTGGGCGCCGATGCGGAGGTTGCGGATCGGTTCGGCGCTCGCGTCGAAGGTCGCGATGTTCGTGGTGCCGGTCCGGTCGATGAGGAGGGGGGCGTAGCCGTAGGGGCGCAGGTAGGTGTAGCGGGCGTTGAGCTCGAGCCGCTTGCCGACGCGGTAGCCGATCGCGGCGCCGGTCCCGAGCGTGTACTGCGCGGTGTCGTCGGAGTAGGCGGTCTGGCGGAAGCGCCCGTCGAGGTCGAAGCGCCAGGGGCCGACGCTCTGGCTCGGGCGGCGGGCGTCCACGAGGAAGCCCGAGCGCGTGATGCGCGAGCCGCCCCCGGCGCTCCCGCCGAGGGGGTCGCCGTACTCGCCGAGGCTCAGCTCGGTGGTGAAGGGGAGGACCCGGTCGAAGCGCTCGCCGACGAGGCGGCGGGCGTCGGAGCCGAGGGTGAGGACGGGGGTGCGGTCGCTTCCGCCGAAAAAGTTCTCGATCGCGCCGATGGGGACGGTGCGCTGGTAGTCGAGGGTCGCGGTCGCCTTTTTAAGGTCCTGGCTTCCGCGCAGGCGGACGTCCACGGTCTGGCGGCGCGAGTCGCCGTTCTCGACCGCGGTCGTCCGCGAGCTCGCGCTCGAGTAGTCGAGCTTCACGTCGGTCCGGGTGCGCGGGCCGTAGCTTCGGGCGTCGGCGAGGGAGAGGGTCCCATTCTCGGTGGAGAAGCCGGAGGAGGCGTTCGAGTTGCGGACGAAGCCGAGGGTCGTCGTCGCGCCGGGCCTTTGGGTCAGGTCGAACTCGATCCGGGAGTTCAGGAGGGTGGCGCCGGGGGCGGTGAGGTAGTTCGAGCGTTGGAAGTCGTTCTGGATCGAGACGCGTCCGAAGGAGAAGATCTGGCGGTGCTCGTTCTGGAGGTTCAGGGTGCCGGCCGCGCCGGCGATCCCGTAGCCGCGCACGATGCCGGTGGCGAGGGCGGAGCGGTAGCCGTAGCCGAGCCCGAGCCCGGTGCCGAGCTTCGTCATCTCGTCGAGGCGGACCTCGCCGCGGCTTCCGCCTTCGGTGGGGCCGATGGGGAAGCCGTACCGGTTCTTCACGAAGTAGCCCTCGTCGGGGGATTCGCCGACCTGGGGGAGGTAGTCGTAGTCGCGCTCGGCGAGGGGGACGTAGAGGGAGCCGAGGCGCAGGACGGTGCGTCCGAGGACGCGCAGGGCGACGCCCTTCAGGCGGGCCTCGCGGTTCGGGCGGACGGTGCCGACCCGGGCGTCGAGCGAGTAGTGGGGGTCGGGCCGGTCGCAGGTCGTGAGGGCGCCAGTCTCGATCGTGAAGCGGCGCCGGGTTCCCGAGGACGAGCCGCCCCGGACGAAGAGGTCGCCCCGCAGTTGCCCCCCCGTGAGCTCGCGCCCGATGCGCGAGCGGGCGCGTCGGGCGGCGTAGACCTCGTTCTTGAAGTCGAAGTCCACCTCGTCGCCGGTCACGCTCGCGCTCTTGCCGACGAGGCGGACGTCGCCGCGGGCTTTGAAGACGCTCGTGTCGAGGTTCGCGTCGATCCGGTCGGCGAAGATGCGGTAGCCGCGGTAGGTGAGCTCGGCCCTCTCCTCGCCTTCGGCGGTGGAGCCGAGGGTGAGGAGGCGCCCCCCGCGCTTTCGGGTGATCTGGCCGCGCAGGATGCGGAGCTCGCTCAGGCTCTCCTGGGGTTCGGGGAGGGGGGCGGTCTCGGCGGGGACGGGGAAGCCGGTCGCCGCGGTGGGGCGGGACTGCACCCCGGGGGGGAGGACGTCGGGGACGCCGGTCCCGCCGAGGGCGCGGACGACCTCGCGGGCGGGGAAGATCGCCTGCGCCCCCGCGAGGGACGGGAGGCAGAGGAGGGCGAGAAGGGCCGCTCTCACTCGAGCCTCCGCAGGCCGTAGAAGCCGAGGGCGGCGAGGAGGGCGTTGGGGATCCAGGCGGACTGCCAGGGGGCGATCCACGCGACCTTGCTCAGGATCTGGGTGGAGACGACCCACATGTTGTAGTAGAGCATCACGATGACGAGGGAGACGAGGACGCCGATGAAGCCGCCCTGCTTCGCGAGGGCGATCGAGAAGATCGGGCAGACGAGGGCGAAGATGAGGCACATGACGGGGACGGAGAGCTTCACGTGGTACTCGACCTCGTAGGGGCGCACGTCCTGCCCGAGGGCGCGCCCGCCCTCGATCTTCGCGCGGAGTTCGGCGAGGGAGGCCTCGTTCGGGGCGCCGGGGTTGAAGAGGTCCTCGACGACGATGCGCTCGTTCACGACGACGTCGTCGCGGGTGGTGACGGCGAGAAGGTCGCCGCTTCCCACGTCGGTCGTCCAGATCGTCGCGCCGTGGAAGGTCCAGACGCCGCCCCGGTAGTCGCCGGTGGGGGCGGAGGTGATCATGACGCGGCCCGCCTGGGGGCGCTCGATGAGAAGGACGTCGCGGATGTCGAGGGAGTCGTCGGGGTTGCGGGTGACGCCGCCGAGCGAGACGTTGTACTGCTTCAGGCGCATGGGAAGGTTCGCCTGGAAGCTCGCCGCCGAGCCGAGGACGCCGATGGAGACCTGGAGTCGCGTCGCCGCCTTGCTCGCCTTGGGGGTGAGCGTGTCGACGGTGTAGAGGTTGAGGAAGCCGACGGCGATCCCGAAGAGGGCGACGGGGCGCATGACGCGCAGGACGCGGATGCCGGCGGCCTTGAGGGCGGTGAGCTCGCTCTCCCGCGCGATCCGGCTCATCGCGATGCTCGTGGAGAGGGCGACGCCGATGGGGAAGGTGAGGTTGAGGAACTCGGGGCTTTTGTAGAGGATGAGCTTCATCACCGCGGGGAACGGGACGTGGCTCAGGTCGAAGGTCTTGCCGAGGTAGATGTACAGGTTCACCTGGAACATCGTGAGGACGAGGAGGGTCGCCACGACGAACGGCGGGACGAGCTCGCGCAGGATGTAGCGGTCGAGGCGGTTGAAGAGGAAGCGCATCGCTACGCCCGCCCTCTCAAGCGGCGGTCGGTCGGAACGCGAGGTAGACCGTCCCGATCGCCGCCCCCAGCATGAGGATCGCGCCGGGGACGGCGATCGCGGGGCCTTTCGCGGCGAGCGCGGGAAGTCCGAGGATCACCGCCAAGAGGACCGCCCATACCGCGAGCATCTTACGGAGGGCGCCCCCGGCTCCGTTCCTCCCGCCTCCGCGGGCGAGGTCGATGACGTAGGCGCGCCCGCACGCGGGGCACGCGACGGCGCCCGGATGGATGGGGGTGCGGCAGCCCGCGCAGGGGACGGGGGGATCGGGGCGGGCCGCCGCCGCCGCGATCCAGGTCTGGGCGAGGCGGTGCTCCTCGCGGAAGGTGTTGCGCGGGAGGCCGGGGACGACGCGCTCGGCGAGGGCGGCGGCGAAGCCGACCTTGCCGAGCTCGGCGAGCTGGCGGGCGAGGCGGAACTGCGCGACGACGTTCGCGGGGTTCGCGTTGAGCTGGTCGTAGGTGATCTCGACCCCCTCGGCGAGCATCTGCCGGTCGGCCCCCTTCTCGATCCACCGGCGGACGGGAAACCAGAGGATCACGGTGAGGTAGATGCTCCAGACCGCGAGCGAGCCGACGAGGGGGGTCGGCGGGGCGAACATATTGAGCCCGACGAAGAAGCACAGCCCGATGACGACGAGCCCGGTGAGGACGTCGAGATCGCCCATGATCATCCCCCCGACGAGGTAGACGGTCCAGCCGGGAAGGACGAGCCAGGCGAGGCAGGCGAAGATCGGAGGCGGGCCGCCGTGGACGAACATCAGATCCTCTTGGAGAGGCGTCCCTCGGACCGAGTCGAGGCGGAGCCCCCGGTCCCTTCGTCGGCGTTCTGCGCCGGTCTCTCAGGACCTTCTGGGGCAACCCCGGCATCTCCACCAGCGTTTCTCGGCGAGGCGGAGCCCCCGGTCCCTTCGTCGGCGTTCTGCGCCGGTCTCTCAGGACCTTCTGGGGCAACCCCGGCATCTCCACCAGCGTTTCTCGGCGAGGGGGGGCCGCCCGAGCCCCGGCGCGTGAAGGAGAACTTCGACTCGGTGCCGTTCAGAAGGCGCCCGATGTTCGCCCGGTGGCGCCAGACGATGAAGAGGGCGAGAAGCGCGAGGACCGGGAGGAGTTGCGGGGAGTCGCCGAGGACGCGGTTCCAGGCGAGCGAGGAGAGGACGCCGACCATGCTCGCGAGCGAGATGTAGCGCGCGATCGCGGTGAGGGCGATCATCACCCCGAAGGAGAGGAGGGCGCACAGCGGGATCGCCCCGAGCCCGACGCCGAGGATCGTGGAGATGCCCTTGCCCCCCCGGAAGCCGAGCCACGGGGAGAACGAGTGCCCGAGGATCGCGAACGCGCCGAGGAGGAGCGCGGCGGGCTGGGGATCGAGCGGGCCGATCCCCTGCGGGAGAAGCCAGCGGGCGAGGAGGGTGGGGAGGAGGCCCTTGAGGACGTCGAGCCCGAAGACGGCGAGCCCCCAGGCGGTGCCGAGGACGCGGACGGCGTTCGTCGCGCCGATGTTGCCGGAGCCGACCTTCGTGAGGTCCACCCCCTGCCGCCGCGCGACGAGGACGCCGAAAGGGATCGAGCCGAGAAGGAACGCGACGACCGCCGAAAGCCCCGCCGCCAACGCCTCGCTCATCGGGAGGGAGTGTATCCCTAACCGCCTCTGCGGCTCGCCTTCATGAACGGGTAGGCGATGAGATCGTCCCCCCAAATCTTGGCAAGGTTCTTCAGGTCTTTCGGCATCTCCGGGTCCTGCAACACCTCGGAGAAAAGGGCCCCCGCCTGACGCCCACGCTTGGGATCGCCGACGAACCGAGCCGCCTCATTGTAGCCGGTGCCCGCCATGAACAACAACGTTCCTTTCGCTCGCGCACCTCTCCCTAGAGAGTCTAACACCTCGCCAGAGCCGAGTCCTCGCGCCCGTTTGACGGCGAGTGTCGAGATTTCGTCTAACTGCGGCACATCCTTGCCTCGTCTGGCGCCTGCAAGAGCGGCACTTGTGAGGGAAGCGGCGTCCGACTCCGACAAGTAGCGGTTGAAAACGGCGCGCGCCGACCGAACCCGCACCCAACTGTAGGAGCAGAGCCCGGAGAGGTCGCACGCGACGCGGGCGTGTTCGGGGGATGAGCGGTCGCCCAAGCGGTCAAGGAGCTTCCAAACGCGCGGGAGATCGCTGTAGGCGGTGGGGTAGCCAAGGATCGCGCTCCGGTAGTAGAGCGCGAGGGCGGCCTTGTAACAGGCCACCGTCGATTTCGACGCCCCCGCGAGGAAGGAGGCGGCGAGCCCCCGCGCCTCGTCGCCGCTCTTCGTCGCGCGGAAGCGGCGGGCGATCTCGCGGCGGATCGCGGCATTCGTCAAGTCGTTCTCGCGCAACTTCCCCGATGTCCAGACGCTCGGGGGGCCGGTAGTCTGTGTTGCGGCAAGGAGGCCGAGGGCGATCACCGGCCCGACCCTCGAGGCGGCTCACCGCCGCCGACCATGCCGCCGCCGCCAGTGCCGCCACCAGGATTGGGGTTGATGCCATTGTTCACGGTGTAATCACCGACCCAATCCGCGATGTACCAGTTCGCGAAGCGGTGCGAACTTATACCGCCGAATCCAGTCGCCCCATAGCTGTCGGCCTTCCAAACGCGGCACCGGTAACCCGAGTAGAGTCTCGGGGCCATGACGCACTTGTTCTGCGCCACCGTCCAATCGTTGTTGTCGATCGTGCTCCGGATCGGATCGGAGCCGTTCTCCTGGGGGATCGCCTTCTGCCAACCGCCCGCGAGGGTGCCCTCGAATGGATGGGACTGTGTTTTTATGTCGCCCAACAGACCGAGGGCGCTCTTCAGCTGACCGAACCGTTTAAGCGTGATGAAATCAAGTGCCTGCCCAACGACGGCTCTTGTTGTGTTCTGGTAGTTCTCCTCGGTAAAAGTGTGGACATCGTCCACGAAGTAACGACCCCGCGCGGGATGCATACTGGTCGCTGTCGCGAACTGGGGCTCGTCGGGATGGAACTCCATCTCGTCCCAGGCGTATCCTGTGGCACCCGCCTTCCATCCTTCGTAGGGATAGTGCCAGTTGATGTCTAGGGTGTTGGATTGTGCCGGAGCGTCGTCATCGTCCGTGTCCTTTACGCTCGCGCTCGCAGTCGATCTCGACCCCTCGCCCGGATCTTCGCCCGCATCGACATAAACGGGAACGCGTTGCCCAGTCGCGGATCGGTTCCCGGTCGAACCCGGAGGGGACCCTGGGGGAGGAGGCCCGTTAGGAACGCTCCAGTCCCACTGGGGGGTCAAGTAGTTCGGGTTGTTCGCCCCGAAATCGGCGTGGGCGGTCCACGTTCTGCCGTTCGGATCCAATAAGAACGCGATGTCTAGCGTCTGTTTGCCATCCTTGTCGTGCTTGTTCTCAACGCGTTGTCCGTCGGAACCCTTTCGATAGTTTGGAAGGATCGAGTCGCCGATGTAAGAATCCAGTAGGAACTGCGGAAGAATCTCCCAGCTGAACGTGATCTTGGATCGCGCCGCGTAGCCGCCTGAAGATGCGGTGGTGAGGATGCCGGGGATCGTGATGAGCTGGCCTCCTCCAACGTCCTTATACTTCGGTCCCGAGCTTCGCGCGGTGTCGGTCGCGCTGTCTGAGGTGCTCTCGTCGTAGCGTCCACCGTTGGCCACCGCGTACTTCCCCTGTCCCCATCCTTGCGCCTGGGCATCAATCGTGACCCGGGCGTAAACCTTCGAGGGGGGCTCGCTTCCGGCTGGACCGACCCACTTGAATATCGCGTCGACCTTGCCGCGGGAATAGATGCTCAGACCGGTAGAGTCCGTGCCCGTGCCGCTGTCGAAGTCCGCGAAGTTGTCGGGCCAGGTGGAGGTGGAGACGGACGTCGTGGTGACGGTCCGGCCCGAGGCCGTGACACGGTCCATGGTCCAAGGAACGCGGCCGCCACTCTGGCGGACTTTGCGCCGGACGGAGAGGAGCTTAGGAGCCGTACGAACAGCGGCGAGAGCGACGAAAGGAAGCGGTGGAGTGACGAACATCTGCGTTCGGGTGGGATCTCACCCCATTGGGGGGGGGGGGGCTTGTCTGAACAACGGATGAAAATCCCAGCGCTTGGAAGATTTTAGACGAAGCTCGTCTCTTTGAGGCGGCCGACGATCTCCTTCACGCGCTGGGCGTCGGTCATGGGGGCGACCATGACGGCGTCGTGGGTCTGGACGAGGATCATCTCCTTCAGGCCGACGGCGGTGAGGATGTGCTCGCCTGCCTCGTTGTAGAGGATGCACCCCTCGCAGTCCACGGCCTGGACCTCGCCGAGGATCACGTTGCCGCGCGCGTCGCTCGGCATCGTGCGGCGGAGCGAGTCGAAGGCGCCGACGTCGTCCCAGGGGAAGCTCGCGGGGATGACGTAGACGCGCTTCGCCTTTTCCATGAGGGCGTAGTCGATCGAGAGGTTCGGGAGGCGCCGGAAGGCGGCCTCGGCCTCCGCGTCGTCGCCCGCCTTCAGCGCGTCCGCGATCTCGTGGGCGATGGCGTGGGACTCGGGGTGGGCCGCCTCCAGCTCGTCCATGAACCCCCTGAGGGTGTAGAAGAACATCCCGGAGTTCCAGGTGAAGGTGCCGAGGCGGAGGAAGCCCTCGGCGGTGGCGAGGGAGGGCTTTTCGCGGAAGGACGCGACGGGGAAGACGGTCTCGCCGGGGAAGGCGCGTTTGATCTCGTCGGTCTGGGGGGCGGACTCGATGTAGCCGTAGCCGGTCTCGGGACGGTCGGGGGGGATGCCGAGGGTGACGACGCCGCCGGTGGCCTCGGCGACGCGCAGGGCGAGGTCCACGTCCTTGCGGAAGGTCTGGGGGTCGTCGATCTTGTGGTCGGCGGTGAGGATCGCGAGGGTCACGGGCTCGCTCCAGCCGTCCCCGCCAGCCTCCGAGTGGCGCGCGGCGAGGGAGGCGGCGAGCCAGACGAGGGCGCCGAGGGTGTTGCGCCTGTCGGGCTCGGCGAGGACGTCGCCCGGGGCCACGAGCCCCGCCTCGCGGATGGGGCCTTGGAGGTGGGGGGCGGTCGCGACGAGGACATGGCCCGCGCCGACGAGGGGCTCGATGCGCTCGACGGCCTCGTGGAGCATCGTCCGGTCGGGGTCGGTGAGGCGCAGGAGCTGCTTCGGGCGCTCCTTTCGGGAGAGGGGCCAGAAGCGCTCGCCCGAGCCGCCCGCCATGATCGCCGCGAGTCTCATACGCCGGTAGTCTACGAGGCCCGCCCCGTTTGCGTCCGACGCTCCGGCGATTCTCCCGCGAAGGCGCGGGGCCGCAGAGGGGTGGTCCCCCCTTCCGTGCCATGCTCGCCCTCCCCTCCCTCGCTCTCGCTCCTCCGACCGAGGCCTCTCCCGGGCGGCGCGTGCTCGTCGTGGTGAACGGGTCCTCGCCGGACTCGCTCCGGATCGGGCGGGCGTACGCGAGGGCGCGCGGGGTGCCGGCGGGGAACGTCGTGACGGTGAGGGCCGCGACGGGGGACGAGGTGAGCGGGGCCGAGTACCGCGCGGGGATCGCGGCGAGGGTCGCGGCGAACCTGAGGGCGAACCCGAACCCGGTGGACTACATCGTGACGACGAAGGGGGTGCCCTTGCGGATCGCGGAGGGGGGATATTCGGTGGACGCGTTCCTGGCGCTCACGGGGCGGGCGTTCTCGCCGCTCGGCGCGAAGCTCGACGAGGGGGAGATCGGGCGGCGGGTCTCGCCGTACTTCGGGAGGAACGAGCGGTTCTCGCACCGAAAGTTCGGCTTCTACCTCGTCTCGCGCCTCACGGGCTACACGGTGCGGGACGCGCTCGCGCTGGTCTCGCGCGCGGCGGGGGCGAGGGGGGAGGCGGGGCCGTTCCTGCTGGACTCGCAGCCGCTAAAGCCGAAGGGCGGAGGGTACGGGGCGATGGAGGCGATCCTCGCGCGCACCGACGCGGAGCTTCGGGCGAAAGGGGCGCGGACGATCTACGACCGGTCGCCCGCGTTCGCGGACGCGGGGGGCGCGCCGCTCATGGGGTACGCGAGCTGGGGTTCGAACGACGACCGGTTCGATCCGGCGGCGTATCATCGGCTCCGGTTCAAGCGGGGGGCGATCCTCGAGACGTTCGTCTCGACGAGCGGGCGGACGTTCTCGCCGGCACCGGGGGGAGCGGCGGGGGGGCAGTCGCTCGTCGCGGACCTCGTGGCGCAGGGGGCGACGGGGGTGAAGGGCTATGTGAGCGAGCCGTTCACCTTCGCGCTGTGCCACACGAACGTGCTCTTCGACCGGTACACGGCGGGGTTCGATCTCGCGGACTCATACGGGATGGCCTCGCCGATGCTGGGCTGGAAGGACGTCGTGGTGGGCGACCCCCTGTGCGCGCCGTACGCGGCGAAGCCGATCCGAGGCGCGTCGCCGTCGCTCCCGGCGGGGATGTAGATCGCGGGGGGTTCGAGAACCCGCCGCGCGTCGGGATCGTAGACGGAGGCGATGAGGAAGGGATGATCGTTCTGGCGCTCGCGATCGGGGCGCCGGGGCCGGCGCTCTGGACCGACTCGAAGCACACGATGCTCGTCCCGCCCGCGCGGCTCTCCCCGGCGGCGCGGGGCGCCTACTTCGCTCCGGCCAAGAGCAAAGAGCGGCTTCTCGCCGCGGCGCTCAAGGCGCATCCAGAGGACTGGTCGCTTCTTTGCGTCGCGCGGTCGTGGCGCGATTACGGAGGGGCGAGCGCCGCTTTCCGGCGCTTGCGGTGGGTGCAGTACGACGCCGCCGCGCAAAGAGTCATGCCATCGGTCATCGGGCGGCGGGCGAGCGCGTTGACCGACTGGTGGGGAGACGACGCGACGAACGGCCGCGCGGGCGGGTTCGGAGTTGCCAACTCTCTTGCCGTCTCCGACCTGAGGTCGCCGGAGGAGGCGTGTCTCGTCCTCGACGCGCGGAAGGGGCGGATCTCCGGGCTTCGGAGTACGCGCCGCTTCGCCACGGACGCGATCGCGCGGTTCGGCGAGTACCCCGCGCTCCTCGCTTGGCGCGCCCGCGCTCGGGGAACGGGGTACAAGCGCGCCCTTCCAGAGGACCCCGATCCGGGACTGCCCTCGGACGACGCGGGGTGTCGGGCGGACGCGAGGCGGGCACTCGCGCTCGCGCCGGACGATCCGGGGATCCTCATCGTCGCGGGGGACATCCTCATGCGCGCGAAGGACCCGGCGGGACCGCCCGCGCTCCGGCGCTACGCCGCGGTGGGAGACCCGTGGGCGCCCCGGCGCGAGCAGATCAAACGGGAGTACCCGCAGTTCTTCGTCCAGGCATGGCTTGCTCCACCGATCTCCCGCTGAGGAGGTGAGACGGAACGTGTCGGAAAAGCGGCCCCTTTTCCGACACGTTCTAGGGATGTGTCGGAAACTCCGACACGTCCCGAAGAGCCCTCAGCGGTTGCGCTCGGCGAGCTCGCGGACACGGCGTTTGGCGAACTCCTTCGCCTCGGTCTTCGCGCCCGCGCGGAAGAAGAGGATCTGGCGGAGGGCGCCGACGACCTTGTAGACGGCGGTCGCCCCCGCGACGATGGGACCGAAGCGCTCGACCTGGCTCGCGGCGACGCTCGAGATCGCCTGGGCGGAGCCCGCGACCCCCTCGGCGCGCTCGCCGACCTTCGCGGCGACGTCCTTGGCGATCGCGGTGAGGTCGTCCACCTTCGAGCCGATCGAATCGAGCCGCGCGCCGAGCTTCGCGACCTCCGGGCGCAGGCTCGCCGCGAGGCCGAGAAGCTTCCACGCGACGAAGCTCAGGACCGCGAAGAAGACGATGTTCACGACGAGGAACACGGCGGAGAGGGCGAGCCACCAGGTGGGCATGGAGCTTAGTCTACGGTCTGGGGCGGGCTAACGCCCGAGCTCGATCCCCCGCGCCGCCGCCGAGACGAGAGGGTCGGGGTCGTTCTGGAGCTCGAGGACCCGCGCGCGCCAGACCTCGGGGACCCGGCCCGCGAGGGCGCGGAGGGCGGCGAGGCGGACGTTCCGGCCCGAGAGGCCGGTGCCGGGGGCGTTGAGCCCGGTCCCCGCGAGCCGGAGCGCCTCGGGGGTCCCGATCTCGCCGAGGATCGCGACCCCCGCCGCGACGCGGACGGGATCGGGGTCGGTGAGGAGCCCCTTCGCCCACTCCCCGGTCGTCGGGAAGCGGGCGAGGAAGGCGTGGACGAGGCGGCGGAGGCCGACGTCGCCCGTCGTGACGAGCGAGCGGACGCTCGCGGCCTGGGTTTCGTCTCCGGCGCGCAGGAGAGCGCGGGCGGCGCGGCGTGCGGTCTCGGGGTCGTCGGAGAGGAGGAGGGGGAGGACCTCGCCCGCGAGCGCGCGCTCGCCCTGCGCGCCGATCGCGTCCAGCGCGGCGAGGCGGGTCGCGTCGCCCGCGAGCGCCTTTCCGAGCGCCTCGGCCGGGACGGGGACGCGCGCGAGGGCGGCGACGAGGAGGGCGTTGCGCGTGGGGGACGCGAGGCGGGGGGCGAGGGTGCGCGCGCCGGGCTCGCGCAGACGCCGGACGATCTCGGCGACGGCGGCGAGGGCCTCGGGGTCGCGGGCGGGGTCGAGGCCTTCCAGGCGGTCGAGCGCGGCGGCGAGCCCCGGACGCCCGAAGGCGACGAGCTCGCGCACCGCCGCCGCGCGGAGGGCGCCGCGCCGCGCCGCGAGAAGCCCCGCCGCCCGCGCGATCCGCGCGGGGTCGGGGGCGAGCGAGCCGGGGGCGGGGCCTTCGAGAACGCCATCGCCGGGAACGGTCGGCAGGAGCGCCGCCGCGCCCCAGGCAGGGGCGGGGCGGAAGGTTCCGGGCGAGGGGAGGTCGAGCCCCCGGGCGTCCTCGCCGAGAAGGACGAAGAGGCTCAGGGAGCCGTCGTCCGAGGTCGCGCGGGGGCGGGCGGCGATCTCGTCGCGCCCCCCGGCGTCGAGGAAGAGGCCGATGCCCCCGCCGCTCGCGACCCCCGCCGAGCCGCCGACGACGGCGTCGTCGCCCGCGCGGTCGAGGTGGACGCCGACGCCGCCCTCGTCGGCGCACCCGTGGGCCTCGCCGAGCCTCGCGGCGTCGAGGTCGTCGCCGGCGAGATCGAGGAGGAGGCCGCTCCCGCCGCGCGCGCCGTACCCCTGGGCGAAGCGGGCGGCGCGGCGGAGGTCGTCGCCGGCTCCGTCCCAGAGGACGCCGAGCCCCCCCGCGTCGCCCGCGCCCTGGCCTCGGCTCCCGATCTCGTAGAGGTCGCCCCCGCCCGCGTCGGCGAGGACGCCAACGCCGCCCTCGCCGTACCCCTGGGCGCAGGATTCGCGGACGCCGGGGGCCTCGTCCCTGGCGATCCCGGGGGAGACGTAGCGGTCGTCGCCCCCCGCGTCCGCGAGGAGCCCCGCGCCGCCTTCGAGCCCGCACCCCTGGCCATAGGCGCCGAGCCTCAGCTCGTCGCGCGCGGGGCCGGTCTTCAGAAGCCCGATCCCGGCGAGGCCGAAGCCCTGGGCCATCGCGCGGCTCTCGAGGTCGCTCCGCCCCCCGACGCTCAGGAGGCCGACCCCCGCGACCCCCGCGCCGAAGGCGAGGAGGCCCGAGCGCCCGGTCGCCGCGCCCTCGACGCGGGCGATCCCGACGCCGAGGAGGCCGCACCCGATGGAGGCGTCGGGCACGTCGAACGCGGCGCGCCCGAGGTCCACCATCACGGCGGCGTAGCCGATCCCGGCCCCGGCGCGGCCGGTGTAGCGGTTCGCGCCCCCGAGGTCGAGGAGGAGCCCCGCGTCGCGGCTCGCGTGGAGGTCGTCGCCGGTCCCGGCGATCTCCACCACGACCCCGTCCACGGTGAACCGGATCGGGGCGATCGGGCCGACGGTCCCGGCGGCGGCCTTCAGGCCGGGGATCGCCGCGTCGGTCTCGCGGGCGAGGGCGGCCCCGGCCCGCCGGAGCCGCGCGACGTCCACGCGGGCGAGAAGCGCGAGGAGGGCCTTGCCGTCCTCGCCCGCTCCCTCCTTGGCGAACTCCGGGCGGAGCCCGGCGCGGCGGCCGGCCCAGGCGGGAAGCCCCTCGACGAGGGCGCGTCGCTCCTCGGGGGAGAGTTTGGCGAGCGCGGCGCGCACCTCGGCGTTCGCCCCCGCGACGGCACCCGCGAGCCGCGCGACGGGGCCGCGCAGGGCGGGGGGGACGGAGTCCGGCAGAGTCGCGGACGCGATCCTTCCGGGCGGGAGGGCGCCCTCGCCGAAGATCCGGCGCCGCGCCTCGTCGAGAAGGTCGGCGGGGGCGGCGCCGGGTTCGCCGAGGGCGGCGCCGAGCTCCAGCGCGGCGTCGAGGGCGGCGAGGGGCTCGCGGGCGAACGACCGGGCGAGGGCGGGGGCGTTCGGGGCGAGGGCGCCCCGGGCGTAGCCGAGCTCTCCCTCGCGCACCCCAGCGACGGCGAGGGCGTCCTCGATCCCCTTGCGCTCGCGGGGGAGGAGCTGGGCGGGGGCACCCGCCGCCAGACCGCCCAGCGCGACCGCGACCAGCATAGCCCTTCCCCCTTTCACCATGGGATTCTGACGCCTCCCCCGCCCGAACGGGTCTACTCCCGCCGTGGGGAGGGCCGTGCGGAGGGGCTTGGAGCGGATCGCGCGGGGAGGTCTGCGGCAGGGCGACACTCTTTTCGGCGTCTTCCTCCTGTGCGGGGCCGTCGCGCTCTTCGCGGGCGTCCGGCTCTTCGGCCCGGCCCTCTTGGCGGTCCTCGCGGGGACCGGGGTGGGGTTCGCCTTCGCGCGGCCCGCAACCGGGGAGCGCGCGCACCCGATCCCGTTCGAGGCCCCTTTCTTCGCCCTCTTCTGCCTTTCCGAAGCGGCGGAGGGGCGTCAGGGGAGCGTCCTCCGCGCGGGGATCGCCGCCGGGCTCGCCCTCGTCGCCACGCTTCTCGGCGAGCTTCTCACCCCCGGAAGGGGCCGCTGGGACCCGCGCGCGATGCGGTTCTGGCCCTTCGCGACCGCGCTTCTGCTCGGGGCGCTGGCGCTTCTCTCCGCCCGGACCGGGGGTGCGGGGACGATGCGGCCGTGGTTCGCGGGGTGGCTCCCCCCGAACGTCGCGGAGGACGCGGTCTTCGTCCTGCGGAAGATCGTCCACTCGACCTTCTACCCGCTTCTCGGGTACGCGGCGCTCCGCGCGTTCGAGGCGCGCCGTCCGGGACTCCCGCGTCCGGCGGTCCTCCCGTGGGCGTTCGCGTTCACGGCGGTCTTCGCGGTCTTCGACGAGGTGCGTCAGGCGGGGATCCCGGGGCGCGGGGGGGCGGCGCGGGACGTCTTTCTCGATCTCGGCGCGACGCTCGCCCTCTTCGCCTGGCTTCGGCACGGGACGCTTCGGCACGGGACGCTTCGGCGCAAGGCGACCGGGCGGGCGGGCTACCGGTCGTCGTCCCCCTCGCCGTCGCCGCCCTCGTCGCCGTCGGGGTCGAACGGCTCTCCCGCGCCCTCCTCGGACTCCGAGGCGTAGCGGCGGGAGAGCTCCTCCTCGCGGAACGCCGGGTAGATCGGGGGGGCGGGGGGGGCGGGGGCCTCGCGCCCGAAGGGGTCGGCGATGGGGCGGGCGACGACCTCGACCTCCGCCCGCCCGTCGTCGTCGAGCTCGACCGCGACCGGCCCCTCCTCCTCGCCCCAGAGGCCGGTGACGGTCGCGCCCGCGTCGCCGGGGCCTTTGCGCCACGAGCGCAGGGCGAGCGCGGCCCCGCTCCGGTCGAGGGCGACGCGGGCGCGCTCGATGAACGCCCCGTCGCTCGCGAGGGCCACCCCGAGGAAGGGGAGGCGGATCTCGCGGCACGCGAGGGTCGGCTCGATGAGGAGGAGGGCGGGGTCGTCCTCGCCGTCGGGGAGGAGGGCGAAGGCGCTCGCGGCGCCCGCCGAGACGAGGCCGTGGGGCCCGCGGTCCACGACGACGATCCCCGATTCGAGGGCTCCGGCGAGGGTCGCCCCGCCGTCGCCGGCGAAGGGGGCGGAACCGAACTGGAGCGAGGCCGGGTCGGGGCACGCGGTCATCGCGAGCCGCCCGTCCTCGCGCAGGAGGGCGAAGGGGGAGCGCCGCCCGCCTTCGAGGATCGCGAGGGTCCCCTCCATCGGGTGGACGTACCCCTCGGCCATCGCGCGAAGGACGAGGGCGGAGTGGGGGGCGCTCCAGGGGGCGAGCGAGAGGGCGCCCCGGTCGAGGGCGAGGGGGAGGACGCATTCGGGGCGGTCGCACTCGAACGGCCCTCCGATCCGGCGCTCGGTGCCGAAGGCCCACCAGTGGGGGGCGGGGCTTTTCGCGGCGAGGATCATCCGGCAGTACCGCTTGATCCGGGCGGCGTCGCGGCCTTCGAGAGCGTAGGCCATCGCCTCGGCCATCCCTTCGAGGCTCACGGCGCGGCCCGAGAGGAAGGGGTAGCGGAACGTCAGGAGCGTCTCGGGGCGGCGGGCGAGGAGGGGGCCGGGGGCGTCGGCCTCGGCCGCCTCGGCCGCCGCGCCCCAGGCGCTCCCGTCGAGAAGGTCGGCGTCGGCGGTCGCGAGGGCGCGCTCCCACGCGCGGCGCGCGGCGGGGGCGTTGCCGAGGGCAGCGAGGGCGGCGCCGAGACGGAGGCCGGGGCGGGGGTGGCCGAAGCCGACGCCGGTCCCGATCTCGGGGGGAACTGCGCTCGCCACGCCGAGGGTCGCGGGGTCGATCGCGACGCCGAGCATCGCCTCCAGCTTCGCGAGGGCGGCGGGGGCGGTGGCGAGCCCCGCGCGGCGGGCGAGGGTCGCGAGGAGGAGGGCGTCGCCCAGGCCCTCCTCGATCTCGAGCATCGAGCCGGCGGGGACGGGCATCGCGCCCTCCTCGGCGTCGCGCTCGCGGCGGCGGCGGCCCGCGGGGGAGGAGGCGGGGGAGGACGCGCGGCGCGCCCATTTGGCCAGCGAGCGGGAGGGCTCGGCCACGAGGAGGGCGTGGGCGTGGGTCACGCCGCCGTTCTCGTCCTCGAACGAGATCCGGACCGGTCCCGGACGGCGCGCGCGCACGAGGCACGAGCCCCCGCTCTCGGAGGAGTCGATCTCGAGCGTCGCGTCGCGGTCGGTCCAGAACCGCGCGGGGCGCACCCCCACGACGTCGAGGGCGACGCCTTGCGAGAGGGGGCACACCGCGCCGCTCCGGAAGCGGGTCCCCGGGCGCCCGATCCGCCCGAGGGCGCCCGCGACGTCGAACGTCGCGGCGGGGTCCACGATCGCGACGAAGTCGATCTCGTAGGTGCGCTCGTCCCCGGGCTCCAAGACGAGCGAGGTGTGGCCGTTCGCCCATTCGGGCCACTCCTCGCGGTCCACGGTCGCGCGCGAGTGGACGTAGACGGCGGGGATCCCCTCCCAGGGGAAGGGGGTTCGGAGCGAGGCGGGGATCGCGGCGGCGAACTCCCAGCCCGCGTCGCCTCCTCCCGGCTCGGCGTGGGGGGCGACGAGGATCGTCGGGGGCATCCCCGACATGCGGGTCGCGGCGAGGAACGAGCCCGCCCCGCCCGCGAAGGCGTGGAGGTGGAAGCGGGTCTCGACGATCTCGGCGACGGCCTCGTCCGAGCGCCCGTTGGGGGCCATGAGGTTGTTGAAGGCCATCGGGAAGCCCAGCTCGCCGATCTCGAGCGACTGGCGCGAGCGGTTCCGCAGGCGCACCGTCCACCGGACGGTGGGGAGGGCGGCCCCCTCGACCTCGGCGAACGCGCCGGTCCCCTCGATCTGGTCGAGGATGCCGAAGTCGTACCGGAACGCGACGCGCCCCTCGCTCCCGTCCTCGAGGACCTCGGCGCTTCCGGCGGTCGCGCCCGCGCCCCCTTCGGCCCCCGCCGCTCCGCCGCCGGGGCCGTTGCGCGAGACGATCCAGGGGGCGTCGGGACCGAGGCGCGCGCCGAGGAGGATCGTTCCCGGCAGGTACTCCTCGGTGGACTCCTCGCCCATCGAGAGCGAGGGAAGGATCGCGTCCTGGTACCCTTCCGCGCCCCCGGCGTAGAAGTTCAGGTTCTCGATCCGCCCCGAGTCGCGGAAGCCGAGGAAGAAGGCGCTCGTGTCCAGCTGGGCCGCGTAGCTCGCGAAGGGGTCCACCGCCCTGGACTCTACCCGCCTGCCTCCCTCCTCCTCCCGGGGACGTAGAAACGGGGGATGAACCGCTTCGGCGAGGGGTCCGGCGGGGGCCGGGACGGGAAGGGCGATTGGGAGAGCGAGTGGGAGGACGGGCCTCCCGCTCTCGTCCCCGTCGGGGACGGCGGGCTTACCGTCGCGGTCCTCGGGGTGGGGGACCTGCGCTTCGGGCCGCCGGCGCTCGCGGCGCTCGCGGGGTACTTCGGGGAGCGTCCGCTCGAGGTCGTCCTCCAGCACGACGACGCGGAGATCCTCGACGCGATGCACCGGCTCGCGCGGGCCTTCTTCAAGGTGGGGAACGCGCGGCACGCGATCGTCTCGACGACCGATCTCGACGAGGCGATCGGGATCGCGTCGTGCTTCGTCGTGTGCGGCGAGGGCCTCTCCGCCGCGCGGGACGAGCGGGTCGCCGCGCTCCCGCTTCCGGACGGCGAGGGCGGGGCGTGGCCCCCGCCGCTCGACGCGGCCGGTCGGGCGGCGATGCCGCTCCAGATCCTGCGCTGGATCCGGCTGGAGGACTGGCCCTGGGAGCCCCTGCTCCAGAACCGCGCGGCCCCCTTGCGCGCCTTTCTCGACGCCCGGATGGCGCGCGTCTAAGAAGAGCCCCCGGGTTTTTTCGCCCCTCCCCCCCTTTTTTCGCCGGGGGTGGTTGTCGGAGGGCCGCGCGGGTGCGGAAAGGGTCGTGGCCCCCGACGATCTCGCTCCCTTCGCCCCTCTCGCCTCGGTGTGGACGCCCCATCCGGGGCAGGCCGCGTTCCTCGCCTCGCCCGCCCGCTTCCGCACCCTCGCGTGCGGGCGGCGGTGGGGGAAGACGGACGCGTGCGCCGCCGACCTCGTGCTCGCGATGCTTCGCGCCCGAGCGCCCGAGCGCGCCCTCGTCGTCGCCCCGACGCTCGATCAGGCGCGGCTCGTCTTCGAGCGGACGGGCGAGCTCATCGAGGCGCTCGCCGGGGCGGGGGCGTGGCCGCTGGAAGCCCCGAGGCCGCGCGCGAGCCCGCACCCGCGCCTTCTCGTCGGGCCGCACTCGGTCGGGGCGCGCTCGGCGCACCGGCCCCGCTCGCTCCGGGGGTACGAGGCGACGCACATCGTCGTGGACGAGGCGGCCTACGTCGCCGAGGCGACGATCCGCGACGTGCTCTCGCCGATGCTCGCGACGACGGACGGGCGCCTCACGCTCGTCTCGACCCCGCACGGGCGCGGGGGCTTCTTCGACGCCTTCCGGCGGGGGCAGGAGGGGCGCGGGGACCACTGGAGCCTGCGCTCGCCCTCCGCGGCGAACCCCCGCGTCTCGCCCCGCTTTCTGGCGAGCCAGCGCGAGCTTCTTCCCGCCGAGAGCTTCGAGGTGGAGTACGAGGCGGCGTTCCACGACGTGGCGGGGACGGTCTTCGCCTCGGCGGACATCGACGCGGCGCTCGGGCTCGTCCCGAACGTCCCCCCTTCGGCGGCGGTCGTCGTGGGGGTGGACTGGGGGCGCACCGGGGACGCGACGGCGTTCGTCGCGCTCGCGGGGGCGAGCTCGGGGGCGCGGGTCGCGGGGATCGAGCGCCACGCGGGGATGGGGTGGATCGCCCAGCGCGAGCGCCTCGCCGGGTTTCTGCGGGCCTTTCCCGGGGCGCGGGTCGTGTGCGACGCGACGGGGCTCGGGGGCTCCGTGACCGAGTTCCTCGGGGACGCCGCCTCGCCCCTGCGCCTTCCGGGGGTCCCCTTGCGCGGGGTCGTCTTCACCTCCCGGGCGAAGGAGGAGATGGTGCTCCGGCTCCGTCTGCTCCTTGAGCGCCGCCTTCTCGCCCTTCTTCCCGACCGCGAGCTCGTGCGCGAGCTCCACGACTACGCCGCGGCGCCGACGCCGAGCGGCGGGCTTCGCTACGCCGCCTCCCACGGTCACGACGACCTTGTGAGCGCCCTTCTTCTCGCCGCCTCCGAACTCCCCCCGGCCTACGCCGCCCCGCCGATCCTCGTCGGGAGCGATCGCCACTTCCGAAACGAACCCCTATGAAACTCACCCATCTTCTCTCTCGTCTCCTTCCGGGCCAGGCCCTTCGCGAGAGCGCGCCGACGAGCGCCGCCGCGACCGTCCGGGCCTCCCGCCTTCTCGGCGCGGAGAGCGGCCCCGACCCCGCGCTTCTCGACCGCGCGATGCGGGACGCGATGGTCGCGACGGCGCTCAACGTCAAGCGGCTCGGCGTCCTCGCCGCGCCGTGGACGATCGAGCCGAACGGCGAGGGCCCCGCCGCGCGGCGGAACGCGGAGTTCGTGCGGGGGGCGCTCGACCGGATGCGCGGCTCGGCGAACGGCGTCCTGGCGAACGCGATGGACGCCTTCGCGCGGGGGCTCTCGGTGCAGGAGCTCGTCTTCGCCCCCGAGGGCGGGCGGATCGTGCTCGCCGAGGTGCGCCCGAAGGACCCCGCGCTCTTCCGGCTCGATCTCGACCGGTTCGGTCGCCGGCGGGGCCTGACGCTCGCGGTGCCGGGGGAGCCCGAGCGCGCGTTGCCGCTCGGGAAGTTCGCGCTGTGGGCGTACCGCGCGGACTACGCGCGCCCCCGGGGGCGGAGCGACCTCGACGCGGTCGCCCCGCACCTGGAGGCGAAGCGGGCGTTGACCTCGGCGTGGCGGCTCCATCTCGAGCGGTTCGCCTCGCCGACGGTGCTCGGTCGCTTCCGGGCGGGGGCGAGCGACGCGGACCGGGCGGCGATGCTCGCCTCGCTCCAGGGGCTCTCGAAGAGCACGGCGATCGTGTACCCCGAGGAGTTCCAGATCGACACGCTCGGCGGGGCGACGGCGCCTTCGAGCGGCTTCATGGAGGCGATCGAGTTCCACGACCGCCAAATCGCGCGGGCGATCCTCGGTCAGACGCTCACGACGGACGAGGGGCGGCGGGTGGGGTCGCTCGCGATGGGGCGGGTGCACCTGCAGGTCCTCGTGATGCAGCTCCGCTCGCTCCGCCGCGAGCTCGCGGACGCGGTGATGGAGGAGGGGATCTTCCGCCCGCTTCTGGAGCTGAACTTCGGCCCCACGGGTCCGGCGAACCCGGTGCCGCGGTTCGTCTTCGCCGAGCCGAAGGCGGGCGCGTTCGTGACGGGGGAGGTGTAGGGCTCTCGTAACGTCGAACTCGGATCGCTCGGCGGGGGCGCTCGGCGGGTGGGCGCTCGGCGGGCTCGCCGCAGCAGGGCTCGCGTCGCTGAGCCCCGAGTGGTACCGGAGCGCGTTTCCCCCCGCGCAGGGCGTCGAGGACCTGCGCGCCTTCGCTTGGGTCGGGGGCTCCATTTGGGGGCTGGAGATCGGCGGGTTCGTGGCTCTCGTGCTCGCCCTCGTCGCGCTCGCGGGGGCGTGGCGCTCGGAGCGCGCGGCCCTCGGGTAGCCGCCGGTACGCTCCGGGGGATGGGGGCCGCCGGGCGCATCTTCGACGCGACGGGGGTGGACCTCGCGGACGATCTCGAACTTCTCGACCTCTGGGGCCTGACCGAAGAGGGGGGGCTCGCGGTGGAGGCGTGGCTCGCGGCCTCCGGGTCGCCGGCGCTGTACGCGGGGATGCTCGCGGGGGCCGATCCTTCGGTCCGGTGGGCCTTCCTGCGGCTCGTCGCGTACTCGCGCCCCGTGGCGGCGATCCTTCGGCAGAACCCCGAGTTCGCCTCGCTTCTTCTGGAGGACGGGAGGGATTGGCTCGACAGCGAGGACCTGCGCCCGCGCATCCTCGCGGAGGGGCGGCTCGCGCTCGCCGCCGCGACCTCGCCGAGCCACCGGCTCGATCGGCTGAGGATGCTCCGGCAGAAGTGGTCGCTCCTCGCCGCGGGCGTCCCGGTCGAAGGGGGGCGGTGGCGGATCGAGAGCGACGTCGCGGACGCGCTCGTCACCCTCGCCGCCGAGATCGCATGGTCCCCGGAGGACGGGCCGGGCGTTCTCATCGTGGGGTTCGGCAAGCTCGGGGGGCGCGAGCTCAACCGCTCGTCCGACCTCGATCTCGTTTACGTCCTCCCCGACGGCCTCTCGCCCGAGGGGGAGCGCCGCGCCCTCAAGGGGTGCGAGGCGTTCGGGCGGGCGATGGAGACCCCGATGGGGCGGGGCGCGCTCTACCGGGTGGACCTGCGCCTGCGCCCGTTCGGGCGCTCGGGCGACCTCGCCCGCTCGCTCCGCGGGTACGAGGCGTACTACCGGAACTACGCCGAAGCCTGGGAGATCCAGGCCCTGTTGCGCGCGCGCCCCATCGCCGGGCCGCCGGAGCTCGCGGCGGCCTGGAACGCGATGCGGAGCGAGGCGCTCGCTCGCTCGCGCTGGTCCCCCGCGCGGGTCGAGGAGCTCGTCGCCGAGCGCGAGCGGACCGAACGCGCGGCCGATCCGAGCGACCTCAAACGCGGCGCGGGGGGGATCCGCGACGCCGAGTGGATCGCACAGATCGGGGCGCTCGTCCATTGGGAGGACGCGCCGCCGATGACGACGGCCGAGACCCTCGCCGCGCTCGCCGCGCGGGGGGCGCTGGACCCCGGCGAGGCGCGGGGGCTCGAAGCGGACTACCGCGTCCTGCGCGGGTACGAGGACGCGGTCCAGCTTCGCGGGGGGCTCCAGACGCACCGGTGGCCCGAGGACCCCGCCGAGCGGCTCGCGGCGGGAGCGGTCCTCGCGGGGGGCTCGGCGGAGGATGTCACCGCGCGGCTGGACGCGGCGCGGGGGCGGGTCGCGGCGGCGTACGAGCGGCGGCTAAGGAGCGGGGAGGCGCCGGAGCCCGCCCCCCACGCGCCGGGGGAGTTCGGGGCGCTCCTCGCGCGCTTCCCGCACGGGGAGGCGTACGCCCGCGCGGTCGGCGAGAACGAGGGTTCGGCGGCGCGGCTCGCGACGGCGCTCCTGCGCGCGCCGCGCCTCATGGCGGGGCTCCGCGACGCGGAGACGCTCGAGGAGATCCTCTCGGGGGAGATCGCCGAAGAGCGGCCGGAGGACGCCTGCCCCATCGGGGGGGCGGCGCTCCGGCGGGCGCACGCGAGGGAGTGGCTCCGGTGGGCGCTCCTCGGCGAGCCGGCGCGGGGGCGGGCGCTCGTGGACGCGCTGGGGCTCGCCTTCCGGGGTTCGGGGCTCGACGTGCTCGTGCTGGGGTCGCTCGCGATGGGGACGTTCGGGCCTCCGAGCGACGCCGACCTCGTCCTTCTGCACCCGGACGAGGCGGATCACGAGGGGGCCGAGCGCGCGGCGCGGCGGGGACTGGAGACGCTCCGGCGGCTCGGCGGGGAGGGGGCGCCGGCGGCGTTCGACCTGCGGCTCCGGCCGGACGGGGGGAAGGGGGGGCTCGTGCGCTCGCGGCGGGCGTTCGCGCGGTACGCCGAGGAGGGGATGGCCCCGTGGGAGCGGCTCGCGCTCGGGAACGCCGTCGCGCTCACGACGGGCCGCCGCCGGGCGGGGCTCCACGGTTCGGGCATTACCGGGAGCGCGTTCGCCGCGCGCGATCTCGCGGGAGCGATCTCGGCGCGCCCGCTCGCGCCGAGGGAGGGGCGGGAGCTCTTGGAGATCAAGGCGCGGGTCAAGGGGGAGCGCGCGGGGGGCGGGGAGGATCTCAAGCTCGGGCCGGGGGGGCTCATGGACGCCGAGTGGGTCGTGCGGCTGGAGGAGATGGAGAGGGGCGAGTTCGCCTCCGGCGACCTCGTCCGGCGCGCGCGGGAGGTCGGGCTCGGGGAGGAGACGGCGCTCCTCGTCGCCGCGCGGCGGCGGGCGGATCTCGGCGCGCCGGAGCCCGACCTCGCCGCGCTCGCCGCCGCCCGCGCGCGGGTGCGGGGAGCGTGGGAGCGGGCGGCGGCGCGGCTCGGGTGAAGCGCCTACCGCTTCCGACGCCTCAGGAGCGCGAGCCCCCCGAGCCCCAGCGCGAGCATCGTCCCCGGCTCCGGCACGGCGGCGACGAACCCTTGCGTCCTCCCCTGCGGGTCCGTCCCGGTGCCGACGACGACCGGGACGCCCTCGGCGGTCGTTGTCACCCCCGTCGCCTCGTAGAGCGTCCACCCCGCCGGGAGCACGCCCTTCGCGACGAGAAGGTCGTTGAGGTCCCGCATCCCGTTCACGGCGTCGTAGATGAACGCGCGGCTCCCGCTGACCGACCTCTAGCTCGTGCCCACGATCACGAGCCCGTCGGGCGAGACGGCGAGCGCTTCGGAGCGGAAGGGGGTGCCCGCGCCCGGCAGGTACCCCATCCCCACCATCCCGCCCGAGGGGGTCCAGCGGAACGCCTCCCTTCCGCTCGCGGAGTACCCCCAGCCCACGACGACGGAGCCGTCGCGCGAGGCGGCGAGCGCGGCGGACCAGAGGGAGCCGCCCGGCAGGTCGCCGAGCGAGACCGCCCCGCCCGAGGCGGTGTGCCGGAACGCCAGGTTCTGGTCGGAGCCCACCGTCACCGTCCCGTCGCCGGAGACGCCGTAGGCCCGGGAGTCCGCGGACGAGGACATCCCCGGTATCGCGGCCATGGTGCCGTTCGCCTTCCGGAACGCGCCGACCCGGATCACGGGGTTCGCCGGCGGCCGGTGGAAGTAGGAAACGTCGCTCTCGCCCACGATCACCGCGCCGTCCCCGGACACGCCGTAGGCCAGCGAGCCGGACCGCCCGCCGGGCAGGTCCCCGACCTCCGTCATGACGCCATTCGCGTAGCGGAACCCCTGGTAGCCGCTATAGGTGGAGGAAGGGGACCGCTTATCGCCATTCCAGCCCACGATCACCGAGCCGTCCGCCGAGACGCCGGTGGCCAAGGAGAGGCGCGTATCGGTCGGTAGCCACCCGAGCCCGGTCATGGTGCCGCTCGCCCGGTTGTACCGGAACGCCTCGCACGGCGCCACCGCCACATCCCCGCCCGAGTAACCCACCACGGTGGACCCGTCGGCGGAGATGGCGCTCGCGCTCGAATACGTGGTGTTGGGTCCCGGCAGGAAGCCGAGCCCCGCGAAGGACGGGTCGTACGGCCCCGCGAGCGCCCCGCCTGCAAGAGCGAGGGCGAAGAGGGATGAGGCGAGGACGCGGGCGGGGCGGGGACGGCGGCGGGGACGGCGGTACGGGCGCATGGAGCTCTTCGCAGGACCGACCGAAGTCCGCCCGACGCCCAGAGCTTAGCGCGCGGAAAGCGCCCCCCCCCCGTAGAATTACCGGGTTTTTCGTCCGGTGGGACCGGGGCCGGGGTTCCAGGTTCCCCGGCGGCGGAAAAACCTTCCGGCCCGTCGTCCGCCTCCACGCGCCCGCTGGGCCGAAAGGCCCACGCCGGTCGGCGACAGGTCTCTACGCACCTCCCCTCGGCGCGACGGCGCAGAGACGAAAAGCTACGGTCGCGGGGCGCGGGGCTTCGGGACCTCCCGCGGAGAACCCGCCTCCGACGCGCCCAGTAAACTGGAGGGGATGCCGCGCACACTCCTCCTCTCCGACGGGACGACGATCGAGGGGCGCGGCTTCGGCGCGGACGTTCCGGCGGTGGGCGAGGTCGTCTTCAACACGGGGATGACGGGGTACCAGGAGGTGCTCACCGATCCGAGCTACGCGGGGCAGATCGTCCTCTTCACCTACCCGCTCATCGGGAACTACGGGATCAACGCCGACGACCTGGAATCCGACCGCGTCCAGGTCGCCGGGATCGTCGTGCGCGAGGCGTGCGCGGAGCCCTCGAACTGGCGCTCCTCGCAGTCGCTCGGGGCCTTTCTGGCCGAGCGCGGGGTCCCCGGCATCGAGGGCGTGGACACCCGCCAGCTCACCCGCCGCCTGCGCTCGGCGGGGGTCACGATGGGGGCGATCGGGGACGACCCCGAGGATCTGAAGGCCCGCCTCGCCGCGAGCGCCGACTACGGCGACACCGACTTCGTCGCGAGCGTCACGACGACCGAGCCCTACAAGTGGGGGCCGGAGGGAAAGGAGCCGCTCGGGGCCGAGGACGCGCGGGCGCGCCCCGTCCTCGCCGTCCTCGACGGGGGGCTGAAGTTCAACATCCTCCGGCGCTTCTGGAAGGCGGGGGTGCGCCCGGTCGTCTTTCCGGCGGGAGCCTCCGCCGACGAGATCCTGAGCCACCGGCCCGACGGCATCCTCCTCTCGCCCGGCCCCGGCGACCCGCGCCGCCTGGGGGGGATGATCGGCACGGTGCGCGCCCTGCTGGGGGTGCGCCCGATGTTCGGGATCTGCCTGGGGAACCAGCTCCTTTGCCACGCCGTCGGCGGGGAGACGTACAAGCTGAAGTTCGGGCACCGGGGCTCGAACCACTCGGTGCGCGATCTCGACTCGGGCAAGGTGACGATCACGAGCCAGAACCACGGTTACGCGGTCGCGCCCGATTCGCTCGCGGGAACCCCCGCTCGGGTGACGCAGATCAACGTGAACGACGGCACCGTCGAGGGGATCGCCGTCCCCGGGGCGGACGCCTGGAGCCTCCAGTACCACCCCGAAGCGGCCCCGGGACCGTGGGACTCGCGCCCGTACTTCGCCGAATTCGCCCGCGCGATCGGCGTGGCTTGAACGAGGGCGTGCTCCCGGCGGTCTTGCACGATCTCCTTGGACGGAAGGGGTCGCCCGCGCCGTTGGAAGAGGGGCCGTTCCGAGGGGTGCTGGAGACCGCGCGGCTCTACGCCTCGCCGCACCTGGCGGGGAACGGGAACCGGCGGGCGTTCGAGTTCGCCCTTTTCCGTGCCGGGGTGTTGGCGGCGGCCTACGGCCCCGTCCCCGCGCGGGTGTATCTGAGCGATCTGCGGTGGCCCCCAACGCCCTTGCGCCATTTGGAGACGGTGCGCTGGCAGATCGTGGGCCACGCTCTCGTCCTCGCGGCGGCAGGGGAGGGACGGCTCGATCCAGGGTCGCCTCTGCCGGATCTTCGCGCGGCGGTGCCGCTCGCGATGAGGAGAGCCGAGGCCCGTCGCGAGGACCTCGCGCACAAGGCGGCGGTCTGGATCGCCGGTCGCTTCGCCGCAAGCGGGCGAGCCTTCCCGCTTGGGTGGAATCTCGGGGAGTGAGCCCGCCGCGGTTCGGGCGGGACGCCTAAGCCGCGAGGGGCGTACCCCCTCCTATGCGCGCCGTCCAACTCACCGATTCCGGCTACGTCCCGGTCGAGATCCCCAGGCCGGAGCCCGGCCCCGGGGAGGCGCTCGTGCGGGTGCGGGCGACCTCGCTGAACTACCGCGACCTCCTCCTCTCGAAGAATCCCCGGCAGCGGCGGCCGATCGTCCCGCTCTCGGACGGCGCGGGGGAGGTCGAGGCGGTCGGCGCGGGCGTGACGCGGGTGAAGGCCGGCGACCGCGTCGCGGCGAACTTCTTCCCGACGTGGACCGAAGGGCCGATCTCTGCCGAGGCGCACGACGACGCGCTCGGCGGCGGGCGCGACGGGATGCTCGCCGAGTCCGTCGTCCTCCCGGCGAGCGCGCTCGTGAGGCTCCCCGACGCCCTGAGCTTCGAGGAGGCCGCTTGCCTTCCGTGCGCGGGGCTCACGGCGTGGAACGCGCTCTTCGAGACGAGCCGGATGAGCCCGGGGGAGACGGTGCTCCTGCTGGGGACGGGGGGCGTCTCGGTCTTCGCCCTCCAACTCGTCAAGGCGGCGGGGGGGCGCGCGATCGTCACCTCGTCGAGCGACGAGAAGCTCGCCCGCGCCCGCGCGATGGGGGCCGACGAGACGGTGAACTACCGCGAGACCCCCGAGTGGGACCGGCGCGTGTGGGAGCTCACCGGCGGGCGCGGGGTGGACCGGGTGATCGAGGTCGGCGGGGCGGGGACGCTCGAACGCTCGCTGAGAGCGACGAGGCACGGCGGTACGGTCTCGCTCATCGGCGTCCTCACCGAGGGGAGCGTGGACCCACGGCTCGTCCTCGGGCGCTCGATCCGGGTGGAGGGGATCTACGTCGGCTCGGTGGGGATGTTCGAGCGGCTCCTGCGCGCGGTCGAGGCGAACGGCCTGAAGCCCGTCATCGACCGGACCTTCCCGATGGACGAGGCCGCCGAGGCGCTCGCCTACCTGGAGACCGGCGCGCACTTCGGCAAGGTCGTCGTGACCGTCTAGTCGTTCCGCGCGGGGCGGGGGCTTCACAATAGAAGGCGTATGATCACGATCGTCGGCGGCGGGTTCGCCGGAGTCGAGGCCGCGTGGGGGCTTGCCCAGCGGGGCGAGCGCGTGCGGCTTCTGGAGATGCGCCCGGTGCGCAACACCCCCGCGCACACGACCGACCACCTCGCCGAGCTCGTCTGCTCGAACTCGCTCAAGTCCGCCTCGCCGAGCTCGCCGGCGGGCCTCTTGAAGGAGGAGATGGACGCGCTCGGCTCGCTCGTGCTCGAGTGCGCCCGCGCGACCGCCGTCCCGGGAGGGGAGGCCCTGTGCGTGGACCGCGACCGTTTCGGCGCGCTCCTCTCGCAACGGCTCGACGCGCACCCGCTCGTCTCGGTCGAGCGGCGCGAGGCCTCGCCCGACGCGATCGCCGCCTTCATGGACGAAGGCCCCGTGATCCTCGCCACCGGCCCGCTGACCACCCCCGAGGTGAGCGACTGGCTCGCTCAGGCGACGGGGCGGGGGCACCTGTACTTCTACGACGCGGTCTCGCCCGTCGTGGACGCGAGCACGCTCGACCGCTCGGTCGTCTTCGCCGCGAGCCGCTACGGCAAGACGCTGACGGAAGGGGGGGCGGGCGACGACTATCTCAACTGCCCCTTCGACAAGCCGAGCTACGAGGCGTTCGTCGCCGCGCTCGTCGCGGCCGAGCGCGCTCCGATCCACGCCTTCGAGGCGGGGGGCGTCCGGGGCGACGTGCCTCCCACCCCCGGCTACGGCCTCCCGACCGACGGGATGGGGCTCGAGGACCGCTTTCTTGAGCAGATCAAGTACTTCGCCGGATGCACCCCGATCGAGGCGATCGCGGAGAAGGGGGCGCGCTCGCTCGCGTTCGGCAACTTCAAGCCCGTCGGGCTCACCGACCCGCGCACCGGGCGGCGACCGTGGGCCGCGCTCCAGCTTCGGCCGGAGAACGCGGAGGGGTCGCTCCTCTCGCTCGTCGCGTGTCAGACGCGGCTGAGGTTCGGGGAGCAGCGCCGGGTCTTCCGGATGGTGCCGGGGCTCGAGAACGCCGAGTTCGTCCGGTACGGGGTCATCCACCGGAACACCTACGTGGACGCGCCGAGCGTGCTGGGCGCGAACCTAGAGATGCGCGCGGTGCCCGGCCTTTTTCTCTCGGGGCAGCTGACGGGCGTCGAGGGTTACGTCGAATCGGCGGCGATGGGGATCGTCTCGGCGATGGCAACGCTCGCCGCCGTGCGCGGCGGGACGTGGGCGGCGCCCCCGCGCGCGACCGCCCTCGGCGCGCTCCTCGGGCACCTCGGCGACGCCACCCCCCGCGAGTTCGCCCCGATGAACGTCAACTGGGGCCTTCTGCCCGAGCCGACCGACGAGCGGGGCGAGCCCCTGAAGGACAAGGGCGCGAAGCGCGCGAAAAAGCTCGCGGCCGCGCGCGAGGCCTTCGCCGCGTGGCTCGCCGAGAGCCCGTCCGCGAACCGCCGCCGAGAGCCCGTTCAGACCTAGTCCACTAAAAATCTCGACTTTTTTCGCCAGAGTGGTTGTCATCGGTGGACGCGAGTCTACTATAAGTCGAGGATGAACGCAACACTCGACATCAGAAAATCGGAGGATCTCGCCGCGCTCCGGCGCGAGGCCGCCCTCGCCGGACCCGGGCTCGCGGGGCGGCGCGAGCCCGCCGGGGACGCCGCGCGGCTCGCGCTCGCCCGGCGCTTCGCCGAGCACGGCGAGATCCCGCCCGTCTACGTCCTCGCCGACTCGCGCTGGACCGACCGGCGCGCGAAGCTCTTCGAGGCGGGCCACTACGAGGACAAGGGGCTCGCCGTGACCGAGGCCCACCTCGCCGCGCTCGCGGCGGGGTTCGAGGCCCCGGTGCCGGTCCTTATCGAGCACGCCGCCTCGCCGCTCGAGCTCGGGTACCTCACCGGGGTCGAGCACGTCGGGGCGGAGCTTTTCGGCACCGTCGCCCTCTCGCACGAGGCGGACGCGCTTCTGCGCTCGTGCGGCGCGTCCTCGCTCTCGGTCGCCCTCTCGCCCGATCTCGCGCGCCTCGTCGAGGTCTCGGTCGTGCGCTCGCCCCGGGTCGCCGACGCCCGCCTCTTCGCCGCGAAGGCGGAAGGGGAGGAGATCCGGTTCGAGGCGGCGCTTCCCGCGCCGGAACCTCCGCCGGGCGAGTTCGCCGGAAGCGGCGTCGCCCCCGACGACGACGCCGCGCTCGCGCGCCTCCTCGACGAGGGCCGCCTCTTCCCGAGCCAGATGGACGCCGCGCGGCGGCTTCTCGCCGAGGGGCGCGCCGGACGAGGCGGGGGCGGGCCGCACTTCGACGCCGACTCGGGCGGGATCCGCGCCCTGCTCGTGGACCTTCTTCGGAGCCGCCCGCCGAGCGCGCTCTTCTCCGACCTCGCCCCGGATCCCGGCGCGCTTTCGGGAGAGGCCGGCCCCTCGCGCGCCGAGACCGACGCGGCGGCCGCCGAGCTCCTCCTGCCCGAGGAGGCCGCCTTCTACCGCCGCCACTTCCCCGGCGTCTCGCTCGGCGAGATCGCCAAGCGCCGCTCGCGCCGCTAAGCCCCTGAACGCCCTGTCCGTGGCCCCGACGCCCCGTCGGCGCGCTACGCCCCCCTCCCTCTCGGAGGTCGCGAGCGCGGCGGCGGGGCGTCGGCGCCCCCGGCCCCCCCTTCCAGACCCATGCCCTCGCTCACGAAACCCTACGAGACCTTTGAAAAGCCCGGTCTCGTCCTCGCCTACCCGCTCGGTGCGGCCCGCCTCTTCAAGGGCGGGCTCGTCGGGCTCGCCCCCGACGGCACCCCCGCCCCGATGAACCCCGCGACCCCGATGCGCTTTCTCGGCGTCTCGGTCGAGAACGCCGACCCCGCCAACGGGGCGAGGCGCGTGACGCTCGCGAAGAACGGCTCGTTCGTCCTGCGGATCGTCGGCCCCGTCCTCGCCGCGACCGACGTCGGGCGCGTCGTCTACGCCGCGAGCGACTGGGAGGCGACCGTCTCGCCCACGGGGCTCGCCAATCCCGTCGCGATCGGCACCGTCTCCGGGCTCGAACCGACCGCCGGGGGCCAGCCCGGCGTCCGCGTCCGCATCGACCTCCACACCGTCTGAACCTCTTCTAAGAACCCCATGCCTCTCACCGCCTCCGACATCCCCGACCTTCTTCTCCCCGGCCTGCGCGCCGAGTTCGACCTCGCCTACCGCGAGGGGCTCGGCGCGGGCCCCGTGGACCGCCTCGCCACCGTCATCAGCACGACCCAGCCCGTCCAGCGCTACGGCTGGCTCGGCACCGCTCCCACGATGCGCGAGTTCGTGGACGAGCGCCGCCCCGCCGGACTCTCGGCCTACACCGTGAGCATCGCCGACCGCACCTTCGAGAGCACGATCGCGGTCGAGCGCCGCGCGATCGAGGACGACCAGCTCGACCTCATCCGTCTGCGGGTCCGCGATCTCGCCGAGCGCGTCGCGACCCACCGGCACCAGATGGTCGTGGAGGCGCTCGCGGGCGGCACCACGGGCGCCGGCTACGACGGCGCCCCGCTCTTTTCCTCCGCGCACCCCACGCTCGGCGGCGCGGTCGTCTCGAACGTCGTGGCGGGCGGGCTCTCCGGCGCGACGCTCCGCGAGGCGACCGTGCGCCTCATGGAGGTCCCCGACGACAACGGCCTCCCGCTCGGGATGGTCCCCGACACGCTTCTCGTCGGGCCGACCCTTCTTTGGGACGCGCTCGAGCTCGTCGAGAGCGCGACCCTCCCCGGCGCGGCGGGCGCGGCCTCGGCGAACGTCTTCGGCGGCCGCCTGAAGGTCGTCGTCTCGCCCTTCCTGCGCGGGGGCGACGCCGACGCCTGGTTCGTCCTCGATACGAGCCGCCCGATGCGCGCCGTCCTCCTTCAGCAGAGGAGCGACGTGCCGGTCGAGTTCACCGCGCTCGACGCGGCCTCGGGCTCCGAGTCGGCTTTCCTGCGCGACCGGTTCCACTACGGCGTTCGCGCCCGCTACAACGTGGGGTACGGCCTCTGGCAGACCGCCGTCCGCGGAGGCGGGGCGTGATGCAAGCTCTCCTCCTGAAGCTCGCGGGCTTCGGGGGGGCGCTCGGCGCCCTCGCGCGGCTCGCGGGGGCGATCGCCGCCCTGCGCCCGTGCCTCCTCGCCTTCGAGGGGGCGCTCGCGGCCACCCCGGACCCTCGCCTGGCGACCCAGGCCGACGCCCTGCGCGCGGGGCTTCTCGCCACCGAGGCGGCGGCGTCGGAGGTGCGCCGCGTCCTCAAGTTCTGATCCCTCCTCGCTGACCCCCTCCCGATGAACCCCCTTCCTCTTCCCGAACTCCTCACCCTTCTCGGCACCTTCGTCGGGAGCGCCTTCGCCCTCGCCCGCCTCGTCTTCGCGAGCCACCGCCAGACGGTCGAGCGCTTCGTCACCTTTCTGGAGGCCGCGCTCGGCCGCCAGGAGGCGGCGAACGGCGCGTTCCGCCTCGCCGTCGCCGATCTCGCCGAATCGGTGCGCGACCAGACCCGCCTCCTCGCCCGCGTGGGCGAGAAGGTCGGAGCGGGGGCGTGATCGGCGTCGCCACCGACCGCGTGCGCGAGCGGTGCGGCCTTCCGGACGGCGCGCAGGACGGGCGGATCAACGGCCTCATCGGCGAGATGGTCCCCGCCCTCGTGCGCCTCTTCGACCCCGCCGCGCTCGCCGACGACACGCTCCACCCGCTTCTGAACCTCGGCGCGACCGAGCTCGTCGCGGCGGAGATGCTCGGGCTTCTCTTCCGCGAGGAGGGGGCGCGCGACCTCGTCGTCCTCGGCGACCTGCGGATCGAGCCCCGCCCCGACGACGGCGCGGCGCTCCGCGCGCTCGGCGAGCGGCGTCTCGCCCCCTTCGTCCGCCCCGACCTCGCGCGCCGCCTCGGCGTCCTCGCCGCCCCCGATCGCGGCGGCGAGCGGGAGGCCGGGTGAACGTCGCCGCCCTGCGCCGCCGTCTTCGGCGGGTGATCGAGCGGGTCGGCGAGACCTACTCGGTCGGCGCAACGGGCGGGGGCGGGGCGCGCCCCGCCGTCTTCACCGTCCTGCCTCGCGGGCGGGCGAGCACGTACCTTCCCGACGCCGCCGTGGGGGGCCTTCCGCGCCCGGTCCTGCTCGCCTACGTTCCCCACGACGACCCGACCCCGGTGAACGGGGCGCTCCTGTGGCGCTCGCGCGCGCTCCAGGTCCGCGCCGCGCTCGACGTGCGGGTGGCGGGGGAGACGGTCGCCCGCCTCCTCGTCGCGGCGTAGGTCCCGCCGCCTCGGCCCGAAGGGGGCTACACTGCGTACCGAGTGACACGACGATGAGTCCCCTGCTTCAAGAACTGCTCGGCAAGAAGGCCGTCATCATGAGCCGCGGCGCGGCGACGGACCACCAGGACATGG
This sequence comes from Fimbriimonas sp., assembly GCA_965249475.1. GTDB lineage: Bacteria > Armatimonadota > Fimbriimonadia > Fimbriimonadales > Fimbriimonadaceae > Fimbriimonas. The sequence continues at coordinate 2,665,414 of CBDFMD010000003.1, read as the reverse complement.
GGACCGTCGAGGCGATCGACGACGACGCGATCAAGATCCGCAAGGAGCACGAGGTGGTGTACGTCATGCGCGCGAACATCCGCCTCATCAAGCCGTTCGAGCACTGAGCCGTTCCGTAACCGAAAAGCCCCGCCCTCCTCTTCAGGGGGCGGGGCTTTTTCGCGCCTCTTGGAGGCGGGGAACGGGCAGGAGGCTCAGGCGATGCCGTAGCCGGGTTTCTTGAGCCAGGCGGCGGGGATCGGCTTGAGGCCGCAGGCGACGGCGGCGAACTCCTCGGAGCGGAGCACCGAGGCGCACACCATGAGCTTCACCGTGCCGGTCGGAAGCTTCAGCCGCACGACCTGGAGATTGATCTCCTGGACGCGGTTCTTGTGCGGGGCCTTGTACTTCCAGCCCTGCGAGTGGCGGTTGCGGATGAACTTCGCCTTCGTGTTCGAGCGCTTCCCGCTCACCTGACAGATCTTCGCCATTGCTCTTCCACGCCTCCGGCCCCACGAAGCGGGCGGGCGAAAAGAGAGGATACCCGATCCCCCGCCCCCTCTTCCCGTCCGCTAGGCCCGATCTTCGTCGGGGCGGCCTCTCCAAGTCGGGGCACGTCGCCTTCCGGTGACCCGGAGTTAGGCGAGGAGCGGTATTCGGCCGAAGCGTCTAATGGCATTCGGACGAAGCGCCTAAGATTGCGAGGTCCGCCCCGGCGACGGTCGCGCGGAAGGCACCCGAACTCTGTAAGATGCCACCGATGAAACCTCTCGGTCTCCTCGCCGCGATCGTCGTCCTCTCCTCCTCCCTCGCCTTCGGCCAGGGGAGCAAGCCCGCCACGAGCCCCAAGAAGAGCGCCCCGCCGGTCGCCCAGCGCCCCGGCTCCGCCAAGAAGGCCCCGGGTAAGGCGGCTCCCGCCAAAAAGGCGGGCGCCAAGAAGTCCGCGGGTAAGAAGGCCCTTGCCAAGAAAGCCGCGGGCAAGAAGAAGGGTTAATCGCACCCCCGGTCGGGAAGCCGGGCACCAAAGGTCCGGGTCCCTTCGCCCCAGAACCCCGAAAGGCCCCGCGCCGGTCTCAGGCCTATCCTGAACCGGCGCGGGGCCTTTCCCGCTTGCGGCGCCGCCTCGGCTAGCCGCCCTTCTCCTCGGCGGTGGCCTGTTGCTCCGAGCTCGCGTCCATCCGCGCGCCCGAGGGCTTCGTCACCGGGCCGCTCTTCGGGGCCGCCTCCGCACGCGTGGCGGCCGGGCTCGACGCCTCGCCCGAACCGCACCCGGCGAGGACGACCGTCAGGGCGGCGAGGAAGACCCCCGCCGCGGCCCGGGGCCCTCGGGCCTTAGTAGTCACCGCGCGTCCAGCCCGCGTTGCCCGCGTTCGTACCGCCGCCCGCCATCTCGCCGCGCCACTTGCCGTCGTCCATGAGGATCTTGTTCGAGGCCATGCGGGTCGTCTGGATCCCTTTCGAGTGGCCGTCCACGTAGGCGACGTTCGTCTTCTTGCCCGTGACGTACACCGCGCGGACGTACGCCGCCGAGTAGGCCGGCTTCATGTTGCCGTTGCCGAGCTCGTGCGAACCCCAAAAGCCGATGTTCGGAGCCGTGCCTCCCGCGTCGATGTAGGCGGGCGGACGCATGAGCTGCCCGCCGTCGGCGATAAGATAGGTCTCCGCCACCCGCGCGATCGAGGTGATGTTCGCCGGGGTCGTGTACTGCGCGTCGTTGAACGGCGCGTAGGCCACGCCGAGCGGCACCTGGGCGCAGTTGCTCGTCCCGCCGAGGCCGTAGTAGTTGTACGCGTAGTTGTTCGTGATCGCGGTCGTCGAGGACTTGATCGCCGGGCACGCCCAGACGCCCCCCAGCTCGCCCGTCACCGGGTCCACCCCGTTCTTGATGTACGGCGCGACGAGGTTGTTGTACAGGTACCCCGTGTCGAACGAGCCGCCGCCGTTGATCGCGGGCCGCGTGCCGCACGCGTTCGCCGTCCACGGGGCGAGCGTGTCGTCCGCGTCGCCCGCGTACATGGTGAATCCGAGCCCGACCTGCTTCGTGTTCGAGAGGCACGCGGTCTTCTTCGCCGCGGCCTTCGCCTGGGCGAAGACGGGGAAGAGGATGGCGGCGAGGATGGCGATGATCGCGATGACGACCAACAGCTCGATGAGGGTGAAGGCGCTCCGTCGCGCCGAGATGGATGAGGTCATGAGGTCCTTGGGCTCCTCCTCGCCCGCCCCGAGAGGAGGGCGAGGTCGGTCCTCAAGGCGGATTGTAACAGAATCCTCCAAGCCGCGCCCGACCGCCGAATCGAAGGCCCCGCCGCCGGGGCGCCTAACGACCTGAGCCCGATCCCGCCGCCCCCTTGCGCCCCGGCCCCCCGGCCGCGCAAGATCGCCACGTCCGACCCCCGGAACCCGGTTCTCCTAAACGTCATGAGTAGCACGATCCCCAACCCGCTCACCGCGAAGTCCCCCTCGTTCGAGACCCTCGCCCTCCACGCGGGTCAGCGCCCCGATCCGACGACCGGAAGCCGCGCCGTCCCCATCTACCAGACGACGAGCTACGTCTTCAACGACACCGCCCACGCCGCCCGCCTCTTCGGCCTCCAGGAGCTCGGGAACATCTACACCCGCCTCATGAACCCGACGACGGACGTCTTCGAGCAGCGCGTCGCCGCGCTCGAAGGCGGCGTCGCCGCCCTCGCCACCGCCTCGGGCCAGGCCGCGATCACCCTCGCCCTCACCACGATCTGCGAGGCGGGCGACGAGATCGTCTCCTCCACCTCGCTCTACGGCGGCACCTACAACCTCTTCCACTACACCCTGCCGAAGTGGGGGATCACGGTGAAGTTCTTCGACCCCGCCGACCCCGACTCGATCCGCGGCCTCGTCACGGAAAAGACGAAGGTCATCTACGGCGAGTCCGTCGGCAACCCGAAGTTCGACACCTTCCCCTTCGACGAGGCCGTCGCGATCGGCAAGGAGTTCGGCATCCCCGTCGTCATCGACAACACCTCGCCCACCGCCTACCTCGTCCGCCCCATCGACCACGGCGTGAACGTCGTCGTGAACTCCGCGACGAAGTTCATCGGGGGCCACGGCACCACGATCGGGGGCGTCATCGTGGACGGGGGCAACTTCGACTGGGGCTCGGGGCGCTTCGCGAACTTCACCGAGCCCGACCCGAGCTACCACGGGCTGAAGTTCTGGGAGACCTTCCAGGACTTCGCCGGCATGGGGAACGTCGCCTTCATCTTCAAGGCCCGCGTCCAGGGGCTCCGCGACACCGGCGCCGCGATCGCCCCCTTCTCCGCCTGGCTTCTCATCCAGGGGCTCGAGACGCTCCACCTGCGCATGGAGCGGCACAGCGGGAACGCCCACCGCGTCGCCGAGTTCCTCGAGGGGCATCCCCTCGTGAGCTGGGTGAACTACCCCGGGCTCGAATCGAGCAAGTACCGCGACGAGGCGCGCAAGTACCACTACCGCGGGCTCTACGGCGGCCTTCTCGGCTTCGGGATCAAGGGCGGCTACGACGCCGCCGAGCGCTTCATCGACAACTTGAAGACCTTCTCGCTTCTCGCCAACATCGGCGACGCGAAGTCGCTCGTCATCCACCCCGCCTCCACGACCCACTCGCAGCTCACCCCCGAAGAGCAGTTCGGCACCGGCGTCACCCCCGACTACATCCGCCTCTCGGTGGGCCTCGAGAACGTCAACGACCTCACCGACGACCTCGACCACGCCCTCCGCGCAAGCCAGGCGTAGGGGATCTCCCCTCGGCGAAGGACCCCTCCCCTCACCCCGCGGGCGAGGGGTCCTTCGCTATCCGCCCCCCGGGACCGGGACCGGGACCGAGACCGGGACCGAGACCGTCCCCGACGCCCCCCACGGGAGCGACCCCCGCAAGGCCCCCCGCGCGTCGTAGATCCGCGTGAGCCCCATCGAGCCCACCCGCACCACCGGGCGCCGCGTCTCGAGCGCCCGCCACCGCGACGCCTGGGCGAGCCACCCCGGCGCCGCCGTCCCCCCGAACCAGTCGTCGAGCGACATCACCGCGAGCGCGTCCGCTCCCTGGAGCTTCTGCCGGAACGCGATGTCGGGGAAGAGCGCCTCGAAGCACAGGATCGGCCCCACCCGCACGCGCCGGGCCTCCCCCCCGCGCCCGCGCAGGGCGAACCCCGCGACCGCCTCCCCCGCCGCGAGGTCGCCGCCCGGCAGGTGGAACGACTCGGGGTACGGCACGATCCCCCGCCCCGGGACGAACTCCCCGAAGATCACGAGCCGCGTCTTGTCGGCCCACCTCCACCCGCCCCCGTCGCTCGCCCCGTCGAAGGCGAACGCCGTCTGGTACGCCGTCTCCCCCGCCCGCCGCTGACCCCCCAGGAGGAGCGCCCCCGGCCCCGCCATCGGGGGGAGGTCCGCCCCGGTCCGCACCGCGACGAGTCCCTCGGGGAGCACCATGAGGTCCGCCCCGAGGCGGTCCTGCTCGCGCCGGGCCTCCGCGATCGCGCGCCGCACCGCCTCGGGCGCGACCGGCGGCCGGGCGTAGGCGAGATCGAACCCCGGCTGGTAGGCCGCGAGCGAGAACGGGATCGCGCGCGGGGTGAGCCTGCCGTTCACCGCCCCGCCGACGAGCACGAGGATCGCGAACCCGAGCGCCCCCGCCCGCGCCCGTGGCGCCATCCCCCGCCACCGCACGAAGAGGACCGCGAGAGCCACGAGAAGCCCCGACACCCCGAACTCCCCGACGAGGGGCGCGACGTCGAAGATCGAGACCCAACCCGCCGCCGGATGCGCGAGAAGCCCCCACGGGAAGGCGAACACCGGCACGTACGACCGGAAGAGCTCCAGGACGATCCACACGAGCGGCACCGCCCACCCCCGCCCCGAGGCGAACGCCCGGTGCGCGAGCGGCACGACCAGGGCCAGGGGGAGCGCGAGAAGCACCGTCACGAGGACCCAGACGAACCCTCCTAAAGCCCACCCCCCGACCCACCGCGAGACGAACTGCCCGAGCCACAGCGAGAGCGGCGCGAAGTACGCGAGCCCGAAGAGAAGCCCGTACCGGTACCGCCGCTCCCGCTCGGCGATGAGGAGGAGCAGGAAGGTCCCCCCGACGAGGAAGACCGGCGCGAGCGCCTCCGGGACGAAGTGCCCCCCCGCCGCGAGAGACCCTGCGGCGACCGCGACGAGGGGCGTCCTAACGTCCCGCGACATCGCCGCGCCGCGTGAGGAGCGGCAACCCCTCCAGATGCCCCACGTCGTCGAACCGCACGATCCGCCCCCGGCCCCCCTCCAGCAGAAGCTCCGTGATCCCCGCGTTCGAGAACCGGTACTTGGGCGTGTCCTCCAGCGTCTCGCCCAGGAGCATCGCGCACAGGAGCGCCGACGTCCCCCCGTGGCTCACGAGCACCTGCCCCGGCGGCCCCGCGAGGATCCCCGGCAGGGCGAGGAGAAGCCGCGCCCAGAGGTCCGCGAACGACTCGCCCCCCGGCGGGCGCACGTGGTTCCGGCGCGCCGGGTCGCCTCCCGACTCGCGGTCGAAGAACGCCCTCAGCTCGGCGTAGGTCCGCCCCTCCATCGTCCCGAACGACCGCTCGCGCAGAAGCGGCTCCAGAAGGAGCTCCGCCCCGCACGCGTCGGCGATCGCCGCCGCCGTGTCCCCCGAGCGCCGCAGGTCGCTCGACACGACCCGCGCGACGGGCTCCCCGCCTTCGCCCATCCGCACGAACGCCTCGGCGAGCGCCGTCGTCTGCCGCTCCCCCGTCTCGTCGAGCGGGCGGTCCACCGCCCCTTGCGCCCGTTGCTCCACGTTCCAATCCGTCTGCCCGTGCCGGACGAGAAAAAGCCGCATCGCCCCAGAGCGTACCGAGCGGGCCTACCGAGCGGGGCCGACCGAGCGGACGTGCGATACTCGGGGGCGATGCTCCCGCCCCTTCCGATGCTGGCCCAGAGCCCCCCCGAGGTCGCCGCCTTCCGCCGCCTCGTCGCCACGGGGAGGGGGCCGGAGATCGTGCGCGCCCTCGACGGGCTCGCCGCCCGCGTCGAGCGAGCGCTCGCGGCCTCCCCCGCCGGAGCCGACGCCGTCGCCGACCGCGCCGTGCGTCCGTTCCTCAGTCCGAACGCACTGCCGACCGAGCCCGAGTCTCTCACCGTCCGCGCCGCGCGCGGTTCGGATCGCTTCCACGCGGTCTGGGTGGGTCTCGGCGCGAACACCCGCCTCGTCCTCTTCCGCTGCGGCGTGGCGCTCCGTACGTTCCTCCTCTCGCCGTGCCTCGGCCCCGTCGCCCAGGTCCCCTGGAAGCCGGGGGCGTTCCTCGCCTATGGGCTCGGGATCCAGGACGCCGGGATGCAGACCCTCGCGAAGGTCTGGCTCGTCTCCCCCGGCGGGATCCGCCCCGTCGCCTCGGGGGCCTGGAGCCTCGAATCCGACCGTCTCGCGTGTGAGGTGGGGAAGAGCCGCCTCGTCGTCCGCACCCTCGACGACCCGCGGGGCTTCTCCGTCGCCCGCGCGGTCCCCGTCCTCCTCCGCACGACCGTCCTCACCCGCGCGGGCACCCGCACCGTGCTCGGTCAAAAGGGCCTGCGCGCCGTGGACGCCTTCATGGTCCGCGCCTACGCCGCCCCGCGCCCCGACGCCCTCCAGGCGACCGTCCGCCGCTTCTCCCCCTCGCCGCCCTTCGTCGAGCCGACGGAGGGGAAGGGCCGGGTGACCCTCGCCGACGGCGAGCGCCGCCTCGTCTTCGCCCTGAGCGGAGGCCGCGTCGTCGGCGTGGCGATCCGATGAGGCTCGCGCTCGTCCAGACCGACGTCGCCTTCGGCGACCCCCGCCGCAACGTCGCCGCCGTCGCGGGCCACCTGCGCCGCCTCGCGAACCATCCGGGCGGCGGCGTGGACCTCGCCGTCTTCCCCGAATGCGCCCTCACCGGCTACGCCGCCCGCTCGCGCGAGGAGGCGGAGGCGATCGCCCTCCCCTTCTTTCCCGACGAGGGGGTCTTCGCCGAGCTCGCCGCCGCCTGCCGCGCGACCGGCGTCGGGGCCGCCGTGGGCTTCGCCGAGCGCGACGGAGACCGCCTCTTCAACTCCGTCGCGACGATCCTCCCGGCCCCCGACGCCCCGATCCGCCGCTACCGCAAGACCCACCTCCCCGAGCTCGGCTTCGACCGGTACGCGACGCCCGGCGACGCGATCGCGCCGTTCGAGACCCCTTGGGGATCGCTGGGGATCCTGATCTGCTTCGACATCCGCGCCCCCGAGCCCACCCGCCTCCTCGCGCTCGCGGGGGCCGACCTCGTCCTCCTCCCGACGAACTGGCCCGAGGGGGCCGAGATCGTCGCCGAGCGGTACCCCCCGGTGCGCGCCGACGAGAACCGCGTCTGGTTCGCCGCGTGCAACCGGGTCGGAAGCGAGAACGGCTTCGCGTTCGTCGGCGGCTCCTCGATCGCAGACCCGTCCGGAGTCGTCGTCGCCCGCGCCGGAAGGGGCGAGGAGACCCTCGTCGCCGACCTCGACCTCGCCTCAGCTCGGCAAAAACGCCGCGTCGTGCGCCCCGGCGTCCACGAGACCGAGGTCTTCGCCTCCCGCCGCCCCGAACTTTACGGAGATCTGATAAAACGCGCGCCGACGCCCGGGGAGACCGCCCCGTAGACCCGTTAGGCCCCGCGCCTCAACCCCAGGTAACCCCCTCATGACGCTTCGATCCCAACTCCTCCTCGCCGCCGTCGTCGCTCTCGGCGGCGCCCTCCTCATCGGTTGCGGCGGCTCCGACGGCAACAACGGCACGACCGGTCTCACCGCCGGCACCACGTCCACCGCGACGGCCACGGCCGGCACCACCTCGACGGCGACGGCGGGTACGAGCGCCACGGGCGGCACGACGACCGCGGCCACGACCGGCTCCCTGACGACCGGCACCTCGACCGCCGGGACGAACGGGACGAGCGCGACCGGCGGCACGACGACGGCGGGCACCGCCGGCACCACCGCAGGTACGACCGGCACCAGCGCGACCGGGTCTACCAACGGGACGACCACCACGGGCACGGGCACCAACGGCTCCACGGGCCTGACGACGAGCTCGACGGGAACGGGCACGGGGACAGGTACGGGTACGGGCGGGACGACGAGCGGGACCACGGGTCTGACCACGGGCTCGACGGGGACCACGACGACCGGCACCAGCGGGACGAGCGGAACGAGCGGGACCACGGGCGTCACCAGCGGCGGCACCGGGACGAGCTCGAGCGGCTCGACCACCGGCGTCTAGACCCCGCCCGTCGAAAAGCCCCCTCCGGTCCCCGGGCCGGATGGGGCAAAATAGCCTATGACCCCAGATCCGGGCTCTCCGCGCCAGGCCGGAGCGACCCCCCTCGCGCTCGCCGCCGGCGTCGCCGCCCTCGGCGGAGCCCTCCTCATCGGGTGCGGCGGGGGCGGCACGAACGACACGGGCCTCACCACCGGCACCGGCATCACCACCGGCACGAACGGGACGACCACCGCGACGGGAACGACGACCACGACCGGCACCACCGGAACGACCGGCGGCCCGACGACCCAGGGCGCCCTCCCCGCCGACCGGATCCTCTACTCGGACCTCAGCGCCGACGGCGCGACCGCCGCCCTCCGCCGGATCGCCGCCGACGGGACCGACTCCGCCGTCGTCGCCCAGTACCCCTCGAGCGTCTCCGTCGTCGCCCCGAACCCCCAGACCCCCAACGTCACCGCCTTCGCCGCGAAGGTTCCCGGCGACGCCACCGGCGTCTACCGCGTCTACCGCGGCACCGCCGCCGTGAACGTCGCGACCGCGACCCCTCTCGCCACCCAGAGCTTCGCCTCGGTGGACGACATCGCGTTCTCCCCCGACGGCACGATCGTCTTCTTCGTCGCCTCCCTCGGCGGCACCGACACCCCGAAGCTCTACCGCGTCCCCGCGACCCCTGCCGCCGGCAACGCCCCCCAGGTTCTCGACTTCGTGGACGGCTTCTTCTCGGTAAGCCCCGTGGGCCAAAGGATCGCCTACTCCAAGACGAACGCGACCTCGAACGGCACCGACCTCTACGTCCGCGACTACTCCCCCACCTCGACCCCCGTCCGCCTCACCACCGTCGTCGCCGAGAACAACCTCGCGAACTTCGACCGCACCGGGACGAAGCTCGTCTTCTCCTCGAACGCGAACGGCTCGTACGACCTCTACACCGTCCCCGTCGCGGGCGGCGCGGTGGTCCAGGTGACGAACACCCCCGACCTCAACGAGTTCGGCGCCGCCTTCAACGACGACGGCACCTCGATCGCCTACTCCGCCCAGGGCCAGGCCCCCGGCGTTACGGGGATCTACGCCGCGAAGGCCGACGGCACCGGCGCCCGCCTCCTCGTCCCCGACCCCGCCCTGAACTTCGACGTCTACTGGACCTCCAAGCTCGGCCGCGCCCGCACCGGCCCGTCTTCTTCCGGCATGGCCCCCGCCGGCTTCGTCCTCCACCGCCCGAAGACGACCCGCTGAGGAGAAGGCGCGCTGACCCTTCCCCCCATCGGGGGAAGGGTCAGTCGAGCTCGTAGATCGCGCGGTACTTCGCCGAGAGCCCGTCGAGGTACAGTTGCGGGTTCATCGGCTCGCCGGTGATCCTCGCCACGAGCTCCTTCGGGGGGATCGAGCGGCCGTGCCGGTAGAGGTTCTCCTGAAGCCAGCCGAGGATCGGCTCGAAGTGCCCCCCCTCGATGAGCGCGTCGGTGTCGCCGACCGACTCGCGGAGCTTGTTCCAGATCGCGTAGCTCAGGACGTTCCCCATCGTGTAGGTGGGAAAGTAGCCGATCGAGCCCATGCTCCAGTGGACGTCCTGGAGGCACCCGTTCGCGTCCGAGTCCGGAGTGATCCCGAGGTACTCCTCGTACTTCGCGTTCCAGGCGTCGGGAAGGTCGGCGACCTTCAGCTCGCCATCGAGGATCGCCTGCTCGATCTCGAAGCGCACGAGGACGTGGAGGTTGTACGTGAGCTCGTCCGCCTCGACCCGGATGAGGGTCGGGCGCACCTTGTTGATCTTCCGGTAGAAGTCGTCGAGCTTCACTCCGCCCAGCGCGGGGAACGCCGCCTGGAGGTCCGGCAGGAAGCGCGCCCAGAACGGGCGCGAGCGCCCGACGATGTTCTCCCACGTGCGCGACTGGCTCTCGTGGAGCCCGAGCGAGACGCCCCCCGCGAGCGGCGTCCCGTCCCACGCCATCGGCGACCCCTGCTCGTAGACGCCGTGCCCGGCCTCGTGGAGCGAGCCGAAGATCGCCGACGGCAGGTACGGCTTGTACCGCGTCGTCAGGCGCACGTCGCCGATCGAGAAGTTCGTGCAGAACGGGTGCGGCGCCTTGTCCAGCCGCCCCCGGCTCAGGTCGTAGCCGATCGCCGCGACGAGCTTCAGGGAGAACTCGCGTTGCTTCGCCTCGTCCCAATCCCCCGTGAGGACCGAGTCGTCCGTCTCCGGCCGGGCCGCGATCCTCTTCACGAGGGCGACCTGCGGCCCCTTGAGCGCGTCGAACATCGCCCGCGCCTCGGCGGCCGTCGCCCCCTGCTCGTACTGGTCGAGAAGCGCGTCGTACATGGACTCGGTGTAGCCGAGGTGCCCCGCCTCCTCCCGCGCGATGTCGAACATCTTTTCGAGCGTCGGCGCGAACGCGGCGAAGTCGTCCGCCGCCCGCGCGGTCACCCACGCCTCGTGCGCGAGCGACGCGAGCCCCGCCTTGCGCGCGACGAGCTCGGTCGGGAGCTTCGTCGCGAGCGCGAGGTCGCGCTCCGCGACCGGGAGCATGAGCGCGTCGTCGCCCTCCGCCTCGCCCTTCGCCCCTTCGAGCGCCTCGCGCGTCGCGTCGGCGGTAAAGATCTCGTGCGCCATCCGCGAGAGCGTCTCCGTGTGCCGCGCCCGCGCCTCGCTCCCCCCGTGCGGCATGTACGTCTGCTGGTCCCAATCCAGGACGTTCCCCGCCATCTGCAGAGCGTTGACGTCGGCGAGCCGCGATTTGAGGGTCTCCAGAGAAGAGGGCATGGGGGGAGTCTACCGAGGGGTACGCTCGGACGATGGCCGTCACCGCGTCGCGCGCCCCCTCGCGCAGGTTCCAGCGTCAAAGGGCGATGCTGGACCGCCTGAAGGTCGCCGCGAACGCGATGGGATTGACCGACGGGGAGCCGGGGGAGCCGCTCGACGCCCAGCGGCGCTACGACGCCGTCCTCGGGTTCGACGGCGGGCGCCGGATCTACGTCGCGTCCTCGGAGACGACGGAGACGATCAGCCTCTACGTCGGCGACGGCGGCAGCGGCGAGTTGCGCTACGATCCCGACTCGCGCCGTTGGCAAGGTCTCTTCGGCGGCGTTCCCGTCCTGCGCGACGCCGAGAACGAGCTTCGCGAGTTCCTCGGCTACCTTATGGGTTCTTGAGCCCCGTCGAGGTCGAGCGCGCGTACACCGACCCTCTCGAAGAGAGGCGGCGGACCCTCGACCTGATCGAAGGGGGGCTTTCCGTTCTCCATCCCGATCCTTCCCGAAGGGCCGCCGCACGGATCGCGGCGATCGTCTTCGTGGACGAGGCGACGAACCTGCGTCTGCTCGCGACGACCGAGCGTCTGCTCCGGGCCTTGCTCACGGAGTGGGGCGAGCCCCTTCCGAAGGCTTCGAATCTCTCGACGCTGGGCCAGAAGGGAGCGTCCGTGGCCCGGCGGCGCCTGGGTCGCACCGACGCCGCCCGCCGGATCGGGGCGCTCCTGGCGGACCTCGCGAGCGCCGTCGCCTGGCGCAACGACTACGCGCACGGCGGAAACGAGCGCGGCCCCCTCGATCCGGCTTCGCTCAAGCGCGACCTCGCGCGGTTCGTCAGGGCGCTCCTCTGAACCCTTCCGCCCGCCGCCGGCACCCACCCCCGTGAAGCGCCGCACCCTCGCCGCCGTCGGCGGCCTGACCCTCCTCGTCGCCGCCCCCCGCCTCCAGCGCGAAGGGGAGATCCACGGCCCCGACGCCCGCATCGCTCCCGGAGGCCGCGCCTACGCCCGGAAGATGAGCGACGACGCGATCCTCGTGGACTCCCTCCCGTGCGGGAACATGTTCTACGGCCCGCAATACCGCCTCGCCACCGGCGGGATCGAGAGCTTCGCGTGGCGCGACGCCCGCACCCTCGTCCTCCGCACCCGCGGCCTCCCCCCGCGCTGGGAGGACCCCCGCCGGGTCCACCAACGGTTCGAGAACGGCCCGTTCCGGATCGTCCTCGAACCGATCAGTCCACCCCTGCGGTGACCTCCCGCAACGTCCGCAAGGGCAACCCCGCCGCGAGCGCGAGCGACACGACCTCGCGCACCCCCCCGAGCCTCGGATCGGTCCGCGCGAGCCTCCCCGCCGGGAGCGCGAGCGTCGCCGAGCGCCCCCGCGCGGCCCGCGCGCGCACCTCCGCCCGGAGCCGGTCGATCCCCGCCCGCGTCCCGTCGAACGCCGGCAGGTCCGCCGGGAACGCGGGCGACCCCGACACGAACCGCGCCCCCTCCGCCGCCGGAGGAGGCGTCTGACCCGCGCGGAGCGCGAACCCCATCGGCGCGTGCCGCTCCAGCGCCCCCCCGAACGAGGATCCGCCCAGCGGGTCCAGATCGTGCCCGTCCCCGAGCGCCGCCTCGGCGTACGCCGGGAACGCCCGGAGCGCCCGCGGCGAGGCGAAGACGTGGAGCCGCAGCCCCGCCCCCCGCGCGAGCGCGAGAAGCCGTGCGAACGCCACCGGCTCCGCCGCGCCGTCCCCGTCCTCCCACGGCAAGAGGTCCAGGTCCACCCGGACGCAGAAGTAGACGTCAGCCACGGGCGCGCGCGAGGGCGAGGACGCCCTCCCACTCGGCGGGCGCCACCGGCATCACGCTCAGCCGCTGACCCTTCCTCAGCACGAGCATCCCCGCGAGCGACGGCTCGGCCCGCAGATCGGCGAGCGTCACGGGGGCGGGGAAGCGCTCGACGAGCTCCACGTCCACGCAAAGCCAGCGCGGAGTCTCCGGCGGGCTCTTGGGGTCGTGGTAGGGGCTCGCCGGATCGAACTGCGTCGGGTCCGGATAGGCGGGGGAGACCACCCGCATGATCCCCACGACGCCCCCGGGGTTCGCGTTCGAGTGGTGGAAGAACGCGAGGTCCCCCGGCGCGAACTCGTCGCGGAGCATGTTGCGCACCTGGTAGCTCCGGCACCCCTCCCACATCGCCGGCCCGCTCTCTCGCGCGAGGTCGTCCACCGAGTACGCGTCCGGCTCCGACTTCATGAGCCAATACCGCGGCACGAAGGGGAGAGTACCGCCCGCCCGAACCGATGGTGAAGAGGGTGAGGATCCACCCTGGCCTCGTCCTCCTCGCCGCGACGATCCCCCTCGCTGCACTCGCCCTCCCGCACCTTCTCGTCCCGCCCGAGCGCGTCCTAAACCTCCGCACCCCCGAGGAGGCCGCGCTCCGCCTCGCCTCGATGCGGATCGGCTCCGCCCGCACCCGGCGCGAAACGATCCCCGACGCCGACGCGCGCTTCCTGCTGACTGAGGCGGAGCGCGGCGTTCCCGAGGCCTTCGCAAGGCTCGTCATCCTGCGCGGCACCCCGTACGAGCGCGAGGCCCGCGGCCTTGCCGCCCGGGGGGCTCGCTCGGGAGACGAGGCGACGGTTTGCGCCTCGCTCGTCCTTCTGCACGACTGGAAGGACCCGCGCTACCCCGCCCGCGCCGCGCTCCACGCGGGCGACCCGCGCCCCCTCGTCCGGTGGGCGCTCTCGCTGGAGGGCTAGCGCCGCCTTTTGAACGGGGCCGTCGCGACGAACGCGATCCCCTTGCCGAGCCACTCCCCAAGCGCGGCAGGATCCTCGACCACCGCGTCCGGAAGCCGCACGTAGCTCTTGCTCGGCGCCGCGTCGGGCTCGTACCGGAGCATCTCCGCGCCGGGGATCTCCAAAAGCTCGTCCCGGTCGTCCCCCCCAAGCTTCAGCCCGATCCCGACGTTCGAGAGCGACGCCACCGGCCGCCCGTCCGCGTAGGCCATGAGCCCCCCGAACATCGCCCGGAACGTCATCGCCACCCCCTCGGGAGCGGCGGCTTCGAGAAGGCGGCGAAGGGCCTGCGGGTCCTGGTCCATGCCCCGCAACGATACCGGTTCCGCCCGCCCCGGGGGGAGCCGCGGCGAAAACCCGGTACATCTCCCCTCCGCGCGGCCCGAGGTTTGCGACGGAGGGTCTCGCCATCATGCGAAACCTCCCCCTCCTCTCCCGCCTCCTGCCCGCGGCCGGCCTCGCCGCCGCCTTCGCGGGCGCCCACGCCCAGACCGCCCTGAACGACGGCTTCGACGGGGAGAACGGCGGCGTCGGCAACGTCCTCAACGCGACCTCCTTCACGAACTTCGAGGTCGTCGCCGCCACCCCGGGAGCGGCGGTCGGCACCGTGGACCTTATCGGCGCGGGGGGCTCCTACGACCTTCTTCCGGGCCACGGCCTCTACATCGACCTCGACGGGACGACGAGCCTTCCCGGCCTCTTCCGGACGAAGGCCGACGTCCAGCCCGGCTTCACCTACGACGTGAGCTTCGACCTCGCCGGAAGCCAGCGCGGCGACTCGAACGACGTCACCGTGCGCCTCGGTGCGTACGCCGAGACCTTCACCCTCGCCTCGAGCGACCCCTTCCGGACGATCACCCGCCGGATCGCCGTCGCCGCCCCCGGCGCCCGGCTCTCCTTCCTGAACTCGGGCGGCGACAACGTGGGCGCCCTCCTCGACAACGTGAAGGTCGTCCGCGCCGTCCCCGAGCCCGCATCGCTCGCCGCCCTCGCCGTCGGCGGCTTCGGCCTCCTGCGCCGCCGCAAGCGCGCCCGCTGAGCCGGACTCGCCCTCCCCGCCCCCCCGCGAGCCCTACCGCGCGGGGGCGTCGTCCTCGCTCTCGAAGGTCCCGTAATAATACGGGGTCCTCGATTCGAACTCCCCCGCGCAGGTGTCCACCATCTTGAACACGGGCTGCACCTTCTGCCGCTCGACCTCCTCCCGCGCCTCGCGCGCGAACGCCCCTTCGCCCCGCGCCCCGAGCAGGTCCGCGATCGTCGGCGAGGGGTAGCCGATGAGAAACGCCTCCCGCACGAGCGCCCCGAGCGGCTCGCTCGCCCCGTGCGTCCGCCCGCACTCGGCGAGCCGCGCCTCCACCGCGAGCAGGTTCGCGATCTTGCGGAGAAACCACGGGTCCACCCGGCACAGCCGGTTCACCTCCTGAATCGACCACCCCCGCCGGAGCGCCTCCGCGATCGCCCACAGCCGGTCGTCCGTCGGCTGCGCCACCGCCGCCCGGAGCGCCTCGTCGTCCGTCGCATCGGTCGTGGCATCGGCGTCCCGCCGATGCGTCGCGAGGGCGTCCCCACCCTCGCCGGCCGCATCCCCCGACTCCCCGGCGAGCCGATCGATCCCCGGCGTCCCGGCGATTCCACCCCCGCTCCGCTCCGGATTCGCCAGAACGTAAGCGACCTGAGCCTCGAGATCGCGCTCGTCGCGGACGAGGTGATCGTAGGACTCGCGTTGCCAAAGCTCGCCGAGGCCGAGCCGGTGCGCGGTGAACGACTTCCAGGTGTGGAGGATCGCGCTCAGGTCGTGCCCCGACCTCGGGCGCACGACGGCGTGGACGTGGTTCCCGAGCACCGCATACGCGAAGAGGTCGTAACGCTCTCCATCGAAATGCACGAGCGCGTCGCGGACGATCTCCGCCCGCCCCGGATCGCGCAACGGAAGGGCGCCGTGACCCGCGTCGAGGAGAGTCTCGAGCCTCTCCCGCCGGGAGGCGAGGAGACGCGCGCGCTCGGTCTCGGTGAGCGAGCCGGCCCGCTCGCGCCGCTCGAGGAGTTCGCGATCCTCGCGGAGTTCGCGCGCCGCCTCGATCGAGAGCGAGTCGGCGGTGCGGAACGTCACCGCGTAGCTCGCTCCATCGCGCGTGAGATGAGGAAGGTAGGCGCCGCGACGAAGGCGTGGACCCTCGGGATCGTCCGGAAGGCTCGGCGCCCCCTCCGAGGGCGGGACGCCCTCGGGACGCATCGGCGGGACGCCGATGCCACGCCGCTCCCACCGCTCGTGCCGCAGGTCCTTCTGGCGCACCTCCAGCCCCCGGATCGCCTTGAGGAACGCGCTCTCGAAGGTGCGGTCGATCGCCATGACCTCCCCCGTCGCCTTCATCTGCGTGAAGAGCGTCCGGTCGCCGGTGGGGAACTTGTCGAAGGGCCAGCGCGGGATCTTCACCACCACGTAGTCGAGCGCGGGCTCGAAGGCCGCCATCGTCGTTCCCGTCACCGCGTTCGGGATCTCGTCGAGCCGGAGCCCCACCGCGATCTTCGCGCTCACCCGCGCGATCGGGTACCCCGTCGCCTTGCTCGCGAGCGCCGACGAGCGCGACACCCGCGGGTTCACCTCGATGATGTAGTAGTCGAAGCTCTCCGGGTTCACCGCGAGCTGCACGTTGCATCCCCCTTCGATCCCCAGCGCCTGGATGATCTTCAACGACGCCGCCCGGAGCATGTGGTACTCCAGGTCGCTCAGCGTCTGCGAGGGCGCGATGACGATCGAGTCCCCCGTGTGCACCCCCATCGGATCGAAGTTCTCCATGTTGCAGATCGCGATGCACGTCCCGTTCGCGTCCCGCATGACCTCGTACTCGACCTCCTTCCACCCGAGAAGCGAGCGCTCGACCATGATCTGCGTCTTCATCGAGAGTCGCAACCCCCGCCGCCCGATCTCCCGCAGATCCTCCCGCGTCGGCGCGATCCCCCCGCCCGTCCCCCCCAGCGTGTACGCCGGGCGCACGATGCACGGGTACGGCACCTCGTCGAGGATCGCCTCGAGCTCGGCCTCGCTCCCTACGATCCAGCTCTCCGGCACCGGCTCCTGGATCTCGCGCATGAGCGAGCGGAAGCTCTCCCGGTCCTCCGCCATCTTGATCGCCGTGAGCGGCGTCCCCAAGACCCGCACCCCGTACTTCGCGAGGATCCCCTGGTCGTCGAGCTCGGTCGCGAGGTTGAGCCCCGTCTGCCCCCCGAGGCTCGGCAACAGCGCGTCCGGACGCTCCCGCGCGATCACCCGCTCCAAAAAGGCGGGCGTCAGCGGCTCGATGTACAGCGCGTCCGCGACCCCCGGGTCGGTCATGATCGTCGCCGGGTTCGAGTTCACGAGCACGACCTCGTGCCCCTCCTCGCGCAGGGCCCGGCACGCCTGCGTGCCCGCGTAGTCGAACTCCGCCGCCTGCCCGATCACGATCGGCCCCGAGCCGATCACCAGAATCTTCAACGCCCCGCGCTCCCCATCGGGACCCGAGGGTACCCCCGCGCCCCCCACGACGCCCGAACGCCCGGGCGAGCCCGAGGGAGGAGTAGCATAAGAGGAATGGACGCGGCGGAGATGAGGCGGCTGTGGAAGGCGAAGGCCGAAGGCTGCCGCGCCGTCGAGCGCCTCGCCTACGAGGAGGAGGCGGCGCGATCTCCGGAGGATCGGTTCCGCGATCTCTCCGGACTCGCCTTCTTCCTCCGCAACGCCCGGCCCGATCCCGACCGCGCGGCGGGAGAGGCCGCCGTGCGCGAACTCTGGACCCGGGCTCACGAGGCGTATGCCCGACGCTGACCCCCCCGCGAACCCGGGCTCGGACGTCGGCCCCGCGACCCTCGCGCTCGGCCGCGCGCTCCGTGAACTCGGCGGCGCGATCATCGGCGGCGCCGCGATCGCGCTCGGAAGCCGCGCCCGGGCGACCCGGGACGTGGACGCCGTCGTGAAAGGAGAGTCCCATCCGCCGGAAACCCTCCTCGCCGCCCTCGCCCCTTACGGCTTCTCGCTCCGGCCGGGGGCGACCCTCGACTTCGCCCGCGAGCACCAGATCCTCCTTCTCACCCACGACGCGACCGGGGTGACCGCCGACGTCTCCTTCGGCTGGCTCCCGTTCGAGATCGGCGCGGTGGACCGCGCCGATCTCCTGGAGGTCGAAGGCGAGCGGATCCCCGTCGCCTCCCCCGAGGACCTCGCCGTCATGAAGACGTTCGCCGGCCGGCCTCAGGACGTCGCCGACGTCGCCACCCTTCTCCAGGCTCATCCAGGGCTCGACCGTGCCTTCGTCCGCTCCCAGGTGAAGGAGCTGGGGGGACTGCTCGAGGACGGAGGCGAGCGGCTCCGCCTCTGGGACCGTCTTGCCAAGGCCCACCCGCGCCCGAAAGCCCCCTAGGAGCCCCCTAGGAGCCCCCTAGCGCACCCGCAGGCCCGCCGGGACCTTCCCCGGCGGGACCGCCGCGCCCGCCGCGAGCCCCGCGAGCGGCGCGCGGAGCGCGTGCGTGATCGCGATCCCCAGCGCGTCCGCCACGTCGTCCGGCTTCGGATCGGCCTCGAGCGCGAGAAGCCGCCGCACCATGAACGTCACCCCCTTCTTGTCCGCGTTCCCCGCTCCCGTCACCGCGAGCTTCACCTCCGCCGGCGTGTACTCGTTCCAATCGAGCCCGTACTTCGCCGTGAGGAAGACGATGATCCCCAGCGCCTTCGCCACGTCGAGCGCCGTCGTCCGGTTCGCCGCGAAGATCTGGCGCTCCGTCGCCATCGCGTCGGGCCTCCACTTCTCGATGAGGGCGCTCACGTCGTCGTGGATGATCGCCAGCCGGTCCGGGATCGCGATCCGCGGCGTCGAGACGAGCCCGTGGTCGAGGCACGTGAGGCGCGAGCCCTCCTTCCGCACCACCCCCCACCCCACGCGCTCGTAGCCGGGATCGATGCCGAGGATGATCACACGCCCATTATCCCCGTAACGCCGAAGGGCGCGGGGCGTCGGATGCCCGCCGTGTCCTCCGCGCCCCTCCGCCTCCTCGGAACCCTCGCCGTCGCGGGGGCCGTCCTCGGCTCCTTCGCCCTCCTCTCGGGGGCCATCGTCCGCGCCCGCGGCGGCGGCGAGGAGATCCGCGTCACCGGCTCGGCCCGCAAGCCGATCCGGAGCGACTTCGCCATCTGGACCGCCCGCGTCGCCTACCGCTCCCCCGACGCGAACGCCGCCTACGCGAGCGTGAAGAAGGGGACCGACGCCCTCGTCGCCTACCTCAAGCGCCGCGGCTTCGCCGACGCCGAGGTCGTCCGCGGCGCCCTGCGCACGAACAAGCTCTACGAGCGCGCCGCGAGCGGCGAGAACAACGGCGCCGACACCTTCCGTCCCATCGCCGGCTACGACGTGAGCGGGTCCGTCGAGGTCCGCTCCGGAGAGGTCGAGCGCGTCGGCGCCGTCTCGCGCGAGAGCACCGAGCTCCTCGCCCAGGGGATCGCCCTTGAGAGCGACCCGCCCCAGTACCTCTACACGAAGATCTCCGACGCCAAGCGCGAGATCCTCGGAAGCGCCGCCGAGGACGCCCTGCGCCGCGCCCAGGAGATCGCGGGCAAGTCCGGCGCGAGCGTCGGCAAGGTCCGCTCCGTCCGCATGAGCCCCCTCCAGATCACCCCCGTCTACTCGAGCGAGGTCTCCGGCGAGGGCCAGAACGACACCACCTCCCTCGACAAAGCCATCACCGCCATCGTCACCGCGAGCTTCGAGATCAAGTAGCGCCTCCTGTAGATCGGGCGGCGGTAGCATGGAGTGATGATCGTCGCAGGACCCTCCGTCGAGCAGGCGTGGCGCGACGCCGTCGAGAGCCTCCGCGCTCAGATCGAACGCTGGGCCCCCGGTTACCTAGAGCGGAGTCTCGCTCCCTACCGGGAGGATTCCGCTGTCTCGGTGCTCGTCCTCTCCGATCCCGAGGGACCGCGAACGTTGACCCTCGAGCCGGCGAGCTATCGGCTCCACAAGCTTCCGGCGGCGGTGGACGTCTACTCGTCCACCCTGTCGAGCTTCCGGTTTCTGGGGCCTTACGAGGAGACCACCCTCGGTGCTCACACAGGCTCGATCCGAACGATCTGGCAGATCTACACGTCGGACAACGTCCCGCTCGCCCTAGATTGGAGTGAGGTCGAGGTCGCCCGACTCCTGGAGAGTCTCCTCCGGGCATGAGCGAAGAGGATCGCGCTGGCCTCGATCGCATCCTGAACGCCTACAAGACCCTCTCGGACCTGCTGAGGGAGGGGATCCGCAACCGACCGAACGACCCCGCCCTGCTCGAAGCGCGTCGCCAACTCGCGTCGAGCTTCCAACTGAGGCTCTACGCCGTGTTCGAGTCCATCCTGGCGCGGCGCGCGCGGGGAAGCGGGATCGCGAGCTACGTCCAGTCCGAGGTCGGCGTGGCGGAGACCCTCGACCCTGCCCCGCCCCATGATCGGATCGAGTGGTGGCGACTTCTCCAGCGCGACCGCAACCACCTCGCGCACGGCAATCCCGGCTCCCCCTCCCTATCGCTCCCCAACACCGTCCGCCTCTTCGAGAGCTATCTCGCCATGAGGACCGAGCGGGTTCCTTAACGCCTCCCGACGCGACCGCCGCCCGAGACGCTATCCTCTAGGGCACCATGCCCGTCCCCACGCCCGAACAGTTCGCCCAGATGCTCGACCGGGCCCAGACCGGAGACTACGCCCTCGCCTCGATCAACGTCACGTCGAGCTCCACCCTCAACGCGGCGCTCCGCGCCTTCGCCGAGACCGGCACCGACGGCATCGTCCAAGTCTCGACCGGAGGCGGCGAGTTCCTCTCCGGCCCCGCCGGGAACATGGCGACCGGGGCGATCGCCCTCGCCGACTACGCCCGCGCCGTCCTCGCCGACGTGCCCGTCCTCGTCGCCCTCACCACCGACCACTGCGTGGACAAAAAGCTCGACACCTTCGTCCGACCCATCGTCGCCGAGTCCGAGCGCCGCGTCGCCGCCGGAGGCCAGCCCGTCTTCAACGGCCACATGTACGACGGAAGCGAGGTCACGATCCCCCAGAACATCGAGACGAGCAAGGCGCTTCTTCAGCGCCTCGCCCCCCTCGGCGTCGTCCTCGAGGTCGAGTCCGGCGTCGTCGGCGGGGAGGAGGACGGCATCGACGCGACCCACGTCCACCACGACAAGCTCTACACGACCCCCGAGGACATGCTCGCCTTCTACGAGGCCCTCTCCCCCATCGGGCGCTTCACCCTCGCGGCGACGTTCGGCAACGTCCACGGCGTCTACAAGCCCGGCAACGTGAAGCTCGACCCCGAGGTCCTCCACCGCGGCAACGACGCCGTCGTCGCGAAGTACGGCGCCGCCGCGAAGATGAACCTCGTCTTCCACGGCGGCTCCGGCTCCCTCCTGGAGGAGATCCACCGCGCCGTGGACTACGGCGTCGTGAAGATGAACGTGGACACCGACTGCCAGTACCGCTACACCCGCCCCGTCGCCGACCACATGCTGAAGCACTACGACGGCGTCCTGCGCATCGACGGGGAGATGGGCGACAAGAAGGCCTACGACCCCCGCGCCTACATGAAGCTCGCCGAGGCCGGCATGGGCGAGCGCGTGAAGGAGGCCGCGAGCGACCTGCGAAGTCTCGGGGTCTCCCTCCACGGGAAGATCTGAACCCTCCCCCTCAGATGCCCAAGACCTCCTCCCCCCGCGCCTTCACCCTCGTCGAGCTCCTCGTCGTGATCGCCATCGTCGCGATCTTCGCCGCCCTCCTCTTCCCCGTGTTCGCGAGCGCGAAGGCCGCCGCCAAACGCACCGCGTGCCTCGCCAACGTCCGGGGGCTCGGAAGCGCCCACGCGATGTACGCGAACGACGCCGACGACACCTACGTCGGCGACGAGGTGAGGACCGGCGCCGGTCCGAACGCGAAGACCCGCTACTGGGCCGATCTCCTCGAACCCTACACCCATAGCGAGGCCGTCGCCTCCTGCCCCTCGGCGGAGGTCCGCTACGACGAGGAGGTCCCCTGGACCTACTCCTACGCGATCAACGACGTCCGCGAGGGCGACGGCGACCACGTCGGCGCCGCCTGGGCCTCGGGGGGCCAGATCCCCAAGCCCGCCTCCGTCGTCCTTCTCGTGGATGCCTGGCCCGTCGCCGAAAAGCCCGCCCTTCAGCCCGACCGCGAGGAGATCGCCTGGAGGGTCGGCGCGCGCCGCCAGACCACCGACCCCCTCGCCGACGGGAACCCCCGCCACGCCGGCGGCTTCTCCCTCGTCTTCTGCGACGGCCACGCCGCCCGCCGCCCCCGCGAACTCAAAGGCGGCCTCTGGACCGGCGGCACCCTCGACCCCGAATGGGCCGCCCGCAAGGACGACTAGCCCTTCCCGCGCCGGGCGCGGCGCGGCTCTAAGCCGCCCGCGCGAGCCGGGCCGGGGCCGCCGCGACCGCCTTGGACGCCTTCCCGAACCCCATGTGCGCGAGGACGTCGTTCGCCGTCCTCCCGTCGTGCGGGGACTCCGCCTCCGCGACCCGGACGCCCACCGCCCCCGTGTTCCCGTAGCGCCCCCCGACCCACGCCTCCAGCTTCGCGTGGAGCCGCTCCTTCACCGCCGCGACGTTCTTGCGCGAACTCGGCAGGATGATTGCGAACCCCGTCTCCCCGAACCGCGCCACCACGTCCAGACGACGCACCCCCTCGCGGAAGAACTCCGCCGCGTCGAAAAGGAAGCTCTCCACCGACTGCGCCCCGTAAAACTTGCGGAGCCCCTCGAGCCCGTCGAACGTCACGATCATCACCCCGACCTCGCCCCCCTCGAAACCCGCTCGGTGGATCTCCTCCTGAAGCCGCGTCCGGAAATACCCTTCCGTGTACGCCCCCGTCGTCCCGTCCACGATGCTCCGGTCCTCCACCCGCTCCTGACGCCGGATCATCCGGTCCTTCGCCTCCTCGTTCGAGAGGATCTTCCGAAGCTTGCCGAGCGACTGACGCAGGATGTGCGAGACGTAGTTGCACGAGATCCCGAGCTTCGCCGCGATCTCCGTCTGGTTCAGCGACTCGAAGTGGAAGAGCGTGAGCACGTCCCGCTCCAGATCCCGAAGCTGGCCCATCGCCGCCTCCAGGACCACCCGGTCCTCCACCGAGAGCTGCGCGGGCGAGAACTGCGCCGCGTCGATCTTGTCGAGCTCCGAATCCCCCTCCTCGTCCCCCATCGGCATCGCGTCGAGCGACCCCACCCGCAAGAGGTCCTGCGTGAGGAACACCTCCTTCACCGAGGCCTCGCTCACCCCGATCGCCTCCGCGATCTCCCGCTCCGTCGGGGTCCGCCCGAGCTCCGTCGTGAGCATCGTCGCCCCCCGGTTCACCTTGTGCCGAAGCTCCTGAAGCCACGCGGGCTGGCGGATCGTCTGCGTCTTGTCGCGCAGATAGTGCTTGATCTCCCCCGCCACGAGGTACGTCGCGTACGTGTTGAACCGCACCCCCGCCCCCGGGTCGAACTTCCCGAGCGCGTTGAGGAGGCCGATGAAGCCCACCTGCACGAGGTCCTCGAACGGCTCGATCCCCGCGAACTTGCGCGCGGTGCGCTCGACGAGCCCCGCGTAGTGGACCATCACGAGGTCCCGCAGGTCGCCGCACGGCAAGCCCTTCGCCTGCTTCTCGAGGTAGCGCTGGACGAGCCCTTCGGCCTCGTTCGTGATCGAGAGGGTTTCGCCGGAGGAGGGGGTGGTGGTGGGGAGAGAGGTGGACATTCCGTTGGGGCGCTGGGGTGCTGGGGAGAGGGCCGCCGCATCCTGCGGCGGCGGAGAGAACGATGAGGAACGCCCGTGAGCGCGACACCTAGATAGTCGGAACCCCCCGATCCCGTACTCAACGGACCGAACCTCACACTCTGCTTCAGAAGCCGTCCTTGCCGTCCCCGCAAGCCGCGCCCCGCCCAAGACCCCCACCCAGGGACCCCCACCCAGAGTCCCCGCCGAGAGATCCCTGCTGAGCGCCCCCCGAGCCGCCCGCGACCGCCCCGGTAGAATCCCGCTCCATGAGACGCGGCCGCCCCCGAATCCGCCTCGCCGTCGTCGCTCCCGTCCTCGCGCTCGCGGCCGGACTCGGCGCGGCTCGCGCCGGCACGGATGACGCCGCCACCGCCCGGTTCCTGGGCCGGGGGATCCCCGCCCTGCCGGCCGAGGCCGCCGGGATCGCTGGAGAAGGCGAAGGGCTCCTCGCCCGCTTCGGACCCGCGTCGCCATACTACTGCGCCGTCGCCTTCCGCACCGGAACCCTCTGGCGCGTCGCCGGCCGATCCGACGAGGCCCGCCGGATCTACCGCGAGGCGCTCGCGAAGGCGAGGCCGAGCCCCTCCCAGCTCCCGATCCTTTGGAACGACGATGCCGCGACGCTCGCGGAGTCCGATCCGAAAGCGGCCATCGCCGCCTACGAGAGGGCCCTCGCGACCGGAGCCCGCCTCGACCGCGAGGATCGCGAGCGGATCAAGTCCACCCTCGCCGACCTGCGCCTGACGGCCGGGACCGGTGCCGCGAGGCGCGCCGAGGCCCGGCGCCTCCTGAAAGCCGTCCGCGACGGCGACCGCGACGAGGACCTCCGCGGCCGGGTCCAAACCGCCTACGCGAGCGTGCCGGAGTACGGCCCGAAGTTCAGCGAGGCGATCTTCGCCCGACTCGCCCGCGGCCACGACGGGAGCGATCTCGAACTCGCCGTCGGAGCCCTCTCCAGCGACCCGAGAGTCACCGACCCGACGACCGCCGTCGCGAAGCCCTACGTCGCCGAGGTGACCCGGCGGCTCTCGGCCCCGGGACGCGGTGCCGGCATCTGGCTCCAGGGCCAGTGGGCGATGGCCCTCGGCGACTCGGCGTCCGGACCGCGCGAGAGCGAGCGCGCCCTCCGCTTCGCCACCGGCGCGGTGCGCGCCCTGAGAGGCCCCTACACCCCCGAGGAGCGCGAGGACGCCGCGAACCTCGTCCACGCCCTCGAGACGATGGTCGGACCGAACGACGCCGCGGCCCGGCGTCTCATCCGGGCGAAGCTCGCCGAACTCGGCGCGGGGACGATCGTCCGGGTCCACCCGAGCCCGCCCGGTTCCCCCGCGAGGGAGGAGCAAGGCGTCACTTCACCTCGTTCACGAGCTTGAACATCGGCACCATGATCGAGATCGCGATGAAGCCGACGACCACCCCGAGAAAGATGATGAGGAGCGGCTCGATCATCGAGGTGAGACCCTTCACCGTCTGCTCCACCTCCTCGTCGTAGAAATCCCCGACCTTCACGAGCATCTCCGGCAAGCGCCCCGTCTCCTCGCCGATGTCCACCATCGTCGTCACCATCGTCGGAAAGAGGCCCGACGCCGTGAGCGGCACCGAAAGCTTGTTCCCCTCCCGAAGCGACGCCCGCGTCACGTCGATCGCCGACGAGAGCACGAGGTTCCCCAAGGTCTCCCCCACGATCTCCAACGAGCGCATCATCGGCACCCCCGACTGGATGAGCGTCCCGAACGTGCGCGAGAACCGCGCCACCGACATCTTCATCGTGAGCTCCCCCACGATCGGGATGCGGAGCTTCATCGCGTCGAGCTGGTACCGCCCCGCCGGCGTCTTCGCCCAGCGCTTCATCCCGAAGACCGTCCCCCCGAGCGCGAGCAACACCGCCCACCAGTACGCCTGCATGAAATCCCCGATGCTGAAGAGGAACTTCGTGATCGGCGGCAGCTCCGCGTTCATCCCGTCGAAGATGTCCTTGAACTTCGGGAGCACGAACGTGAAGAGCGCGAAGAGCATCACCTGCGAAAAGCCCAGGACGAGCGTCGGGTACGTCATCGCCGACTTGATCTTTCCCCGGATCTCCGCCTCGTACTCCAAAAACTGCGAGAGACGCTCGAGGATCTGGTCGAGGATGCCCCCGAGCTCCGCCGCCTTGATCATGTTCACGTAGAGCTTGTTGAACACGCCCGGATGCTTCAGCATCGCCTCGTTGAGCGTCTGCCCGCTCTTCACGTCCGCCGTCACCTGTTCCACCGCGTGCTTCAGGGCCGGGTCCTTCGTCTGGCTCTGAAGGATGTCGAGGCACCGCAGGATCGGGATCCCCGCGTCGATCATCGTCGCGAACTGCCGCGAGAAGACGACGAGCGCCTTCCCCTTCACCTTTTTCGGCCGCCCCCCGAACGCCTTCGCCCCCCCCTTCGTCAGGCGCACCTCGGCGACGTGGAGCGACTGCTCCCGAAGCTTCGCCGCCGCCCCCGACTCGGACTCGGCCTCGATCGAGGACTTCACCGTCCGCCCGGAGGCGGGGTCGATGGCGGTGTAGGCGAAGACGGGCATGGGGACTCGGCCCCCTATCGAGAGGGGGGCACCCCCTAGTTGTCGGAACCGCCGGATCGCATCCTCAACGGACGAGACCTCACACTCTGCGCGAGGGGCTCCGCGCGGGTGCTGGCGGGTCGCCACCGCCGGACACCCGCGATTGCAACGGAGGATCGCGCGTCGGTTCTGGGTCGGCCCCGTTGCTGGAGATGCTCGTCAGGCGGCCCTCCTCGTCGTACTCGATGTTGCGGCGGGTGCTCTCCTGATCCGGTCGCAAGCGTAAACGTTCGGGTCTCTGAAGTTCACGACGCTTCATCATAACGAGCTTCCTCTTGCATGCGGAAGTCTTGTGCTGTCTTCGAAAAGCGGAGCTCGGCTCCCAGGCACAGAACGGCGATCAGAACGGGGGCGAAGGGGAAGCTCCAGCCGATGAGCCATAACGATGTGAGGGTCGCGAAGAGCCAGATCCAAGGTGCCCATGTTCCTCCCTTTGCATTCGCGGAGATCGCAAGATGGACGCTGGCGAAGAGTAGCGCGGCGAGATTGAAGTAGGTCGGACCCCTGCGAAACACCGCTCCCTCGCGGATGGCGGTCGCCCCCCCCTCCGCGGATGGGAGGGAGGCGACGAAGGCGAGCAGGGTCGCGTATACGACCACGCTCATAAAGAAAAGGGTGGACCTCGAAAGACTAAGGGGCGCTTCTACTTGCAACCGCATCCAGCCTTCCAAATTTCCTCGGCCGTTTTGCACCCGAGTCCGTATGCGAGCCCGGTACCCGCGGGCCAGCCCGCCTGACCTTGGTGGATGGTCTCGATGGCTTTGCAGATGTCCCCACAGGTGATGGGGCCGGGCTTGTTGTTGTGAACGTCGTCTGCGATCAACGCAATCGCCGCCCCGCACATGAGATTCGCCACAACTAAGCCCTTGCCGATTCCCTTCACGATGTCTCCCGGTCCTCCGATGGGCAAACCTCCACCAGGCTTAGGCGCTCCCGGCCTTCCAGGCTTCGGCTTACCAGGCTTGGGTTTTCCCGGGCGCCCTCCGTTGTTGGAGCCTCCGGGTCGCCCCCCCTTACCGCCTCCAGGGCCGCCGAAGCGTAGCACGCCATCAAGGCCGACTGCCGCGAGGGAGCTCTCGATGTCAGCCTCTGCCACGTACCCGCGGGCGAACAGAAGCACTGGGGAGGCATCAACTTTGCGCGGAGTTCCCAAGGAGTCGAAGATCCATCGCAACAGCGCGGACGAACTCAGTCCCAATGCGGCATCGCCCTGAATGGAGGGCAACAGAACCGAGTCCCCCTTCGTCTCTGGGCGGATCCCGGTGATGCTCAGAGCCGAGACTGACCACGAGCTTCCTCCGTCCGTGCTCTTGAGCTCGACCAACTCGCCCGCGCAGCACGCGACGCCGCAAGGATACCAACTCATCTGACCGGGGGTGCTCAGGTCTTTGGACCAACGCCGCCCACCGTCGAATCCATAGCCGTACTCAAAGCGGCCGACGCCGTTCTCGCGGATGAGGGTCATCTGCCCTTCCTCGTTGTAGCCGAACTCGCGACGTCCCGAGCGTCCCGGTGAGGATACAAGAGTACCGTCGGGGTTCCACGTGTACGCGCCGCCGAGCGCCGAGTTCGGCACCGTGTCGGCGACGCCCGTCAGGCGCCCCGCGTCGTCGTAGGTGTACGTGCCGTTATGGCTCGTCACGCCGTTCTCGCTCCGGAAAGCGGTGGCGCGCAGGCCGCGGGAGTTGTAGGTGTAGGTCGAGGCGTACGGGTTCGCGCCCGCGCGGTTCTCGGTAAGGAGCCGGTTCGCGGGGTCGTACGAGTAGGTCGTCGTCGCGCTCCCGCCGCTCCCGCTCTCCTGCACCTGGCTCAGCCTTCCGGCGGGGTCGTAGGTGGACGTATAGGCGGCGATCGTCGTCCGGTTCTGGACGTGGGTCAGCGTCGAGGTCCGCCCCGCGTCGTCGTACCCGTAGGTGCTCACCACGCCGTTGTTGTACGTCGTCGTCTTCAGCCTCCCGACGGAGTCGTAGGTGTACGCCGCCGAACTCAAGGGATCCGAGACGCCGGTCATCAGGCCCCGCGCGTCGTAGCCGTACTGGACGAGCCTTCCGGTGACGTCGGTCTGGGAGAGGAGGCGGCTCGCGTCGTCGTAGGTCGCGTGGGTGTTCCCGCGCGGATCGGTCTGGTCCGTCTTGCGCCCGAGCGCGTCGTAGGTGTACGTCCGCTCCCCGGTCCCGTCCACCGCCCGGGTCATCCGCCCCTCGGCATCGTAGTCGAACGACTGGTCGGCGCTCTGGGGGTAATCCACCCCTTTCAGGCGCTTCCAACGGTCGTAGCCGTAGAGGGTCGTGCACCCCCGGGCGTCGGTGCGGCTCGTCACAAGATCGAGCGCGTAGACGTAGGCCGTCGCGTTGCCGATGGGATCGGTGACGCGATTGAGATTCCCGGCCCCGTCGTAGCCGTAGGTCGTGACCTTGCCCGCGCCGTCGGTGGAACTCGCGGCGGTGCCGTTCGGGTTGTAGGCGATGCTCGTGGTGCGCCCGCTCGCGTCGGTGGACGAGAGGACGTGGTGCGCCCCGTCGTAGGTGAACGTCGCCGTGCCGCTCGCGTCCACGCGGGTGAGCACGTCGTCGTTCGCGCTGTACGTCATCGTCACGCTCCGCCCGGTGGGGTCGGTGGTGCCGGTGAGATTGCGGCGCGTATCGTAAGTGGAGGTCGTCGCCTTGCCGTCGGGGGTGATCCGCGCGACGAGGCAGTTCTGCGCGTTCCACTGGACGTTCGTCTGATTCCCCAGACCGTCGCGGCTCGCGGTGAGGCGTCCGCCCGCGTCCATGCCGTACTCGGCGGGGTTCCCCCCGGCGTCCTGGACGTAGACCGTCGCGACGGTGTCCACGGGGTAGGTGGCGGGGTTCGCGTCGGGGGTCGCCCCCGAGGGGTTGGCGCTTTGGAACCCGGTGGGATCCTTCGGCGCGGTCGTCGCGACGGACTGGCCGGCGGTGTGGTTCAGCGGATCGGTGACGGTGAGGAAGTTCCCGTCGGTCCCGTACGTGTAGCTCCACGTCCGGTTCAGGCGGTCGGTGACGCCGGAGACGTGACCGTCCCCGTCGTAGGCGTAGCCCGTGCCGAGGATCTGGCCGTCGAGCACGGGATCGTTCACGCGGGTGAGCCGGCCGCCCGTATACAGGAAGCCCCACGCGCGCCCTTCGGGATCGGTGACGCCCGTGAGCTTGCCGTTCGCGTAGGTGAAGGCGAGGACGCGTCCGGCGGCGTCGGTGACGCTCGTCAGAAGGCCGTTCGCGTAGGCGAGGGTCGTCGCGTTGCCGCTCGCGTCGCGCTGGCTCAGGAGGAGCCCGGTGGGTCCGAAGACGAGGGTGCTCCCGTCCTTGTAGGTGAGGGTCCAGCCGCCGCCCGCGTTCGCGCTTAGGCGCTCGTCGTACCCCGCCTCGGCGGCGTAGTTCGCGCCGGAGCGGGCGAAGGCGATCTGGCGCCCGTCGCCGCGCGTGAGGGTCGCGACGCTCGCGGACTCGGTGACGGTCCAGGCGTAGGAGTGGCGCCAGCCGGGGCCGAGGCCGAGGTCGCCCCCGCCCGCGGAGTTCGCGTAGAGGGTGAGGTTCACGCCGGGGCCGAGGGAGGACCAGCCGGTGACGGGCTTCACGAGGGCGAGGTTGCCCGTGGCGAGGTCGGCGACGCCGTTATAGACGCTCAGCGAGGGCTCCCACGGGGCGGGGAGACCCAGGCGGGGGGCGAGCGGCGGCGGGGAGGACCGCCGGGCGAGGGCGCGGATGCCCAGGCGAGCGTTCGGGTTGAAGGAGACGACGACGGCGCTCACGGCCGGAAGGGGCTTAGCCCCCCCCCCCCCCCAGCGATTTTGAGGGCGGGGGTGTTGCTTCCGGCGGCGAGGGCGGTGGTGGCGACGAGCGGCGAGGCGGCCATGAGGACCGCGAGCGCCAGGGACGATGAGCGCGAGGGCGACATCGGTGTCTTTTCCTCTCCGGTTTTCGCCGGAGTGGAGGGACTCTAGCACGGCCGCTCGGAAAACGCGCGTCCTGCGGGCGACTTTTTTAGAATCTATCCCGGGTGGACCGGTCAGCGCCAGCTCTTCGGGAGCCGGAGCCGTTGAAACGTCTCCACCGCGAACCGGTCCGTCATCCCCGCGAGGTAGTCCACCGCCCCCGGGACCCCCGCGTACCCCTCCGGAAGCGTCTCCGGACGCTCCACGAACGTCAGGAGCAGCTCCCGCACCATCGCCTCCGCCTTCCCGATCTCCGGGTACACCACCGGGTACCGCAGGTACACGTTCTCGAAAAGCCACTCCTTCAGCGCGTTCACCAGCTCCCCCCGCTCCGGCGAGAGCAGGATCGCCCCCCCGCCCCCGGACGACGCGATGACGTCCCCCACCATCGTCCCCAGCCGCTCCCCGTACGTCCCCCCCAGCGCGAGGAACTCGGGCGGCACCTCGCCCACCATCCCCGAACGGAGCGCGTCGTCGAGGTCGTGGTTCAGATACGCGATCCGGTCCGAGATCCGCACCACCGCCGCCTCGAGGCTCGAGCGGTTCGTCCCGTCCCCCGCGTCGAGGTCCTTGCGCCCCTTCGAGTGCCCCCCGATCCCCGCCCGCACCTCGTGCGTGAGGTTCAGGTCCAGAAGCTCGTCCACCACCCTCAGCGACTGCGCGTCGTGCCGAAACGAGAGCGACGGATCGAGCTCCTTCAGCGCCGAGTCCAGCGCCCGCTCCCCCGCGTGCCCGAACGGCGGATGCCCCACGTCGTGCGCGAGCGCGATCGCCTCGATGAGATCCTCGTTGAGCCTCAGCGCCCGCCCGATCGTCCGCGCCACCCCCGCCACCTCCAGCGTGTGCGTCAGGCGCGTCCGGTAATGGTCCCCCTCGGGGTCGATAAAGACCTGCGTCTTGTGCTTCAGCCGCCGGAACGGCTTCGAGTGCAGCACCCGGTCCCGGTCGCGCATAAAGCACGTCCGCACCGGATCGTCCGCCTCCGCGCGCCGCCGCCCCGAGGAGAGCGCCGCGAACGTCGCCCCCGGCGCGAGCGCCCCCCGCTCCCGCGCCTCGATCGCCTCCCGAACCGAACTCACCGGCCGCGGCTCACTTGAGCGAGGCCGCCGGCTCGGCCGGGACCGCCTGCGCGGCCGTCTGGGGAGGCCCCGGCCTCCAGAACCGGTACCGCGCGAGCGTCGCGAACGCCTCCGGCGCGTCCGTCCACCGGATCTTCTTCCCCTCCGCCTTCCCCCGCGGCACGTACGCCACCGGCCGCTCGTGGATCGTCTCCCCGAGCCGGATCGCCTTCGCCGTCACCTCGGGACAGAACTCGAACCGCCGGCACCGCAGGTCCATCCGCCGCAAGAGGTCCGTCCGGAGCGCCTTGTAGCACGTCGCCTCGTCCGTGAGGCGCCGGAAGAAGAGCCCCCGCACCGCGAGCGCGAGAAGCCGGTTCACGATCCGGTTCGGCAGGGCCATCCCCGGCGGCATCCCCCGCGCGAAGCGCGAGCCGAACACCACCCCCGCCTCCCCCGCGAGGATCGGGCGCACGAGATCGGGGATCTGCTCCGGCGCGTACTCCAGGTCCGCGTCCTGCACGATCGTCACCCGCCCCCGCGCGACCCTCAAGGCGTCCACGATGCTCGCCCCCTTCCCTTGGGGCGCCTCGTGCCGGATCGTCTCCACCCGCTCCCCGAAGCTCGCGAGGATCCACCCCGTGCGGTCCGTCGAACCGTCGTCCACGACGATCACCTGCATCGAAAGGGGAAGAGCGAGCAGCCGCGTCACGACCTCCCCGATCGTCGCCTCCTCGTTCAGGGCGGGCACGATGACGGTGAGATCGGGGGCGTCCACGGTCGCGTTCAAGGTACCTCGTGAGTGTCTACGGGCACGGCGAAAGGTTCAACGCCCCCCGCCCCCGATCCGTGCCGAACCGAACGTGCGGAGATGAGAGCCGCTATTCTCCGCAGATACGCGGAGAATGAGGCCGCGACGAGGGAGGCGCGTTAGACTAAGGCTGTGACCCTCGAGCTCACCGTCGCCTACACCCCCGACGACAACGGGACCTGGATCGCCGAGATCCTCGAGATCGAAGGCGCGTTCTCCTACGGCGACACAAAGGAAGAGGCCCGCGAGAGGGCGTTCGAGGTCGCCGCCGAGATCCTCGCCGAGCGTCGCAACCCCGGCGGCGAAGCCTCCGAGCGCGAGCGCATCGCCCTCGTCGCCTAGCCCTTCCTAGGCGTCCCTCAGCGCAGCGATCCCCGGAAGCTCCTTCCCCTCCAAGAGCTCCAGCGACGCCCCGCCCCCCGTCGAGACGTGCGTCATCTTTTCCGCGAGACCGAACGCCTCCACCGCCGCCGCCGAGTCCCCCCCGCCCACGATCGTCACGCCCGGACACTCGGCCATCGCCTCCGCGACCGCCCGCGACCCCGCCGCGAACGGCGCCATCTCGAACACCCCCACCGGTCCGTTCCACAGCGCCGTCCCCGCCCCCCGGATGACCCCGGCGAACGCCCGCGCCGTCTCCGGCCCGATGTCCACCCCCATCCGGTCCCCCGGGATCGCGCCCACCCCCACCGTCTCGGCGGGCGAGTCCGCCCGGAACTCGGCCACCGTCACCACGTCCGTCGGCAGGACGATCTTCGACCCCGCCTCCGAACCCAGAAGCCCCCGCACGTAATCGAGCGAACCCGCGTCGAGAAGCGACGTCCCGATGGGCCTCCCCTGCGCCTTCAGGAACGTGTACGCCATCCCCCCCCCGATGAGGAGCGAGTCCACCTTCGGCAGGATGCTCTCGATGAGCGCGATCTTGTCCTTCACCTTGCTCCCGCCCATGATCGCCACGAACGGGCGCGCCGGGTCCGTCGCCGCCTTCCCGAGAAACGCGAGCTCCTTCAGCACCAAAAGCCCCGCGTACCCCGGCAACAGGTGCGCCACCCCTTCCGTGCTCGCGTGCGCCCGGTGCGCCGTCCCGAACGCGTCGTTCACGTAGAGATCCCCCAGCCGCGCGAGCCCCGCCGCATACCCCGGATCGTTCGCCTCCTCCTCGGGGTGAAACCGCACGTTCTCCAAGAGGAACGCCGCCCCCCCTTCCGCATGGTTCACGACCGCCTCGATCTCCGGCCCCACGCTCTCCGGCAGGAGCGTCACGGGGATTCCGAGAAGCTCGCTCAGCCGCTCCGCGACCGGCGCGAGCGAGAGCTTCGGATCGGGTCCCTTCGGCCGCCCCAGATGGCTCATCATCACGACCACCGCCTGAGCGTCCAAGAGCTTCCGGAGCGTCGGCAACGCCTCCGTGATCCGCCGGTCGTCCGTGATCCGCACCTCGCCGCCTGAAGAGTCCAGCGGCACGTTGAAGTCGCACCGCACCAGCACCCGCCTCCCCCGCAGGTCCCTCGTCGTCAGATCGTCCACCGAAAGCTTCGCCACCCCGCGAGCGTACCGAAAGCCCCCCGAGGACAGACGCTCTCTCGAATCCGCGACCCCGCCCCTCCCCCGGCCCGAACGTGAGAAGACCCCTGAGAGAAGCGAGAGCTTTCCCCAAGCACGTTGTCAGGACCCCCTCCCCGACGACGTAAGAGTGTGAGCCAAAAAGACGACCTCCCTCAGTGGCACCGGCGTCCCCCGCCGGTGCACCCCGGACCTCCGAAGGGACGAAGAGACCCTCCCGTCAGAACCGGTATCCCCGTTCCAAGGGAACGCGCACGCGCGCGGGACGCAACGGGAGGCAACCGCCCGACGCCCTCCCGAAAGAACCCTCAGAGCAGAACGGGTACCCGCGTCCGAAAAACGTGCGCGCACGCGTGGCGCGCAACGGCGTCCAACGGCGCGCAAGGCCCCCGAAGCCCCGCCCCCGAAAAAACGCCCCGCGAATTTCGCGGGGGTGGTTGACAAAAATCTTTCTCGATGCGAATAGTGTAGACATATGTCTACCAATCAAACCCCCCGCTCCGAGGGCGGACCCCCTCGGAGGCTCACCCCCGAGGACCTCGCCTTCGTCGCCGACGCCCTTCTCGCCCTGTGCGACGCCGACGCCGACGCCCCTGCCTACGGGGATCAGGCCTTCCGACTCAAGCTTCGTCTCTCGCGCCTCCGCGACCCTGCCGCCGCCGAGGCCCTCCTGAACTTCGCCCCCGATCCCCTTCGCCGGCGCGAGATGCGAGGGCTCGTCCTCGCCGCCGGGCTCACCTCCCGTCAGCGCGACACCCTTTTCCTGCGCCTCGACGGCTTCGACTTCGAGGGCGTCGCCCGCGTCCTCGGCACCACCCGCCAATCCACCCGCTCCGTCTTCCTCGCCGCCCTCGTGAAGATGCGCCGCGCCTGGAAGACCTACCCCTACGCGGGCCTCGCCACCGTGTACCGGCGCGAGACCCGCCGCGGCTCGCGAGGACGGTAGACCGCCTTTCGCGGGCCTGAACGTATCATGTTCGCCCCCTGACGTTGTAAAATGCCCCTCGGCCCGTCCTACTCAGGTGGCAGGGGCCGAAGGGAAGACGATGGTCGCGTGCGCTGGCTGCAAAACGACGAACACGCTCGATAGCGCGTTCTGCCGAAGGTGCGGGGTCGAGCTCGCCCCCGACCTCCTCGCCGAGGCCCGCCGCGAGCTCGGCGCCCTCGTCGAAAAGGGGACCGCCGCCTACGAGGACGGCCGCATCGCCGACGCCGCCGCCATCGCCGAGGAGGCGACCCGCACCGACCCCGCCGCCCCCGACGCCTGGGCCCTCATGGGCATGGTCCACGAGCGCCGCGGCGAGGTCGCCAAAGCCCTCGAGAGCTACGAGCGCGTCGTCGAGCTGAACCCCGACTCCCCCCTCGACCGCCTGAAGCTCTCCGGCCTCCGCGCCGCCATCGCCGAGCGCGCCGTCGCCCGCCCCGACCGTCGCACCCCCCTCCTCGCCGGCGCCTCCGCCGCCGTCCTCCTCGCCTGCGTCGGCATCGCCGCCGTGAAGCTCACGAACCGCCCCGCCCCGGTCCCCGCTTCTCTCGCGGGCGCCGAATCAGCGAGCGCCGCCCGCGAGACCGAGACCGTCCGCGAGCGCGCCGTCGCGACCGCCCCCTTCCGCACCGCCACGACCCTCGCGCCCGGCGACGTCCCCCCCGTCGGCGCCAACAATCCCGCCCCGACCGGAACCGCCGGCGCGGGCGAGACCCCCGACCCCTCCGGCGACCCCTCCGGCGACGCCCCGACCTCCGGCGGCCGCGCCCGCTCCGGAAGCCTCCCCGCCCCCCGCGCCGATCGCTCATCCGACCGCCCATCCGACCGCTCGGGCAACCGACCCCCCCGCCTCGAAGGCTCCCTCCCTCCGATGGAGATCTCCCCCGCCCCCGGCAACACGCTCCCGGGCAACACCCTTCCGAACCCCGCCGCCCCCCCGACCAAGGCCGCGTCCCGCAACGGCGCGGGCCGCCCGAGCCTCGACCCCGACCCCACCGTCCAACCCCCCCCCGCGACCGGAGGCGGGCCCGCGACCGCCCCCCGCCCGCGCCCCCGAGGCGACGGCCAGATCGACATCCAGGTCACCGACGGCGCCGGCAAGACCCCCCGCCCCCGCACCGGCGGCAACGGCGGCAACGGGGCCGAGGCCCTCACCCGCGTCGGCAACGCCCACCTCACCGGCGGCGACAACGCCCGCGCCGCGAGCGCCTACGAGAACGCCCTGCGCGCCGGAGCCGACCCCGCCGGCGTGAACCAGCGCCTCGGCCAGGCCTACGAGCGCATGGGCCGCAAAGCCGAGGCCGCCCAGGCCTACTCCCGCTCCGCCGAGTCCTACCGCCGGCGCATCGCCGCCGGCAAGGGCGACGACCGCGCGAAGAACGGCCTGGACTCCGTGAACCAGGCCCTGAAGGTCGTCGGCCGAGGCTGATGCGAACCCCGCTCCCGCGCGGCGTCCTCCCCTGGATCGCCGCCGCCCTCCTCGCCCCCGCCCTCCCCGCCGCCACTCCCGGCCCCGCCGCCCTTCCCGGCCCCGGCGACGACCCCGCCCCGAGGGTCCTCGTCTACGCCCGACGCCGCGAGCCCGCGAAGGGACCGAACGGACCCGTCGAGGTGGACGTCCCCTTCGCGAACCCCCTCGCGAGCGCCCTCGACGCCGAGGGCCGCGTCGTCTCGATCGTCTGGAGCCGCACCGACCCCCTCTTCCGCGCCGCCGAGGACGAGGGCCGCCTCCGCCCGAAGCCCGACCCCTCCGACGCCGACCTCGCCGCCGCCGCCCGCGCCCTCGGGTGCCGCTACCTCCTCGTCGCCACCTGCGAGCGCCAGGACGGCGGCGTCCTCGCCGCCCTCCGCCTCACCGGCCCCGGCTACTCCCCCGCCCGCCCCTACACGACCGCCCAGAAGGGCCTCGTCCAGATCGCCGGGACCGGCGACCTCGACCTCGCCGTCGAGACCGCCGCCCGAACCCTCGCCAAGCGCCTCTCCGGCGAGCCCTTCCGCGCCCTCCCCGCCCGCGGCGCCCTCCCCGAGAACCCGGTGAGCCCCGGCCAGCTCCCCCCGACCGACCCCCGCCCGACCGACTCCCCCCCGACCACGCCCCCCCCGACGACCCCGCCCGGCGCCGCCCCGCCCGCAACGGTCCCCGGCGCGGCGAACCCCGGCGCGGCGAACCCCGGCGCGGCGAACCCGCCGCCGAAGCCCACCTTCGCCGACGCCGAGGCTCAGGCCGATCGCCTCATGGCCGAGGGCAAGTTCCGCGCCGCCATCCTCCTCCTCCGCGACGCCGTGGACGCCGACCCCTTCGACCCGGGCCGCCGACGCGCCCTCATCGCCGCCTACGACCGCGCCGGGATGCCCGAGGCCGCCCTCGCCGAGGCCCGCGCCGCCCTCGCCCTCACGAACGACCCCGCCCTCCGCGTCGAGGCCGCCCGCGCCCTCATCGCCGCCGGACGCGGCGACGAGGCCCGCGAGTTCCTCAACCGCGCCCTCGCCACCACCCCGAACGACCCCGCCCTCCGCCGCCTCGTCGGCGAGCTCGCCCTGCGCGAGGGCGACCCCGCAAGGGCCCTCGCCCACCTCGACGCCGCCCTGAAGGCCGCCGACCCCGCCGGAAAGCCCGATCCCGCCGGAAAGCCCGACGCCTCCGGCTTCCGCCTCCGCGCCGTCGCCCGCGGCCTCCTCGGCGGCGCCGACGGCGTGAGGCTCGACTGGGAGCGCGCCGCCGCCCTCGACCCGAACCCCGATCCCGACCTCGTCGAGGGCGACGCCTTCGAGATCGTGGACGCCGCCCTGAAGGAGGAAGGCGCCGCCCTCCGCCTCCTCTTCCAAAAGGCCCTCCTGAAGCGCGACGCCCCCGACGTCGCCGAGGGGATCGAGGCCCAGGAGCGCCTCGCCGCCGGACTCCTGGAGCTCTCCCGCCTCGCCGGGACGAGCGTCAAATATGCCGGACCGCGCGATGGGCGTGTGCTCGCGCTGAACCTTCTCCGACAATGCATGGGGGAGCTCCGCGCCTTCCTCGCCTCCGGCAAGGAGGACGATCTGTCCGACGCCCGGATCACCCTGGGCGAGTGTCTCCGCGACCTCGCGGCGGCGAGGGAGGCGCACCGGGCTCTCCATCGGCCCGATGCGCGACCTCGTTAACCTCCTGCTCTCCTTCGCCGTCGTCTTCGGCGCGTCGGTCGCCGTCGCCTTCGGGGTCGGCGCGACCCTCCGCCGCCTCCGACGCCCCTTCGTCCCCGAAGAGGGCGCGAAGCTCCGCGTCCGCTCCGGCGACGCGATCTACCGGTGCCGCTTCATCGGCGAGGGGACCGACGGCTGGGCCTTCACCGCCCCCCTCCAGCGCGACCGCTACGTCCCCCTCACGATTGGCCAGCCCGTCTCCTGCGAGGTCACGACCGACGCCGGGGTCATGGTCTTCGAGTCCCGTGTGAAGGGCCGCCGGACCGATCCCCCCGCGATCGTCCTCGTCCCGCCCCGCGCCGTGAGGGGCCTCAACCGCCGCTCCAGCGACCGCCGCCCCGCCGAAGGCCGGACCGAGGTGAGCCTCGACGGCCTTCCCGGCATCCTTCTCGACGTCTCCCGCGGCGGCGCCCGCGTCCGCATGCGCGGCAAACCCCCCGTCCGCGGCGCCCGCATCGGCATCCGCCTCCCGAGCGGCGAGTCCATGGTCGCCGACGTGCTGGAGAGCGAGCCCTCCCTCGGCGGCGCCGTCCTCCGCCTCCGCTTCCACCGCGACCTCGAAGAGGCGTCCTAAGATAGCTTGGAATGCACAAAGCTGTCGAGTGAGCCTTCAGAAAAGATGCGATGCTTGAGAAAGTGGCGTACCATGAGGACGCGATGCCACTGGTGCTCCTCGCCATTGCCGCGCTTTCGGGCCAAGGTTCCCCCGCGCAAGCCTCACTTTCCACTCCGACAACCCTAGCGGACGCACCCTCGCACGACGGCTACTTCGCACCATGGGACGACGCGCCGGATGCTGGGCGCCCCGCCCTTCCTCCTTTGACGGGGCAAAGCCCCGACGACTTGACTTGGCTTGGAGGAAACCGCTACCAGATGTCCGATGGAGAGATCATCGCCGCCCCGCCGACCGACTCATTCCCTCTGGATGAGCCGATGCAACCGGACGTGAGTTGGAACGATCATTCGCCCGCAACGAGCGCACAGGTGCAACGGGATCTATCGGCAGGTGACGATGGACGGGCGCATCGTAAGGACTTCGGGGGCTCAGCGCCGGGAGAGCGTCGCGGGATGCGGATGCTCAGAGCGAGGAGAGACCCTTCAAACCTACAGGTACCGAGCGCGACCGGAGGAAGCGGACCCTACCGGCGTCAACTCGCGAAAGACGGCATGATGGGCATCCGCATGATCGTGAAGCTCCCCCAAGATGGGGATGTCAGCCCCTCGGTGACCGGACCGGGCAGGGACGATCTTCAGTACATCTACACCGGGGGGTGGTCGAAGAACCGTTCGGCGATCGATGGCAACATCGACTTCGGCCTCATGTTCACGCCTGCCAAGCGCCTGTGGTTCCCGTTCGTCGCTTACGGCGGAAGAGCGAGGAAGGATCACATGAAGGTCTGGTCGGAGTGTCCGTTCCGGGCCGGTCACAGGATCTGGATGTTCTTTGGCCCGTTCCCACCGCTTGAGGGGCAACGATACCTGTGGACAAATTCGGCTGAGTTCCTCAACGTGGCGGTCGTGGACATGGACAACGACTCTGCGGTTGATAACACTCTTTCCAAGGCACTTCCCATCAACGTGGCGTCGGGTTGGACCTTGAGGGGAGACAACCAGTATTTCAAGCGTATGACGTCGATCGGCCAGCCGAACGAAGGGTTCGGACACCATACGTGGCTGGCTAACGTCAGATGGTACGACGATGCCGGCCTGGGTGAACAGCCGCACAACTACGTTATCCGCGCGATGCGCGATGCCCTGGGGCGCGTGACCGGGCGCGGCGATTGGCCGTACACGAATCTGTTGTCTTGGAACGTTGCAATGAACAACCTCAAGTGTCCGGTTCAAGGCCTCTATATCTATCCGACTGAGCGGTCCCCCCTTCTGTGGCCCCAACTACCGGTGCGAGTGACGGTTCCCACGCCCGCGAGTCCGGCCGTGGAGACGGTCTCGATCCGTACGGACGGCTTCTGATGCTGGCCTTCCCCCACGCCTTAGGACCGGGCGGCGCGAAAAGGGGGCCGGAGATCCGCTACGATGTGGTCCCCTTCCCGACGAAGGGGGCAGTGGTGACGGCGGAGCGGCTCGGCCTGCGTTCCACCGCCCTCGTTACGGAAGGGGGGAGGATGGTTGTCACGACCCCCACCTCCCGCTATCCCCTGCCGGAGGCGAGCCGAGGTTGGGTCTGCGTCGGCCTCAGAGGCGACGGCGGCTTTCTCCTCTTTGCAAGCTCCCCTCGCCCTGACCTATACGTCGCCACGACTTCGTCGTGCCGACCGCTGGCCTCCTTCCCCGACGGGACTCTCATCCAGTGGAGCAACGGCGTCCTCCACGCGGGGTGCATCCGACGCGAGAACCCCCGGGCCACAGTCTGGAGAAACGGAGTCCCGACCGTACTCGACTCGCGCGAAGAGCCCGGGATGGTCCTCGCAATCTCCTGCGGTCACAATTCCGCGAAGATGGATTTCGCCGTCGGATGGAGCGGCACCCCCAGCCGCGCGACGATATGGAGGGAGGGTGGCCTGCGTCTCCTCCCGCTTCCCCCGGGGGTCGAGGCTTCTGAGGCCACTAAGGCCGACGGCGCGATCGTCCTCGGCGGCGCGTCCGAAGTGCCGAACGCCGATGGATTCCCGATCCGTGCGAACGCCGTCCTGCGATGGTCCCCACGCGGCGTGGAGACGCTTCGCGCACCGCGAACGTTCGGCCGCGTCCGAGCGATCTTTCCAAGGGCACTGCAAGGGATGACGACGGTCGGTCGCCTGTACCGAGGGGAGCGCCGGATCTCTGAGGGGTTCGTGGACCGGGGAGGCAACATGAGGATCGTTCCGACGATCGGGGGCTACGTGACGACCGACGTCGTCGGAATAGATGCCCAGGGCGTATTGCTCTGCTCGGGCGGAACCTCAAAGGGCACTGCGGCCTTTCTTCTAAGGCCCCGCTAGCATCCCGCCGCGTTCGCATCGCTCTCGCATCAGGAGCATCCAGTATCCTTCCGGAGTCATGTCCGCCGGTCGCCTCGTGCGCCTCTCCCTTTCGGCGGCCTTGGGCCTGGGCCTCGCCGGTTGCGCGAAGTTTCCCGGTACCGCCGCCGCCGACGACACCCGCGTCGCCTTCCGCCTCACCGTCGCGGGGCGAGTCCGCTCCGACTACGTCTACATCGTCGCGATCCGCGCGAGCGAGGACCCGAACCCCGACTCCCCCGGCCCCACCCCCGTCGTCACCTACCCGAGCGCGAACGGCTTCGTCGCGGGCCAGGCGACCCACTACGTCCGTTGGGACCCCCTCCAGAGCCGCGCCTACCTTCTCTACCGCTTCACCGACGCCGGCCTCACGAGCTGGCGCGAGGTCGGCGTCCCCATCAACCAGGTGGACGTCGTCGGCGACGGCCCGAAAACCCTCGGCTTCGAGCTCAGCACCCGCCAGCTCGCCGACACCGTCGCGGGGGCCGGACTCCTCCAGTCGCTCCAGGTGAACTTCCTCACCATGAACAAGACCGCCCAGCAGTCCGGCTCGGGGCGCGTGATCGACGCCCTCGGCGACACCCGCCTCGCGAGCGACGTGAACCAGTTCGTCCGCATCCCCCTGACGACGAGCGGGCTCTACGACAACACGCGCTTCAACCTTCTCGAGCCCACCGGCGACACCCCCGACCCCGACCTCGACATCTCCGACTGGTCGGTCGAGGTCCGCCGCCAGTAGCCGGAGGGTAGGGAAGCGAAGCCATGCCCCGCGTCACCGTCCTCCTCACCTGCTACGGGCACCGCGCCTACGTCGAGGCCGCGCTCGCGGGCGTCCGCGCCCAGACCTACCGCGACTTCGAGATCCTCGCGATCGACGACGGCTCCACCGACGGCACCCGCGAGTACCTCGCCGAGCAGGCGGACCTCACCCCCGTCTTCAACCGCGAGAACCTCGGCACCTACGCGACGCTCAACGTCGGCCTCGAGCGCGCGGGCGGGGAACTCATCGCCGTCCTCAACGACGACGACGTCTGGGCCCCCGAAAAGCTCGCCCGCCAGATCGAGCTTCTCGACGCGAATCCCCGCATCGGCCTCGTGCACACCGACGGGACGTTCATCGACGGCGCGGGCAGACCGTTCGAGGGCGAGCCCCTCGGCTTCCGCTTCCCGCGCTTTACGACCGGCGACGTCCTGCTCGGCCTCGTCTACGAGAACGTCGTCATCGCCTCCGCCGCCCTCGCCCGCCGCCGGTGCTTCGACGAACTCGGCCCCTTCGACGAAGGCTACTTTGGAAGCGGCGACTGGCAGATGTGGTTCCGCATCGCCGAGGCGTGGGACGTCGGCTTCGTCCCGGAGCGCCTGACAGGCTACCGCGTCCACGGCGCGAACGCGAGCCACAGGCTCGAACGCATCTGGAAGGACGACCAGCGCCTGCGCGAGTGGATGATCCCCCGCCTCGACGACCTCGCCGAGCGCGACCCCGCCCGCTTCGACCCCGCCGCCCTCCGCCGCGCGAAGGCCCACGCCTGGGCCGCCCTCGGCACCGTGAGGATGCTCAACGGCCACCCCGGCGAGGCCCGCGCCGCCTACCGCGCGTCCCTCCACCTCATGCCCGCCCGCGCCAAATCCCTCGCCCGCTACGCCGCCACCTACCTCCCGCGCCGGGCGTTCCGAAGGACGCTGTAGACGGGATCACGCATGGCTCTTAGCGTCGGATCGGGAGGATCCGGACCTTGTTCGTCCGCTTCGGACCGACGGTGACGAGCGCCCCGGATTCTAAATGCGAAGCGAACTGGCGGACGGCTGTAAGAACGGTCCCTCCCAAGACGTCAGGCGTCAGATCCTCTTCTCGCACCTGGAGTACGCTGGGACTGTTGAAACCAGTGGCGGCAAGAATGGCGCCGAAGTCCAGATCGTTTGTAAAGACTATCGCCTTCCGCGCCGCCGCATAGGCGAGGATCTCCGAATCGGCGGCGTCCCCCGCCCCGACGTCCCGCCAGTGCTCGGCCTCATACCCC
The DNA here is from genome assembly GCA_965249475.1 of Fimbriimonas sp. GTDB lineage: Bacteria > Armatimonadota > Fimbriimonadia > Fimbriimonadales > Fimbriimonadaceae > Fimbriimonas. The sequence continues at coordinate 2,622,767 of CBDFMD010000003.1, read as the reverse complement.
GCTTCCGTAAAGACCCCCACCCACCGAGGCGAGAGGTTCATGTCGATGAGGAAGCGCGCGGTGTCACTCACAAGGCCGTTCTAAAGCGGAAGGTCTCTCTTAAAGAGAAACGAACTGCCGACGATGCCTCAAGTCGTGAAGGAGAGCTCCCGCTCCTCGCTCCGCCAAGCCGCGTAGGCGAGAGCCGCCATCATGTCCTCGCGGGAGAGATAAGGGTAGAGATCGAGCACCTCTTCGTAGGAACGCCCCGCGGACAGAAGCCCGACGATCGTCCCGACCGTCACCCGCGTCCCCCGCACGCACGGCTTCCCTCCCATGACCGCCGGGTCCAGAACGATCCGCTCTTGCTCCATGCCCTCATTGTGCTCCGAAGGGGCGGTAGCGATCAGAGCGCCAGCCGCACCTCGACGTTCCCCGAGACCGACGACGCCGAGAGCCGCGCCGAGCCCTCGCCGATCCGACCCGTCACCCGCTGGGTCGTCCTCTGCACGTCCGTCAGCGGCAGGTCCGTCCGCACCTCGCCCCGCAAGGCCGAGAGGTTCGCCGCGTACGATCCCCCCGCCGGGACCGTCGCGAGCACGCTCCCGCTCACCGTCGAGAGCTCGACCGGATGCGACGGCGGCTCCGCGAACTCCACGAGCACGTTCCCCGCGACCGTCTCCACGCTCGCCGAACCCCCCGCGTACCCCCGCGCCGTGACGTTCCCGCTCGCCGTCGCCACCTTCAGATCGCCCCGGATCCCCTCGAGCGTCACGTTCCCCGCCCGCGTCTCCGCCGTCGCCGAGGCCGAGACGTGGCTCAAGGCGACGAGCCCCGTCTCCGAGCGCGCCTCGACCGCCCCCTCGCACCCGTGGACCGTCACCCGCCCCGTCCGCGAGGTCGCCCGCGCCGCCCCCCGCGTCTCGCGCAGGGTCACGTCCCCCGAATCCGCCCGCGCCTCCACGAGCGACGCCTCCGGAAGCGTCACCGCCAGACGCACCGAGAGCCCCGGCTGATGCGGCTGGCGGATCGTCACCGCCCCGTCGCTCTCCTCCACCGCGAGCGTGTACCCCGCCACGATCCGCCGCGCCTCCTCCGTCGAGCCTGCCCGCACCTTCACTGTCGCCCGCACCTCGGCGAGAACGTCCCCCCCCGTCACCAGGATGTCCCCGCACTCGTTCTCGATCCGCAGGGGCTTCCCGATCGGGAGCGAGAACGGCAGCTCCACCTCGCGCGACGCCTCGTTGAAGAGCGCCCCGAGGTTGAGGTTCCCGACCTCGATCTTCGTGAGGTCGATCTTCCCCTTCGTGAGATCCCCGATCCCCCCGCGAAGCCCCTCGAAGCCGCGCCTCGCCTCGCTCCGCGCCTTGTCCGCGACCCCCTTCCAGTCCACCTCCTGGGCCTCCTTCCCCAGCCGCTCGATCTGCTCGACGACCGCCCGGAACGCGTCCTTCACCTCCCCCTCGATCCCCTCGATCGTCACCCGCGGCGGCACCCCGGCTCCCCCGGCTCCCCCGGCTCCCCCGGCTCCCCCGGCTCCCTGAGGGCCCGGGGGAGGCGCGTCCCCGCTCGGCGGCACCGTCTGCGCCCGCGGTTCGGCGACCGCCTCCGGCTCCGGCGCCACGCCCGCCGACGCGTCCGCCGAGGAGGCGTCCGCCGTAAAGGCGTCGATGAGCTCGGCGGCGTCGTCGGGCGACAGCCGCCCCTCGGCGACGAGCTTGGTGATGCGGGCGATCTCTTCTTTCATGTCTCTTGGTCTCGTAGGGTGTGGGTCGTCCCGCGCCTCAGGCGGAGTGTCCGGCCGAACCGGCCTTCAGCCGCGTCTTCGCCTCCTCGGCGTCGATCTCCCCCGAGGAGAGCTTGTCGAGGATCTCCGCCCGCCGCGCCGCCGCCGCCTTCGACTCCGCCCGGTCCTGCCCCCGATCCGCGGAACGAGCCTCCCCGTTGCGCTCGCTCGCCGCCCGCGACTCGATCGGCTTGAGATCGAGCGCCCCCAAGAGCGACTCCAAACGCGACTTCACCGTCGGGTACGAGATCCCCAACTCGCGCTCCACCGCGTTGAACATCCCCCGGCACCGGAGGAACGTCTCGAGGAACCGCTGCTGGTCGTCATCGAGCCGCGCGTACCGCGGGATCTCGAACCGCCCCCGCATCGTGATCCCGCTCTCGTCGTTCGCCAGCTCCGAAACGTACAGCTCTCCCCCCGAGACGGGGTCCTTCGGCGGAATACGATTGAGTCTTGCCGGGGTCATGCCCGTTCTACGTTCCCCTCCCGATTCTGGATGCACACCTGACGGATCTTGAACCCGCATCCCCGGCAAGCCCCGGATTGTTCCGCCCGCGAGCGCCTCCTTCCCGGGGCGACCCGGAAGGAAGTACGCTGAAGCCGTGCCCTCCCCGGAGCTCGACCGCCTCCACCGCCTCGCCGAACTCGACGCGAAGATCCTCACCGCTCGGACTCGCCGCGCCGCCCTCGACGGCGGCAAAGCGCGCTTGACCGCCCTGCGCGGGACGAAGGCCCGCCTCGACGCCGCCGAAGGGGCCGCCGGGGCCGCCGAGGCCGAAGCCACCGACGCCCGACTCCAAGAGGCCGCTCACCGCGACAAGGCCGCCGCCGTCGAGAAGGAGCTCTACTCCGGCCGCGTCACCGCCCCCCGCGAGGTCGAGGACCGCAACCGCCAGATCGAGAGCGTGAAGGCCCAGGCCGAGAGGATCGCCGCCCGCCTCCCCGAGCTCCGCGCCGCCGCCGCCCCCCTCCGCGCCGAGGCCGACCGCATCAAGACCGAGTTCGAGGCCGAGCGCCGCGAGGCCGCCGTCGAGGTCAAACGCCAGCAAACCGCCGCCGAGAGGCTCGCCGCCGCCCTCGCCGAGCTCGAACCGAGGCGCGAGGGGGCCGCCAAGGGCATCTCCCCCGCCCTCCTCGCGAAGTACGACGGCATCCGCGCCCGCCACAAGGGCACCGGCATGGCCGACGTCACCTCCGCGCTCGCCTGCTCCGCCTGCGGCGCCGCCGTCGCCGAAAAGGTCCGCGACGCCCTCGCCGCCGGGCGCGTCGTCGCCTGCGAGAACTGCCACCGCATCCTCTACTCCCCCGGCCTCTGACGCCGCCCTACTCCTCCAGCGACCGCCAGTCCGCCCACTCGCCCACCGCGAGCGACCCCACGACCCCCCCGTCCCCGTTCGCCAGCGCCCCCCACTCCGTGTATCCCCGCCGCGCCTCCCCCAGCGTCATCGCCTCCCCGCCGTTCGGACGCGCCACGATCGCCGCGATCCCTACCGCCGGATCGCCCCCCACGATCGGGCGGTCCGACGAGAGCGACACCCGGAGCCCCGCGTCGAGCACGCTCCGCACCCGGATGAGCGTCCGCGCCCTGGCCGCTCCCAGCTGCCGCCGGTACAGATGCCCGAAGTGCGCGAGAAACTCCGGCTGGAACGTCACGAACGGGTTCAGCCGCGCGAGCCGCTCGATCTGCGCGTCCGAGAGGAGCATCGCGTGCTCCAGCCGATGCCGCTCCGGACACCCCGTCGCCTCGAACGCGTCCATGACGAGGTCGCACGCGTAGTCCCCGATCGCGTGCACCGCCACCGGAAACCCCGCCTCCGACGCCTCCACCGTCATCGCCGCGAGCCGCTCCGGCGCGTAGATGAGCTGCCCCGCGCGATCCCCCGAGAGCGTCAGCCCCCCCTTCGAGATCGTCGCCCCTCCCGCTCCCGACCCCTCGTACCGCCCCGAGATCGCCGCCGTCCCCGACCCGATCGCCCCGTCCGCGAAGATCTTGATCCCCCGCACCGCGACCCGGCTCTCGTCGAGCCCCGCCATCATCTCCCGAAGCCCCGCCGCCCCGATCCCGCGCCGCCCGAACACCTCCCGCCACTGCACGTACAGCCGCGTCCGCACCGCGCATCCCCGCTCCGCCGCGATCCGGTACGCCTCGATCTCCCGCCGCAGGTCGAACCGCCCTGTCATCATGTCGCTCGCCGTCCCGATCCCGTACCGGGCCATGCTCTCCCCGGCCGCGAGGATCGCCGCGACCATCTCCTCAAGGCTCGGCAACGGCATCGCCGAGGTCACCCGCTCGTGCGCGTCCTCCGTGACGATCCCCGTCATCCGCCCGTCCGCCCCCCGCTCGAACGTCCCCCCCGCCGGATCGGGCGTCCCCTCGTCCACCCCCGCCGCCCGCAGGGCCGCCCCGTTCGCCACCGAGGCGTGCCCGCTCACGTACCGCACGAGCACCGGCCGCTCCGTCGAGACCCCGTCGAGATCGGCCCCCGAGAGCCCCTCCCCTTCCGGAAGCGCCGTCGGGTCGTACCCCACCGCGTGGAGCCACCCCTCCCCCTCCCTCGCCGCGCCCGCGAGAAGGTCGAGCGCCGCTCCCCGCGACGCCACCCCCGCGAGCGACGGCTTCCGCAGGTCGAGCCCCGTCGGCAGGACGTGGCAGTGGTCGTCCACGTACCTCGGCGCGAGCGTCCGCCCCCCGAGATCCACGACCCGCGCCCCCTCGGGCGACCCCCCGTCCGGATGGGCGACGACCCGCCCGTCCTCGATGAGGAGCGAGGTCGGCCCCCCCGGGGTCCACGCCCCCCCGTTCGTCACGAACGTCCTCTCCGTCACCCCTCTAGCATCTCCCGCGCCGCCCGCTCCCCGCTCTCCAGCGCCCCTTCCGCGAACCCCATCCAACCCCCCGTGAGATCGCCCGGGCACCAGTCCCCCGCGAAATGCACCCGCCCCGCCGGACGCCCGAGCGCGCTCAGGTGCGACGTGACGAACCCCGGCGGCACGTAGGGGAACGCCCCCCCCGCGACCGGACCCGTCCAGTCCGCCGCGTCCCCCTCGACGAAAAGCCCCGGCGCCTCCGGAAAGATCCGCCCCGTCTCGTACACCGCCGCCCGCACCGGGTCCCCCAGCACCGCCCACCCGCTCGCCCCGTTCCCCACGACGTAGACCGAGAGCACCGGGTCGCTCTCGGGCCGCGGCCCCGCCCACAGCTGCTGCAACGGCCCGTCCGAGAGCACCCGCCCCGAAAGCCCCCGCTCCGTCCAGAACGCCCGCGAGAACCGGAGCGCGATCTTGAACGCCCGCGCCGCCCCGATCCCCTCCAGCGCGCACCGCGTCGCCGCCGGGAGCGCCGCCCCGAACCGCACCCGCTCGATCGCCCGCGGCGGGATCGCGAGCACGACCCCCTCGTAGGGCTCCCCGTCCACCGCGACCGACGACTCTCCCGCGTCGATCGTCTCCACCTCGCGCCCGAACCGCACGTCCGCCCCCGCCAGCGTCCCGAGCAACCGGCGCGCCAATCCCCCGAGCCCAACCGGGCAACGGAGCGCGCTCATCGCCCCCTCCTCGCGCCCGAGATAGTTCCGCCACCCCCAAAGCCAGCCGAGCGTCGAGATCCGGTCGAGATCCTCCCCCTCGTCCGACCGGAGCCGCGCCCCCGCGAGCCACCGCCCCCGCTCGCTCGGCACCACGCTCTCCACGAACGCCCGGAGCGGCACGTGGTCGAGCCCCGCCTGCGCGCTCTCCTCCCACACCGGCTCCCTGAGCGCGGCGGCCCGCCGCGCCGCCTCGCGCTCCAGCCGCTCCTCCTCCTCCGCCACGTCGGGCCACGCCCCGTCGAGCACGAGCGACCCCCCGTAGCTCAGCGCCCCCGGAAGCGGGGAGGCCGGGATCGGCGCGAGCCCGAACTCCGCGAGAAGCCCCGTGAGGCGCGGGTGGTCCGCGTCGATCCACTCGCCCCCCGTCTCCCAGTCCCCCCCCGAACCCAGGGGCCGGCTCCGCACCCGCCCCCCCGCCTCCGGACGCGCCTCGTACAGCGTCACCGGGATCCCCGCGCGCCCGAGCGCGCGCGCGCACGCGAGCCCCGCGAGCCCCGCCCCCACCACCGCGACCCTCACTTCGCCTTCCTCGCACCCGACGAATCCAGCCGCGAGAGCCCGTACGCCAAGGCCCCCGCCCCGACGAGCGCGAGCACGAGCCACGAGATCCCCTTCCCGATCGCCAGACACACCCCCGCCGCGAGGAGAAGCCCCCCCGCCCAAAGCCACCGCCGCCAGACCCGCCGCTCCACGAGCAGAAGCCCCGACCCGAAGAGGAGCACGGTCCCCACCCCCGTGAGGACGAGCTTAAACATGGCCCGATGCGGTCGGTTGGGCCGTCTCGTACGCCGCGACGAGGTCGTCGAGGTAGGGCGGCGCCTCCGTCGTCCCCTCGCTCGCCGCGAGCGCCGAGGCCACGTCCCCCGGGGACCGCACCGTCGCGAGCACCGGATGCTCCCGCGAGGCCCACGCGAGCAGGTCCCGCGCCGCCTGGGGCTCGGGGGCGAACCCCAGCCGCGCCGCGAGCCGGCTCGCCGACGTCCCCGACACCCACTCCAGCGGCCGCGTCCCCAGAACCCCCGCCCGACGCTCCGCCGCAAGCCCCGCGAGCGTGTCGTACGCCTCGTGGTCCCGCGGGTTCCGCGGCGCGGCGAGGATCTCCGCGAAGTCGTGGAACTGCCAAAGGCCCAGCGCCGCAAGCCCCGACCCTTCCGCGTGGAGCGCGAAGAACCGGATGTGCCCCTCCTGCCGCGCGTCCTCCAAAGCCTCCAGCGCCCCGTTGATCTGCCACTCCTCCAGCGGCCTCCTCACCGAGAGCGCGTACACGTCGAGCGTCTCCCGCCCGAGCGCCGAGAGCGTCTCGATGAGGTGCGCCTGCGTGAGGTTCAGCGCGTTCGTCTCGTCGTGCGCCGTCGCGAGGTACCGCCCCCCGAACGTCACGAGCGTGTCCTCCCCGCCCCGCAGCGACCCGCCCCAGAGCGCCGGTTGCGTGCTCACGTCGATCGGGAGCCCCGTCCCCCGCGCCGCCATCGCCAGGTCGGCGGGCGAATGGTCCCGGAACCCCTCGTTCGGCACGCTCAAGGAGAGCCACACCCGCGGGAACGCCGCGTTCGTCCGTCCGAGCACCGCGCCCCTCACCCCTTGGAAGGTACCCGGCCCTTGCGGGCACCCCGGGAGAGGGGGCTAGACTAAGCCATGATCCCGCCTGTTCTGCGCACAAGTGCGGCGGTAGCCGGCAAGGGTGCGACAGATATTGAGACCGTTCTCGGCTCCCAGATCAAACGCCCGACGACGTATGAGTCTCTGGCTCTCCGTAGGGCCTTCACGACGAACGTGGGGCCCCAGATCGCCCGTCTCCGAGGTGAGAACGGGGCCGGTCTCCTCGGCGAGACGCTCTCCTCCCCAGACCCCGTCCGCTCCCTCGTGGGCCGCCTTATCGAGATGAAGGAGGCGGCCCTGGGCGGGTCGCTGGACGAGGACGGGCGGCAGCGCATCGCGAAGCTCGTGCGAGACGGCCTGAGGGGCGAGCGCCAAGAGGACTTTTTCAACGGTCTCGCGCACATCGAGATCGAGAGGATCTTCGGCATGCCCGAGGAGGAGGCGATGCCGTATCTCAACTTCGACTCCGATTCCCTGGGAAGATGGGGGCACGGGCGCAGGGTCTACGCGCCGACGAGGATCGCCGCCGACGAGACCCCCGATCCTGAAGGGGGGGTCCCGGCGGCGACCGAGGAGGGACTCCCCGCCGAGGGCCCTCCGAAGCCCCCGAAAAGGACCTCCTTACGAAACCGCGCTCCCACGGGAGAGACGAACGGCTCGGTCGTCTCGGTGAGAAGAGCCCTCCCTGAGGCGGAGGGGGGGGCGGAAGGGACCCTCGGCGGGGCGCCGATGGGGGGACCTGGGGACGCTCCTCTCGGGGCGGCTCCCGGCGTAACGTCCGCCTCCCCTCCGGTGGCTCCCGAGACGGTTCCCGAGACGGTTTCGGAGAGCGTCCCTTCCGTAGCCTATGAGACGAGGACGGTCGTCGCGAGCGCCGGATACTCCCATCGGGGCGTGGCGGACCAGATCGGGGGGATCCGGGAGGCTCTGTCCGGCGAGGGAAGCTTTCTCGACATCGAGACCGATCCCGAGACGGGAAGGGTCTGGGACGCCTCGATAGGACCCGGATCCTCCAGAACGCGAGGGGCGGGAGGCGCGGGTAGGAGAGGGGGTAGGAACGTGGGCGAGGGCGGCTTCGAACGGACCCTTCCGCGGGGCGTCTCCGGAGCCTCCGCCGAGGCCGAGGAGAGGATCCTTCTCGGGGATCTCTCCGCCTACGTGGGGGCCACCTCCGGCCCGATCGTCACGCACAGCGACTTCGACCTGAAGGCTCTCGCGGCGAGGGCGAGAGCCCTCGGCATGGAGGATGCCGGAGCCGTTTTCGAGGAGGCCTACGAGAGCAGGGGAGTGGACGCGAGGGCGCTGTACTCCGTCGCCTATCCCGAGCAGGTCGACCTGAGCCAAGACGCGCTCACGCGCATGATGGCGTCCGAAAGGGCCCGTGCGGAGGGTGCCGGTGCGGAGGGTGCCGGGACGAGGGTTGCCGAAGGGGCAGAGGGGTCAAAGGGGAGCGTGCCCGCCGAGTCCCCCGGATCCCCCGTGGAACCCCCCCTCCCTTCGGCTCCCTCTGGGGAGACCCTCCCCCCACCGGCACCCTCCGCACCGGTATCCCCCCCACCGGTATCCCCCCCACCGGCATCCGAGCCCAGCGTTCCGCCGTCTACGCTCTCCAGGACCCCGTCCCCCGAGAAAGGGTTCGTGGAGGGGGGGGGGTCGCGGGGGCGGGGGGTCGGGAGGCCCACCGCGCGTTCGAGGACCGCACCGACATGGAGAAGGCGCTCCGGATCGCGGCGGAGCGGCTCGACGGACCGGGAGGGGAGGCGGCGACGGTCGAGGAGACGGGTTCCCTCGAAGGGGCGGGCGCGCTGTTCACGGCGCGCAGGAACGGCGTCCCGAAGGTCGTCGAGCTCTCGGAGGTCTCCTCCATCCCCGCCGAGCGGGGGGGCGGGACGCGCATCGTCCTCACCCCCGTCGAGATCACCGAGGACGGGCGCAGGTACGGCACCCCCTTCCCCCTGCACGACGCGGGAGAGGGCACCTTCGAGTCCGCGGCGCAGGCCTCCGCGGCGATGAGGTCGCAGTACGCCCCCGCGAGCGAGGAGGGTCTGAAGCGCGACCTGGAGGAGAGGCTCGGGACGTACTCTCCGGACGCCTACGACGAGGAGGTCCGCGCCCTTCTCCACGAGAGGATCGACCCGAGCGGAAAGGGCGCCTCGCACTCCGGAGCGACCCTCGCGCGCGCGCCCTTCGACCGCGCGGTCGAGGCGGAGATCGTGGCGGGGGAGATCGTCCAGGGGTTGAAGGCCGAAGGGGCGCTCGACCGGCTCTACGCGATGCCCCTCGCCGAGAGGAAGGCGGCGATGGACGGCTTCCTCTCCGATACGGAAGGGGGCTACGTGGACGACGTGCTCGAGAGCAAAGGGCTCACGCGGGAGAGCGCGGCCCCCGAGTACGTCGCCGAGCTCGAGGCCGCGGCGAGGGAGAACGCGTCGCGCCTGCGGGAGATCCTGGAGGATCCGGGGCTCGCGAGGTCCTACACCGAGGAGGGGGGCTCGTTCCACCGCCTCATCGCTCGGGGCGGCCTCATCGATACGCTCTATGTGGCGAGCGACGGATCCCGCAGAGACTCGGCGTCTATGGCGGCCCTCTACGAGACGCTGAAGGACCACGCCGCCGAAGAGGGGAGGTTCGCGGACCGCGCCGCCGCTCCTTCGGTGGGGGCGACGGTCGGGGGAGCACGAAGAGCGGTCGTCCTCGGAGGGGGAGAGGCGAAGGCGGCGAGGGGCGTCCGCGAGCTCGCGTCCGAGTCCCTCGCGGCGCTCGCCGGGGAGGAGGGCGCCCCCCGGGAGGCGAGCCGGAGGCTCTTCGCGGATCTTATCGAAAGGGACGGGACCGCCCTAAGCCGCGCCTTTACGGGAGGGAGCACCGAGGAGGCTCTGGAGAGCCTGACGGAGTCCGTGCGCGAGGCCCTCGGGACGGACGTCCTCCAGGCGAACCCCTCCTCGGCGCGGGGGTCCCTCGGTCTCGTCGCGGAGGGCCGCCCCGAGGTGGCGGCGGCGCTCGCGGACGTGCACGCGTCCCCCGAGCTCGGCGAGGCGATCCTCGCCGGCCTCGACGAACGGATCGAGGGGGCGCACGAGAGGCATGCGCCGGCCCTTCGCGCCCTTCGAGACCGGATGGAGACCGAGATCGGGGGCGAAGCGTCCTCGGGAGGCTCGGTCTCGGGCGCGGTGGAGAGGGTCGCCGGATCGCTCGGGGAGGACGAGGCGGAGGCGCTCGGAAGGACGGGGGCGGGACCCGACGTTCTACGGGCCTTCGAGGAGGCCGCCCCCGAGACGATCGCCGAACTCTCCTCGGAGGCGGACGGCTACGCGAGGAATCTCGGCGGCTCGGCGCTTCCCGAGCTCGGTCGCCAGGTTCCCAAAGGAGCCTATGGAACCAAAGCCCCCCCGGGTACCGCGACGAGGCTCGTGAAGGCCGTGAACGCCCGCGCAAAAAGTGCGGGGGCTTTGTAGAGGCCCGTCCGAACGTCCCCGCAAAGTCGCCCTCGCCGACGAGGCCCTCGCCGCCACGCCCTAAGACGCCACGACGTCCGTCTCGCGCCCGAACCGGTCCTCGAGAAAGAGATGGAGCCTCTCCCCCGGCTTCAACCCCTTCCGCAACGCCTCCAGATCCACGGGCGCCTTCGCCCCCCCAGAGAGCGGGAAGGACCGCGCCTCGGTCACCGCGAAGTTCGCCCCTTCGACCCAGAACCCGAAAAGCCGCAGATCGGTCCCCGAGAGCGTCGCCGTGCCCCCCTTCACCTCGATCGCCGGCCCCGCCCCCTCGGGCTTCGGCGACCCGTCCGGCTGGAACCACGGCGAGAGATCGAGCCGCGCCGCCCACGCCGGACTCCAGTACGCCCGCGTTTCCGGCGCATAGGGCGCGTCCGGCTTTCCGTCCCGAGGCTCGCGCAGGACGAACGACCGGTTGAACCGGTCGAACCCCCGGCTCATGATCTCGCGCGCGTCCGGCGAGTGGGGAAGCCCGAACGCGTGCCCGAGCTCGTGCAGGCACGCCCCGAACGTCGTCGCCGCGTTCGCCCAGGCGACCTCCCGCAACCCCGAGTCGTCGAACTCCACCGCCGGATCCACCCGCCGCCCGTCCGTGAACGCCCGCGCCGCGTCCGGGATCGAGAGGGGCCAGAACCGCATCGGCCCCGACCCGAAGAGCGCGAGACTCCCGCCCCCCAGCGCCGTGTGCGCGAGCTTCGCCCCCGTCCTCGCGTCGTACCGCGTGAACCCCATGAGCGCGAGCGCCTTCGTCGTCCCCTCCGGGTACCGCGCCTTCATCAGCGGCTCCACAAGCGCGTAGAGCGCGTTCCCGTCGAGCTTGCGGAGCTCCGCCCCCGTCTGCGGCAGACGCACGAAGTCCACCGCCACCTCCCCTTCCGCGTCCGGGACGTACGCGAACGCCTTGCGCCCGTACCCCGCCTCCTCCATCGCCTCCGCGCAGAACGCCTGGATCGTCTTCACCATCGTCCCGACCCTCGCCCGCACCGCCGACTCCCCCGCGCCCTCCGCCCCCAGATACCCCGCCGCCTCGTCCGAGGCGAGAAGGTACGCCGCCTGCACCCGCACCGGCGTCCGCATCGGCCGGTAGTCGATCCGCATCCGCAGGCCCGACCCCTCCCCCCGCACCGCGACGAAGTTGATCCCCGGCCGAAGCTCCACGAGCCCCGCCCACCGCCCGTCCACCACGGGCCAGGACGCCTCCGCCCCTACCCCCCGCAGGGTCACCGCCCCCTCCCCCGACCGCCCCCGGAGCACCACCGCCGGCGTCCGCACGAGCGCCCCCGCCGTCAGGTTCTCCACCGAAAGCCCCCCCGCGTCCCGAACGGCGCGCGGGGCGAGAAGAAGCGCGAGAATCGCCGAGACCATAGAACGAGGCTACCGCCGCCCACCGACCTACGGTTTCCGCCCGGAAAGCCGTAGAATGGAGATGGTCAAGGGCTCCCACCCGCTCGCCGAGTACGTATAGGCGGCGGATGCGTAGCCCCGGTCGGTCGCTACCCCGCCCGAGGGTCACCCCTTGTCCTTCTTCTCGTAAGCTGTCACGAGCCAAAGCTTCGGTACGCCGTGCAGATCCGTGCTCATCACCGCTTTGTGCGTCATGTCCTCAAGAACGATCCGACCCGAGGTGGACCTCGCTCGGTTCACCGGCATTCGGGCGGCGAGATCGCCGAGGATGGGGAGCACCTCGGGATGCTTCCTCGCGATGTGCGCGAGCCCGTGCTTCTCGTCCCCATAGACGAGGTCGATCGCCCCCAGCTCCGAGTGCTGGAGGACACCGACGCGTTCCCCGCACCGTGCGATCAGTAGCTCATTGACAGCGGTTTGCGCGGGAGAGGGTTGGTTTTCGCTTGCCATGCTAAAGCATTTGGTGCAGGTCGTCGCTCTAGCGGAAGCGAAAGAAGGCACTGCCTCATAATCATCCTATGACTCCCGACCCCGCGACGCCCGATCCCAAGGCCCCCGCCCACCGCTTCGAGACCCAGACGATCCACGCCGGCGTCGAGCCCGACCCCGCCACCGGCGCCGTCATGACGCCCATCTACCAGACGAGCACCTTCGCCCAGAGCTCCCCCGGCGTCCACCGCGGCTACGAGTACTCCCGGAGCGACAACCCCACCCGCACCGTCCTCCAGACCCAGCTCGCCGCCCTCGAGCGCGCCGAGCACGCCCTCGTCTTCGCCACCGGACTCGCCGCCGAGGACGCCGTCCTGAACCTCCTGCGCGCCGGCGACCGCGTCGTCGCGGGCGACGACCTCTACGGCGGCACCTACCGCCTCTTCACGAAGGTCGCCGCGGGCCGCGGCCTCGCCTTCGACTTCGTGGATCTCGGCGACCCCGAGGCCCTGCGCGCGAGCCTCACCCCCGAGACCCGCCTCGTCTGGATCGAGACCCCCACGAACCCGCTCCTGCGCGTCGTGGACATCCGCGCCGTCGCCGACCTCGTAAGAGAGGTCGCCCCCGACGCCCTCGTCGTCGTGGACAACACCTTCATGTCCCCCGCCCTCCAAAACCCCCTCCTCCACGGCGCCGACATCGTCATGCACTCGCTCACGAAGTACGTGAACGGCCACTCCGACGTCGTCATGGGCGCCCTCATGTTCGACGACAAGGCCCCCCGCTGGCTCGCCCACCCCGACCAGGGAACGGGCCTCGCCGCCCGCCTGAGGTTTCTCCAGAACGCCGTCGGCGCCGTCCCCGGACCCCAGGACTGCTTCCTCGTCCTGCGCGGAATCAAAACCCTCGCCCTCCGCATGGAGCGCCACAGCCAAAGCGCCCTCGTCGTCGCCAAATACCTCGAGCGCCACCCGAAGGTCGAGCGCGTCGTCTACCCCGGACTCCCGAGCCACCCCGGCTACGAGACCCACGCGAGGCAGACGAGCGCCCCCGGCGGCATGGTCACCTTCTTCGTCAAAGGCGGCCTCGAAGCCGCCCGCACCTTCCTCGAGGGCGTCACGCTCTTCACCCTCGCTGAATCCCTCGGCGGCGTCGAATCCCTCATCGAGCACCCCGCGATCATGACCCACGCGAGCATCCCCCCCGAGATCCGCGCCGCCATCGGCCTCTCCGACGCCCTCGTCCGCGTCTCCGTCGGCATCGAGCACGTCGAGGACCTCCTCACCGACCTCGACGGAGCCCTCGCCCGCATCTAGACGCCCCGATCTAGGCGCCCCGATCTACCCCCGGACCCCCATGACCCTCCTCGCCCACCTCGCCGAGATCCTCTTCTGCCTCGCCGACCGCACCCCCGACGAGCCCGTCGCCCCGCCCCCGCGCCCCTTGGGCCTCCCCGTGGAGGCCGCCTACGTCCTCCTCGTCGCCGCCCTCTTCGCCCTCGCCTGGCTCGCCTCCCGACTCCTCTAACGCCCCCGCTCGATCCGCCCCCGCATCCCGAAAAGCCCCCGCGCGAGCGCCTGCGCCTCCCCCGGAACGACGACCGCCCCGCCCCGCACGACCCCCCGCCGCGTCGCCACGTCCGCCCCCAGCACCGCCGTCACGCACCCCCCTTCCGTCCCCGGGACGACCGTCCAACGCCCCCCTTCGAGCGCGAGCGCCCCCCCGACGAACGTCCCCGCCACGACCCGACCCCCCTCGTCCACGCCGAGCGCCGTGATCCAGTCGTCCGTGAGCCCGCCCCGCTCGTCGTGCCACCGCCCGACCCCCGACCCCCGGTCCCACTCGTAGAGCCCCCGCCCTTGCGTCCCGATCCACAGCGTCCCGCCCCGCGCGAGAAGGCACGTCGTCACGACCCCCGCGAGCGCCGGCGGCCGCACCGTCCGCTTCGCCCCGTCCGCCCCGATCTCCGTCCAACCCCCGACCGTCCCGACGAGAAGCGCCTCCCCGTCCGCCGCGACCGTCGTCGCCCCCCGCGCGACCGGCGCCCAACCCCCCCCGTCGAAGACGACGACCTCCCCCGGCGCCGTCCGCACCGCGAGCCGCGAGAGCGACGGCCCGAACGCCGCCGCCTGACGCGGCCAAGGCCCCACCTCCGGGACCGCCGCCTCCCCCTCGAACCGACCCCCCGCGTCGAGCGTCGAGACCCACACCCGATCCCCGAAAGGCGCGAGCGCCTGCACGTTCATCGCCGGATCCACCGCCTCCGAAAGGGGCGGGAGCGGCCCCGGCGCCGCCATGTCCGACCGGTTGTGCGCCCGGTCCGTCGCCACCGCCCGCAAAGGCCCCTCCGGAACCCCCGTCAGCGCGAAACGCCCCGGCCCGTGCCTCTCCATCCCCCGCCGCGACCCGTCGGAGGCGAAGAGCGTCACCCGCGCGACGTCCGCGTCCGTCGTCGCCACCACGAGAGAGCCCTCCCGCGCGAGCGACACCGACGGCGCCTTCGTGTCCACGAGGAACTCCGCCCGCCCCGCGACCGGCGTCCCGTCCGCGAGATGGCCCCGCCACCCCACCGCGAACCCCCCGTCCGGCGTCCCCGCCGGAATGTCGAACCGCGCCTCCCACCGCCCGGAGACCCCGTTCCACGCCATCGGCACGACCGACCCGTCCGGCATCTCGGCGACGAGCCCCAGCGCGTCCCGCGGCGCGTCCGAGGCCACGATCGGATCCCCCATCCGTGCGTGGAGCTCCTTCGCCCGGCGCTCCAGATCCGCCTTCGCCCGCGCCTCCTCCGACGTGAGAGCCCGCCCCGCCTCGATCCCGTCGAGCGCGTCGAGCGCCGTGAGCGCCCGCAGAAGCCCCGCCCGGTCCTTCAGGTACTCCGTCCCCCGCCCCGTCCCTTCCGCTCTCAGCCGCGCCTCGAGGTCGTCCGCCCCCCGGCCCTCCCCGTCCGAGCCCTCCGCGTGCCGCGCGTCCACGTAGGCGTTCCGCACCGCCTGGTCCGGCTCCCCGCGCCACCCGCCGCGCTCGCGCGCGATCTCCCGCGCCGCCGCCACGTCCCCGACCGCCCTCAGCCGCTCGACCGCCGCCTGCGCCTCCGCGATCTCCCCCCGGTTCCGCCGCGCCGCCAGCTCCCGTTCCCGCACCTCCGCCGCGAAACGGGAGGCCACCCGCGTGAACGTCGCCGCCGGATCGAACCCCGCCCCCTTGGGCCGCCTGTCCCCGAGCGCCTCGGCGTACCCCTTGAACGCCTCGCGCTCCCGCGCCGCGTCCTCCGCCGTCTTTGTCCCCGCCGCGATCCCCTCCAGCACCGCCTCGTACCGGCGCTCGAAGATCCACCTCGGCGTCTCGAACCGCCACCTGTCGCCCGCGTCGAGCCGCTCCCGACGCCGCTCCGCATCGAGCTCCCGCAACCGCGCGACGCTCGGCCGAGGGAGATCCATCTCGCTCTGGATCTTCGTGTTCGTCGCGTCCACCGCGGCGAGCGCGAGCTCCCGCCGCGCCCCTTTGAGAAGCGTCCCCTCCCTCCGCGAGACCGCGCGCTCCCGCCGCGCGAGCTCCCGCCGCTCCGCCGCCGCGACCTCGCGCCCCTCCCGCTCCGCCCGCGCGATCCGCTCCGCCCGCGCGAACGCGTCCCGATACCCCGAATCCGAGAGGAAGTTCGCCTCCCCTTCAGGCCCCGAAGCCGACCCCGAAGCCGCCCGCGCGTGCCGCGCGAACGCCCTCGCCCGCGCCCGCGCCGCCGCGTCCGTCCTTCCCGCCATCCGGTCCGCGTACACCGCCGGCGCGAGCCGGTACGCCCGGTCCGCGTGGTACTGGGTGTACGTCCCGCCCCCCCCCGCCCCGACCGTCGCCAGCAGGCGCAGCTCCGCCTCGAGCCGCCGCGCGAGCGCCGTCCCCTCGCCCCGCCGGTCCGCCTCGCGCTTCCAGCGCTCCCCCAGCCCCTGGGCGTACCCCGCGAGCCCCTCGTCGTACACCCGTTGCGGGTCCACCCCCAGCCCCTTCGCCTTCGCCCGGTACGCCGCGATCTCCCGCCGCCCCGCCGGGGAGAGCGCCCCCGAGCGCCGCACCGTCGCCGCCATCCGCCGCCCGAACCGGCGCAGGTCCCCCATCGCGATCTCCTGCGCGAACCGCGCCCGCTCCGCCTTCGGGATCGCGATCCAGCTCGTGTACCGGCTCGGCACCGTGTGCCGCACGCTCAGCGCGACGATCTCCTTCCGGTCCTTCGACGCCCCGATCCGCGCCCACGCCCACAGCTTCGCCGCCGGCCCGTTCGGCTCCGCAGCGGCGGGGAAGTCGAGCGCCTGGGAGAACCGCGCCCCGCCCCCGCCCGCAAGGAAGAACCTCGCGCCCGGCCTCGCCCCCTCGTACCGCCCGACGACCGTGTACGCCCTCCCCGGGGCCATCCTCGCCGGAAGGCCCAGCACGTCCTTCACCGTGGCCCCCGCGAAAAGGAGCCGCGGCCGCTCCATCCCCCCCGCCGCCGTGAGCGTGAGCGCGAAGAACCCCCCCGTCCCCCCCGAGCGCGCCGCCCGCAGATCCGCCGTGAACGGCCGCCGCGCCCGCAAGGCCGTGACCTTCAGATCCGGCGCCGTCGCGTTCTCCACCCGGTACTGCAGCCGCTTCTCGCGCTTCGCCCCCCCCGGCCCCGAACTGAGATTCGAGCCGACCGGCCCGTCCGCCCGAACGTTCACCCCGAGCGTCCCGAGCTTCCCGAGCCCCTTCAGCGGCACGGCGAGCGTCGGCCCGTCCGGCCCCGAGGGAAGCGCCTGCACCATCTTCAGCTCCACCCGCAGGTCCGCGTTCCCCTGCACCGGAAAGACCTTCACCCGGAAGAGGTTCTTGCCCACCATCTCGATGAGCGCCGGATCGCGCTGGCGCGTCGTGATCGCCGCGTAGATGTCCCGCGCCCGCTCCTTCTCCGTCACCCGCGCGACGACCTTCTCCCCCTCGTACCAGTAGGCGAACCCCGTCACCACCCCCCCTTGCGGCACCTGGATGAGAAACTCCGCGTCCCCCCGGAACTGCCCCTCGTTCGCGAAGACGTAGTCGAACGTCTCGCTCGCCACCGCCCCCCCGATCTCCGCGTCGAACTCGAGCGACTTCGCCCGCAGCTTCGCCGCCTCCCCCGAGGCCGGCTTCAGCACGATCTGCCCGGCCGCGAGCGACGGCAGGAACCCCGCCGAAAAGAAGACGAGACCGACCGCCGCCGCGCGCATACCGCAAGGCGAGACGCCTACCCCCCGCCCGCGTTACGGAGCTTTCGCGACCCCCGCACGCCCCCGATCCGGCCTCTCCCCCTCCCCGCCCCGGCGCTCCTCGCTTTTCGGGCGGCGAGCGGACTCGCGCGAGATCAGGGGGCGGCGACGCCCGCGGCGAAGGCCCTGAGGGCGGAGGCGTCCGTGGCGGCGACGAGGATCCTGGCGTGGGCGTGGAGGACGGTGGCGCCGTGGGGGACCGACTCGACGCCGTTCTCGCGCACCGTGACCACCACGAGTCCGGCCGGAAGACGCAGATCGCGCAGAGGACGACCCTCGAAGGCGGAGCCGCCCGCCACCGCGAACTCGCGAAGGAGGGGCTCGCCCTCCTGGAGCGTCCAACCCCGCTTCAACGCGTCCCGCTGGAGAAGCGCCTCGTAGATCGGAACGTCGCCGAGGAGCTCGGCCACGGCGTACGCCGTGAAGGCGGCGACGAGAAGGGGGAGGAGGAGCGCGTAGCTCCCGGTCATCTCGCCGATAAGGATGACCCCGGTCAGGGGCGCGCGGACGACGCCCGAAAAGACCGCGCACATCCCGGCGACGCCGCAGGCGGCGACGGTGAGAGGCGCGTAGTGGAAGAGGTTCGAGAGGCCGTGGACGCTCGCGCCGAGAAGGGCGCCGAGGGAGAGCAACGGGGCGAAGATGCCGCCCGGAACGCCCGTGGCGTACGACGCCTGGATGAAGAGGAAGCGCGAGAGCAGGATCGCCAAACCGATGCCGAGGCCGACGCGACCCTCGACCGCCATCTCGGTAAGGCGATGCCCACCCCCCAGGGCGTAGGGCGAGACGAGGTAGGCGAGGGCGGCGATCAGGCCGGTGCCCCCCGCGACGAGCCAGGGCTTCGACCGGCGCAAGGGGGCGACGCGCGCGCCGAGATCGAGAAGGGTGCGGTTGAAGAGGACGCCGACGAGACCGCCGAGCGCGCCGACCACGATGAAGAGAGGAAAGGCGGAGAGGCTGGGAGCCTCGATCGCCGGAAGCCGGAAGACGGGGAGCTGGCCCGAAGCGATGCGGGAGACGACCGTGGAGACCGCGGCGGCCAGAAGGGCGGCGGAAAAGACGACCGGCTGGAAATCGCGCTGGAGCTCTTCGAGAACGAAGGTGACCCCCGCGAGGGGAGCGTTGAAGGCGGCGGCGAGACCGGCCCCGGCTCCGGCCGCGACGAGGGCGCGGCGCTCGCGGCCCGAGGAGCCCGCAAGGTCGCCGAGCCCCATCGAGGCGGCCCCCGCCATCTGAACGGTAGGACCCTCGCGGCCCAACGCGAGGCCGGAACCGATGGCGGCGACGGCCCCGGCGAACTTCACGAGGATGAGGCGGAGGGGCTTCGCTCCGGCGTGGCCTTCGAGCACCGCCTTCATGTGGGGGATGCCCGAGCCCCCCGCGTCGGCGTCGAGGCGTCCGATCACGAGAGCGACGAACGCGCCCGCCGTGGCGACGAGAAGGACGAGAAGGGCCTGGAGCGCGGGGTTCCCGCCCGCGAGCGCCACGAGCCGTTGCCGCCCGAACTCGGCCCCCTCGAGGGTGAGGCGGAAGAGGACGGCGAGAAGCCCCGAGACGATGCCGACGGCGAGGGCGCGGGGAAAGAGGCGCCGGCGAACGACCTTCGCGTCGAGGTACTCGGCGATCTCGGCGCGGGCCGCGCTCCCGACCTCGCCGGGGCCGGGCGAGACCCCGGCGGAGAGGTTCTCGGGAGGGACGTCCGCCCCAGGAAACTCGTCTCGGGAGCTCATCGGGCTGAGGCCAGTCTACCGGGAGAGTTCCGATCCCCCGTCCTTGCTCCCCCCTCCTTGCGGCGACGGCCCTGGAAAACCGCCCCCGGCACGTTGTCAGATCCTGCCCCCGCGAACGTAAGGGTGTGGCCCCCTCCGATCCGTTCCCCTTGCCCCCGCTGACCCCTCCCCGCCGTGTGACGCTCGCCCCCGAAAATCACGCGAGCGTCACCCGATCTCCCCCGCCGCGCGGCGTTTCGACGGACCCTCCGAACCTAACGAGCGTCACGCCGAGCGTCACATTCGCCTCCCCCCGCGCTCGTGATGATCCTCGCCGAACCGGAGAGGGGCCGCTAACGCTCCCCCGCGATCCGGGCCTCGAAAAGCTCCACCGGCATCGCCCCGAGATCCCCGTCCGAGTACGAGCGCACCCCGACCGTCCCCGCCTCCACGTCGTTGTCCCCGAGGACGAGCATGTAGGGGATCTTCTGCATCTGGTTCTCCCGGATCTTCTTCCCCAGCGTCTCCCGCCGGTCGTCCACATGGACCCGGTACCGCAGATCGTCCCGCAGGTACCGCGCCACCTCGTGCGCCCGGTCGTTGTGCCGGTCCGCGATCGGGAGCAGCGCCACCTGCACCGGCGCGAGCCAGAACGGGAACGCCCCCGCGTACTGCTCCGTCAGGAGCCCGATCATCCGCTCGAGCGACCCGAACGGCGCCCGGTGGATCATGATCGGCCGGTGCGGCTTCCCGTCCTCCCCGATGTACTCGAGCTCGAACCGCTCGGGAAGGTTGTAGTCCACCTGCACCGTCCCCATCTGCCAGTCCCGCCCCAGCGCGTCCTTGATGATGAGGTCGAGCTTCGGCCCGTAGAACGCCGCGTCCCCCGGCGAAACCTCGTAAGGAAGATCGAGGCTCTGGCACGCCGCCTCGATCGCCGCCGTCGCCTGGACCCAGTTGTCGTCGTGCCCGACGTACTTCGCGCCCCCCGGATCCTTCGTCCCCACCCGCGCCCGGTAGTCCGTGAGCCCGAGCCGCCTCAGCACCGCCTGCATGAGCCCCACGACCCCGACGAACTCCTCGGCGAGCTGCTCCGGCGTCACGAAGAGGTGCGCGTCGTCCTGCGTGAACCCCCGCGCCCGCAGGATCCCCGTCACTTCCCCCGACTGTTCGTACCGGTGCACCGTCCCGAACTCCGCGTACCGCACCGGCAGGTCCCGGTAGCTCCGAAGCTGGCTCGCATAGATCTCGATGTGGAAGGGGCAGTTCATCGGCTTCAGCGCGTACTCCTCCCCGCCGTTCTCCCGGCCCCCGTCCACCTCCATGAGGGGGTACATCTTCTCGCGGTACGCCGCGAGGTGCCCGCTCTTCTCGAAGAGGAGCGTCGAGCCGATCATCGGCGTCACCACCGGCTCGTACCCCCGCTTGAGCTGCTCCCCCTGGAGGAACTCGATCATCGTCTGCCGGAGCGTCGCCCCCTTCGGAAGCCACAGCGGCAACCCCGTCCCCACCCGGGGCGAGAACATGAAGAGCCCGAGCTCCTTCCCGAGCTTCCGGTGGTCCCGCTTCGCCGCCTCCTCGAGGTTGTGGAGGTACGCCTCCAGCTCCTCCGGGGTCTCGAACGCCGTCCCGTAGATCCGCGTGAGCTGCTTGTTCTTCACGTCGCCCCGCCAGTAGGCTCCGGCGATCGACATGAGCTTCACATTCCGAAGCTCCTTCGTGCTCTCGACGTGCGGCCCCCGGCAAAGGTCGAGGAACCGGTGGAGCGTCCCTCCCCGGTCGGTCCTCTGCTGGTCGTAGAACGAGATCGCCTCCCCCTCGGGGATCGCGTCGAGAAGCTGGAGCTTGTACTCGCTCACGCTCTCCCCCATCCCGGGGATCTCCCCGTCGAGGATGAGCCGCCGCGCCTCCTCCCGCGAGACCTCCCGCCGCTCGATCCGCTGGTCGAGCTTCGCGAGCTCCTTCATCCTCGCCTCGATCTTCGGCAGATCCGTCTCCGAGATCGGGGCGGGGAAGTCCACGTCGTAGTAGAACCCGTTCTCGACCGGCGGCCCGATCGCGAGCTTCGCCCCTGGATACAGCTCGGTGATCGCCTGGGCCATGAGGTGCGCCGCCGAGTGACGGACGCGGTAGAGACGAGATGCTTCGTACGCTTCTTGAGCCTGAGCCATGTGGTGCCTCCCCTGACCAAGGGGCTAAGTTGTCCCCCCGAGTCTATCCGAGGAAACCCCCCGGGTCGCAACGGAGTCCAAACCCCCATGATCCTCCCCGCGCCGCCCGCGCAGGCCCCCTATCCCGAGGCGAACGTGCGGAGGGCCTTCGCCCGCCTCGCCGAAGCGGGAGGGATCTCCCTCCGGCTCGACGCCACCGAGCGCATCGGCCTCCGGACGACGACCTCCGTCGCCACCGTGAAATGGCTCAACGCCCCCCCCGCCTTCCGCGATTGCGCCCGGGTCGAGATGGTCGTCTGGGAGAACGACCGGATGACCCGGAGGATCGTCATGGACGGCCGAACCGTCTGGAACTACGACCCGGCTACGAACTCCTACACGGCCCAGACGATCGACGACGGGCGCGGCCCGAAGGCTCCGGCGGGTTACCGGCGGAACCTCGACGCCCTCCTCACCGAGGCCGCCCCCGGCCCGACCGGCGACGCCCTGCGCCTCGCCCGCGAGCTTCTCGGCGACCCGATGGGTGCGAACTACCGCTCCTGGATGCCCGGCGTCCGCCCCACCGACGGCGGACCCGGCGCCGAGACGTGGGCGATCTACGACCTCCCCTCCGGCGACGCCAAGCGCGTGACCTTCGCCCTCGATCCCGCCCCCGAAGGGGACTCCGACGAGCGCCCGATCTTCGCCTCGCTCACCCGCGCCGCCACGGTTCGGACGGGGCGGACGATCCGCACCCTCACCGAGACGGTCCGGTCCCTCGCCGAACCGCTGGACCCGTCGAACCCGGCGTTCGTCTTCTCGATCCCGCCCGGAGCCGTTTCCGTCGCCCCGACCCGCCGCGTCAGATTCTAAACGCGCGCATCGTGGCGGCGAACTCGTCCCACGCCTCCTCGGTCGCTGCCCCGAGCATGGCCCCCCGGAGCCTCCCCGGGCTCCACACCGCCGCGAGCACCCGCCCGGTCTCCACCGGAAGCTCCACCGGAAGCTCCACCCGGGGCGCGATCTCGCACCGCGCGAGCCGCGACGGCGGCAGAGACTCCTCGAAGCCCCGGGCGTCTCCGACGAGCACCCCGCGCCAAGCCTCCGGCCCGAGATCGCCTTCCACGAGCCGCACCCAGACGCCGAACTCGGGAAGCGCCTCGATCCCTCCGACGAAGAGGACCGCCCCTCCCGGAGTCTCCTCTTTCAAGGAGAACGCCGGCAGATCCCCGATCCGCCGCGTATCGTAAGCGGGCCGCCACAGCACGACGGGAGTCTACTGACCGTAGACCTTAGGATGACCCGAGTGCGCGAGGACGCTCCCGAAGAGACGCGCCTCCCCGCCACTGCGGAGTCCACCCGAAAGGAGAACGCCGCGAAGGTCGTTTGGGCGCTCGCCTGGCCCGTCGTCGCCCTCAACGCGCTCCAGGTCGTGAACACCCTCATCGACCGCCGCTTCATCGGTCACCTCGACGGCGCCTCGCTCACCGGGCACGGCGGGGCGACGAACGTGATGTTCTTCGCGTTCTCGCTCGCCGTCGCCCTCGCCGCCGGGCCGACGGCGATCGTCTCGCGCGCGTTCGGGGCGAACGAGCCGAAGGAGTACCGCGACGCCGCGCGCCAGTCGCTCGGGGTCTCGATCTACGTCGGCCTCCTCGTCGCCGCGCTCATCTGGCTCGTCTCCGGCCCCGCCGCGCTCTCGGTCCTACCGAGCACCGACCACGCGGCGATCCGGGCGATGGCGGGGTTCACCCGGATCTACGCCTTCGGCCTTCCGGCGATCTTCGTCGTCCAGACGCTTGCCGCCTCGCTCCGCGGGATCGGCGATACGAAGTCGCCGATGGTCATCTCGGGAGTCCAGATCGGGATCCACGTCGCGCTGAACGTCCTGCTCATCCCGCGGATCGGGCTCAACGGCGCGGCGATCGCCCTTTCGATCTCGGCCTGGGTCTCGGCGGCGATCTACGTCCTCTTCGCCTACCGGACCCCGCTGAAGGTGCTCCCCTCGCTTCTGCCGCCGAGCCCCGCCTGGGCGATGCGGCTCCTGCGCGTCGCCACCCCCGCCGCCGCGATGTCCTCGCTCCGGGTCCTCTCGCTCACCGCGTTCACCGTCGTCCTCGCGATGGCGCCCGGGGCGAGCGCGGCGATCGCGGCGATGACGACCGCGTTCGCGATCGAGTCGGTCCTCTTCGCCCCGGCCTTCGGACTCTCGGCGGCGGCGGGCACGCTCGTCGGCCAGTCGCTCGGGATGGAGGACCCCCGCCGCGCCGAACGGCTCGCCTGGACGTGCGCCGCGTTCGCGGTCGTGTCCGTCCTCCTGTTCATCGCGCCGGTGGCGCTCTTCACCCCGCAGATCGCGGCGGGGCTCGTCGGGAACAAGCCCGAGGTCATCGGCCACTCGGTGCGCCTCATCCGGCTTCTGTGCACGACCGAGGTGCTCTTCTGCACCGCGATGGTCCTCTTCGGCGCGATGCAGGGGGCGGGCGACACGGTGCGCCCGTTCTGGATCTCGGTCGTCGCGCTGTGGGGGCTCCGCGTTCCCCTCGCGCTCTTCCTGACGCTCGGCGCCGGAGCCGCGCTCGGCCACGGCCTAACCCTCCCCTTCGGTGCGGGGCTCGGGCCGCAGGGGGCGTGGCTTGCGATGACCTTCACCCAGGGCGTCCAGGGCGTCCTCGCCGTCGTCGCCTTCCGAGGCGGCTCTTGGAAGACGCGGACGGTCTGAACGAAGGGTAAACGCCCGTGGGCCTTCAGAAGATCCTCGTGTGGCCATTGCGAAGCTTCAGCGCGAGCGCCGGGCCGCCTTCGGGAGTGAACCAGACCCTTGGCGGGGCATCAGTGTCCACCCCTTCCAAAGGATCGAAGGGGTTGGCGGCCCCAGCGAACTTAGCTCGCGTCCGATCCAAATACTCGCGAATGACGGGATGCATCCGGCCACCGAGCAATGGGATTGAAACGAACGTCATCTTGTCGAAAGATTCGTAGGCGGCCTTAAGCTCCGAGTTCGACATCTGCTGCAAAGCGAGCGAGAACAGCTCGTACTGGTAGGAGTCCGCGTCGTCGAGATCGCGCTCGGAGAGGGTTTGGTTGGCGAGACGCCGGTACGCGCCGGGATCAAACTCGATATGCTCCGTCTTAGCGTCATATACTCCGCCGACCGCTTTAGCGAGATCGGGAAGTGCTTCGCTGACGCGTCTTGGGTCGAACCGAGCGAGTACGAGGCGATCCGCCAGAAACCAGTGACATCGTATCGGATCGAGACCTGAGTTGACAAACACCTCCCGCACGCGCAGGAACGTGCCGCCGTCGCGCAGAGCCATGGTATGAAACCGCTCTTTGGGAAAAACGCGGCAACGATCCCTTCGAAGAATCGTTTTGGGGAACAGAGTCGCCATACCAATCGCCCTGGCGACGACCGTCGCACCGCCAGGGCGATAATCCAAATTCCATCTCCGCGCGACGTTTTCCAGAACCACTTCGTCGCCCTTACGCGAATTGACGATTGGGGTCCATGTCCGATTCGTCTCGGGTACGAACGCGCACCCTCTCTTCCGATAGATGTGTGTGAGAACGTCGCCCGGAGTAGCGAGATCAGTCCGGAGCGCAACGAAGAGCGCGAGGATCACGATCAACCCTTCGGAGTTGGTGAGACGCTGACGTGCATCAGAACGGGCTTTCCGTCCCCATCGTGGATCTTGAGTTGCGAGCCGAGATCCACCGCGACGAACGTATCAATAAAGTCGAGGGTCTCACCGGTCGTGTTCGCGCGGGCGTTGATCGTGTACTCTTGTGTGAGGGTCTTGCCGTCCCAGTTGCTGGACGGAACGCCACCGTCAACGACTCCGCTTTTAATTGTAGAGCGGAATCCCACCTGATCGTTGTAGATCTCGCCGTAGATCATGTTCTCCGCCGTCGAGTCTTCCCGCAACCAGGTGTCCACATCGGAGACGGTCAGCTTGTGCTGAAACTTCGCCCCGCTTGCCACGATCTGGAGCGATGCGGAGACGTTGGCATACTTCAGAACCGGCGTCGGGCCGTACGGCGAGTAGGCGTAGACGCTGTCAGTCGGGCCTTTCTGGGCCAGGGTCAGGACCGGGAGGGTCAGCAGAGCAACAACGGTGGCGAGTCTTACCATAGCCATTATCTTGACCCTGTTCCCCCCCCCCGCATGAACGTAAGATGACGATCTTGGATCATCCTCTGCGCCTGCGTCCGCCTCTCCGGCTCGGGAGGGAGCGGGCTCGCTCGGTGACGGGGGTGGGCTGGCTCAAGGTCGGGTCGTTGCGGGGGTCCACGCGGTACCAGAGGGCGTCGAGGAGCTGGGCCTCGTAGGGGGCGAAGTCGGCGAACCGGGTGATGCCCTTCTCGGTCGCGAGTTCGGCGAGGCGCTGGGGAAGGGCGCCGAGGGAGCCGGTGTTCACCTTGCGGTCCATGAAGGCGGCCATTCCCGCTTCGCTCCTCACGATCTCCTTCAGCTTGCCCGAGAGGGTGCGGCCTGCGAGCTTCACCGTCACGATCGTCTCGGCGGGGTAGTAGAGCGCCTTCGCGGCTCTCAGCTGGGCGACGCGGAAGGGGGCGCGGCGGCCGGCGCGCTGGAAGACGGCGATGAGGCGCTTGTCCTCAATGATCGCCGTGTTGGCGGCGGGGCCGCGGGCGATCTCGCCCGTCCGCGGGTCCACGGCGACGAGGAGGGCGTCGGGGGTCACGTCGAGGCCGTAGCGGCGGAAATCGTCCGCGAACGCCTTCGGGTCGTCGCGCTTCATCCCGACGAGGGTCTCGCCGAGGGAGTGGCCGCCGGCGCCGAGGGAGGCGAACTGGATGAAGCCGACGGAGACGTAGCCCGTATCGTAGGTGTTCACCGAGTCGAAGCCGCCTTCGAGCATGGAGACGGCCTTGAAGATCCGGGCCTCGCTCGGAGTGATCCCGGCCCGCTTCAGCAGAGCATCGAGCTCGCCGGGGGGGAGGTCCTTCACCCGGGTGCCGCCGGATTGGACGCCGTCCTCGAACCGGTAGTAGGCGAACCGGGGGCGCATCTCGACGTTGTCGGCGTAACGGATCGTCTCGCCGTCCTCGAACGTCACGAGGTGGGTCCTCGGGCGGACGACGCCCGCGAAGACGGGGGGCTCGCCCGCGAGGGCGACGAGCTCGGCGGGGGCAGGGCCGGGGTCGGGCACGGGGTTCGGGGCGAAGAGGCCGTTCTTCCTCGCCGCGTCGGCCCCGGCGACGTAGCGGTCCCAGGCGACCCTCGCGTCGATCCAGTTCTCCCAGAGAGCCTGCTGAGGGTTCGCGGCCGGGGGGACGGACCCGGGAGGCGTCTTGCCGAGGCCGCGGGCCTTGTTGTAGTTCCAGAGCCAGAGCGAGCCGTCGGTCGTCAGACGGACCTTCCAGGGCCCCTTGGGGTCCTCGAGCGGGGCCAAGGCGTAGCGGCCGGGGGCGCTCCAGAACTTCACGAGGTCGAGGCGCTCGCGGTCCGAAAACTCGGGGGCCTGGGCCTGGCAGGCGGGGGCGAGGAGGAGCGGAAGGAGCAGGGCCGGCTTCGGCTTCATACGAGCATCTTAGCGCGTTCGAGGTTCGCGACGAAGGGTTCGAGGCGCTCCCTCACGAGGGCGGCGGTGAAGACGAGGGTCGGGGGGGCGGTCTCGGGGGCGTCGAAGAGGACGTCGCCGAGGAGGCGCTCCATCATGGTGGCGAGGCGGCGGGCGCCGATATCGTCGGTGGCGGAGTTCACCATGTGGGCGAGGCGGGCGATCTCGTCGAGGGCACCGTCCTCGAAGCTCACGTCCACCCCTTCGGTCTTCAGGAGCATCGCGTACTGCCGGGTGAGGGCGTTCCTCGGCTCGGAGAGGATGCGGCGGAAGTCGGCGCCGGTGAGGGGGTCGAGCTGGACGCGGATGGGGAGGCGGCCCTGGAGCTCGGGGATGAGGTCGCTCGGTTTGCTCATGTGGAACGCGCCGGCGGCGATGAAGAGGATGTGCTCGGTCCGCACGGGGCCGAACTTCGTCTGGACGGTCGAGCCCTCGATGACGGGGAGGAGGTCGCGCTGGACGCCCTCGCGCGAGACGTCGGGGCCGCTTCCGCCGGTCTTGCCGGCGACCTTGTCGATCTCGTCGAGGAAGACGATGCCGGACTGCTCGGCGCGGTGGACGGCCTCGCGGTGGACGCTCGAGCGGTCGATGAGCTTGTTCGCCTCCTCGGCGGTGAGGCCGTCGAGGGCTTCGGCGACGTTCGCGCGCCTCGCCACCCGCTTGCTGCCGAAGGGGCTCGTCAGGGGGTTCATGTCCATCCCCATCTCCTCCATGCCGCCGGGGGTGAAGACCTGGAGGAAGGGGGAGTTCGGCTCCTCGACGTCGAATTCGACGCTCGCTCCGTCGTGGCTTCCGGCGGCGAGTTCGGCGCGGATCCCCTCGCGGCGGGCGTCGCGGCGGGCTTGGATCGCCTCCCAATCCTCCTCTTCGGAGTAGGTCTCGAAGCCCTCGTTCTCGTCCTGCGCGGCGAGGAGGTCCACGAGGCGCTCGGTGGCGAGGGCGCGGGCCTCGGCGTGGACGGCGTCGGCGCGCTCCCTCTCGACCATGCGGACGGCGATCGCGACGAGGTCGCGGATCATGCTCTCGACGTCGCGCCCGACGTAGCCGACCTCGGTGAACTTCGTCGCCTCGACCTTCACGAAGGGGGCGCGGGCGAGGGCGGCGAGGCGGCGGGCGATCTCGGTCTTCCCGACGCCGGTGGGGCCGATCATAAGGATGTTCTTCGGCATGACGTCCTCGCGCTCGGACTCGGGGAGGCGGAGGCGCCGGGTGCGGTTGCGAAGAGCGACGGCGACGGCCTTTTTCGCGTCGTTCTGGCCGACGATGTAGCGGTCGAGCTCGGCGACGATCTGACGGGGGGTGAGGTCGTCGGTGGGGGGAATCACCCGGAGAGCTTATCCGAGGCTCGGGGCGGGGCGCGTTCGGGGCCTTGCGCGCCGTTGCGCGCCATTGCGCGCCACGTGTGCGCGCACGTTTTTCGGATCTAGATACCTATTCTCGTTCACCGGTACTTTTGGTCGAGCCATCGCGCCGGGGGCGTTCCTCGGGCTCCTCACCCTTACGTTCTCGGGAGAGAGTTATGACAAGGTGGTCGGGGAGGATTCCCGGGTCTTTTTTCGTCCTACGGGGAGCGTCGCGCCTCTCCTCTCCTCTCCTGTCCTCTTCTCTTCTCTTCTACCCCCCGCTTGCGAGGGGAAGGGGGTCCCCTCTGCGGGCGTGGATGTCGGCGGCGAGGGCGAGGGCGAGGGAGGCGGCGCGCTCGGCCTCTTCGACGGTGGAGCCGCGGCCGAAGGAGAAGCGGACGCCCTCCTTCGCCTCGCGTTCGGAGAGGCCGCAGGCGAGGAGGACGTGGCTCGGTTCGACGCTCCCGCTGGAACAGGCGGCGCCGGAGCTTGCGGCGACGCCCTCGCCGTCGAGGCGGGCGAGGAGGGTCTCGGCGTCGAGGCCCCGGCCTGCTCCATCTGGAAAGCGGAAGTGGGCGTGGCCCGGGGCGACGGCGGCGCGGTCGGGGACGGTGGGGACCGCGCCGCCGGCGACGAGGACGTCCCAGAGGCGGTCGCGGGCTTCGCGGGGGGAGGGGGCGGGTTCGGCGAGGGCGGCGCCGAGGGACCAGGCGCCGACGACGTTCTCGGTGCCGCCGCGAAGCTCGCGCTCCTGCTCGCCCCCGCGGACCCAGGGGACGAGCCTCGTTCCCGCGCGGACGAAGAGGGCGCCGATCCCTTTGAGCGCGCCGATCTTGTGGCCGGAGAGCCAGAGGAGGTCGGCGTCGATCCGGTCGGCGCGGGCCTCGGGGTCTTTGGCGAAGGACCCGACGACGTCGCAGGCGAAGAGGGCGCCGTAGCTTTGGCAGAGAGCGGCGATCGCGGCCACGTCGCTCGCGGTGCCGAGCTCGTTGTTCACGTGCATCGCGGCGACGAGGGCGACGCCGCCCGCCTTCAGCTCCCTTTCGAGGGCGTCCAGGTCGAGGCGGGCGGCGGCGTCCACGGGGAGGAAGATGGGCCGGAAGCCGAGGCGGGCGATGGTGGGGACGAGGCCTACGACGCACTTGTGGTCGGCGGCGCTCAGGAGGACACGCCCGCCGGGTTTGGCACCGGTCTCGGGGTGGGCGAGGAGCGCGCCGAGGATCGCGAGGTTCGCGGCCTCGGTGCCGCCGGAGGTGAAGAGGAGCTCGGCGAAGCGGCACCCGAGGGCTTCGGCGACGGCGGCGCGGGCGTCGTCGAGGAGGGCTTTGGCCCGGAGCCCCTCCTCGTGGAGGGAGGAGGGGTTGCCGTACCGCGCGAGGACCTCGGGGAGTCCGGCGGCGACGCCCGGCGCGAGGGGGGCGGAGGCGGCGTGATCGAGGTAGAGGCGCTCCATCGGGGAACGGCGGCAGGGCCGTAGGTTCCCGTCCATTATGAGAGGTCCGGCGGGAGGGTGCCCCCGGCCCTGGGAAGGCTGGGGGCCGAGGGCCGGGCCGGGGCTACTTGCCCTTACCTTTGCCCATCGACGATCCGGCGCGCGCGTCGGCCTGTTCGGGGGTCGCGAGGGCGCCGGGGGTCGGGGCGGCCGAGACGTTCGGGGCTCCGGCCTTCGGGCGCGACTGCGGAACCGGTCCGGTCGGGGCCGGGTCGGCGGCGGGTCCGGACGCGCATCCGGCGACCGCTCCGGCGATCGTCGCACCGAGAAGGCAGGCGCCGAGGAGGCTGGCGCCGAGCGGGCCGGCGCGGGTCGGACGGGGAGAGTCGGGGTGGTTCTTCATTGCGTGGTGTCCCAGAGGTACTTGTTCACGTCGTTCACGACGAGTTTGCTCGAGTCGATCGTCGGAGTCCAGTTGGTGCCCTGGGCGAGGTAGCCGGGGGAGTTGCTGGAGGCGTGGCCGTCGGTCCAGGAGACGATCGCCTGACCGGACTTTCGCAGAGCGACGCCGCCGGTGAAGGCGCCTTCGGAGCGGAGTCCGCGCATCCCCTTGCGGGCGTCGCCGCTGTCGCCCCAGTTGAAGTAGCACGCGCCGGGAGCGGCGTCGCAGCTGGGCGCCTCGAGGTTGTGGAGGACGGGGAGGAAGGAGTTGATGCCGTACCAGCCGAAGCCGCCATCGTTCGTGTAGTCGAACTTGGCGGCGAACATGACGGTTTGGGAGGGGGAGGCGATCGCGGTCATGCTCACGGGGGTCCGACCGCCGACGGACGAGAAGTCCCAGGGGCTGAGGTTGGAGGCGTTGTAGCCGTACTCGGAGAAGTAGCAGTTGGTGATCGTCCGGCTGTTGAGGAAGATCGAGTGGGGTTGGATGATGGGGTCCACGAAGAGGTCGGCGGACTTCATGTACGGGAGCTCGAGCCAGGTCCAGGGGGCGAAGTTCCCCGCGGTCCCGCCGTAGGTGACCATCGCGCCGGAGGAGCTGCCCCAGGCGGCGTCGAGGAGGGCGGTGTCGTCCACGTCGCCCGAGTACATGATGGCGGCGAGGTTCGTCTGCTTCGCGTTCGATAGGGAGGCGGTGCCTTTCGCGGCGAGTTTGGCCTGGGCGAAGACGGGGAAGAGGATGGCGGCGAGGATGGCGATGATGGCGATGACCACCAGGAGTTCGATGAGGGTGAACGCGCGTTTCATAGCGATGGTGATCCGGGCGGCTCCGCGCGGACTCGCTTTCATCATAGCGCATCATCGGGGCGAACGCACCTTTTCGATGTGGTTACAGAGGCGGGGGCGAGCGGAACCCGCCCTTGGACCTCGCACAACGAACCGCCCCCTCCAGCACCAAGATGCGGAGGGGGCGGTTCGTTGTGCGGGCGGCGCAAAGGATTCAGTGCTTGCCGAGCGCGCCGCCCGGGGTCGGCGCGACCCCGGCTGGGTTCACGCCCTCTTCGACGCCCGCCATCTGCGCGCCCGGTTTCGAGGCGATCGGCGCGGGCTTGGCGGTACCGACGCTGGCGGCGTTGCCCGTGTCCTCACCCTTGCACCCGATGAGGACCAGGCCGAGGATGCCGACGAGAAGAAGGGTCGCGCCCCTCACTTGATGTCCCACATGTACTTCGAGATGTCGTTGATCACGATCGCGCTCTCGTTCTGGGTTTTCGAACCGTCGATGTAGTTCGTCCCGGCGGCGAGGCGTCCCGCCTTCAGGGCGGCGGCGTGGGAGTCGCCGAAGACCGTGACCATGTTGCCCGAGCGGCGAAGCGAATCGCCGCCGGTGTACTTGCCCGACTCGACGCTGGGAAGGAGGGAGGTGTAGTTGCCCGAGACGCCCCAACCCGCGAAGCAGTACTCGTCGCGCGAGTAGCAGTCCGGCGGCTCGATGCCGTAAGAGGTGATCATCTCGACGCCCTTCGTGCCGGAGTAGCCGTAGAGGCCACCGAGTTCGGTGCGGGTCATCTTAGAACCAAGCAGGACGGTCTCGGCGGGAGCGGCGGGGGCCGTCATGCTGATGGGCGAGCGGACGTAGTCGACGGCAGGGCCGGTGGTCGGGCTCCAAGTCGAGTAGTTGTAGCCGAACTCGGGGTACAGCGTGTAGCGCTCCGTGGAGGTCCATCCGGCGGGGACGGGTTCGTTGGTGGTCAGGGGGTCCTGAACGATGTCCGCGCTCTTCGTGTAGGGCAGCATCAGGTAGGCCCATGTCGCAACGGGTCGGCCACCGACCGTCCGGGGGGAGGTGCCGCCCCAAACGACGTCCAACGGCGCGGTGTCGTCCACATCGCCCGTGTAGATCATGAACGAGGTTCCGACCTGCTTCGCGTTCGAGAGGGAGGCGGTGCCCTTCGCGGCGGCTTTGGCCTGGGCGAAGACGGGGAAGAGGATGGCGGCGAGGATCGCGATGATGGCGATGACCACCAGCAGCTCGATAAGGGTGAAGGCGGAGCGCTTCATGAGGATAGGGACTCAGGCCTCTCGGTCTGGGTTCCACTTTATGTTAGCGCAAAGTTAATGCTGCTCGGCGAGGAAGAGGCTCCAAACCGACGGACCTTAAGCAGCAAGGCGAAAAATCCGTCGGTTCGCTCTCCGGGGGAGCGCGAGAGCCCCCGAGGACGGCCGACCCTCTCAGGAGTCGGCTTTGAGCCCTGGGGCGGCGGCGCCGGACTTTGCCGGACGGTCGGGCTTGGCCGCACCGGGCGTGGCGGAGCCGCCGGACGCCGCGGGCGTCGCCGCGTCGTTCGTGGCCTCCTCGGATTTGTTGCACCCTGCGGTAAGGGTGAGAGCGGTCAGAACGAGGGAGAGGGCGAGGAGGGTCTTCATCGTGAGGAGAACGCTACCCCAACCCCGCCCCTTTCGGGGCGAGGAGGGGGAGGCGAGGAAGGAGGGGATCACTTCTGGGTGCCCTCGTCGTAGCGGGGATCCCAGATGTACTTCGAGTAGTCGGTGACGAGAACGGCGTCGCAAGTAAGAGTGGGGGTGAGGTTCGTGCCGGCGGCCGCCTGGGAGGATTTGAGGCCCTTGGAGTGGCTGTCCACGAAGACGATGTTCGCGACGTCGTTGTAGCGACCGGCGAACCCGTCGGTGTCGCCCCACTTGCCCGTGGACGGGGTCGCGGCGTCGCCGTTGCCGAAGTAGTTTTTGCACCCCTTGCCCCATCCGGCGCCGTCGGGTCCGTAGAAGAACTTCGCGGAGTTGTAGGCGTCGGGCGGGTTCACCATGGAGCCGAGGGTCGTCGCGCCGGTGAAGGACTTGCCGCCGTTATCGGCGAACATGACGATGTTCGCGGGGCGGGTGACCGAGGTGGCAGAGATGCCGTTGTACCACTGGGTGCGGGTCGGGGCACCGGGGTCGGTCGCGGGGCAGCCGAGGCCCATGGTGGTCGCGTTGTTCGCGATGCAGAAGGTGGAGAGATAGCCGTAGTTGTAGCCGTAGCTCAGATTGAAGAAGTCTTGGACGCCGTCGCCGCCCTTAGCGTTCTCTCCCGGCGCGGTGAACATCTGCCAGTTCTTCATGTAGGGGTAAAGGTGGGCCTGCCACATGGAGCGGTAGCCGCACTGCGCCGGCGAGTTGGGCAGGCAGATGCCACCTGTGATGTTCGAGTAGTAGAGCGGCATCGTGTCGTCCACGTCGCCCATGTAGATCTGGACGGCGGTGCCGATCTGCTTCGTGTTGGAGAGGTCGCTCGTCTTCTTCGCCGCGGCTTTGGCCTGCGCGAAGACGGGGAAGAGGATGGCGGCGAGGATCGCGATGATGGCGATGACGACGAGGAGCTCGATGAGGGTGAACCCTCGGGGAGCGGGGGGGGTGGTGCGCTTCATAAGGACACGAGACTAGGACCGGAGCCCCAGCACGCCCCTATGTTAGCGGGGGTTTAAGAGAAGCGACAGGGTTTTCAGAGCTTTTTTCGGATTTTTCGGCGGGCGGCGAACCGAACGGGGTTCGGGGGGCGTCGCGGGGGCGGGTCAGATCGCGCGCATGGCCTCGGTGGGCGAGAGGCGGGCGGCGCGGCGGGCGGGGAGGATGCCGAAGAGCATGCCGACGAGAAGGCAGACGAGGACGGTGCCGCCGATGACCCCCGCGGTGATCGTCGGGTGGATGGGGGTGAGGCGGTCGAGGGAGGCGCACACGAGGGCGGCGACGGCGAGGCCGATGACGGCGCCGGCGAGGGAGAGGAGGACGGACTCGCAGAGGAACTGGAGGAAGACGTCGGCTCGGCGGGCGCCGACGGCCTTGCGGATGCCGATCTCGCCGACGCGCTCGCCGACGGAGAGGAGCATGACGGTCATGATGCCCATGCCGCCGATGAAGAGGGCGATGCTCGTGAGGCCCGAGACGAGCCAGGTGAGGATGCCCATGAAGCGGAAGACGAGGCTTTGGAGGTCCTCTTGGGTGAGGACGGAGAACTGGGCGCGGTCGAGGCGTTTGGCGAGGACGGCCTCCATCGCCTTCAGGGCGCGTTTGGGGTCGGTGCCGGAGGCGATCTGGACCATGATGCGGTCGGTCTGGGTCGCGGGCTCGGCCTGGCGGAGGCCGTCGTAGGGGATGTAGACGACGTTCTGGAAGCCGCCGATCGAGAGGAGGGAGTTCTCGGTGGCCTTGTCCTCGGTCACGCCGACGACCTCGTAGGGTTTGCCGTTGACGTTCAGGCGCTTGCCGACGGCGGGCCTGCCCTTGCCGAAGAGGGTGTCGCGGGCGATGGAGCCGATGAGGGCGACGCGCTTCAGGCGGTCCTCCTCGCGCAGGGCGCGGCCCTCGGCGAGGTCGGTCTTGCGCATGGCGAACCATTCGGGGGTGGTGGCGACGAGAAAGCTCGGGGCGGATTTGCCCGCGTAGGTGGCGGCGCCGCCGACGAAGCTCAGCTTGGCGGTGCGCAGGACGCCGGGGACCTTCGCGAGGGCGTCGGCGTCGGCGGGTTTGAGGTAGCTCGCGCCGCCGAGGTTGAAGGCGAGTCCGTTGTCCACGCGTCCGGGGAGGACGACGAGGACGCCGACGCCGAGCTCGTCGATCTGGTCGGCGAAGTCTTTGCGGACGCCGAGGGAGATGGCGGTGAGGGTGACGATGGCGAAGGTGGCGACGGCGACGCCGAGGGCGGAGAGTCCGGAGCGGCGGGCGTTCTCGCCCACGGCGCGGAGGGCGGCGGCGAGGTTCACGGCGAGGCGCATCGGACGGTTCTCCTACGCCGATTCCGCCGCGCCGGAGATAGACTGATCGCACGATGAAGGACTATCTGGGGATCCTCGCGCTGCTGGCCTTCACGGGGTTTTTGGCGGCGTTCCTCTCGACGCTCGCGTGGGTGTTGGGTCCGAAGCGCTCGACGCCGTTCAAGAGCGCGCCGTACGAGTGCGGGGTGGCGCCGGTGGGGGACGCGCACGAGCGGTTCCCGATCAAGTTTTATCTCGTGGCGATCGTCTTCATCCTCTTCGACATCGAGGTCGTCTTTTTGTGGGCGTGGATGACGGTGTTCAAGCGGAGCGACACGAGCTTCATGGTGTTCTCGTTCTTCGAGTTCCTCGCCTACATGGCGACGTGGATCCTCGGGTACGTGTACGTGGTGCGGGTGGGGGCGATCGATTGGGACGAGACGACGAGCCTCGCCGAGGAGAAGTTCGGGCTCGACCTCTCGAACGTCGGGGACGGGAGCGAGCGTCCGGTGGATCGTCAGAACGAGCTTCCGGTGCGGGTCCCGGGCACTCTGAATCCGGCGATCGTGAATTCGGGCGGGGTGAGCGCGTGAGCACGACGGTCTCGAGCTCGGGCGGGGGGAACACGGAGGGGTCGAAGGCGCCGGGGACGCCGAGTCCGACGCCGAATCTGGCGAGCGACACGCCCTCGCCGCTCGATGCGAACGTGCCGCGTTCGGAGACGGGGGTGGACCCGGAGGCGCCGGAGATCGCGGCGGTGCGGGGGGCGATCGGGGAGGGGCTGTTGAAGACGACGAGCAAGTCGGGGTGGCTGTACCTCGTGGTGGCGCGGGAGCGGATCGTGGAGGCGCTGACGGCGTTGCGCGACGATCCCCTGTGCGCGTATGACTACTTCGCGGAGTGCATGGGGGTGGACTACTCGCGGTGGACGCACGAGCGGGACACGGAGGGGCGGTTCGAGGTGGTGTACAACCTCATGTCGGTGCGGCGGGGGGCGCGGGTGTTTCTGAAGCTGGGGGTGGACGACGGTCAGGCGGTGCCGACGGCGCGGCACGCCTTCGCGGGGGCGGAGTTTCCCGAGAAGGAGATCCGGGATCTGCTGGGGGTCGCGTTCGTGGGGAACGACCTGTTGCCGGGGCAACGCTTTCTGCTCCCGGACGACTGGGTGGGCTTCCCGCTCCGGAAGGAGGTGCCCCTGGGGGGCGAGGACGTGCTGTTCGACCGGGGGGACCGGGGTCCGGCGATCGAGGACCGGATGGTGCCCCACGCGGGGGAGAGCTGGGAGGGGCGGACGGGAAGCCAGGACGTCTCGGGGCGCTGAGAGGGAGATTTTAAGGATTTGTTAGGTCTACCGGCCCAAAAGCGCGCCACGGGGAGAAAAGATGGGGTAAAAACGCCCCACTCGGGAATTAGCGTCGTCTAACCCGGCACCCGGTCCAGGGACGCTCGATCTTCGGGCGACTGAGGAGCGGGAGGACCTCCCTACGGGACTGAAATCATGAAGCGCTCCGCGTTCACCCTCATCGAACTCCTGGTGGTCATCGCCATCATCGCCATCCTCGCCGCCATCCTCTTCCCCGTCTTCGCCCAGGCGAAGGAGGCCGCGAAGAAGACTTCCACGCTCTCCAACTACAAGCAGGTGGGCACCTCGACCGCGATCTATGAGTCGGATGCGGATGACAACTTCCCGCTCGCGTGGTCTTTTGACACCGCGACGCAGAGCTGGCGCGTGGCCTTCCTCACCTCGGTTCCGAACGGTTGGCGCGCGAACGGCACGCATAACGTTGAGCCTCGTAAGTCTCAGGACGGTCTTCACTGGGGCAACTCGCTTCAGCCGTATATCAAGAACAACCAGCTCTTCGCGATGAACGGGATCACGAACACCACGGTCGTGTCCGATCCGGTCACCCCGGGCCTTACGCCGACGAACGTCGGGCTCACCTTCAACGGCCTCCTCCATGCGTACAGCGCCACCGCGATCGAGCAACCCTCCAAAATCCCCATGTTCTGGGCGGGCGCGGGCAAGCAGAACCGGATCGGCTTCGCCCTCACGAATCCCATTCTCAACTGTGCCGCTGGCGACGCCGGTTGTCGCTTCAACCCGACCGGGGGTCCCGGTTACGGCTGGTTCGGCATGGAGTCCATCTACGTCTATGGGCAGGGAATGCACTTCTCCGCGACCGACACCAGCGCGAAGTTCCGCAACATGCGGACGAGCACGGATGCGGCGAACCCGTCTCGGGACTATTACAACAACCCGTTCGCCGTAGTGAACGCCGCTGGTCAGCCGCAGAGCATGTGGGGATGTACCATCCAGGGTGCGACCGCGAGTTACGCCTGCGTCTTCCGTCCCGACCAGACCCAGTGATGCCGATTCGGCCGCCCATTCGCGGCGGCCGGTCCCTCCCTGTAAGGAAAGGCTTATCAAGATCCCTTGGTGAGCCTGTTCCTAAGCAGATCCTCCAAGCCCAAGATATGAACCGACTCAAATTCCTCGTCCTCCTGTTCGGCAGCGCCGCACTCCTCTCGCTCGCGGGCGGTTGCAAAGGCGAAGGCGGCTCCAACGACGTGGCGAAGCCCGCCACACCCCCGGCTAACGACAGCCAGCTTCAGAAAGGCACCAACCCGCCGCTCAAACCGTCCACCGATTGATCGAGCAACGAGATAAGTCGGTGCGTTCCCTGTTCCTCGTTTGCGCCGCTGCCCTTCTTGGAGGGTGTGCTTCGCCGACCCCCGCGCCGATTTCGTCCGTCCCTGCCCCTACCCGTCGCGACGTCGCCTACGTCCGCTTCCTCAATCTCACTGCGACCCCCCTCGACGGGCGAGTGGGATCGGAATCGAGGGTCCGTGGCGTCGAGCCGCTCACATTGTCGTCGGGCTCTATCATTGCCCGATCGTGCCAGAAATTTGAAATGGGTGATGGATCGGGAAGCGCCAGCGTGCTCGTCGCACCGACGCCTGGTGTCTACACAACGATCGTCGCCGCTCGTCTGAAGGGGGCACTCTCCGTCAAGGCGGTGACCGGCGGCCCGTGTCGCTCCCCGGAAGACAGCGGACGACTAGAACTGGCAAACTTTACCGATGGGACCGTCGTGGCGAGTGTCGACGGAAAGACGTTGCGCCTCGGACCCGGCGAATCCAAAGCCACTGACGTTCCCACGAGGAGCCACACCGTCGTTGCTCCGGGAACCGCCGAGCAGACGGTGGATGTCGGCGAAAAGGAGATATGGACGGTCTGCTACGTGCCCTCCGAGGGCAAAACCCTCTCCCGGAGCGTTTGTGTCAAAAGCGTCATGGCCACGTCCGCCACCCGCGGCTCCACCCCTCGGTAGTCTGCACCCAACCGCCCCCGGCCGACGCCGTGAGCGATGTCGGGGGAGGGCGACCTTTCGTCGGGTGCGGCGCTCCCGAGGAGGTTGCCGCCCCCGCCCCAGGAAGGATGCCAGGCGCCAACTCCCACAAGCTCGAAGATCCGTCGAAGAGCGTCGGCTCCGGTGTTGCCGCCACATAGTCATAAGGCGCACAGGCTGAAGCCAAGCGACGCGCGCCACCTCGTTGAGCTTCGGGTTAGGGTAGGTCCAGGACCGACGTTTGCCGATCCCGTCCCGTTAGAGACCTCCCTAGAGCCTTCGGCGTACACTAAAAGCGGACGCTATGGCCGAGACGACTTTCATGCCCTCCACCGAGACGGTGTTCGAACGGAAGGGGGAGAACACGATGATCGTGAACATGGGGCCTCAGCACCCCTCCACGCACGGGGTCCTGCGGATCGTGGCGGAGCTCGAGGGGGAGGCGATCATCCAGTGCCGGTGCGTCATCGGCTACCTCCACACGGGGATGGAGAAGGAGGCGGAGTATCAGCAGTACCACAAGTGCGTCGTGATGACGGACCGGATGGACTACCTCAACACGTGCGGGACGAACCTCGCGCACGCGCTCGCGGTGGAGAAGCTTCTCGGGTGCGAGATCCCGAAGCGGGCGCAGTACATCCGGGTGATCCTCGCCGAGCTCTCGCGGGTGGCGAGCCACCTCGTCTGGCTCGGGACGCACGCGCTCGATCTCGGGGGGATGACGCCGTACTTCTACGCGTTCGGGCAGCGCGAGAAGATCCTCGACATGTTCGAGATGATCTCGGGGGCGCGGATGATGACGAGCTGGATCGTGCCGGGGGGGCTCAGAGGCGACCTGCCCGACGGGTTCGCGCGGAAGCTCCACGACTTTCTCGACACGTTCCCGGCGGAGATCGACACGATGGAGGGGCTTCTCGTCGAGAACCCGATCTGGAAGGAGCGGACGTACGACGTGGGGACGCTCTCCGCGAAGGACGCGCTCGCGCTCGGATGCTCGGGGCCGATCGCGCGGGCCTCGGGGGTGCAGTGGGACCTTCGCAAGAGCCATCCCTACTCCTCCTACGAGGACTTCGACTTCCGGGTCCCGATCGGGGAGCGGGGAGACGTGTACGACCGGTTCCTCGTGCGGATGGCGGAGATGCGCGAGAGCCTGGCGATCCTGCGTCAGGCGATGGACGGTCTGCCCGAGGGGAGCTTCCGGACGAGCGACCGGAAGGTCGCGCCGCCGCCGCGCGAGGAGCTCGACAACTCGATGGAGTCGGTCATCCACCACTTCAAGCTGTACACGGAAGGGTACCGGCCGGCGATCGGGGAGGCGTACGCCTCGGTCGAGGGGTCGAAGGGGGAGCTCGGGTTCACGGTGATCTCGGACGGGAGCAACCGGCCGTACCGGTGGCACTGCCGGGGAAGCTCGTTTCAGAACCTCAAGTCGCTGGAGGTGCTCGCGGTGGGGCGCCTGCTCTCGGACGTCGTCGCGATCATCGGTTCGATCGACATCGTGCTCGGCGAGATCGATCGGTAGAGGCTCGCCCCGGATCGTCTAAAACGAGGCGGCGATCGCGCTCACGCGCGCGAGGGCGGCGGGGGCGTGGGCGATCGGGAGGTGCTCGAGGATGGGGACGAGATCGGGGCGGGTCGCGAGGTACGCGAGATAGGGAGCCTGGTCGAAGACGCCGAGGCCGAACTCGGGGGTCTCGCGCTCGGCGCCTTCGGCGTGGACGTCCTTCAGGTGGGCGACGAGGAAGCGGTCGCCGAGGGCGAGGAAGTCGGCGAGGACCTCGCCTTGGTCTGGAAGGAGGGCTTTCGAGACGTAGTTGTACGGATCGGCGACGAGGCCGACGGGGGCGCCGGCGAAGCGGGCGAGGATGTCCCGCGCCCCGGCGACGGTGCCGAGGATGTTGTTCACGTAGCCCTCGAGGGCGAGGGCGGCGCCGGAGCGGGCGGCGACCTCGGCGAGCTCCTCAACCCCCGCGAGGAGGCGGTCCCACGCCTCGGGGGTCTGGTCGTTGGGGTGGGGTTGCCAGTCGGAGTCGGGGTTGCAGGTGCCGGTCTCGGTGGAGACGACGGGGATGCCGAGGTCGGCCCCGAACCTCAGGCAACGGGCGACGTGGTCGAGGTTCGCGCGGCGACGGTCCTCGTCGGCGGAGATGAGGTTCCGGTAGCCGCCGAGGGCGAGGACGGGGAGGCCCGCGGCGGCGAAGACGTCGCGGTCGCGCGCGGCGCGGGCGGGGTCCGCAAGCCAGCCGTCGAGGCCCGCCCAGGCGATCTGGATTCCGGACGCGCCCGCGTCCGCAAGGGTCGCGGCGGCGGCATCGGCGTCCTCGTAACCCTCGAGGAAGAAGCCCGCTCTCACGCGCGGCCTCCCGCGGGCATGGGGGGGGCGACGGGGACCGGGTCCCCGCCGCGGTCGGCAGACTCGCAGGCGGCGAGGGTGAGGCGCAGGGAGAGCTCGTTGTGGCGGGCCGAGTGCCAGGGCTCGGTCCCGGTCCGCACGGCCTCTTGGGCGGCGATCATCGCGCGGGCGAAGCCGTCGTTGAACCAGTTGCCGACGAGTTCGGGGCGCTCGGGTTCGGCGCCGAGGCGTTCGATCTCGAGAGCGTCGCCGTGCATGGCGAGGACGGTACCCCGGATCGTGCCCTCGGAGCCGTGGACCCAGAAGAGATGGCCGCGCCGGGCAGTCTGGGCACCGCCGACGCACCGGATTAGGGCGCGCAGGCCGCCTTCGTAGACGATCTCGATGGAGCCGGACCAGGGTTGCCGGCCGCGGTCCTGGTGCGGGGGGCGCCAGTCGGCCGCGCGGACCTCGAGGGGGGTGCGGTCGCCCGCCCAACACCGGGTGATGTCCACCCAGTGGACCATGTAGTCGTACAGAAGCCAGCGGGGGATGGTGTCGAAGGGGGAGTCGGGGACGAAGTCGAAGGCGGCCTCGAAGAGGTGGACGATGGAGGTCACGTCGCCGATCTCGCCGGCGGCGATCCGTTCGGAGGCGATGCGCCAGGTGGGGCAGAAGCGCCCGTTCTGGTTTACGGCGAGGATGACGCCGGCGCGGTCGGCGGCCTCGATGAGGGTGCGGGCCTCGGCGGCGGTGGGGGCGAGCGGCTTTTGGGAGAGGACGGGCTTGCCGGACTCGAGGGCGCGCAGGACGAGCGGAGGGCGGACGGCGGCGTGGGTCGCGGCGTCCACGATCTCGACGGCGGGGTCGCTCAGAAGCTCGTCGAGAGAGGCGTAGGCGCGGACGCCGAAGCGGGCGCGGGCCTCGGCGACCGCCTCGGGCGAGGGGTCGTAGACGCCGGCGACGGGGAGGCCGAACTTCTCGTAGGCGGGGAGGTGCGAGTTGCGGACGATGGCGCCGCAACCGATGATGCCGATCGACACGCCGCGATTATGACGGGGGATCGCCGGTCGCCGCGGGGCGGGCCATGACGCGGCGGACGGCGGCGGCGACGTCCGCTTCGGCGCAGAAGGCGGTGCCGATGAGGACGGTCCTCGCGCCGTAGGCGGCGGCGCGGGCCACGTCCTCGGGGGTGGCGAGGCCGGACTCGGAAACGAGGGGGCCGTCGTAGAGCGCCTTGAGCCTCTCGGTGGTGGCGAGGTCCACGGCGAAGTCGTGGAGGTTCCGGTTGTTCACGCCGAGGAGGGCGTGGCCCGCGTCGCGCAGGAGGGGGAGGGTGCGGTCGAGCTCCTCTTCGGCGTGGACCTCGAGGAGGACATCGAGGGCGCGGGCCTTCGCGCAGGCGAGGAGGCGGGCGATCTCGCCCGGTTCCAGCATGGCGGCGATGAGGAGGACGGCGTCGGCGCCCCAGGCGCGGGCCTCGTCCACCTGGTAGGGGTCGAAGAGGAAGTCCTTACGGAGGATGGGGAGCTCGACGGCGGCGCGGACGGCCTTCAGGTTCTCGGGGCTTCCGCCGAAGGAGGGGGCGTCGGTGAGGACGGAGAGGGCCTCGGC
This sequence comes from Fimbriimonas sp., assembly GCA_965249475.1. Lineage (GTDB taxonomy): Bacteria > Armatimonadota > Fimbriimonadia > Fimbriimonadales > Fimbriimonadaceae > Fimbriimonas. The sequence continues at coordinate 2,580,533 of CBDFMD010000003.1, read as the reverse complement.
CCCCGCGTCGCGGTAGGCGCGGGCGACGGCGGCGGGGTCGAGGCCCGCGCGGATGGGGCCTTGGCTCGGGCTCGCGGCCTTCACCTCGGCGATGAGGCTGGGGCGGTGGGGGGAGCCCACAAGGGCGCGGCGGAAGCCGCGGGTCGGGGGGGCGGCGTCGGCGAGGGCGGCGAGGGCCTCGGGGGCCAGACGGCGCTTTGCCTCGGCGACCTCCTCGCGCTTGTAGGCGAAGATCCTCTCGAGGACGGACGGGGGGGCGTTCACGAGGCGAGCTCCTGAAGCTTGCGGGCGGCGCGGCCGTCGGCGACGGCGGCGCGGGCGAGGGCGGCGCCCTCGGGGAGGGTCCCGGCCCTTCCGGCGAGGACGAGGGCGGCGGCGGCGGTGGGCAGGACGGCGGCGAGGCGGGGGCTCTCGGGGTCGCTCACGGCCTCGCGGACGATGCCCGCGGCCTCGGCGACGTTGCGTCCGGGGGCCAGGGCGCTCGGGGCGATGGGTTCGAGGCCGAAGCTCTCGGGGGTCCAGACGCCGAGGGTGACGGCGCCGCGCTCGACGCTCGCCCAGTCGGTGGGGCCGCAGGGGCTCGCCTCGTCGAGGCCCTCGGCGCCGTGGACGACGTAGGCGCGCTCGGCGCCGAGTTCGGCGAGGGCGCGGGCGAGGGGTTCGACGAGGGCGCGCTCGTAGACGCCGACGATCTGGCGCTTGGCCTCGGCGGGGTTCAGGAGGGGGCCGAGGGCGTTGAAGACGGTACGGAAGCCGAGTTGCTTTCGGACGGGGCCGACGCGGGCGGTGGCGGGGTGGTGGCGGGGGGCGAAGAGGAAGGCGAGGCCGTGGCGCTCGAGGCGCCAGGCGAGGTCCTCGGGGGTTTCGGAGAGGCGGACGCCGAGCTCTTCGAGGACGTCGGCGGAGCCGCAAAGGGACGAGACGGCGCGGTTGCCGTGTTTGGCGATGCGGGCGCCGGCCCCGGCGGCGACGAGGGCGGCGGCGGTGGAGACGTTGAAGCTCGGGACGCCGCCGCCGGTGCCGCAGGTGTCCACGAGGTTCGGGAGGGCGGTCTTCACGGTCTCGGCGCGGGCGCGCATCTCGCGGGCGAAGGCGGCGATCTCGCGGGCGGTGGGGCCTTTGGCCTGGAGGAGGGAGAGGGCGCTTCCGATCTGGGCGTCGCTCGCCTCGTCGAAGAGGTAGCGGGCGAGGGCGCGGGCTTCGTCCGGGCTCAGGTCGCGGCCCGCGAGGAGCCCGGCGACGAGGGGGGCGAAGATCATGGGCGGGTCTTAGTTTATCCATACTCTTCACTTGAGGGAAAGCCACCTTCAGGCGTGCAATCATCTTATAGTGCGGGGATGGTCCTCGGGTTGTGCCAAACTCCTGTCCAATGCCAGTCTATACGCCCTACCCTCCGCAGTACAAAGGGGAGTCGGACCTGCTCGCACATCTCGCCCGTCTCGACGACGGCGCCCTCCACATCTGGCACTCGTACACGCCGCCGAACGCGAGCGAGGTGGACCTGCTCCTTTGGGACGAAAGGGCAGGGCTCCTCGCGATCGAGGTGAAGGCGTTGCCGCTCGCGGCGATTGAGCACCTCGACCTTCAGACGATGAGGCGCCGCGGCGAGGGGGAGAGGGACGGCCCCTCGCCGTTCAAGCAGGCTCTCGCCGCCGCGCGCGGTCTAGCGGCGCATCTCGACCGCAAATGGCCCGAGCGGCCTTTCGTCGTGCCCGCCGTCGCTTTCCCGCTCGTCTCGCGCGCCGAGTGGACCGCCCAAGGGTCCGAGGCGCTCGCGGAGCTCGCCCCGAGCCTGCTCCTGCGCGAGGATCTCGCGGACGTCGCCTCCCTGCGGGACTGGATGGGAAGGGCGGTGCGGAACCCCATCGCCGGAGCCGCGCCGCGCCGGGTGGACGAGGCATTCTCCCGAGAGCGCCTCGCGAGGTTGCACGAGACCCTCGTCGGAGGAGATCTCCCGAAGAATGAGGTACCGGGAGCTCCCGGCACCGGGATCGTCCGGTACATCCAAAACTCAACGCCCGACAGTGTCGCGTCGATTCTGGGCGACGCGCTCGCCTTTTTGCACGGCCCCGCAAGGGGGTACGCCGATGAGGCGATCGCGCCTCTCGCGCACTGGGCCGCGACGTTGGCGCAGGAGAGCAGTCGGCTTCGCGCGAGCGTCGTCGGCGAGTTCAAGGCGGGTAAGTCCACCCTCATCAACGCGATCTACGGGCGCGACGTTTGCTTCGTGGACGTGTTCGAGGCGACCGCGACGACAGCGCGCTTCACGGCGGGGGCGCCGGAGAGGGCAGTCGCCACCCACTCCGACGGAAGGGCCGAGACCTGGACGCTCGACGAGTACGTCCGTCGCGCGCGTGCGAGGGCGCTCGGCGATGTGGAGGAGGTCGTCGTGAGCTTCGCGACGGGCCAGCCATTCGATTTGGTGGACACGCCGGGGCTCGGGACGCGCACGGAAAGCCACGAAGCCCGCGCCGAGCGCGAGGTGCGGAGCGCCGACGTGGTGATCTGGACGGTGGACGCGAGCGACGTAGGTTCGGCACGCGAGGGCGCTTTTCTCATGCGGGCGCGCGAGGTGGGGCTACCGATCATCACCGCGCTCACCAAAAGCGACGAACTCGGCGACGAGGTCGAGGAGATTCTCGCGCACATTGCCGAGAGCTTCGACGTAGATCCGGCGCGCCTTCTCGCCATCTCCGCGCTGAAACATCGCGAGACCCCCGACGCGGGCGTCACGCGCCTTGTCGCCCTGCTAAGCGAGATGGCCACCGAGCCCGGCACCCGGTCGGCCTCGCGCGAGGCGAAATTGCGCGAGGTGCGCGACAACCTGCACGCAGTTCTTGCGCGCGTTCTTGCCGAGAACGCCCCCCACGTACGCGAGATTGAGTCCGAGTTCCCCGCTCTCGACGACTCGGCGCGGAAGGTACGCGGTCGGGCGCAGGAGGAGTGGCGCCGGCTCGCCGAAAGGGCCTGCGACCGCGCGATCCTGTCGGTTTTCCCCGAATCCGGCGTATGGCCCGACGATATGGAAGACTCGGAAGAGAGGCTGAAGGGCGAGTTGAGCGAGCGTCTGGTAAAAGCGATGGGCGAGTTCCAAGGGAGATTGGGAGCACTCATCCTCTCGGAGTGGAAGACGGAGTTCGACGCGCGGATTGGAGAGTTCGACGCTCAGATCCGCAAGCTCTCCGCCGACGGGGCGGGCGGAGAGTCCGATCTGGCGTTCTTGCGCGAGAACCAGGAGCTTCTCCGGAGTCGTAGCCTCGCGGTCGCGGCGGATTCGGCGGAGGACGCGACTTTGCCTCTGCTCGCCCTTGGGACCGGTGCCGCCATGATGGTGCTCACGGGAGGGCTCGGGTGGTTCGTGGTCGGAGGAGCGCTCGGCGGCTACCTGTATTACGGAAGACGCCGAGGGGGTGAGGAAAAGGAGGTCCACAAGCTCGATCCCGAGCTCCATCGCAAGTTGCACGACGTCCTGTTGCAGAGTTGCCAGCCTTTCCAGGACCGGGTGGAGGAGACGACCGAACGGTTCGTCAACGGGATCGCGGTGCGCTCGCTCGCTCGCCTCTTCGACGTGCGGAGCGGCGGGGAGCGCCAGCGACCAACGTTCGCCACCGTGGTGGAGGTTCAGAAGGGGGCAAATGATCTGGTGGATCGTCTGATGACCTTGCAAGAGGGTTCGACAGTATGACGCTGGAGATCGCGCGCGAGCGCACTCTGCTGAAGAGGATCGCGCTCGACTTCGACTTGGCGGACCAATACGAGCGGCTGCTCGACCGAGAGCGGGACGCCGAGCTCGGGCTGATGGTCATGATCATCGGGGAGGGAAACTTCGGGAAGTCGTCGCTCATCAACGCGCTGTGCGGGCGGGAGGTCGCCCCCGTCTCCGCGATCCCGCTCACGTGGAAGATCGACGTGTACCGCTCGGGGGAGGAGAGCGCCACGTTGCGCCGGAAGGGAGAGGTACGCGGTCGCGAGATGGGGCACGAGGAGGCGCGGGAGCTCGCCGCCGACGCGGAGCGAATCGCGAAAGGAAAGGGTGGCACTCACGGATGTGCCGGGGCAGAGGCCCCCATCGTGGAGATCGTCTGGTCGCACCCGGGCCTCGACATCCCAAAGGAGATCGTCGTTGTGGATACGCCGGGTCTCGCGCAGGCGCTCGGCGACAATGTGCGGGGGAAGTCGCTTACCTCGATCCTCGGCGGCACCTTCGAGGTGGACGAGGTCTGGGCGGAGTGGTTCCACCGCGCGGACGTCGCGCTGTGGGCGTTCACGGCGAACAAGCTCGAATCGGAGGAGACGCGGGCGGCGCTCGATGCCGCCCTCCGGCTTTTCGGCAAACGTATCCTTCCCGTGGCGACGAAAGGCGACGCGGTTCCCCCCGAGCGCTGGGACGAGGTTCGCTCGCGCTTCGAGGCGCTGTACAGCGACCGGCTCGCGGATCAGCTCGTCTGTCCGCTCCAAATCGTCGTGGCGGGAGGGAGATCGCCGCTTCGGGGAGAGGGCGTGGCGGAGTTGCGGAGTTTGCTGACGCGCCTCGCGGGCGAGGCGAGCGAGTCCAAGACGAAGGCCGAGCTTGCTTACCTTCAGGACGAGGCAAAGGGCCTCGGAAAGCTCTTGCGAACGACGGGGGAGGGGATCGTCGCCAACCTGCGCGAGATCGCGACCGTGGGGGACGAGCTGGCGCTCCGCGCCGACGAGGTCGCAAACGGGTGTCGCAAGGCGATCGAGCAGGAGATCACCCGCTACCTGTCCGGAGTGGGGCGTAGCGACGAAGTTGATCGAGAGGCGAACCGGATCTTCAATGCGACGAGCGGTGGGCGGGCTTTAGCCGAGACTCTCGCTACGCACATCTCGAGTTCGTTGGACAGGATTGTGGACTCCAACGAGGTGGACCGTATCTGCCTCGGTTCCATTCGGCATGGGGCGCACGAGCTCTCGCGCGAGTCGCAACGGCTCGCCCGGGCGCGGAGGATAAAGGAGTTCCGGTTCCGCGCCAGCGGGAGCACGGAGATCGTCACGATCCCGCTCCGCATGGATCTGGACCCCACGTCCTTCCGCGCCGATCTGAAGCTCTCGTCGTCGTTTGCCACGACGGCCGCCTCGCTTTTAGGTCTGCTCGGGAAGATCGTTGTCAAGATCATCTTTGGCACCCCCCGAGAGACGATCGCGGATCAGATCCGGCTTGCGCTTAAACCTCACCGGAAGACCTTCGAGAATATCAATGACCAAGTGCTTTTCAAGGTGTACGCTCCGGCCATTCAGAAGGAGATCTGGGCGACGATGAATCGTTACCTCGACGGGATTGATGCAGAGGTCATGGAAAAGCTTTCAAAGCTGGACGGGTACGATTCGCAACTCGCACGCTTCGATACGGCCATCACGAGAGACGAAGCCGGACTCTACCCGCGTGCGAAGTACTGGTCCATGATCGCGCCGGATGTGGAGGTCCTGAAGGAGATCGCCCGCACGATCATTCAACCGCAGGAGGAGAACCTGCGACTGCTTCCTGCGTCCAAACTCGTCCTACCGAGGATGGATCTGAAGCAGGTGAGAAAAGACTCGTTGGCGGGATCAAGGGTTCTCAAGGATGGGAGAAGCTACGGGGTGATGGTCAGCCTGACCCACGCCTTTCGTGAAGCGGTTCGCATCAGGCAAATCGAGCCGACGAGACCTGGTGGGGACACGCGGTGGATTTCAGAACCTTACGGTAAGGTCTTACAGGATGAATTCGTGAGCATGATCCGAGCCTCACCCATCTTTGTCGAAATGACGGCGGCGTCCACATCGGGGCAGAAGGTCGTGAGTGTCGGGAGAGTGTGCGAGGTGCACACCGAGATCGCTCTGAAGCAGTTCTGGAAAGCGTTCAATCAAACGAGCCTTGAGTATGTCGAGGTGAGCGTCAGGGCGGAAACAGCCGGACGCATTCCGCTCATGCCCGGAACCAAACTCTTCATGGCACTCTTTGCAACTGGTCTCCTCGCGGTCGCGTGGTCTTTTCGCCCGGTTCTGTCGAGTGACGGAAGATGGCTGGCGTCGGTCACTCTCGGCTTCGGAGCCTTAAGCGTCGTCTTCGTCGGTTCGCACCTGCTCGTCCGTACCCGTCTCTTCCTCGCGTTCATGCCGAGGATCGAATCCGAGTTGCAACGCCACGTGCGAGCCGCGCAAGTCCAAACCTCCGAGGATATGCCCACGGACTTGGTTGACCAGATCGTCAGAGCGATCACCGTCGAACTAGTTCCTCGTCCCTTGCAGAGGCTCGTGCAGGGGATCAATCCGCGCGCCACATGAACTCCGCGCTACATCTCGCGGCGGTATTCGAGGGCGGAGAGGAGGGTGGCGGAGTCGGCGTAGTCGAGCTCGCCGCCGACGGCCATGCCCTGGGCGAGGCGGGTGACCTTGGGGCCGAGGGGTTTGAGGAGGGACGCGAGGTAGAGGGCGGTGGCGTCGCCCTCGATCGTGGGGTTCGTGGCGAGGATGATCTCGCGGACCCTGTCGCCTTCGAGGCGGGCGAGGAGGGAGCGGACGCGGAGCTGTTCGGGGCCGATGCCCTCCATGGGGGAGAGGAGGCCGTGGAGGACGTGGTAGCGGCCGCGGAACTCGTTCAGGCGCTCGAGGGCGGTGATGTCGCGGGGTTCGGCGACGACGGCGACGACGGACTCCTGGCGACGGGGGTCGGAGCAGATCTCGCAGAGGGCGTTCTGGCTCACGTTCTGGCAGACCTCGCAGAAGCGCAGGGTGCTCTTGGCGTTGCGGATCGCGTCGCTCAGGCGGTAGGCCTCGTGGTCGGGAACGCGCAGGAGGTGATAGGCGAGGCGCTGGGCCGACTTGGGGCCGACGCCGGGGAGCTTCTCCAGTTCGGCGACGAGTTCGGCGAGGGATTTGGCGAGGAGCAAGAGGCTTTTCTACGTCTTGGGGGCGGGTTTTTGGTTTGGAGCCTCGGGGGTTCTTTCCAACCCCTCATCCGCCCCTTTGGGGCACCTTCTCCCCGAGGTCGGGGAGAATGGCTTCCGCCACTTTCCCCTTTAGGGGCGTCAGGCGGTGAGGCCGGGGATGTTGGGGAGGTTCGGCATGATGCCCTGGACCTTCTCGTTGCGCATCTCGACGGCCTTCTCGAAGCCGTCGCTCACGACGGCGACGATGAGGGCTTCGAGGCCCTCGGCGTCGTCGGGGTCGATGACGCTCGGGTCTATGGAGATGTCGACGAGGCGTCCGACGCCGGTGAAGGTCGCTTTGACGGGGCCTTTGTCCACGGGGAAGGTGCGGGCCTCGAGCTCGGCCTCGAGGTTCTGGGCGGACTCCATCGCCTCTTGCATCTTCGCCATCATGCCGCCCATGCCGCCGCCATCGACGGAACCGCCGCCGAGCCCGAATCCCTTGGGAAGCTTCATCGTCCTGTGGTCTCTCCTTGTTGTCTAGGCGTCGCCGAGGTCGCCGAGCTCGTTGCGGAGCGTGTCGGCGAGGCGGGGGCCTTCGAGGGGCAATTCTACCGCTTCGGAAGGGGCCGCCGAGAGGTTGGGGGCGTCGGCGGTGAAGGCGACGTCGAGGGGGCGTCCGACGAGGGCGGTGAGCTGGTCGCGGAGAAACTTGCGGCGGGGGGCCTGGCCCTCGAACCAGTCGCGGTTGAGGGCGAGGGGGAGGCGGACGGTGAGGACGCCGCCTTCGAGCGAGACGGCGTGGCCGCCTTCGAGCTTCTTGCGGTGGACGACGCCGTCGGGGAGGGCGCGCATGAGGGCGTCGAAGAGGCCGTGGGGGGTGTCGAGGCCGTGGCGGGGGGCGGGGGGCTCCTCCTCGTCCACGGTCTCCAAGGGCTGGGGGTCGGGGATGGCGCTCGCCTCGGCGGGGCCGCGGGGGGCGGGGCGGAGGCCGGCGGGGGCGGGCTCGGGGCTTCTTGCCGCCCCGGCGGGGGCGACGGGGGCGGAGGCGGGCGGGGTTCCGGGCGGGGTTCCGGGGGAGCTCGCGGGCGGGGCGCTGTTGAGCTTCGTGGCGATGCGGACGAGCTCGGACTCGAGCCAGAGGCGGGGGAGCGAGACGTCGCGGAGGGCCTTGTGGATGCCGGAGATCTCGCCGCGGAGTCCCAGGAGGGGGGCGCGGCCGAAGCGGACGGCGGTTTCGTGGAGGGATGCCTCGCGGGGGGCGTCGTGGGCGTCGCCGACGTCGTAGCTCGCGCGGGTGAGGTCGGCGAGGCGGTGGAGCATGGACTCGACGATGGCGCGGGGGTCGCGGCCCTGGCGGGCGATCTCCTCGAGCCCTTCCATGAGGGCGGGGATCTCGGCGCGGCGGACGGCGTCGAGAAGGGCGTCGGTCGCCTCCTCGCTCACGAGGCCGAGCTGGTCGTAGACGCCTTGGAGGGTCACGCGGCCGTCGCCGACGAGGATCGCCTGTTCGAGGAGGGTGAGGGCGTCGCGGTAGCCGCCGTCGGCCATGCGGGCGATCGCGGTGAGGGCGGGGCCTTCGGCCTCGATCCCCTCGCCCTCGGCGACGGTGGTCAGCCGGTCCACGAGGTTCTTCATCGTGGCGCGGTGGAACTCGAACTTCTGGCAGCGCGAGCGGATGGTGGGGGGGACGCGGTTCGCCTCGGTGGTGGCGAGGATGAAGACGAGGTGGGGGGGCGGCTCCTCGATCGTCTTCAGGAGGGCGTCGAAGGCTTTGGCGGAGAGGTCGTGGACCTCGTCGATGATGAAGACCTTGTAGCGGGCGACCATCGGGGCGATGCCGGCGGCCTCGACGATGCGTTCGCGGACGTCCTCGACGCCGGCCTCGCTCGCGGCGTCCATCTCGAGGACGTCGAAGGCGGCGCCGTCGGTGATGCCGACGCACATCTCGCAGTGGTTGCAGGGGGTGGGGGTGGGTCCGGGGAAGGACTGGCAGTTCAGGCACTTCGCGAGGAGGCGGGCGGAGGACGTCTTGCCGGTGCCGCGGGGGCCGGTGAAGAGGAAGGCCTGGGCGATGCGTCCGGAGCGGACGGCGTTCTGGAGGGTCCGGACGACATGCTCCTGCCCGATGAGGTCCTCGAAGGTCTGGCTTCGGTACTTGCGGTAGAGCGAGAGGTAGGCCACGGGTCTTGCTCTAGGGGGTTTTTCGCGGGGAAGCCGGGAAGGGTGCGTCGCCCAGAGAATCCACTTACCGTTGCTGCCTTCCGGCCCTGGCGGGGTTCGCGGACCTGCTGCCGCGCAGTTCCCGGCGTCGGTAGTGTACCGGGGGCGTCGCTCGGGGCTAGAGGACGCGGGGGCGGAGGGAATCCGGGAGGGGGCGTTCGGGGCCGAGGAGGTTTCGGAGATCGCCGAGGGCGAGGATCATGGGGAGGAGAGGAAGGAAGCTCAGGTTCTGCCACTCGGGGGCGCGCCAGGGGAGGGCGCGGCCCAGGGCGACGATGGCGAAGAGAACGCCGAGGCCGCCGACGGCCATCCCGCGGAGGCGCTCGCCGTGGACGCCGGGCACGACGGAGAGGGCGAAGACGAGGAGGGCGGCGGCGATCGGGGCCGGCCAGAGGTCGCGGCGGGCGAGGAGGAGGGCGAGAGCGAGAAGGGCGAGGCTCCAGAAGAGGCCGATGCCCTTCAGGAGGAGGGCGGACGCGGCAGGGTTCGGGCGTTCGAGGCGGAAGAGGCCGCGCATCGGGGCGACGAGAAGGATGAGGGCAAGGTCGGCGAACTCGTGGCGCAGGGCGAGGGGCCAGCCGCGCTCGAATCCGGCGAGGCCGAAGCCCACCGCGAGCCACCCGGTCCAGGCCCCGACGAAGAGGAGCGCGGCGGGGGGCGGGCGGCGGAAGAGGAGCAGGGCGGCGTAGGCTCCGGCGGCGAGGAGGGCGGGGGCGGGCCCGTGCTCCTTTAGAGGCGTGCGGGCGAGGAGAAGGATGACGATCGGGAGACCGATCGTGCGCCAGACCCTGGGGAGCGTCGTCCTCACGGCTCCAGCTTAGCCCGCGTTCGGCGGGGCCACTCGCCTCGGTGGGGAACGACGAGGGCGGCGGCGAAGCTGAACAGATACCCGAGCATGGCAAGGCCGAAGCGGATCTCCATCGGCCTTGCCCACCAGGCGGAGAGGGCGTGGAGGGCGATCGAGGCGAGAAGGAGGGCTCCGGTGAGGACGAAGCGGGCGCGAAGGGTCATGCGACGAGGCGGACGGGGATGCCTTCGCGATCGAGGAGGCGCACCGAGGCGAGGCGGCTCAGGGGTGTCCTCCGGCGGGTGCGCCTCGATGTTGCCGTTTGGCGTCGTCTTCCGTCTAGAAAAGCCTCTCTTCGGGGGTGCTCCTCCCGTCGCTCATCCTTCTGGGAAGTAGGAGTCTCCTTCCGAGGGCGGGACGCCCTCGGGACGCATCGGCGGGACGCCGAGGCCACGTCAGGCTTCGCGGGCGGCTTGGATGAAGTCGCGGAGCTTTTGGGGGTCTTTAAGGCCGGGGCGGCCGTCCTCGACGCCGGAGCTCACGTCCACGGCGTAGGGGCGGACGCGGCGGATGGCGTCGGCGACGTTCTCGGGGGTGAGGCCGCCCGCGAGGATCACGGGGCGCACGGCGCGCTGGACGATCTCGGCGGCGAGGTCCCAGTCGAGCCTCTGGCCGGTGCCGCCGTAGCTCGTCTCGTGGTGGGCGTCGAGGACGAGGGCGGCGGCGTCTACCGTTTGCTGGACGAGGTCGGCGGCCTTCGTGCCGGGGCGGAGGCGCAGGGTGTGGAGGCGCTTGGCGGCGGCCTCGGGGTAGACGTCCCACTCGGCGCCCTGGACGAGGTCGAAGACGGACTTCAGGGCGGGGCGGTCCACGCGGCCGAAGACGGCGACCTTCGGGACGAAGGGGGCGATGCGGCCGATCCAGGCGGGGAGGTCGTCGCCGACGTAGCGGGGGGAGGTCTTCTCGTGGACGAAGCCGAGGGCGTGGGCTCCGAGTTCGGCGGCGAGTTCGGCGTCGCGCGCCTGGGTGAGGCCGCAGATCTTGATCCTGGTCATCGTGGGGGGCCTTTCAGTTTGGCATCCCGCGAACAGGGGCGGAGGGCCTCCCCGCGAAGGAGGCCCTTCCGTCGAGAGGTCCGCTACTTCGCGCCGGAGGCGCGGAGGGAGGGGGCGGAGAGGGCGGGGACGTCGAGAAGGTTGTCGCCCTTGTTGTACTCGTTCGTGACCTCGACGAAGTTGCCGGTCTTCACGACGGGGGTCTTGTCGCGCCACTCGCCGCGGCGCAGGAGCATGTCCTGGGTCATAGAGAGCTTCGTGTAGAAGACGCGGGTGCCGCGGCGGACGTTCGTGTCGAGGAAGTTCCGGTCCGTCATCCCCTCGCCGTTCCAGCCGAACTTGTCCTGGATGTGGGGCGGGGAGGAGCGGGGGTTGTAGTAGAACTCGAGGTAGTAGTCCTTCGACGTGAGGGGGTACATGGTGATGTCCTTGCTCATGTCGATGCGGCGGTTGAAGCGCCGGTTGCGGACGAAGAGCTGATCCTGCATGTAGGTCAGGTCCTTCGGGGGGTTGAGGTTCACGGAGTCGTTCGCGTCCCAGTTCTGGGTCGCGGATCCGGCGCCGGGGTAGTCCTTATCGCGCAGGACGACGCGGATGCGGGTCCCAACGGGGAGGACGTTCCAGGTTCCCTCGATCTTTAGGACGCGGGGGTCGGTCACGGTTGCCTTCGTGGAGAAGCCGACGTCGAAGGGGGGGGCCACGTCGTAGCCCGCGAGGGACTCGCCGCGCTTGCCGGCGAACCATCCGCGCTGGCTCATGCGGACGAGGAGGGTGTCGATGTTGTTCTCGAGGGTGTCGCGGTTCTGGCGGGCGGAGAACTCGTCTTTCTTCTCGCGGGCGACCTTTTCGGCGTCGTCGAGAAGCCGGTAGTAGTTGTTCAGGGCGGTATCCACCTTGCCGTCGCGCTGGAGGGCGACGGAGAGGAGGTTCTTGCGGGCGGGGAGCATGTCGGGCTTCGTGTAGGCCCGCTCGAAGAGGTTCACGGACTTGCCGTAATCGTCGTCGATCTTGTGGTACCACATCCACCCGGTCTCGAAGAAGAGCTCGTAGGTGTCGGGGTTCTTCTTGTAGCCCTCTTTGCCGAGGGCGAGGGCGTTGGGGATGTAGCGCCGGTCGGAGCGTTGCTCCTCGTCGGTGAAGTTGTAGCCGATGTGCCACATCCCGGTGGTGAAGACGTCAATCTGGTGGGGATCAAGGATCGTCACGAGCCGGACGATGGGGAGGATGGCGTCGTAGTTGCCCGAGTCGAAGAAGGAGTCGGCGCGGACCCAGAGGATGCCGGCGAGCATCTCGCGGAAGCCCGCGAGGGCGAAGACCATCTGATCGGGGCTCAGGCCCTGGGTGACGAGCTCGCCCTTGGCGGGGGAGAAGTCCTTTTTCCAGCGGGGGAAGATGGCGCCCGCGTGGAGGGCGCCCTGTCCGACGGCGAGGGCGGCGAGCCCGGCGAGGGCGGCTTTGGAGTTGAATCGCCTCATAGCGTGTCTCTCTTTTCTAACCCCTTCAGACCTCGCGCCGTTCGAAGATCAGGATGCCTCCGATGAGGAGGATGCCGATGTACATGATCCCGTAGGCGGTGACGTTGATGTAGTAGGTCGTCGGGTTGACGATGACCTGGGTGGGGTTGATGATGGGGTTCGCGACGTTGTAGTTCGCGAAGTTCGGGAGGATGGTGCCGAGAAGGGTGACGAAGCCTTTGGTCACGGGGGCGGTGTTCGGGTTGTTCTGGAGGGTCTCGACGACGGGGTTGAAGACGATGCCGAGGACGAACATGCCGCCGGTGAGGAAGAAGTTCACCAGGGGGGCGACGAAGGTGGAGAAGAAGATGGCGACGGCCGCGAGGAGCGACATCTGGACGAAGAAGAGGGCGGGGGGCTGGACGAGGGAGAGGGCGGCGCTCACGTTCCTCTGCTGGATGAGGAAGGCGAGGATCATGACGAGCGACATGAGCGCCATCATGAGTCCGAGGGCGCCGACGGCCCCGAGGTACTTGCCGACGAGGAACTGCCAGCGGTGGACGGGCTTGGAAAGGATCGTGTAGATCGTCCGTCGCTCGATCTCGTTCGGGATCATGTAGACGGTGAGGACGATCGCGATGACGGCGCTCGTGAGCTGGATGATGCCGAGCATCATCGAGCGCAGGACAGTGTCCTCGGACCGGGTGGAGAGGACGCCGAGCCCGGGGGCGACGATGAGGAAGACGAGCCCGATGAGGAGGATGATGAGGAGGACCTTGCGCCGGATGGCCTCGCCCACGGTGGTGCGGGCGATGGCGAGGATGCTTCTCAACGTCCGACCTCGATCTTCGTCGGGGTTTCGGCGGGGATGGCGTCGCCGGGGGCGTCGCCGACGGAGTGGAGCCCGCGGCCGGTGCCGCCGCCGGATTCGGTGATCGCCTCGTGGAAGAGGTCTTCGAGGCGCATCTTGCGGGGGACGACGGAGACGATCTTGCCGCCGCGTCGGCGGATCTCGTCCATCATGGCGTTGACGTCCTCGGTCTCGGACACCTCCATGGAGATGCCGTGGGCGAGGTGGCCGATGGGGGCGGCGGGTCCGGCGATGGCGAGGGCGTCGGCCTCGGTGATGCCGGTGGCGCTCACCTCGACGCGTCCGCCGCTCAGGAGGGTGGAGAGGGAGCCTTGGCGGACGACGGTGCCGTAGTTGATGATGGCGACGCGGTCGCAGATGAGCTCGACCTCGCTCAGCTCGTGGGAGGAGATGAAGACGGTCTTGCCCTCGTCGCGGAGTTTGACGATCTGGTCGCGGATCTCGCGGTGGGCGATGGGGTCGAGGCCGCCGGTGGGCTCGTCGAGAAAGACGAGCTTGGGGTCGTTCAGGCGCGACTGGGCGAGGCCGATGCGCTGTTGCATGCCCTTGGAGTACTGCGAGATCGTCTTGTCCATGGCGTCGCCGAGGCCGACCTCCTGCATGAGGACCTTCATGCGGGCCTCGTCGGTCATGCCGAAGAGCGAGCCGTAAAACTTCAGGAGCTCGAGCCCGGTCATGTACTCGTAGTAGTACGGGCGCTCGGGGACGTAGGAGATGATCTTGTGGACGTCCATGTCCCCGATCTCCTTGCCGAGGACGTAGCCCTCTCCGGAGGAGGGGTAGATGATGCTCAGGAGCATCTTGATAGTGGTCGTCTTGCCGGCGCCGTTGGGGCCGAGGAATCCGAAGATCTCGCCCTCCTCGACGTGGAGGTTCAGCCGGTCGACGACGTTGATCTCCTTCCGGTTCTTGGTCTTGTACTTCTTGGTCAGATCTTTGGTTTCAATGGCGGCGGCCAAGGGCTACGCACCTCCGAGTAGGGCTTTAAGGATGATACCGCCCCGCCCCTTCACCTCCCGTTCAGAAGGGTCGCGGCGTCGCGGTCTCCCGGGTTCAACTCCGGCGGGCGGGGTTCGGTTCCGTCTCCTTGGCGCGCTTTCCGCCGGGGCTAGGCGAGGGCGGGGGCGAGCATGCGTTGGAGGAGGGTGCGGGCGCGGAAGAGCCAGCTTTTGATGGTGCCGACGGGGCGGTGGAGTCGGGCGGCGATCTCCTCGATGGAGAGGTCCTCGATGAGACGCATGGTCATGACGAGGGCGTAGTGCTTCGGGAGTCGGGCGATGGCGTCGCGGACGGAGTCGGCGAGGGAGACGGTCTCGGCGGCGGCGCCGACGTCCTCGGTCCCGGGGTAGCTCTCGGCGAAGCCGAGGCTCAGGGGGGTCTCGTCGCGGCGTCGGCGGGCGATGTCGGTGCAACAGTTCGCGACGATGGTGCGGAGCCAGGGGCGCAAGGGGCGGTCGGCGTCGAAGTGGGCGATGGCGCCGTGGGCCTTCACCATCGCGCGGAGGACGGCGTCCTCGGCGTCCTCGCGGACGCCGAGACGACGGTGGGCGAAGGCGACGAGGGGGGTCCAGGCCTCGGCGACGAGCTCGTCGAAGGCGGCGACGTCGCCGCGCTGGGCGCGTCGGACGAGGAGCGACTCGGCGAGGGAGGCGGCGAGGAGGGACTCGGCCGCGAGCGCGGCACCGGCGGAGGAGAGGGCCGGGGAGCTCGCCGGAGAGATCGGCTCGATGGAATCCCGAACGTTCATCATCTCGATTATACGATATCCGAAGATAGCGGTTGCGATTTCTAAAACGTCTAGGTCTTACGGCCTACCGGACGGGCTCGCGGCGCTCCCCGTGAGGAAGCGAGGGGCGGGGTGCCGACAATCCCTCTATGGCGGCATGGATGCTGGTGGCGCGGGGCGGGATGGTGCTCCCCTTTCTCCTCACGTTCGGGGCGACGATGGATTCGGAGCGGTTCGCGGACGGGTACGTTCCCCTTCCGGTAGACCGGGAGATGGACGCGCGGCTCACGCGGTACGTGCCGGTCCACGTCGTGACGCTCGCGGCGGTGGAGGCGTGGGAGAACCGAGGTTCGGGGCGACGAGGGGACGCGCGGACGCAGGCGGCGCTCGAGAGGGCGGGCGAGCTCTGGGCGGACGGGATGGCGCGGGGCGAGCTGAAGCCGGCGATGCCGGAGCGGTACGGGGACGACTCGATCGACGGTCCGAAGAGCGAGCTCACGGCCTCGGCGATGCGGCTGTCGTCGGCGCTCGCGTCGGCGGGCCGGGCGGCGGGGTCGCGAGGGGAGCGGGAGGAGGCGCGGCGGCTTCTCACGCTCTCGCTCGCCCCGGCGCGGGCGATCCGGTTCTTCGATCTGCGAACGGCGCTCATGACGCCGGCGCGGTTCCACGCGGCGGCGGCAGGGCTTCGGAGCGCGGGGTATCCCGAGGAGGCGGCGCGGGCGTTGCGGGAGGCGGGGCCGGGCTTCGCGGGGCCGGGATCTCGGGGACCGGGCGGCACGGGGCTGGGGACGTTGCTCGAGCACATGGCGCGGCTCCGGCGGGAGTACCGGGCGCACTACGGGAGCGCGTCGGGCTTGGGAGGGCCTTTGTGGCGGGTGGACCCGATCTACGAGAGCTCGCTCGTGCGGGGGACGCGGATGTACCGGCTTCTCGGCGCGAGCCTCCTCGGCCCGGGCGCGGCGCGTTAGCGGGCGGGGCGCGCTAGCGGTCGCCGATCGAGAGGAGTCCGCCGGGCATCACGTCCACGGAGAGGCCGCGGCCTTCGAGGGCGCGCAGGGCATGGGGTTGGGCCTCGGCGGAGCCGACGGCGGGGTCGTCGAAGTTCCAGGCGACGGTCGGGCCGCCGGGAGCGGTCGCGGGGCCGCGAGGGGCGACGCGGAGGACGACGGGGGTGCCGAAGGTGCGGGCGAGCGCCTTGCCGAAGGCGAGGAGGTCGCCGGTGCCGGAGGCGGCGGAGCGGGAGCGGTCGGAGCCGGGGACGACGACGGTCAGAGGGGCGGCCTCGCGGTCCATGCGGACGATGAAGGCGGCGGGGTCGGCGTAGGGGTTCGCGAGCTCGGTGTGGAGGCGGGTGCGGTCCACGCGGAAGCGGCGCAGGAGGGTGCCGTCGGGGTTTTTGGCGTCGGGGGCGGCGAGGATGGAGACGTCGTGGGGGGCGGCGCTCTCGAGGACGACGTAGACGCGGCCGTACTCGACGAGGGGGCGGACGGCGTCGGAGGACTCGGCGACGCGGCGGGGGGCGCGGGCGGGGCCGGGCAGAACGCCGGCGGGCGCGACGTCGGAGGCGTCGCGCCGGTGGAGGACGGTGAGGGCGGCGCCGCCGACGGCGACGAGGGCGAGGGCGGCGAGGCCGAAGGCGCGGAGCGGGGTGCGTCGGGCGGGGGCGAGGAGGCGGCTCCACCAGCCGGTCCCGGCGGCGGAGGGTCCGGTCGCGAGGGCGTCGGCCTCGAGGCGGTCGAAGATGCGGGCGGAGAGGAAGTCGGGGACGGCGATCGGTTCGGCGGCGAAGGCATCGAGCCCCTCGCAGACGGCGACGTAGGCGTCGTAGTCCTCGCGCAGGTCGGGATCGGCGTCGAGGCGGGCGTCGAAGTTCGCGCGGAGGGCGGGCTCCAACAGGCCCTCGCGGGCGTCCGCGTACAGGTCCCTCAGCTTCTCTCTCTCCTCGCTCATGCCTCTTCTCGTCTCTTCGTCGGGGGTCCCGTCGTCGCGAGTCCCATCGTGTGGGACCCTAGCCGACGCGGAAAAGTTCCTCGTGGCGGGCGAGAAGCTCGCGCAGGGAGAGGCGGGCGCGGTTCAGGCGGCTTTTGACGGTACCGAGGGGGAGGTCGAGGGAGGCGGCGATCTCCTCGTAGCTCATCTCCTCCATGTGGTACATGACGATCATGGCGCGTTGGAAGTCGGGGAGCTTCTTCAGGGCGCGCTCGACGAGTTCGGCGCGGGCGCGGCTCTCGACGTCGCGGTCGGGTCGGTAGGTGGAGTCCTCGATCTCGCGGGGGGCGTCGTTCTCGTCGCCGCCGAGGGCGGAGGGGGCGTGGGTGTCGAGGGAGAGGGCCTGTCGGGTGCGCTCGCGCTTGCGGTGGTCGAGGTAGCAGTTGGTGACGATGCGGTAGAGCCAGGTGGTGAAGGCGGAGTTGCCCTTGAAGTTGCGGACGGCGTTGTTCACGCGGACGAAGGACTCGGCGACGACGTCGGCGGCCTCCTCGGAGTTGCGGGTGAGGCGGAAGGCGTACTGGTAGGCGCGCTCCTGGTGTTTGCGGACGAGGGTGGAGACGGCGGTCGCGTCCCCCTTTTGGGCGCGCTCGATGAGCATCCGGTCTTCGTTCAGACTCTCGCTCATGGCCCCTTTATGTTAGCCCGGTTCGGGCGCGGAGAGGTCGTTCCGCGTCCCCGAGGTCGCGGGGTTCGGCCTGGGCGCGGCGGATGGCCTCGCGTTCCTCGTCGGTGAGGGGGCGGTCGGAGCGTCCGGCGGCGAGGCCTTTGCCGTAGACGCGCCCGCCCTCGCGGCCGAGAAGGGAGGAGAGGACGAGGCCGTCGCCGCCGTCGTCGAGGAGGGCGAGGGCGAAGGAGCCCTCGCCGCCGATGTCGGCGAAGGCGTCGAAGCGGACGAGGGCGGCGTGGCGCTTGGCGGTCGCGACCTTGCGCTCGAGGGCGGTGAGGCGGGCGTCGGCGGCGGCGAGGTCGGCGGCGAGGCCGACGCGCTCGCGGGTGTGGGCGCGCAGGAGGGCTTCGAGGTCGGTGCCGCCCGCGCCGAGGAGCATCTCGCGGAGGCGGGCGCGCTCGCGGGCGGCGCGGCGGGCGAAGACGACGAGGAGGAGGGTCTGGAGGAGGACGAGGGGGACGAGCGCGAGCAGGATCCAGCCCGCCGAGTGCGCGGCGTCGCGCGCGAGATCGCCCATGTCCCTTCGGAGTCTACTCGCGGGCGGCGGATGCGGCAAACTGAACGCCTTATGGAACCGAGCGAGAGACCCTCCGACCTCGTGGGGCCGGGCGCGGCGCGGCTGGGGTTGCGCGAGGCGCAGAAGGGTCAGCGGCGGAAGGTGCGGGCGTTCACGGTCTTTCTCTTCGGAGCGTTGTTCCTCGCGGCGTTCTTCGCGCTGACGTTCCACACGGTGGAGGTGAAGGGGCCTTCGATGCTGCCGACGCTGAAGAACGGGCGGCGGGTGCTGGTGAGCTCGGCGTACTGGCTCGTGGGGGCTTTGAGGGCGAACGACATCGTCGTGATCCACGAGGCGGACGGGCACGGGTACTTCATCAAGCGGATCCGGGGGATGCCGGGGGACGAGATCGAGTGGGCTTACGCGCCGCGGAGCCACCCGTTCTCGGCGGGGAGGTTCCGGGTGCCGGAGGGGACGGTGTACGTGCTGGGGGACAACCTCGACCAGTCCACGGACTCGCGGGCGTTGGGGCCGATCCCGGCGGAACGGCTGCTCGGGAAGGTGGTGGTCGCGCGCTAGATGGCGGCGAAGCGGTTTCCGGCGGGGGCGCACGGGCGTCAGACGCTCCACTTCCATCCGGCGCCGTACCGGGCGCCGCTCCGGGCGTTCGCGGCGCTCGTGTTCCCGTGGCAGGAGGAGGAGGTCCTCTTGTGCCACATCGGGGACCGGGGGTGGTGCATCCCGAGCGGGCGGGTGGAGCCCTACGAGAGCTCGCTCGAGACGGTGCGCCGGGAGGCGGTGGAGGAGGCGGGGGCGGTGCTCTGCGACGTGCAGTACATCGGGTGCTACCGGATCCTCGAGCGGGACGAGGTGCGTTGGGCGGACGTGTTCGTCGCGCAGATCGAGGCGCTGGTGCCGATCGGGATGCCGGAGGAGTCGCTCGGGCGTCGGTTCGTGCGGTTCGAGGAACTTCCGGAGAGCTACTACATGTGGAACGAGCTCACGCAGATGGTGTTCGAGCACTCGCGCGAGGTGATGGCGCGGGCGCGCGTCCTCACCGGGACGCGGCCCGCGCTCGCGGACCCCTGTCAATCCCCTTAGGTCAATCCCCTTAGGTCAATCGCCTTGGAGGGCGCGGTCAGCCCTTCTTCTTGTCGGGGAGCTCGCCGCGGGTGGCGGGGGTGGAGAAGGGGAGGGGTCGTTGGGCGGGGTACTCCCGGCCGCCCCGGTCGATCATCCCCTGGAGCTTTTTCACGCGGTTGCCGGGGTCGGGGTGGGTCGAGAGGAACTCGGGGCCGCCGCTCCCGCCGAGGCCCGCGAGCATGCGGAAGACCTCGACCTCGCCCTGGGGGTTGTAGCCCGCCTTGGAGACGAGGTTGAAGCCGCCCTCGTCGGCCTGGCTTTCGTGGCTTCGGGAGAACCTCAGGTCGTAGAAGGAGCCGACGACGTCGGCGAGCTGGAGGAGGCCGGATTTCGCGCCGAAGACGGAGAACACGGTGAGGCCGATGTTGCGCTTCTGCTGGTCGCGGTAGGCGTAGGCCCAGTGCTCGCGGACGACGTGGGTCATCTCGTGGCCGAGGATGCCGGCGACCTCGTCCTCGGTCTTCATGCGGTCGAGGATGCCGGTGTAGAAGAAGACGGGTCCGCCGGGGAGGGCGAAGGCGTTCACCTCTTTCGACTCGATGACGTCGAAGGTGAACTGCCAGGGGTCGCGCTTGGGGTCGAGGGCGAGGGTGGAGACGAAGCGGCCCCCCATGCGGCGGAGCATCTGGACGCGGGGGTCGGAGTCGGGGAGGACGCGCTCCTTCTTGCGGAGGTCGGCGGCGGCCTGGAGGCCGAGCTTCACCTGCTCATTCTTGCCGGGCTTGAAGAAATCGCCCGCGCGGGCCCCGGGGGCGAGGAGGACGACGCCGAGGGCGACGGGGGCTAGAGCCGCGAGAGGAGTCCTGGCCTGCATGATCAATGGATTAGACGTCCCGAAGGACGCCCGGGTTTGCACGCGTTCGGGCGGGCCTAGGCGGGGAGGAACTCGGCGGGGACGGTGTCGAGCTCGCTCGCGTGGAGCTTGCGGTAGATGCGGAGCTCGTGGCGGACGTCGGGTTTGAGCGATCGTCCGAGGGCGTCGCGGGTGGTCCAGAGGGCGAGGCCGTAGAGGCGCTCGTCGAGGGCGCCGTCGGGGCCGTAGGCCCATCCGGCGAAGCCGGGGATCGCCTCGAAGGAGGCGAAGACGGTCTCGTAGTCGCGGGCGAGCTCGTCCTCGCGGCCGGGGTCGGCGGTGCGGTCGGAGATGGAGAGGTAGGTGTCGGGTTCCATCGCGGCGAGGCTCTTGCCGCCGTGGGCGCGGATGCGGAGGAGGCGGACGGACGGGGGGCCTTCCATGACGCGGGCGAAGGCGAGGACCATCTCCTCGTTCACCCTTTCGGCGGCGGCGAGCTCGAAGGCGGCGCGGTCGGCGATCTCGACGACGCTCAGCTGCATCTCGCCGTCGCGCTCGGCGGAGTAGAGGGTGGGGCCTTCGATCCCCGGGATGCCGTCGAAGACGGCCTTGAAGCGGGCCTGGGCCTCGGCGTACTTCGCGGTGCGGCCGCCGGAGACGCGGAGGCGGACGAGGAGGATCGCGCGTTCGGGCATCGCTTACCTTAGAGATTGTGGCGAATCCGGCGTTATTGCGGGGATCGGGGCGGGGAGAGGTGGAAAGAGAGGGGTGGACCATCCTCACCCGAGCGATGGCCGCGGCGACGCGGGGAAAGGATTTTCGCCCGAAAAGGTGAGATCCGGAACGCGCGGAGCCGATGAGATGAGGGACGTCCGGTCCCGGGATCTCCCAGGGAGGATGGAAAAGAATATGAAGCGGTTCAACAAGCGCACGCGTGGCTTCACGCTCGTCGAGATCATGATCGTGGTGCTCATCATCGGCATTCTGATGGCGATCGCGGTCCCCAACTTCGTCAAGGCCCGCGAGTCGAGCCGCCGCCAGAGCTGCATCGCGAACCTCAAGCAGATCGACTCGGCGAAGGAGCAGTACGCGATGGACAACAAGCTCGCCTCGGGCGCCGCGGTGACGATGGCGAACCTCACCGGCGCGGGGAACTACATCAAGTCCACGCCGGCGTGCCCGGCCTCGGGCGCCTACACGGTGGACGTCGTCGGCACGAACCCCTCGTGCTCGAAGGCGGCGGCGCCGGACCTTCACGTCCTGCCGTAAGGCGGATCCCCGCGAGGGGAGTCATGGGTTCCGGAACGGGGCGGCCTCTTTCGAGGCCGCCCCGTTCTGTTTGCGCGCTGGGTCGTGCGGCGGGTTGCCCGGCGGATCGGCGGCGGGGATGGTGACCGTCCCTCGCGCGACGATGAGGCCGCCCTCGACAGTGACGGCGCGGATGGCGACGGCCCCGCGCAGGCCGAGGTCGCGGTCGGCGTCCACGACGGGGTTCAGGGCTTTGGCGAGGGCCTCGGCGGCGGGGCCGGTCGCCTCGGTCGCGCCGATGAGGACGCGGGGTCGCTTCAGGAGGAGGCGGGGGCCGTCGCCGACCAGGGGGGAGGCGACGTCGAACGGGACCTCGAAGTTCGAGAAGCGGGCGCGGCCGGAGACGCGGAGGAGGTCGCCTTCGATGGCGGCGCGGACGCCGAGGAGGCCGGGGGATCGGCGCATGAGCCAGCGGGCGATCGCCTCGGGCTTCAGGATAACCTCGGCGCTTCCGGTGCCGCACCGGGAGATGCGGATGCCGCCGTGCCTCTGGGCGTAGCCGAGGTCGTAGCGGACGCGGGGGACGGTGCCGGAGAGGCGTTCGACGGGGAGGCCGGAGAGCTCGAAGTCGCGGAGGTCGAGGACGAGGCGGTCGATGCGGCCGCGGGCGGTGCGCCAGGGCTCGCGGAGGAAGGGGAGGCCCTTCACGGAGAAGCGGGAGGCGGCGACGGTCGCGGAGAGGAGGTCGCCGGAGGCGGGGGAGAGGACGCCGGGGTAGCGGACGGTGAGGCGGACGCGCTTTCGGGGGCCCTCGAGGCGGGCGGCGACGTCGCGCTCGGCGGTGCGCTCGTAGCGGCGGAGGGCCGCGCCGCCGAGGCCGAAGAGGGCAGCGAGGGCGCCGCCGACGGCGAGGAGGGTCAGGGGATCGGCCAAGCCGCGCCGGGAGTTCGCGCGCCGACGTAGGGAAGAGCGTGGCACCGGCGCAGTTTACGGCCTTGGGGGAGACGTCGGGGCTCGTCGCCTTGCCCCGGCTTGCGGTGCTGGAGCTTTCGGGGGCGGACGCGCGGGAGTGGCTCCAGGGACAGGTCACGCAGGATCTGCGGCTCTTGGCGCCGGGGGGATCGGTGCGCGCCTGCCTTTGCAAGCCGACGGGTCAGCTTCTCGCGCATCTGGAGGTGTGGGATCTCGGGGGGGCGTTCTGGCTTCTGGCGGATCGGTCGGAGGTCGCGGCGGTGCTCGCGCGGGCGGAGGAGGCGATCATCCTCGAGGACGCGGCGGTGCGGGAGCTGGATCTCGCGGTCGTCCACGCGTTCGGGGCGGGGGCGGGGGATCTCGTGGCGCGGCTCGGGTCGGACGCCTCGGCGGAGGCACCGACGCATCCCGGGCCGGTCGTGCGGGCGCGGTCGCGGACGGGGCTCGCGGGGTTCGACGCGGTGGTCCCGGCGGGGGCGGTTCCCGAGTCGCACGGCGTGGGGGAGGCGCTTTGGGACGCGCTGACGCTCGGGGCGGGGGAGCCCGAGCCGGGGGTGGACACGGGGGAGAGGACGCTTCCGCCGGAGATGGGTCCGGCGTTCGAGAGGGCGACGACGAGCTACCGGAAGGGGTGCTACACGGGGCAGGAGGTGCTGATGCGGCTCCACTCGCGGGGGCGAACGAACCGGACGTGGCGGGGGCTTCTGTCGCCGGTGCCGCTCGCGGCGGGGGCGAGGGTGTTCGCGGACGGCTTGGAGGTGGGGCGGGTGACGCGGGCGGGGGTGCATCCGGCGCTCGGGCCGATCGCGGGGGCGACGCTCCGGCGGGAGGCGGACGGGAAGGCGCTGGAGGCAGAGACGGGGGACGGGGGTCGGGCGGCGGTCGAGGCGCGGGATATGCCACTCTTCTCCCCGAGTGACCGAGCCCCGAACGACTGAGCCCCGGGTGGTGCCGCCGGTCGGCGAGAGGGGGCCTTCGCCGCGGGATCTTCTGCTCGTGCTCGTCGGGCTCAACGTGCTGTGGGCGCCGGTGAACTTCTGGGTGAAGACGGCGGCGGGGGCGGGGCTCGACGGGGTGACGCTGGGGGCGGTGCGGTGGGGGCTTCTTTCGCTCCTGATCCCGGCGCTCCTTTTGGCGCCGAGGTTTCGGGAGCTCACGCGGTACCGGCCGCTGGACGGAAAGGACCGGGGGCGAGCGCTCCTGATCGGGGCGTTCCTCTTCGCCCCGGCGCACCTTCTCTATTACACGTCGCTTCCGCGGACGTCCTCGGTCGAGGGGACGGTGCTCCTGACGACGGCGCCGCTGTGGACGACGCTCCTCTCGGTGCTTCTGCTGGGGGAGCGGGCGGACGCGCGGCGGTGGGTCGCGCTGGGGATGGCGATCGCGGGGGCGTACGTCGTAGCGGTGGGGTTCGCGCTCCCGAGGGTGGAGGGGTCGCACGTGGTGGGGAACGGGATGT
The DNA here is from genome assembly GCA_965249475.1 of Fimbriimonas sp. Taxonomy (GTDB): domain Bacteria; phylum Armatimonadota; class Fimbriimonadia; order Fimbriimonadales; family Fimbriimonadaceae; genus Fimbriimonas. The sequence continues at coordinate 2,556,778 of CBDFMD010000003.1, read as the reverse complement.
TCTTCGGGGGGGTGGTGCTGGAATGTTTGGGAGGCGTCTTGGCGGCGGGGACGTCGCGGCGCTCGAGCGGGATCGGGACGCTCGCGTGGCAGATCGCGGGGGCGGTGCCGACGTACGCGCTCGCGCTTCTGGTCAAGCGGCCGCCCCTGCCGCATCCGGGTCTCGCGGCGTGGGGGGCGGTGGGGTACCTCGTGCTCGTCTCGGGGGTGGTGACGTTCTCGACGTGGTACGTATTGACGGAGCGTGCGCCGCTCTCGCTCATGGTGCTCCCGATCGGGCTTCAGCCGCCGATCGCGGCGGCGCTCGGGTACTTTCTGCTTAGGGAGGAGGTCAAGCCTTCGGCTCTTCTCGGCGCGCTGCTGATTCTTCTCGCTCTCGCCGTTGGGTTTCGGCAAAGGGGGCGAGGGGCTCGCGGCCCAGCTCCTTCCGGTTGAGCATCCCGATGAAGTGGCCGGCGACGAGGCATCCGGCGACGGCGAAGCTCGTCAGAAGGAGGACGAGGGCGGGGTAGGTCTCGTGCTTGCTCAGATAGGCCCCTCCGAAGTTGCCCATGAGGAGGAGGCAGACGACGAGGGCGCCGATGCGACCGATCCGGGGGTTCGTGAAGGAGAGCGCGACGGAGGCGAGGAGGAGGAGACCGGCGGCGCTTCCGGCGATGAAGGAGATCATCGAGCTCTTGTGGCCCTCGAACGGAAGGAAGGCGGCCTGGGCCCCGACGAGGATGAGGAGGACCGCGAAGGCGATGAGGACGTTGTTGAGCCAGCGCATGGACGGCTCCTTCTACGCGGGTTTCCGAGCTTGGGGTTTGAGGAGCGGTTGACGCGGGGGACGGGTTGGGGTAAGATCCTCATGTTCCGCGGGATGGAGCAGTCTGGTAGCTCGTCGGGCTCATAACCCGGAGGTCGCAAGTTCAAATCTTGCTCCCGCACCCAATCTTCCTTCCGAATCGGCCGGTCGCTCCCCCCAGCGCCGGCCTTTTTCATGCCTCTTGCCCATGCGTCTTGTAAGCTGAGGAGGATGCGCGCCCTGCCGGCGATCCTCGTTCTCCTTCTCGCCGGGAGCGCCTCGGCGTTCCCGCCGTTCTGGGCGACCTTGCAGAGGACGTACGCGGTGAGGGAGGATTCGGAGCTCGGGCGGGCGAAGTGCCTCGCGTGCCACACGAACCCCGGGGGCGGGGCGCGCAACGCCTTCGGGAAGGAGGTGCAGGGGGCGCTGGAGCGGTCGGGAGAGGCGCAGGTGACGGCGGCGGTCCTCAAGTCGGTGGAGGCGGGGGACGCGGACGGGGACGGGGTGTCGAACGGGGACGAGCTTCGGCACGGGACGCTTCCGGCGGACGCGGCGTCGAAGCCGCTGATGGCGGGGCCGGCGGCGGGGTCGGCGGCGGGATCGGCGACCGGAGCTCCCGACAGACGGTCGCCGGGGACGTTGGGGGCGGTGAAGGAGAGGACGGAAAGGGCGGCGAAGGAGGGATCGGCGGCGGTCGGGGGGGCGCCGGTGGGCGGGTCCCCGCTTCTGCCGCTCCACTCGTACCATCCGGCGCTCGTGCACTTTCCGGTGGCGCTCTTCGCGTTCGCGGCGTTCCTCCTCCTGTTCTCGGGGCGGAACCGGGCGTGGGGGGAGGCGAGCCGGATCGTCGCGGGGGGCGGGGCGGCGTCGCTCCTGGTCGTCCTGCCGACGGGGCTCGTCGCGATGCTGAGGCTCGGGTATCCGCTCGCGGGAGCGATGCTCGTGCATCTGTTGCTCGGGTCGGCGACGGCGCTCGCGGGCGTCCTCGCGTGGCGGGACCGTTCGGAGCGGTCCGCGGGGCGGTACCGGGTGTGGATCCTCTTGGCGGGAGGGCTCTCGCTTCTCACGGGGCACTGGGGCTCGCTCCTGGTGTACGGGGGCTAGGCGGCGAGGGCGGGGCCCGGGTCCGGGGCGGCGCGGGGGACGGCGAGGGCGGCGGCGAGGCTCACGGCCCCGGCGAAGAGGTAAGGGGCGGCGGGGGCGAGATCGAAGAGGCGGCCGCCGAGGACGGGTCCGACGACGAAGCCGAAGTTGCGGGCGATCTGAAGAAGGCCGAAGAGCTCGCCCTGGCGATCCTCGGGGACGGCCCGGCTCGTGGCGGCGGAGATGGTGGGGTTCGCCGCGCCGGAGCCGAGGGCGTAGAGGGTGGAGGCGAAGAGGAGGGTCGCCATGCCGGGGACCGCGGGGTGGAGCGGTCCGGCGAGAGGGTTCAGCGCGAGTCCCACGCCCTGGAGCCCGAAGGCGAGGCGCAGGAGGCGGGTCTGGGTCAGGCGGCGGGCGAGCCAGGCGAGCCCGAAGGCCCCCATCGCGACGGAGAGGAGGGACTCGTAGGAGAAGACGATCCCGAACTGGAGCTCGCCGTAGCCGAGCATCCGCGCGATGAGTCGGCCGAAGGTGCCCTCGAGGGTAGCAAGGGCGAAGGAGGCGACGACGGAGACGAGGACGAGAGGGCGGATCGCGGGGACGCGGGCGAGGAGGGAGAGGTCGAGGGCGGCCTTCGGGCGGCGCACGGCCTCCTCTCGGGGTCGGGCGACGGTGGGTCGCATCGTCAGGTAGGCGGCGAGGGCTCCGGCGGCGGAGAGGGACGCGCCGACGAGGCCGAGGAGGCGGTTGCCGCCGAGGTGGGCGAGAAAGCCTCCGGCGGCGGGTCCGGCGACGAGGCCGGCGCTCACGGCGGCGCTCACGCGGCCCATGCCGCCGGCGCGGGTCTCGGCGGTGGTGAGGTCGGCGAGGTAGGCCTGGGCGACGGCGACGTTCGCGGCGCCGAGGCCGGAGAGGACGCGGGAGAGGAGGAGGAGGGCGTAGGTGTCGGCGCGCCCGTAGACGAGGAGGGCGAAGGCGGAGAGGGCCTGGCACGCGACGAAGACCCCTCGGCGACCGGCGCGGTCGGAGAGGCGGCCCCACCGGGGGGAGGCGAGAAGCTGGAGCACGAAGCCCGTCGCGAGGAGGACGCCGATCCAGACGCCGGGGGAGGCGAGGCGGTGGAGGAGTGGTTCGGCGCGGAGGAATCGCTCGGCGCGGGTCTGGATGTCGGGAAAGACCATGCCGAAGCCGACGAGATCGAGGAAGACGCCGAGGAGGACGCCGGCCTCGGCGAGGGGGGGCCTCGCCCTAGAAGCGGTGGCCGTACGCCCCCACGATGCGTTTGGCGACCTCGAAGAAGATGATGAGGCCGGTGGCGTCGACGAAGGTGGTGATGAAGGGGGCGCTCATCACGGCGGGGTCGAGGCCGATGCGTTTGGCGGCGATGGGGAGGAGGGAGCCGACGGTCGCGGCCCACATGATGATGCAGGGGAGGACGGCGGCGATGACGAGGGAGATGTAGACGGGCTGGTTGTAGCCGAGGATCGGGACGGAGAGGGAGGAGCGGAGGAAGCCGACGCCGCCGAGGACGGCGCCGCAGAGGAAGGAGACGACGAGCTCGCGGCGCATGACGCGAAGCCAATCCTGGCCCCGGACCTCGCCGAGGGCGAGGGCGCGGGTGATGGTGGTGGTCACCTGGCTTCCGGCGTTGCCGCCCGCGCCGATGAGGAGGGGGACGAAGAAGTTCAGCTTGGCGATGATCGAGAGGGCGTTGCCGGGGTCGTCATCGGCGGCGTGGGGGGTGTAGTAGCGCAGGACGTTGCCGGTGAAGAACTCGGCGAGGAAGAGGATCATGAGCCACGGGAGGCGGCGCTTGACGAGCTCCCAGACCGAGAGGGAGAGGTAGGCCTCGGCGTCGCCGGTGACGGCGCCGAGGGCGAGGACGGTCTCGGTCTCGGACTCCTGGAGGATGTCCTGGGCGTCGTCGGCGGTGACGATGCCGACCATGCGCCCGCGGCGGTCGAGGATGGGGAGGGCGGTGAAGCCGTAGCGGGCGAGGGTGCGGGCGGCCTCCTCCTCGGGCGCCTCGACGGGGGCGCTCACGGGGTCGGGGTTCATGATCTCGCGGGCGGTGGCGAGGGGCTCGGCGCGAAGGATGCGGCGGAGGGTGAGGACGCCGAGAAGGTGGCGGTCGCCGGAGAGGACGTAGATGGTGTTCACGGTCTCGACGCGGTCGCCGGCGGCGCGGATGGCCCCGAGGACGCCGTCCATCGTCGTCTCGGGGCTCACGGCGAGAAAATCCTCGGTCATCAGGCGTCCGGCGGACTCCTCGGGGTAGCTCTGGAGGCGGCGGATCTCCTCGGCGTCCTCCTCGGGGATCACACGCAGGAGGGATTCGAAGCGGTCGGGGCCGAGCTCCTCGCGCAGGTCGAGGGCGTCGTCCATGGGGAGGACGTCGAGGTAGTGGGCGACGGTGGCGTCGGGGAGTTCGCGCACGATGGCGCGGGCGGTCTCGGTGGGAAGCTCGATGAGGACGTAGGCGGCGGTCTCGGGCTCGAGCTTGGCGAGGGCGGAGGCGCGGAGCTCAGGTTCGAGGCGGACGATCGCCTCGGCGAGGTCCTCGGGGAAGACGCCCTCGAAGCGGGCGCCGTCCTCGGAGGTGAAGTCGGGGGTGGCGTGGCCGGAGTCGCTCTCGGCGAGGTCGCGGAGGCGGTCGAGGAGGCTCTCGAGGAGGGCGGGGTCGTCGGTTCTCATGCGGGTCCCTCTGTTCGGGGGCGTCGGACGGCTCGGCGACCGGGGATGGGGGATGGCGGATGGGGGCGGCGTCGGCGTCGCGGGACCCGTTCAGTTTGGCACGGGCCGTTCGGCGCGGGCCATTCGGCGCGGGCGGACTCGTGGCGGGAGAAGGGAATCCCGGCAAGCCTGCCGATAAGAAGGGGGTACGCCGGACGGAACCCCCAATCCGGAGCAGGTCCTATGCACGCCCCCACCCCTCGCCGATCCGCCTCGCGGCGTCGCCGCGCCCTCTCACGGGGCTTCACGCTCGTCGAGATCATGATCGTGGTGCTCATCATCGGCATCCTCGCGGCGATCGCGGTGCCGAACTTTCTCAAGGCGCGGGACTCGAGCCGGAGGAACACGTGCATCGTGAACCTCAAGCGGATCGCGACGGCGAAGGAGCAATGGGCGATGGAGGCGAAGAAGAGCACGGGGGACGCGTGCCTCATGACGGATCTCGCGCCCGCCTACATCAAGAGCGCGCCGAGCTGTCCCCAGGCGGGAACGTACGCGGTGAACGTCATCTCGACGGATCCGACGTGCACGGTGGCGGGGCACCAGCTGTAAGGGGAGCGATGAGGCGACGGCGATCCCTGGGTTTCTCCTTCGTGGAGGTGCTGTTCGCGGTGTTCATCACGGCGTGCCTCGCGGCGGTGGTGGCGGCGGCGATGCCGGTGGCGACGCTCAGCCGGACGAAGGCGGACGCCTCGAACCGGGCGCAGGCGATCGCGCAGAAGGAGATGGAGGCGGCGCGGGGGCTCGGGTACGCGAACCTCACCGGGCCGCAACTCTCGGCGAACGGGCTCGTGGACGACCCGAACGGGCCTTCGGCAGGGGTGTGGACGTTCACGAACGTGGACGCGGGGGCGAACGACGCGCCGAGCACGGTTCTGGCGGGCGGGACGGGGACGGTCGCGGTGGAGCAGGCGGACGTGGAGCTCCGGCGTTTGACGGTGCAGGTGAGCTGGACCGAGCGGGGGAAGGCGCGCTCGTTCTCGCTCTCGACCCTGGTGGCGAATCTGTGAGGGGCGGCGAATCTGTGGGGCCGGGACGCGTTCGGGCGGGTCGGCGGCGGGGTTCGACGCTCGTCGAGGTCGTGATCGCGGCGGGGCTCACGTCGCTCGTACTGGTGACGTCGGTGGGGGTGTATCTCACGGGGATGAAGAGCTGGGTGCGGGGTCAGGCGAACATCGACGCGCTCTCGGGTTCGCAAAGGACGGTGCGGTATGTCTCGAACGAGTTGCGGGAGGCGATGGAGGTGACGGTGACCGGGGGGGGCACGGGGGTGGCGTACAAGCGGCCCGCGCGGGACGGGGCGGGGGCGTTCGTGACGCCGCTCGTCTGGGACGGGGTGAGCCGATCGTTCACGTTCGACGGGTCGAACCTCGTGATGGCGGCGGACGGGGTCTCGCGGACCCTCGCGAAGGACGTGCTGAGCCGAGAGCCGGCGAGCGGGGAGGCGTACGCGTTGTTCTCGGCCCCGCCGGCGGCGGTGTCGCGGTCGCTCACGATCAAGCTCGTGTGCGGGAAGTCGGGGGGCGGGACGGAGACGGTGGTGAACCGTTCGCGCGAGACGGTGTACCTGCGGAACGTGCCGCAACTCTCGCGCTGACGCGCCCCGACCCTTTTGAGAACCGAACCATGAACACACCGAACACCCACAGGCCGCCGCGCCGCCGCTCACGACGACGGGGGGCGGCGTTCATCACGGCGCTCATGCTTCTCGGCGCGATCGCGCTGGGGGCGGGGGCGTACATGAGCGCGGCGACGCAGACGCTCCGGGACTCGCGCAGGCGGGGGGCGGAGATGCAGACGACGCATCTTTGCGAGGCGGGGGTGCAGTCGGTGCTCCGGTCGCTGTGGCGGCCGTTCAAGGCGAGCCAGACGTTTGCGAACATCGACGCGACGTGCGCGGGAGCGAGCGCGAGCAACTCGCGCGCGGGGGCGACGGTGGCGTTCCCGGGGGTGGGTTCGGTGAGCGCGGGGGTTATCGCGATCCGGACGCCGGCGGGGGATTCGTACTCGCGGCTCGTGACGATCCGCTCGGTGGGGTGGATCGACCGGAACGGGAACGGGACGCTCGACCCCTCGGAGCCGACGAAGGTGGTGGACGTGACGGCGCAGTTCCAGCTCGCGCGGTCGCAGGTGTTCGACTACCAGTACTTCGTGAACAACTACGGTTGGATGAACGGGTTCGGGGCGGGGGATCTCATCGTGAACGGGGATATGCGCTCGAACGGGGACTTCACGTTCTCGAACGGGTCGCCGACGGTGAACGGTTCGGTGCTGGCGAGCCTCAACGAGAAGCTCACGCCGATGTCGCCGGGGAAGCTCACGGGGATGCCGATCAAGGCGACGAACGACGCGTACTCCGCGGCGACGGCGGGGAACGACTCGCCGGACGACGGTCGGCGTTGGCGGCAGTCGTACGATCCGGCGAAGCACGGGGCGCGGGGATCGGCGCTCTACGACAAGTGGCGGGACATCATCTTCGACTCGGACGGTTCGATCCAGAAGAACAAGCTCGCGGGGGCGGCTTTGGGGGATGTGGGGGGGATCCGCTCGTGGACGCGGGGGACGACGGGGGACGCGGGGGCGACGGCGCCGCTGGACTCGGCGCCCGTGCAGGAGGTGGTGATGCCGGATCTGTCGGACCTCTCGACGTACCTTCAGATGAGCACGACGTACATCGACAACGAGTCGGTCTATCAGAACGGGGCGGCGAACCCGAACGCGGGGAAGGGGGCGTTCCTCGACGTGTGGAACGGGAGCACGGGCAAGTACGACCGGATCACGTCGGCGGGAGTCGTGGCGGGATCGGCGGTGCTCGTGGGCACGGAGGACCATCCGATCCGGATCCACGGGCCGGTGACGTTCGGTCAGGACGCGCTCATCAAGGGGACGGTGACGGGCCAGGGGACGATCTACGCGGGGCGCAACATCCATATCGTGGGTTCGATCCGGTACGCGAACAAGCCGAGCTTCAAGGGGAGCGATCCGGCGGCGATCGACGCGCAGAACGAGAGCGCGGACATGCTGGGGCTCGCGGCGCGGGGGTCGGTCATCATGGGTAAGACGACGGAGTTCACGGACGCGACGCCCTTGCAGTACATGACGCCGCCGTTCACGAAGGGACGGTACGACGAGGCGGGGAACTGGATCCCGCCCTACGACGGGAAGTCGGTGGACTCGACGGGGTTCATGCGGTACCAGACGGTGCTGGGGGACGACGTGATGAACTCGGTGGCCGAGGGGATCAACCAGATCGACGCGGTGCTGTACACGAACTTCGTGGGCGGGGGGAACGTGGGGACGGCGGGGGGCGGGATCATCTTCAACGGCTCGGTGATCTCGAAGGACGAGGCGATGGTGGTGTGGTCGCTCCCGATGCGGTGCAACTACGACTCGCGGATCCGGGAGCGGGCGATCACGCAGAAGCCGCTCATCGACATCAAGCTGCCGCGTTCGCCGGTGATGCTGCGCTCGACGTGGCAGGACCGTGGGTTCTCCTACGGCTCGTGACGCTATGAAAAGACCCTCCTTCCTTCTCGTTCTCGCCGCTCTCGCCTCGCTGTGTCCGGCGCCGATCAACGACGTGCGCCATGCGCCCGCGCCGGTCGCGGAGCGCTCTCAGGCGCAACTGGCGAAGGAGCAGGCGCTCAACGGGGCCTACGCGGTCGTCGGGAAGGTGGCGGCGAAGGAGGCTCCGGTCGTCGTCGCCTCGGCGCCGAGGTCGGGGACGGGAGCGGGGGCGGTCGCCTCGGCGAGCGCGCGGGTGGCGTCGGGCGGGGCGGGGACGATCGCCACGGGGACGATCGCCGCGGCAACGCGGCGGGTCGAGGGGGAGCGCTCGGCGTGGCACATGCCGGCTTGGCTTCTCGCGCTCCTCGCGGCGGGGTTCGCGCTCGGCGCGGTGAAGGGGCTCAAGGCGTGGGCGGACCGGGCGTTGCCGGCGCCGCCCGCGTCGCTCCGGTAGGCGGGCGTTGGCGAGCGTCAGGGGGCGAAGGTGACGCGGTTGAAGCGCTCCTTCGCGGCGGCCTCGCGGGCGCTCACGACGCCCTTGGGGTTGCCGGTCTGGCCTCGGTAGGTCCACGTAGCGGCGATCGGGGAATCGAGGTAGGTCAGAACGTCGCCGGGGGCGACGCGCTCGATCTTTCCGTCGCTCCACAGAAGGACGTAGCACCCGGTCCAGCGCATCTCGGAGCGCGCGTCGGGACGGACGATCTGGTGGCGGCGGGCGTAGACGTCGGTCGTCATCCAGACGTCGCGCTCGCCGGAGGCGGGGAAGTCGGGCTTCCGGGTTCCGTCGGGACGATCGCTCAGGTAGGAGAGCTCGTACTGCGTCGCATTCCATCGGTTCGCGGAGTGCCCGTCGCTCTCCTTGTAGTCCGGAGTCTGGAAGTCGGCCATCGTCAGTCCCACTTGGGAGGGGGACTTGCCGTCGCCGATGAGCTCGAGCGGGGTGGGCAAGCGCCGGTGGGCGTCTCGAAAGGCGGTGAGAGCCTGATAGATCCGGCGGAAGTCCCGCTCGGCCTCCGCCGGATCGCCCGGCCTCTCCCCGGCGGGGTTCACGACGAGCCCCGCTTTGGGGATCGGGACGCCGTCGAAGGCGTAGGCCTTCGGGGCGGGGCGAAGGAGGGTGAATGCGACCCCAGCCATGACGCCGAGACCGCATACTACCGCGGGGATAACAAGAGACGTTTTCACTGTGGCTTTAGAGGTTCAAGGTGCAACTCGCGCATCACGTCGCGTTCGCGGGCGTCGGGGGATCATTGACGTCGATCGGCTCGGGTTTGGGAGTGCAGGTCGCCTCTTCCCGCTCACTTGCCTGCTTCGAGTAGCACCCCAGCTTGTCGCTGCGATCGTTGATGAACTTGTAGATGCCGATGACCTTCAAGCACGAGCGGTAAGCGTTGTTTCCGATGGGATGGCAACACCGAACGGTCTTCGTCGTGATCAGCACTCACCCATTTCCACAACCGCCAGCGGCCTCGCACTGGTTCTGGTCGCCGTCGGGGATGGTCAGAGCGGCGAGCGCGATCGTCGGGAGCGTCGATCCCAAGAGGACCGACGCGGTGAACAGCAGAGAGAGGCCGCGGGCCTTGCGGGGGATCTTCATCGAATCTCCGTCCCCATTGCGGGGGCTTCGGGATCTTACGACCCCCCCCAGGATTTGTCAAGAGGTGGAGAGGAGTTTCAATGCTCCTGCTCTGTCATTCCTCAACGTGGGACTCACGTTCGGGGCTTGAAGGATCCGAAGGCGTTGCCAGCGCCTCCGTCGCTTCGGTAGCCGGTCAGGCGGATGGGTTCTCTTCGTGCCAATCGGCGGGCTGGGGGGTGCCGATCTCGATAAGAACGCCGTCGGGATCGCGGACGTGGCCGACGGTCTGGCCCCAGGGGCGCGCGGTCGGGGGGTTGACGACCGTGCCGCCCGCCTCGCCGACGCGGGCGAACGCGGCGGCGGGGTCCTCGCCTTCGGCGAGGACGAGGGCGAGCTGGAGGGCGGCGGCGGGCTCGCCGGGGCAGTGGAGGCGGAGGTCGAGCCCGAGGCCGGGGGCGGCGGACTCGGCGGCGAAGGCGAGGGCGGCGCCCCCGGTCTCCATCTGGGCGTAGTCGCCCTCTTCGGTGACGAAGGCGGTTTTCAGGCCGAAGGCGCGCTCGTAGAAGGCGACGGAGGCGCGGACGTCGGGGACGTAGAGCATGATGGACTGGAGGGTCATGGGATCCTTTCGGCGGAGGACCGCCGGATAACGAAACGATACCGTATCGAAATGCAGAGCGCAAGCCCACCCCCGGAGGCGAGCAGGCGAGGACGCCCTCGGAGCGAGGCGTCGCGCCGGGCGATCCTCGCGGCGGCGTTCGCGCTCCTCTTGGAGCGCGGGTACGCGGGGCTCGCGGTGGAGGCGGTCGCGGCGCGGGCGGGGGTGGGGAAGGCGACGGTGTACCGGTGGTGGCCGGGGCGGGCGGAGCTCGCGGTGGACGCGTTCTTCGCGGCGACGGAGGCGGAGCTCGCGTTCCCGGGATCCGGTTCGGGGCGGGAGGATTTCCGGCGGCAGATCCTCGGGCTCGGGGCGCTCCTGCGGAGTCCGGCGGGGGGGGTTCTCACGGCGCTTCTCGGGGGCGCGCGCACCGAGCCGGAGCTCGCGCGGGCGCTCGCCGAGCGGTGGATCCTTCCGCGCAAGGCGTGGGGGGAGGCGCGGATGGAGGACGCGCGGGCGGCGGGGGAGTTGCTCGACGGGGTGGAGACCGACGCGGCGCTGGGGGCGCTCTACGGGCCGCTCTACGCCCGGCTTCTCTTCGGGCGTCCTCCGCTGGGGGAGGAGGAGATCGAGGCGTACCTCGCGATCGTGCTGCGCGGGGTCTTCCGGACGGATGCGGGCGCCGGGACGCGGGCGTAGACTAGTCGTATGACGCTTCCGCTCCAACGCCCCGACGCGAAAGGCCGTTTCGGCGATTTCGGGGGGCGGTACGTGCCGGAGACGCTCATGCCGGCGCTGGAGCAGCTGGAGGCGGAGTTCGAGCGGGCGTGGGGGGAGCCGGGGTTCCGGGCGGAGTTCGCGGGGTACCTGCGGGACTACGTGGGGCGGCCGACGCCGCTGACGGAGGCGCGGCGGCTCTCGGAGGCGACGGGGCTCCACGTGACGGTGAAGCGCGAGGATCTGAACCACACGGGGGCGCACAAGATCAACAACGCGATGGGGCAGATCCTTCTTGCGCGGCGGATGGGGAAGACGCGGATCATCGCGGAGACGGGGGCGGGTCAGCACGGGGTGGCGACGGCGACGGTGTGCGCGCTCTTCGGGATGCCGTGCGAGGTGTACATGGGGGAGGAGGACACGGCGCGGCAGGAGCTCAACGTCTTCCGAATGCGGCTTCTGGGGGCGAAGGTGATCCCGGTCTCGAGCGGGACGCGGACGCTGAAGGACGCCCTGAACGAGGCGATGCGCGACTGGGTGACGAACGTGGCCGACACGCACTACATCATCGGGACGGCGGCGGGGCCGCACCCCTACCCGTACATGGTGCGCGAGTTCCAGCGCGTGATCGGGGACGAGACGCGGGCGCAGTACCTGGAGCGGCACGGGCGGATGCCCGACGCGGCGATCGCGTGCGTGGGCGGGGGCTCTAACGCGATCGGGTTCTTCGCGGGGTTCTACGGCGATCCGGGGGTGCGGCTCATCGGGACGGAGGCGGGGGGCCGGGGGGTCGCCACGGGGGAGCACGCGGCGCCGCTGACGGTGGGGTCGCCGGGGGTTCTCCACGGGTCGTACAGCTACCTCATGCAGGACGGGGCGGGTCAGATCCTCAACACGCACTCGGTGTCGGCGGGGCTCGACTATCCGGGGGTGGGGGCGGAGCACTCGTACCTGAAGGATCTCGGGCGGGCGGAGTATCTCGCGGTGGACGACGACGAGGCGATGGAGGCGTTGCAGTGGGTCTCGCGGAGCGAGGGGCTCATCCCGGCGTTCGAGACGGCGCACGCGTTCGCGCCGCTCATGCGTCCGGGCTTCTTGCCGGCGGGGTCGTCGGTGGTGGTGAACATGTCGGGCCGGGGGGACAAGGACATGGCGGCGGCGGCGCGGATCCTGAAGCTCGGAGACTGACCACGCTGACCACTCTGACCACGGTTTTCGGCGTTTTGTGCACGGTCGCCTCGCCTCTCGGGAACTTGCGCGCCATTGGACGCCATTGCGCGCCACGCGTGTGCGTGAGTCTTTCGGACTTTGATCCTCTTTAGTAGATCGTGGGGCGGGTTTTCGGGGGCTCACATCCTTTAGTGGCGGCTCTCGGGGTTTTGACAACCGCCTCGGGGAAGAAACGTCGATCCATCCTCGGATTTCGTTGGAGCGAGGGGTTCGCGTAAGATGGTCTTGTGACGGTGCGGGGGGCTCGGCGGGTCGGTTGGGGACTCTACGGGGGGTGCGTCCTCGTCGCGGGGGCGGCGACGCGGGCGGTGTGGGCAAGGGCCTCGGAGCGGGGGGACTGGGGCGGGTTCGCGCTCCTTTGGGGGCCGCTCGCCCTCGTCGCGGTCGTCGCGGGGGCGGTGCGGTTCGACGCGCGGTGGAAGGAGGGCGGGCGGGTAGACCTCGATCGGGCGGTGTCGGACGCGCGGCAGTTTTGGACCGGCATCCTATTGGGGGGGACGCTGTTCCTCAACATCCTCGTGGCGTCCGCGTTCGGAACGGGGTTCGTGCGGCTCCCGTTGCTCGCGCTCTTCGGGGCGATGGCGATCTTCGGGACGACGATCCGGGAGCCGGACGACTACGCGCCGCCGGAGGGGCCTTGGGCGCGGTGGTTCGCGCTCAGGTGGCGGTGGGGATTCTACGGCGTGCTGGCGTTCGGGGCGGCGGTGGCGGTGCGGAAGGGGGAGCTCTCGACGGCGCTCCTCGTGGCGTCGTCGGCGAAGATGACGTTCCCCTGGACGTACCGGGTCGTGCGCTCGGGGCCGCAGTAAACTCGCCTCCCTATGCCCGGTATCGAGCTCGTCGACAATCCGCTCATCACGTCGCTCGAGGAAGACCTGCTCGGGGGGTTCGGGGGGTTTCCGGGGGAGGTGCTGCTCATCTCGGTGGGGGAGGACCGGTGGGCGGCGAACAACGCGACGTTGCCGGACGGGCAGAGCGTGAACGGGCTCGCGTGCTTCAAGACGCCGGACGACGCGTCGAGCTACGCGGGGTCGCTGGGGGGTCTGGACGGGGAGTTCGTGAAGAAGAAGTTCGAGGACGCGCGGGAGATCGCGATCCGGAAGGAGCGGTTGCAGGCGCTCTTCCTCTTCGTCAATGGGACGCAGATCGCGGAGGTCCACTTCGTGAAGTAGCGCCGCTTAGAGCTGGCGTAGGATGCGGTCGTACTCGGCGTGGGTTCCGATCCAAAACCAGTAGGCCGTATTCTCACGAACGATCGCGAGAGCGCGGTAGTGTTCGCCGACGCGGACGGAGTAGGTCGAAACGACCGCTCGCACGGGCTTGAAATGGAGCGAAGGGTGTCCCGGACTCTCCTTCCAAATTATGAACGTGCGTTTTGCCTGCTCTTGAACACGGGCGGGCAAGAGGTTGTAAGCGTCCCAGAAGTCCCTAGTGGTTCGGGAGATCACCCCAGGACGTCTTCCATCGCGTAGGTGCGTCCGGCGGCGATGTCCGACTCGGCCTTGGCGATGAGCTCCTGAAGTCTCGGCGGAATCGGTCGTGCTCCGCTCGCGATCTCGTCTTCGATCGTTTCGGTTGAGAGATCGCTCAGCCACGTCTGCGCCCACGAATCCTGCCGCTCTTCGGGGAGGGTCGCAAGACGATCGACCAAACGGCGCACGGCGACAGTCATGTTCCTATAATACGTTACGCCGCGCCGGCGCGGGGCGGGGCTTCGCCGAGACGGGTGAGGTCGGGGCGGGTGTAGGCTTTGATCGAGCACTGGCGGGCGAGGACGCCGGCGATGGTGCGGAAGGCCTCGGCCTGGCCCGTGTTCGGGTGGGCGAGGACGCTCGGGTACCCCTCGTCGCCGGCGGCGCTCACGACGGGGTCGAAGGGGACGGAGCCGAGGTAGGGGGTCTTCAGCTGGGCGGCGAGATCGGTGCCGGAGAGGCCGGCGAAGGTTTTCCTCCACTCGCCGGTGGCGGGGTCCTGGGTCGGCCCCATGTTCTCGACGACGCCGAGGATGGGGGCGTTCAGGCGCTTGAAGAGCTGGACGGCCTTGCCGGCGATGTTCGCGGCGACGTTGTGGGGGGTGCTCACGACGACGACGCCGGTGAGGGGGACGAGCTGGGCGAGGGACATGGGGGCGTCGCCGGTGCCGGGGGGAAGGTCCACGAGAAGGTAGTCGAGCTCGCCCCAAGCGACGTCGGCGAGGAGTTGGCGGACGGTCCCCGCGACCATCGGGCCGCGCCAGAGGACGGCCTGGCCCTCGTCGAGAAGGAAGCCGATGCTCATGACGGACACGCCGTAGCGGAGGATCGGGACGATCTTGCCGTCCTGCTGGAAGGGCTTGTCCTCGCTCGCGCCCATCATGAGGGGGATGCTGGGGCCGTAGACGTCGGCGTCGAGGACGCCGACCTTCGCGCCCGTTTGGGCGAGGGCGACGGCGAGGTTCACGGTGACGGTGCTCTTGCCAACGCCGCCCTTGCCGGAGGCGATGGCGACGACGTGCTTCACGTCGGGGACGAGATCGGCGGCGGGGGCGGAGCGCTCGCGGACGCGGGCGGTCATCTCGATCCTCGTGCTCGTGACGCCGGGGAGGGCGGCGACGAGGCGCTCGGCCTCGGCTTTGAGCTCCTCTTTGACGGGGCAGGCGGGGGTGGTGAGCTCGATCCGGGCGTAGGCCTCGCCACGCTCGATGGAGGCGGCTTTGACGAAGCCGAGGGTGACGATGTCGCGGCGGAGGTCGGGATCCATGACGCCCTTGAGAGCCGCGAGGATCTGGGGGTCGAGGGGTTCGCCTTCGGCCGCGGGGGAGTCCGGCATGGTTCTTTCAGGGTACCTAGCGGGGTGGGGCGGGAGGAAGATGCTGGGGCGGCTCGGAGCGGGGGACCAGGGGCGAGACGCCGCCTCGGCGCTGAGGGGGGACGCTCGCGCGGGACGCGCAAGCCACAGGCTCAGGGGCGTTCGAGGGCGAAGCGCTCGCTGGTGGCGAGGTCGAGGTAGTCGGAGCCGCCGAGGCGGGCGAGGGGGGCGAAGGCGCCGGTGCGGCCGAGGAGCACCCGGTGGAGATGCGCGGCGACGATCTCGCCGATCACGTAGCGGGCGGCGCCGGGGGCGTCGCCGTGCTCGACGACCGCGTGGAGGCGGCACTCGAAGGCGGCGGGGCACTCGGCGGGGCGGGGCGGGGCGACCCTGGTGGACGGGGCGGGGGTGAAGCCGGAGCGGGGCCACTCGGACTCGCCGGGGGGGAGGGCGGCGCTCGCGGCGTTCATCCCCTCGGCCTGGGCGCGGGTGAGGAGGGCGACGACGAACTCGCCGGTGGCGCGGACGTTGCGGAGGGTGTCCTTCTCGCCCGCTCTGCCGAGGGTGGGGGAGACGCAGAGGGAGGGGGGCTGGCTTCCGCCGAGCATGAAGAAGGAGAAGGGGGCGAGGTTGGGTCGGCCCTCCCCATCGAGGGTGGAGACGAAGGCGATGGGGCGGGGGACGACGAGGTCGGCGAGGAGGCGGTAGAGGTCGGCGGGGGGGAGGGCGGCAAGATCGAGGGGGACGCTCTCGGGCGGGGGAGGAGTCATGGGGGGTTCTACGTCGGGAGGGGGGCCGCCTCTTGGGCGGTTCTCCTCTTCGGGGGTTCGTCCCTGCCCTCATCCACCCTTCGGGCACCTTCTCCCCGGGGGCGGGGAGAAGGGCCTGGGTTCGGAGGTCCCGTAGTTCTTGCCCTTCTCACGGGGGTTCGCCTGGGTTGCGGGCTCCCCCATCCGCCCCTTCGGGGCACCTTCCCCCTCTGGGAGGGAGAAGGATCTTGGGGTTCTTCCCCGTCGGGAGTCGTCTTCCGTTCGCGCTATGAACCGCGCGGATGTATCCGCGCGGTTCGACGAGGCGTTCTCCTTCGCCATTGCCTAGTCCTCCCCCTTCCCGCCTTCGGCGGGAGGACGTGTCGTCGGGGGTCAGCCCTTGGGCTTGAGGATCTCGATGAACTCGATCTCGAAGACGAGGTTCGAGTTGGCGGGGATGAGGGAGCCGGCGGGGATCACCTTTCCCCCCTCGTCCACGGAGTCGCGGGCGGGGATGCCGGCGGCCCCGTAGGCGAGCTCGGCGGGGATCGTCACGCGGCGGCGCTCGCCGGGCTTCATCCCGATGACGCCTTGGATGAAGCCGGGGACGAGGCGGCGGAGCTCGACCTGGAGGGGGGCTTTGCGGTCGTAGCTCGAATCGAACTTCTTGCCGCCCTTCTCGAGGGTGCCGGTGTAGTGGAAGCTCACGGCGTCGGTGGGACCGGCGCCCGCGCCGGTCCCGGTCTTCAGGACGACGACCTTCGCGCGGGGGGCGATGCGGACGAGCTCGACCTCGAAGTCGAGGTCGGCGCCGGGGGGGATGTCGGGGCCCGCGCCTTGGGCCCCGTAACCGAGGTCGGAGGGGATCTGGAGGCGTCGCTTGCCGCCGGTCCTCATGCCGACGAGCCCCTGGTCCCAGCCGGCGATGACGGCGCCGAGGCCGACCTGGAAGCGGAAGGGCTTGCCTTTGGAGCGGTCGAACTCCTTGCCGAGGCCGCCCTCCTTGGGTCCGGCGAGGCGTCCGACGTAGTTCACCTCGACGACGTCGCCGAGGCGGACGGGCTCGCCGGCGCCGGGGGCGAGGTCGGTGGTCTGGACGGTTCGGTCGGGGGTAGGCATCAGGGCGAGAGCGAGGAGGAGGGGGAGGGGCATGGGGTCCTTTACGTCGGGAGGGTACCGGGTCGCTCCCGTCCCCGGGACGGGACGGGCGGAGGGCTAGGCGGCGGCGAACCGGCGTCGGTCCATGACGAGGTCGTCGGCGAGGGTCCAGAGCTCGGCGGGGACGCGGTTCTCGGGGAGGATCTTCGCGGCGTGGACGATGGCGCTCGTAAGTCCGGCCTCGCGGGCGCGGTCGAGGAAGACGGAGTTGAGGACCTGGCGGGAGGCGGGCTTGAGGCCGAAGCTCACGTTGCTCACGCCGAGGATGGTGTTCACGCGGGGGTAGGCGCTCGCGAGCCAGGCGATGGCGTCGACGGTCGCCATGGCGCTCCGGCGGAACTCCTCCTCGCCGGAGCCGAGGGTGAAGGTGAGGAAGTCCACGAAGAGGTCGTGGTCGGGGAGTCCGGCGGCGCGGGTGCGGGCGACGAGCCGTTCGGCGACGGCCTTCTTGTGGTCGAGGGTCTTCGCCATGCCGGTCTCGTCGATGGTGAGGGCGACGACGGCGGCGCCGTACTTGCGGCAGAGGCCGAGGACGCGGGCGGTGCGCTCCTCGCCGTCCTCGAAGTTGATCGAGTTCACGATCGGTTTGCCGGGGAGGACGCGGAGGGCGGCCTCGACGACATGGGCCTCGGTGGAGTCCACCATGATGGGGACGGTGGCGCTTTTGACGAGGCGGGCGAGGAGGGTCGTCATGTCGCGGGTCTCGTCGCGGCCGACGTAGGCGGTGCAGACGTCGAGGAGGTGGCTTCCCCCGGCTTCGAGGCCCCGGGCGATCTCGACGAGGCCGTCCCAGTTCTCGGCGGCGAGGCCGTCGCGGAAGGCGCGGGAGCCGTTGGCGTTCGTGCCCTCGCCGACGAGGAGGAGGGAGGCGTCCTGGGCGTAGGGTTGGAAGGCGTAGAGGGACGCGGCGCCCTTGAGGGCGAGGGCGTCTCCCCTCTCGGGGGCGTCGATGGCGAAGTCGAAGCCGGGGAAGACGTTCCGGACGCGGCGCCAGTGGACGTCGGCGGCGTGGGGGCGGCCGCCGACGGCCTCGGCGACGGCGGCGATGTGGGCGGGGGTGGTGCCGCAGCAGCCGCCCGCGAGGGCGACGCCGTCCTCGCCCGTCGCGCGTTCGTGGAAGGCGGCGAGCTCGGCGGGCGAGAGCCGGTAGACGGCCTCGCCGCGCTCCATGACGGGAAGGCCGGCGTTCGGTTGGCAGGCGATGGGGCGGGTGGAGTTCGCGGCGAGGAAGCGGACGTGGCCTTCCATCTCGGCGGGGCCGGTGGCGCAGTTGAGGCCGAAGGCGACGACGGAGGGGAAGGCCTCGACCATGGCGAGGGCGGCGGCCATCTCGGAGCCGAGGAGCATGGTGCCGGTCTGCTCCATGGTGACCTGGACGAAGAGGGGGAGGGCGCGGCCCGACTCGCCCATCGCGCGCTCGGCGCCGACGATGGCGGCCTTCACCATGAGGAGGTCCTGGAGGGTCTCGAGGAGGAGGGCGTCGGCGCCGCCCTCGATGAGGCCGAGGAAGCCGTCGGCGTAGGTGCTCTCGATCTCGTCGAAGGTCGTCTGCCCGAGCGTAGCGAGTTTGGTGCCGGGGCCGAGGGCGCCGACGACGAAGCGGGGTCTCGCGGGGGTGGCGGCGGTGAAGGCGTCGGCGGCGCGGCGGGCGATCCGGGCGGCGGCGAGGTTCGTCTCGTAGACGAGCTCGGGGATGCCGTACTCGGCGAGGACGATGCCGGTGGCGCCGAAGGTGTTCGTCTCGACGAGGTCGGCCCCGGCGGCGAAGTAGGACCGGTGGACGCCCTCGACGACGTCGGGGCGGGTGAAGTTCAGGAGTTCGTTGCACCCGTCGAGGGGGGCGGTTCCGAGGCGTTCGGCGGCGGCGCGGACCGGGGCGGGCTGGTCGGTGCCCGCGGGGAGGGCGAAGTCGGCGGGGCGGAGGCCGGCGGCCTGGAGCTGGGTGCCCATCGCGCCGTCGTAGACGAGGACGCGCTCGGCGAGGGCTTCGAGGAGGGGCGAGGGCACACGAAGAGTATGGAGCGGGCGGGCCTCTTTGGGAGCGCGTCCAAGGGTGGCGAAGGTCCGGGTGCGACGCGCGGGGGAAGAGGACGAGTCTTGCGCGCGGATCGCGCTCTTCGCGCGCGGATCGCGCTGAATCGTGGCATCACGTAGACATCTTTCTACAAGTAGGATGACGGGGGGCGAGCCGCGGGAAAAAAAGTGGAGTCTTTTCCCAAAATAGGGCCCGAATCGCCGTCGAAACGATAAGAATGCAGGATATAGTTTCCGCCAGACAGGCGAGGGCAACGGAGAGCCTGGACCCGTCGCGTTTAGCGGGGTGCTAACGCAAAGTCGGGGGAGGCGGCCACGGACGGCCGCCGATCCTGAGAAGACCGGTGACCGAAGGGAGAGATGGACGGCGATTCTTCGGCACCTTACGCGCCCCCTTCCCCGGGGTCGGCGCTCGCGGGCGGGCCGTTCGTCTTCGGCAATTCGGAGACGCAGCTCGACGACAAGGGGCGTCTTCTTCTTGACAAGGCGAAGCGGTCTTTTCTCGGAAGGGACTTCGTGCTCCTGTGGGGGGAGCTCGGTCAGGTCGTCGCGTATCCGAAGGCGACGTGGGACGGGATGGTGGCGGAGCTCGCCGCCTTCGGGGCGAACTCGTTCCCGCTCCAGCAGTACGTGCGGCTCTTCTTCTCGCACGCGGCGCCGGAGACGAACGCGGACGGGCAGGGGCGGGTGGTGATCCCGAGCCGTCTGCGGGATCTCGCGAGGCTCGACGGTCCGATCACGGTGGTGGGGGCGATGTTCCGGGTGGAGGTGTGGTCGCGCCGGGAGTACGACGCGAGCCAGGAGGATCCCGAGGGGTACGGTCGGGCGCGCCGCGAGGCGGTGGGGCGGGCGTACGCGGCGCTCCGGGGGGGCTTATGACGACGGAGGGGGGTCCGGTCGCGGCGCCGCGGCACGATCCGGTGATGCTCGCGGAGTGTCTGGAGATTCTCGCGCCGGGGCCGGGGGACGTCGTCGTGGACGCGACGCTGGGGCTCGGGGGGCACGCGGCGGAGCTCGCGGCGCGAATCGGGCCGGGGGGGACGCTCGTGGGGTTCGACTGGGACGCCTCGATGCTCGCGATCGCGCGGGAGCGGCTGGGGGCACCGGAGGGGGTGGACCTGCGGTTCGTGAACGCGGACTACCGGGCGTTGCCGGAGACGCTGGCGGGGATGGGGCTTCGGGCCGACGCGATCCTTATGGATCTGGGGCTCAACTCGGCGCAGATCGACGATCCGAGCCGGGGGATCTCGTTCCGGGAGCCGGGGCCGCTCGACATGCGGATGGACCGGTCGTCGGGGGAGCCGGCGGCGGCGCTCCTCAACCGGCTCGCGCCCGGGGAGATCGAGCGGGGGCTGAAGGAGTACGGGGACGAGAACTGGGCGCGGGCGATCGCGAAGACGATCGTGGAGCGGCGGAAGGTCGCGCCGCTCCGGACGACGGCGGACCTTGTGGACGCGGTGCTGGCGACGATCCCGCCGGGGGCGCGGGACAAGCGGATCCATCCGGCGACGCGGACGTTCCAGGCGCTCCGGATCATGGTGAACGGGGAGCTCGACGGGCTGGAGGAGGCGATCGCGGGGGCGGCGCGCGCGCTCGCGCCGGGGGGGCGGCTCGTGGTCCTCAGCTACCATTCGGGGGAGGACCGGGCGGCGAAGCGTGCGTTCAAAGGGTTGCGGGGCGAGGGGTTCGCGCTCCGGGAGCCGAGCCCCCAGGGGCCGACCGAGGCGGAGGTGCGGCGGAATCCGCGCGCGCGCTCGGCGAAACTCCGCGCCGTTACGGCCCCGGCCCCCGTCTCTAGCCCTGTCCCCGGGGATGCGTCCGCGTCCCCTCTCGCCGTTGCCCTCTAGACCCACTAGAACGACCCATAGAACACCAAGAGCTTACGGATGAGCAAACTTCCCACCCCCCCCGAGCCGCCTCAGAAAGCGGCCCTCGTGACCCCCCGCGCGGCGAGTCCGGCGCGGACGACGCGGCGCGGTCCGGCGCCGCTTCCGGCGCGGGCGCCGAGCGTGCGGCGTCGGCCCTCGCGGCGCCTTACGGAGCGCGCGCTCCGGACGGCGCGGCCGCGCCGGATGGCGTGGGTGGAGACGCTCCTGCACTCGGTGCTCGCGTTCGGGGGGGCGGCGCTCGCGGTGTCGTGCGTCGTCTCGCTCGCGGGGAACGTGCTTCTGGAGTCGAGCCGCCGGGCGACGATCGAGATGGGCGCTCGGCTGAGGAGCGAGGAGGGGGCGCGGGCGGAGCTTCGGGGCAGGGTCGAGGCGCTCGCCTCGGCGGAGGCGGTGGAGGGTTGGGCGCGCGGGCACGGTCTTCTCGCGGCGGACGAGGCCCCGGTCGCCGTCGCTCCGGCGAAGGCGGGAGCGACGGCCGGGCCGAAAGCGGCGGCGGGGCGGACTCTTGTCGCGCGTCGCTGAGCGGGCGCGGGCCGGGGCGCGGGCCGGGGCGCGGGCCGGGGCGCGGGCCGGGACGGGGGGCGGGGCGGGGGGGCGGCTCGCGCCTTTGCCGTACCGTTGGTCGGGGGGGTTGCTCGGGCTCGCGTTCGGGCTCGCGGCGCTCTCGCAGGTGAAGCTCCAGGTCTTCGAGAAGGACGGGACGATCGCGCTCGCCGAGCGGACGAATCGCTACACGGTGAGTCGGACGGAGCGGGCGCGCCGGGGGACGATCCTGACGGCGGACGGGCGGGCGCTCGCGCGGGACGCGGGGGCGGACGAGCTCACGCTCCAGTACGCGAAGCTTCCGGGGGCGCCGGGGTTCTATCTCGATCTCGCGGCGGCGACGGGGATCCCGGCGACGGAGCTCGCGCCGCTCGGGGAGGGGGGCGCGCGGGCGAAGACGCGGACGTGGCCGGGGCCTTTCGGGCCGGAGCAGGCGGCGACGGTGCGGAAGGTGCGCTCGGAGTGGCGGGCGGACGGGGTCTCGATCGGGGCGCCGCTCCGGTCGCTGGGGGCGCGCGAGTACCCGGCGGGGGCGGACGCCTCGTGCCTCGTGGGGATCCAGCGCGAGCTGGGGTTGCGGGGGCGGGACGGGAGGATCCGGGCGACGACGGTGCGGACGGGGCTCGAGGCGGCGATGCAGGAGCGGCTTCAGGGGCGGGACGGGCGGGAGAGCGGCCTCGCCGACAAGAGCGGGGTCCTGCTCCCCTTGCGGACGACGCTCACGACGGAGCGGCGGGACGGGGACGACGTGACGACGACGCTCGACTCGCGGCTCCAGGCGGCGGCGGCGCGGGCGGTGCGGGCGGCGGTGGAGACGAACCGGGCGGACAACGGGGTGGCGATCGTGCTGGATCCGGGGACGGGGAACGTGCGGGCGATGGCGAACTGGCCCGCGTTCGATCCGAACGCGGGGGGGGACAACGCGGAGGTGGGGTACGACCCGGCGTACATGGGGATCTTCGAGCCGGGCTCGACGTTCAAGATCCTCACGCTCGCGAAGGCGCTCGACGCGGGGAAGGCGACGATGGACTCCTGGGTGCAGTGCGGGGGGGAGCTGAGGCTCAACCGGTTTTGGCGGATCCGGTGCGACGAGCACCACGGGAACCGGGCGCACGGACCGGTGGACGCGACGAAGGCGATCGCGAAGAGTTGCAACGTGGCGGCGGCGACGTGGGCGTTGCGGATCGGACGGCCCTCGTTCATCGAGTACATGACGGCCCTCGGGCTTCTCGACCGGACGTCGCTCGGCCTTCCGCGCGAGGTGCGGGGGCGCTACAACGAGAAGGAGTACGCGAAGCCGCTCCAGCTCATGCAGTTCGGGTTCGGGCAGTCCATCTCGGTCTCGCCGGTGGCGCTCGCGGGGGCGTTCGCGACGCTCGCGAACGGGGGGGTGCGGCGGGAGCCGCGTCTCGTGGCGAGGGTGGGGGGGCGGGAGGTCACGCCGGAGCCCGGCCGGCGGGTGCTGGGGGAGGCGGCGTGCCGGGAGACGATCCGGTGCATGGAGGCGGTGATCGAGACGGACGCGGGGACGGGGAAGAAGATGCGGATCCCGGGGTACCGGCTCGCGGGGAAGACGGGGACGGCGCAGAAGAAGGGGAAGGGGCAGTCGGGGTTCGTGGCGAGCTTCATCGGGTTCGTGCCGGCGCGGGCGCCGCAGGCGGTGATCCTCGTGATGGTCAACCACCCGCAGGGGAAGGCGTACTACGGGGCGGACGTGGCGGGGCCGGTGTTCAAGCGGCTCGCGGAGGCGGTGATCGAGCGGGACCGGATCCCGACGGACGCGGCGGCGGCGTTGCGGGAGTCCCGGGCCGGAGCCCGGGCCGGAGCCTCGGGGCGGGCGCCTTCGGTGGCGGTCTCGGCGCGACCTGTCGGGGGCGCCGGCAAACGGGACAATAGAGGGCGATGACGCTCGCCGGGGTTTTCGCAGGGGCGGGGGTGAGGCCCCGGCAGGTGCGGGGGGACGCGGAGGTGTCGCGGGGGTTCATCGACTCGCGGGCGTGCGTGCCGGGGAGCCTCTTCGTGTGCATGCCGGGGGGGACGGCGGACCCGCACGCGTACATCGGGGACGCGGTGGCGAACGGGGCGGCGGCGGCGCTCGTGTTCGACGGGGCGGCGTTCGAGGCGCACCCGGGGTTGCCGATGGCGCTCTTGGAGCCGGCGGAGTATCCGGACGCGCTGTGGCGGCTGATGGACGCGCTGTACGCGCATCCGAGCCGGGGGATGACGCTCGTGGGGGTCACGGGGACGAACGGGAAGACGACGACGGCGTGGCTCGTGCGGCAGCTGTTCACGCACCTGGGGAAGAAGGCGGCGTACCTGGGGACGCTGGGGTTCTCGGTGGACGGGGAGGCGGACCGGGAGCTCAGCAACACGACGCCGTTCTGCGTGGAGACGTACGACCTCGTGGCGGGGGCAAGGGATCTGGGGGCCCAGGCGCTCGCGATGGAGGTGTCGTCGCACGCGCTCGCTCAGAGGCGGGTGGACGGGCTCGAGTTCGACGTGGCGGTCTTCACGAATCTCACGCAGGACCACCTCGACTTCCACGGGACGATGACCGACTACCGGGAGGCGAAGTTCCGGCTGTTCACGGCCTTGCCGCACTATTCGTCCAAGCCGCCCGCGGGGTGGGTGAACCTCGACGATCGGGCGGGGCGGGAGCTCTACGCGTACCCGTTGGAGATGGGGATCGAGGGGTTCGACCGGGGCGGGAACGATGCGCGGGCGGAGGCGAACGTGCGGGTGGAGGCGCGGCAGATCGGGGTGGACGGGCTCGATCTCACCTTTTGGGTCCGGCGAAGCGAGGGGGAGGAGTACGCCCCGCACGAGGCGCGGTTGGGGCTGGGCGGGGAGTTCAACGTGGAGAACGCGGCGGCGGCGTTCTCGGCGCTCCGGACGGCGTTTCCGGACGAGCCGGAGCGGGTCGCGCGGGCGTTCGCGTCGCTCCGCCCGGTGCCGGGGCGGTTCGAGCCCGTGCCGAACGAGCGGGGGATCGGGGTTCTGGTGGACTACGCGCACACGCCGGACGCCTTGGAGAAGGTGCTGGATACGGCGAAGGCGCTGACGAGGGGGCGGCTCATCGCGGTGTTCGGGTGCGGGGGGGATCGGGACCGGACGAAGCGGCCGAAGATGGCGCGGGCGGCGAGCGAGCGGGCGGATCTGACGGTCGTGACGAGCGACAACCCGCGGACGGAGGATCCGCAGGCGATCCTCGACGAGGTGATGGGGGGGATCGCGCCGGGGCGGGAGGCGGTGGCGGTGCTCGACCGTCGGGAGGCGGTGGCCTACGCGGTGGCGCAGGCGAGGCCGGGGGACACGGTGGTGATCGCGGGGAAGGGGCACGAGACCTATCAGATCCTCGGGCGGACGAAGGTCCACATGGACGACCGCGAGCTCGCTCGGGAGGCTCTCGATGCGCTCCGCGCTCGGTGACCTCGCGGCGCGGCTGGGGGGGCGGACGGGGGTCCCGGAGGCGATCGTGACGGGGTTCGCGACGGACTCGCGCGAGGTGCGGCCGGGGGATCTCTTCGTCGCGATCCGGGGGGGGAAGGTGGACGGGCACAACTTCGTGCGGACGGCGCTCACGCGCGGGGCGGCGGCGTGCCTCGTGGAGCGGCCGGTGACGGGGCCGAGCGTGCTGGTGGCGGATGTCGTGGCGGCGCTCGCGCGGATGGCGCGGAGCTTTCGGGACGAGTTCGCGGGGCCGGTGGTGGGGATCACGGGAAGCGCGGGGAAGACGACGGCGAAGGAGTTCGCGGCGGCGGCGCTGGCCTCGCTGGGGCCGGTGATCAAGACGCAGGCGAATCGGAACACGGAGTTCACGGCGCCGCTCATCTGGGCGGACGCGCCGGCGGGGGCGAAGAGCGCGGCGATCGAGATGGGGATGCGGGGGCGGGGGCAGATCGCGCACCTCGCGTCGTTCGCGAGGCCGACGATCGGGGTGGTGACGAACATCGGCTGGGCGCACGTGGAGCAGCTGGGGTCGCGCGAGGCGATCGCGGCGGCGAAGGGGGAGCTTTTCGAGGCGCTCCCGGCGGACGGGACGGCGGTCGCGTGGGCAGAGGACGAGTTCCTGTGGGCGCTCATCGCGGCGGCGGGGGACCGGGGCCTGCGGACGTTCGGGTTCGGGGGGAACGCGGACCTTCAGATCACGGGGTACCGGCCCCTCTCGTGGAGCGAGACGCGGCTGGAGGGGGTTTGCGACGGGCGGGCGTGGGGGGCGACGATCCCGGCGGCGGGGCGGCACGTGGCGCTCTCGGCGGCGGCGGGGCTTCTCGCGGCGGTCTCGGCGGGGGTCCCCTTGGAGGCGGGGGCGGCGGCGCTGAGTTCGGTGGAGATCCCGCCGATGCGGATGGAGGTGCGGACGCTTCTCGGGGCGACGTTCGTGGTGGACACGTACAACGCCTCGCCCCCGGCGGTGGTGGCGTCGCTGGAGGCGCTCGCAGAGATGCCGCTCGCCTCGGGCGGGAGGCGGCTCGCGGTGCTCGGACATATGCGGGAGCTTGGGGACGAGGCGGCGCAGGCGCACCGGGAGGTGGGGGCGGCGCTCGGGGGGTCGGGGGTTTTCGCGGCGATCCTCTACGGGCCGATGATGGAGGAGGTGCGGGCGGGGGCGGTCGCGGCGGGGATGGGCGCGGGGCGGATCGCGATCGCTCCGACGCTCGACGCGGTGCGGGAGATGGTTCGGGCGGTGCGTCCGGGGGACACGGTGCTGGTGAAGGGTTCGCGAGCGATGGAGTTGGAGCGGGCTCTGGAAGGGTTGGTTTGATCGCGTTCTGGGCGTCGTTCCTCGTCGCGGGGGTTTCGGCGGGGCCGATCCTCGCGCTCTTGCGGGCGATGAGGTCGAAGCAGACGATCGACCCGTTCGCGCCGGCGACGCACCAGGCGAAGGGGGGGACGCCGACGATGGGGGGGCTCATCACGCTCGCGGGGGTCGTGGCGGGGCTGCTCGCCGCGATCGCGACGCTTCCGGGGCGGGAGCGGGCGTTCCTCGTCTCGGGTCTCGTGCTCGTCGCGCTCTTCGGGCTCATCGGGTTCGTGGACGACTTCGTGGTGCCGCGGATGGTGAAGGGGAAGCGGGGGCTCGGGTGGCGGCAGAAGATCGCGATGCAGGTCGGGGCGGCGGTGCTGGGTCTCCTGCCCTCGGTCGGTTTTGCGCCGGGGCCGCTCGCGCTGGGGGTCTTCGCGATCCTTTTCGCGAGCAACGCGTACAACTTCGCGGACGGGCTCGACGGGCTTGCGGGGTCGATCCTCCTCGCCTACGCGGCGGGGCTCTTCGGGGTGGCGGGGGTCACGGGGGATCCGGCGGTGGGGGCGGTCGCGCTCGTGGCGGCGGGGGGGATCGTGCCGTTCCTCTTCGTCAACGCGCATCCGGCGCGGGTGTTCATGGGGGATGTGGGATCGTTGCCGCTGGGGGCGCTCCTCGGGCTCGCGTCGCTGGGGGTGCTCGACGGGGGGGCGCGGGTGGCGGGGCCGACGCCGGTGCTGTTCGTCGCGGTCGTCGCGCTGAATCTGATGCTCGCGGCGGAGCTCGTGCCGGTGCCGATCCAGGTCTTCTGGTTCAAGAAGACGGGGAGGCGGGTCTTTCCGGCGACGCCGATCCACCACGGGTTCGAGAAGCGGGGTTGGCCGGAGACGCGGGTGGTGGCGGCGTTCGCGCTCGCGCAGGTGGTGTTCTCGGCATTGGCGGTCACGCTGGTGGGGCGTTGAGGACGGCGGTCTTCGGGCTCGGGCGGTCGGGGATCGCGGCGGCGCTCGGGGTTCGGCGGCTCGGGGGGGAGGCGGTGGTGTTCGACGCGAAGGCGCGAGAGGCGTTGAGCAAGCCGGAGATCGCGGATCGGGCTCTGGCCGAGGGGGTCGACGTGGTCTACGGGTGGGACGGGGGGTTGCCGCCGGGGTTCGACGCGGTGGTGACGAACCCGGCGCTCGACCGGCGGCATCCGGCGCTCGCGGGGGCGATGGAGCGGGGGATCGAAGTGATGTCGGAGGTGGAGCTCGGATACCGGATCGCGGAGGCGGTCGGGGCGCCGGTCGTCGCGATCACGGGGACGAACGGGAAGAGCACGACGACGGTGATGACGACGGTGTGCCTGGAGGCGGTGGGGGAGCGGCCGGTGCTGTGCGGGAACGTGTTCGGGTCGGGCTATCCGGAGACGACGCTCACGGAGGCGGCGCTGGAGGCCGACGCGGGGACGACGCTCGTGGCGGAGGTGTCGTCGTTCCAGCTCGAGTGGGTCTCGCGGTTCCGTCCGGCGGCGGCGGCGATCACGAACATCACGCCGGACCATCTCGACCGGTACGAGGGGTTCGCGGAGTACGCGGCGACGAAGATGCGGATCTTCGCGGCGCAGACGCCGGAGGGTTTCGCGGTGGTGCGGGCGAACGACCCTCAGGTGCGGCCGGGGACGCCGCGCAGGCCGCCGGTGCCGAAGGTGCGGACGGTGGGGGCGTTCGGGGAGGACTCGGAGTACGACGAGCATTTTCTGCGGGTGCTCGATCGGAAGATCCCGGTGGGTTCGCTCCCTTTTCAGGAGCCGCACAACCTTGCGAACGCGGGGATGGCGGCGATTCTCGCCGACTCGCTACTCAGGTGGCGGGCGGCGCGGGAGCCGGAGGGGAACGCAGCCTGCCGGTTGCGAAGCGCGCTCGAAGCACTCCGAACGAGCGTCGCATCGCGGCGCTCGGTGTACGAGAGCGGGCTCGCGCTCCCGACGGAGGCGTTGCCGGAGGCGATCGTCGGGGCACTCAGGGAGTTCCGGGGGCTCGCGCACCGGATGGAGCGGGTGGGGGAGCGGGACGGGGTTCTCGTGGTGAACAACTCGATGTGCACGAACCCGGCGGCGGTGGTGGCGTCGGTGCAGTCCCTCAAGCGCGACGCGGAGGTTCTCGTCGGGGGGGCGAACAAAGGGCTCGATTTCGCGCCGCTCCGGCAGTTCCTGCGGAGCGGTCGGAACCGGGTGTACGTGTACGGGCGGGACGCGCAGGAGGTGAACGGGATGCTCGGGGGGGAGTGGCCGACGTTCGGGACGATGGAGGAGGCGTTCGGGGCGGCGTCGTCGTCGGTAAGATGGGGGGGGGCGATCCTTCTCGCCCCGGGATGCGCGAGCACGGACGGGTTCCGCGACTTCCGGGATCGGGGGGACCGCTTCCGCGCCCTGGCCAAGGAGTGGCTCGAACGATGAAGGGATTGTCCAAGCCGCAGGATCCGGTCCTGACGGGGCTCGCCGCGCTCGTGACGCTTCTCGGGCTCGCGTTCATCTTCGACGCGGGCTACGCGCGGGCGCTCGCGCGGGGCTCGGTGGTGCCGCCGGAGTTCCAGTCGCAGGTCCTCATGCTCGTGGTGGCCCTCGCGGGGTACGCGTTCCTCTCGCGGGTGCCGCGGGAGCGGATCCTAAAGGCAGGGCCGTGGATCGCGGCGGGGTCTCTTTTGACCCTCGTTCTCGTCGAGGTCGTGGGAAAGAGCCAGAACGGGGCGAAGCGCTGGCTCGGGGTGCCGCCCCTCGCGGTGCAACCGGCGGAGTTCGCGAAGCTCGCGATCGTGCTGTACCTCGCGTGCGCGCTCGCGAACCGGCGGCCGTGGAGCACGCCGAAGGACCGGTCGCCGTGGCTTACGAAGGTCGGGGCGCTGAAGATCGAGCGGGGCTGGCCCTTCTTCGTCCTTCTGATCTTCTTCGTCCTCATCGAGCGGGAGAAGGATCTCGGGACGGCGGCGGTGGTGATGGCGACGGGGCTCGCGATGATCTTTATGGCGGGGATCTCGAACGGGAGCAAGATCCTGCTCGCGCTCTTGATCCTCGGCGGAGGCGGCCTGATGGCGAAGAAGGAGGCGTACCGGATGGAGCGGATCGCGAGCCACTTCTCGCGGTGGGACGCGGACAAGGTGGACGAGGAGGGGTTCCAGACGTGCCAGTCGGAGCTGGCG
Source organism: Fimbriimonas sp. (assembly GCA_965249475.1). GTDB lineage: Bacteria > Armatimonadota > Fimbriimonadia > Fimbriimonadales > Fimbriimonadaceae > Fimbriimonas. Next base: position 2,527,467 of record CBDFMD010000003.1, on the reverse strand, counting down.
ATGGCGAGCGGGGGGATCACGGGGGTGGGGATCGGGAACGGGCGGGCGAAGCACATCCTGCCCGCGACGACGACGGACTTCGTGATGGCGACGGTGGGGGAGGAGACGGGCCTCGTGGGGCCGCTCATCGCCTTGGGGCTCGTCGGGGGGATCGTGGTGCGGCTGTGGGGGCTCGCGCGGGAGGCGGGGGACCGGCGGGCGAGCCTCGCGCTTCTAGGAATGGGCACGTGGATCGCGGTGCAGGCGACGACGAACCTCATGATGGCGAACGCGACGCTTCCGGCGATCGGGATCCCGTTCCCGTTCGTGTCGTCGGGGGGATCGAGCCTCGTGGCGCTGTGGGCGGCGCTCGGGGTGGCGCAGTCGCTCGGAACGGTGACGGTGCCGCGCGCGAAGACGAAAGGGGAGGTCGAGGCTGAAGGTCGTCGTCACCGGTGGGGGAACGGGCGGACACGTCTATCCGGCGCTTGAGGTCGCCCGCGAGCTGGGGCTCGCGGGGGCTCAACTCCACTATCTCGGGTCGCTGAGGGGGTCGGAGGGGGGGGCGTCGGCGGCGATGGGTCTGCCGTTCCGGGCGTACGCGACGTTCCCGCTCGTCTCGATCCGGACCGCGGCGGGGGTCCGGGCGCGGGTGGCGATGCTCCGGGCGATCGGTCCGGCGAAGCGGGATCTGCGGGAGATCCGGCCGGACGCGGTGTTCTCGACGGGGGGGTACTCGTCGGGTCCGGTGATGGCGGCGGCGCGGTCGCTGGGGATTCCGCTCGCGATCCACGCGGTGGACTCGGTGCCGGGGCGGGCGCTTCGGATGGTCGCGCCGCGGGCGGCGGCGTTCACGTGCGGGTTCCGCTCGACGGGGGGGCATCTGAGGCGGCTGGGGGTGCGGGCGGAGCCCGAGCGGACGGGGCATCCGATCCGGGCGGAGCTTCGGGGAGCGGTCGAGAGGCGGGAGGCCGATCCGGATCTGTTGCTCGTGGTCGGGGGGTCGCAGGGGTCGGTGGCGCTGAACGAGCTCGCCTTGGCCGTGGCTCCGCTGTGGCCGGGGCGCATCCTTCTCGCGACGGGGCCGAAGAACCACGACGGGGTGCAGGGACGGGCTCCGGCGAACGTGGAGGCGCGGCCTTACCTCGATGCCGAGGGGATGGCTGAGGCGTACCGGGAGGCGGGGATCGCGCTCGCGCGGTCGGGGGGGACGGTGGCGGAGTTCGCGATGGCGCGGGTGCCGTCGGTGCTGGTGCCGCTTCCAGGCTCGGCGGACGACCATCAGCGGTGGAACGCGGAGGAGTTCGCGGGGTTCGGGGGAGCGGACGTTCTGCCTCAGAGCGAGGCGACGCCGGAGCGGCTCGCGGAGCTTCTCGCCGGGTGGCGGGACGCGGGGAGGCGGGAGAGGGCGGAGGCAGCGCTCGGGGCGTGGGACGTGCCGGACTCGTCGAAGCAGATCGCGGCGCGGGTTCTGGCGCTCCAGTCGGGCGTGAGGAGCTGACCTGGTTCGGACGGCGACCGAGGCCGGCCCCGCCGCCCACTCGTGTTCGAGCTGCTCAACGGGCGTCTGCGCCAGGCGATGCTCCAGGCGCTGGTGGGGATGATCTCGGGCGGCCAGCCCTTGAGCTCGGGTCCGGACGGGGAGGTCCGCGCCGACTGGGGGAGGATCGCCCAGGACGCGGGGATGCCCACGGTGACCGTGCCGGCAGGCGACCGCCTGTCGCGGCTGAAGGAGGCGATCCAGGCCCGCATGGCTTCGGGCGGGAACGGCGACGCGCCGGCGCCGAAAGGGGGCGATCCGAAAGAGGACGGGGACGGGGGAAGCGAGCTGGCCCTGAGCGAGTTCGACGAGGGCGAGCATCCCCGCGACGAGGACGGGAAGTTCGTCGAGGTGACGACGCCGACCCACATGATGGGTATGGAGCGCGGGCCTCTTGCTAAGGCGTTGGTGAAGCACGTTCAGGACGCGATCGCCAAGCGAGGAGACACGGTCCGCATGGAGAGCCTGGGGGACGTCAAGATCACGACTTCAGGAGCCAAGCACACCGCCAGTCAGGCGTACAACGTCGAAGCTGCGATGGCGCTGACGAAGATCCACGAGGTTCTGGCGAATGGTGCTTACATCGGACGGGAACCCGACCGTGGTGAGACCGATCCCAACGTCAAAGGGTGGCATCGCTTCCTCACTCGCGCGAGGGTCAACGGGGTGGAGCATGAACTCGTCTCTCGGATTCGAGAGGCATCCAGCGGCAAGTTCTTCTACCACTTGGATTCGGGGGCGCCCGACGCCGGTACCTCGGATCTGCGACTCGGAGAATCGACCAGGGTTCCGCCTTCAGCGATCGGGCTCAAAGAGCTTAGACGACTTCTCGCCTCCGGTGTTCGCCTCGCCAGTTCGAGGAATCGAAGCACCCGCGCGACGAGGACGGGCGCTTCGCCGCCGGGAACGCCCTCAAAGCCTCGGGCGACGCCGACTTCGCCAACGGACGGCTCGCGGCGATCGCCGAGATGCGCGGCCACGACCGGGGCACCGTCGAGGACCGCCGGGGAGAGGCCCACGCGGCCCTCGACGCTCTCGACGGCCACACGACGGCCGCGGCCAAGGGTCACCTAGGACGCCTCCACGCCGCGACGGAGCTTCTCGCCGGGCTGGGGGGCGAGCACGGCGCCCTCGGCAAAGACGAGCTCCGCGACGCCAGGGAGGAGAACCGCTTCCACGACCAGGCCGCGTGGACCCGCGGCAAGCTCCCGTCGCTCGTCGAGCACGCGGGGGCACCGTTTTCGCCGACGGAACTCTTTCCTCACTCGCGCGGGGCAAAATAGAGGGGTTATGAGGCGGAAGGCGGAGATCGAGGCGGCGTTCAGCCCCACGGCGGCGCTGGACGCTTGCGACGCGTTCTTCCTGGTGGGGATCGGGGGGGCGGGGATGTCGGCGCTCGCGCGGATCCTCATGCACCGGGGGTTCACGGTCGCGGGGACGGACTCGACCCCCTCGCCGGAAACGGAGCGGCTGACGGAGGAGGGGATCGCGGTCCACATCGGGCACTCGGCGGAGCCCCTGCGGGTCTTCTCGTCGGGCTCGGAGGCGGTGGGGCTTCTCGTGACGGACGCGGTGGACCTCGACCGCTCGCCGGAGGTGGCGTACGCGCGGGAGCACGGGATCCCGGTGGCGCGGCGAAGCCAGGCGCTCGGGTGGGCGCTGAAGGAGTACAAGGTCATCGCGGTGACGGGGACGCACGGGAAGACGACGACGACGGGGCTCACGGGGGCGGGGCTCATCGCGGCGGGGCTCGATCCGCTCGTCGTGGTGGGGGCGAACATCCCCGACTGGGGCGGGCCGATCCGGGAGGGGGACGGCGAGTGGGCGGTCGTCGAGGCGTGCGAGGCGTACGACGCGTTCCACGACCTCGACCCGCACATCGTCGTGCTGACGAACCTCGAGGCGGATCATCTGGACTACCACGGGACGTACGAGGCGCTCCGGGACTCGGTGGTGCGCTTCGTCTCGCGGGTTCCGGCGGAGGGGGGGCTCGTGTACTGCGCGGACGACCGGGGGGCGAGCGAGATCGCGGAGCTTACGGACGTGCGGGCGCTTCCCTACGGAACGTCGCAGGCGTGGCTTCAGCAGGTGAGCAACAAGTTCGGGCTGGGGATCGACGCCTCGCGGGTCCTTACGGGGACGCTTCCGCTCGCGCTTCCGGGGGATCACAACCGGATGAACGCGACGGCGGCGCTCGCGACGGCGGCGCTTCTGAACGAGAACGGGCCGGTGGTGGACCTCTCGGCGGTGGAGGGGGGGGTCGCGCGGTTCGGGGGGGCGGAGCGGCGGCTCCAGACGGTGCAGGAGGGGCCGGTGACGGTGGTGGACGACTACGCGCACCATCCGAGCGAGATCTCGGCGTCGCTCTCGGCGCTTCGGGAGCGGTATCCGGAGCGGCGGCTCGTCGTGGTGTACCAGCCGCACCTGTACTCGCGGACGCGGGACAACCTCGCGGCGTTCGCCCCGGCGCTCGACCTGGCGGACCTCGTGGTGCTCACGGACATCTATCCGGCGCGGGAGGACCCGATCCCGGGGGTGTCGTCGGCGCGGATCGCGGCGGGGCTGACGAAGCCGCACCGGTACGTGCCGTCGCGGCATCTGCTCCCCCGGGAGGTCGCGCGGGTGGCGCGGGCGGGGGACGTCATCGTCGGGATGGGGGCGGGGACGATCTCGGAGTTCGCCCCGGCGCTCGTGGACGAGCTCGCGCGGGGGGCGTCGGGGGTTCGGCGGGTGCTCGTCGTCATAGGGGGCGATTCGACGGAGCGGGAGGTGTCGCTCCTGTCGGGCCGGGCGGTGGCGTCGGCGCTCGCGGGGCTCGGGCACCGGGTGGAGACGCTGGACCTCACGGAGGCGCTCCTCAAGGGGCGCTCGCTCGCGCATCTGACGGGGATCGGGCGGCCGGACTGCGCGTTCCTCGCGCTCCACGGGACGAACGGGGAGGACGGGGCGGCGCAGGGGCTCTTCGAGCTTTTGCACATCCCGTACACGGGGTCGGGGATCCTCTCCAGCGCGCTCGCGATGGACAAGGCGGCGGCGAAGGGGAGGCTAACGGCGGCGGGGGTGCGGGTGCCGCGGGGGCGGGCGGCGACCTCGGTCGAGGAGGCGGCGGGGTTCGCGGCGGAGTTTCCGGGGGCTTGCGTGGTGAAGCCGAACGCGGGGGGCTCGACGGTGGGGGTGACGTTCTGCGAGGGCGGCGCGGAGATCGCGGGGGCGGTGGCGCGGGCGCTCGCCTACGACGGGACGGCGCTCGTGGAGGAGCGGGTCGTTGGGATGGAGATCTCGGTGCCGGTGCTCTCAACGCCGGGACTGGGGGGAAGGGCGCTTCCGGCGGTGGAGATCGCGCCGGCGGCGGGGCGGACGTACGACTTCGCGGGGAAGTACGAGCCGGGGGCGACGGAGGAGGTGTGCCCCGCGCGGCTTCCGGGGGCGATCCTGGAGGCGGCGGGGGGGCTCGCGCTCCGGTGCCACGAGGCGCTGGGGTGCGCGGGGGCGTCGCGGACGGACATGATCGTGCGCGCGGACGGCGAGATCGTCGTCTTGGAGGTGAACACCCTGCCGGGGCTCACGGCGACCTCGCTCCTGCCGCGTTCGGCGGCGGCGGCGGGGATCCCGTTCGAGTCCCTTTGCGCGACGCTCGTCGAGGACGCGATCGCCCGCCGTGCGGCCCGTCCCTGATCCCCGGCCCAAGGCGGCCAAAGCGGTGCCCAAGGCCGCGCCGCCGAAGACGGGGGGGGTGCGGCGCGCGCCGAAGCGGCGCCGCGCGCCGTGGCCGTGGCGGGCGATCCTCGGGACGCTCCTGGCGGGGAACGTCGCGGCGGGGCTTCTGCTCTCGCCCGCGCTGAGCGTGCGGAAGGTCGTGGTGGAGGGCGCGGAGGAGGGCGAGGCGCCGGGGCTGGAGGCGGCGATCGCGGGGCTTCGCGGACGTCCGCTCGCGCGGGTGGACGGGACGGGAATCGAGGGGGCGGCGCTCGCGGACGGGCGGTTCGCGGGGGCAGAGTTCCGGCGTTCGCCCTCCGGGTCGGCGCGGCTGAGGCTCGCGCGGCGGCGGGCGGTGGCGGTGCTCGTGGGGAAGCCGCCGCTGATGGTGGACGCGGAGGGGACGGTGTACGACGCGCCGGGGGAGGGCTACGAGGGGTTGCCGCGGCTGTTGCTCCCGCGCTCGTTGAGGGTCACGGCGGCGACGCTGGGGGCGCCGGTGGACGTGCGCCGGCTCGCGGGGCTTGCGGCGATGATCGGGGATCTCTCGGCCTCGGAGGCGAGGGCGGGAAGAAAAATCGGAATCGAGGTGAGGGAGCGGGGCGTCATATGCTTAAATCTAATGTCGTCCCGGGTCGTCCTCGGCACCGGGGACCAACTGGAGGCGAAGCTCTCCGCCCTCCGCCGCATCCTGGCCCAGAAACCCGGACTGCTGACCGAGGTGAAGGAGCTGAACCTCATGGCCCCCGAGCGTCCGAAGGTCGTTCCGCGTCCGGCGCCAACGAGCACGTCCGTGTCCCCTTCGCCCGATCCCGCACCACCCGCCTTCGCGGCCCCCGTTCCGGGTTCGTCCGGTCAGACGCCCCGCGAGGGGATTCCTGGGGAGGGGGGGCGATGAAGCTCACCTCCTTGCGGGCGGCGCGGATCGACCGGACGCGGAACAATCCGTTCGCGCGGCGTCCGGCGGGGGATCAGGCGTGGCTTTTGCCGGTGACGGCGATGTCGCTCGTCCTGGGGTTTATGATCGCGGCGGCGTGGATCAACGAGCAGAACCGTTCGGGCCGGTCGTCGTTCCTCGGGCCGGATCAGCGGGCGCGGATCTCGGCGGGGGCGGTGGACCCCGTGGAGTATCAGGGGCTCCAAGCGGAGGTGACGAAGCTCCGAGCGGAGAAAACGAAGCTCGAGAACGCGGTCGCGAGCGGAGGCAAGGGCGAGAAGGCACTGAACGAGTCGCTCCAAGAAGCGAAGGTGTTCGCGGGCCTTACTGAGGTCGAGGGGCCAGGAATCGTGGTCACCCTACGGGACAACCCTCGCGCGACGGGGCAGACGCGGGTGGACTCGAACGACATCATCCACGACGGCGATGTACTGCGGGTTGTGAACGAGCTTCTTGCCTCGGGTGCGGAGGCAGTATCGGTCAACGGCAACCGACACGCCGCGGGAACGTCGTACCGATGTGTGGGACCGACGATCCTTGTAGACGGAGCGCGCATCGCCTCCCCAATCGTTATCCGGGCGATCGGTGATCCGGCGACGCTATCCGGCGGCATCAATCTCCCGGGGGGCATCCTTTCGGAGATTCGGAGTGACCCGAACGGGATGGGCTCCGCGATGGTCCAGATGGAGACGGCGAAGACGCTCCGGCTCCCCGCTTATTCAGGTTCGACCGGACGTAAGGTCGCACGCGTGCCGAAGGACGCGAGATAGACGGTGAACGGTCGGAGCCTCGTCATTCTTCTTCCTCTCGTGGCGCTCGGCGTCGGGGTGGGGGTGGCGCTCACGTTGCGGCTCTCGCTCGGCGGCGTGGGGGGGCAGTACCTCGCGGTGGCGTGCCTCGCGGGGCTCGACACGGTGCTCGGGGGGATCCGGGCGGGGCTCGACGGGAAGTTCCAGAACGCGGTGTTCGTGACGGGGTTCGTGGCGAATGTGGTGGTGGCGTTCTTTCTCGCGTGGCTCGGGGATCAGATCTACATCAACCTCTTTCTGGCGGTGGCGCTCGCGCTCGGGACGCGGATCTTCAACAACCTGTCGTTCATCCGGCGGCTCCTCATCACCCGGTGGGAGGATTCGGCGGCGCGCCGCCAGCGGGAGGCCCAGGCGTCCTCCGCCCCGGCGTCCTCCGCCCCGGCGGCCGGAACGACCGAGGCCATCGTTTGATCCCGCGATCCCTGAGGCTTCGGGGGAGGGGCGAGCGGGGGGAGGCTCCGCTCGTCGCGCTCGACCTCGGCTCGTCGCGGGCGCTCGCGCTGGCGGCGCGGGCGGAAGGGGAAGGGGTGGAGGTGCTGGGATTCGCCGAGGCACCGTGCAAGGGGGTGCGGCGGGGGATCGTGAACGATCTGGAGGCGACGGCGCGGGCAGCGGACGCGGCGTTGCGGGAGCTCGGGGCGTCGCTCGGGATCGAGACGGGGGCGGTGACGCTCTCGGTCGGGGGGGCGCACGTGGAGGGGACGACGGGGCAGGGCGCGACGACGGTGGCGCCGCGGGGGCGGACGATCACGCACGGGGACGTCGCGGAGGTGGTGGACCGCTCGAAGGCGGCGATGTTCCCGCCGGACCGGGAGCTTTTCCAGGCGTTGCCGCGCGAGTTCCGCATCGACGGGGAGGGCAACATCCACCGGCCGCTGGGGATGTCGGGGGGGCGGCTGGAGGTCGTCACGTACCTTGTGAGCGGGCAGAGCGCGCATCTGCAGAATCTGGAGCGGGCGGTGGCGATGCACGGGCGGCGGGTGGAGGGGATGGTGCTCTCGCCGCTCGCGGCGGGGATCGCGGTGTTGGGGCAGGAGGAGATCGAGAGCGGGGCGGCGGTGGTGGACGTGGGGGCGGGGAAGACGGATCTCGCGGTGTTCGCGGGCGGGTCGCTCGTGTACTCGGCGACGGTGCCGGTGGGGGCGGGGATGGTGACGAGCGACGTGAGCAAGCTCTTGAAGACCTCGCCCGAGGAGGGGGAGCGGCTGAAGATCGAGTGCGGGTCGGCGTGGTCGAAGGGGGTGGGGGAGGGCGAGACGGTGGAGGTGCGGCAGATCGGGGTGCCGGAGCCGCGCCCGATGCAACGCCGGGTGCTCGCGGAGATCATCGAGAGCCGGATGGCGGAGCTCGCGACGATGATCGGGCAACATCTGGAGCGTTCGGGGTACGCGGCGCTCTTGCCGGGGGGGGTGGCGCTCACGGGAGGGGGCTCGCGGCTCGCGGGGACGGAGGAGCTCTTCGGCGAGACGCTCCGGGGGGTGCTCCGGGGGGTGCGGGTGCGTTCGGCGTGGCCTCGGCTCCCCTCGGGGGAGAGGCGGCCGGAGTTCGCGGCGGCGGTGGGGCTCGCGCAGTTCGGGCTCCAAAACCACGAGGAGGCGGGGCCGGGGGGGCGGGGCGCGCTCGGGCGGGTGCGCTCTCTCTTCGCGCTTCGGCGTCCGGGCGGGGCGTAGGGCGCATCGGCGGCGGGGGACGGTCCCTTCGCGGGCTACACTGTACGGTCGGCTCCGGAGGAGCCTTTGCGGAGCACAGGGATTTGGCGGGAAACGCGGTCATCAAGGTCATCGGAGTAGGCGGGGGCGGCGGGAACGCGGTCCTTCGCATGATCGAGGCGGGGATCCAAGGGGTGGAGTTCGTCGCGATGAACACGGACCTTCAGTCGCTCCAGAAGTCTCTCGCGACGCGGAAGGTCCAGCTGGGTTCGGGGCTCACGCGCGGGCTCGGGGCGGGGGGGAACCCGGAGGTCGGCAAGGGGGCGGCGGAGGAGAGCCGGGCGGAGATCCGGGAGGTTCTCGCGGGGTCGGACATGGTCTTCATCACCGCCGGGATGGGGGGCGGGACGGGAACGGGGGCGGCGCCGGTGGTGGCGGACGTCGCGCGGGAGATGGGGGCGCTGACGGTCGCGGTCGTCACGCGCCCGTTCACGTTCGAGGGTCCGAAGCGCTCGCGTCTCGCGGAAGGGGGGGTGACGTCGCTCATGGGTCGGGTGGACACGATCATCACGATCCCGAACGACCGGCTTCTGAACGTCGCGGACCGGAAGACGACGCTGGGGGACGCGTTCCGGGTGGCGGACGACGTTCTTCGCCAGGGGGTGCAGGGGATCTCGGACATCATCACGATCCCGGGTCAGATCAACGTGGACTTCGCGGACGTGCGGGCGGTGATGCAGGACGCGGGTCCGGCGCTCATGGGGATCGGGCACGGGATGGGGGAGCACCGGGCGTTGCAGGCGGCGCAGACGGCGACGAACTCGCCGCTTCTCGAGCAGACGATCCACGGGGCGACGGGGCTTCTCGTGAACCTCACGGCGAGCGAGTCGCTCACGCTCGCGGAGGCGAACGAGGCGATGGTCTACATCCAGGGGCTCTGCGACTCGGACGAGGCGAACATCTACTTCGGGACGGTCGTGGACCCGGGGATGGGCGAAGGGGTGCGGGTGACGGTGCTCGCGACGGGGTTCAACCCGTACACGAGCGAGGGGAAGCGGGTCGCTCAGGCGACGTTCTCGGCGGCGCCAGCCCCGGTGCCGCGTCCCGCGGTTCCGGCGCAGGTTCCGGCGGCGGACGTCATCGCGGCGGCGCGAGAGCGGATCGCGGCGGCGCAGAACGGGGCGGCGGCCCCGGTGTCCACCTCGGCGCCCACCCCGGTGCCCTCGCCGGTGCCTTCGCCGGTGCCGCCCTCGGTGCCGCGTCCGGTCGAGGCGTCGGCGGACGAGTCGGACCTCGACATCCCGACGTTCCTGCGCCAGCACGGGCGGCGGGGCGAGTAGCGCCCTTTTGAGAGGGGGCGGGACTAGCGCGACATCGCGAGGGCGATGAGGTCGCGGGGGGGGCGGAACTCGACCTCCTCGCGGACGGTCTCGACAGTCTCGACGGGGATGCCGGGGGCGCGTCTCAGGAGTTCGCCGACGACGGCCTCGACGAGGATCTCGGGGGTGGAGGCGCCGCTCGTGACGCCGACGGTGCGGACGCCTTGCGTCCACTCGGGGGCGATCTCGTCGGGGGACATGACGAGGAAGGATCGGGCGCCGTAGGTCTCGGCGACCTCGCGGAGGCGGTTGGAGTTGGAGGAGCTGGGGCTTCCGACGACGAGGACGAGGTCGGAGCGGGCGGCGAGCTCGCGGACGGCGGCCTGGCGGTTCGTCGTGGCGTAGCAGATATCCTCTTTCTTCGGGCGCTCGATGCGGGGGAAGCGGCGGAGGAGGACGCGCTCGATGGCGCGGACCTCGTCCACGGAGAGGGTGGTCTGGGTGAGGAGGGCGAGGGGGACGCCTTCGGGGAGGGTCACGTCCTCGGCCTCCTCGGGGGTCTCGACGAGGGTCATGCGTCCGGGGGCCTCGCCCATGGTCCCTTCGGCCTCGACGTGGCCGCGGTGGCCGATGTAGACGAAGTGGAAGCCCTTGCCGGCGTAGCGTTTGGCCTCGTTGTGGACCTTCGTGACGAGGGGGCAGGTGGCGTCGGCGACGATGAGGCGGCGCTCGGCGGCGAGGGCGCGGACCTCGGGCGAGACGCCGTGGGCGGAGAAGACGATGGGGGCGCCCTCGGGAACGTCGCGGAGGTCCTCCACGAAGACGACGCCGCGGGCCTCGAAGTTCTTCACGACCCATTCGTTGTGGACGATGGCGTGGCGGACGTAGAGGGGGGTGCCGTAGGCCCTGAGGGCGAGGTCCACGACCTCGATGGCGAAGGCGACGCCGGCGCAGAAGCCTCTCGGGGCGGCGAGGAGGATGCGGTCCACTCCCCCTAGTCTACGTCCGGCGGGGCGGTCGGCCTCTCGCGGGCTTCGCCTCCCGCTCGCATCCCGCTCTCGCGCCGCGTGCGTGTGAGACTTTTTGACGGAGGTCACGGTGAGTTGCGTACTCGTTCGTGTCTCCATCCCGTCTTCTTCACAGGTCCTTCTTGGCGGGTCCTTCTTGGCGGGTCGGGGAGAGACGCGGGGGGCCACACCTCTACGTCGGCGGGGGGCGGGCTCGACAAGGCGTTCGGGAAAAGGTTCTCGCATTCGAGGCGATTTTCTAGGCTGTGGTCAATGGGCGAAGGCGAGGCGGGGGTCGTCGAGGTCGAGCTTGTACAGGATCTCGTTGTAGTCGTAGCGGGGGGTCCGCTCGGGGTTTCCGGAGAAGGCGGCGGTGTAGGTGCCCTCGAAGTAGATCGTGCTCCCCCGGTCGAGGAAGGCGTGGTGGACGGGGTTGTAGAAGGTGGCGCGGTCGTGCTCGACGATCGGGACGGCGCGGCGGAAGGGGCCGGTGGGGGCGTCGGCCTCGGCGTAGACGATCTCGCCGAGGGGGGATCTCGCGCCGTCCTTTCGTCCGAAGATCCCGATCCAGCGGCCTCGGTGGGCGTTCCAGTGGACGGAGCCGCTCACGAGGACGGCGGGTTTTCCGGCGGGGTCGAGGGGGAGGAAGCGGGTCTCGTCGGGCTTGAGGGCCCCGGCGGCGACGAGGCGGGCCTCGATCTCGGAGGTGATCGGGGGGAGGGTCTTTTGCCAGCGGTAGTCGGGGGCGCCGCCGGTTCTTCGGACCTTGCCCTCGGCGTCGAGGGGGGTGAGGGCCTCGTAGGCGGCGGGATCGAGGAGGCTCTTCGGGTCGGCGGGGACGCGGACGTTCGGGGGGTCGTTGCCGAGGAGGTCGCGGCCGTCGCGGACGGTATGGCCGTCGAGGAAGCGCCAGGCCCGGTCCTTCGTGAAGGTCTGGACGATATCGAAGCGTTCGGCGGCGTCGTTCCATTTGAGGAGTCCGCTCGCGGCGACGTCGCCGAGCCCGCGCATCCGGGCGAAGTAGGCGTAGAGGGACTCGGTTCGGCCCTCGCCGAGGACGGCGAGGCCGCTCGTCCAGATGGGGCCGCTCTCGGTCGAGGGGACCATCGGGCGGACGAAGCCGTCGCCGCCGGTGAAGTAGCGGTAGTGGAGGCCGTCGTCGGGGCCGTTTTTAGGGAGGGTGGCGACGGCGCCGCTCGTGCGGAAGTTCCCGAGGGGACCTTCGGCGCGGTTCGTGTCGCCCCAGAACCACATCATGCGGCCGCGGTAGACCTCGGCCTGGGCGGTGTCCTGCCCGAGGACGCCGCCGGGCAGGGGGTCGCGCGGAAGGGATCTCTCGCCGAGAAGGATCGCGTCGCGGTCGCGGCCCGCGCCGGTGAGGCGGCGGAGGCGCTGGGCGACGTTCGTGCGCTCGAGCCGGAGGGTGACGCGGGCGCCGGGGGTGGTGAGGAGGGCGGCGCCCCGATAGCCGAATCCGTCGGCGGGGAGGCGGTAGCCGTGGGCGAAGACGTGGAAGTAGACCTTCCGGTTCATGAGGTCGGGCTCGTCGAAGGCGACGAGGCCGGAGTCGTCGGTGACGAAGCGGAGTTCGTTCACGGTGCGGAGTTCGACGAGGGGGACGCCCCGCCCGGTCGCCGCGTCCACGACCCGGACGCCGAAGTAGGGGTTCGGGAGGGGGAGCATGGGATCAGCCTTGCGCTTGGGCGGGGGAATCAGGCGCGGAGGCGGGAGGCCCAGTCGGGGGGGACCTTTCCGCCGGGGACGGACTGGCTCTCGGGGTGCGATTCGGGCGGGGCGAGGGGGACGCTCTCCCGGTAGTCGCCGGTGCGGTAGTCGTAGAGCCAGTCCTCGCCGGGCTCGAAGCTCGCGACGAAGGGGTGACCGGTCTCGGCGTGGTGATGGGAGGTGTGCTGGCCCGGAGAGGCGTCGCAACAGCCGACGTGGCCGCAGAGGGCGCACCGGCGGAGGTGGAGCCACCATCCGCCGGAGGCGAGGCACTCGGCGCACCCGTCGCCGCTCGGTTTCGCGCCGGGGTCGATGCCTTCGGTGGGGGTGGGCATGGATCTAGGTTAGCACGATGGGAAGCGGTCAACGGAGGGAGAAAGTCGCGCGGGAGTAGGAGGGCGCGGTGGAGGCGAAGCCCGACGCCTCGGCGCAAGGGGCGGGACTTCCATCGGGACGGGCGCATCCAGCGGGGGTCGCAGGGGCTTTGGGGGCGCGGGCGTTCGCGCCGGCGCTCACGCTCGCGGGGGGAAGCGCCCCGGCGTGGCCGTCGGCGAAGACGTAGCGGGCGGTTCCGGCAAGACGGGAGGGAGCGTCGGCGGGGGTGAGGCCGGAGTTCGCGAGGGCGCCGGTGGCGTAGCGGGCCTTCGCGGGGGAGAGGCCGTCGGCGAGTCCGGCGCGGGTCCCGTCGCCGGCGGGGGAGTAAGGGGCAGGGAGGGCGAGCTCGTCGGGGCGTTTGGGGTCGGCGTTCGCGTCGGCGACCTCGAAGAGGAGGAGGGAGCGGGCGGGGCTCGGGACGGAGGCGAGGAGTGGGGCGTCGGCGGCGTTCGCGTTGAGGGCGAGGCTCATGGTGCTGGTGCGGTCGTCGGGGTCGCGGAAGACGTCCGGGTTCTTCGTATAAGGGAGGAGACGTCCGGCCCAGCCGAGGGCGGAGGGGGTTCCGGCGACGGTCCGAACGGGGAGACGGTCGTCGGAGTCGCCCGCGTAGAGGAGGACGGCGGTGTGGACCATCTTCATACCGCTCAGGAAGGTCGTGCGGGTGTACGCGGGCTTCGGACGGAGGAGGGGCGCGATGACGAAGGCGTAGAGGGCGCCGGCGAAGGCGAGGGCGGCGAGGAGGACGACGAGGTTCCGGGCGCGCGGACGGTTCGCGGGGTCGGGTTCGGGGGTCATGGCGGCCTCTGGTAGGGAGCTTAGCGCAGGGAGAAGGTCGCGCGGCGGCCAGCGGCGCGCGCGGCTTCGGCGCAGGGGCGGTCGGCGGGGGGGAGATCGGCGGTGGGGAGGTCGGGGCGGCGGCATCCGGCGGGGGACTCGTGGCCGTCGGGCGCGGCGTTCGCGCCGGCGCTCACCTCGCGCGGAGAGAGAGGCTTCACGTGGGTGTCGGCGAAGGCGAAATAGGGCGCAGAGCGGAACGGGCGAGCCTCGTCGGCCCCGAGGCCCGAGTTCGCGAGCGCTCCGGTCGCGTAGCGGGCCTCGGGGGGGAGCTTCGGGTCGGGGGCGTCGCGAAGGCCGTTCTTCGCCCCGTCGCCGACGGGGCTCAGGCGGAGGGAGCGGGCGCGTTTCGCCTCTTGCGAAGGGAGGAGGCGCAATCCGGCGACGGGGAAGAGGAGGACGGTGCGGCTCGGCGCGGTCCAGGCGGCGGTCGCGGGGAGTTCGGCGACGTTCGCGTTGAGGCCGTCGCTCAGGATGTCTTCTTCCGCTAAGGGGTCGTGAAAGGCGGCGTTGTCCTTCACGTAGGGGAAGATGCGTCCGGCCCAGCCGAGGGCGGTGGGGCGGCCTTCGAGGCGCGCGAGGGGCATCCGGTCGTCGGCGTCGGCGGCGTAGAGGGCGAGCCCGCAGGCGACGTAGCGGAGATGCGAAAGGAAGACGGGCTTGCTGGGGTGGTTCGCCTGGAAGACGACGGGGTACAGGGCAGCGACGAGGAACGCGGCGATGCAAGCGAAGGCGATGGGGAGGGTGGGGTCACTGCGCCGCGGCGGGGTCATGGCGGATCGTACCACGGGGCGTGGTCGCTTCCGAAGGCGCTCAGCGGAGGGAGAAGGTGGCGCGGCGGGCGGGGCCGCCGGAGCCCTCGGCGCGGGGGGAGGGGGCGGGGGACTCGGGGTCGGCGGCGGTGCGGGCGTTCGCGCCGGCGCTCACCTCTTGCGGGGGAAGGGACGCCGCGTGACCGTCGGCGAAGGCGAGGTTCGGGCGGCCCCGGTGGCGGGCGGGGGCCTTCTCGGCGGTGAGGCCGGAGTTCGCGAGCGGGCCGGTGGCGTAGCGGGCGAGGGGGCGGAGGGCGGGGTCGGGCGAGTCGCGGAGACCGCGCGCGGTCCCGTCGCCGACGGGGCTCAGGCGGGCCTCGCCGCCTCGCCCGCCGGGGCGAGGCGGGCGCGGGCGACCTCGAAGAGGAGGACGGCGCGTTCGGGGGCGGGAACGGCGGTCGTCTTCGGGGCCTCGGCGACGTTCGCGTTGAGGGCGTAGCCGATGGGGGCGTCGCGCTCCTCGGGGTCCCGGAAGACGGCGGGGCTTTTCACGTAGGGGAGGATGCGGCCGGCCCAGCCGAGGGCGGTGGGGCGGGCCTTCGGGACGGGAGGAGCGAGGGGGAGGGCGTCGTCGCTGTCGCCCGAGTAGATGAGGAGCCCGATGGCGAGGCTCTTCATATTCGAGAGACAGGCGGTGCGGGCGGGCATCGCGCGATCGGGAAAGACGGGCCAGAGGAGGTAGGCGACGGCCGCGAGGGGGAGGACGATGGCGGCGCCTTTGAGGAGGGCGCGCTCGACGGGGGGGAGGCGGCCGGGGGGCATCCTCCGAGTTTGGCACAGGGGCGCTTCGAGAGGGGCGCGTTCGGGTAGACTTCACTCATATACAAAGCGCCGAGGACGGGCGGCTCAGGCCGCCTTTTTTCGTTTTAGGGGTCCGTTCCCGGCGTAGTAGAGAGAGGGAGAGATGGATATTCTAGAGCAGCTGAACCAGATCGCTTTGGAGCGCGATCTGCCGTTGGCGGACCTTCAGCACGAGCTGGAGCAGGCGCTCGCGGCGGCGTACAAGCGGTTCGTGAACACGGAAGGGGACGTGGTGGTGAAGCTCGACCCGCGCCAGGGGTGGACGGCGAAGGTGGAGAAGGAGGTCGTGGGCGTGGTGACGGAGCCGAGCGCGCAGATCTCCATCGCGGAGGCGCGCAAGCGGAAGGCGGACGCGGAGGTCGGGGACTTCATCCCGATGGACGTGGACCCGAACCGGTTCGGGCGGATCGCGGCGGCGACGGCGAAGCAGGTCCTCTCGCAGAAGCTTCGGGAGGCGGAGAAGCGGCGGATCGAGGAGGTCTTCACCGAGCGGGAGCACGACGTGGTGTCGGGGATCGTCTCGCGGCGGGACGAGCGGTTCGTGTACGTTCTCGTGAACAAGGTCGAGGCGGAGATGCCGCGGCACGAGCAGGTGCCGACGGAGCCGTACCGGAGCAACGACCGGCTGAAGGTGTACGTGGTGAAGGTCGCCGACTTCAAGGGCCGGATGAAGGTGACGGTCTCGCGGACGCACCCTCGGCTTCTGGAGCGGCTTTTCGAGGTCGAGGTGCCGGAGATCGCGTCGGGGGTGGTGGAGATCGTGTCGGTCGCGCGGGAGCCGGGTCAGCGCTCGAAGGTGGCGGTGAAGAGCAACGACGAGCGGGTGGACCCGATCGGGGCGTGCATCGGGCCGCGGGGCGTGCGGGTGCAGGCGATCACGGAGGAGCTGTACGACGAGAAGATCGACGTGGTCCCTTTCAAGGAGAACATCAAGGACTTCATCCTCGAGGCGCTGAGTCCGGCGAAGGTGAACTCGATCGTGGTGAAGCCGATTGAGGACGAGCGGAACAAGTACCACGCCTACGTGGTGGTGCCGGACATGCAGCTCTCGCTCGCGATCGGGAAGGGGGGTCAGAACGTGCGGCTCGCGGCGAAGCTCACCGAGTGCAAGATCGACATCCGCTCGGAGAGTCAGGCGGCCTCGGAGAAGGCGGACCGGGCGGCGGGGCGCGAGCCCGCGCCGCCGGTGCGCTCGGACTCGCCTCGCCAAGAGGGCGGGCGCGGCCCTCGGCCGGACGGCGCCCGGGGCGACGGTCCTCGCGGGCCGCGTCCCTCCGGGGACTCGCCGAGTTCGTCCGGACCGAGATCGGGTTAGGGGGATGGTCCAGTTTTGCCGATCCGCACCTGCGTCGCCTGCCGACAGCGCCACCCTCAAGATGCGCTGATCCGTTTTTCGTCGGGTCCCGAAGCGGGATCGTTGCGGCTCGTCGCCGCCCCCGGCCTTCCGTCCCTTCGGGCGGAGGGTCGTTCCGTCTATCTCTGTCCCACCCCCGGGTGCCGCGAGCGGGTAAAGCCCGCCGCGCTCGCCCGCACCCTCCGCGCCCCGGTCGATCCCCAGTCGCTCGCGACGCTCCTTAGAACCCTCTGAATGCCTACCCTCACGAAAGACAACCAAAAGACCCCTAAGACCGCTCAGAATGGAGCGAAGGACGCCATGACCTCGATCGCGGATCTCGCCCAGGAGTTCGAGCTGAAGCCCGGACAGGTGTACGGCGCGCTCGCCGAGCTCGGGATCGAGCACGACGGGGCGGGCTTCGCGGCGGACGCGGACACGCTCGAGCTCTTGCGCGAGTCGCTCATGGAGCAGGTCGGCGGGAAGACGATCACGCTGAAGCCGGGGGCGACGCCGCGCGACGTGGCGCAGGCGCTGGGGCTTCCCATGCCGGAGCTTCAGAAGGCGCTCGTCACGAAGTACCGGATCATGAAGGCGGTGGGGAACGCGCTCACCGACGACGAGCTGAAGAAGATCGTCGAGGGGAACGGGTACGAGCTCGCCTTCGCGGCGGCGCCGAAGCCGCGCGCGCCGAAGGCGGCGGGCGGCGCGCCGAAGGGCGGGGCGGTGCCGCGCCCGCCGGTCGTGACGATCATGGGGCACGTCGATCACGGGAAGACCTCGCTTCTCGACTACATCCGGAAGGCGTCGGTCGCGGCGAAGGAGGCGGGGGGGATCACCCAGCACATCGGGGCGTACCAGGTGGAGCTTCCGGAGGGGACGATCACGTTCCTCGACACTCCGGGGCATGCGGCGTTCACGCAGATGCGGGCGCGGGGGGCGCAGGTGACGGACATCGCGATCCTCGTGGTCGCGGCGGACGACGGGATCATGCCGCAGACGCGGGAGGCGATCCAGCACATCCAGGCGGCGAAGGTGCCGATGATCGTCGCGGTGAACAAGATCGACAAGCCCGACGCGAACCCCGACCGGGTGCTCCAGCAGCTGCCGGAGTTCAACGTCATCCCGGAGGCGTACGGCGGTCAGGTCATCACGGCGAACGTCTCGGCGCTCACGGGCGAGGGCGTGCCGGAGCTTCTGGAAATGATCCTTCTTCAGGCGGAGGTCATGGAGCTCAAGGCCGATCCGAAGGCGCCGCTTCAGGGTGTGACGATCGAGGCGAAGCTCGAGAAGGGGCGCGGCCCCGTGGCGACGCTTCTCGTGAAGGAGGGGACGCTCACGTCGGGCGACTCGCTCGTCGTCGGGACGACGTTCGGGCGGATCAAGGCGATGACGGACTACAAGGGTTCGCGGATCGAGTCGGCGGGTCCGAGCACGCCGGTCGAGGTTCTCGGCCTCTCGGAGGTTCCGGGGGCGGGCGATCCGGTGGAGGTCCAGAAGGACGAGCGGACCGGGCGCGAGATCGTCGAGGGGCGCAAGGAGGCGGCCTTCGCGAAGGCGATGGGGAAGGGCAAGAGCGGCATGTCGCTCCGCGACCTGCGCCAGCGGATGAAGGCGGAGGGGCTCAAGCAGCTGAACCTCGTCATCAAGGCGGACGTTCAGGGCTCGCTGGAGGCGGTGCGCGGGATGCTGGAGAAGATCCGGAACGAGGAGGTGGAGACGCAGATCCTCGCGACGGGGGTCGGCGGCGTGACGAAGAGCGACGTGGACCTGGCAGCGACGGCGGACGCGATCGTGGTGGGCTTCAACGTGAAGCCCGAGGGCGAGGCGAAGAAGGAGGCGGAGCGGCAGAAGGTCGAGATCCGCACCTACAGCATCATCTACGAGCTTATTGAGGACATCGAGGCGGCGGTGAAGGGGATGCTCGAGCCGAAGTTCGAGGAGCAGGACCTCGGTTCGGCGGAGATCCGGGTGCGGATGCAGTTCGGGCGCAAGGGGATCATCGCGGGGTGCTACGTCACCGAGGGGAAGATCACGCGCAACGCGCTGTGCCGCGTCCGTCGGGGTCGGGAGATCGTCCACGAGGGGAAGATCGTCTCGATCAAGCACTTCAAGGACGACGTGCGCGAGGTCATCGCGGGCATGGAGTGCGGGATGACGTTCGAGAACTGGGAGGACTTCGCCGAGGGCGACGTCGTGTTCGCGCACGAGATGGTTCAGATCAACGCCTGATCTGCCGTCCGCCTCGGCGCCCCCGCCCCTCTCTAGGGGCGGGGGCGTTTTGGTCATAATGCGGGGACCTCATGGACCCTCGCTACAGCAACTACCCTCGGGCGAACCTCGGGGCCTTCGGCCAGCGTCCGCCGGGGGCCTACTTCGATTTCATCGGGGAGGCGTTCAACATCGTCCGGTCGGATCTCGCGACGTGGGGGGTGGTCTCGCTTCTCGCGCTCGTGATCTCGTACGCGATCTCGATCCCGATCTCGCTTTTGGGAAACGTTCTCACGTACGGCTCAGCGATCGGGAGTGCGGGCGGGAGGTTCAATCCTCTCGGTCTCGTGGTGACCGTTGCGGGGTCGGCGCTCTCGTCCTCGGTGACCTACGTGCTCTACGTGGGGATCGGGATGATGGGCTTGCGCGCGTCGCGGGGGCAGGCGGTCGGGATCGGGGAGATGTTCGCGCCCTTTTCGCGGTTCGGGCCGGTGTTCCTCACCGCGCTCGTCGCGACTTTGGCGATGAACCTCGGGCTCGTCCTCCTGATCCTCCCGGCGGTCGTAGCGGTGGGGCTTCTGAGCCTCTCCGGCTTCGCGGCGTACGACCAGGGGCTGAGCGTCGGGGACGCGTTGAGGTGGTCGGTGGAGCGGTCGAAGCCGCACCTTTGGGGGATCTTCGGGCTCCTTTTCGTCGCGTCGCTCGTCTCGGCTCTCGGCGTGTTTCTGTGTTGCGTGGGGCTTCTCTTCACGTTCCCGATCCTCGGGATCGTGATGGGCCTCACGTACGGGACGTTCGTTCCGGCGCCCGGAATGGCTGGGATGGGCGGCGCAGGGGATCCTAACTCGAACTACCCGCGCGGCGGGGGCGGGTACGGAGCACCCCCGGCGGCGTACCCGCCTACTCCGGGCTATCCGCCGGCTCCGGCGTATCCTCCGGCGCCCGCGTACCCGCCGGCGGCCCCCTCCGACCCGGGGGCGCCGCCGTCGGTGGTGGATCCGTCGGTACGGGACTCCCCCGCGCCGGGGTCTCCGCTACCGGATCCGGGGGAGGCGCGTAGGACAGGCGATGGCGAAGATCACCCCCCTCAAGGACTCTAAGACGAACGGCAAGGCGACGGGCGGGAAGGTCGCGGCGAACGACTCGTCGAAGAACGGATCTTCGGGGAAGGGGGGGACTTCTGTCGCGGTCCCCTCTCCGAGGGCGGCGCTCCCGCAGGAGCGGTTCGTGCCGAAGTTCTCGGCCGAGGAGCGAAGCCAGCTTCAGGAGACGCTTCAGACGTCGCTCTACGACCTCGTGCATCTGCAGCTCGTGACGAAGCAGGCGCACTGGAACGTGGTGGGGCCGACGTTCCATCCGACGCACCTCTTTCTCGACGAGATCTACGAGTACGTGCAGGAGAGCACGGACGAGGTGGCGGAGCGGCTCGTGACGCTCGGGATGTCTCCGAACGGTCAGGGGCCGGAGGTCGTGGCGAACACGCGGGTCGCGCCGATCGCGGCGGGGTTCCACCGGGATCTGGAGGCGATCGAGCTCATGGCGGAGCGGCTGACGACGACCTCGGGCGACCTTCGGGAGGAGCTCGAGCCGATCGAGGACGTGGACACGGTGACGGCGGACCTCCTCCATGGGATCATCGAGGGGCTCGAGAAGTACCTTTGGATGCTTCGCGCGCACCTTATCTGAGGTCGGGGTTCAGGAGGCGGGCTGGGGGGCGGGGACGCCGCCCCGGACCCGCGCGAGAAGGTTCGGGGCCATGAGGCCGAGGACGACGACGGCGATCCCGAGAGCCTGAAGGGGGTGCATGGCCTGGCCCAGCACGATCCAGGCGAAGGCGGCGGCGACGGGGGGGACGAAGAACTGGTAGGCGGTCGCGCCCGCCGCGCCGAGATCGGCGATGCCCCGGTAGTAGCACGCGGTGGCGAGGACGCCGGAGCCGAGGACGAGCTGGGCGACGTTCGCCCAGCCGAGAGCGCCGAGGTCGGCCCAGCGGGTGTGAAGGGCGGGGAGAAGGCCGTAGAGGACGACGAGGGGGGCGGCTCCGGGCATGGAGAGGGCGTAGTAGCGGAGGGGTTCGACGGTGCGGAGGACGGGGCGGGCGACGACGATGCCGAGGCACCAGAAGAGCCCGCCGGCGAAGACGACGGCGTCGCCGAGGAGGTGGCCGCCGACCTCGCCCCCGCCGCCCGACGATCTTCCGCCGAGGACGACGAGCCCGACGCCGGCGAAGGCGACGAGGGAGCCGGCGAGGCGCAGAAGGGAGAAGCGGTCCTCGCCCGCCGCGACGCTCATGAGCCACGTCACGACGGGCATGGTGGCGAGGACGATGGCGGCCTCGGCGGGGGCGGTGCGGGCGGCGCCCTCGAGGAAGAGGAGCATGTAGGCGCCCATCGTGAGCCCTCCGGAGAGGAGGATGCGGGGGCG
Source organism: Fimbriimonas sp. (assembly GCA_965249475.1). Taxonomy (GTDB): domain Bacteria; phylum Armatimonadota; class Fimbriimonadia; order Fimbriimonadales; family Fimbriimonadaceae; genus Fimbriimonas. The sequence goes on along the minus strand of CBDFMD010000003.1, from coordinate 2,506,016 downwards.
ATGCTCGCGGGGGGCGCGAAGGGAGCCGCCGCGCAGGCGGACGAGGAGGGCGAGGGCGCCCCAGGTGGCGAAGAGGCGGAAGAAGAGGAGGGCGGCGGGGAGGACGACGGCGTGGGGGATGAGCTTCAGGGAGACGAAGTTGAAGCCCCAGAAGAGGACCGTGACCACGAGGAAGGGGTTCGGCCGGCGCAAGGGCCAGAGTGTATCCGGCAGGATGGGGGCCGGGAGCTACGCCCCCACGCGCCAGGCGACGTAGCGGCCGACGAGGGCGGCGAGGACCTCGGCGTAGGTCGGGTCGTCGTACTTCAGGAGGACGGGGTCTCTGCGGTTTGCGAGGCCGAGCCTTATGCCGTTGGCGCTCGGATCGGCGCCGCGGACCTTCGACCAGGGGGCGGCGACGTTCCGGCGCTCGCTGGCGAAGACGAGGCGCTCGTTCGTGATCGTGAGAACGCCCGTATCGGCGGACGCGATGTCGGCGACGGGGAGGGTGCGTCCCCGGATTCCGCCGGGGCGGTAGGGGACGCCTTCGACGATAGGGAACGACGCGGGGGGGGCAGGGGGCCTCTCGAAGAGGCGGCAGGGAATGCGGGCGTGGACGACCTCGCCTCGCCCCAGATGGAAGTCAGGGGAGGGGGCGAGGACGGGAAGGCGCCCGTGTCCGATGCCGATGAGGGCGCCCGCGATCTCGATGGGGAGGGGTTGGGGGGGCGGCAGGGCCTCCCAAGCGACGTCGAGGGCCCAGGCGAGGCGGGCGACGCCTTCGAGGTCCTCCTCGGAGAGGATGCCGTCGGCGAAGACGCGGGTCGCGACGTCCGTGAGGACCCCGCGGTGGACCCGGGCGATCTCCGGAGGGTCGAGGCGGGGGTCGAGGCGGGGGGCGGCGATCCTCTCTCTCGGGTTCGGGTGGACGCCGTTCTCCTCCAGAGAGGCGAGGAGGGCGCGCCGGTAGGCGGCGGCGGGGTCGCTGTTCTCGCCCTCACTCCGGGCGAGGGCGGCGAGCGCGTCTTCGATCCTGCTGAACACCGGTCCCGGGTTTACCTCGGGAGCCCTGCGCGGGGAGCCGTGCGCGGGGTGCCATCATCGGGAATGGGATTGCGACGGGAGCTGAGGAGGTTGCACCTCTCCGGGCTCGAACTGACGGTCGGGTTGCGGATGTTCGCGTCGCGTCCCGCCCCGCTCGCGTTCGCGTCGTCGGAGCCGGGGAAGGCGGGCGCCTACGCGCTCGTCGTCACGTTCCCGAACCCGGCAGGTCATCCGTCTCTCGTCCTCAGGGCCGAAGAGGGTTGGATCTCCGTCCGGTGGCCCGGCGGGGTGCCGTCGCGGCACTCGACTTGGGCTTGGGAGACCGAGTGGCCCTTGCACGGCGCCGAACGGATTGGGGAGGGATCCTTCGCGCGGAGGGTGCCGCTCGCACCGGAGGAGGAGGCGTCCCGGATCGACGGGGTGGTCGCGTGGCTCGACGCGTTCTTCGGGGAGCGGTCGGCGGCGTTCGCCGTCGAGGACGCGAGCGGGGGCAGGTACGGCGTTCTCGCGCGGAGGGAGGACGTCTCTCGGGCGGAGGGGGGTGTCGTGCGGTCGTGGCTCGGGGGGTGGGACCGGGGCGAGATCGCGTCGTAGGCGAATGATTCCCGGTTGCGGTGGTTCGGATCGCCCCGGCATCCAGTAAGATGGCCTCATGGCGATGGTGCAGAGCCCTTCGGTGGGAGGTCAGGCGGCGGGCGGTTACGGTCAGAACGGTCCGGCGGCGGGGAACTTCGGGTCGAACCGGAAGTTCCGGCTGACGCTCCGCGAGGGGACGAACATCCGGGACATGGGGGGGGAGATGGACCTCTCGATCGCGGTGGGGATCGTGGACAACATCTTCATGAACGCGCTGGACACGGGGACGAGCGACATCCATCTTCAGCCGGAGCGGGGTCAGCTCCGGATCCGGTACCGGCAGGACGGGGTGCTCCAGAGCAACGGGGAGCTGCCGGCGGAGCAGGCGACGAACGTGCTCGCGCGGCTGAAGCTTGCGGCGGGGATGCGGATCGACGAGAACCGGGAGCCGCAGGACGGGCGGATCGACATGGAGTACAACGGGCGCCGGCTCTCGGCCCGCGCCTCGTGCATCCCGTGCCTCAACGGGGAGAAGTTCGTCATGCGGCTTCTCGACCCGGCGGCGATGAAGGTGGACCTGGAGAAGCTGGGGATGCCGCAGGACCTGCTCGTGAACTGGAAGAAGGCGATCCACGCGCCGTACGGGCTCATCCTCGTGACGGGGCCGACGGGGAGCGGGAAGACCTCGACGCTGTACGCGAGCCTGCAGCAGCTGGACGCGAAGACGAAGAACATCGTGACGGTGGAGGACCCGATCGAGTACGAGTACGACAAGAACATCGCGCAGGTGCAGGTGAGCGAGAAGATGACCTTTCCGAAGGTCATGCGGACGTTTCTGCGGCAGGACCCGGACGTGATGCTCGTGGGGGAGATGCGCGATCCGGAGTCGCTGGCGATCGGGATCCAGGCGGGGCTCACGGGGCACCTGGTGCTGAGCACGCTCCACACGAACTCGGCGATCGAGACGATCGGGCGGATGATGGACATGCGGGCGGAGGCGTACCTCGTCTCGGGGGTGACGGTGGCGATCCTCGCGCAACGGCTCGTGCGGCTGAACTGCGCGAAGTGCCGGGGGCCGTACAAGCCGAAGGCGGACGAGATCGCGGCGCTCCGGTTCTCGCCGGACGAGATGGCGGGCGGGCGCTTTATGGCGGGGGTCGGGTGCGCGGAGTGCCGGGGTTCGGGGTACAAGGGGCGGGTGGGGCTTTTCGAGCTCATCCTGGGGACGCCGGAGTTCCGGGCGGCGATCGCGAAGGCGAAGGACTTCCGGGATCTGCAGACGGCGGCGGAGGAGCAGGGGTACAAGTCGATGCTGGAGGACGGCCGGCAGAAAGTGCTCCACGGCTGGACGACGCCGGACGAGGTCATGCGCGCGGTGTTCTCGGCGGCGGTGGAGGCGTGAGGCGGTCGGGTCGAGGCTGACCGTCCTGACCTTGCGCGCCATGCGTGTGTGAGACTCCTTAACGGAGGTCCCAAGTTCGTTCGTCCTCTCCTTTCGCGAGGGTGGGGAGCGGTTCGGAAAGGGTGCGAGCGGGCCACATCCTTAACATCGGCGGGAGGGGGAAATGACAACCCTCGGTGGGAAAATCCGTATGGGTTTTCCGGGACCCGGGGCGGGTAACGTTCGGGCGAGGTGAAGAACCAGGACGAGAGGACGCCCGCAGGAGCGCTCTGGATCCGCGCACGAAGGAACGGGGGTTCGGCCTCGGCGCCGTTCGTCCTCTCGGACGACGACCGGTTCGCCTCGGGCGACGGGTACGCGTTCTCGAACACCACACCGGACGGGTCGCCGAAGACGCTGGGGTTCCCGGACGGTTCGACGGCGCAGCTGACGTACAACGCCGCCGAGGGGATGACGCAGTTCTACCGGACGGGGGCGTCGCCCTCGCTGGAGTATTACCTGTACGACCCCGAGGGGCGGCGGGTGCAGAAGACGGCGCAGGTGGCGGGGGTGAACGGGATCGTGCGGTACGTATACGACGGAGACTCGGCGCTCGTCGAGACCGACGGGAACGGGGCGGTGGTGCGGTTCAACGTCCCGGGGGTCGGGTTCACGCAAGGGGGGACGACGACGTTCGCGCGGGAGAACGGGCTGGGAAGCCAGATCGGGACGGCGAGCGCGGGCGGCGCGGCGCTCTCGCGGACGGAGTACGACGCGTTCGGGAACGAGGCGGTCCTGCAGGCGGGGCCTCGCGGGCCGAACCGATTCGTCGGGAAGCTCGGCTACTATTCGGACGACACGGGGCTCGACCTCTTAGGGGCACGGTACTACGTGCCCGCGCTCGGGCGGTTCCTCACCCAAGATCCGATCGGGCACGAGGGGGGGCTGAACCTGTATCAGTACTGCGGGAACGACCCGCTGGGGAAGACGGACCCGAGCGGGAAGGATTGGGAGTCGTACAAACGGGACGTGGGGCAGGTGTTCGCCGGATACGGCGATGTCCTCAACCCGGTGAACATTGTCAAAGGCGCTTGGAACTCCGGCAGGCAACTCGGGCGACGTTATCAGGAGGATCCGTTTTTCGGCGGCGCCCTGTTCATGGGCGACTTGGCCTCCGGCCTTTGGAACACTCTCACGGGCTTCGACTTCGAGCACCCGCGCGAGTTCGGGAGGGCCTGGATGACAGGTTCGCTCATCGCCAGCGACTTAGCCGGTCCTTACGCGTCAGGATTCAGCGCGAGGATTCCTTACCGGCTTGAGTTCGGCTACGGGGCTTCGTTGAAGGCCGCGCGAGAACTGTTCCACACGATCGGAGCAGAATCTGCGAGCAACACAATACGCTACGGCAAGATGACCAAGGGAAGTGGTGGGTATACGTCGTTCGCTCTGGAAGGCGAGGTTTACAACAGCGTCAATGGGAAGACCTACAGGGGGATGTTCGAAGCAGGAGGATATCAAAAGAGGGGGTATTTTAAAGTCACTCACGCAGTCTTCAAGCCGTTCAAGAGATGACCACGACATACATTTATCCAAGCACCACGAAACAATCTAGAGTTGATGCCGCGTACAACGTCTCTCGTGGCGGTATCGTGCATGAGCTTGAGTACACGTCGAATCGAGGACGTTGCGTCTTTCGCGTCACCGGCCCGGCAGAAGACCCTAAGACCGGAGATGCGGTCGTGCACGATTGGGAGGGGAAGCGGTTCGTCTTCATCTTCCGCGGAGAGGGTTGGCTCTTTGGGACGCATCACCTCGAAGAGCTTGGTATCGAGCCGATCATCGAGACCATCTGTGTAGGGGAGACCCTAATTATTGTCGGCAACGACCAGATCGGCTGTATTACCGATTCCTCCTTCTGGCGTCGCGACTACGAGCATTACGACGGATTCCGAAACCTGAAGATTGTTGGTGAGTCGATCCAAGGTCAAGCGTACGAGCCTCACCGGGATGTCTGGCTTGATCTCTCCCTCTCCCTCGTAAGCGGAAGTGATCTGCCAAGTTAGAAACTGACGCGTGCGATGGTGCGAAGTCAGGTTAAGCTCGACCATAAGCCGCCAGGCGCATGGATCGCAAACGGGCTTACGTTGGGAGAGCAGTCCTGAGTCTCGGAAGCTTCGTTTCTCTACTGTAGCCGTGGCGCTAGCGAATCCTTGGGTTTATCGACGAAGCGGAAGGCGGCCTCGGGTTTGGTGCGGCGGATGAGGGCGGCGAGGACGTCGTCGCCCTCGGACGATATGTAGGGTGGCCCCTGTGTAGGGCGGCGGACCCCTCTTGCAACCTTCCGCGGCCTCGCTCGTCTAGCCCCCGTTGACGCAGGAGATCGTCGTTTCGGCTTGGGCACTTCTTCTTCGGGGGGTGGGGAGTCTTCTCGCGCTTCTGCCCCTGGGGCTGGCGGGGGGGCTTGTGCTGGGGGGGCTTTGGGTGGCGCTCCGGCGGGTGGATCCGGGGCGGGCGGAGGCGGCGGCGGCGTGGGGGCGGGGGCTTGCGCCCCGGGGGCGGGGGCTTCTGGCGGCGGGGGCGGTGGCGTTCGGGGTGGGGGCGCTCCTCGTGCTCGCGGCGGGGGCCTTCCGGGGGCGGGAGGCGGCGCGGCGGGGGGCGGCGACGGCCTCGGCGCGGGAGCGGGGACGGGCGGGCGGAAGTCGGGGGGCGAACCGGTCGCCGGTGACGCAGTTCGCCCCGGCGGTGGCGGTGGTGGAGGAGCGGACGTACGCGCGGACGCTCACCCTGCCGCCGGACTTCCTCGCGCGGCTGGGGACGGAAGGGGCGGGGACGCTCGCGCCGTACCTGGGGGACCCGGGGGCGGACGGGGTGACGGCGCTCCGGGACTCGTTCGTGCGGTCGGGGGCGAACGTCGTGTTCACGCGGGAGGTGGTGCGGCGGGACGAGCGGCCGGTGACGATGGGGCGGGCGCGGATCGAGGCGGGGTTCGCCTTTCGAGATGCGATCTACCGGAACACCTTTTCCGGGGAGTACGAGTGGGCGAACCTCGCCGATAAGCCGGTGGAGATGCGGTTCTCGTTTCCGGCGCCGCAGGGGTCGGGTCCGGTCGCGGGGTTCCGGCTCGACGTGAGCCGTCCGGGAGCGCCCGGGCCGGGGGCGAGCGTGACGGAGCCGGACCCGCGGACGGGGACGTACCAGTGGAGCGGGCCCGTGCCGCCGGGGGGGCGGGTGCGGGCGGCGGTGCGGTACGAGGCGGAAGGGGCGCGGGAGTACCGGTACGTGCTCGGATCGGACCGGCGCAAGATCGCGGATTTGGAGTTCCGGCTCCGGGCGGACCGGGCGCCGCGAGTCCTGCGCGACGGGCTCACGCCGACGGCAGGGTCGGCGACCTCGGCGACGTGGGCGCTGAAGGACGTGCTCACGAGCTCGTCGGTGGCGGTGGCGTTCTCGGGGGCGGACGCGGGGGCGGAGGGGCTGGACCGGACGCTCGCGTGGCTTCCGGCGGTGCTGGGGCTTTTCGCGTTCGGGGCCTGGCTTGCGCGGCCGGAGCGGGCTTGGCGGGGGGCGCTGGGGTTCGGGGCGGGTCTCCTGGGGATCGTGGTGCTCGCGGGGTATCTGCCGCCGGGGGCGGCGGTGCTGGCGGGGGCGGGGCTCGCGTTCGTGGCGGGGGCGGCGGCGCTGGGAAGCTTGCGGGGGGCGTTGGTGGCCCTCGGCGGGGGGTTGCTCGCGTGCGTCTTTCTCACGTCGGTGCACGGGACGCTGGCGGCCTGGGTGCTTCTGCTGGTCGCGCTCGGGCCGGTGCTCGCGCCGCGGCGTCGGCAGGCTCCGCGGGGGTCTCCTTCGGAGTAGAAAAGAGCAGATGAATACGCTCCGCACGGCGGCGCTCATGGGCTTCCTCTTCGCCCTCATGACGGGGATCGGCCTGGTGTTGGGCGGGCGGCACGGACTCGTTCTGGGGCTCGGGATGGCGCTCGTCCTGAACGGGGCGGCGTTCTTCGCGAGCGACCGGATCGCGCTCGCCTCGGCGCGGGCGCGGGAGGTGGGGCCGGGGGAGTTGCCGGAGCTTCGGGCGATGGTCGAGGGGCTGTCGCGGAGCGCGGGGATCCCGTCGCCGCGGATCTACGTGACGCCGGGGGCTCAGCCGAACGCGTTCGCGACGGGGCGCTCGCCCCGGCACGCGGCGGTCGCGGTGACGGAAGGGATGCTGAGGACGCTTCCGGAGCGGGAGCTCGCGGGGGTGATCGCGCACGAGCTCGCGCACGTGAGGAACCGGGACATCCTTACGGCTTCGGTGGCGGCGGCGCTGGGGGGGGCGGTGGGGACGATCGTCCACCTGGCGATGTGGACGGGGGGGCGGGACTCGGAGGGGCGTCCGGCGAACCCGTTCGTGACGATCCTCTCGCTTGTTCTCGCGCCGATGGCGGCGATGCTCGCGCAGATGGCGCTCTCGCGGACGCGGGAGTTCGCGGCGGACCGGGACGGGGCGATGATCGCGGGGGACGCGCGGGGGCTCGCGTCGGCGCTCCGGCGGATGGAGGCGCTCGCGGGGAGGTCGCCGCTGGAGGTGAATCCGGCGGCGCGGCCGATGTACATCGTGAATCCGCTCGGATCGGCGAGCGCGGCGGGGCTCTTCCGGACGCATCCGCCGACGGCGGAGCGGATCGCGCGGTTGGAGGCGTTGGAGCGGGCGTCGCTCGGCTCCATCCGTCCCATCGCGGTCTGAAGGGAGACGCGCGGGCCCTTTCGCGCGTTTATCTGTCTAGCTTGAAGCGCTTCTCCCTTCTCCTCGGCTCCCTTCTCTGCGCGTCCGGGTGGGCGTCGGTGTCGTACACGCTCACGCCGGAGCCGGCGTCGCGGACGTTCGCGGTGCGGATGGAGCTGGGCGAATCCGGGGCGCGGGAGACGTTCCGGATGCCGGCGTGGTCGCCGGGGTTCTACTTCCTCATCGACTACGCGAAGAAGGTGAGCTCGGTGAAGGCGACGGCGCCGGACGGGACGATTCTGAAGATCGCGCGGAGCGGGAAGGGGTGGACGGTGGAGAACCCGGCGCGGACGCCGATCCGCCTGACGTACCGGGTGCTGGCGGACGACAAGGGGCTGGGCTTTTTCGGGGCGTACCTCAAGGGGGACGTGGGGTTCTTCAACGGGGCTTCGGTGTGGATGTACGCGGACGGTCGGAAGGAGGAGGGGGTGACGCTGAGGCTCCGGAATCCGGAGGGTTGGGACGTGGCGACGGCGATGGACCCTCAGGAGGCGGGGGCGAGCTTCGGGAAGGAGAGCTTTCGGGCGGGGGGGTACGACGAGCTTGTGGACCATCCGTTCCAGCTCGGTCGGTTCGAGCGGCGGAGCTACGAGATCGGGGGGGTTCCGTACGAGGTCGTGTGGACGGCGGGGGATTCGGCGATTCGGGCGAACCTCGATGAGGAGACGGAGCGGGTGAAGCGGGGGTACGGACCGGCGCTGAGGCTTTTCGGGGCCTCGTCGTTCCGGCGGTATCTGACGATCGTGCATCTGGCGGTGGGGGACTTCTCGGGGGGGTTGGAGCACCGGGCGAGCAACGTGCAGGCGATCCCGAACGCGGAGACGTTGCATCTGGACGATCTGGCGGTGCACGAGTACATCCACGCCTGGAACGTGAAGCAGATCCGGCCTCGGGGGCTCGGGCCGTTCGACTACACGGGGCCGGTGCGGACGGCGAACCTGTGGTTTTCGGAAGGGGTGACGGACTACTACGCGAAGCTGCAGACCTTTCAGGCGGGGCTGAAGGACCGGGGGTGGTTGCTGGACTCGCTCCAGAGCGCGCTCCAGGAGACGGAGGCGAGCCGGAAGGCGAAGGAGATCGATCTGGAGGAGTGTTCGCGGCGGGCGTGGGAGAACGGGGGTTTCGGGGTGGGGGACTTCTCGTACTACACGAAGGGGCTCTTGGCGGGGTGGGTTTTCGACGCGGCGTTGCGGGCGAGGTCGGGGGGGAAGGTGTCGCTCGACGACGTCATGCGGGCGCTGTACGCGCGGCACGCGTTGCCGAAGCCGGGGTTCGAGGAGGGGGAGCTGCGGGACGTTCTCATCGAGTTCGGGGGGGCGGAGATGGGGCCTCTGTACGACCGGACGGTGCGGGGGAGGGGGCAGGTGCCGCTGGAGGGGGCGGCGGGGCTGGGCCTTCGGGCGATGCTTCCGGGGGTGCGGTTCGGGTCGCCTCGTTTCCAGACGGACGGGGCAGGGATCGTGACGGCGGTGGCGGACGCGGGGGACGCGGTGCGGGTGGGGGACCGGGTGCTGGGGCTTCGGCGTTTGGCGGAGGACCGGGCGGAGGCGCGGATCGTGCGGGAGGGGAAGGAGCTGACGGTGGCGGCGCCGCTCTTGGTGACGACGGTGCCGGAGATCCGGTTGGGGGAGGACCCGTTCGCGGGGGCCGAGGCGCGGGCGCGGCGGGCGGAGTGGTACGCGGGGTCGGGGGCTCCGGGAACTCCGGGGGCGAAGCGGTAGGGGCCGCCGGGGTCGGGCTCCGCTCGGGCGAGGATCATCACATCCCCTCGGCGCGGCGATTGTGACGCTCCGCGTGACGCTCGCGGGGGCGCGGCGAACCTGGGCGGTGCGGGGGGAGGGGGTCCGGAGGTCCAAATCGTGTGACGCTCGGGCTCCGGGGCGGGCTCGGGAGGGCGTGAGCGTCACGATGGGATCAGTCCCGGTGGAGGGGGTTCGCGGAGGGGTCACACCCTTACGTCGGCGGGAGGGAGCATGGGAAAGGGGTTCGGCAAAGAAGAAGATAAAGTCTCTCTGAACGTCCCTGAAAACCCGTACCTCGTCTCGCTTCCCGACCCATCGCCAACGGCACGGTCCATTCCAAGGACCAAGCTGAGATCCGCATCGGCAGAACCACGAGGAGGGGCACATCCAGCAGGGGTTCGGAACGTCGGACTTGCCGAACTACGGAGCCCGCGCCGTGATCGCGGGCCTCGTCGAGATCACGTGTCCTATCCTGCCGAGGAGCGGGTCGGGGAACCCTCCCGGGCACGACCACAATCCCTGGGAGATCGGCGCGGAGATGTACGCTCACGTTCGTGACTGGGCGCAAGGCCGTTAGGATGAGCTTGTTCCGCGCAACACTGATATCCCTCGCCGCCCTGGCGGGGGGCGGGTGCGCGCTCGGGGGCGCAAGGTTCGGGAGCGCGAGCTACGGGATCCACGTGAGGAACGCGTCGGCGCGCCCGGTGGTCGCGTTCGCGGAGGGGCAGAAAGAGGACCACGAGCGAAGGGCGGTGCCGCCGGGGCGGAGGGTCCTCGTCTGGGGAGGCCAGGGGGTCATCGACTTCTCGAAGGCGGTCGTCGTCTACGACGGGAAGACGGGGGGCGAGATCGGGCGCCTGCGGGTGACGCCGCGGGACGCCGATCCAGGGAACCAGCCGAAGTCGGAGGACTTCACCGTCGTCTTCCGGGGCGGGGTCTCCAAGGGCCGTGGGGAACCTCCGGGTCCATCTAAGGAGTTGCAATCCCGGTGACGGCGGCGGATCTGCGGCTGTACGGGGCGTATCTCCCGCGGATTGTCATCGTCCTGCCGTTCTTCTTCGCCTATGCTGTTTTCGAGGGCGGTCTGCATCTGATCCTGCGGACGCGGCTCTGGGAGGGAGCGTTGCGGGGAGCGGGGGTGGGGATCCTAGCCTCGGCGCAGATCCTCGCGTGCGTGGCGCGGGACCCGGAGTACCTGGACGAGCTCATGGGCGGCGAGTTCCTCCTTCTCCTCGGGGCGGGCGTCTTTCTCTACGGGGTCGTGCGTCCGGGCTTCCGGCGGCGGACGGCTTCAACGCGGCGGAGCGCGCTTCTCGCCGCGTCCGTCGCGCTCCTCGCGGGAGCGGGAACGTACGTCGGGTACCCGGTGCCTTTCCTTACAGGATGAGTGGGAAGCGACGCCTTCTCAAATCCAGTTCTCGCAGGGCGGGGATCGGGTGACGGGGGAGACGCTCGGGCGGGCGCGGCGGTCGGGCGGGCGCGGCGGTGGGCGATCTCCCTCGACCCTCTGCCGGCCGAGGAGTTTCCGCGGCACAAGCGGATCCGGGGCGGCGTTGGCGGCGGGGGAGGTCGGTGCGTCGCCCGCTCGGGCGCCAACGTCTACACAGCCCGCACGACGATGGGCCGCATCGTCGTGTCGCGCCGGTTCGTCGTGAAGTCGCAGGAGGTCCGGGGGTGACCGGAAGGGCGTCGGGCGCGATGCTCCTCGCGTCCGTCGCGCCCGTAGGTCGCGACGATGGACGCCGTGCTCTCGGCGATGAGAAGAGGTCGGGGTGGGTGGACGTCCTTTTGCGCGGTGCGGCCGGATCGGACGCGATGGCGGCGTTCGGGCGCTCGGTCCTCGCGGCGTTCGCCGGGGCCGGCGGTGAGAATTGGGGGGAGGGCGTGCTACAGTTCAGAGGGATGACGGTCGAGTTTTCGGAAGGGGTCGAGCGGCGGTTGCGGTCGCGGGCGGCGGCGCGGGGGGTGGCGCCAGAGCGGTACGTGGAGGAGGTTCTGGAGCGCGACCTCGCGGGCGAGGCACCGGATGCCGCGAGCGACGCGATCGCCGAGAAGAAGGCGAAGTTGGCTCGAATGGCCGAGCGGTCGCGCGAGTTCTGGAGCGGCCGCGAGCACCCGCCCATCCCCGAAGGGGCGTTCTCCTCGGAGGCGCTCTACGAAGAGAGCGAGTAGGTGGTCGGGCTCGTCCTGCTCGACGCCAACGTCCTCGCGAGATCGGTCTACCAGCCCGATCCGCAGTACCGGACGATCTACGACGCTCTGGAACGACTCGAGGACTTGGGAGCGAAGGTCGCGTACACGCCCCAGGCCCTCCGCGAGACCTACCACTTCTACACGCGGCCCAAGAGGTCGAACGGGTTCGAGCTGGCGCGGGGCGAGGCGCTGGAGCTGCTCGGCTTCATCGACGAGGGGTCGCTCACGCTCCTCGACGACACGCCGGGGGTGTGCCGCGAGTGGCGGAGCATCTTGACCACGACCCACGTGCTCGGAGCCCAGGCGCACGACGCGCACCACGCGGCGGCGGTGCGGGCGCACGGGGCGGCGGGGTTCCTTACGCTCGACCGGCGGGATTTCGACCGGTACGCGGGGGTGCGGGTGCTCCGGCCGGACGAGGTGCTCGGGCGGGGGTTCTCGCTCGAGCCGTGACCGAGGAGACGCTCGGACGGGCGCGGGGGTGGGCGGCTTTCCTCGGTTCGGCGTCGGCGGAGGAGTTTCCGCGGCACGAGCGGGTCCGGGCGGCGTTGGAGGGGGGGCGGCTGGCGGAGGCGGCCGAGGATCTCGACGCTTCGCCCTCGCGGGGGGGAACGGTGTTCTTGCGGCTTCGGATGTTCCTCGCGGACGCCCTGGGGGACCGGGAGGGGCTCGCGCGGGCGACGGAGGCGTTGCCGTTCGCGGAGGAGCCGGAGTGGAAGCTTTGGGGGCTTCGGACGCTGGGGCGACACGAGGAGGCGGCGGAGACTTTGGAAAAGGGGATCGAGAGCGTGCGGGGGTCGGAAAGGGTGTGGATCGAGGGGATGTACTCGGCCTACGTCGCGAAGGCGTGGGGGGGCTTGGTGCTCTTCGCGGAGCGGCTCGCGGAGTTGCGGGCGCTCACCTCTGAAGAGTCGAGGGCGCTCGGGTGGGCGTTGGAGAAGGAGGGGCGGCTCCTTGAAGCGGCGGAGGCGTACGTCGCCTCGTACCGGGCGGAAGCGAACCCTCACGCGGCGACGCGGCTCCTGTACCTTTCGGTCCGTCATAAGAGCGAGGCGGTGGACGGGCGGGTGCTCGCCTTCGCGCGGGAGGTGGAGGCGTGGCGGAGTTCGGTGCCACCGCTCCTTATGTTGGGGACCATCGAGAGCCTAGAGGGGCACCGGTGGGGGAGGGCGGCGCGGCTCTTCGGGCGAGCGGTGCGGCTGGCTCTCGTCCGTGCTCTTCGGCGGATCGCTCGGCGCGCGTCCGGTCGGGTGAGGCGCGGTTCGTCAGGTTAGGCGCTTCGTCCACGTCGGGGAGGTGGCGCGCGTCCTTTCGGTCCTTGGGCGGCGAGGGGAGCGGATCGGGGGGACTCCTCGATGAGCGTTCGGAAGGCGGGGGTTCTCCCGGGGGTCGCTCGGGCGAGACGCCCGAGCCACGGGGGGCTCCTCTCGTCCTACGGCGACCGACTCTTGCTGGAGGGCGTCCTCCCGTTCGGGCGATGGATCGCCCGGAGGAAGGCGCGGATCCATCCGCGCGCTCCCCTCGGGGGTCCTCCCCGGCCCTCATCCGGTCCTTCGGGCCACCCCCTCCCGGGGGCGGGGAGAAGGGCCTGTGCTCGGGGGTCTCCCCGGGGGTTCGCCTCCGTCCCGCAGTCATTAGGGGTGAACCTTCGTTGCGGGCTCCCCCATCCGCCCCTGCGGGGCACCTTCCCCCTCTAGGAGGGAGAAGGATCCCTTTGCTTCCTCCTCTCTTTGGGGGTCGTTCCCCTTTGGGCGTTACTTCGCGGCGGTGAGGCCCGAGAGGCGTTGGCCTTGGCTTTGGAGCTTGGCGATGGTCTGTTCCATGAGGGAGAACTTCGCCTTGAGCTCGGTGGTCTTGCGGTCGAGGGCGGCGTTCGCCTTCGCGACCTGGTCGTCGATCGCCGAGCTCGAGTCCTGGGCGGCTTTGCGGGCGGCGCTCACGAGGCCGTTCGTCGCGTCGGAGAAGGTGGCGAGGGCGTCGGAGAGGCTCGAGGAGAGGCCCTTGACGAACCTCAGGCGGCCGACGCTTCCGGTCGTCTCGGTGGTGACGGCGACCTGGAGGCCCTGGGCGGCGGCGTTCTCGGCGGTGGCGGTGAGGAACTGCCCGTACCCCGTCGCCGCGCCGCCGCCGATGGTGCCGGCGACGTCGAGGCCGTCGGTCTTCGTTCCCGCGCCGCCGGTGCCGACGCCGGAGTTCGCGGCGCCCGCGGTGGCGTTGCTGGCGACGGAGAAGCGGCCGCCGGCGCCGTAGCGGCGGGAGTCGAGGCGGAGCCTCCCGTTCTCGACGCTCGCGGCGAGGTTGTCCTTCAGGCGGGGGTCGGCGTTGATCCTCGCGACGGTGCCCGCGAGGGTGGAGCCGGGGTCGAGGACGAGCTCGACGGTGGCGGTGCCGAAGAGGGCGCCGGCGAAGGTCAGTCTTTCGGACGCGGCGGAGGGGGCGGTGGGGGCGGTGGCCCCGACGAAGGCGGATTTCGTGGCGACCTGGGTGACGTTCACCTCGAAGCCGTCGCCGACGGAGCCGGGGGTCTTGCTCGTGGAGGAGACGTACGAGAGGCCGGGGGCGGAGGAGGTGCCGGTGCTCTGGAAGAGGCGGCGGACCTCGTCGGGTCGGTCGGCGAGGGCGGCGTTCAACTGGGCGTCGTCCACGGCGAGGGCGCCGGTCTTATCGAGGGAGAAGCCGATGGCGGCGAGATTGGTGTATTTGGCGCCGGGGTTCGCGACGGTGCGGAAGAGGGCGGTGGTGAGGCTGCTCTCGAACTGGCGGGCGGTGGCGTCGCCGAAGAGGGGTCCGGAGGCGTAGCTCGCCTTGTCGAACTGGGAGGCGTCCTTGATGTAGCCGAGGGCGCCGTTGACGGCGCTCACGAAGTCGGTGACGCGGGCTTTGACGGCGGCGTCGTCGCGGGCGAGGGTGACGGCGGTGGTCTTGGGGGTCGCGGCGTCGGCGGCGAGGAGGGTGATGGTGGCGCCGGGGATCGCGCCCTTGATCTCGTTCGTGGCGCTGGTGAGGGCGACGCCGTCGAGGGAGTAGCTCGCGTCCTGGCCGGCGAGGAGCTCGTTCGCGGGGGCCTTTTGGAGGACGCCGAGGGCGTGGAGGGGGCTCCCCGCACCGTCGGCGAGGGCGGGCGGGGGGGTGCCGGCGATCTCGAGGCGGTAGCGGGTGGCGCCTTCGACGGAGACGGCGGCGACGGTGGCCTGGGCGCCGACGTTTGCCGCGTTGATCCGGTCGGCGATCGTCTGGAGGCCGTCGGTCGAGAGGTCGAGGGTCACGGCGGTGCCGCCAATGGTGAGGCTCGCGGGGCCGAGGCCGCCGGTTCCGGTCGCGCCGAGAAGGCCTGCGAGCGGCGTGGTCGCGTCGGCGAAGGCGGCGGAGGCGGCGCCGTTCGGGAGGGGGGTCCGGGGGGCGTCGGCGGGTCCGAGGACGCCGAGGTCGGCGAGGACGGAGCCGGTCGCGTCGGCGAGGAGGGGGCGGTTGGCGGCGCCGGTCTTCGTGCTTCCGACGGTGAGGTAGGCGCTTCCGGCGCCGCCGTCGATGAGGCTCGCGGTGGCGCCCGCGCCGAGGTCGTTGATCTTGCCGGCGAGGGTACGGAGGGAGTCGGTGGCCTCGACCCTTAGAGCCTTGCCGTTGACGAGGAGGGTGCCGCTCTTGCCGAGGGCGGTGGTCGCGTCGGTTTGGGGCGCGGAGGCGAGCTTTTGGGCCTGGGCGAGGCGGGTGACCTTCAGGGCGTAGACGCCTTTGGGGGAGTCGGCGCCGCCGGCGACGGTGGCGACGGCGGGGTCGGAGCTCGCGGCTTTGACGGGGTTGAAGGCGCTCGCGGTGTTCAGGCCGCCGGAGGCCTGGGCGACGGCGGAGATCTTGTCGAGGAGCGTCCCGAAGACGGCGTCCTTTTGCCCGAATCCTTTCTGCTGGGTTTTCAGGCGGGTGACGGACTGGCCTTCAAGGGCGATGAGCTTGTTGATGATCGAGTCGGTGTCGATGCCGGAGCTCAGGCCGGAGAAGGAGATGCCGTTCGTGCTCATGGCGCTGGGAAAGGTCTTGGGGGGGGGGTCTTGGGGGGAGGGGGCGGGTTCAGGCGGCGAGGACGCCGATGGCCTGGCTCGCTTCGAGGACGAGGAGTCCGGTGCGGTCGCGGACGGCGTCCCAGTCCTCTTCGGAGAGGGCGAAGAAGGCGGCGACGGCGGGGTCGAGGGCGGGTTCGGGGAGGCTCGCGAGGAGGGTGTAGGCGCCTTTGTTCAGCCAGTCGGCCATGTGGACGAGCTTGGCGGTTTCGGTGGCGTCCTCGAAGGGGCCTTCGTGGGCGCGGATGGCGTCGGCGATGGTTCCGGGGAAGCCCCATTTGTCGGCGATGTCGCCGCCGAGGGCGGCGTGCGAGACGCCCATGAGGGTGCGTTCGGCGGCGTCGAAGTCGAGGGCGCGCTCCTCGGCGAGGCGGACGAGGCGGTCGAAGGTTTTCGGGAAGTTCGCGAAGAGGAAGAGGCGTCCGATATCGTGGATGAGGCCGATGGTCTGGACCTCCTCGATCCGTTTGCGCTCCCAGCCCTTCCCTCCGGCGAGGAGTCCGGCGGTGGCGGAGGTGGCGAAGGAGTGGGTCCAGAACTGGCCCATGATCTCGGCCTGGCGGGGGCTTCCGCCTTTGAAGGTGGAGGAGGCTCCGACGGCGAGGGCGACGTTGCGAACCTGCTGGAGGCCGAGGATGACGACGGCCTGGCCGACGTTGGAGATCTGGCGGGCGAGTCCGTAGTAGGCGGAGTTCACGACGCGGAGGACTTTGGCGGTGAGGGCCTGGTCGGCGGCGACGATCTCCTCGATCCTCGCGGCGGAGGGGTCGGGTCCGCTCATGGTCTCGAGGATCTTCAGGACGGCCGTGGGGAGGGGGGGGAGCTCCTTGACGGACCCTTCGAGGGACCTTCTGACGAGGATGAATTCGGCGTCCATAAAACCTGCGGGGCGACCAGAGGGCGGGAGGGCTCTCGTCGCCGCGTCGTTGCGGCGCGAGAGCGCGACACAGGGGTTATCGGCAGGGCGGGGGGCGGGCTCTACGTTTTTGTGGCGGGCGGTCCGGGACGTTCGGCGCGGGGATCGCGCGGCGCGAGCGGGCGGGCCGAACGGGCGGGGGGTCGGTGCGTAGAAGGGGGCATGGACCCAGAGCTTCTCTCCGAGGGCGAGGCGTTGCCGACCGCCTCTCCCGCTTCCGAGGTCGTGGCCGCCGCGCGCAAGACGCCGAAGGAGGCGTTGCCGAAGAGCGAGGACGAGTGGCGGGGGATCCTCACGCCGGAGCAGTACCACGTGCTTCGGGAGAAGGGGACGGAGCGTGCGTTCGGGGCGGCGTACGAGAGGTTCAAGCACGAGGGGGCGGGGGAGTACGTGTGCGCGGGTTGCGGGGCGGAGCTCTTCTCGTCGGGGGCGAAGTTCGACTCGGGTTGCGGTTGGCCGAGCTTTTACGAGGGGCTCGATAGGAGCAAGATCGCCGAGCACGAGGACCGGGCGTTCGGGATGCGGCGGGTGGAGGTGACGTGCGCGAACTGCGGGGGTCATCTGGGGCACGTGTTTCCGGACGGGCACGGGACGCCGACGGGGATGCGGTACTGCATCAACGCGGTGAGCATCGAGTTTCTGCCCGCTTCGTAGGGTTCCGCCCGGGCGGGGATCATCACATCCCATCGGCGCGGCGAGTGTGACGCTCCGCATGACGCTCGCGGGGGTTCGGCGAACCGGAAGGGGGCGGCGGGCGGGGGTTTTCAGGCCGGGGCCGTGTGACGCTCGGGCGTCGGGGGGCGCGAGGGTCACGTGGGGACGGCGTCGGCGGGAGGGGGTTCGCGGAAGGGGCACACCCTTACGTCGGCGGGAGAGGCGGATGAAGGGGGGGCGGGAGAAAGCCGCTCCGGGTCTCCTTGCGTCCGGACCCGCGACGGGAGGGCGGCTCAGGCGAGGACGGTCTGCGGGGTGAGGACGGTGAGATCGGGGTCGCGGGCGAAGTCGCGGGGGTCGAGGGTGAGAAGGTGCGAGACGCCGTGGGCGCGGAGGGCGGCGGCATGGTTCGCGTCGTGGGTCTGGCGGCCGCGGATCTCGACGGTGTCGATGGGGCGGCGCCATTCTTCGTAGACCCGCGGGGTGTCGTTCAGGAGGGCGAGGGGTCCCTCTTCGATGCGGGCGAGGACGGCGCGGGCCTCGGCGACATCGAGCCCCAGACCGTTGCTCGGGACCGGGCGCATGCAGGTGTGATCCACCTCGCGCATCACCTGGGGGGTGCGGAGGAGTTCGTGTCCTTCCAGCACGAGGCGTCGGAGGGCGGCGAGGGCGGCGTCGTGGCCGGGATCGGGGGGATAGAAAGCGCGGAGGGCGACGTTCGCATCGACGACGATCCTCATGCCCGTCTACTCCCCCTTGTATTCGTAGAGCGATTCGTGGGAGAACGCGCCTGCGGGGACGGGGAGAGCGTCGCGGCCCCTCCAGTACTCGCGGGCGGCCTCGACGGACTCGTTCAGCTTTCGGAGACGTTCGGCGACGACCTCGGGGGGGTGTCGGTCGCGGGGGGGAGGGGGGCGGGGGCGTCGCGCTCGAGGAGGGCTTCGAGGTAGGCGTCGGGGGCGAGGCCGGCGGCGGCGGCGCGGGTTCGGAGGCGTTCGGCGACGGGGTCTCGGATCTCGATGAGCATGGCGGGGGGCTCGTCTGTGACTCTAGCACCCCTGCTCTCCGGTTTCTCACGGCATTCGAAGTCAGAATGGAGAGAGCCATTTGGCAGGCTTGCGGTGCCCCGGTACTCGATTAGGTCGCTCCTCTTCATCGCGCTCGTCGCCGCCGCCGTCTGGACTTGCATCGGTGTGTTCAGCCGTTTGCCGTTCATGCGGCGGGGGGTCAACGCGATCGACGTCTCTGAGCGCTACTTCGAGGAGTGCTTCAACCGGGGCCGGGGGTGCGCCCCCGGTGAGGACGCCGCCGTCCTCGCGCGGGTCCGCCGGCGCGGCGCGCCCTTCGAGGTGACGGGGAGGACGGGTCTCAAGGAGCTCGAGGACGGTTTCTGGCGCGTCTCGCCCCAGGTGTGCGCGAAGGACGGCTCGCTCTTCTACGTGGACCTTCGGGCGAGGCGCAAGGGGGAGTGGGGGTTCGAGATCCTCGGCACCGAGGGGCCGAGCGAGTAGGGCGGACGCGGTCCGCTCGGACCCTTCGGGGGAGTCGGGCTCGCGTGCTGAGCGAGGGTGCATCCCCGTCCCGTCCGGTGCCGTACACTGCCGCGTGCCTATGCTCCCGTCCGGCGTGCTTACCGAAAGTCTCACGAAGAGTTTCCGCGATCCGAAGCGGGGGGAGGTGCGGGCGGTGGAGGGGGTGGACTTTCGGGCGGAGCCGGGGGAGGTGGTGGGGCTTCTCGGGCGGAACGGGGCGGGGAAGTCCACGTTCCTCAGGATCCTCTCGACGGCGATCCGGGCGGACACGGGGTCGGCGTCGGTGGCGGGGTTCGACGTGGCGCGGGAGCCCGAGCGGGTGCGGGCGAGCCTCGGGTTCCTCTCGAACTCGACGGCGATCTACGGGCGGCTCTCGCCGCGGGAGTCGCTGACGTTCTACGGGGGGCTCTACGGGCTGCGGGGGGCGGAGCTGAAGGCGCGGGTGGAGCGGGCGATCGCGCGGTTCGGGATCGGCCCGTACGCGGACGGGCTCGCGGACAAGCTCTCGACGGGGCAGAAGCAGCGGGTGGGGATCGCGCGGGCGACCTTGCACGACCCGCCGGTGCTCTTTCTCGACGAGCCGACGTCGGGGCTCGACGTGGTGGCGGCGCAGGACGTGCTCGCGTTCGTCGAGGAGGCGCGGGGCGAGGGGAAGACGGTGGTGTACTGCACGCACATCATGAGCGAGGCGGAGCGGCTTTGCGACCGGGTGTACGCGATCGAGGGGGGGACGATCCGGGGGGAGGGGACGGTCGCCGACATCAAGGCGGCGACCGGGAAGGCGACGCTGGAGGCGGCGTTCCTCGATCTCGTCGGGTACCGGCGGGAGGGGGCGGTCTCGTGACGAAAGGATTGTGGCTCTGGATCTTCCGGAAGGAGATGCGGGAGCTTCTGCGGGACCGGCGGGCGCGGTCGGCGGCGCTCGTCGGGCCAGCGTTCTCGGTGGCGCTGTCGCTCCTGCTCTTCGGGGTGGTGGGTTCGAGCGTGAAGTCGGCGGCGTTGCCGACGATCCATCTGGCGGGGGCGGTGTCGCCGGGGAACCCGCTCGTGGCGACGTTGCGGCGGGCGGGCTTTCCGACGAAGTCGGTGGCGGACGCGGCGGCGGGGGAGGCGCTTTTGCGCAAGGGGGACGCGCGGCTCGTGCTGAGCTTTCCGGAGGATCCGGCGGCGGCGATCGCGGCGGGGCGCTCGGCGCGGGTGGAGGCGCGGTTCGATCCGAACGAGCAGAGGGCGCAGATCGCGCTCGCCTCGGTGGAGCGGGTGGCGGCGGGGCTCAATCTGAGGCTCGTCCAGGCGGCGCTCGGGCGGGCGGGGCTCGATCCGGGGATCGCGACGCCGCTGAGGGTGGAGCGGCGGGAGGTGACGATCGGGGGGAAGGCGAACGATTTGCTCGTGTCGCTGCTGCCGTACCTCGTGGTGATCTGGGCCTTTTACGGGGGGTTCGCGATGGCGGCGGACATCGTGGCGGGGGAGAAGGAGCGCCAGACCTTGGAGACGCTTCTGACGACGCCGGTGGGTCGGCGCCAGGTGGCGCTGGGGAAGCTCGCGGCGCTCGTGACGCTGTGCACGGTCTCGTCGCTCACGGCGGTGCTCACGCTCGCGCTCTTCGCGGGGCTCAATCTGCCGATCACGCGGTCGGTGTTCGCGGAGGGGTTCGGGCTGACGCCGCTCTCGGCGCTCGTGGCGGTGGCGTGCATCCTGCCGCTCGCGGCGATGTTCGGGTCGCTGCTTCTGGCGGTCTCGACGTTCGCGCGGAACACGCGGGAGGCGCAGACGTATCTCGCGCAGATGAGCATCGTGGTGCTCATCCCGGCGGTGTTCTCGCAGATCCTGGGCCTCACGGAGGCGGCGGGGGCGAGGTGGGTGTACCTGGTGCCGGTCCTCAACGTGTCGGCGACGATCCGGGCGGCGATGCTGGGGCGGGTGGCGGCGGCGGACGTGCTGACGACGGTGGGGGTGTCGGCGCTCCTCGCGGCGGCGGCGCTCGCGGTGGCGGTGCGGCTTTTCGGGCGGGAGGAGGTGCTCACGCGGATCTAGGGCGGAGGACCTACCGGCGGTTCCCTTCGCGCGATCTTCCGCGAACGTTGTGATAGAGTAGGGGCATGAGGAGAGCGACGACGCCTCCCGCGGTCGGCGGCGGTCGGGTCGCCCGGTCCTTCGTGTCCCGATGGGCGATCTCGGCGGGCTTCGCGACGCTGGCGCTCGGCGCTAGCGGAGGTTGCCAGGATCGGACGGCTCCGCCGCCTCTCGCGAAGGTTTGGTTCCGTGGCTTCGAGGTCGGCCGGGACGAAGCCGACCCGAACGGAGGGTGCCGCCTCCAAATTTCGACGAACGATCTGGCGACGTTCTGGGCGGACTCGTTCGAGACGAACCAGGCGATCGGGAGGGGGAAGGGGGTGGGTTCCGAACTCGTGTCCGGAGGGGAGCCCCATGCGTTCTCGCTCACCGGGACGTTCGCGGGCGGGGCGATGCTCGCCGAGAGGTCGAGGAGGATCCTCGGCGAGGCGTGCCGGAAGCGGGTCGCTCACCTTTCGCTGGAGAGGTTCCGATCCATCTCGCTCGTCCCGCTCACGCTCGATCCTTGCGCGGGGGTACGGGTAGAAGGTGCGGCGGAGGTGGACGGGATTCTGCGGGAGATGCGTTCGCTTCCCGCTTCGCTTTCGGCCCCGACGCGGAGGTCGTGCGCGTGTTCCTCACGCGGGCGAACGGGAAGGTTGCGACGTTCTCGTTCGCCTTCGGTGCTTGGGACCGGACGGCGGGGGAGGTGCCCCCTCGGCTCCGCGCGGCGTTGAACCGGTGCCGGGGCGAGGGGTTACGGGTTCGGGTCGTGGAGGCGATGAAGGCGGCGGGGGCGAAGCCGAGGATCGAGTCGCGACGGGATGCTTCGAGGAGGACGCTGATCGCCCCCGAACGTCGGAAGACGAGGTGGTGGGACGCCGGGTACGCGAAGTGAGGTCAATCTTCGCGTGAGGTTCCTCGCCGCCTTTTCGGTCGTCATGGTAGCGGGATGCGCCCTGCCTCCCCCGGCCCCTCCCCCCTCGGCTCTGCGGTTTCGGGGGCATATCGTGGGCAGCGACGATAACGAGCCGGGGTCCGAGTGCCGACTCGCCCTCTCGGCGCGCGAGGCGGGGATCGTGTGGAGCGACGCCTCGGCGGCGGAGGCCGCCATCCGGGCAAGCCACGGCGTGGGTTCCCAGGTCGTCAAAGTCTCCGACGACGAGGGCTATCTCTTCGCGCTCGCGGACCCGCCGGGGCCCGGCGACGACAACGGGGCGATGATCGCGGAGCGGTCGCGGCGGATCCTCGGGCGGGCGTGCCAGGCGCGGGCGCGGGAGCTCGCGCGGGAGACGTACCGGGAGGTCACGGCGACGAACACGATCGAGATGCGGGGCGGGGTCCGGGTGAAGGGGGCTCCGGCGCTCAAGGCGTTTCTGGCGGATCTGGCCCGGTGCCCGGCGAAGTGGTTCGAGTTCGGGCCGCGGGTGGAGATCGTGCGGGTCTATCTCGTGCGGCCGAGCGGGAAGATGGCGATGTTCTCGTTCGCGTACCGTCCCGGGGCGCTTTCGACGGCGGACGGGGGGGCGCCGCGGCTCCAGGCGTTCCTGCGGGCGGCGCGGGAGGAGGCGGAGCGGGTGGATCGGATCCGGCGGGCGCGGATGGCGCGGGAGGGGGCGCGGTTCGACAACCCGCGCTTCAGCGTGCCGGGGCGGGACGTGAGCCGTTTGATGCTGGAGGTGGGTTCGGGCGGGGCTTAGGACGCGCCTCTCGCGTCGGCGAGGAGGAGGGGGAGGGCTCCGGCGGCGGCGAGGAGGGCGCCGGAGAGCCATTCGGGGGTGAGGAGACCTGCGGCGGCGAGGAAGGCGGCGGCGCTCAGGCCGGCGAGGCCGGGGTTCGGGCGCAGGGAACCGGGGAAGGCGAGGGCGCGGCGGAGGCGGAACCCGGCGTAGGGGGCGAGGGTCATCGCGCCGAGGGCGCAGGCGAGGGCGAAGAGGACGGCGGGGGGGCTGAGAAGGAGGGCGGCGTGGGACCAGAGGTTCACGTCGGGCGGGGCGGGCCATTCGCGGACGAGGCCGTCGGGGCGCCAGTCCACCCCGGCGCGGCTCAGGCGGACGAGGCCGGGGGGGAGGAGGGCGGCGGCGGGGAGGGCGACGGGGGTGAGGAGGCCCTCGCCCGCGAGGAGGCCGAGGAGGGGGGCGACGGCGGTCTCGGGCCGGGTGCGGAGGGCGAGGGCGATCGCGGCGACGGCCCCGAGCCGGACGGCGAACCAGAGGAGGCCCTCGCCGCGGCGGGTGGCCCCTCCGGCGACGGCGGCGTAGAGGGCGGCGGCGCCGAGGGCCTCGGGCGAGACGCCGCCCGGAAGGTCGCGCAGGACGCCGGACCAGGGGTGGAAAGGTCCGGCGAAGAGGGTGGCGAGGAGGCCGAGAAGGGCGACGAGGCCGAGTTCGGCGCTCCGGCCCCACCAGCGGCGGGCGAGGGCGCCGACGCCGAGGGCTCCGGCGAGGAGGAGGGCGGCGGCGAGAGGCCAGAAGCCGGGGCCGAAGGAGGCGGAGAGGAGGGGGGAGGCGAGGATCGCGGCGGGGAGGGCGAAGGCGGCGCGGGCGGCGAGGTCCGCGCGCGGGTCGCGGCGGTCGCGGGCGACCTCGAAGAGGCCCCAGGCGGAGGCGAGGAGGGAGGCGAGGACGACGAGAAGGATGGGGAGGGCGGAGGCGGCGGGGGCGAGCCAGCGGTCGGGCTCGCGGCGGAGGAGGCGTTCGGAAGGGGTCCAGGCGAAGGTCTCGGGGCGCGTGAGGAGGCGGGCGGCGTCGCGGGCGGGGAGGAGTCCGGGGACGCCGCCGGCGACGGGGGAGACGCCGGTCGCGGGCCAGCCGCGGCCGAGGGTCCAGAAGCGGGACCAGCGGGAGCCGGCGGGCGGGGGGGATTCGACGAGGAGGATGCGCCCGCCGCCGGCGGCGGGGCGGGCGGCGTTCCAGAGCTCGCTTCCGGCGATGGCGCGTCGGGCGCGGACGACGGCGTCGCCGTCGGGGGCGAGGGCGACGAGGAGGGTGCGCGCGGAGCGCAGGTCGGCGTCGGTGGCGGGTCGGACGGGGTCGTCGCCGGTCGCGCAGAGGGCGATCGCCTCGAGGGGGAGGGCTCCGCCGGGGCGGGCGAGGGGGACGAGGCGGCGTCCGGCGAGGAGGCGGGCGCGGGCGGCGAAGAGTCCGCGGGCGGCGAGTTCGGCGCGGTCGAGGAGGAGGAAGCCGCCGTCGCGGGGGATCGCGCGAAAGCCGGTGGCCCGGAGGTTCCAATCGGCGCCGGTGGTGAGGGAGAGGAGGCGGACGAGGTCGCGGTTCGGGGTCTCGGAGGCGTTGGCGGGGGTGCTCTCGGGGGTGGGGGGCCAGAGGATCCAGTTCGGTTCGAGGGCGATCTCGCGGTCCACGGCGGGGCCGAGGGCGCCTGTGGGGGCGAGGATGAGGGCGTCGGCGGCGCGGGCGGGGCGGGCGCCCGCTAGGGCGAACCCAGCCGCGAGAGGCAGGAGGCGACGAAGAGGTCGGGGTCGAGGCGGGAGAGGTCGCCCCGTCCCTCGTCCTGAGGGCTCAGCAGGAGGCTCTGGGGCGGGCCGTGGGTCCATTTGGCGGCGGGGGTGGGGCCGAAGACGACGAGGGAGGGGGTTCTCACCCCGAAGGCGAGGTGGGCGAGGCCGGTGTCGGCGCTCGCGAAGAGGTCGAGCCAGGCGAGGGCGGCGAGCGTCTGGGGGATGGAGCACGTTCCGGCGAGGAGCGTACACGACGGGGTGGCGAGGCGTTCGCAGAGGGCCCTCTCCTCGGGGCCGCCGAGGAGGACGACGGGGCGTCCGCGCTCTTCCATGGCGGCGATGAAGGCGCGGGAGGCGGCTTCGGGGAGGCGTTTGGCCTCGTAGCGGGCGCCGGGTTGGAGTCCGACGGCGCCGAGGGGGATCTCGGGTCCGGCCTCGGGGGGGTGGAGGCGGGGGGCGGGGTCGGGCACGGGGATCCCGGCGGCGCGGGCGAGGTCGGCGTAGGACGCGGCCTCGTACTCCCGCTCGTCGTAGGGGACGACGCGGGAGAGGAGGAAGCCTCGGGCGTCGCGGGGGTGGCCGACGCGGACGGGGATGCGGGCGAGGCGGGCGAGGAGGGCGGCGCGGAAGGAGCGGTCCACGACGAGGGCGACGCCGGCGTTCCAGCCTCGGAGGGCGCGGACGTCGTCGCGGAG
The DNA here is from genome assembly GCA_965249475.1 of Fimbriimonas sp. Classification (GTDB taxonomy): domain Bacteria; phylum Armatimonadota; class Fimbriimonadia; order Fimbriimonadales; family Fimbriimonadaceae; genus Fimbriimonas. The sequence continues at coordinate 2,480,975 of CBDFMD010000003.1, read as the reverse complement.
GGTCTTCGCGGTGTGGCCTCTCGTGAGCGGAAGGAAGGCGTCGGGGCGGATGTGGGCGAGGACCTCGCGGGCGGTGGCGGAGGCGCGGAGGCCGAGGAAGGGGGCGGACTCGCGGGCGGCGCGCAGGGCGGGTTCGACCATCACGGCGTCGCCGAGGTAGGACTTCAGGAGAACGGCGACGCGGGGCTTATCGGGCAAGGGCGGCTCGGGCGAGGGCGGTTTGGAGGGCGTCGGCCACGCGGGCGGGCCTGATGGCGGCGACGGGATCGGCGGAAAGGGGGGCGAGAGCGGGGGCGTGGGGGGGGCGCCAGAGGCGCTCGATCGCAGGGCGGAAGAGGGCGACGACGGGGGTCTCGGTGGCGGCGGCGAGGTGCATGACGCCGTTGTCGATCGTGAGGACGGCGCGGGCGGCTTCGACGGCCCTCACGAGAGCGGGGAGGGTGTAGCGGCCGCGAAGGTCGGCGACGCGGAGGTCGGGGTCGGCGGCGAGGGCGTCCTCGGTGCTCTGGCCGCAGTAGGCGGGGGCACCGGGCTTGGGTTTCACGCCGACGAGGCCGACGCGTCCGGCGTAGGGTTCGAGGGCCTCGCGCCAGCGTTCGAGGGGCCAGAGCTTCTCGTCGAGGGAGGCGGAGCAGGAGATGAGGAGGTCGCACCCGTGGGGCTCGGCGGGCTCGCGGGGGAGGGCGTAGGGGCCGACGGGGCCGGCGAGGCCGGCGCACCGGGCGTAGATCTCGGCGATGAAGCCGGTGGTCAGTTCGGGGTAGCGGGCTTTGAGGTCGCGGGCGGTCCAGTCGGGGTCGGCGGCGAGGCCGGCGGGGCGCGGGGCGCCGGGGCCGAGGATGCGGCCGCCTCTCCTCACGAGACGTTCGGCGTGGGCGACGGCCCAGGCGTCGCGCTCGGTGGAGAGGACGAGGTCGTAGGCGGCGCTCGGGGCGTCGTCGTAGCTCCAGGTCCGGTCCCAGCCTCTTTCGCGCTCCCAGAGGGCGCGGGTGCGGGCTCCGCCGACGTAGTCGAGTCGGGCGTCGGGGCGCTCGCGGCGGAAGAGGGCGATGAGGGGGGTGGCGACGACGTAGTTGCCGAGGGAGTCGTGGGTGAGGACGGCGATCCGCTGTTGACCCTCGTTGCTCACCGCCGGGAGTAAACCCGATGGGGCTTGTCCGTCCGGCGGCGTCGCGGGTAGACGCCCGGGGGATCTCGCCCGACGGTCGCTTCGAGCGGTTGCGCGAGGGAGGCGAGGGGAGAGGGGTAGAACGTCCGGATGAGTTACGCCGACTGGCTTAAAGCGGTGACAACTTCGGCGTCGGCGACGCCGCGGATCGATCCGGCGTGGCTTCGTTCGAAATACGCGGGAGGGCTCTCGCCTATCGCGACGGCGACGGCGATCCTCAATGGCAACGCTCCATCGGCACCCGCGTCCGCTCCAGCGGGGAACTCCGCCGCCGCGAATCCGGGGCCGACTCCGGCCCTAGTGGCGGCGACTCCCGTCGGGCTCTCGGCCGGAGGCGGGTCGCTCGCTCCGATGAGGTTGGACTTCGCGGCCCGGTACTACGTGCTCGGGAGGATGCTCGTCGTCTGTGGGATCGTGAGTATGACGGCGGCGGCACTCGCGTTCCTCCTCGTCGGCACATTTCTCCTCTTGCTTCTTGCCGGGGCGAAGGATCGCGTCGGGGCTGGGGCGGCGGCGTTCGGTCTCGCGACCTTCGGGTGGACGCTTCCGGGCCTCGTCGCCGGATTCGGGATCGGGGCGGCGCTCGCGGCGTTCGGCTACACGCTTCTCGAACGCTCCGGGCGTATCTAGGACCCGCCCGTCTTCAAGAGCCTGCGATCCGCGCGGCCCAAAGGGCGAGGGCAGTGCCGACGACCAGCCAAAGGGGGCGGGTGAGGCGGACCCATTCCTCGACGTGGCGCTCGCGGGCGGCGTGCTCGTCGGGGTCGGGCTCGTCGCCGGACCAGTCGGACGCCAGGGGCATGCTGCCCCGGAAGCCCCGGCCGAGGGACTTCGGGTGGTTCATGAGAAGGACCATGCCCTCGAACACGAGGAAGGCAACGAGGGCGGCGAAGGGGTGCTTCATCGGCGGGAGCGTCTCTATCGTGGCGGCGGGCGCCCGTGCGGGGCAAGGGGCGGGGGTACGCTCGGCGGTCGGGATGCCCGCGTCTGGACCGATCTTCGTGGGGCTCGATTGCGGGGGGTCGTCGTGCCGGGTGCTGGCGGTGGATGGGGCGGGGGTCACGCTGTTCTCGGGGCAGTCGGGGGCGGCGAATCTCGTCTCGACGCCGGAGAGCCGGCTTCGGCGGAACCTTCGGCACGCGGCGCAGGGGTGCCCTCCGCCGACGGCGGCGTGCGGGTGCTTCGCGGGGCTTATCAACGAGGCGATGCGGGCGCGGGCGCTCGCGTTCCTCGGGGAGCTCTTCCCCATCGCGCGGCTGAGGGCGGAGCCGGACTACACGGCGGCGCTGTACGCGGCGGAGGGGGCGGACCTTTGCGTCGTGGCGGGGACGGGGTCGCTCGTGTGCTCCGCGGATGACGCGGGGCGGGTCGTGAAGTCGGGGGGGCGGGGGTACATCCTCGGGGACGAGGGATCGGGGTTCGTGTACGGCCGGGACGCTCTGCGTTGGTTTCTGCGGCATCCGGAGGAGGCGACGCCGGGGATGGCGCGGGCGATCGAGGAGCTCCTCGGGTCGCTCGTGGAGCCGGAGATCGTGACGGCGGTGCACCGGGCGCCGAGCCCTGCGACGATCCTCGCGAAGCTCGTGAAGCCGCTCGCGGCGGACGCGGGGGCGGGGGAGGCGTACGCGCTGGCGAGCGTGGCGCGGGGGTCGGCGGAGCTCGCCGAGGTGGCGGCGGGGCACGTCGGGCGGTATCTGGCGGGGAGGCGGGAGGTGTCGGTGGCGCTCGCGGGGGGGGTGTGGAAGGCGTCGCCGCTGTACCGGCGGGCGTTCGAGGAGGCGCTGGGGGGGATGTTGCCGGGGGTCGCGCTCGACGTGCGGCGGATCACGGAGGCGCCGGTGCTCGGGGCGGTGCGGCTCGCGCGCGAGACGGTCGGTGATACGGGCGGGGAGGCGTCCTGATGGCGACGGAGGATCGGAACCCGCGCTCGTACGGGCTCGACCGGATGGACGCGCGCTCGATCGTGCGGCTGATGAACGAGGAGGAGCGGGCGGTGATGCGGGCGCTCGACGCGGCGGAGGAGGCGCTCGCGGTGGTGGCCGAGCGGGCGGCGGGGGCGCTGGCCCTGGGGGGTCGGGTGGTGTACCTCGGGTCGGGGACGAGCGGGCGTCTGGCGACGGCGGACGCGGCGGAGATGCCGCCGACGTTCGGGACGGACCCCGGTCGGTTCGTGGCGCTCGTCTCGGGGGGGGCGGCGGCGGCGGGGGCGGCGGTGGAGGACGCGGAGGACGATCCGGGGGCGGCGATCGGGATGCTCAACGGGATCGGGCTCGCGCGGGAGGACGTGGTGGTGGCGCTCGCGGCGAGCGGGACGACGCCGTTCGCGATCGCGGGGGTGCGGCACGCACGGCAGAAGGGGGTGTGGACGTGCGGGATCGCGAACAACCCGGGGGCGCCGCTGCTCTCGGCGGCGGACCACGGGGTGCTTCTGGACACGGGGCCGGAGGTGCTGACGGGTTCGACGCGGCTGAAGGCGGGGACGGCGCAGAAGCTCGCGCTCAACCGGATCTCGACGGCGGCGATGGTGCTCTCGGGGAAGGTCATCGAGAACCTCATGGTGGACGTGAAGGCGAAGAACGCGAAGCTTCGGGACCGGTGCGTGCGGATCGTGACGGAGCTCTCGACGGCGGACACGGACGAGGCGCGCTCGCTTCTGGAGGCGAGCGGGTGGAGCATCCGGGGGGCTTTGAAGGCGCGGAAGGTCGCGGGGGGGTAGAGTCGGGCGCCTTTTGGGGGCGTGGAGGGGTGTTCGGGGGTTCGCCCTGCCGAGGGCGGGACGCCCTCGGGACGCATCGGCGGGACGCCGATGCCACGGGCGGTAAAATCGGGGGGTGACCGATCCGCGCGACGAGAGGAGAGAGGAGATCCCGCCACCGGAGGGGGAGGCGACCCACGCGGGGGGAACTCACGGGGGGGAGGCGATCGCGCCGGATATGGAGGAGTTCGAGACGCCGGAGGCGGAGCGGGCGCCGGGGGACGCGATCGACTTCGAGCGGGAGTTCGGGGATCTCCCGGACGAGGGCTTCGGGAACGGGTTCGGGGACCGGGCGGAGCTGGAGAGCCTGCAGCGGCAACTGGTGGAGCGGACGCGGGAGCTCGCGCAGAGGGAGGAGGACGCGAAGCGGCTTCAGGCGGATTTCCAGAACTTTCGGAAGCGAGTGGAGCAGCAGAGCGTGGTGGTGCGGCGGCAGGCGGTAGAGGGGTTCGCGCTGAAGCTCATCCCGGTGCTCGACAACTTCGGGCGGGCGATCGCGACGCTCGGGCGGGGGGCGTCGGCGGAGTCGGTGGTCGCGGGGCTCGGGGGGGTGGAGAAGCAGCTTCTCTCGGCGCTCGCGAGCGAGGGGATCGTGCGGGTGGAGGCGGTGGGGAAGCCGTTCGACCCGACGTACCACGAGGCGCTGGGGACGGTGGACGCGCCGGGGCACGAGGCGGAGACGGTCGTCGAGGAGCTGGAGGCCGGGTACACGCTCGGCGACAAGGTTGTCCGGCCCGCGCGGGTCAGGCTCGCCTCGTAGCGTGGGGAGGCTCTTCGGGACGGACGGGGTCCGCGGGGTGGCGAACGGGCCCCTCACGCCCGAGCTCGCGCTCGCGCTCGGGCGCTCGGCGGGGGCGGCGCTTCGGGGGGCGGGGCTCGCGGGGGCGGATCTTCCGAGGCGGGTGGCGATCGGGCGGGACACGCGGCGTTCGGGGCCGATGCTCCTCTCGGCGTGCGCGGCGGGGTTCGCGTCGGCGGGGTTCGAGGTGGTGGATCTGGGGGTGGTGCCGACGCCGGCGCTCTCTCACGCGGTGCGCGGCGGGGGCTTCGCGGCGGGGGTCGTCGTTTCGGCGAGCCACAACCCGGCGCCGGACAACGGGATCAAGCTTTTCGGGGCGGACGGCCGCAAGCTCGCGGACGAGCTGGAGGCGGCGATCGAGGCGGGTCTCGCGGACGAGGGGGAGCGGCCCACGGGGGGCGACCTCGGGGAGATCCGGTCGGACCGGTCGGCGGTGCACGCGTACGAGGCGGCGCTGCGGGGGATCGTGCCGGGGGGACTGGCGGGGATGCGGATCGCGGTGGACGCGGCGAACGGGGCGGCGTACCACCTGGCGCCGGGGGTGCTCCGCGCCCTGGGGGCCGACGTGGTCCTCGCGCACGCGGAGCCGGACGGGATGAACATCAACGCGGGGTGCGGGGCGACGCATCCCGAGACGATCCAGGCCTTGACGCGGGAGAGCGGGGCGGATGTGGGGGTGGCGTTCGACGGGGACGCGGACCGGGCGGTCTTCTCGGACGGGCGGGGGCGGCTCGTGAACGGGGACCGGACGCTCGCGATCTGGGCGGCGGAGCGGCTGGCGGCGGGGCGGCTCGATCCGCCGGTGGTCGTGGGGACGGTGATGAGCAACGGGGGGTTCGAGGCGTATCTCGATTCGCTGGGCGTGAGGCTCGAGCGGACGCCGGTGGGGGACAAGCACGTGAGCGCGCGGATCGCGGCGACGGGGGCGAAGGCGGGCGGGGAGCAGAGCGGGCACGTCGTCTTTCCCGAGCACGGGCCGACGGGGGACGGGATCGCGACGGCGCTCGAGCTCTTCGGGGCGATCCGGGCGAGCGGGCGGTCGCTGGAGGAGCTCTACGAGCGGTTCGAGAACTGGCCTCAGCTTCTCGTGAACGTCACGGTGGCGGACCGGGCGACGTGGGGCGACGGGGAGGGGGTGCGGGAGGCCCTCGCGCGCGCGGAGCGGGACCTCGCGGGGCGGGGGCGGATCAACGTGCGGGCGAGCGGGACGCAGCCGATGATCCGGGTGATGGTGGAGGCGGACGACGAGGGGTTTCGGGACCTTGTGGCGGCGTCGGTGGTGGGGGCGCTCGCCTCGGAGGCGGGGGGACGGGTGTACTCGCGGGTGGACCTCACGCACTCGCTCGGGGAGTAGGGGCTTGCTTCTCGCGGTGGACGTCGGGAACTCGCACACGGTGTTCGGGCTCCACGACGGGGCCGGTTGGCGGGCGGTGTGGCGGCGGGCGACGGACGTGGAGGACACGGCGGACGAGCTCGCGGCGTGGCTCGCGACGCTCCACGGGGTGGCGGGTCTGCCGTTCCGGGCGGACCGTTGCGTGGTGGGGTCGGTGGTGCCGGGGATGAACATGGCGCTGGAGGAGCTCGCGCGGCGGTACTACGGGTGCGCGGCGCTCATGCTGGGGGGGGATTCGGACCACGGGATCCGGGTGACGTACGACCCGCCCTCGGGGGTGGGGGCGGACCGGATCGCGAACGCGATCGGGGCGCTCGCGCTCGTGCCGCCGCCGGTGGTGGTGATCGACTTCGGGACGGCGACGACGTTCGACGTGGTGGACCGGAGCGGGGCTTATGCGGGGGGGGCGATCCTCGCGGGGCCGGTGACGGCGCTCGGGGCGCTCGTCGGGCGGACGGCGAAGCTTCCGGCGATCGAGCTGAGGGCGCCGGAGGCGGCGATCGGGCGGAACACGATCGACGCGATCGCGAGCGGGATGATGTTCGGGTACGCGGGGGCGATCGACGCGCTCGCGGGGCGGATCGACGCGGAGCTGGGGGGCGGGGCGTCGTTTCTGGCGACGGGGGGATTGGCGCACGCGTTCGAGGGGCTGTGCGCGCGGCTCGGGCGGATCGAGCCGATGCTCACGCTCGACGGGCTGAGGCTGTACGCGGAGCGGTCGTCGCTCGGCGAGGCGTCGGCGCTCGTCTGAGATCCCTCCGCCAGCTATGTCAGGAGCGAGCCGACGATCTTCAGGTCCCGGTCCACGTCGTAGCGCAGGGTGAAGCCGGGGGTGCGCCCCCGGACGTTGAGGACGAGGGTGCCCGCCGGTTGGGAGGCGAGGGGCCGGCCCACGAGGCCCGGGACGGTCCGGAACGAGGCGGGGCCGTTCAGGAGCCCCCGGGCGGAGGCCGCCTCCTCGGGTTCGAGCGAGCGCCCGAACGCGCCTTCGTACTGGGCCACGGTCCAGGTCGTGGAGTCGTAGGCGGGGAGGACGCCGCCGTCGCGCTCCAGGATCTCGCGGAGGAAGGTCAGCGCGTCGGCGTGGTCCGTCGCGATGGCGTCGCTCTGCGCGTTCTCGGGCGAAAAGCTATCCACCGAGCCGCGGTTCCTCTAGACGTTCTCGCCGACGATGCGGACGAGGCGGCGGTCGGGGAGGTCCACGACGTCGCCGTGGCGGAGCTGGCGGCCGCGCCGGTCCTCGCGCTCGCCGTTCACCTCGATGATGGAGGTGCGGAGGAGCTCCTTCGTCTCGCCGCCGGTGTGGACGTAGCCAGCGATCTTCAGGAGCTGGCCGAGGAGGATGACGTCGCCGCGGATGCGCACGGGTTCGGATGGGCGGGGTTCGGGTTCGTTCATGGAGGATCAGCCGGCGGGGACGAGGCGGACGATCTTGTCGGGGCCGTTGAGGACGACGTAGACGGTGCCGTCGGGGGCGACGGCGACGTCGCGGACGCGGCCCATGCCCTGGAGGAGCTCCTCGCGCTCGACGAAGGCGCCGTCCTTCGTGCGGATGCGGTCGAGGTTCTGCCCCGCGAGGCCGCCGGCGAGGAGGTCGCCCTTCCAGGCGGGGAAGGCGGCTCCGCGGGCGACGTCGAGGCCGCTGGAGCCGGTGGAGGGAAGCCAGCGGAAGATGGGGACGACGACCTTCTGCCCGGCGAGGGGGCCTTTGGCGGAGAGCTCGGGGAAGGGGGTGTAGCGGGGGGAGTCGTTGTAGTTGATGCCGTGGCCGACGAGGGGCCAGCCGTAGTTTGCGCCGGGCGCGATGAGATTTACCTCGTCGCCGCCGCGGGGGGCGTGCTCGGTGTCCCAGAGGCGTCCGTCGAGGCCGAAGGCGAGGCCCTGGGGGTTGCGGTGGCCGAGGGAGAGGATGCCGGGGAAGGCCTTGGGGTTCTTCGCGAAGGGGGCGTCCTTCGGAACGGAGCCGTCGTCGTTCAGGCGGTAGATCTTGCCGATGGGCTCGGCGGGGTCGAGGGCGCGCTCGTTGCCGCCGCGCTCGCCGACGGAGAAGACGACGTGGCCCTTGCCGTCGAAGACGATCTTCGAGCCGAAGTGGATCCCGGCGTCGGAGTAGAAGCGCTGGGGGGCCTCGAAGATCGTCTCCCCCGACGTCCAGCGTTTGCCGTCGGGGGAGAGCTTGCCGCGGACGATCTTCGTGAGGGCCTTGCGCTCGCCGCTTTTGGCGGGGTCGGCGAGGGAGAGGTAGATCCAGCCGTTCCTCGCGTATTGAGGGTGGACGGCGACCTCCATGAGTCCGCCTTGCCCGAGGGGGAGGACGGGGGGGAGGCCCTCGACGGAGTTCAGGCGCTTGCCGTCGCGCCCGAGGACGTCGAGGCGGCCGCCGCGGTTGGTGACGAGCATGCGTCCGTCGGGGAGGAAGTCGAGAGCCCAGGGGTCTTTGAAGCCGCCTTCGGCGACGGTCTCGATCTTGAAGCCGGCGCGCTGGCCTTGATAGACGCCGTTCGCGTCGGGTTTGGGGGCGCCGAACTCGGCGCGGAGGGCGCGGGCCTGGAGCTCGCGGATGTGGACGACCTGGGCCCAGACCTCCTCGTCGGTCATGGTGGCGCCGTAGGCGGGCATGCCGTTCGTCTCGTGGCCGTTCTTGATGATGTCGAAGTAGGGGCGGTCGTTCTTCTGGTCGAAGCCTTCGCGGGTGAGGAGGGTGCCGGTCCCGGCGCCGCCTCCCCCTCCGTTCTCGCCGTGGCACTTGGCGCAGGTGACGGACCAGAACCCCGTGACGTTGACGGCGCGGGGGGCTTCCTGCTTGGGTGCGGATTTCGGGGCGGCGGGCTTCGGGGGGACGGCGAGGAGCGCGGCGGCGACGACGCCGGTGGTCGAGGCGGCGAGTCCGAAGGCTTTGGGGATCACGAGGGCTTCTACGGGCGGGGGCGGCGGGGCGTCCCCAGCGCCCGCACGACTAGACGGTCTCGTCATCGTCCGGGAAGACGAGATCGAGGATCCTCTTGCGGTATTCAGCGTCGGTCATCAGGCGGAGGGCGTCGGGGCGGTGGTGCTTTTGCAGGGCGCTCCCGCCCCGACGGGCTTCGAGGGTCGCGCGGCATGCGGTCTCGAGGGACGGTAGGTCGGCCCACAGTTCTTCCGGATCGTCGCCAGCAGGAAGATCCCACCAACGGCAGGGCGGGGCGGCCGTCGGTGCGCCCGCGCCCTCCGCACGCTCAGCGTTCGGGACGATGCCTTCGGGCAAGAGGACCTTCACCCAAAGTTCGGATTCTTCAGGGAGCGGGAGCAAGGCCCACCGACCCATGAGGTTGATGCGGGGTCCGGTTTCGTCTCTGGGGAGGGTGACGCTCAGGCGCCGGTCGCCCTCCTTCAAGCCCAATGCCGCGATGAGGCGGCCTGCGAGACGTAGGTAGCCGTCGGCTTGACCGCGATCGAAGAAGCGGTCTCCGATGGCGAGCGCTAGCTCCACGTCTTCGTCCCGGTCGAAAGCATTGGGAGCGAGGGGCGGCAACGTCTCGGAAAGGTGCCAGAGCGGAGCCTCCTGTTCGGGGCTCAGCTCGCTCAGGCTTCGCAGGCTTTGGTAGAGGCGATCCCTCGCGATCGTCGGGTCTTTGCCGAGGATCTCGGCGAGCAGTTCGGATTCGTCGTGGCCGGTGAAGTCGTAGAGCTTCGATCCGTCGGGGGTCGCCTGCACGACGTACTCCTCCTCTTCGCGATGCTTGGCACCGACGGTGAGACGGGCGACGAGAAAGATCTCGCCTTCGTCGTAGGCGAAGAGATAGAGCCGGTCGCCGGGCTCGAGCTTATGGAGGCGCGGCTTCGTGCTGAAGTGTTTCAGCGGGTGGTCTAGGCCTGCCTGTACGTCGGCGCAGAATACGCTCCACTTCCAGATCGAGACCATGGCTCGGCCCGGCGGCAAGGGAGGGACCTCGGACTCTCCCGCATCTTGGGAAGGCGCAGGACGGAACGGCGGGAGGACGGGGCGAGGCGGTGAATCGCGCGTTACGGCGCTGTACTCCTCGAGTTCTTCGAGGGTGAAGGATTCCGCCTCGTTCCACTTCTCCTGGAACCATCCTCGAAGGGCGGCAACGTCCTCGGGGTCATTGAGCAGGATGCCGAGTTCGGCGTTCCTGTCCAGGCCATTCCCGGTGAAGTTCGCGGAACCCATGTAGGCACCGTTCTCGCCGAGAGCGAGTTTGGCGTGAAGACCCCTCAGATGCCGCAGTCGGCAGCTGCTCTGCCGTGCCCACACCACCAAAGCGTTCGTATCGCTCACCGAGCCCATGAGGGCCGTCACGTCCGTGAGGAGTCGGCGTGGGGCCAAACGGACGAGTTCGGCGACGGAGAGGTACGGCGCGGCGATGTCGCGCGGCTGGATCTCCTCCAAAGCGGAGCGGAGGGCCGGAGGGTCGAGGAGAAGTCGGGCCACCGGTTCAGCCCTCGACGTAGTTCTTCGAGAGGCCGAGTTCCTCGGGGGCGTGGAGGCGGAGCATTTTGGCGTCGACGTCGGGGGGGACGCGGCGGGCGGTGGCGCGGCTCACGAGGACCATCGTGGCGAGGGAGAGGGGGACGCCCCAGAGGGCGGGTTGCTCCATAAGGGCGCGGGCGAGGGGGGGGAGGTCCCAGGTCAGCACCTTTTTATCCAGGAGCATGGAGGCGACGATGGCCCCGAGGGAGGCGAGGCCGCCGAGGAGCATCCCGGCGGCGGCGCCGGGAGCGGTGAGGCCGCGCCACCAGGCGCCGAGGAGGAGGAGGGGGAAGTAGCTCGCCGCGCCGATCGCGAAGGCCCAGCCGACCATCGTGGCGATGTCGAAGGTCTCGACGAGGAGGCCGAGGCCCATCGAGACGAGGCCGACGGCGACGGCGGCGAGCTTGAAGGCGCGCAGGCGCTGGGGCACGGTCGCGTTCGGCCTTAGGATCTTGCCGTAGACGTCGTGGGCGAAGGCGCCGGACATGGAGACGAGGAGTCCGGAGAAGGTGGACATGAAGGCGGCGAAGGCTCCGGCGGCGGCGACGCCGGAGAGGACCTGGCCGAGGGTGCCGCCGAGGATCGTGGGGAGTTTGACGACGACGGCGTCGGTGGTGTTGTTCGCGTAGAGGATCGGCATCGCGGCGCGGCCGAGGGTGCCCCACAGGGGGGTGAAGACGTAGAAGACGCCGAGCATGACCATGACCCAGAGGGTCGTGCGCTTGGCGGCCCGGCCATCCGGGTTCGTGTAGAAGCGCACGAGGATGTGGGGAAGCCCGGCGGTCCCGCAGACGAGGGCGACGATGAGGGAGTAGGTCCAAAGGAGGGGGTGGGCGTTCTTGCCCGCGAGGGGGCCGTAGGGGGCGAGCCATTTGGCGTCGGGCGGGGCGTTGGGGACGGGGCCGGAGACGATCCTGATCCCAGTCGGTTCGGGGAACACGAGTTTGACGGCGTGGTGCCCTTGCTCGGCGTCCTTCACCGGATCGAGAGCGAGCGTGCCGCCGGGGGGGATCGTGATCTTGCCGTTCGTCGCCTCGAGGTCGCCTGCGACGCTCCTCACGCCCGGAAGTCCGACGAGGACGTGTCGAGCGGGGGCGCCGAAGGGCGGCGTGGCAAAGATCCAGCCCTCGGGTTTGGGAGCGTAGGAGACGGCGACCTCACGTGCTCCGTCGGGGAAGGTCAGGACGGTCGTTTGGGAGGCCGACGCGACGAGCGTGTTCGCCGGCGCGGCGGTCGCGCCTTTAATCGCGACCAAGGGACTTCCATACTTCATCACGGTCGGTGCATCTGGCCGGGGATCGGGCGTGGTCTCCGAAGGGATCCGATTCGTAGCGATCTCCACCGGCGCGGGGCCGGAGAGGATCTGGACCTCCACAGGCTCTCGGAACGTGATCTTGGCTCCGGTCCGCACGGGCTGGTCGCCTTCCACAACAGGTTGCCCACGCCGCGTCACGGTCTGGGGCGTGACGACGTAGGAGCCACCCCCAAGGATCTGGAGACCGTCTTCATCCATGCGGAGAGCGGGCATGCTCTCAGGCCCGTAGTGGTGGATGAAGCCCGCCCAGAAGAGTGTATCCTCTCCGGGCTTCGGCTCTCGGGCGGGCTCGATTCGAGCGCCGTACGCCGAGTCGCCGAAGCCTAGTTCGGTAGTCCCTTCCGAAGAGAAGGTGAGGGTCCTCGGTCCGCCGGGAGTCGAAGCGACGACGTTCGCGACGGTCCTGCTGGGCGGCTTCGGCGCGTCGAGGCTCGTGGCCCGGACGGGTGCCGCTCCTTTAGAGCCGTCGTTCCTCAAGGTGAAGAGGACGAAGAGGGGGAGGGAGATGGCGAAGAGTTTGGCCCAGTACTGGAAGGCCTGGACGAGGGTGATCCCTTTCATGCCGCCGAGGGCGACGTTGAAGGTGATGACGGTGCCGACGATCGCGATGCCGACCCAGTAGGGCCAGCCGAGGATCGCGCCCATCGTGACGCCCGCGCCCTTCATCTGGGGCATCGTGTAGAAGAAGCCGATGAAGAGGACGAAGACCACCGCGACCTTGCGGAAGGCGGGGGAGTCGAAGCGCCCTTCGGCGAAGTCGGGGATCGTGTACGCCCCGAACCTTCGGAGGGGGCCGGCGATGAAGAGGAGGAGGAAGAGGTAGCCCGCGGCGTAGCCGACGGGGTACCAGAGGGCGTCGTAGCCGTTCTTCATCACGAGCCCGGCGATGCCGAGGAAGCTTGCGGCGGAGAGGTACTCGCCCGAGATCGCGCTCGCGTTCATGAGGACGCCGACGCCGCGTCCGGCGACGAAGACGTCGGCGGCGGACTTCGCGCGGCCCGAGGCGAGGAGGCCGAGCCCCACCGTGGCCGCGATCATGAGGAGGACGAGGAGGAGGGGGATGTTCAACGCCCCTTCTCCCCGCTTTGGACCTCGCGGACGATCTCCGCCTCGATGCGGTCGCTGGAGACGACGAACCAGCGGGAGAGGATCCAGGTGAGGGGGTAGAAGAGGACGGCGAGGACGAGCCAGGCGAGGGTGAAGCCGCCGACCCGGTTCGCCATGAGGGCGGGGGCGAGGAGATTCAGGAGGGGGAGGGCGAGGAGGACGGCGACGAAGGTCGCGGCGATCCTCAGGCTCAGCGCCGCCTGGCGGCGCATGATTCTTCGGACAAGGTCGCGGTCGGTCGCCTCTTCGCGCATGGGGGAGACCTTACCGCGCGGGGGGCGGACAGGTGTTCAGCCGCGGAAGAGGCCGTAGAGGGAAAGAAGCAGGACGACGGTGCCGAGGAGGCGTCGGAAAGGGTTCACGCCGGTGGTGACTTCGAGGGCGCTCCAGTAGATCCAGGCGAGCGCGGCGGCGCGGCTCAGCCAAAGCGCGGGGGCGCCGTGGATCGTGTGGCGGGCGAGGAAGGCGAGGACGGAGAGCCCGGTGGCGACGAGGACGGGGCCGTTCGGAGGTTGCCCGATCACGATCCGGCCCTCCTTCGTAAGGAAGAGGGGGCGCAGAGAGGGGGGCATACCTCCGGCTCTACGCCGGGGAGGCGGGGGGCGTCGCGCGCTAGAACTTCGCGTCGGAGCCGAGGGAGTTGAGGGTGGGGAGGGTGGGGGTCTGGCGCCCGCCGCCGCCGGTGACGCCGGACGCGCCGCGGCGCATGCGGTAGAAGACCTGCCAGGAGAACTCGGTGATGGGGACGGCGTTCGAGCGGAAGTCGTTGAGGACGCCGGTCATAGCGTCGGTGTAGAGCCCGACGAAGCGGCCGTTCGTGTAGATGCCGCCGACGTTCTCGCCGGGGATCGTCGCCTGGGCCTGGGCGATGCGGCCGAGCCCGGGGGCCTCGGCGCCGAAGTAGCGCTCTCCGACGATGGGGCGGTTCGCCTGGTAGAAGGCGAAGACGGACATCCCCTTCTCGATGAACGGCTGGTAGAGGCTCAGCTTGCGGACCATCGTCGAGGTATCGGTGGGGAGGTCGGTATCCACGCCGGCGAGGTAGTCGCGTCCGTCCACGTTCGCGCCGACGCCGGTGAAGTAGAGGAAGACGGTGCCCTCGTCGCTCGCGCGGGCGGCGAGCTCCTTCGCGGCGGCGCTCATGTTCGCGGCGGTGGCGTTGGTGAGGACGACGACGTTCGCCTCGTCGTAGCCGGCGGCGGCGACGAGGGCGTCCTTGATGCGCTTGGCGTCCTCGAGGGCGAACGAGAGGGCGCCGTTGGGGAGTCGGGACTCGGCGTTCGCGATGATGAGGGCGTATTTGGTGGGGACCTTCGCGACGGCGCCGGCGAGGACGCTCGCGGGATTGCCGCCGTTCGCGACGTCGCGGGCGTTCACGCTGGGGATCGTCGTCGGGTTGTTGGGGTTCGCGCCCGTGGTCCCGGGGGTCGTGCCGGGAGTCGTGCCAGGGGTGCCGCCGTTGCCCCCTTGAGGGGCGGAGAGGGCTTGGAGGGCGCCACGGTCCTCGGGGGTGAGGGCGGCGTCGTCGATGCGGAAGTCGAACTTGCCTCCGCGCGCCTCGGCGCGCTTGGCGAGTTCGGCGCGTTTGTCGGCCTGGGCGGTGCGGCCGTAGATGAGGTTGAGGAAGTAGTAGGACGCCTGGGAGTTCTGGCCTTTGGCGAGAAGGGTCTCGAGCTCGGCGGCGGCGGTCTTCAGGTCGGCGTTCGCGTCGCCGCCTCCGGTGCCGGGGGCTCCGGCGAGGGCGGCGCGGTAGAGGGCGTAGGCGGCGAGGAAGTTCGGCGAGTAGGCGGCGCCGTCGCGCCAGACGCGGCGCTCGGTGGGGGGGCCGGGGAGGGCGGTGGGGCCGGACTGGTCCTCGGGGCGGAAGGCGGCGGCGGCCTGGAAGCGCGCGCGGGCTTCGGGGTAGTCGGCTTTGGCGAGGGCCTTGAGCCCGTTGTCGTACTCGGGGATCCAGCTCTGCGCCCGCGCGGCGGCGCTCAGGGCATTGAGGCCGAGGACAGCGAGGGCGGCGAGGGGGAGGGGGGATCTCATGAGTCGGGGCGGCTTAAGGGGGGCGGCTGAGTGGGGGCGGTCGGGGCGGCTTACTTGTCGAAGCGGTAGGTGGCGGTGATCGAGAGGTCGTTGCCGCCGCCCTGACGGGGGAGGGCGTAGCCGAGATCGACGCCGTACCGGGCGTTGGCGGGCCGGTAGCCGACGCCGAGGGTGATCGCGTCGCGCCGGTCGAACGAGTCGCCGCCGGAGGGGACGAGAAGGTAGCCGAGGCGGAGGGGGATCGTGGCGTCGCCGCGCCGGAGGGCGTATTCGACGCCGAGGCCGAGGGTGGTCTGGGCTCGGCGGCTCAGGATCGAGCCTCCGTCGGCGCCGTAGTAGTGCGCGACGTGGGCGCCGTAGACGAGGTAGTCCCCTCGTCCGGCGAAGTCGATCCGGCTCGCGTAGCCGAGGCGGATCACGCCGGGGATGCGGTCGTAGAGGCCCGAGGTATCGGAGTTGCCCGCGAGGCCGATGGGGGTGCGGAGGGAGACGCCGATGGAGGAGTTCGGGGCGTTGGGGGGGGTGAACTGGGCTCCGACGAGGACGCCGACGCCGGAGCCGGTGTCGGAGACGTTCGTGGTGGAGAAGGGTTGGGGCTGGTTCGCGGCGTCCACGAGGGTGCCGGAGGCGGCGTCCTCGACGCGCTGGCGGGCGTAGACGAGGCCGGCGCCGAGGCTCCAGCCGCCCTTGGGGAGGGCGCGGCCGTAGGCGAGGGTGTAGAAGTCGGCGCGGACGGCGACGCGCTCGCTGTAGTTGTTGAGGGTGAGGGCGCCGACGGCGAGGCCGGTGCCGGTGCGGACGTCCTCGATGTAGCCGCCGGTGGTGTAGGAGATCCCGACGCTCCCGCCGCGCTTGAGGGGTTGGGCGTAGCCGAAGTGGGTGAAGGCGTTGCTTCCGCGGTCGGTGTCGGTGCGGAAGCCGGGGGCGGCGAAGTTGCCGAAGACGGTGGAGCGGGAGGACGGCAGGTTGCGGTAGGCGGCGGAGAGGGTGCGGCGCGAGACGTAGCCGAGTCCGGCGGGGTTGTAGTAGGTGGAGAAGGTGTCGGCGTTCGTGACGTCGAAGGCTCCGGCGGCGCCGAGGGAGGGGCTTCCGGGCTCGAGCGAGTTCAGGAGGTCGGGGATCTGCGCGGCGGCGAGGACGGGAAGGCCCACGGTCGCGCCGAGGGCGGCGAGGAGAGGGAGGGGTTTCATGGCGGCCTCTTACGAGCGGACGGTGACCTCTTGGCGGACGCCGACGTTGCCGGCGCGGTCGATGGAGGAGACGACGAGCTTGTAGGCGGAGGGGAGCTTGAGGGTCTTCGTGCGGAGGCGTCCGGTCCAGCGGAACGTCGTCGCGCCGACGCTCGAGAAGGAGACGCGGGCGGCGCGGCCGAGGAAGGTGCCGTCGAGCCGCTGGGCGACGACGTCCACGCCGGTGACGTCCACCGAGTTCGCGAAGCCGTCGGCGACGTCCACGAGGATGGTGAGGTCGGTGTTCGGTCGGACGGGGGTGCCGCTCTGGGGGTATTGGATCGTGGCGACGGGCGGGTTCCGGTCGAGGGTGACGTTGATCGTGTCGCTCAGGACGTTGTTCGCGAGGTCGCTCACGGCGAGGCCGATCGCAAGGGGGCCGTCCTTGTCGATGCCGGCGGTGTCGATGGGGACGTCCACGGAGTTGGACGTTCCGGCGTTGTTCGGGACGCCTTGGCCGTTGAGGGTGACGGTCGTCGTCTTGAGGTTGAGCTCCTGCAACGTATAACGGACGCGGAAGGTGCCTCGAACGAACGAGCCTTTGAGCGGGGAGAAGGCGAGGATCTTCGGGGCGACGGTATCGACGGTGACGTTCAGGCTCGTCGGGGCGTAGGTCGCGCCGGGTTCGGTGGCGGTCACCGCGACGGTGTACTGGCCCTGGGGGGAGTTCTGGGCGAAGCCGAGGTTGAGGCTTCCGTTGATCTTGCCGTCCACGTCGGGGTTGAAGTCGTTCTGGACCTTCGTGACGCCGCCGGGGCCGGTGATGGTGGCGACGACGGTGACCTTCACGCGCGCGCCGTTGACGATGAAGGAGAGCGTGTTGTTGGAGCCGAGGTAGCTTCCCGCCGTCGGGGAGGTGACGGTGAGGGTCCCGGCGCGCGCCCCCGCAGCGAGGAACGCGAAGGCCCCCGCGGCTCCGATGGTGATCCCTCTCATGACTCGCGTCCCTCTCATCCGCCTAACGTTGTAGCACATACCGCTCGATGAACTCGGCGACGCCGCCCTCGGTATTGGGTCCGACGGCGACGTCGGCGGCGGCTTTGGCCTGGGGGTGGGCGTTCGCGACGGCGCCGGAGAGGCCCGCCCAGCGGAGCATGGCGACGTCGTTGAGGTAGTCGCCGATGGCGGCGGTCGCCTCCCGGGGGATGCCGTAGTGCTCGGCGACTGTTCGCAAACCGGTGGACTTATCGGTGCCCTTGGGGAGGAACTCCAGGTATTCGGGCTCGCTCTCGGTGAGGTCCACGTCGGCGGGGTCGAGGAGGGGGAGGACGTTGCGGGCGTGCTCGGGGATGCGTCCGGCGTCGTCGGCGAGGAGGAGCTTGTAGAAGGCGCCGGTCTTCAGGAGCTCGGGGTCGGCGAGGCGGGGGCGGGCGCCGACGACGCGGGCGGCGTAGCGGCGCCCCCATTCGGAGTCGAAGGCGTAGAGGACGCCCTCGCGATCGTACATCGAGACGTGGACGCGGTTCTCGACGGCGTAGCCGACGACCGCCGCGCCGGCGCGCGGGGGGACCTTCGTTCCGGCGAGCTCGCGCGCCTCGTCGTCGAGGACGAGGGCGCCGTTGAGGGAGACGCGGGCGAAGGGGACGCCGAGGCTCTCGCCGATGAGGCCGATGCTCGACTCCATGCGTCCCGAGGCGAGGACGATGCGGATCCCGGCGGCGCTCGCCGCGCGGATGAGCTCGGCGGAGCGGGGGTGGGGGAGGCGGTCGGGGCCGAGGACAGTGCCGTCGAGGTCCATCGCGAGGAGGCGGATCGGCGTGGTCGGGCTCCCGCCGCGAGTCTCGTCCTGGGGGTCTCGGGGCTCCATGCGCCCCGAAGTGTATCGCGCCCCGGCCCTCGCGGGCCGGGGGGGCGGGGGGGTGGCGCGGGTCAGGGGCGTCGGCGGAGCTCGTCGCGGATCTCGGCGAGGAGGACCTCCTGGGCCGGGACGGCGGCGGGGGCGTCGGCGGCGCCTCGGCTCCGGATGCGGTTCACGGCCTTCACGATGAGGAAGAGGGCGAAGCCGACGATGACGAAGTTGATGAGGGCGGTGAGGAGCGCGCCGTAGCCGAGGTAGACGGCGCCGCCCG
Source organism: Fimbriimonas sp. (assembly GCA_965249475.1). Taxonomy (GTDB): domain Bacteria; phylum Armatimonadota; class Fimbriimonadia; order Fimbriimonadales; family Fimbriimonadaceae; genus Fimbriimonas. Next base: position 2,462,641 of record CBDFMD010000003.1, on the reverse strand, counting down.
CCTTCGCGGCCTCGAGGGAGGGGTAGGGTCCGGGGACCTTGCCCTCGCGGAGGGTAACGAAGAGGTTGTCGAAGTTCGCCCCGCCGACGAGGCCGAGGAGGGGGGAGATGAAGTGGTTCACCACCGCGTCCACGACCTTCGTGAAGGCGGCTCCGAGGACGACGCCGACCGCGAGGTCGATCATGTTGCCTTTGTTGATGAATTCGCGAAACTCTTTCAGCACTGTTGCACCGCCCCATTGCGTGGGCGTGCTACTTTACGCCATTTGCAAGAGACCGCGCCGGAAAGGGGGGCGGAGGGGGGGCTAGACGGTCGAGGTGGTGGAGAGGGGGCGGGCCTCGGCGGTCGCGCCGTGGTTCGCGAGCTGGGCCTTGAGCATGTCGGCCTTCATGCGGGTGATCCCCTGGAGGAGCGTCACGGGCACCTCGTCGAGGAGGCCCTTCACCTGGTTCCGGTTGAGGGCGAGCATGTGCTGGAGGGCGGCGACGAGCCCCTCGTTGTGGTGGCCCTGGGCGGAGTCGTCGGCGTCGGTGAGGACGAGCTCGTAGAGGGCGTCGTCCTCGACGACGGCGAAGCCCCGGACGGACTTCTTCGAGACGTACCCCTCCTCGTGCTGGATGGGGATCTCGTGGTTGCACTCCTCGCACAGGAGGGCGTCGGTCTTGTCGGAGTAGTGGTTCAGCCCGTTGCAGAAACCGCACCGGACCTGGCTCACGGGGACGATGCGCCCCTCGTGGATGGGGATCATGCGGTTGCACCCCGAGCAGCGGACGTCCACCTCGCCGGGGGGCTCGCTCAGGGAGACGCGCTCGGTGCAGAAGGGGCAGTCGAGGGTGTGGGCGGCGACGCGGCGGACCTTGCCGATGGTGTAGCCGGCGGTGGCGAAGAGGCCGAGGGCGCCGAGGGAGAGGACGTAGCCGAGGGGGACGAAGGCCCCGTCGCCGCGGTAGCGGATGAGGAAGAAGGCGATCCCCGCGAGGAGGAAGCCGCCGCCCGCGAAGAGGACGGCGCGCTCGCTGTGTTGCTCGACGATGTCCGAGGTCTTCTGGATGCGCGGCATTGCTGTTCCGTCTCTACTCTAGCGTATTTCGGGCCGGATCCTACGGAGCTTTACCGGTTTCCGTCCCGGGGGCCGGGATTCTCGCGCGGAGCGGACGGGGGCGGGCCCTCGGCGCTCCCCCCGGCGTCCCCTTCGGCGAGGGGGACGACGTAGAGGGAGCGCGGGCCTTCGGGAACGACGCGGAAGCCGTAGCGCGCGCCGAGGCGGGCGATCATCTCGCGGGGGGTGAGGTCCACGAGGTCGTCCTCGACCTCGGGGTCGGGGACGTTCGGGTCCACGCGGACGCGGAGCCCTCCGGCCTCGCCGATAAGGCCGAGGGCGGCATGGAGGCCGGTGCGGCGCAGACGGATCGTCGTGGGGGTCTCCGTCGCGGGGTCGGGAGTCGAAGCCCCGAGGTCGCCGGACGCGGCGTCCGCCTCGGCGGCGCTCGGGGGCGAGGCGGCCGGGGGTTCGACCTGGGGGTTCGGAGCGGGGGCGAGGTCCGCCGCGGCTCCGGGGGCACTCGCGAGCGGGGCGGAGGGCGTTGCCGTCGTCGGTCGGGGGGCCGACTGGGGCCGCGCGGGGGCGAGGCGCGAGAGGGCGAAGGCGAGGGCAAGGCCGCCGACGAGAAGGCCGCCGAGGAGGGCGGGGGCGAGACCCAGGGGGCGGCGGGAGGACGGGAGAGGCGCGTGGGCGGCGAAATCCACGGGGCGGCCCGACTCGCGCCGCTCGGCGACGAGAAGGACGCGGCGCTCGAGCTCGTCGGCCCATTCGGGGTGGCGCTCGGCGAAGGCGGCGCGGGCGCGGGGGTCGCCCCTCTCGGCGACGGACCAGGCGAGGCGGTCGAGCTCGGGGGGGATCCTCATCGCGGCTCGACCGCCTTTTGGAGCCGGATGCGGATACGGTGGAAGCGGGTGCGGACGGCGGTCTCGGTCGAACCGATCCGGGCGGCGATCTCGCGGTAGCGGTACCCCTGGCGGCGGAGTTCGGCGACCTCGCGGTCGCGGGGGAGGCGGAGGCGGGCGATGATCTCGCGGCGAAGGAGGGTGGACTCATCGGGGGGGGCGGCGGGCTCGCCGGGGCCGAGGGCGGCGAGGGAACGCTCGCGATCGGCGACGCGGCGCCGGTGGCGGAGGGCGGAGAGGGCGGCGTTGCGGACGACCTGGTAGAGCCAGGTGCCGAACTCGGACTCGCCCTTGTAGGTGCCGACGCGGCGGGGCCAATCCAGGCGGAGGTCGTTCGCGACGTCGCCCGCGATCTCGTCGTCCCCGGTGACGCGGCGGGCGAGGGTGCGGATCGCGTCGCGGTTGAGGGCGAAGAGGCGGTCGAGGGCCTTCGAGTCCCCGGAGCGCGCGCGGGCGAGGAGCTCGGGGTCGCCGTGGGTCATTGCGAGGCGGCCTCCGCTCGTTTCGAGAACTCTTCGGGGAGTCGGGAGAGAGCATGGAGCGAGGTGCCGAGAAGGACAAGTCCGACGAGCGCGCCGCCGAGAAGGACGCGACGGCGGAGGAAGAGGCCGAGCCCTCCGGCCCAGAGAGCGCACAGGGGGGCGAGGGCGGGGAGGAGGTAGCGGCCCTGAGCCTGGAAGTAGGTGGCGTTGAAGCGGGCGAAGCTCAGGGTGACGACGAGAAGGAAAGCGCCTCCGATGAGCCCGACGGCGCGGGCGGGGGAGCCGCGCTCGGCGCGGCGGAGCCAGAGGGCGGCGCCGAGGACGGCGGCGAGGAAGAGGGCGAGGAGGGCGAAGTAGAGGGCGTTCGCGCCGCGCGGAAGTCCGGTGTCGGTGAGCCAGACGTCCATGTAGCCGAAGACGCCGACGAGGGAGCGGAAGGTCCACCACCCGACCCAGTTGATCCAGTAGGAGGTCTCGGGGGGGACGCCGGGGGTGGTGGCGGCGATGACGCCGAGGATCGCGCTCTTCTGGGCGGACCCTGTGAAGGCCTGGTCGAACGCCCTCAGCGCGAAAGGGTCGCCGTAGAGCGAGAGGTTGCGGAGCCACCAGCCCAAGGGGAGGAGGACGCCGAGGGCGGCGGCGACGATCTTGCTCCGGAGCTCTCCGCGGTAGGCGACGGCGGCGAGAAGTCCGACGGGGAGGAGAAGGACGCCGGTCGTCTTCGTGAGGGACGCGAGGCCCGCGAGGACGCCGAAGGCGAGCCCCCAGCGGAGGGTCCAGCCGTCGCGGCGGGCGCCCATGAGGGCGGCGAGGGCCCAGGAGCACAGGGCGACGAGGAGGGGGTCGTTGCTCACGGCGCCGGAGAGGGCGCCGAGCATAGGCCAGGGGGCGGCGACGAGGGCGAGGGCGGCGCCGACCTCCCACCGGCGCTCGGAACGGGCCGCCGCGAGGTAGCCGAACGCGAAGACGCCGGCGACGGCGAGGGCGCCGACGACGAGGTTCGGCCAGCGGTAGGCGAGGGCGCGGTCGGGGGCGGGCTCTCCCCGGGCGACGAGGGCGAGGGCGGCATAGTAGAGCGGGGGCTGGTGGCTTTGGTAGCTCTCGTAGAGGTTCGGGTCCTTCGGGTCGAAGACGGGGAGGCCCTCGCCCCGCACGAGTCGGGCGGCGTAGTTCGCGTGCTGGCGCTCGTCGGGGGCGCCGACGTCGAGGACGCCCGCGCGGCCGTTCGAGAGGATGACGCCGGGGGTGCGGAAGGGGGTGCGGAGGGCGAAGCCGAGCGCGAGGAGGACGTGGACGAGCATCGCGGCCGCGAGGGTGAGGAGGGCGGCCTTGCGCGTCATGCCTGGATCCCATTTTAACGCCTCGTGCGTTAATCTAGGACGATGCGCCCTCTTCTCGCCTTCACCGTCGCCCTCGGGGCTCTCGGATTCGTCTACGGGTTCCAGACCTCGGGGCCGCTCGCCGCTTGGGTCGCGAAGGTCAACGGCCTGAAGTCGCTCCGGGCGGAGATCGTGCTCACGGAGCCAGGGCAGGGGTCGCAGAGCGCGCGGGTGGCGATGCAGAAGCCGTCGTCGCTCCGGGTGGAGGACGAGGCTCAGACGGTCGTCGCGGACGGGACGACGGTGACGGTGCTGGAGAAGGCGCGGGGGATCTGGTACGCGCGCCCGCAGGCGGAGGTCTCGCTCGCGTCGCTCTTGAAGCCGGACCAGTACGCGCTCGTGCGGGCGTTCTTCGATCCGAAGGCGTTCGCGGGGGCGCGGGCGAGGGCGGGGGAGGCGCGGACGCTCGCGGGGGAGACGGTGCGTCCGGTGGACGTGGCGCTCGACGCGAAGGGGAAGAAGACGATGACGTTCTACATCGGGGCCGACGGTCTCTCGCGGAAGGCGGAGCGGCGGCTCGAGACGCCGGACGGGCGGCGCTCGGCGGTGCTCACGGCGAAGGACATCGTCCTCGACGCGGCGATCCCGGATGGGGAGTTCGCGTTCAGGGCTCCGGACGGGGCGAAGGAGGTCGCGTACGCGGACCTTGTGACGAGCAAGTGGTTCACGGACCTCGACGAGGCGAAGACGGTGGCGGCGGCGGCGGGGAAACGGATCTTCCTCGATTTCACGTCGCCGCGCTCGCCGCTGAACCGGACGATCGAGGCGGAGGTGTACGCGACGGACGCGTTCAGGGCGCTCTCCTCGAAGTACGTCTTCTGCCGGATCGACGCGGACGTCCAGCCGGGGGTGGCGCAGGAGCTGGGGATCGAGGCGTTGCCGACGCAGGTGGTGACGGACGCGGCGGGGAAGGAGCTCGGGCGGAGCGTGGGGTACATGGGGGCGGAGGAGCTGCTGAGGTTCGCGCGGGATCTCGGGGGGGCGGCGCAGTGAGCCTCGGGCCGGGGGCGACGCTCGTCGGGACGCGCGACGGGCTCGTCGGCGGCCGCGGGGGCGAGCTGGGCGGGGTGGTGCTCGCGATCCGGCGCGCGGCCCCCGAGGGGACGACGCCCGCCCAGCGTTCGGCGTCGGTGCTCCGATCGGCGGAGCGGGCCGCAGAGAGAGCGCGGGAGAGAGCCCGGCTGGACGGGCGGCCGGAGCCTCGGAACGGGCGGTTCTTCACGCGGGCGGAGATCTACGGGCTTCCCGAGGAGCCAGATTCCGAGGAGCCGAATTCCGGGGCGGTTCGACGCGCTTGGTCCGGGTTACCTTCTTGACACGAACGTTCTGCTGACGCGGTTGCGGGAGCCGGGGTTCAGCGAGGCGGCGGCGGCGCTCGCCCAGATCCTCGGGCGGGGCGACCGGCTCTACTGGAATCCGCAGGTCGCGCGCGCGTTCTACCGGGCGGCGGTAGGAGCGGCAGGGGAGAACGGTCTCGGCCTCTCTCCGGCCCAGGCCCGGGTCGAGCGGGAGGAGGCGATCCTCGGATTCGAGCCTCTCGACGACGAGCCGGGGATCTTCGGGCGGTGGCGGGGGATCGTGGCGCGGTACGGGTCGCGGGGGGCGCGGATTTTCGGCGCGAACCTCGTGGCGGCGGCGCTCCACCACGGGCTCTCGGGGGTGGTGACGCTCGACGCGAAGGACCTTCGGCGCTATGAAGGGGAGGGGCTGGAGATCGCGGCGCCCGCGACGCTCGCGGGGCGGGGGTAACCTTAACGGTCGAGCCCTCCCGCCGGAGTCCCCTTTTGAGCGCCCTTCCCGCCCCGGCCACCGCGAAGTCCGCGGAGCCTCAGTCGAACCCCCTTCTTCCGCCGCTCTCGAAGGAGGACGCGCGGGAGATGCTGGACCAGCTGTACCTCGCACGGTACTTCGACGTGCGTCTCATCAAGGAGAAGAAGCGCGGGCGTCTGCGCGGGACGCTGTACTCGAGCCACAACCAGGAGGCGATCCTCGTGGGGTCGCTCTTCGGGTTGAAGCCGACGGACTGGATCTCGCCGATCCACCGGGACATGCCGGCGTTCTTCCTCAAGGGGCTCAAGCGGGACTGGGCGGACGACGACCGGACGGGGATGACGATCGAGGAGGTGTGCGCGCAGGTGTGGGGGAAGGAGGGTTCTCCCGGGCGGGCGCGCGACAACTGGTCGCACATCGGCTCTCGCAAGGGGCGGATCATCCATTCGACCTCGATGCTCGCGGGGACGATCCCGGTGGCGGCGGGGGTGATGTACGCCGACCGGATGGACGGCGGGGACGCGGTGGCGCTCACGTACAACGGGGAGGGTTCGACCTCGCAGGGGATCTTCCACGAGGCGGTGAACTACGCGGCGGTGCACAAGCTTCCGGTGGTGACGATCATCGAGAACAACCAGTGGGCGTACGGGACGCCGACGACGAGGAACTACCCTCTCGCCGACTTCGCGCGTCGGGCGGACGGGTTCGGGATCCCGGGGCTCGTCGCGGACGGGCAGGACGTCTTCGACGTGTACGACAAGGTGATGCAGGCGGTGGCGTACTCGCGGGAGGGGAACGGGCCGAGCATCGTGGAGTGCAAGACGTTCCGGGCCTACGGGCACGGGGACCACGACGACGACCGGGCGGCGAAGTACCGCTCGCCGGAGGAGGTGCAGCACGGGCGCGAGCGCGACCCGATCGCGGTGGCGAAGCGGAGGATGGTGGAGCTCGGCTATCTGACGCCGGAGGAGGCGAGCCTGTACGTCGCCGAGGGGAAGAGCGCGAGCGAGGCGGCGAACGAGGACTTTCCGCCGCGCGTCGTGGAGTTCCTCAACCGGGGGATCGAGTTCGCGGTGGCGTCGCCGGTGCCCCCGGCCGAGGAGGGCGGGATGTGGGTCTTCCACGAGGCGGCCGATCCGGCGAGCGGGCGGGGGGTGCGCTCGTGAGCGCGCCGGTCGCCACTCCCTCCGGGGTCGCGCCCGAGACGACGATGCCGAGCGCGGGGGCGGATCGCGCGGCGATGGCGGCGTCGCCGGCGGGGAAGTCCACGTACCTCGCGGCGCTCAAGAGCGCGCTCGACGAGGAGATGGCGCGGAATCCGGGGCTCGTGTGTCAGGGGGAGGACGTCGGGCTTCTCGGCGGGGCGTTCGGGGTGACGGAGGGTCTCCAGGCGAAGTACGGCGAGGAGCGGGTGATCGACGCGCCGATCGCGGAGGCGGCGATCATCGGGACCTCGGTGGGGATGGCGCTGGGGGGCAAGACGGTGATGGCGGAGATGCAGTTCATCGACTTCATCTCGTGCGGGTTCGACCAGATCGTGAATATGATGGCGACGTACCACTACCGGACGGCGGGCGAGGTGAGCATGCCGATCGTGGTGCGGGGTCCGGCGGGGGCGTATGGGGGCGGGGCCCTGTACCACTCGCAGATGAACGAGGCGTGGTTCTGCAACGCGCCGGGGCTCAAGGTCGTGTGTCCGAGCACGCCTTACGACGCGAAGGGGCTTTTGAAGGCGGCCCTGCGCGACGGGAACCCGGTGATCTTTTTCGAGATCAAGGAGCTGTACCGGCGCAACGAGATCGCGGAGGAGTTGCCGGCGGGGGACTACATCGTCCCGCTGGGGAAGGCGGCGACGCGGCGGGAGGGGAAGGACGTGACGATCGTGAGCTACGGTCAGAACGTGTACCACTGTCTGGCGGCGGCGGACGTTCTGAAGGGGGAGGGGATCGAGGCGGAGGTCATCGACATCCGGACGCTCGTGCCTCTGGACGAGGAGGCGATCTTCGAGTCGCTGAGGAAGACGAGCCGGCTCATCGTGGTGAACGAGGCGCCGATGACGTGCGGGTTCGCGGGGGAGATCGTCTCGCGGGTGACGACGAAGGCGTTCGACCTTCTTGACGCGCCGCCGGTGCGGATCACGCGGCTCGATACGCCGGTGCCGTGGGTGAAGCCGCTGGAGCTCCACGTCTTGCCGTCGGTCGAGAAGATCGTCGACGCGGCGCGGATGACGGTCCGGTACTGAGACCCAAAGACGACCCGAAGCTCTTCAGACGAGTTCTGCTCACGCGGAGGTGGCGCCATACCTATCAGGGGACCGGAGGAGCTAGGAAACGATTTGACACCTTAGAAGGCACAAAGAATCCCAGCTACTCGAACAATAGTGGCTCTTGGAGGAGACCAGGGATGGATGTTCACTCTATAATGGGCATATGGCGAAGGGCAACGAGGTCCTGCTTGGCACGATGTGGCTCGCGACGGTGGCGTTCGCGTTCTTCGCGGGCGGGGCCCTTCTTCCTGCACGTGGGTCTTACGCCCCCCCCCCCCACCACGTTAGGTGATCCGGGGCTGGATCCTCCTCTTGGGACCGATTTCGCCCAACTCTTACGCTCCCATCGCATCAAGGGGCAGAATCCGCTTGCATTGGATAGGACTCTCGTTATCTATGCGGGAGATTGCTCTAGTTGTACGACGCGTTCAATCTCGCTCGCCAAGCTTCGGCGGTTGGGATACCCCGAGGTCGCTCTCGTCTTTCGGCTTCAAGAGGCGGCGCTGGAGAAGACGCGAAAGGAATACCCCGGGATTACCGTCTTGGCTGATTCCTCGGGGTCTCTGGAAAAGGCTCTCAACGTCCGTTGGCAGGCGCGATGGTACGTCGTCAAAGGTGGCAGACTCGCTTACGCTCAAAAGGACCCGAAAGATGAGACCGTCCTCTAACCAGCGGGCCTTCAGCCTTCTGGAGACGATGTGCGTCGTCACCATATTAGGCACCCTCGCGGCACTCCTCTACCCGATCGCCCAAAGCGCGATCATCCAAGGGAAGATCACGCGCTCGAAGGGCAATATGCGCCAGATCCACACCGCTCTCCTTCTCTATACGAGCGACGAGGGCGGTGGGCCGATGGACTTGCCCCCGCCCGGCCCGCCCGCAGATCGGTTTTGGACAGCACTTCCCGACGGGCTTCTGAATACAGGGGCGGGGGGAAGCTCTCACGCGTATCGAACGATGTGGACCTACGATCCCCAAACCTGGAGAGCGACTTGGGCGGAGGATTGCCGAGTCGCCGGGGGAAACCCGCTGGTGCTCGTGGACGACACGTACCCCCTGGTCCAAGAACGTGGTCCCTTCATCAAGTCCCATCACACCGGCATCTTCTGGGACGGGCACATCGCGACCCGCTGGTACGCGGGAAGTCCCGAACCGAGCCGAAATTGGTTTCCCTCATCGTCGGACGACTAACACGCACAACGCTATGGACATCACCCCCACAATCGCACCAAGGCCCAAGATCGCGGCGCCCAGACTCCTTCTCACCCTCGTCGCCCTCGCGCTGACGTCGTTCGGCAATGCCGGACCGGGCAAACCGGTTCCGGTTCCCCTTCCTCCTCCCCTCACGTGCAACTTCGCGGCTCTTCCGGGGGGCGGTTCCAGTTGCTCGACGGACGACTGCACCTCGTTCACGTGCGGAGTCGTTCGCATTGATCCGTCCGTCACCGAGTGCTACAGCGGCGGCTACGGAGCCACCGGTTGTTGCATCTGCACTTGGTTCACGGTTAGATGCGAGTGCCTCTTCGGAAGCTCGTCGTCCGGCCGCTACTCCCAAACGGGCTACTGGGCTGGTGCAGTTTGCGCTTCGCTACCCGGCGGAAAGTACGTCTGCCTCGACGGGTTTACAGGTCAGCCGAAGCCTAAACCCGAGCCAGTTACTCCCGACCGAACCTGAGATATGGCGGGACGCGGACAGATGACAGAAAAGCCCTACACCGTTCGGAGCCGGTGGTCTCGTCGCCCGACGGTTCTCGTCGGACTTGCGCTTCTCGGAATGGCGGCGGTGGCGATCCGTTCGTTCTGGCCGCGTCCCACTCTCGAATCGGAAGCGAAGCGACTCATGGATTGTCTTGAGTCGGGCGACTCCCGTTGCCTTCTCGCCGCCAGTTGGGATGAGGAGGCGAAAAGCGGCCTTGACGACCGTTCTGCCGACTTGGTGATGAAGAACATCATCGCTCCGTTCTGGCGGGGGAGGAAAAGAATCGGCACCGTTCAGAGCGAATCTCTGGGTAACGAAGGGATCGCTGGACAGAACTATGAGTTGCGCAACGGGGAACCGTTCAAGCGGGTTCTCGTCGTGTTCTCGGATGGGAAGCGGGCGCGGGTTCTCTTTTTTGAGCAACTCCAGATGACCTTCATGGCCATGTCGGCAGAGCAACACTCTCGCTCAGAACTCGGCGGAGCCGTTTCGGTGGTCTCTGGGATCGAGGGTATCGATCGTTACGCCGATGAGTTGAGGCGGTATGGTGTAACGGGCGTAGCGTCTTACGTTCAAGGCGATGGAGCAGCCACAGTCGCGAACACCCCTTTCCACACCGCTCGAGCCAATTTAGTAAGGGTACTGAAACAAACCAACACCATGTGGAACCCCCCAAAAGCAAAAGAGTAGAGGATACGCTCTGTATGCGACGTCCAGCACCGAAGGTGAACGTCCTCTTGTGCGACGCAATATATCCTTTTGAGCGGCACGCACCGGGGACCTAGTTCAATGCACACAATTCGGACCTCGTCAGGAGAAGTCTTCCCGACGGGGTCCGAGTTTGCGAGAGCGAGCGCCCTTACGACTGGGCGCGGCGCTTGGCGGCGTCGTAGCCGGCGCGGATGGCGGCCTTGGCCTCGTCGAACTTCGAGGTCGGGTTGTTGCGCTCGTAGTCGGCGCGGAGGTCGGACTCGAAGGTGCCGTACTCGCGGCCGGTGTAGCGGCTGTCGGCGGCGATGCGGGAGCCGTACTGGTAGGCGGGCTGGTAGGTCGCGTAGTCCTTGCCGGCGAAGTTCCCTTCGAAGTGGGCGCGGTGCTCGGCCTCGAGCTGCTGGATCTCGACGTCGCTCCGGCGGACGGTGTCGCTCACGTGCTCGGTGCGGGTCTCGGCGGTCTTGCCGATGGTGACCTCCTCGACGACGCGGGCCTCCTTCGCGACGACGGGGACCTCGGCGGTCGTGCGGACCTCGATGGTGCCCTCCTTGAAGTCGGCGGCGTCAGCGGGGCGGCTCACGGCGTGGCGCTCGACGTTCACGTGCTCCTCGCGGAGCTGGACGTCGGCGGTCGCCTCCTTCTCGGTGACGAAGCGACGGACGCGGACGCCGCCGCTCTCGACCTCGCGCTTGCCGACCTGAAGCTCCTCCTCGACGATGGCGATCTTGCCGCCCTCGGCGTTCTCGGTCGTGGTCGCGGTCGTCTGTGCGGGCTGGGTGGTCTCAGTGGTCTGGGTGCGGGCGGTGTCCGGTTGCATGGCGGGGGCGGGGGTCGGCGGCGCGACGGGGCGGGCCTGGGGGGCGAGGGAGGCGGCCGTCGCGGCGCCGGTGGGGGCCGTGGCGGCGCTTGTGGCGGCGCCCGTGGTGACGGGGCGGGAGGTGTTCGGGCCCGCGCTCTCGTTCACGTCGACGGCGCCCGCGTCGTGGAGGATGCGCTCGTAGGCGTCCACATTCGCGTCGTCCACGTCGGCGATGACGAGGTAGCCGCCGCGGCGGACGCTCTCGGAGTAGGACTCAACGTCGTGCTCGGGGATGCCGAGGCCGACGAGGCCGCCGAGGGCGGTGCCGGTGGCGGCGCCCGCGGCGGCTCCGGTGAGGAGGCCGGCGACGGGGCCGGCGACGAGGAAGCCGAGGAGGGGGACGAAGCCGAGGCCGAAGGAGGCGACGCCGATCGCCGCGCCCGCCAGGCCGCCGACGACGAGACCGGACTTGAGGCCCTTGCTCGCGCCTTCGGCGGCGAGGTTGCCCTCGGAGTCCACGTGTTGCTCCTGAGCGGCGCCGGACTTGTCGGCGGCGATGACGGAGATGCGGGAGCCCGCGAGCCCGCGCTCGTTCAGTTGGCGGAGCGCCGTCTGAGCGTGGTTCTGGTCGTTGAAGAGCGCGACGATGTGAGTAGCCATTGTGTGTTTTCCTCCCTCTCGATCCAGCGCGCCGACCGGGGGATTCCGGGGCGTACTACGCGGGATCTTCGCTTTCGATCTCGACATCTAGGCGTCGAAGGGTCACATCCTCCTGATGGGTCCGCACGGTCTTGCGGCGGGAGACGCGGACCTCCTCGACGAGCCTCAGGCGAACGACGACGACCTCCTCAACGACGGGGATCACGGTGACGTCGCCCTCTTGGCGCACGGGCGGCACCTCGTCCACGAAGCGCCCGACGGGGACGCGCTCAAGCTCGATCTCGTGGCTTTCGAGCTCCATCCGAACCTGTTCGGTGCGTTCGACGGGGGCTTGATGGAGGCGGACGACGCGCTCCTCCAGGCGTTTGCCGACCTTCAGCCGCTCCTCGACGATCTCCAGGGTTTCCTCGTGGGGATTCACAAGGCTACCTACTCGCGTTCGGGCGAGTGGTTTCAAAGATCCTCTTAGGATGGGTGTCGAGGGGGCCTCCGGGCGAGCCAGTCATCTCTGGACGACCTCGGGTTCAGAAGGTATTCAGTCGGATGACGTTTCTAACCTAAGACGGTTCATTTTGCATCCGAGCGAGAACTCGGCGGCGGTTTCGACGGATCGCGCGGCGCTAAAGCTCTAGAGAGAAGTCGGGGGTAGCGACCATCTCGTCCCACCGCGTCTCGAGGAGGTGGGCGTACTGGAGGGGGGAGAGGGCGTAGTTGCCGACCGAGTAGCCGTCGTTCGCCTCGACGACGAGGGTCCCGCCTGTCGCGGCGACGCCGACGTCGAGGACGAAGGAGACGGGGGCCTCGCCCGCCCGTTGCATCGCGGCGAGGGCGGCGCGCGGGAGGGCGGGGTCGGGGAAGAGGAGCGGGTCGCCGCGGTAGTGGCCGGCGCGCTCGATCTCGCCCTCGACCACGTAGCAGCGCCATTCGGAGAGGAAGTCCACGCGGCCGGAGATCCAGACGGGGGTGTCCATGGGGAGCCCCGAGACGGCGTAGGTCGAAGGGACGCCCTCGACCACGAATCCGGTGAAGAGCTTCGTCGCGTCGGCGGGTTTGACGAAGGCGGTTCCGTCGGGGAGGGCGAGGGCCTCGCGGAGGGTGCCGCGGCGGACGTCGCGGCCGAGGAAGGGCAGGAGGGACGGGGGGTAGTCGGGGAAGTCGGGGATCTCGGCCCCTTGAAGGGAGAGTCCCCGGCGGACGAAGCCGATCCCGCCCGAGACGATCGCGCCGGGCTCCTCCGCGAGCGCGTCGGGGAGGCCCGCGAGGTCGGCGCGGAGGAGGCGCTTGCCCTTGAGCTCGAATCCCTGCTCGGCCGCGGCGAGGCTTACGCGGAGCCGGTCGGAGGCGCCGGTCTGGAGGATCGCGGCGGAGCGCCAGAGTCGCATGGGAAGATTCTACGGCGGGCGGGGCGCCGTCCGGATGTACAATGCCGTCGGGTCCCGGCCTACAGAACGAGGCACTGCCGCGCCTTGGGCACGCGCCAAGCATCTTTGTTCTGCACGACAGCCGGACCCGCGCCCTATCCTGTGACTTCGACGATGTTGTACAGGACGAAGCGCGGATCGCGATCGAGCTGCCGCTTCACGGTGATCTTGAGGACGGCGGTGGTTTCGGCCACGACGATCCGCGCGACGAGTCCGACGATCTTCAGATCGGGGTTCCCCGCCTCATCGTCGGCTTCGTAAGCGAGCCTCGCGCTGGCGAGCACCCTCTCCAGCAAGGTACAGGCCGCGCACTCGGCCAAGGAGCGGACTCCTCCCTTCGCCTTGTCCACTGGAGCGCGGCGCGGCGTTCCCGCACTTCCATCGCGGCGAGCGGCGGCGTGACGATCGTAACCGAGATGCTGGTCCTGAGAGCCTCGTTCAGCAGGGCGGCTGGCGAGGAGAGGGGGGGTACTTAGCGTTGTGCCAGTTCATGCCAGGGGCTTCTCAAGCGAAGCCTCTCAGACCTCTTCGCCGAGGTAGGCGGCGATGACTTTGGGGTCGTTGCGGACGTCGTCGGGGCCGCCGGCGGAGATCTTCTGGCCGCCGTCGAGGACGACGATGTGCTCGCAGAGGGACATGACGAAGCGCATGTCGTGCTCGATGAGGAGGATGGTGAGGCCGAACTCGTCGCGGATCTTGCGGACCATGCGGTTGAGCTCGATCTTCTCCTGGGGGTTCATCCCGGCGGCGGGCTCGTCGAGGAGAAGGAGCTTGGGTTTGGTCGCGAGGGCGCGGGCGATCTCGAGGCGGCGCTGCATGCCGTAGCTCAGATCGGCGGAGCGGGTCTCGGCGACGGCGGCGAGGTCCACAACCTCGAGGAGGCGCATCGCCTCGTCGGCGATCGCATCGGTCTCGCGTCGCGCGAAGGGGGAGAGGGCCATCGCGGAGAGGAGGCCGGTGCGGGCGCGCAGGTTCGCGGCGATCATGACGTTCTCGCGGACGGAGAGGTCTTTGAAGAGGCGGATGTTCTGGAAGGTGCGGCAGATGCCGAGGCGGGCGACCTTGTTCGACGGGGTGCCGGAGATGTCGCGGCCCTCGAAGACGACGCCGCCGCTCGTCGGTCTGTAGACGCCGGTGATAAGGTTGAAGCAGGTCGTCTTGCCCGCGCCGTTGGGGCCGATGAGGCCGAAGAGCTGGCCGGGAAGGATCTCGAAGGAGACGGCGTTCACGGCGACGAGGCCGCCGAAGCGGATCGTCGCAGACTCCATCCTCAGGAGGGGCTCGGGGCTCGCGGCGACGGAGCCTTCAGGAGTAGGGACTCCGGGAACGCTCATCGCGACGCCTCGGTGGAGAGGCCGGGGGCGGGCTCGTGGGGGAGGCCGGGGCCGCTTCCCGCGCCGCCCGAGCGATCGTCCGGACGGCCGCCGGGGCCGGACTCGGGGTGGAAGCGGCCGAAGAGGGAGTGCCAGCCGAGCTCGGCGTGGCCGAAGATGCCCTGGGGGCGCAGGAGCATCATCACGACGAGGGTGACGGCGGGGATGACCTGGCGGAGCTTGTTCCCCTCGACGTTCGCGCGGAGGGCGGGCACGCGGGCGAGGACGACGGCGCAGACGCCGGCGACCACGAGAGCGAGGGCGACCGCGACGATGGCGCGGAGGACGCGCGCTCCGCGCCCGCCGGTGTAGGTTTGGGCGGCGCGGCGGAGGAGGGCGGTCGCGGCGACGAGGCCGATGAGGACGGCGATGACGTTCCCCATCGCGGTGCCCGGGAAGCTCCGCATGATCTCGGGGATCGAGAAGAGGGCGAGGGCGGCAAGGATCGAGCCGGTGATCGAGCCGGTCCCGCCGAGGACGACCATCGTCACGATGAGGATCGAGTAGTCCATCGTGTAGAGGCTCGGGGAGATGAAGCCCTCGTAGTGCGCGGCGACGGCTCCGGCGGCCCCGGCGAAGGCGGAGCCGATGACGAAGGCGGCGACCTTCGTGCGGGTGACGTCCACGCCCATCGCGGAGGCGGCGATCTCGTCCTCGCGGACGGCGAGGAAGTTCAAGCCGCGGGCGGTGGTCTGGAGGTTGCGGCAGACGGCGACGGTCGTCACGGCGAGAAGGACGGAGAGCCAGACGAAGCCGACCTTCGGGTTCAGGGCGATGCCGTAGCTTCGGCCGAGGGAGGGCTGGTTCTGCACGAAGATGCGGACGATCTCGCCGACGCCGAGGGTGACGATCGCGAGGTAGTCGCCCTTCAGGCGTAGCGAGGGGAGGCCGACGAGGAGTCCGGCGAGTCCGGCGAGGACGGCCCCGAAGAGCATCGAGACGAGGACGAGGACGACGGGGTTCGCGGCGAGGCCGGGAAGGTGGGCTTGGACGAGCTGCGACCCCAACCCGAGCGGACGCTCCTTGTCGGCGGGGTGGAAGAGGAAGGCGGCGGTGTAGGCGCCGACGGCATAGAAGGCGATGTGGCCGAGGGAGAACTGGCCCGTGATCCCGTTGATGAGGTTCAGGCTCACGGCGAGGGTGACGTAGAGCCCGGCGAGGATGACGAGGCGCTGGGCGAAGCCGGACGCGCCGCCCATGACGGCGGAGACGAGGAGGGCGAGGGCGAGGGCGAGAAGGATCGAGCCCGCGCGGACGGCGAGGAAGCGCGACAGGGGACGGGGGAGCGGGCGGGCCACGCTAGACCTTCTCCATCTTAGACCTTCTCCACCTTCGCCGAGCCGAGGAGGCCGCCCGGGCGGAACATGAGGACGACGATAAGGACGACGAACGCGACGGCGTCCTTGTAGCCGTCGTAGCCCGCCCAGACGACGAGCGACTCGGTGACGCCCATGAGGAGGCCACCGAGGACGGCGCCGGGGATGTTGCCGATCCCGCCGAGGACGGCGGCGACGAAGGCCTTAATCCCCAGGAGGGCGCCGAAGAAGGTGTCGATCTTCGTGCCCGAGTAGAACGTTGCGACCATCATCGCGCCCGCGCCGGCGAGGGTGGAGCCGAGGACGAAGGTGAAGGTCACGATCCGGTCCACGTTCACGCCCATGAGTCCGGCGGCGTCGAAGTCGTGGCTTACGGCGCGCATCGCGCGGCCGGGCTTCGTGAAGAGGACGAGGTAGGTGAGAAGGCCCATCAGGGTGAAGGTGATGAGCATCGAGATCGCGCGCCCGTGGGGGATGGTGAGGGCGACCTCGCCCCCTTTCGCGCCCTCCTTCGCCTGGCGGAGTTTGGCGCGGGCATCGTTGCGGAGGTCGCGGAGGCGCTTGCCTTCGGTGGAGAGGTCGAACTCGCTCGTCTCGGACTTGAGCCGCGCGGCGAAGTCGGTCTCGGCCTTCGTGAGGGCGGTTTGGAGCGCGGCGGCGTCGCCGACGCCGCCGGAGCCCCCTTTGAGGACGATCGACGAGGTGCCGGAGAAGACGTTCGCGCGGTCGGAGATCGCCTGGTTCGCGGGGAGGAAGATCTGCCCGCCGTACTGGAGGAGGAGGGAGAGGCCGATCGCGGTGATGAGAGAGGCGATGCGGGGCTGGTTGCGGAGGGGTCGGTAGGCGAAGCGCTCGATCGCCGCGCCGAGAAGGCCGCAGAGGACCATCGAGGCGAGGAGCATAAGGAGCAGGACGCCGATCGAGCCGTGCCCCGGCCTTCCATCGGGGCGGAAGCCGAGGGCCCACGAGGTGAAGAGGGCGCCGTAGGCGCCCATCATGAAGACCTCGGAGTGGGCGAAGTTGATGAGCTTCAGGATCCCGTACACCATCGTGTAGCCGAGGGCGACGAGGGCGTAGATCGCGCCCAGGAGAAGGCCGTTGACGAGCTGTTGGGGGAGGACCGACAGCTCGACCGCCCCGAGCGGGAGTCCGGTCATCGTGAGGGGAAGGGGCATTCTAAGCGGTCAGTTCGTCGGGATGTCGGTAGGTTGGAAAGCCTTCCGCCTGACTTGGAAACCTTCGCTCTGCGGGCGTACTTCGACGACGAGGGCCTGCTTCAGAGGGTCTCCCGCGCGTCCCTTGAGCGTGATCGCGCCCGAGACTCCCTTGAACCCCTCGGTCTCGTCGAGGGCCTTGATGATCGCCTTGGAGTTCGCCTTGCCCGCGCGCTTGAGAGCGTCGAGGGTGACGGCCATCGCGTCGTAGCCGAGGGCGGCCATCGTGGTGCCGGGCTCCTTACCCTCGTGGGCGGCTTTCCACTTCGTGAGGAAGGCTTTGAGCTCAGGCCGATCCTCACGGGCGTTGTAGTGGTTGCAGAAGAAGCTTCCGAGGATCGCCTGGCCTCCGGAGACGAGAAGCTGGGGGGAGTCCCAGCCGTCGCCGCCTAGGAGCTTCACGTCGGTCATGCCGGCTTGGCGGATCTGCTGGGACATGGGGCCGACCTCGGGGAAGTAGCCGGAGAGGAAGAGGCCATCGGGGCTTTTCGCCTTCATCTCGGTGACGAGGCCGTTGAAGTCGGACTGGCCGGTCTCGTACTTGCCCTCGGCGACGATCTCGCCGCCGAACTTGGTGAAGTTCGTCCGGAACGCCTCGGAGAGGCCCTGGGAGTAGGGTTGCTTGTTGTCGGTGACGAGGCCGACCTTGCGGAGGCCGAGGTCCTCGTAGGCGAACTTCGCCATCGCGGCTCCTTGGAAGGCGTCGGTGTAGCAGACGCGGAAGACGTGGCCTCCCTCCTGCGAGATGTCGGTGCGGGTCGCGCCGATGCCGACGACGGGGATGGCCTTCGCGTAGGCGGCCTTCGCCATCTGGATCGTGTGGCCGGAGGCGACCTCGCCGACGAGGGCGACGGCACCGTCGGAGATGAGCTTCTCGGTCGCGGTCTTCGCCTGGTCGGCTTTGGAGCCGGAGTCGCCGGTGAGCATCTCGACGGGCTTGCCCTCGAAGCCGCCCGCCGCGTTGAACTCGGCGAGGGCCATCTTCGCGCCCTCGATGGAGTCCTCGCCCCAGGGCTTCTGGTCGCCGGTGAGGGAGCCGACGACGCCGATCTTCACGGTGCCGCTCGCGTCCACGCCGGGGCCGTCGGCGAGCTTGCGCCCGGCCTTGTCGCCGCCGTTCGCCTCGCCTTTCGGGCCGGGGGCGGGGGTCCCGCCGTTCGTCGCGGCCGTTCCTCCGCCGTTCGCGGCGTTCCCGGAGCCGGTGCATCCGGCGAGGGCGCCGATCGCGAGGGCCGCGAGAGCCAGAAGAGAGAGCTTGGTGCCGCCGGTCATGGTCGTGATGCCTCGGCGCGGGCGGGAGCCGGGGCCGGAGCGGGTCTATTATAGCCTTACCCTCCTCTCGCGTTCGCCGGGTTCCCGGACGGGGGCGGCGGAGGCCCGGTTCGGAAGGTCCTCCCGGTAGACTGACCCCGACCCATGCCGGACTCCTTCGACCGCGAGACCCTTATCGACCGGGCGACGGACGCGCTGAACGGGGGGGACGCCGAGGGGGCGCTGGCGATCGCGGAGGAGATCCGGGCGGGGGAGGGGCCGAACGCCGACGAGGCGCTCATCCGGGGGATCGCCTTGAGCTCGCTCGGGCGCTCGGCCCCGGCGTCGGACGCGTTCGCGGAGGCGATGCGGCGGGCGCCGGGGAGCCACAAGGCGCGGTTCAACGCGGCGGTGCACGAGTTCAACGCGGGGAACGCGGCGGGGGCGCGGGAGCTCGCGGCGGAGGCGGCGCGGCTCGATCCCCAGCACGGGGGGACGCGCGACCTTCTCGGGAAGATCGAGGCGACGCTGAACCCGGGCGCGGGGGGCTCCTCGTCGGCGTCGTCGGCCTCGGCCTCGCCGGTCGAGCCTCCGGCGCTCTCCTCGGCGGAGTACGCGGCGTACGCGCGTCCGGGGATGCCGGGAGCGACGGGCGGGGGGTCGGGGGCCGAGGAGGAGAACCTGCCCTGGATCGGTCGGCTGGGGCCGGCGTGGACGGCGATCGGGGTGGGGATCTTGATCCTCGGCTCCCTCGCCTTCGCGATCACGACGGCGCTCTCCTTCCGGTACATGCCTTCGCTCGCGGCGGTGAACGATCCTGGGGCGGGGTTCTCGGCGGGGTTGCGCGCCTCTCAGCAGGTCCAGCGGGACCCCCTGGGTTTCGTCGCCGGGATCGTCGGCTTTTTCACAAACGTCGCGACGATCCTGTGGACGGTCCTTGACCTCGTGCGGCGGCGCGGGAACTTCGTGTGGCTCGTGGGCGTGATCCCTCTGAGCTGCCTGTCGCTCGGGTGGATCATCGTCCCCATCTATCTGCTCGCGGGCCGCAAAGGCCCGAGCGCGCCCTAATCCCCTCCAGATCCATGCCCGTCCCTCTTCTCGCCGCCCTCTCTCTCGTCCTTCCGACCGCCCCGCACCCGGCTCCGCACCCGGCTTCTCAGGGCGGGAAGGGCGTCGCGCCGATCGAGGTGCCGTTCCGGATCGGCGACCACGCGATCATCGTGGACGCGGTGGTGAACGACCGGCCGGTGTCGCTCATGTTCGACACGGGGTTCTCGGGGTACGTGGTGGTGGGGACGCACATCTCGCTGGGCAGGCCGACGGGCTCGATCACGCTCCAGGATTTCGTGGGGACGATGCAGGCGGACACGGTGAAGATCCGGTCGCTGAAGCTCGGGGGTCGGGCGATCAAGGTGGAGCCGAACGCGCAGGCGGTGGTGCAGGGGGGGAACGACTACTCGCTGAGCTACAACACGCACTGCGACGGGATCATGGGGTTCTCGGTCATCAAGGACAACATCACCGAGATCAACTTTCAGAAGCGGATGTTCGTGATCTACCCGGCGGGGTACGACATCGCGAAGCGGCCGGTGGACAACAAGACGACGTTCCTCAACAAGCTCTTGCCGCTCGGCAACTCCTCGATGGAGATGCTCGTGCGCGCGCCGGGGGGGAAGGCGATGACGCTCGCGCTCGATACGGGGAACGCCTTTTACGCGACGACGCACAAGGACGTGCTGGAGCGCACGGGGGTGTGGACGCCGGGGCGCAAGCCGAAGTTCGTGAAGCAGTCGTTCGTCGCCTCGGGGGCGGTGGACTCGTGGTCGCTCCGGTTGCCGAACACGACGATCTTCGGGGTTCCGGTGGCGGATTCGGTGTGGGACATCATCGACCGGCCGTCGAGCTCGGCGGAAGGGGACGGGACGGTGGGGTTCGGGTTTCTGAAGAACTTCAACATCCTCATCGACTACGACAAGCGGCGGATCTGGCTTCAGAACTGGACCGGGCTCACGGGGGACGAGGATCAGGCGGACGTGGGGATCGGGGCGTTCTACGACGACGCGAGGAAGCGGACGGTGGTGTACAACGTGATGCCGGAGTCGCCGGCGGACAAGGCGGGGATCAAGCGGGGGGATCTTCTCGTCGCGGTGGACGGGAAGGAGGTGGGGAACGTCGGTCCCCGTCGGCTTCGGACGATCTTCCAGGGGAAGAAGGGTTCGGCGGTGGAGGTGCAGACCTCGCGCGACGGGGGGCTCAAGCGGCAGACGCTCACGCGCGAGCACCTCGTGAACGAGGTCGCCGGGGCGACGCCGGGGAGCGACAAGCCGGGGAGCGCGACGTCCGGCACGAAGAGCGGCGGCTGAGGCGGTCGAGGGAGTCTCGCTCGCGCGGAGCCTGCCCGCTTCGAGCGGTGCTGGCAGCCCCGCGTGATCGACGGCTACAACGGGAGCGATCCCGTGGTGGTGAGGGTGCGGGGGGAGCTTCCGCGCCGCTCGCACCCGGAGGCGGACGATCGCTTCCTCGTCCTAAAAGGACGGCTGAACATCCGGCTTTGGGAGAAGGGGGCGAAGGACGGGAACGGGAGCGTCGTGACGCTCGACGTGGGCGAGCCCCTCGTCGTCCCGGCGGGCGTGGAGCACGCGCCCTTCGCCGAGGAGGAGGCGCACGTCCTTCTTATCGAGCCGACCGGCACCCCGAACACAGGGCGCGCCGAAACGGCCGAGCCGCGCCGGGTCCTCGACGCGCGGGTCGAGGGCGGTTAGTCGGGGTCGGATGCGCCGGGGCTCTCGGGGCGCATCATGGGGAACATGAGGACCTCGCGGATGCTCGACGCGCCGGTGAGGAGCATCGCCATACGGTCGAGGCCGATGCCGCACCCGCCGGCGGGAGGCATTCCGGATTCGAGGGCGAAGAGGAAGTCCTCGTCGGTGGGGTGCGCCTCGTCGTCGCCCTTCGCGGCCTCGCGGGCCTGCTGCTCGAAGCGCTCGCGCTGATCCACGGGGTCGTTGATCTCGGAGAAGGCGTTGCAGACCTCGCGCCCGAGGACGTAGCCCTCGAAGCGGCGGGTGAAGCCGGGGCGGTCCGGGTCCTTCTTGGCGAGGGGGGACGTCTCGATGGGGTAGCCGACGACGAAGGTGGGTTCTTGGAGAGTCGGTTCGACGAAGACTTCGAGGAGCTTCTCGATGAGCCCGCCGAGGTGGCTCTCGTGCCCGGGCTCGATCGTCTTGCCGTTCTCGGGATTCGTGATCGGGTGGACGCCCATGTAGTCCTGGGCGGCTTCGAGGCTCGTCAGGGCCTCGGGGGGGACGGTGGAGTGCTCGTGGATCGCGGTGAGGAGGTCCACGCGGTGCCAGGGGCGCTCCCAATCGAGTCCGGCGGTCGCGCCGACCTCGCGGGCGACGGTGCGGAAGCATCCTTCGACGCGCTCCATCATCGTCTCGAGGTCCACGTAGGCCTCATAGAACTCGAGCATCGTGAATTCGGGGTTGTGCCGGTTGCTCAGCCCCTCATTGCGGAACACCCGCCCGATTTCGTACACCTTCGGGATGTCGCCGCAGAGGATGCGCTTGAGGTAGAGCTCGAGCGAGATGCGGAGCTTCACGTCAAGGTCGTAGGCGTTGTAATGAGTGACGAAGGGGCGCGCGGCGGCGCCGCCGGCCTCGAGCTGAAGGAGGGGGGTCTCGACCTCGAGGTAGCCGAGCCCGTCGAAGTAGCGGCGGACGGCGGAGATGGTCCGGGCGCGGTTGAGGAGGATGTCGCGCGCGGGTTTGTTCGCGAGGAGATCCAGGTGGCGATGACGGAAGCGAAGCTCGGGGTCGGTAAGACCCGAGAAGACCTCGCCGTCCTTCTCCTTGCCGAGGGGGAGGGCGTGGAGAGCCTTGCTCAATGGCGTGACCGCTCGCACGTGGATCGAGCGCTCGCCGGTCTTCGTGGTGAAGAGGTAGCCCTCGACGCCGACATGGTCGCCGATATCGAGAAGGCCGTAGACCTCCCAGCCGGGGGCTTCGAGATCGTCCCGGCGGAAGTAGGCCTGGATCCGGGCGTCGCCGTCGCTCAGGTGGGCGAAGCCCGCTTTGCCCATGAGGCGGTAGCTCACGACGCGGCCCGCGAAGGTCATCTCGCGACCCTCCTCGAAGCCGTCGCCGACGAGATCCGTTGCGGAGCCGGTGGAGGGGAAGCGCTCGACGGCGTAGGGGTCGGCGCCGAGCTCGCGGAGGCGGGCGAGCTTCTGGAGGCGTTGGTCGCGCAGGGGGAGTTCGCCGGACACTAGGGGGACAGTTTAACGAAAACGCGCCGCTCGCGTACGGGAACGCGAGCGGCGCGGTGTGTCCGTCGGGAGGCGGGGATCAGTCCTTGCGGCCGGTGAAGCGCGGGGGAAGGAGAACGCCGTCGATGACGTGGATCGTGCCATTGGAGGCGCGAACGTTCGCGCGGGTGACGGGGGCACTGTCGAGGCGGATGAGGGAGCCGCGCTTGACGAGGCGGATCGCGTAGCCGGTGAGGGTCGGGATCTGGATGTCGTTGCGGAGGACGGAGAGGTTCGCGTCGGCGGGGATGACGTGGTACTCGAGGACCTCGCGGAGAACGGCGGGGCGGGAGAGGATCGAGTTCAGAAGCGTCTTCGGCACGCGGGCGAAGGCGGCATCGGTGGGGGCGACGACGGTGATCGGGAGGGGGTCCTGGAGGGCGCCCACGAGACCGGCCTGCTTCACGAGCTTCAGGAGCGTCTTGAAGTTGCCCTTGCTCGAGAGGACCGACACGATGTTGCCGGGAGCGGCCTGCGCGGCGACAGGCTTAGCGGTGGCGTTCGTGGCGGCGACGGCGGCCATGCCGGGGACGCCGGCGAACGAGCACGCGGAGGCGGCGGCGGCCGCGGCGAGAGCGAGGGTCTTCTTCATGGTCTCTTGTTATCCTTGGACGGCCCCGGTTCGGCCCTCGGAGGTCCTCCGTCTAGGGGAGGCCCGCCTCGGCGGTGGCGACATCGTTAGATTACGCCCTAGGGTCGGCACAAAGCCGACCTATGTTGTGACACAAACGTGAACGGTTCGTGACACCGCTCGGAAGAGGGGCGCGAACCGTTCGCCTCACCGCGGTAGAGGACCTTAGCGGCCGCCCGCGCCGCTCGTGCCGGGGGCTCCGCCGGGACGGGCGAGGGGCCTCCCGCCGCGTCCGCCGCCCATGCCGCCGCGGAGGGTGCGGGCGACGCTAGGGGGAAGGAGGACGGCGTCGATCGCGTGGATCACGCCGTTGCTCGCCTGGACGTCCACGGCGACGGGCTTCGCGTTATTGAAGCGGACGGTCTTGCCGTCCACGCGGACGCGGATGGTCTCGCCCTCGACGGTCTTCGCGGCCATCGTCTTCAGGTCGGTCGAGAGGATCTTGCCCGGGAGGACGTGGTACGTGAGGACCTTCTTCAGAAGCTCCTTGTCCCCGGCGAGCCTGTCGAGGAGGGCTCGGGGAAGCTTTTTGAAGGCGGCGTCGGTGGGGGCGAGGATGGTGAAGGGTCCCGCGCCCTTGAGGGTGTCCGCGAGGCCGGCGTCGGTGACGAGCTTCACGAGGGTCGTGAAGTTCCCGGCGGCGACGGCGGTGTCCACGACGTCCTTCTCGCCGGTCGCGGTCTGCGCGGGCGGCGGGGTCTGGGAGGGGTTCGGCGGCGGGGTGTCCTGCCCTGCGGAGGCGGAGAGCGCGGGGGCGAGGAGGGCGGCGGCGGCAAGGCCGGTCGCGAGGAGGGCGCTGAGCGTCTTCATGGTGGGTTCCAGAAGTCCGAGCGCCGCCCTTTCGATGATCGAGAGGGAGCCCCGGCATCCTGACGAGGGTTACCGGGCGGGGCGGCGGTTCCGCTCCCGCCCGGCTGATTCGTCAGGAAATCGTCAGAAAGGGGGGCGGGTTCAGAGGCCCGCGCCGCCTCCGCGGGTGGCGTTCGGCCCTTTGCCGCCGGTCTTCTTGGGGGTCGGGGCGAGGCCGAGGGTCTTGGCGACGGACGGGGGGAGGAGGACGGCGTCGATCGCGTGGATGACGCCGTTGCTCGTCTGGACGTCGGCCTGGACGACCCCGGCGCGGTTGAAGTGGACCTTGCCCTTCTTGCCGACCTTCACCTTGATGGACTCGCCCTCGACGGTGGGGGCGCTCATGGTCTTCAGGTCGGTGGAGAGGATCTTGCCGGAGAGGACGTGGTAGGTGAGGACCTTTTTGAGGAGGGTCGGGTCGCCGGCGATCTTGTCGAGGGCGGCCTTGGGGACCTTCGCGAAGGCGGCGTCGGTGGGGGCGAGGACGGTGAAGGGGCCGGGGCCCTGGAGGGTCTCGACGAGGCCGGCCTGCTTCACGAGGCTCACGAGGGTGGAGAAGCGCGCGTCGCCGGCGGCGGTGGCGACGATGTCCCTCTCCTGGAGGCGGGCGGGGGCGGCGAAGGCGGCGAGGGCGAGGCCGGCGGCGAGGAGGGAGGGGAGGGTTCTCATGGTCGTGGCCGAAGCCGATCTTAAGGACGCCGAGAATCCGCCCGCGTTCACGTCGTTGACGCGGGCGGCGGTTTGGGGCTATACTCCCCTTTGCCGTTCGGACCTCGGGTCCGTCGGCGCGACCCCTTTCCCCGGCGTCCCGGCATCCGCCGCCCTGGGCCTCGGGGTCGAGCGAGAAGATACGAGGAAAGATGCCGACCGTCAACCAGTTGGTCCGTAAGGGGCGCAAGCCCACGAAGGCGAAGTCGAAGTCGCCCGCGCTGAAGGGAAGCCCCTTCAAGCGCGGCGTCTGCACGATCGTGCGCACGCGCACCCCGAAGAAGCCGAACTCGGCGATGCGGAAGACGGCGCGCGTGCGCCTGACGAACGGCATCGAGGTGACGGCGTACATCCCGGGCGAGGGTCACAACCTGCAGGAGCACTCGGTGGTGCTCGTCCGCGGGGGTCGCGTCCGCGACCTTCCGGGCGTGCGGTACCACATCGTGCGCGGGACCCAGCAGACCGCGGGCATCAACAAGCGCATGCAGGGCCGGAGCAAGTACGGCGCCAAGCGCCCGAAGGCCGGTGCTCCCGCCGCCGCCGGTAAGAAGAAGTAAGGGAGGTTAAGGACACATGCCACGTAAAGGACCCCCCGCCAAGCGCGAGCTCGCCCCCGATCCGGTGTACGGCTCGGAGATGATCGCCCGCTTCATCAACCGCCTGATGGTGGACGGCAAGAAGGGCACCGCCGAGAAGATCTTCTACTCGGCGATCTCCATCGCCGAGGAGCGCGTCGGCCTTCCCGCCGTCGAGGTCTTCGACAAGGCGCTCGCGAACGCGATGCCCACCGTCGAGGTGCGACCCCGGCGCGTCGGCGGGCAGACGTACCAGGTGCCGATGGAGGTCCGTCCGGACCGCCGCCGGACGCTCGCCCTGCGCTGGCTTATCGGCGCGGCGCGCAAGCGCAACGGGAAGACGATGATCGAGAAGCTCGCGGGCGAGCTCACGGACGCCGCGAACGGCACGGGCTCGGCGATCAAGCGCCGCGAGGACACGCACAAGATGGCGGACTCGAATAAGGCCTTCGCGCACTACCGGTTCTAGTCCCCCTGTCTCCCGGAAACCGGCCCGTCGCTCGACTCCAGAGCGGCGGGCCGGTTTCGTTGTAGGATAGATCCATGACCGACCCCTCCGCGCTGGATGAGGACGTGCTGGAAGACCTCCTCGCGCTTCGGCGCGACGAAGCGGAGACCGTCTCGGACGTGGTGCGACGTCTTATGACTCGCCGTCCGCGCGGCATTCCGGCCTCCGAACTACTCCGACGGGTGGAGACGCTTCCGCCGATCACACCCGAGCAAGAGGAGGGGTTGCGCCGGATCGAGGAGGCGCGCGCCTTGGAGTTCGAGCCGCGCGATCCTTGGAGCGAGTAGAGGTTGGAGATCCTCGGCGACACGTCGTTCTTCATCGACCTGCAACGTCGGAAGGTCGTAGCCACCGGCTGGCTCGCCGCGAACCCCTCCGCCCGCATCCGCGTCTCGGCCGTGGTGTACGGCGAACTTCTGGTCGGATTGTCCGAGCCCGACGTCCTGGCGCTCATTGGGGGCGAGCGCCCGATTCCCCCGGATGTCCGGGCCGCTCGCGTCTGGTCGCAGACGAACCGCGAGCTAAGGGCGAGCGGAACGATCATCGGGCAGAACGATCTCTGGATCGCGGCCAGCGCGCTCGTCCGCGGTATCCCGGTGCTCACCCGGAACGTCGGCGAGTTCGGTAGAGTGCCGGGGTTGCGGGTGGAAGGGTACGGGTGAGGGTGAAGGGCGGTCGTTCGGCGCGTGCTAAGATCGGGTTGGCGACCGCGATGAAGCAGGTTCGAGACCCCCGCGCGGCGAACCCCGCCTATTTTCCGCTCGCCTTCATGCCGGTGAGCCTCGGGCTCCTCTTCAATCCGAAGGGGACATGGGCATCGGGGGCCGTTCCCGAGGCCGAGCTTCGGCTCCCGTCTCTCGCCGGAGTCGCTCCCCGCGAGCGGGGCGCGAGGCTCCGGGCCGCCGTCGCGAAGGTGGAGCGGAGGATTGCCCGCGCCGAGGGCGACTGCGTCCGCGACGCGTGGAGGTCGGTGCCCTACGGAACGTTCGCGGGGTCGGTGCTCACCATCTCGCTCGTGGTCCTCCTGTCCATGCCGACGCGCAAATCTCGTCTCGTCGGGTTCGCCTTGGCGGCGATCCTCAGTTCCGCGCTTTTCGTCGGTTTCGGCATGGTGGTCGCGGGGTCTCTGCGCGAGGGTTGCCGGACGATCGACGAGGCCCGGCGGGGTCTGGTGAACGAGGAGCGGATCGCCGCCGAGGCGGAGGCGCGCGGCGCGCGCTGACCCCCGCTCCGCGCGGTCGGCTTGACCTAATCCACCGAAAACGGTCAAAATAGATGCTAGATCGCGTGGACGAGGCAAGGAGCGGGGAGGACCCCTCCGGCGTAGGAACGCGATAGGATCGGAGAGGGGTCGGACGCCTCTCCGCACAGCGAGGGCGCCCCATCCGGTCGGGTGGGGCGTTTTCCCGTGCGGGGGGCTTCGGCGTCCGGCCCCTCCCCCGTCCGGAAGAAGACACCATGGCTCGCAGTCACCCGCTCGAATATGTCCGTAACATCGGCATCGCCGCCCATATCGATGCCGGGAAGACAACAACCACGGAGCGCATCCTCTTCTACGCGGGGCGCGTCCACAAGATCGGTGAGGTCCACGACGGCGCGGCCGTGATGGACTGGATGGTGCAGGAGCAGGAGCGGGGGATCACGATCACCTCGGCGGCCACGTCGTGCTTCTGGTCGGGCTCGAAGAAGCAGTTCGCCGAGCACAAGATCAACATCATCGACACCCCGGGGCACGTGGACTTCACGGTCGAGGTGGAGCGGTCGCTCCGCGTCCTCGACGGGCTCGTCGCGGTCTACTGCGCGGTCGGCGGCGTCCAGCCGCAGTCCGAGACGGTGTGGCGCCAGGCGAACAAGTACAAGGTTCCCCGGATCGCCTACATCAACAAGATGGACCGGATCGGGGCCGACTTCTTCTCGGTGTACGAGCGCCTGCGCGACCGTCTCGGCGCGAACGCGGCGCCCATCCAGATCCCGATCGGGGCGGAGTCGAACTACGAGGGGTACGTGGACCTCATCACGATGAAGGCGACGCTGTACGACAAGGAGGACGAGAAGGGCACTTCGGCCCGGATCGTGGACGTGCCCGAGGCGATGGCCGAGGACGCGGCGAAGTGGCGCGAGAAGATGCTCGAGAGCATCGCGGACGTGGACGACGAGATCGCGATGAAGTTCCTCGAGGGCGAGGCGCTCGGCGAGGAGGAGATCCGCGCCGCGCTCCGCCGCGCCACGCTCAAGAACGAGATCGTCCCGATGCTCTCGGGCAGTTCGTTCAAGAACAAGGGCGTCCAGGCGATGATCGACGCGGTGTGCGAGTTCCTGCCGAGCCCGCTCAACGTCGGCGAGGTCGCGGGGGTGAACCCGCGCACCGAGGAGGAGATGGTCCGGGGTCCCGAGGACGGGCAGCCGTTCTCGGCGCTCGCGTTCAAGATCATGTCGGACAAGTACGTCGGGCGTCTGACGTACCTGCGCGTGTACTCGGGGACGCTGAGAAAGGGAAGCCAGGTGGCGATCGCCTACCGCGACCCGAGCACGAACGACTTCCGGACCCGGACGGAGAGGGTCTCGCGCATCCTCGAGATGCACGCGAACGACCGGAAGGACATTGACGAGGTGTACGCGGGCGAGATCGTCGGCGTCATCGGTCTCGGCGACGTGAACACGGGGCACACGGTGTGCGATCCGGACAACCTCATCGCGCTCGAGAGCATCAAATTCCCCGAGCCGGTGATCCAGATCGCGATCGAGCCGAAGTCGAAGGCGGACCAGGACAAGCTCGGGCAGAGCCTGTACCGGCTCTCGCAGGAGGATCCGACGTTCCGCGTGATGACCGATCCCGAATCGGGGCAGACGATCATCTCCGGGATGGGCGAGCTCCATCTCGAGATCATCGTGGACCGGCTCAACCGCGAGTTCGGTGTCCAGGCGAACCAGGGCAAGCCGCAGGTCGCGTACCGCGAGACGGTGCAGAGCAAGTCGCGCGCCGAGGGTCGGTTCATCCGTCAGACGGGCGGTAGCGGCCAGTACGGCCACTGCTGGATCGAGATGGAGCCGCTGGAGTCCGGTCAGGGCTTCGTGTTCGAGAACAAGGTCGTCGGCGGTTCGATCCCGAAGGAGTACATCCCGGCGGTCGAGAAGGGCGTGCGCGAGGGTCTCCTCTCGGGGGTCATCGCGGGCTACCCGGTCGTGGACGTGAAGGTCTCGCTCATGGAGGGGTCGTACCACGAGGTGGACTCGAACGAGAACGCCTTCAAGCAGGCGGGCGTCATCGCGTTCAAGGAGGGGATGAAGAAGGCGAACCCGGTCCTCAAGGAGCCGATCATGCACGTCGAGGTCACGACCCCGGAGCAGAACGTCGGTGACGTCGTCGGCGACATCAACGGGCGCCGGGGCCGGATCGAAGGGATGGAGCCGGGTCTCGGCGGGGTCACGATCGTGAACGCGCACGTGCCTCTCTCCGAGATGTTCGGCTACGTCACGACGCTCCGCTCGCTCACCCAGGGTCGCGCCCAGCCGAACGTCACCCCCTCGCACTACGAGCCGGTCCCGCGCTCGATCGCCGAGGAGATCATGGCGAAGGCGAGTTCGGGCCGCTAACCGGACCCGAGCTACCCACGACAGCCGCCCCTCACGGGGCGGCTGTCGTGTTTTCCGGCAGGGGCTGGGCCTTACGGCCCACGGAATCCGGATTTCGCGAGGATTTCACGGAAGCGTTACACAATCTCCGCGCTCCCGGTCGGGAGCCGGAACCGCTATGCGAACTCGTCTTCTCCCTCTCGCCCTCCTCGGCCTCGCGCCGCTCGCCGTCCGCGCCCAGACGGTGTACGCCAACACCTTTACCGCGGGAGCCGGAAGCGAGTGGTCGAACCCCGCGACCTCAACGGCGAACGGCGAGAGGTTCCTCGCGACGTCGGCGAACGGCTCCGGTGTGGGGACGAACACGCTCTCGCTCTCGGCGCTTCCCGGCCACAACACGCTCCAGATCACGTTCGATCTCTACATCCTCCAGACGTGGGATGGGAACGGGCCGAACGGAGGCAACTCGCCGACGAACCCGGACGCGATCGGCGTCGCGCTCGACGGAACGGCGCGTTTCCTCGCGAGCTTCGCGAACTATACGGGAGGGAATACGCAGTCATACCCCTCGCAACTCGCGCCGCTCGGGAGCGGGGCGTCGAACGCGCCGCGCACCGGGCAGTTCGAGGCGAACCACCTTGGATACGGCGCGGAAGACCTTGGCGACGCGACGTACCGCATCACGCTCACGGTGCCGCACACGGGCTCGACGGCGGCGTTCGCGTTCACGAGCCTCCAGAACCAGGTGATCGGCGACGAGGGGTGGGGGCTCGATAACGTCAGCGTCGTCGCCTCGGGCGCACCGGTGCCGGAGCCCGCGAGCCTCGCGGCGCTCGGGCTCGGCGTGCTCGCCATCGCGCGGCGTCGGCGGCAAGCGCAGGCCTAAGGGCGGCTCGACGTGAAGGCCTCCCGCTTGAGCGGGAGGCGGAGTCCGCGTCGTAAACTCCCCTCGTCTCCATGAACCTCTCTCCCCCCGCATACGGGGTCTGTCTTTGAGCCGCCGAGTCGGTGTCCTCACGTTTCACCGGCCGATCAACTACGGGTCGTACTGGCAGGCGCGGTGTCTCGTGGAAGGGCTTCGGGGGCTCGGGCACGAGGCGGAGATCCTCGACCACGACTGTGCGGCGAGTCGGGTCGGGGAGCACCGGCTCTCGCTCCGTCCGACGCTCCCGACGCCGGTGACGCGGGAGGATGCGAAGCGGTACGGGGCGAAGATCCGGGCGTTCGCGGAGCCGCTCTGCCATCTGCCGAGGTCGCGCCCCGTGAGCCTGGACCGGATCGGGGATCTGGAGCCTTACGACGCGGTGGTGGTGGGAAGCGACGAGGTGTGGAACCTGCGTCACCCGCTCTTCGGGGGGCGGGTCGCGTTCTTCGGAGTGGGGCTTCCGGCGCGGCGGGTCGTCTCGTACGCGGCGAGCTTCGGGGGATATAGCTGCTGGGAGGGGCTCGGGGCGCCGTGGACGGAGCTTCTCGGCCGGTTCGACGCGATCTCGGTGCGGGACGAGAACTCGTGGTGGATGCTGAGGCACGCGCTGGGGATCGAGGCGCCGCTCGTGCTCGACCCGTGCCTGCAGTTCCCAGGCGCGGAGCCGGAGGCCGGGACGCCGCTCGCGGGGGCTTACCTGCTCGTGTACGGGCACAACTTCTCGGAAGGGTTCGCGCGGCGGACGCGGGACTGGGCGCACGCGAAGGGGTTGCGGGTGGTCTCGGTGGGGTACCGGAACGATTGGGCGGACGAGTCGTGGATCGAGGCGGGGCCGCTGGAGTTCGCGGCGGCGGTCGCGGGGGCGGCGTGCGTGGCGACGAACTTCTTCCACGGGGCGGTGTTCGCGCTCCGGGGGCGCAAGCCGTTCGCGTGCGAGACGTCGGAGTACCGCGCGATCAAGATGCGGGGGCTTCTCGAGGCGGTCGGTGGGGAGGCGCACCTCGTGACGGAGGCGACTCCGGAGGCGGCGTTCGGCGGGCTTCTGTGCGCCCCGGTGGCCCCGGGGATCTTCGACCGGATCGAGGCTCTGCGGGGGGAGTCGCGCCGGTACCTCGACGAGGCGTTGGGGTGAGGGCGGGGCTCACCCCGGTCCCTCTCTCTCCGGCGCAGATCGTCGGTTCGGGGATGTGCGTCGGTTGCGGGGCGTGCGCGGAGGGCGGGGGTGTGAGCCTCGACGGCGACGGGCACCTGAAGCCGGTGGGGGCCTGGACGCGGGCGCGTTCGGAGGCGTTCGCGCGGGTCTGCCCGTTCTCGCCCTCGGCGCGGGACGAGGACGCGATCGCGGGGGATCTCTTTCCGGAGGCTCCGGCGCATCCGGCGATCGGGCGGTCGCTCGCGAGCTACGTAGGGTACGCCGAGACGGAG
This sequence comes from Fimbriimonas sp., assembly GCA_965249475.1. Lineage (GTDB taxonomy): Bacteria > Armatimonadota > Fimbriimonadia > Fimbriimonadales > Fimbriimonadaceae > Fimbriimonas. Next base: position 2,430,853 of record CBDFMD010000003.1, on the reverse strand, counting down.
GGGTTCCGGGAGCGGGGATCATCGGGGGGGATGGTCTCGTGGGTCCTTGCGGAGCTTCTGGAAGGGGGGCTCGTAGACGCGGTCGCGCACGTCGCTCCGAACGAGGAGGGGCGGCTTTTCGGGTACCGGATCTCGCGGACGCGGGGGGAGGTGGACGGGGGGGCGAAGTCGCGGTACTACCCGGTGGAGATGTCCCGGGTCCTCGCGGCGATCCGGGCGACGCCGGGGCGGTACGCGGTCGTGGGGGTACCGTGCTTCATCAAGGCGATCCAGCTCCTCCGGCGCGAGGACCCGGTGCTCCGGGAGCGGATCGCGTTCACGCTCGGGCTCTTTTGCGGGCATATGAAGAGCGCGCGGATGATCGAGTCGTTCGCGTGGCAGATGGGGACGGAGATCGGCGAGGTGGTGCGGGCCGAGCACCGGATCAAGGACCCGAGCCGTCCGGCGAGCACGTACACGGCGGAGGTGGAGCTGAAGGACGGCGAGGTGCGGCGGAAGGACTGGTGGAACCTGGCCGACGGGGATTGGGGGGCGGGGTTCTTCATGAACCCGGCGTGCGACTGGTGCGACGACGTGGTGGGGGAGACGGCGGACGTGAGCTTCGGGGACGCGTGGGTGGAGCCGTACTCGAGCGACGGGTGGGGAACGAACGTCGTGGTGGCGCGCTCGGCGGCGGTGCGGGATCTCCTCGAGGCGGGGATCGCGGAGGGGCGGTTGAAGCTCCTGCCGGTGGACGCGGCGTTCGTCGCGGCGACGCAGGCGGCGGGGTTCCGCCACCGGCGCGAGGGGCTCGCGTACCGTCTGACGTGGCGCAAGCGGGGTCTGCGCCCGGTGAAGCGGGTCGCGCCGTCGCGGGACCTCTCCCGCGAGCGCAAGGCGGTGTACCGGATGCGTCGGTTCGTGGCGCGGGGATCGAACCGGGTCTTCCGAGGGGCGCGGCGGCTCAGGCGGCCGGGGCTCTACGTCCGCTGGGCGCGGTGGGTGCTGGCTCTGTACTGGGGAGTGGCGTACGGTCGGGGGCGCGTCGGGGCGTGGGCGAAGCGGCTGGGGCTCGGCGGGGAGTAAGGCCCGCGAGGTAAGACACGGCGAGTGTCAACCGCGGAAGCGCTCTCGGTAGCTACAGGTCTACTCACCACGATCGGGGTCGCGTTCGCAGGCTGGCAACTCTGGCTGACCAAGAGGGTCGCTCTCACCCAGTTGGAGGAAACCATGGCGAGGGAGTATCGGGAGATCACGCGGGATCTGCCGACCGAGGCGTTCCTCGGGGAGAGCATCGAGATGACGCCCGCCGCGCTCGATGCGTTCTACCGGTACTTCGATCTGAGCAACTACGAGCTCTTCCTTGCGGAGCCGGACATCCGGCGCGTCTCTTCTAAGACGGCGGGTTTCTGGCGCGAGGGGATCGCGCACAACCTCGGTCGCCCTGCGTTCCGAGAGGCTTGGAGAGTCGTCGGATGTCGCGCTGGCATGGAGGACGACTTCGATCATGTTCGCAAACTGCTCGCGACGCTCCCGAGTTCCGACGAGCCTCGCCGAGAAGCCGACGCCGAAGCGCCTCGCCTGAGCGTCCGCTAGTCCCACCAGGAGTACCAGAGGCCCGCGCCGAGGAGGTACTGGGCGAGAGCCTGGACGGAGCCGTGGCCCTGGGTGACGTTGTCGGAGGAGTAGGCGAACCATTCGCGGGCGAGGCGTTTCGCCTCGGCGGGGTCGGTGAGCGGGGCGCGGGGGCGGAGTTCGACGACGTCGCCGCCGAGGACGACGACCTCGGCGCCGTCGCGCTCGTGCCAACGGCGCAGGAGGGCGACGTGGTCTTCGGCTAAGGGGTAGTCGTTCCACCCGCCGTACCCGAGATGGGCGGGGGCCTCCCATCCGTTCGGGGTGGGGAGGGTGGCGATCACGAAGACCGCCGACGAGTCCGAACTGACGAGGGGTCGGTCGCTGTGCGGCTCGAAGGGGCCGAGGTCTCCGGCAGGGAAGTCGGTGCGGAAGTCCGGATCGCTCCTCTTCGAAGCCTCCTCCTCTTCGTCGCCGTCCTCGAAGAACTCGGCGAGGCGGTGCGAGACTACTGTCTCGGCGTCGCGACGGTCGGCCTCGCGCAGGAGGGCGGCGACGTCGAAGTCCCACTCGTCGTGCCCGTTCTCGGCGAGGTGCGCCCGATCCTCGGGGCCGACGATCACGGGCCAGCGGCCGGTGTCCCGGACGGCGCGGCGGAGTTCGAGCCAGTGGTCGTAGGCCGTCTCCTTCGGGACCTCGGCGCGGAGGACCTCGCCGGCGGAGGTGACGAACCAGGGCTCGAAGCGCGGCGGGGCGAACGAAGGCGGCGGGATCGGCTCGCCCGGGGCGCGTCGTCGGAAGAGGGCGAGCCAATCCACAGACGAATCTTCGGCGGGAGGGGCTCCGACGCTCACGGAGCGCGGGTATGCTGTCTCACGCAACCGCGCGTCGGATTTTTCCGCGCGCGACTGTCCAAGCACCCTGGAGCCCCTTCCGGGCGGGTGGCGGACGCCCTGCAAACTCCAGAGCAAAGATCATGGCACGCGCGAAATTCGAGAGAAAGAAGCCCCACGTCAACATTGGCACCATCGGCCACGTCGACCACGGCAAGACCACCCTGACGGCGGCGATCACCGGCGTCCTCCAGACGAAGGGCCTCGCCCAGGCCCGCCGCTACGACGAGATCGACTCGGCCCCCGAGGAGAAGGCGCGCGGCATCACGATCAACATCTCGCACCAGGAGTACGAGACGGACACGCGCCACTACGCGCACGTGGACTGCCCGGGCCACGCCGACTTCATCAAGAACATGATCACCGGCGCCGCCCAGATGGACGGCGCGATCCTCGTCGTCGCCGGGACCGACGGTCCGATGCAGCAGACGCGCGAGCACATCCTGCTCGCCCGCCAGGTCGGCGTGCCGTACATCGTCGTCTTCATCAACAAGGTGGACGCGGTGGACGACCCCGAGCTTCTCGAGCTCGTCGAGCTCGAGATCCGCGAGCTTCTCTCGAAGTACGGTTTCGACGGCGACAACACGCCGATCATCCAGGGTTCGGCGCGCAAGGCGCTCGACCTCGTCGAGGCGGGGACGGTGGACTACGCGGACAAGTACGTGAAGGCGATCACCGACCTCATGGACGCGGTGGACGCCTACATCCCGACGCCCGAGCGCGACAAGGAGAAGCCGTTCCTCATGGCGGTCGAGGACGTGTTCACGATCACCGGTCGCGGCACCGTCGCGACGGGCCGCGTGGAGCGCGGCCAGCTCAAGGGCATGGAGGAGGTCGAGATCGTCGGTCTCTCCGAGGCCCCGCGCAAGACGATCTGCACCGCGATCGAGATGTTCCGCAAGACGCTCGACTACTGCGAGGCGGGCGACAACGTCGGCCTTCTGCTCCGCGGCGTGGACCGCTCGAACATCGAGCGCGGGATGGTCGTCTGCAAGCCGGGTTCGATCAAGCCCCACACGAAGTTCAAGGCCGAGGTCTACGTTCTGTCGCAGGCGGAGGGCGGGCGCCACACCCCGTTCGTCACCGGCTACCGGCCGCAGTTCTTCTTCCGCACGACCGACGTGACCGGGACGCTCGCGCTTCCCGACGGCGTCGAGATGGTCATGCCGGGCGACAACATCACGATGACGATCGAGCTTATCGCGACGGTCGCCATCGAGCAGGGCTCGAAGTTCTCCATCCGCGAGGGCGGCCGCACCGTCGGCGCGGGCACGATCACCGAAGTCCTCGTCTAAAGACTACGCCCTCTCCACTCTCGTCGCCCGCCGCCCTCATATGAGGGCGGCGGGCGTTTTTCTTCCTTTCGGTGGGCAAGGTTCGGACGGGTAAGGTGGTGGACGATGGAGATCCTCTCGATGATGCCTGCGAAGACGACGCTTCGAACCGGGGATAGGTTCGGGGCGACTCCGGTGTTCGTAGCGCGATGATCGGCCTCGCCTCCCTTTGTGCGCTCTCGACGCTCGTGCAGGCCGGGTCTCCGCCAGTCTCGCAACCGGGTGTGACGGAGCGGGCGAATCGGGCTTGGGCGGGGTATCTCGACCGCTATTTCGGGAGCGACGCGCGCCTCGTCGTCATCGACCTTCCGCGGGACGCGAAGCCGCGCCCGCTCGGAGTCTCCCGGGGGACCGAATCCGCCGAACTGAAGATCCTCGGGGCCGTTCTCGACCGGGAGGCGCGGGACGTCTCGGGGGCGACCGTGCTCCTTCGGCGGATCGAGGATCCGACCGGGCGGGGGGCCGAGCCGTGGGCCTCGCTCGCCGATTGGATCCCGGCGGCGAGCGCCGAGGAGCGGAAGGCGCTCTTCTCACAAGCGGGGCTCCCGTACCGCAAGATCTCTCCGAAAGGGCGCGAGGCTCTCGCGACGATGGCCGCGCAGAGCGTCGGGCTCGGCGAAGCCGTGCTCGGGGGCGGAGCCATCCAGGTCTCCGCCGAGATCGATCCTCAGATCGAGTACCGGGACGAGGAGGGGGTGAGGCGCACCGTTCCCGTGCGACGGTACGCCAAGTGCCCCACACCAGCGCCGGAGGAAACGTCCTCACCGGACGGAGCCTCGAACGATGGCCCCGCTGAGGCGCCGCAGCGCGCGATCCCCGGAAAGCTCACCACGCTCGGGGAGCTTGCGGACCGGGTCGTCGCGGAGAACGGGGTCTACATCCGGGTGGACGAGAGATTGCGCGCGACGCCGATCTATCTGCGCGGCGAGGTCAAAGGGTCGCAACTGAACGCGGTCGTCCTCGAACTCGCCCGGATCCCCGAGCCTTCGCTCCAGCCTTACCGGCGCACGGACCGGCTCGTGATGCTCCAAGACCCGCTCGCCGATCTTCTCGCCGATGCTCGGCGCGCGGGTCTCGGCGCGTATCTGGACGGCAAGGAGGAGGCGGCGGAGGATCTCTCGGCGAAGGACCCTCAGATCGCCGCCGCTCTTCGGGCGGCGGGGGTCTCGCCCGGCGCGAAGGTGCGGCTGACCTACGGGGTTCTGGTGAAGATGGCCGCTCCGGGGTTCTCGCCCTCGCTCTTCGGGGGCGGGGCCGACGCGCGCTCGCCGAACCGGGAGGCCTTTCTCATCGTGCGCTGAGGCGAGCGCGTCATCCCTTCGGCAAGGCGTCGAGCACCCGCGACCACGAAACGAGGGGATTGTGGGTCGCGAAGACGCGATCGACGGTCCAGCCTTGCTCCTCCACCGTGCGCACGACCTCGCGCGCGGCCTCGTTCGAGAACAGGGACGAACCCCCGAAGACGATGGTGTCGCTCGCGAAGAGGATGCGCGACCCCGGCGAGTAGATCGCGAGCATGCGATCGGTCTCAGGACCGGGGAGGACCGCGATTCGGAGACCTTCGGGGCCACCGCCGATCTTCAAGGAGGCTCGAATGGGCACGAAACGCACGTTTCGGACCGGCGTCTCGCCGCTCTTGCGAACGGGGGCGGCGCAGAACGCGCGAAGTTGGGGCACGTTTCCTTCGGCGCAGTAGACGGGGATGCCCCGACGAGCGAACGCGCGAAGCCCCCCGAAGTGAATCCAGTACGGGTCGGTCACGATCACGCCCGCCACAGGGCGCTTTGGATACCGACGCGTCAGGTCGGCGAGAATGCGTTCGCCATGAAGCGTGTCGTAGGAGGGATCGACCACGTAAAGGCCCTCCCGTTGGACGAAGACCTCGGTAGGGAACATCAGTCGGTACTGTCCGAGGGAGGGTGCGATCTCAACGAGATCGATCGGTGGTAACCGCTTTTCGGCTGCAGGCCGATTCTTCATCGTGAGGTACTGAGCGCGGACGTCTTGGAGAGTCAGCTTGGGATCGAACTCTGGTTCCAGGGACGCATAGGCAAAGTCGGCGACCCGAATCCCGTTGCGCGACATCGACCACCAGGCCGGGAGGCAAACGCCTTCGGGGGTCAGTTGCCAATTGCCGAGAAACGTCTCCGACTTCACGTCGCCCCAGCACCCCCAAAATCCCTCTCGCGCGGAGATCGTCTCGATCGAGCTGAGAAAGCCGGAGCGTCGGTCGAACCTCAAGGTGACATCCTCGTTGGCGAGGGGGAACGAGACGGAGCGACCGTCGGCACCGACGCGCGCGTCGGGAGCGAGCTTCGCGAAGAGCAAGAGGCGAGCGGGATCGAAGGCGAGCCGCTCGAAGAGTTCTTGCGAGGTGAAGAGAGAGGATCCTCCGCCCCCCTGACCGGGTTTGAGGAAGGAGACCTTGTAGTTTAGAGGAATCGGTTGCACCTGTTGAGGCGAGCGTAACCTCGAAGCGGCCTTGTATTCGAGATCGGCGAAGCCGTAGTGCTCATCAAGCTCGACGGTGTTGAGAAGCCAGGGACCCTGAAAGGGTCCGCTCTGCTCGGGCATGGTGAGCGTCGCGACCCCCTTGACCTTCACCGCCGACAAACGGCTCAGACGGCTTATGCCGCCCATCCGCTCGATCGCGAGATCGAGCGGCGCGTTCGGAGCCGTTGAAGGGGGAGGGCAGGCGAGCACGGCTACCGTTATACTCGCCCTTCTTTCATACGGGCGGCAGGGTCAGCACGAAGACCGTGCCCCGTTCGGGTTGGCTTTCGACGGCGATAGTGCCTTTATGGGCCTCCACGAGGCCCTTGACGATCGCGAGGCCTAGGCCGGTGCCTCCGGTCTCGGAGGAGCGGGAGGCGTCGCCGCGGTAGAAGCGCTCGAAGAGGTGGGGTAGGTGTTCGGGGGGGATGCCGCGGCCGTGGTCGCGGACGGTGAGGACGGCGTCGGGGGCGAGGGCGATCTCGATGGGGCGCTCGGTGCCCGAGTGCTTGCGGGCGTTCGCGACGAGGTTCACGACGACGCGGGCGAGGTCCTCGCGGGAGCCGAGGATCGTCACCGGGGTTTCGGGGAGGGTGACGGCGAGGCCGTCGTCGCCGATCTGGGCCACTGCCTCGGTCACGGCCTCGCGGAGGTCGAAGGGGACGTAGCGGGTGGCCCCGCCCTCCTCGGTGCGGGCGAGGAGGAGCATCTCGTTCACGAGGCGGGTCATCCGGCCCGCGGCGGCGTCGATCTCCTCGACCGACTCGCGCCGCTCCTCGTCGGTGCCGCCGAAGTGGAGGAGGAGGCCGGTATGGGACTTCACGACGGCGAGGGGGGTCTTCAGCTCGTGGCTCGCGTCGGCGGTGAAGCGGCGCTGGCGCTCGAGCTCGCCGCGCTCACGCTCGAACGCGGACTCGATCCGGGCGAGCATCCCGTTGAGGGTGGCGGACAGGCCGGCGAACTCGTCCGCGCCGACGACGGGGAGGCGGCGGCGGAGGTCCCTCTCGCCGATGGCCTCGGCCTCGCCCCGGATGCGGCGGAGGGGGCGCATGAAGAGGCTCACGAGGGCGAGGCTCGCCAGGCCGGTGAGGAGCACCCCGACGGGGAGGACGAGGATCAGGAGGATGCGGCGGAGCGAGTCGAGGGAGCGCACGACGTCGCCAAAGGGCATGGGGAGCTGGAGGACGGCGACGATCTCGCCGGTCCTCGCGCCTTCGCGGTAGACGGGGCGGGTGAGGAGGCGGTAGGTCGCCCCCTTCAGGGTGCGGGTCGCGACGGTCGTCTCGCCGGAGCGCGCGCGGGGGAGGGCGGCGGCGTCGTAGGGTGCCTCGTCGGGACGGTCCGCGCGGAAGTCGGGCGCGACGCGGACGAAGGCGGGGGGGAGGGCGTCGGGATCGGCGTCGGACGGGCGTCCGGGGGTGCGGCGGCGAGCGGGGCCGGGGGGGGCTCGGCCCGGCCCGCCCCGCGGGCCTCCGCCGCGCCCGGGACCTCCGGGGGGGCGCTCGGCGATCCGACGGGCGACGCGCTCGAGCTCGCCGTCCACCGCGCCGGTGAGGGTGCGGCGCGCGCCGAGGTCCACGACGGCGACGACGATGAGGAGGACGGCCCCCATGATCGCCATCGTCGCGAGGGTCAGCCGCGCGCGCAGGGTGCGGAGGAGGGGGAGCCTCACGGCGTCAATCCGCCCGCAGGACGTAGCCGAAGCCGACGACGGTCTGGACGAGCTTGCGCTCGAAGGGGGCGTCGAGCTTTTTGCGCAGGGTGCCGATGAAGACGTCCACGGTGTTCGAGTACGCCTCGTCGGCGCCCCAGACGCGCTCCTGGATCGTCTCGCGCGAGAGGACGCGGCCCTCGTTCACGGCGAGGGCCTCGAGGAGGTCGTACTCGCGGCGGGTGAGCTCGATGGGACGGCCGCCGCGCGAGACGGAGCGGGTCTTGCGGTCGATGGCGAGGTCGGCGATCTCGACGAGGTGGCCTTTGTGGACCTTGTCGCGCCGCAGGAGGGCGTTGATGCGGGCGACGAGCTCGGTCGCCTCGAACGGTTTGGGAAGGTAGTCGTCGGCGCCGAGATCGAGGCCCTTCACGCGGTCGCCGACCTCGTCCATCGCGGTGAGCATGAGGATGGGGGTGTTCACCTTCGCGCGGCGGAGGTCGCGGAGGATGTCCCAGCCGTTCTTGTGGGGAAGGAGGACGTCGAGGGCGATGAGGTCCCAGCGCTCGCCTTTGCCGGCGAGATAGCCCTTCTCGCCGTCGGAGACCCAGGTGACGGTGTGGCCGGACTCCTTCAGGATCCGGACGACGGCGAGCGCGAGGGGGCGCTCGTCCTCAACGAGCAGGATGTGCATGATGGTCCCTTCTATGTTGCCGGATGGACCGGCGACGAGAAGGAGAATGGGGCCGGGGCGATGAAGATCGGGTGAAGAGGGGTTTCTTCATACCGTCTTCACGGGGGGACCCGTATCTTCTCACCAAGGCCCCCGCAAGAGGCCCGGAAACACGAGATGAAGACGATGAAGACGATGAAGACGATGAGGGGCCGAGCGGCGACGCTCGGCCTGGCGATGGCGCTGGCGAGCCTCGGTGCGCTGGCTCTCGGGCAGGACGGGCCGCCCCCGGGCGGCCCGGGCGGCCCCGGCGGCCAGGGCGGTCCCGCCATGGGCGGCCGTCGCGGCGGGCCGGGGATGGGCGGTCCCGGGGGTCGCCTGACGATCGCGCGGATCGTGGGGAGGCCGGACGTGGCGCGGGAGCTCGGGCTCTCGCAGGACCAGCTCGCCCAGCTCCGCACGGCGCTCGACGCCCTTCGCCCGCCCCGTCCGGCGGAAGGGGAGGCGCCGCCCCCCCGGCCCACCCGAGCCGAGATGGAGGCGCGGGACAAGGCCGCCGACGACGCGGTGGCGGGGATCCTCTCCGCGGCGCAGCTCCGGCGAGCCGAGGAGATCCGCATCCAGCTCATGGGGCTTGGGGCGGCGCTCGACCCCAAGGTCCAAACAAGGCTCGGCCTGAATGCGGACCAGAAGGCTCAGCTCGCCGCCCTCGCGCCGCAAGGGGGTCCCGGCGGACCCGGTGGCAGAGGAGGCCGGGGCGGTCCTGGCGGTCCTCCCCCGGGCGAGCCGGGCGGCGGTTCTGACGGCGGCCCCGGCGGTCGCGGCGGCCCTGGCGGACCGGGCGGCGGGCGCCGGGGGGAGATGGAGGGCCGTATTCGTGCGATCCTCACCCCCGACCAGATCGCGGCGCTGAAGGCGCTCGGCGGCAAGACGTTCACCCCCGATCGTGGCGGTCCCGGCGGTCCCGGCGGTCCCGGTGGGCGTGGCGGGCGCGGCGGTCCTGGGGGGCCGGGCGGGCCGGGGAGCGGTGGCGGGGACGAGCCTCCCCCTTCCGGCGCCTGATCCTCGCCGGACTCCCCTCCGGAACGGGCGCCGAGCGCGCCCCGTTCCGGAGAGCCGCCCAGCCCCGCTCCACCCCGCTCCGGCGTGGATGCGGCAAACTCGTCGTGATGGAGAGGAGCGGCGTCGGGAAACGCAAGGAGGCGGAGATCGTCGCGGCGCTCGGCGATCTTCCTGTACGGACGCTCTACGCGTGCGAGTCGGGGTCGAGGGCGTGGGGGTTCGCGTCGGCGGACTCGGACTGGGACGTGCGGTTCGTCTACGCGCATCCGCGCGACGCGTACCTCTCGATCGAGCGCCCGAGCGAGACGATCGATCTCTTCCTTCCGGGGAAGCTGGATCTTGCGGGTTGGGACCTCCGCAAGGCGCTGGGGCTTCTGCGCAAGTCGAACCCGTCGCTCCTCGAGTGGCTCCACTCGCCGATCGTCTACCGAGCGGAGGGGGAGTTCCTCGCCGAGATGCGCGATCTCGCGGGGCGGGCGTTCTCGCCGAACGCGGGGCTCCACCACTACCGCTCGATGGCGGCGAGCAACCTCGCGACGCACCTGGCGCTCGTCGAGGCGAATCTGAAAAGGTACCTCTACGTGCTCCGTCCGGTGCTCGCGGCGCGGTGGATCGAGCGGACGGGGCGGCTCGCGCCGGTCGCGTTCGCGGAGCTTCTGGGCGAAGTTCCGCCGGAGCGTCGGGACGAGGTGGACGAGCTTCTCGCGCGGAAGGCGGCGGCCTCGGAGCGGGACGGGTTCGCGGGACTTCCGGGCCTGCACGCCTGGATGGGGGCGGAGGTCGCGCGGCTCGGGGAGGTGCGGCTCGACGCGCCGCCGCCTCTGCCGACGGAGGATTTCGATGCGATCCTTCGGCGTTGGATCGCCCCGATCGCCGTTTCGCGAGGATTTCACGACGGGCGGCGCAAAGTGGACCCATGAAGAGGGTCCTCTCCATCGTCTCGTCGCTCGCCGCGTCCCTCCTCCCCGCGTCCCTCCTCCTCGGGGCGGGGCAGACCGGACTCCGCACGACCGCGTTTCCCGACGGCACGGGTTCGATCGGCCTTCCGGCGGGGTGGGAGATCGCGAGCGCGAACCGGGGCCAGGTGGCGGCGTCGGACGGGAAGGGCGCGGCGGTGGTGCTCGGGATGCCATGGACGGTGCTGAAGACGGGAACGTCGCTCGACGAGTTCGACACCTCGCGCACGCCGAAGGCGGCGTCGGGGGATCTTCTCCGCGCGCTCGGCGAGGTGCTGGCGAAGAACGCGGGGTCGCGGCTCCTTTCGGTGCGGTCGCGTCCGGCGCCGTCGCCGGTCCCCGGCGCGCGGGCGGCGTACCTCTTCTACGAGATGGAGTCGGGCGGGGGGACGCTCACCGCGGTGGGGTACTTCGCCGCGCTCGATCCGGGGCCGACGAGCCCCTCGTGGACGCTGTACGCCTCGGCGGTGATGGCCTCGAAGGCGCGCTTCGCGAGGACGCTCCCGACGATGATGGCGATGTGGCGCTCGTGGCGCGCGAACGGGGCCGACCCGCTCCGCGGTTCGCAGAGCGCGGAGCTCGACGAGATCCTCAAGGACCGGCGCGACTCGTACGAGCGGATCCAGGCGGCGTTCCGCCGCGAGCTGTAACCCGTAGAAGGCGCTGCGGCGCGGCGGGCGATCGTGACGGGGGCGGGCGGCGGGATCGGGCGGGGGCTCGTCCCGGCGTTCCGGGCGGCGGGGTACGAGGTGGTGGCGACCGACCTCGGCGAGGGCGACTGGACCCCGCTGGACCTGACCGACGCGGAGGCGATCGCGGCCTTTTGCGCGGGGGTCGCGGGGCCGATCCACGCGCTGGTGAACAACGCGGGGATCGCGTCGTGGCCCAAAGGCGTGGAGGAGACGAGCGCGGAGGGGTTCGACCGGGTCATCGCGGTGAACCTGCGGGCGCCGTTCCTTCTGATCAAGGGGCTGTTGCCGCGGTTCGCGCGGGGGGACGCGGCGGTGGTGAACGTCGCCTCGCTCCGGTGGAAGATGACGGACGAGGCGAACGAGCCGTACTCGGCGAGCAAGGGCGGGCTCTACGGGATGACGCAGGCGATGGCGGTGTCGCTCGGGCGCTCGCACGGGCTCCGGCTCAACACGGTGTCGCCGGGGTGGATCGTGCCGGACGGGGTGGACGTGCGCCCGGAGGACGACGCGGTCCATGCGCTGGGGCGGGTCGGGCGTCCGGCGGACGTCGCGGCGGCGGCGCTGTACCTGTGCTCGCCGGAGGCGTCGTTCCTAACGGGGGCGGATCTTATCGTGGACGGGGGGATGCAGCGGGTGATGGCCTACCCGCCGGAGTAGAGAGCTGACCCCCCGCGCCGACGCGGACGCCGGCGGCGGGGAAGTCGAGCCTCGTGAGGCGGGCGATCTCGCGCGCGGCGGCGCCGGACGGATCGGGGCGCGGGCCGCCGCGCCCGGTCTGCCGGCACGAGGCGATCCGGCCGCCGAGGAAGCGGCCGTCGCGGGGATCGAGGCGGGCGGTGAGGACGGGAGCCTCGCCGCACGCGCCGCGCAGGCCGAAGAGGCCGTAGGTCGCGAAGTTGCCGAGGGAGTGGGCGACGAGGCGGCCTCGGTAGAGCTCGAGGGCGCGGGGGACGTGGGGGCCGTGGCCGAGGACGAGGTCGGCGCCGGCGTCCACGACGGCGTGGGCGAAGCGGCGTGGGTCGCCGCGGCTCTCGCCGAGGTACGTCTCGGGGCCTTTGGGGACGCGGAGCGCGCCGGTCCCTTCGGCGCCCCAGTGGACGGAGACGACGACGAGGGCGCCGCCCGCGCCCGCGCGGGCGACGAGGGCGCGGGCGGCGCCCAGGTCGTTCACGTTATCCGAGACGCGGTTGAAGGCGAAGGCGACGAACGCGATCTTCGTTCCGCGCACGGTGCGGAGGGCGATCTCGCCGCGGTTCCCGACGGGGGTCATCCGGTATTGGGCGAGGGCGGCGCGGGTGCTCGCGCGTCCGGCGGGACCGAAGTCGGACGCGTGGTTGTTCGCGGTCGAGAGGACGTCGAAGCCCGCGGCGGCGAGGCGGGCGGCGTTCGCGGGCGGGGAACGGAAGGCGAAGGAGCGGGGCCCGCGCTTGCCCGTCGCGCCGCCCGTCGTCAGGGGGCCTTCAAGGTTGCCGAAGGTGAGATCGGCCTCGCGCAGGAGAGGGGCGACGGGGCGGAGGAGGTCGGTGCCGCGGGGGGGGAGGTAGGCCGCGCTCGGGTAATCGGAGCCGAGCATGACGTCGCCGACGGCGGCGAGGGTGATCGGCTTCGCAACGGGAGGCGTAGGCGCGGGGAGGAACACGAGAGGATTGTGGCCCGCCTCGACGGGGTGATGGCACACGGGGCGAAAGGATGGCAACGCAACATAGCCTATGAAAAAAGAGTGGCTCCTTTTTAGGGAAGAACGGGTATGATCCCCCTCAGCACTGATGAAACCAGAAGAGAGTATAAGGCAGACGGTTCTTGCGGACCTACGACGCATCGGGTGGAAGGACACTCGCCTACAGTGGAAGCCCGAGTGGCGAATCCCCGCCGCCCCCAACGATCTCACCAAACGGGAGAGGGGTCAGAAGTTCGACTCGTGCGGCTTCGCAGACTTGGTCGTGTTCGGCGATGACTCCGGACAACCCCATGCCCTCCAGATTATCTTCGAGTTCAAGGAACCGAACGTCGAGGCAGGCGTTGACCAGCTCAAGCGGTATCTAGCCAGCGAGCCCGTCGTCAAGATGGGCTACTGGACGAACGGCAGCAGCGGCGTCGCGATCTATAAATCCCACACGAACGACTGGATCGAGGTCAAGAACGCTCCCCTTCCCCACCCCGGTGACGATCTAACCGCTCCCCCGCCCCGGCCTCCCGTTTGGGGGGATCTTCGGGAGCCCAGCGAGGCCGAGCTATCGACCGCTCTTCGGCGGCTCGTCGCGACGGTGGTGGCGAACGACGCCAGGGTGGTCAGGCGTGAGGATCAACTCCGAGAGTTGCTGAACGTCCTCCTTGTTAAGGTTGAGAGCGACGCCTTATCAAGCCGGAGCACAAACCAGTTCAAGCCAGTACCGTTCCGCATCTACGGCGACAAGGCGACTATGGTGAAGCTCACCGCCGACGCCGTCCGCGACCAGTTCAAGCAGTACTACGCCCGGCAGCAGACCCGGGTGTTTACGGAGGGCGACACCGACCAGGTGATGCTTGCCGATGAGACCGTGTTCGCTGTGGTCGACACGCTGGCCCCGTGGCGGATTTTGGGGGATAAGGTCGATCTCCTCGCCAAGGCCTTTCAAGTCTTCCGCACACAAGCGATGAAGTCGGGCGAGGGTCAGTTTCTGACGCCCCAGCGCATTATCCGTCCGTGCGTCATGGCCATGGAGATCACCTCCCAGGACAAGGTGATCGACCCGGCGTGCGGAAGCGGCGGGTTCCTCATCGAGGCATTGCGTCAGGTCCAGCAGAACGAGTTCCCCACTGAAGAGGAAACCTGGGGACTGGTCAAATTCGCCAACGACAACCTCTACGGCATTGACAAAGACCCTCTAGGTGTCAAGTTGACCAAGGCCATGATGATCGCCATGCGGGACGGTTCCACCCACACGCTCCGAGGCGACGCCGTGAAGAGGCACCTTTGGACGCACGACTTTCCCCAGCTGGAGGTCGAGCTAGGCGACCGGGGCAAGTCGGGCGAGATCGCCCAGCAGTTCACCGTGGTCCTCACCAACCCTCCTTTCGGCGAGGATCTGAAGATCAAGGCCGCCGACGCTCGGGCGGCGGGCTACACCATCACGAGCGCGGCCGCCGAGGGACGAAGTGGCAAAGTGCATGTGGATCTGGAGATCGGTCTCGTCTACCTTGACCTCGCTCACCGCCTCCTCCAAGTTGGGGGGCGCGTCGGTATCGTACTCCCCGAGACCTACTTCTTCTCCCACAAGTATCGTTGGCTTCCAGATTGGATGGAGGGACGCTTCGTCCTGCGTGGGATGCTTAATGTGGCGATGGAGGCTTTTGAAGAGTTCTGCCGTGCCAAGACCAACTTTTACATCTTCGAGAAAGTCGGGGAAGGCAGGCAGGGCACGATCCGGCTTGAGGCCGACGGGGAGAACAAATAACCATGCCCATTCACAAACCCACCTGGTTTTCAGACGATAAGGTCCTGGTCAGCACCGCCCCCACGTGCGGATTAACTAAGGGTGGTCGTCTTCTTCCTCTCGTTGACAGAACAACCGGTAAACGAGTTCAAATACGCGACACAGAAACGGGTGAGTTCGTAGACGCGGTCAACGATCAACTGCTTGACGATATCACGGCACTTGTGGCAGGGGAGCAGACCGACACTCTACGCTTCATTGAGCGCAAGAAGGTAAGCCTGCGCGCCGCAGTCCCTGTCTACTACGATCGTCGCTTCGACGAGGCCTTCGGTAGCGCGATGAAGTTGCCGCAGTTTGAGGGCTTCGAGACCGCGACCCTCGGCGATCTCCTCGCGCGCAAGGTGCTCACCATCTTTGGAGGACACGGCTCGCCATCTGTGGACGAGCGCGTGGGCGACGTACCCTACATCAAGGTCTCCGATCTCAGAGCTGGTCTCGTCAACATCAACCCAACTAATCGTGTCCCTCATCAGATCGCGGAGCGGTTCTGGAGGGGCAAGGAATCCGGATTGCGCCCTTACGACATCCTTTCTCCCGAGCGGACCAGCAAGAACATCGGGGATTTCTGCCTACTCATGCCGGGGCAAGAGAGGGTCCTTCTAACCAAGGAGATCATCGTTATGAGGCCAAGTGAGAAGGCCAATTTTGATCCCTTCTACCTTCTGTGGGCTATGACACTCCGCATCGTCCGCGACCAGTGGAAGCGCATCGTTTTTATGCAGACAAACCGCGAGGATGTTGGTAAGCGCTACTTGGAGATCTCGATCCCAATTCCCAAGGACAAGGAGGAGGGAATCCGCGTCTCCGAACCCTTCCGAGCCTACTATACTGCGATGACTCAGGCGCGGTCAGGACTGTCCAGCTATCTGTTGGAATCAGGCAACCACCACTTCTTCGTCTCGGGCGCGGAGCCTCCTGAGGCAGACATTCAGGCGATCGTAGAGGCAGAAGGCGAGGACGAACTGCACGGCGAAGCAACAAGCTGAGCACTTACCATGAGCACTCGCGTGATCAGCCAATACTCAAAGCGAATATGGTCGTGCCGCAGGACACCTCTACCGCACCGTGGGGAACGAGGAGATGCGGAGCCTCGCGGCTCCCATCGGGACGAGGGTGATCGGTTCGGGCTTCGTGGTCACGGCGACGGGGCTTCTGGGGAGGATGGCGACGAGACCGTTCTCGTCGAGGGTCCAGCCGGGGATGCGGTAGCCGGTGGTGCGGAGCTCGAGGGGGGCGTGCTCGAGGGTGAACGGGTTGCCGTCGGCGGGCCAGGGCTTGCGGACGACCTCGAACTTCGGGTTCTGCGGGAGGCCGAAGTTCCAGGGGCCGTTCGGGAGGATCTCGTAGGTCGGCCACTTCGACTGGTCCACCCCGGGCTGCCAGCCGGCGTCGCCCTGGGCGGTCTTCGTGCCGTCCACCTGCCGGTACGTCTCGGGGATCTTCAGGGAGAAGGTGAGGGGGCCGTAGTCCACGCTCACGGCGTTCTTCATCTGGTCCCACGTGCGGACGCGGGGCGTCATCGGGAGCTTCAGCGTGACGGCGTCGCCGGGGTTCCAGGTGCGGGCGAGGCGCAGGTACTGGCCCGGGGTCGTCCTCACGGTCTCGCCACCGACGCGGACGGTCGCGCCCTTCGCCCACTCGGGGATGAGGACGTAGAGCGGGAACGTGGCCGGCGCGGCGGCCTTCACGGTCATGCGGACGGACTCCTCGAAGGGGTACTTCGTCTCGGTGGCGACGGTGATCTCGCGGCCGCCGGCGACCTTCGCGGTGACCTCCCCCTCGGTGAAGAGGAGGGCGGCGAGGCCGTCGTCGCCGGTCGCCATCCAGGATCCTTCGAGGACGTTCACCCACGAGGAGGAGTGGTTGTGCTGGCAGCAACGGGATGAGAACGGGTTCATGAGGAGGAACGGGCCTCCGTTGGCGATGCCGGGGGCGTGGTTCGCGGCGTCGCTCACGGCCATGTTGGGGGCGGTAAGGTAGCGGAGCGCCCGGTAGTCGGGCATGAAGGCGGCGGGGAGGGTGTTGAACGCGACGTCCTCGGAGTTCGCGACCCACTTCGGGTCGCCGGTGATCCCCATAAGGAAGTTGTTCGAGTAGACCTGCTCGACGAGGCCGCAGGTCTCGACGGCCTGGTGGGGGTCGTCGTGGCCGGGGCGGGCGTTCTCGTCGGAGCCGAACATCCCGCCGGGGACCTGGCCGAACTTCTCGCGGATGAAGTCCTGGTTCCGGTAGGTGGCTTCGAGGTCCTCGGGCTTGCCGCTCTGTTGGTAGTAGGTCGCGGGCTCGCGGAAGCACTCGGCGATGTTGACGTTGTGGTAGTTCGGCAGGTCGCCGAGCTGGCGCCAGTTCGCGGTGTTCCGGTCGATCTTCGTGGCGAGGTCGAGGAGGGCCTTGTCGCCGGTGCGGTTGTACAGCCAGTAGACGCTCGCGAGGTTGTCGCCGCCGCGCGAGTTCTCCCAGTAGTCCTTCAAGAAGGCGTTCTCGGGGTAGGCGAGCTGCCACTTGAAGTAGCGGCCCATGAAGGGGACGACGCGGGGGTCGCCGGTGGCCTCCTGGTAGGTCTGGAGGACCTGGAGCATGAGCATCTGGGCCCAGAGGTCGCGCTGGCCGGGCTTGTGCTCGCGGATGGGGCCGAAGTCGCCGTCGGGGCGCTGGCTGTTGAGGGTGCCCTCGACCCAGACCTTCGTCTCGGCGATCATCGCGGGGTCGCGCAGGGCGTAGGCGACGCGGGAGTAGCCGCGAAGCCAGTAGGGAAGCTCCTCCCAGCCGTAGTCGCCCTTGCCGGTGGGGGAGAGCCAGGCGTTGTTCTTCTTCGTGAGCCAGACGGAGATCTCGCCGAGGTGGCCGGCGAGGCCGTCGCGCTGGAGCTCGAGGGACTTTCTGAGCCACCCGCCGGGGCGGAAGGCGGTGATGGGGAGCTTCAGGAGGGGCGCGGGCTGGAGCGGGGCGCGGTTGGGGGCGTAGTAGGCGTTCGCCCCGGCGACCGGGGGGCGGGCGACGATCGTCGGAGCGGGAAGGAGAGGCACGGTTCAGAATACACCCAGAGCGGGGGCTCCGTCCCGCTCCCGTCGAGGCCGAAGGGAGCGGGATGAGCCTGGAAGGGCGGCTCGGGGACGACCCTTCGTCCCCGAGCCGTCCCCGAAGCGATGGAGAGCCCGCCGAGGACGGCGGCGTCTTCGTCCGAGCCGCGCCCGCCCCCGCTCACGCGGCCGATCTTCGTGCGCTCGCCGTCGGGGCCGATGCGGTAGATCGCGTCGGCGGCGTTGTCGACGATGCGCGAGCCGGGGGCGGGGACGACACGGAAGAGGGCGGGATCGAGCGGGCCGGGCTTGCGCTCGGCGACGGTGTGCGTGGTCCAGGCGACGCGCTCGCCGAGGATCGTCGTCGTGGTGCGGATCTCCTTAGGGAAGCCGTCGGAGAAGCGTTTGGTGACGACGATCTCGTGTCCCGCTTTGCCGGCCTTGTTCACGTAGGTCTCGCCCCGGTAGGCGTAAGGGGGCTTCGCGCCGAGGCGGATGAGGCTCACGCCAGGGGCGTTCCAGCGCACGACGATCTCGCCGTTCTTCTGGACGGCGCTCCGGATCGCACGGGGGATCTGCCACCAGGGGCGCAACGTCGCGTCGTCACGCCCGAAGGCGTGCCAGGCCCCCCAGGCGAGACCGTTGCGCCGCTCCTCGGTGGCGTCTAGGACGGTCCCGCCGTTCGGGAGCGTTTTCAGGAGGCGGAAGTCGAGGGTCTTCTCGCCATCGAAGACGGCGGTGTAGAGGGTGCCGCCCGGACCGCCGACCCACGTTTCCATGCGGGCGGCGTTGCCCCTGACGAAGAGGCGATAGCTTTGGGACACGTCCAGGTCGGCGTCGGCGGGGGGCGGCGTCTCGCCGTAGAGCTCGAAGAAGCGGCGGCTCCGGTGGCTCACCTCTTTGATCCCGAGGGAGAACTCTTCGTAGGATGGGGCGCGGGCGATCCTCTTCAGAAGTTCGGGGCTTTGCGCCGTCGCGGAGGCGGCGATGAGGAGAGGGAGAACGGGATGCATCGGGAGGGTTCCCCCCGGACGCTTTGGGGAAGCGCGAAAGTTCGGGCGGCGCAGATGAGGGGCGAGGCCGGGGGGCGTTGCAGTCGCGGAGGACGCGCCCGCGCACGTCGGGTCGCTCGCGCTCTCGCCGGGGGGCGCAGAGCGCGCCCGGGGCGCGGCGCGTCGCCGCGGGCGCGGACGCTTCTCCCGGCGGTGATCACCCCGCGGAGGGACGAGCTGTTCGCGCTGGGGGAGCGGCACGGGGCGCTCGGTTCCAAGCCGTGCGGGGGCGAAGCCGGGGCTCGAGGCGGCGCTCATCGCGACGGGCGCGTAGCCGGTGCCGTTCGCGGTCGCGCCGTTCAGCGAGGCGCGGTACGCGCGGGGCGGTTAGACTGGCGGCATGCGCTGGCCCTGGAACTCGAGCGATCGTCCCGCTCCCGCCCCGCCGGACGCGCCGGCGGAGGATTGGGCCGCCGGCGCGTCTCCCGAGGAGGTCGCGCGCCTCGTTCGCGCCCTCGGGCGCCTGCGTCCCGCCGCCCCTTGGGTCCCGGGCGCGGCGACGTTGCGCGAGGCAGGGGGGGAGGTCCGGCTCGCGCACCTGCTCGGGCTTGTGCGCGGGGTGCCGGACGAGGCGGTCGAGCCGATCCTGGCCTCGCGCCTCGGCGCGATCGCCGAGGCGCGCGCGGGGCGTCCGCTCGCCAACCCTCCCGCGTTGCGCATCCGGATCGCGCGCAACGTGCCGGCGGGCGACGCCGTGCGCGAGCTCGCGCCGGGGGTGTCGGCGTGCCTATCCTTGGAGGGCGGGGAGGCGGTCCGCCGACTCGACCCCGAGGACCTTCTCGTGTACGGGCTCGCTCCGGAGGCGGCGTGGGGGATCGCGCGGGAGCACCACGCGCGCGACGAGGAGCTTGCGCGCGAGGACGCGCCCGTCGGGGACTCCTTCCTTACCGTGATCTCGGACGCCAAGGGCCAGTACGCGGCGACGCAGGGGCTTTTTCCCGAGCGTCACCGCGCGCCCGGTCGCTACGGGCATCTGCTCGCGGCACCGTCCCGCCGGGCGATCTTCCTCGTCCCGTTCGACTCCGTCGGGAGCGTGGCCTTCGCCCCGCTTCTGGGGGCGCTGGCATTTGGGGAGTGTGTGCGGGACCCGGCGGTGGCGATCTCGCCGAACGTATTCTGGGTCGAGGAGGGCGTGTGGACGCCGTTGGGGCTGAGGCCGGGGGTCGAGCCGCAGGACGCGGGGCCGGGCGACGTCGTCCTTCCCCCCGCGCTCGTCGCGCGGCTTCGGGAGGCGGGGGCGCAGGGGTAGAGGCGCGGGGGTAGAACGGTCCGTGCGCTGGTTCGTTCGGAAGGAGAGAGACGAGGTCGTGCCCGCGTGGGCGGCAGACGCGATGGATGTGCGGGCGTTCGCGCGGTTCAAGGCGATCGTCGCGAGGGAGTTGCCGAGGGTCTATCCGGGGGCGAGGCTCGACTTCGCGCAGCTCATCGCGACGGGCGCGCAACCGATGCCCTTCGCCCTCGCGCCGTTCACCGACGCGACTCCGTAGTCCGCCCCTAAGCGACGACGGCGACGAGCCAGTCGCTCAGCGTCACGACGTAGCCGCGGAGCGAGCGGGCCACGGGCTCGCCCGCCAGGGTCGCGACCGTATCGAAGGCGCCGAAGATCCCGTCGCCCGAATCGTCCTCGGGATCGCGCCCCACGGGGAGGACGGCGACGGCGTCGCGGCCCATTGCCGAGCCTAGGTCGGTCAGCGTTCGCCGGAGGAAGTCGGCGCCGGCGGGCATGGGGAGAGCCGAGCCGGAGAGGAGAATCCGGCAGGGGGCGGGATAGACGAGGATCGCGCGGGCGTACCCCCCGAGGTCCCCCGCATCGGAGGCCCACCTCGGCGGGGTCGCCGCAGGATCGGGGCGGCCCTCCCCGTCGGCGAGGACGACGAGGCCCCCGACCGCCTCGACGAGCCGCTTCGCCCCTTCGGCCTCCTCGGGGCTCAGGCCGGTCGTCGCGAGGAGGACGTCGGTCGTGCGGCGGAAGCGACCCCGGTTGTGGGCCGCGAAGGCGGCGAGCCGCTCGGAGACGGCGAATTCCTTCAGGTCCTCGTGCGTGAGCCGGATCACGGAGGCACGATACCGCGTCCTTCTCTTGAACGGGACTCTTCTCGATTAGGGTGAGATGGAAGAGGCGCGACGCTTCGTCCGGCGGTGGGCGAGGAGGAGGAGGCCCGTGCAGGAGACGCCGGCCCCGGCGATGACGACGACGCCGAAGCGGTCGAGGAGACCGACCGGGCGGCCCGTAGTGATATGGGCGTACTTCGAGCGCGATCCGTCCGCTTCAACCAGGTAGGTCCAATCCTCGTCGTTTCGAGATATGTTCGATCCGGTGGCGGGCGTCACACTAAAGAGTGAGTCGTCCACGGGGCCGGGCACTCGCTCGGTCACGGTCCAGGTCGTCCAGATCGCTGGTTTCCCGAGGATCATCCTCGTTAATTTCACCTCTTGTGGAAAGCCGTCCGCAAATCGCTTCGTAACGATGATCTCATCGGACGCTTTACCCGCCGCGTTCGTGAACGATTCTCCAAGATAGGAGTGAGGTGTCGTTAAGTTGTACCGGATGAGTTTCTGCCCTTCGCTCTTCTCACGCAAGGTGAGTACCCCATTCCCTTCGGTGACGCTCTCGATCCGCACGGGAGAGTCCCACCAGAAGCGGAGCGTCTCGTCGTCGCGCCCGAGCGCGCGCCAGAAGGTCCACTCCAGAGCGTTGTGATCGTCTTCGGCCCCGCGGAGGAGCGGACGACCCTGCGGTGACGTCTTCGCAACGTCGTACTTCAGCGTCTTCTTCCCGTCGAAGATCCCGATGAAGTGGGATTGACCGGGTGAGGTTCCACGCATCTGGTCGGTGCGCGCCCTGTTCCCTTTGACACGGAGCACGTACGTTTCAGTAACATCCTTGTCCGCCGTTGACGGGACCGGCATCTCCCCCAATTCGAAGAACCGCCGCGTCATCCGGTTGCTCTTCGTGATCTTGAGACTGAACTCCTCGTAGCCAGCGGTCCTCTTCAGATTATCGAAGGAAGGGGAATCTTGCGCCGCTCCCCAAGAGGCGAACGCCACCACAGCGCCGGCGAAAAGAGCTCGCAAGATCCCCATGCTCATCTTCTCAGCACCCGGTTACGGTTGTAGGGGCCGCTGACGTGCCAGAGCCTGTGCAGTTCGTGCTGGTGTAGTAGGTGATCTCGAGGCAGGTCAAGCTCGTGCGTTCGTTACAACTGCCTTGGTCAAGGAACACCCACGTGCACGAGCCGCGCGGGTAGTACTTGTAGCTGGCGGTCCCGCCGAACTTCGGCGTCGCGCGGCAACCGCCCGAGCCGGAGCACTGCGTTCCGGTGCAGAGGGTAGCCCCGATGCCGACGCCGACATCTCCGACAGTGCTCACCTCCTTGCCGAGGCCGAGGGTGACGAGGGTGAGGGGGAGGAGAAGGCTCAGTCCCAGGTTGGCGAGGGTTCGTGTGGGTCGTTTCATGACTTTTCTGCGCGGGCGGGGTCGGGGCTCCGCAGTGTTCGCAGGGCGAGGGCGTCGAAGGAGAGGAAGAGCGAGGCGGCGAGGAGGCCGATGGTCACGAGAAGGGAGACGAACGGGGTGAGTTGGATCGCCTCCCCGAAGCACCCGCACGGTCCCGAGGAGCCGGTACGGATCCTCAGGATCTCGAAGATGAGGAGGGAGAGGCTTAGCCCGGAGCTCGCGAAGTAGCCGATCGCCTTACCCGCGAAGGTCAAAAGGGAGATGGCCAGCTGGAGAGACCCGAGAGCGAGGATCAGGCCGACGATCGTCGGCGTGCCGAAGGGCAGGAGAACGTCGAACTGGTGGAAGGTGTACTTCGGCGAGACCGCCTTGCCCGCGACGGCGAGAAGCCACGTCGCAACAAGAAGGATCCTCAACGCCATGCCGCCCTCCCTGTCCTTTCCACCTCGGTTCGGCGGGCGAAGCTCGTTCCGCTCAGCGCGGCGGGGGGGGGGGCAGAGGATCCATTTCGTCGGCGAACGTCCTTATCCCTACCGTATCACACCCGCGTCGAAAAATCCCTCTTCTATGCGAGGGATGCCACGAAAAAGATTTTCCGCTCCGTTCGCTCGGCGCTTCGAGGATCGCATCGCAGGGGCTGAACTCGCTAAGACTCTGACGGCGTAGACTAGAGACGAGGCCGAGGGGCGCTGCAGTCGCGTTGCGACGAGGCTCGGTCGCCGGGGAGCTCTCCCCGAAAGGAACGGCGCTCGGAACGGCCCGCGCCTTCCGAGGCGCGGGAGGACGATATGATCACCGCCTCCGCCTCGAACACCGCCAACCCTCTCCAGACCGACTTCGCCGTCAAAGATCTCTCGCTCGCCCATTTCGGGCGGGTCGAGATGACGATCGCGGAGGGGGAGATGCCCGCGCTCATGGCGATCCGGCGCGAGTACGAGGGCGAGAAGCCCCTCAAAGGTGCCCGCATCGCGGGGTCGCTCCACATGACGATCCAGACGGCGGTCCTCATCGAGACGCTGACGGCGCTGGGTGCCGAGGTGCGGTGGGCGTCTTGCAACATCTTCTCGACCCAGGACCACGCGGCGGCGGCGATCGCCGAGGCGGGGGTCCCCGTCTTCGCGCACAAGGGCGAGACGCTCGAAGAGTACTGGGACTTCACCCACCGCGTCCTCGACTTCGGGAACGGGGAAGGGCCGAACCTCATCCTCGACGACGGCGGCGACGCGACGCTTCTCGTGCTCCTCGGCGCGCGGGCGGAGACGGAGCCGTCGGTTCTCGACCACCCCGGGAGCGAGGAGGAGACGATCCTCTTCGCGGCGATCCGGGAGCGCCTGGCGCGCGACCCGCGCCACTACTCGAAGATCCGCGAGGGGATCGTCGGCGTGAGCGAGGAGACGACGACGGGCGTCAAGCGGCTCTACACCTTCATGAAGGAGGGTCGGCTCCCGTTCGCGGCGTTCAACGTGAACGACTCGGTGACGAAGAGCAAGTTCGACAACCTCTACGGGTGCCGCGAGTCGCTCGTGGACGCGATCAAGCGGGCGACGGACGTGATGGTCGCGGGAAAGGTCGCGGTGGTGTGCGGGTACGGCGACGTGGGGAAGGGTTCGGCCCAGGCCTTGCGGGCGCTCTCGGCGCAGGTGATGGTCACCGAGGTGGACCCGATCTGCGCGCTCCAGGCGGCGATGGAGGGGTATCCGGTCGTGCGGCTGGAGGACGTGATCGACCGTGTGGACATCGTGGTGACGGCGACGGGGAACCGGGACATCGTGCGGCGCGAGCACATGGCGCGGATGAAAGAGGGGGCGATCGTGTGCAACATCGGCCACTTCGACAACGAGATCGACGTCGCGGGGATCGAGGATCTCGCGTGGGAAGAGATCAAGCCGCAGGTGGACCACGTGATCTTTCCCGACGGGAAGCGGATCATCCTCCTCGCGAAGGGGCGGCTCGTGAACCTCGGGTGCGCGACGGGGCATCCGTCGTTCGTGATGTCCTCGAGCTTCGCGAACCAGGTCCTCGCGCAGATCGAGCTGTGGTCGAAGCGGGGCGAGTACGCGCCGGGGGTGTACGTGCTTCCGAAGGCGCTCGACGAGAAGGTCGCGCGGCTCCAGCTCACGAAGCTCGACGCAAGGCTCACGGAGCTCTCGCCCGAGCAGGCGGGGTACATCGGGGTCGAGGTCGAGGGGCCGTACAAGACCGAGATGTACCGGTACTGAGCCGCCGGCCGTCCATGCCCGGAGTAGACTCCGGGCATGGAATCGAAGGCGGACGCCGTGCAGAACCTCGCCGTGCAGAATCTCGCCTGGAGCCGAGATCCCGACGTCATGGCGGGAGAGCTGGTGTTCTCGGGGACGCGGGTGCTCGTCTCTTCGTTGTTCCATACGCTCTCCGACGGGGGCACGATGGAAGATTTCTTTAGGGACTTCCCAACAGTCCCTAAGGAATCCGCGTATAGGGTCCTGGATGCCGCCGGCGAACTGATGGATCGGGCCACAGCAGTACTTTCCCACTCGCCGAGCCTTCAGGCCGCTTAAGAAATGCGGGTCGCCTTCGACGAGTGCATCCCCCATCGTCTGCTCCAGGCAATGCCTAGGAATTGGACGTGCGTGGTCGTCCAGAAGGCCGGCTTGAGTGGAACCTCCGACGCGATGTTGCTGGATGCCTTCAATGCAGATTACTACGATGTGCTAGTCACCTTCGACAAACCCATTCCTTTTCAGAACAAACTCGCTGGGCGGTCGTTGGGCTACTTGAGGATTGATCTCAAGCGGAACTCCTACCCGACGCTCGAAAAGCATCACGCCCGGATCGTGGATGCTATCGAACAGGGAAAAGGACGAACACTCGTTCTCACGCGCGAGGGGCTCGACGAGATTCCAAGGTTGGATGAAAGTCTTATGCGTGACTTCGAACCGCCTCTCCTCGGTGGTTCCTAGATCGCGTGGGCCGCATTGTTCTTCTCACCGGGCTTTGCGGGGCGGGGAAGTCCACGCTCGCCCGCGCGCTCGCGGAGCGGCGGGAGCGGTCGGTCGTGATCCCGATCGACGATCTGCGCGACTTCGTGATCGGGGGGCGGGCCGATCCGACCGCCGAGTGGACCGACGAGACGCGGCTCCAGTTCCGCCTCGCGCACCGGACCGCGGCGCGGATGGCGGCGGATTACGCGGGCGAGGGGTTCGACGTCTACCTCGACCAGCTCACGTTCCCCGAGGCGGTGAGGGACGAGATCGAGCCGCACCTCGGCGGGCACCCGTTGACGGTGATCCTCCTGATGCCGAGCGTCGCCGAGGCGCAGGCGCGCAACGCGGCGCGGCGGAAGAACGATCCCGCCCTCCTCGCGGTGTTGCACGGGTACATCCCGTGGCTCCGCGAGGCTTGGGAGCCGCACCTGGACTCTCTGCCCGGGAACTGGACCCTTTTGGACACGTCGGGAGAGACGCTCGGGGAGAGCGTGGCGCGGGTCGAGGCGATTCTTTCCCGATAACCGCAACGCCGGACACGCGGCCGTCGGCGTCGTTCGCCTATGCTCTCTCTCGTGACGAGGGTCCGGGAGGAGTATCTGACGCGGATGGAAGCGGCGTTGCCCCGCGTGTTCGAGCCGCCTGAGCCCGCCGACCCGATCGGATTCCTCGCCGACCGACTGGCGCTCTCGCCGTTCCACTTTCATCGCCTGTTCGCCGCGCTCGTGGGGGAGACCCCGGGGGCGTTCGTGCGACGGATCCGGCTGGAGCGCGCGGCCCGGGCGATGCGCGACGGGCTCTCGGTCTCCGAGGCGGCGCTGGGCGCGGGATACGAGTCAAGCCAGGCGTTCGCCAAGGCGTTCCGGGCCGCTTACGATCTCTCACCGAGCGAGTGGCGCGCCTCCGGGCGAACGGCTCGGCTCTCCTTCGCCGACCGACTCCACTGGGGTCAGACCTGGCAGCTCTCGCCGCCCCTCCTCCCATCCATGAAGCTAGAAATCCAAGAACTCTCGTCCCAACGTCTGGGCTATCTGGAGCACCGGGGGGCGTATCCGAAGATCGGCCCGGTCTTCATGCGTCTCGCGGGGATCGTCGAGGCCGCGGGCCTCCGGGGCGCGCCGGGGACGCACGACGTCGCCATGTACTTCGACGACCCGTGCTCCGTGCTCGAGTCCGAGCTCCGGTCGTGGGCGGCGACGACGCTCCCGGTGGACGCGCTGCTTCCGGAGGGGCTCTGCGAGGGACGGCTCGAGGGGGGACGGTACGCGGTCTGGACGCACCTCGGGTCGTATGAGGGGATGACGGTGGCGTGGACCGACGCCTACCGCGCGGTGGCGGGGAGCGGCGAGCGGATCCGGCCCGCGACCCCGTTCGAGCTCTACGTCAACACGCACGACGAGGTTCCGGTCGAGGAGCTTCGCACCGACATCCACATCCCCCTCGTGTGAGGCGGACGCCATGAATGGACGAGTCGGGGGGAAGGGGTGCCCTCGTCCGTGGTTGGGTAGAACTACGCCGTGACGCTGATCTCCTCGTCGGTGGCGTTCGGGTTCGCCGCCGTGGCGCTGACGGTGGTCCTGACGCCGGGGCCGAACATGGCGTACCTCGTCTCTCGGTCTCTCTGCCAAGGCCGGCGCGCGGGGCTCGTCTCGCTTGCCGGCGTGATCGCGGCGTTCTCCCTCTACATCGTGCTGACCTGCGCCGGGCTCACGGCTCTGTTGGTGACGATCCCCGTCGCCTACGCCGCTCTGCGCCTCTCCGGGGCGGCGTACCTGGCGTACCTCGCCTACACGACCCTTCGACCCGGAGGGCGGACCCCCTTCGAGATCACCGAGCTCTCGCGGGATTCGGAGCGCCGCCTCTTTGCGATGGGATTTCTCACGAACCTTCTCATCCCCAAGGCGGCTCTGCTGTACCTCTCGCTTCTCCCGCAGTTCCTCGATGCGGGGCGTGGTCCCCTCTGGGCTCAGATCTGCCAACTCGCACTTCTGCAAATCGCCATCAGCGCGGTCGTGAACGGCGCGATCATCGCAAGTTCGGGGGCGATCTCCGAGCGGGTTCGCCGGAATCCGCGCTTTGCGAGGCGGCAACGGGTCGCGATGGGGACCGTCCTCGCCGGGCTCGCCTGCCGGATGGCGCTCGACGTGCGGAAGTAGGGCTCGGCCGCTCCGCAGATCTCCGTCAGGGGGCGAGGGGGGTATCCTCCTCTTCGGCCCGGAGGTTGGCGCGGCGGGCGTCGCGCGTTTTTTCGGGCTCTTTGAACGCACATGGCCCAAGAACTCCGCGTCCGCATCCGGCTCCGCGCCTACGACCACCGCACGATCGACCTCTCCGCGGAGAAGATCGTCGAGACCGCCAAGCGCTCGGGGGCGCGGGTGCGGGGTCCGGTGCCGCTTCCCACCCACATCCGCCGCTTCACGGTCATCCGCGCGGCGCACATCGACAAGGAGTCCATGGAGCACTTCGAGCTTCGGACGCACAACCGGCTCATCGACATCCACGAGCCGAACAACCGGACGATCGACGCGCTCATGCGGCTCGACCTCCCTTCGGGCGTGGACATCGAGATCAAGATGTAGCCTCCGGCCTTCGGGCCGATGAGAGAGAACGAGGGAGCCCGGTCGCGCTCAGCGACCGGGCTCTTTGGCTTTGGGGAGGTCGCCCGTCCGGCGGACGACCGAGGCTCTTGTCCCGTCGGGCTTACCGTCGAGATCGGCGACGGTGAGGGTCGCGGACTCCTCCACCCCGACGCCGTAGGGCGCGAAGTCCGCGAAGTACTTTCCCGGAACCTCCGGGTGCTCGCAGACGAACTTCGCGTCGATGGACGTGGCGAAGCCTTCGCCGTTCCTGAGGAGGAGAACCTCGGAGGTGCGGAACTCGGCGGTGACGACGGCGCGGCCGCCCCCGGCGCGGCGGGCGGCGCGCTGGGGAGCCGCGTCCTCGATGAGGAAGCGGCTCAGCGCCTCGGCGGTGGCGAGATCGAGCTGCGCGGGGACCACGCGCCCGCCCGTGCGGAGGGTGGCGAGACCCGCGGGGGTCGCGCGCCCCAGCAGGCGAAGGAGGGGGAGCCCTTCGCGGAGCATGGTGGCGTCCCGTGCCGCGACGATCCCGTACTCCGTCGAGAGGAGGGCGTCCCAGACGGGCGAAGCGTTCGCGAAGTAGGCGGCGACGCTCGCGAGGGTGGGAGTCCTCTGGCTCTCGAGCGGCTCGAGGTCGGCGGGCCAGAGGCCGTCGCCGTAGGCGCTCGTGGCGAGGTAGGCGCCGTCGCGGACCGCGAGCCGGACGGGGCCGGTTCTCAGCGCGGACGGGAGGTTCTCCTCGAGCTTCGGCAGGCCGATCCGGACGGCGGTCCCGACGCACGGCCTGCCGGTGGCGGCGTGGATCCAGCCGAGGACGTCGCTCACGCGGTAGACGCCGAGAGGGCGCGGCGGGGCGGGGGCCTTCGCCCACGGGACGCTTCCGGCGGGGTCGGGAAGGTCGGTGCGGTCGAAGCCGCCCTCGGTGTAGGAGGAGGCGGCGGAGATGGGGAGGGTGAGGGGGTGGAAGCCGGGGAGTCGTCCCTCGGTCTCCGCCTCCAGATTCAGACCGATCTCGACCTCGCGGTCGCCAAGGCGGAAGGCGGCGATCGTCGGCGCGCGCAACCCTTCGTTTCCAAGATCCCACGCGGCGAACTCGGCGGGCGGAACGTAGTCGGCGAACCGGACGGCCACGGTCTTGCCGAGGGGGAGCGTCCCGCCCCGTTTCAGATACCGGGCGAGCACGAGACGTTCGGGGGATGAGGCGGCGAGGAGCGACTTGCGGCGGGCGGCGAGCCTCGCGCGGACTTCGGTCGGCTTGCCGCGGCCCTCGTCGGTCGCGCGGTCGGCTTCGAGGTAGGCGGGGAAGCCCTTGCGGACGTCGTCCACGGGCTGGGCGTACGGCGCGAGCCCCTTTTCGGCCGCCTTCTGCAGGGTGGCGAGGTCGAAGAAGCGCGTCGTCTCCAGCCGCAGGCGTCCGTCCTTGCGCGCGAGGCGGAATCCGCCCGCCTCGCCCGCGAGCGCAAGGACGCGCTCCCACGGCTCCCTCTTGACGAAGACGGCGACGGCGCGGCGCTTCAGGGCGGGAAGGACCTCGACCGGCTCGCCCGCGGCAGCGGCGTAGCGGGCTCCGAGATCGGGAACGCTCAGCTCCGGCTCGGCGAGGGTCGCGAGGGGGTCGGCGGCGAGGACGAGGAGCGCGGCGGCGAGCACGCGATCATCGTACGCCTTTCCCGGCCCGCTCGCCTCAGGCGGCGCGGGCAGGGACGGCGACGACGCAGGTGGCCTTGCCCTCGGCCTTGCCCCGGTACATCGCGGCGTCGGCGCGGTGGAGGAGGGTGTCGAATGTCTCGCGGGAGCCCTCGCGGAAGGCGACCCCGATGCTCGCGGAGACGCGGGCGACGCCGCGGGGAAGCTCGATGGGGCGGTCGATCGCGGCGATGAGCGCGAGGCCGAGGCGGCGGGCGTCCTCCGGCGCGGGGGCGGGGGCGAGAAGGACGGCGAACTCGTCGCCGGCGAGGCGCGCGACGGCGCCCTCGCCCCCCGGAGCGTCGGCCAGGGCGCGGCGGAGGCGCTCGGCGACGACGCGCAGGACGGCGTCGCCCGCCTCGTGCCCGAAGCGGTCGTTCACCCCCTTGAAGCCGTCGAGGTCGAGGAACATCACCGCGAGCGGGCCAGGGGAGGCGAGGGCGGCGCGAAGGGAGTCGCCGAAGCTCACCCGGTTCGGAAGGCCGGTGAGGGGGTCGTGGTAGGCGAGGTGGCGGATGCGCTCCTCGTAGGCGACGCGCTCGCTCACGTCCTGGACGAGAAGGTAGTGTCCGGTCGAGCGCCCCCGGTCGTCGGCGCACGCGACGAGGTGGACGTCGGCGGCGAAGAGGCCGAAGCCCTGCCGAAGGCCGTGGACGCGAAGCTCGGCCGCGCCGCCGGGGGCGTCCGCGAGCCCGGCGAGAGCCTCGCGAAGGGCGGTGTGCGAGCGGGGGTCGAACGCGGCGAGCCAGTCCTGGCCCAGGCGATCGCGGGCGTCGCCGCCGAAGATGGCGCCGAAGGCGGGGTTCAGGCCCTCGATCCGTCCGGCGACGTCCACGCGCGCGACCGCGTCGAGGGCGCACTCGAGGGCGCGGCCGCGCTCCTGCAGGACGAGGGCGGTCTCGTGGAGCTCGAGGTTGCGGGAGGTGAGTTCGGCGGTGCGCTCGAGCACGAGATCGTTCAGGCCGTCGTTCATATCGATCAGGCGGCGGAAGACGCGGTTGAAGCTCACGGCGACGCGGGCGAGCTCGTCCTGGGAGTGGACGTCGAGGGCGGGCCGGGTCTCCCCGCGCTCCATCGCGGCCGCCGACGCTTCCAGACCGGAGACGAGGTGCCGGAGGGAGCGGTAGAGGCCCGCGCAGAGGTAGACGGCGAGGGTGAGCGCGGCCCCCGTCGCGACGAGGATGCGGTCGCGGGCGCGGACCGTCGCCGCGTCGCGCGCCCCGATGATCCGGTCGGCCTCGCCCTGGGCGAGCGCGCCGAGGTCGTAGAGACGGTCGAGAACCCCGGTGTAAGCTCCGAAGAGCGCGCTCGCCTCCTCCCCCGGGTCCCGGCGGACGCCGAGGGCCGCGGCGAGGGGGGCGCCCTCCGGAAGCTCGCTCAGGGCGCGGAGGCGTCCGGACTCGCGCCGGATCTCTTCGTAGCGGAGGCGGAGATGGGGATCGAGCGAGGGGTTCGCGCGTTCGGCGACGCCGAGCGCGCGCTCGGTGAGGGCGATCCGGTCGTCGAAGGCGCGCCAATCGGCGCGGCGCTCGGCGTCCACGACGGGCTCCCGTCGGGCGATCTCGCCGACGTGGCGGCCGCGGATCCTGGCGAGGGTCTCGATCGCGGGCATCGTCCGCTTGATGAGGAGGACCGCCATGTAGTGGGAGTCGAGCGTCGAGGCGGGGGCGGGGCGCGAGCCCTCGCCGACCTCCTGGAGAAGGGCGTTGAGCCCCGCGATCCGGGCGGAGTAGGCCTCGAACAGAGGCCGCGCCTCAAGGCTCGCGGCGTTCGCGCGCAGGGAGCGCCAGCGCACGAACTCCCCGCGCGCGGTCGCGCTCGTCCCCAGGCCTCCCTCGCTCACGCGCTCGATCGCGCGAAGCTCGGCCATCCGGGCCTCGGCGGCGACCTCGGCGTCGCGGAGCGAGAGTTCGAGCGCGGGGCTCGCGCCCTCGCGCCCGGCGAGCCCGCGCGCGAGGTTCGTGGTGCCGCGCAGGATCTGGATCGCGCGGATGGCGCGGGTGCAGGCGGCGGCGTAGCGAAGCCCCTCGCGCTCGCTCCGGGCCGAGGCGATCCGGTCCTGCACCTCGCCGAGGTAGGTGGCGAGGAGGATCGCGATGGGCAGGCCGAAGAGGGCGCCGAGGAGGAGGAACTTCGGCCCGAACCTCAGATGCGCCATGAGGCGCGTCGCCGGGAGGAGCAGGCGGTCGCCCCAGCCTCCCGGCGCGGCGCGCAGAGGGGAGGCGCGGGGAACGGGCTCGGGCGTTCGGGGCGGCGTGCTCGGGGTGACGATCGGGATGACAAGAGGATCGTCGGGGGGGCGGGGCGATCTCTTTATAGGGGGGCGGGGGTTTTTCGCCGGACGGTCGCGAGCCCCCTTGACTCCCGTACCCCGCGTGGGAGAGACTGCCGGGCGGAGATCCTCCGGACGATGTTCGCCCCCTGCCCCAACTGCCGCAACACCGTTCCCGCCGGCTTGGCGACCTGCCAGTTCTGCGGGGCCTCGCTCGCGGCGATCGCGCCCGCGAAGGGGAGCGTGTGGCACGCGGACGCGGTGGACCAACCGTACCGGCGTCCGACGTGGGTGCCGCTCGCGTACAACCTCGTCGCGGGGTACATCGCGGTGTCGGGTCTCGTGCAACTGGTCACCGGCGGCGTCCACGTCGCGAAGGGAAACTGGGTGGGCTACATCGAGCTGGTGATGGGCGGGATCGCGCTCGTCCTCGGGGTGGGTCTGCTCCTCAGGATCGAGTTCATCCGAGGGGTGGTGAACTTCGTGTGCGGGATCAACCTGCTCCTCGGGGTGTTCGGTCTTCTCGCGATGATCCCGCTCGTGATGCTCTTCGGGTGGATCGGACTCCTGCTCGCCTTCATGAAGGTGTTCGACCTCGCGTGCAACGCGGGGATGATCTACCTCGTGGGCGAGACGGACTAGGTTCGGGCTGGCGCTCCGACAGGCATCGAACGGGGCGGGGCGGGTATCATCCCTTCTTGCGCGTCCCCTCGCCTCTCGGAAGTTTCTGAAAGGCAAGGGACGCGCGGGACTGCGCTTCGCAGATCCGCGCTCTGGGCGCCCCCTTCTCCATCTCTATGGACGGGGCAACGCCGCGAGACGATTCCTGAGAAATCCTTCTCTGAATCCCTCCGACACGGTCGCGGGTCGCCTTCGAAGCGCCAGGTGAAGAATGCTGCCAGGAATCCTCGGCAAAAAGATCGGCATGACCCACGTCTTCGACGACGCGGGCAAGATGGTGCCCGTGACGGTCGTTCAGGCCGGCCCGGTGTACGTGACCCAGCTCAAGGACATGGACAACGACGGGTACGTCGCGGTCCAGGTCGGCTACGAAGAGATCAGCGACAAGCGCCTGAACTTTCCGAAGCACGGCCACCTGAAGAAGGCGGGCCTGACGACGAACGTTCGGACCCTCAAGGAGTTCCGCCTCGACTCGACGGAAGGGCTCGCGCTCGGCCAAGTCGTCTCGGCGGACATCTTCGCGGAGGGCGAGGTCGTCACCGTGACGGGGCGCTCGAAGGGGCGCGGCTTCGCGGGCGGCGTCAAGCGCTACCACTTCAAGGGTCAGCACATGACCCACGGCTTCATGACCCACCGGCGGCCGCTCTCGAACGGCGCGACGGGTCCCCAGCGCGTCTTCAAGGGGACGCGCCGGCCGGGGCACATGGGCGACGCCCAGGTGACCCAGAAGGGGCTGAAGATCGTCGGCGTCGATACGGAGCGCAACCTGCTCCTCATCGACGGGAGCGTGCCGGGTCCCAACGGGGGCCAGGTCGTCGTGAACAAGGTTCCGCCGAAGGCCGTCAAGAGCGCTTCGAGGGTCGGACGCTAAGATGGCGAACTACGAGATCAAAGGGAAGAACGGGTCGGTCGTCGGCAACGGCGAGCTCAGCGCGAAGATCGCGGACGCGGTGGCGAGCCACACGACGATCCACCGCGCGGTCGTCGCCGAGGAGGCGAACTCGCGCCAGGGCACGCAGTCCGCGAAGACCCGCGCGGAGACGCGCGGCGGCGGACGCAAGCCCTACAAGCAGAAGAAGACCGGCAACGCCCGCCAGGGCACCATCCGCGCGCCCCACTACGCGCACGGCGGCATGGCCTTCGCGGTAAAGCCCCGCGACTACACGAAGAAGGTGAACAAGCAGGAGCGCCGCGCGGCGATCCTCACCGCGCTCTCGGCGCACTTCGAGGCGGGGAACGTGACGGTGGTCGACGAGATCGCCTTCGCCGAGCCGAGGACGAAGATCGCGGCGGACATGCTCCGCGCGCTCGGTCTCTTCGAGACGCGGCGGGTCCTCGTGATCCTTCCCGAGTACGACGAGCTCGCGCACCGCGCCTTCCGCAACCTTCCGAACGTCGAGGTCCGCACCGCGCCGATCGGCAAGGACGAGGCGGCGACGGTGAAGGGGCAGGCGTTCTCCGCGCGCGACGTCCTCGTCGCGCACAAGGTCGTCATCGCCCAGGGCGCGCTCGCGCGCGTCGAGGAGGTCTGGTCCAAGTGAACCCCCAGCACACCGGTAAGAGTCCCTACGACGTCATCATCGCCCCCCACGTGACCGAGAAGTCCATGCAGCTGTCGCTCGGCGACGCGCGGATCCGCCAAGAGGCGGACCTCGTCCGCAAGTACACGTTCCTCGTCGCCCCGTCCTCGAACAAGATCGAGATCAAGTCCGCCCTGGAGACCATCTACAACGAGGGCCGCAAGGACGGGGACAAGATCGCGATCGAGTCCGTCCGCACCATCAAGGTGCTGGGCAAGAAGCGCCGCCGGGGGAAGTCCACCGGCTACGAGCCCGACCGCAAGAAGGCCGTCGTGACCCTGAAGAAGGGGCAGCGACTGGAGGATTACGGAGTCTAAGATGCCAGTCAAAAAGATGAAACCGACCTCGCCGGGACGACGCTTTATGGTGGCGTCGACCTACAGCGAGCTGACGAAGGGCAAAAAGCCCGAGAAGAGCCTTCTCGCGCCGCTTTCGAAGAACGGCGGGCGCAACCACACCGGGCGCGTGACGATGGGCAACCGGGGCGGCGGCAACAAGCGGCGCTACCGGATCATCGACTTCCGCCGGCTGAAGGACGGGATCGAGGCGACGGTGACGGCGATCGAGTACGACCCGAACCGGACGTGCCGGATCGCCCTGCTGGAGTACAGCGACGGGGTGAAGACCTACATCCTCGCGCCGCGCAACCTCGCGGTCGGGGCGAAGGTCGTCTCGGGCGAGGGCGCGGACATCCTTCCGGGCCACTGCCTCCTCCTGAAGCTCATCCCGCTCGGAACGCTCGTCCACAACATCGAGCTCCAGCCCGGCAAGGGCGGTCAGATGGTCCGCGCGGCGGGAACGTCGGCGCAGGTCATCGCGAAGGAGGGGACGTACGCGACCCTCCGCCTCCCCTCCGGCGAGATGCGCATGGTGCACAACACCTGCAAGGCGACGGTGGGCGAGGTCGGCAACGCCGAGCACGAGAACGAGTCGATCGGCAAGGCGGGCAAGAACCGGAACCTCGGCGTGCGGATGCACGTGCGCGGCGTCGTGAAGAGCCCGCGCGACCACCCGCACGGCGGCGGCGAGGCGAAGTCGCCCGTCGGACGCCGCAAGGGTCCCGTGGACCGGTGGGGCAACAAGGCGCAGGGTCAGAAGACCCGGCGCAACAAGCGCTCCTCCCCCTTCATCGTCCGCAAGCGCGGAAGCAAGTAACCCCCCCGCTCTCTCCCCCTCCACCGGAAGGGGAGAGAGCCCCAGTGCACTGCCCAGAGGGTTCTCCCTCTGACGGTCACCACGAAAGCAAATGGCAAGATCACTCAAAAAGGGCTATTTCGTCGATCAGCATCTGATCGAGAAGCTCGACAAGCTCAACGAATCCGGCGAGAAGCGTCTCATCAAGACGTGGAGCCGCCGCTCGACCATCATCCCCGATATGATCGGGCACACGTTCGCGGTCCACGACGGCCGCAAGCACGTCCCGGTGTTCGTCACCGAGAACATGATCGGGCACAAGCTCGGGGAGTTCGCCCCGACGCGCACGTTCAAGGGCCACGCCGGCGGTCTCGCCGAGCGGGGAGCGAAGATCCGCTGATGGAAGTCCGCGCCGTCTCCAAGTACGTGAAGGTCCAGCCGCGCAAGGTCCGGATCATCGCCGACGAGGTTCGCGGGATGACCGTGGTCTTCGCCGCGCACAAGCTCCGCTACCACACGAGCAAGGGGGCCGAGGTGCTCCGCAAGACGCTCATGTCGGCCGCCGCGAACGCCGCCGAGAACCACGAGCTCTCGATCGAGTCGCTGAAGATCGCCGAGATCCGGGTGGACGAGGGGCCGCGCCAGAAGCGCATGCAGGCCCGCGCCATGGGTCGGGGGAACCAGATCGTGAAGAAGACCGCCC
Organism: Fimbriimonas sp.; assembly: GCA_965249475.1. Taxonomy (GTDB): domain Bacteria; phylum Armatimonadota; class Fimbriimonadia; order Fimbriimonadales; family Fimbriimonadaceae; genus Fimbriimonas. The sequence goes on along the minus strand of CBDFMD010000003.1, from coordinate 2,394,945 downwards.
ACATCACCGTGGTCGTCGCCGACACCGAGGCCGCCGAGGCCGTCAAGCCCCACGGCACCCGCCCGAAGGCCCGCCCGACGCTCGCCGTGAAGCCCGGACGCACCCCGCGCCCGAGCACCCGCGCCGCCGCTCCCGCCGTCGCGCCGGTCGCCGACGCGACCGCCGCCCCGGCGACGGACGCGACGCTCGATCCGGCGATCGACAACGCGCCCCCCGAAGGGACTCTGCAGGCGGCCTCGGCGCAGGAGACGGCCGAGCAGGCCGTCGCTCCCGCCGAGCCGACCGTGAACGAGGCCGCCGAGGCCGACGCCGAAGAGGCCACGACCGATACCGCCACCCCGCCCGCTACCGCGGGCCCGACCGCGACGGACGCCAGCAGCGCGGACGCGCAGAGCTAACCTATGGGACAGAAGATTCATCCGGTCGGTCTGCGCCTCGGCATCATCCGCGGCCACGACTCGCACTGGTTCTACAAGAAGAAGGGCTACGCCCACGCGATCCTCGTCGACGACGGGATCCGCAAGCACATCCGCTCGCGCTACGGGCTCGGCAACATCTCGCGCGTCGAGATCGAGCGCGCCGCGAACCGGATCAAGGTGAACGTGTACACCGCGCGCCCCGGGGCCATCATCGGCCGCGGCGGCAAGGGGATCGACGAGCTCACGAAGAACCTCAACGAGATGGTCCGCAAAGGCGAGCCCGGCATGGGGGTCCAGGTGAACGTCACCGAGGTCCGCCAGCCCGAACTCGACGCTCAGCTCGTCGCGGAGAACATCTGCGCCCAGCTCGAGCGGCGCATCTCGCACCGCCGCGCCATGCGCCAGGCGATGACCCGCGTCGTGCGCCTGAACGGGCGCGGGATCAAGGTCCAGGTCTCGGGGCGGCTCAACGGCTCCGAGATCGCTCGACGCGAAGGGGACAAGACGGGCAAGATCCCGCTCCACACCCTTCGCGCGGACATCGACTACGGCTTCGCCGAGGCGCACACGGTGTACGGCTCGGTCGGGTGCAAGGTCTGGATCTACAAGGGCGAGGTCCTTCCCGACAAGGGGCTCCGCGAGCGCGAGGCGGCGACCGAGGCGCAGTACGCGGCCCGGCGCGAGGAGCGGCGCGCCCGCGAGGGCGACCGGCCCCCCCGCGAGGGCGGGACCGAAGGCGGTCCCGGGGGCGGCTCGGGCGGCGGGGGCGGCTACGGCGGTCCCCGGCGCGACGGCGGCTCGGGCGGTTCGGGCGGCGGCTACGGCGGTCCCCGGCGCGATTCGTCCTCGGGCGGCTACGGCGGCTCGAACCGCGACCGCGCGTTCGGTTCGACCGGCGGCTCGACCGGCGGCGCCACGACCTCGACCCCCGGCGGACCCGCCGGCGCGGGCCGTGCGGGCGGGGGCGGCTCCGGCCGTCCGGCGTCCGGCGAGGCCGGCGCGAGCGGGAAGGCCAACGATACGGTTTCCGGAACCTCCAACACCGGAGGACGCAGCTGATGTTGATGCCCAAGAGAGTCAAAGAGGGCCGTCGCAAGATGATGCGCGGCCGCATGAAGGGGAAGGCGACCCAAGGGAACACCGTCGCCTTCGGCGAGTACGGGATCGTCGCGATGGCGCCGGGGTGGATCACCTCGCGCCAGATCGAGGCCGCCCGTATCGCCATGACCCGCCATATCAAGCGCGGCGGCAAGGTCTGGATCCGGATCTTCCCCCACAAGTCCTACACGAAGAAGCCGCTCGAGACCCGCATGGGCAAGGGCAAGGCGGGCGTCGAGGGCTGGGTGGCGGTCATCAAGCCGGACCGCGTCCTCTTCGAGATGAACGGCGTGGCGGAGCCGGTGGCGAAGGAGGCGATGCGCCTCGCGATCCACAAGCTTCCGATCAAGTGCAAGTTCGTCACGAAGGCGGAGCTCGAGCACCTGCGCAAGCAACAGCCGGCCCTCACCGCCTCCGAGGCGATCGAGGAGGCGGCGTTCGTGCCGGGCGCGTCGAGTGAGCACGACCACTCGGCGGCGAGCGGGGCGGAGGGTCTCACGACCGACTCTCCGGCGAACGCGGGCGAGAGCATCGTCGGCGGTCCCGAGAACGACACCGTGCCCACCACCGAGCCCACCACCGCGGACGCGGCGGAGACGGCCGGGGGCGACAACTCATGAAAGGCAACAAAGCGAGCGACCTCCGCGGGAAGACCGCCGAGGAGCTGACCCAGATGATCGCGGCCGAGAAGGCCGCGATGTACCAGACCCGGCGGGACATGGTGTTCCGCCAGACGACCGACACGGCCGGGCTCACGACCCGGCGCCACAACATCGCCCGCATCCTCACCGTCCTCAGCGAGAAGGCGCGTGCGGAAACGGCGACCCAGGAGACGAACAGCTAAGATGGCCGAAGAGATTCAGAATCAGGACGCCGTCGAGCGCGGGGACCGCAAGGTCCGCACCGGCGTCGTCACGTCCGCGAAGATGGAGAAGACCGTGGTCGTCTCCGTCTCCCGCCGCGTCGCCCACCCGCTGTACGGCAAGGTCGTCCAGCGCACGAAGAAGTTCAAGGCCCACGACCTCCTCGGTTGCGGGGTCGGCGACACCGTCGAGATCATGGAGACCCGCCCGATCTCGCGCGACAAGCACTTCCGCGTCACCCGCATCCTCGAGAAGGCGAAGTAAAAAGATGATCCAACAGTTCACCCGCCTGCGCGTCGCCGATAATTCCGGCGCGCGCGAGGTCATGTGCATCCGCGTCCTCAAGGGCTCGCAACCGCGCTACGGGCGCGTCGGCGACGTCATCGTGGCGTCGGTGAAGCTCTCGACCCCCAACATGCCCGTGAAGAAGGGCGACGTCATCAAGGCGGTCATCGTGCGCACGAAGCGCGCGGTGCGCCGCGCCGACGGCTCGACGCTCCGCTTCGACGAGAACGCGTGCGTCGTCATCAACCCCCAGAACATGGAGCCGCGCGGCACGCGCATCTTCGGACCCGTGGCGCGCGAGCTCCGCGAGTCGAACTTCATGAAGATCGTGTCCCTCGCCCCCGAGGTGCTGTAATGACCAGAGAAGAGATCAAAAAGGCCGCGAAGCCCATCAAGCTGAAGATCCGGCGCGGCGACAAGGTGCAGATCATCGCCGGCAAGGACAAGGGCGAGGTCGGCTTCGTCGCCGCCGTGTCCCCGCGCGAGAGCAAGGTCATCGTCCTGAAGGAGACCGACAACCCGAACGAGCCCGAGCCGCTGAACGCCGTCATCAAGCACAAGAAGGCGAAGTTCCAGGGCGAGCGCTCGGCGCGGATCAAGCTTCCGGCCCCGATCCACGTCTCGAACGTCATGCTCATCGACCCGACCACCGGCAAGCCGACGCGCGTCGGCAAGGGCAAGGACGCCGACGGCAACGCGATCCGCGTCGCCAAAGGCTCCGGCGCCACCATCCCCGTCACCCCGCTCCCCAACGAGAAGTAGGGAGCCCCGATCTCCCTCGGGCACGACCCGGGGGCGGCCTGGTCCGAAAGCAGGCGTAAGAGAACCGAAACGAAAATGGCCCGCAAGAATCAAGACGCCTCGACCATCGAGACCTCGACCTCCGACGTTCGCGTCACCCCCCGCCTGAAGCAGAAGTACAGGGACGAGATCGTTCCGAAGCTCCAGGAGGAGTTCAAGTACAAGTCCCCGATGCAGACGCCCCGGCTCGAGAAGATCGTGCTGAACATGGGGACCGGCTCGAACGAGAAGGACCCGAAGCACCTGGAGAATTCGGTGCGCGACATGACGCTCATCTCGGGCCAGAGGCCCGTCGTCACGACGGCGAAGAAGGCGATCGCGAACTTCAAGCTCCGCGAGGGGATGAAGATCGGGTGCAAGGTCACGCTCCGCGGCGACCGGATGTACCACTTCTTCGACAAGCTCGCGACGGTGGTGCTCCCGCGCATCCGCGACTTCCAGGGCCTCTCGCCGAAGAGCTTCGACGGGCGCGGCAACTACGCGCTCGGCCTGAAGGAGCAGCTCGTCTTCCCCGAGATCCCCTACGACACGTTCGACCGGATCCGGGGCCTCGACGTCGTCATCTGCACGACGGCGAGGACGGACGAGGAGGCGAAGAGCTTTCTCCGCGCGATGGGTCTTCCCATCCGCGAGAAGTAATCCGCGGCCTCCGCTCGACGAAGCCCCCGGCGATTCCGCCGGGGGCTTCGTCGCGAGAGGAGCAGTACAATCCCCCCATGGCTATGCCCGCCGTGCTCCTGCCGCCGATCGAGGACGAGATGCTCTGGGACCTGCTCCACCGCGCGGAGGAGATCGGCCTAAGGCTGGAGGTCACGGACAGCGGCATCGTGTGGGAGGTCGCGCCGGGCTTTCTGCATCAGGATCTCGCGGTGACGATCTACAGCGGGATCCAGCCCGACCCGCGCGCGACGGGTTGCGAGTGCGTTCGAGCCCTGGACGTGTACGTCCGCTTTCCGAGCGGCCTGGTGAAGCGGCCGGACCTCTCGATCTTCTGTCGGCGCCCCGAGCAAGAGGAGGGGTTCGTCCGGATGGTGCCCGAGGCGGTCGTGGAGATCACGAGCCCGGGGTACGAGGCGAAGGATCTCGTCTCCGGCCCGCCGCTCTACCTAGCGAACGGGGTGAAGGACGTGGTGGTCCTCGACCGGGGGCGAGGAGAGGTGCACCACACCGACATGGCGGGAACCCGCGTCCATACCTCCCCGGTGACGCTCGCCCTCGCGTGCGGCTGCTCGGTCACGCTCTGAGTTTCGCGCGCCACTCGCGCTCGCCGAGGGCGGCGAGGACGAGGTAGAGCGCGAAGAGGAGGGCGGTCAGGCGGAAGCCGCGCGAGAGGTAGAGCGGGACGTAGACGAGGTCGGCGGCGATCCAGAGCCACCAGTTCTCCAAGGCGCGCCGCATGAGGAGCCACTGACCGAAGAGGCTGAGGGCCGTGGTCGCCGAATCGAGGAGGGGGGCGGGGTTCCCCAGGTGGATGAAGTAGGGCGTGAGGGCGGCGGCTCCGGCGAGGGAGACGAGCGAGCCGACGAGCCGCTCGACGCCCGTCGCGCGGCGGATTCCAGGGACGGCGACGGGTCCGCGGCGGGTCCACCAGATCCAGCCGAGAAGGCCCGAGAGTAGGAAGACGACGTTCAGCGAGCCGTCGCCGTAGAGGCGGTCGCGGAAGAAGAGGACGGCGTAGGCCCCGGCGTTGACGATCCCGACGGGCCAGTTCACCGGCGAGTCCACCTTCATAAGCCAGACGCTCGCCAGACCGGTCGTGAAGCCGGTCGCCTCGTAGGGGGAGACCCCGATGCGCCCCGAAAGGGAGAGGCCGAGAAGGAGGAGGGAGGCGGCGACGAAGAGGCTCCAGGCCCAAAGGGGAGCCTCGGCCCAGCGTCGCGTCACGGAGAGGAGCCTACCGGTAAGATCGGGAGCGATGAACGCCGCCCTCTCGCGCTGGCGCGCGGTGTTCTCGATCTACTTCCAAGATTCGGTCGCGTACCGCGCGAGCGGGCTCATCTGGATCCTCACCGACGCGACGACGGCGCTCACGATGCCGTTCGTGTGGCTTTCGGCCTCGAGGGGCGGAGCGATCCAGGGGTTTCGGGGGGGCGATCTCGTCCTGTACTACCTCTGCTCGCTTCTCGTCGGGGCGTTCGTGACGTGCTGGTTTATGTTCGACGTCGCGACGGAGATCAAGGAGGGGCTCTTCTCGTCCACCCTCGTGCGCCCGATCTCGTTCTTCGGGCTCTGCTTCGTGCGGAACCTCTCGTGGCGGATCGTGCGGGTGTCGCTCACGCTTCCGTTCTTCGGGTTCTTTCTCTGGCTCTACCGGGGGCCGCTCGCCGGGGCGCACGTCCACGTCACGTGGCTTCTGCCGGTCGCCGTCGTGCTCGGTCATCTCGTGAGCCTCGTAACGGCGATGGCGCTCGCGATGCTCGCGCTCTACTTCGGGGAGGCGATGGCGCTCTTCGAGCTGTACTTCTTTCCGCAGGTCTTCCTCTCGGGGACGCTCTTCCCGGTCTCCCTGCTTCCCGGGTGGGCGCAGGCGCTCGGGAAGGTGTTGCCGTTCTACTACACGACGGGTCTGCCGACGGAGATGATGATCGGGCGGGTGAGCGAGGCGCAGGCGCTCCCGCTCATGGGGGTGCAACTGGCGTGGGTGGTGGCCGGTTTCGGGCTGTGGCGGCTCCTTTTCCACCGGGGTCTTCGGCATTACACGGGCGTCGGCATGTAGCCTCCGAAGATGAGCTAGTCTCCGTTCGGGATCGTCAGATCTGCAAAGACGAGGGGGCGCGATTTTGCGAAACTGATGATGTGACCCCGCACAACCGGACTCTCCGAGGCTTCACCCTCATCGAGCTCCTCGTCGTCATCGCGATCATCGCGATCCTCGCCGCGATCCTCTTCCCCGTCTTCGCCCAGGCGAAGGCCGCGGCGAAGAAGACGGCGAGCCTTTCCAACCTGAAGCAGGTGGGGACGAGCACGATGCTCTACCTGGGGGACAACGACGACCTGATGGTCCCCCTTCGCTGGTACGATCCGGCGGCGAACACCGGGACCTACGCGACCTCTCAGGGCTTCTTCCACTATCCGCTCCTCCTGATGCCGTACACGAAGTCGGTGGATCTCTTCTACGACTCGGCCGACAAGGAGGACGACCCGGGGATGCACTTCGCCGAGTGCCCGAACGCGGGGCGGTTCGATAAGAACGGATGCGCCTACTGGTACCTCATGGGGGCCTACCCCTCGTACGGCTTCAACCGGACGTATCTGAACACCTACACCGTGGATCCGCGCACCTACGTGCGGCAGTACGTCGGGAGGAGCGCGACGGCGTTCGACTCGCCTGCCGAGACGCTCCTCTTCGCCGACGCGACGGGAAAGGACATCGTCTCACCGGGCCAGCCGATCGTGCGGGCGGCGGTCGGATACCACCGGGTGGACCCGCCTTCGCTCTGGCTCGCCCCGGCGAGCGCCGACCCGGCGGCGAAGGGGCTCGACGCCCGCACCCAAGGGCAGCTTTGGGGCCGGTACGATCCGAAGCAGGTGATCGTGAACTACCTCGACGGCCACGCGAAGATCACCGCGATCGACCGGCTGAAGGGCGTCGGCACGACGAAGGACTCGCGCGACCGGTACTTCAACGGCCTCGGCTCGGGCGCGACGACGGAGTAGCCTTCGATTCCGCCGAGCGATGGTCTCCGAAGCCGCGAGAGTGCGGTAAGGTGGCTGAAGCCTCCGGGCGGCGATGAACGTCGGATTGGGGCCGGAACTATGCTCGCCTCTCTCCTGCTCGCGACGGCCGCCGCTCCGCTTGGGACCCAGGGTGAGGTGGACCACGCGTCGCTCGTCACGGCCCAGAGCGTGAGCGCGGCGATGCTCGCGCCGGAGCGGGAACGGTGGGCGGTCGCGCGCGTCCGGGCGGTCGGCCCCGCTCGTCCTCGCGAGACGGTCCAATCGGGCGGGAGCGTGCCGACGACCGTCTTCGATGTGGACCTCGATGTGCTCGACGGCTGGAACGTCGCTCGCGGTCCTCTGCGGGCGTTCTGGTGGGAGGGGGTTCGGGGCGATCGCCGGAGGACGGTCTCGGCGACGACCGGGGAGCGGGTCCTCGTGCGCCTCGCCCCGGTCGAGGACGGGCACTTCCTCCTTGTGAGCGGCACCGACGAGGAGCCCTACGCCGTCCCCTCCTACGCAGCGAGCGGGGACGCGCCGCTCGTCTCCATCCTTCTGCCCTACGACGCCGATCGCCTGGAACCGGGACCGCCCAAGGCGCGGCGCTGGGCGAGCCTCTGGCGCGCGGGATCGTGCCTCAGCGCCTCGGCCCTCTCGGATTTCGGTAGCTACGTCTCCTTCGCCCCTTTCCCGCTCACACCCGTCTGGCGCGGGGAGGTCCGGCGCGACGAGACGGGCCGAGGTGTGGAGGACGGTCGCCCCGGACTCGCCGACGTCCAGTGGCTCCTGAAGCTCGCCCAGACCGCGAGCCCTGACTTCCGACTCCTGGTGGCGGAAAGTCTCTTCCGCCGGAACATCCTCGGCTCCTCCCAGATGAGGCGCGACCTCGTTCTTCTCTCCCTCAAGCGACCCGAGCTCTTCCCGAACGGCCTCTTCCTCGTGATGGACGGGCAAGGACTCTCCGAAGATCTGCCGATTCGGAATCGGGACTGGCTCCCGACCGGCGGGGTCGTGAAGGCGCTGACAACGTCGCCGTCTCTCCCTCTCATGCGGGATCTCTTCACGCTTCTCACCCCGCGCTACGCCCCTTTCGTCCCCGAGCGGGCGAAGCTCCTGCCTCTCCTGAACAGCCCTTCCGACGGGGTCCGCACCCTCGCGCGCATGGCGTTCGACCGATGGCAGGGGAAGCCGCCATCCGGGGCGGACCCCTACGCGTGGCACGCGGCCCGGGCGAGGCTAGGCGAGGCGGAGCTCGCGGCGGCGGGGAAGGCCGGACGGTAGCGCGAGAGGTCACACTTTCGGGGAGATGCCCGAAGCTCGCAAACTCGTCCTCGTCACCGGAAGCTCGCGGGGGATCGGGCGGGCGATCGCGGCGCGGCTCGCGGAGGACGGCTGGACGCCGATCCTCCACGCCTCGAGGCCGGAGTCGCTCTCGGACGAGGCGCGGCGGGAGACCCGGGCAGCGGGAGAGATCGTCGCGGATCTCGCCGACCCGATGCAGGCGCTCCACATGATGCGCGAGGTCGCCGCGTTCGGACCGCTCGCCGCCGTCGTGAACAACGCCGGGGTCTACCGGCGCTTCGACTACGACACGCCGGACGACGACGCCTTCGCCGACGGGTGGTCGGAGACGATGGCGGTGAACCTCGTCTCGCCGAGCCTCATCATGCGCGAGGCGGCGAAGCTCTTCGCCCTTCAGGGCGGAGGCGGGAAGATCCTCAACGTCGCCTCGCGGGCGGGCCTGCGGGGCGAGGCGGGGGCGGCGGCCTATGCGGCGAGCAAAGCGGGTCTCATCGCGCTCACGCGCTCGCTCGCGGTCGAGCTCGCGCCGAAGGGGGTCGGGGTCTTCGGGCTCGCCCCCGGGTGGGTGCAGACGGCGATGAGCCGGGACGGGATGGAGGAGCGCCAGGAGGAGATCCTCGCGGGGATCCCGCTCGGGCGGATGGCCTCCCCCGAGGACTGCGCGAGCGCGGCGCGGTGGCTTCTCTCGGACGAGGCGGCGTACCTCTCGGGCGTGACGCTCGACGTCAACGGCGCGAGCTACTTCCACTAGGGCCGCGGAGGCGCTATTCGACCCTCTTCAGGTCGATGTCGAAGATCACGACGGAGTTCGCCGGGACCGAGCCGGTGCGGTTCCCCTGGGCGCCGAAGGCGACGGCGGGGGGGAGCGTGAGCTTCACCTTGGTGCCGGCCTTGAGCCCGACCATCGCGGCCTCGAGGGCGGCGGGGTCGAGCCGGTTCGCCCCGAGCTTGACCGAGAGCGGCTTCGCGCTCTGGTCGTCGAAGGTCGTTCCGTCGGCGAGCTTGCCGACGTAGGTGAAGGTCACGATGCTCCCCTCCTTCGCCTCCTTGCCGGTCCCGGGGGTCGTGACCTCGCGCTGGAGAACGTCCTGCTTGTCCTTCGGCACGATGCTCAGGCACTCGATGTCGAAGACGAGGTCGGCGTTCGGGGGGATGTCGGCTCCCGCGCCCTTATCGGCGTAACCTTTGACGGCGGGGATCGCGAGGGTGCGCTTCTCGCCGACCTTCACGCCCTGGAGCCCCTCCTCCCAGCCCTTGATGACCGAGCCGCCGCCGAGGACGAGGTTGAAGGGGGGCTTGCCCCCGCCCGCGTTCGAGTCGAACTGCTTGCCGCCGTTCTTCAGGCGCCCGGTATAGCGCATCGAGAGGAGGTCGCCGTCCTTCGCCCCCTCGCCGGTCCCGGGCGTCGTCGTGAGGACGCCGACCCTATCGCCGACGATCGCGGGAACGTTCGCGGCGGGAGCGTTCGCGGGAGCGGTCTTCGCGGGGTTCGCCCCCCCGCCGGCCGCGGCGTCCTTCGCCGCGCCGCCGCCTCCGTTCCCGCATCCTGCGAGGATCGGGAGCGCGGGGATGAGGAGCGGGGCGAGGAGGGCGAGGGGGAGGGCCGAGCGGCGGACGCGCATACCCTTGCAAAATACCCCTTCGCGCCGAACGGTTCCCACTCCGTCCCGGCGCGCGTAGAAGGGGAGACGCGTGGCGAAGAAGAAGGACGAGGCGAAGAAGGGGCCGGGCGGGGCGCAGAACCGCCGCGCGCGGTACGACTTCCACATCGAGGAGGAGCACGAGGCAGGGATCGTGCTCGCCGGAAGCGAGGTGAAGAGCATCTACGAGGGGAAGGCGCACATCTCGGAAGGGTGCTTCGCCGAGATCCGGGACGGGGAGCTCTTCCTCGTGAACATGGACGTGGAGCCGTACGACCGGGCGGCGACGAGCTTTCTCCTGGAGCGCCGCCGGACGCGCAAGCTTCTCATGCACCGGAGGGAGATCGAGACGCTCGCGCGCAAGGTGCGCGAGAAGGGGTTCGCGCTCCTGCCGCTCGCGGTGTACTTCAAGGGGGGGAAGGTGAAGGTGAGCCTCGGGCTCGGGCGGGGGAAGAAGGACTACGACAAGCGCGCGACGATCGCGGAGAAGGACTCGAAGCGCGAGGTCGCCCGGGTGAAGGCGGGAGGGCGCGAGTAGGGGTGTAATCCGCCGCGCGGATCGCCGATAACCCCCTTGTGAGCAGTTCAGCCGTCGCGGGTTCACACCCGTGCATCGACGATACGGTGGTCGTCGCCTTCTTCATCGAGGGGCGGCCGATGGCGGTGAGCGCCCTCGTCACGAGCGAGGCCCCGCTCGTCCTCTTCACGCGCGACGCGCGGGTGGAGGCGGTGGAGCTTCCGCGCTCGGTCGTCCTCGTGTGGCACCGGGGGTGCGAGGTCGTGAAGGGCGAGGCGGAGGCGATCGAGGTGCGCCCCTGGCGCACAGGGTTCGCGATCGAGATCCGGCGGACGAGCTGGGCCGACGTGGACCGCCGGGTGTACCCGCGCACGAGCGTGAGGCTCCCGGTGAACCTGCGCGCGGTCCACGACATGCGGGGGGCGACCGTCATCTCGCTCTACCAGGGCACCACCGAGGACGTCTCGATGGGGGGCGCGTGGGTCCACGTCCAGCCCCAGATCGCGATGGGCTCGCTCGTCGAGTGCCAGATGGACACGGGCGAGGCGAAGGACGGGGGCGCGGGAAGGGTGCAGGCGTTCGCGATGGTCGCGCACGAGTCGCCCGAACGGGGCGGGATCGGGCTGGAGTTCCTCGACTTCCTCGGCGACTCGCGCGGCGTCTTCGACGGCTTCCTCGCGACGAAGCTCGCGGCGTAGCCGCTCTGGCGCCGTGACCGTGCTATCCTCGGGGAGGATGGCGACGTCGCTCTCTCCTCTCGTCCTCGCCGCACTCACGGCCGCTCCGCAGGGCGGGATGGTTGCGGGCGGAAGGACGGCGTTCGTCCCCGGCGACCACTCGCCGCTTCTCGCGATGGGGGGCCAGGCGACGATGCTCGCGCCGGAGCGCGAGCGGTGGGCGGTCGCCGTCCTCGAATCGGTGGGTGAGGAGCGCGAGCTCGGCTGCCCGGACGGCGGCTCGTGGTACGTCTTCGATGTCGGTCTGCGCGTGCTCGACGGGTGGAACGTCCCGTCTGGGCCGGTGACCTCGCTCTGGAACGAGGCGAACTCCCGCACCCGGCGCGCGCTCCTGAAGACGATGCTCGGCGCGCGCGTGCTCGTGCGCTTCGCCCCGACCGAGGACGGCAAGTTCCTCATCGTAGACGGAGACGACGAACATCCGGTAGCCGAACCGACGTTCGCGATCGGTTCCAAGCCGCTCCTCGACGTCCTTCTCCCCACGACGGCGACGAGGATGCCGACCGGGACCCCTGCCGAGCGGCGGTTCTACGCCCTTTGGACGGCGGGCGCCTCGCTCTCGTCATCGGCGTACCCGGCGTTCGCGCCGTACTCCGGAGGTGCGACCCTACCGGAGACCGACAAAGCAATTACAGTGAGACGGCGAGCCGCCGACGGCTCTTACGATTACACTGCGAAGACGCCTGGAAAGGATGTCGCATGGTTGCGAAAACTCGCGGCTGGGGTGAGTCCCGAGTTCCAGATGATGACCGAGTACGTGCTGTATCGGAGCGGGGTTGACGTAGCCATGCCTGCCATGCGCGATCTTGTCCGCCTCGCCATACATGCCCCGGAGCGCTTTCCCAACGGGTTGCTTCCAATTTCCGATTTAGGCGAGCTGACGACGACCGCTTACGGACGATTTCCGCGCCCCCTACTCTGGCAATCCGACGATGCGATGCTCAAAGCCATCTTAAAAGGCTCGAACTCTCTCTTGCGAGCGGATCTGCTCGATCTGGTTTCGGGATTAGAAACGCCACTCCAGATCCGCACTCGCCTGCTCCCACTCCTCTCCGAGCCCGACCCACACGCTCGCAACGCGGCGCTCCGCGCGTTCCGCGCGTGGCAAGGCGAGCCGCCCAAGGACACCGACCCCGTTGCCTGGCACACGGCGCGGGTTCGCCTGGGGAAGAAGGAACTCGTGGTGGGCAGGGGGTAGAGGGCCAGCGTCTGCAACACCCCAAGAACTCATCCCATGATTCTCCCCACCCTCCTCCTCGGCTTGAGCCTCGTCCCTGGTCAGGGCGGCGGCATCGACCACTGGCCTCTATTCGACTATGGGGGCGCGATCTCCGGCGGGATGATCGCCCCCGAGCGGGAGCGTTGGGCGGTGGCCCAGCTTCGCTCCGTGGGCGAGGAGCGGCCGCTGGGCGACCCCGAAGGCCGGGAGCGGTCCGTGTTCGACGTGGACCTCGAGGTGCTCGACGGGTGGCACGTGGCGCGGGGCGAGCTCCGGGCGTTCTTCGTCCAAGATTGGACGCGCAGGCGCCTCGGCACCCTGCGGGCGATGGTCGGGGGCCGGGTCCTCGTGCGGCTCGCGCCGACGGAGGACGGGCATTTCCAGATCGTCGAGGGCGGCGACGACACCGTCGGTCTGGTCCCGTCGTTCGCGATCGGATCGCGGGCTCTCCTGTTGCGGGTGTTGCCGACGGGCGCGACGGCGCTTCCGAAGGGGACCCCCGACGAGATCCGGTTCTACTCGCTCTGGACCGCCGCCCGCTCGCTCTCGCCCTCGGCGTACGAGCCCTTCTCCCGGGACATCGGCGCGTCCGCCTTCCCGGACACGTCCCGGAACAAGATCAAAATCAAGGACAACCCTGCGCTCGAGGGGGCGAGTCAGACATCGGAGCGCACGGCAGAGAAGGACGTTCTTTGGCTTCGGCGTCTCTCCGCCGAGACGAACCCGGAGTTCCAGATGATGGCCGAATACGTCCTCTACCGGAGCCAGGTTGAGGGGGCGATCCCCGCGATGGAGCGTCTCGTGCGCCTCGCGGTCCGGCGGCCGGAGCTCTTCCCCGACGGCTTTCTCCGGGTCGCCGATACGGAAGCGGTAACGGAAGGATGGCGCCTTCGGCACCGCGACGAGGCAGTGTGGGCTTTCGTCCCCACGATGATGCCCTATCTCTTAAGAGGCGCGAACCCGCTCCTCCGAGGCGACCTGTTGGCCCTCGCCGCGTACCTGGAACCGATCCGCGACCGCAGGGCCGAGCTTTTGCCCCTGCTCGGGGATCCCGCTTTGCGCCCGATCGCTCTCGCGACCTTCGCCAAGTGGCACGGCAAGCCGCCCAAGGACGTCGACCCCCTCGCCTGGCACGCGGCGCGGGCGCGGATGACGGCGGCGGAACTGAGCGCGGCGCGGAAGGCGGGGGGTTAGAGCGTCAGCGTCCCCGTAAAGACGGTCTCGGCGGGGCCGGTCATGAGGACGCGGCCGTCCTCGCCGTAGGCGATCGCCAGGTCGCCGCCGGGGAGGTGGACGAGGACGTCGCGGCCTGCGCGGCCCGTCTCGAACGCCGCGACGGCGCACGCGCACGCGCCGGTGCCGCAGGCGAGGGTGATCCCCGCGCCCCGCTCCCACGTGCGCTGGACGAGCTCGGCGCGCGAGAGGACCTGCACGAAGTGGACGTTCACGCGCCGGGGAAAGAGCGGGGAGCGCTCGAGCTCGGGGCCGACGGTCTCCAGATCCACCGCCGCCGCATCGGGCACGAAGATCACCGCGTGGGGGTTGCCCATCGAGACGGCGGTCGCGCGGTAAGCCCCGAACGGCGCGTCCACGAAGCGGCCCCCGGAAACCCCCGCCATCCCGATCCGCGCGGGGTCGAGCTCGGCGACGCCCATGTCCACCCGCACCCGTCCCTCAGGGAGGAGGGTGAGCTCGAGAACCCCCGCGCCGGTCTCGACGCGGGCGACGTCGCTCTCCAGGTACCCACGGTCCTTCAGGAGGCGCGCGAAGCAACGCACCCCGTTCCCGCACATCTCGCTCTCGGAGCCGTCGGGGTTGAACATCCGCATCCGGTACGGCGCGGTCTCGCCCCGTTCGACGAGGATGAGGCCGTCCCCCCCGACGCCGAGCCGCCGGTCGTTCGCGCGGCGGGCGAGGGCGGGAAGGTCGGTCTCCGGCAAGGGCTCGCGCAACCCGTCGAGCATCACGAAGTCGTTCCCGATCCCCTGCATCTTCACGAACGGGAGGGTCACTCGTCCCCTCCGGCCTTCGGGGCGGGAAGCGCGCCGCGCTCGGCGTCGAGCTCGGCGGGGGTCTTGTAGCTCGAGACCGCGCGGGCGGGGACGATCGTCGCGACGGCGTGCTTGTAGACGAGCTGGGTGGGCTTTCCCGGCTGATCGAGCAGGATCGAGTACGCGTCGAAGCCGCGGACGGTCCCGCGGAGCTGGACCGACGAGGCGAGGTAGATCTGCACCGGCACCCCTTCTTTGCGGACCTGGTTCAGGAACATATCCTGGAGGTTGATGGCTTTGCCCATGGGAATCTTGAGAGGGGCCGCGGCTGGGTCCTTAGACCTAACGCCCCGGCACGAAAAGGGACTCTACCCGCGTCGGGGCGTCCTCATCCACCCCGATGGGGACGAGGCGCGGCTCGGAGCGGAGCCAGGTCCGCTGACGCTTCGCGTAGCGGTGCGTCTCCAGTGTAACGCTTTCGCGGGCGGCGGACTCCGAAGTCTCGCCCCGCAGAAGGGCGGCGACGGTCCGGTAGCCGATCGCGCGGAAGGCGGAGGCGCTCTCGGGAACGCCGGAGTCGAGAAGCCCCCGCACCTCGTCGGGCCACCCGGCGCCGAACATCGCGTCCACCCGCGCCGCGATCCTGGCCTTGAGGTCGCCCCGGTCGAGGGCGATCTTCGCGACGCGGAACGGGGGGAGCGCGAACGGTTCGGGGGGCGGCCCCGCGAGCCGTTCGAGCGCGCGGCGGACCCGGACGGGGTTTCTCAGGTCGGTTCGCGCGGCGATCTCGGCGGGGAGGCGGGCGACGAGCGCGGCGAGGCCGAGCTCGCTCTCCTCCTCCATCAACCGGGCGCGGAGGGCGGGATCGGGGGCGGGGGCGAGCGCGTCGTAGCCCTCGAGGAGGGCGCGGACGTAGAAGCCCGTCCCTCCCTCGACGACGACGTCGCGGCCCGCGTCGTAGGCCGCCGAGAGGATCGGGAGGGCGAGCCGGACGAACTCCCCGGCGCCGTAATCGTCGCGCGGGTCCTTGAAGTCCACGAGCTCGCGCCCGCCTCCCGTGCGCTTCCCGGTGCCGACGTCGAAGCCGCGGTAGACCTGGAAGGCGTCCGCGACGACGAGCGGCCCCGGTCCCCAGCTCCGGCGGACCGCCTCCGCGAGGTCGCTCTTGCCCGACGCGGTCGGCCCCATGACCGCGAGGAGGCGCGGGGCGCTCACCGGGCTATTTGAGGAACTCGACACCGGGCTTGGCGCCGGATGGGGCGTCCGTCTTGCCCGCTCCCTTGGGAGCCGAAACGTCGATCTCGTTCTTCACCTCGCCGCCTTTGAGGACCTTCGAGATGCGGAACTTACCCGTGACCTTCACCTTGTCGCCGTCCTTCGGCTCGGGCGAGAGCTTGCCGAAGCCGTACACATGGGCCTCGTCCTTCCCGTCGAGAAGCGTGAAGGTGAAGTAGTCGTTCCCCGCCTTGCTCGTCTTCGCCTTGAAGTCGTCCACCTTGCCCGTCACCACGACGACCTTCTTGTCGTACTTCGCGCCGTCCTTCAGGAGGTCGGCGACCTTCGCGACGTAGGTCTCCGGCTCGGCCTTCTGGGCGAGGGCGAGAGAGGCGGCGAGGAGGACGAGGGGGGAGAGGGTCTTCGGCTTCATGGGGTTGTTCGTAGGGGTTTCAGTAGGTCATCAGCGCCGTGATCGGCAGGTCGAGGAGGGCGTCGCGCCCCGAGAGGAAAGTGAGTTCGATGAGGCACCCGAAACCGCACGCCTCGCCCCCGAGCCGCTCGACGAGGCGCCGGGCGGCCGCGGCGGTGCCGCCGGTGGCGAGAAGGTCGTCCACGATGTACGCCCGCTGTCCCGGGCGCACGGCGTCCACGTGCATCTCGACGGTGTTCGTCCCGTATTCGAGCGCGTACTCCTCGGAGATGCGCTCGTAGGGAAGCTTGCCGAGCTTGCGCGTCATCGCGAAGGGGAGCCCGAGGGCGACGGCGATGGGCGCGCCGAAGATGAAGCCCCGGCTCTCGATCCCGACGATGGTCTCGGCCCCGCGCATCCGCGCGTCGGCGACGAGAAGGTCGGTCACCTCGCGGAAGGCCGCCGCGTCCTCCAGGACGGGGGTGATGTCCTTGAAGAGGATCCCCGGCTTCGGAAAGTCGGGGACGTCCCGCACGAGGGCGGACGCGAGAAGCTCGGCCATACGGCGGGGGAGAGTACCTAGCGCGGCTCCGGACGGGAGCCCGGCAGAAGAGCGGGGTTCCCTCGCGCCTACGTCCATCGGGCTCCGCTGTGAAGCCGGCGTCAAGGAGTCGCGAACCAAGCGCGCCAGCCCTCCCAGACTGAGACCATGCTCGCTAACGCCGCGTACCCGCCACCGTTGGGATGGGTACCGTCCCCACTCGTCGCCTCGGATCTCCAGACCTCAGAAGCCTGGAGAGCACCGAAGATCTCTAGATAGGGCACTCCGGCACTCGCGCAGACCTCCCGGAGCCCGGACGATAAGGCGGAGATGCGCGTATCGGTGACAGGATCGTCGCTCACCGGAGCGGGACCGATCATAAGGGTCGGTCGCCAAAGCGACGCCTCGGCAAGGATCATGCGGGCGTTCCCAAGCGCCTGCTCGTACCCGACACGTGCGCCCGTTGCACCATCGGACGAGCAGTCGTTTGCTCCGAACGAGAAGACAAGACCGCCGGTATGTCCTGAAGGTAGCCGCGGTTCCGCCTCGCGCCGCCAACGTGCGGCGACGTCGTCGCTGGTATCGCGCCGAACCCCGAGGTTGTAAAAGGTGACGTCGTGCCCCTCGTTCCGCGCGACGCGGCAAAGACGTCCAGCCCAGCCGAGACAGTCGTCGTCGCCGGTGCCCTGGACGAAGCTGTCGCCGAAGAAGCAGATTCTCACGGGGACTCCGCCGTCGAATCAGCGGGGAAGCGCGGGACCCGGGTCCCACCCCTTCTCACTTGCGCGGTTGAGGACGCGCACCTTCGCGTCCTCGCCGGGGATCTCCTCCACGGGGATCTGGCACGCGAGGCGGAACTCGCCGAGGACCCCGTCCTCCTCGAGCGAGGCGCGCTCGACGTCGTTCATCGGGGGCTCGGGGGTCGAGAAGACGACGGCGCACGTCGTGCATTTCGCCTGCCCGCCGCAACGGTGCGAGATGTCCACCCCGCCGAGCTCGACCGCCCGCGCGAGGCTCGCCCCCGATTCCGCCCCGAACGGCGGGAACCCCTCGACTTCGATCCTGATGCTCTCCACGACGGAGACGACGCTACCGCATCCGGGGGCCGCGCCGCCAAGAGGGCCGCTAAGTAGACTGGGCGCGATGGTCAACGAGGAGCGGCTGGTCGCCCTGTTCAAGAGGCTCTGCCTCATCGACGCCCCGGCGCTCTCCGAAGGGGAGTCGGTCGCGTGGACGAAGGCCCATCTGGAGAGCCTCGGCCTCGACGTCCGCGAGGACGACGCGGGGGCGGGGATCGGGGGGAGCGCGAACAACCTCGTCGTCACGCTCAAAGGAACCCTGGAGCACGCTCCGCGGATCTTTCTCTCGGCGCACTTCGACACGGTGGAGCCGACGGCGGGGCTCGAGATCGTCGAGGAGGGGGGAGTCTTCCGCTCGGGGGGCGAAACGATCCTCGGCGCCGACGACAAGGGGGGGATGGCCCCCGCGATCGAGGCGGTGCGCCACTTTCTCGAGTCGGGCGAGCCCCACGGGGACGTGGTGCTCCTTCTCTCGGTGGCGGAGGAGATCGGGCTCAAGGGGGCGGCGGCGCTCGACATCGGGAGCCTGGATCTCGATTACGGATACGTGCTCGACACGGGGCCGCCCGTGGGATCGTTCGTCACGCGGACGGCGACGCACGACAACCTCGCGATCACCGTGCACGGAAAGCCCGCGCACGCGGGGAAGGACCCCGAGAATGGGGTGAACGCCCTTCAGGTCGCGGCGGCCGCCATCTCCGGCATGAAGCTCGGGCGGATCGGGCCGGAGGCGACGGCGAACCTCGGGATCGTCCACGGCGGGACGGCGGTGAACGTCGTGATGCCGTCGCTCACGATCCGGGCCGAGGCGCGCTCGACCTCGGTGACGGAGCTCGACGCCCAGATCGCGCACATGCGGGAGCGGTTCGAGGCGGCGGCCCGCGACGCCGGCGCGACGGTCGCGTTCGAGCACGACCGCCACTACTCGAGCTACCACGTTCCGGACGGGGAGGCGGTGGTCGAGGTCGCGCAGGAGGCGGCGCGGGCGCTGGGACTCTCCGGCGCGCTCCGGACGACCCTCGGCGGGAGCGACGCGAACGTCTTCAACGCCAAGGGCGTCCCCTCGATCGTCGTCGCGACGGGGATGGAGGCGATCCACACGCACGAGGAGCGGATCTCGTGCGCCGATCTCGTGCGGACGGCCGAGCTTTGCGTCGAGCTCGTCCGCGCGGCGGCCCGGCGCGAGCGGCGGTAGGGGCCGTGGATCTGCGCGCGACCGTTCGCGAGGAGCCGGGGCGAGGACGGAGCGACCTCACCCGTCTCCTTGCCGATCCGGCGGCGTTCGGCGCGGCGCTCGACCGGATGGCGGCGCCCTGGCGCGAGTCGGGGATCTCGAAGGTCGCCGCGCTCGACTCGATGGGGTTCGTCTTCGGCGGCGCGCTCGCGCGGGATCTGGGGGTCGGGCTCGTTCTTCTCCGGAAAGGGGGAAGGCGGCGTGGCGCGCGCGGAGCGAGGCGTACCGGGACTACAGCGGGCGCGAGAAGACGCTCGTCCTCACCGAGGACGCGCTCGCGCCCGGGGACCGGGTGCTTCTGGTAGACGACTGGACCGAGACGGGGGCGGGGCTCCGGGCGGCGCGGCGGCTCGTCGAGGCGGAAGGGGCGGTCGTCGTCGGCGCGGCCGTCCTCCACGCCGATGCCGGGGCGGATCTCGCCGGGTTGGCGGTCGTCGCGGCCCTCGACGGCGGCGATACCCCGTGAGGACTGAACCGGACGCGCGCCCGAGCGTCCTACCCTTACGATGGAGCTCGCGCTCTCCCCGAAAGCGATGAGCGGGACGCCCGACGACTCGCTCGACGCCCTGACGCTCGAGCGGTGCCGCCGCCGGGATCTCGAGGCGTTCGGCGCGGTCGTGGACGCCTACCAGTCGCGCGTCTTCGGTTTCGTGCGGCGGATGGTCCCGACGGGCGAGGACGCCGAGGACGTGACCCAGGAGGTCTTCCTCAAGGCGTACCGGCACTTCGAGTCGTTCGACGGGCGGTGCTCGATCCGGACGTGGCTCTTTCGCATCGCCCACAACCTCTGCATCGACCGCGCGCGCCGGCGGGGCCGGACCCCCGAGCTCCTCTCGCTGAGCCCCGACGACGACCTCGCTCCCATGGAGATCGCGGACGACCGGCGCTCGCCAGAGGCGGGGGTGCTCTCCGGGGAGCTCGCCTCCCTCGTCGAGGCGGCGATCGCCACGATGAGCGACAAGCTCCGCTCCGTCCTCCTTCTCCACGACCGCGAGGAGATGGCGTACGACGATATCGCGGGGGTGTTGGGCATCCCCGTCGGGACGGTGAAGAGCCGTCTCTTCCTCGCCCGGGCGCACCTGCAGAGATCGCTCAGGGGGTACCTCGATGTCTGAGGATCGGGTCGTCGAGCTCGTCCGGTCGCTTCCCGAGGAGACCCCCTCGCTCGCCTGGCGGAGCCGGCTGAACGAAGGCTTGAGGGCGGAGGCCCTCCGCCGCGACCGGCGCCGGTCCTTCGTCCGTCGCCTGCGTCTGGCGGGGGTGGGGTTCGGCGCGGTCGCCGCGTCGCTCGTCGGGATCGCGCTCGTCACGGCCCCGCGCCTCCCCCTCGCCGATCCCACGCCCGCCGCGCCGCGCTCGTCGGGCCTCGCGCCCGCCCTGACCGCGCCCCCCTCCCTCGCCTCTCAAGCGGATGCGGGCGCGGACCTCGTCGCCCTCCACGACGAGGGCGCCGCGATCGCCGAGGTGTCGGCGGCCGGGGTCGATGCCCGCGAGAGCGACCTGAGCGACCGCGAGCTTCGTCTGACGCTCGTCCAAGGGATGCTTTGAGCCCCGTCCTCCTGCCGATCCTCCCCCTTCTCCTCGGCGCGCCCGACGAGCGCGCCCTCGATCTTCTCGTCCGGGCGGCGAACGCGGCGGCGACGGCGCGGTACGTCGGCGTCCGGCGGGTCACGGTCCGCGAGCGGGGGCAGGAGCGCACCCACGAGGAGCGGGTCGTCCGGGACGGTCTCCGCTCGCGGGTGGACTTCGCCCCCGGCTCGCGCTACGAGGGGCAGACCGCGATCGAGGGACCCTCGGGCCGTTTCCTCATCGACCCGCGCCGGCGCGAGATCCGGGCGCTGCCCCCGCGGGGCGAGGAGACCCGGCGGCGTCTGGAGCGCTTCGCCGAGCTCTGCCGGCGGGGCAGGGCGGTGCTGACGGTCGAGGACGGGGGGAGCGTCGCCGGACGACCGACGCGGCTCGTTCTCGTGGCGGACGAGGGGGGGCGTCCCCTCGCCCGCCTCTCGATCGATCCGGTGAGCGCGGTGGTCCTCCGCCGCGAGGCGTTCGGCCCCGAAGGGCGCGGCGGGGTGTTCGTCTTCACGAGGTTCGAGCCGCGCGCGAGGATCCCGGGGGCGACCTTCGCGACTGGCCGCGCCGGCTATCGCCTCATCCACCCGAGCGACGAGCTTCGCGACGCGAGCGCGCGGGCCGGGATCCTCGTCGCGAGCCTGCCGCCGGCCAGCGGGTACCGGCTCGAAGGGGTGAGGTCGCGCGATCTCGGGGGCCGGACCGTCGTCGCGTCGTTCTACAGCGGAGGGGGGCGTCGTCTCACCCTCTTCGCGAGCGGGGCCTCGCTCCCCGACCTGCCGGTCGGGCGCAAGGGCAGGGTCGGATCGGGCGTCCAGGCCCAAACCGGGAAGCCGCGAGGGCGTTCGGACGTCGAATACTATCGATGGCGGATCGGAGACACGTATCTGGGGCTCGTCGGCGAGGAGACGCCCGCCCGCCTACGCGGGCTCTCGGGCGGGGTCCTCGTCTCTCCCCGCTCCCCTTGAGGCGTCGGGCTCGAAACTCCGGACCGGGGTGCTGAAGACATGGCCTCGCGTCATAATGGAAGCATGGCGAGCGCGGTCCGCGGCGGTGCCCAAGGTGGCGCCGGAGGTGCCGCCACGGGAGAGAGATCCCGGAGATCCACGCGCCGCGGCAAGCGGCCGCGTTGGGTGAAGGTTCTGAAGATCGCCCTCGCGACGACGGTCGTCTTCGGGTTGGCGGGAGGGATCGCCGGATTCGCCTACATGCTGAAGATGCACAAGGAGGCGGAGGCCCTCTTCGGCGATTTCGAGACGCGCATCCGGAGCGACCGGGCGAAGCCGTCCATCATCTACTCCGCCGACGGGGTGAAGCTGTACGAGGCGATCCCCGAGCGGCGCGACCCGATCAACGACCTGGGCAAAGAGGTGCCGGACTTCGTCCGCAAGGCGTTCCTCGCCGCCGAGGACACCCGGTTCTACACGCGCGGGACGGCGATCGACTACCAGGCGCTCGGGCGCGCGATCTCCAGCTGGGGCGGCAAAGGGGGCGGCTCGACGATCACGATGCAGCTCGCGAAGCTTCTCTACTCGAAGTCGGAGCGCACGATCCAGCGCAAGATCCAGGACGTCTCGCTCGCGCAGGTGATGGAGGAGCGGATGACGAAGGACCAGATCCTTCTCCTCTATCTGAACACCGCCTACTTCGGCGAGGGGGCGACGGGGCTCGGCGCCGCCGCCGACGTGTACTTCGGCAAAAAGCCCGCCGACCTAAGCTACGCCGAGGCGGCGATGCTCGCGCGGTGCGTCCGGCGTCCGAGCGACCAGAACCCCGGCGACCACCGCCGCTACGAGAAGGCGCTTGAGAACGCCCACGTCGTCCTCGGGATCATGCGCGACGAGGGATGGATCACCCCGACGAAGTACGAGGCGGCGATGAGGACGCGTCCGGCGATCCAGAAGCCGGAGAAGCGGCACGCGCCGACGATCCTAAAGGCGGGCTATTTCGTCTCCTCCGTCCTCGCCGAGCTGAGGGACCGGGGCATCGACATCACCGGGGGGGGCTATACGATCACGACGACGCTCGACTCCGGGCTTCAGGAGCGCACCGAGCGCGAGGTGCGTCGGATCGTCGCGGAGCACCGGAGCGATCGGGTGAACAGGGCCGCCTTCGTCCTCGTGGACCGCGACGGGAAGATCCTCTCCGAGGTCGGCGGGCTCGACTACAGGAAGAACAGGTACAACGTCGTGACGATGGGGGGCCTTCAGCCCGGCTCCTCGTTCAAGCCGATCGTCTACGCCACCGCGCTCGACAAGGACCTTCTCGACGAGGAGAGCATGGTCTCGAACGCGCCGATCAAGATCAAGCAGGGACGGCACCGCTATTGGACCCCGAAGAACTCGTCGCGGACCGACTGGGGCGACTCGGTCCCGCTCCGCACCGCGTTCGCGAACTCGATCAACCTTCCCGCGATCCATACGATCATCAAGGTCGGTCCGAGCCAGGTCGTCGAGTACGCGAAGGACAAGTTCGGCTTCCGCCCCGGTCCCGGCAAGCCGATGCTCCCCGGCCCCGCCCTCGCGCTCGGGACGTGCCAGGTCACCCCGCTGGAGATGGCGCAGGCCTACTCGGTCTTCATGACCGGCGGGACGCGGGTCCAGCCGTACTCGATCGCGAGCGTCGTCGGGCCCGACGGGGCGGTCGTCTACCAGGGCACCCCCACGCGCTTCGACTCGCACCTGAAGCCGAGCACCTGCGCGACGATCGACCGGCTGATGGAGGCGGTCGTCCAGAGCGGCACCGGCAAGGAGGCGCGGGAGATCGAGGGGGCGCGGGGCAAGACCGGCACCACGAACGACGCGAAGGACGCCTGGTTCTGCGGGTACGCGCAGGGGCTCATCGGGATCGGCTGGATCGGGAACGAGCGGAACGGACACCGGTACGCGATGCGCGACGGCGTGTTCGGCGGCACCGTCACGGTCCAGATGTGGAAGGGGGTCATGCGCGAGGCGGTCGCCAAGTACGGCGCCCGCGTCTCGACGGGCGCCGCGGTCACGGGAGACGAATCGGGAGGCGCGACGGGGGACGAGACGAACGGGGAGTCCCGGCGGCGCCGACGCCGGCGCGAGGCGAACCCGGACGCCTCCGGGAACAACGGTCCGGTCATCACCACGACCGACGGGGCGGGGAACGCGACGACGGACGACGGGACGAACGCGCCCGTCCCCACCGACGGGCCGGCGGGAGACGCGGCTCCGCGCGAGAGCGCCCCATCCGGGGACGCCTCGCCGTCGGACGCCCCCTCCGAGCGTCCGCGCCGCCGCCGCGACCCCGCGGCATCGACGCCTGCGGCCCCGATCCCGGGCGGAGGGACGGATGCGCCGAAGGCCGACCGGCCGAAGCCCGAGCGTCGCCGGCGCGAGGCCGCTCCCGCCGCGGAGGAGACCGTCGAGGTCGAGATCTGCGCCGACTCCGGCGCGCTCGCGACCCCGTACTGCCCCGAGACCGTCACCCGGTCGTTTCCCCGTCGCAAGCGGCCCCGCTCGCGTTGCCCGCTCCACCGGGGCAACGGCTAGAGGCGGGCGTTGAGCGTCATCCACGCCCCGCGCCGCCCTGAGCTCGACGCGCGCCTCCTCGTCTTTCCCGCGATCCTCGCCCCTCTTCTGCTGGGGCTCTTCCTGCGCCTCTGGTACCTCCAGGTCGTCGAGGCGGCGGATCTGTCCGAGCGGGCCGAGAGCGCCGGCGAGCGGCCGATCCCGAAGCTCGCCCCCCGGGGCCTGCTGTACGACCGCCAGGGCAAGCTTCTCGCGGGGATCAAGCCCGAGCTCGTCGTCACCGCCGTGCCGCGGATCGTGCGGCGACATCCCGAGTCGCTCGCCCGCGTCGCGGACATCCTGCGGGTGGACGTCGAGACGCTCCTCGACAAACTCGACCGCGCGAGTCCGGCGAGCTACCTTCCGGTCCCGATCGCCGTCGGCGCCCCCATCGCCGCGGGAACCCGGATCGCGGAGGCCGGGGACGAGCTGCCGGGGATCGCGATCGAGACGAAGCCGCTCCGCTGGTACCCCGACACGGTCTCGTTCACCCACGTCCTCGGCTACACGAAGCTTCCGAGCGACAAGGACAACGAGCGGCTCCGCGCCGCGCATCTTGTCCCCAGCGAGTACGTCGGGGCGGGCGGGGTCGAGCGGGCGTACGAGCGCGAGCTCATGGGGAGGACGGGGAGTGAGATCCTCGAGGTGGACGCGAAGGGGAGGCCGTTACGCGTCTCGGGCCGCGAGGCGGCGCTTCCGGGCGAGCGGCTGGAGCTCTCGATCGACGCGGACCTCCAGAAGTTCGCCTATTCGACGCTCGGGCGCGCCGGGATGCGCGGCGCGTGCGTCGCGATCGAGCCGAGCACGGGCGAGGTGCTCGCGATGGTCTCCGCGCCGAGCTACGACCTGAGGATCTTCGAGGGCGGGGCGAGCCGGAAGGCGTACGCGGCTCTCGACGCGAACGAGGGGAAGCCGTTCCTCAACCGCGCGACCGCGACGAAGATGGCCCCCGGCTCGACGTTCAAGATCGTCACCTCGATCGCCGCGATGCGCTCGGGCCGTGATCTCGCTTCGTTCGGCGCCTACTGCAACGGGGGGTACAAGATCGGCAACCACACCCTCAAATGCCTCGGCCACCACGGCGCCATCGGGTTCACGAGCGCGATGGCGAAATCGTGCAACACCTACTTCTGCACCCTCGGCCACGCGGTCGGGGCAGAGATGCTACGCTCGACCGCACTCGACTGCGGCCTCGGTCGCCGAACGGACATCGAGATCGGCGACATGATGGGCGACATCCCCACTCCCAAGTGGCTGAAGGTCTACCGGCACCCGTGGTATCCGGGGGACACGATCAACATGTCGGTGGGCCAGGGGTACGTCACGGCGACCCCGCTCCAGATGGCGAACCTCGCGGCCCTCGTCGGGAACGAGGGGACCGCGTACCGCCCGCATCTCCTCCACGGAGTTCGGAACGCGAAGGGGAAGCTCGCCCGCGCGAAGCCCCAGGTCGCGCATCGGATCGAGGGGCCGGCGAGCTTTTGGCGAACCCTGAAAGGAGGGCTCGGAGCGGTGATCTCGTCCGGGACCGGAAAGTACGCGCAGATCCCGGGCGTCGTCTGGGGCGGCAAGACGGGTTCGGCGGAGCACGGGACGCGCGCGCAGATCGCGAGCGGCAAGACGCACGCCTGGTTCGTCGGATTCGCCCCGCTCGATCATCCGAAGATCGCGATCTGCGTCTTCGCGGAAGGCGCGGGGCACGGCGGCGACTTCGCCGCTCCTTTGGCGGGAGAGATCGTGGGGCACTATCTGGCGGAGGAGTCGCTCCGCAAGAGCGCTGCGGCCCGGTCGAAGTCCGCCGCCGCGCCGTCGAGCTCCCGCCGCTCGTAACCGAGCGCCCGCAGATCGGCGGCGACCTTGCGTCCCTGGGCGACGACCCCCTCGGCGTGCGCGCGGGTCTCCCCCCCGTAGTCGGCCTTCCCGCTTCCGTCGTCGAAGCGGACGACGACGGGGACCGTGGTCCGGGCATAGGCGCGGTAGGTCGCGAGGGCGGGGCCGAGAAGCGGGACCCTCTCCCCGTTCGGCGACGAGGCGGCGAGGTACGCGCGGGCTTCGGCGGTCTGGGTCGGGACGAGTTCGGGCTGACTCCGGGTCGTGTAGTACGTGGTCCTCTCGACAGCGACGGTTCGGAGGGCGATCTCTCTAGCTTCGGTCGCGTTTCCGGTCGTTGCGAGAAGCTCTCGGAGCGCGGCGAGAGCGGGCAAATTATGCGGATCGAGTCGCAACGCGGCGCGGTACGCGCGCTCGGCGCCGGCCGTGTTCCCCTGCGCCGCGAGCTCGCGACCGAGCGCGCGCTCGTTTCGAGCGGTGGGTCCGGTCTCGGTCGCCCTCCGCGCCGCTCCCAGCCGTTCGTCGGCCTCCGGCGTGACGAGGGCCCGGAGCGACCAACCCCGCGCGTCGAACGGAGCTGCCTCCGTCGCCGCGCGCGCGATCTCCCGTCCCTCCGCCGGATGCCCTCCGAACGCGATCCCCCGCGCCGAGGCGAGCGAGGCGTCGATCCAGCCGAAGTAGCCCCAGAGGAGGAGGAGCGCGGCGATCGTGCCTGCGCCGGTCAGGCGCCAGGGGAGCGGGACGAGCTCGGGGGCGCTCGTGTCGCTCGCGGCGAGGAGGAGGATCGCCGCGAGGGCGAGGAGCGTCAGGCCCAGGCCGAACGTGTAAGCGTCGGAGTCGGTGAAGTTATGGACGATCGCGCAGGCGAGGGCTCCACCCGCCCCGGCGAGGATCGGCTTGCGCTCCTCGCCGAGCGCCCGCGCCCCGCGGACGGCCGTCGCCGCGACGACGAGGAAGACGAGGAGGAAAAGGCCTCCGCCCAGGGGCGTGATCTCGCACGCGAGCTGGAGCGGGGTCGAGTGGGCGAGTTGGGTCTGGGTGACGTGACCCGGACGCGCCGAGCGCGGCCCGAAGGAGTTCAGACCGCCCTCGAGCGGCTCGGTGCGGGCGAGATCCCACGCCGAGCGCCAGAGGAGCCGGCGGAAGCCGACCGACTGGGCGCTCGAGGCTTCGGAGTTCGAGATCCGCCCGAACGCGGCGCCCGCCGAGGCACCCGTCGGACCGGGCGCGGGAGGGCGCGTCGCCGCGAATGCGAGGGCCGCCGCGACCGCGAGGACGGCGAGCGCCCCGCCCCCCGCGACCAAAGAGCGTCGCGAGCGGGAGAGAACGAGCGTCAGAAGCCATACCGCGAGCCCGACCCCGCACGCGAGCCAAGCCCCCTTGCTCTGGGTGAGGGCGAGACCCAGCGCGACGACGACCGCGCCGAGCGCGGCCGCAAGCCGCCCGAGACGCTCGGCCCCCGGGATCAGAGCGAGGGCGCAGACGAGGGCGATCGCAAGGTACGCGCCGGTCGCGTTCGGATTGTTCCAGGGGCCGAAGACGCGGAAGTTCGGATCGGCGCCTTTCATGTCGCCGTACTGACGGACGGCGAGAAGGGCCGTGATCGCCCCGCCGAGGGCGATCGCGCCGAGAAGGAGGCGCCCCCCGTTGCGCCCGCCCGCGGCGACGAGCCCGAAGAAGACGAGCCCGTAGGCGCTCCACTCGACCGCGGCGGGAAGCGCGGCCCCCCTGTAGGAGCTCCCGAGCGCCGACGCCCACGCGAGCCCTCCGAGGACGGCGAGCGGCACTCCGATCTTCGGCCCCGGAAGCGCCACCGTCCGACGACGGAGCAGGAGGACGGCGAAGGCGAGGAGCGCCGGGAGCGCGACGGCGAGGTGCGAGAGGAGCGGCCAGTCCTGCCCCCGCGCGAGGATCGTCAGCGCCGAGTCGTCGGGCGGCGCGGCCGCGGTCTCGATGACGATGTAGCCGCCGAGGACGCCGCAGAGCGTCAGGGTGAGCGCGAAGGCGTGCGCCGCGCGAAACCGAAAGCCCCTCTCGCCCATCAGGCCTTTATTCTGCGGCGGAGAACGTCGAGCTTGTTGTTCGCCATGAAGAGCCCGGCCCGAAGGAGGAGCGCGACCGCGGCGAAGGCGAGGGCGAACGGGCGCACGAGAGGGTTCATCTCCGGCACGGCGTTCTTCGCGTAGAAGCGCCACATCGAGCGGTGGAAGCGGCCGATCATACGGTTCGGGGCCTTGTCGGTGGAGTGACCGATCGCGTGGGTGATGACCGCCGAGGGCAAGTAGACGACCTTGAAGCCGAGGCGCCAGGCGCGCCAGCAGAGATCCACGTCCTCGCAGAACATGAAGTAGGCGGGGTCGAAGCCGCCGATCCGGTCGAGAAGCTCGCCCCGCGCGACGAACGCCGCGCCGGAGACCCAATCCACCTCGCGCGGGCCGTCGTGGGTCCAGTCCTGCATGAGGTACTCGCGGGTGAAGCGGTTGTTTGGGAAGAGGCGACCGAGAGGCGTGTTGCGGAAGAGGGCCGCGAGAGGGTTCGGGAACCGGCGGCACGAGAACTGAAGCGAGCCGTCGGGGTTCAGGAGCTTCGGGCCGAGGACCCCGATCTCGGGATGAGCGGCGAGGTGCGCGACGAGCCCGGCGATCGCCCCCGGATGCACGACCGTGTCCGAGTTCAGCGGCATCGCGTGGTGGGCGCGGCGAAGGGCGAACGCATGGTTGTGCCCCCCCGTGAAGCCGAGGTTGACGCTCATCCGCTCAAGCCGGACCCCGGGAAACTCGGCGGCGACCATATCGGGAGAGCCGTCCTCCGAGTTGTTGTCCACGACGATCGTCTCGAAGCGCGCCTCGCGCGCCGCCGCGCGGAGGGAGGCGAGGCAGACGCGCAGATCGTCCTGGGTGTTCCAGGAGCAGATCGTGACGCTCAGATCGAGGTCAGGGTCGAAATCCGGCATGGTATCGCCTCGCGCGAACGAGCGCCGAGATCCACACGAGCGGCGCGAGCCACGGCAGGGTGAGGGCGTTCTTCATGGGGGACTGGTGTTTGCGGAGATAACGCAAGAGCGAGCGGTGCGACTCCCAGATCGCCATCGGGCGCACCTGCCGGGTGCTCTCCCCTCCGTGGTGGCGGATCTCGGCGCTCGGAGTGTACAGCGCGGGCCAGCCCGCATCTGCGAGGCGCCTGAGCAGGTCCACCTCGTTGAAGAAGATCGGGAAGGCCTCGTCAAAGGGGCTCGCGGGGTCGCCGACGGCGGCGAGCGCCTCGCGGCGCAACAGAAGGAACGTCCCCATCGGTTGCGGGGCCGGGCCTTCGCGGCTATAGTCGAACGCGGCGAGGCGGTACGCGTCCCAAACGGAGCCGGGGAAGTTCCGCGCAAGGCCGGCGAGATCCCCGAGGATCCCGAGGAGGGTGGGAAAGCCGCGGACCGAGCGCTGGACCTCCCCGTCGTTCCCGATCTGCCGCACGCCGAGCGCCCCCGCCCGGGGATGGCGCTCCAGCGCGGCGACGGCGTTCGCGAGCGTCCCCGCGCGCATCTCCGTGTCGGGGTTCAGCGTAAGGAGGAACCGGCCCGAGGCGGAGCGGAAGGCGAGGTTGTTGCCCGCGGCGTAGCCGAGGTTCGCGCCGCCCTCGATGAGGCGGACGCCGGGAAACCCTTCGCGAACCCTCTGCGCCGAGCCGTCCCCCGAGGCGTTGTCCACGACGATCGTCTCGAACGAGAACGGGGGCGGGAACGCCTCGATCGAGGCGAGGCACGCCGCGAGAAGGTCGCGCGTCCGCCAGTTCACGACGAGCACGGACAGCAGGGGGGCGTCGGGCGTCATCGCGTCAAGACTCTCTCAAGGATGAACGAAATCTGAAGAGGGGGTTTGACACGTCTGAACGGGGGCGGGTACGGTTACGGGGCCGGAGGTGCCAGAGGGGTGGTTCCGGTTCCTGGAGAGGGATGCTTGCTTAAGAGAACTCTACTGACCGCCCTTATCGTCACCGCGCTCGCGGCCACGCCGATCCTCGGGATCGCCAAGCCGCCCAAGAGCCGCAAATCCGCCGGGAACCCGGTCCAGTCCTCCAAGATCGTCCACCGCTTCGGCAAGCGGGTGAGTCAGAAGATCGTCGCCTACCGGGTTCAGAAGGGCGACACCGACGAGAAGATCGCCCGACGCATGGGCCTCTCCGTCCGCGCCCTCCGCCACTTCAACGACGGCAAGAAGCTCGCCGTCATCCGCGAGGGCCAGCAGCTGAACGTCGCGAAGTTCGCCCCCGCGCCCCCGCCGAAGGCCCGCGTCGCCCGAAGCGAGACCCCCCGCCGAAAGGTTCGGGTCGCCCGAGCCGAGCGTCCGGTGGTCAAGATCGTCGCCAAGGCCGCCCCCCGCAACTCGCGCCGCGCCTGGGTCGCCAAGGCGGACCCGAAGCCGAGGCTCGCGCCCGAAGCGCCCGCTCTGCCCGTCGCGACCCCCGTCGAGGCTCCGGCCCTCGTCGCCTCGGTCGCGGCGACGCCCTCCGAGACCCCCGTCGAGACCGCGCCCGAGACGCCGAAGCGCACCGGCAAGGGGTCGGTGGACGGCATCCTGGAGAAGGCGAACTCCTTTCGCGGGGTCCGCTACCGCTGGGGAGCCGCGAGCCGCTCGGCGACCGACTGCTCGGGCTTCACAAGCCAGGTCTTCCGCGCGAACGGCTACAGCATCCCGCGCACCTCGGCCGAGCAGAGCAAGATCGGTCAGCGGGTGGGCCGCGACGAGCTTCAGGCCGGCGATCTCGTGTTCTTCCAAACGATCCGCGGCACCCGCGTGAGCCACGTCGGGATCTACGTCGGGGACGGGCGGTTCATCCACGCCTCCTCGGGCGGCCACCGGGTGATGGTGTCGTCACTGAGCGACGCCTACTACGCGAACCACTACGTCACCGCGCGCCGCGTGGCGAAGGGCGGCGTGGTCCGCAAGGTCGTCCAGACCGCGAAGAAGGCCGAGGAGACCCAGCAGGTCCCCCTCGACCCCGAGCCGAAGCAGAGCGCGACCGACGTCGTCGGCAACTGACCCTTCCGCTCCACGCGGCTCGCCGTAGGCGACCGGGTAACCTAGCGAGACTAGGCCCGGTCGTCTAGTGGTCAGGATGCCTCCCTTTCACGGAGGAGATCGCGGGTTCGAGTCCCGTCCGGGCTACCAACCTTCGCCCTTACCAGGGCCGTCCGGCCTCTCCGGCCTCCGGCGCGTAGTGCGACCACACGACCGACGGCACCTCGCGCGCCATCCTCGCGGCGAGATGCGCCATCCCCGGCTCCTCGGTCGCATGGTGCCCCGCCGCCGCGATGACGAGCCCCGCCTCCGCCGCCGCGAGCGCGTGGTGCCCCTTCACCTCGCCTGTGACGAACGCGTCGGACCCCGCCGCGAGCGCGGCGGCCCATTCGCCGTCCGCCGCGCCGCCGACGACAGCCACCCTCGCGATTGGGCGCTTCGGCCCCCAGACGAGAGGTCGAACCCCGAGGGTCGCGGCGAGGTGATCCGCGAACGGTTCGGCGGCGAGCGGCTCCGGCAGAACCCCGATTCGGCCTGCCGGACGCTTGATCCCGCCCGCGAGCGGGAGAACCGAGTGGGCGACGACCTCGTAGGGGTGGGCGTCCTTCATCGCCGCGACGATCGCGTCGCGCCTCGTGAGCGGGAGCACCATCTTGATCCGCACCTCCTCGACGCTCTCGCGCCGCCCGATCTCGCCGATGGCGGGACGGGCTCCCGGGAGAGGCTCGTACGTCCCGACTCCCGGGGAGACGAAGGCGCACCGTCGGTAGGGGCCGATCGCTCCCGCTCCGGCGTCGGACATCGCCTCGATGATCGCCTCCTCGGTCCCGCTCGGAGCGTAGACGACGATCGTCGCGAGCGCGATCTCGCCCCCCGACCCGAACGGACGGACGTCCAGCAAGCCAAAGGTCGCGGCGAGCGCGTCGTTGAGCCCGTCCTCGGCGTTGTCCCAGTTCGTGTGCGCCGCGACGACGTGAACCCCGGCCCTCATCGCCTCGGCGACGAGCCGGCCCGCGCCGCGCGAGGTATCGATCCGCTTCGGTGGGGCGAAGAGGAGCGGGTGGTGGGTGAGAAGGAGTCGCGCTCCGGTGGATCTGGTGTGGGCGAGCGCGTCGAGCGAGGGATCGAGGGCGACGACCGCCTTCGCCACCTCCGCCGAGGGATCTCCGACCTGGAGGCCGACGTTGTCCCAATCGAGGGCAAGCTCCGCCGGCGCGATCCGCTCCAGGGCGTCGAGAACGTCGCGGACGGTGGCGGCGGATCGGCCCATCGCCTCTCCATACGCCGGAAAGTGGATGCCTGAAATGGGAGTGGGGGCTTACGCCCCCACGGTCGCCAACTCGCCCGCCCTTCGGCCGGACCCGGAATGATGGCTATCCTCGCGACTTTGCGAGCAGTATCGGGCCAGCTTCTGGAGCGCTAGGGAGGCCGTCCCATCCAGATCTCCAGGGGAGACGAGACAGAGACGGAGAAGCGCGAACGCCTCGTCCTCGGTGAGTTGCAGTCCCTCCGGATTTCCGGTCTTCATGCGGCCCCTCCTATGCTTAGAGCACCACCTCATAGGACGCGTCCCGCACCGGGATCGTTCGCGCTTTTCGCCGGTAGTCTTACGAACGTTGCCCGAGGACACGATCGTCGCCCCTCTCACCGCGTCCGGGGGAGCCGTCGCGGTGGTCAGGATGTCCGGCTCGGAGGCGCACGGGATCGCCGCGTCGGTGGGAGGACTCGGGCAGGCTCCTGCGGCGCGGCGGGCGACCCGCGCGCGGTACGAATGGGGGGACGACGGGCTCGTCACTCTTTTCGCGGCCCCGACCTCCGCGACGGGCGAGGACGTCGCCGAGCTCTCCTGTCACGGCTCGCCCGCCGCGGTCCGCCTCCTCATCGAGGCGTGCGTCGGGGCGGGCGCCCGGCTCGCGCGCCCGGGCGAGTTCACGGAGCGTGCGTTCCTCGGCGGCAAGATCCCGCTCGACGGGGCAGAGGCGGTTCGGGACGCGGTCGAGGCCTCGACCGAACGCGCGCTCCGTCGGGCGGGGGCAGGGTTGTTCGGAGCCCAGGGCGAAGCGGCCCGAACCGCCCGCGAAGTCGCCCTGAGCGCCCTTGTGCGGATCGAGGCGGACGTGGACTTCTCCGAGGAGATCGGCCCTCTCGACCGCGGAGGTCCCGCCCAGGAGCTTGGACGCGCGGCCCGCCTTTGCCGCGACGCGGCGGAGTCGGCGCTCGCGGGGGCGATCGTCCGCGACGGACTCCGCGTCGCGATCGTCGGAGCCCCGAACGCGGGGAAGTCGTCGCTCTTCAACGCCCTCGTCGGGAGCGAGCGGGCGATCGTCACGCCGCATCCGGGAACGACGCGCGACGCGATCGAGGCGACGATCGAGGTGGACGGGATCGCCGTCACCCTCGTGGACACGGCCGGCGAGCGGGACACCGAGGACCCGGTCGAGGTGCTCGGGATCGCCCGTACGGCCGAAGAGGCGCGCCGCGCCGACGTGGTCCTGCGTCTCGTCGCTCCGGGCGAGCCTCTGCCGGAGCCGGGTGAGCGCGAGCGGATCGTTCGGAGCAAGGGCGATCTTCTCGGCGGCGGCGACGGCGGTGGCGAGGACGCGGTCAGCGCGAGCACGGGCCAGGGGCTCGCCGGACTTCTGCGAGGACTCGTCGCCCGCGCGCCCTCGGAGGCGAGCATCCCCAACGAGCGCCAGGGCGAGCACTACGCTCGCGCCATGGGCGACTTGAGGCTCGCCGCCTCCGCCCTCATGAGCGATCTTCCGCCCGACCTCGCCGTCACGCACCTGCGTAGCGCGGTTCATGAACTCGGCTCCATCACAGGGGAGAGCGCCGACCCCGACCTCCTCCACGAGATCTTCTCGCGATTCTGCGTAGGTAAGTAGAGGCGTCGCCGCCTCTGGAACCGGATCTGTTGAGTGGGCGTTATATCTTACGCAAGCAGGACACTTGAGCCTGCGAGACTCAAGATGCGTTTCGAGAAGCTCACCCTTAAGGCTCAGGAAGCCTTCCAAGCCGCCCAGCACCTCGCGGAGGAGCTGAGGCACCAGACGGTGGACGTCGAGCACCTGCTCGCCGCTTTGCTCCAAGCCCCCGACGGGCTCTCGCGCTCGCTTCTCGCGAAGCTCGACGCCGACCCAGATCGCGTCCTGCGCGAGGCGCGGGGAGCGCTCGACGGCCTCGCGAAGGTCGGCGGTGCCTCGAGCTACGGGGGCTCGATCTCCACGCGGCTCTCGAACGTCTTCAACGACGCTTTCTCCCGGGCCGAGGCATTGAAGGACGAGTACGTCTCGACCGAGCACCTCCTGCTCGCGATCGCCGCCGAGCCGGGGGCCTCGGGCAAGACCCTCCGGGCCGCCGGCGTGAGCGACGCGGGGCTCGTGAGCGCGATCGAGGATGTGCGCGGCGGACGCCGCGTCACCGATCAAGGGGCCGAGGACCGCTACCAGGCGCTGGAGAAGTTCGGGATCGACCTTACCGCCCGGGCTCGCGCGGGCAAGCTCGATCCCGTCATCGGGCGCGACGAGGAGATCCGCCGCGCGATCCAGGTCCTCTCCCGCCGCACGAAGAACAACCCGGTCCTTATCGGCGAGCCGGGCGTCGGCAAGACCGCCGTCGCGGAGGGGCTCGCCCAGCGCATCGTCTCCGGCGACGTGCCCGAGGGTCTGCGCGGCAAGTCCGTCATCACCCTCGATCTCTCCGCGCTCGTCGCGGGCTCGAAGTTCCGGGGCGAGTTCGAGGAGCGCCTGAAGGCCGTCCTCGACGAGATCAAGGAGTCGGACGGGGCGATCATCCTCTTCATCGACGAGATCCACACCCTCGTCGGCGCGGGCCGCGCGGAGGGCTCGATGGACGCGGCGAACATGCTCAAGCCGATGCTCGCGCGCGGCGAGCTCCGGTGCATCGGGGCGACGACGCTCAACGAGTACCGACTCTACATCGAGAAGGACAAGGCGCTCGAGCGCCGCTTCCAGATGGTCCTCGTCGGCGAGCCGTCGGTCGAGGAGACGATCTCGATCCTCCGTGGCCTGAAGGCGCGGTACGAGATCCACCACGGCGTCCGGATCACCGACTCGGCGCTCGTCGCCGCGGCGACGCTCTCGAACCGGTACATCTCCGACCGCTTCCTTCCCGACAAGGCGATCGACCTCGTGGACGAGGCCGCGTCGAAGCTGAAGATCGAGATCGACTCGGTCCCCGCCGAGATCGACGAGGTCGAGCGCGCGATCGTGCAGAGCGAGATCGACCGCGAGGCGCTCCGCCGCGAGCCGGACGCCGCGAGCCGCGAGCGTCTGGAGGCGACCGAGCGCAAGCTCGCCGAGCTCCAGGAGCGCGCGAGCGCCCTTCGCGCCGTTTGGCTCGGCGAGAAAGAGGCGATCGAGGGCGTCCGCGCGATCAAGAGCGAGATCGACGCGCTGAACTCCGAGCTCGAAGGGGCCCAACGCGACGCGGATTGGGCGCGCGCCGCCGAGATCCAGC
Source organism: Fimbriimonas sp. (assembly GCA_965249475.1). Classification (GTDB taxonomy): domain Bacteria; phylum Armatimonadota; class Fimbriimonadia; order Fimbriimonadales; family Fimbriimonadaceae; genus Fimbriimonas. Next base: position 2,359,512 of record CBDFMD010000003.1, on the reverse strand, counting down.
ACGGGCAGATCCCCGCCCTTCAGCGCCGCCTGATCGAAGCGACCGAGCGCATGGAGGCCGAGACCGGCGCGCACGGCGGAAGCCGGATGCTGAAGGAGGAGGTGGACGCCGAAGACGTCGCCGAGGTCGTCGCGAAGTGGACGAAAATCCCCGTCTCGCGTTTGCTTCAGGGCGAGATGCAGAAGCTTCTCACGATGGAGGATGCCCTCGCCACGCGCGTCGTTGGTCAGGACGAGGCGCTGAGGGTCGTCGCCGACGCCGTCCGCCGCGCCCGCTCGGGGCTCTCCGATCCGAATCGCCCGATCGGCTCGTTCCTCTTCCTCGGTCCCACGGGAGTGGGGAAGACGGAGACCGCGAAGGCGCTCGCGGAGTTCCTCTTCGACGACGAGCGCGCCCTCGTCCGCCTCGACATGAGCGAGTACAGCGAGCGTCACTCGGTCGCGCGGCTCGTCGGGGCTCCTCCCGGTTACGTCGGCTACGACGAGGGGGGGCAGCTCACCGAGGCGGTCCGCCGGCGGCCCTACTCGGTCCTCCTGCTCGACGAGGTCGAGAAGGCGCATCCGGAGGTGTTCAACATCCTTCTCCAGCTTCTCGACGACGGGCGCCTCACCGATGGCCAAGGCCGGACGGTGGACTTTAAGAACACCGTCGTGATCCTCACGAGCAACCTCGGCTCGAACCACTACCCCGACCCGCTCGGGGAGGGCGACTTCGAGGCGACGAAAGCAAGGGTGCTTGAGGACGTGAAGGCCTTCTTCCGTCCCGAGTTCGTGAACCGGCTCGACGACATCGTGGTTTTCCACGCGCTCGGCGTCGCGCAGATCCGCGAGATCGTGAAGATCGGGCTGGGGGCGGTGCGCGAGCGGCTCGCCGACCGGCGCATCTCGCTGGAGGTGGACGACGCGGCGGCGACGCTCATCGCCCAGGCGGGCTTCGATCCGGTCTACGGCGCGCGCCCGCTCAAGCGCGCGATCCAGACCGAGATCGTGAACCCGCTCGCGCAGAGGCTTCTCGCGGGCGAGCTCCGCGACGGCGCGATCGTCCGCGTGACGGGAGAGGGCGGTCACCTAGCGTTCGCGCAGGCCGAGCCCTCGCCCGCCTGATCCGGCCGATCAGGCGTCCGCGTCTTCCGGCCGATCTCCGGTGACGGTGTCCGCGATCCTCCCCAAGAGGTCGCGGGCACTCCGCCCCTCCGCCGGTTCGCGTGGTGGGACGGCCTCGTCGGGATCGCCCGCGCTCGGCGTCTCCGGGTCGCGGTGCCACACCCCCGTCGCGCGCGATCCCACGTCTCCTGAGACTTCATCTTGGGTGCGATAGTGCCAAACCTCGTCGTTCTCGTCGGACGGTTCCCCTTCCATGCCCTCCGTTCCGACGGGGATGCCCGGCAGGACTCCGGGCGTCCCCCCGATCGCTCCGGTGCCGAACGGGACGACGGTGTTCGGAAGGATGCGGGCGACGGGCTTCTCTCCCGTGTCCTCGGTCGGAGTGTCGGTCGGATCGATCATCGGCGTTTCTACGAGGCGAGATACGTGGCGGGAGAAGAAAGAGGATGACGGGGGCATGAAAAAGGCGGCGCGGAGGAGATCCGCGCCGCCCTCGGACGATCGGGGCGGTTAGACCGCCTTGCCCGTCTTGTCGTCGGTGTGGTCGCCGGTGAGCTTGTCGGCGATCTTCTCGGTGATGCCGCGGGTGTCGGGGGCGGTGCCGTCGTAGGAGGTGCCGCCCGTCTGGATTCCCGGAACCCCGTTGCCGCCGAGGGCGACCTCGGCGTTGGTGCCCTGGCGAACCTCGCCCGTCGCACCGCCGGCGGTCGCGCCGGCTCCGGTCGCGCCCGCGCCGCTCAGGGTCGAGCGGGCCCGGTCGTACCCGGTCTGGATCGCGCCCCGGTGCGTGTCGTAGTCCGCGCTGGGGTAGCGGGACTGGAAGTCGGAGCGGATGTCGCTCTCGTGGGTCGAGTAGTCGTTGCTGTAGCGCCCGCTCGTCCCCGCTTCCTGACCGTAGTGGTAGGACGGCTGGACCTGCTCGTAGGTGTGGCCCGAGCTCGCGTAGTTCGTGTCGTAGTGCTCGCGGTAGTGGTGGTCGTGGCCGATCCCCGAGATCGTGTTGTCGTTGTCCACCGCGTCCACGGCGGCGACGGCGGCGCCCGAGGCGACCGCACCGGCGACGCCGCCGACGACGGCGCCGATCACGGCGCCGACCGGACCGGCCGCCGCGCCCGCGACGAGACCGGTGACGGCACCGCCGACGCCTCCGAGCTTCGCACCCTTACCGGCATCGCCCGTGGGGTTGTCGTCGATACCATGCTGAACGTGATCGTGATCGGCCATTTTCTTTTCTCCGTCGAACTCGGGGGACCCGCGCTCTTCGCAGGGTATTCAACGGATCGAGTGGGAGGGGGTGTGTGACGGGCGGAGAACGATTACCTGAACGGAGCATGAACGATGGCGAGGGTCCGCCCGCAACGCGCCGGATCGGGTATCTCCTCCCTGTGGAGCCCGTCCCCGACCGATTGACGAGCGAGCTCGCGGCTTACGTCGCGCGCGAGGTCGCTCGCCTCGGCACCACGGTCGCGGCGAGGCCCGCGCACCGGGTCCGCTTCTTCTGGCCGCCGCATCCGGTGAGCTACTCGTACCACGTCCTCACCTCGGACTGGACCGGCGCCGCGAGTTTCGAGGCGCACGGCGAGACGTTCGGGGTGAAGGTGGCGACGACGCCCTACGGCGTGTTCGGGCGTTCCGAGGCGATCTGGCACGAGGAGCGTGGGGCGACCGAGGAGGAGATGCTCGCGCGCCTGCGTGAGTCCGCCGAGCCGCTCTTCCGCCGCCAGCGCCTCATTGCGACGACCCTCGAGCGCGAGGGGCGCTTCAGAGGCGAGCTCGCGTCGCTCCCGCCGCTCGACCGGCTGAAGCTCCTCTACTGCCCCGACCGCGACGTCGCGAACGAGTCGCACTGGCTTCTGGAGCGCGACCACGACCGCGCGGCCCTCCTCCCCGCGCTCCTCTTCATCCTGGAGGACCGGACGCATCCGCACCGCCGCTCGGCCCAGTGGTGCGTCCTCGATCTCTTCGAGGACCTCCCGAGCTTCGCCCGGACCGACGAGGAGCAGAGGCGGGCGGTCGGGGCGATCGCCGGCCTTCTCCACGACGCCGAGGACGACTACGCGCGCACCGTGTACAAGGCGGGGGTCGTCCTCGGCGGGCACCTGCCGCACCGGCACGGGGCCGAGGCACTCCTTGCCGAGCTCGAGTCCCCGAGCCGGATCGGGCGCCGCTCGGCGATCCACGCCCTCTTCCACGTCGTCGAGTGGCTTCCCGAGCGGCGGGCCGAGATCGTCGCGCGGCTGAGGGCCCACGCGCGGGTCGAGTCCGATTCGCTTCTCTCGCGCTTCGCGACCCACATGGCGGGGGACATCGAGGCCGAAGGGCACGACCACACCGTCGAGCCGACCTTTCCCGACGAGGTCGCGGCGTGATCCCCGCCCCTCCCCCCGCCGCAAACCCCGTAACCCTAGGTCTTCAGACCCTTCTCTTGTCCTCCGATCTCAAAGGGAGCGTGATCGGAGCGATCGTGACCGATGAGGACGGGCGGACGCTCTTCGAGCGCGGGGCCGATCTGCGCCTCGCCCCCGCGAGCAACCAGAAGCTCTTCACCGTCGCCTACGCGCTCGACCGCCTCGGCCCCGAGTACCGGAGCGCGACCCGGTTCTGGACCGACGACGCGGGCATCTTCATCGACTCGGACGGCACGCTCGATCTGGGTTATAAGGAGCTGAAGGCGCTCGCCGACCGCCTCGGCCGCCGCCCGAAGGCGACGCTCCGTCAGGCGTACCGGCGCGGGCGCCCCGGTACCTGGGAGATCGAGGACGCGCCGAACCGCTACGCCCCCGCGATCGCCGCCTTCGCGTGCGAGCGGGGCGGGGTGGAGCTCTGGATGAGCGAGGGGGGCGAGCCGGAGATCCGCCCCGCCCCCCTCGGGCTCACGATCGCGGAGGGGGAGGCCGACGCTCAACCGATCGCGGGAGGGATGGCGTACGATCCGTTCCGGGGCGTCGTCTACCGGAACGGGGCGAAGCCAAGGCCGGGGCGGATCGACACGCTGAGCCAGCCCCAGCCCGACCTCGCCGCCGCGGCCCTCTTCGGCGAGACGGTCGAGCGGAACGATTCGGACCCCGCTCGCGAGCGACGGCGCGCGCCCGACGCGACGCTCCTCACCGATTCCCTCCTCGCCGTCGCCCCCCGTTGTCTTCAGCCGAGCGACAACTACCTCGCCGAGTCGCTCTTCGAGATGGCGAAGCTCCGCGGGATGCCGCCGAAACGCTGGGGGGTCGAGCGCGTCGGACTCGAGCCGAACACCTACGATCCGAAAGACGGCTCGGGCCTCTCGCGCGAGGATGTCGTGACGGCGCGCGCCATCGCGCGGCTGTTGCGCTGGACGCGCCGCCAACCCTGGGGGGCGGGCTACCGCGCCGCGCTCGCGCGTCCGGGGGTGGGGACGCTCAAGAGCCGCCTCGCCGGAAGCGATTTCCAGGGCAAAACCGGCTCTCTTGCCGGCGTCTCCTCGCTCTCGGGCTTCGTGCGCTCAAGCGGAGGCCGGACCCGGGTGGTGAGCCTTCTCGTCAACGGTTACGCGTGCCCCGTCGCGCGCGTCCACGACCTTCAGGATCGCTTCGTCCGTGCCGCCGCCCTCCTCCGTTAACTCCCTCCCCCCCGGGCGCCATCGCAAGACGTGGCGGCTCCTCTTTCCCACTTGGGCCCTCGCCCTGCTCATGGCGATCGGGGTCCTCGATCTCTTGAGCACCGCGCTCCTGCACCGCGCGGGACTCATCGTGGAGATGAACCCGCTCATGCGGGTCTTCATCCTGCGCTCGGAGTGGCTTTTCGCCTTCGTCAAGGGCCTGACGCTCGGCGGCGCCTGGGGCGCGATGGCGTGGTACGCGCGCCAGGACCTGCGCTTCGTCCACCGCATCGCGCTCGCGGGGTCGGCGGCCTACCTGGCGCTCTGGCTCGCCTGGTTTTTCAGAGGAGCCTGATCTAGGAGAGGACGGCCGAGGGCTCGTCCTTCGCGACCCGGCCCCCCGCTCCGGCTCGCGCCTCCTCGGCGTCCACGCACGCTTGGAGGGCGGCGAGGGCGACCTCGATCTGGGAGTCGTCCGGCTCCTTCGTCGTCAGGCGCTGGGTCCAGATCCCCGGCTTGAACACCGCGTCCACGAGCGCCGAGTTGCGGAACTTGCCCGCGAGCCGGATGCTCTCGTACGCCGTCCCCGCGATGAGCGGGAGGACGCACAGCTCGGTAAGGAAGCGGAGCGTGACGTCGAGCACGCCCGACCCGGTGTGCGGGCGCGGAACGAAGGGGAAGACGAGAAGCCCCAGGATGAAGACGATCGCCGCGAACGACGTGCCGCACCGCGGATGGAAGCGCGTGGCGCGGCGCGTGTGGGGAACGTCGAGCGGGTCGCGCGCCTCAAGCGCGTTGATCGCCTTGTGCTCCGCCCCGTGGTACTGGAACACGCGCTGGATCTCCTTCATCCGCGAGATGAGATAGAGGTAGCCGAGAAAGAGCGAGATCTTCACGAACTCGGTGACGAGGCTCGTCTTCAGGTCGCTCCCCTTCGCGTTGCCGGTCGCGAGGTTCGCGACGATGTTCGGGACGTAGTGGAAGAGAAGAAGGCCGAAGCCGATCGAGAAGACGATCGTGCCCCCGATCGCGATGTCCTGGATGCTCCGCTTCGGTTTGCCGTCCCCGGTCGCCCCTTCGACGATCGCCTCCTCCTCGGCGTTCGAGATCCCGCCGGTCGCCGCGAAGGGGATCGGCCCGGTGGCGACGGGCTCGGGATGCCGCTCGCCCTCCTTCGGAGTGCCGCCGTGCTCGGGCGAGGTCTGCACCGTCGCCGCGAAGCGCATCGCCCGCACCCCGAGGGTCATCGCGTCGAGGATCGCCCAGCTTCCGCGCAGGAAGGGGAGCATGAGCCATTTCTGCCGCCCGATCCACGTCTTCTCCAGCGGCTCGGCCTGGAGGACGATCTTTCCGTTCGGCGCGCGGCACGCGACCGCGAACGTGTGCGGGGAGCGCATCATGACCCCCTCGATGATCGCCTGCCCTCCGAAGTGCAGATAGTCGGCTTCGGTGAGCGCTTCGCCCGGCATGTCGCGCCGAGTCTACCGAGGGGATCACAATAGAGCCCGCATGAAGATCTTCGTGGACACCGGCGACGTGAAGGAGGTCGCGAAGGCGGCCGAGTGGGGGATCCTCGACGGGGCCACCACCAACCCGACCCTCATCGCCAAGAGCGGGCGCGGCTTCAAGGAGACCGTGCTCGAGATCTGCGACCTGCTCCCCGGCGGCGACGTCTCGGCGGAGGTCGTCGCGACGGATTACGAGACGATGGTGCGCGAGGCCGAGGAGATCGCCTCTTGGCACGAGCGGATCGTCGTGAAGGTCCCGCTCATCGAGCCGGGGGTCCGGCTCGTCCGCCATCTGAGCGACCAGGGGATCCGCACGAACGTGACCCTCGTCTTCACGGTGGGGCAGGCGCTCCTTGCGGCGAAGGCGGGGGCGACGTACATCTCGAACTTCGTCGGGCGGGTGGACGACCTCTCGCTCGATGGGATGGAGGCGGTGGAGGACTCGGTGCGGATGGTGGACCACTACGGGTACGCGAGCGAGATCCTCGTCGCGAGCGTGCGGCACCCGTTCCACGTCCTGCAGGCGATCCGGGCGGGGGCTCACGTCGCGACGATGCCGTACGCGACGATCGCGCAACTCTTCGGGCATCCCTTGACGGCGAGCGGACTCGCGCGGTTCACGGGGGACTGGGAGAAGGCGGGGCTGAGCATCTTCCCGGCGGAGGCGGCGAGCGCGGCGGTGGGGAAGGGGGACGCCTCGGGGTAGGGCCGAAGGGGTTCAAGACGGCCCGCGTGGCCGCCGCGCCGCTACTTTTCGGAAAAAATCGTGTTAAGGGTGTTGACACGGCGGAAAGGTGCCGGTATCATATCGTCGTCGCCAGCAAAAGGAGACGAGCCGAGACGAGCGAGCCGAGAGGCGCGGGAGGGGAGGCGAGTCCAGCGGGCGGCCCGAACGATCTTTGAAAGCCGAATAGCGATAGACAAGACATTGTAAAACAATGGCATCGAGCACTCGATAAAGCTGCGAGTAATTTAAGCTAAAGAGGGTCTGTGACGAATGCCTAGGGACAAGTTGCCGAAGAAGGACGCGTAAGCGGCGATACGCCCAGGGGAGCTGCACAAGAGCTTTGATCCTGGGATTTCCGAATGGGGAAACCCGGCGAGGCAATACCTCGTCACCCTTGAGTGAATACATAGCTCATGAGGAGGGCACCGCGTGAACTGAAACATCTAAGTAACGCGAGGAAAAGAAATCGAAGAGATTCCGCAAGTAGCGGCGAGCGAACGCGGAGGAGCCCAAACCAGTCGTTTCGACGGCTGGGGTTGTAGGGCCTCCACCATCCTCTTCCTCGAACCGAGCGCCTCTCGCAAGAGGGCGTTGGGTTCGAGGCGGATGGAAAAGAGAAGAAGATGGAGTTAAGGAAACGGTCTGGAAAGACCGGCCGGAGTGGGTGACAGCCCCGTACCTGAAAACTCTACCGATTCTCAGGAGGTACCTGAGTAGCACGGAGCACGTGGAACCCCGTGTGAATCTGCCGAGACCACTCGGTAAGGCTAAATACGACTTGTCACCGATAGTGCATCCAGTACCGTGAGGGAAAGGTGAAAAGAACCCCGGTGAGGGGAGTGAAATAGAACCTGAAATCACAGAACCCACAAACAGTCAGAGCGCAATGGCCGGAGCGATCCGGCAAGGCGTTATGGCGTACCTTTTGCAGAATGAGCCTGCGAGTTATTGGTGTTGGCGAGCTTAAGCGTTTCAGACGCGTAGGCGGAGGGAAACCGAGTACGAATAGTGCGTCAAGTCAGCATCAGTAGACCCGAAACTGCGTGATCTAGCCATGGCCAGGTTGAAGTGGTGGTAACACACCATGGAGGACCGAACTCATTGATGTTGAAAAATCTCGGGATGAGCTGTGGTTAGTCCGGTGAAATGCCAATCGAACGCAGAGATAGCTGGTTCTCCCCGAAATGCATTGAGGTGCAGCGTTAGGCGGTGAATAGAGGGGGTAGAGCACTGAATGGACTAGGGGCCTTACCGGGTTACCGAATCCAACCAAACTCCGAATACCTCTATTTCGAGCCTGGCAGTGAGACGGTGGGTGATAAGATTCATCGTCGAAAGGAGAACAATCCAGATCGACAGCTAAGGGCCCTAAACGGACGCTAAGTGTGGAACGATGTGAGATCGCGTAAACAGCCAGGAGGTTGGCTTGGAAGCAGCCACCCTTTAAAAAGTGCGTAACAGCTTACTGGCCGAATGTGATCTTGCGCGGAAAATGTAAGGGGGCTAAAGCGTCCTCCCGAAGCTTCGGGATCATCGTTAGCGATGATCGGTAGGGGAGCGTTGAGTGTGCTGAGAAGCTGTAGCGGAAGCAACGGTGGAGCGCACGCAAGTGAGAATGCAGGCATGAGTAGTGATAAGAGGGGTGAGAATCCCCTCCGCCGAAAACCTAAGGTTTCTCCGGCTATGTTCGTCAGACGGAGGTTAGGCGGACCTAAGGCGAGGCCAGAAGGCGTAGCCGATGGACATCTGGTAGACATTCCAGACCCAGCGATAGTATACGGGACGCTTCGGAAGGTTCCTACCACACTGTTGGTTGTTGTGGGCTAGGGAAACCGGGGAACTGCGCGCTTCGGCGCAAAGGAACTGGGACCGACCGGGGTCTAGAAAAGCGTATACGACAAAAGCTGACCGTACTGCAAACCGACACAGGTAGGTGAGTCGAGGAGACTAAGGCGTTCGAGAGAACTCTCGTTAAGGAACTAGGCAAACGAGCCCCGTAAGTTCGCGATAAGGGGCGCCACGCAAGTGGCCGCAGCGAAGCATCCCAGGCGACTGTTTACCAAAAACACAGGTCTCTGCTAAGGTGAAAACCGAAGTATAGGGGCTGACGCCTGCCCAATGCCCGTAGGTTAACAGGAGATGTTAGGCGCAAGCCAAAGCATTGAATCGAAGCCCGGGTGAATGGCGGCCGTAACTCTAACGGTCCTAAGGTAGCGAAATTCCTTGTCGGCTAAATACCGACCCGCATGAAAGGCGTAACGACTTGGGAACTGTCTCAACGAGAAGCTCGATGAAAATGTAGCACCCGTGAAGATGCGGGTTATGCGCAGTAGGACGGAAAGACCCCGTGGAGCTTTACTACACCTTGTCATTGTGAACTGGTTGTAGATGTAGAGCGTAGGTGGGAGCTTCGGCACCAATGGAACACCACCCTTCTGCATCTGGTTTACTAACCCGATCCGTTATCCGGATTGGAGACATTGACAGGCGGGTAGTTTGACTGGGGCGGTCGCCTCCCAAAAAGTAACGGAGGCGCCTAAAGGTACACTCAGGCTGGTTGGAAATCAGCCGTCGAGCGTATAGGTATAGAGTGTGCTTGACTGTGAGACTGACAAGTCGAGCAGGGACGAAAGTCGAGCTAAGTGACCCTCTGATTGTGCGTGGGCACGTCAGGGTTCAACGGATATAAGCTACCCCGGGGATAACAGGCTGATCTTGCCCGAGCGCTCACAGCGACGGCATGGTTTGGCACCTCGATGTCGGCTCGTCGCATCCTGGGGCTGTACAAGGTCCCAAGGGTTCCGGAGTTCACGGATTAAAGCGGCACGCGAGCTGGGTTCAGAACGGCGTGAGCCAGTTCGGTCCCTATCCACTGCGCACGTAGGAGATTTGAGAGGAGTCGCTCTTAGTACGAGAGGACCGGAGTGAACCGACCTCTGGTGTACCAGTTGTTCCGCCAGGAGCATACGCTGGGTAGCCACGTCGGGCAGGGATAAGCGCTGAAAGCATCTAAGCGCCAAGCCCACCTCGAGATCAGATCTCCCATCGAAAGAGTAAGACCCCCGGGAGACTACCGGGTTGATAGGTCGCGGCTGTGAGGGCGGTAACGTCCTAAGGTGAGCGATACTAATTGGTCGAGGGCTTACACTCGCAGCTTTACCGAGTGTTCGATGCCATCCTCAATGTCCTGTCTTCGCTGTTCGGCTCTCAAAGCTCGGATCGGAGTCACATCCCATATCGAGTCCCAGTTTCTGGGTGACCATAGTGAAGAGGTCACACCCGTTCCCATCCCGAACACGGCAGTTAAGCTCTTCTACGGCTGAGGTAGTTGGTTCGCAAGGACCTGCGAGAAAGGCGAGTTGCCCAGTTAAACCCTTCCGGCCCCCGCGCGAGCGGGGGCCTCTTTCGTTTGGCTAGACTGCTCCTCACGCCATGAAGATCGGACTCTTCCTCGCCCTCTTCGGAGACAAATCCCTCCCCGAAGCCCTCGACGCCGCCAAAACCGAAGGGCTCCAAGCCGTCGAGATCGGCGTCGGCGCCTACCCCGGCGGGGGGCATCTCCCGAACATCGACGTCCTCCTCACCTCCAACGACGCGCGCGAGGAGCTCAAAGGCCACATCGAGTCGCGCGGACTCACTCTTTCCGCCCTCTCCTGCCACGGCAACCCGATCCACCCCGATCCGAAGATCGCTGAGGATCATCACCGCGCGTTCGTCAACGCCGTCACCCTCGCGGGCCTCCTCGGCGTGACGTGCGTGAACGGCTTCTCCGGCTGTCCCGGCGATCACGACGGCGCGAAGTACCCGAACTGGGTCACCTGCGCGTGGCCCGACGAGTTCCGCGACATCCTCGACTACCAGTGGAACAGGGTCGCGATCCCCTACTGGAAGGAGCAGCACGGGCTTCTCGACGAGCACGGCGTGAACTTCTGCATCGAGATGCACCCCGGCTTCCTCTGCTACAGCAACGACACTCTGCTGAAGCTCCGTCGCGCCGTCGGCCCGCGCATCGGGGCGAACTTCGATCCCTCCCATCTCTGGTGGCAGGGGATCGACCCCATCGCCGCCGTCCGCGAGCTCGGCAAGGAGGGCGCCCTCTTCCACGTCCACGCGAAGGACACCCGCATCGATCCCTACACCTCCGCCCTCAACGGCAACCTCGACGCGAAGAGCTACGGCGACATCGCCGCGAGGTCGTGGGTCTTCCGCTCCGTCGGCTACGGTCACGGCGTCGAGTGGTGGAAGGAGTTCGTCTCCGTTCTGCGCACCGTCGGCTATGACGACACTATCAGCATCGAGCACGAGGACGCCCTCATGTCGCCTACGGAGGGGCTCCGCAAGGCGCTCGAGGTCCTGCGCCAAGCCGTCATCTCCGAGCCCGCGGGCGAGATGTTCTGGGCGAAGGAGTAAGGAACGGTAAACTCCCACCTGAACCGCGCCTGAAAAGGGTCGGTTCAGGTCTCCTCCGTTGCGCTCGAAAAGCTCCCTCTTCCTGCTCGTCGTCCTGGGTCTCGGCATCCTGGCGGCGTTCGCCTACAAAACGCAGAAGTACACCTTCGGGCTCGACATCAACGGAGGCTCGCGCCTCACGTTCCGATTGCGAACGGAGCAACTCGCGCTGGATCGTAACGCAAGCACCGAATCTCGCACCGCCGCCATCACGGGCGCTCGCGCGCGCGTCATCACCTTGCTCCAATCACGGGCCGCCGGACTGGGCGGTGTCAGCGAACCAGTCGTCGTGTCCAAAGGAGCCGACCAAGTCGTCGTCGAACTCCCTGGCGTCTCCAACCTCGCGGAGGCCGAACGCATCCTCGGCTCCTCGGCTCGTATCGAGATCTATCACGCGCGCAACGTCGTCGGGCCTCAAGCCCAGTACCGCGACTATCAAGCACTTGGCGGGAAAAACCCGACGGATCCGACCGTCCAATTCATCCGAAAGGGCGGCTCCACCCCCATCGTTTTCGGCACCCCCGAGTACGCGAACATCATCCGCGGTTGGACCCTCATCCTTTCAGGCTCCGATCTTAAAGAGGCCAAGGCGGAGCCCGCCGGCGATGGCTTCCAACCTCTGATGCTCTTCTCGCCGACGGGTGCCGAGAAGATGGAGCGCTGGAGCAAGTCGTACGCGGGCAAGGAGGAGAACATCGCCGCCGTCCTCGACGGACGCGTCATCTCTCTCACTTACGTGAACCGCGACTCGATCTTGGCGGAGAGCGCCATCACACAAGGTCAATTCGAGACGAAGTACGTTCAGTCCCTCACCGGGCTCCTGAACTCGGGCGCGCTCCCGGTGGGCCTCGAGAAGGTCGGCGCCGAGACGGTGGACGCGAGCATCGGCAAGAGCGCGCTGAACAAGATGGTCGTCGCGGGCTTCGTCGCCTTCGCCCTCATCTCGCTCTTCATGATCGTCTACTACGCCCTCCCCGGCGTCGTCGCGGTCCTCGCCCTCGCGCTCTACATCCTCTTCACCCTCACGGTGCTAAAGCTCTTCGGCGCGACGTTCTCCCTCGCCGCCATCGCGGGCTTCATCCTCTCGGTCGGCATGGCGGTGGATGCGAACATCCTCGTCTTCGAGCGCGTCCGCGAGGAGATCCGCCACGGCAAGGAGCTCGCGAGCGCGATCGAGCTCGGCTTCCGTCGCGCCCTGCCGGCGATCATCGACTCGAACGCCTGCACGATCCTCACGTCGCTCGTCCTCGCCAACGTCGGCACCGGCCCGGTCAAGGGGTTCGCCACCTCGCTCATCATCGGCGTCCTCATCTCGCTCTTCACCGCCGTCACCGTCACGCGCTCGCTCCTGCTCGGCATCGCGGGGACCGCGTTCGGCAACAACCCGAAGGCCTACGCCGTCGAGCGCAACTGGTTCAAGGGGATCGAGGCCCGCGCCGACGAGCGCCCGCTCCGCATCGTGGACAAGCCCGCGAAATGGTTCCTCATCTCCCTCGCCACGATCGTCGTCGGGATCCCCTTCGCGCTCCTCGGCGGCTTCAAGTTCAACGTCGAGTTCGTCGGCGGCTCCGAGGCGGTGTACGCGCTGAAGGGCGCGACCGCGACCGGTCCCCAGCTCGCCGCCAATCTGGAGAGGGCTGGGTACAAGGGCGTGAACGTGAAGCTCGGTCAGGGCGCCTCCGGCGAGCGCCTCGCCTACGTCACCGTCCCGCCTACCGATAAGCTCCGGAACGTCCGCGACGACGGCGAGCGCTCGCGGCTCATCGCCGAGGCCGCCGGCCTCGGCGGGGCCGAGTCGCGCGGCTACACCGAGATCGGTCCGACGATCCAAAAGGAGGTCCAGCTCAGCGCGGTCCAGGGGGTCGTCCTCTCCTCGCTCCTCATCGTGGTCTTCCTCGCGTTCCGGTTCGGCTTCGGCTTCGGCGGCTTCCGCGCGGGGCTCCGGTTCGCGGTCTCGGGCATCCTCGCGATGGCCCACGACATCCTCGTCGTGATCGCCCTCGCCGCCGTCGTCGGCTACTTCGAGGGCTGGGAGATCTCCGCGCTGTTCCTGACGGCGATGCTGACGATCATCGGCTTCTCGGTCCACGACACGATCGTCATCTTCGACCGGATCCGCGAGAACCTCCGTCGCCCGAAGGCCGACGACGACCTCGCGAGGCTGATGGATCGCTCGATCACCCAGAGCTTCGCCCGCTCGATCAACACGTCGGGCACGGTCATCCTCACCCTCGGCATCCTCGTCGCGATCGGGACCGCGACGCCCGAGCTGAAGTTCTTCGTCCTCGCGATGCTCATCGGCATCGTCTCGGGCACGTACTCGTCGATCTACAACGCCTCCCCAATCCTCTACCTCTGGGACCGGGCGATCGGAAAGAGGCGCGGCGAGGAGCACACCCTCGTGGGCCTCTCCCGCGCCGAGATCGCGCGGCAGAGGATCGCGTCCGCCGGCATCCGCCCCGTCTCGATCCCCGCCGGAGCCTCCGCAGGTGCCGCCGCCTCGAACGGCACCGCCGTGAACTCCGCCGGCACCGGTGCCGGCGGTCGCACCTACGGCCAGGTCAAGCGCCGCGCGAACGAGCAGAAGAAGCCCGGCTGGATGGAGATCGACGATTGAAAGGGAGTTTTCGACCAGAACGCCGTCGAAAGGCCCTCTCGCCGCACTAAGGAGATGGGAGGGGGCGAAAACGAAGTCCCCCAACCGCCCCCGTCCTGACCACGCCCACCTTGCACAAAAAGGCGAAAACCGTGGTCAGGCTGGTCAGCGTGGTCAGCTTTCGAGTCTGGACCGGCTCAGTCGTACTCGAGCTCGTGGAGAAGCCGGGGGTTCTGCCGCCAACCCTCCTCGACCTTCACGAAGAGCTCGAGGTAGACCGGCTTGCCGACGAGCCGCTCGATCTCGGGCCGGGCCGCCGTCCCGATCTCCTTGATCGAACGACCGCCCTTGCCGATGAGGATCGCGCGCTGGCTCGCCTTCTCCACGACGATCGTCGCGCGGATGTGGATCTTCTTCGATTCCTCTTCCCAACCGTCCACATGGACCGCGACCGAGTGGGGGACCTCCTGCCGGGTCGCCGCGAGGATCTTCTCCCGCACGAGCTCGGCGGTGAGGAAGCGCGCCGAGCCGTCGGTGAACTCGTCGTCCGCGAAGATCGGCGGTCGCTCGGGAAGATGCTCGACGATGAGACGGACGAGAAGATCGAGGTTGAACCCGCGGCTCGCCGTCGTCAGCATCGAGTCCGTCGCCCCGAACGCCTTCGCGTACTCCTCCGTGTTCGACTGCACGAACTCGGCTTTGAGGAGGTCCATCTTGTTCAGGCAGAGAAGGGTGGGGAGCCCCGCGAGGCGCACCATCTCCCCGATCCGCGCGTCCGCCTCGCCGGGGCGTTGGGAGGAGTCCACGACGGCGAGGACGAGGTCGGCCTCCCCGAGCGCCGCCCGCGCCTGCTCGACCATCGCGCGCCCGAGCCGGTTGTGCGGCTCGTGGATCCCCGGGGTGTCGATGAACGCGATCTGGTACCCCGCGCCGTCGTCCCTCTTCCCGTGGGCGATCCCGACGACGCGCCGTCGCGTCGTTTGGGGCTTGTCGGAGACGATCGAGACCTTCTGACCGACGACGGCGTTCAGCAGGGTGCTCTTGCCGACGTTCGGCCGGCCGACGAGGGCGACGTAGCCCGCGCGGAACGCCATCCTAGCTCCGCTTCCGGAACACGACGTTCAGCGAGGCTTCCCGCGCCCCGTCCTTCGCCGGGACGGGAAGCTCGGGAGAGGCGAACACGTCCACCGCCGAGGGCCGGTCCCGCTCGCCGCGCTCCCGATCTCTGCCGTCGCGATCTCTGCCGTCGCGCCCGTCGCGATCCCGGCCGTCGCGGCGCTTGCGGCGGCCGGTCCGGGTCGTCTCGTCCGCCGAGTCGGCCGTGACGGGGACCGCCTGGTTCGCGATCTCCACCGCGCCCGATTGAGGGCGCAAAAACCACTCGTCGGCGATGTCGTCGGTCGCCTCGGCCCCGCCCGTCCAGGCGTCGAGCTTCACGATCGGAAGGTCGAAGTTCGAGACGTCGATCCGCTCGTTGCTCTCGCGAGGGGGGATGCGGTCCACCCGCTTCGCGGCGTCCACGTCGGCGTCCATGAGGCGCTGCACCGCGTCGCGCGGCCCGACGAGGAACGACTGGGTCGCCCCTTCGGTGAGATCGAGCTTCAGCGAGCTCGCGTCGAGCGCGGCCCACGAGCGTCCCGGCGCGTTCGCCGCGCTCCACTTGTGGGGCAGGACGACGGCCCGGTTCCCGGCGGAGGAGGCGTGGACGGTGAGGAACGGCGGGCGCGCGTGGACGACGTCGTCCGAGAACGACCAGACGTGCGCCCCCGCGCCCTGCGCGAGCGCGCGGACGAGCTCGGGGTTCATCGCGGGCTCGCCGAGAAAGACCGAGGTCCACTCTTCCCCGCGCTCCTCGCCCTTCAGGCGCCGGACGACGAAGGAGGGAAGCCCCGTCCCGGTGTACTCGCCAAGAATGGCGGCGTCCTCCGGGATCGCCGAGTACGTCGGCTCCAGATCGAGCGGCGACTCGATGACCCCGCCCGCAAAGGCGGCCGCGAGAGGGTTGCGCCGGTCCACGAGGCTCGTCCCCGCGCGGCTCGCGAACGGCTGGGGCCGCAGGGCGATCCCGGTCACCTCCCGCACCCGCTCGAGCGAGTCGCGCCCGCCGTCGAAGAGTCCGGCGGCGTAGAGCCAGCAGAGCGTCTTCCCTCCCTTTTGGAGCCGCGCCTTGATCGCCGAGCGAAGGTCCGCCCGGACGTCCCAGGCGTTGAGGAAGATGTAGACCTTGCTCTCCGGGAAGCGCTCCCGGTGGGCGAGGTCCGAGAGGAGATAGAAGCCCGCCGAGACCCCCGCGCGGAGGACCGCGTCGCGCGTCCCGCGCACGAGCGCGCCGAACGCCCCCGCGTCCTCGACGTAGGCGAGCGCGCGCTCGTCGAGAAAGACCGCCACGTCGGGCGGCTCGGGCTCGGTGGCGAGGCGCAGGTCGAGAAGCTCGCGCGTCGCCTCGGCCCGGTTCCAGGCGCTCGGCGTGTTCAGCGCCCCGCGCCCGTGCCGGTCCATCCAGATCGTGCCCGCGCCGTGCGCGAGCGCGAACCCGAGATCGCGCGAGTGGACGTTGTCGAGGGCCTGGGGGGAGCGGAGCGTCCCCGCCTCGTCGCCGGGACCGTCGCCCGCGAGCGAGGTCCGGTAGTCGAGCTCGGCGAGGTAGAGCTTGCCGTTAAGGGCGATGGAGTCCACCGCCGCCCGGACGCCGGCGGAGCCGCCGGGGCCTCGGGAGGCGTCGCTCGGCGGACCCGAGACGAAGTCCACCTCGGGGGTGCGAAGAAGCTTGCCGAGCGAGAGCTGCCCCCGCGCGGGAGAGACGTCCTCGAACGTGTCCCCGTAGCGCGCGCCGAAGAGCATCCGCCCTCCCGACGCCTCCTTCACGGCGTAGGCGAGATCCGCGATCCGCGCGACGGTCGCGTCGGAGAGGTACAGGTGGTAGTCCACGTACCGGCGCCCCTTCCGATCGGCGCGGACGAACCGGAGCCCCGCCGGGCTCGCCTGCGGGGCGCGGGCCGGCGCCTCCGCCGAGCTGAAGTCCACCGATCCGTCGAACCAAGCCGCCCGGAGCATCACCGCGTCGTTCAGGTAGCGGGTACGGAGCCACTTGCGGAAGCCCTGCGCCGCCGCCGGGGAGGCGTCGTACCCGCCCCGGATTTCCCAGCCCTCGCGGTCGAACTGGACCCCGACGATGGACGCGGCGACCGAGGAGGTCGAGAGGCGAGCGATGAGCGACTTGAGCGAGCCCCGAACCTCGGCCCAATAGCGGTCGTCCGCGATGCTCGGCGCGGCGAGCTTCCCCTCGCGGGCGCGGTACGCGCCGTCGGCGAAACGCGCGTCCCAACCGCGCGGGGCCTGAAGATCGAGGCGCACGAGCGCCATCGCCTTGGGATCCACGGTGAGAAGGCTCCTCACCGCGCCTTCGATCGCGGCGGCGGCCTCCTCGACCGAGTCGGGCGTCCCCTCGAAGACGAGCGGAAAGGCGTGAAGGTGGACCCCCGCGTCGGCGGCCATCTTCAGCTCGCTCCGCACCGTCTCCGCGCGCTGGGCGCCGAGAAGGTCGGCGAAGAAGACGAACGGCGTGACGACGCGCCCCTGGTGGACGAGCACGGGTCCGGAGGGCCGGACGATCACCTGCGGCGCGTCGGCGGGCGCGTCGATGAGGGGGCGGGCCTCGGGCTTCACCGGTTTCGGCGCGTCGCCGATCCGGCGCGGGGGCTCGGTATCGCCTTGCGAAACGGGACCCTCCCCGCTCTGCCGAGCGTCTCGGCGGCCCCGGCGAGACTCGCGCGGCTCCTCCTCGAAGACGGGGGCGCTCTCGCGATCCCCGAAGGCGCGGGCGGAGGTCGCGGCGGCGAGCGCGGCGCCCGTCGCCCGGAAGGTGGGGAGAGGAAGCCCACCCTCGCCCCTCTCCGGAGCGTCGAGGATCGGAGGCTCGATCGTTGCGGGGATCGCAAGGTCCGAGGGGAGCGGGGCGGGTGCGGGGGCCGGGTTGCGGTCGCGCCGTCCGAGCCGGCGTGGTTCGCCCGACGGTCTCCCGTTCCTCTCCTCGCGATCCGCCGCCGGGGTTCGGGCGAGAGCGCCTCCTTCGCGCGGACGGAACGCGACGCTGCCGAAGAGCGAGCTTGCGAGAGGGGCCGAGGGCGCGGCGGCCTTCGGGGCGGAGGCTTCGGCTTGGGGCTCCGACGCCTCCGCCTCCTCACGCAGGGTGCGCGCGGAGCGGAACGTCACGCCGGGACGCACGGTCGCGGGCGCCGGGGCGGAGGCTTCGGGGGCAACGGCTTTCGGGGCAGGGGCCTCCGGCCCGCTCGGGGAGGACGCGGACACCTCCTTCGCGTCAGGAGCGGCTTTGCGACCGAGCCGGCGCGGGACGGCCTCCGCACGGGCGGACGCCTCCGGGACCGGCGCCTCTCCGATCGCCCCCTCGGTCGCCTCAGAGATCGCCTCGACCGGCTGGGGAGCCGGGGCCGAACGGCGCGCTCGCGCGGGGCGGCTGGCCTGGGTGGGCGTGGCCTCGACGACCGGAGGCTCGACCGTCGCCTCGACGCGGGAACGGGCGGCGCGCCTCGGGGCCGGTCGGGGGGACGCGTCGTCGGAGGCGGCGTCGGGAGGGGTCGCGGGGACCGCCTCGGCTTTGCGGGCGCGGGGCTTGGGTGTCTTCGCCGCGACCGGCGCGGCTTCGGGGGTGGGGTCGGTCGCGACGAGTTCGGTCGGAAGGGGGGATGAGTCGGAAACGGTCTTGGGTTTACGGGCCATGGGTGGCGTCCTAAGCGGCGGCTCGCCTGGCGAGAAGGCCGGCGAGCGCGTCGCGGAGCTCCTCGGGAGTCTCGAGGAGGAGATCGGGGCCGCGGGAGGCGAGCTCCGCGCGGGTGCCGGAGCCGTAGAGGACCCCGACGGTGAACATCCCGGCCTCGCGGCCGGAGGAGATGTCGAAACGGCTGTCGCCGACGAAGGCGCAGAGGGAAGGCGGGACGCCGAGCCTCGCGGCGGCGAGAAGCGCGGGATCGGGAGCGGGCTTCGGACGGGCGACGTCGTCCGCGCTCACGGCGGCGCCGACGAGACTCGCCTCGGGGAACCGAAGGAGGAAGTCGCGGAGCTCACGGTCGTTCTTGTTCGTCACGAGGCCGACGGGAACGCCCGCGCCCTGAAGGAGGCGTAGAGCCTCGGTCGCCGCGTCGAAGGGACGCTCCAGAGCCTGGTGATGGGCGTACCGTTCGATCGCGTAGGCGATCATCTCGGCCTCGGTGTGCGTGTCGGGGGCGCCGCCCGGAAGGTTCCGGATCTGGTCTCGAAGGGACATCCCCATGAGCGAGCGGACCTCGGATCCGGGAGGGCGCACCCCCGTGAAGCGCTCGTACATGTCGGACAATCCCGCGACGACCATGGCGACGGAGTCCACGAGGGTTCCGTCGATGTCGAAGAGGACGGCCTCGATGGAGGCCGGGAGGCTCTTGGGCAGAAGGTGGTCCGGTGCTACGGCGAGCGCCATCGGGCCACAGTCTACCAACGCGCCCGCGAATCCGGAGCCCTCGCCCCGCACCCCACTCCCGCAACCCCCCTCTCGGGCGCGGCCCGCTCCATATCCCGCCGGAGACGCCGATACCTCTGGTGGATGTCGCCTCCCGCCCTTCTCGACGCGCCCGCGGTCGTTCCTGCCGGTCCCGCCGCTCCTCGGACCCTCTCGAACGGAGCCCTCTCCACCGGGGAGGTTCAGGGCCAAGGGGACGGGAACGGACCCCGGGAAGGATTCGCCGCCGCGCTCGGCTCGGCCCTTTCCGGAATTGGAGGCGGGAGGAGCCGCTCGGAGGCCGGCCTGGCCGCGCTCGGTCTTCTCGGCCATTCCAGTCCCCTGGATCCGGCCGTTCCGGCGGTTTCGGCCATCGAGCCGGGAGCCGCGGGGCTCCCGATCCCTTCCGGATCTTCGGCTACGCTCGGGGCGGCCGCTCTCGGCTCCTCCGGCGATGGGACGAAGGGCGAGCCCCAGGGGGGCGTCGGGAGAGATCCGGCGGCGATGGAGGGCGCGAAGGCTGAGAAGGAGCGCGAGGCGGCCCGAAGCGCGGCCTCGACGACGGTTCCGGATCTCGCCTCGCTCCTCCTCCCCGGCGTCCTTGCCGCCGCCGTCGCGCCGACGCCTCCGGCCCCTCTCGCGCCGGCACTAGGCCAGGCTCTCGCAAGCGCGCCATCGTCGGAGGGGGCGGTGACGCTCGCCCCGTCCGCATCGTCCCCGGAAGGGTCTCCGCTCGGAGCGGAGGCGACGGGCGCCGGAAAGGGCGTGCGGGGTCGCGGCTCCCGAGGAGGCGACGAGGAGGGCGCTCCGGGGATCGGGGCGACGTCCGGCGGCGCGGCGTCGCTCGGAGCGTTGGAGGGCATCGCCGCCGTCTCGGGCGGCTCGGCGGGCGCACGCGAGAAGGGGGACGACGGGCGGGGCGATCGCCCAGACCCAGGAGCGTCGGCGGCCTTCCCGGAGGCCGCCCTCGTCGCGGACCGCCCCGCCGGACTCGGCGCCTCGGGAGGCGCGGGGGTGAGGGAGGCGAAGCCGCTCACGGGGGCGGAGCGGGCGCGGGTCGTCCATCAGGTCGTGGCGCGGGTGGCCGCTCACGCGGAGGGGCTCGCCGTCGCGCGCTCGCGCGAGCCCTTGACGATCCGGCTCGAACCCGCCGATCTCGGCCGGATCGTGGTGACGGTCGCGCGGGACGCGGCGGGGCTCTCCGCGGACCTGCGCGCGAGCGATCCCCGGGTCGCCGAGGCGCTCGACCGGCACCGGAGCGAGCTTACGGGCGCGCTCGCTCAGCGGGGGCACGCGGAGGCGCGGGTGACGGTCCAGCCGCTCGCCGAGTCGGCGGCCTCGCGCTTCGACTTCGGCGGGGGGGCGGCCGGGGGAGGCTCCTCCCCGCAGGGGAGCCCGCGCCCGCCGTCGCGGGAGCCCGTCGCGGAGCCTCCGCGCCCCATCGCCCCTCCGTCCCGCCGCGCCGCCTCGGGGCTCGACCTCGAGATCTAGACCATGAGCAGCGTTCCTTCGATTTCCGCCGAGAAGTACTACGGCGTCAAACCCGCCGATAAGAAGTCCGGCCTCGATATGCAGTCGTTCCTGAAGCTCCTGTCGGTGCAGATGGCGAACCAGAACCCGCTCGAGCCGATGAACGACCGGGACTACTTCGCGCAGCTCGCGCAACTCGGGCAGGTCCAGGGGATGGACAAGCTCACCGGTCAGACCGAGCTCCAGCAGATCCAGGCGATCATGGGGAAGGAGGTCACGGCGGTCCGGCCGATGAGCGAGACCGGGGGGGCGCAGGACACCGTCACCGGGATCGCGACGAAGATGAGCGTGCGCAACGGGGAGAAGTTCATCTCGCTCCGTCAGGCCGACGGAGGCACCGTCGAGGTGAAGATGGCGAACGTCCAGAGCGTCGCGGAGGTGCCCCGGGCGGCGGACTACGGCGCGCTCTTCGGCAAGAACGTCGAGGGGATCGACGCGGCGGGCAAGACCGTCGCGGGCAAGGTCGCGGGGATCTCCGAGGAGGGCGGAACGGTCGTCCTCACGCTCGGAAGCGGCGCGGGGGCAGCGAGGCTCCCGATCGACGGGCTCCGTAAGATCGTCGAGTAATAAGATCGTCGAGTAGAAAGTCTCGCGCCGTTTGCGAGGTTTTTCGCGCCGCCCCCTGAGCCGGGGGGCGGTCGCGCGCCGATAGTAGGACGTCGCCCATGGAACGCCTGCATCCCCGCCTCGCCGATCTCGCGGCCCGCGTTCCGGGGCCGGTCGAGCGGCTCGGGGCGCCTGCGCCCGCCCCGGTCGAAGCGAGGCGGCTCGGAGAGGAGTTCGCGGGGGTGCTCCAAGACCGGCTGAAGGTCTCGGGGCACGCCCAGGCGCGGCTCGCGTCGCGGGGGATCGAGCTCGGGGAGGCCGAGTGGGCGCGAGTCCTATCGGGGGTGGACAAGGCGGCGGCGAAAGGAGCGAAGGAGTCGCTCGTGCTTCTCGACGGGACGGCGCTCGTCGTCTCGGTCCGTAACCGGACGCTCATCACGGCGGTGGACGGGGCGAGCCTGAAGGAGAACGTCTTCACGAACATCGACTCCGCCGTCATCGTCTAGCCGCATCGCCGCGATCCGCCCTAAAGAAGCGCGGGACGGCCCCGAGATGTAGAGGCAGGGAAGACAGACGGACGAACCGGCCGGACCGCGGGGGAAACCCCCGGAAGCCTCGTCCCCATCCCGCCACAAGGAGACGACGAACCATGCTTCAGGCCCTGCTCTCTGGCGTCGCCAGCATCAAAGCCCACCAGACGCGGATGAGCGTCATCGGGAACAACCTCGCGAACGTCAATACGACGGCGTACAAAGGGTCGCGGGTCGGCTTCGAGGACATGCTCTCGCAGACCGTCCAGGGCGCCTCGCGCCCGAACGGGAGCCGGGGCGGGACGAACCCGATCCAGTACGGGCTCGGCGTCCACATCGGGGCGACGGACACCGATCTGGAGCAGGGCTCGCTCGGCTCGACGAACCGACCGACCGACCTCGCGATCCAGGGGAACGGGTACTTCATGATCGGGCAGGGGGAGCAGACGCTCTACACCCGGGACGGGGGGTTCGACCTCGACGCGAACGGCGACCTCGTGCAGCGCGGGACGGGGGGGCACGTCCTCGGTTGGAGCGCCGACGCGAACGGGGTGCTCGACACTTCGAAGGCGGTGAAGGCGGACAGCACGCTCAACGTCCCCGTCGGGCGGCTCAACGCGGTCCAGGTGACGACGCGGGCGGAACTCGCGGGGAACCTCAACTCGGCGGCCCCGGCGACGACGGAGGTGCTCTCGAACGTCCGGGTCTGGGACTCGCGGGGAAATCCCCACGACCTCACGGTGAAGATGACGAACCGTCAGATCCCGCCTGCGGGGACCCCCCCGGCGGGAGCGACGAGCTCGTGGGACTGGGCGGCCTACGAGGGGGGGACGGCGGGAACCCCGGTCGGGTCGAGCGCCGACCCGGGGAACGAGCGGCTCTACTTCGACGCCAACGGGGTGCGGGCGACGGGGCTCGGGACGGCGTTCAACAAGGTGAGCATCCCGGGGGCGAACGGGGCGGGGACGCCGTTCCCGGTGGAGCTCGAGTTCAAGGGGGTCGGTTCGCTCAACGCGGAGAACGCGGTGAGCTTCAAGCAACAGAACGGGTTCGGGCCGGGGTCGCTCTCGGGGATCGCGATCGGACAGGACGGGGTCATCACGGGGATCTTCACGAACGGACTCAACCGCACGCTCGGTCAGGTCGCGATGGCGACGTTCGCGAACCCGCAGGGGCTCTCGCGGGTGGCGGACAACCTCTGGCGGGTCTCGGACAACTCGGGCATCCCGGTGACGGGGCCTCCGAAGGGCGGGGACCGGGGCTCGATCAACGCGGGGTATCTCGAGCAGTCGAACGTGGACATCTCGGCCGAGTTCACGGACCTCATCGTCACCCAGCGGGGCTTTCAGGCGAACACGAAGATCGTCACGACGGTGGACCAGATGCTCGAAGAGCTCATCAACATGCGCCGCTGATCCGCGGCGCTCGCGGGGGTCCTCGGGGCCCTGCGCGCCGCTGGACGCCGTTGTGCGCCGTTGCGCGCCACGTGTGTGCGCGAGGTTTTCGGACGGGGGTACGAAGCCTCCGAGGAAGGGACTTTCATCCGGAGAGGGGCCGGCGCGCGGGGACCGGCGCCGCGAGGGCGGGTCGGATCGGATTTTCGGGGCTCGCACCCTTACGTCGGCCGGAGGGCGCTTTGACAATGGGTCCGGAAGAGATTCCGCCTCGGAAGCGAGAGCGGGAGCGGGAGCGGCGGCATCTGTCACAATCCGGGGCCATGACGCGCGAGACGATCTCGACGGACCAGGCCCCGGCCGCGATCGGGCCCTACTCGCAGGGGATCCGGGCGACGGGGACGCTCCTCTTCCTCTCGGGCTCGATCCCGCTCCGGCCCGACGGCACGGCGGTCGAAGGCGACGTGCGGGCGCAGGCCGAGCAGGTCATGGCGAACGTCGAGGCCCTGCTGAAGGCGGCGGGGGCGGGGTTCGAGAACGTCGTGAAGACGACGATCTTCCTCTCGGACATGGCGCACTTCGCGGTGGTGAACGAGGTGTACGGCGCGCGCTTCCCGAGCGACCCGCCCGCGCGCTCGACGGTCGCAGTGAAGGGGCTTCCGCGCGGCTTCGACGTCGAGATCGAGGCGATCGCGGTCGTCTAGAATGAAGCGCGCGGTCTCGGTCTCGCTCGGGTCGAGCAAGCGCGACAAGGCGTCCCTCGTGACGATGCTCGGCGAGCCGATCCTGCTCGAACGGATCGGGACGGACGGGGATCTTCAGGCGTTCGCGCGGACGTTCCGCGAACTCGACGGAGAGGTGGACTGCTTCGGGGTCGGGGGGGCGGACCTCCACGTCGTGATCGGGGCGCGGCGGTACGCGTTCCGGCAGATCGTCGCGCTGACGAAGGGGGCGGTGAAGACCCCGATCGTGGACGGCGGGGGGCTCAAGCACACGCTCGAGCGCGAGACGGTGCGACGGCTCCAGAGGGAAGGGACGTACGACCCGCGGGGGAAGCGGGTGCTCCTCGTCTCGGCGGTGGACCGGTTCGGGATGGCGCAGGCCCTGGAGGAGGCGGGGGCGCTCGTCACCTACGGCGACATCCCGTTCGGGACGGGGCTCAACGTGCCCCTCACCCGGTACGCGCAGGTGGAGCGGTTCGGGCGGGCGATCCTCCCGATCGTCACGCGGCTTCCGTTCAAGTGGTTCTATCCGACGGGGGCGAAGCAGGAGGCGCGGACGCCGAAGTTCGCGCGGCTTTTCGAGGCGGCGGACCTCGTGTGCGGGGACTGGCACTACATCCGCCGGTACATGCCCGACCGGATGCCGGGGAAGACGATCCTCACGCAGACGCTCCGGGGGGCGGACTACGCGTTCCTGGAGGGGGCGGGGGTCGCGCGGGCGATCACGACGACGCCGGAGATCGAGGGGGAGACGTTCGCGACGAACGTCATGGAGGCGGCGCTCGTCGCGCTTCTCGGTCGTCGTCCGGAAGAGCTCGGCGAGGGCGACTACCTCGACGCGCTCGGGCGGCTCGACTGGAGCCCTCACGTCGCCGACCTGTAGACGGTTCCGCTCGGGGGCGGGGGGTACCCTGGACGCCTGCCTGTGACGAAGTTCGCGTTCCTCATCCATCCGCTCAAGCCGAAGGACGTGGCGAATCTCTACCCGATCGCGCGGTACATCCCGGACCCGATCCTCAAGGCGTTCCTCCGGAGGAAGTCGGTGAGCGTGCTCTCCGAGATCAAGGGGATCCGGAGCAAGACGGGGGCGGAGACCGAGGGGTGGTTCATCGGGTGCCCGCTCACGGCGGGTCAGCTCGCGGGGGGGGTGCCGATGGAGGAGGCGTACGCGAAGATCGTCGCGTGCGCGGACCTCGCGCACTCGCTCGGGGCGAGTCTCATCGGGCTCGGGGCGTTCTCCTCGGTCGTGGGGGACGGCGGGATCACGGTCGCCGAGCGGAGCCCTATCGCGGTGACGACGGGGAACTCGTACACGGTGGCGACGGCGATCCAGGGACTCCGGCTCGGGTGCGAGCGGGTGGGGGTGCGCCCGGACGAGGCGACGCTCGCGGTGGTGGGGGCGACGGGCTCGATCGGGAAGACGTGCGCGCGGACCCTCGCGCCGGACTTCGCGCGGACCCTCGTCGTCGGGCGCGACATCGAGCGGACGGAGGCGCTCGCCGCCGAGCTCTCGCGCGCCGAGGCGACGACGGACGTGGGGCGGCTCCGCGAGGCGGACGCGATCATCACGGTGACCTCGGCGGGGAAGGACCTCATCTTTCCGAAGGACCTGAAGGCGGGGGCGGTCGTGTGCGACGTGGCTCGCCCGCGCGACGTGTCGGTGGCGGTGGCGAAGGAGCGGCCCGACGTTCTGGTGATCGAGGGGGGTGTGGTTCGGGTGCCGGGAGAGCCGGACTTCGACTTCGACTTCGGCTTTCCGGAAGGGACGGCGTACGCGTGCATGAGCGAGACGATCATGCTCGCGCTGGAGGGGGATCCGAGCAAGTTCAACCTCACCCTCGGCAAGGAGGTCTCGGTCGCGCAGGTGGAGGAGACGCTCCGGCTCGCGGGGAAGCACGGGTTCGAGCTCGCGGGGTTCCGTTCGTTCGAGCGGGCGGTGAGCGAGGAGACGATCGCGCGGGCGCGTCGGGCGCGGGGGCTGTCGCCCGCTCCGGTCGCGGCCTAAGAGAAGATTCGTTACGTTGAACGCCGCGTCTGCTTCGAGCCGGGCGTCTGTCTGTGTCTTCGACGATCGCAACGAAGAATCTTGTGGAGTAACGGGTATAAAGGCTTCCCGTGCTATCCCTCGTTCTCTTCGTGTCAGCCCATCGTAATTTCGTCGTTGAAGACATAAGTGGGTTTGAGCTTTCTGTAGCGCAACTCGGGCATCTGAATCATACTCTTGCGACGGGGAGAAGCTTTCTCGCCGCCGCGAACCGCGGGGATCTCGCCACGGTGAAGTCGCTCTGCTCGAAGCGCGCCGACCCACGCGCGCCTTCCAGCGGGGATGGAACTCAAGTTATCGGCTACACCAGCGGCGCCGCCATGCGCCGCGATTACGCCCGTGTGGGATTCCGCATCGTCAACGTCGGGTATCAGCTCGCAAAGGGCAAAACGCCCGCGTACATCCTCGTTTGGATGCGTCCTACTAAGGTGAAATGGGATGGCGATACGGCGCTGGTCTACTCTCCCGCAAGCCGTAAGATCGTGAGCGTGATGGACGCTTCGGAATAAAGGCGCTAGAGTCCCATCTCCCTCAAGGTGCGGGCGAGGACGTCGCGGTCGTAGCGGTCCATCTCCTCGGCGCGGTCGCGCTCGAGCCCGGCGCTCTCGCGGTCGCCGGTGGCGCGGAGGAGTTCGAGAAGGAGGCCGTGGTAGAGGGCCTTCTCGGGCTCCAGGTCGCTCGCGAGGCGGATCGCCTTGATCGTCTCGGGGGGGCGGCCCGCGCGCCAGAAGGCGATCGCGGTGCGGAGGTAGAGGTAGTCGTCGCCGGGCGAGAGCTCGATCGCGGCGCGGTAGGCGTCGATCGCCGCCTGCCACTCGCCGAGCCTCAGGTTCAGCTCGCCGACGGCGAAGTGGGCGTGGCTCGAATCGGGCCGGAGGGCGACGACCCGCTCGGCCTGTTCGAGGGCGGCGCGGGGGAAGCCGGCGTCGCGTAGGGTCTCGGCGAGCTTCTGGCGGTAGAGGGGGTTCTCGGGCTCGCGGGCGGCGGCGGCGCGGAGCTCTTCGGCGGCGGCGTTGAAGCGGCCGTAGCGGCGGTAGAGCTCGGCGACGCCCTCCTCGCCCCCGCCTCCGAACGCGCGTTGGGCGAGGCGGTACTGCTTCAGGGCCTGGGGCTCCTCGTCGCCGTAGGCGTGGGCCTCGGCGAGGTCGAGCATGGCGCGGCGTCGGTCGCCGGGGTTCTGGTCGAGCTGGCGGCGGAAGTGGGCGAGGGCGTCGGCGTAGCGGCCCTCGGCGAGGGCGTTCTCGCCGAGGCGGCGCGACTCGTCGGCGTTGCGCCCGATCTTTTCGTTCCCTTTCTCCTCGGGGGCGGCGACGCCGAAGAGCTCGGCGATCGCGTTGATGTTCGGGTCCTCCATCAGCCTCTCCCGACGCCGACGGGACGGATGACGATGGTGGCGGGGTAGGAGGAGCCGGAGAGGGGCATCGTGACGAGCCGCATCGCGCGGGTCTGCCCGGGGTTCAGGAAGACCTTCGCGATGCGGGCCTCGCCCTTCGGGCGCAGGAGGGGCGTCTTCACGAGCCGGCCGTCCACGAGGAAGACGCCGGCGGAGTAGCCCGCGCTCGCCTCGAAGGCGATCTCGACGGCGGTGCCGACGCCGGTGGGGTTCTGGAGGCGGAGGTTGTAGCGGTACGCGACGCCGAAGTTGCCGTCGAGCTGGCCCTCCTTGTCCTGGCGGACGACGGCGCGTTGCCCGAGGCGCAGGTAGCCGAAGCGCCCGCCGACGCGGTAGGGGACGTCCTCCTCGCGGCTCGGATCGGGGTAGACGTGAACCGAGGCGGCGGAGGGGGTGCGGAAGAGCTGGCCGAGGGGGCGCGCGCCGGTCGTGCGCCAGGGGGTGCTGGTCGCGAGGGCGGGGCGCCAGTCGCTCGCGAGGGGGAAGGTCGGGACGGCGTCGGAGACGACCTGGACCCCGGAGTCGCCGGAGAGGGAGACGAGCGAGAAGAGGCCGGAGACGGTCTGCCCCCGGACGACGCGGCGGAACGAGAGGGGGACGAAGGAGCGGGCGGGAAGCTCGACGACCTCGGCGCTCGCGGTGGGCCACGAGCGCATGAAGGCGGTCCCGGCGACGAGTCCGGCGCGCACGGGGTCCTTTTCGGGGCCGGACTCGGCCCCGGCGATCCCGAGGCGGACGGGGGCGTCGCCGTCGTTGATCGCGAGGACGCGGAAGTACATGGGGACGCGCGAGGCGTTCATGTGGTGGTGGAGGAAGCGGACGCGGCGGCCGGGCTCGAGCTCGCTCGCGAAGAGGCCCTGGGGGGCGCGCACGCTCTCGGGATCGTTCGAGTACCAGAGCGCCTCCTCGGGGGCGGAGCGGGCGCCGGGGGCGGGGACGTTCTCGACCTCGACCTCGACGCGGCCCTCGCTGGAGAGGGAGGCGGGGCCGGAAGCCTTCACGCGGACGGGGATGCGGACGCGCATCCCGGTTCCGACGGGGGGGAGGCTCTCGATCGCGTAGGTGAAGCCCGCGCCGGGGGCGCGGCGCAGGTTCAGGCGGAGGGCGGACTCGACCGCGCCGCGGACCGAGTCGGGGGAGGCGGGGCTCCCGACGACCCCGGCGGAGAGGGACTGGGGGAACTCGACCGACCAGCGGCGGACGGAGACGGAGAGGGCCTTCACGACGCGTCCGGCGGCGACGGTGACGACGGCGTCGCCGGGGCGCAGGGCGGTGACGGTGAGGCCGCCCGCGCCCTTCTCGACGCGGGCGATCTCGCGGTCGTCGCTCTCGGCCTTCGCCCAACGGGCGAGGCCGCCGTTCAGGGGGACGTAGGCCGAGCGTCCGCGCCCGAGGACGAGGCGGGTCGCGCCGAGGCGCAGGTCGGAGACCTCGGCGAAGGGGGCTCGCGTCGTCAGCAGGGCGGCGGCAACGGGCATCGCGAGCATGGGGGCAGGGTTAGATATACCGAATCCGGAGGGCGAAAGGTGCCTTTCGGGTTCAAAGGGGGGCGGGGGCGGCGTCGTTCGGGCGAGGGCGGGAGCCTCGCCGATCCAGTTTGATGCACGAGTCACTAACCCTGTAGGGTTAGTGAAACTCGAACGGGAAGGGGGACCGGAAAGGGTGGGGGCGGGTGGATCGCCGGGCGCCCGGGAGGCCCCCGGTAAACTCCCCCTCAGCATGAAGACGACCCAGGCGGGGCATTACATCGACGGCGTATGGACGCAAGGGATCGGCGAGGGCTCTGGGGGGCGGACGTTCGAGAGCACGAACCCGGCGCGGCGCTCGGAGGTGCTCGGCACGGTCGCGCGGGGGACGGCGGCGGAGGTCGAGGCGGCGGTCGCGGCGGCGCGGCGGGCGTACCCCGCGTGGCGCGCTCTCTCGATGGTGAACCGGGCGGAGATCGTGGACCGGTTCGCCCAGCTCGTCAAGCGCGACGTGGAGGAGATCGCCGAGCTCGTCACGCGCGAGTGCGGGAAGCCGATCAACGAGGGGCGGGCCGACGCGGTGGAGGCGCTCCACATGGCGCAGTACGTCGCGGGGATGGGGCGGATGCCCACCGGCCTGACGGTCGCCTCGGAGGTGCCGGCGAAGGACGCCTTCATCCTCCACAAGCCGAAGGGCGTGGTGGCCTGCATCACGCCGTGGAACTTTCCGAGCGCGATCCCGCTGTGGGTCGTCCTGCCGGCGGTGCTGGCGGGGAACACGACGGTGTTCAAGCCCGCCGAGCAGACGCCGATGTGCGGGCACAAGCTTGTGGAGCTCTTCGAGGAGGCGGGCTTTCCGGCGGGGGTCATCAACCTCGTCCAGGGGTTCGGCGACGAGGTGGGGGATCCGCTCGTGAGGCACGCGGACGTGGACGCGATCCTCTTCACGGGCTCGCGCGCGGTGGGCAAGCACATCCAGGGCGTGGCGGCGGGGGACGCGTACAAGTTCGCCGCGACCGAGATGGGGGGGAAGAACGCGACGATCGTGCTGGAGGACGCGAACCTCGACCTTGCGGTGAACGCGTGCCTTCTCGGGGCGTTCAAGACGACCGGGCAGCGGTGCGTCTCGACCTCGCGGATCATCGTGGACCGGAAGGTCGAGGCGGAGTTCACGCGGCGGTACGTGGAGGGGGTGCGAAAGATCAAGATCGGGGACGGGATGGACCCGGCGACGTTCATGGGGCCGCTCATCGAGCCGGGGGCGATGGACAAGTGGGAGGAGCACAACCGGAAGGCGGTCGAGGAGGGGGCCCAGGTCCTCGTCGAGGGGAAGCGCCTCACCGAGGGGGCGTATGCGGAGGGGAACTTCGTCTCGCCGTTCGTGTACCGCTTCGACGGGTACAAGAAGGGGACGTTCTGCCTGCGGGAGGAGGCGTTCTCGCCCCACGTCGCGATCATCCCGGTGGACGGGATGGAGGAGGCGGTGGAGGTGTACAACGACACCGACTACGGTCTGGCGATGGCGGTGATCACGGACGACTACCGGAAGTGGCGGTGGGTGCGCGACCACGCGGAGTTCGGGCTCGGTTACGTGAACCTGCCTTCGATCGGGGCGGAGGTCCACCTGCCGTTCGGGGGGGTGAAGGCGTCGGGGAACGGGCATCCGGGGGCGGAGGGGATCTTCCACTCGGTGACGCACCGGATCGCGTTCACGGTGAACCACGCGGACGAGATCGTGCTCGCGCAGGGGCTCTCGACGTCGATCGAGTCGGGCGAGGGGCTCGGCTAGCCTCTCCCGGCGTTCGGGGGCGGTAAGGTGAAAGAACGATGATTCACGCTGTCCTCGCGTTGCTTCTCGCCCCGTCCTCTCTCCAAGGCGCCGCCGATCCGAACGCGGCGGCGCTGGGGGTGGACCTCGCGCGGGTGGCGCGGCGGATCGATCCGCGGCTCTACGGGACGAACGACACGAAGGACCGGACGATCCGGTGGACGCTCTACCGGTTCGGGGGGAACTCGGCGACGCCGTACAACTGGGAGACGAACTTCGACAACGCCGGAAAGGACTACCGGCACAACTCGGGCTACGGGTGGTCCACCCGGTACACGCCCGAGGCGCGGCGGAAGGAGCCCGCGGCGGCGATCGCGGTGGACCACGAGGCGGCGCAGGCGATGGGGGCGGAGACGCTCGTCCAGGTGAACCTCACGGGCTTCGTCGCGGCGGACGGGAACGGACCGGTGAGCGAGAGCGAGGCAGCGCCGAGCGCGCGGTGGAAGCGGTTCGTGTTCCGCAAGGGGAAGCCGTTCCAGGACCCGCCCGATACGACGGACGGGGCGGTGTACCTCGACGAGATGGTGAGCCACTTCGTGAAGCGGTACGGGCCGGCGTCCTCGAAGACGGGGATCCAGGCGTACTCGCTCGACAACGAGCCGGAGCTCTGGGGGGATAACCATGTGCGCTCGCACCCGGCGAAGACGACGTGCCGGGAGCTCATCGAGCGCTCGGTGACGGCGGCGCGGGCGATCAAGGCGGTGGACCCCACGGCGCGGATCCACGGTCCGAACCACTTCGGGGTGTTCGGGTACGAGGGGCTCGTCGCGGCGCCGGACTGGCCCGAGGTGAAGAGGGCCGGGGGGTACCGGTGGTTTCTCGACGCGTACCTCGACGCGTTCGCGAAGGCGTCGAAGGCGGACGGGAAGCGGCTTCTCGACGTTCTGGACCTGCACTACTACGCGGAGGACGAGATCGCCTCGGCGGCGGGGGTGGACGGGACGCTCCAGGCCCCGCGCTACCTTTGGGATCCGGCGTACCGGAACCCCTCGTGGCTCGGCGAGGTGCTTCCCGGGGCGGGGCCGCTGTTGCCGAACGTCCGGGCCTCGATCGATCGCTGGTATCCGGGGACGAAGCTCTGTTTCTCCGAGTACAACCCGGGGGAGATCCGGACGTGGCAGGGGGGTCTCGCGCTCGTGGACATGCTCGGGGCGTTCGGTCGGCACGGGGTGGACATGGCGACGTTCTGGTCGCTCGTCTCGGACGAGTCGCCGGACGCCGAGAAGGCGCCGTACCGGGCGGCGTTCCGGCTCTTGCGGGACTACGACGGGAAGGGGGGCGTCTTCGGGGACGAGGCGCGGGACGTGGCGAACCCGATGGTGCGCGACCTCTCGGCGTGGGCGGCGACGGACGGAGCGACGGGGGACCTTCACCTTCTGCTCGTGTCGAAGCGGCGTCATCTGCCGCTCCGGGTGACGTTGCCGTTGCCCTCGGGTCGGTTCCGCTCGGCGGAGGCGTACGGGTTCGACGCGGAGAAGGTCGAGACGCGCCCGATGGCCGCGCCGACGCTCGGACCGGACGGGATGACGCTCGACCTGCCGAAGAAGACGGCGCTCCACGTCGTGTTGCGCGCGGCGGGGCGCTGAGGCGCCTCTAGGCGAGCGAGGCGGTGGCGGCGAAGCCGTCGAGGGCGTGGAGGACGTCCACGCTTCGGAAGCCCGCCTCGCCGAGCCACGCGATCTGAGCCCCGAGGGGTTCGGGGGAGTCCTCGCGCGCGATGGACGCGAGGACGGCGTCGCGGTACGCCTCGTCGCGGAGCGCGGCAAGGTGGGCGCCGTACCTCTCGGCGACGATCGTCGCGGCGGCGGGGATCGTGGCGGCCACCATGTCGTGGACCAGGAGAAGGCCGCCGGGGCGCAAGGCGCGGTGGAGGCGGGCGAGGGTCTCGCGCCACTCGCGCTCGCCCCTCAGGTGGTGGAGGACGGCGGCGGCGAGGACGACGTCGTGGCCCTCGCCGAGATCGGTCCTGCGCAGGTCGCCCTTCGCCGCCTCGATCGTTCCGGCGTAGCCGGCCTCGCGCAGGCGCTCGGTGGCGCGGTCGAGCATGGGGCGGGAGAGGTCCACGAGGCGGACGCGATCGGGCGGCTCCGCCAGCGCGGCGAGGAGGCGGAGGGTGAGGTTGCCCGCGCCGCACCCGAGATCGAGGACGGACCGGGGGTGGGGATCGTGCCGGACGGCGACGGCGACGAGGAGGGACTGGGCGAGGGCGGAGCCGGGGATCGTCGCCTGCCCCGCATCGAGGTCGGAGAAGCGCTCGACGTCGGCGTCGAAGCGCGCTTCGATCTCGGCCGGGGTGGACTTCATCGGCGGGGTAGATTTCCTCATGCTCGTTCCCCTCCTCGCTCTCGCCGCGCAGACGCCGCAACGGACGTCGGGGCGAACGTCGGGGTACCGGCATTATACGAACGTGCGCTTCGCCTACGCCGTGGACGTGCCTCGTTCCTACCGCGCGGGGAGAGAGCCGGACAACGGCGACGGACAGAAGTTCACTTCTCCCGATGGGAACGTCGCCATTCACGTTTACGGGCACTATCCGGCGCCGGGGGCGAAGGACCGGCTGGGAGCGGACTACGCGTCCTCGCTCCTCTTCGCCAGGGAGAGCGGGCGCGTGACGTACGCGGTGAGGCGGGACGGGTTCTTCGCGATCTCGTGGCGCAAGGGCGCCCGCATCGTCTACCAGAAGACGGTCCCGCTCATCGAGTACGGGACGGGAACGGTCGAACTCGACTATCCGGCCGCGCGAAGGCGCGAGGTGGACCCGATCCTGCGGCGGGTGACGCGCTCGCTCAAGGCGCTCTCCCGCTCGTGATCCGCCCTTATCCGAGGCGGCCCGAGTTCGCGATCTCGATCGCGCGGAGGGCGGCTCGCGCCTTGTTGCGGCTCTCCTCGTACTCGAGGGCGGGGACGGAGTCGGCGACGACGCCGCCCCCGGCCTGGACGTAGGCGACGCCGCCTTTGAGGAGGACCGTGCGGAGAGCGATGCAGGTGTCGAGGTCGCCCGCGACGCCGAACCAGCCGACGGCGCCGGCGTAGCTTCCGCGCCGGGTGGGCTCCAGCCCCTCGATGATCGCCATCGCGCGGATCTTCGGGGCGCCGGAGACGGTGCCGGCGGGGAAGACGGCGCGGACGAGGTCGTAGCCGTCGAGCCCGGGGCTCAGCGTTCCGGTGACGTCGCTCACGATGTGCATGACGTGGGAGTAGCGCTCGACGACCATGAGGTCGTTCACCGTCACGGTGCCGGGGGCGCTCACGCGGCCGAGGTCGTTGCGGGCGAGGTCCACGAGCATGATGTGCTCGGCGCGCTCCTTCGGGTCGGCGAGGAGTTCGGCGGCGAGGGCGGCGTCGTCTTCGGGGCCCGCGCCGCGGGGGCGGGTGCCGGCGATGGGGCGGACCCTCGCCCGCCCGTGCGCGAGGCTCGTCATGACCTCGGGGGAGGCGCCGACGAGGTCGAAGTCGCCGAACCTCAGGAGGAACATGTAGGGCGAGGGGTTGAGGGCGCGCAGGGCGCGGTAGACGGTGAGGGGGTGGGCGGGGCAGGCGACGGCGAAGCGTTGCGAGGGGACCATCTGGACGCCGTCGCCGGCGGCGATGTAGCCCTTCATCGCCACGACGGCGGCCTCGAACGCCTCGCGCGTCATGTTGGCGGTCGGTTCGGCCTTCGGGAACTCGTCCCCCGGCAACGGGGGGAGGGGACCGCGGAGGCGGGCGACGATCGCCTCGATGCGGGCCTCGGCCTCCTTTTCCGCCCCTTCTTCGGCGAGGACGACGACGCGCTGGCGGTTCTTCGCGTGGTCGAAGACGACGACGGCGTCCACGACCATCATGGCGAGGTCGGGGAGGTCAAGGTCGTCGGCGGGGCCGCCGCCTTCGGGGGTGGGGATGCGCTCGAAGTAACGGACGATGTCGTACGCGAGCATGCCGACGACTCCGCCGACGAAGTGGTCGAGCTCGGGGGGGATCTCGGCCCCGGCGAAGGCGGCGAGGCGGGCTTTGAGGTCTTCGAGGGGGTCGTGGTCGGCGTCTTTGAGGCGGAGGAGCTCGCTCGCGACGCCGAGGAGGGAGTACCGCCCGACGTTCTCCCCGCCGGTGACGCTCTCGAGGAGGAAGGAGAGGGTCTCGCCCTGCGAGAGCTTCCAGTAGGCGGCGATAGGGGTCTCGAGGTCGGCGAGGATGTCGCGGACGACGGGGGTCCACCGGGGCCTCGCGGTCTTCGTCGGGGTCTCGAGCATCCCATCCAGTATCTCGCATCGCCGGATGAAGCAGGCTTTGGAGACGATTCCTGGGAAGACCGGGAAGCCTGGGAACGGTTTTCCGCGCGTGCGCGCACGTTTCTAAGGTTTCTCCCGGTCATCGAGGGCGGATTTCTCTCAGGCATCACCTCTTCGTGCGTGAGCGCGGGGGTTGGACAACGTGTTCGGGCGAAATTACGCTTTCGGGTGCCTCAGCGCTCGTGCAGGACCCAAGCGATCCACCGCGAGGCGTCCCAAAGGAGCAGGGCGGCGAAGAGGGGCGTGAAGAGGAGGGCGGCACCGAAGGCCTCCTCCCTGAGGAAGCGTTCGCCATCGGTGCGGGCGGGAAGGGAGAGGACGCGGAGGGAGACCGCGGCGACGTTCGCCACGGCGGGGGCGTGGACGGTGGGCGGCCGGATGCCGGGGATCGCGTCGGAGGCATGGATGCGCCCGGACGTGCGGCGGAAGGCGAGACCGCGGCGGGCGACGAGCCAGATCGCGAGAGGAGGAGAAGGGGATGGAAGAGGCCGGCCGCGAGCCCTTGCCAGAGCGGGGTGCCCGCCTCGGTCACGTCGGGATGGAAGCGGACGACCACGGCGCTCACGGCGGCATGGAGCGCGAGGGCGACGTACCAGAGGGCCGGCAGATCGCGGAGCGCGAGACGAAGGTGCGAGTCGCGCATCACGGAGGAGTTCGAAACGACGCGGACCCCCTACTGTTCGCGGATGAGGCGGAGGATGGCGCCGGATTCGCGGTCCACCTCGACGATCATCGTCCCGCCGACGGCGGGGTCCCGCTTCGTCCCGAGCGGGAGCCGACCGTAGACGACCCAGTACCCGCCCATATCGGCGGCCGAGAACGGCCCGGCCTCCTCGACGTCCTTCGGCGGGAAGTGGCGCTTGAGGATCGTCGTCCCGATCGCGAGCGCGGTCTTCGCGTCGGGGACGAAGCCGAAGGCAGGGCGGATCGAAAGGTGGTCCTCGTTCTCGTAGTTCGCGCGCGTCGGATTCCAGTACGCCTCGTTGGCGGTGGGTTTGCGACCGATCTGGGCGAGAAGGGCGCCCGAGGTGAGGAGGAGGGCGGCGAGCGCGGCGTTCTTGAGGATCGGCTTCACGACTCCAATTCTGTCGCTTTGGGAAGAGGGCCGAAGAGGATCCACTGGGGCGTCGTCTCCCTTTAGCGAGGGGGTAGGCGCGTTCGGGTCCACGCCCGAGCCCGTGCGCTAAACTGGGGTGTGGCGGGGCTTCAGACTCTTACGGGGGGGATCGCGGTGCTCCCTCAGGACGACGTGGATACGGACCGGATCATCCCGGCGCGGTATCTCTCGCGGGTGTCGCGGGCGGGCTACGGGGAGCTTCTCTTCATCGACGTGCGGGGACCGGACTTTCCGCTCGACCGGATCGCGGCGAAGGGGGCGGAGATCCTCGTCGTGGGGTCGAACTTCGGGTGCGGGTCGAGCCGGGAGCACGCGGTGTGGGCGATCCAGCAGGGGGGCTTCCGGGCGGTGGTCGCGCGGGCGGAGCCGGGGGTCCCGGGCTTCTCGGACATCTTTCGGGGGAACGCGGCCAACTGCGGGCTCCTCCTCGTGGAGCTGTCGCCGGAGGCGCACGCGGCGCTCGCGGCGCTCGGATCGGGGGCCGAGGCGACGATCGACCTTCCGGGCCAGCGGGTGATCTGGCCCGGGGGCGAGGCCCGGTTCGAGATCTCGCCCGCGACGAAGATGGCGCTCCTGCAAGGGCTCGACCTTATCGGGACGACGCTTCTCTTCGACGCGCAGATCGCGGTGTTCGAGGGGGGGATGCCCCTTTGGGAGATTCCGCCTTCAGGAGAGGGGGCGCTCGCCGGGAGGGCGGGGGGTTGAGGTGGGGCCTCCCCCTCATTCTCGGCGGGGTGTTGCTCGCGGGGTGCGCGTCGCCGCCGGAGCCTGTCGCGTCGAACTCCGCGCCGTCGAACTCCGCGCCGTCGAACTCTGCGCCGTCGAACTCTGCGCCGTCGAACTCTGCGCCTCCGACCCCGGGCGGCGCGGAGACGAACTCAGGGAGAGCGAACGCGGGAGGGGCGAGTCCG
The DNA here is from genome assembly GCA_965249475.1 of Fimbriimonas sp. Lineage (GTDB taxonomy): Bacteria > Armatimonadota > Fimbriimonadia > Fimbriimonadales > Fimbriimonadaceae > Fimbriimonas. The sequence goes on along the minus strand of CBDFMD010000003.1, from coordinate 2,322,321 downwards.
GCGTCGGGGAACGCTCCCTCGAACTCGTCCTCGAACTCCGCGGCTCCCGCGAATGGGGGGCCGGGCGGGCCGCGGGGATCGGACGCGAACCGGGTGTTCGCGCGGCGAGAGCTGAAGGTCGCGCTCGTGACGCTGAAGGGGAAGCCGTTCCGCCTTTGGCTTATGGACACGGGGGCGAAGCGGCAGGAGGGGATGATGTTCCTCACGAAGGACGACGTGGCGGACGACCAAGGGATGCTCTTCGTGTTCAACGAGGTGCAACCGGCGGACAAGTCGCACGGGTTCTGGATGAGGAACTGCCCCTTGGGGCTCGACATCGTGTACGTGTCGCCGGGGCGCACGGTGGTGAGCGTAGGAAAGGGGGAGCCGTACAACGAGACCTCGGTCCCGCCGGGGGGCGACTACCGGTGGGTCGTCGAGCTGAAGGCGGGGACGGCGGCGCGGATCGGGCTGAAGGCGGGCGATCCCGCGCCGGTGCCTCTGGACGTGCGCTCCCAGGACTAGCTTTGCCGATCTACGAGTACGAGCCGACGGGGCACGACTGCCTCATGTGCCCGAACCGCGTGGAGGTCATGCAGGCGGTGGGGGCGCCCGCGCTGGAGTTCTGCCCGCACTGCGGGCTCGAGGTGCGGAAGGTCGTCTCGCGGATGAGCGTGGGGAGGGACCGCGCGCCGCGCGCGGACGTCGCGGGGGCGCGGGGGCTCACGACGTTCCGGAAGGTGGAGAAGGGGAAGTGGGAGAAGGTCGCGGGGCCGGGGGTGGACATGATCGTCGGGACGCCCGAGGACATGGCGGCGGTGGAGGCCGAGAAGAAGCCCCGGAAGGTCGTGGACTTAGACGGCGGGAAGTAGCTCCGGCAGTCGTTCGGGGATGCCGAGCGACTCCTCGAGGTTAGCCATGACGTTCATGGCGTGGAGGGTCCCGCACGCGCCGAGCTTGCCGCGCAGGTCGGCCATGACGGTGACGGTGAGGAGGGACGCGCCGTCCTCGCCGGGGCCGATGCGGAGGCGGTACTCGGCCCAGGGGCGGTCGGCGACATTCTCGGGGGACCAGCCCTCGCCCTCGTTGCGGCGGACGTAGAGGGCGCGGCCGTAGCGCTCGGCGAACATCTCGTCGAACTCCTCGAAGTCGGTGGGGGTCGGAAGGTGGCCGGGGGCGGGGCGGGGGTCGCGGACGGCGACGATGGCGTGGAGGCGGCGGACGGTGGGGTGGACGGGGGCTTCGACGGAGAGGGTGACGCCTTCGAAGCCGGGGTCCTCGGTGCGGAGGGCTTCGAGAAGCTCGCCTTCGTCGGTCTCGACGTCAAGGACGAGGACGGGGGGTTCGAGGATGAGGCCGGTCTTCAGGAGGGGGCCGAGCGCGACGAGGGCGAGGGTCTGCGCGGGGTTCGGGGTGCGGGCGAGGTCGGCGCAGACGAGGGGGTTGTTGTCCATGTGCTCGATGAGGCCGAAGGGGACGCCGGGGCCGGAGCGCCCCTCGCCGCCGCGGGCGTCGGAGCCGAGCCCGTCCCAGCCGCGGGCGTCGCCGCCGGAGATGTCCGGGCCGACGTAGCGGGGGAGGCCGCCGTCGCCGACGCCCGCGTCCACGCCCCGGCCGAAGAGGATGCCGGGGCGGTCGGTCGCGAGGGGGGGGCGGCCCGCCAGCTCGGGATGGTCCGCAAGGAGGCGGGCGAGGAGGGGATCGCCGGACCCGGCCGAGAGGGCGCGGGCGAGTCCGGCGGCCGAGGCGGGGGTCGCGGCGGGGGTCGTCACCTTAGACGCGCTTCATGTCGACCTTCAGGCCCATCTTCATGGGCGCGGGGGCCGGACGTCCGGGCTGGGGGCGGGCGCCCATGGCGGCGGGGTTGATGGTCATACCGCCGGTGAGGCTGGAGGAGGTGAGCTGGCCGTCGCGCGCGTCGAGGAAGGAGCTTCCGCGCCCGGACATCGCGATGCCGCCCGCCATGGTGACGGCGTAGTCGATCTGGGCGACCTGGCGCCCGCCGACGGACTTCAGTCCGCGGAAGGTGTAGGCGACGTTCGCCTTGCCGGAGCCGGCGGGACCCATGGGGAAGGCGGTGGTGGAGCGCCACGTCTCGCCGACCTTCAGGGGGCGGGCGGGGAAGCCGTTGAGGAAGGTGAACTGGGAGGGGGCGCCGGAGACGATCTTGCCGCGGGAGTCCACCTTCACGGTCTGGGGCTTCGTCGCGCCGCCGGGGCCGCCGGTGGAGGAGACCACGAGGGTGGCGACGCCGTTCTGGACTCCGGTGCACTTCTGGTTCAGCCCGATCCGGATGTTCTGGGCCGCGGGCTTGCCGCCGGGGCCGCTCTGCATGGTGACGGCGGTGGCGAGGGCGAAGTTGTAGGTCTTGCCGGCCTGGTACCTCACCTTAATGTCGTAGCCGTTCCCGACCTTGGTGACCTGGGCGGCGCCGAAGGCGGCAAGACCGAGAAGGGTCGCGGAGGCGACCGTGAGAGCGAGGGGCTTCGTCATCCGCCTCAGTTTACGCGAGCGCTTCGACCGGGGTTTCGTTCGCGGTGGCGCCCGGGTCGGGGAGGCTGTCGCCGTCCCGCGCGTCGCGCTGGAGCCCTTCCCAGGCGAGGTAGTCCTCGGTGGCGGTGGCCTCAAGGCCGAAGCCCTCGCTTACGGCGGCGAGGGTGAGCTTGCCGCCCGCGACGTTGAGGCCGCGGCGGAGGGCGGGATCGGTGCGGAGGGCGTCGAGGCCGTGGTCGGCGAGCTGGAGGACATAGGGGAGGGTGGCGTTCGTGAGGGCGTAGGTCGAGGTGTGGGCGACGGCGCCGGGCATGTTGGCGACGCCGTAGTGGAGGACGCCCTCGACGGTGTAGACGGGGTCGCGGTGGGTCGTGGCGCGGGTCGTCTCGAAGCAGCCGCCCTGGTCTACGCAGACGTCCACGATGACGGAGCCGGGCTTCATGAGCCTCAGCATCTCGCGGGTGACGAGGACGGGGGCGCGGGAGCCGGGAAGATAGACGGCGCCGACGAGGAGGTCCACCTCGGGAAGGATGCTCGCGATGGTGCCTGGGTTCGAGTGGAGGGTGACGACGTTGTTCGGGAAGACATCGTCGATGTAGCGGAGGCGGTCGAGGTTCACGTCGAGAACGTAGACGATCGCGCCGAAGCCGGCGGCGACCTTCACGGCGTTGATCCCGACCGTCCCCGCGCCGATGACGGCGACGGTGGCGGGGCGGGTGCCGGGGACGCCGGAGAGGAGGATGCCGCGCCCGCCCATGGGTCGCTCGAGGTACTTCGCGCCCTCCTGGATCGAGAGGCGCCCGGCGACCTCGCTCATAGGGGTGAGGAGAGGGAGGGCGCCCGCGTCGGTTTGAACGGTCTCGTAGGCGACGCAGGTCGCGCCGGAGGCGATCATCGCACGGGTGAGAGCCTCGTTCGCGGCGAGGTGGAAGTAGGTGAAGAGGATCTGGCCGGGGCGGATGCGGGGGAACTCGGAGGGCTGGGGCTCCTTCACCTTCACGATCATCTCGGCGTCGGCCCACACCCTCTCGACGGGGGCGATCTCGGCCCCGGCGGCCTCGTAGTCGCCGTCGGTGATGTGGGTGCCCTCGCCCGCGCCGGTCTGGACGAGGACGCGGTGGCCGCGCTTCGTGAGGGAGAGGGCGCCGGAGGGCGTCATCGCCACGCGGTACTCGTCGTCTTTGACCTCTTTCGGAACCCCGATGACCATGGAGGCGAGTCTACCGAGGGTGCGCGGACGCGGGGATACACTCTTTCGGATGCTCGCCCTCGCGCTCCTTGCGGCCCATGGGCCGGGCCGTCCGCAGGGGGCGCTTCCGCCGTTGGACCGTTCGGCGCGGCTTCGCCGGGTGCTGTCGAACGGGGCGGCGGTGGGGGCGGAGGCGCGCACCGGACCGGGGGCGGGCGGGCGGGTCGCGCTGTGCGTCGCGATCGCGGCGCGGGAGCCGGACTCGGCGGCGACGTACGGACACCGGCACCTGCTCGAGCATCTCGTCGCGGCGCGCGACCCGGAGCTCGACCGGAAGCTGGAGACGGTCGGGGGGACGTTCGGGGCCTCGACGGGGCGGGACGCGATGCGGATCTGGGTGTCGGTCCCTGCGTCGCAGGCGGGGCTCGCGTACGGGGCGCTCCGGGAGCTTCTGAAGCCCCTGACGATCGGGGAGGCGGCGCTCGCGCGGGAGCGCGCGATCATCGGGCGCGAGGTCGCGCTTCTCGGGGCGCCGGAGCGGGGGGCGATCGCGGCGTGGACCGAGCTGTACGGGGAGGCGGGGACGGACCCCCTGGGGACGGAGGCGGCGCTCGCGAGCGTCACGCCGGCGATCCTGGAGCGCGAGTGGCGGGGGATGCTCCGGGGGCCGAACGTCTCGTTTGCGGCGGTAGGGGATCTCGACGTGGACGGGGCGGTGGAGCGGCTGGAGCTCGTCGCGCGGGGCTTTCCGGACGGTGCGCGGACGGGGTGGCCGGAGCGAAAGGCGGCGGGGGACGCGGCGCGGCCGGAGCCGGGGGTCTTCGCGCTCTCGGTGGGGGCGGTGGACGAGCCGGGGACGCTCGCGGCGCTCGGAACGGCGCTCGCGCTCGCGCGGGAGGTGGACGGGGCCTCGGTGAGCTACACGCCGAGCGGGCGGGGGGGCGTGGTGACGCTCGTCCATACGGAGTCGCCGAGCGAGCTCGCGGCGGCGCTCCGGCGGGGGGACGCGGGGTTGCGGAACCGGTCGCGGAGTCTGGCGCGGGGGTGGGTCGCGGGGCGCGTGGGGTCGCTCGTGGAGGCGGCGGAGACGCGGGCGACGCTCGCGCTCTTCCGGTCGTCGCTCACCCCGGAGGGGCTCGAAGAGGTCGCGCGGGGGCTCGGGGAGCGGGAGATCGTCGCGGCGTTCGCGCGGTGGCGGGAGGCGGCGCGTTGATCCCGACCCTCCAAGCGGGAGGCCAGGCCGCGCCCTTCAACGGGGCGACGGCGGTGGCGGCGGTCCCCGGGAACGACGCCTCCGGGACGATCCAGGTCGTGATCGCGCTACCGGAGCTGAAGCCTTCCGAGCGGCTCGTGCTCGCGGCGGCGGCTCGCTCGGCGGGGCAGAGGACGCAGGAGTACGGGCGGGCGGCGATCCGGGCGATCGCGCCGGACGGGACGACGGTGCGGCTGGGGACGGACTCGCTCCGGATCGGGCTGACGTTCGCGCCGGGGGACGGGGGGCGGGCGCTCTCGCTCGTGGAGTCCATGCTCGCGAGGCCCGCGTTCCTGCCGGAGGCTCTCCAGGCGGACGCGGCGGCGGCGAGCGGGAGGCCCGGGTCGCCGTGGGACGCGGCGCTCGGGGTGCCCGTGGCCCCCTTGCGGACGGTGACGCCGGAGGAGGCGCGGCGCGTGTGGTCGCAGTACGTGCGGCCCGAGCGGATGGCGCTCGGGTTCTCGTCGGCGTCGCTCGCGTCGGCGTGGGAGGGGCGGCGGATCGCGTGGCCCCCGGCGGACCCGCGGTACGACGCGCTCTCGGAGCGGGAGCCGGCGCGGATCGGGGCGGCGCGGGTGGGGCGGCTCGCGGGGCCGCTCCTGCCGCCCGGGGCAGAGCTCGGGCCGACGCTTCTCTCGCTTACGGCGCTCGGGGCGGGGAAGGGGTCGCTCGGATGGCGGACCCTGCGGCTGGAGCGGGGGCGGAGCTACCGGGTGGAGGCGGGGCTCGTCGGCGTGGTCGGCGGGTGGCGGGGGCGCGTGGCGTTCGACCTCGCTCCGGAGGACGATGCGAGGGGGGCGCGGGAGGCGCTCCTCGCGGCGGTGGAGGGACTCACGGAAGGGGACCTCGCGCGGGCGAAGGGGTACCTCGCGTCGGCGCTCCGGGGCGAGGCGTACGACGCGGTGCTCCTGCCGGGGGGGCGGGGGATCGGCGGCTCGGCGGCGGACCGGGCGTACCTCGCGGCGTACTTGAAGGCGAAGGGGGCTCCCGCCCCCCCGGCGGTTCCGGAGGGGGAGACGCTGGAGGAGCTGAAGGCGGGGTGCCGGAGCTTTCTCGCGTCGGCGACGGCCGAGGAGTAGAGCCCGTCGCCCCCGGGGGTCGTCAGCGGCGGTGGCTCAGCATCCAGGGGAGAAGCTTGGGGTCGGCGTAGGCGAGGTCCCAGCTCGCGTGGCCGACGCCGGGGTACTCGCTGTAGCGCACGTCGGCGCCGCGGGCGAGGAGGGCGGCGGCCATCGAGCGGGACTCGCCCACGGGGACGGCGGGGTCGGCGTCGCCGTGGAAGATCCACGCGGGGAGTCTGGCGGCGGCGAGGGTGCGGGCGACGGCGGAGTAGGGGTTCGGGACGTTCGGGTCGAGCCTCGGGGCGTCGGGGAAGCGGACGCCGCCGCACACGGGGGCGATCGCGGCCCAGCGTCCCGGCTCGTCGGCGGCGTAGGCCCAGGTGCCGTACCCGCCGAGCGAGAGGCCGGTGAGGTAGCGCCGGTGCGGGTCGCCGCCGAACTCCTCTACGGCGGCGTCGAGGGCGGCGAGGGCCATCGCCTTCATGTCGGGATCGCGCCAGGCGCCCTCGGCGCGGCACTGGGGGGCGACGACGATCGCGGGGAAGCGGGCGGGGCCGCCGTTCTCCTTCAGGGCGATCATGAGGCGGACGCCGTTCTTCGTCTGAGCGGCGTTATCGTCGCCGCGCTCGCCGGAGCCGTGGAGGAAGAGGATCGCAGGGCGGCCTCCCCTCGCGCGGATCTTCGGGACGAAGACGCGGTAGCGGTAGGCGCCGCTCGGGAGCGTGACGGAGCGCTCCTCGAAGGGGACGGCGGCGGGATCGTTCGCCGGGGGGATCGTCTGGGGCGGAGGGAGGGGGAGCACGGGCGGGTTCTACCCGTTTTGGAGGGATCAGCCTTCGAGGACGGGGATGGCGCGCTCGTCGTATTCGGGGTAGCGGCGGCAGAGGGGGCGGAAGTCGCAGTGCGCGCAGAGGGCCTTGGGGACGGGCGTGAGCTCGTCGAAGTCGGTGGAGAGGATCTGGCGGCCGAGCTCCTTCAGGTCGAACTCGAACTCCTCGAGCTCGGCGGGGCTTAAGGACGCGGTGGCGGAGACGCCGGTGCGCAGGGCGTAGATCGTAGCGGAGACGGGCTCGCCGGGGTAGGCCTTCGAGACGAGAAGCTGGTAGACGCCCATCGCGAGGTCGGTCTTGATCTCGCCCTCGGTGACGTTCGAGCGGCCCGATTTGTAGTCCACGACGTCGAGGCGTCCGTCGGGGTAGCGGTCGAGGCGGTCTACGACGCCGAGAAGGACGAAGTCGCCCATGTCGTGGCGGTAGCGGCGCTCGACGGCGAGGACTTTCGCCCCGGGGGCGCGGGCCTGGCGCTCGCTCACGTAGCGCTCGATCATCTCGGTCGCCTCGCCCTGGGCCTGCTCCATCTCCTCCTGGCTTCGGTAGCCGGCGTCGATCCAGCTCTCGCCGACGGCCTCGACCGCCTCGGCGGTGGTGGTGACGCCGGTGTCGAGCTCGTCGTGGAAGCGTTCGAGCACCTTGTGGAGGGTGCTCCCGAAGGAGTAGTAGCTTTTCGAGCGCAGGTAGGGTTTGCCGCGCGCGTCGGTGTACGTCCATTTGTACTTGACGGGGCAGGCGAGGAAGAGGGTGAGGCGCGTGGGCGACAGGGTCGGCTTGCGCGGCACGAAGGGGTTGTACCCCGCGCGGCTCCGGCCCCGAGAGGCCGGATCGGGACGCGCTAGCGGCAACAGGGGCACGCGGCGGGGACGATGAGGCAGAGCGTGGCGGAGTAGCCGATCCCCCGGTACCCCTCGCCCGACTCGTCGGTGTGGCGGTGGGCGGAGACGAGGTAGGTCGTCGCCTCCCTCAGGGTCATCTCGGCCTCGCCCCTCGCGTCGGTGCGGGCGGCGTAGCGCCCGTCGAACTCGCCCTTCGCCTCGGCCCCGCGGGGGACGAAGTTCACGACCTCGTTCGCGAGCGGCCTTCCTTTGAAGAGGAGGCGCACGCGCAGGGTTCCGCCCGCCCCCATCGGGGTGACGGGGTGGACGACGGGGACGAGCTCCAGCGGGTCGCCGAGGACGCGGTCGTAGCCACGGGTTCCCTCGTCCACTCGGTCGAGGGTCGGGGAGGAGAGGAAGAACGCCTTCGCGCTCTTCACGTCGCGCACGGGGGCGTAGGACATCACCGCGTCGAACCGGGCGTGGGCGAGGTAGAGTCCGGGCGCGGACGGGGCGAACCGCCCGAGCCAGAACCCCTCCTGCGGCGCGTACCCCGTGTCGAGGAGGGTGGGGGTGAGATCCAGGCGCTCCCCTTTCGGGCCGACGATCTCGAGGTTCTGCGTTCCGGGGGCGAGCTTGCCCGCGAGGCGGAAGTCGCGGTGGGCGTTGCCGTGGTTCCCGAGCATGAGCGCCAGGGCGAGGGGCTCGCCGGTGCGGACGAGGTTCGCGCCGGGCTCTATCCAGACGTCGTGGGCGCCCGCCCCCGCCGCGAGGGCGGCGAGAGCGGCGACGAGGAAGAGGTGCCTCAACGGGGCCTCCCGGCGTTGCGGGGATCGAAGGCCCCGGCGTAGACGCCGTTGGGGAGGTCGCGCCACCAGAGCGCGGTCCACTTCCCGAACTTCGCGTGGCCGTCGGCGTAGGCGTAGTTCGCCCCGCCGCCGGGTCCGCTCGGGAAGGCTTCGAGCTTCAGCTCCTTCGTCCGGTCCGTGGCGGGATCGAACGTGAGGTTCTGCATGTAGGGGCTGGGGGTCTCGGGGGGGGTGCCCCAGTGGAAGGGGTGGAAGTGGTCGCGGGGAGCGGTCCTGTCGTCGGCGAGGGCGGTGACGACGACGTTCGCGGGGGAGTTCAGGGCCGTGGTGGTGGCGTACGCGCCGCCGTTGTAGGCTCCCGAGAGGAAGGCGCTCATGAGGTAGCTCGACCACCGGTAGCTCCAGAGCGGGTCCCCCGCCGGGGTGTCGGGGGTGGGGCGGGGAGTTCCGGCGGGGGGCCAGAGGGTCGAGGCGTCGCCGGGGGAGCGGAACATCTCCCAGCTCTTGATGTAGGGCTGGCAGCGCAGGGGCCAGGTGTTCCCCTTGGCGGGGTAGCTCGTGAGGGGGAAGAAGTCGTCGTTGTCGCCCGCGTACAGGACGAAGGCGGTCGCGATCCCCTTCTGGTTGCTCAGATCCACCGTCTTCTTCGCCGCGAGCTTCGCCTGGGCGAAGACGGGGAAGAGGATGGCGGCGAGGATCGCGATGATCGCGATGACGACGAGAAGCTCGATGAGGGTGAAGGCGCGCCTCACTTCATGCCTCCCACGCCCTTCATTCCGGTGAGGGGGCAACCGGAGGTCATCGCCTCGGGGGCGGGGCGGGTGGGCATATGGCGGTCTTTCGTCCCGGCGAGGCGGGCGAGGGAGGCGGTGAGCTCGCGGAGCATGGGGGCGGAGTAGCCGGGGTAGCTCCGGACGATGCGCCCCTCGCGCGAGACGAGGCGGACGGCGAGCCCGGCCTCGGCGCGGTAGCTCCGGGCGATCTTCGAGCCGGGGTCGGCGAGGACGCGGAACTGGGGGGCGTTCCTCGCCTTCCAGGCGGCGGCCTCCGGGACGCCGCCGGTGACGACGCCGACGACGTTCGCGACGTCGCGGTAGGTGTTCTGGACGCGGTCGAGATAGGGCTTGCCGCCCCGGCAGCAGGGGCAGTCCTTCTCGAGGAAGACGAGGACGACGGGCCTCGCGCGCAGGGCCTTGAGGGCGACGGGGACGCCGGCGGAGTCCTTCGTGGCGAAGTCGGGGGCGGGCTTTCCGTCGAGCCGTCGGGCGGAGCGGACGGCGGCGGGATCGGTGGCGTGACCGGCGCGGGCGCCGTTCGCGTCGAGGGTGTGACCGTGGTCCTCAGGCGTTTGAGGAGCGAGGAGCGGGAGGACGAGGAGCGGGAGCGCGACGAGGGGCGCGGAGACGGGCATGGGTCGGGGCTTGGGCCGGGGACGCGCCGCCGAATCGGGGGCGGGCGCGTCGGGAACGCGGAACGGAGGCGTTCAGCGGGGGGCAGGGGGCCGGGCGGGGGGCGGGACCGACGCTCCGGCGAGAAGGAGCGCGGGGGCGAAGCTCGGGGCGACGCGCGGGAGGAGGGGAAGGCGCAGGGCGAACGCGGGGGCGAGGAGGGCGGGCATGGCCGGACCGACGGCCGTGGTCGGGCCGGTGCCCTCGTGGGCGGCGCGGCCCTCGGCGCACCGGCACTGCTTGAAGCCCTTCTCGCCGGGTTTCGGGGCGCGCTCGACGTGGCCGAGGACGCAGCCGCACTTCGAGAGGACGGGGACGCGGATCGTCTGGACCCTCGCGGTGGGGCACTGGACCCCAGCGGAGGTGGCGAAGGCGATCCCGCGCCCCCCGACGCCGAGCGCGAGCAGGAGGAGGCCGATCAGGGCGAGGATCCTCCGCACGAACCTAGATTACTCCGCGCCCGCTCTCGGGAACCGGACCTCGCTCACGGTCCAGCCGAGGACGTCGGAGATCTTGAAGCGGCCGCCGAGGGCGCGGGAGAGGCTCGTGACGATCTGGAGGCCGAGGGATTTGGAGTCGGCGGGGTCGAAGCCCTCGGGGAGACGGTCGCCGGAGTTCGAGATCCAGAGCGAGACCTCGCCGTCCTCCTCCTTCACGGTGATGTGGATCTCCCCCTCGCGGGCGGTGTGGAAGCCGTGCTCGATCGCGTTGGCGATAAGCTCGTTCACGACGAGGGCGATCTGGGTCGCCTGGGTCATGTTCAGGCGGATGTCCTCGCCGCGGACGACGAAGCCGATGTGGCGGTCGGGAAGGATGAGGCTCGACTGCTGGTGGTGGACGAGGGCCTCGGCGATGGACTTCAGGCCGACGTGGTCGAGGTCCTCGCGCGAGAGAAGGTCGTGGACGGCGGAGATCGCGAGGATGCGGGTGAGGACGTCGTTCATCGCCTCCTCGAGGGTTTTGTACCGCTCGGTCCGCATCTGGAGGCGCAGGAGGGCGGCGACCTGCTGGAGGTTGTTCTTCACGCGGTGGTGAACCTCCTGCATGAGGGTGTCGCGGACCTGGAGCTTCGCGTTCTCGATCGCGAGGGCGGCCTGTTTGGCGAGGGTCTCGAGGGCCTTGATCTCGTCGGGGGGGAAGGCGCGGACCTCGCTCGTGTAGCACGAGAGGACGCCGACGGGCTTGTCGCCGATCGAGAGCGGGACGCAGATCATCGAGCGGAGGCCCTGCTCCTGGGCGAGGTCGTGGCCGACGTACTCGGGCTCGACCTGGACGTCGGGGACGACGATGGGGCGGTTCTCGCCGAGGGCGCGGCCCGCGATGGACTCGTCGATGTGGATCGCGCGCTTGCGCTGGTAGGCCTTCGCGGTCGCCTGGGTCGCGCGCAGGACGAGCTCCTGGCCGGACTCGTCGAGGAGGCGGACGGTGCAGACGCGGTAGTCGAACTGCTCGGCGGTGAGGTGGACGAAGAGCTGGAGGATCTCCTCGACGTACGGGGAGGAGGCGATCGTCTTCGAGACCTCGGTGAGGGCGCCGAGGCGGTTGGAGCCGGTACCGACGGCGACGCCCGCGCGGTAGGTCTTGTAGACGAGGGCGAGAAGGTCGGCGATCTCGAGAAGGCGGGCGCGGTCCCCGTCGGTCAGGGGCCACTCGCCGTGGCACCGGAAGATGACGACGCCGAAGAGGTTGGGCCCGTTGCCGGAGTTCGGCTCGTGCAAGGGGAGGGCCATGACGGCCTCGGACTCGCGCTCGTCGAGGCCGGGGTACTTCGCGTAGGCGGGGTGGTCGTAGGCGCGCCGCTCGACGAGGACGGGGCGGTTCTCGGCGGCGGCGAGGCCGGTGATGCCGATCCCCTTGCCGAGCTTGATGCGGTGGGTGAGCTCGGGGACGACGGTGCTCGCGCGCAGGACGAGGCCGTCGCCGCCGTCGCGGAAGAGGAGGTCGCACGAGTCGGCCCCCGCGAGGGGGGCGGCGGCGTGGGCGAGGTCGTTCAGGAGCGAGTCCTCGCCCGTCGCGCGGGCGGCGATGGCGAGGAGGCGGGCGGCGGGGGTCATGCGGCGGGGGGCGTCGCGAAGGCCTCTTCGGGGCCGATCGCGGTGACGTTGAGGGTCTCGTCGCGCAGGTGGGCCCGGGCGGCCTCGGTGATCTCGTCCGAGGTTACGGCGTCGTAGCGGGCAAGAAGCTCCTCGACGGGGATCGCGCGCTCGTACATGAGCTCCTGCCGACCGAGGCGCATCATGCGCGACGAGGTGGATTCGAGCGACATGAGGAGGGAGCCGCGGATCATGAGCTTCGTGCGCTCGATCTCCCCTTCGGTGAGGCCGTCCGCGCGGACCTTCGCGATCTCCTCGCGGGCAAGGGTCTCGACCTCGCGCCAGGTCTCCTCGCCGGTGCCGCCGTAGACGCCGAAGGCGCCGCCGGTGGAGTAGGTCTGGTGGTAGCTTCCGACGGAGTAGGCGAGGCCGCGCTTCTCGCGGATCTCCTGGAAGATGCGCGAGGACATGGAGCCGCCGAGGGCGGTGTCGAGAAGGACCATCGCCTCGCGGTCCTCGTCGAAGGCGGAGGGGGAGTCGGCCCCGATGACGAAGTGGACCTGCTCGACGTCCTGGCTCACCTCGAGGCGGCCGGGGGCGCCGACGGGGCGGGGCTCGGCGTCGCGGGCGCCGCCGCTCGGAAGGTCGCCGAGGAGCATCGTGGCGAGCTCGAGGACGACCGCCTCGTCGAACGATCCGGCGATCGCGAGGACGAGGTTGTCGCCGCGGTAGCGGCGGTCGAGGTAGGCGCGCAGGTGGTCGGGCTCGAAGGCGGCGACGGACTCGCTCGTCCCGATGACGGGGAGGCCGAGCTTATGACCCTTCCATCGGGCCTCGAGGTGGAGGTCGTGGACGTGGTCGCCGGGCTCGTCGTGGCTTCGCTTGATCTCCTCGAGGACGACCCCCTCCTCGCGCTTGAGCTCGTCGCGGTCGAGGCGCGAGTGGCGGACCATGTCGGCGAGGACATCGATCGCGGTGGGGACCTCCTCGGCGAGCACGCGGCAGTAGTAGCAGGTGTTCTCCTTGTCGGTGAAGGCGTTGAGGGAGCCGCCGCGGCCCTCGATCGTCTCGGCGATCTCCTTGGCGGTGCGCCTCTCGGTCCCCTTGAAGAGCATGTGCTCGATAAGGTGGGTGATCCCGGCCTCGTTCTCCGTCTCGTCCACGGAGCCGGTGCGGCACCAGAGGCCGACGGCGGCGGAGCGGACGGTGGGGATCGGTTCGAGGACGACGCGGACGCCGTTGGGGAGGGTGTGCTTCGTCGCGTTCTGCGCGTTGGGGTTCATGGAGCGGGGCTTGGGAGAGGGGGTTTAGGAGAGATCGTCGAGGGGGGACGGGGTAGGGGCGATCTTCGTCGCGAGGGTGCCGAGGCGCTCGACGGCGATGCGGACCTCGTCGCCCTCGCCGACGGCGGCGAGCGCGGGGTCGAACAACGGTCCTACGCCGATCACGTCGCCCGCGCGCAAGGGGGCGGTGCGGCTCGCGGCGGCGAGGGCCTGGGGGAGCGTGGGGACGAGCGGGACGAGGGGACGGGTGCCGCGGTCCTCGCCGTTGACGGTGAGGGAGGCGGCGAGGAGGAGGCCGCGCCCGTCGAGGACGTCCTCGAGCTCGTCGGGGGTGGTGACGACGGGGCCGATCGCGAGGCCGAAGTCGAGGGCGGCGCCGGAGCGGCGGCGGGAGGCGGGCTCGTCGGAGACGGCGGTCATGAGGGTGTAGCCGATGATCGCGCGCTCGGCGTCCTCCTCGTCGATCGCGCCGGAGAGGTTGTCGCCGACGATCGCCGCGAGGTAGGCGCGGACGGCGTAGGGGCCGTACTCGACGGGGAGGGGGACGAGCTGGCTCGGTCCGACGAGGGCGGCGGGATTGGCGTAGGCGAAGGTATACGCGCCGTCCTCGTCGGCGAGGTCGAAGAGGCGGATGGAAGGGGCGCCGGCGATGGGGGGGAGGGGGCGCACGTCGCTCACCTCGAACATCCCGAGGGCCTGCTCCCCGTCGGTCTCGTAGATCTTGCCGGAGTAGAGCATCCCGGTGCGCACGGTGCCGGGCTCGGCTTTGACCTCGAATCGGACGAGCTTCACGTGGTCCTAGGGTACCGGGCGGGGCGGGGGAGGGGCGTCGCCCGGTGCTTCCGCCGGGGCGGTCCGGGCGCGGCGGGTTGGGGTACGATGCCCTCGACCCGGCGTCGCCGGATCTCACCCGCGAAAGGACCCACATGGCGAAGAAGATTCTGGTTTGCGACGACGAGCGGCACATCGTGCGACTGATCCAGGTGAACCTGGAGCGCGCGGGGTACACGGTCGTCACCGCCTTCGACGGGAAGGAGGGGCTCGAGAAGATCCGCGCCGAGAAGCCGGACTGTTGCGTCCTCGACGTGATGATGCCGTACATGGACGGCTTCGAGGTCCTGAAGAACCTTCGCCGCGAGCCCGCGACGGAGAGCCTGCCGGTCATCATGCTCACCGCGAAGGCGCAGGACAAGGACGTGTTCGACGGCTACCACTACGGGGCGGACATGTACCTGACGAAGCCGTTCAACCCCATGGAGCTCGTGACGTTCGTCAAGCGCATCACCGACGGCGGAAACGACTCCGGCGGCTCCAAGCGCATCGAGATCTGAGCGCCGCCCCCCCTTTTTCGGCCGCCCGCGTCGCCTCCGACCGGGCGGCCTTCTCGCGTCCGGCGGACGCCTTGCGGCGGAGCGGCGCGGGAAACCGGCAAAAACCGTCGGAAATCGCACCCGGAGTCGGGAACGGGATGCGGTCCCACCGTGTCATACTCTCCCGAGGAATACGTATTCACGCGGCGCTCGCGTGGAGGCGGACGGAGACGATGAGGGTCACCCAGAAGGATATCGCGACGATGGCGGGCGTAAGCCAGGCCACCGTGTCGCGGGTCCTCGGGGGGGACCAGCGGGTAGAGGAGACGATCCGCACTCGGGTGCGGGCGGCGATGCGCGAGCGCAACTACAAGCCCGACGTGCGGGCGCGGGCGCTCCGCAAGCAGCGCACGGGGCTCATCGGGCTCGTGGTGAAGCGGCCCCACGGAGGGCTGAAGGACGACCCGTTCTTCGGGGCGCTCGCGGGGGCGATCGTCGAGCACTTCGCGGGGAAGCCGTACCACCTTTGCGTCGATATGGCGAGCTCGGCGTCGTCGCACGAGGCGCTGTACGACGAGATGCTCCGCTCGCGCCGGGTGGACGGGCTCATCCTCGTGGAGAGCGAGATGGACGACGAGCGGGTGTCGCGGCTTCAGGCGGACCGGTTCCCGTTCGTCGTCATCGGTCGGCCCTCGCTGGAGGGGGTGCTCTCGGTGGACAACGACAACGCGCACGCGGGGGAGGTCGCGACGGGGCATCTGCGCGAGGGGGGTTACGGGCGGATCGGCTTTCTCGGGGCCCGGGCCGGGGTCACGGTCTCGGACGACCGGATCGAGGGCTTTCTGCAGGCGGGAGGGGATCCCTCGCTCGTGGTCCACGCGGACTTCGGCGCGGAGGCGGCCCGGGAGGGGGCGGAGAGGCTTCTCGCCCGGGCGGACCGCCCCGACGCGCTCGTGGTGCTCGACGACTTCATGGCGATGGGGGTCGTCGCGGCTGCGCGGAGGCGGGGGCTCCGGATCCCGCAGGATCTCGGGCTCGTGGCGTTCAACGACTCGTCGCTGTGCACGCTTCTGGAGGGGGGGCTCACGTCGGTGAGCCTCGATCTGCCCCGGCTCGTGGCGACGGCATGCGACCGGCTTCTGGCGGCGGTGGAGGGGCGCGACGCGCGGGGCGAGGCGCGGACGATCGTTCCGGCCCGGCTCTGCGCGCGGGGCTCTTCGGGTCGGCCTTTGGAGGATCGGGTCGTCGCCGAACGCGCCGCAGGCGTCGGGGACCGATGCGCGTTCGGGTGCGGCGGCGAGGGGGCGACGCTCACGTTGCAACAGATGGCCGAGCTCGAGGGCGCGCGGCGCGCGCGCAAGGAGGGCGACGTTCGGCGGGGGGCGGGGGCGATGGTCGAGCTCGCGGGGGGGGCGGCGGAATGATGCCTCCGGCGCCCGCGCTCGTCCAGGCGGCCCCCGCTCAGGTGTCCCCCGTCCGGGCGTCCTCGCGCCCGGTGCGGTTCGAGTTCGTCTCCGAAAGGGCGGCGAGGGCGGTCTCGGTCGCGGGGACGTTCAACGGCTGGACGGCGGGGGCGAACCCGATGACTCCCGGCCCGGACGGGAAGACCTGGAGCGCGACGGTGAGCGTGCCGTACGGGCGGGCGCAGTACAAGTTCGTGCGCGACGGCGAGTGGCTCGTGGACCCGAAGGGGAAGAGCGAGGGAGACGGGAACGGCAACGTGAACTCGGTCCTGCTGGTGGTGCCGCCCGATTACGAGCGGCCCGCGAGGCTCAGCGACGGCGTGATCGCGACCTCGACGCTCCGGCACGAGACGCGGCCGCCGTTCGTGAACTACGACCGGGGCCGGTTGCGGCTGGTGCTCCAGGCGCGGCCCGGGGACATCGCGAAGGTCTCGGTCGAGGCGAACGGGACGCGGTACCCCATGGCCCTTCTCGGCGGGGACGAGATCGTCGCGCGGTACGGGGCGGAGATCCCTTGGGATCGGAGGCGCGACCTGCGCTACTTCTTCCGGCTGGACGACGGGCCGGGCTCCGAGGGGAGGCCGTACTTCGACGCGAACGGGCTGACGGGGTATCCCGCGGGATACGTGCTGAGCGCGAAGACGTTCCGGCCCTTCGAGGTGCCGGGCTGGGTGGAGCGGGGGGTGCAGTACCAGATCTTCCCGGACCGGTTCGAGAACGGGGAGAAGGGGAACGACCCGAAGGACGTGCGACCGTGGGACGCGGAGCCGACGTACTCGAACCGCTTCGGCGGGGACGCGGCGGGGGTTCGGAAGCATCTCGCGTATCTGAAGGATCTGGGGATCACGCAGGTGTACTTCAACCCGATCTTCCAAAGCCCGAGCAACCACCGGTACGACGCGACGGACTACCTGAAGGTGGACCGCGAGTTCGGGACGAACGCGGAGGTCGCGTCGCTCGTGAAGGCGATGCACGGGCTCGGCATCCGCACCGTCCTCGACTTCGCGTTCAACCATACGGCGACGGACTCCGCGTTCTTTGCGGACCTCATCCAGAAGGGGCCGGAATCGAAGTACAAGAGCTGGTACTTCCCGAAGAGCTACCCGATCGTGGTGAGGGAGAACCCGCCCTACGAGGCGTGGTACGGCTTCCCGAGCATGCCGAAGCTCAACACCGTGAACCCGGAGACCGAGGCGTACCTGCTCTCGGTCGCGGACTACTGGACGAAGACGGTCGGTGTGGACGGGATGCGGCTGGACGTGGGGAACGAGGTCTCGCAGGAGTTCTGGCGGGCGATGCGCCCGCACGTGAAGGCGGGGCGGCCCGACGTCTGGATCGTCGGCGAGGTGTGGGGGGACGGCTCGCCGTGGCTCGGGGGCGACCAGTGGGACTCGGTGATGAACTACCCGTTCCGCGAGGCGTCGCTGGGGTTCTTCGGCCCGGCGAGGACGAAGCCGAGCGAGTACATGGGGCGGCTGATGGCGAACTACGGTTCGTACGCGCCGCAGGTGTCGCGCAACCTCATGAACCTCCTCGGTTCGCACGACACGCCGCGGATTCTCACGATGCTGAACGGGGACGGGGCGATGGCGCGGCTCGCGGCGACGGTGCAGTTCGCGTGGGTGGGGGAGCCGAGCGTGTACTACGGCGACGAGCTGGGGATGGAAGGGGGGAAGGACCCGGGCAACCGGCGCGGGATGCGGTGGGACCTGGCGAAAGCGGGGAACCCGTTCCTCGCGCGGTACCGGCTTCTCGCCGCGATGCGGCGTTCGAGCCGGGCGCTCCAATCGGGGGACCCGCTCCCGATCCTCACCGACGACGCGGCGGGGACGCTGGCGTTCGCGCGGCTGGACCCGGTCTCGGGGGATGTGGCGCTCGTCGCGGTGAACCGCTCCGACGCGCCGCGGCGCGTCGCGATTTCCGTTCCGGCGGCGGCCCGCAGGGTCGCCGCGTGGGACGATCCGATCTCCGGCCGGCGGGTTTCGCCCACCGGGGATCAAGTCATCCTCACGATCCCGGCGAAGGAGGGGGCGATCCTCCTCCCGTCGGGAGTCTATAAGTCCGCTTCGGCGGGCGGCGCAACGGCGCGCGCACAGGTCGCCGGAGTCCAACACCCATGAACACCACCAAGCGAGCGTTCACGCTCATCGAGCTCCTCGTCGTCATCGCGATCATCGCCATTCTGGCGGCGATCCTCTTCCCCGTCTTCGCCCAGGCAAAGGCCGCGGCGAAGAAGACCGCGGATCTCTCGAACCTCAAGCAGGTCGGCACCTCGGCGAACATCTACACCGGGGACAACGACGACGTCCTGCCCCCTGACTCGGTCTTCGATCAGGAGGCCCACTCCTATGTGACGGCGACCCGCCTCCAGCCCTACACGAAGAACCGCGACATCTTCAAGAACCCGGGCTCGCCCTATAAGCAGGGCGCGGTCCAGCGCAAGGTCGCGGACAACGGTGTGGGGAACTTCCTGCGAGACCCGAACGACCCGTGCATCGGGCTCGGCGTCTCGACCCGCGGGCGCGCCCAGTACTTCAACGACATCTACCCGCCGATGGACTACATGCTGAACTCCGCGGTCTACGGCTACCAGAGCAACGGTTGCCCCAACGGCGGCATCACGAGCGGCTACACGTCGCCGGGTCCGAACATGACTTCGGGCGGGAACGCGGGAGAGGGCAACCAGCTCGCCGGGAACATCGGGCTGACCTTCACGAGCCCCGCGAACGTCATCTGGCTCACGGACGCGCCGACGGACAACTCCTGGTGGCCGGGCATCTCGGTACCCTCCTTCTGGGGTGCGAATTACCAGGGCGCGTGGGGCGACAAGACGAACAACGTCTATATGGACTCGCACGCGAAATCGGTCTCAACGAAGGCGATGAGCCCCAATGGACAGACGATCCAGACCAACGCAGGTCCCGTCGCGTCCTGGAACTCGAACCCGAACGCCGGGACCTTCTGGTTCTGGTGGGGAACCTCGGCCGCCGCGCCGCGCTTCCAGTAAGACCTCTTACGCCGACCGCCCCGATCCTTCGGGGCGGTCTCACTTCCTTTTGAACTTCGCGCGCGCTTCGCGACACTCCTCTTTAGCATGAACCCTCTCCGCATCCTCGCTACACTCGCCATCGGTGCCAGTCTCCTCGTCGGTTGCTCCTCCGGCGACGCCCCGGCAGGTCCGGGGGATGACAACGCCGTCAAGAACGCGCTCCCCAAGATGTCCCGGGAGGAGAAGATCAAGTTCTATCAGAACTCGCCACTTCCTGCCGCTGAGAAGGCCGCTAAGCTCAAAGAGCTCGGCGCCGAACCCGCAGCGCCTTCCACCCCTGGCACCCCTGTCGGCGCACCCGGTCGGTAGCGTGGCGACGTCGCTCGAGGTCAGCGTCCCCGCCATCGGTGGCCGCCTCTGATCGTCACCCGCCCTGCTCCTCCACAACTCCTCTTCCGACTTCCTGTCCCGTCTTTTGGCGGCTCACAAAACGATGGGAGAGGAGAAGTCTCGCGCCGCTCCCTCAGGACAAGCAGAGCCTCGTTCTGGGCGGAGGCCCTGCCCGCCGGCATTATGCTCGCATCCGCCCTTCTCGTCGCCCTCTACCGCTTGGTGCCCTCGCCGAAGGCGCCGGGAGGGGCCGCGGGGGCGAACTCGGTGATTTACGAAGCGAACGTGCGGGCGTTCGCGCCCGGAGGGGACCTTGCGGCGGTGACGGCGCGGCTCTCGGCGATCCGGGCGCTCGGCGCGAACGTTCTCTGGCTCATGCCGATCCACCCGGTCGGCAAACTCCGCTCCGTCGGCGGGCTCGGCTCCCCCTACTCGGTGGCGGACTACGACCGGGTGAACCCGGAGTTCGGGAGCGGGGCGGACCTGCGGCAGCTCGTCGCCGAGGCGCACCGGCGGGGGATGCGGGTGATCCTCGATTGGGTGGCGAACCACACGGCCTGGGACCACCCGTGGATCGCCGCGCATCCCGACTGGTACACGAAGGACGCGCAGGGGGCGATCGCGATCCCCGCCGGGACGAACTGGAACGACGTCGCCGACCTCGACTATTCGAAACCCGCGCTCCGCAAGGCGATGATTGCCGCGATGCGTGGCTGGATCGAGCGCGACGGCGTTGACGGCTTCCGTTGCGACGCCGCCGACATGGTGCCCGCCGACTTTTGGAAGGAGGCGATCGCGGGGCTCCGCGCCGCCTCGCCCCGCCCGCTCCTCATGCTCGCCGAAGGCTTCCGGCCCGAAAACCGGGCGGCGGGGTTCGACATGGAGTACGGCTGGCCCTTCTACGATCGGCTCGCCGCGATCTACAAGGGCGAGCGGGCCTCCTCGCTCGCAACGGCCGCCGCGCGGGAGGCGAGCAGCGGAGGTCCTCACCTGCGGTTCGTCACGAACCACGACAAGAGCGCCTGGGAGGGGGTGCCGACGGACGTTTTCCGCTCGCCCGAGGGGGTGCGCGGGGCGACGGTCGTCTCGGCGCTGTACAGCGGGGGCGCTCCGCTCGTCTACACGGGGCAGGAGGTCGCGTGGCCCAAGCGCATCCCGCTCTTCGAGCGCTCGTCGGTAGACTGGGGACGGAACCGGGCGGAGGGGGCGTGGCTTTCAGCGCTGTTCCTGTTGAGGGCGGCGCATCCGGCGCTCCGCGACGGGACGACGGTGGATCTCTCGTCGGAGGACGTCGTGGCGTTCGCGCGGCGCAAGGGCGGGGACGAGGCGCTCGTGGTCGCCAACGCGCGGGGCGTCGCCCGGTCGTTGCCGCTCGGAGTCGCGTTCGCGGGGAGGTGGCAGGACGGCTTCACCAAGACGAGTACGACCCTGGCGGGTCGCCTGGATCTTCCGTCCGACGGGTACCGCGTCCTCTTCCGGGCTCGGTAGAACGTGCGTCACCCCTTGCGCGATGCGGCGAGGGAGAGGACGAAGCCGTCGGACTCGATCCGAGACGCCGACTCGGAGAGCTCCGCCCGTTCGTGGAGGATCACCCTCCGCGCGTCGGTGGGGCGTTCTACCGGAGCGTCGCCTACGTTGAGGACGAGTTCGGACGCGTCCTCGCCCTCCCCGTAGCGAAGGACGAGCAACCCCCCCTCGACCGAGGCCGAGAACGGCTTGCGGCGGCTCGGGGCGAGCTCCCGGCGGAGGGCGGCGAGCTTCGCGTAGAAGGCCATGAGCGCCTTCTGAGGCTCGGTGGGATCGCGGGGCATCGCGACGCGGCTCGCGGGCTCCTTGCCGCCTTCGTGGCCGTATTCGTCGCCGTAGAGGATCATCGGGGCGCCGGGGGAGAAGAATTGGACCGCGGCGGCGAGGCGGTGCTTTGCCTCGCTTCCGCCGAGGACGGTCCTCAGGCGCTCGGTGTCGTGGCTGCCGAGAAGGTTGAACGTCGCCCAGCGGGCGTCCACGGGGGTCGTCGCGTCGATCTCCTCCAGAAGGCGGACGTACTCGGCGAGTGCAATCTGCCGGTTAACCAGGCGGAGGGTCGCGTCGCGCCAGCGGTAGTTCATGCTCGCGTCCATCGCGTCGCCCTGGATCATCGTATGGGCGTCGCCCCAGGTCTCGCCGAGAAGGTACGCGTCGCGGCGCTCGGCGCGGACGCCCTGGCGGAAGGCGCGCAGGAACCCCGGCTCGATCTCGTCGGCGACGTCGAGCCGCCAGCCGTCGATCCCCGCCTCGCGGACCCACTTGCGCCCGATGCCGACGAAGTAGTCGCGGGTGGCGGGGTTCGCCTCGTCCAGCTTCGGCATGTTCGGGACCCCGGCGAAGGTGCGGTACGTCCTCTGCCCCTCGCCGACGACGAGGGGGTAGGCGAGGGGGAAGTACCAGTCGCGGTAGGGGGAGTCCGCGCCGCGGGCGAGAAGGTCGCGGAAGGCGAAGAACCGCGGCGAGGAGTGGTTGAACACGCCGTCGAGGATCACGCGGACGCCCCGAGCGTGGGCGTCGGCGACGAGGGCCTTCAGGCCCGCGTTCGTCCCGAAGCGGGGATCCACGCGCTCGTAGTCGTCGGTGTCGTAGCCGTGGTTGCTCGGCGAGACGAAGACGGGGTTCAGGTAGACCGCGTTCGCCCCGAGGGCGGAGAGATGGGCGAGGTTCGCGCGGATCCCGGCGAGGTCGCCGCCCATCCGGCCCTCGTGGGTCGGCGGCGAGCCCCAGGGCTGGACGCCGGGGCCGTCGTTCGTCGGGTCGCCGTTCGCGAAGCGGTCGGGAAGGATCCCGTAGAAGACGGCGTCGCGGAGCCATTCGGGCGGACGGGGGAGGGGGATCCTCGCGAACGCCTGGCGGTAGCGGCCGATCTCCACCGGAGGTCCGCCGTCCTCGGCGAGGACGACGTAGCGCCCGTCCCTCGGCAGAGGGATCTCGGCGCGCCAGAGGTCGTAGAGCTCGTCCCCCCCGGTCCGCCGCGCGGGGTGGTCCCCCGCGGCGGTGCGGACGAAGACCCGCGCGACGTCGCCACGGCGGGTGCGGACGAAGAGGTTCGCGCGGCGCGCGTCGAGGCGGACGGTGTCGCTCGCATCGGGGCGGTGGCCTAGCGCGGAGCGGGTGATCCGCCCGTCGCCGAGGGCGCCGGGGGCGAGATCGTAATCGGGCGGGGCGACGACGAGAAGCGAATTCGCGTTCCCGTTGCCGTCGGGGCGGGAGGGGGCGGACGGGTCGGGGACCCAGCGGGCGTTGTCGAGGCAGAAGAGGTACGGGTAGACGCCGACGGGAAGACGGAAGCGGCCCGTCCAAACCTTGCGGGCGGGATCGGGGGCGAGAGGATGGCGCGCGCGGTCCCACTCGTTGAAACCCCCGACGACGACGGCCGAGGCGAGCGGCGCGTCGGAGACGTAGCGAAAGGCGACCTCGCGGGTCTCGGGGGTTCCGTGGGCAGAGGAGAGCGCGACCATGAGGGCGAGGGGCGCGAGCGCGCACGGCATCGGGCTTGGTTTACCCGCGTTCGCCCGCTCCGGCTGGTGGGCTCTGGTTCCGCGAGCCTACAATAGAGGGGATGAGCGGTTCCGCGCCTGATTCCATGTGGGACGTCCTGCTGATGCCCCTGCTGTTCACCTTTTTCGGGGTCGCGGTGCGGGGGGCGGCGGCGGCGTACCGGAACAACACGGGGCTCCGGCCCAAACGGTTGGGGGTGCTCCTTGGGACGTACCTGCCGCTCGCGATCGCGATGTACTTCGGGCTGACCTTTCTCTTCCATATGTACAACCCGAACTCGCTCGAGCGGTACGTGTACCTGAACACCCTTCTCACGAAGAAGATCAAGATCGCCCACTACCTCGCGTTCCTCCTGCCGCTTCTCGCGACGGTCGGCGTGGTGCTGTACGACCGGCGCGACGCGGCGATCGACCGGCGCGTGCGGGTCGGGCGCGCGTAGACTGGAGGAGTGAGTATCGACGTGGATACGGCCCGTCCTCTCGCCCTTGCTGGGCTTACGACGGGGGCGGCGCCCTTCATCGAGGAAGCGGTGGAGGACGGGCGGCTCTTCATCGAGCAGCCGTACGAGCTGTACTCGCCCGAGAACCACGAGGCGTGGCGGCGGCTCTTCGCGCGGATGCGGCCCCGGTGGGAGCGGTACGCGAACCCGCGCTTCCGCGAGGGGATCGCGAGGCTCGCGCTCGATCCGGAGCGGATCCCGCGCCTGGAGGACGTCAACCGCTTCCTGAACCCGCTCACGGGGTTCCGGGCACGGCCGGTCTCGGGGTACGTCCCGGCGTACATGTTCTTCGACCGTCTGCGGCGGCGGGAGTTTCCGACGACGATCACGATCCGCCGGTCGGACGCGCTGGACTACCTGCCGGAGCCGGACGTCTTCCACGACATCGCGGGGCACGTCCCCATGCACACGGACCGGGCGTTCGCGGACGCGCTCGTGCGGTTCGGGGAGGTCGCGCGGGCGGCGGCGGAAGGGGCGGGCGGAGACGTGCACGTCTTGGCGAGCCGGATCCGGGCGCTCGCGCGGTTCTTCTGGTTCACGATCGAGTTCGGGCTCATGGAGACGCCCGACGGGGTGCGGGTCTACGGGTCGGGGCTGCTCTCGAGCTACGGCGAGATCGCGCACGCGATCGACGCTCCGGAGGTGGAGCGGCGACCGGCGGACCTCTTCGAGATGGTGAACCGGACGTTCGAGATCGACGCGTACCAGCCGCTCCTCTACGTCGTGCCGTCGTTCGAGGCGCTCTTCGGGATGGTGGGCGATCTGGAGGCGGCGATGCGGGCGGGGGGGCTCGACGACGTGGCGGGCGGCGAGCCGGAGGTGAACGAGAGGGATCTCGCCAGCTTCTTGCAGGGGCCGCCGGTAGACTAGGCGCGTAGCTATGGCCGTCGAGATCTTGATGCCGGAGTTGGGCGAGTCGGTCCACGAGGGGACGGTGAGCCGGTGGCTCAAGGCCGTGGGCGACGCGGTGAAGGAGGACGAGCCGATCGTCGAGATCATGACCGACAAGGTCAATACGGAGCTTCCCTCGCCCGCGGCGGGGGTGCTGACGAAGATCCTCATCGAGGAGGGGCAGCCGGTGAAGGTGTTCGAGGCGATGGGGGTCATCGACGCGCCGAGCGCGGCGGGGGCGAAGGCCGCTCCCGAGGCTCCGAAGGCGCCCGAGGCGTCGGCGCAGCCCGCCTCCCCGACACCCGCCGCGCCGCTCGTCGAGGAGCCGGCCCCCGCCAACGGGGAGCGCCGGTTCTACACGCCGGTGGTGAAGGCGATGGCGAAGGAGAACGGGATCTCGGACGCCCGGCTCGCCGCGATCCGCGGAAGCGGGGAGGGCGGGCGCGTGACGAAGCGCGACGTCGAGGCGATGCTCGCGGCCCCGGCCGCCCCGGTCCAGGCTCCGGTCCAGGCTCCGACCCCCGCGGCCGTCCCCGCGGCGAAGCCCGCCCCGGCGACGGTGGCGGGGCCGGATCAGGAGGCGATCCCGCTCGTGGGGATGCGGAAGATGATCGCGGACGCGATGGTGCGCTCGTCGCAGGTGCCGACGGTGACGACGATCACCGCGTGCGACGTGACGAAGCTCGTCGCGTTCCGCGAGCTGAACAAGGACGCGTTCCTCGCGGCGAACGGGGTGAAGCTCACCTACACGCCGTTCTTCATCAAGGCGCTCACCGAGACGCTCGTCGAGTTTCCGCTCGTGAACTCGTCGCTCCAGCCGGACAACACGATCCTGAAGAACAACGCGGTCCACATGGGGGTCGCGGTGGCGCTCGGGAAGGGGGGCGAAGGGGGGCTCATCGTTCCCGTCATCCGCGACGCGCACAAGAAGACGCTCGTCGAGATCGCGCGCGACCTCGACGGGATCGCGAAGCGGGCGCGCTCGAACTCGCTCGCGGCGACCGAGGTGCAGGGCGGGACGTTCACGCTGACGAACCCGGGGACGTACGGGGCTCTTTTCGGGACGCCGATGATCAACGCGCCGCAGGGGGCGATCCTCGGGGCGTACGCGATCACGAAGCAACCGGTGATCGTGGACGACATGATCGCGATCCGCTCGATCATGCACCTGGTGCTCACCTACGACCACCGGATCATCGACGGGATGCTCGCGGGCAAGTTCCTCGCGGGCGTGCGCGACCGGCTCCAGGGCTTCGACTTCTACAGGTAGAGCGGAGTTACAGCTCCCGGCCGAGGAAGCGGACGCCGGGAAGCGGGTTCGCGTTGTAGTTCGGGACGTCGGCGAAGCCCGCGCCCTCGTACAGGCGGTTCGCGGCCGTCAGGCGATCGAGGGTGTCGAGAACCATGCGGCGGTAGCCGAGGGTGCGGGCGGCGTCCATAAAAAGCTCGAGGAGGCGGCGCGAGAGGCCCTGGCCCCGGCGGCTCGGGACGACGTAGAGGCGCTTGAGCTCGGCGCGGTTCTCGGGGAGGGGGCGGATCGCGCCGCAGGCGACGGGCTCGTCGCCGTCCCAAAGAAGGAAGAGCGCCCCCCAGGGCGGGCCGTAGGCGCCGGGAAGATCCGTCAGCTCGGCCTCGAAGCTCTGAAAGCCGAGGTCCACGTCGAGTTCGTCGGCGTAGGCGCGGAAGAGGGCGCGGGCGGCCTCGCGTCCCCGCGCGAAGCACCGCTCGTCGGTGATCCCGCGCTCGCGGGCGTCGTCCGGAAGGACCTGGACGGGGCTAACCAACGGTCGTCAGCTCTCCGGTGAGGGTGGTGACGGCGCGGCCTTTGAGAAGGACGCGGTCGCCGCGGACCTCGACGCCGACGGTGCCACCGCGGGGGGAGGCCTGGTAGCCGACGAGCTCGGTGCGGTTCAGGCGCGAGGCCCAGTAGGGGGCGAGGGCGCAGTGGGCGGAGCCGGTGACGGGGTCCTCGGGAATGCCGGACGCCGGGAAGAAGCCCCGCGAGACGAAGTCCACCTCGCCCCGCCCGATCGCGGTGACGATCAGGCCGCGCCCGCCGAGGGCGGCGATCGCGGCCATCCGGGGCGTCCAGTCGCCCGCGAGGTCCTCGGGAGTGCTCACGACGGCGAAATGGTCCATCCGGTTGCGCCCCCACCAGAGCGGCTCGCGCCCGAGGATCGCGGCGGCGTTCGCGGGGGGCGGCTCGGCGATGGGGGGTTCGGCGGGGAAGTCGAGGGCGGTCTCGCCCTCGTTCCGGGTCGCGGTCAGGAGCCCCGAACGGGTGGCGAAGCGGATCTCGTCCTCCGTGGCGGCGCCGGTCTCCCACATCCGGTGCGCGGTGGCGAGGGTCGCGTGGCCGCACAGGTCCACCTCGACGGTGGGGGTGAACCAGCGGAGGCGATAGGCGTTCCCCTCGGGCCACGAGAAGGCGGTCTCGGCCTGGTTCATCTCGAGGGCGACGCTCTGCATCTGGGCGTCCGTGAGGGCGGGTCCGTCGAGGAGAACGACGCCCGCGGGGTTCCCGGTGAAGGGACGTTCGGCGAAGGCGTCCACGAGCGCGATCGGGAGCGGCACGCGCGGGAGTCTACTGCCGGGGGGCGTCGAGTTTCGCGGCGATCTCCCGAAGGAGCGCGGTTTGAGCGGCGAGCTCGGCGAGAACGCGCTCGCGGTGCTCGCGGACGGCGCGTCCCTCGGCGTCCGATTCGATGCGGAGTCTCTCGACGTGCGCCTTCGCGTCGGCAGAGGCTTTCTGGAGCCGCTCCCGCATCGCCTCGCGCGGATCGGGGTTCGAGGAGATCGGGATCTCGGCACCGGTGACCGGTTCGTGGAGATCGAAGACGCCCTCGATGGTCCGCGCGGCGTCCTTGCGCGACTCCTCCCCGCGCGCGAGAAGGGCTTCGAGTGCGGTGGCGAGACGGTCCAGGCGATCTTCGAGCGAGCCTTGCACGGTAGAGCATTCTACCGTAGGCCCTGCGCGATCGGACCCGTCGGATTCAAGCTCCGGGCCGGGAAGCCAGGAACTGGATCGGACCGAAGCCGAGGGCGCAGATCGCAGGGCCGAGGGCGAGTTCGGCGAGGCGAGTATAAGGCGATCGCGCGCGGTCGTGCGACGCGGCGGCGACGATGGCGGGGAGGAACCCAGCGGCAAGACACAGGGACCCTCCCCAGGTGAACGGCGCGCCGAGGCAGGCAAAGAGGGCGGCGAACCCGAATCCGTAGACGATCCGGTAAATCGGCTCCACCGCTCGGATCCCTCGGTCGTACAGGAGCGCGACGGCGGCGAGGAGAAGAGACGTCCCGGCGAGAGGGACGAGAGTCTCGAAGGGACGACGAAGGAGGTCGAGAGCCGCGTCGCGCATCATCGCCCCTCCGTCCACGGGGTGCATCGCGCCGGTGGAGGGGTCCGGCACGTTTCCGGTCACGGCCCCTCGGGCGAGGACGAGGAAGGCCGCTAACCCGAACGAAGCGACGAGGGCGGTCCAGAGAAGTCGGCGTAGCCCATCCCAGTCGAACGGTCGGGTCACAGGGCGACGAGCGTCTTCAGGTCCTCTTCGCCGACCTCGCGGCGCTCGTCGGCGACCTTCAGGAAGGCCTCGTAGATCGCCTCGAAGCGGTCGGGGGCGAAGTCGTAGCCGAGCTCCTGGAGGCGGAACCTCAGGCCGTGGCGACCGGAACGGGCAGTGAGGACGATCTCGCTCCGCTCGGCGCCGACGAGGGTGGGGTCGATGATCTCGTAGGTGCTCCGCTCCTTCAGGACGCCGTCCTGGTGGATGCCCGAGGAGTGGGCGTAGGCGTTCGCGCCGACGATCGCCTTGTTGCGCTGGACGAGCATCCCGGTGAGCTTCGAGACGAGGCGCGAGGTGGGGACGAGGCGGATCGCGTCGATCCCGGTGACGAAGGGGTACTGGTCCTGCCGCACACGTAGGGCCATCACGACCTCTTCGAGCGCGGTGTTGCCCGCGCGCTCGCCGATGCCGTTGATCGTCACCTCGATCTGGCGGGCCCCGCCCGCGACGCCCGCGAGGGTATTCGCGGTCGCCATCCCGAGATCGTTGTGGCAGTGGCACGAGAAGACGGCGTCGCCCGCGTTCGGGACGTTCTCGATGAGCCCCTGCATGAGGGCGCGGTACTCGTCGGGGGTCGCGTAGCCGGTGGTGTCGGGGACGTTGATCGTCGTCGCCCCCGCGCGGATGATCGCCTCGGCGACGCGGTAGACGTACTCGCGCTCGGCGCGGCCCGAATCCTCCATGAAGTATTCGACGTCGTCGGTGTACTGGCGGGCCTTTCTCACCGCGGCGACGCCGGTCTCGAGCGCGGTCTCGGGGGTCATCCGGAGCTTGTGCTCCAGATGGCTTTGGGAGACGCCAAGCCCGGTGTGGATGCGGCGACGCTCGGCGGGCTCTAGGGCCTCGGCGGCAACCTCGATGTCGCGCTCGCGGGCGCGGGTGAGGCCGCAGACCGTGACGCCCTGCACCTCGCGGGCGAGGGTGTTCACGGACTCGAAGTCGCCGGGGGAGGAGATGGGGAAGCCCGCCTCGATGACGTCCACGCCGAGGGCGGCGAGGGCGTGGGCGATCTCGAGCTTCTCGTCGAGGGTGAGGCGGACGCCGGGCGACTGCTCGCCGTCACGGAGCGTCGTGTCGAAGACGGTGATGCGATCAGCCATGACCACTCCCATTATGGCGACCCGCGTTTCGGGCGCGGGGGTACCCTCCCTAGCGCATGGATCCTACGGGGCGCAACTCGGTGAGGCTCGACGTCGTCGCGCAGCGGCAGAACGTGGGGGAGCCGTGGCTCTACCGGCTGGGACGCGATTTCGGGTGCGAGGTGAACGTGCGGCGGGCGAACATCGACGAGGACTCGGGGTACGCCGAGATCGAGCTCTCGGGGCCGCTGGAGGAGATCCAGCGGGCGACGACGTGGCTTATGACGACGGGGCTCCACGTCGAGGCGCGCGAGCGCGCGATGGGCGCGAATCCGGGCGCGACCGCCGCTTCGTAGCCGTGGGCGAGGACACGCCTTACGAGCTTCCGGAGGACTTCGCCGAGTTCTGGCGCGAGGCGGCGGCGGAGGCGTACGCCCAGCCGCTCGACATGGGGCGCTCGTACCGGAGCGACCACCCTTCCGAGACGCACCTCGTCGAGGAGATGGAGTTCCGCGGGATGGGGGGCGTCCGGCGGCAGGGTTGGATCGCCGTCCCCCGGGGGCGCGAGGCGGGGGGGCGGCTCCCGGGCTTCCTCTGGATCGCGCCGTACGGGCGGTGGTCCATGCGCCCGAACGCCTACGGGACGCGGGAGGGGATGGTCTCGCTCTCGTTCAACTTCCACGGCGAGGGGCCGTTCCACGAGGAGACGTACCGGCCCGAGCGGGGGTACTTCGCCGAGGGGATCGAGCGTCCGGGCACCTGGATCCTGCGGCGGATGTTCGGCGACTGCGTCCTCGCGGCGCGGCTTCTCGCGGCGCAGGCGGAGACGGGCGAGAGCGGGATCGGCGCGATGGGCATGAGCCAGGGGGGCGGGATAGCGCTCTGGCTCGGGGCGTGGTGCCCGGCGGTGCGGGCGGTGTGCGCCGACATGCCGTTCCTCGCGAACGCGGGGGCGACGCTCGCGGGCGGGGTGGCGCGCTACCCGCTGAAGGAGATCCGCGACGCGATGGACGCGATGCCGCTCGGCGAGGCGCGGGTGCTCGACACGGTGAGCTACTACGACACGGTCCACCACGCGGCGCACTGCCGGGTCCCGACGCAGGTCTCCCTCGGCCTGCGCGACCCGGCGAGCCGCCCCGCGAACGTGCGCGCCGTGTACGAGGCGCTCGCGGGACCCAAACGGCTCATCGAGTACGCGGGGGGGCACGACTGGGACCCCGAGATGGTCCCGAGCAACGCGGAGTGGCTCCGCCGCGCGCTCGGGGTTTAAGGATCGACCTGAGACGGTCACTCGCGGTAGGCGAACGTGATCTCCAGCTCGATGCATACGTCGCGCGGAAGTCGGGTCGGAGCGTAGGCCGTGCGCGAGTGGCGTCCCTTCTCGCCCAACGCCGCTACGAACAACTCCGAGGCTCCGTCGAGCACACCGGGCGCGTCGCGAAAGCCGTCGTCACAGGCGACGTGGCCTGCGACGTGGAGAAGACGCTCTAAGCGATCGAGCCCGCTGAGCGCCTCATGGATCCGGGCGATCGCATTGAGGGCGGCGAGTGCGGCTGCTTCGCGCCCCCGTTCGGGCGCGATCTCCCTGCCGATTCGCCCGAGCAGGGTGGAGTCGTACCCGGGAACCTGCGCCGCCAAGAACCCCAAGCCCCGGTGGAGGCGGTACGGCTCGTACGCTCCGGCGGGCGCGGGGAGTGCCGTAGGAACGACCCGTCCAAGGGTTTCCAAACGGGTGAGGACGTCCTCGGTGAAGGTCGTTCTCAACTCACCACTTCCCGGCGTGCGCGCCGCCATCCACATGAAGGATCTCGCCCGTCACGAACGAGGCTTCCTGAAGGTAGTGGACGGCATCCACGATCTCCTGCACCGTCCCGAGCCGATGGAGCGGATGGAGCGAGCTTAGGAAATCGTGCGCGGCAGGGTCGTGCATCGGCGTGTCGATGATGCCCGCCCCGATCGCGTTCACGCGTATCCCCCTGCCGGCGAGCTCGATCGCGAGCGCCTTCGTCGCCGAGTTGATCCCCCCCTTCGTCAGCTGGGTCAAGAGGGCCGAGACGCCCGCGACCGGTTGGTCGGCAAGGGTGGTGGAGAGGTTCACGATGTGCCCCCCTCGCCCTTCCATCACCCGGACGGCGGCTTGGGAGACGAAGAAGAACCCCTCCGAGTTCGTCCTCGTCACGCGGTCGTACTCCTCGGCGGTGTAGTCCTCGAACGGCTTCGGGACGAAGATGCCCGCATTGTTGACGAGGAGGTCGATGCCGCCCCCAAACTCGACGGCCACCCGAGCGAGCCGCGCCCCCGTCTCCGGGTCGCCGACGTCTCCATCCACGAGACGGAGACGCGGGTGATCAGGCAGCGCGCCGGAACTCTCGATGCTCCGCGCGTTCGCGACGACGAGATAGCCATGCTCGAGGAGCGAGAGGGTGAGGGCGAGGCCGATGCCGCTGGAGGCGCCGGTGACGATCGCGAGAGGAGGGTTCATAGGTTTCCGTGGCGAAGGAAATCCCTCCGCATCGAGAGTGTTGCCTAAGATTCTCCATGGGTCAAGTACGCACTTTCCGGTAACATTTGCCCGTGATGCCTCAGCCACCCGCGGATCCCTTCAAGATCACCTGCCCGTCCCGCCATACCCTCGGACTTATCGGCGGCAAGTGGACGATCCTCCTGCTGTGCACGCTCGAAAGCGGACCGGTGCGGACAGGGGATCTCATCCGTTCCGTCGAAGGCGTCTCACGCAAGATGCTCGTCCAGACGTTGCGCGACCTGCAGACCTACGGTCTTGTGGAACGCGTGAGCTATCCCGAGGTCCCGCCACGGGTCGAGTATCGCTTGAGCGACACCGGACGCTCGCTCGCCGGGGTGGTGCGGACTTTGGAGGAGTGGATCATCGAGCACCACGACGAACTTCAAGCGTTCCGCGTCCGATACGAAGCGGGCGCGGCTCCTGACGCTGGCGGTTGGACCGGCGGTTAGATGAATGCCGAGCGGAACCGGGCGACGCTCGCGAGGAGCTCCTCGGCGCGGTCGAGGGGCCACTGGGTCTCGCGGTCGCTCAGGGCGTTCGCTGGGTCGGGGTGGACCTCCAGGAAGAGGGCGTCGATCCCCACCGCGACGGCGGCGCGGACCATGGCGGGGATGCTCTCGCGCACGCCGCCGCTCGTCGTTCCCGCGCCGCCGGGGCGCTGAGCGGAGTGGGTAGCGTCGAAGCACACCGGCACCCCGAAGCCCCGCATGATCTCGAGGCCGGGCATATCCACGACGAGGGCGTTGTAGCCGAAGGTCGTCCCGCGCTCGGTGAGCATCGCCCCCGAGGCGCCGAAGGCCTGAAGCTTCTCGACGATGTTGCGCGCGTCGTGGGGAGCGAGGAACTGGCCCTTCTTCACGTTCACGGGGCGCCCCGTCGCGGCGCACGCCTCTAGGAGGTCGCTCTGACGGCACAGGAACGCGGGGACCTGGAGAAGGTCGATCCGCTCCGCGACGGGGGCGGCCTGATTCGGGAGGTGGACGTCGGTCGTCGTGGGGACGCCGAACTCGGCCCCGATCCCGGCGATGAGCTCGACGCCCACGTCGAGCCCCATCCCGCGCTCGCTCTCGGCGGAGGTGCGGTTCGCCTTGTCGAAAGAGGCCTTGAAAACGTAGCCGAAGCCGTACCGCTCGCAAAGGGGCTTCATGACGGCGGCGACGCGCTGGCAGAGCTCCCGCGACTCGGCGAGGCAGGGTCCGGCGAGGATCGTGAGGCGAGGGCCGCCGATCTCGACGTCGCCTACCCGGAACGTCGTCAACGCGCCACCGTGAGGGCGAGCCTCAAGGGGAGGTCGTCCGGGGGAAGGCAGGTGGAGTCGGAGCAGAGCTGGTAAGCGAGGGTCATCGGGACGGTCGCCTTCCCGGGCTTCGCCGCCTTCGGGACCGAGATCCGGAACGCGATGGGGACGGTGCCCTCGTAGACGATCGTCGCGACGCCCGCGACGGTCTTAGCCACGCCCTTGGGGTAGCGCACGCCGCTCAGGCGGAACGGCGAGGGCTTTTCGGGAAAGCGGAGGACGAGGGGATTCTCGAACTCGCTCTTCGGAGGGTTCTGGTAGGCGTGCCAGCCCTCGGGGATGGCGACCTTCGCGGTGGCGGCGACGGTCGCGCCGGGCTTCACGCTCGCGGGCGCGGCGAAGGTCACGACGGGCTTGACGGGCGGCTTCGCGGTCTGGACGAGCGAGGCTCCTAAAACGACGACGGCCGCCATCATGACGGCCGAAGTCTACTGTTCCTAGCGGGGTGCTTGCGAGGACGGGGGAGGGGCGAGGGGAAGAGGCGGGGGGCTAGCCGGGGCCGGAGGCGAGTCCGAGCCAGCGCTTGATGCGGTAGACGGTCGTGTCGCGGTTGATCTGGGCGATGGCGACGGTGAGGGGGACGCCCTTGGGGCAGACCTTCACGCAGTTCTGCGCGTTGCCGCACCCGGTGATCCCCTCCTCGCCCGAGAGGTATTCGAGGCGCTCGTTCTGGAGCGACTTGCCGACGGGGTGCATGTTGAAGAGGAGCGCCTGCCCGATCGCGGCGGGGCCGACGAAGGGGGACTTCTCGTTCACCTGGGGGCAAGCCTCGAGGCAGCAGCCGCACGTCATGCACCGCGAGAGGGCGTACCGGAGCTGGCGGGGGCCGTCGTCCTGGGGCGGGGCCATGCCGAGGTCGTACGAGCCGTCGATGGGAACCCAGCCGCGCACCTTCTTGAGGTTCTCGAACATCTTCGAGCGGTCCACGACGAGGTCGCGCACGACGGGGAACTTCGTCATCGGGGTGAGCTCGACCTCGTAGGCGTCGCCGTTCACGACGCCGACCTCCTCGATGAGGGCGGTGCAGGCCTGCCGGACGGTGCCGTTGACGATCATCGAGCAGTTGCCGCAGACCTCCTCGAGGCAGGCGGCCTCCCAGGCGGGGGGCGAGACGTCCTCCCCGGCGACCGTCACGGGGTTCTTGCGGAGCTCCATAAGGGCGGAGATGACGTTCGTCTTCTCCACGTAGGGGATCTCGAACGTCTGCCAGTAGGCCTCGGCTCCCGCGCCGTTCTGGCGCTTGATGCGGAGCCGGATGGTCCTGGGGGTGGCGCCGTGATCGACCGGGCGCGGGTCGTGTTTCTCGATCGCGGGGGATGGCATCGGTCCTCTATTCTACGACAACGCCCCCGCCGGTGAGGCGGGGGCGAGGGGGTGTTTTCACTTTTCGTTGAAAAGTGTCGGCGGCGTTCGGGCGATGACCGAATCAGCGTCCGCAGGTGCTCTCGGCGACGAGATCCGGGATGCCGTTGAGGTCGTAGGGCAGGTGGTAGACGTTCACGGGGGCCGTCGGGCTCGCGGTCTTCGTGAGATCGGGGGCCGTCCCGGCGAGCTTGCCGTTGCGGTTGATGGACTTCGTGTGGGTATCGGCGAAGGTGACGTTGATCGTGTTCCCGTAGCGCGCGACGCCGGGGAAGTTCAGCCGGCTGAACGGGCTCGGCGGCGTCTTGTAGGCGTTGTAGAACGCGAACGCGTCGGTGTTCGGCACGACGTTCGGCTTGCTAGGATCGAGGTCGGGGTTCAGCTGGCCCGCTTTGAGATAGCCGGAGTTGTAGAAGATCGTCGTGTCCGCGACGGCGGGGATCGCGCTGTTGTTCACGACCTCGCCGTTGCACGCCAGAGGCGCCCCGACGGCCTTGTCCTCGAAGACCCGGAAGTTCGGGGCGAAGCCCGCGAAGTTGAAGTTCGAGGCCGAGGTGAGGGTCTTTCCGAGCGCGGCGCCCGCGTAGCCCAGCACCGTGTCGGAGGAGGCGGAGTTCGTCGCGGGGAGCACGGCGCTCCACTTGATCGCCTTCGGCTCGCCGGGCGACGTAAAGAGGTCCTTGTTCTTCGAGTAGGGCTGGAGCGCGTCGAAGATGGAGTAGAAGTCGGAGCCGGTCCCGGGGATGAGGCCGTTGCCGTCGGTGGTATAGACGACCATGGGGTTCGTGTCGTCGGAGTCGCCGAGGTAGATCTGGGTCGCGGTCCCGATCTGCTTCGCGTTCGAGAGGTCGGCGGTCTTCTTCGCCGCGAGCTTCGCCTGCGCGAAGACGGGGAAGAGGATGGCGGCCAATATGGCGATGATGGCGATGACGACGAGAAGCTCGATGAGGGTGAAGGCGGCGTTGCGCTTCGCTTGCGGGCGGATCATGGAAGGGGTCTCTGCTCGCCCCACCGCTTGGCGCGGTGGAGGCGACCTAGGCCGCGGGCGAGGTTAACGCCCTTAACCGGAGGAGTCTAGCCCATCGGGACCCCTCTTGACGACCCCGCCTCGCGCGCACGGCCCGGCGGGGGTGCCGGTAGACTCCCCGCGATGCCGGGACGACCGACCCCGAACACGTCCCCCCAGGGTCCCGTCGAACGCGACCCGGCCGCCCGAGACCGGGTGGAGATCCTCGGCCTGCCGGTGGACCGGGTGACGATGGCGGGGGCGCTCGCGCGGATCGAGGCGATGCTCGCCGAGCCGCGCCCCCACCTCGTCATCACGGCGGACGCGAGCGGGATCGTCCAGGCCCAGACGGACCCCTTCTTCCAAGATCTCTTCGCGACGGCGGACCTCATCACGCCGGACTCGGCGGGGGTGCTGTGGGCCTCGCGGCGCTACGGCAAGCCGATCGAGGGGCGGGTGAGCGGGGTCGAGCTCGTCGGCGAGCTGTGCGACCTCTCGGCGCGCGAGGGATGGCGGATCTACCTTCTCGGCGCGGCCCCGGGGATCGCGGCGGCGGCGGCGGAGCGGCTGAGGCTGAAGCATCCGGGGTGCAACATCGTGGGGGCGCGCGACGGCTACTTTCCGGCCGAGAGCGACCCGGTCGTCGCGCAGGAGGTCGCCGGAGCGAAGCCCGACATCCTTCTCGTCGCGATGGGGATCCCCCGGCAGGAGACGTTCATCCGCAACACCGAGGCGATCGTCGGGGCGCGGGTCGCGATGGGGATCGGGGGCTCGCTCGACGTGCATTCCGGAACGGTGAGGCGCGCGCCGAAGGCGTTCCAGCGGCTCCACTTGGAATGGCTCTGGCGGCTTCTTCTGAACCCCAAGAAGATCGCGAAGGTGAGGAATCTTCCCGCGTTCGTGCGCCTCGTGATGAAGGACACCGCCGGCGGGGGGGGGCGCTGATGGCGCGGCTCTACACGAAGACCGGAGACGACGGGACGACGGGCCTCATGGGAGGCGACCGGGTGAGCAAGGCGGACCCGCGGATGCACGCGATCGGGGAGGTGGACGAGCTCAACGCCGCCCTCGGGTTCGCCCGCTCGCAAACGCTCGCGCCGGAGATCGAGGCCGTGTTGGGGCTCGCCCAGTCGCACCTCTTCTCGCTCGGGGCCGAGCTGGCGAGCGACGAGGGGTCGCTCTACGCGGTGCGCGACCTCTCGGGGGAGCACGTCGCGATCCTTGAGCGGGCGATCGACGCGATGGAGGCGGGGGTCGAGCCGCTCCGGCACTTCATCCTCCCCGGAGGGCTTCCCGCGGCGGCCTCGCTCCACCTCGCGCGCGGGGTGTGCCGGCGGGCGGAGCGGGCGCTCGTCGCGTTCGGCGAGCACGAGCCGGTCCGGGCCGAGCTCCGGCTGTACCTCAACCGGCTCTCGGACCTCCTCTTCGTCGCGGCGCGCTTCCAGAACGCCGCCTCAGGGGTCCCCGAGACGATCTGGACGCGCGACGCCTCCTGAAGCGCGTATCGTTACGAGCATGACGCCCTTTCTCCTCGCGACCGTTCTCCTCGGCCAAGGCGCCTCGGCTCCGGCGCCGAACGATCCCGCCGCCTCGGCGAAGGCCCTCGTGAGCCGGATGTTCGCGCGGTACTACGCCGCGACGTCGGCGCGAGGGTCGTTCGTGCTCACTCAGGTCGCCACGGGGGAGTCGGGGTCGGCGACGGTGACGATCGCGACGGAGTTCGCGCTGGAGAAGCCCGCGCGCCTCTTCGTCGCGCAGACGGACTCGCGCCGGGCCGGACGGCGCTACGTCGTGACGAGCGACGGGACGACGTTCACCTACGACGCGCCGGGGCTCGAGACGCCGCCGGGGCATCGCCGCGCGGAGGTCGTCGGGCGGCCCGAGGGGGCGCTCGAGGTCCCCGACCTCTACGCCGCGGCCCGGCAGAGCCTTCCCGACGTGTTCTCGCCGTTCCTCGGGCTCGCGGTCTCGATGCGGAGCGGGCGGACGAACTCGCAGGGGAGGCCGGTGGCGAAGAACTGGGGGA
The DNA here is from genome assembly GCA_965249475.1 of Fimbriimonas sp. Classification (GTDB taxonomy): domain Bacteria; phylum Armatimonadota; class Fimbriimonadia; order Fimbriimonadales; family Fimbriimonadaceae; genus Fimbriimonas. The sequence continues at coordinate 2,285,196 of CBDFMD010000003.1, read as the reverse complement.
TGGCGGGCTTCAACGCCCAGCTCGCGACGCTGAGGGAGGTCGAGCCCGCCACCGTCGCCGGAAAGACGTGCCGCGTCGTCGCCGGGGACTGGCGCGCCGGGGAGGGGGAGGCGGTGAGCGGGCGGTACCGGCTCTTCGTGACCCCCGAGGGCGATCTCGTGCGGTTCCGGACCGAGCAGAGGCTCGCGGTCGCGGGGGAGCCCGAGACGAAGACGAGGACCGGGGTTCAGAAGCCCGCGACGGTCTCCGTGACGATCGTCTCGGATTGGACCGGCGCGGTCGAGCTCGACGGCGCGATCTCCCCGAAGACCTTCGCGGTCGTGCGCTGAACCTTTCGCCTCCCGGCACGTCGGGGCTTTCCGTTCAATCCTCCCGTTTTTGGGTAGATTAAAGGAAGAGCGATGGCGGGCACCACGATCCGGTTCGGCGATCTGCGGCGCGGGATGCGCGCGCGGGTCGCGGGCTGTAGCGGCAAGGACGAGGACGCCTGTCTGCGCCTGCGCGAGATGGGGCTCACGAACGGGGCGGAGTTCGCGGTCGTGAAGGTCGCCCCCCTCGGCGATCCCATCGAGATCGACCTGCGCGGGTACCGGCTCTGCCTGCGACGGCGCGAGGCCGAGGCGTTCTCTCTCGAGCTCGTCGAAGCCGCCCCGTGAGCGCCTGCCCCCCCTCCGTCGGCACGGGCGCCCCGGCGGTCGGCCTTCGCCGCGTCGCCGTCGTCGGGAATCCGAACGCGGGGAAGACGACGCTCTTCAACGCCCTCACGGGGCTTCACCAGAAGGTCGCGAACTACGCGGGGGTGACCGTCGAGCGGGTCGCCGGCACGCTCCGAGGGCGCCCGGACGTGGAGGTCGCGGACGTGCCGGGGCTCTACTCGCTCACCCCCGTGAGCGAGGACGAGCGGGTCGCGGTCGGGGAGATCGTCGGCGAAGGCGGGGCGCCGCCCGATCTTCTCGTCGTCGTCGTGGACGCGACGAACCTCGAGCGCAACCTCTACCTCTACAGCCAGATCGCGGAGCGGGGTCTGCCGCTCGTCGTCGCGCTCACGATGACCGACCGTCTGCGCGCGGGGGGGCGCGAGGTGGACCTCGCGCGGCTCTCGAACCTTCTCGGCGCGGAGGTCGTGCCCCTCGACGGGAAGCGGGGGGGCGGGATCGCGGCCCTCGTCGGGGCGATCGAGCGCGGGCTCGACGCGCCGCGCGCGCCGTCGCTCGACCTCGGGCTCCACCCCGCGTTCGAGGCGCGCGTCGCCGCCCTGCGCGAACGGCTCGCGCGGGCGGGGGCGGACCTCTCGCGCGGGGATCTCGTCGCCGAACTGAGAGCCCCGACGGGGCGGTTCGACGTCTTGGAACTGGAGGCGCCGGGGCTCGCGCGGGACCTCGCCGCGCTCCGGGCGGAGCTTCCGGTCGAGGCGGGCGCGCCGAGCGTGGACGACCGGTACCGGTGGGCGGCGATGGTCCAGGCGGCGGCGATCACGCGCGCGGAGGCTCCCCGCCGGAGCCGGACGGACCGGATCGACGCGGTGCTGACCCACCGGGTGTTCGGGCTCGTCGTCTTCGCGGCGATCATGTACGTCGTCTTCCAGGGGATCTACACGCTCGCCCAGCCTCTCATGGACCTTATCGCGGCGGGGTTCGACGCCTTGAAGGCGTTCGTCTCGCCGCACCTGGCGGGGATCCCGATCCTGCGCTCGCTCGTGGTAGACGGCCTCATCGCGGGGGTGGGGGGCGTGCTCGTCTTTCTTCCCCAGATCCTCATCCTCTTCTTCTTCATCTCGGTGCTCGAGGGGTCGGGGTACCTTGCGCGGGCGGCGTTCCTCATGGACCGACTGCTGGGGTGGTGCGGTCTCAACGGGCGGGCGTTCATCCCGCTCCTCTCGTCGTTCGCGTGCGCGATCCCGGGGATCATGGCGGCGCGGGTGATGCCCGACGCGCGCTCGCGGCTCGCGACGATCCTCGTCGCGCCGCTCATGTCGTGCTCGGCGCGGCTTCCGGTGTACGTGCTCCTCATCGGCGCGGTGATCCGGCCGCGGTTCGGGGAGGCGTGGGCTGGGTTCGCGCTCTTCGCGATGCACCTCCTGGGGCTTCTCCTCGCGATCCCGATCGCGTGGGCGCTCAACCGGAAGGTGGTGAAGGGGCGGCGGCTCCCGTTCATGCTGGAGCTTCCGCCGTACCAGTGGCCGAAGTGGCGCGACGTCGGGATGGCGATGTGGTCGCGCGGAAGGGTCTTCGTGACGACGGCGGGGACGACGATCGTGTTCATGTCGCTCCTCATCTGGGCGGCGGCGTACTTTCCGCAGATGTCCCCGGCCGAGCGGGCGCGGGTCGCGGCGTCCTCGCCGCGGGGCGAGGCGCGGGCGGCGGAGGCGCAGCTGGAGCGCTCGTACCTCGGGCGGTTCGGGCGGATGATCGAGCCGGCCTTCGCCCCGGCGGGCTTCGACTGGCGGATCACGACGAGCATCCTCGCCGCCTTTCCCGCGCGCGAGACGGTGGTCCCCTCGCTCGGGGTGCTCTTCTCGCTCGGCGAGGGTCAGGAGGCGGGGTCGAAGGATCTCGTCGGCGCGATCGCGGAGGCGAAGCGCCCCGACGGGCGCCCGCTCTTCGATCCGTGGAACTCGGTGGGGCTCATGGTCTTTTTCGCCCTCTGCGCGCAGTGCTTCTCGACGCTCGCGACGGTGGGGCGAGAGACGGGCTCGCGGCGCTGGCCCGTCTTCATGTTCGTCTACATGACGGCGCTCGCGTACCTCTTCGCGGTAGGGATCTACCAGACTGGGCGCCTGCTCGGGAAGATCCCTTAGCCCGATTCTCCCCGCCCGACTACACGGGCCGGATGAGGCGGTCGAAGAGCTCCGGCTCGTCGGTGACGTCGGCGGGCGTCGCCGGGATCGGCGTGCCGTGGCGCGGGCGGGGGCGCTCCACCGAGAGGTCCCGCTCGGGCACCCGCGCGGCGGCGAGCTTCTCGCGCAGGCGCATCTCTTCGTAGCGCTCCTCGGCACCCGGGGTGACGGGCCAGACGGTCCGCTCGGCCCAGTACGAGCGGAGGAACTCGTCCCAGATCCGCTCGTAGAGGGCGACGGTGCGGTCGGCGAGGCGGCCCCACTCGAACTCGACGTTCAGGCGCGCCTTCGCGCTCTCGGCGAGGCGGCGGGCGCGCGCCGGGTCCCCCAGGACCCGCAGGACCCCCCAAGCGAGCGAGGCGGCGTCGCCCGCGAAGGTGCTCGTCCCGGTCGCGTCGTGGACGACGATCTCCCTCAGTCCCCCCGCGTCGGAGGCGACGACGGGGACGCCGGCGGCCATCGCCTCGAGCGCGACGATCCCGAACGGTTCGTAGAGCGAGGGGAAGACCGCGACGTCGGCGGCGCGGTAGAGCGCGTGGAGCGGCGGCCCCGAGAGGAAACCCGCGAACGTCACCCGCTCCGAGAGCGCGGCCCAGCGGACGAACCCCTCGAACTTCTCGCGGTCGTGCCCCGCCGCGCCGCCGACGAGAACGAAGCGCGTCTTCGGCTCGCGCGCGAGGATCGCGGACATCGCGTCGAGAAGGACGCCGATCCCCTTCTCGCGGACGAAGCGCCCGACGTAGAGGACGAGCCTCTCGTCGGGGGACGCGTACCGGGCGCGCACCGCCTCGTCGCGGGGACCGGCGAAACGGGCCGCCTCGACGCCGTTGAAGATCGTCTCGACCTTGTCGCTCGGGCACCCGAAGAGGCGGGCGGCCTCGCCGCGCATGAACTCGGAGCACACGACGAGGCGCCACGCCTCGTAGGTGAGCCAGTACTCGCGCTCGGCGATCGCGCGGCTCGTGTCGGAGAAGATCCCGCCGTGGCGCCCCCACTCGGTCGCGTGCAGGGTCGCCACGATCGGGAGCTTGTACTCGTACTTGAGCTCGCGCGCCGCGTCAAGGGAGAGCCAGTCGTGGGCGTGGAAGATCGTGGGCTCGCCTCCCGGGCGCCAGTCCTCCAACAGCTCGCGCACGCGCCGCTCGGTCGCGTCGTTCAGGAGTCCGATCTCGTCGAGAAAGTCGTTCGGGTCGCGCGCGAGGCTCACGCGGTGGACGCGGACGCCCGAGGGTTCGGTCTCCTCGTCGGGGGCCTTGGGGGTCGCTTTCGTGACGACGTGGACCTCGACCCCGCGCTCGGCGAGGCGGCGGGAGAGGTCGTAGACGTGGGGCGAGATCCCGCCCACGATCCGGGGCGGGTACTCCCACGACAGCATCATCACGCGCATCGTCCCGAAGTTTAGCCGCCCTACCCTCCCCCGTGGCTCATGCGGCTCGGGCGGATGCGGAGGAAAAGGCCCAGCGTCACCGGACTCCTGCCGTAGTACGGATCGAGGGCCGACGGGAAGGCGTAGAGCCCCGCGTAGCCGCCGAGCCCCACGTCGAACCCGCCCCGGCTCGTCAGGTTCCTGATCCCGCCGAGGAGGAGTTTGCCCACCGCGTAGCTCCCCTCGGGGACGCCGACGAGCTCGTCCTTGTCCACGCTCTCGTACCGCGCGAAGATCGAGTCGCGCCCCCGGTAGAGCGTCCCCTCGAGGATGCGCGCGTCGGAGGTCCCGCCGCTCCGGGCGTTCCGCCCGAACCCGGCGGTGAGCGAGAGGTTGTCGCCCCCTTTCAGAGGCAGGCTCCAGATCGCCGCGGCGGTGAGTCGGTGCTGGTCCACCCCCGGCTCGGAGGCCTCGGGCGAGTTCAGGTAGCCGTACGAGGCGTTGAACGAGAGGTTGCGCGTCGGGTTGTACGTCACGCGGCCCGAGGCGGAGTTCAGCGCGATCGGGTCCGGCGCGTACCGGTTCTCGTCGGGCTCGTGGCCGTTGAACACGGAGCCCTCGATCTGGAGCCGATCCGTGTTCACCCCCGCCGTGACGACCCCCCACGAGATGTGGGTCGAGTCGAACCAGTGGTGCGAGATCGGGGCTTCGGGAACGTCCATCCCGCTCGGGCGGTGGGCGAAGGTCGGGCCGCCGAGCGCGGGCTCGCCCACGGGGCCGCCGTAGAGGAAGCCGTTCACCCCCCCGCCGAGCGGTCGGCTGTAGGAGAGCGTGAGCTCGCTCACGAGATCGTGGGGGTGCTGGTAATCCACGAGCTTCCTCCCGTAGGCCGTCTCGCCGGTCTGGAAGAGGTTCGGGTAGCCGTACTCGCCGTTGAAGACCGGATCGAACGAGAGCATGAGGTTCGCCCCGATCGTCCCCCCGCCCGTCTCGCGCCGGGCCATGAGCATCGGCATCGAGTTCGAGTAGGACCGCCCGTCCCCCCGACGCCCGCCCGCGTCGGAGTAGTTGAGGGTGAAGAAGCCCATGAGCCCCACGTCGTACCGCCCGACCTTCGGGAGCGTCTTCATGAACATGGGCGAGGACTCGGGAAGCCAGCTCGTCCCCGAGCCCTCCTTCGTCATGGACCAGGGGCCGAGCCGGCCCTTCATCGCGCCCATGTCCATACCCGCCATACCCGCCGTGCCGTCTCCCCCCGGCGCGGGCGTGTAGTCGAAGCTCTTGACGACCGGTGCGAAGCCGGGGACCTCGACGCACGCCTCGACGCGCCAGGGGCCGGCCATCGAGAAGACGACCGTCGCGGCGTAGGTGCCGTCGCCGTTGTCCTTCACGGCGGGACGGGCGGTCCCCATGTCCATGCTCGTCATACCGATCGAGAGGAGGACCCTCGCGCCGGCGACGGGCTTTCCGGCGGGATCGGAGACGGCGAGGATCAGCGCGTTCTCGCCGACCTTCGGAGCGTCGAGCCTCGCGCTCACGGCGAGCGGCGCGGAGGACTCCGGGGAGGGAGGGACGGGCGGCCCGCTCTGCGCGGGGGCGAAGGGGGCGGCGGAGGCGAGAAGCGCCAGAACGGCGAGGTGGACTCGGAAGGGGATCATGGATTCGGGAGGCGCGACGGGGCGCGGGCGTGAGAAGGCGAGGGGGCGTTCTCAGGCCGCGGGAGGGGCGCGGGCCGGATCGAGGAGGGCAGGAGGTTCGGGCGGAGGACCGGAGTCCCCCGCGACGGGTCCCGCGCCTTCCCGCCGGAGGCGGGCGGGAAGGGCGGGCGCGAAGGGAAGGAGCGCGGGCGCGTCGTGCCCCGCCGGGGCGACGGGCGCCGGAAACGACGCGTCGCTCGCGGGGGCGACGGAGCAGAGGCACGAGGCGCGCACGGAAGACGAGGCGCGCGCGGAGGACGAGGCCGGTTTCGGAGCGACCTCGATCTCGGGACACCGCCCGAGCATCGGGCCGTGGGCGCAACACGGCATCGCGCAGAGGGCGGGCAACGCGCGGGGCCCGACCTCCCGCTCTGGGCGGGTGGAGGACGCCCCCGAACCCGCCGCGGGCCACGCGGCGAGGACGACGAGCGCGGCGACGACGAGCCGCAGAAGGAACGTGAGATTCCTTGAGCCTCGGCGGTCGTAGTGGGTCATCGGTGCGCGTCTCCGTCCGGTTCAACGCTCTCGGGGTCCTACCGGTTCGCGCCGCGTCGCCCCCGGGCCGCGTAGAAGGCGGGAACGATGGCCGCCGACGCCGCCTGGCTTTCCGATTCCGGCCTCTTGCGCCGGACCGACGCGGGACTCTGGTGCGAGGCGGGGGGGTTCCACATCGACCCCTGGCGCCCGGTCGAGCGCGCGGTCGTCACCCACGCGCACTCGGACCACGCGCGGTGGGGGATGGGGAGCTACCTCTGCTCGGACGAGGGCGAGGCGGTCCTGCGCGCGCGGGTGGGGTTCGACGCGCGCATCCAAGGCGTCGGCTACGGCGAGGTCCTCTCCCTGAACGGGGTCGAGGTGAGCCTGCACCCGGCGGGGCACATCCTCGGTTCGGCGCAGATCCTCGTCGAGCGCGGGGGCGAGCGCATCGTCGTCTCGGGCGATTACAAGACCGATCCCGATCCGACCTGCACCCCCTTCGAGCCCGTCCGGTGCCACACCTTCGTGACGGAGTCCACCTTCGGGCTCCCGATCTACCGCTGGCCCGACGAGGACGAGGTGAGAGGCCAGATCAACGACTGGTGGGCGGCGAACGCGGCGGCGGGCCGCGCGTCGCTCCTCATGGGGTACGCGCTCGGCAAGGCGCAACGGGCGCTCGCCGGGCTCGACGAGACCATCGGCCCGATCGTCCTCCACGGCGCCGTCCACCGCCTCACCGAGCTCTACCGGCAACAGGGAGTCGCGCTCCCGCCGACCACGCGGGTGAGCGACCATCCGCCGGGGTTCGACTATTCGAAGGCGATCGTCGTCGCCCCGCCGAGCGCGGCGGGGACGACGTGGCTCCGCCGTTTCGGCGCGGTCTCGACCGCCTTCCTCTCGGGCTGGATGGCGATCCGGGGCGCGCGCCGCCGCCGCGCGGTGGACCGCGGCTTCGTCATGTCCGACCACGTGGACTGGCCCTCGCTCCTCGCGGCGATCGAGACGGTCGGGGCCGAGCGGGTCTGGGTGACCCACGGCTACACGGCGGTCGTCTGCCGCTACCTCGGCGAGCGCGGCCTCGACGCCCGCCCTCTCCCGACCTACTGGGAGGGCGAACAGGACGACGGGGGCGAGGAGATCAAGGAGGAGGCGCAGGAATCGGCGGAGGAGGAGTCTGCACCCACCGCGAGGGCGAGCGACGCAGGTGAAGAAGGCGGTGAGCCAATGGCGTGAACGGTTCCCGCGTTTCAGCGATCCTCGGACGATCCGCCGTCGAGGAGCGTCGCCCGGACCTCCGCAAGCCAGGAGAGCTCGAGCTCGAACGTCGCGATCGCGTACCGGACCATGAGGACGCCCACCCTCCCGGCCTCGCCCCCCTCCGCCTCCACGACGCGCAGGTGGCCCCGCTCCCGCTCGATCTGGGCGCGGAGGTACGCCTCGCGGCCCGCCACGAGAGCCGACTTGTCCTCCCGCTCCGCATGGGGGGAGAGGGCGAGCCATGTGACGAACGGCGGAAGCGTCCGCCCGGTCGCCCATTCCCCCCCGCGCAACCCCTCCCGCAGAACCTCTCGCCCCTCGGGGGTGAGCCGGTACACCTGCCGCTCGGGGCCGTGCCGATCGCCGCCTCCCGTGTCGGGCACGATCCATCCGTTCCGCTCGAGCTTCTTCAGGGAGTAGTACACCTGCGGGCGCGAGACCGCCGCCCAGTCCTCCACGTCTCGCCGCTCCAGCTCCTGGTTCAGCCCGTAGCCGTGCCGAGGCCCCTCCGCCAGAAGGCTCAGGAGGACCAGGTCGGGGGTCGTCGCCATAAGAAGAGCGTAGGTCGCGCCACGGTAGTCTCATTGAGACTACCGCTCGGGGTAGAGTGTCGCCATGCCGAGAACGACGACGGGGATGGTCCCTCATTATGGGGTGGATGCGCCGGGGTTTATCCTCGGCTTCTTCGCCTCCGCCGCCGTTCTCCTCGCCTCGGGCGCCGCGCTCGGGGCGGCGCGTCCGTTCGGCCTCTCGCCCGCCTGGGGGATCCTTCTGGCTCTGCCGGGGCTCGTCTGCCTCACCTTGGGGAGCATGATGGTCGCCTACACGCTGCTCGGCAAAGCCCGCATGCGCGAGCGCATTCTGGACCTCGCCGGACTGCGAGGGGGCGAGACGGTCCTGGACGTGGGCACGGGCCGGGGCTTTCTCGCGATCGGCGCGGCGAAGCGGCTCCCGAACGGCCGAGCGGTCGGGATCGACGTCTGGAACGCGGCCGACCTCTCGGGCAACGGGATCGAGGGCGCGCTCGCCAACGCCCGGGCGGAAGGGGTGGAGGCGAGGGTCGAGTTCCGGACGGAGGACGTCCGGGCGACGGGTTTCGCCGACGGGACCTTCGACGCGGCGGTCTCTCTCCTGTGCATCCACAACATCGAGGACAAGGCGGAGCAGGGAAAGGCCCTGAGGGAGGTCGCCCGCGTCTTAAGACCCGGCGGCCGGGCCGTCGTGGCCGACTACATTCCCACGGGCGACTACGCCCGCGCGCTCGCCGAGACGGGTCTGCGGATCGAGTCGAACCGGGCGTACATCGGCGAGGCCCTCTCGCTCATGTGGGTCGTGGTCGCCGTCAAACCGGCCTGAGCGAGGCCAGGTCCCGTGCGGTCGAACGTTCAGGGCCGGACGGCGACGTCTCGGACGAAGGCGTTCCTCGCCACTTCGGCGAGGGCGAGGGGCCGGCCGCCTAGGGTCACGCGCTCGAAGCGGACGCTCTCGACTGCGTGCGCGGCGTCGTAGCCGGCGAGCGAGATCTCCGCCCCGGGAGGGGCGCTCACGCCCCGGAACGCCACGTCCGCGATATGGCCCCGCTCGCCGTCGCGCGTCCAGACCGTCCGCCCGATCCACAGCGAGGCGAGGCGGCGGCTCTCCTCGACGCGCAGGCGCTCGAAACGCACCCCGCTCACACGAGCGGCGTCGCTCTGGAAGACGCGCAGGGTCCACTCGCGCCCGGTGTCGTGGACCACGTCGCAATCGACGAAGCGCACGTCCGTCACGCCCTCGCGAAGCTCGGCCCCGATGCTCAGCGCGTGGGCGAAGGGGTTCCACAGGACGCAGCCTTCGGCCGAGATCCGCGCGGCGGGGCCCTGCCCCCGGTCGGTCTTCACGACGATGAGGTCGTCCATCGTCCGGAGGAAGCACCCCCGGATCGCGACGTTGCGCGAGTTGCACACGTCGATCCCGTCCGAGTTCGCCCGGTGCCCGAGGATCTTCACGTTCTCGACCGTTACCCGGTCCGAGCGCCGGATGGGAAGGTTCCACGTCGGGGCGTCGCGCAGGGTGACGCCCTCGACCGAGACGTCGCTCCCGTTCACGAAGAGGAGGTTGCGGGCGTGGCGGGGAAGGGCGCTCCCGTCGAGGATCCCCCGCCCGCACAGGCGGATGCGCCGCCCGACGAGCTCGATCGCCGCCGAGGCGTCCTCCCCGGGTTTCGCGACGCACCGGACGACCGCGCCGGGGGCAAGGTAGACCGTCCCCCCATCCCCGACGCGCAGGTGGCTCAGTTCGTGGATGCCGGGGCCGAACACGACCGCGCCGGGGTCGTCCGGCTTCGGGACGCCGCGCTCGAACGGGTTCGCGAAGACGTGGAGCGAGGCGTACGGATCGCCGTTGATCTCGACCGTCAAGAGTCGCGGGCGATCCACCCGGAAGGTCAGGCGCCCGCCCCGGACCCGCGGGACGATCCCGGCGGAGGTCGGGAGGATGCGCGCGCTCCGGATCGGATCGGGGGAGGCGACGGAGACCTCGGTCGGCGCGGCCATGTCGAAGTTCGCGAACCCCGCCTCCTCGAAGGCCGCGCCGTTCGACGCCGGGTCGTCCGCCTCGCGGGAGCGGAGGGCGGGGTCGCGGGAGGCGACCTTCGCGCGGAGGACGGGGCACGGCCTCCCGCCGACCATCACCGAGAACGCGCGCGAGAGGGGCTCGCCCGCCGGGGCGGGAACGACGCGGACCGTTTCGCCGAGGGGTAGAGCCGGGATCACGGCGAGAGCTTAACCCGCTTCGCCGCGCGTAGAAGCGGCGGTGAGAGCCTTCGCCCGACTCTTCCGCGCGCTCGACGAGAGCAACCGTACGCTCGACAAGGTCGCGGCGCTCGTGCGGTACCTGGAGGCCGCCCCCCCGGGGGACGCGGCGTGGGCGATCCATTTTCTCGCGGGGAACCGCCCGAAGCGGCCCGTGAACACGACGAAGCTCGCGCTGTGGGCGAACGAGCTCGCGGGGCTTCCCGAGTGGCTTTTCCAGGAGAGCTACGACGCGGTGGGCGATCTCGCCGAGACGCTCGCGATCCTCATCCCGCCCTCGCCGGAGCGGCAGGGCGCGCCGGAGCGGCCCCTGCGCGAGGTCGTCGAGCGGTACGTCCTCGGTGCGGCGGGGGTGCCGGAGGACGAGGCGAAGGCGCTCATCCTCCAGGCGTGGCGCGAGATGGACGCGCTCGAGCGGTTCGTGTTCAACAAGCTCATCACGGGAAGCTTCCGCGTCGGGGTCTCCACCGAGCTCGTCGTGCGCGCGGTGGCGCAGGTCGGGGGGCTCGCGCCGAACGTCGTCGCGCACCGGATGATGGGGACGAGCGCGCCGACCCCCGAGTTCGTCGCCTCGCTCTACTCGACCGAGGTCGGCGACGCCGACGCGACGAAGCCGTACCCCTTCATGCTCGCGCACCCCCTCGACGCCCCTCCCGAGACGCTGGGCCCGGTCGAAGACTGGTGCGCCGAGTGGAAGTGGGACGGCCTGCGCGCCCAGGTCCTCCACCGGCGGGGGGAGATCTCGATCTGGAGCCGGGGCGAGGACCTGATGACCGAACGCTTCCCCGAGGTCGCCGCGATCGCGCGGCGACTCCCGGAGGGGACCGTGATCGACGGCGAGATCCTCGCCTGGCGGTCGGATCCGGCGACCGGGGGAAGGCCGATGAAGTTCGCCGAGCTTCAGAAGCGGATCGGGCGCAAGACGCTCGGGAAGAAGATCCTCGCCGACGTTCCGGCGGCGCTCGTCGCCTTCGACCTGCTGGAGGACGGCGGGGAGGACCTGCGCGGGATGCCTCTTTCGGAGCGGAGACGGCGTTTGGAGCGCGTGGCAGGCGAGCTCACCGCGCCCGTCGATGAGAGCGCGGTCGACGTCGCGCCCGATCCCGCGCTCTCGCTGAGGCTCGTCGCGCCGGGCTTCCTCGTCGCCCTCCCGCTCACGGCGGAGGGTTGGGAGGCGCTCGCCGCCGCGCGGGCGGGGAGCCGGGGGCTCAACGTCGAGGGGCTCATGCTCAAGCGCTGGGACGCCGAGTACGGGGTCGGGCGGCGCAAGGGCGGATGGTGGAAGTGGAAGATCGAGCCGATGACGGTGGACGCGGTCCTCGTCTACGCCCAGCGGGGAAGCGGCAAGCGCGCCTCGCTCTACACCGACTACACGTTCGCCGTTTGGGACGGGGGGGAGGGCGAGCGGAGGCTCGTCCCGTTCGCGAAGGCGTACTCGGGGCTCACCGACGCCGAGATCCGGAGGCTCGACGGCTTCATCCGGCGGAACACGGTGGACAAGTTCGGCCCCGTGCGTTCGGTGACGCCGACCCTCGTCTTCGAGCTCGCCTTCGAGGGGATCGCGCTCTCCCCGCGCCACAAGTCCGGCGTCGCGGTGCGCTTCCCCCGGATCCTGCGCCAGCGCGAGGACAAGGGCCCCGAGGCCGCCGACACGCTGGAGAGCATCCGCGCGATGATCCGCGCCGAGGAGAACCCTGCCACCGCGACGGTCCGCGAAAGCGGGGATCAGGACGACGGCGAAGAGGGGGATGGTGGCGAGGCGGGGAGCGAGGCGAAGAACTCCTCGCGCACGATCCGGCCCTCGCGCACGGTGTAGAGCCCGAGCTCGCGCACGAGGGTCCGCTCCCCGCTCGCGCGGTGGGTGAGATCGAGGCGGTAGATCACGGCGAACTGGTCCCCGTCCACGAAGGGGTCCTCCGCCTCGATCCGGTGCGTCTCGAACGCCTCGCCCCAGCGGTCTCCCTTGGCGAGCACGGCGTCGATCCCCTCGGCGACCCGGGGGCCGAGAATGCCCCCCTCCCGGTCGGGCTCCCCCCACGGCACCGCGAGGCCGAACTCCGGCTCGACCGAGACGATGCCCGACGAGTACAGGTCTTCGTACGGCGTCTCCCGGTCCCCGCTCCGGATGAGGGCGGCGAACCGAGCGGCGACGCTGTGAGTGTCCGAGCCGATTCGTTCCATGCCCTTGCCTATGCGCCGTGCGCGCCAAAGGTTCGCAACCTCCGGCCGATCCTAGCCCCGGACGTGCCGCGCGAGGAGCGCGAGGTAGAGCGCGACGACGAGCCACGTCGCCCCTTCGGCGAGCCGCGGGCGCTCGCGCTGGACCCGCGCGAGGAGAGCGAGCCCCAGGGCGAGGGAGCCGAGCTTTCCCGCGATCATCCCCAGCGGACCGAAGGCCGCGTACAACGCGGCGAAGGGCCCGTTCGCCTCGCCCCCGCCGTTCTTCAGCAGGGCGAGGGTCGCGACGAGGTCGCCCCCGCCGACCGCGGCGAGGGCGAGGGTGGCGAGGGAGGCGCGCTCGCGCATCGCGAGAGCAAACCCCAACTCCCCCGGCGCGTAGACGGAGAGGCATGACGCGCGCCGCCCTGCTCTTTCTTCTTGCGTGCCCCGCGGCGGGCGCGCGCGCCTGCGAGACGTGCCGCCCGCTCGTCGCCGAAGGGGTGTACGGCCCCCGCGCGGGGCTCGGCGGCGGCTTCCTGCCGACGCTCGCGACGCTCGCTCTCCCGCTTGTCGCCGCCGTCCTCCTCGCCGCCGTCCTCCTCGCCGCCGCGCTCGGGAACGCCTTGGAAGGGAGGGACGTCCCGCGGTGCTGAGGGCCGGGCTCCTGCTGGGGATCGGGCTCGGCGGGTTCGTGGACGGGATCGCGCTCCACCAGATCCTTCAGGTCCACAACATGCTTTCGGCGCGCCTGCCGCCCGACACCCTCGTCGCGGCGAAGACGAACATGGTCTGGGACGGCTGGTTCCACGCCGGGGTGTGGCTCGTGACGGCGGCGGGGGTCGCCGCGCTCTTCCGCGCCGGGGCGACGAGGCGCGCGGGGGACCCGCCTTGGCGCGGCGGGGCGTTCGCGGGGGCGCTCCTCATGGGTTGGGGGATCTTCAACCTCGTCGAGGGGGTCGTGGACCACGGGATCCTCGGGCTCCACCACGTCCTCGAGCGCGCCCCGGACAAGCGTCCGGCCGACCTCGCGTTCCTCGCCTTCGGCGCCCTCCTCCTCGCCGCGGGGGCGCTCGCCGTCCGGCGCTCGCGCCGAGACGCCGTTTCGGGTCAGAACGTCCCGTAGAGCCGGTCGCCGAAGTCGCCGAGCCCGGGCACGATGTAGCGCTCGGGGTTCAGCGCCGGGTCCATCGCGGCGGCGTGGACGGGAACCTCGGGGTGCGCGGCGCGGAGCGCCTCGAACCCCGGCCTCGCCGCGACGACCGCGACCATGACGATCGGCCCCGCCCCCGCCGCCTTTAAGGCGTCCACCGCCTGCGCCGCCGATCCCCCGGTGGCGAGCATCGGGTCGAGAAGGAGGGTCGTCCGACCTTCAAGCCGCGGAAGCTTGCTGTAGTAGCTCCGCGCGATCCCCGTCGCCTCGTCGCGCTCGAGCCCGACGTACCCCACCGCGACGTCGGGGAAGAGCGCGAGGACGGGCTCGAGCATCGCGAGCCCCGCGCGCAGGATCGGCACCGCCGCGAGCCCTTGCGCGAGGCGCGACCCGACCGTCGGCTCGACCGGGGTCGTGACGGCGCGCTCGGCGAGCGGGAGTCCCGCCGTCGCCTCCAGCACGAGGATCGTCGTGAGCGTGCGCGCCGCCGCCCGGAAGCGCTCCGGCTCCGTCCGCTCGTCGCGCAACGCGGTGAGCAGGTGCGCGGCGAGGGGGTGCCGGCTCAACCGGATCGTATCGGGCATCGCGAGCATTATGGAGCCTTGCGAAGACCTTCCGGCGAAAGGGCCGGGGTGCCACAATCCTTACGCCCGATGTCCGAGACCGTTCCCGAAGCCCGCCCCGTCGCCAGCGTCGTCCTCGCGGCGGGGAAGGGGACCCGGATGCGCTCGGACCTCCCGAAGTGCCTCCACCCCGTCGCGGGGGTCCCCATGGTCGAGCTCGTCGTCGAGGCGCTCCGGGAGGGCGTCGGCGGGCGCGTCCTCGTCGTCGTCGGGCACCGGGGCGAGCTCCTCGCGAGGGCGCTCGGCGAGGGCGCCGAGACCGTCTGGCAACGCGAACAGCTCGGCACCGGGCACGCCGTCGGAATGGCGCGCGAGGCGCTCGCGGGTTTCGAGGGCGACGTCGTCGTCGCGGCGGGCGACACCCCGCTCATCACCCCGGCGACCCTTCGCGGGCTTCTCGCGAAGCACCGCGCGTCGGGAGCGGCGCTCACCGTCGCGACCGCGATGCTGGACGACCCCACCGGGTACGGGCGGATCGTCCGCGACCTTCAGGGCGGGCTCGCGGCGATCGTCGAGGAGCGGGACGCGACCCCCGATCAGCGCGAGATCCGCGAGGTGAACGCCGGGCTCTACGTCTTTCGGAGCGAGGCGCTCTGGCCCGCGCTCGACGGGCTCTCGAACGCGAACGCCCAGGGCGAGTACTACCTCACCGACGCCGTCGGGGCGATCCGCCGCGCGGGCGGGAGGGTCGTGCCGCTCGCCGGGGACGACCCCGACGTCCTTCTCGGGGTGAACGACCGCGCCCAGCTCGCCGCCGCGGGCGCGATCCTCCGACGCCGGGTGGAGGACGCCGCCTTCGCCGCCGGGGCGATCCTCACCGACCCCGCGACGACCTACGTCTCCCCTCTCGCGCGGCTCGGCGCCGGGTCGCGGATCGAGCCGGGAAGCCACGTCCTCGGGCGCACGGAGATCGGGGAGGGGACCGTCGTCGGCCCGAACACGGTGGTGAAGAGCTCGGTCGTCGGGCGCGACGGGGCGATCCTCATGAGCCACGTGGACCGCGCGACGATCGGGGACCGCGTGAAGGTCGGCCCCTTCGCGAACCTGCGCCCGAAGACCGTTCTGAAGGACGACGTGCGCGTGGGCGACTTCGTCGAGATCAAGAACGCGACGCTCCACGAGGAGGCGAAGGCGAACCACCTCGCCTACATCGGCGACGCCGAGATCGGCCCCCGGAGCAACGTCGGCGCGGGGACGATCACCTGCAACTACGACGGCGTGAACAAGCACCGCACCGTTATCGGCGCGGACGTCTTCGTCGGGTCCAACTCCACGCTCGTCGCCCCCGTGACCCTCGGCGACGGCGCGATGGTCGCGGCGGGTAGTGTGATCGTTCGCGACGTAGAACCGGATGCCGCGGCGTTCGGTCGCGCGCGGCAGGAGAACAAAGAAGGATGGGTGCGACGGTGGCGGCAGAGGCTCTCTCAAGCCCGACCTTCCCCGACGGGGCGGTCGAGTTCGAAGGAGCCGTCGTGAGCCCCGCCGAGACGGCGCTCACGGGGGGGAACCTTGCCGGGCTGAAGCTCTTCGCCGGGAACTCGAACCCCGAGCTCGCCCGCAAGATCGCCGCCGCGCTCGGGGTCCCGCTGGGTCAGATCATGAGCAAACGGTTCGCCGACGGCGAGATCCGGATCAAGGTCGAGGAATCGGCCCGCGGGAACGACGTCTTCCTCGTCCAGCCCACGTGCGCCCCCGCGAACGAGAACGTGATGGAGCTCCTCATCATGCTCGACGCCTTCCGGCGGGCCTCCGCGCGGCGGATCACGGTGGTGGTGCCCTACTACGGCTACGCGCGCCAGGACAAGAAGACGAAGCCCCGCGAGCCCATCACCGCGCGCCTCGTCGCCGACATGATGCAGCTCGCGGGGGCCTCGCGCGTCGTCGCGCTCGATCTCCACGCCGACCAGATCCAGGGCTTCTTCCAGGTTCCCGTGGACCATCTCTACGGCGGGCCGATCCTCGCGCGCCACCTCGTTTCGGAAGGGTACGGGAACCGCGAGGACGTCGTGGTGGTGAGCCCCGACACCGGAGGCGTGACGCGCGCGAAGGCGCTCGCCGACCAGCTCGGCGCGGGGCTCGGTGTCATCGCGAAGAACCGCCCCGCCCCGAACGTCGCCGAGGTCGTCGAGATCGTCGGCGAGTTCGCGGGCAAGACGTGCATCCTCATCGACGACATGATCGACACCGGCGGCTCGATCGTCTCCGGCGCGAAGGCGCTCATGGACCGGGGCGCGCGCGAGGTCCTCGCGTGCTGCTCCCACGCCGTCTTCTCCGCCCCCGCGTCCGAACGGCTTCAGGATTCGTGTCTGAAGGAGGTCATCGTGCTGGACACGGTGCCGGTGGAGGACGGGAAGCGCTTCGAGAAGCTCACCGTCCTCTCCGCCGCCCCCCTCATCGCCGCCGCGATCGCGAGGATCCATGCGAACGAGTCGGTTTCCGAACTCTTCGACCGCTGGCGCTGATCGGCCTCTCTCGGCCGGACCAACGAGGGGAGGACCTGGGTGACGCGCGGAGATTCGATGGGCGTGGCGGAAGAACGCTGGTCCATCCTCGTGCCCGAGCTCATCGTGCGCGATCGCCGGCGTTCCCTTCGCTTCTACTGCGAAGTCGTCGGCTTCAGAGAGAGGTTCGCCCGTCCCGAAAACGGGTTCTCCTTCATCGAGATGGGCGAAGCCCAGATCATGCTCGAGGAGATGCGCTCGAATCCCGCCGATGCGTGGCTCACCGGTGAGCTGACGCCTCCGTTCGGGCGCGGGATGAACCTGCAGATCGAGGTCCCGGACGTCGGGGCGATCCACGATCGAGTGGTCGCCGAGGGGCATCCTCTGTTCCGGCCCCTCGGGACCTCCTGGTACCGTCAGGGCGACCGGGAGAGCGGTCAATCCGAGTTCTTGGTCCAAGATCCCGACGGCTATCTTCTCCGCTTCATCCAGCACCTCGGCGAGCGTCCTTCGCCGTGACGCCCGACGGCTCGCAGAGTGCGTCCGTGGTGAGGATGGGCGAGGCGGCGGTCGTCCCGTCGCTGAAATGGCGCGCGTCGCCGATCCGGACGGCGTGGGGGTGGGCGGGGCCGGCGCCGCTCCTCGCGATCCTCTTCGGGATCGGCGTGTACGCCTTCGCCACGAGCCCTAAAACGCTCTCTGAACGCGCAGGCGCCTTCCTCCCCATGGTCTTGGGGATCCAGGTTGTCGCTGGACAGGCTTTCTGGCCGAAGCGCTACACGATCACCGCCGACGGCCTCGACTCCGACGATTGGCGACCTTACGGACCGCTCCGCTGGTCCGACGTCCGGCGCGTCGAGTTCTCCCACCGCGCCCTCCGGTTCGAGGTCGCCCGCGACGCTTGGGGAGGAGCGAAGCCGCTCCTGGTCCTTCCGAGCGACCCAACGGCTCGGGATCGAGTCCTCGCCCTCGTCCGGACGCACGTCCGGGAGGGCGCGCTTGCCTGAGTCCGCGCCCAGGAGGATCGAGTGGCGGGCGCGCGACGTGGACGCCGCGCTCGGACGGTCCCGCGCGATCGGTTGGATCGCGCTAACCCTCGCGACCCTCGGCGCCCGCCTGTACGCTTACCCCTCGCAACGGGGGATCCTCTTCCTCTTCCTAAGCTTCCTCCACGTTTGGGTGGCGGGGTTCTTCATCGCGCGCTTGTTCGTCCCGAGGATCTACAAGGTCACCGAGGCGGGGCCTTCGACGCGGGAGCGGGAGACCGCCGTCCTCCCCTGGAGCGCGATCCGCCGCGCCCGATGGGGTTGTGCGACGGTTGCCTTCGACATCGTCGGGAGGTGGCGCCGCCTCCTCCTCGTCCTCCCCGCTGATCCCGACGTCCGCGAGCGCGTCCTGGCCCTTCTCCGATCCCGTCTGCCGGGGGACGGGCTTTGACCGACGCGGCGGGGCGGGAGGCGGGCGAGGCGGTCGAGTGGCTCGTGGATCCCTACTCGGGGGCGGCAAGGGGGAGGGCCTTTGGGGCCTGGGTCGCGATCTTTCTCATCGGGGGCGCGTTCGCGCTCCTGTCGCGCCAACCGGTCCTCGGGCTCGTCGCCGCGCTCGTCGTCTTCGTGCGGCTCCACGAGCGGCTCCTCCCGATGCGGTTCGCCCTCTCGGGCGAGGGCGTCCGGGGAATGAGGATCAACCCGGGCTACGGCATGGCGCTCGCGCCCTGGACCGCCGTCCTCGACGCGATGCTCTACGCCGACGGCTTCGTCCTGCGCTACCGGGCGGCGAACGGTGGGCCGCGCTGGATGCGCGTGCGCCTCCCCGACGATCCCGCCCTGCGCGTCCGCGCCGTCGCCCTCGTGAACGCGCGCCTCGCCTACCCGAGGGGAGGCGCGTGATCCCGCCCGAGCCGCTCCCTCTGATCCAGTGGCGCGCGAACGACATTCGGAGAGCGTCGGCGAAGCTCTGGGCCGCCATTTGGCTCAACATCGGCGTCGCGGTCTGCGCCTGGAACTGGACGGGAGACACCCCCGGAGGCGGGCGGTACCGGCTCGTCTCGATCGTCGCCTTCGCCGCCGTCGCCGCGGGGAACGTTGCCTCGTGCTTCGCGCGCCGCACCCACCGGCTGACCGAGGCGGGTCTGAGCATCGCCACCTGGCGGGGGACGGACGAGCTCGCCTGGAGCGAGGTGCGCCGCGCGACGGTCGGGCGCGGAGGCGTCTCGCTCCGGACGGACGTCTGGTACAACCGCCCCGTCCTCGTCCTTCCCGACGATCCCTCAATCCGCGCGCGCGTCCTCGACGCCGTCCGCTCGCACCTGCCGGAGGGCACCGTCGTTGAGCGCCCCCGCTGACCCCGCGACGCTCGCGTGGAGCGCGGGGGGGCTCGCCCGCTCGCCTGCGAAGACGGTCGCGCTTCTTCTTCTCATCCCCTTCAGCGCGGGGCTCGGGCTCGTCTGGACGGGCGGGCCGCTCTTCCTCCTTCTCGGCCCCGCGTTCCTCGCCCCGGTCCTCTCCCGCTACTTCCTCGCTCCGAGATACGTCCTGGGAGCCGAGACCGCGCGCGCGTCGTGGGGGACGATGCAGACTGAGATCCGCTGGGCCGACATCCGGCGCGTGCTGAGGACCGGGGACGGCCTGCGCCTCTCGCCCCTCGCCGGCGACGATCTCCGCCAGCGCTTCCGCGGGGTCGAACTCGCCCTGCCGAAGGACCCCATTGAGCGGGAGCGCGTCCTCGCCCGCGTGCGCGAGTCCCTGCCTCCCGAGGCGGTGTACGATGCTCCCGATGGCGAGCCGCGAGATCCGCTGGTCCCGAGCGCTTCCGACACCCCGATGGGTTAGGATCGTTACGGTCGGGCTCGGCAGCCTCCTGCTGCTCCTGGGTGTCGGCGCGATCTTCGCCGGTGAACGGATCTCCGGCTTTCCTCTCGTGCTGGGCCTCCTCGTCCTCCGCCGCCGGAACGCTCCGAGCCTCGCATGGTACGCCGTCACGGACGAGTCGGCCCACCAGGGCGGCGGCATGCTCGGCTCGAACTGGATAGATTGGCGCGACGTCGTCCGCGCGAGCCTCTCCGGGGAGGGGATCGTCCTCGTCTCCCGCCTTCCGCACCCCTTCCGGCGAGGGCCGAACACGGTGACTCTCCGCCTCCCGCCCGATCCCGCCGAGCGCGGACGCATCCTCGCCCGCGTCCGCGCCGCTCTGCCCCCCGGAGTGGTGTACGATGGTCCGGATGGAGCGCATCGCAGCGAGGTCGGTTGAGGGAGTCGTCTGGACCCTCCCGCCGGGGGAAGGCGGGGAGCGTTTCGCCAAAACCGCCCTCCTCGTCGCGGGCCTTACCGTCCTCGGCTCGCTCGCCTTGCTCTCGCCGTTGGGCGGATGGAAGCCGCTCGGTCCCGTTCTGACGTGGTTCGTGGTCTCGCCCTCGGGCACCGTCGCGTCCCTCTATCTCCAGCGCTCCCGCCGCGTCCGGGCCGACGGATGGGGGCTCGCGATCGGACGCAGCCCGCTCACCGAGCGCCGCCTCCGGTGGCCCCGCGTCCGCCGCGCCGAGCGTGAGGGCGACGCTCTCCGGCTGGGCCTCGGCCGCCGCACGCTCTGGCTCCCATTGCCGCCCGAGACAGAGGACCGCGCCCGTCTCCTCGCGCTCGCCGGGGTCGCCCCGTGAGCGAGGCGCGCTCCGATGAGGAGTGGGACCGCTACGCGGGGGTCGTTCCGGACCTGCCGATCCGCTGGTCCCTCCCGAACCCGGTGACCCGCCCGGAGCGGGCGCTTTGGCTCGGCCTCGCCGCGTTCCAAGCGTGGCGCTGGTGGCGGGATCCCGGCTGGAGCGCTCCGCTCTGGCCTCTTCTGTGCCTCGTGTGGGGCTTGGCGCCGTTCGAGCGGCGCCACCGCTACCGGCTGGACGACGACCGCGCGTGCGGCGCGGAGAACTGGCTCCATCGCCCGCGGCTCGCGTGGAAGAACGTCGCGCGGGTCGCGGCGGAGCCGGGCCGGATCGTCCTCTCCCGCGCCTCGGGGCGGTTTCCCGTCGTGCTCGATCTTCCCGAGGACGAACGCCTCCGCGCGCGCATCGTCGCCGCCGTCCGCCGCGAGGTTCCGCCTCGGGCGTGGGAGGCGCATGGCCCCTGAGCTTCCTCTCGCTTGGAGCCTGACCACGACGCGATCGCGCTGGTTCAGGAGGACCGCGTTGGCGCTCGTCCCCGCGTACCTGTGGATCGGGTTCGCCCGCCGGGAGCCTTTCGCCTTCGCCTGGGTTCCGATCTGCCTTCTGTACGGGCTCGATCCTGCGGGTCCGTCCCGAACGTACGAGCTCACCTACGCCGCCGCCTACGGCGCGATGAACGTCCCCCTCGGGAGGCCGAGCATCGAGTGGCACCGCGTCCGCCGCATCGAGTTCTTCCCGGACCGCCTCGTCCTCCACGCCTCGCCCCGCGAGACCCTCTGGAACCGGGGTGGAGGCGTGAGGCTCGACCTTCCCGACGACCCCGCGCTCTGCGCCCGGATCGGCGCGGCGGTGCGAACGAAGTGCGCGGCGGCGCTCCGGCAGGGCTCTCCCGCTCGCCACGCATGAATGACGACCTCCCGCTCCGCTGGCGCGTCCCGGGGTTTCGCGATCCGCGCCTCGCGCGAGCGTTCCCGCCGCTCTGCGCCCTCGCAGCTGGTGCGGCCGGCTCGGCCGTCCCTCTCCTTTCGCCTCGCGCCTCGCTCGTCGAGTGGGGCCTCCCGGCGGTGTGGGCGCTTCTCGTCTACATCTTTGCGAGCCTTTACGCTGCGGGGACCGAGTACGAGGTCGCGGAGCGGTTCGTCCGCGCGAACGGCTGGTCGTCGTCGCCCTTGCGTAGGGGCGACGTCGAGATATTCTGGGGCGAGGTTCGTTGCGTCGACTGGAGCGAGGGCGGGTCTATCCTCTCGCCGTCCGAAGGTCCGATCGCCGTCTCCGCAGTCGTTCTGCGGCTTCCGGACGATCCGGACCTTCGCGCCCGCGTCGTGCGCGAGATCGAAGCGCGGACGGCGCACGCGCGTCACAATCCCTGACTGCGATGGGGCCTCGATGGATCTGAGCATGGACGAGCGGTGGGGGACGGAGCCGACCGAGGAGGAGACCGTCGCGCTCCTCCGGAAGGCGACGGCGTTCATCCGGGGGAAGCGGATGGAGATGCCCGCCGTCCTCGCGCTGGAGATGCACAAGCCCCTCGCGGGGTACGCCGGGAACATGGCGATCGCCTTCGCGCCGTTCCTCGGCCCCGTCTTCGGCCCCGACGGCTACCGCGAGTACAGCCGCCTTCTGCAAAATCGGCATAATGTGGAGCGATTGATCCGGATGATTGAAGAGGACGTTAAGACGGAGCGCCCGAGTTGATCGGTCTCCTGGCGCAGGCGGAGGCCCCGTACGCGGGACCGACCTGGGGCGCGCAGTACGCGAACGGCGGCTGGTTCGGCATCGCCTTCGTGGGCCTGCTCGTCTTCTTCCTCCTCCACAACATCCGAAGAGCGGGGAAGGGGAAGCCCCTCTTCATCCGGCGCATCGCCGGGCTCAACGCGATCGACGAGGCGATCGGGCGCGCGACCGAGATGGGGCGCCCCGTCCTCATGGTCCCCGGCCTCTCGGACTCGATCAACGCGATCGCCGTCCAGGCGGTGAACATCTTCGCCTACGTCTCGCGGATCGCCGCGCGGTTCTCGAACCCCATCCTTCTGTGCTGCTACAACGCGGCGGTCTACACCCTCGCCCAGGAGGTCATCCGCGACGTCTACCAGCAGGAGGGAATGGCCGAGAAGTTCGACCCCGACTCGGTCCGCTTCATCTCCGACCGCCAGTTCGCCTTCGCCGCGGGCGTCTCGGGCCTCATCCTCCGCGAGAAGACCGCCGCGACGTTCTTCCTCGGCGAGTTCTACGCCGAGGCGCTCATCTTCGCCGAGACGGCGAACTCCATCGGCGCGATCCAGGTCGCGTCCTCCACCGAGGCGACCCAGACCCCCTTCTTCATCGCCGCGTGCGACTACGTCCTCATCGGGGACGAGTTCTACGCGGCGAGCGCCTACCTCACCCGCCAGCCCGTCCTCGTCGGCTCGATCGTCGGGCAGGACTGGTGCAAGATGGCCGTCATCGGGACGATCCTTCTCGGCGCCCTCCTCGGCTCGCTCCACATCCAAGGCGCGAACCCGAAGAAGATCGGCGAGAAGAACAAGGCGGGCACCGCGCCCTTCGCGAAGCTCCTCAAGGGCGACTACAAGGCCGACGACGCCCCCGAGCCGAAGGTCGTCCGTCCGAAGGACCCGAACGCCGCCACCGAGGGCGCGGCGGCGGGAGGCGGCTCGTGAGCCCGCTCGTGCTCGCCCAGGTCCAGGAGACGAACTTCTGGTCCGACCTCCCCGGCTCCCCCGCGCTCTACGCGAAGCTCGGCCTCGGGCTCCTCGTCGGACTCCTCGTCCTCTTCGGGCTCATGCAGGCCCCGCCCCAGATGCGCCGCCCGATCGTCTCGGGCGCGATCTTCCTCGCGGGGCTCTACTACGTCCTCCTCTACCTCGTCCCCGCGCCGGTGGACCCGAAGCCGGGCGACATCCCCCAGGGCGGGGTCGAGACGGCGGGGTTCTTCCTCCGCGACGCGCTCGGGGCGGTCGTCCCGATCACGAACGTCGTCTCGGGGCTTCTCGCCGGGCTCGGGATCTACTCGCTCCTGCGGATCCACGGCGTGCGCCTCGCCCGCCGTACGCGCGATTGGGGCTTCTCGCTCGTCCTCCTCGTCTCGCTCGTCCTCATGTTCGTCTTCGGGATGCTCGACTGGCTCAATCGTCAGGGGCAGGACGGCTCGAAGCTCGACAACCCCCAGAACTGGCACTTCGTCCAGTACGCGCGCGACTTCCTCTTCGAGGGGCTCCTCCAGCAGATGGACGCGGCGATGTTCTCGATCATCGCGTTCTACATCCTCTCGGCCGCCTACCGGGCCTTCCGGGTCCGCTCGGTCGAGGCGACGATCCTTCTCGGGACCGCGCTCCTCGTGATCCTCTCGCTCATGGGGCTCGTGCGCGGCGCGATCGACGGCGCCCTCCCCGCGAACGGCCTCCTCTCCAACCTCCGCCTCGGCACCATCGCGGAGTTCGTCCGCGACTCCTTCCAGACCCCCGCGATCCGGGGCGTCTCCTTCGGCGTGGGGATCGGCACGCTCGCGATGGGCCTGCGCATCTGGCTCTCGCTCGAGAGGGCGAACAACTAGCCATGGAAAACCGGAATCCCGGACCGACGAACTGGGGCGCGCGGCTCCAGGCGATCCCGAAGCCCGTCATCTACCTCGTCCTCATCCTCATCTGCACCGTCCCGCAGTTCTTCACGATCGGCTTCCCGAACCAGCCCGACGCCTCCTCGGTCGAGTTCTACACGAACCTCGCCAAGCTTCCCGAGGGCTCCCGCGTCCTCGTCGCCACCGACTGGACCGGCTCCACCCGCGGCGAGAGCAAGGGGCAGTTCCGCACCCTCATGAAGGTCCTCATGGAGAAGCGGATCAAGTTCGCGATGTACTCGACCGCCGACGCCCAAGCCCCCCAGGCCGCCCTCGACGCGATCCAGGAGCTCAACGCCGAGCGCGTCGCCAAAGGCAAGCCCGAGTACCGGCGCTGGACCGACTGGGTGAACGTCGGCTTCTTCGCGAACTCCGAGGCCGCCACCAACGGCATCGCGAACGACCTGCGCTCGACCTTCGCCCCCAAGAAGGACTTCCCCCCCCAGGGCGAGCCCGCCCCCGTCCTCTCCTCGCCCCTCTTCGCGGGCGTCCGCTCGGTGAAGGACTTCTCCGCCCTCATCGTCATCACCGCGAGCAAGACGAGCAACATCACCGTCGAGCGCGTGGGCGGCAAGACCCCTCTCGCCTTCATGGTCACCGGCGTCATGGGCCCGGAGACGAGCGTCTTCTACCAGTCGCGCCAGATCGTCGGCCTCGCCGTCGGCCTGAAAGGCGCCTTCGACATGGAGCAGCTCGTGAAGTACGGCGTGAACAACCCCGGACCCAACGAGATCAAGTCGAGCGCCGTCGCGGGTTCGCTCCCCCCGCTCCTTCCCGACGACGAGCCGGGCCAGGGGACGAAGTTCTACCCGACCCTCCACTTCGCCCTCGCCTTCATGATCCTCATGGTCGTCCTCGGCAACGCCGGGATGTTCCTGAGCAAGCGGGGGGCGAGGTGAGCCACGAGAATTACGTCGTCCTGCGCCTCGGCGCGGGGGCGCTCGCGACCCTCGGGCTCTACTCGGTCCTCTACAAGGAGAACCGGTTCTACCGCTTCTTCGAGCACGTCTTTCTCGGCCTCGCCTCGGGCTACCTTCTCGTGACGCTCTACAAGGACGTCATCGGCCCCACCTGGATCGACAAGATGCTCGGGACCGCCGCGAAGGCCGCGACCTCCGGAAACCCCGCCCAGCCCGCCGTCAACGGAAACTGGGCCTACATCCTTCTCCTGCCGATCGGGCTCATGGGCTACTTCGTCTTCTCGAAGAAGCACAACTGGCTTTCGCGCATCCCCATCGGGATCGTCCTCGGCTTCTGGTCGGGCCAGCAGATCCAGGTCTGGTGGAACACCTACGGCCCCCAGATCGCCTCCTCGATGAAGCCCGTCGTGCCGAACACGTTCGCGAGCTTTTCCGTCCCCACCGGGACGACCCTCACCGACGCCCAGAAGGCCGGGATCGCCGCGAACGTCTACCCCTCGCAGGCGATCGGCAACGCCCTTTTCGTCCTCACCCTCCTCTCGGTCCTGAGCTACTTCCTCTTCTCCTTCGAGACGAAGAACCGCCTCGTCCGGAGCACCTCGCTTCTCGGGCGCTACCTCCTCATGATCGGCTTCGGGGCGATCTTCGGGAACACCGTCCTCATGCGCTTCACCCTCCTCATCGACCGCATGTACTTCGTCTTCATCGAGTTCCTCCAGAAGGGGCTCCTCCACCGCTAAACTAGGACCATGCCGGCCGAGGCGACCTACGAGGCGATCGCCCTGCGCCGGCGCGACCAGGGGGAGAGCGACCGCCGCGTCACCCTCCTCACGCGCGAGCGCGGGAAGCTCGATGCCGTCGCCAAAGGCGCGCGCAAGGCCGCGAGCCGCCTCGCCGCCGCGACCGAGCCCCTGAGCCAGATGCGCGTGACCCTCGCCGAGGCCCGCTCGCGCGCCGCCCGCGGGGGCTACATGACCGGCGTCGAACCCCGCGCGAGCCGCCCCGGCCTTCGGAGCGACTACACCCGCCTCGGCGCCGCCCTCTCTCTCGCCGAGCTCTACGCCGCCGTCGTCCCCTACGAGCAGGAGGAGCCCGAGGCGTTCGACCTCCTCTCCGCGAGCCTCGACGCGATCGAGCTCCACCCGAAGCCCGCCGTCGCGGCGCTCTACTGCCAGATGCGCCTCATGGACCTCTCCGGCGTCCAGCCGAGCTTCGGCGTCTGCGTCGTCACCGGCGAGCCGCTGACCGAGCGCGAGCCGTTCCTGTCCCCCGGCGCGGGGGGGTACGTGAGCTACGCCGTCGCGAACGACTACCCCGATCGCTTCCGAAGCCGCTACGAGGTCCTCGTCGCCCTCGACCGGATCGGCGCCCTCGACGCGCCTCCCGCGAACGTGAAGCTCGTCGAGCTCGCCCTCGCGGCGCTCCTCCCGTTCTGGCTCGTGTTCGCCGAGGCGGCGCTTCCCGCCACCGACGCCTTCGTCCACCAGATCGCCGCGACGAGGTCTCCCGAAGTCGCCGGGGGTCCTACCGAGTAAAATCGCCCCCATGAAGCTACCGGCCGCCCTCGCGGCTCCTCTCCTCGCCGGCGTCCTCCTCGCGGGTTGCGGCGGGCCGAAGGGGGGATCGGGCGGGGGGGGCTTCTCCTCGCGGCAGGCCGGGGGCGACGGCGCGGCCGTCTTCCGCTACCCCATCGTCACGAACCCCACGACCCTCGACCCCGGGAAGACCCAGGACGGCGACACCCTCGACGTCGTCCAGCAAGTTTTCGAAGGGCTCGTCAAATGGGGCGAGGACAACACCGTCCGGCCGAACCTCGCCGAGAGGTGGGACGTGACCGAGGGCGGCACCCTCTACACCTTCCACCTGAAGCCCGGCGCGAAGTTCTCCAACGGGCGCGAGCTCACCTCCGCCGACTTCAAGTGGTCTCTCGAGCGCGCCTGCAACCCGAAGTTCGCCTCCCCCACCGCCGAGACCTACCTCACCGACATCGTCGGCGTCCGCGACCGGATCGCCGGAAAGGCGAAGGACGTCGCCGGGGTGCAAACCCCCGACCCGAAGACCCTCACCCTGAGGATCGACAAGCCCCGACCCTACTTTCTCGGCAAGCTCACCTACGCCTGCGCCTACGCGGTCGCGAAGGAGGCCCTTCCCGACAACGCGACCGAGATGACGAAGCCCGAGCAGATGGTCGGCACCGGCCCGTTCCGGTTCTCGAAGATCGACCCGGGCCAGATCGTCGTCCTCGACGCGAACAAGGGGTACCACGGCGGCGCCCCGAAGGTGGACCGCATCGAGCGCCCCGTCGTCCTCGACGCCGTCACCCGCCTGAACCTCTACAAGCAGGGCACGATCGACCTCGTCCCGCTCGAGCGCGCCGACGTGAAGGCGATCCGGGAGGACCCGAAGCTCGCCCCCGACCTGAAGTTCTACGACCGCCCCTCGTTCTGGTACCTCGGCCTCCAGTGCCAAAAGGTCCCCGCCCTCCGCGACAAGCGCGTCCGGCAGGCCCTCGCGATGGCCGTGGACCGAAGGACGATCGTCGAGAAGGTCCTCGGCGGGCAGAACCAGATCGCCGACGGGATCGTGCCCCCGGGCGTCTTCGGACACCGCACCGACGCGAAGACCCTTCCCTACGACGTGCCCCGCGCAAAGGCGCTCCTCGCCGAGGCGGGCTTCCCCGACGGGCGCGGCTTTCCCGAGATCGAGATGAGCTACCGCGACGGACGCCCCGACGTCGAGCTCGTCGCCCAGACCGTCCAGGGCCAGTGGAAGCAGTCGCTGGGGGTGAACATCCGCCTCCAGAAGCGCGAGTGGGGAAGCTACCTCCAGAAGAACAACGCCCACGCCCTGCCGATGTTCCACATGCGCTGGGCCGCCGACTACCTCGACGCGGAGAACTTCCTCTCCACCCTTCTGGCGAGCTACGGCCCCGAGAACAAGGTGGACTACAAGAACGACCGCTACGACGCGCTGTGCCGCCAGGCCGACACGAGCCTGAACCCGGAGGAGCGCAAGCGCCTGTACGCCCAGGCCGAGGACGTCGCCCTCGACGAGGCCCCCTACATCCCCATCTACTTCCAGCGCGACGCCGAGCTCGTGCGGGGCAACGTCAAGGGGATGCGCGAGTCGCTCTTCGGCCACCTCCCCCACACCACCGTCTCCGTGCGCTAGCCGGCGGCGGAAGAGGCATGGTCCGGAACGCCGGGAGCAAGAGGGGGCGCGGGGGCGTCTAAGGGGAGATGGAAGGGAAGCGCATCGTGCCGCTCGGCGGCATCCCGGATCTTGGGATGCCGCGCCGCGTCCACGTCGGCTTCCTCCCCTTCGAGCCGAAGGGCGAGGGGCTCTGGCGCTCCGCCGGGGGTCCCGCCGGGCACCGGGACCGGGGCCTGCCGCGCTCGCTGGAGCTCGCCGCCCCCGCTCCTCCGAAATCCAGGTCGGGTCCCGAGACCGGTCCGGAGGCCCTCCTTCTGCTCGGCGCGTTCGGGCTCCACGCGGGGAGCGAGACCCCCGACGCGGTCGGCGCGACGGTGAGACTCATGCGCGGGACGCGCCTCGTGCGCTCGTTCCCCCTCCGCAACGGCGTCCATTACGCCGACGCCGACGACCGCGCCCTTCGCTCGGTCCTTCCGGGCGACGGGAGCGAGGTGAAGACGGTCGGGTGTTGCCTCGTGGACGGGCGCATGGTCCGCGTGGACCTCCTGACGATCGACCTCCCCGCCGGGACCGAGTTCGACCGCGTCGTCTTCCACGACGAGGGGGGCGTCTCCTCCTTCGCGATCCTCGAGGCCGCGCTCGTCTGGGAGGAGCCCGCGACGTGCCCGTTCCGCGCGGGCGCGGGCGGCGTCTCGCTCGCCGATCTCGGCTCCGTCGTCCGCGTGCGCGATAGGGTCCGCTTCGGCAAGGCGCTCGATCAGCTCGAATCCTCCCTCCGCGCGAGCGAGGACCTCGACGAGGCGCGGAGCGAGGCGCTCACCTTCATCGCCGTCGTAACGGCGGGAAGGCTCGAATCCGGCGCGCCCCGCTCGCTCCACCGCACCCAGCTCGACGCCGCCCGCCGGTTCGAGGCGGTCGCGTCCGTCGAGGCCCTTCTCGATGCGGCCCGCGAGATCCTGCGGAGCCTCGTCCCCGAGCTTTTGAGCGCCGAGGAGTCGGCCCAGGACCGCCAGATCGACCGCGCCCTCGCGATCCTCGCGCGCTCCTTCGCCGGGCCGCTCTCCGACGAGGCCGTCGCGGGGCAGGTCGGGCTCTCCACGAGCCACTTCCGCCACCTCTTCCGCGAGGTCACCGGCCAGCCGTTCCACCGCTACCTCGTCGCGCTCCGGCTCGAGAAGGCCAAGGCGATGCTCGAGCGTCAGGCGCTCGGGGTCGGGGACGTCGCCGAGGCGGTGGGCTTCCACAACCTCGCCCACTTCTCGCGCGCGTTCAACCAGCGCTTCGGTGCGAGCCCGACCTCGATGCGCAAGGGGCGTCCGCAAGGGGCGCCCCCGAGGGACCCCGGGCTCGCAGGCGTGAGAGCCCCCTCGTGATCGAGGTGCAGGGGCTGAAGAAGAGCTTCGGCGACCGCGAGGTGTTGAGGGACATCTCCCTCACCGTCGGGGACGGCGAGCTCGTCGCCGTCATGGGCTCCTCCGGCGGCGGCAAGACGACCTTCCTGCGGTGCGTCGCCGGGCTTCTCGCCCCCGACGCGGGCGACATCCGCGTGGACGGCGTGGACGTCCACGCCGACCCCGAGGGCGCGCGCGACCGGATGGGGATGGTCTTCCAGAGCGCCGCGCTCTTCGACTCGCTCACCGTCGGCGACAACGTCCTCTTCGGCGTCCGGCGCCACCGGAAGGTCGCCCGGGGGCTCGAGGCCGATCTGCTCCGGGACACCCTCAGCCGCGTCGGCCTCCCGGGGATCGAGGGGCTCATGCCGAGCGAGCTCTCCGGCGGGATGCGCAAGCGCGTCGGGCTCGCCCGCGCCCTCGCGCTCGCGCCGAAGGTGCTCCTCTACGACGAGCCGACGACGGGGCTCGACCCGCTCACGACGTACCGGATCGACGAGGTGATCCACGAGGTGCGCCGCACCCTCAACGTCACCTCGCTCGTCGTGAGCCACGATCTCGCCTCGGTGCGCCGCCTCGCGAACCGGGTCGCCTTCCTCCACGCGGGCGAGCTCGTCTTTCTCGGGACGAGCGACGAGTTCGTCGCGAGCGGGGTCCCCGCGATCCGCGAGCTCGTCGCGAAGACGGAGGCCGTCCGCTTCCTGTGAACTCTTTTCGGTTTTCGGCGTCCCTCCCTACGCGGAATCTTCGCCCCTAGGGGAACGGGTTCCCCACGGTAATAGAAAGATGAAGAGCATGAAGAGTCTCGTCGCCGCGCTGATGGCGGTCGCGGTGGTCGGTTCGGCGTTCGCCCAGGGCGCGGGTCCGCGAGGCGGCACCGGTACCTCTGGCGGACGCCAGCGCGGACCGGGAGGCCCGGGAGGTCCCGGCGGGATGCGCCGCGGCGGCGCGATGAACTTCGACGGCCCCGTCCTCGCCAAGCTCAACCTCAATGCCGACCAGAAGGCGAAGGTGAAGGCCTTGAAGGCGAAGACCGCCGCCGACGTGAAGGCGGCGATGGAAAGGAACAAAGGCGACCGCGAGGCGATGCGCGGCTCGGTCGGCCCGATCATCAAGGCCTACCGCGACGGTCTCGGGACGATCCTCACCCCCGCCCAGCAGAAGGCTTACAAGGCCGAGATGAAGGCCCAGCGCGATAAGATGATGAAGGAGCGCGGCCAGGGCGGCCCCGGCGGTCAGGGCGGTCCCGGTCGTCGCGGCGGCGCGGGCGCCCCCCCGCCCCGGAGCTGACGCGACCGTCATCCCAAAGGCCGCGAGAGGCGTTTCCGCTCTCTCGCGGCCTTTTTTCGCCCGAGGGGTTGTCGAAACCCTCCCCCGTCGACGAAAGGGTAAACGGCGTCGAGAGACGGTCGCGCCTGACGAACAGGGGTACGAACCTCACACGGACCTCCGTCAAGAAGTCTCACACGCACGCGGCGCGAGAGCGGGATGCAACGGGATGCAAGCGGGCGCGCGGCGCTACAGGTCGAGCCGGAAGCCCCATTCGGGCGACCCCTCGGGATCGTGGCAGAGCCGCTCCCCAACGGGGAGGGCTCCGAGCGACCGGTACATCGCGTGCGCCGCCTCGAACCGCTTGTCGCTCCAGATCTCGATCCCGCGAGCGCCCTCGGCCCGCGCCATCGCGATCGCCGCCTCGTTCAGCCGCCGCCCGAGCCCGAGCCGTCGCGCCGAGGGGTGGACGTAGACGCGCTCGAGCGACGCGTCCGTCCCCGCGACCCGGAGCTCCCCGTCGGCCGAGGCGGCGACGGGAGCTCCCGAGGGCGGCGGGAGGACGTACGGGTGCCGCATGAGCGCCGCGGTGCCCCGGACCCTCCCGTCCACCGTCGCGACCCAGAATGGCACCCCGCGCCGAAGATAGTGCGCGTCGAACTCGTAGAGGTCGAGGTGGTACCCCTCCGGGTACCACGAGAACCCGTACTCGTCGTACACCGCCCGGATCGTGTCGACGATCACGTCACGGTCTTCCGAGGTCGCGGGCCGCACGGCGGTGGTCGGAAGGTCCATCGCGTCCCAGTTTACAAGCCCCGCCGCCCGCGGGTAGAATCCAACCCACGGATCGTTAGCTCAGTTGGTAGAGCAGCTGACTCTTAATCAGCGGGTCGTAGGTTCGAGCCCTACACGGTCCACCACCTTCTTGAACCTGAAAGCCCCCCGCCGGATCGCCGGACGGGGGGCTTTTTCGCGATGGGGTGTCCCTCGGGGTGTCCCTCGGGGTGTCCCTCGGCTTTTCAGGGCTACTTCTTCGTCCTCTCCATGACGATCACGTTCATCGCGAGGATGCGCTCCTGCGCGTCGCGGACGATCTTCGCGGCGTCCGCGCGGCGGCGGCGCTGAACGTCGATGAGCCGCCGCAGATCCTCGGTGCCGAGCGCGTCGTAGGTCTCGGCGGTCTGCTCGGTGCTCACGCGGCCTCCTTGCCTGTAGAGCGGTCGAGCGCCTCGACCGCGGCCACTGCGACCGCGGCGACTTGGATCAGTTCGGCGCGGTACTCGGCGATGGGTTTACCGTTGAAGTGGTGCTCGATAGCGGCCTTGCTGACCTCCCCGAACTCTTCGCCGAGGATGCCGACCCATTCCAGAGGTCCGTGATCCTGTCGGCCCCACTTGCGATGCTGGCTCCACCGCTCGCACACGACCTCCTGGATCACCGGCGTGACACTGTCGTTGAACTCGTGCGGGTTGATCACGCGGCCACCGCCAGCCGCGCCATCTTCTTACGGCCGTGGTACACGGCGTTGCTCAACTGCTTCGGGGCGACTCCCATCTCCGCCGCCGCCTGGGCGCGGCTCCGGCCCTGGGCCATCAGGAGGAGCGCGGGCCTCGCCAGCGGCACGTCGCCGAACGCCGGGGAGTCCATGAGGGCGAGGAGGCGCTCGGCCTCCATCGCGGCGAGCGTCGCGGCCTCCGCGTCCGCGGCGGCGACGCGCTC
Source organism: Fimbriimonas sp. (assembly GCA_965249475.1). Taxonomy (GTDB): domain Bacteria; phylum Armatimonadota; class Fimbriimonadia; order Fimbriimonadales; family Fimbriimonadaceae; genus Fimbriimonas. The sequence goes on along the minus strand of CBDFMD010000003.1, from coordinate 2,252,680 downwards.
CACCGCCCGGGGGTCGCCGAGGTCGCTGAACGCCCAGACCTCGCGCCCGCCGTCTTGATCGCGCCCCTGTTGCACCCGGCTCCGGCGCAGGAAGTCAATCATGGCGTTCAGCATCGTCGTGAGGACCTGCTTCTCGGCGGCCTCCGGCGTCCGGCGGGTGTAGGTCCACGCCTTCAGCCACGCCTCCTGGCGGCAGTCCGCCCGGTCGTCGGGATCGTTCACGCGGGCGCTCGCGCGGTCGGCCATCGCCTCGAGCGCCTCCGAGGTCCAGATCAAGGCCGCGCCCCCTGGCCCGCCTTCGGGCCGGCGGGGACGCGGACGAACTCCGGCTCCACGAACTTCGCGTGGGGCACCGCGACGAGGCGGGAGACGCCGGGGAGGCGGACGCAGACGTGCGTCGCGGTCTTGCGGACGACGGGGAGCGGGTAGGGGTACTCGCGGTACATCGTCCAGGCCAGCGCGTCCACGGGCTCGGACGGGTCGAAGGCGAGGGGATCGGGGGCGCTACGGCCGGATTCGGGATCGGGGTCTTGCGTGTGCATGGCGGTGGTCCCCCGGCCCATCGGGGCCGGGTCCTCGGCGGCGGTGGTGCGCCGTCCGGGGGCGGGTCCATCATACCGGAAGACTTCGCAGAATGCGAACATTACGGAGAAGAGACCCGCGAAGAACAGACGAAGCCGGATCATGCGAGCCAGTGCGTCTCCAGAAGGTTGCCGTCGCGGTCGAGGAGGAAGAGCGCCACGACGGGTTTCCCCGACTCACTTCCGGTGCGGTTTCGCGCCAGATCCCTCGCCCCGTCGAAGGAGACCTCCTCGGGCACGGGGCCGCGCGGGAGGAACGCAGGAAGGAGGGATGCGTCCTCGGCGTCGTAGCGGTCGGCGAAGACCGTCAGCCCAAGCGTCCCGGTCTCCTTGCCGGGCACGGCGAGGTACCCCTGCGTCTTCGTGCGGAGCACCCACACGCGGGGAGGGAAGAGGTGCCCGCCGAAGAGGGCGGCGAGGGGATCGTCGGAAGGGCCGGAGAGGACTCCGGGGGCGGGCGGTTCGAGGACCATGCCCGCCCTCTACGGGCCGCGGGAGCTACTCTAGGAGCTTGCGCCGGAGATAGGTGGCGAGCTTCAGTCCCGCGTCGTCGGCGGCCTGCTTGACCTTCAGGTACTCGGCGACGGTCACCCGCACGGGGCCAAGAGTCTGCGTCTTCGTGGGCGGCACGTCGGGTAGGGAGGCCGCCGCGAGCGCCTTCCTCTCGGCGGGTTCGAGATCGACCCCGGAGGTGAGGGCCTCGGTGGAGAGGGCGGCCACGGCCTTCGCGCGGGCGTTCCCGGCGCGGCGGGCGCGGAGGGCGAGGGCCTTCTCGGCGAGCCCGGGGCACCGCACCAGGATGATCCTCAGCGCGGCGTCCTGGGCTTCCACGGGGATCATTGTATCCCTTCGCCTTCGGGGTAGAGGAGGCGGGGCCAGTAGACGATCTGCCCCAGGCCCATCGAGTCGAGGGCGGCGCCGGCTAAGAGGCCGTGCTCATCCCAGGGGTCCAAGCGGTTGAGGACCCCGCCGAGCTCGAGCGTCTCCTCAAGATCGCGCACCTCCGTGGCGGGGCACTCGCGCCCGTACATCCCCCGCCCCGAGTACCGCCGGAAGCGGGGGAGGCGGGCGGCGAGCCGCTGGGGGGTCATAGGCGCGGGGGTCGTCGGCTCCTCCATCAGCGGGCCGCCTCCACGCCGACGAGGAGGGCCTTCAGCGCCCCCGCCGGGTCGCCGGACTTCAGGACGACCGCGCCGGTGGCCCCGAAGAGCACGACGAGGAAGGCGGGGATCAGCTCCGCCTCCACGTCGGTGGGGCCGAACGGCGTCTCGAAGGGGACCTTGCCCTCGAAGCCCGCGGCGGGGTTCTCGGAGTACACCAGCGGCGAGAGCTTCCCGTCCGTGAGCTTGCGGACCGCCTCGATCATCGGGACGAGCGCCTTGAAGCGCGCCGTCAGCTCCCCGAGGGCGTGGTGGCGGCGCCTCTGGTCGTCGGTGCGGTCGCCCGCGGGCACGTCGCACAGGTCGCGGTAGGCGTGGCGGAGGTCGGCGAAGACGAAGGGCTTGGGAAAAGCGGCGGCGGCGGGCGGGTTGCTCACGCAGTTATTGTATACCATTGATATGCATTTTATCAAGAGAGGGGAGGATGAGCTTCGCCACCGCCGCCCCTTTGTCGTCCGAGGAGGCGAAGAGGTAGTGCTCGACCGTCGTCTCCAGGCTCTCGTGCCCGAGGAGCGCCTTCAGGACGTGCATGGGGACGGCGGAGTTCGCGAGGAGCGTCCCGAACGTCCGCCGCAGGTCGTGCGCGGAGTACCGGGAGACGCCCGCGTCCTTGCAGAGCGCCTCCAGCGCCCGGTAGACGTTGCGCTCCTTCATCGGCTCCCCGGTCGCGGCGGCGAACACGAGCCCGTGCCGGGAGGCCGCCGGCGACCTCGCCCCCTCCGCCGCCCGCTGGCGCTCGAGGGCGCGGAGGGCGACGGGGTTCAGGGGCACCCGCCTCCGGGCCGCCGGGGTCTTCAGCGCCTCGAGGCTCCACGTCCCGCCCTCCCACTCCATCTGGGCCGCGAGGTTCAGCGCGTCCCCGTCCACGTCCTGCCACCGGAGCCCCAGCGCCTCCCCGATCCGGAGGCCCGTCGAGACGAGGAAGGCCGCGAGCGGGGCGTAGCTCCCCGCCCCGCCGTCCGTCCGGGCGAGGAAGCGGGCGGCCTCCTCCGGGCTCATCGCCCTCGCCCGGCGGCTCGCGGGGCGGGGGCGCTCGGTCGCGTCCACGGGGTTGTAGAGGAGGAGGCGGCGCTTGACGGCGAGCCCGAACGCCCGCTTGAGGATCGCCCGCACGGCGGCGCGGGAAGCGTCCGAGAGGGCCGAGCGCCCCGCCTTCTCGTCCGGCTCCTTCAGGGCGTTCAAAAGCCGCTGAACGTCGGCGTCGCCGATCTTCGCGAGCGGCCTGGCGCCGAGATGGGGAAGGACGTAGAGCCGGACGACCTGCTCGTACTGGCGGTAGGTGCTCTTCGCCCGGTTCGGCCTCACCGAGACGGCGAGCCACTCCTCCAGATAGGCCGCGACCGTGAGGCCCCGCTCCTTGGGCTCCAGGGTCCGGCCCCGCTCGTCCAGCTCGCGCAGGGCCGTCTTCACCTTCGCCCTCAGCTCCTTCTGGGTCGCCGCTTTGCGGACGAGGCTCCGCTCCCCGATCTTCATGCGCCAGGCGAAGAGGTCGCCGTCCATGTAGTACGTCCCCTCGCCGCGCCCTCTCATCCTCTATCCGGCTTCGCAGGGGGGTTCGCCCTCTGCGTCGCGCAGGGCGGATTCTACCGCGTCCCGCGCGAAGGCCGCGCCGACCGGTTCCCCGTCGTACAGGAAGCACGGCGGCCCGTCCTCGCGGAAACGGACGCGCACCTCGGGGACGGAGGGAGGGAGAAGGTCCTCGGGTTCGGCGGCGAAAGAGGGTTCGATCATGGCGGGGAAGGGGATGGGCGGCAAACGGACGCCCATCATTATAGTAGACATCCGTCAACGTCTATGATGCCGGGGCACTGGGAGTGGGCCGATCCCCAACTTTATGGGGAGCCGACCCCCTAAGAGTCCGCGAAGGGGTCGTACTCGTCCTCGGCGGCGGGCGGGGCGGATGCCCTCGGCCCGTCCGCCTTCCGGCCCGCGCGGTAGGCGGATTCGTCCGCCTCGGAGGGGTGTCCGCCTTCTTCCGGCGCCCGGTCGAGCGCCGTGGCCTGGTCGCACACGATGTCGATGGCCTCGCGGGTGCCGCCGTCTTTCGCGTTGTACTTGCGCGTCTCGATCCGCCCCTGGACGAGGACCAGGCGGCCCTTCTTCAGGTACCGGTCCACGTACTCCGCCGTCTGCCCCCAAACCTTGCAGTTGAAGAAGTCCGCCGCCGCCTCCTCGCCCTGAGGCTTGAAGCGGCGGTTGACGGCGATGGAGAAGGTCGCGAAGCTCTTGCCCGAGGAGGTCGAGCGAAGCTCGGGGTCGCGGGTGAGTCGCCCCACGAGCGTGACGGAGTTGTGGTTCATCCGGGGCTCCTTACGCGGCCCTCCGCGGCGCTTCCGGCGCGTCCAGCCCCGCCGCGCTCCGTTGCGCGGCGGTCTGGCGGTCCACCCACTCCCGCACGGAGGAGGTCAGCACCTTCTTCCGCGCCCCGTCGAGCACCGAGGCGAAGTCCCCCGCGTCCATGCGGGAGACGACCCAGCTCCGGGCCTTGCCGGTAAGCCTCTGGCACTCGGGGATGGTGAGCCAGGGTTTGGCCCAGAGAGGCACGTCAGGCACTCGGACCCCCGAGGGCGCGGGCGTACTCCACCAGCGCCTCGACGGTCTCGACGCCGTCGTTCCTCGCCGCCTCCGCGACCTCCTTCCACTCCCGGCCCGCGCTCGAACAGGCCGCCTTGAAGCGCTCCACGTCGCTCTTCTTCGGCTTCAGCTCGGCGACGAACGCGGCTCCGGGCGACAGGGTCGCGGTCGGCACCGGAGCCGGGGCGGCCTGGTACTCCTGGCTGTCGGCGGAGTCGAGCCAGTTGAGGAAGGTCTGGCCCGTCTTCGCGTCGATCCGGAACACCCGGTCGCCGAAGAGCCCGGTGCGGTCCTTCGTCTGCTGGGCGTTGTGGGCCGTGTCGATCTGGAACACGGTCGTGAACTCGTACTCCACGTCGGGCTCCTGGACGGCGGCGAGGCCGACCTTCGTGACCTTCCCGCCCTCCTGGGCGTACTCGGTCTTGCTCCTCATGCAACAGAGGATGTGGAGGCGGCTCTGGAGGATCGCGTCCTTCAGCCGGTCGGCCTCGGCCTTCACCGGCCCCCAGTTCGTGTACTGGTTCTGGCGCCCGCCCCGCGCGTCGAGCCCCTCCTTCTTGTTCAGGAGGTACTTCCACGCGTGGGTGAAGGAGTCGATGACGAGCACCTTGTACCCGGCCTCCTCGGCGGCGCGGATCGCCTGGATGTACTTCTCGGGATCGAACGGCGGCTCCAGGTCCGCCACGTCGAACTCCGCGACGTGGGAGTAGAGGGAGGCGGACCCGTTCTCGGTGTCGATGACGGCGACGGGGCCGCCCTGGGCCAGCCCCTTGGCGAGCTCCAGGGCGCTCCGGGTCTTCCCGGAGCCGGACGCGCCCATGAGGCCGATCTTCAGGAAGACGCGCTTGCGGCTCGCCTTCTGGAAGAGGCTCACGCCGCCACTTCCTTGACCACGCCTTGCACCGGCTGGGCCATCCAGAACCGCAGGTAGGGGATGAGCGCCTCGTAGTCCAGACGGTGCGGATCGCCCTCCGGCTTCCGGGCGACCGCCGCCTCGAACTTCGCGAGCGTCCCGAAGAAGCACCCGCGTCGAATCGTCCCCGAACGCCGTTCCGCGTAAAGAGTCCCACCTTCGGAACCAACGGGTTGGATCACCAAGAGGTCCGCAGAGCAGAGGTTCGCAGAGCTGAGGTCCGCAGAGCAGAGGTTCGCAGAGCTGAGGTCCGCAGAGCTGAGGTCCGCAGAGCGGAGGTCCGCAGCTGAGGTTCGCAGAGCGGAGGTCCGCATAGCGAGGTCCGCAGAGCTGAGGTCCGCAGAGCGGAGGTCCGCATAGCTGAGGTTCGCAGAGCGGAGGTCCGCAGAGCGGAGGTCCGCATAGCTGAGGTCCGCAGAGCTGAGGTCCGCAGAGCGGAGGTCCGCATAGCTGAGGTCCGCAGAGCTGAGGTCCGCAGAGCGGAGGTCCGCAGAGCGGAGGTCCGCATAGCTGAGGTTCGCAGAGCGGAGGTCCGCATAGCTGAGGTCCGCAGAGCGGAGGTTCGCATAGCTGAGGTCCGCAGAGCGGAGGTCCGCAGAGCGGAGGTTCGCATAGCTGAGGTTCGCATAGCTGAGGTTCGGGCGCTCGCTTCGGGCTCGCGCGGCGTCCACCCACTGTTGAAGCGTGAGGTCCCCGGTGTCGATGTTCTGGCCGTAGGTGCGGCGGACGATCACGCGGCACCCCCAGGCTTCGGGGCGGCGACCGCCTCAGGGGGGTGGACGACCGCCGCCACGACCATCGGGCCGCCGACCGTCTCCATGTCCTCGCCGTCGCAGAGGGCGCACGTCCGGCCTGCCGCGTCGAGCGCATCGAGGACGTGGCCCTCCAGCTCGGCCCGCAGGTCGCGCGGCACGTCGGGGTCGAAGCCGAGCGCGAGGCGCGTCGTCCCCTCGCCGCCCTCCGCGTCCCGGTCCCAGTTCAGGGAGAAGTAGAAGTGCTCGTCGGTGGCGCTGGGGTTCGCCGGGGAGTGCTCGAGGAAGTCGCGGACGGCGGCGGGGACCTGCTCGGCGAGGTGCGCGGCCATGCGCTCCAAGGCGTCCTTGCGGACGAACTCCAGGTCGGCCTCCACCATCGCCTCGGCGCGGAGCCGGGCGGCCTGGAGGTCGGGGACGGCCGCCATCGCGGCGAAGTAGAGGCGGAAGAGGCTCAGGCGCTCCTCCGAGGTGTGCTGAATGCGGTAAGGGTGCATCGGTCTGTCCGTAGCCGCCGGGGTGGCGCCCTTCGCGGCTACACGGACACTATACCGCCTTTCCTTCGCACTTTGCGAAGTTCGCGCGTCTTTTCTGCGAACCGCCCTAGCCGAACGGCGCGGCGAGCTGATCGGGCGAGAGGCCGCCCTCGAACTCGAACGCGACCGTCAGGCCGGTCGGCAGGAGGCGCACCGCCTCGACCACCGTCCCGAGGAACGTACCGCCCGCCGCGTCCTCCCGGCGCCCCAGCGTCGCCACGTCGGCCTCGCCGCCCGAGGCCACGACCGCGAGCGTCCCGGCGCGGGGACCGGTCTCCGGCACGACGAGGAGGAGGTCGCCGCGCTTCAGGCCGTCCCGATCCTCGCCGAGGTACCGGCGGTAGTGAGCCCCCGGCGGAAGCGGGAACCCGGCCCGGGCGGGCCGCTCCTCGCGGCGCTCGCCCCGGCTCTCCGGCCCGGGCAGAGGGGCGTACACGGGCACGGTCCGCGTCGCGGCGACGGCGGAGGGGAGCGACCCCGGCGCGGGCGGCACGGCGCTCTCCCGCCCGTCGAGGAACCAGGCCATCGGGATGCCCCAGAGGGCGGCGAGGGGCTCCAGGTACTCGCCCGGGGGCGTCGCGCGGCCCGCCTCGTAGGAGTTCGCCCGCCGGGTGCCGGGGAACCCCGCCGCCTCGTCCGTGCCGTTCTGGGTGAGCCCTCGATCCCGGCGGGCGCGGTGGAGCTTCCAGCCCGGGGAGCCGACCGCGAGCCCGCCCGCGGGACGCCCCTCCTCGCCTTCTCTACGCATTCTGCGAACATCCATGCGAAGTCTAGGGTAAGGTCTCTTCGCCGGACCGGATCGGGGGAGTACGCAAGTGGTCGCGCATAGGGCTACGCGGGGATCTTACCGTAGGGTTCGGCATCTCGAAAAAAAGAAGGGGCTTCGGGTCACCACACCCTCCGCCCCCGAATGCCCGCCGATGCACGGAGGCACACGCAGGCCGCAGGTTACCCCAGGTTCCCCGCAGGCCCCGTCCGCATCGGTTCCGATACGAACCCCCCATGAATCCCGCCCCGGCGCTCCTTCTCCTCGTCACCGAAAACCCGGTATTCCCCCCAGGCCCGAAAGCCCCGCTCCTCCTCCTCGTCCTCACCATCGTCTCTGACCCGCAGGGCGGCCCTCAGAACGGGTCGGGGAGGGCCGCGTGAGCGTCGCCCATCCTACCGCCGCCGAATGCCGGAAGGCCATGCGGAGGCTCAAGCTCGAGATCGCCGCTTGCATCGCCCCGTCCCTCACCCTCAACCTGGCGCGGGCGGAGTACGCGCGCCACGCCGAGCATCTCTACTATTCGAGCGACCATCTCATCGTCGGCATCGACCCCGCGATGACGCTCTCCGGCTTCGCTTACGGCCGGAGCAACGGCTACCGCAAGGCGGGGGTGGTGGACGGCATCGAGTCGCTCGGAGCCCACGACGCGATCCTTCAGATGCTCGTCGCCTCCGAGCAGTCGCCCGCGCGGGTGCTCATCGAGTACCCCACCTGGAAGGGGCACGGGGCCGAGCAGGTGCGGGCCGCCGCGAACGTCTGGGCGAAGGTCCTCAAGGCGCACTTGCCCAAGGGGACGCTCTTCATGCGCGTCCGACCCCAGAGCTGGATGGGCTACCTCCTTCCGGGCGCGGGGCGCACCGGTTCCGGCAAGCCCTCCGACCTCTACATACCCAAGGCCCGCGAGCTGTGGGGACCCGGCGACGAGTACAACGGCGGGCCGGACTACGGCGATCCCAACGTCTCGGCGGCCATCTGCCTCTTCGAGATCGCCGACCGGATCGCGTGGCACGACGAATGGGGCGGGAACCCCACCGTCGAGGAGCTCAGGCGCATGGACGTGTGGGGATGCCCGCTTTGACGGACGATCCGTCCTCCTTCCCCTGGTTCCCCCTCTTCGCGTCCGACTGGCTCGGCTCCGAGAAGGTGGGGCTCATGTCCCTCGCCGCGCAAGGGGCGTACCTGCGCCTCCTGTGCCACCAATGGCGCAACGGAGACCTTCCCGGCGAGCCCGCCCGTCTGAGGGTGCTCAGCGGGGCCGCGCCGGACGAGTGGGCCGCCGTGTGGCCCGAGCTCGAAGAGGTCCTTCCCGAATCCTGCGAAGGCCGCCGCGCGAACGCCCGCCTCGCCGCCGAGCGCGACGCCCAGGAGGGCAAGCGGGCGAAGAAGGTCGCCGCCGCCGCCGCCGCGAACGCCAAGCGCTGGGCCGCCGCCGATCCCGATCCCGCCGTGGACGGATCGCAGACGGAGGGCAACCGGATCGCAGACGGAGGGCAAGCGGAGTCCGAACCGACTCCCAATAAGAGTCAGAGTCAGAGTCAGAGTCAGAAACCCCCTTCGGGGGGTGCGGGGGGGAAGGAGGCTTCGCCGGACGCCGTCCTCGTCCTCTCCGAGATCCTCGGGGCGGACTGGGGCTCGCCGGAGACGAGGGCGGTCTGGACGCGCTTCGAGGCGTACCGGCGCGAGCGCAAGAAGCCGCTCTACAAGACGGAGGGGCTGAAGTCGCTCGCCGCCCAGCTGAAGGCCCACGGCTACGCTCCCGCCGGATTCGTCGCCCTCGTGGAGAGATGCATGGCGTCGGGGTGGGACGGCATCCCGACCGGGGCGCTCGAGCGCGGCAAGCCCCCCGCCCTCACCGTGATCGTGAACCCCGGCGCGGGGCTCACCGAGGCGGACGCCCGGAGCGCGGCCCGTGGCTGACGCCCTCAACGCCAACGTCGAGGCGGAGATGGCCGTCCTCGGCTCGATGATCCTCTCGCCCGCCGTCATCGCCGAGGTCCGGTCGCTCCTGAAGCCCGAGCACTTCGTCCGGGAGGCCAACCGGATCGTCTTCCGGGGCATCCTCGCCGCCGCCGAAGGGTCGGACGCGGTGGACGTGGTGACGATCCGCGACGCCATCGGGGCGCGGCTCGCCGAATGCGGGGGCGCGGGCTACCTCATCGAGGTCGCCGACTACGTGCCGACCCCCCAGAACGCGGGGCTCTACGCCCGGATCGTCTTCGATCTGTGGACCCGCCGCCATCTCGCCGCCGAGGCGCGGCGGCTCCGCGAGTACGCCGAGGACCCCGGGCGCACCCCCGAGGAGGTCCGCGCCTTCGCCGCCGCGCTCGGCGAGGTCCCCGGCGCCCGCCCCGCCGCCTTCGTCCACCTCGGCGCGGTGAAGGACGGCGACGGCCCCGCGGGCGTCCCCACGGGCTTCCGCTCCCTCGACCGGGCCATCTCGACCGGGGGCTACCCCAGCGGGCAGGTGACGATGGTGAGGGCCTACCACAAGGGCGGGAAGTCCGCCTTCATGACCACGAGCTTCGTGGAGAGCCTGAAGGCGGAGCGCCGGGTGCTCTACGCGACGTTCGCGGACCTCAACGCGCCCCAGTTCCGGCGCCGGGTGCTCAGGAGCCTCACGGGCTACGGCAAGCGCCCCCTCCACGACCTGGAGGCCGGGGCGGAGTTCGACGTGTGGGAGACGAACCTCGCCTCGGGCTGGGAGGGCTACGTCTACGACGCTTCGGAGCTCGATTCCGGGGACGACGTGGAGACCTTCGCCGCGTGGTTCAAGGCCGAGCACGCCCGGAAGCCCTTCGACCTCGCGTTCGTGGACTACGCCCAGGAGATCCGGTCCTCCGACCGCCGGGCGGTCAGCGACCTCGCCGAGGCCGGGGTCGTGAGCCACAAGCTCAACCGGCTCGCGGCGCAGACGAAGATCCCCTTCGTGATCGGGAGCCAGATCACCGAGGGCCGGGACGGCGAGAAGGCGAAGACGAAGGGCGGGCGCGTCTGGGAGGAGAAGGCGGGCTGGGTGCTCACGCTCCAGAAGGAGGGGACCCAGGCCACGGTGGAGGTGAGCTACAGCCGCTTCGGGCCGCAGGGCGTCTCGCTCCCGTTCCGGTGGGACGACGCCCACATCCGCTTCGTGGAGGCCGCGTGACGGCCCGCGTCCGTAAGGGCCGTGCGATGCAGGCGTTCACCGCGAAGACCGACGAAGAGCTGGCCGTCCTCGGTCAGAGGGGCGACCCCGAGGCGGAGTCCGCCCTCGTCGCCCGCTACTGGGACCTCGCGGGCATCCTCGCGAACACCTTCCGCGTGGCGGGGGTGGACTACGAGGATCGGCTCGCCGTCTGCCTGGAGGGGCTCCTGAAGTCCGCCCGCCGCTGGGAGCCGGGCAAGGGGACGACCTTCAAGACGCTCGCCAAGCGCAACATGAGGAACGCCCTCATCGACCTCCACCGGACGATCCACAAGGCGGGCGAGATCCCGCCCGCGGCGCTTCGGTCGATGGACGCGGAGTTCGGGGACGACGGGGGCACCCTCGGCGACACCATCGCCGGCGGCTCCGACACCGCCGCCGAGGCCCTCGCCCGCGAGGATGCGGCGGCCACCCGCGACGCGCTCGCGTTCCGGCAGTGGGAGGCGTTCTGCGACGCGCTCGACGGCTCGCGCGAGGAGGTCCACGAACGTCTGGCGCTCTCGGTGCGGAGCTTCGCCCGGACGGCGCTCGCGCCGGACGACTACGCGGACCTGTGCGCCCTTCTGGACGCCCGCGAGGGCAACCTCCTCACGCTCATGATGGGTCCCGCCGGGGTGGACGACCTCGCGCGGCGGGTGTTCGAGAGCTACGCCTCGCTCCAGTGGCTCATCCTCGCCGACCTCGCCGAGGGCCGCGACTACGGCGAGATCGCGGACGGCCTCACCGAGCGGCTCCGCTTCGCCCATCCCGGCATCCGGGTGAGGGCCGAGCTCGTCGGCGAGGTGGTGCGGGCGCTCAGGGCGCAGGCGGGCGTCGCCGACGAGGACGCCGACGCCCTTCCGGGCGCGATCCGGGAGGCGGCGTAAGGGGGGGCGAGATGCCGACCGGATACACGGCCCCGACGAAGGATGCCCTCGCGGACCTCGACGCCTACGCCTCCAAGGCCCCGCACGGGACCGCCGAACGAGCCCTCCTGATCTTCGGGTGGCTCGCCGACCGCGCCTACGTCCGGGAGACCGAAGGGGCGAACCGGGGGCCTTGGATGCGCCTCTTCCTCGGGGAGTGCGGCCTCGGCGAAGGTTACTCATGGTGCGCGGCCTCGCTCACGTGGGCCTGCCGCCGGGCGGGATGCTGGTCCGGGAACTCCCCGGCGGTGATCGACTGGTACCGCCGGGGCAAGGCCGATGGGCGTCTCCGCGCGAAGCCCGCCCGCGCCCTCGCCTGCTACCGGCTCGACCGGGATGAGGACGGCAACCTCACGGGGCACGGCCACATCGGGTTCTGTCTCGGGTACGGGGAGAGCCTCTTCGGCAGGATCGTCCGCAAGATCCTGAATCTCGTCAAGAGCATCGAGGGGAACACCTCCCCGGCGGCGGGGGGCTCCCAGTCGAACGGGGACGGCCTGTACCGCAAGACCCGCCCCATCGGTTACTGGGACGGGTACGTCGAGCTGAGCCAGGAGGGGCGGTAGATGCCGGAGACCTCCCTCGCCGACGTGCTCGCGGCCCTGACCGACCTCACGCGCCGTTTCGAGCTCCTGGAGCAACGCATCTCGCTCGAGCGGACGGCCTCGGAGACCGCCCGCAAGGAGTCGCGGGAGTCGGCGGAGGAGTCGCGCAAGGAGTCTCGGAACTGGGCGCGGGCGATGATCCCGGTGGCGATCCTCCTCGCGGGGGCGATCTACGGGAACTATCAGGGGAATCAGGCGACTTCGGCCCGCGTCGAGAGCATGGACCGGTTCGGGACGTCCTACGGGCGGGACGTGGCGCAAAGGGAGATCAACGATCTGCACAAGCAGGACGCCGAGATCGCGAGCGACCTCGTGAGCATCAAGGGGAGGCTCGACATCTACGACGCCCGCGGGGGTCCGAAGTGAACCCCCGGTACCCAGAGCTCAAAGCGGCCCTCTTCTTCGTCAACGGGTGCCTCTTCGCCGCCGCGGCGAGCCCCGCGCTCCCTCAGTGGGTCCGGGCGACGTGCGGCATCGTCGGCGCGGGCACCCAGCCTCTCCTCTCCTACATCATGAAGGCCCCCGACTTCGGCGGCAAGGACGCGGGCGGCGAAGAGGCCGCGAAGGGGGACGCTTGACCCGCACGGCCTGGACGGCGGACGAGACCGCCCTGTTCTCGCGCCTCATGGCGGAGGGGCGGGGCTGGCCCGAGATCGCCCCGGCGTTCCCCGAGCGCCCGGGGAGCGCCGTGCGGCTGAAGTTCTCGCGCCTCGCCGCGGGGCGGACCGCCCGCGACGCGACCGAGCGCACGTTCGAGAGCAAGGAGGGCAAGGCCCGCGTGAGCGTCACGACGGGGGAGGAGGTGCGGACGCTCGCGGACCTCGTGCGCGTCTGCGGGATCGATACGGCCGTCTACGAGGTCGTCGGCTGGGGGTGCCGCGCCTGGAACGGCTTCGTGAAGAACGAGGCGAAGCGCCCCGAGACGGTCCAGCTCTTCTCCGTCCACGCCGATCTGAGGCCGAAGCGCCTGGCGCCGGCGGTCCGGGCGGAGCTCGACGCCCTCGTGGAGGAGGCCAGGGGGCGCATGGCGGCGCTCCCGGCCCCGCCCAGGCGGGAGCGTCCGGGGAAGGGTTCGGGGGTGCTCCTGTGCGTGAACCTCACCGACCTCCACATGGGCAAGTACGCCTGGGGCAAGGAGACGGGGGCGGACTACGACGCCGACATCGCCGAGCGGCTCCTCGGGGAGGCGCTGGCGGACCTCGTCGCGAAGGCGGGGCCGTGGCGGCCCGAGAGGATCGTGCTCACGGTGGGGAGCGACCTCCTCAACGCCGACAACTCGGGGAACACCACGACCGCGGGGACGCCCCAGAGCACGGACGGGCGCCAGCAAAGGACGTTCCGCCGCACGTGGCAACTTATGCGGCGGGCGATCCTGCGCCTTCTGGAGACGGCCCCGGTGCATCTCGTGGTGGTGAACGGCAACCACGACCGCGACGCCTCGTTCGCGGTGGGCGAGGTCCTCTCGGTGGCCTTCGAGGGCCATCCCGACGTGACGGTGGACAACGGGGCTCCCCGGCGCAAGTACGTCGAGTGGGGCCGGTGCCTCCTGGGGTTCACCCACGGGGACGAGATCCGCACGAAGGACATCCCCGGGGTGATGGCGGAGGAGTGCGCCGAGGCGTGGGGCCGGACGCGGTGGCGGGCGATGGAGACGGGGCACCTGCACCAGCAGAGCGTCACGGAGTTCCCCGGCGTGATCGTGCGGGTGAACCCGGCGCTCTGCGCCCCGGAGGACTGGCACCACGCCAAGGGGTTCGTGGGGAAGGTGCGGGCGCTCCAGGCCCAGGTGTGGCACAAGGAGGACGGCAACGTCGCGAGCCTCTCCTCCTCGCCGGTCGCGCCCGCCCGCTCGCCCGTCGTGAACGTCGCGGCATAAGGCCGGGGGTTGTGTAGAATGACTCCCGAAAGTCATGCCGGACCTCATTGACGACCTTCGCGCCATCGCCACCACCATCGAGCGGAGCCGCTCGGTGGTGCACACCGAGGAGGCGACGAAGAACGCCTTTGTGATGCCCTTCATCCGGGCGCTCGGCTACGACGTGTTCGATCCCCACGAGGTCACTCCCGAGATGGTCGCGGACGTGGGGGTGAAGAAGGGCGAGAAGATCGACTACGCGGTGATGCGCGGCGGCAAGCCCATCATGCTCTTCGAGTGCAAGCACCACGGTGCGAACCTGGACGAGGAACACGCGAGCCAGCTCTACCGCTACTTCTCCGTCACGGAGTGCCGGGTGGCCGTGCTCACGAACGGGGTCGAGTACCGCTTCTACAGCGACCTCGACGCCCCGAACAAGATGGACGCGAAGCCGTTCCTCGTCTTCAAGCTCACCGACTTCAGCGAGGCGATTCTGCCTGAGCTGAAGAAGTTCACGAAGACCGCCTTCGACCTCGACACCCTCCTCAGCACCGCCAACGAGCTCAAGTACACGCGCGAGATCAAGGCCCTCCTCTCCCAACAGCTCATCGTCCCCTCGGAGGAGTTCGTGAAGTTCTGCGCCACCGGCATCGGGGTGCCGCGCCTGACCCCCGCGCTCAAAGAGCAGTTCACCCAGCTCACTCGCCGCGCCATGAACGACTTCGTGACCGAGAAGCTCGGCGACCAGCTTAAAGCCGCGCTCGGCACGACCGTGGGGACGGTCGGGATCGAGGCGAAGGCCGCCGCGGAGTACGTCGAGACGGAGAGTACCGAGAACCGCAACGGCGAGATCGAGACGACGGAGGAGGAAGTGGAAGCGTTCTTCATCGTCAAGGCCATCCTTCGGGACGTGGTCTCCCCATCCCGGATCTTCCACCGCGACCAGAAGAGCTACTTCGGCATCCTCCTGGACGACAACAACCGGAGGCCGATCTGCCGTCTCCATTTCAACGGCAAGACACACTGGTACATCGGTCTCTTCGATGAGGCGAAGGTCGAGACGAAGATTGTGCTGGACGATCTGGACGGCATCTATGCCCACGCAGAGAAGCTCCGCGCGACGGCTTTGGCCTACGACAAGGCGGTTTGACAGGCCGCTCGTAAAGGGGGCCGTGCTGAACACGGACTTCATCGTCGGAATGCTCGGGAAGGACGGGCTCGCCAAGCTCGTCGCGGGCCTCGTCTCCAAGATCGGCCTCACCGACATCCTCGGGTACGCGGCGACCTACGCCCGCGGGATCTACGAGGCGCGGGGGCGGGAGGCGGTGGTGCGCCTCGCCACGATCAAGGAGGCGAGCCTGACGACCTGGGCGAAGACCACGGGCGCGGACCCGGCGGAGCTCGTCGCGGCGGGCCGGGACCTCGCCGAGGCGTTCGCCACGTTCGTCGGCACGTTCCTCCCGAAGGCGAAGCGATGATGGCGAAGCGGCCCGCGCCCGTCCAGCAAGGGTGCCTCGTCGTTCTCCTCCTCCCCTTCGTCGTCGCGTTCATGCTCGGTGTCACCGCCCTGCTCGCGTGGGGCGCCCAGGCGGGGTGGAACTACGCCGTCGTCCCGCTCGGCGCGAAGGCGGTCACGTTTCCCCAGGCGTTCGTGATCCTCCTTCTGCTTAACCTCGTCGCCTCGATCTTCAAGGGGACGCGCAAGAAGGGCGACTGACCGCTTCTCCATCATCCCGTCGAAGCGCCCTCGCCGTAAGCATCCATGCTTATGCGGGGGCCTTTTCGTAAGGATGGGATAAGCATGGCGGGGAAGGCGAAGTTCAGCGACCAGGACCTGCGGGACTATCTCCGCATCTACGAGGGGGAGCCGGGCAAGGTGGCGAAGATCGCGGGGCTCTTCAAGTGCTCGCCCGCGGCGGTGAGCCTCCGGATCAAGAAGCTCGACCGGAAGGCCGCCCCGCTCGCGAGCAAGGTGACCGCGGTGGCCGAGCAGAGCGTGTGGGACGTGCGGACGGTGCTCGAGCGGGCCTACGGGCGTTTGGAGACGCTGACGGCCGAGTTGGAGGAAGACGGGCTCGACTCGGCCCCGCTCCGCATCCAGGCGGCGGCGGAGGCGCGGAAGATGGCGGAGGCGGCGGTGCGGACGGCGGAGGCTTGGTACCGGGTGGAGGAGACGAAGGCGTTCATGGACGACGTGCTGGCGACGCTCGCGGAGGTGGACCCGGCGGTGCGGGACGCCTGCCTGACGCGGATCAGGGCGCGGCGGACGATCCGGAGCGCGTTCTCGTAACGGGGCTCGATGATCGCCCAAGTCGCCCGCCACCCCAACGGGGCTCTCAGCCTCTTCGCGCACGATGTCGCGCTTCCCGAGGGCTACACGCCTCTGGGGTTCGGGGTCGTGGAGCCGGGCCTGTACGACAAGATCGTAGAGGACGCGACCCGCTCGACGGCCTGCACCATCGCCTCGCACCGCGAAGCGGAGGCGCTCATCCGGCGGGCCTGCGAGATCCTGGGCTACGGCGAGGAGAAGTGACCGTAAGGGCCTGTATGAACCTCATGGGCGACGCCGAGGCCATCAACATCGCCGACGCGCCGAAAGGGTGGCAGAGCGATCCGAGCTTCGTCTACATCGGGCGGCGGGGCCACGGGCACGACGGCTACTTCGGCAACCCCTTTCCCTTGATCCTGCGCGAGGGGCGCCGGGCCGTCATCGAGCGGTTCCGCGCTTACGCCGTGAAGCGCATGGCCGAGGATGAGGAGTACCGGGCGCGGGTGGCGGGGCTCAAGGGGAAGACGCTCGTGTGCTTCTGCAAGCCCGCCGCGTGCCACGGGGACGTTCTCGCCGAACTCTCCCGCGACGCCTGAACCCCATCGTAAAGGGCCTCCGTGCCTGAGCTGAGGGAGGAGTTGTGGGACCGGCTCGGGCAGATGGCCGAGGGCCACTTCGGAGGCCCCGAGGCCGAGGAGGGCGCCCTCCCCCCGGTCTTCCTCTCCTTCCGCGAGTTCGTCGGGACCGTCTTCCCGGCCTTCCGGTGGTACGCCCACAACGTCCTCCTCGCCGAGGTCGCCCAGCGGATCGCGGACGGCGGCCTGAAGCGGGTGATGATCTGGCTTCCGCCCGGGGCGGGGAAGTCGGAGGTGGTGAGCCGCCTCCTCTCGGCGTACTACCTCTACCGCTACCCGTCGCGCGAGGTCGGGCTCGTGAGCTACGGCGCCGACCTCGCCGAGGGGCTCGCCGGGGACGCGCGGGAGTACTTCGTCGCGGCGGGCGGGATGCTCTCCGAGGCGACCCACGCGAAAGGCGACTGGCAGACGAGCGCCGGGGGCGGGATGTGGGGCAAGGGCTTCGCCGGCCCCATCCGCGGGCGGCGCTTCCACCTCGGGATCGTGGACGACCCCCACAAGGGGCCGGAGACGCTCGAGTCGGACGCCGAGCGGGGCAAGTTCATGCAGTGGTGGAACCGGACGTGGCTCAACCGGCAGAA
This sequence comes from Fimbriimonas sp., assembly GCA_965249475.1. Classification (GTDB taxonomy): domain Bacteria; phylum Armatimonadota; class Fimbriimonadia; order Fimbriimonadales; family Fimbriimonadaceae; genus Fimbriimonas. The sequence goes on along the minus strand of CBDFMD010000003.1, from coordinate 2,235,364 downwards.
CCTCTTCTTCGCCGAGGGCGCGGCCATCGTCGTCGTCATGCAGAGGCTCCACGAGCTGGACCTGTGCGCGTGGCTCCTCGCTCAGCCGGACGCGGCCCAGTGGACGGTGGTGGCGCTCGACGCGATCCGCTCGGAGGAGCCCTGGGGCGTCGTGGAGGGGACGGAAAGCGGCCTTCCCGAGGGCGTCGAGGTGTGGCCGGACCCCCGCGCGGTCGGCGAGCTCCTCATCCCCGAGGCGCTCACGCGGGAGAAGCTCGATGAGCAGAGAGCGGGGAACGAGGACGACTACGCGGCCCAGTTCCAGCAGAGGCCGCGCAAGCTCGCGGGCAAGATCTTCCAGCGCGCGTGGTTCGACGGGTGCCTGGTGGCGGAGGACGGGGTGCCGCTCCTGCGCTCGCGGGCGCTCGGGGTGGACCTCGCGGTGAGCACGAGGGACTCGGCGGACAATACGGCCGCGTTCCCCGGCGGCTTCGGGGCGAACGACCTCCTGTACCTCTTCCGGCCCGTCGTGGGGCGCATGGAGGCCCCGGACTCGCGCACGGCCATCGCGGCGCGGGCGAAGGAGTTCCGGGCCTCGGTGGTGGGGGTCGAGAGCGTCGCGTACCAGCTCTCGTTCGTGCAGGACATGAGGCGGGCGAAGATCATGGCGGGGGTGGCGATAGTGCCGGTGCCGGCGGACGTGGACAAGCTCGCCCGGGCGCGGGGGTGGGCGTACCTCGCCCGCGACGGGCGCATCCGGCTGGTGGACGACGGGAGCGGCTGGGTGGAGGAGCTCCTCGCCGAGCTGGAGAGCTTCCCCCGCAAGAAGAAGGACCGGGTGGACGCCATCGGCATCCTCATCGCGGTCCTGCGCGGGCTCTCGGGCGAGGGGCCGCTCGTGGGCGGGGCGAGCCGCACGGACGGGGTCGCGGCGGGGGTGCGGCTCGGGGCGGCGGCGCCCTCCGGGGCCTCCGTGAAGGCGGGCCTCCGGTAGCCGTCGCAGACGGATCGCAAGCGGATCGCAGACGGATAGCAACCGGACTCCGACCGGAGACGGGGTTTTCGCGGGAAGGGCGCGGAGGCATACCTCGGGTTTCGAGGTATCGGGGGGAGGAAGGAGGTCGAAGGGGCGGCGAGACGGCGTTCCCACGGCTCCGAGGGGGCGTTCAGGTTCAACGGGGCGTCCGGCTGGTATCCGCTTGCTATCCGTCTGCGATCCCGAACGGATGGCAAGCGGACTCCGTTCGGACTCCGGACCGACTCCCATAATAAGAGTCAGAGTCAGAGTCAGAAAGATAACCCCCTTACCCCCTTCGGGGGCGCGGCGGGAGGGGTGCCTTCGGGGAGGCCGCCGTACTGGGACCCCGATGAAGAGACTCATTCGGATGGCCGGCTACCGGCTCTTCGGCGGCATCCGGCTCGCGCTCTGGGACCTGGGGCGGAGGGGCCGGTGAACCACGAGATCTGCGGCACCGTCGCGTTCCTCGGCTTCCTCGTCTTCGCGGGCTGGTTCCTCTGGCTCATCTTCCGGGGGGAGCGTTGAAGCGGGTGCGCGGGAGCACGGACGGCATCGTGGGCTTCCTCGTCTGCGCGGTCATGCTCGTCTTCATCGGGCTGACGTGCCGTAACGAGCGGATCATCGCCAACACCCGGCACGAAGGCACGGTGATCGCCCGTCGCGCGGCCATCGTCGGGGACAAGAGCGGGGCGGGCTACGACCGGTTCCGGCTCGACGTGCGCGAGGGCGACGCCGTGCGGGTTATGGAGGTCGGTCCGGGGGTGTTCTACTCGCTCGGGGTCGGGGACCGGGTGGCGTGGACGGGGAGGAAGTACGCCGAGCACCTCGCCCTAGTGGAGCGGGCGGGGAAGCTCCGGGGGCGGCGATGAGCCTCCCCGACGCGTTCATGTGGTCGGCCACCATCGCGGAGATCGCGCTTCTCGCGGCCACCGCGGCGGTTCTCGCCGTGCGTTGCTGGATCGAGCTCCGGGAGCGCCGATGATCGAGGCGATCGCCTGGGCCGCCCTCGCCCTCGTGTGGGGGTTCATCCTCGTCATGTGCCTCGTCGGGCACATGGAGGAGAGGCGCTACCGGTGAATCGGCCCGCTTTGGGGCCTGTGGGCCTCGTAGCGCCCCTTCTCGGGGTGTTCGGCACTTCCGGCACGGGGGCGGGCCGGTCCTGACGCCCTACTTCGAGGCGGGCGGGATCGCGCTCTACCTCGGCGACTGCCGGGAGATCATGCCGGGGCTCGCGGCGGACCTCATGCTCACCGACCCGCCCTACGGCATCGCGTGGCGCCAGAAGCTCGGGAGCAAGCCCGGGGACGTGCGCTCGACCGGCATCGTCGGCGACGACGACGTGAGCGCCCGCGACGAGGCGCTCGCCCTCTGGGGAGACCGCCCCGCCCTCCTCTTCGGGTCGTTCTACCGGCCCTTCCCGCCGGGGACGAAGCAGGTCCTCGTGTACGCCAAGCCGAAGGACGCGGGGCTCGTGGGCTCCTACACCGGCTTCCGGCGCGACGCCGAGCCGATCTTCCTCACCGGCAAGTGGCCGAAGACCCCGGCGCGTCGCTCGTGCGTGATCCAGGCGACCGGCGGCATCGGGCACACGTGCCGCACGGCGGGGCACCCCCACGCGAAGCCCGTGCCGATGCTCCGGGACCTCCTCCGGCACTCCCCGGCGGGGGCGGTGCTCGACCCCTTCATGGGCTCGGGCTCGACGCTCGTGGCCTGCGTGGAGGAGGGCCGCGCGGGCTACGGGATCGAGATCGAGGAGCGCTTCGCCGAGATCGCGGCGCGTCGGGTGGAGGCGGCGCTCGCCCAGGGCGGCCTCTTCGAGGAGCGGAGGGCCGCGTAGGCGGGCGGCACGGATGTGGTGACGATCACCTTCTGGGAGCGGGACGGGCTCTGGCACGGGCGGGCCGAGGAGGATGGTTCGGCCCGCCTTACGGCCCACAACTACCCGACCTTGGAGGGCGCGATGGGGATGCTCCGCCAGGCCATCGGGGATCAGGCCGAGGTGCGCTTCGTGTGGAAGCGGGGGACGGAGGAGCCGGAGCGGGGACTGACGGGCCTTCTGCCGTTCATCCAGCGGCAGAAGGGGCCGGTGGAGTTCGCCGTGCTCCGGGATCGGTTCGCCGACGCAACCGGGGAGGACGTGCGGCGGGCGCTCGTCCGACTCATGATCGCTGGAGAGGTCACGATCACGGCGCGGGGCTTCGCGGCGCGTTAGCCCTCCGGCCCTCCCCCGGGGCCTCTCTCCGCTGAGAGGGTGGTGATGCGACCTTCATAGTCGCTCGCCGGGGGCACGGGCCTTATGGACGCCCCGGGCGAACGGGGGCTGGCGGAAAGGGTTGATTTGGCGCGCCACCGGCTTCGCCGCCGGTACGCGCCCTCCTGGTTGGGAGCACTGTCCCTCCGCCCGAGGGCCTCTTACGCTGGGAGCGTGATCGGGGAGGGGCCGGGTCATCCACGCCTCTCGGCGGCGTCTAGGCTCGCCCGCGCCCCTTCCCGAACTCTGGCACGGACGGAGGGAGTCGAACCCTCTCCGCGCGGTTTTGGAGACCGCCGTGCCCATGATCCCGGGCGCGTCCGCGAGATGGTGAGGCGGGAAGGACTCGAACCCTCTAGCTGGCGGTCGTCACCGTTCAGCCCCCGAACCGGATCTACGGCCCCGCCTCGTGGGTGCAGGGGCCGGATTCGAACCGGCGGCCTCTTGGTTATGAGCCAAGCGAGCTGACCACTGCTCCACCCTACGTCCGCCCGGTACGCGGGGAGGCCGTAACGGGAGGGCATGGCCGCAAGCCCGCCCATCCGCCTCACCGACGAGGACATCGCCCGTCTCATCGCCCCGAAGCTGGACCTCACCGAAGCCCAGGCGCTCGCCGTCATCGGGATCATCGACAACCTCCGCGCCTTCAGCATCGAGGTGACGTTCCCCCCGAAGCCCGAGCCCGAGCCGCTGAAGCTCCCGGGCAAGCCCCAGCGCTCGGGCGAGTACCGGGACTACCCGCCGCTCGCCCCCTTCGCGCCCCTGCGCCCGGGTCCGGACGACCTCCCGCTCTTCCCGCGCCCCTTGCGCGTCTGGTGCGGCGTTCCGGGCCGCGCGTTCGAGGAGGGCGTCTGATGGGCGTCGAAGTGACCGCCGCGCTCTACGAGCGGGCCGAGGGTCCCGGCCCCGCCCGCAAGCTCGGCTTCAGGCCGCTCTGGTTCCTGGCCTGTCCTCGCGAGGGCGAGCGCGTCGAGATGGAGCACGAAGGGCGGCTCCGCTCCTTCCACGTGGCGAGCGTCTCCCATATGCCGAGGGAGGGCGACGCCCCGCCGCTCCTCGGGGTGGCCCTCGCCCTCCTCCCCGAAGACTAGCCGCCTCCCCGCGTAAGGGGCGGGCGTGACGACCGACGTAGCGCCCGCCCCGGCCCCGGCGGCCCCGACCGCGGACCGGGCGCGGTACCTCCGCGAGTTCGTCGCCGGGGGCCAGCAGGCGGCGCTCGCCGCGATCCGGGCGGTGCTCCCCCAGTACATCGATGACGTGACCCGCGACTTCGGCGGGGACGTGTACGACCGGATGCTCACCGACCCGGCGGTGGCCGCGGCCTTCGACACCTACAAGATGGGCGTCCTCTCGGACGGCATCCGGTTCGAGGCGGCGGTGACGCACCCCGGCGAGTGGGAGGACCCCGATCCCCGGCGGGAGGCGGACGCGGACCGGGCGGAGGAGTTCCGGGCGTTCGCCGAGCGGTGCTTCGCGCTCGGGGCGCTCGAAGGGCAGGAGCTCGGGGACGTGGCCTCGGAGCTTCTCGACGGGCTCGCCCAGGGGCACCGGGTGGCGGAGATCGTCCTGAAGCCGGGGGAGGGCGACGACGCGGGGCTCCTCGTGCCGCGTTGCGTGAAGCCGAAGCGGCGGGGGCGGACGGCGTTCGTGGTGGACGCCTACTCGAACGTCCTGGGGCTCATCGGGGCGACGCCCGCCCAGAGCGGCATCCTCTGGGCCTCGAACGTCGCCCTCGGGGAGCTGGCGGCGAGCCCCGGGTTCATCCCCCGCGACAAGGCCGTCGTCTTCCAGCACGGGGTGAAGGACTCCGACCCCCGCGGCACGTCCGTCCTGCGCCCCGCGTACAACGCCTGGTTCCTGAAGACGCAGGTGCTCCCCGAGTTCTTCAAGTTCCTGAAGCAGTTCGCGAGCCCGGGGATCATCGCGAAGACGCCTGAGGGGGCGGGGTACGTGGACCGTCTGAACCCGGACGGGACGCCGGTGCTCGACGCCTTCGGCAAGGCCGAGCTGGTGAGCATGGAGGCGGCGCTCATGGGCTCGCTCCTCGCGTGGCTCAACGCCTCGATCCTCGTGGTGAAGGCGGGGACCGAGATCGACCTCCTGCAGAGCCAGGGCGACGGCAAGGCGTTCCGGGACGCCTGCGACTGGTTCGACCGGCAGATCACGCTCGCGATCCTCGGGACCACCCGCCTCACGCTCGAGGCCGAGCACGGGAGCCGCGCCGACTCGGGGATCGCCCAGGACGTGGCGGGGCTCAAGACGGCGTTCCAGAAGGGACGGCTCGCGGCGGTGCTCACGCGCGACCTCCTCCGCGTCCTCATGCGGGTGAACTTCGGCGCCGAGGGCGTGAGGCTCTGCCCGCGGGCGGTGCTCGCGAAGGTGGAGCAACAGGACTGGTCCAAGGAGCTCGACGCCGTGAGCAGGGCCTACGCCTCGGGCTACCTCCACGACTCCCAGATCCCGGCGCTCGACGCGCGTCTGGGTCTCCCGAAGCGGGACATGGCGGCGATGGCGCGGGAGAAGGCCGAGGCCCAGCACCGGGTCCGGATGGCGCAGGGGGACGCGCTGAACGTGCTCGATCCGGCGGTGGACCCGGCGGCGCCGGAGAAGGGCGCGGTGCCGAAGGCGCTCCAGGAAGGCGGGAACCAGGAAGGCGGGAAGGGGAAGGCGAAGCCGGACGAGGTCGGCTAGTGGAGCGGTGGACGGTGCCGCCCTCGGTGCCGCTCGGCCTGTGGAGCGCCTTCGTGCTCTTCTTCGGCGGGTACGCGCTCGGTCGCTCCCGCCGGGGCCGGGAATAGCCCCGCGCGGCCACCAGGATGGAAATGGGGCGACGCGGGGCTGTAGAGGCGGCTAGTCTCGCTTCGAGAAGAGGGTGAGCTTGCCGACCTGCTCCCATCGCTCATCGCCGTTATCCCATTCCACGAGGATCTGCGTTGCGGAGCCAGCGACCGCCGGGTTTCCGATGCGCTTGACTTGCCCAGAGACGACACCGCTGTGGACAGCGGCTCCACCCGCGCCCTGCGGCGGTGCGGACAGGGGCGGCGCGATCCTTTGCACGATGGGTTTGGTCACGGTGTCACCGACCTCGATCATTTCGTTCATGTTTTGGATTGTGGCATCAGATCCCCACCCCCAGCCTCTGGCACAGCGCGTGGTTCAGATCCCTCTGTATTCCGTACACCGACTCGCTCAGTGCGTCGAGCCGGTCGCGGATCGCTTCGAGCCGCCGCACCTTCTCCACCGACCACGCGACCCGCACGGCCTCGGCGCGGGTCGGGAAGCACACGGAGGGCAGATGGGAAGGGACGGTGTAGAAGAACTCGCCCGTCGCTTTCTTCTGACGATGGCCGAGGCGGTGGGAGGATGCGAGGTCGGCTCGTTCTTCGGACGTGTAGAGTTGGAAGGAGCGCACCACCCCGTTCGTCTGAAGAAGGTGGGCGCGGAAGGCCGCGAACTCGGGATCGGCGGTCATATCCCCGCCCCGGCCCAGGTCTCGCCCCAGGTCCAGGGCCAGCGGGACCAGCGGACGCGCCCGGCGGCGACCTCGCGGCACAGGGCGCCGTGCCCGACGTAGGTCTCGCCCTGCTCCACCAGCTCGCCCGTCGTGGTCGAGCGCCGGAGGACGCGGCAGTTGAGGCCGTACCGCCCCTTCTCGATCACGTCGTAGCGGAAGCCCTCCCCGGAGAACGAGTCCCCGGGGCGGATGTCCTCCCAGCCGATGGTCATGCCCTCGTGGGGCTTCGGGTCGCGCTCGCCCTCTCGCACGGGCATGGCCTCGGCGGTGGGGGCGCTCCTCACGCCTCCACCTCGGGGCTCGCGTCCATCCAGCCGTGGGTGAGGGCGCGGAACGCCTCCAGCACGAGCCACGCCTTATCCAGCCTCATCTGCTCGCGGGGGCGCAGGGCCGCGTACATCGTCGCCACCGCGCCGTGGAGCGAGCCGTCGCCGCAAGGGGGCTCGGTGGACAGGAGGGCGAGGGAGGCGTGGCGGTGGTCGTCCAGCGCCCGCATCCACAGCTCGGTGAAACCCATCTCGAGGCGGGCCATCTCCCCCGCGAGGAGGGTCATGGCCTGATCGCGGGTCATCGTCGGAGGCTTCACGCGCCCACCTTCCGCACGGGCTTCGGGAGCGGGAACCTCTTCAGCAGGTCGGCGAACTCGGGCTGGCCCTTCGCGGCCCGGTGGCAGTTGCGGAGCGTCGCTTTCGCGGCCCGCTCGACCGGCTTCATGTGCGGAACGCCGGACCAGTCGCACCCGTGGGCGTCGTCCAGGAGGTCGGCGAAGGTCGCGCCGTCCATCTCGTAGCGGTCGCCGCCGAGGTGCTTGCCGACGCTCTCGCCGCGGTCGTTGCCGCGGTCGTCCACGAAGAGGGGTGGGATGATGACGACGATCTTGGTCTTAGTGGCGGGCATCTTGCGTGTGCTTCTGGGGGTCGTGGGCCGGTGGTGCGGCCCGTGTACGGCGAGGGTCTAGAGGCGGATGAGGCCGAGGGCGGCGAAGAACAGCCGGTCGTCCTCGGTGAAGGCCCCCCGGTTCGCGTCCCGGTAGGCGCGAAGGTCGTACAGCCGGTGGAAGGTCACGGACCCCCCCAGCTCCTCGGGGGAGGCGTCCCGGACGCCCTCGGCGGTGAGGTAGGCGGAGCCGTCCGGCGGGACCGCGACGCGGGTGATCGGGAAGGCGAGGTGCCTCAGGAGAAGGTCGAGGGTCGAAGGGTCTTCGTTCCGTGCCATCCCATACATTGTATACCATTGATATACATTTTGTTAACACTCTCCTTTCCGCCCGGTCCCGCCCCGCGCCGTAAGGGGCCGTCGTGCGGCGGCTGGGCTTCCGGGCCTTCGGGCGCGTCCTCAAGGTCGGGGGCGGGTCGCCCCCGGCCCTCTTCAAGGCCACCGGCGAGCACAACGTGTACGAGGCGATGGAGCGCCAGCGCCGGAAGGTCCTCGCCGGGGACGCCGCCGCCGTCGCCCGCACCCTCGGCGCGTGGAAGGTCGCGCAGGCCGCGATCCAAAAGGACCTCGACGCGCTCGCGGCGAAGATCGCCGCCGCCCAGGCCGCCGGGGTCGCCTTCTCCCCGTCCTGGCTCCACAACCAGGAGCGCTACCAGGCCCTCCTGACGACCATCGGGGAGAGGGTGGCCGCCTACTCCTCCGTCGCCGGCGCGAACGCCGCCGCGATGCAGAAGGCGGGCTTCAAGCAGGGGGCGCTCGACGCCGAGGAGCTCGTCGCGGTCGCCGCCGGGGTGAAGACCGGATTCCAGGCCCTCAACGCGGGCGCGTTCGAGGGGCTCGTGGGGCTCCTCACCGACAAGAGCCCCCTCCACGACCTGTTCAAGGCGATGGGGCCGGACGCGGTGGGCAAGGCCCGCACGGTCTTCGCCGCGGGGATGGCGAAGGGCTCCCACCCCGACGCGATCGCCAAGGGGCTCATGAAGGAGCTCGGGGCGACGAAGGACCGCTCGCTCCTCATCGCCCGCACCGAGTCCGCCCGCGCCTACACGACCGCCCAGCGGATGAGCTACGAGGCGAACGCCGACGTGGTCGAGGGCTCGCGGTGGGTCTCGGCCCGCGACGCCCGCACCTGCGCCCTGTGCTGGGCGAAGGACGGCACCGTCGTCCCGCACGGCGTCAAGTGGGGCACCCACCCCGGGTGCCGGTGCGCCCTCGCCCCCATCGTCAAGTTCTTCGACGATCCCCAGAGGACCGGGGAGGAGGTCCTCGCGGAGCGGGAGGCGGCCCAGCCGGGCTACGCGAAGGAGATCCTCGGCCCCGCCCGCTACGGGTTTTGGAAGGGCGGCCAGATCGCGCTCCCCGACCTCGTGGAGGACGTGGACCACCCGCGCTGGGGCCGGGGCGTCCGGGCGAGGAACATCGCGGAGATCGACGCGGACGTGAAGGCGGGGAAGGCCGGGAACGCCCTTCCGAAGCTCGCGAACGCCTCCGGGGTGCTCGCGGGCTCCGCGCCGAAGCCGGACCTCCTCGCCCCGAACCCGAAGGCGGTCCCCAAGCACGTTCCGCCCGCTCCCGCACCGGCTCCCGCGAGCGCCCCGCCGCCGGTCCCGAAGGCGCCCGCGCCCTCCGCGGCCCAGACGGCGGCCCAGCTCGCCCAGTCGCTCCCGAAGCCGACGAACCTCAAGTACCCCACCGACTTCATCATCAAGCTCGTCAAGGCGCAAGGGGCGAACCTCACCCCGGACCAGGCCTCCGCCGTCGTCAAGCACTGGTTCCCGGCGACGAAGACGACCGCCGCCTCGATCCTCCACCACTACCAGAAGCAGGGCGTCACCCCGCTCGGCGGCTTCCCCGCGGGCCACGCCCCGGCCCCGGCGGCGAAGGCCCCGGTCGCCAAGGCCCCGCCTCCGGTCGCCAAGGCGGCTCCCGCGCCCGCCGCGCCCCCGGCCCCGCCCGTTCCGCCTCCCGCCCCGGCGCCTCCCCCGACCGCCGCCCAGGTGATCCTCCACCGGCAGACGGGAGGCCAGGGCGGGAGCAACCCCGGCGGCTTCTACCTCGGCTCCGACGGGGTCCAGCGGTACGTCAAGTTCTACGCCGACCCCCGTCAGGCGCACGGGGAGCACCTCGCCAACGAGGTCTACCGGGCGCTCGGGATCGAGGCCCCGAGGTCCGTCGTCTTCGACCACGACGGGCAGACCGCCTACGCCTCCGAGATCCTCCCCTCCACCGGCACGGTGGGGAAGCTCGGCCTCACCAAGGACCTCGCGGACCGCATCCTCGCGGGGTTCGCGGCGGACGTGCTCACGGGCAACTGGGACGCGGTGGGGACGGGGCTCGACAACGTCGTCGTCCTTCCGGGCGGCGGGGTCGCGCGGATCGACCAGGGCGGCGCGTTCCTCTTCCGCGCGAAGAACGGCCTGAAGCCGGACCACGTGCTGACGGACATCCCCGAGTGGGCGGGCTTCGCCCCGGGCGGGGTGAACCCGGACTACGCGAAGGTCTTCTCGGCGGCGGGGATCAAGAAGGCGGAGAGCCTCGGGAAGGACCTCAAGGCCCAGATCGACGCCGTCGCCGCCCTCCGCGCGAAGGTGGGCGGCTGGAAGGCGTTCGTGGACTCCACCGCGCCCCACCTCGACGCGCTCAGCCGGCAGAGGATCGCCGACATGATGGAGGCCCGGACGGACCTCCTCCAGGCGAAGGCGGCGGCGCTCGGGGCGAAGAAGCCGAAGGCCGCCGCTAAGCCCAAGGCGGCGCCGGGTGTCGTGGGCGTCGGCGTGGACCCCGCCTCGTTGAAGGCAAAAGCCATCGACAACGCCGAGGGCGCGTCCATGCGGAAGCGGCTGTATGGCAAGGTGTTCCCGACCTTCACGGTCGATCAGACGAGCGCCCTCGCGAGCTACAAGGGCAACGGCTACAAGTCCATGAACCTCTTCATGCGCGGGATCACGAAGACCCTGGGGCCGAGCGGAAAGTCGAAGATCGTCCGGATCAAGGAGATGTTTCGGGCCGTCCCCGGCTTGGACGAGGATATCGTCCTCAAGCGCGGGTTCGGGTTCGACGGCTACCACGGGCTCATGCCGAACCAAGACGAGGGGCAGATCCTTCAGGATCACTCGTTTCTCTCGATGTCAACGGATGAGACCACAAGCCGAAACTTCGCCTACGGCCCTTACAGCGGGGACCCGGACCATCCCGTGCTCTTCTTCATCCGGATACCGAAGGGAACGAAAATGATCCCGGCGAAGACCCCGAACGGGTCGGACTGGGAACACGAGTTCATCATGGACCACGCCAACTACCGGGTCGAATCGGTCCGTAAGGAGTGGGTGACCAACTGGAAGGGCAAGCGCGTGGAGCTGACGATCCTCGACGTGGACCTCATCGAGAGCCAGGAGGGAGAGACGCATTGGAACCGGAAGATCGAGTAGGCGGCGGACTGAGCGCGGCGGAGCGGGCGGGGCTCGATACCTCGCTCCTGACGCCCCCAGACCCCCAGTGTCGGGGATGCCGCCACAAATGGCCCGGCTCGGCGCGTTGCTGGGCCTTTCCGGACGGCATCCCCGAGACGTTCATGAAGGGGGAAGGCCATACGTTCCCCCGCCCCGATCTGGGCCAGAACAACCGGCTCGTCTACGAACCGAAGCGCCCGGGCGACCCGCCGCCGTCTATGGGATGAACGTATCGGGAGCGGCCGTCCAATCGCCGAGGACGGCCTCCGTCTCGGTGCTCTTCGTGACGAGATGCCCGTAGGCCGTCTCGAGGTCGGCGGTGACGATGTCGCCGATCCCGTACTCGGAGTAAGCCTGAAGGACGGCTTGGCGCGGGGTGCAGTCGGACATGAGGGCTCGCTGACCGGTGCGCCCGTTCTTGACCGAGACGAGGGACATGGCTCTGTATACCCGGTATCCAAAAAACGCACATCAAAGGTATACAACACTCCTTATGTGGATCTTCCTCAACGACGCCGCCCTCTCCGTGGTCGAAGACCGCGCCGATCCGAAACGGCTTCTCGTGCGCTCGCGCGTGAAGGGCGACATCCAGACCGCGCTCCCCCTCGCCGACGTGTTCGAGGATCTGGAGGCCGATTACCGCTACCGCGCCTTCGTGCCGCGGGAGGACCTGAAGGACGCGCTCGCCCGCGCCGTGGACGGGATCGACTACGCGAACTTCAAGGGATCGGTGAAGCAACGCCGCCGCCATCTGGCCTACATGGACGTTTGGGGCGCGATGGCCCGGGTCTACGGGGCTTACGGAAGCCAGCGCCGACCCTGACGGCCCCGTAAGGGGCGCGGATGGTCCTGTCCTACGACGACATCCGCGACCTGGTGAGGGCGGCGCTCGCCCAAGGCCAGAGCGCGGACACGTACACCTACGTCCGCGCCCTCTACCCGACCTCGGTGGTGTACGAGCGCGAGCCGAAGAACGGCGCGGTGCAGACCTACCGCCGCGCCTACGTCCTGGACGACGCGGGCGCGGTCACCCTCGGGGCGGAGGAGGCGGTGCGGCCCGTCACGACCTACGAGCCCGTCGCCCCGGCCACCTTCACGATGGAGGGGGCCGAGACGAGCGAGGAGGACGGGTTCGTCGTCCACAAGGGGAAGGTCTTCGAGTGCGGCGACTACCCGGACAAGAAGTTCGCCCTCACCGAGGACGAGGCGGACGCGGCGCTCGGGGACTCGGGGGCGAACAACCTCGAGCACGTGAAGAGCGTCCTCGACGGGAAGCTCGGCGCCACCCGGCTCACCCACCGGGTCGGCAAGGACGTGTTCGGCGAGGTCCGCATCCCGAAGTGGCTGAAGAAGGAGGTCGGCCCCGCCCCGGTGAAGGTCTCCGCCGAGTGGAGCCCCGCGACCAAGCGCTTCCTCGGGCTCGCGCTCTGCCTCAAGCCCCGGATCACGGACGCCCAGGTGGTCGCCGCCTTCACCGAGGCGACGGGGGAGGCGCCCGCCGATCCGGCCGAATCCGGCGGACCGCGTAAGGAGGCCCCGCAGATGAAGCCCACCTTCACCGAGCGCCTCGCCGCCGTCCTCCCCGCCTTCCTCACCGGCAAGGCGAAGGAGGAGGACGTGCGAAAGGCGCTGTTCAGCGAAGACGACGCGGAGGCCGCGAAGCCTCCCGAGACCGGCGTCGCCCCCGCCCCCACCGAGGCCGAGAAGGCCAAGGACGCCGAGATCGCCCGCCTGAAGGCGGAGATCGCCGCGAAGGACGAGGCGCGGGGGAAGGCCGAGGCCGAAGGGTCGGAGGCGAAGGCCGAGGCCGCCGCCGCGAAGTTCGCCGACGCCCTCGTCGCCGCCGGGAAGGCCGTCCCCGCCGAACGGGAGGGGATCGCGCGGACCTTCGCGCGGATCGCCGCGCTCGACTCGGGCAAGGTCGCCTTCTCGGCGGACGGCGCGGCCTCGGGCTCCGAGGCGCTGAAGGAGTTCGCCGACGCGCTCGAGGCCCGCCCCGCGAACGCGCTGACCACGGAGCGGCTGAAGGGCGACGGCGCCGTCGTCTTCTCGGGCGCGGCGGGCGGCGAGGGCGAGGCTCCCGATCCGGCGCGGGTCCGCGAGCTCCTCGGCAAGACCCCTCTCGGTCAGAAGATCCTGCGCGAGCAGAAGGACGCCGGCAACGGCAAGGAGACCCGCTAAGTGCCCACGATCACCCAGACCTTCAACCCCGCCCTCCACGAGGTCCAGTCCTTCTGGTCCGACGAGGGCGAGACCCACTCCGCGCGGTTCGGCGCGAACCTCACCCTCGCCGCCGGCACCGTCGTCGCCCAGAACTCCTCCGACGGGCGGTTCTACGCCTACGCCCCCGGCGGCGCGAACGGCCTGGGCACGGCGCGGGGCATCCTCGCCAAGTCGATCAAGACCGACGCGAACGGCAAGGCGACGTTCGGCGACCAGAGCCCCGGCGAGTTCGGGCAGGCCGTGAGCAACGTCCCCTGGTTCTGGCGCGGGGTCTTCCGCAAGGGCGACCTCGGGGCGAACCTCGACGCGGCGGCCATCGCCCAGCTCGGCGCCCGGTTCCTCACCGGGGGCACGAACCCGGCGGACGACCTTCTCCGCATCCCCTGAACCTCCCCTCCCGGCCCGGCTCGCGCCGAAGGCCGGGAGCGCCTCCCCGCGTAAGGGGCACCCGCACACGCAATGAGCTTCCTCTACCCCACCACCCAGGCGATCAAGGCCGTCGAGGCCGAGCGCCTCCCCTATCTGACTCGGAACCGACCGATCTTCGACCTCATGCCCATCGTGGACGAGGACTCGAACGTCCTCCGGTGGGAGCAGGAGGACAACTACACCGGCCTCCAGCAGGTCCGCGGCCTCGGCGGCCAGCCCTCGCGGGTGAAGGCGGTCGGCGGCAAGACCTTCCTCATGGAGCCGGGCTTCTACGGGGAGTTCACCACGCTCGACGAGGTCATCCTCATGGGTCGCCGGCAGTACGGCACCACGGGCACCGAGGCCCCGGTCCGGGTGGACGACCTCGTGATGAAGGATTCGGAGAAGCTCCAGCTCCGCTTCCTCGACCGGGTCGAGATGGTCGGCTGGAAGGCGCTCGGGGGCACGTTCACCGTCCTCGGCGCGGCGGGCGCGGTGATCCACGAGGACACGTTCCCCGTCCAGACGATGGCCGCCGCCGCGAGCTGGAGCGCGAACCCGGCGACCGCGACCCCGCTGAAGGACCTCCGCAACGCGAAGCTCCTGGCCCGCGGTCGGGGCGTGAGCTTCGGTCGCCAGGCGAAGGCGTACCTGAACGCGATCACCGTGAACGCGCTCCTCGGCAACCTCAACCCGAACGACCTCTTCGGCAAGAAGGACCAGAACCAGAGCACGATCACGGGGCTCGACGCCCTGAACAAGATCATGGTCGCGGCGGACCTCCCCGAGATCGTGGAGCAGGACGGCGGCTACCTGGACGACGCGGGCGTCTACCAGACGTTCATCCCGGACGGCGTGGTGCGGATCGTCGGCGTCCGGCCCTCGGGCGGCGCGATCATGGACTACGCGATGGTCCGGAACGTGAACAACCCGAACATGGAGCCGGGGCAGTACACCCGCGTCATCGACAAGGGCGACGACGAGATCCCCCGGATCATCGAGGTCCACAACGGGCACAACGGCGGCCCGCGCATCTACCAGCCGGGGAGCGTCGTCTCCCTCAACGTGGCGTAGCGCGCCCCCACGGCCTTCCCGCCGGCCCCGCCCTCCCCCTTCGGAGCGGCGGGGCTTTCTTGCGTACAGGGGCGGCATGGCCCGCTACCGCGCCCTCACCAACGTCTCCTTCCCCGATGGGACCCTCGCCCCCGCCGGGGCCGTCGTGGAGGGCATGGACGAGCACGCCCCGCGCCTCCTCGCCCTCGGCGCGGTGGAGATCGTCCGGGAGGCCGCCGCCGCCGAAGAGGCCGCCGAAGGGGAGGAGGCCGGCGAGGCGGACGGCTCCGAGGGGACGGACGAGAAGACCGGGGAGGAGGCCGCCCGCGAAGAGGCCGCCGAAGAGGAAGAGGCCGAGAAGGAGCGCGTCGAGAGGGAAGAGGCCGCGAAGAAGGCGCCCGCCGCTCCGAAGGCCGCCAAGGTCGGGGCTAAGTAAGGATGGAGGAGACCATCCTCCCCGTGGTGGTCCCCTCCGCCGAGTACCGCTCCGATCTTCTCCTTTCGTCCCCGAAGGACCGCGCCCGCTTCCAGCTCGGCGACACCGGCGTCCTCAAGGACGAGGCGGGGGCGGTCGTCTGGCTCGTGTCGGACGAGGAGATCGGGAGCTTCGTCGCCCTCTTCGGGTACGCCGAAGGGGTCGCCCAGATCGCCGACGCGCTCACGGTGCGCTTCGCCCAGGAGCCCACCCTGTACCAGGACGAGGGCGGGGTGAAGGTCGAGTGGGGCAAGCGGTTCGAGGCGTGGGCGCGGCTCGCCCAGTCGCTCCGGACGAACGCCACGAAGACGGTAGGCGCGAACCCCGGCGCCCCGCTCCTCCAGACGAGCCTCGGCCCCGATCTGCGGCGGGTGAGGCCGTGAGGCTCCTCGCGGCGACCCTCGCCGCCTCCCGCCTCGCCGCGCTCCGCACGGTCGAGCGGCTCTGGTGGCGCTACGGGATCGTGGAGGCGGACAACGGCCTCGGCACCGTCCGCACCCCCGTCAAGGCCGAGCCGATGGCCGCGCGTCTCCGCGCCCTGAAGGCGGACGAGGTGCTCGCCCTGAAGTCCGAGGTGGTCGAGAACCGCACGGTCTTCCACCTCACGTGGATCGGCGCTCCGTCGCTCGGCCCCGGGGACCTCGTGGGGAGGGAGGGCGGGCCGCTCTACGAGGTGCTCGGCGTCCTCTCCTCGCCCTCGGGCGGGCAGACCGCGGGGACGGCGCACGTCGCGCGGAGGGACGAGTGACCGAGGTCGCCGCCGCCGTGCGCTTCGTGCGCGAGCGCCTGAAGGCCGCCCTCCCCGGGACGACGGTCGAGACGACGACCGAGGAGAACGTCCCGAACGGCGTGACGATCCGCGTCCTTCCCGCCACCGACCACGAGGAGTACGGCGCGGCGACCGTGTTCTCGACCGTGCCGCTCCAGATCGTGCTCTCGATGCCGGGCTCCGCCCTCACGCCCGAGATGGTCGAGCGCTCCCGGCGGATGAAGGCGGCGCTCCAGGGCGGGAGCGGCGCGAACGAGGACGGCGAGGTGTACCTGTGCCGCCGCACGGCCCCGCTGTACTACCCGGCGCGGGGGGCGGACGGGCAGACCTGGCAGTACGTCGGCGGGATGTACGAGCTGGAGGTGCGGGGCCGTGCCTGAGTCGCTCGAAGGCGGGTTCAAGACGGACTCCTTCAACGCGGCGAACGAGGCGGTGCGCGAGGGCATGAAGCGGGCGGTGCGGGCCGCCGCGTTCGCCGTCCAGAGCAAGGCCATCGACAACCTCACCGAGGACGGGACGGTGGACACCGGCACCCTCCGCCGGTCGGTGTACGTGGTCTGCGACGGGACGGACGAGCGGGCGGCGAAGCTCGCCGAGGCGCTCGCGCTCGCCAAGTCCCCCGGCACGAAGAAGAAGCCCAATGGCAAGCTCCAATCCCCGAAGGGCCACCCGAACGCCGCCCCCGCGGTCCCCGGCCCGCCCATCGACACGGCGTACCAGGCGAAGACGGCCGTCGCGGTGGACTACGGCGTGTACGTCGAGTTCGGGACGGTGGACATGGCCGCCAAGCCCTTCCTGAAGCCCGCTCTCGAAGAGGTGGGGAAGCAGTTCGAGAAGATGGCGGCGGCCTACGTCGCCGAGGCGCTGAAGGCCGCGCTGAAGGGGCCGTAGCCCGCCGTAAAGGGGCGGGATGCCCTCCATCCAGGTCTTCAGCTCGACGGCGACGTGCCCGGGGGGCGACTGGCTCTCGCCCGGGAACGCCGCCGCGGGGGACTCCTCCGCCTACTCCCGCCTGCCCGGGGCCGCGGGCGCGTCCCCGCTCCTCGTCGCGTTCCCGCCCCTCCAGCTCCCCCCGGGCGCGGTCCTGACGGGGCTCTACGTCGAGATCCTCGCCTGCCAGAAGCCGTTCGACGGCGCGAACGCGCAGGCGTTCGACCTCATCCCGGACGGCAGGGTGCGGACGCTCTCGGCGTACCTCTCGAGGGACGGGGGCTCGACCCAGACGGGGGCTCCGCGGCGGACGGGGGACCTCGCGAACTCCTCGTCGTTCCTCCCGCGGGCGCTCGGCGGCGCGTCGGACCTCTGGGGCGGCGGGGTGCTCCCGGCAGACCTCGCCGGGGGGAATCTGCGGCTCTGCGTACAGAGGGCGAACGGGCAGGGAGACGAAGACCCCGGGGGGGACCGCTCGGTCGAGAGCGCCCGCCTCACCGCGTTCTACGCCGTCCCCGCCGGAACGACCATGCCTGACAGAATCGCAGAGGCCCAGAGGGCCGTACTCGGCGCCGAAGCGACCCGCGGGACCGCCGTCCCCGCGACGATGCTCCTGAAGACGCTCATGCTCCAGCCCCAGCCCCAGAACGAGGGGAAGGACCTGGAGTACCAGGGGGACATCGTGGCGGGCGACTACGTGCTCACCAGCGAGGCGTCCGAGACCTCGCTCGACGGCTACCTCACGTTCGATGAGATCGGGCTCGCGCTCGCGTCCTCCATCGGGAAGCCGGTCACCACGGCGCTCGGCGGGGGCGCGTACCGCCACCTCTTCTGGCTCAACGTGAAGGGCGCGGCGGACGCCCAGACGTACACGCTCGACTTCGGGGACGACCTCAAGGCCGAGCGGATCACGAACCTCATCCTCGCGGAGATGGGGATCGACACGAGCCGCAAGGACCACTCCGTGAAGGGCAAGCTCCTCGGGCGCAACGTCCAGGAGGAGGGCGTGGCGATGACGCCGGGCGGGATCAACGACGTGCAGACGGTGACCCTCTCGGCGGGGGTCACGGGGGGCTCGTTCCGCCTCGCCTACAACGGCGCGGAGACGGGCGACCTCTCGTTCAACGTGAACGCGGCGGCGCTCCAGACGGCGCTGGCGGCGCTCGGCACGGTCGGCGCGGGGAACCTCGCCGTGACGGGCACGGGGCCGTTCACCGTCACGGGCGCCGGCGCGTTCGCCGGGAGGACCCTCGCCCTCCTCGACGTGACGAGGAACGCCCTCGTGGGCGGCTCGACCCCCGGCGTCGCCGTCGCGAAGACCGTCCCCGGCGGGTACCGGACGTTCTCCGCGGTCCCGGTCCTCCCGGGGATGTGGGGGCTCTACTACTCCGCCGACCGCGCGTCGCTCGGGACGCCCGCGAGCCGGGTGCGGAAGCTCTACGGCTCCTCGCTCTCGGTGGCGAACCGCTACGATCCGGTGTGGGAGCAGGACCCGACCCAGCCCTCGTGGGCGTCCACCATCGAGAACCGGACGGCGGTGACGTTCAAGGCGACCGTCCAGGCCGATCCCGTGAGCCTCGCGATGGCCGCCGACCTCCGCAACCGGACCCCCCGCTACTTGCGGCTGGAGGCGGTGGGCGGCCCCATCGGGGCGTCGGCCTCCAACTACCGCCTCCGGATCGACGCGGCGGTGAAGATCAAGGCGATCCAGAACTTCAAGGAGGACCAGAAGGTGTACGCCCGCGAGTTCGAGATGGGGGCGCGGTTCGATCCGATCTGGGGGCAGGCGCTCTGCCTCTCCCTCGACAACGACGTTCCGGGCTACCCGATCTAGGGGCCGTCCGGAGAGGGAGGGAGAGGCCGGGCGCTCCGAGAGGGGCCGCCCGGCCTCTCTTCCGTATCTGGAGGGCGTGGAGCTCAACGACCTCGCCCTCGACAAGGATTGCATCAAGGACCTCATCCCGTCCCGGACCGGCGGGGAGGGTCTCACCGTCTGGTACGCCGCCGACGCGATTACCCCCCGCGACCGCCGCCGGATCATGGCGCTGGAGGGGAAGGAGGACGAGGCCGAGGTCGTCATGATGATGCTCGAGGCGATGGGCGTGGAGTGGAACCTGAAGGCCGGGGGCGTCCCCGTGCTCCCGCTCCGCAAGCTCCCGGCGGACGTGAAGGCCGAGGCGGACGCGAAGGCGAAGAAGGGCGAGGAGCCCGCGTACCCGCCGACGATGGAGGACGTGAGCCTGAAGGCGCTCGTGACGATCCTCCAGGCGATCACCGAGGCGGCCCGCCCAAAAGAGACGAGTGCCGAAGCCTCGTCCGCTGGCTAGCGCACGGCGACCGCTTCGGGGACGAGCCCCCGGAGTGGATGACGCAGGTGGAGGCGGCGCGGTTCCTCGGGGTCGCGCCCTGGGACTTGGAGAGCGTCCCCGAGAAGTGGCTCGCCCGCGCGGTGGCGCTCATGAACGCGAAGGGCGAGGCCCGCGAGATCCGCCGCTCGCAAGGGGCGGGACACCCCGGCGCGGACGACGACGACCCGATGGAGCCCTGGGGCGGGGACTAGCCTCCCCCGGGGCCTTCTCGCGTAAAGGGGCGCCGTGCAGGTCGCCGAACTCGAGATCACGATCACGGTGGATGCGGGCAGGCTCGAAGCCGCCATGACGGAGGCGAAGGGGAAGGCCAAGGCCGCCGGGAAGGCGGTGGGGGCGAACCTCTCCGGAGGCGTCTCCGAGGCGATGGGGGCGCTCACGGGCGCGACGGCGGGAACGGTCGACAAGGCGGCTTCGGGGGCGAAGGCGCGGGCGAAGGCGGCGGGGAAGGCCATCGGGGAGGGCGTCGTCGCGGGGGCGGCGGAGGCGATGGCGAAGATGCCCGCCCCGCCCCGGATCGTCCCGCCGCGGATCGCCCCGCCGTCCCTCGACGCGGCGGCGCGGTCGAAGGCCCGGGGGGAGGGGAAGGAGGCCGCGGGGGAGGTCGCCAAGGGGTACGAGGGCGCGAAGCCCCCGAAGGTCGCGGACCTCGCCAAGGGGATCGCGGCGGAGGCGGCGAAGGCGAGGGCGGCGGCGGGCGCCCAGGGCTCCTCCATCGGACAGTCGCTCGCCTCGGGCTTCGGGATGGCGGTCGGCAACCTCAGCGTCCAGGGGCTCGTCCAGGGGGTCAAGAGCCTCGTGGGGACGATGATCGAGAGCTCGGCGGCCTTCGAGGACTTCAACACCCAGTTCGAGGTGATGCTCGGCTCGAAGACGAAGGCGAAGGCGTTCTACGACGACCTGAACAAGATGGCGATCCAGACGCCGTTCGAGATGAACGACCTCGCCAAGGCGTCGCAGACGCTCCTCTCGTTCGGGATGGACGCGAAGACGATCATGCCGACGCTCCGCATGATCGGGGACGTGTCGCTCGGGAACAAGGACAAGTTCGACCGGCTCTCGCTCGCGTTCGCGCAGATCCAGAGCACGGGGCGGCTCATGGGCCAGGACCTCCTCCAGCTCGTCAACGCGGGGTTCAACCCGCTGACGATCATCTCGCAGAAGACGGGGATGTCGATGGCGGACCTCAAGAAGCGGATGGAGGCGGGGGGCATCTCGGCCAAGTCGGTCGCGGACGCCTTCAAGGTCGCCACCTCGGAAGGGGGCCGGTTCTACGGCGGGATGGACAAGGGCTCGCGCACGTTCAACGGGCTCCTCTCGACCCTCAAGGACAATATCCACCAGACGCTCCGCGAGGTCGGGAAGCCCGCCTTCGACGCGCTGAAGAAGGCGCTCGAGGCGACGATCAAGGCGATGGGCGACCCGGCCTTCCAGTCCTTCGCCAAGACGCTCGCCGTCATCGTCGCCGGGGTCGTCGCGGTGGTCGGCGCGGTCGCCGGGATCGCGGCGGCCATGTCCGCCTGGGGGAAGCTCGTCTCCGTCTTCCAGCTCGTGGGCGGGGCCATCGGCGGCATCGAAGGCGCCATCGCGCTCCTCACCGGGCCGGTGGGCTGGATCATCGGGGCGGCGGTCCTCATCTACGCGGCCTGGAAGACGAACTTCCTGGGCATCCGCGACTTCGTGATGTCGGCGGTGGGGGACATCGTGGCCTGGTGGCAGGAGAACCTTCCATTGATCCGCGCGACCTCGGCCCGCCTCCTGACGTGGCTCCGGGCCGCCTGGGGCGCGTTCGTGGCCTATTGGAAGGAGGTCTGGAACGCGGCGATGAAGATCATCGTGCCGGTGTGGGAGTTCATGAAGGGGATCGTGATGGGGGCGGTCCACGCGATCCAGGGCCTCCTCTCCGCCGCGATGATGGCGATCAACGGCAAGTGGTCGGCGGCCTGGGACACGATGCGCCTGACGGTCCTGCGCGTGTGGGCGGACATCGGCGCGGGGATCGCGCGGGCGGCGGCGAACGTCCTGGGCACGATGCAACGCTTCATGAGCGCCATGATGAGCATGGGGGGCGGGAGCTTCAACGGCTTCGACGGGGTCATCAAGGGCGCCCAGAACATGGCGACGGGGCTGGAGGCCACGTCCCGGGCGGCGGGGACCGGCCTCGCCGCGATCCGCGGCAACATCGGCATGGGCGGGGTGACGCAGTTCGCGAAGCAGGGGCCGAGGTCCATCGCACCGATGGGGGTGAGGATGCCCGAGGCCGCGCCGGACTTCTCGGACCTCGGCGACGAGAAGGCGAAGAAGGGCAAGAAGGGCAAGAAGGGCGCGAAGGAGAAGAAGGAGAAGCTCACGGACGAGCAGAGGGAGGAGAGGAGCCAGATCGAGGAGTACCAGCGCCTCATCCGCCAGCTCACCCAGGACATCGCCCTGAACGGGAACGCGGCGGAGTCGGCGGCGCTCAAGTACAAGATCGAGCACGGGGAGATCGCGGGCGGGGCGAAGGTGTACGCCCAGCGCGCCCTCGCCCTCCTTCGGAGCAAGGAGGCCCACGAGGCGGCGCGGGAGTCGGCGAAGAAGTACGCCGAGGCGATGAAGGAGCAGACCGAGCGGCTGAAGGCCGTCCACGCGACCGACGACCGGGACCGGGCCTCGCTCCAGCTCTTCGGCAAGCACTTCGCGGACCTGACGGACAAGGCCAGCCGCTGGAAGGCGGCGCTCCTCGGGGTGAGGAAGGTCCAGGCGGACGGCGAGGAGAAGGAGAAGGAGCGCCTCGCGCAGATGCGTCAGAACGCCAAGGGGATGATCGAGTCGTCCCAGCAGGAGATCGACGCGACGCAGGTCAAGACCCGCGCCCAGAAGGCCGCCTACGAGCTCGGGAAGGCCGAGTACAAGGGGCTCGAGGCCGCGTCGCGCCTCGCCATCATGGCGAACGCGGAGCTTCTCGACGCGATGGACGAGACGGCGGCGCGGCGCAAGATCCACTACGAGGCGTGGCTCCGCGCGTCCCAGGCCGTCTGGAGCCGCGCCCTCGACGCGGCGAAGGCGCTCGGGGAGGCGAAGGGGCGCTGGAACGCCTACATGGCGGAGCTGGACGACCGGCTGACGAAGACGCTCCCCGAGGCCGACCAGATGAGGGCGAAGATGCGGGCGCTGACGGCCGAGTTCGGCGGCGGGGAGCTCGGCGCGAGGCGGGCGGGGGTCGCGATGCGGGAGATGCTCCGGGTCGAGAAGGCCGAGCGGTTCGCCGAGGAGATGGACCGGGTGCGGCACCGGGTCGAGGACGGGTTCATGGACATGGCCGACCGGATCTGGCACGACGGTTTCGGGAGCCTCTTCTCGAACGTCCTCGGCGGCTTCCGGAGCATGATCGCGGACATGGCGAAGGAGTGGGCGATGAGCCAGCTCCGCACGGGGATCGGGAACCTCATCGGCGGGATGCTCTCGAACCCGGGCCGGGGCGCGGGGCTCGGCGGGCCTTGGGGCGCCATCGTCAACGCGGGCATGGGCGGCATGAAGTCGGGCGGGAAGCGCTCGGTGGGCGGGCCGGTGCTCGCGCACCACGCCTACGAGTGGCAGGAGGACGGGCGCGAGTTCTTCGTCCCGAACACGGACGGGCGGGTGCTCACCGCCGCGCAGACGAAGGCGGCGGGCGGGGGCGGCGACACGT
The DNA here is from genome assembly GCA_965249475.1 of Fimbriimonas sp. Taxonomy (GTDB): domain Bacteria; phylum Armatimonadota; class Fimbriimonadia; order Fimbriimonadales; family Fimbriimonadaceae; genus Fimbriimonas. The sequence continues at coordinate 2,212,326 of CBDFMD010000003.1, read as the reverse complement.
ACCACCTCCACATCGCCACGCCCGACGCGGGCTCCTTCATGCCGTCGCGCGGGCAGAGCATGGCCGAGCGGGCGCGGGAGCTCGCCACCGCGAACCGGCGCCGGTAGGGCCGCCGTAAAGGAGGCCCGTGCCGGATTCGGGCTTCCACGACTGTTTGTTCCCCCCGAACATCTCGCTCGGGGCGAAGGGCGGGCCGCGCTACCGGACGACGGTGGTGACCTCCGGGAGCGGGGTCGAGCAACGCCTCCCGGAGTGGGACGAGGCGCTCATGCGGTGGACGGTGGGGAAGAACCTCTACACGGAAGGGCGGCTGGACGAGATCCTCGCGTTCTTCCACGCCCGGATGGGCTCCGCCTACGCCTTCCGGTTCAAGGACTGGAGCGACTACGCGGTGGGGCTGAAGTGGACGATGAACCAGCCGGTGTACGACCCGGCCCTGCGCCATAGGTTCGCGGTGGCGGCGGACGACGGCACGGCGACGTACCAGCTGAAGAAGCTCTACGCCTCGGGGCCGGTCGTGCGCGAGCGGCGGATCACGCGGCCCGTGGCGGGGACCGTGAGGATCTACGTCGACGGGGTGGAGCGGACTTCCGGCGTCTCGGTGGACCACGCGACGGGGAGGGTGACGTTCGCCTCGCCGTTCCCCTCGGCGGATTCGGAGCTCGCCTGGACGGGGGCGTTCGACGTGCCCGCGCGGTTCGACTCGGACGCGATGGAGATCAGCCTCGGCGCGGTACGCACCGGCGACTGGCCCTCCATCGGGATCGTCGGCGTCCGCGAGTAGCGCGACCGGGACCGCCCCCGGGCGGTAGGATTCCCCGCAGTGCAACCGCCTCCTTACCAGAACCCCGGCCCGCCCCCGCGCCCGCGGGTGCCGCCGCACGTCGCCCACGGCCCGGCGCCCCGCCCGCCGAAGCGGGGCATGGGGCTCGGGTGGTGGCTCCTCATCGGGCTCGGCGGGCTCGGCGGCGTGTGCCTCCTCGGCGGGCTCGCGACGGCGCTCGCCCCGCCCGAGGTCCGGGCGAGGATGGCCGCCGAGGAGGCGGTTCGGGAGGGCGGGCGCGAGCGGGCGGAGGGCCGCGACGCCCAGGCGCGGCGCGAGGCGGCGGCGGGCGAGGAGAAGCGCGACGCCTTCAACATGGCCCGGATGTGGGCGAAGGAGAAGGTCCCGAACGAGAACGTCGAGCTCTCCACCGACTGGCGGACGGCGAGGATCGAGGCGCTCGGGGGCGGGCGGTACCGCGTTCGCGGCAAGGCGACGATGGACGACCATTTCGCCCCCGTCTCCACGCTCGGGTACGACGCCACGGTGCAGAAGGGGCGCGAGGACAACTGGCGCCTCCTGAAGCTCGCCTGGGACTGAGATCCCGACCGTAGAGGGCGCCCGTGCGCTCCGTCCCGCCCGCCCTCGCCGACCGCCTCCAAGGGGGCGTCCTCACCCTCGCCAAGCTCGTCCTCATCGTCCGCACGGACGGGGTCGCGCTCGGCTTCACGTCGTCGGACCGGCCCGTGACCTTCGAGGGGCGCGAGTACGTCCCCGCGGCGGGGCTCGCGACCTCCGCGATCCAGCAGACGGTGGGGACCGGGGTCGACAACCTCGACGTGACGGGGGTGCTCTCCTCGCCGCTCGTCTCGGCGGAGGACCTGGAGGCGGGGCGCTACGACGGGGCGCGGATCGCGGTCACGCTCATCGACCGGACGGCGCCGGGGCTCGGGGGCGTCCGGCTCCTCGCCGGCACCCTCGGCGAGGTGGAGACCACCGACGCGGGCTTCCGGGCGGAGGTGCGGAGCCTGAGCCAGCGGCTGAAGCAGGTCGTGGGGGACGCGACCTCGCCGACGTGCCGGTGCCGCCGCCTCTTCGACCGCCAGTGCAAGGTCGATCCGAACGGGACGGCCCTGAACGGCGCCCCGAACCGCCGCACCCGCGCCCTCGCCTCGGGAGGCGGGGCGACGCTGACGTTCGCGGGCGACGGGGCTCCGGACGGCCACTACGCGTTCGGGACGGTGCGCTTCGTCACGGGGCGCAACGCGGGGATCGAGCGGGACGTGAAGGCGCACTCGAACGCGGGCGGCGCGGCGGCGCTCACGCTCGTCACCGGCTTTCCCTACCCCTTCGCCGCCGGGGACCAGGCGGTCCTCTCCGCCGGGTGCGACCGCAAGTTCGGGACGTGCGGCGGGAAGTTCGGCAACGCGAACAACTTCCACGGCGAGGAGAAGATCCCCACGAACGACAAGATCGGGAAGGTCGGGCGTCCCCCGGCCTAGGGCGGGGCCGTAAAGGGGCGGGATGGAACTGCCGCCCCGCACGGGGGAACAGGTCGTGGAGGCCGCCCGCGCCTACCTCGGCACCCCGTACCACCACGACGCGCGCCTGAAGGGGGTCGGGGTGGACTGCTCGGGCCTCGTCATCGGCGCGATGAACGACCTCGGCGTCCCGGTGGAGGACGTGCGGGGCTACGGGCGGGACGGCGACGGGTTCGCGGAGATGGAGCGCCGGGTGAGGGTCTTCGCCCGCAAGGTGCGGACGCCGAGGGCGGGCGACATCCTCCTCTTCCGCGCCCGGATGATGCTGAACCACTGCGGGTTCTGCACCGGCGAGACCCCCGGCGGCGTGGGCCTCATCCACGCGTACAGCGCCCCTTCGGTGGGCGCGGTGGTCGAGCACCCGATGGACGACAGCTGGGAGAGACGGCTGGTCGGCGTCTACCGCTACAAGGGGATCGCCCCGAAGGAGGGCGCCTAGCATGGCGACGCTCATCCTCGGGGGCGCGGGGGCGCTCATCGGGTCGGCGTTCGGCGGGGCGGCGGGCGCGAAGCTCGGCGCCCAGATCGGGATGGTCGTCGGGTCGTACATCGATGAACAGGCGTCGATGCCCCGGACGGAGGTGGGCAAGATCACCGACCGGCGGATCGGGGGCTCGGCCTACGGCGCCCAGATCCCGCGCGGGTGGGGGCTCTTCAAGGTGCCGGGGAACGTCGTCTGGGCCGCCGAGGACAAGGCGGGGGAGCACCTCGTGGAGCACCACAAGGGCGGGGGCGGCGGCGGCCTCTCGGGCGGCGGGGGCGGCGGGGGCGGCGGCGAGTACTGGTACTCGGCGACGTTCGCGGTCCAGTTCGCCCAGACGTGCCACTACGCCCGCGACCCCCTGGACCCCGAAGGCGGCTCCATCGTCCAGCGCCCCGCGACCCTGAAGCGGCTCTGGGCGAACGACGCGTGCGTCTACGACGCCTCGAAGACGAGCAACAAGCTCCGCCCCGGCGACGACTTCGTGTGGCATCCGGGGACCGAGGACCAGGCGCCGGACGCCACCATCGTCGCCAAGAGCGGGGGCGACGCCTCGAGGACGAACGCCTACCGGGGGACGTGCTACGTCGTCCTCCTCGACATGGACCTCCGGGAATACGGGAACCAGGTCCCGAACTTCGCGGCGGAGCTGGACGCGGGGCCGGCGACGCTCGCGGACCCCTTCTCGGACCTCGCCCGCTCGGTGGGCGTCGGGGCGCCCGAGATGGACCTGTCGCGGGCGACGGCCCCGATCACGGGGTTCGTGGAGCAGGGCCGCGCGGCCCCGGCGGCGGCGCTCGGCCCGATCTGCCAGTTCTACGGCGCCGACATGGTGGAGACGGACTCGAAGCTCGTGGTGGCCCCGCGGGGCTCGGCCCCGGTCGCGACGATCCCCTACGGCGACCTGGGGGCTTCGTCCGCGGACTCGGGGAACCGCCTGAAGCGCACCCGCGGCCTGAAGGACGAGCTCCCGGGCCGCGTCGAGGTCGAGTACTGGGACCCGGCGCTCGACCACCAGAACAACCGCCAGAGCGCCGTCATGGCCTCGGCGGACGTGTTCAACATCGCGACGACCTCGCTCCCGCTCACGCTCTCGGCGGACGAGGCGAAGCAGGGGGCGGCGCGGGAGCTGGAGACGCGCTGGACGGAGATCGAGCGGTGGGAGTTCTCGCTCCCGCCGAGGTGGACGAGGCTCGCGCCGGGGGACGTGGTGGCGCTCGAGACCCCTCGGGGGACGCGGCGGGTGAGGATCACCGAGATGGGTCTCGGCCCGATGGCGGAGATCCCGGTGCGGGCGGTGTCCGACCGGGCGGAGGCGCTCGTCCAGACGGCGACGGGCGCGAGCGGCGGCGGCACCCCGGCCCGGGCGGCGGCCCCGGCCCCCTCGCTCTTCGCGGCGTTCTCGGGGCGCGAGGTCAGGGACGAGGACCAGGGGGCGGCGGGCTTCTACGTCGCGGCGACGGGCGGCGACGGCTGGCAGGGGGGCACGGTCTGGTGGACCTCGAACGGGAGCGACTGGGTCCAAGGCCCCTACGTCTCCGGGCGGAGCGTCTGGGGCGTCGCCACGGCGGCGCTCGCGGGCGGCTCAGCGGCGGAGACCTACGACGACGCGAACCCGGCGGGGGTGGACGTGTCGGTCTCGGGCGGGTCGCTGGCGTCGGCGTCGGAGTCCGACATCGCCGCCGGCGCGAACCACGCCCTCCTCGGCGGGGAGATCGTCGGGTACGGCTCGGCGTCGCTGACGGCTCCGGGGCGGTACGCGCTCGGGCATCTGCGGCGCGGGGAGCGGAACACCCCGATGACGGGCCACGCGGCGGGGGAGGCGTTCTACGCGCTCTCCGGGTCGCTCGTGCGGGTGGCGGTCCCGGAGAGGCTGGTGGGGACGCAGGTGCGGGTGAAGGTCGCGAGCCCGGGGCAGACGCTCGGGGACGTGCCGAACGCGGCGCTCGTGACCATCGCCCCCAGGACGAAGACGGCGACCGAGACGGCCATCGAGGCGATGGCGCGGACGGTGACGGTCCCGCCGACGAAGATCAAGGAGACGACGGGGGCCTACGCCTGGACGACGGTGCCGCTCCCCTCGGCTCCGGCGGGGACGACGCTCGCTTTCGTCAAGGCCGACCTGCTCGACTACGGCGGGACGGGCGACGCGCGGATCGTGGCGCGGGACGCGGCGGGCGGGCCGGAGACGGTCGTCGCGACGGCGCGGCTCGACGGAGGCGGGCAGACGCGCTTCTCGGACGGGGCCTGGGTGCGGGTCGGCGGGTCGCCGGGATCGTACAGCATCCAGCTCAAGAGCGAGGTCGGCTACGACCATAAGCAGGAGGTGACGGTCTCCGCGTGGGGCGTCGCGGACCTCAAGGGCTCCCCGTCCGGCATGGGCGGGGGCACGGCGGGAAGGCAGGGCGAGACGGGCGCGGCGGGTCCGAAGGGCGACCCTGGACAGAAGGGCGCGGACGGCGCGCCGGGGCCGAAGGGCGACCCCGGCGCGCAGGGGCTCCCCGGCGCGAAGGGGGACAAAGGAGATCCGGGCGCGAACGCGACCCTCCCCGGCGCGGCGGGCCAGCTCCTCTACTCCACCGGCGCGGGCGGGGCTCTCGCGGCGGCGAACGTCTCGACGGACGGGACCCGCGTCGAGTTCGGCGGCGACGACACGTGGGCGCGGGTGCTCCTCGGCGGCGACGCGGCGCAGGGGAGGGCGGGGCTCCGCCTGACCTGGAACGACGCCTCGAAGACGAGGATCGACCTCAACCACCACGATCCGGGCGTCGCGTGGCGGGATCTGGGGATCGCGACGAACGGGGCGGCCTTCCTCGCGGTGGGGGCGGCGGGCTCGCCGTGGCAGGTGGAGAAGACGACCGGGGCGTTCCCCTTCAAGGACTCCACCCGGCTCTCCCTCCGCACCCGCACCGGGGCGAACGACGTGGCCCTCGGGATCTACCCGTTCTGGTACTTCGACGGCGGCACGACCGTGCGCGGCTTCCGGGCGGAGGTGGAGTCGTCCATCCTCACCTTCGCCGTCGAACCCTACGGCTCGCGACCCTCGAACTCGGCGGGCTTCCAGCTCAAGGCCCCGGCGTTCGCGGCCTGGACGGTCTTCGAGGGGTGGGACTGCGCGGGCTTCGCGGTCCAGAGCGGCTTCCTCGGTCCCGGAGAGCAGTACGGCTCCGCCCCCATCCGCCTCGCCCCCGGAAGGCAGGACCGGATGGAGCTCACGCGCTCCGACCTCACCCTCATGCGGGACGGGGCGAACCCGCTCCGGCTCCGCTTCGAGGTCGGGCAGGGCGGCAAGTACGTCGGGCTCAAGGCCCCGGCGTCGCTCGCGGCGGGGTACGACCTCACCTGGATGACGACGCTCCCCGGCGCGGGCCTCGTCAACGGCCTCCTCGTGAGCGACGCCGGGCAGTTGAGCCACCGGCCCTTGCGCGAGCTTCCTGTGACGACGACGGCGGACTACGGGAGGACCCTCCAGATCGATAGCGCGGGGACGGGGGTCTTCCGTCTCCCCGACGTGCGGATGGCGGGGACGAAGTACAACCCCGCCGCGGCCCCGGGGTACACGTCGCCCTCCGCCGCCCCGCCGACCTATCTCACGATGCCGATCTACGCGGGGGACCTCTCGGCGGACAACGACCACATGGTCATCGAGACCGTCGTCTCCGCGACGTTCATGCCGCAGCAACAGACCCCCGGACGGATGGGGTTCAGCTTCGCCGGGACGCAACTCTTCGCGGACTTCTCCCTCTACTCGCAATCGGGCGCGACCGCGTACACGGCGTTCTCGATCAAGGCGACCATCGTCAAGGCGTCGTCGTCCGTCGCGTGGATCGCCGTCGAGTTCGGCGGCGTCGATCTGGCGAACAGCGACGGCGTGGTCGGCCCCGGAAGCTACGTCCTGCGCGGCGTGGCGACGGGGGTGAACTGGGCGGCGCGGAACGACTTCGTACTGAAGCTCGCGAGCGGGCGGCGGGGCGGCGTCGATTATCCCTTCCTCGCGGCGTTCACGACGATGCGCTTCCAGAACGCGGGCGACCCGAGCCGGATCACGGCGGGGAGCGGCACGACGGGGACGAGCGGCAACGGCACGACCGCAGGCCCCGCCTGAGCGGCGCGGGAGCGAGGCCGTAAAGGGTGGGAAGATGCCGAAGGCACCGCCTCTCCCCGCCCGCGCGCTCCTCGCGCTCCTCCTCCTCGCGGCCCTCGCCCCCGCGCTCCTCCCGACCCAGGCCCCCGCGCCCGTCCCCGCGAACGCACTTGGCGTCAACCTGCATAGCCCGACGCAGGTCCTCGACACCGACGACAACCGCGCGCTGTGGGCTCAGTACCGCGAGCGGATCGCCTCGCTCCCGGCGGGGACGCCTTTGCGCGTCTTCACCGCGTGGCACGAATGGGCCTGGGACACGCGCTACGACTACGGGATGGAGAATATCCGGCGGATGGTCCAGGAGGCCGCGCTCGCGCCCGGAAAGCCCCGGATCTTCTTCGACGTGACCCCCCTCCCGTGGCCCGGGGCGTGGGGGTGGTCCCCGAAGATGCACTGGGGCACGTTCTCCGAGAGCGACCTCCCGATCATGGTCGGCAAGTTCAAGCGGTTCGTGCCGCTCTTCCGGGCGGAGCTCGCGGCGGCGGGGCTGGGCGAAGACCGCGTGGACTTCGGGCTCGGCAACGAGGCGGGGGCGACCCACCCCGGCGGCAACGAGGGGCTTCCGATGGGCGAGTGGTGGGAGCGGACCGGGCGCGCCTATACCCAGATGGTGAGCGGGACCGACTTCGGCAAGATGCGCCTCGTCCTCCCCGCGCTCTCCTTCCAGGACGCCGACGCGGGGGTGGCGAAGCTGGAGCGCGACTCGGCGGGGCCGATCCTGCGCCGGATCGCGGCGGCCAGGCGCGGGGGGAACGTCGTCTCGGACGTCCACGTGCGCCTGTACGCGCCGGAGCTCGGCACCGCCGACTACGCGGACCGCTACGCGCTCCGGGTGGGGGCGTTCCGGGCGGTGGCGAAGTCCCTCTCGGGGCGGGACGCGATCTGTTCGGAGATCTACCTCTTCCGCGAGGACCGTCCGGCGGAGATCGACGACCGGGCGGAGGTGCTCCGGCTCGTCGCCTCTCGTCTCCCGGCGGGGTGCTGGGTCTACCGGCTCGGCCCGGGTCCGAACGCGGACTCGACGGTGATCGAGCTTCCGGGCCTCGTCTCGGCGCGGGAGGCGCAGGTCGCGGCGGCGGCGATCCGGGCGGCGGGCGTGAAGTAGGGTGTCCTACCCCGGTGTCCTTCGGAACTTCGCAGGCGGTAAGATTCGCCGGTTGCGAAGTCGAGAAGGATGCTGGAACTTCGCAGTCTGCGAACGTCGGTAAGGCGGGCCAAACACTCTTAATCAGCGGGTCGTAGGTTCGAGCCCTACACGGTCCACCACCTCCCAGGTTCCGAGGCCCCTCCGAAGCGGAGGGAAATCGTGGCTTCGAACTCAGTCCTCGGTCGCTCGGTAGCCGACGCCGAGCTCGGTGCGGACGAGCGAGGGGCGCGCCGGATCCTCCTCGATCTTCCGCCGGAGGTTGCCCATGTGGACCCGCAGGGTGTGGGTGTCCTCCTCGTAGGCGGGGCCCCAAACCTCGCGCAGAATGGCCGCGTGGGTGAGCACCCGCCCGGGATGCCGCGCGAGAAGCGCGAGAAGACGGAACTCGATCGGAGTGAGACGCAGAAGCTCGCCCCCGCGCGAGACGGTGTGCCCCACGAGGTCGATCGCGAGATCCCCGAGACGGATCGCCGGCTCCTCGGGTTCGGACCGCTTCGCGTGGCGGAGCGCGACCCGGACCCGCGCGAGAAGCTCGCCGACGAGGAACGGCTTCGTGAGGTAGTCGTCGGCACCGCCGTCGAGCGCGGCGACCTTGTCCGCCTCACGCCCCCGCGCGCTCAGGACGATGATGGGAACCCCGCTCCAGGCGCGCAGATCGCGGAGCACCTCCAGGCCGTCCCCGTCGGGAAGACCGAGATCGAGAAGGATGAGGTCCGGTCGGCTCCTCGCCGCCGCTTGGATCCCGGCGGCGGCGGTCTCCGCCTCGAGGAGGGTCGTGCCGGGGTCGAGGCTCGATCGGAGGAAGCGCCGGATCGCGGCCTCGTCCTCGATCACGAGAATCCGGAGCGGCTCAGCCATGGGCCTCGCCTCCTCCCGGCGCGTCCGGCGGGGCGATCGGAAACGCTAGAGTGAACTCCGCGCCTCCTCCCGAAAGGGTCCGCGCCGAGGCGCTCCCCCCGTGGGCCGCCGCCACCGCCCGGACGATCGCAAGGCCGAGCCCGAACCCGCCGCTGCCGCTCCGGTGGCGGAACTTCGTCCAGATCGCCTCCTCCTCGCCGGGGGGCAACCCCGGCCCGTCATCGCCCACCGTCACGGCGACGGTCCCGGGATCGGGAACCGTCGCCGTGACGACGACCCGCGCCTTCGGCCCCGCGTGGCGCGCGGCGTTCTCCAAGAGGTTCACGAGCGCCTGCTCGACGAGCGTCGCGTCGAGGCGCAGGAGCGGGAGGCCAGGGGGCAACGCGATCTCGACGGGCCGCTCGAAGAGACGCTCGGTGTGGAGGACCGCCGCCCCGACGATCTCCTCGAGCGACTGCCAATCGAGGTTCAGCGCCGGCCCTCCCGACTCGGCGCGGGCCATGTCGAGAAGGTTTCCGACGAGCCGGTTCATCCGGCCTGCCTCCGCGACGATGTTGCGCGCGAGCGCCTCGCCCCGCTCGCCGAGCGCGGGGCCTTCGAGAAGCCCCGAGGCCGAGCCCGCGATCGCGGTGAGCGGGGTCCGCAGGTCGTGCGAGACCGACGAGAGGAGGTCGCCTCGGAGCCGCTCGCCTTCGGTGCGCCGCTCCGCCTCGAGGGAGGCCTGCGCGAGGCGCAGGCGCTCGAACGCGCCCGCGAGCGCGGCGGCGATCGCTTCGGCGAGATGGCGGGCGCTCGTCGTCGGGGGACGCTCGACGTCCCACTCGATCCCGAGCGCGCCGAGCACCCCGTCGCTCCCGAGAAGCGGCAGGTAGCTTCCGCGCGCCCCCGCGAGGGTGTGGGTATGGCGCCCGGCGGGGCGGCCCTGGTCGAGGGTCCAGGCCGAGACGGCGATCTCCTGGACCCCGGCCTCGAAGGCGTTCGAGGAGCCCGCCGCGATGACGGGAACCTCGCCCGCCCTCGGAACCGCGACCATCGCCGGAACGCCGAGAAGCGACTCGGCCTTCGCCACCGCGAGCCGCGCCATCTCGTCGCGATCCCCCGTCCGGTTCAGGCGACGGACGAGGTCGTAGAGCGCCGCCGTCGCGCGCTCTCGTTCCGCGACGACCTCCGCGCTCGCGCGCAGACGCGACGCGAGCGACGAGATGAGGACCGAGACGACGAGCATCGTCAGGAGCGTCACGAGGTACGCGGCGTCCGCCACCATGAAGGTGAACCGCGGCGGCACGAAGAAGAAGTTGAACGCGAGCGCCCCCGCGAGCGCGGCGAGGAGCGACTCCCGGAAACCCGCGCGGGACGCGACGAACGCGCTCGCGAGCACGTACAGCATCGCGAGGTTCACGAGGCTCAGAAGGGGGAGCGCGACGGAGCCGAGCGCCGTCGCGGCGGCGATCGAGGCGGCGGCGAGCAGAAGCCCCTTCGGACGAAGGGGCGTCGGGGCGAGAAGGTCCCGCGTCTTCGCGCGCCTCGTGCCGGACTCCTCGCGATCGGTGATGACGAGCACGTCGATATCGCCGCTCGACCGGATCATCGTGTCCGCGACCGAGCCGAAGACGATCTCCTTCCAACGCGGGCGCACCGGCTTGCCGAGAACGATCGTGGTGACGTTCTGCTCCTGCGCGTGGCGGAGGATCTCGGCGACGATATCCTCCCCCGCGAGGGTCGCCGTGTCGGCCCCGAGGCTCTCGGCGAGACGGAGCGCCTCCTCCATCTCGGTCCTTCCGGCTTCCGAGCGGCTCTGGCGCGGCGAGTCCACGGCGACCGCGAGAAGCTCGCCGTGGAGGCTCGAGGCGAGTCGCCGCGCGGCGCGGACGACGCGGGGGGCCATCCGGTTCGGCGCGACGCAGACGAGCACGCGCTCGCCGGCGTGCCAGGGCGTCGCGTCCCGGGAGAGCGAGCGCGCCTCCCGCATCTCGACGTCCACCCGCTCGGCCGTGCGGCGGAGGGCCATCTCGCGGAGCGCGAGAAGGTTGCCCCGCTTGAAGAAACCCGCGAGCGCGCCCTCGACCTTCTCGGGCACGTACACCTTGCCCTCCTTCAGGCGCTGGCGAAGATCCTCGGGCGGGATGTCCACGAGCTCGATCTCGCTCGCCGAGTCCACGACCTCGTCGGGCACCTTCTCGGCAACGACGACTCCGGTGACGCTCGCGACGACGTCGTTGAGGCTCTCCAGATGCTGGACGTTCACCGTCGTCCACACCTCGATCCCCGCGGCGACGAGCTCCTGGACGTCCTGCCACCGCTTCCGGTGCCGCGCGCCGGGAGCGTTCGTATGGGCGAGCTCGTCCACGAGAAGGATCTCGGGCTTGCGGGCGAGCGCTCCGTCGAGGTCGAACTCCCGGAGGGTGACCCCCTTGTGCTCGAGGGCGAGCAGGGGGAGCGTCTCGAACCCCTCGGCCTGTCGGTCGGTCTCGACGCGGCCGTGGGGCTCCAGATAGCCGAGGACGGCGTCGCGCCCCCGCCTTCGCTCCTCCTGACCGTCGGAGAGCATCGCGTAGGTCTTCCCGACGCCCGCCGCCATACCGAGGTAGATCTTCAGCCGCCCCCCGCGCCGCTCCTCGCGGGCGACGGTGGCGAGAAGGGCGTCGGGATCGGGGCGGTCGGGCATCGGGGGGTTCAGAAGCGGTAGTTCGCGGCGAGGTTGATCGTGTTCTGCTGGCGCGTCGCTCCGTTCTGCGATCCGAAGAGGCTCGCGTTCGCGGAATCTCCTCGCAACTCGAACCGGAGCGCCGAGCGGGGGGTGAGCGAATAGTCGAGACCGAGCGCGAGCGAGTTCAACGTCGCCTTCGCCGCGCCGAGCTTGGTGCCGCCGTCGTCGTAGAGAGTCTCCGCGCGTCCCGAGACGGCGATCCTCCCCGAGAGATCATAGCGCAGGACGGCGCTCGCGCCGTAGAAATCCCCGCCGCCGAACCCGCCCCCGTCGGGGTCGCCGACCTTGCCGTAGTCCGCGTTGAAGGCGAGCTTCGTCTTCGCGCCGAGCTTGCGGGTGGCGATGAGATCCAGAAGCGTGACGTCGGCGGGGCCGGGGGCCGCGAAGGCGATCCCGCCGAAGCCGCCGGTGTTGTTCGCCGCGAACGAGCCCTCCCGACCCGTCAGGAAGCCGAAGGAGTAGAAGTCGCGGTCGTTCGGCGCGTAACGGATCTGCCCTCCGAACGAGAGCCCGGCCGTCCTGCGCGCGAGCTGATTCCAGCCCTGGGTGACGTAGAGCGACGCGCCGAGTTGGGGGGTGAGCTGGTACCCCGCCCGGAGCCCCGCGTGATAGTTCGGCTGGGCGTTCGTAAAGAGGATGCCGCGCGAGTAGAGGTCGGAGAAGGGGCTCTCGAGGCTCTCGTAACCGATCCAGGAGTAGAACTTGCCGAGGTCGATCGCGAGCTTCCCGTCGCGCGAGGCGTAGGTGCCGTAAGCCTCGGCGAGGTACTTGCTGAACGCCAGGCCGTCCGAGTCGAGCCCGTAGAGGATATCCGCGTTGTCGCCGAAGAACGGCTTGATCGTCACCCCCAACCCGGACTTCGGATCGCCGTAGGTCAGCGAGATCTGCGCGGTCGCGAGCCGGATCTCCTCCGTGCGGACGTCGAACTGACGGAGCCCGCGCGTCTTGCCGTAGCCGTTGTAGGGGAAGGTCGAGCCGCCGTACACGTCCACGAGGCCGGAGACCTTCAGCTTCGGGGTCGGCGCGGGCGCCTGTTGCCGAGCGGGGATCTGCGGGTCGGGGGTCTGGCCCCCTTCCTGGTTCCGCTCCTGGGCGTGAGCGAGGGTTGCGAGGGAGACGAGGACGGCGAGGGCGGGAACGGTGGGGATCTTCATCGGACGGTGCCATCGAGAGCGAGGTTGACGAGGAGGACGTTCACGCGCGGCTCGCCCAGAAGCCCGAGGGTGCGCCCCTCCGTGTGCTCGACGATCGCCCGGCGGACGGTCTCTTCCGAGACGCCGCGCGCGCGGGCGAGGCGGGGGACCTGGAACTCGGCCGCCTCGGGCGAGATGTGGGGATCGAGCCCGGAGGCGCTCGTGGTGACGAGATCGGTCGGGACGGGTCCGGTCGCCCCCGTCGCGCGGAGCGCCTTCACGCGCCCCGCGATCGCCTCCCGGAGCGCCGGGTTCGTCGGGCCGAGGTTGGAGCCCGAGCTCGACGCCGCGTTGTAGGACGCGGGCGTGGTCGCCGAGGGGCGCGCCCAGAGGTACTTCGGATCGTCGAACGGCTGACCGATAAGACGGGAGCCCACGGCTTTGCCCTTGGACAGGACCATCGAACCTTCGGAGGCGCTTGGAAAGGCGAACGACGCGACGCCGGCGACGGCGAGAGGGTAGAGGATTCCGGTGAGGACCGTCAGGACGAGGAAGAGCCGCAGGGCGGCGAAGAGATCTTTCACTTGAAGAACACCCCGATGAGGAGGTCGATGGCCTTGATGCCGACGAAGGGGACGAGAAGCCCGCCGAGCCCGTACACGAGCAGGTTCGTCTTGAGAAGCTGCGCGGCGGGAAGCGCGCGGTACTTCACGCCCCGAAGGGCGAGCGGGATGAGGAAGACGATGATGAGGGCGTTGAAGATCACCGCCGAGAGGATCGCGCTCTCGGAGGTCTTCAGGCGCATGACGTTCAGGGCTCCGAGCTGAGGGTAGGTCGCGGCGAACGCGGCCGGGATGATCGCGAAGTACTTCGCCACGTCGTTCGCGATGGAGAACGTCGTGAGCGATCCGCGGGTCATGAGGAGCTGCTTGCCGGTCTCGACGATCTCGATGAGCTTCGTCGGGTTCGAGTCGAGGTCCACCATGTTGCCTGCCTCCTTCGCGGCCTGGGTGCCCGAGTTCATCGCGACCGCGACGTCGGCCTGAGCGAGCGCGGGAGCGTCGTTCGTGCCGTCGCCGGTCATCGCGACGAGCCGCCCGCCCTCCTGGTACTCGCGGATGAGCGCGAGCTTCGCCTCGGGGGTCGCCTCGGCGAGAAAGTCGTCCACGCCCGATTCGGCGGCGATCGCGGCGGCGGTCATCGGGTTGTCGCCCGTGATCATCACCGTCTTGATCCCCATCCCGCGCAGGTCGGCGAAGCGCTCCTTGATCCCGCCCTTCACGATGTCCTTGAGATAGATCGTCCCGAGGACGCGCACCCGGCCGCCCTTCGACTCCGCGACGACGAGGGGGGTTCCGCCCGCTCGGGCGATCTCGTCCACGCGCGCCTGGACCTCGGCGGGGAAGACCGAGCCCGCGGCGGCGGCCATGTTGCGGACCGAGTCCTGAGCGCCCTTGCGGAGCTCGGTGCCGTCGGGGAGGTCCACGCCCGACATGCGCGTCTGGGCGGTGAACGGGACGAAGACCCCTTCCGCGACCTCTCGGCCGCGGAGGCCGTACTTCTCCTTCGCGAGAACGACGATCGACCGCCCCTCGGGGGTCTCGTCCGCGAGGCTCGAGAGCTGGGCCTTCTCGGCGAGCTCGGCGGGATCCACGCCGGGGGCCGGGGTGAACTCGACCGCCTGCCGGTTCCCGAGGGTGATCGTCCCGGTCTTATCGAGCAGAAGGACGTCCACGTCCCCCGCCGCCTCGACCGCGCGGCCGGAGGTCGCGATGACGTTCTTGCGGAGGAGTCGGTCCATGCCCGCGATCCCGATGGCGGAGAGAAGGCCGCCGATCGTCGTCGGGATAAGGCAGACGAGGAGGGCCACCAGCACGGTGACCGTGACCGGGTGGCCGGACTTCGCCGATTCGACCGCGTACTTCGAGAACGGCAGAAGCGTGGCGCACGCGAGAAGGAAGATGATCGTGAGCGCGGCGAGGAGGATGTTCAGCGCGATCTCGTTCGGGGTCTTCTGGCGCTTGGCGCCCTCGACCATTGCGATCATCCGGTCGAGGAAGCTCTCGCCGGGGTTCGCGGTGATGCGGACGACGATCCGGTCCGAGAGGACGCGGGTGCCGCCGGTGACGGCCGAGCGGTCGCCGCCCGCCTCGCGGATGACGGGGGCCGATTCGCCCGTGATCGCGGACTCGTCCACGGTCGCGACGCCCTCGACCACCTCGCCGTCGCCGGGGATGAACTCGCCCGCGACGACGACGACGCGGTCCTCCTTTCGAAGCGCGGAGGCCGAGACGACCTCGACCGCGCCGCCCGCGCCGAGCCGGTTCGCGGGGACGTCCTGCTTCGCCGCGCGCAGAGAGTCGGCCTGGGCCTTGCCCCGCCCCTCGGCCATCGCCTCGGCGAAGTTCGCGAAGAGGACGGTGAACCAGAGCCAGAGCGCGATCGCGAGGATAAAGGCGGGGGCGGCCTCGCCCTTCCCTCCGAGCGACTGGAGCCAGAGCGCGGTCGTGAGGATCGAGCCGACGAAGACGACGAACATCACCGGGTTGCGGATCTGCAGGCGCGGGTCGAGCTTGCGGAACGCGTCGCCGATCGCCCGCCGCACGAGCGACGGCTCGAACATGGGGGTGGAGGTGGCTTGAGGGGTCATTTACTTGCTCGCTCCCATCTGGAGCGCTTCGACGATGGGGCCGAGGGCGAGGGCGGGGATGAAGGTGAGCGCGCCGACGATGAGCACGACCCCGCACAGCAGGCCCACGAAGAGGGGCGTGTGGGTGGGGAGAGTTCCCGGCCCGGTCGGGACGGTGCGCTTGCGGGCGAGCGAGCCCGCGATCGCCAGCACCGGGACGACGAGCCAGAACCGCGAGAGCCACATCGCCACGCCCCCAAGCCAGTTGTGGAACGGGACGTTCGCGGAGAAGCCCGCGAACGCCGAACCGTTGTTGTTCGCCATCGAGGAGTAGGCGTAGAGGACCTGCGAGAAGCCGTGCGCGCCGGGGTTGCTCATGGAGCTCTGCGCGGTTCCCGCCACAAGGGGCATCGCCGTCGCGAGAAGGACGAGGCAACAGGGGATGAGGATGACGAGCGAGGCCATCTTCATCTCGAACGCCTCGATCTTCTTGCCGAGGTACTCGGGCGTCCGCCCGACCATGAGCCCCGCCACGAAGACCGCGATGACGGCGAAGACGAGCATGCCGTAGAGCCCCGACCCGACGCCGCCGAAGACGACCTCGCCGAGCTGGATGAGCACCATCGGCATCATTCCGCCGATCGGGGTGTACGAGTCGTGCATCGAGTTCACAGATCCGTTGCTCGCCGCCGTGGTCGCCGCCGCCCAGAGCGCCGAGTTCTCGATCCCGAGGCGCGTCTCCTTACCCTCCCAGTTCATCGGGGTCGAGAGTCCGAGCTCGGTGAACATCGGGTTGCCCGCCCGCTCCGCGATCACGGTCGGAACGAGGAAGAGAACGAGGAGGGCCGCCATCGCGGTGAAGAGCGCCCAACCCTGCCTCCGGTCCTTCACCATGTGTCCGAACGTGAAGCAGAGCCCCGCCGGGATAAGGAGGATCGCGAGCGACTGGAGAAGGTTCGAGAGAGGGGTCGGGTTCTCCAAGGGGTGAGCCGAGTTCACGTTGAAGAACCCGCCGCCGTTCGTACCGAGCTGTTTGATCGCCACCTGCGACGCAGCCGGACCGAGCGCGATCCTCTGCGTGGTGACCGCCTTCCCGTCGGCGTCCTTCGTCGCCTGGACGAGCGGGACCTCGGTGTAGGGGCGGAACGTCTGGACGACGCCCTGGCCCGCGAGAAAGATGGCGAAGACGAGCGAGAGCGGCAACAGGATGTGGACCGTCGCCCGCGTGAGATCGGTCCAGGCGTTGCCGATCTCCTTCGCCTCGCGCGAGCGCAGGCCCCGGATGAGCGCGACGAGGACCGCGATCCCCGTCGCCGCCGAGAGGAAGTTCTGGACGCCGAGCGCGAGCATCTGGGTGAGGTAGCTCATCGTGCTCTCGCCGCCGTAGCCCTGCCAGTTCGTGTTCGTGGCGAACGAGACGGCGGTGTTGAAGGACGAGTCCGCGCTCACCGGTCCGAGATGCTCGGGGTTCAGCGGGAGGAGCCCCTGAAGACGCTGGAGTCCGTACACCGCGATCGTGCCGATCGCGTTGAAGAGGAGGATGCACAGAGCGTACGTCTTCCAGCCCTGGCCTTTCGCGCCGTCGATGCCGGACAGGCGGAGGACGCCGCGCTCGAGGAACGTGAGCGGGGTCCTCTCGCCTTCGAGCACCCGCGCCATGTAGCGCCCGAGCGGCACCGAGAGGGCGAGCAGGAGAACGAGGTAGAGCCCGACTTGGAAGAGCCCCATCAGAACCGCTCCGGCGCGAGGAGCGCGACGAAGAGATAGGCGAGCAGAAGGACCGCCAGCACCCCCGCGACGATGTAGAGCGTCACGAGACCCGCCGCCCCCCGCCCTCGCCCATCATCCGCTCGCACAGGCGGATCAACCCGAGGGTCGCCGCCGTGAGGGCGAGGATCCCCAAAAGTGCAACTGCATCCATCGCCTCTAGCCTAAGCCGAAAGACCCGTCCGCGAGCCTCAAAGTCGTCGGAGACGCATCAAGACGGCATCAAGACGGCGTCGTTGAGTGGCAAAGGGGGCGGCCGAGTCCTCCCCGAGATCGGGGGGCGTCCAGGACGCGGAGCTTCCGGGCGGTCCATAATCCGCTAGCCGCCCTGCGGGGGGCCGAGCCGTCGGCTCGAGACAAGCCCAAGATGAAAACACTCAAGTCCGCGACGCCGGCCCTCGCCCTCGCCCTCGGCGCGTCGGCGGTTGCGCTCCTCGCACCCGCACCCGCTTCGGCCCAGGAATGGAGCCGGAAGCACGCGCCTATCGAGACACGGTGGGCGAGGGACGTGTCGCCCACCAACGCCCTTCCGGACTACCCGCGCCCCCAGATGGTCCGCACCCAGTGGCTCAACCTCAACGGCCTCTGGGAGTTCCAGCCTGGGGCCGAGGGCGACTCGGCACCGGTCGGCAGGCTGCTCAAGGGCAAGATCCTCGTGCCCTACGCCGTCGAGACCGCCTCCTCGGGCGTGATGGAGCACCACGACCGGCTCTGGTATCGCCGCACCTTCACGATCCCCCCCGCATGGAAGGGCAAACGGCTCCTGCTCCACTTCGACGCGGTGGACTACGAGGCGGAGGTCTTCGTCAACGGGACGAGAGTCGGCGTCCACCGGGGCGGGTACGAGGGGTTCGCCTACGACGTCGCGCCTTTCTTGAAGGGGAGCGGGCCGCAGGAGCTCGTCGTGCGCGTCTTCGATCCGACGGAGAAAGGCGGTCAGCCCCGCGGCAAGCAGACGACGAACCCCGGCGGGATCATGTACACCCCCACCTCGGGGATCTGGCAGACCGTGTGGCTCGAGCCCGTGGCGAAGGCGGCGATCGATTCGCTGAAGATCGTGCCGGACGTGGACCGCAAGGCCGTCCGCCTGACGGTGAACGCGCCTTCGGGCACCGAGGCCGTCGTCACCGTGCGAGCTGGAAGGACGCTCGTGAAGACCGTCACCCTCGCCGCGAACCGGGAGACCGCGATCCCCCTGGCGAACCCGAAGCTCTGGTCGCCCGCGAGCCCGTTCCTCTACGACCTCGACGTGAAGCTCACCGGGGGCGGCAAGGTCACCGACGAGGTCGGGAGCTACTTCGGGATGCGCAAGATCTCGCTCGGGAAGGTCGGCGGGGTGACGAAGATGCTCCTCAACGACGAGTTCGTCTTCCAGATCGGCCCGCTCGACCAGGGGTACTGGCCCGAGAGCGGTCTCACGCCCCCGACCGAGGCGGCGCTGAAGAACGACGTCCAGACGATGAAGGACATGGGCTTCAACATGGTCCGCAAGCACATCAAGGTGGAGCCCGCGCGCTGGTACTACTGGACGGACCGGCTCGGCCTCATGGTGTGGCAGGACATGCCGTCGCCGAACTCGTACATCGACAACCCGCCGCCGATCGACGTGCCGGCCTTCGACAAGCAGGTCGAGAACGTCGTGGCGACCCACGGGAACGCGCCGAGCATCGTCATGTGGGTCGTCTTCAACGAGCAACAGGCTCGTCACGACACGGCGCGGCTCGTCGCGAAGGTGAAGGCGCTCGACCCCTCGCGCCTCGTCAACCGCGACAGCGGCGGCGGGTACGACGCCGACGGGCGCGAGGGCGAGGTCGGCGACGTGGACGACGTGCACTCCTACCCGCCCCCGGCGGCGCCCCGCCCGAGCGCGACCCAGGCGCTCGCGTGCGGCGAGTACGGCGGGCTCGGCTTCATCATCAAGGGCCACACCTGGAAGAAGGACGGCTGGGGCTACGCCCTCACGTCGAGCCCCGAGGAGCTTCAGGACACCTACGGCGAGTTCGCGATGATGCTGAAGACCTTCCGGGACCGCGACGGCCTCTCCGCCGCCGTGTACACCCAGATCGCCGACGTCGAGATCGAGTCGAACGGCCTTATGACCTACGACCGCATCCTCAAGGTGGACCCGAAGCGGATCGCCTTGGCGAACGCGTTCCGGTACCCGGTGCCGGTCATCGAGACGGTCGTGCCGACCTCCGAGACGAGCGCGCAGACGTGGAGCTACACGTTCGACGCGCCGGGGGAGGGCTGGTCCGGCAAGGCGTTCGACGCCTCGCCGTGGAAGAGGGGTCCGGGCGGCTTTGGTCGGTCCGTCGCGGCGGGCAACCCCCTCGGCACCCCTTGGAGCACGTCCGACATCTGGTTGCGCCGCAGCTTCACGTTGCCGAGCCTCACCTCCGAGGCTCTCGCCCAGCTCCAGATCCGCGACTGCCACGACGAGGACGTGGAGGTCTACATCAACGGCGTCCTCGCCTACAAAGCGGGCGGCTACATCGGCAACTACGAGAACCGGCCCCTCTCGGCGGAGGCCCGCGCGGCCCTCGTGCCCGGCGGCGAGAACACGCTCGCGGTCCATTGCCGCCAGACCGCGGGCGGCCAGTTCGTGGACGTCGGCCTCGTCCGCCGCGTCCCTACGAAGGAGTAGTCAATGGAGGGCCCCCGCTGGGGCTCTTCCTTACTCAATGGAATCCGTCGCTTTGACGAGCGCCTCGCACACCGCGGACATCGCCATCATGTGCCCCCGAGACTCAAAGGCACCGAACCCCTCGACGAACCGCCGTCCTGATTGTGTAATCTCGAAATCGGCGTCTTCTTGAAGGGCGAGTCCACCCGATGTCAGCCTCCGCATCCCTTCGTCGATCTCCTCGTCTGTAAAGATTGTGTGGTTGAAGAGATCTCCCGTACGCCAGAGGGTCTCACGATCGCACCGCCCTCCCGCGCCCCAGATCGAAACAAGAAGCCAGCCATCCGACCACATGAACCGTTCCTTCGACAATCGCAAAGACGCGGCGATCGCCTCGGCCTCTGTGCGCCGCATCGCCGCCTCTAGCGGCCGAACGTCGCGCAGGCAGACGAGGAGGGGAACGACGCCGACGACGCCGAACGAACAGTCCACCAGCCGCCAGAAGAGGGGGATCTCACGCAAGGGGCCGCACAGGAGCGCGAGGGGCACCACCCCAGCGCATGTGATGATTCCCCATTGGATCGTCCACACGTTTCGCATCGGATCGCGGTACGGCCCGATGAAGGCGACGGCGATCACGAGGTGGGCGAAGGCGAGCCAGTCGGTCCCGTAGGCGAGGAACGGGTAGCGGGTGCCGGTCGCCTCCAGCCCGTCGCGCACGCGCACGATCCAGGCGAGGAGGCCGCCGCTGGGGATCGGTACGCCGCTCTCGGCGCCGAGCCATCGGGCGAGGAGCGCCACCTCCTGAGGAAGCGGGAAGGCGGTGACGCCGCTGATCAGGAGCCCGACGATGACGCCGGCGAGAAGCATGCGGATCCTCCTCTCGATCGCGCGGCGAGGGTCCATGCTCTTATTGTGGTGGGGCGCGGAGATATACTCCTCCCCATTGCGGCCCGCCGGGCACGCCGGTGCTCCGCCGCGAGACTCCCCATTCCCTTTCGGGAGGTTGCGCCCGCGCGCGCGTCCGCCCTTCTCTTCTGTGAGCGACCACCCTCCCCAACCCGCCCCCATCCTCCTGCGGCCTTACCAGGAGCGCATGGTGGGAGCTTGGGAGGCGTTCCTCGATCGCGGGGGTCGGCGCGGGCTCATCGTCGCCGCGACGGGAACGGGGAAAACGACCGTCGTCGGGGCGATCGTCGGCGCGATGCTCGCGCGCGACGCCGCGTTCCGCGCGCTCACCCTCGCGCACCGGCGCGAGCTTCTCGATCAGATGACGGCGCGGGTCGGGCTCATGCACCCAGAGCTCGCCCCCCAGATCCATTGCGGCGACCGCCGGGCGAAGGAGCCGGCCCGCTTCGTCGCGGCCTCGGCGCAGGCGCTCGGCGGGGCGAAGAGCACGGCGCTCGATTGGCTCCGGCCCGATCTCGTGATCGCGGACGAGGCGCACCACGCCCCGAGCCGAACGTGGCAGAACGTTTTCGAGCGGTTCGGATGCTATGAGAGCCTCGGAACGAGGCTTTTGGGTGTGACCGCCACCCCGCACCGGCTCGACAACGCGAGCCTCGTCGGGGGGCGGGCGATCTTCGAGGAGATCGTCTTCCGCTACGACATCCGCGACGCGATCCGCGAGGGGTTCCTCGTGGACCTTCGCGGTTACCGCGCGGCAGCCGACTTCGACCTCGCCCGCGTCCGGACGACGGCGGGCGATTACAACCAGGCGCAGCTCGAGCGGGCGATCAACGTCGAGGCGGTGAACCGGTTCGCCTTCGAGAGCTGGGAGCGCGCCGCCGAGGGGCGCAAGACGATCGTCTTCTGTTCGGGCGTGGACCACGCGAAGGCGATCGCGGAGACGTTCCGCGAGGGGGGCGTGAGCGCCGAGGCCGTGTACGGCGAGATGCCCCGCGAGGCGCGGGAGGCGGCGCTCCGCCGCTTCCGCACCGGCGAGACGCGGGTCCTTGCGAACATGGACATCCTTACCGAGGGGTTCGACTCGCAGGATTGCGGCGCGGTGATGCTCCTACGCCCGACGAAGAGCTGGTCGCTCTTCGTCCAGATGGTCGGGCGGGGGCTTCGGACCCTCCCCGGCGTGACCGAGGGGATGGAGACGGGGCACGAGCGCCGGCACGCGATCCGAGGCTCGGCGAAGCCCGACGCGATCATCATCGATATCGTCGCGGTCGGGGGGGATAAGCAGGTGGACGCGAACCCCGATGCGGAGCTCGACGCGAACCTCAACGCGCTCGTCGGACTCCCCACGACGATGGACCTCGGAGGTCGCACGCTCATGCAGGCGCTCGACGAGTTCGAGCTTCTGCCGCCACCGGTCCGCGCGGCGGCGTATCGCCGCCCGACGACGTTCGAGGGCCTCTCCTCGGTCCTCATGCAGGTGGAGATGCTCGCGGAGGTGGAGGTGCCCGAGGAGGCGGTCGAGGCGGGGGCGAACCTCTACTGGATCCGCACCGGCCCCAGCGAGTACGACCTGGAGTGCGGCAACGCTCCCGGAGGCTACTCGCGCAACGCGAAGCTCGTGCAGGATCTTATCGGGCGGTGCTCGCTCCGGCTCACGAGCTCCGGGGGCCGCGACGAGACCTTCGGGCTTCCCGGCGATCTGCCCGTCGCCTTTCGCGCCGCCGAGGCGATCGTCGAGAAGCGGTTCTTCGGGGTCGCGCGTCTCGCCGCGCGAAGGGCGGACTGGCGCTCCGCCTCTCCCACCGGCGAGCAGATGCGGGTCCTCCGCGAGAGGGGAATCCACGAGGAGGTGCTCGCCCATCTGGACCGCGGCCACGCCTCCGCGATGCTCGCGATGCTCGATCGCGCCTCCGAGCGGGTGTCGCTAACCTAGCAATGCTCTCCGGTCCCCATCCCGCCTCGCCGGGAAGAAGCGGGACATGGCCGCGATGCCGCTCAGGAAGGAGTTCGAGGATCCCCGGTTCGGGGCATCCCCACTCGGGGAGCCCCGGGCCGAGGGGTCCCGCGCCACGGCCTCCTCGACCGAGGTCATCTACCTTCTCGTGCCACCGACGGGCGACGCGCCCCCGAAGCACGGCGCGAAGCCGTGGACGCTCGTCGAGCGGGCCGCGTTCGCCTACCTCGAGTTCCGCCTCCGCTCGCGGGAGACGCCGCTCGGCCATGCGGTGAGGGCGATCGGGCTGGTGACGGGCTACTCCCTCATGGCGCTCCCCCTCCTCGTCGGGGGGTACTTCCTCAAATCGGCGATCGGGTTCGATATGTTCCCGGGGACCCACATGGGCGGTTACCTTCCCGACGTCGAGTGGCGCGGTCGCTGAAGCGGGCCCCGGCCGCTCTCAGCCCTTCTCGGGCGCGTCGGTGGCGACGACGAGGATGTCCACCGTCTTCAGGGCGCGCGCGAGCTCGACGAGAAGCGAGCCCTTGAGAAAGTCCTTCACCCGCGTCCGGTCGGAATGGCCGAGGATGACGTGGCTCACGTTGTGCTCCCGGACGTAGGCCACGATGACCTCGGCGGGGTCGCCGGGGAGGATGACCGTCCGGATCCCGAGTCGCTCGCAGAGCTTGAAGTCGTCTTCGAGGACCCGGCGTTCGGCCTCGGTGGGCTTCCCCTCGTCCACATGGAGGCCGATGACCTCGCCGTGAAGCTTCTGGCCCATCCGCCAGCCGCGCCGGATGAGGCGGAGCGACGAACGGGTGGGGGTGATGCACAGGAGGATGCGGTCGCTCGTCTGCCAGGGTCGGACGATGCGCTCCTCCCGCTTCGTCTCGACGAGCTCGTCGTCCACGCGTCCGGCGACCTCGCGCATCGCGAGCTCGCGCAACGCGGTGAGCACGACCTCGCGGTAGGGTCCGGCGAGAGCCTCTTCGGTGCGTTCGCTCGGGACGACCTCGCCGCGCAGAACGCGGTTGATGAGCGCCTTAGGCGTCAGGTCCACGAGCTCGACCTCGTCGGCGCCGCGCAGGAAGCGGTCCGGGACCGAGTGCGGCTCGCGCACGCCGGTGACATCGCGCACCGTATCGGCAAGCGACTCCAGATGGCGCACGTTCATCGTCGCGAGGACCGAGATCCCGCGGTTCAACAGCTCCTCGGCGTCCTCGTAGCGGTAGGCGTGGCTCGCGCCGCGGGCGTTCGCATGGGCGATGTTGTCGATGAGGACGAGGTCGGGCCTTCGGGCGAGGATGGCGGGGAGGTTCGTCTCCTCGCCTTCTTGCCCTTCGTAGGAGAACGTGACGGGGGGGATGAGCTCGAGCTCGGTGAGCACGTCGGCCATCTTCTCGCGTATGGTCGGCTCGAGGATGCCGACGACGACGTCCTGCCCCCGGCTCTTGCGGCGGCGGGCCTCCTCGAGCATCACCCGGATCTTGCCGACGCCCGGCGCGTAGCTCAGGAAGATCTTCAGCTTGCCGCGCTTCGGCGCGGCGGCGAGCTCAGACATGGTTGGATTCAGGCATGAGCGGGCTCGCGGACGACGGTCGTGACCGACTCGAGCCACTCTCGCTGGCCTGCCGTGACATCCTCGATCCGAAGGGTGAGGTCGGGAAGGATCGCGTCGTGTCGCCAGAGGTAGCCCGCGAGCTCCTCCTCGCACATCTTCGTCCAGAAGCGACGGCCGCAGGGAAGCGTCTCGACATCGAGAAGGGCCTTGGCGAGCTCCTGGACGTAGGCGGGAAGCACCACGGCGACTTCGTTCGAGATCAGCCCGTGCCCTTGGACGACGAAGGTGCAACGGACGTCGCCGAGGTTGCCGTCGACGTCGGTCCTCTCCAGCTCGAAGGAGAAGCCGTTGACGTTCGTGCGGACGAACTCGCGCCGGACGGCGGCGACGGGGGCCTCGCGACCCTCGCGGGAGAGCGCCCCACCGACGGCGCGCCGTAGGGCCTCGGGGGTGAAGGGCTTGCGGAGGAAGTCGCGCGCGCCGTCCTTCATGCAACGGATCGCGGTCTCGATCGTGCCGAAGCCGGTGACGAGGATCGTGCGGAGGGACGGCTCACGCTCGAAGAGGTCGCGTTGAAGGTCGAGTCCCGTCCTGCCAGGGAGGATCCAGTCGATGAGAACGATGTCCACCGTCTCCTCTCCCGCGACGACGCGGAGGGCCTCCTCGGCGCTCCCCGCCTCGAGGATCCGGTAGCCGACGGGCTCGAGGGCGGCGCGCACGAGGGCGCGGAGTTCGGGTTCGTCGTCGACGACGAGAATGGTTGCGGTCAAGCCTGGGTCGCCTCTGGATGCCAGTTTACTTAAAGCGGCCCGAGGGACCGGCGGATCCTATCTCGGGCTTGGCGGATGATTCGGGATCGAGAGCGTGAACGTGCTCCCCATCCCCTCCTCGCTCGCGACCTCCAGGTCGCCGTCGTGGGCAGCGACGATGCGGCGGACGAGGGTCAGGCCGAGCCCGGCGAGCCCCTTCTCGTGTGGGAGCTCCTGGAACGGAGGTGCGTCGAGGCCGGAGAGGACCTCCGGGGAGATGCCCCGCCCCCGGTCGCGGACCCGGAAGGCCCAACCAGTCGCGTCGGCGCGGGCCTCGATAAGGACGGTCTCGCCCGCAGGGGAGTGTCGCACGGCGTTGTCGCCGAGGTTCACGAGGGCGCGTTCGATCCAGGTGCGGTCCACACAGGCGAATCCGGGATCGGATTCGAGCTGGAGACGCACCTCTTTCGCCTCCGCGATGGGGCGGAGGGTGTGGCCGACCGCCTCGACGATGCCGGCGGCCGGTACCTCGGTGAGGTCCACGATGTGGGCCGAGAGGCGGCCGAGGGCGACGGCGTCGCGCACGACGGCTTGGAGGCGGGAGAGCTCGCCGTCGGCGATGGTGAGCTCGGAGAGGACGGCGGGGTCCTCGCTCCGTTGCCGCACACCGCCGAGGCGCAGCCGCAGGGAGGTGATCGGCGCGTTGAGGTCGTGGACGATCTCGGCGAGGCGGCGCTCGACCTCGCCGTCGCGCTCGCCGTCGCGCACCGGTCGCAGGACGACGAGGGGTCCGTCGTCGGCGTCGAGGGTGAGGATCTGGTGGACCTTCCCCTCCGACTCGTAGCTTCCCGAGGCGCGGCCCGGGATGCGAACGAGGGCGGTCATGAGGCGCGCGAGGCCGGACCAGCCGGGCTCGTCCTCCCAGGCGCGCGCCGGGGGGTTCAGGGGCTCAAACCCCCCCCCGCCCATCGCCCGCCACACGGGGACGGCGAGCCCATCAATCCCGGTTCTCAACGTCGCCGTCTCCATCGCCTCCCTCTACGCGCCCGGTAAACTTCTCGTATGCCTCGCGTTCCGCGCATGCTGGTTCCGGCGGCGATCCTCGGTTCGCTCTTCGCGGCTGGAGGAGGGCTTCTGGCCTACGTCGCGCACGCCGCGCCTCGGGGAGTGCCGGGGCTCGTGGAGAGTCCGGCGGTGCGCCACATCGTCACGCGGACGATGGAGGAGGAGAGCGCGGCGCGAACCCGGAAGCCCGCTCCGGTCTTCGGCCTCGCGAGCTACGACGGCAAACCGGTCCATCTCGGGGGGGCGCGCGAGAGGCCGACCTTCGTCTACTTCGTGAAGGAGGGGTGCCCCTGCTCGTTCGACGCGAACCCGTTCTACAAAGACCTCGCCAAGGCGATGGCGGGGGACGTCGAGTTCGTCGCGGTCACGGACGCGGATGCGGAAGGGGCGCGGCGGTGGTCCACCGAGCTCGGCGTTCCGTACCCCGTCGTCTCGGATCCGAAGGCGGAGGTCATGAAGGCGTACAACGCGAAGTCGAGCGTGTACTCGGCGCTCATCGACCGGGAGGGGCGGATCGTGAAGGTCTGGCCGGGGTACTCGCAAGCCTTGCTGAAGGAGATGAACCGGCTTTTGGCGAAGGAGGCGGGGCGCAAGGAGGCGCCGTTCGACGTCCACTTCGCGCCGGTGGAGAAAGCGGCGGGTTGCGCCTTCTCCTTCCGCTCCTGAGCCCCTACTCCTGAGCCCCTGTTCCTGAGCCGCTACTTGGGGGTGTGGCGGGTCCTCTGGGTCGGCTTCGGGACCGGCTTGGGGCTCGATTTCGGGCCGAACCTCGCCTTCGAGTCCGTCGCGGGGGCGGCCTCGGGGGCGGGAGGGGTCCCCGGGATCTCGGGGACGACGGCGACGCGGGTCGTCGCGACGGACTTGCCGCCGACGAAAGCGGTGGCGGGCTCGCCGACCTCGGTGACGGTCCAGCGTCCGGGGCCGAGCTCGGGGATCTCGTAGG
Organism: Fimbriimonas sp.; assembly: GCA_965249475.1. Taxonomy (GTDB): domain Bacteria; phylum Armatimonadota; class Fimbriimonadia; order Fimbriimonadales; family Fimbriimonadaceae; genus Fimbriimonas. Next base: position 2,185,370 of record CBDFMD010000003.1, on the reverse strand, counting down.
AGAGGCCGGGGCGGAAGTTCGGGTCCACGACCTTCGTCTCGGTCGTCGAGCCGTCGGGTTCGGTCCGGACGACGAGGGTCGAGTAGAGGATCTTCATGGCGGCGCGTCCTCTTCGGAACCTGTGTTGTGGCCCGCGCGGAGGGATTCGAACCCCCGACCCTCGGTTCCGAAGACCGATGCTCTATCCACTGAGCTACGCGCGGCGACCCGGTAAGGGTACCGCTTCGGGTCCCGCGCGTCTGAAGGACCGGCGCGGGGGCGCCGATACCTTAGGTGACCGCGAGATGCCCCCTCTCCTCGAAACCCCCGCCGTTCTGGATCTCGACGCCGCTTTGGGCGGGCTCGACGCCGCGTTCCCCGAGGAGCTGTACGTCGTGTGCCATCCCTCGACCCGGCGGTACGGGTGCTTCTGCCACCGTGGGGTGCACGGGCTCGCGGCGTTCTCGCGGCGCGACGACGCGGAGCGGTTCCGGGGCTGGATCGAGCTCACGGGGCTCTACGTCGTCCCGATGGCGTTCGACGCGGCGCGCGAGGTGGCGAAGGAGCGCCCGATGCCGGTCGTGGCGCTCATGCTCCTCGACGACCTCGCGAACCCGCTCGTCCACTACGTGCGTTGAGATCGCCGGCGGGTCCTTCCGGGGCGCGGGTCAAACGTTCCGCGTCGCAGGTCGGAAGGAGGACCGGCGTCGGGCGCGACGTCGGCGGAAGAGGCCGAGCGCGCCCAACCCGAGGCCCGCGAGGGTCGCAGGCTCCGGCACCGGCGGTGAGAACCGGACGCTCGTGGTCGCGGATGCGCCTCGCCCGCGGATCGCGTACGTCGTCGAGAGGGTGTACGCACCGAAAGCCGACGCCACGCCGTTGATCCTGCTCTGATTCGTCGCGCCCGCCGAGGTCGAGAGAGCCTCTAGGGCGTTGCCGATGCCGACGTACTCGAGCTCGTTGATCGGGGTCGCGTCGGAGCCGGGATTGCTCGAGTCGTAGACGACGTCGTCGCCCCCGCCGAGAACCCCGTTCGCCCCATAGAAGACGCCGCGACGACGGACGCCGAACGCCAGGCCGGAGAGGTCTCCGTCGAAGTCGAAGGCGTTGCCGGCATCGTTGCTGTTCATGTCGTAGGTCACGTCCGCCAGGGTGAACACGGCGGCGGCGGTGATCTTCACCGGAAAGTGCATGCGCGTGCCGTACTCGTCCGCGAACGGTCCGGGAGCGACGCCCCGGAACGACTGGAAGTCGGTGACGACGTTCGTCCGCGAGTCGAAAGCCTGTCCGGCGACGTTCTCGTAGTAGGATGGCGCCCCGAGGCTGCCGGCCGTGTTCGTTCCCGTCGCGAGAGCCTGGAGCGCGTTGGCCGCCCAGGGCGCGAAAGAGGGGGAGAGGGAGGACGCGTTGGCCGCGAAGGCGGCGGAGACGGCGATGGTCTGCGCGCTCGCGAGGGACGCGACCACTCCGGCGACGGTGATGGGGATCAGCTTTCTCATGGCGGTTCGGTGAAGGCGGCCCTCGCCGGGGCGCCCACGGGGATTATGATCCAGCACGTCCGCGCGACCTCGTGATCCGACGACCCTTTCGGGATCAAAGACCTAATCGTTCTCGGCGAACCTGGTCCTTTACCGGGTCGTCCCGCCGAGGGCGCGGGCGGGGTTTTGCGCCGGGGAGGGCCGGGCGAGTAAGATCAGCAATCGGAGTCCGAGAGTGCCAATCGCGAGATCGGCCCCGGCCCGGGAACCACGAGACAATGGCAAACCTCAAACCGCTCGGCGACAAGGTCGTCATCAAGGTCACGGAAGCCGAGGAGAAGACCTCCTCGGGCATCTACCTCCCCGATTCGGCGAAGAAGAAGCCGCAGGAGGGCGAGGTCGTCGCGGTCGGTTCGGGCCGGACGCTGGACAGCGGCGAGCGCAACGAGCTCAGCGTGAAGGTCGGGGACAAGGTCCTCTTCTCGAAGTACGGCGGGAACGAGGTCTCGGTCGAGGGCGAGGATCTCATGATCCTCGACGAGGACCAGATCTACGCCGTCGTCGGCTGAGCCGGACGCCGGATCCGGTCCTACGGGGCGGCCTTCCTGGGAGGGCCGCCCTTTTTTCGCGCGGCGGAGGGCACGGACGGGGACTCAAGCGCGGCGTCGGCGGCGCAGGAGGGCGGCGGCGCCGAGGGCGAGGGCGGCGAGGGTGGCGGGCTCGGGGACGGCGAGGAGTCGGTTCGCCTCGGCGCCGAGAAGGCGGTGGCCGTTGCGGGTGGGGTGGATATCGTCCCAAAAGAGGTAGCCCGCGACGCCCGGAGCGACGGCCCCGTTCGCGTAGGCGGCCGCCGAGACGTTCGTGAGGCCGTAGGCCCCGGGGTTCGCGCGGGCGCTCTCGAAGAGGGCGGCGGTGTCCAACTCGGTGATCGCGATGCCGGGCTTGGAGGCGCGCAGGAGGGCGACGGCGTTCCTCAGGGCGAGGTTGTGGGCGGCGGCGAGGGCGTTCGCCCCCGCCTGGTTCGCGGTGCCGACGTTCTTCGGGACGTTGCCGAGGAGGGGGAGGTTGGGGACGAGGAAGCGGCGTCCGCCCGCGTCGTAGAGGCGCTCGATGGCGGTCCGCACGTTGCCGACCGTCGTCGGCACGTCGGGGGTGCCGGAGAGGTAGTCGTTGCCGCCCGCGAGGACGACGTAGAGGTTCGCGGCGCTTCCGGTTCGGGCGTTCCGGTAGGAGTCCACCTGGGTGAGGAGGTCGGTGAGGCCGGCGCCGGTCTTCGCGCCGCCGACGGCGTAGTCGGTGCCGCCGAGGAAGGAGGGGGCGAGGGTCGCGCCCTGGGCGGCGGCGACGTCCTCGACCCAGAGGGGGCCGTTCGAGAAGCGTCCGTTGAAGTAGGGGCTCGCGGGGTAGGTGCCGCCGGAGGCGGCGTAGACGTTGCCGACGTCGCTGAGGGAGTCGCCGAAGACGTCCACCTCGGCGGCGCGGGCGGCGGCGGCGAGAAGGGAGAGCACGAGAAGGAGGGTCGTTCGGGGCGTCATCGCGGGGGGAGCTTACACGGGGAGACCCGCGCGGGAGGCCTTGCGCGCCATTGGACGCCACTGCGCGCCACGCGTGCGCGCACTTTTTTCGGATCTTGATACTCGTTCCTCTCTTCGGGTCCTTTCGGGAGGGCATCGGGCGTTTGGATCCCGTTGCATCCCGCTGGATCCCGCGCGTGCGTGCGTTCCCTTCGGACGGGGATACCGGATCGTGCCGGAGGGTCCTTTCGGCGGGATCGGGAGGCGGGGCGCACCGGCGGGACGCCGGCGCCGCTGGGGGAGGGGGATCTTCTGAGGCTCACACCCTTACGTTCTCCGGGAGGGGGTCCTGACAACGTGCCCGGGAGAAGTTCTCCTTTCTTTCGGGGCTTCCCTCCCCGTCGCGCGATGGATTGCCCGGGCCAAGGCGCGGATGAATCCGCGCACTCCAGAGGGGGGACCCACTTCGGGGGTTCTCTCCTAATCGCCTCCCCACGTGTGGGGCGGGGGGGAAGGCCCTGTGCTCGGGGGTGCGCCTTCATTACGGGCTCCCCCATCCGCCCCTACGGGGCACCTTCCCCCTCTAGGAGGGAGAAGGATCTTTGGGTTCTCCTCTACGGAAGCTCCTCCCGCTCGGACGACGGGTCGCGCGGGAGAGGGCGCGGGGGTGTACAATTGGCAGACGAGGGGGGAGAGTGCCAACGGCGGTTCCGCCGGGCGGTCGTCCCCCGCGAGAGAAGAGATGCCTGCGAAGAACCTGCTTTACGACGAGACCGCCCGGCGCGCCCTAGAGCGCGGGGTCAACAAGGTCGCCGACGCGGTCAAGGTGACCCTCGGACCCAAGGGGCGCAACGTCGTCCTCGACAAGAAGTGGGGAAGCCCCACGATCACGAAGGACGGCGTGACGGTCGCCAAGGAGATCGAGCTGGAGGACCCCTACGAGAACATGGGGGCCCAGCTCTGCAAGGAGGTCGCCTCGAAGACGAACGACATCGCGGGCGACGGCACGACGACGGCGACGGTGCTCGCGCAGGCGATCGTGAACGAGGGTCTTCGCTACGTCGCGGCGGGCGGGAACCCCATCGCGGTGAAGCGGGGGATCGACAAGGCGGTGGAGCAGGTCGTCGCGCACATCAAGGCGACGGCTCAGCCCATCAAGGACAAGGAGCAGGTCGAGTTCGTCGCGCGGATCGCGGGGAACGACCCCGAGGTCGGCGCGCTCGTCGCGGACGCGATGGACAAGGTCGGCAAGGACGGCGTCATCACGGTCGAGGAGTCGAAGGGGCGCGAGACGCTTCTGGAGGTCGTCGAGGGGATGCAGTTCGACCGCGGGTACATCTCGCCGTACTTCGTGACGGACCCCGAGCGGATGGAGGCGGTGCTCGACGACCCGCTCATCCTCATCCACGAGAAGAAGATCTCCTCGGCGGCGGACTTCGTGCCGTTCCTCGAGAAGGCGGCGCAGACGCGGCGGCCGATCGTGGTCATCGCGGAGGACGTGGAGGCGGACGCGCTCGCGACGATCGTCCTCAACAAGATCCGCGGCATCCTTCAGGTCGTCGCGGTGAAGGCGCCGGGCTTCGGCGACCGGCGCAAGGCGATGCTCGAGGACATCGCGGTCCTCACGAAGGGGCGCTTCGTCTCGGAGGATCTCGGCACGAAGCTCGAGGGCGTGACGATCGACATGCTGGGGACGGCCAAGAAGGTCATCATCGGCAAGGACGAGACGACGATCATCGAGGGCGCGGGAAGCCGCGAGGACGTGATGGGCCGGATCGAGCAGATCAAGCGCCAGATCGAGAACACGGACTCGAACTACGACAAGGAGAAGCTCCAGGAGCGGCTCGCGAAGCTCTCGGGCGGCGTGGCGGTCATCAAGGTCGGCGCGAGCACGGAGACGGAGCTCAAGGAGAAGAAGCACCGGTACGAGGACGCGCTGAGCGCGACCCGCGCGGCGGTGGAGGAGGGGATCGTCCCCGGGGGCGGTTCGACGCTTCTTCGGGCGGCGGCGGCGCTCTCGGTCGAGGGTCTGGAGCCGGACGAGGCGACGGGCGTGACGATCGTGCGTCGCGCGCTGGAGGAGCCTCTCCGCCAGATCGCGAAGAACGCGGGGCTCGAGGGTTCGGTGATCGTGGACAAGGTGCGCGGGACGGCGGACGGCCAGGGGCTCGACGCCTCGACGGGCGAGATCGTGGACATGGTCGCGGCGGGGATCGTGGATCCGGCGAAGGTCACGCGCTCGACGCTCCAGAACGCGGCTTCGATCGCGGGCCTCGTGCTCACGACGGAGACGCTCGTGGTGGACAAGCCCGAGAAGAAGTCCGCCGCCCCCGGCGGTGCCCCCGGCATGGGCGGCATGGGCGGGGATATGGACTTCTAACGTCGTTCAATCGTCAACCACCATCACCCGGATCACCCGAGGGCAGATTGTATTGTTCTGCCTCCGGGTGATAACTGTATCAGATCAACAGGAGTAGCGATGCACCGTCATGACAACCACGTACAGGGTGAGAGGGCTTCGCTCGTATTTCAAGGTCTAGTCAACGAATGGGGCTGGACCTGGCAAGCGCAAATACCTGATTACGGAATCGATGGTCATGTCGAACTGTTTCGATTCAAGAAGACGACATCCTTAGACTTCAAAGTACAACTGAAGTCGTACAGCGGCCATGGACCTCCCCAAGTTCGAGTAAGTAACGAACATCTAAGTTACTGGCTTAAGATGCAGAGTCTCGTCTTGCTCATTTATTGTGATCTAAACACAAACAAGGTGTACGGCAAATGGGCCTCCGCGTTCACGCCACTTGAGCAGGCAGTGGCAAAGAAATCTACACTTTTGAAGTTTTCTGAACGTGACCTGTTGACGTTCAACTCAAGTGAAAGCATCTATTTAGATGTGAAGTCAGAAGTCCACTTACCTGAAATGGCTCAGAACGGTGAATTGCGCTACACATTGGAGGTTGATTCGAATATTGATCCGATTTCCCAGATGCTTTTCACGAGAGCGATAGAACACGCATTTCAGCCCAGCGGCTTTGGGATTTCAAGGGCAGGCGATGGCGAACCTGCCACGATACGGATTGTGCTTAATCCGGATCGACTTCATGTATTTTTCGGAGCAAGGTCAAGCTCGTTTCTGCAGTTTGATGACACGGTGCCAAAACCTGAGGCGCTTTCATCTATAGGCGTTGGGCTGCTGGCAGTCAACTTCTCAGTTGCGAACCACGTTCAAGTCGCTCGAAATCTGATCAGTTCCGCCAGCAAAGGGTTACAGAATGACAGTTTGGTGATGTTCTGGGGGACCTTGACCATCATCGCGCTAGAACGTGGGGTGTATGAACTTCTTCTGGAAATTCTCATTGCGACTCCAACAGAAGCGATCGGCAAGCCTTACGAGGAGGGTCTTGTTGAGATCGTTTCCCGTTCCACCTCGTTTGCAGATCAGACTAGTCTTCCGATACGTTTAGGAGGAGAGGTAAAGCGCTTCCTTGAGCACGTCAATCAAATTGAACCAACTACCATCGGTGTTATCGTTGCATCGATTGGGATAACAGATCCTAAATGGGCTTTGCGAATAGCTTTGAGCAGTAAGTTCAGATCCGATATGACAACACTTGGGGATGATGCTATCCGAATGTTAGGTCGATTGGCCATCGACGCAGGTCTTATGAGGATCGGATTGAAGCTATATCGCACGCTTGACAACTCGAAATTGAAGAATCAAGATCATGCATACATGGCAGAGTTGTGTATCGTCGGTGGTCGTTACGAAGATGCTAAAGCTCTCTATCAGCAGTTCAAGTTTGAAAAGTTCATGCACAGATACGAGCTTAGGAAGTATATGGCTTACGTTTTGGGCAGTGTGTATGGTGCCTTACCAAAGACTCCTCCGTACTGCATGGAAGATATACTCAGTTATGTTAACTCTTTAGAGCCAAGTCAGAGAAGTGTACATGCCGCCGAAATCCTTGCAAGACATCCAGCAAGCGCAACTGGATGGTTGTTGCTCGGGCTGCACAGATGCGCTCAGGACCAGATGCAAGCAGCATACCATTCATTTATCATAGCTTTTGCGCTTGACCATAACGAGGTAGGCGCGTTAGTGAATGCCATTCTATGTATAATCCGGGGTGAAATCCAAAATACGAATCTGGTTGATTTCAGCATCATTGTTGCTATTCAACAACATGGAAAGGGACTGCTAAATCAGGTTGACGGGCATCTGAACGCAGACTCAATCGGTGGTTTCGATCGAGAGGCGAGACTTGCTATCGTCTCATTGTTTGACGAGGCTCTCCGGGAGTACGACAAAGGAGATTTCTATGCCCAAGCTGTACTCCCAATATCATAACATTTGTAGAGTCGCCCAGCGTCATACCTGTCGTCCTAGAGGCCAGCACCGCCGTCCAGTATCGCAGCTCATTCCAGGGTTCGCCTGCTTGACCCCGGCGAGGAGGAGTGCCTTCACGAACGGCTTCGTCGGGATGAGCGCGTAGCCTTTCGGCTTCGCCTCGACCATCACGACGCCCGCCTCGAATCCTTTCGCGGTCGAGAGCTTCGTCACAGGGTCGGCGTTCGGATACCCGATCACGACGGGCATCATCGCGCAGAGGGGGCGGGGGATCTGGGCGGAGCGAGCGCGAGGGGGAGGGGCAGGAGGAACACGCTCGGCATGATATCGGATGTCGCGAGGTTGGGCGCGTGGACGAGGACCTTCGACCCAAACCCCGGTTCTGGGACACAATGGCGTGTGGCTGAGAAGAAGAGAGACACCGCCCCGAGCGACTTCATCGCGATCTACGCCCTTGCGCGGGGGCGGTTCGACGCGGCGATCGAGGGACTTTCGGGGGACGGGCTCGTTTTTCGGGCGGCACCGGGGACGCTCTCGCCGGGGGAGATGGCGCTCCACGTGGCGGGGGTGGAGCTGAGCTTCGCGGGGCAGTTGACGGGCGAGGCCTATGAGGGCGAGGAGGAGCGGGTGCGGCGGTGCGCGACCGAAGGGGTGGTGGACGAGGGCGCGTTCCCGTTCGCCCCGGAGGAGATTCGGCCGGAGCTCGTCGCGCGGGCGCTCGCGGCGGGGCGGCGGCGAGCGGAGGCTCTTCTCGCGGGGGACGCGCCGGAGATCCGGGCGAAGGAGTTGAGGTCGGCGCTCGGTCCGGTCATCACGGGGGAGGGGGCGTTCGCGCGGCTCGCGTTCCACCCGCAGTACCACCACGGGCAGGCGCACCTTCTGACGATGCTCCCGGGCTTTCCGCGGGATTGAGCGGGAGGGCTCTCAGCCCTCCCGCCCTGCGGTCGCTTCGGTTCTCGGCCTCGCGAGGTCAGCTGGCCGGGGGAGTTAGCCGGGTCAGTCTCTCGCGCCCCAACTGGGGGACGTTCCTTTGGCGATCGCCTTGCGGTTGCCGCCGCTCCGATTGTAGGTGACGATGCGGTTCGTCCCCGCCTCGATGATCTGTGCGGCGATCCCGTTGCCGTCGGGGCTCCAGGCGGGGTTGAAGTTCGGGAGATCGAGGACGATATCGGTGGCCGACGCGGTGGTGGAGTCGGTCGGCGAGACCGCGAGCCCGAGGCCGAGCGTCTCCATCACGAACGTCGTTCCGTCGGGGGAGACGGCGGGGTGGAGGAGGGCCTGGGTCGGGTCGGCGACGATCCCGGCGATGAAGTCCTGATCGCTGGCGTTCGCGGCGAAGGCGCCGATCGCTTGGCCGGTGTTGTCGGCGGGCGAGTAGTCCACGTAGACGAGCGGGCGGGTGGGCGACCAGGAGGGGTTGTAGACGGGGACCGAGGACCTCGTGATGCTGCGGACCGCGCCGGAACTCACGTTCACAGCGTAGATCTGGCTCCGCTTCGTCGCGTCCACCCCGGCGAAGGCGAGTTCGGTGCCGTCGGGTTTCCAGGCCCACGAGGAGATCGGGAACGGGATCGCGAGGCGGCGCGGCGCGGCGCCGTTCGCCCCGGTGACGTAGAGGCCGGAATCGCGGCTCCCGGAGAGATAGTAGGCGAGCCGCGCGCCGCGGGGCGAGATCTTCGGCGATTGGATCGAGGCTCCCGAAGGGGCCGAGAGGACGGCGCGATCGTTCGTCCCATCGGGGTTCACGAAGCGCACGCTCCGGGCATCGGGGGCGAGGTAGGCGATGGTGCCCGCCGTCGAGCCGAGGACGCCCGGGAGGAAGCCCGTCCCGAAATCGATGTTGTAGTTCGCAAGGTTCCAGCTCTTCGTGTCCTGCCAGATCGTGAACGGGCCGAGGCCGATGCGCCCGGAGGCGCTCGCGTTGAGCTCGCCGAGGACGTTGAGGTTCACGCCGAAGGACGGCTTGTTCGTCGCGGTGGCGGTGACGACGGCGCGCGCGGCGTCGGAGGTCACGGTGAGGTCGGCGAGTCCGTCGGGAAGGTGGACGCCGACCTGGGGGCGCACGAGCGAGACCCCGATCTGCGCGGCCCCGTCGAAGTTCGGGCCGGTCATCGTGAAGGAGTGCTTGTTCACCGAGAGGGGCGCGAACCCGCCGGCCTTCGTGTAGCCGAGGCCGCCGCCCATCGTGAGCGCCGCCTTCGCGGAGAAGTTGCCGTTGGCGGTGAAGGAGCCGTCCACCTTCAGGAGGAGGTTCACGTCGCCGCTGATCCCCACCGCCGCGAGAGCGCCGAGCGGGACGCGGGGGGAGGCGGCGATCGGGATCTCCTTGCTGAACTGCCCGTTCGCGAACGCGCTCGCGGAGAGCGTGCCGTTGATCTTGAAGTAGGGCATGAGGCGGAACGACTGGGGGACGAGGCCGCTCTGGACGTAGCCGTAGTCCAGGCCGAGGCCGAGGGTGACCCTTCCGTTGATCGTCGCCGCCGCCTTCGCGTCGGTCGAGTTGCGAAGGATGGTGTTGTTGAAAGTGAAGGTGATCGCCCCCTCGCTATTCCCGCGCGAGTCGGAGCCGATCTTCGCGGCGGCGCGCTCCTGGGGGGTGGCTTCGGAGATCGTCACGGTCGGATCGGAGGAGACGATCTTGTTCAGGTCGGCCTGGCTCATCGGTTGGCGACCGTTGATGTCCGCCGAGACGAAGACGTCGTTGAGGTAGGCGGGTCCCGTCTGGACGGTCGTCGTCGTGCCGGACACGGTCGCGGAGACGACCTTGCGGCAGAACGATCTGTCGTCGAGCGAGTTGTGGAGGAGGATTTGGCCCGCCGCGAGCGCCGGGGCGTTCCCGAGCACGACCGAGTCGGGGTTCACCGCGACGACGGCGAAGCCCGGCGCGTCGTCGAGCTTGACGAGGCTGGGAGAGAGCTTGAAGTCGTTGCGCGGGGTGAACGCGTCGAAGTTCGCGTTGCCTCCCGAGTCGTTCGAGGGGCCGGAGCCCCCAGAGCCGCCGCAACCGGCGAGCGCGAGGAGGCCGAGGGAGAGAGTGATGAGGGACGATCGCTTGGGAATCAGGGACATTGCAAAGGGGGAGGTCGTCGGGCGGGCGTCGGCCCGCGGAGGATCGAGATCGAGTTCGGGGCGGCGCGCCGCCCCGAACCTCTTGCGGGCGTCCTCGTCTAGGGGCGTCCGGTCCACTCCGGTGCGAAGCCGTTGACGATGAACCGTCCGGTGCCGCCGGCGACCGGATAGGCGTTGAGCGAGCCGGTTCGTACGGTGCCCGAGTACGTCTCGGTCCCCACCACGATCTGCTTTCCGTCGGGGGAGAACGACGCCGCGATGATCGAGGGGTCGGCGATCACGACCCGCGGGTTCGGGGTCGAGCCGATGGCGAAGACCACGACGCCGACATTAGGCTGGATCGCGAGTCCGAGGGTGCCGTCGAACGAGATCTTCGGGAATTGGTAGGTCTTCGTCGCGTCGAAGACGATCTCCTCCTCCGACGATCCGAGCCTCATCCCGACCCGGCCGACACCGTACTTCCCGTTGCGGTAGAAGTCGTAGTAGACGTACTCGCCCTCCGGGCTGAACACCGGGTGCTGATGGTCGGTCCCGGTCGTCGTCAGTTGCCGAATGCCGGTCGCGTCCACCGAGTAGAGCTGCTGATGCGTGGACGAATCCTGCGCGGAGAAGACCTGAGCGCCGCCCGTGGGGAAGTAGGCGGCGTCCAGAGGGATGAGCGAGCCGACGTCCACCCTCGAAGGCCCGTCGGCGGTGTCCACCGTCTTCACGAAGAGGCCGGGGTTCTGACCGCTGGAGGCGACGTAGACGAACTGGCGCGGAAGGCTTCCGAGCCTCCTCTGCGCGCTGGGACGTCCGAGGTAGTCCGTCCTGGCGGTGACGACCGAGCGGTCGAGGGTGCCGTCGGGGCTCACCGTGCGGATCTCGCGGCCGTTCGGGGCGATGTAGAGGATCTGCGAGGTGGAGGCGTCCCCGCCGTCCCCTCCGCCGCCCGAGGGATAGAACACGAGGTTCGAGATCGCGAAGCGGGGGATCGCGACGGTCTTCTGGCCTTCGTAGAGGGCGACTCCTTGGAACCCGACCTTCGCCCCGCCGGTCGCCGAGAACTCGCCGAAGCCCTGGGAGTTGAACCCCGCCTTCGGCGTCGTCGTCGCCGACGAGAGCGCGACCGCGCGCACGACGTCCGACGTGGCGCTCGCCGTCCCGAGTCCCGGGATCGCGATGTCGAACTTCGACCGGGCGAACGAGGCGCCGAGCTCGTAGGCGGCAGCGTCGGTCTTCGGCGAGGTCATCGAGAGCGACCGGCGAAGGTCGCTCGTCCCGGTGAAGCCCCCCGCGGGGGTGTAGGCGAAGCCCGCCTTGCCGGTCACGTCGGCGGCGACGTCCACCGTCGTCCCGTCCGGCCCGTTGCCGTCGAGCTTCACGAACAGCTGCATCTTGACGGTGCCCTTGAGGTTTCCGAAGGCCGTCTGCTGCAGCGAAAGGGGTTGGGTGATCGGCATCTCCGCCGCGACGGAGCCCGCGCCGGTCTTCCGGACGTTCAGGCGGCCGTAGACGTTGAGGTAGGGCGAGAGCTCGAACCTCTGGATGTTCAGGGGCGCGTCGCCCACGAGCGCGCCGGTGACCCCGCCCCCGACGGTCATCGTGCCGTTGAGGGTCGCGACGGTCGCGCCGCTCGCGTTCTTCACCGGGGTGTCGGTGAATTTCAGATCGACCGCGCCCGCGTCGGTGCCGCGCCCGTGCGGGGCGCGGCGACGGGCCGAGGGGGCGCGACCGGCGAGGTTCGGCGAGATCGCGATCGTCGGGTCGTCCGAACGGAGGCGGTTCAGATCCTCCTGGGCGAAGTCGGTATCGCCGTCGATGTTCACCTTTCCGGCGAAGACGTCGGCGATCCCGGCCGGGGCGGTCGTCACCGTCGTGGTCGAACCCGAGACGACCGAGGAGACGACCTTGCGGACGAAGCCCGCGTCGGGGGCGTCGGCGTTCGGGGCGTTGTGCACGAGGATCTGCCCCGGGGAGAGCGCGGGGGCACCCTGGAGGACGACGGTCGCGTCCGTGGCGGAGACGACCGTCGCCCCCGCCGCTTCGAGCGGCACGGCGTTCGGGGCGAGCGTGAAGTCGTTCGATTGGACGGGCGTCGGGCTGGTGCCTCCGCCTCCCGCGGTCGTGCCGCCCCCGCCGCAACCGGAGAGGAGGGAGAGGGGGAGAGCAACCGCCGAAAAGAAGATGACGGGGGCTAGACGCCTACGCATGGCGGCATCATAGCGAACGCTCCGTCAGCCGAACGTCAGCCCGCGGGGGGTTCGGCGACGGAATCGGGAGCGGCGCGCGCGATCCGGTAGAAATACCGCCCCCTTTCTGTGAGGTCGCTCGCCCGGTTCGCCTCATCTTCTGAGGCCGAGGCGATGGATCGAGGGACGGTCGGGGCGGAGAAGCGTAGGGAAGGCGATGGCCCTCACGCTCGTCGCCCCTTCCGAGAACGAGATCGTCCCGCTGACGGTGGGGACGACGATCCCCAATCCGACGGTGACGCTGACGAACGGGCACCACGCGGGGCTTGCGGACCTCGTCGCGGGGGAGGGAGCCGCGGCGATCGTGTTCTACCGGGGCGGGTGGTGCCCCTACTGCAACGCGCAGCTCGCGGATCTGGCGGGGAGCGCGGAGGCGCTGGGCGAGCTCGGGGTGAGGATCGTCGGGGTGACGCCGGACTCGCTGGGGGAGCTCCGGAAGACGGAGGCGACGCTCGAGCGGGGGGTGACGCTCGTCTCGGACGCGGGCGCCGACGCGCTGAAGGCGTTCGGGGTGGCGTTCCGGCTTCCCGACGAGACGCACGAGATCTACCTTCGGGATTACGGGATCGACGTGGAGCGGGCGAGCGGCGAGACGCACCGGCTCCTTCCGGTGCCCTCGGTGTTCCTTGTGGACGCGGCGGGCGTGGTGCGCTTCGTCCACGCGGACCCCGACTTCAAGGTGCGCCTGAGCGGGGACGCGCTTCTGGCGGCGGCGCGGGCGCTCTAGGCGGGGCGTTCGAGGGCGTCGGCGATGCGTTCGAGGAGGGCGGTCTGGCGGCGGAGATGGTCGAGCGTCTCAGCCTCCCGCGTCTCCAAGGCGCCGCGAGTCTCGTCCTGGCGAGCCTTCTCCGGTCGCGCCGGAAGCACCGGCGCCCGCTCGCCGATCCTCCGCTCTCCCTCGTCCTCCGGGCGGTGCGGGGCGGGCACGGCACTCGCAACGCTTACGACGGCCTTTTCCAGGGCGTCGGCGGGCCTATGGCCGAGCGCGGCTTCAAGTTCGACGCGTTTCGTCTCGCGGGCGGCAATCATACGCTCTACGGCGTCGAGGGTGGCGGCGAGGCGGGCTTCGGGTTCGGGACTCATCGGTTCTTTAGGGCGCGCGACGCGCGCGTGTGGACTCGCGCGGCGCGTACGTTTCGGCGAGTTCGGTGCTGAGGGTCTGCGTCGCGGAGGAATCCGCGTCGGCGGGGAAGGTGAAGACGTCTTCAGGGCGAGCCGAGGCGCGAGTGCGTAATACGCTTTAGCCGTCGGAGGAGCCTTCAGCGAAACTATCGTTGCCGTTCGTCCTCGGCGAGAAGGCGCTGGAGTCTTTTCTTCAGCGTCTTCGTCGCATCACCCTCCGCCACGTGCGCACCTTACCCTATTGGTACGAAACCGGCTGAGCGCCAGGTCAAGGTACGGGACGCAAGTTGCCGGAGGACGGGCTTTCGGGTATCATCCCACCGCCTTCGCATGCTTACGGGCTGTGCGGCGGAGCGGCGGGGGTGAAAGCCGCGGAGGCGTCCGAAGGCGCGGTCGCGCTCCATCCCGTCCTGGGAATCTTAGGCTAGACTCACGACGCCATGACCGTCGCCGACCTTCTCTCCCGTCAGACCCGCCGCGAGCTCGAGCGGTTCGACGCCGCGTTCCGCGCCCTTCCCGAGGACCGGCGCGACTGGAAGCCCGCTCCCGGGGCCCGCTCGGCGCTCCACCAGCTTCAGGAGTGCGCGATGCTCGTCGGGTCGTTCCCCCATCTCCTGCGCGAGCGCAAGCTCGAGATGACGCCCGAGATCGCCGCGCGCTGGCAGGCCGAGGCCGAGAGCGTGACCGACCCCGAGACGCTTCTGACGAGCCTTCGCCAAGGGACCGAGGACCTCATCGGGGCGCTCGGCGCCGTGCCCGAGGGTGAGCTCGCCCACCCCGTCGAACTTCCGTTTCCGGGCGAGTACTCGGTCGTGGACATCATGGGCCAGCACGCATGGAACCTCGCGTACCACGAGGGGCAGATCACGTACATCGGCTCGCTTTTGGAGGCGTCCGAGACGTCCGAGAGTGGGAAGGGCTGAAGGGGCGGCATGGAGACGCCCTGCCCCTCGTGCGGGGGGACCGACTTCGTCCCGGGGCGGCTGATGTCCTACCAGGGAGGCCCCAACTACTTCGAGATCCTCGTGCGCGGGTTCGCCAAGAAGCTCGCGGGGGAGGGGAAGGGGGACGTCGCCGCGCGCCTCTGCCGCACCTGCGGGCGGCTCGACCTCTTCGTGCCCGACTTCGTGCCCTAAGCCGGGTGCCCTGGGCCGGGCGCCGTGGGCGGTTCAGGCGCGGGGCTCGGGGGGCCACTCGAACAGGAAGCCCATCGTGGCCGGTTCGCGCGCGGCGAGGCGGCGGTAGACCTCGGGAGCGTCCTCAGGGGGGTAGCGGTCGGTGACGAGCCCCTCGACGGGGAAGCGGCCCGCGCGCCAGAGGCGGAAGAAGGCATCGACGATCGTGCGCTCGGTCCAGACCTCGCCCCGCACGCCGAGGGCGTCCTCGTGGTTCATATGCGCGCCGACGACGCGGACGCCGCGCGTGACCACGTCGGAGGTGAGACGTTGCTCTGAGGGGTCGCCCGCGTCGCCGAGAAGCACGAGAGCGCCGTGGTCGCGGGGGATCGCGAGGGCCTGGGCGAAGACGGCCTCGACCCCGGTGGTGTCGAAGACGATCCTTGGAAGCTCGCCGAACGCCTCGCGGGCGAGGCGCGGGGCGTCGTCGGCTCCGGCGGCGAAGGTCGCCTCGGCCCCGCCGTCGCGGGCGTGCCTCAGGCGCGGCTCGGCGGGATCGAAGACGGCGACGCGCGCGCCGGCGGCGACGCACCAGCGGAGGGCCATCTGCCCGATGGGACCCGCGCCGAGGATCGCGACCGCGTCGCCGAGGCGCGCGTCGGCGGCGCGGAAGCCCATCGCGCCGACCATCGCGAGCGCGGCCCAGGCCCCGACCTCGTCGGGCACGTCCTCGGGGACGGGGACGGTGGACGCGATGGGGACGAGGAACTCGCTCGCGTGGGGTCGGCGCAGAAAGACGCGGGTGCCGAGGGGGCGGAGCGCCGGGTCGGTCGTCTCGGTCACGACACCGACGGTGGAGTAACCGGGGCTCATGGGGTACCGGACGTAGTCTGCCCAATGGGTGCCGGGGGCGAACTCGCCGGTGTAGCACCGGAGCTCGGTCCCCGCCGACACGACGGAGCGGGTCGCCGCGACGCGGACGGCACCGGGGACGAGGGGTGGGTGCAGGCGTTCTTGGAGCTCCACGGTCCGGGGTCCGGTGAGGACGACGTGGCGCGGCATCGCGGTGACTTTAGCTCAAATCCGCCTCGGGTGCGCGGCGACCGGGACGGGTCGGGAATCCGCTAAACTACGGACGTGTCTGCCACCCCCACGCCGAGCGCCCGGCCCGACTTGGACCTTCGGGGGGCGATCGCTAAGAGCTACCTCGCCAAAGGGCTCTCCGAATCTTTCATCGACCGCCTCGTCTCGATCTCCGAGGTGCGGGTGATCCCCGAGGGGGAGTCCATCGTGCGGGCCGACGAGGAGACGTTCGACCTCATGCTCCTCGTCGAGGGGGAGGGGCGCATCCTGACGATCACCGACGAGTTCCTCGGGACGATCCGCGCAGGGATGCCGTTCGGGGAGATCGCGTTCCTCGACCACAAGCCGCGCTCGTCGGCGGTCGTCGCGGGGCTTGAGGCGACGGTGATCCTGTGGCCCGAGGAGAAGCTTCGCGACCTTATGGCCGAGGACCCCGCCTCGGCGGCGATCGCGCTCCACAACCTCTGCCGGGTGCTGTGCGAGCGGCTCCGGCGGGCGAACCAGCAGATCGCGGCGCTTCTCGCGGTCGAAGAGTCGGTCCTCCCCTAGGGGTCTCTCTAGGCGGCGCGCCCCGCGCCCTTCGCCTTCTTGTAGAGGTACATCCGCCCGTCGGCGGCGGCGAGGCTCCGGCTCGGTCGCTCGCTCTCGAGGGGGGCGACCCCGAAGCTCAGGCCGAACGGGAGGGGGGTGCCCTCGACGGTGAGGGGGTCGGTCTTCAGAGACTCCTCGAGGGTGCGCAGACGGCTCGTGAGATGGGCCTCGGAGTCCTCGGCGAGGACGGCGAACTCGTCGCCGCCGATGCGGGCCGCCGTCGCCGCGCGCCCGACGGTCGCGACGAGGCGCCGGGCGAAGAGGGCGAGGCCGTCGTCGCCCGCGCCGTGGCCGTAGGTGTCGTTCACGCCCTTGAAGCCGTCGAGGTCGAGGATCGCGACGACGCGGCGCTCGGGATCGGCGACGCCCGCGAGGACCCGGTCGAACCCCGCTCGGTTCGCGAGTCCGGTGAGGGGGTCGCGCCCGACCATCGTCTCGGCCTCGGCGAGCCTCTCGCGCAGGTGGGCGAGCTCGCCCTTCATCGCCTCGCGCGCGGCGGCGGTCGCCTCGCCGTGGAGGCGGACGGCCTCGCCGAGGCGGCGCGTCTCGCGCTCGATCTCCTCGCGGAGCTCGGCGTAGCTTCCGACGCGGTCGAGCTGGCCCAGGCGGTCGCGGGTGGTGCGGGCGCATCCGGCGACGGCGTCGCCCGCGCGCAGGGCGTCGTCGAGCGAGCGCACGCCGCGCCGGAGCCCGGCGTCGAGGGCCTCGAGGGTGCGCTCGACCTCCCGGCGCTGGGCTTCGGCGAAGCTCTCGACGTCCTCGCGGGCGCGCTCGCCGAGGCGACCGAGAAAGGCGGGGTCGCCCGCCATCCCGGCCGCCTCGGCGGCGAGGCGCTCCATGCGGACGGAGAAGGCGCGCGCTCGGGGGTCCTTCGGGGCGAGGACGAGGGCGCCGTACCCTCCGACGAGGGAGGCGAGGAGGCGGGGAAAGCCGGGCGCGGCGGACGGGGCGGAGGCCTTGCGCGCGGCGAGTCCGAACATCGAGAGGAGGATGCCACGTCGGGTCTGGGCGGGAACCCGTAGAAGTACGGGGCTTTCAACCCCGCGTTCAGGCGGCGTGCGCTAGACGTCCGCCGCCGGATGCGTGTAAGATGGGGCGCGTTTATCTCCCTGGTCCTTCTCCGTCTCCCCTCCTGGGAGCGAGCCGGGCCGGTGGGCGCGATCATAGGATGCTAAGAGGTGTTTCGGAAGTGACTTCCAAAGGATGGGGTCCGCGCGGTCTGTTCGCGCTCGCCGGAGCGGCGTTCGCGCTGGCTTCGGGGGCGCACGGCGGCGTCGGACCGACCGCCGCGAGCGGCAAGGGGGGCGACCAGGCTCCCCGCGCCGTCTCCGGCTTCGTCGAGAACAAGGGCCAGTGGAACGCCAAGGCGCGCTTCATGGGCCGCGGCCCCGGAGTGACGATGTGGCTCGAGGAGGGCGGGGTCGTCCTCGACTACGCGCGCCCGAAGGGGAGCGCCTCGAAGTACCTCGGCCAGGCGGTCGGGATGCGCTTCGTCGGCGGCGCGAAGGCGAACCCCACGGCGCACGACCGCCGGGGCGTCGTGGACGTTCTCAACGGGAAGGCGAAGGGACGGGGCGGCAAGTACGGCCGCGTCGTCGAGAGCGGCGTCTACAAGGGCGTCGACTTCGTCGCGTACTTCGAGGGGAACACCCCGCGCTACGACTTCGTGGTGAACCCGGGAGCGGACGCCTCGGCGGTCCGGCTCGCGTTTAAGGGCGCGAAGTCGGTGCGGGTGGTGGACGGCCATACGCTGGCGCTGGGCACCGAGTTCGGCGAGCAGAAGGTCGCGGGTCTTTTCGCCTACCAGACGGTGGGCGGGAAGAAGGTGCCGGTGGACGTGCGCTTTGTGCGGAACGCGGCGGGCGAGGTCTCGTTCGGGCTCGGCAAGTACGACCGGACGAAGCCGCTCGTCATCGACCCGCTCGTGTACGGCACGTACTTCGGCGGCAACGCGGGCTTTGACGAGGTCCGCGCGGTGACGACCGACACGACGGGCGGCACCTACGTGACGGGCTACACGGTCTCGTCGCAGTTCCCGATCAACTACGGTCCTTACGGCTTCAATCTCAAGGGCGGGAAGGACGCGTTCTTCTCGAAGCTTCAGGGTGACGCGTACAACAACGACTACTCGGTCTACATCGGCGGCTCGGGCGACGACCAGGGGAACTTCCTCAACGTGGACGCGCAGGGCAACGTCTGGGTCCTCGGGAAGACCACCTCGCCCGATTTCCCCGGCACGGGGGCCGCTCCCGGCAAGCGGGGTTCGATGTGGCTTATGCGCTTCGCCAAGGACGACGCGCGCGTGCTCTCGCCCTACATCGGGGGCGACGAGAGCGCGACGGGGATTCCCGCGGTGTTCCGCTTCGGCGGGTTCACCCCGACCGGCGGAGGGACGATCGACGCGATCGACCATCTCGTCGGCTTCGGGATCCCGAAGCCGGACGGAGCCACCCCGACGAGCCCGATCCGTCTCGTGATCGGCGGCGACACGAATGGGAACACGTTCGATGAGATCGCGACCCCGCAGACGGGCGAGTTCTCGACCGCGTTCTACCTCACGGTCGAGTTCGATCCCGTCAACAACGTTTTCAACGTCAATCAGAGCCGGAGCGGCTTCGTCGCGTCGCGCGGGGCCACGGCGATCAATATGTCGGGGCTCGTGGTGGATCGCGCCGGAAGCGTGTACATGTCGGGAGCATTGTTCTCGAACACCAACACAGACACGGCGCAAGGCACGGCGGTCTTCGATACGACCGCAGGAGGCTTTCTGAACAGCCGACTCCAAAGGAAGTCGGATATCTGGGTCCGTAAGCTCAACCCTGAGGGCGCGGTCACGCCGACGCGGGCGAACCCGCTCGCGGGCGTCGTTTACTCGGAGCTGGTCGGGGGGTCATCGGACGACGTCACCGAAGGGTACATAGCAACCCGGAACTTCACGGGGAACTTCGGGAGCCAAATCCTGGATTTCTCTGGACCCACGATCGCCGCCGACCTCAATGGCAACGCTTACATCGTTGGGGAGACGGCCTCGTTCGACTTCCCGCGCACGCGCGGAGTCTTCGGCCCCGCGTTCCCGGCGAGCCGCTTCAGCGTCTCAGTTACGAAGATCTCGGCTTCGGGAGGAGAGATCCTCTACAGCACGAACCTTGGGATCGGGGGGACCTGGTCCATCGCAGGCATCTCGGTCGATCCTCGAGGCCAGGCATACATCACCGGCAACGTCTCGCGTACGCAAGGGTTTAACGCGACCATTGGCGATCCGGCGGTCCCCAACGCGGCTTCTACTGTCATCGGGTCAATCCCTACGACTGCGGACGCGTTGCGACCGACCTACCTCTCGCCAGCGGAGCCGGCGGCGAAGACGGACGATGGCTTTCTCATCTCGCTTAATGCCGACGCGAGCGACATTGTGCAAGGCACGTACATAGGGGGCATCCTTGACGATGCGGTCTTCGCCCCGTACACCGACACGTTCGGCGACACGTTCGTCTATGGCTGGACCGACACGCGACGTGTCTACCAGCTCCGATCGTCCGGCACGCCCCCGACGTTCACGGACTTCATTCTCGACTCGAATCTCGGCCCCTTCATCACTCCGGGAGCGTTCAAGGGTAGCCCCGAATCGGCGAGTCAGGGCACCTACCAAGAGGAGCGGAACGTCGGCTACTGGGCGTTTGCGAACCCCGGATCGACGGCCGCACCGCCTGACGCCCCGTTCCTCCTTTTCGGCAACGCGCGCAATGCGGCGGGGATGAGTTATCCGTTCACGAACAATCGCGGCGTTTTCTATCTCCGCGACGGGTTCATCCTCCGGTTCCGGCTCTCGCTTCCGCTCCTCTCGTCGCTCACGCTCGCGCCGAACCCGCTTCCGGGCGGGGACGCGGCGGGAACGGGGACGCCCTCGGTGGCGACCGCGACGCTCACGCTCTCCGCGGCGGCGCCTGACGGCGGCGCGGGGATTACGGTGACGGTGGACAAGCCTGCCGTCGCGAGCCTCGATCCCTCCAGCAACGTCGCCTCGACGACGGTGCGCGTCCCGGCGGGCGCGACCACGGTCACGTTCCCTGTCTACACCCGCGCGGTGACGGACGTCCAGAACGTCCAGGTCCGCGCCGACTACGCGGGCAACGTGAAGGTCGCCTCGCTCCAGGTCCGTCCCTGGCTCCAGTCGCTCACCGCCTCGCCGACGACGGTCGTCGGGGGCACGGTGAACACGGCGACGATCGCCCTTGAGGCGGTCGCCCCGGCGCCCGGCGTGCCGGTGAGCCTCTCGACCGACTCGCCGAACGTCATCGTGTTCAACACGAACCCGGTGACGGTCCCGACGGGCCAGCGGACGTTCACGTTCCAATACATCGCCCTTCCGACCGACACCCCGGTTCTCGTCCGCGTCAACGCGTCGCTCCTCGGCGTCACCCGCTCGGTGCAGATCACGGTGAATCCGGCCCGCCTCCTGCGGATCGATTTCAACCCTGCCTCGATCGCGGCGGGCTCCACGACGACGGGCACCGTCGTCCTCGACGGCCAGACCGCCTCCGCTCGGACGATCCGGCTGAGCGTGCTCGGCGGCGGGGCGGGCTACACGTTCTCCCCGGCGATCGTCACGATCCCGGCGGGCGCGAGCTCGGCGCAGTTCAAGCTCACCACCGGCTTCGAGCCCTCGACGGTCACGCGCCTCGTCCAGGCGCAGCAGATCGACGGGGCGGGGAACACGGTCGGGGGTCCCGTCTCCGGCGCGATCACCATCGTCTCGGCGGACGTCGCGTCCATCACCGCAATGCCCTCGCCGGTGGCGAGCGGCGGCACGGTAACAATCACGGCCACGCTCGCCTCGGCGGCTCCCGCAGGCGGCGTCAACGTCACCTTCAACTCGTCGAATCCGGGGCTTATCCCCTTCGGCGGGACGGTGCCGTTCGCCGAGGGTGAGACCGCGAAGAGCTTCACGGTCAACGTGGGGACGAACCTCACCGGAGCGGACGTTCCGGTCCAAGTCCGGGCTTTCCGCACCACGAACGGTTCGGATACGCCGAAGGTGGCGACGATCATCGTCCAGCCGGTCACGGCGACTCTCACCCTGACGCCGAACTCGGTTATCGGGGGGAACGCCTCGACGGGCCGCGTGACGATCCCGAGCGCGCTGAGCCAGCCGGTTACCGTTCAACTCACCTCTAGCGATCCGGCGTCCGCGTCGGTCCCCGCCTCGGTGACGATCCCCGCAGGCCAGACGAGCGCGACCTTCCAGGTCGCGACGAGTCCGGTCCCGGGCTCGCGGACGGTGACCGTCACGGCTCAAATCGGGTCGGGAGCGCCAGTGAGCGCCACGCTCACGGTGCGATCGGTCCAGATCGTCTCGCTCTCGCTCTCGCCCGCGTTCATCCGCGGCGGCCAGACGACGTCGCTCACGGTGACGCTCGACGGTCCGGTGCAGAACGACACGACGATCGCGCTGAGCTACAGCAACGGCTCGCTCATCTCGTTCCCGACGATCGTGATCCCGGCCGGGCAGTCTTCGGTCACGGTCCGGTCGAATCCCGCCTCCCGCGTGCCGCGGACGCTCACCACGAGCATCTCCGCGACGCTCGGCGGCACGACCGCGACCACGACCCTCACCGTCCAGCGCTGACGCGCGGGACGGTCCGAGGACCCAAAGCGCCCCGCTCCCCTTAAGGAGCGGGGCGTTCTCATGCGCGGGGCTCGGATAAAATGGAGGTGATGAACCGACGCGGCGCGTTCGCCCTCCTCGCCTTTGGAATCGGCGCGGTGTCCCTCGCCCTCGCGGCGAAGCTCTTGCAGAAGTACCACGAGCCCGCGCCCGAGCGGCTCGCCGAAGAGATGAAGGCGCGGCTCGGCGATCTGCAACGCAACGCGAAGCGCCTCGTGTCTTGAGATCCCTGGCGGTTCTGGGCGGCGGCGTCGCGGGGCTCTCGGCGGCGATCCACGCGCGGCTCGCGGGCTGGGACGTGACCCTCCACGAGCCGCGCGCCCTGGGAGGAAAGGCGGCGGCGATCGAGAGGGACGGCTACCGACTCGATCCGGGGCCTTCCATCCTCATCCTCCCGCACCTGTACGAGGCGGTGTTCGCGCGGGCAGGGAAGCGGATGGAGGAGTACCTCGTCCTCGATCGGCTCGACCCAATCACGCGGGTCTTTTGGGACGGGGCGACGATCGACATCCCGGCGGGGCTCGAGGCGGCGACGGAGCTCGTGCGCTCGCTCGACGCGAAGGACGCCGAGAGCTTCGCGGATCTCATGGCGCGGCTCGCGAAGGTCGCGCCGTTTGTGGAACGGAGCGTCTTCGCGGCCCCCATCGACCGTTGGTGGCAGTTGGGGAGCCCCGACCTCGTCCGGACGGCGCTCCCGCTCTGGCCGGGGAAGCCGTACCGGAAGGCGATCGACGACCTCTTCCGGCACCCGCTCCTGCGGGCGTTCTTCTACGGTTTCCCGTCGTACTCGGGGCAGTCGTACCGTTCGGCGAGCGTCGGGGGGTTCCTCATCCCCTACTATATGTTCGCCGGGGGCGTCTTCTACCCGCGCGGGGGGGTAGCGGCGATCCCGGCGGCGTTCGAGCGGCTCGCGCGAGAGCTGGGCGTTACGTTCGGAGACGGGCGGGTGACCGGCTTCGCGCGCGAGGGCTCGCGGATCACGGGAGCGACCCTGGAGAGCGGGGAACCGGTGCGGGCCGACGCGTTCGTCGTCGCGTTCGACCGTTTCGCGGCGCAGGCGATGCTCGGCGAGGCGGAGACGCGGACGCCGAGCTACTCCTACTTCACGCTCCACTACGGGCTGAGGGAGCGCCTCTCGCACCTGGGCCACCACTCGCTCATCGTGCCCGAGGGGTTCGAGCGGGGGTTCGAGGCGCTCTACGACGGGCGGACGTTCCCCGATCCAGCGATCGTCTATCTCAACGACACCACGGCGACCGACGCTTCGGTCGCGCCGCCGGGGCGGACGAACCTCTTCGCGGTCGTCACGGTCCCGGCGCGGGAGGACCACCTCGATTGGGAGGCGCTGGAGGTCTCGGGGCGTGCGGCGGTCGAGGCGTCGCTCCGGACCATCGGCGTGGACGTCGAGCGGATCGGGACCGACTTCGTGCGCGTGCAGTCACCCCGCTACTTCGAGGAGGCGCACGGAAACTACCGGGGGACGCTCTACGGGATCGACGAGGCGCACCGGCTCTTCCGAGGGATCCTGCCGCACGGCAACCGCGACGCGCGGTACCGGAACCTCGCCTACGCGGGCGGGGCGGTCCAACCGGGGGCGGGGCTCCCGATGGCGACGCTGTCGGGCCGCTTCGCGGTGGAATCGCTCGGCCGGTAGGTTTTTTGCGGCGGGAGGTTGTCGGGGGCGCCTCCCGCCGACGTAAGGGTGGGAGCCCCGACGCGCGGCTCGGCCTCGACCGGTTCGAGGGCCTAAGGGCTGGCGACCGCCGTCAAGAAGCCCTGCGCGCGCGGGGCGCAGGCCTAGGGGAGAGCCGGAGGGCGCAGGTCGAGCCCGGCCGAGAACGCCCCCGCTTGGTCGATCTCGTAGACGCGCGGGACGCCGGTGTCGAGGTTCACCTCGAGGATCTCCTCGGGGGTGAGTCTCTCGACGCTCATCACGATCGAGCGGTTGGAGTTGCCGTGGGCGACGACGAGGACGTCGCGCCCGTCGGCGATGTCGCCGAGGATGCACCGCTCGAAGAAGGGGAGGGTGCGCGCGGCGGTGTCCTTCAGGCTCTCGCCGTTCGGGGGCGGGATGTCGTAGCTCCGCCGCCAGATCTTCACGAGCTCGGGGCCGTACTTCTCGCGGGTGCGCTCCTTGTTGAGCCCTTCGAGGTCGCCGTACATGCGCTCGTTCAGAGCCTGGTTCCGGATGACGGGGGTGTCGGTCTTTCCGGCGGCGTGAAGGATGAGGTCGAGCGTCACCTGCGCGCGCTGGAGCTCGGAGGTGTAGGCGACGTCGAAGGGGTGGGCCTTCAGAAGCTCGCCCGCCGCGCTCGCCTGCCGCCGCCCCTCCTCGGTGAGGGGGACGTCCACCCAGCCGGTGAAGCGGTCCTGGAGGTTCCAGATGGACTGGCCGTGGCGGACGAGGATGAGCTTCGGCATGACCGGGCTAGGATACCGGCTCGCCCCTTCCGGCTCACTCGGAAGAGGGGGCGAAGCGGACGGGCTTGCCGGAGGGCTCGCCGAGAAGCTCGCCGTCCTCGTAGACGACGCGGCCCCCGACGATCGTGTGGGTCGCCCAGCCCCGGAGCTTGCGCCCCTCCCAAGGCGACCAGCCGCACCGGCTCGCGACGTCGTCCGCGGTCATCGTCCACTCGCCGGAGGGGTCCACGATCGCCACGTCGGCGTCGAACCCCTCGCGCAGGTGCCCCTTGCCCTCGATCCCGAAGATCCGGGCCGGACCCTGCGCCATGAGGCGCACGAGGGTCTCCAGCGCCTCCTCGGGGGGAAGCAGGGTGAGAAGGACGGAGAGCGTCGTCTGCACCCCCGGCATCCCGCTGGGGGACGCGGGGTACGGGCGGGCCTTCTCCTCGAGGGTGTGGGGGGCGTGGTCGCTTCCGATCACGTCGAAGAACCCGGCGCGGAAGGCGTCAAAGAGGGCCTCGCGGTGCTCCTCCTCGCGGATCGGCGGGTTCTGCTGGACGCGGGTCCCGAGCTTCGCGTAGGCGCTCGGCGCCGAGAACCAGAGGTGCTGGGGGGTGATCTCGCAGGTGACGTCCACGCCGCGCTCGCGGGCTGCGGCGATGACGGTGAGCTCCTCCCTCGCGTTGACGTGGAGGACGTGGACGGGGCGGTCGGCCGCCTCGCCGGCGAGGATGAAGCGCTCGGTCGCGCGGCGGGCGGACTCGGCGTCGCGGATCCGCGGGTGCCACTCGACTCCGCCGCCCTCGGGGTACTCGGTCGCCTTCAGGGCGGCGTTGCGGGCCTCGTCCTCGCAGTGGGCGGCGACGCGGCGGCGTCCGTGGGCGAGCGCGACGCGCAGGTCGTCGGGATCGTCGAGAAGGAGCGGCCCGGTGGAGGAGCCGAGAAAGATCTTCACCCCGGCGCACCCGGGAAGGGCCTCGAGCTCGCCGAGCCGCTCGACGTTCTCCGCGGTCGCGCCGACGAAGAAGGCGTGGTCGGCCCAGCTCGTCCGGGAGGCGATCTCGAGCTTCTCGGCGAGCGCCTCGGCGTCGGTGGTCGTCGGGTCCGTGTTCGGCATCTCGAAGTACGTCGTCACGCCTCCGATCACAGCCGCGGCCGAGCCGGAGCCGATGTCCTCCTTGTGCGTGAGGCCCGGCTCGCGGAAGTGGACCTGGGTGTCGATGAGTCCCGGGATGACGGCTTTGCCGTTCGCCCGGATCGTGTGGCGGGCGGGGGCGTCGGTGTCCACGGACCGGATCTTGCCGTCCTCGATCCCGAGCTGCGTCCAACGGAACTCCCCTTGGGTCCAGACGTAGCCCTCGACGATCTTTACATCCAGCATGAGAGGGAAGTGTATTCTGCTCCCTGTCTTGAGGATCGCGACCTACAACGCCGCGGGGCTCCGCGCCCGCCTTCCGGCGCTTCTGCCGTGGATGGAGGCGAACGAGCCGGACGTGCTCGCGCTCCAGGAGACGAAGGTGGAGGACGGGCTCTTCCCCCGCGCCCCGTTCGAGGAGATGGGGTACGAGATCGCGCTCAACGGGCAGAAGGGGTTCAACGGGGTCGCGCTCCTCTCGCGCCTGCCGATGGAGAACGTCCGGCGGGGGCTCGGAGACGATCTTCTGCCCGAGGACGCGCGGCTCGTCTCGGCGAACATCGCGGGGGTGGAGATCGTGAACACGTACCTGCCGAACGGCAACGCGGTGGGGAACGAGATGTGGGGGCACAAGATGCGCTGGATGGAGAGCTTCGGTCGGATGCTCCGGGCCCGGTACTCGCCCGAGGAGCCGCTCGTGTGGATGGGGGACGTGAACGTCGCACCGAGGCCCGAGGACGTCTACGACTCGCCCCGGGTGCTGGGCGGGGTGGGGCACCACCCGGACGAGTTCGCGCGGCTTGACGCGATCCTCGCTTTCGGGCTCGTGGACCTCTGGCGGCGGGCTCACCCGGGGGCGCGGGAGTACACGTTCTACGACTTTCGGGGGCGGTCGCTGGAACGCAACGAGGGGTGGCGGATCGACCACATCTACGCGACGGCGGCACTCGCGGAGTCGCTCGAACGTATTTGGATCGACGGCGCGGCGCGGCGGACGGAGAAGCCGAGCGACCATACCGTCGTCGTCGCCGACCTCGACCTGTAGATGCTCACCGCCCTGGCCCTCGCCCTCGCTATGCAGACCACGCCTCCCGACGTCCCCCCTAAGAAGCCGCCCGCGCCGGTCGCCCCGGCTCCGGCGGTCCAGGCTCCGGCGGCGGTCCCGCGGGCGGCGCAACTGGGGCACGACGTGTTCGTCGGAATCCGGAAGGAGGCGTTCTCGCCGTCGTCGCGCTTCTATGGCGAGGAGTGGGAGCTCGGGAAGCGTCCGACGGAGATCGCGTTCAACTGGTCGCTGGGAGTGCTGATGAGCGCCTACGCCGCCGCGGCGAGGGTGGACCCGGCGATGAAGGCGCCGCTTCTGGAGCTCGTGGACGCGATGAACGCCTACTGGAGCGATCTTCCGCCGGTGGCGGGGTACGACGTGCGGCCGGTGCCGAAGGCGAACGACCGGTACTACGACGACAACGCCTGGGTCGCACTCGCGCTCATGGAGGGGTACGACGCGACGAAGAAGGTCGAGCTTTTGGTGAAGGCCCGCGAGACGTACGCGTTCGTCATCTCGGGGGAGTCCGACGCGCTGGGGGGCGGGGTGTTCTGGCGGGAGACGGACAAAGCGTCGAAGAACGCGTGCTCGACCGCGCCGGCGGCGCTCGCGGCGGTGGAGCTGTACCGACGGACGAAGGACAAGCGGTACCTCGCCGACGCGGTGCGGCTGTACAAGTGGGCGGACGAGAAGTTGCGGGACCCGGAGGACGGGCTCATGTGGGACAACGTCTCGGCGGACGGGACGAAGGTCGAGAAGACGAAGTGGAGCTACAACACGGCGGTCATGCTGAAGGTCGAGAAGGAGCTTCTGGATCTGAAGGCGACGCCGGGGCTCACGCGGGGGATCCTCGTGGGGCACGCGGTGGCGGCGACGAAGCGGTGGGTGTTGCCTTCGGGAGGCTTCCGGGACGAGGCTCAGTTCGCGCACATGCTCTTCGAGGCGCTTCTGGAGGTGGACGCGCCGGACTACGGGGCGGAGGAGGCGAAGCGGACGCTCGCGTTCCTCGCGAACGAGAACCGGGACAAGGCGGGGCACTTCACGTACCGGTGGGAGCTTCCGGTGGTCTCGGCGGTGCTGAAGCCGCGGCTCATCGTGCAGGCCTCGGCGATGCGGGCGTTCTACTTCGCCGCGCAAAGGGGACTCTAGGGGCGGGGGCTCTCGAGGAGCCGCATCGGGAGGCCGGCGGCGGCCATCTCGCGCTTGAGGTCGGCGACGCGGTAGACGCCGTCGTGGACGATGCTCGCGAGGAGGACGGCGTCGGCACCGCCCTCGCGGACGGCCGCGACCATGTGGGCGGCGGTGCCGGCGCCGCCGCTCGCGATGAGGGGGACGCCGCAGGCCCCGGAGACGGCGCGGTTCAGGGCGTCGTCGTAGCCGGCGAGAGTGCCGTCGGCGTCCATGCTCGTGAGGAGGATCTCGCCCGCGCCGAGGCGGACGGCCTCCTTCGCCCATTCGACGGCGTCCTTACCGGTGGGGCGGCGGCCGCCGTGGGTGTGGACCTCCCAGGAGGTCCCTTTTCGCTTCGCGTCGATCGCGACGACGACGCACTGGCTTCCGTAGGCCTCGGCGGCCTCGCGGAGGAGGGCGGGGCGCTCGAAGGCGGCGGTGTTCATCGCGACCTTGTCGGCCCCGGCGAGGAGGATCTCGCGGATGGTCGCGACGGAGCGGACGCCGCCGCCGACGGTGAAGGGGATGAAGACCCTTTCGGCGACGCGGGCGGCGAGCTCGACGACGGGGAGGCGTCCGTCGGAGCTTGCGGTGATGTCAAGGAAGGCGAGCTCGTCGGCGCCCTCGGCCATGTAGAAGGCACCGAGGTCCACGGGATCGCCGGCGTCGCGGAGGCCGACGAAGTTCACGCCCTTGACGACGCGGCCGTCCTTCACGTCGAGGCAGGGGATGAGGCGGACGCTCGGGCCCACTCTCAAGGCTCTCTCCGGCGGAAGATGCGGAGGCGGGCGACGCGGCGACCGGGGCGGGCGGTCACCTCGAAGCGGTCGCCGTAGGCCTCGTAGGCGAAGGGGCCGATGCCCCCGCGCCAGAGCCAGCGGGCGTAGGCCTCGGTCGCCTCTTCGGTGACGAGGCGGAGGTCTACGGGGACGGGGAGGGTCTCGAGGTCGAGCCCCGCGCGCTTCTTCAGGCCGAGGACGCGGAGGACGCCGTGGCGGGCGTCGTCGCGCCAGACGGACCGGAGGTGGATCTCGGGGGCGGCGAGGCCGTAGGCCCTTGCGGCCTCGGCGAGGGCGCGGGGGGTCCAGCCGCGGCGGGCGACGTGGTCCCAGACGAGGCTCGCCGAGAGTTCGCGGGCGGCGGCGAGGGCGGCGGCGGTGACGGTGGCGAGGGGGAAGCCCTCTTCGGCGACGGGGCCGGCGAAGAGGAGCTTCGTCACGCGGGAGGATCTCGTGATCTCGATCGCGTGGTCCGGCTCGACCTCCAGGCCGGTGGGGTCGAAGGCGTGGGGGGCGCT
Organism: Fimbriimonas sp.; assembly: GCA_965249475.1. GTDB lineage: Bacteria > Armatimonadota > Fimbriimonadia > Fimbriimonadales > Fimbriimonadaceae > Fimbriimonas. Next base: position 2,156,125 of record CBDFMD010000003.1, on the reverse strand, counting down.
CCTTCGGTCGCCGTCGCCGAGGCGCCAGCGGACGTCGGAGAAGGTCCAGGGATCTATCCCTTCCGATCGGAAGAGGTCGCCGGGGAGTTCGCCGAGGAGGGCTTTGAGGCGGGCGGAGTCGAGGGGCCTCTCGCTTTGGCTGTAGACCCAGAACTCGGCGTGGGCGACGGGTTCGGGCCGGCTTCGGCGGGCGAGGAGGTAGGCGATCGGGAGGGCGAGGAGGAGGCCGACGAGGAAGGGGAGCATGGGCTTAGCCGTAGACCCCGGCGGGGCCTTGGCCGGTGAGCCATCGGTTGGCGAGGCGGGCGTCCTCGCCTTCGAGCCCGGAGTAGCAGACGTCGCAGATGCCGGCCTCGTTCACGCGGGGGCGTCGGCAGAGGAGGCAGGCGTCGATGCGCCGGGCGGCCTTCACGCGCTCGGGGGCGTTGAGGGCGTGCCGGAGCTCGCTGCGGAGGATGCCTTCGGAGTTCAGTCGCTCCAAGGGTGTCAGTTTACCGGGAGGCGGTTCTCGGGGGGCACGAGGATCATCACGCGGTGCGGGGGCGGGCATTGTGACGCTCGGCGTGACGCTCGCGGGGGCGTTTTGAACCGGGGGGCGGGGGTTCGAGGGCTTCAAGAGGCGGGGATCGTGTGACGCTCGCGGACTTCGGGGCGCGAGCGTCACACGGTCGGCGGGGGCGAGGTGGAAAGTTCGGAGGAGGGGCACACTCCTTAGTGCTTCCAGAGGGGCGTTCGACAAGGTGTTCGGGCGATTTCCCCCGCATCGTCGCCCAACACCGCGGGGAGGGCAGACTCGCGTTCCTGGGGAGGCGAACCGTCGCACGTCCTTACATCTGCGGGATGCGGATGCCAGCTACGGTCGCGGCCACGATCGCGGCGATCCGTTTGTCGCGGGTCGGGGAGGTTTTCGCGAGATGGATCCAGCGCAGGAGGTTGCGGCGGTACGAGGGGGGGAGGGCTGCGAAGCGGGGACCTGCGTCCGCGTCCTCGAGCGCGCGCGCGAGCTCGTCGGGAAGGCAAAGCGCGTCCACGTCGTTCATTTCGTTCCAGAGTCCAGCCGCCTTCGAGCGGGCGACGGAGGCGAGGCCCGCCGGGTGCATCCGGCCCTCTCGTTCGAGCCGCTCGACGCGATCCTTGTAGCTCTTCGCCCAATGATCCACACGGCGAGGGGAGATCAGTTGCATCGAGCGGGAGTCGTCGAGGCGCATCATGCGGCCATCGGTCCAGCCGAAGCAGAGGAGCTCGTCGAGCACGTCGCCTCTCGCGACGTACCCCTCCCCCGAGGCGCGCTTGCGAGTGATGAGCCAGACGCTCTCCCGCTGGTCGTGATGCGCTTCGAGCCAGGATCGGAGCTCGGCGATCGAGAGGATCTCAATCCTCTCACAAGTGTCGTGAAGGGGGTTCACGATGTCGCGGACCACTCCGCGAGGGCGTCGGAGACGCGGTCCACGCCTCCGAATCCGCCATGAAGGCCGAGGCCCGTCGCCATCCGGCACTCGAGTCCGCAGAGCGCGGCGATAAGGACGACGTCCTCGACGGCTCTCTCGCCGTAACCGGCGTCGAGAACGGAGGCGACCGAGGCGGCGAAGCGGGATTCGTCTCCCTTCTCGTCCTCACGTCCGTCCAGCGCGCGGTCGGCGAGGGCGCACAGGGCGCGAAGTCCCCGCGGCGGGGTCTGGAGAGATAGGAGCGCATCCCGGCCTCCGAGGATCGCGACGGCGTCGAGGTGGCCGAGCCGGCAGTCCCCGACTCCGAGCCGCTCCGAGACGTGAGCGGCGACGGAGGCGGCTTCGAGGCGGGTGAGCTCGGCGGGGCTTCTCAGGACGGCGGCTTCGAGGTCGAGGAGGGCGAGGACGATCCGGGAGCGTCTTGCGAAGAGCGCCGCCAAGCCCCGAGTCCGGATGTCGGCGAAAGTCGAGGTGGCTCGCGCCGCGGTGGGAGGCGAAGAGGAAGGTTCGGGAGAGGTCGCAACGGGGCAGAAAGGAGGGGGATCGGGAGGTTGGGTCATACGAGATCCTCTCGGGGCGGGCGAGTTAGTATACGACATCGTATACTAACTCTGTGAGGGATACTGGCCGGAGCGGATCATGGAGGGGATCGAGAGAAGGCGGCGAGTGGGGCGACCCCCCGATCCTGCCAAAGTCGAGGCGATCGTCGCGGCCGCTTGGAGCCTTTTTCTCGAGCACGGGGTCGAAGCCGTGTCGCTCGAGGCGATCGCCGCGCGGGCAGGGGTCGCGAAGGTGACGCTCTACCGGCACTTCGGCGACAAGGACGCGCTTTTCGAGGCGGGGGTGTTGCAGGAGATGAGGAGCATCGAGACCGCGCAACGGGGGGCGCATTCGGACGAGGCCGGGGATCTCGCCTCGGCTCTGCGAGCCTTCGGGATCGGGATCATGTCGTTTCTCGCAAGCCCCCCGGCGGTGAACTTTTACGGCGCTCTCTCGGGAGATCTGCGGCGGCACCCCGGCCTTGCGCGGCGGTTCTACGACGCGGGGCCGGGGCGCACCCGGGCGAATCTCGCGGCGTTGCTCGCGGAGGGGGCGGCGAGAGGCGAGATCAAGCTCCGCGAAGGGATGGACGGGGCGAACGAGGCGGCCGATCACCTCTTCGGGCTCTGGCAAGGCCTCTCGAACTACCGGCTGTTGCTCGGCGTCGAGGACGAGAAGCTGCGGGAGGAGTTGCCCCGGCGCATCGAGCGCGCGGTGGCGGTGTTCCTTCGGGCGTACGCGCCGCCCGTCCCGGCGGACCGGATAGAGGGGGGAGGGTCGGACGATGAGCCCGAAGACCACTGAGACCCTTCTTGCGGAGGAACGCTTCGGGGGTTTCTCGCCCACCGCGCTCGACTGGCTCGTGGGGATCGGGCTGGAGAACTCGCGCGAGTGGTTTCTCGCGCATCGAGACGCGTACGAGGGGGAGGTGAAGGGGCCGTTCGTGGCCCTTCTCGCCGAACTCGCGGAGGTCTTCGGGGGAACGCCGAAGGTTTTCCGTCCGAACCGGGACGTGCGCTTCTCGGCGGACAAGCGGCCGTACAAGACGAACGTCTCGGGGTACCTGGACGGGACGGGGCCGACCTTCTACCTGGCGCTCTCGGATGCCGGGCTCTTCGCGGCGACGGGTTACTACGGGATGGCGGGGGATCAGCTCGAGCGGTACCGGGCGGCGCTCGTCACCGGGGAGGACTCTCTCGAGCTCGGGGCCGCGCTGCGCGCGATCGTGGAGCGGGAGGGGGTGGAGGGGGAGCGGCTGAAGACCGCGCCGCGGGGGATCGCGAAAGACGCGCCGAACCTCGATCTGCTCCGGTTCAAGTCGCTCACGATCTCCGGGCTCGCGCCTTTCGACGAGCTCGGTCGGGAGCGTTGCCTTGCGCACGCGGCGGGGGTGTGGCGGCGGGGGGAAGCGCTGAACGTTTGGCTCGATGCGCACGTGGGGCGCTCGGTGCTCGAGGCCCGTAGGTAGCGACCTCGCCGCGATCCTCCGCAGGGATCAGGCGACCCGGATCTGGCCAACGAACTCGACGTCGGCTTTGGCGGCGACCTCGTTGTAGGCGACGACGGGGAGGCCGGGGAGGTAGCGGTCGAGGAGGCGGCGGAGGGCGAGGCGGAGGGACGACGAGCACAGGAGGACGGGCTGGAGGCCGCCGCCGTTCGCCTCGTCGAGGCGGGCGCGGATCTCGGCGACGAGGGTCGCCTGGGTTTCGGGGTCCACGGTGATGACGGTGCCGATCGTGGAGTGCTGGACCGACTCGCTCAGGCGGCGCTCGAGCTCGGGGTCGAGGGTGAGGCAGAGAAGCTTGTTCTCAGGGTCGATATGCTGGCGGGTGATGGTGCGGGCGATGGCGCTCCGGACGATCTCGCCGAGCTGGTCGGGGTCCTTCGTCTTCGGGGCGAAGTCGGCGATGGTCTCGAGGATGGTGACCATGTCGCGGATGGGGACGCGCTCGCGCAGGAGGTGCTGGAGGACCTTCTGGACGTCGGCGAGGGAGACGACGTTGGGGATGAGCTCGCTCACGGCGGCGTCGTTCTGGACCTTCGCCTGCTCGATGAGGGCGTGGACGTCCTGGCGAGAGAGGAGCTCGCTCGCGTGCTGCTTCACGAGCTCGGCGAGGTGGGTGGAGACGACGGCGGCGGGTTCGATGACGGTGAAGCCGGAGCGTTCGGCGTTCTCCTTCAGGTCGGGGTCGATCCAGAGGGCGTCGAGTCCGAAGACGGGGTCCTTCACGGGGTCGCCGGGGATCGACTGGAGGGCGGCGCCGGAGTCGACGGCCAAGACCCTTCCCGGCGCGAGGGTCGCGCGGCCGACCTCCTCGCCGCGCATCTTCACGACGTACTCGTGGGGTTCGAGGGCGATGGAGTCGCGGATGCGGACGGTGGGCATGACGAAGCCGAGCTCGACGGCGACCTGGCGTCGGGTGGCCGAGACGCGGTCGGGGAGGTCGCCGCCGGCCTTGGGGTCGGCGAGGCGGGTGAGGCCGTAGCCGATCTCGATCTCGATGGGGTCGATGGCGAGGAGGGGGAGGACGGCCTCGGGGCCGGTGGGGGCGGGGGGTTCGGCCTTCGCGGGGGTTGGGGGTTTGAGGGCGTCGAACATCCCGCCGGCGTTGGGGGTCTTCAGGAGGTAGCGGTAGACGAGGAGGAAGCTTCCGCCGATCGCGAGGAAGATGGTGGCGGGGAAGCCGGGGACGAGGGCGAAGAGGGCGAGGGCGACGCCGGCGACGAGGAAGACCTTCGGCTGGGCGACGAGCTGGCCGGCGACCTCGGAGCCCATGCCGCGGTCCTGGCCTGCGCGGGTGACGAGGAGTCCGCTCGCCGACGAGATGAGGAGGGCGGGGAGCTGGCTCGTGAGCCCCTCGCCGACGGACATGAGGGTGTAGCTCTTGAGGATGGTGAGGGGGTCGGCCTGGCCCTTCATGAGGCCGACGACGAAGCCGCCGACGATGTTCACGGCGATGATCATGATGGCGGCGACGGCGTCGCCCTTCACGAACTTGCTCGCGCCGTCCATCGCGCCGTAGAAGTCGGCCTCGCGCTTGACGTTCTTGCGGCGTTCGCGGGCGGTCTCCTCGTCGATGGAGCCGGAGGCGAGGTCGGCGTCGATCGCCATCTGTTTGCCGGGGAGGGCGTCGAGGGTGAAGCGGGCGGTGACCTCGCTCACGCGTCCCGCGCCGTTCGTGATGACGACGAACTGGACGATGACGAGGATGAGGAAGGCGACGAAGCCGACGACGAAGTCGCCGCCCATGACGAAGCTCCCGAAGGTCTCGATGACGGCGCCCGCCTTGCCGGTGCCGAGGATCGCCTTGGTGGCGGCGATCGAGAGGGCGAGGCGCAGAAGGGTGGTGACGACGAGAAGGGAAGGGAAGACGGAGAACTGGAGGGGGTCGGTGACGTTCACCGAGGTGAGGAGGGTGACGACGGACATCGCGATGGCGACGACGAGGCCGATGTCGATCGCCCAATGCGGAAGGGGCATCAGGAGCATCGCGACGACGAGGAGGAGGCCGATGCCGACGAGGACGTCGGTGTGCTTGGCGATCTTCTGGAGCGTCGTGGGCATGGGCCGGGGCGGCTCGCGGGGGGCGGCCCGGTCGGATTATCGGGGGGTTCGGGCGGGGCTGGAGGGTGGGGATCGCGGGAGCGTCGGCTCGGGCGAGGGCGGGGATGCCCTCGCGACGCATCGGCGGGACGCCGATGCCACGGATGTCACGGGTCAGCCGAGGGACTGGAGGTTGGGGGCTTCGGCTCGGGCGAGGGCGGGGACGCCCTCGCGACGCATCGGCGGGACGCCGGTGCCACGGGTCAGCCGAGGAAGCCTTCGATGGACAGGTAGCGCTCGCCGGTGTCGTAGCAGCAGGTGAGGACCTTCGCGCCCCCGGGGAGTTCTGGGAGCTTTTGCGCAACGGCGGCGAGGGAGGCGCCGGAGCTTATGCCGACGAGGAGGCCCTCTTTGCGGGCCATCCCGCGCGCCCACTCCATGGCGTCCTCCTCGGTGACGGGGATGGTGCCGTCGAGGGCGGCGGTGTGGAGGTTCTCGGGGACGAAGCCGGCGCCGATGCCCTGGATGCGGTGGGGGGACGGGGCGCCGCCGGCGATGACGGGGGACTTGGCGGGCTCGACGGCGTAGGCCTTGAGGTTCGGCCACGTCTTCTTCAGGTCCTCGGCCATGGCGGTGAGGTGGCCGCCGGTGCCGACGCCGGTGATGAGAGCTTGGAGGCCGTCGGGGAACTCGGCTTTCGGGAAGTCGGCGAGGACCTCGGGGACGGTGGTCCGGCGGTGGATCTCGATGTTCGCGGGGTTCTCGAACTGGCCGGGGGTCCAGGCTTTGGGGTGGGCCTCGAGGAGCTCCTGGGCGCGGGCGATGGCGCCCTTCATGCCCTTCTCCTTGGGGGTGAGGTCGAACTCGGCGCCGTAGGTCGCCATGACCTTGCGGCGCTCGACGGTCATGCTCTCGGGCATGACGAGGAGGAGGCGGTAGCCCTTGACGGCGCAGACCATGGCGAGGCCGATGCCGGTGTTGCCGGAGGTGGGCTCGATGACGAGGGTGTCGCGGTCGAGGAGGCCTTTGGCCTCGGCGTCCTCGATCATGGCGAGGGCGATGCGGTCCTTGATGGAGCCGCCGGGGTTCGCGCGCTCGAGCTTGCAGTAGACCTCGCGCCCTCCGTTCTCGTCGGCGGGGAAGAGGCGGCTCAGGCGGACGGTGGGGGTGTTGCCGATGGTGCCGAGGACGGAGTCTGCGCGCATACCGCTCTTCTACGCGGATTCAGATGACCCAGTCGAGGGGTTCCTCGCCGGCGGGTTTGCGGCGGACGGCGTTGTCGTTGCCGACGAGGGACTCGGGGGGGACGGAGCGGGTGACCCAGGCGCTTCCGCCGATGACGGAGTCGCGGCCGATGACGGTGGAGCCGCCGAGGATGGTGGCGTTCGCGTAGACGACGACGCGGTCCTCGAGGGTGGGGTGGCGCTTGGCGCCGGCGAGATCCTTGCGGACGGCGAGGGCGCCGAGGGTGACGCCCTGGAAGAGGCGGACGTCGGCGCCGATGACGGTGGTCTCGCCGACGACGGCGCCGGTGCCGTGGTCGAGGGCGAAGCGGGGGCCGATGGTGGCGGCGGGGTGGATGTCCACGCCGGTGCGACGGTGGGCCCATTCGGCGAGGAGGCGGGGGAGGAGCCTCCAGCCGTTCTCCCAGGCGCGGTGGGCGAGGCGGTGGACGCAGGTGGCGAAGAAGCCGGGGTAGCACAGGACGACCTCGTCGAGGCTCGTGGCGGCGGGGTCGCTCTCGAGGATCGCGCGGGCGTCCTCGTCGAGGGCGGCGCGGAGGGCGGGGAGGGCCTCGGCGAGGGGGCGGACGGGCTGGCGGGTGGCGATGGCGAACTCGTCGAGAAGGTTGTCGAGGCGGGCGAGCTCGCGGGAGATCTGGCCTCCGGTGCAGACGCGGTTCTCGGCGAACTGGGGGTAGACGAGACCGAGGGCGTGGCCGCCGATGCCCTCGGCGAGCTCGGGGACGCCGGCGGGGAAGCACCTCTCGGCGCGGAAGCGGACGAGGCGTTCGATGAGGGTGGGGTCGTCGGGAGGCATGGCGGGGGCGACGGGGCCACGCAAGTGTACGGGTTTCGAGTCCGAACCCTCACGGGTGGCACGAGGGTTGCGGGGAGGGAGATCGGAATGAAGCGCTTCCTTCTCACCCTCACCCTCGCCGCTCTCGCCGTCGCCTCTCAGGCCCAGATCAACGGCTCGCTCGACGCGACGTACAAGCGGTTCGAGCTCGGCGGCAACGGCCGCGTCACGATCGACGGCGCGGAGAAGAACATCGGGGTCGGCAAGCTCGGCTTCGACCTTGCCAACGGGGGTCAGCGCACGTCGGTGTGCGCGGACATCTTCAGCACGCTCGACGGGGGCTCGCACACGTACGACCTGTCGCTCACGCCGAACGACTTCTCGCCGCTCGGCCGGGCGGGGAAGATCGTCGCGTCGTACTTCAACATCGCGACGACGGCGGCGCAGGCGCAGGGGCTTCAGCTCGCGGTGTGGGAGTCGCTGTACGACAACGGCTCGACGTTCGGGAGCGGCGCGGGTCGGTTCCAGCTCTCGGGCGACTTCGGGGACGTGGCGCAGGCGGGTTCGGCGGCGAACTTCGCGAAGACGTACTACGAGGGGGCGAAGAGCGGCCAGGCGGTCTTCACGCGGACGGGCGCGGCGGGCGGCCAGTCGCAGCTCGCGCCGGTGCCGGAGCCGGCGTCGCTCTGCGCGCTCGCGATCGGCGGGGCGGCTCTCCTCCGGCGGCGCCGGGCGAAGAAGAGCTGAGGCCTGGCTTTCCGGCCACGACGCCTCCGATCTCGTCCGGGACCGGAGGCGTTTTCGTACGGGTTCCTCTCGCTCGCCCGCTCTCGCTCGCCTTAAGGAGCGTCCTTCTCGGCGGCGCCTAGCGAGGATTCAGCCGCCGCATCTTTGGCAGGGGGTGAGGCCCATGGCACGGGCGGCCTTGCGGGTCGTCTTGATGCACGAGTGCCACAGCGAGCCGCACCCGGCTTTGTGGTAGCGGCGGCCGGTTTCGATGACGTAGACGACGTCGCCCTTGGCCTCGGCCTTCGTCGCGGCGCGGCGGGGGCTCGGACGGCGACCGGGACCCGCGGCGCGGGGAGGGGCGGGAGAGGACGTTCCGAGCCGGGTGCGACTCGCGCGGCGGTAGTCCCAGGGGGCTTGGGGCGTGGGGCCGGCCCAGAGGCCGCGCCGCGCCTCGCGGGCGTTGCGCTCGGCGGCGGAGAGGTCGAGGCGTCCGCGGGCGTACGCGCGGTACCACCAGGCCCAGCCGTTCTTCACGCTCGCGAGGTTCACGTCCTCGGCGCCGAGTTTGAGGACGCCGAGGGTGCGGCCGTAGCGGTCGGTGCCGCTCGCGACGAGGAGGAGGTCCTTGCCGAAGACGCAGGCGGCGAGCCACTGGCGGCTCCTCTCGCCGAAGGGCTGGGTCTTTTCGGGGGCATCGATGCCGTTCAGGCGGACCCTTAGTTGCCGTTTGTCGCCGGTGAGGACGCGGACGGTGTCGCCGTCGGTGACGCCGCGCTGGCTTTGGGAGAGGGCGAGGAGCGGGAGGAGGAAGGCCAGGAGGAGGGGGAGGGCCTTTCTCATGGGGTCCTCATCTTACTGCCGCGCGTGAGGGAGCGTGAGGGGGTACACCGTGGCGATGATCCTCGGCCGGTCTCCGCTCTCCAAGGCGCTCGTGCTCCTCGCCGCGCTCGCGGCGGCGGGGTTCTCGCTCCTGCGCGGCCCGGCTCCGAGGCGGGAGAGTCGGGGGGACGTTCTCGAAGCCTTCCGGCGCGGGTTAGGGCTCTAGGCGCCGTTCTTGCGCGCGCGGTTGCCGGCGCGTCGCTCGGCCTTGCCGCCGGGAGCGGAGGTGCGGAAGGATTGCAGATTAATCAGCGTTGCTCCCGGTGGGGTTGACGACGAACTGGACCCGCGCTTCTTGCTGCTTGCCTCGACCGTCCTTCTCGCTGGAGAAGAGACGAGTTGGTGCGCCATAGATCAGGCTGACGACATACTGAGGTCCGTACGTTGTGTGTTCGGTCTCGTCGCTTCGCATCATGTTGCTGCGGTCGGTGCGTGGCCCCGTTCGGCCCCATACCCACACCATTACAACTCGAGAGCGGTCGTCGAGATCCAAGAACGTCGTCTGAACCCAATTGGACGTCGCGCGTTCCTGACGCTCGTTGTCGAGATCAAACTTGCGATTGTAGGTCGGCTGGCCGAACAGCGTGATGAGCTTCTGTCGCCACGCAAGGAAAAGACGACCATCGCCCGGTCGTGGCTCAGCAACCAACTCATAGTAACTGATTGTATTTTCCCTCTCAAAGATCAAGCGTCTGCTAAAGCCGTTCTTGTACACCGTAAAGTTGGATATCTCATCGAGGGTTTCCTTGCGTCCTATGGGTCTGCACTTGACCGTGTGGTCTCCTGGCACGAGAACATCGTCTTCCGGGATAGCATGAATTAGGTCGCCTATGCTAATTTCGGGCTTAGGCTTTTGGTACTTGGCGGCCACGCCGGGTCTCTCGTTGACGTAGCTCTCGTCTTGCTTCATCTCGAGTGTGTCAGCCCAATCCGGGAGTGGCGAGGGAAGGAACGTAGGCTCCTGCACGCCGCAGTGGATGGTGAGGAGGAGAGCGGAGGCAAGCATCGGCTTTCAGGCCAGGACAGAGCTTCAGCCTCCGCCGTGGGTGTCGGTCGCCACTTTACCTTCCTAGCCGCATCTGGTACAATGATCGTCGCGCGCGCTCGTAGCTCAGTGGATAGAGCATCAGCTTGCGGAGTTGAGGGTCGGGGGTTCGAGTCCCTTCGGGCGCGCCACTCCTTTTCCCTTTCCTGGGCTCTCGGCCTCGTCGCCCCGTCGCAAGCCCACTCGGGTAGCTTGAAGGGTGGCCTTCTACCATCCCACCCTCGGATCTCGCTATACGCGCGCGCAGATCCACGACCTCCTGGGCGGGGGGTTGCAGGAGTTCCTGCCGACGAAGAACGGGCGCGTGGTGTGCGCGTGTCTTCGGACGGACCTGAACCCGCACGCGCCGGAGACGGTTTGGGTGGGGGCGGGCTCGCGGCGGGAGGGGACGGCGCGGACGGCGGTGCTCCAGGGCGAGTCGTTCCCGGTGTTCCTCCGGCGCGAGGACGTGGCGGGGGAGGACTCGTGGGAGTACGTCGGGTGGCACCGGGGGGTGCACTACCGAACGCCGGGGCCGGAGCTTCCCGGCTCGGTCGTGGGGGTGCTGACGCTCGAGCCCGACGCGCTCCGACCGGGGGAGGCGTGGCCGGAAGGCTCCTCGGGGGCGGGGCGAGCGATCCCGACGCTCGGTGAGGTCGCGGTGCTGGAGATCGTGGAACCCGAGACGGTCGGGGTGTAGACCGCCGACGCTCGTTCGTAGGGAGGCGTATACCCCGTTGGGGTAGCATGATGGCGGTGAGGATCGACGCGGACCGGTTGGGGTCCTTTCTGGGGACGGCGTGCGCGGTGCACTGCGCGCTCTCCGGGATCGCGCTCGCCTCGATCTCGTTTCTCGGCTCGGCGTTCTGGATGGACGAGCGGCTGGAGTACGCCTTTATCGGGACGACGCTGTGCGTGGGGTCGTTCGCGGCGTTGCGGGGGTTTCGGCGCCACCGGTCGTGGCGTCCGGCGCTTCTGTTCGTCACGGCGTTCGCGCTCGTGGTCTCGGCGCACCTGATGGGTCACGACCGGAAGGACGCCGCGTTGCGGACGATCACGACGGTGATGGCGGTGGGCGGGGCGCTCACGCTCGTCCTCTTCCACCGGATGAACAACCGGCTCGCGTGCGGGTGCGGCCGCGAGCATTAGGCCCCCCTCGCCCATCCGCGCTCGCTGAGAGGGAGGGGTCCTCTTAGTAGGGGGTGAGGCCCATGGCGGCGATCCTCGCTTCGGCGGTGGGGGAGAGCCTCAGGCCCCAGGCGCGGAAGAAGGGGCGGAGGTCGCGCCGCGCGATGCGGCTGGACTCGACGGCGAACCAGTCCCGGCGAGCGGGGGAGTCGCCGGGGGCGTCCTTGCGGGCGCGGGCGGTTCGGGAGAGGGTCCGGAAGAGGCGGTCGCCGAACGCGACGCGGAGCCTCTCGAGCATCCCCAGCTTCACGAAGGGGTCCTTCACCGCGTCGTAGTCGCGCTCGGCTTCGGGTCTGGCGAGGTAGGCGTCCACCCGCCCCGCGAGGCCGTCGCGATCGAAGCGGGAGCCGTTGCCGAAGGCGCGCTCGACGGCGCGGGAGTAAACGTTGACGGTGACCTCGCCCATGCCGCGCCAGGTCCAGGCGTCGCTCTGGCGCATGTGGCCGAGCTCGTGCCAAGGCCCCCAGCCGTCCTTGGTGAGGGCGTCGGGGTCAAGGATGAAGCGGACGGAGCCGGGGGTGTAGGCGGTGCGGTACCAGGTCGCGTACATGTAGGGCGAGTCCTTCGGGTGCTCGGCCATAAGGGTGGGGGTCCTCGGGCGTTCGGGGACGGGGAGGCCCAGGGCGTCGTCCTCGATGGCGTGGACGCGGTCGAGGACGTCGAGGAGTCGGGCGGGGTCGCGGTCGGCGTACTTCAGGGCCGCCTCGCGGCGGACGACGACGACGGCGCGGCTCGCGAGAAGGATCGCGCTCGGGATGTCGGAGGCGGCGAGGGCGGCGGGCCAGGCCCTCGCGTCCGAGCCTCGGCGGAAGAGGGGGGCCGGTCGCGCGGCGTTTCCGAAGACGAGCGTCGCTCGGGATCCCTTCGGGGCGGGGTAGCGGATCCAGAGCAGGCCGCCCCGGGGATCGCGGATCTCGTTCCGACCGGCTTTGAGGGGGAAGGAGCCGGGATCTTGCGGGTCGTAGGAGTAGGTCCCGACGAGGAGGGTCGGGAGGTCCCTCGATCCGCTCACGTCCACGGTGAGGGTCGCGTCGGGGGCGACGTACAGGCCGGTGGTGACGAAGTCGGTCGGGCGGAGGCTCTGCGCGAGGCGTCGGCGCTCGCTCTCCCCCGAGGGGATCGGGCTCGCCTCGAACACACGGGGGTCGGGGGGGAGCGGAACGATCACTGGGGGGCTCGGTGGGGGGGCGTCGGCGGGGAGGCTAGCTTGTCGCCATCGGCATGATGACGCACTTGTAGTCCTTCTCGGGGTCGGCGGGGAGGAAGACGGCGGGGCGGGTGCTCTCGGTCATCTCGACCTTCACGCCGGCGCCGCCGATGGGGCCGAGGGCCTCGAGGACGTACTTGCCGTTGAAGGCGATCTCGATGTCGCCGTTCTCGGCGACGATGGGGAGGAGCTCCTTCGCGTCGCCGCGGTCCTCGGATCGGGCGGAGATGAGGACGGTGTCGCCGTCGCCTTTGAAGCGGATGCGGCTCGCGGAGTCGCGGGCGACGATCATCGCGCGCTTCACCTTGTTCTGGAGCTGGTCCACCTCGAGCTTCCAGGAGCGGGTGGTCTCGGCGGGGACGACGCGCTGCCAGTTGGGGTAGGTGCCGGTGAGGAGCTGGGCGACGATGCGGGCGCGGTCGGACTCGACGCCGAGGCGGCCGGAGCCGAACTTCAGGGTGATCTCGGTGTCCTCGGCGAGGGGGAGGGCGCGGATGGCGCGCATCGCTTTCTCGGGGACGACGGCGTTGATCTCGCTTCCGATGCCGGCCTTCCTCACGCGTCGGACGGCGAGGCGGTGGGTGTCGGTGGCGACGAGGACGAGGGTCTCGCCGTCGTAGTTCAGGAGGACGCCGGTGAGGAGTTGGCGGTGGGGGTCGCCGGAGACGGCGAACGAGACGGACTCGGTGGCCTCTTTGAGTTCGGCGAGGGTGAGTTTGAGTTCGCCGTCGCCGCCGAAGGCGGGGGGTTCGGGAAAGTCCTCGGCCTCGAAGACGGGCATCTTGTACTCGGAGCCGGCGAGGGTGAGGACGAGCTGTCCGGCGTCGACGCGCTCGAGGACGACGTCGCCCTCGGGGAGGGAGCCGACGAGGTCGGCGAGGTGCTTCGCCTCGACGCAGAGTTCGCCGGGTTCTTCGATCATGGCGGCGAGCTTGCGCTCGACCCACATCTCGCCGTCGCATCCGAGGAGGCGGAGGGTGCCGTCGGCGCGGGCGTCGAGCTTGAGGGATTGGAGGATGCGGACGGAGGTGCGGGCGGACGAGGCGGCGGCGGCGGCGGAGACGGCCTCGGCGAGGTCCTTTCGGGGGCAGGTGAGCTTCATGGGGTCGTCTCTCTCTAGGTTATCCCGTCTTCAGCCCGCGATGGGGAGGGCGTACTGGAAGTGGGCGGGTTCGGGGGCGGCGGACTCGACGGGGGCGCCGTGGGCGTAGAGCTTCATGAGGATGCGCTGGTGGGTCTCCTCGGTGTAGGCGGTGCGCTCGCGCCGGACGGCGTCCACGGTGCGTCGGAGGGTGGCCATGTCGCGGCGGAGGTCGGCGTCGCCGGAGGCGGCCATCTCGAGGGGGTCTTCGAGCTCGGCGGGGAGTTCGCGCTCGGCGTAGAGGTCCACGAGTTTCTTCAGGATGTCGTGGGGGACGGGCTGGGGGGCGGATTCGGGGCGGGTCATTTCATTTCCTTTGGGGGCGTGGCCTTCACAGGGTGTCGCTCAGAGGGTGTCGAGGGCGCTCGCGAGCTTGTCGCGGAGGGCTCTTCGTCCGCGGTAGAGGCGGGATTTGAGGGCGGGGACGGAGATCTTGAGGATGTCGGCGGCTTCGCGCGCGGGCATCTCTTCGAGGTCGCACAGGACGAGGGGCTCGCGGTATTCGACGGGGAGTTCGGCGAGGGCGCGTTGGACGGTGACGCGGAGCGCGGTGGAGCCTTCGGGGCTTTCGTCGCGGGCGTCGGCGGGGAGCTCGACGAGCTTCTGTTGGCGCATCCGGTCGATGCAGAGGTTGCGGGCGATGCGGAAGACCCAGGTTCGGAACGCGCCTTCGGCGCGCACGTCCCCGGAACGTCTTAGGACTCTTAGAAAGGTTTCCGCCGTCACGTCTTCCGCCTCCGTCCGATTTCCCAGGATGCGGTAGGAGAACCGGAAGATGCGCTCTCCGTAGAGCTCGAAAAGGCCGCCGAGGGCGCGCGGGTCGCCGCCGCCGAGGGCGTCGAGCCAGCGCCCTTCGACGAGGGCTTCTTTCGAGTTCTCGGGAGGCATGGGAAGGGACGGCGCGGAGGCGCGCAAAGTCTCGCGGTTTTTTCCGCGGGAGGCGAGTCTATCCGAACCGAGCCCCGGAGAGGGGCTCGGCGAGGGTTCCGGGGCGGCTCGGCGGGGAGGCTCGGTTCTCCGGGAGGGCTCGGCTCTCGGGGAGGGCTCAGTTCTCGGGGAGGAGGAGGAAGCGGACGGTCGGGGCGGCGTCGCCGGTCGCGCCGTCGGTGCCGGTGTAGGCGAGGACGTAGGTGCGGCCGGGAAGGAGGGAGGGGGTGGCGGAGGCGAGGACGGCGTCGGCGCCCTCGGCGCGGACCTCGATCGTCTGGGCGCCGGAGTCGAGGACGGCGGTCGTCGCGCTCCCGAAGGCGACGGGGCCGATGCTGGTGGCGGGGGTCTCGCCGGGGGATCGGAAGCGGACGCCGGGGGTCTCGGAGCCGGTGGGGGCGATCCCGGCGTTGATCGCGATGAGGCGGGTCTTCGACTCGCCGGGGGACCGGCGGTCGTAGCCGACGAGGACGCCGCGCAGGCGCTTGCTCGCCTCGTCGCCGAACTCTTTCAGGCCGACGGCGGCGTAGAGGTAGGCGGCGTCGGCCTGGAGGTCGTAGCCCTCGGCGACGAGGTCCACGGTGGAGCCGGTCTCGCGGAGGCCGAAGTCGTAGGTGCCGGGGCGGCGGGTGAAGGCGGCGCCGGTGGTGGCGAGGTAGGCGAGGTTCGCGGCGCCGGTGCCGTCGTCCACGCGGACGTCGAGGGCCGGGGCGGAGCTGAGGTTGATCGCGCGGACGCGGGGGTCGGGGAGGGAGCCGCCTCCGCCTCCGCCTCCGCAACCGGCGAGAGCGAGGGCCAGGGCGACGAGGCCGGCGGCGAGGAGAGGGAGCTTCATGCTTGTCCTTGCGGGGTGGGCTTGCCCCCGAGCAACGCCCTCATTGTGGCCGCGAAGACGTCGTAGCACAGGGGGCAGCCGGCGTGGCCCTCGGCGGCCCCGGCCGCGGTGGTGCGGCACAGGGGGCAGAGCGCCGCCTCGGGGGAGGGGAGGGGGAGGGGGAGGCGGGCGAGGTCCATCAGAAGGCGTCCCCGTTCGCGGTCTCCTCGTGGAAGCGGCGGATGATCTCGGTGGTGATCGGGCCGGGCTTGCCGTCGCCGACGGGGCGGCCGTCGAGCGAGACCATGGGGATGACCTCGGCGGCGGTGCCGGTGAGGAAGGCCTCGTCGGCGGCGTACACGTCGAAGGGGGTGAGGAAGGTCTCCTCGGTGGGGCGGCCCATGGCGGCGGCGAGCTCGAGGGCGACGTTGCGGGTGACGCCTTTGAGGATGCCGCAGGCGGGGTGGGGGGTGCGGACGACGCCGTCCTGGATGAGGAAGACGTTGTCGCCGGAGCACTCGCAGATCTGGCCCTGCCCGTTCAGGAGGAGGGCCTCGCCGGCGCCGGCGCGGTTCGCCTCCTGCTTCGCGAGGATGTTGCTCGCGTAGCCGCCGATGACCTTCAGGCGGGGGTCGAGGGTCTCGGGGGATCGCATGCGGATGGAGCTCGTGACGACGTCGAGGCCGGTCGCGTACGCCTCGGGCGGGTAGAGCGCGAGGGTGGAGACCATGATCATCACGTTGGGGGTGCGGTCGATGTTCTGCGGGTCGAGGCCGAGGCCGGTGCCGCGGGTGATGTTCAGACGGATGTAGCCGTCGGCGATGTCGGCCTCGCGGAGGACGCCGAGGATCGTGCGCTTGAGCTCCTCGAGGGGGGTGTGGAGCTCGAAGCCGAGGTAGGCGGCGCCGTGGTAGATGCGCCGGAGGTGCTCGTCGAAGCGGAAGACCCTGCGGGCGTAGATGCGGATGCCCTCGAAGAGGCCGTCGCCGTAGAGGTGGGCGTGATCGGCGGCGGGGATGCGCGCGGTCTCCAGCGGCATCGTCTCGCCGTTGAACCAGACGAGTTTCGGCACGGAAGGGATGCTACCAGACGCTTTTCGTTCCGTGAGGGACCGGATCGCGGGGGACGGTCGTCTATAATCGTCTGTCCTCTATGAAGCGCGCCCTCCTCTTTTCCTCGATCGGGATCGTCGGCGTCGCCGTCGGGACCGGGGCGGTCATCCAGGCCGCCGACAGGAGCCTGCCGCCGTCCGCGACGATCGCGGGCGGGGCCGGGGACGTGAAGGTCGGCGGGCTGAAGCAGGACGAGGCGGCGGCGAAGCTTCGCGAGTGGTGGAGCGCGCGCAAGGCGGAGCCGATCGCGCTCACGGTGAAGGGGAAGACGGTCGCGAAGACGACGGCGGCGGAGATGGGGATCCAGCTCGACGAGGCGGCGACGCTCGCGGGGGTGCCGCAGGAGGGGCGGCTCACGCAGGCGATCGGGAGCGCGTCGGCGAACGCGAGCGACGGGGCGGCGACGGCGTACCCGCCGAAGTTCAAGACGGTCCCGGTGGATCTCGTGCCGCTTCGCAAGAAGGTCGAGGCGGCGCTTCCGAAGCCCGCGCCGGCGAGGGTGAAGTTCGTGGGGGGGAAGATCGTGCGGGCGAAAGAGTCGCCGCGCCGGACGCTCGACGCGGACGCGGTGCAGGGGGCGGTGCTGAAGGCGCTGGAGACGAGGCCCGCGCCTCTGGGCGCGAGCCCCGCCCCGCAACCGGTCCCCGCGCGCGCCGAAGGGGGGGCGAGGCCGCCTGAGACGCCGACGGCGCCAGCGACGGCGGCGACGAACGCCTCCGGGACCAAGGAGACGACTTCCAAGACGGGCGCGAGGACGGGCGCGGGATCCGTCGCGGTGAAGGTGGAGCTTCCTCTGAAGGAGGCGCCGAAGCGGGTGACGGACGAGACGCTCGCGGGGATCACGGACGTGCTCGCCACGTACTCGACGAACTTCTCCTCGGGGAACCGGCCGCGGGCGTCGAACATCCGGCTCGCGGCGAGCAAGCTCGACGGGGTGCTCCTCATGCCGGGGGAGAAGGCGAGCTTCAACGGCACGGTGGGGCGGCGGACGCTCCGGGGCGGGTTCAAGACGGCGGGCGTCTACGTCAACGGCAAGCACGACACGGGGGTCGGCGGCGGGATCTGCCAGGTCTCGACGACGCTGTACAACGCGGCGCTCCTCTCGAACCTGAAGATCCTTCAGCGGTCGAACCACTCGCTTCCGGTCCCGTACGTGCCGCTCGGTCGGGACGCGACGGTGGACTACGGGAACCTCGATCTCGTGCTCCAGAACACGACGCCGGACCCGATCGTGCTCACGTCGCACTACACGCCGGGGCGGCTGACGTTCCGGGTGCTCGGGCACAAGCGGGACAAGGTGTCGGTGCGGATCGTGCAGACGGGGGTCTCGCACGGGGGGACGCGCGAGCGTCGGATCATCGACCGGTCGCTCGCGCCGGGGCGCTCGCGGGTCGTGGAGGGCGGATCGGGGCGGATCGTCGCCTCGACGATGCGGATCGTGAAGAAGAACGGCATGGTGGTCGCGCGGGAGCGGCTGGGGACGTCGTACTACGGGGGCGGGACGCGGGTGGTGGCGTACAACCCGGCGCGGCCCCGATCGCGCGCTCCGCGGCGGGCGCCCGCCTCGGCCCCCGCGAGGGTCGCGCCGAGCGCGCCGAGCGCTCCGGCGGGCGATCCGAGCGAGCTTCCGCTCTGAACCCCGCCTAACGAAGGCGGTAGAGCTCGAACGACGGGCCTCCGGCGATCCTCTCGCCGAGGCCCGTCTTCGCGACGCCCTCGGTGGGGACGACGAGGTGGGTGATCCCGTGGGCGCGGGCGAAGGCGGAGAGGCCGCGCCCCCCGTCGCGGAAGTAGGCGCGGCTCGCCTCGCCGCGCCGGGCGTTGTAGTCGGGGGTCTCGCTCCAGTGACCGGCGTAGGCGCGGCTTCCGGCCATGCCGACGAGGATGGGGTTCAGGTCGGGGAGGAGGGGCGGGTCGTAGCGGTCGAGGAGGGGCTCTCCGTCCTCGCCGCGCGGTCGGTTGGGGACGCCGGGGGGGGCGAGGACGACGGCGGCGCGTCCGAGGGGCCTTAGGACCGCGACCATGTCGCCGACCTCGCGCGGGAAGACGACGGGGTGGACGGTGGTGTTCGCGACGTTCGCGCTCACGGATGCGACGAGGCGGGCGAACCAGCGGGCGCTCGTCGCGCAGAGAAGAAGGAGGGGCAGTGCGGCGGCGATGCGGCGGCTCGGGGCGGGGACGGCCCTCAGGAGGGCGGCGACGCCCCCGGCGGCGAGGAGCGCCCAGGGGAGGGAGAGGCCCATCGCGAGCTTGCGCTCGAAGAGGGCGGGGAAGTACGGGGCGACGAGGCCGACGAAGGCCCAGGCGACGAGGGCATCGCGGACGGGCTCGCCCCGGGCGACGAGGGCGGCGGCGGCGGCGGCGGCGACGAAGGCGAGGACGAAAAGGGGCGCGGCGACGGGGTACCGGGCGCCCACGCCCCCGGGGTCGGCGAGGCAGAGGCCGACGAGGAGGGCGGCGTAGAGGGCGATCCCGGCGAGAGCGCGTTTCGACCTCTCTTCGGCGAGACCGAAGAGGGCCAAGAGCGCGAGGGGCAGGATGCCGGCGACGAGGGAGCGGGGGCCTTCGGTGAAGGTGGGGGTCGCGGCGCGGGCGGCGAAGACGGGATCGGCCTTCAGAACGTAGGCGAGCCAGAGGGCGGGCGGGACGATCCCGGCGACGATCGCGAGGCCGCGGAGGGTCCAGGCGCGGGTGAGGGTGCGGGTCGCGAGGGCGCCGGCGAGGACGGCGACGAGGACGAGGCCGACGAGGAGGGCGTCGTAGGAGTGGGTGTTCGCGAGGAGGAGCATCGCGATCGCGCCGGGGATCGCGGCCTTCGGTTCGGTGCGGGCCAGGGCGGCGCTCCGGAGGGCGACGAGGATGAGGGCGAGGGCCCAGCCGAAGAGGGCGCTCGTGAGGAGGCTCGGGAAGACGAAGGCCTCGGGTTGCCAGACGTCGGCGGGGAGGCTTCGGAGGAGGAGATCGCCGAGGGGGGAGGGGTCGCGGGGATCGAGGGCGACGCCGTAGTCTCGGAAGACGAGGAAGCCGAGGCCCGCGCCGAAGACCGCGAGGACGAGGGCGAGCCTCTGGACGGCGGGATCGCGGTAAAGGCGGCGGGCGAGGTCGGCGCTCAGGAGGACGACGGCGAAGGTTGCCGCGATCTGGGCCAGCACGGTCGCGCCGAGGGGGCCGAGCGGGACCGAGAGCCAGCCGAGGACGAGGAAGAACCCGTTAAGGGTGAGGCCCGGCTGGAGGTCGGTGGTGAAGCGGTTCTCGAAGAGGAGGCGGCCCTCGGCGGCCTGGCGCATCCAGGCGGCGTAGACCATGTGGTCGTCGGTATTGTAGGGGTAGCCGGGGAGGTAGCCGCCCCCGGCACGCGCGTAGGCGAGCGCGAGGGGGGCGAGGATGAGGAGGGAGACGCCTCCGGCGAGGAGGAGGGCGAAGCGCCGGAGGCTCGGGTCCACGGTGAGTCGAGGTCAGTTCGGGGGGGCGAGGTCAGTTGGGGACGGGGCGGCCCATGCTCTTGTAGATCGACACGATGAGGTCGGTGTTCTCGCGGGCGACGGGGTTCTTCGGGTCCACCTTCAGGACCTTGCGGAAGTCGGCGAGGGCCATGCGGTACTTCACCTTCCGGTCGAGGGCGTCGGTCTTCATGCAGGCGAGGCCGTGGCGGTTGTTCGCGTCGAGGAACGCCTTGCGGGCGGCGGGGGCCTTCGGGTTCCTCTTGAAGGCGGCGTCGGCCTTCGCCTGGGCGGCGGTGAGTCTGGCGAGGGTGGCCTTGTCGATCGCGCCGCCGCCCGCGTAGGGGGGGGCGCCCTGGGCGGCGGCGAGGACGGTCAGGGCGAGGAAGAGGGCCGTCGCGGGGGCTTTCATCCCATCGGTATACCCGCCCCTCCTCACGCGGGGCCGTTGGGCCGGGGGCTCTCGATCTCGGCGGCGGTCGCGGCGTCGAGGCGGGCGAGGGCGGCGAGGGCCTCGCGCTCGCGGGCGTTCTGGCGGACCCACTCGTCGCAGTCGGCGAGGACGGCGAGGAACCTCGGGGAGAGGTACTTCGTCCACTGCTCGCGGGGGGCGGAGGCGGGGAGGCGGCGGGCTTTGACGAGGCGGCGCCGGGCCTGCTCGATCCCGGCTTCGATCCCGACGGCGGGGCCGCGCCAGCGGCGGAGCAGGTTGCCGAGGGCGTCGGACTGTTCGCGCTGGCCCATCTCGCGGCGGCGGGTCTTGGGGGGGAGGCCGAAGCGGGAGCCGAGGGCGGCGAGAAGGCACCCGAGGACGAGGAACGCCTGGTTGCGGGCGGCGAAGGCCCAGTCGCCGAGGGCGGCGAGGAGGCCGTCGCGGGGGTCCTGGAGGCCTTCGTAGAGGACGACGGCCTTGCCGGGGGCGAAGGCGCGGACGAGGCCGAGGACGTAGGCGGCGTTCCCGGCGCGGTCGATGCCGAGGTTCTGGGCCATCTCGCCGTGAGCGACGGAGACGACGCGGCGCTCGCTCGCACCGGGCCCGGAAGGGCCGGCGACGTAGGCGAGCTCGTCGCCCTCGCGGCCGAGGCGGGCGAGGACGATTCCGTTCTTCAGGCCGAGATCGGGGGGGGGATGGTCGCCGGCGTTCACCTCGAGGTCGGCTTTGGGGCCGTCGCCGACGGCGGTCGTGCGGTAGGTGGGATCGGGCGAGGCGCCGCGCGCGGTCTCGATCCCGAAGAGGATCGTCCGGCGGGCGGTTGGGAGGCGGGAGAGAAGGGGGTTCTTGTCCTCCGGGGCTGGTAACTCTTCGTCACTTAGGGGGTAGCGGCCCCGCTCGAGGACGCGGAAGGCGACGACGAGCTCGTCGGGGGCGATGGGCGCGGCGCGGCGGTTCTCGACGCGGACGCGGTAGCCGGAGGCCTCGAGGACGGCGCGGAGGGCCGAGGTGCCGAAGGGGGCGGAGTTCGCGGCGACGACGCTCCGGTCCTCGGCGATGCGTCCGGAGAGGACGAGGAGGTAGGCGAGGCCGAGGAGTCCGGCGAGGGCGGCGGTGAGGCGTCCGGAGCCGAGGCCCTTGAGGTTCGGGCCGCGGGCGGGGAGCCTCAACGCGCGGCTCCGAGGCCGGCGAGGGCGCGGTCCACCTCGTCGTACCAGGCGACGAAGCGGTCGTAGTCGGGTCGGGCGGCGGGTCGGGAGCCGTACCAGTAGCCGTCGAAGGCGGCGGTGGCGGGGTAGAAGTCGAGGTCCGGGGGCCTCGTGGCGGAGGCGCGGATGCGGGCGAGGTGCTCCCAGTTCGTCTCGCCCCGGTCGAAGCGGGCGACGCGGGCCTCGTCGAAGCGCTTGAGGGCGGCGAGGTAGCGCATGCGGATGGCGGCGCGGAAGTCGCCGCGCGCGGCGAGGTCGTCGCCGAGGGCGAGGTACTCGCCCTTGGTGCGCTCGGGCTCCTCCTCGGCGACGCCCTTGCGGCGGCGGGCGCGGCGGGCGATGCGGAAGCGGATCAGGCGGACGAGGGGCCAGGCGGCGGCGAGGACGGCGGCGGCGAGGAGGACGTAGACGACGTAGACGAGCCAGCCGGGGAGGGCGAAGCGGGGGACGTCGAGGTTCGGGGCGTTCTTCGGCTCCTTTCGCTTGAAGAGGTCCGAGAGCCAGTCGAAGAAGCCGCGGATGGCGCGGGAGAGCCAGTTCGCGCCGGTCCCCTGGGCGGGGGTGCGGTACTCGGGGGCGCTCTTCACGCGGCGGGCGATCTCGGGGGCGCGGGGGTCGGGGGCGATCTCGGCGGCGAGGCGGAGGCCCGCGAGGCCGTCGAGCGTCTCGGCGCGGGCCTTGCGGTCGCCCGCGCGGAGGCGGGCGAGGGCGGCCTGGAGGGTCGCGGTGTCGAAGAGGTCGTCGGGGATCGCGTCGGCGGCGGCGCGGAGGGAGGGGGCGGCGCGGACGGCGGCCTCGACCCGGGCGATCCGGGCGGCCTTCGGGCTCGGTCCTTGCGCGCGCGCGGGGGCGGCGAGGACGGCGAGGAGCAGGGCGGCGAGAAGGGGGAGGGGTCTCATGCGCGCGGGGGGGCCTTCGGGCGGGCTTCTGAGGCCTCGCTCCGGCGGGGGGAGAGGCGGGCGGTCATGAGCTCGATGTCCCAGCCTTCGAGGGAGACGCGGCGCTCCAGGTAGCTCATCGCGTTGACGGTGGCGACGTAGGGGAGGAGGACGAGGGCGACGAGGTAGGCGGGGAGGACGCGGAGGGCCTCGGCGACGACGACGCGGACGAGGGGGGTGGGGAAGACGCTCTGGACGGCCTCGGGGACGTTGAAGCCGGAGAGGACGAAGATCACGCCGACGACGAGGAGGGCTCCGACGAGGACTCCGTAGACGAGGGCGGTCTCGACGGCGGTGAGGCCCATCGCGAGGTTCGGGTTCGCCGCGAAGGAGCGGGAAGCGGGGCGGCCTGCGGGCGGGTGGCCGGCGAGGGCGCGTCCCCGGACGACGGCCTCGCGGGGGGCGAGGCCCTCGAAGAGGCCGGCGGGGATGGCGAGGAGGCGGCGGGAGAGGCCGAACATCGCGGCGAGGACGCCGAAGAGGGCGACCACGCCGCCGATCACGCCGAAGACGCCGGGGATGGGGGAGTCGGGGCCGAGAAGGGCGAGGGCGAGGCCGGCGACGACGAGGAGGGCGATGCCGACGAGGAGGACGACGAGGGAGCCGAGGATGGCGCGGGCGAGGATGCGGGCGGCGAGGGCGTAGGCCCCTTTGCGCTCGGGGCGGGGGAGGCCGGCCCAGTCAGCGACGTTCTCGGCGGCGAAGACGGAGAAGCCGGCGAGGGAGAGGGCGACGAGGGGGACCGCGACGCCGAGGGCGACGACGATCCCGACGGCGAACTCGCCGACCTGGCGGGTGACGTCGGCGGGGGCCTTCGTGGTCGTGACGGCGGGGAGGGCGAAGGTGAGGAGGTAGGAGAAGGGGAGGACGAAGAGGAGGGCGGGGACGAGGGCGGCGCCCAGGGATTCGCCGAGCCGCTCGCGGTAGGCGCGGAGGGCGGCGTCGAGGACCTCGCTCGCGGAGCGGGGGAGGCGGACGGCGCCGCGGCGGGCGGCGCCGTACCGGGCGTAATCCCTCTCGATCTCGCGCGTCCGCATGGGTGTTCGCCGGCGGACGTAGAAGAGCTACATCCGCGCTCCGGCAAGGATACACCCAATATGATCCTCCCGCTTCTCGCGACACTTCCGGCGGCCGCCTCGCTTCAGAGCACGTCCATCGGCACCTTCACGCAACCGGCGTTCCGGGACATCCAGTTCAACGCGACGATCGAGCGGAAGAACCTCGGGGAGCTTCGGAAGATCAACCCGGAGTTCGCGAACACGTACCTCTTCGATTCGATCGTCGTGCGGGCGAAGGAGCCGTTCAAGCTTCGGCTGGACGCGGCGGCGGACGACACGAAGGCGACGTACGTCATCAACGGGACGCTCCAGCAGTTCCGGGTGCCGCGGCTGGGGCTTCGGAAGAACGACGATCTCGCCAAGTACCCGGGTCGGCGTCAGACGCTTCTGGACTTCGCGGTGCCGACGGCGTCGCTCTTCGAGGGGTTCTACGCGGCGAGCTTCGTGCGGAACGACCGGGAGACGGGGAACCCGGTGTTCGACCTGCGGTTCCCGAGGGCGACGGAGGACACGTCGCGGCAACGGGTCTGGATCGACCGGGCGCACCACACGATCGCGCGTCGGGAGTGGTACTCGCAGACGGACCGTTTGCGGGCGGTGTTCCTGTACGAGGCGCCGGTCGAGTCGAACGGGGTTTGGTTTCCGACGCGGCTGACGGTGCGGAACGCGGAGAACAAGGTCGCGGGGGTCACGCGGTACTCGAACGTGCGGGCGAACCAGGGGCTCGCGGACGCCTTGTTCAAGCTGTAGGCGGGTTTCAGCCGAAGAAGCGGGCGAGGCTCGCGGAGAGGGCGCTCGCGGTGAAGTCGAGGAGGGAGGAGGAGGCGTCGTAGTCCATGCGGGTGGGTCCGACGACGGCGATGACGCCGGCCTCGCTCCCTCCGGCGAAGAAGGCGCGGCGGACGACGGAGAAGCGGTGGAGGTCGGGGCGGGCGTTCTCGCGCCCGATGGTGACGGTGCCGTTCGCGCCGGGGCTCTCGCTCTGGAGGGACTCGTAGAGGAGCTCGCCCTCGGTGATCTCTTCGATGACGCGGGCGAGGTCGCCGGGGGCGTCGCGGAACTCGGGCTGGGCGAAGACGTAGGGCTCGCCCTCGGCGAAGACGCGCCCTCGGGTGAGGGCGCGGGCCATCGCGCGGAGCTCGGCGGCGGCGACGGCGAGCATCCTCTCGCCGGCGGAGCCGCCGGGCGAGCCGAGGCGGAGGCGGGCGAGGGCGGCGAGGTCCTTGCCGACGACGGCCTTGACGAGGGCGGCGTTCGCGTGGCCGACCTCGTCGAGGGTGAGGTGGGCGGGGCACTCGATCATGCGGTTCTCGACGTGGCCGTTGCCGAGGGCGAGGACGAGGAGGGCCTGGTTCGGGCCGAGGGCGGAGACGATGGCGGTCCGCACGAGGACGTCGCCGTCGCGGCGGGTGGCGGCGACGGCGAGCTGGCGGGTGAGGCGGGAGAGTGCGCGGAGGGTCTCGCGGAGGGTCTCGCCGAGGGCCTCGCCGGGGGCGGTGGCGCCCTCGACGGCGGTCTGGGCGCTCTGGCCGAGGGCGATGGGCTCGCCGAGGCGGTCCACGTAGTAGCGGTAGCCGCGGTCGGAAGGGATGCGTCCGGCGGAGGTGTGGGGCTGTTCGAGGAGGCCGCGCTCGGCGAGCTCGGAGAGGACGGAGCGGACGGTGGCGGATCGGACGCCGAAGGGGTATTTGGCGGCGAGGGTCTCGCTTCCGACGGGTTCGGCGGTGGTGACGTACTCGATCACGACGGCGCGCAGGATCGTCTCTTTGCGGGCGTCGAGCTCGTCCATGGGCCTTCTACCATTGTGACGGGAGCGGGAAGTTTCGGGGGGCCGAAGGAGGGTCCGCGAGCGATTCCTGGGAATCCTGGGAAGGCTGGGAACGGTCTGGTGCGTGCGCGCACGGCTCTAAGGTTCGGGCCCGACCACGCTGACCATGCTGACCATCTCCACCAAGGTTTTCGCGTTTTTGTGCAAGGTCGGAGTCTTGGGGGGTGGGGCGCACCGGCGGGACGCCGGTGCCACCGGGGGAGGGGGATGTTCTCGGGGCTCACACCCTTACGTTCTCGGGGAGGGGGTTCCGACGGCGCGCCGGGAGAGTTTTCTCCCCCTTTCTTTTCGGGGGCGTCCTCCCGTTCGGGCGACGGGTCGCCCGGAGAAAAGCGCGACCGGGGTCGCGCCCTCCCTACGGTTTGCTCTCCTCGGGGGTCCTCCCCCTCCCCTCATCCGTCCTTCGGACACCTTCTCCCCGAGGGCGGGGAGAAGGGCTTCGGCTCGGGGGCGCTCCCCCGTGGTCCCTCACCCCAACCCCCTCTCCCCACGAATGGAGATAGGAGGCTTTTGGGTTCGGGGGATTAGTTCGCGCCTTCGTCCTTGCGCTCGAAGGGGGCGCCGGACATGGCTTTGAGCTTGTCCTTCTGGGCTCCGGTGAGGATCTTGCCGATCTCGGCGTTCAGGGCGTCGGAGTTCTTCTTCACGAGGGCGGTCATGCCCTCGCGGTCGATCTCGCCGCTCTGGACCTTTTCGCGGATGGCGGCGTTCGCCTTCTGCATGGTGGCCTGGAGGGCGTCCATCTTCGCCTTCTGGTCGGGGGTGATCGCGAGGCCCTTGGCGTACTTGGGGTTCAGGGCGGCGGCGTTGCCGGCCATCTGGACGGCGATCTCGTCGAGGCGCTTGACCTGGTCGGGGGTGAGGATGGTGGCGATGCCCTCGTCCATCTTTTTGCCCATCTCGGCGAAGAGCTTGCCCATCTCCTCGCGGCTCGGGCGCTCGCCGCCGGCGAACTTCTCGCGCATGGCGGTCTGCATCTCCTCCTGCATGGCGGCGAGCTTGTCCTTCTGCTCGGTGGTGAGCTTCAGGTCGTCCTGGACGTCGGTGCGGCGCAGGAGGAAGGCGGAGGACTGCATCATCCCGCCGCCGCGCATGCCCCAGCCGCCGCCCTGGCGCCCGCCGCCGCCTTGAGCGAGGGCGTTCGGCGCGGCGACGAGGGTGGCGGCGAGGGCGGCGACGAGGGCGAGGGTGGCGAGGGTGGATCGGAGCTTCATGGTCTTCGTTGGGGTCGGGGCTGGATCTTCCGGGGAGGGATCTTCCGGGGAGGGATCAGCGGGGGAGGGACGGGGGGGGCGTCTTCTTGAGGGGGTCGGTCTTGGGAGGATCCGTCTTAGGGGGGTCCGTCCTGGGGGGATCCGTCTTCTTGCCGGGGGGGGTGCCCGCGCCGGAGCCGGGGTCGGGGGGCGGGGCGACGGGCTTGGCGCCGGGGGTCACGTCGGCGGGGGAGCCGCCGGGGCCGAAGATCCCCTTGAGTTGGGCCTGGGTGGGCTTGCTCAGGCGGCTCTGCTGGGCGTCGCGGAGGCGGCGGGCGTCGGCGTCGTCGCGGACGATGCGGGGGGTGAGGAGGACGAGGAGCTCGGTCTTGTTGTTCGTCTTCGTGGTGGAGCGGAAGATGTTGCCGAGGAGGGGGATGTCGCCGAGGAGGGGGACCTTGTTCGTGGTCGCGGTGACGGTGTTGCGGATGATGCCGCCGAGGACGATCGTCTCGCCGTCGAGGACGGACACGGTGGTGTCGGCCTCGCGCTGGTTCACGATGGGGGCGTTGAAGGACGTGAAGCCCTGGAGGTCGTTCGCGGTCTGGGAGACGTCCATGGTGACGTAGCCGTTGCTCGTGATGCGGGGGGTGACGGTGAGGACGATGCCGACGTCCTGGAAGGCATAGTTGAACTGGAGGCCGCCGTTGATGTCCTGGCGGGTGGAGAGGACGTAGGGGATCGACTGGGAGATGTTGATCTGGGCCTGTTGGTTGTTCGTGGTGAAGATGCGGGGGGTGGAGAGGATGTTGAAGCGCGAGTCGGTGCGGAGGGCGTTGACGAAGCCGGTGAGGTTGCCGCCGGAGAGGGTGACGCGGCCGCCCTGGAGGGGCGGGTTCGCGTTCTGGAGTCCGAAGCCGGTGGCGCCGTTGACGTTCGCGCCGGCGAGGCCGAAGACGTTGGGGATGTTCAGTCCGAACTCGACGCCGAGCTTCGTGGTGTCGTCGAGGGTGGCCTCGACGATGATGGTTTCGATCATGACCTGCTCGGGGATGCGGTCGAGCTGGTTGATGATGTCCCCGATGAGCTTCGCGCCCTCGGGGCTTGCGACGACGACGACGGAGTTCGTGTTGTTGTCGGGGATGACGGTGATCTGGTTCGTGAGGTCGCTCACGTTGACGATGCGCCCGTTCGCGTCGCGGGCGGTCTGGTTCGTCCCCTGCCCCGGGCGGTTCTGTTGATTGCCGCCGAAGCCGCCCCCGTTGAAGAAGCCGAAGCCGCCGCCCTGGGCGACGGAGATGTTCGTCTGGAGCTCGCCGGTGGTCTCGTCCACGGGGAGGTCGAGGGTGGTGGTGCTCTTGCCGTCGGGGCTCTGGACCCGGGCCTGCGCCTGGGCCTGGGCCTGCGGAACGCCGCGACCGGCGGCGAGTCCGCCGGCGTTGCGGGCGTTGGCGTTGGTGTTCTGGCGCTGTTGCTGGGGGGTGTTCAGGCGGTTTCCGTTGCGGTTGCCGTTGAGTCCGGCGCGGGTGCCGAAGGCGTTGTTCAGGAGGGTGGCGATGTCGTCGGCGCGGGCGTTCGAGAGGGGGATGACGAAGGTGGTGCTGGCGGTCTCGACGGGTTGGTCGAGCTCTTTGACGAGGCTCGCGACGATGCGCTGGTTGTCCTCGGTGGCGGTGACGACGAGGGTGTTCGTGCGGACGTCGGGGACGACCTGGCCCTGGCCTCCCTGCGCGTTCGCGCCGCGGAGGAAGAAGGGGAGGTTCTGTTGCTGCTGTTGCTGGGTCGTCGCGCCGCCGCGCCCGCGGGGGGCGTTGGCGGTGAGGACGTTCTGGACGACGGTCGCGGTATCGGCGGCGGTGGCGTAGACGAGGCGGTAGGTCTGGCTCCGCTGGGGGAGGTCGGTCTCCTTGTCGATCTGCTTGATGAGGTCGGAGACGTCGCGCTGCTGCTTGCTGGGGGCGTTGACGATGACGGAGTTCGAGAAGTCGTCGGAGGAGGCGCGGATCTGGGGGGTCTGCGCGCCGAAGCCGCCGAAGCCGCCGAAGCGGCGCCCGCCGCCGCCGTTGTTGTTGCCGTTGTTGTTGCCGCCGTTGTTGCCGCCGCCGAAGCGTCCGCCGCCGCCCGGGAAGCCTCCGCCGGCCTGGGGCGCGGCTCCGAAGACGTCGTTGATGACGCGGGCGACCTGGCTCGAGTTCGCGTACTTGATGGGGTAGACGCGCAGCTGGCTTTCGGGTTGCTGGAAGACGCTCGGGTCGAGGCCGCCGGGGAAGCCCCCGCCGCCGTTGTTGCCGCGGTCGCGGGGTTGGCGCTGGGCGATGACGAGGAGGTTGCCCTCTTTGCGGAGCTCGAAGTTCTTCAGCCCGAGGGTGGTGGCGAGGATCTGGAAGGCCTCTTTGAGGCCGACGGCCTTCGCGCTCGTGAGGGTGACGGTGCCGGTGAGGGCGGGGTCCTTCACGATGGTGACGCCGCTCGTCTTCTGGAAGAGGGCGAGGACCTGGTCCACGTTCGCGTTGCGGAAGTCGAGTTTGATGCGCGTCTTGGGGTTGAGCTTGAACGCCTCGTAGGCGGGGGTCTCGGCGCTCCCTCCGCCGCCGCCTCCGCCGCCGAAGTCGAACTGGGCGGGGGCCCGGGCCGCGCCGAGGACGAGCGCGAGGGCGGCCAGGGAGGCGGCCGGGAATCGGGCCGGGGGGCGGGGGGTCTTTTTCATGGGGTTTGGCTCGTGGGGAGGGTGGAGGCGGAGGTCGCGGCGTCGTTTCCGGCGCTCTTACGATTCTGACGTCGGCGGGGGCGGTTCGGGTCGCGCCCCGTTCGATTCTCGTTCGGAGCGGCGGGGTTCGCGGCCGCGTCGTTCGCGCCGGGGCCGATCGGTCCGGCGAGGGCGGTGCGCCCGTTGGGGGCCGCGGCGGGGAGGGCGCCGGGGGGCGTTCCGGCGGGTGAGGCGGGAGCGGCGGCGACGGGGGCCTCGGGGGTCGCGGGGTCGGCGAGGTGGACGGTGCGGCGGGCGCCGCGGGGGCCGAGGAGGACGATCGCCTCGCCGACGACGGCTTCGAGGGAGAGGTCTTTCCAGGTCTCGCCGGGGCGAAGGAAGACGCCCTCCTGGGTGGAGGTGTTCTCCAGGAGGGCGTTGGGGACGCCGTTCACCTCGGCATTGCCGGTGTAGATCCAGTTCGGGTCGCCGCCGGTGAAGCCTGCCGGGATGCCGTTGACGCCGACGGGGGTGGACTGGGCGTTCTTGGCGACGGTCCTCGTCTTCGCGACGCCGGGTCGGAAGGCGTCGCGGAGGGGGAGGTCCACGGGGGGGAAGGAGGCGGTGTAGTCCTCGGGCCGGTAGAGGTCCTCGGCGCCTTTGCGGGAGGCGGCGCCGCCGAGGAAGCGGTTGTTCGCGGCGCGCCGGGGGGGGGTGGGGGGGCCGGAGAGGAGGGTGTAGGCGGCGACGAGGACGGCGAGGGCGCCGACGACCATCACGGGGGAGACCTTACGCCGGGCCATTCGTCGCTCCGGGGGCGTTGGTGGGGGGGGCGTTCGTCGCGGAGGCGTTCGTCGGGGGGGCATCGGGGGCCGGGGTCGCCGTGGCGGGGGTCGCCGTACCGGGCGAGGGCGAGGGCGGGGCGGCGGGGCGGCGGGCGGGTCGCTTGGGGGTGTCGCGGAAGGCGACGACGCCGACGGTGGCGTTCACGCGGCCCGCGTCGCCCTCGCTGGAGGTCGCGAGCTGGAGGAGGGTGACGGCGAGGTCGGTCGTTTCCGTCTCGAGGGCGCGGACGAACTTCGCGACGGCGGGGAAAGGGCCTTCGACGGTGATCTGGTAGGGGTAGAGGGTCACGCCGGTGGGGGAGTCGGTGGTGCGCTGGGGGCGGAAGGCGGTGAGGCGGAGGCCGCCTTTGGAGGCGAAGAGGGTGACGCGGGCGAGGGTGCTCGACGCGATGGCGTCGGGGGGGAGGGGGGTCTTACGCTTGGCGAGGACGGCGCCGATCTCGGTCTCGCGCCCTTTGGCGTCGGCGACCTTGTTCTGGATCTCGCGCTCCTTCGTGCGGGCGCGGGCGACGAGGCCCCGGGTGGTGGGGGCGGGGACGAGGACGACGTAGAGGAGGGTTCCGGCGAGGACGAGGGCGCCGAGCGCGGTGAGGGCGGTCGGGAGCGGGTCCTGCGGGTCTCCGAGCTGGATCCTCATCGTCGGGCGGTCCTCTTGGGCTCTTCGAGGGGGACGTTGCCGACGGGGAAGGCGGTGAGGGCGAAGTTCACGACGGGTTTCGTCTCGATCTCGGCGACGTTGGCGAACGAGAGGCGAACGTCGCGGAGGCGGCTTTGGGTTCCCAGGCTCTTCACGTAGTTCGCGACGGCGTCGGAGGTGCGGGCGGTGCCGCGGACGGTGAGGGGCTTGCCGCGCTCGTGGCTCAGGTTCGTGAGCCAGGCGTCCTTCGGCAGGAGGGAGGGGACGAGATAGGCGAGGTCGCTCGTGCGCTGGGCGGGGGTGAAGGCGCGCTCGAGGAGTTTGGCCTGGGGATCGAGCTTCGCGTTGCGGCTCGTGTAGAGGCCGAGGACGGTCTCGTAGCGCTTGACCTCGGCGTTGAGCTTGCGCTGGCGTCGCTCGACCTCGGCGCCTTTGGTGTTCCGGTCGTTCGCGACGTAGGCGGCGAGGAGGAGGGAGGCGGCGGCGACGAGGTAGGCCTGGCGGTGGCGGCGGCGCTTCGTCTCGAGGGCGGCGCGGGTGCGGACGTCGTCGGAGAGAAGATCGAGGAGGGGCCAGAGGGCGGGGTCCTCGAGGAGGGTCTGGGCCCCGTGGCGGGCGGTGGCGCGGTCGGCGAAGGGGATCGCGAGCCCGCCGGAGGCGACGATGGGGAGGACGGGGGATTTCGCGGCGAGGAAGGTGCGGCGGGCCTCGGCCTCGAGAGGGCTTCCGGGGGGGACGGGGCGGGAGAGGACGGTGGCGAGGCCCCCGACGACGTCGAAGCCGACGGCGCTCGCATCCATGAGGGGGCCGTCGGGGGCGGCGACGAGGGCGTCGGGGAGGCCGAGCTCGCCCGCGAGGAGGGGGGAGCCGGCGGCGGCGGGGAGGGTGGCGACGATGCGGAAGCCGTTCGCCTTCGCGGCGGCGTGGACGGCGGCGAGGTCGGCCTGGCGGGCGGCGTAGATCGTGGTCGGGCCGGGGACGGCGGTCTCGGCGGCGGGGCGGGGGGCGACGACGAAGGCGAGCTCGCCGGGGGCGGCGGGGAAGAGGTCGCCGAGGCGAAGGCCGACGAGCTGGCGGAGGTCGGCGGGGGACGCGGGGGGGAGCTCGGCGGTGCGGACCTGGACCAGCCGGCGGGAGAGGAGGACGGCGGCGCGGGCGCCCCGGAGGGCGGGGAGGTCCACGCCGCGCGGGGCCATCTCGGGGGAGAGGACGGTCGCGCCGTCGTGGTCCCAGAGGATCACGGCGTCGAAGGGGGCCTTTTTCGCGGGGGCGCTCACGAGCGGGGGGCCTCCTGGAGGGAGGTGGTGGTCGTCGCGTCGTCCCAGTTCCAGCGAGAGGCCATGTCGGCGTAGGGGGCGTCCTCGACGCGCAGGAGGTGGGGGGCGTCGTCGGCGGCGGTGCCGCCGACGGTATCGTTGCCGATCCGGACGGTGGCGACGAGGGCGACGGTGGTGGAGCCGGCGCGGCCGAGGGAGCGGACGAGGAAGACGCTCGAGCGGACGGCGGCGTTGTCGGCGACGGTCGCGGCGAACCCGGGGGAGTTGTTCAGGGCGAGGATCTCGGAGAGTCGGGCGAAGGGGGCGCTCGCGGCGCGGTCGGCGATGGACTGGGCGACGTCGGGGGTGACGTTGGGGAGGGCGGCGAGGACCTCGACGGGGGCGGTGTTGAAGTTGATCCGGCCTTCCAGGCGCTCGGAGGGGACGACGGTGGCGTTGTCCACGATCGAGGCGGCGGCGGTGGGGGCGGCGGTCAGGACCTGGCTCAGAAGGGTGAACTGGCCGTTAGGACGGCCGGTCTTCGCGGCGACGATGGCGTTCGCGACGGCCGGGGCGACGCGCAGGCGCGCGGCGATCGTCGTGGCGTTCACCGCCGTGGCGTTGCCGTTGAGGTTGAAGCGGGCGTCGCCGGTGGGGGCGTCGTTCGGGGAGTAGGCGAGGGGGGTCACAAGGTCGGCGAGGGCGACGGTCTCGGCGCCGGGGACCGTGGGGCGGGCGGTCGTCGTGTTCTCGGTGAGGGCGCCGGGGCGGTAGAGGACGTCGGGGGAGAAGCCCTTGACGAGGAGGAGCTCGCCCGCGGTACGGAGGCGGCCGAGGCGGGCGTTGTAGGGTTCGGGGAGGCCGTTGTAGTAGGCGTCCTTCGCCCCTTCGGTGCGGGGGGTCCCCCCCGCCTCGCGCCAGTCGAGGAGGGAGTCGTTCTGCTCTTGGGTCAGGCCGAGGTTCGTGAGCTCGGCGGCGGTGGCGGTGTTGAGGTTCAGGCGTCCGGAGGCGTCGAGGATCTGGACGCGGAAGGCGCCGGAGGCGAGGGTGAACTCCTCGGCGCCGTTCTGCCCGAGCGTGGCCCAGGCGTCGGTGGGGGCGGTGGGGAGGGTGCGGTCGGTGGAGAGGGTCGCGAGCTCGGCCATCGCGCGCTGGACGCCGGCCTCGGCGGCGAGGCGGGCGCGCAGGGATTCGATGCGACCGGTCTCCTCGCGGACGGCGGCGCGGCCGGTGGCGGCGAAGGCGCCGACGAGGGCAACGAGGGCGGCGAGGATGGCGAGGACGACCACGAAGGTGACGCCGCGCTCGCGGGGGTTCGGGGCGCGCCTCACCCGGCGCCTCCGGCGACGACGGGGTTGTCGGCGGCGACGTCGGAGGCGGGGACGCCGACGGTGAGGACGCGGTCGGCGCTCTCGCCCTTGCGGCGGTAGGTCACGCGGACGGCAGCGGGGAGGCGGGGGGTGCCTTGGGCCTGGGTGTTCCAGGCCGTCTCCCAGTCGGTGCCGTTCCAGAACTCGTAGGTCACGGATTCGACGTCGGCGTCGAGGAGCTCCTGGTAGCCGCCCTGGCTCGGGTCGCCGTCGGCGGGCCGCTGGACGCGGAGGAAGAGGCCGGTGCGGGAGGCGCCGTCGCCGACGCCGGTGAGGGAGAAGGACACCTCGGCGGTGCCGCCCTGGGGGCCGAAGCGGTCGTTCGCGGTCTCGAAGGGGTCGTTGCTCGCGGCGAAGCTCGAGGGGAGGCGGTCGCCCTCGGCGGTGAAGGTGAGGGTATTCGGGGCGTCGGCGGTGGCGACGAAGTAGGAGTCGGGGTCGGTGGCGACGCTCGAGAGGGCGGCGCGGGAGATCCAGGCTCGGAGGCGGTCCTCGGTCCCGCGCCCGGCGGCGGCGCGGCCGCGGGCGGCGCGGGCGCGCTCGTCGTAGCCGAAGGCGCTCGCGTAGGCGCCGAAGGCCCCGGCGAGGAGGATCGCGGTCATGACGAGGACGACGATCATCTCGACGACGGTGTAGCCGCCCCGGCTTCGGCGGGGGAGGGTCATCGGGATCGGCCCCCGGCGGCGGGAGCGGCGGCGGCGCCGGTCGGGGGGGCGTAGCGGAGGCCGGAGAGGACGACGCGGGGGGCGGCGTCGCCCCCGCGGCGGGACTTGACGGTGAGGGCGACGGTGTTCAGGCCCTCGACGCCGCTCACGCCGGTGGTGAGGGTCCAGAGGGCGTTGGGCTCGCCCTCGTCGGCGAAGTCCCCGGAGGCGTCGCCGCTCGCGGAGTTCGTGGCGTCCACGGCGAGCTCGTCCCACTTGCTTCGGGCGAGGGCGGCGTAGCGGTCGGCCTGGAGCGCGCGGGCCTCGCCTTTGGTGAGGCTCGCGAAGGCGGAGAGGCAGGCGACGACGCCGACGCCGAGAAGGACGGAGGCGGCGAGGGCCTCGACGATGGTGAAGCCGGACCGACGATGCCGGGGCGGGGCGCTCACGACGTGCGGCTCTCCAGGTCGCCGGCCTTCCAGCGGGCGGGCTCGTTCGCGTTGGGGTCGCGCTCGCCGAGGGTGACGGAGCCGTCGGCCTTCACGCGGAGGGTGTCCTTGCGTCCGTTCACGTCGAGGTCGGCGGAGCCGGGGGAGGCGGTGCCGTCGGCGTAGAAGACGGCGAGGGTCTCGCCCTTGGGGGCGCGGGGGTCGTTCGTGCCGGAGACGTCGCCGCGCTCGACCTTCGTGACGCGGAAGGCGCCGACGCCGAGGGTGACGGAGTAGGCGTCGGCGGAAACCGCGTTCCCCGCGCCGGTTCTCGTCGCGCCGGGCTTGGCGGAGCCGGGTCCAGCGGCGCCGGGGCGGGTCCCCGAGGAGGAGGCGTCGGGGTTCGCGCTCGCGACGCTCACGTCGCGGCTCTCGGGGTCGAGGCCGACGACGAGGTCCTCGCCGCGGGAGCGGGCGAGGGCGCGGGCGGAGCCGACGGCGGCGACGAGGCGGTTCAGGGTGGCGCGGGTCTCGCCGGCGGTGCGGAGGCTCAGGACGCGGGGCGCGACGAGGGCGGCGACCATCGCGACGATCGCGATGACGATGGTGAGCTCGAGGAGGGTGAAGCCCGCCCCGGCGCGCGCCCGAAGCCGCCCGGTCGCCATACGCGCCTTACTGGTCCCCTTCGGTGATGTCGGCGTTGTCCCCGTCGCCCCCGGGGGCTCCGTCGGCTCCGTAGGAGAGGAGGGAGAAGGAGTCGTCGCCGAGGGGGCCGGGCCACTGGTAGACGTAAGGGTGGCCCCAGGGGTCGAGGGGGATCTCCTTCGTCGAGTAGGCGGGGCGGGTGAGGCCGGAGGGGTCGGGGGGCGGGTTGCGGAGGGCGCCGAGGCCCTCCTCGGTGGTGGGGTAGCGGTCGTAGTCGAGGCGGAAGCTCTGGAGGAGGCCGGCGATGGTGGAGCAGTCGGCGGCGGCCTTCGAGCGTTTGGCCTGGCTTACGCGGCCGAGAAGGTTCGGGACGACGAGGGCGGCGAGGATCGCGATGATGAGGATCACGACGATGAGCTCGACGAGGGTGAAGCCGCGCCGCCCGCGGATCGAGCCGGGTCGGCGGGGGGGCGTCAAGCGGGAGGTCGTCATGCGGGTGGGGTCCTCTTCTGCGGGCGAAAGCCGCGCGGGGTTCCAGGTCTTACCCGGCAAAGACGCACAATCGCCGTCAGGGTTCGGTCCATGGCGGCGTTTACTTCACGGCGTTCTGGGCGTTGAAGATCGGGAGGAGGATGGAGAGGACGACGAAGCCGACGAAGCCGCCCATGCCGAGGACGATGATGGGCTCGACGAGGGCGGTGACGCGGCGGAGGTTGTTGTCCACCTCGAAGTCGAGGGAGTCGCTCACGCGCCCGAGCATCTTCGGGAGGTCGCCGGTCTCCTCGCCGATCGCGACCATGTGGGTGAGGACGGGGGGGAAGACGCCGGTGTCGCGCATCGCCTCGGCGATGGGGCGTCCCTCGCGCACGTCGTTCTGAACCTGGACGGCGCTCTTCTTGAACTGGCGGTTGCCGGCGGCGAGGCCGGCGAGCTCGAGGCCTTCGAGGATGGGGACGCCGCCGTAGACGAGGGTGCCGAGGACGCGGGCGAAGCGGGAGATCGTCGCCTTCTCGATGACGGAGCCGACGGCGGGGAGGCGCAGGAGGATGCGGTCGCGGGCGTCGGCGCCGAGCTCGGTGCGGACCCAGGCGCGGTAGCCGAAGACGACGGCGGCGATCGCGCCGAGGACGACGTACCACTGGTTCGAGAGGAAGTCGGCGGTGGCGAGAAGGATTTTCGTCGTCGCGGGAAGGTCGTTGCCGAGATCCTTGAAGACGCCGGAGAGGCGGGGGACGACGAAGGCGAGAAGGAAGACGACGACGGAGACGGCGGTGAAGAGGAGGACGCCGGGGTAGACGAGGGCGGAGGCGACCTGGCTTCGGCGCTGGACCTCCTTCTCCTGGAAGTCGGCGAGACGGGCGGCGACCTCGCCGAACTGGCCCGAGGCCTCGCCGGCGGCGAGGGTGGAGGTGAAGACCTCGGGGAAGAGCTTCGGGAACTTCGCAAGGGCGGCCGAGACGGGGGTGCCGGTGCGGACGTCGTCGAGGGCGGACTCGGCGACCTCGGTGAGGCTGGCGCTCTCCGATTGCTCGCTCACGACCTGGAGGACGCGGTCGAGGGGAAGGCCGGCGAGGGCGAGGTCGGCGAGGCGGCGGGAGAAGAGGGCGAGCTCGGAGCGCCCGACCTTGCCGCGCTTCTTCCTCTCGCCGCGCGCGCCCGAGAGGCGGTTTCCGGGGAGGCGGTTGCCCTCGCTCGCGGCGCGCTCGTTCATCTCGAGGACGAAGCCGCCGGCGCTCGCGAGCTGGCCCATCGCGGCCTCTTTGGAGGCGGCGTCGACGAAGCCAGTGCGTTTGGCGCCGGTGGGTTCGAGGAGGGTGTACGCGAAGGTCGCCATGAAGGGGGGAGCCTAGATGTCCTCGCGCTGGCAGACGCGGAGGACCTCTTCGGGGGTGGTCTTGCCCGCCATGACGAGGCGGCGGCCGTCGCCGAGGAGGGTCCTCATGCCCTGGGCCCCGATCGCGTGCTCGCGCATGACGGAGGCGGAGGAGCGGTCCACGGTCATGCGCTTGATCGTCTCGTCCACGATGAGGAGCTCGTGGATGCCCTGGCGTCCGCGGTAGGGGTTGCCGGCGAAGCCGGGGGCGGGGCGGCGGAACGAGGTGGCGTCGGCCTCCTCCTCGGAGATGGAGAGGGTCTGGAGGGCCTCGGGCTCGGGGCGGTAGGGCTCGGCGGCCTCGGGGTTGATGCGCCGGACGAGGCGCTGGGCGACGACGCCGATGAGGGAGGAGGCGACGAGGTAGGGTTCGACGCCCATATCGAGGAGGCGGGTGACGGCGCCGGCGGCGTCGTTCGTGTGGAGGGTGGAGAAGACGAGGTGGCCGGTGAGGGCGGCGTGGATCGCGATCTCGGCGGTCTCGTGGTCGCGGATCTCGCCGACCATGATGACGTCGGGGTCCTGGCGGACGATCGAGCGCAGGCCCGAGGCGAAGGTGAGGCCGATGCTCGGGCGGACCTGGATCTGGCCGATGCCCGAGACCTGGTACTCGACGGGGTCCTCGATGGTGAGGATGTTCGTCGTGGGGGACAAGATCTCCTGGAGCCCGGCGTAGAGGGTGGTGGACTTGCCGGAGCCGGTGGGGCCGGTGACGAGGATGATCCCGTAGGGCTGGCGGATGATCTTGCGGAACTGGACGAGGGTGTCGGGGGCCATGCCGAGCTCTTCGAGCCCCATCATGGCGGTGCCCTTGTCGAGGATGCGCATGACGGCGCGCTCGCCGAAGACGGTGGGGACGATCGAGACGCGGACGTCCACGGAGCGTCCGGCGATGTTCAGCTTGATGCGTCCGTCCTGGGGGAGGCGGCGCTCGGCGATGTTCATCTCGCCGAGGATCTTCAGGCGGGAGATGAGGGCGGCGTGCATCCGCTTGGGGGGCTTCATGAGGTCGCCGAGCATGCCGTCGATGCGGTAGCGGATCTTCATCTCGCGCTCGTAGGGCTCGATGTGGATGTCGCTCGCGCCGTCGCGGACGGCCTGGGCGAAGATGAGGTTCACCATCTGGACGACGGCGGTCTCGCTCGCCATCTTCGTGAGGTCGGCGAGGTCGGTGCCGGCGTCGAAGACGTCGGCGCCGCCCGCCTCGCCCTCGGCGCCGCCGGGAAGGCCAGAGAGGATGCGCTCGAGAAAGATCTCCTCGATCTTCTCCTTCAGCATGGCGGGGTCGGCGAGGACGGCGACGACGGGGCGGCGGAGGGTGGCGCCGAGCTCGTCCACGACGGGGAGGGAGGCGGGATCGCCCATCGCGACGACGAGGTTGCCGTAGGCGTCGGCGTGGAGGGGAAGGATCTGGGCGCGGAGGGCGAGGTCACCGGGGACGTCGCGCAGGACCTCGGGGTCGAGGACCACGGTCTTCAGATCGACCGAGTCGAAGGCTTCGGCGGCGTGGTCGGACAGGAGGATGCTCATGGCGCGGGGGGCGGGGGGCGGGGGGCGGAGGGGTAGACGCACGCGGGGGCGACGTGTTCACCTGTGCCTCGTCTCTACTGAGTCTGACGAACGAATCGTCGCTCCCGTCCTCTCCGGCGCATCGCCGATCCGGTCCACTAGGAGTCTCCTCTACGGGTCGTAATGGGTCGGCACGCCCCGGAGCTTGTGGCGCAGGACCTCCTCGACAACGGTGGCGCGCAGCCCGTCGAGGTCGCCCACGCGCCGGAGCTGCCGTTCGAGCCAGGCCTCGGCCCCGTCCTCGGGCTCGAAGTGGCGCTCCCAAGCCTCGGGATGCCGGGCCGCCTCGCGCAAGGCCGCCTCCGCCTCGTCCGCCCGCCCGAACCACGCGAGGACCGAGGCGAGATTCTCCTGCCGCCTGGCGAGCGGCCCGGCGTAGGACGAGCCCGAGCCGAGGAGCCGCCGGTACGCCGCGACGATCTCGTCGGGCTCTGGCACCCGGTCGAGCGGGAGGAGCGAGGCGAGGCGGACCGCATCGGCCGCCGCGGGGACCTTCCCCTCGTGGAACCGCGCGCGGACGGAGACGGTGCACCCGGAGTACGGGTCCCTCGGGTTGCCATCGCTGGTGAGGGTGACGCTCTGGGATGGATGGGCGAGGCAGTGGACGTGGGGGATCGGCTTGTACTCGTCGTTCGCCCCGTTCGGACTCAGGGAGATCCCCTGGACGACGGGGCCGAGGCGGCGCGCGAGCCACATCGGCTTGTAGCGCCCCAGCCCGGGGAACTCGCGCCGCCACTCCTCGGTGATCCGGGGGCGCATGCCTGAGAGGGGGGTCTTCACCGATCCACCAAACGAGGCACGAAGTGCCAGCCCTCTAACGCCGCGCGCCCCTCGCGGATCCGCAGCGAGAAGTCCTCCCAGTCCTCGACTTGCGCCGCCCAGTCGGGGAGGAGGCCGTCGATGTGCGAGAGCCAGGCGCCGCACGATCCGAGACAGCGCACGTTCATCGATCTCTGCCGCCGTCTGCGGTCTTCGGGCCGGTTGCTCACCGCCCCGACGTAAGCGCTGTAGGACAGGCTCCGTTCTCCGCAGAGGGGGCAACGCGCGTCCGCCAGCCGGTCGAGGTCGCCCTCCCACAGATCGCGCTCGATGATCTCTATGCCCTGTAACACCGGGTTTCCCAGGCTACCTGGAGGGTTTGGCATCGCCGGGGTGGGAGGTGCCGGGGGCGTCGGCGGGGACGGCGAGGGTTTTTGGGCCGGCTTTCGTGGTGACTTGGCCTTTGGGGGCGGCGAGGAAGCGGCCGTCTTTAAT
Source organism: Fimbriimonas sp. (assembly GCA_965249475.1). Taxonomy (GTDB): domain Bacteria; phylum Armatimonadota; class Fimbriimonadia; order Fimbriimonadales; family Fimbriimonadaceae; genus Fimbriimonas. Next base: position 2,116,248 of record CBDFMD010000003.1, on the reverse strand, counting down.
GGGGAGCCCTTTGCCCTCCTGCTCGGGTTTGGCGTTCGAGGAGGCGTAGCCGACGGCGCGGCCGTTCTCGCCGCCAGCTATCTGGAGGAAGGGCTCCTTCGCGCGGATCGCGCGGTGGAGGGCGAGCTGGAGCTCGAGGCCGCCCTCGCCGAGGGGGGCGGCGCCGGGGCCTTCGGCCATCTCGCGGATGGCGTCCTTCAGCTCGGCGTCGGTGCGGGAGGCGAGATCGTCGGGGTAGCGGCTCCCCTCGGGGCCGTGGCAGCGCTGGCAGTGGGCGGCGAAGTAGGCGAGGGGGCGGGACTCCTCGGCCTTCGGCTCGGGCGGAAGAGGCTTGGAAGCCTGGCGATGCCCGCCGCGCATCGCCGCCGCGAGGGCGGCGGCGACGGGGAGGACGAGGAGGGGTCCGCCGCGCATGGGCCTTATTTCACCCGGCCCGCGTCGGTTCTGCTCAGGCGGTAGATCGCGCCGCCCTGGTCGTCGGTGAAGAGGAGGGCCTTGCCGCCGGGCTCCTCCTCGACGTCGGCGGGGCGGGCGGCGGGCTCGCCGTTCACGAGGGTGCCGACGAGCATCCGGGCGCCGCAGGGGCGTCCGGTCGCCGCATCGAACATCACCTGCTCGAGGCGGTAGCCGACCTTGCGCGAGGCGTTCCAGCTTCCGTGGAGGGCTTGGACGGCGTCGCCCTGGCCATCGGGGCCGAGGACGGACTCGGGGGCACCGCCGGTGACGAAGGCGAAGCCGTTGGCGGCCCAGTGGGCGCCGAACTTCCAGGCGGGGACGGTCGTGGCGGCGCCGAGCTCGTTCAGGTCGGGGCGGTTCGCGAACTCGTAGCGGGGGACGCGGTCGCCGGTGACGAAGGGGTGGCCGTAGAAACCGCCCTTCACGTAGTGGTTGAACTCGTCGGGCGGGTTGAAGTCGGTGAAGGGCTGGCTTCCGTTGCGGTCGCCGACGGGCTTGCCCCACCAGTCGCTCCCGTGGTCGGCGCCGTAGAGGTCGGTGGTGCCGGGTCGCAGGCGGAGCTTCTCGGTGTTGCGGATGCCGGAGGCGTAGAGCTCGCGGCGCTTGCCATCGAGGGAGTAGAGCCAGATCTTCTCGCGGTCGGTGGCGGTCATGTCGTTGATGTTGCCCGCGTCGCCGATGCTCGTGAAGAAGCCCTTGGGGGTGACGAGGATCGAGCGCCAGTAGTGGCCGCCCTCGGGAAGGCCGGTGAGGACGTCGGCGACGGGGCCGCTCTTGCCGTTGGGGCCGCCCTCCTTCGCCCGGTGGACGGAGCCGGATTGGGTGAACCAGAGCTCGCCGTTCGCGAAGTCGAGACCGTGGACGGACGGGTAGCCGGAGACGAAGGGGCCGACGAGCCTGTAGCGGCCGTCGGGGGCGCGCTCGAGGGTGAGAACGTCGCCCTTGTCGGGGCGGGAGAGGTAGAGCCTTCCCTTCGTGCCGAAGGCCATGAAGCGGGCGTTCTCGACCCTCGCGACGAGGTCTACGCGGAAGCCGGGGCGGACCCAGAAGGGCGGGGCGCCGGGGCCGGTCTCGCCGTGGGGGCCGCCTTTGGGCTGTCCGGCGGCGGCGAGCTCGGCGTCGGCGACGGCCTTCGCCTCGGCGGGGATGCCGGGGAGGACGCCTTGGGAGGTCTTCGTTGGGGCGGGGGCCGGAGTGGGGGTCGGCGTCGTTTGGGGCGCCTTCGCGACGGCGAGCGCGACGGCGCCCGCGGCGAGGGTCCAGAGCGCGGGCCGGACGAGTCGTGTCATGCCCCTCTTCTACGTTTCCGAGATGGGAGGGGCTCCCGAGGCGGGGGTCGTCCGGAGGCGAACTCTCTGGGGACTCGAACCCGGAGCCCGCTCGATCTCGCACCGGGCTTCGAGGTCCACCTTGGTGTACGTGAGGTAGTTGCGGGTGCGCCCTTTGGGGAAGAGGGGGTGGTCGCCGTAGCGGAGCTGGGCGGAGGCGACGAGGTCCTTCAGCGGGAGGCCCGTCTCCGGTTCTTGAGCGGCGGCGAGTTCGGCGAGGATGTGGCCGCGCATCGCCTCGTACTGGGCCTCGTCCATCGTCCAGCCATCGAGCCCGCCGGGGCGGGTGGCGTTGAAGATCTCGACCCGCCCCCGGGCGCGGGCGAGGGCGTCGGCGGCCCAGGCGGCGTCGGGAACGGGGCCGGAATGGGATTCTCGTCGAGACATGGGCGGCTTGATGGGCAGGAGGGGACTCGAACCCCCACGTCTTGCGACACGGGAACCTAAATCCCGGGCGTCTACCAGTTCCGCCACCTGCCCGGGTCGGAGCGTACCGTCTCGGGTCGCGCGAGAGGGCGGCGGGGGAAGGCTCGTAGGGGGAGGGGTGGAAAGGACTGTGGACGGCGTTCGGATCGTGGCGAGGCTCGGAAACATCGTGGGTCAGGACGCGGACGCGGTGGTGAACGCGGCGGACCCGGGGATGCGCGGGGGCGGCGGGGTGGACGGGGCGATCCACGCCTCGGCGGGTCCGGAGCTCCTTCGGGAGCTCCAACGGGTCGCGCCGCACGGGGCGGCGCCGGGGGAGGTCGTGGTCACGCCGGGGTTCGGGCTGAAGGCGCGGCGCATCCTGCACGTCGCGGGGCCGATCTGGCGGGGCGGGCACGAGGGGGAGGCGGAGGCGCTCGCGCTCTGCTACCGGAACGTTCTGGCGAAGGCGCGGGAGCTCGGGCTCGGGTCGGTCGCGTTCCCGTCGATCTCGACGGGGGCGTACGGGTATCCGGTGGACCGGGCGGCGCCGATCGCGCTGGGAGAGGTGTTGCGGGCGGCGCACGCGGGGGAGTGTCCGCCGGAGGTGCGGTTCGTCCTCTTCGACCGGCGGACGGAGGCGGCGTACGACTCGCTTCTCGCGAAGTTCGGGGAGATCCACCCGCCGGTCGCTCAGAACGCCGATGGGTCGAACGGGCCGTAGACCTCGCCGAAGAGGGTGAGGACGCCGTCGCCGAGCTCGACGCGGTCGAGTTCGGCGCGCACGGGAAGGTCGGCGGCGTCGAAGACGGGGTTCGCCTTCGCGATCTCGGACTCGGCGAGGTTCCTCATGCTCGCGCCGAAGGCGCTCGCGTCGAGGAGGCGGAGGTTCAGGCGGCGGCGGCCCTCGATCTCGAGGAGGCACTCGGCGGCGAGGGGGACCTCGATGAGGACGCGCTTCTTCGCGCGGAGGGAGATGCCCTCGGGGGAGATCCTCGCGGCGACGGAGGTGAGGCCGCCGGGGGCCGCGGCGTCGAGGAAGGCGGCGAGGTCGTCGGCGCGGATCTCGGCGCGGAAGGCGAGGGGGCCGTCGGTCTCGAGCCCGGCGCGGGAGGGGAGGAGGCCGGCGCCGGAGATCGTCAGGCGGTCGAGGCGGAGGCCGGGGGGGGTGAGGAAGCCGGTGAGGACGACCTCGGCGCGCTCGACGCGGATCTTGTGCTTCGCCATCGGGGACGAGTGTCCCCGATTCCGCCGCACGCCGGAGCGCCCCGTGGAAACACGGGGGCGGGGGCGGGGGGTAAACCCCTTACCGATGCTCACGATGAATCCGGCCCTCCTCGCGCCTCTTCCGGGGGGAGCCCCGGCGGGACCGGAGCGCAGGGCGGCGTCGCGGCGGGCGGCGGCGCGCGCGTGGCCGCGTCCCGCGCCTCAGGAGGGGCCGGTGCCCGGGCCGATGGCGCGGGAGTTCCGGGGGGTGTGGGTGGCGACGGTGGACAACATCGACTGGCCCTCGAGGCGCAACCTCACGTCGGACGCGCAGAGGAAGGAGCTTCTGAGGATCCTCGACGCGGCGCGGGCGACGGGGCTCAACGCGGTGATCCTTCAGGTGCGGCCCTCGGCGGACGCGCTGTACCGCTCGCCCTACGAGCCGTGGTCGGAGTACCTTACGGGTCAGCAGGGGCGCCCGCCGAATCCGGCGTACGATCCCTTGATGTTCGCGGTGGAGGAGGCGCACAAGCGGGGGCTCGAGCTCCACTGCTGGTTCAATCCGTACCGGGCGAAGCATCCGGCGCAGAAGGGGCTTCTCGCGCGGGACCATATCGGGGTGACGAACCCGGAGGTCGTGAAGATGTACGGGAAGTACCTGTGGATGGATCCGGGGGAGCCGAAGGTGCAGCAACGGACGCTCAACGTCATGCTCGACGTGGTGCGGCGCTACGACGTGGACGGGGTCCACATCGACGACTACTTCTACCCCTATCAGGAGACGACGAAGGCGGGGAAGGTCATCCCGTTCCCGGACGAGCCTTCGTACCGGCGGTACCGGGCGAAGGGGGGCGAGCTCGGGAAGGACGACTGGCGACGCAAGAACGTGGACGACTTCGTGGAGGGGGTCCACGACGGGATCCACCGGATCAAGCCGTGGGTGAAGTTCGGGATCTCGCCGTTCGGGATCTACCGGCCGGGGTATCCGGAGGGGATCAAGGCGGGGGTGGATCAGTACGCGGACCTCTACGCGGACGCGCGCAAGTGGCTTCGGGAGGGGTGGTGCGACTACTTCACGCCCCAGCTGTACTGGCCCATCGCGCAGAGGGCGCAGAGCTACACGGCGCTTTTGGAGTACTGGAAGAGCGAGAACCGGATGGGGCGTCACCTGTGGCCGGGGCTCTTCACGAGCCGGACGATCCCCGGGGAGGGGACGTGGAGGCCGGGGGAGGTGCTGGAGCAGATCCGCGAGACGCGGGAGCGGGTGGCGGGCGACCCGGGGACGGTGCACTTCTCGATGAAGGCGCTCCTCGTGGAGGGGACGGGGGTGCGCTCGGCGCTCGCGCTGGGTCCGTACCGGGAGCGGGCGGCGGTGCCGGCCTCGCCGTGGCTCGGGGCGGAGGCTCCGGCTCTGCCGACGCTCGCGGGGCCGATCGCGCGCTCGGGGGACGGGCTCGGGCTGAAGCTCGGGTCCGATCCGGGGGCGCGGTTCTACGCGGTCTCGCTCGGGACGAGGCTCGGGAGCAAGACGATCTGGTCGCCGTGGGATCTCTCGTCGTCTTCGGAGCGGCGTTTTCCGGCGGACGATCTCGTGGTCTCGGTCGCGGCGGCGGCGGTGAGCCGGACGGGGGTGTGGAGCGACACGGCGGTGTGGGACGCGCCGCGCTCGGGGCGCGGGGGGAGATGAGCCCCTTGCGGACCGCGCCGGCTTAGGAGGGATCAGGGAGAGGTGGGATCGGGGGGCGGGCGGGTCGCCCCGTCCTCGCGCGGGGGGTCGGCGGGGGGGTCGGCAGGGTCCTCGTCCGGGGGGACGATGGGGAGGGTGACGGTGAAGGCGGAGCCGACGTTCAGGGCGCTCTCGACGGCGACGGCGCCGCCGTGGGCCTCGGCGATGTGGCGGACGATGGCGAGGCCGAGGCCGGTGCCGCCGACGTCGCCCTGGCTTCGGGTGCGTCCCTTGTCCACGCGGTAGAAGCGCTCGAAGATGCGTTCGACGTGCTCGCTCGCGATGCCGATGCCCTCGTCGCTCACGCGGAGGACGGCGTTCTCGTCGCGTTGAACGAGGTTCACGCGGATGCGGCCCCTCGCGCTGTACTTCACGGCGTTCTCGACGAGGTTCAGGGCGATCTGGATCATGCCGCTGGGGTTCGCCTCGATCGCGAGGTGCTCGGGGCCTTCGTAGAGGATCTCGAGCCCCTTCTCCTTCGCGCGGGGGGTGGGGCCGAAGACGACGCCGCGGACGATCTCGGCGAGGTCGCACTCGGCACGGGCGACGGCGCCGCTCTCGGCGGTGGCGAGGACGAGGAGGTCCTGCGAGATGGCGGTGAGTCGGTCCACCTCGCCGATGACGCGGGCGAGGTAGCGGGCGCGGAGCTCGGGATCGTCGTCCTCCAGGAGGGTCTCCGCGTAGGCGCGGATGATCGTCATGGGGGTGCGGAGCTCGTGCGAGACGTTCGCGACGAAGTCCTTGCGGACGCGCTCGAGGCGGCGGAGGTCGGTGATCTCGACGAGGGAGGCGAAGGTGGGGCCGTTCTCGACGGGGCGCCAAGCCTTGGCGAGAGCGATGCGGTCGCCGGGGGGTTGGACGGCGATCTCGCCGGACTGGGGGCCTTCGCCGCGGCTCGCGCGGTCCACCATCGCCTCGAGGTCGGGCGAGAGGGTGATGGCGAGGAGGGACTTGCCGACGGCGCGGGGGGCGCCGAACATCTCGCGGGCGCGCCGGTTCGCGTACGAGACGGCGGCGCGCTCGCCGAGGATGAAGACGGCGACGTCGAGGCCGTCGGCGAAGGCGTCGATCGTCTCGCGCTGGCCCCGGGCCTCGCCTTCGGCGAAGCGCCGGGCGTCGTCGGCGAAGCGGGCGCGGGAGGCCTCCTCGCGCAGGCGGGCGCGGAGGCGCCACGCGCCCCAGAGGGCGAGGGCGGCCCCGGCGAGCGCGAGGGCGGGCTCGGCGCCGGGGACGCGGGCGAGGGGGTGGCCGAAGGCGAGGACGAGCTCGAGCGCGGTGCCCGCGAGCACCGCCGCCCCCCCGCGATCTCCGAGCCCCGCCACGATGCTCTATTCTAGACGGCATGAAGAAGATCGAGGCGTTCGTGCGGCCGAACCGGTTGGAGGACGTGAAGCTCGCGCTGGAGGAGGCGGGGTGCCTCGGGCTCTCGACGGAGCCGGTACGGGGGTACGGGCGGCAACAGGGACGGACGGACACGTACCGGGGCTCGACGTACGCGCTGAACCTGCTCCCGAAGGTGCGGATCGAGGCGGTCGTGCGGGACGAGGATCTGGAGGGGGCGATCGAGGCGATCGTCTCGGCGTGCCGGAGCGGGGAGCTGGGGGACGGGAAGATCTTCGTCTCGGAGGTGCTCGACGCGATCCGCATCCGCACGGGGGAGCGGGGCGACGCCGCGCTCGCGTGAGGAGCGTAGGAAGAGGGGCGATGCCGAGCTGGACACCCGAGGACGAGCGCAAGTACGAGGCGATCAAGCGGTCGGAGCTCGACCGGGGGCTCGGGGAGAAGCGCGCGGAGGAGATCGCGGCGCGGACGGTGAACAAGGCTCGGCGCGAGGAGGGGCGGACGCCGAACGTGCGGACGCAAGGGACGGGGAATCCCCATAAGCCGCTGGGGGAGCTCACGCGGGACGAGCTGTACAACCGGGCGAAGGAGGCGGGGATCGCGGGGCGGGCGCGGATGAGCAAGGCGGCGCTCATGCAGGCGCTGGAGGCGAGGTAGGATCGCCCGCTGGCGCAACTTCTCGACGTGGCAGGGGCGCCTGCCGCACTGGCGGGCCTCGGACGTCACGTACTTCGTGACGTTCCGGTCGCGGCGCGAGCTCGACGAGAGGGACCGGGCGGATCTCTTCCGGCATATCCTCAAGCTCGACGGTCGCAAGTGGACGATCCTCGCCCTGACGGTGTTGCCGGACCGGACGGAGATGCTCGTCTCGGTGGAGGACGACGCGAACGGAACGCCGTACGAGCTCTCGGACCTTGTGGAGAAGGCGAAGACGGGGGCGTCGAAGGCGATCCTCAAGCGGACGGAGGAGCGGTTCCCGCCCTTTTACGGGGAGAGCTACGACCACATCGTGCGGGACGAGGAGGAGCGGGAGACGTTCTACGACGCGCTCATCGACGGGGGGGTGCACGCGGGGCTCGCGGAGATCCCGGAGGACTACGCGACGCTGTACGTCCGGGACGCGGGCGGGCCGGACGATCCCCTTCCCACCTAACCCTCTTCAGCCTATCCGGGGACGGCGGCGACCGAGCCGCCGACGAGGCGTTCGGCGCGGGGGAGGTGGGCGAGGAGGCGTTCGGCGAGGGTCAGTTGGGCGAGGGCGCGGGTGCGGTTGAGGTCGGGAGGATCGCCGGGGCCGAGGGCGAAGTAGGTGTCGCCGCGAAGCCAGTCGGCGAGGAAGCGGACGCCGAGCTCGAGGGCGATGCTCGCGGCGGCGCGGGGCATGAGGGCCTTCTCGCGCTCGGTGGCGGTGGCCATGGTGGTCAGGAGGCCCTCGGCGGCCTCGGCGTAGACGCGCTCGTCCACGGTGATGCGGCCTCGGTCGGGCTCGGCCTCGCCGGCGACGTTGCACAGGGAGCGGGCCATGTCGCCCCAGTCCACGAGCCAGGTGTGGGCCATCACGGTGTCGAGGTCCACGAGGGCGACGGCGTCGCCCGCCGTCGGTCCGGGGCCGGCGTCGAAGAGGAAGTTCTCGAGCTTCGTGTCGCCGTGGATCGCGCGGTCGGGGATGAGGCCGGCGGTGCGGAGGTCGCGCAGCTCGGTGAGAAGGGCGCGGTGGTCGCGGGCGAAGGCGACGGCGCTCTTCACCTCGGGGTCGCGGAGGCGGTCGGCGTGGTCCCCCGGCGCGAGGGCGACGGCGTAGTGCGGGGCGCAGGAGGCGCGGACCCCGGGGTCCTCCGGGAGGTCGAGGCTCTCCGCGTCCTCGGAGCGGAGGCCCGCGACGGCGGCGTCGAACTGGGCGAGGTAGATCCCGGCGTCGCGGTAGCCGGGGAGGGAGGGCTTCAGGTCGGCGGGGTCGAGGGCGGCGGTGCCGTCGAGATAGAGGGCGAGGCCGCGGCCGCACTCGCGGGCGGCCCTCAGGGCGGCGGGGCGGTCCATCGCGCTCAGGCGCTTCTCGGAGGTCGTGCCTTCGAGGAAGGTCATGAGGCGCCAGGTCCCCTCATCGCGGACGATGAAGCCGCCGTCGCGGGCCGGGATGAGGTCGGGGACGCGCCAGGCGGGGGGGAGGGCGCCCCGGTCGCGGGCGTCGCGCTGGCTCTCGATCGCGCGGGTCATGTTCGCGACGACGCGGTCGGGCTCGGAGAAGACCATCGGGGAGATGCGCTGGAGGAGGGCGCGCCCGCCCGTGGCGGCGGTGAGGAGGAAGGCGTCGAGGTTGATGTTGCCCCGGCGGAGAAACCACTCGGGCTCGCCGACGAGGGGGAAGTCGAAGCGCGCCGCGACCCGGCGGGCGGTCTCGAACGGCGTCATCTCCGGCGATTATAACGGTTTCTTAGCACGGCGTTGGAACTGGCGGGCGTCGCGGGGCGTTCGGTATCATTGAGTCCAGGACGCTCAAGTGTCCTGACAGCAGAGTAGTAGACACGATATGGGAAAGACGGTAGGAATCGACCTGGGGACGACGAACTCGGTCGTCGCGGTGATGGAGGGCGGCGAGCCGCACGTCATCTCGACGGCAGAAGGATCGCGCACGATGCCGAGCGTCGTCGCCTTCAAGAAGGACGGCGAGCGGCTCGTGGGGGTCACGGCGAAGCGCCAGAGCGTGGTCAACCCGGAGAACACGATCTCCTCCATCAAGCGCTTCATGGGGCACACGCTTCCGGAGGTGAAGGAGGAGACGGGGCGGATCTCGTACAAGGTCCTCTCGGGCAAGGGCGGTCAGGCGGTCGCCTCGATCCCCGCCCTTGGCAAGGAGCTCACCCCCGAGGAGGTCTCGGCGATGATCCTGCAGAAGCTCAAGACGGACGCGGAGGCGTACCTCGGGGAGACGGTGGACCAGGCGGTGATCACCGTACCGGCGTACTTCAACGACTCGCAGCGCAACGCGACGAAGAACGCGGGGGAGATCGCGGGGCTCAAGGTGCTCCGGATCATCAACGAGCCGACGGCGGCGGCGCTCGCCTATGGGCTCGATAAGCACGCGAACGAGACGATCCTCGTGTTCGACCTCGGGGGCGGGACGTTCGACGTTTCGGTCCTCGACGTGGGCGAGGGGGTCTTCGAGGTGAAGTCCACCGCGGGCGACTCGCACCTCGGCGGCGACGACTTCGACAACAAGGTCGTGGACTTCCTCGCGAGCGAGTTCAAGAAGGACCAGGGCGTGGACCTCCTCAAGGACCGGGCGGCGGTGCAGCGGCTTCGGGAGGCGGCGGAGCGGGCGAAGATCGAGCTTTCGAGCCAGGTCTCGACGCACATCAACCTTCCGTACATCACGGCGGTGGACAACGAGCCGAAGCACCTCGACATGAACCTCACGCGGGCGAAGTTCGAGGAGCTCACGGCGGACCTGATGGAGCGGGTGAAGCGGCCGTTCACGCAGGCGCTGGAGGACGCGAAGATGAAGGCGGGGGACGTGGACGAGGTCATCCTCGTCGGCGGATCGAGCCGGATGCCGCAGGTGCAGGAGCTTGTGAAGAGCCTCACCGGGAAGGAGCCGAACCGTTCGGTGAACCCGGACGAGGTCGTCGCGGTGGGCGCGGCGATCCAGGCGGGGATCCTCGGGGGCGAGGTGAAGAACATCGTCCTTCTCGACGTGACGCCGCTCTCGCTCGGCGTGGAGACGCAGGGGGGGATCTCGGACAAGCTCATCGAGCGGAACACGACGATTCCGACGAAGAAGAGCCGGATCTACACGACGGCGGCGGACAACCAGCCGGAGGTGGAGATCCACATCCTTCAAGGCGAGCGTCCGATGGCGCGGGACAACAAGTCGCTCGGCCGGTTCCATCTGGCGGGGATCCCGGCGGCGCCGGCGCGGGTGCCTCAGATCGAGGTGACGTTCGACATCGACGCGAACGGGATTCTCAACGTCACGGCTTCGGAGAAGGCGACGAACCAGAAGCAGAGCATCACGATCTCGGGTTCGAGCAACCTCAACCGGGACGAGATCGAGCGGATGGTGCGCGAGGCGGAGATGAACGCGGACTCGGACAAGCAGGCTCAGGAACTCATGGAGGTCCGGAACAAGGCGGATCAGCTCGCGTACTCGACGGAGAAGACGTTGAAGGACGCGGGCGAGAAGATCGACGAGGCGACGCGGGGGAGGGCCACGGAGCTCATCGCCGAGCTTCGCGGGGTGACGCCGAACGGGACGAAGGAGGAGATCGAGGCGGCGCACGCGCGGCTGGAAACGGAGTCCCACGCGATCGCGCAACGGCTGTACGAGGCGAACTCGGCGACGCCGCCGGAGGGCGGCGCGTCCGGCCCGGCCCACGCGGGCGGCGACGACGTCGTCGAGGGCGAGATCGTCGAGGAGAAGTAAAGCTTCTCAGTTGCCACTTAAAGCGGGGTCGTGGCACACCAAGACCCCGTTTTATAATAACAAAATAACATACAAATCCATCAATGTGACAGACTGTATTGTGCAATAAAACAATAATCAACGTAGACGTATACATTAAGTACCTACATGTTATGAACATTGGATGAACATCACTTATGTTGCGGGCAAACGCCGGTAAATGTGTCTTATAGTCCGTTCATGAGGACACACGCTCTTCTGGTCTCGATCCCGGTGATGCTCGCGGGGATCACTACGCTGGTGGCGGCTGGCGACTCCGCTCAGCCCAGGAATGTTAAGGGCCGTTCCCTCGGCGACCCTTACATCGCAGCTTTGGGTGACGCTTCAATCAGCGTCAACGGGAACCAAATTACCTTCAGCATCGATGCGCAAATTTGGGGTGATGACAACAACATGTGTCCCCAACAACAGTACAACGGAGATGCGATGTTGCGCTACACGGTAGACGGCGCGAACAGTTTCGCGCGAAAGCTAATTTACCGCAGGATATCGTGCAACCCCTTCCCGAATGGCACTGAGGTAGTCGCAAACGAAACCGTGACAGTTAGCAATGATTGGACGCAAGCGCGACTGATCTTGAGAGGACTCGGCGACGGCGGGTGGGGAGAGGATCATCTCATAGATGTGACTGTCTACCGGAACGGCTTCACATTCGCAACTCAACGCAAGGGTTACTAATCGCGAAACTTGGCCCTGACAGTCATGCTGTCAGGGCCTTGTGTTCTTGGGCTAGCCAGAGTCGTCGCGTTTCGGGCCAGGGCGAACGTCGCCCGGTGCTTTGGTGCCCGGCGGCATTTCCTTGACGGGAACGGTGCCCTTGACCTTCGGCTGGTCCGCGTCAGACTCCTTGTTGCCGCACCCGGAGAGGGCAAAGACCCCGACGACGATGGCGAGGAAGATCGGGACAAGCTTCAAAGCGCGTCGGCTCCCCCGTCCACGTAGGTGGCCGGCTGGGCGGTCTGGAAGTCGTAGTCGGGGCGGAACATATAGGGGTGGCAGAAGTTCTGGTCCCACCAACGGCCGCGCGGCGAGTAGCCAGCGTCGTAGCGAGCCCACGGATCGATGCGCGGGTCGGTGCGTTGGGTGGAAGCTCCGGGCGAGGCGAGTTTGCGGAACTTCGCGTGGCTATCCGCGAAGGCGAGGATGACGCCGCCGTTGAAGACGTTGACGCCTTGCTTGTTTCCAGCGCCTGCGCCGGTACGAGTGGTGTAGCCGCTCGTCACGCCGTTCGCGGTCGAGGTTCCGCACGTCGCGCTCGTCGGCTGGTAGACGCAGGGAGCGTCGTTCTGATCGCAGTTGAGCCAGGGGCTCGCGTAGCCGAGACCCGTGAGGGAGCGACGACCCTGGCCGTGCCAGAAGACGGTGAGGTCGGCGGGCGCGGCGATGGCGGTCGCGTTGTAACCGTTGAGAATGCCGTTGTAGGTGTAGGTGATGTCCTGCGCGGTGGAGGGAACGCCGCCGGTGGGACCGTAGGTCGCCGTCGTCGCGAGCCGGATGCCGCCCGGGCACTTGAGAAGATCGACGTTCTTCATGTACGGTTGCATCGAGTTGAACACGAAACTCTCGACTCCGGCGCGCTTCCAAGCGGGCTCCGTCGCCGCGAGGAGGGTGGGAGGGGTCGTGATGAACGAGCCGTAGTTGTAGCCGTTGGGACCGCCTGCGTAGTTGTTCACGAAAGCGAGGGGGTAGGTGTCGTCCGAGTCGCCCATGTAGACCTGCGAGGCCGTCGCGGTCTGTTTGAGATTGGAGAGGCTAGCGGTCTTCTTCGCGGCCTGCTTCGCCTGGGCGAACACCGGGAAGAGGATGGCGGCGAGGATCGCGATGATCGCGATGACGACGAGGAGCTCGATGAGGGTGAAGGCCCTTCGGGTGCGGGGGGGATGGATCATGGCGTTCGCCTCCGTCTTTGGAGGTGATTCGGGGCCGAGGCTCCGAGGTGGTCCTATCATACACGGTCACCCCGGTCGCTTTGCAGGTTTCGGGGGTCTCGCGGGGCGGTTCGGGGCCTGCGCACCATTGCGCGCCACGCGTGCGCGCGTTCGTTTCGGACGGGGGTACCGGATCGTGCGGGAGGGTCCTTTCGGCGGGGTCGGGGGGCTGGGGCGCAACGGCGGGACGCCGGTGCCGCTGGGGAGCGGGCGCCTTTTCGGGGCTCACACCCTAATAGTCGTCGGGGAGGGGGTTCCGACAGCGTGTGGGCGGGAGGTTCTCCTTTCTCCGGCGGCGTCCGCGCGCTCTCTACGGTCTCCTCCTCTTTAGGGTTCTCCCCGGCCCCTCATCCGGTCCTTCGGGGCACCCCCTCCCCGGGGGCGGGGAGAAGGGCTTGGCCTTGGGGGTGCTCTCCTGTCGTCCCCCTTCCTCGGGGGTTCGCCTCCGTTACGGGCTCCCCCATCCGCCCCTTCGGGGCACCTTCCCCCTCCCGGAGGGAGAAGGATCTTCCGGTTCCCCCCTTCTCGGGGCACCTCCCCTCTTGAGGAGGGGAAAGGATCTCCGTTCATCCTCTTCTTAGGAGTGTCCTCCCTCTCTAGGAGAGAAAGGGATCTTTTCGATTCGTCCTGGTCGGGGTCGCCTCTTGTTCGCGGGGCTTGGGGGCTACATGCGGTAGAGGGAGAAGCCGGGGCGCTCGAGGGGGGCGTTGAGGGCGGCTTCGAGGCCGAGGGCGAGGACGCGGCGGGTGTCGCGGGGGTCGAGGATGCCGTCGTCCCAGAGGCGGGCGGTGGAGTAGAGGGCGTCGCTCTCCTCGGCGTACTGGGCGCGGATCTCCGCGCGGCGGGTCTCGATCTCCTCCTCGGTCTGCCCCGCGCGCACCGTCACGAGGACGGACGCGGCCTGCTCGCCGCCCATGACGGAGATGCGGGCGTTCGGCCACATCCAGAGCTGCCGCGGGCCGAAGGCGCGGCCGCACATCCCGTAGTTGCCCGCGCCGTAGCTTCCTCCGACGACGACGGTGAACTTCGGGACGGTGGCGGTCGAGACGGCGGTGACGAGTTTGGCGCCGTGGCGGGCGATCCCCTCGTTCTCGTAGCGGCGGCCGACCATGAAGCCGACGATGTTCTGGAGGAAGAGGAGGGGGACGCCGCGGGCCTCGCAAAGCTCGATGAAGTGGGCGCCCTTCTGGGCGGACTCCGAGAAGAGGATGCCGTCGTTCGCGACGACGCCGACGAGGTGGCCCATGACGCGGCCGAAGCCGGTGACGAGGGTCGGGCCGTAGCGGGCCTTGAACTCGTGCATCTCGCCGCCGTCGAGGAGGCGGGCGAGGACGTCGCGCATGGGGAAGGCGCGCTTGCCGTCGCGGGGGACGAGGGAGAGCAGGTCGTCGGGATCGCCGGCCCCGTCGCGAGGCTCGGCGGCGTTCGAGGGGCGTTTCGAGGATCGTTCGAGGGTGCCGAAGATGGATCGAACGATCGAGAGGGCGTGGGCGTCGTCCTCGGCGAGGTGGTCGGCGACGCCGGAGAGACGGGTGTGGACGTCGGCGCCGCCGAGGTCCTCGGCGCTCACCTCCTCGCCGGTCGCGGCCTTCACGAGGGGCGGGCCGCCGAGGAAGATCGTGCCGGTGCCGCGGACGATGATGGACTCGTCGCACATGGCGGGGACGTAGGCGCCCCCGGCGGTGCAGGATCCCATGACGGCGGCGACCTGGGGGATCAGGCGGGCGCTCAGCTGGGCCTGGTTGTAGAAGATGCGCCCGAAGTGGTCGCGGTCGGGGAAGACCTCGGCCTGGTACGGAAGGTTCGCGCCGCCGGAGTCGACGAGGTAGACGCAAGGGAGGCGGTTCTCCAGGGCGATCTCCTGGGCGCGCAGGTGCTTCTTCACCGTCAGGGGAAAGTAGGTGCCGCCCTTGACGGTGGCGTCGTTCGCGACGATCACGGCCTCGCGCCCGGCGATGCGGCCGAGTCCGGTGACGATGCCGGCACCGGGGGCGGCGCCGCCGTACATCCCCTCGGCGGCGAGGGGCGAGAGTTCGAGGAAGGGGGAGCCGGGGTCGAGGAGGGCGTCCACGCGCTCGCGGGCGAGCATCTTGCCGCGGGCCTTGTGCTTGGCGACGAGGTCGGGGCCGCCGCCCGCCATCGCCTTCGTCTGCCGCTCGCGCCAGGCGTCGTGGACCTTCATGTACGCGTCGCGGTCGGCGCGGGCCTCTTCGGAGGTCACGTCCACGACCAGGGGGAGGGGCTCCATCGCGCTCGGCTCCATACGGCTCGGGTCCATGCGGGCGGGAGCGTACCGTTCTTAACCGGGGCTTGATGAGGGGAGGGGTAAAACGCGGGGGTGCGCGCGCTCCCCTTCGCCCTCGGTCTTCTCTCGCTCGCGGCGGTCGGCGCGGTCTGGCGCGTCCGGAGCGAGGGCGGGGAGCCGATCGCGACGGGGAAGATCCTGACGCCGCCGCCGACCTCGGCGGAGGTCGCGAGCTTTCCGGCGAACATGGTCGCCTCGCCGGACGGGAAGTGGCTCGTCCTCACGAACACGGGGTTCCGGCAGCAGCTGAGCGTGCTCGACCGCCGGGACGGGCGTCTGGTCTCGCGGCGGGAGTTCAACGGGCTCGGGCGGAACGGGTCGCCGCGCGAGCAGTTGTACTTCGGGATCGCGTTCGACGCGGCGGGGCGGCTGTACGTCTCGCGCGGGGGCGAGGCGAAGGTGTCGATCTTCCGGCTGGGAGAGGCGGGGGAGCTCTCGCCGGACGGGGAGCTGAGCGATCCCGGTGGGACGGCGGGGGCGCCGCACTTTCTCGCGGGGGTCGCGCCGCTCGAAGGCGGGGGGGCGATCGTCGCGCGGAACCTCACGGGGCCGGGTTCGGGGATGAAGGGGGAGATCGCGGTGCTCGGGCCATCGGAGAGGGTGGGGGAGGCACCGGCGTTCGGGGTCGAGAACGTCGGGGGGTACCCGCTCGACGTGAAGATCGTCGGGAGGCGGGTGTTCGTGACGTCGGAGCGGGACGGGGTGGTGAACGCGTTCGGGCTCAAGGGGGAGGGCGCGCGCGCGATCCCGGTGGGGCGGAACCCGACGTGCCTCTTCCCGTCCTCAGACGGGCTGTACGTGAGCGCCTCCGGGAGCGACCAGGTGGCGCTCATCGATCCGGCGTCGCGGCGGGTGGTGCGGACGATCGGGCTCAGGCCGGCGGAGTTCCGGGGCCTGCCGAGCTGCACGCCGCTGGGGATGTGCGAGGACGCGCGGAACCTGTACGTCGCGCTCGCGGACCTCAACGCGGTGGCGGTGGTGTCGCGACGGGAGGGGCGGGTGCTCGGGTATCTGCCGGCGGGGTGGTACCCGACGTCGGTGGCGCTCTCGCCCGATGGGACGAAGCTCTTCGTGGCGAACGCGAAGGGGTCGCGCTCGCGGAACCCGAACGGGAGGGCGGTGGAGTTCGGGGGGAAGCGGGTGGGGACGTACATCCAGGGGATCCTCGAGGGGACGGTCTCGGCGGTGGACCTCTCGGCGGCGTTGCGGGATCTTAAAGGGGCGACGGCGCGGGTGCTGGCGAACAACGGGCTCGGGATGGGGCGGGAGGCGCGGGTGCGGGGGGCGTTCCGGAACCCGGGGATCCACCACGTGATCTACATCGTGAAGGAGAACCGGACGTTCGACAACGTGTTCGGGGATCTTCCGGGGGGCGATCCGTCGCTCTGCCTCTTTCCGCGGGAGGTCACGCCGAACCAGCACGCGCTGGCGGAGCGGTTCGGGCTTCTGACGAACTTCCACGTGTGCGCGGAGGTGAGCGCGGACGGTTGGAACTGGAGCACGAGCGGGATGGCGAACGAGCACACGGTGCGGAACACGCCGTTCAACTACAGCAAGCGGGGGCGCGACTACGACTTCGAGGGGGAGAACGGGGGGGTGAAGGTGGACCTGAAGGGGCTTCCCGACGTGGGGGAGGCGCCGGGAGGGTACCTGTGGAACGCGGCGAAGCGGGCGGGGGTCTCGATGCGGAACTACGGGATGTTCGTCGGGGACGTGGAGGAGCTGGGGCCGAAGGCGACGGCGCCGAAGCCGGGGGAGCGGGCGTTCGGGGAGAACCCGCCGGTGAAGCGGGCCTTGCAGAGGGTGACGGACGCGAGCTTCCGTCAGTTCGACATGGCGTATCCGGACTCGGGGGCGTTCGAGTCGTTGGGGATCGCGGCGCCGCGGGGGCTCGCGCGGTACGGGCGGTGGGGCTCGACGAGCCGGTACGCGGAGTGGAAGCGCGAGTTCGACGGGTACGTGAAGGCGGGAAGCCTGCCGGGGCTCACGTTCCTGCGCTTGCCGCGGGACCATACGCAAGGGACGGCGGCGGGGGTCTCTTCGCCGCGGGCGATGGTGGCGGACAACGACTACGCGGTGGGTCAGGTGGTGGAGGCGGTGTCGCGCTCGCCGTTCTGGCGGAGCACGGCGATCTGCGTTCTGGAGGACGACGCGCAGGCGGGGATGGACCACATCGACGCGCACCGCTCGATCGCGCTGGTGGTCTCGCCGTACAACGTCCGCGGGCGGGGGGACGCGCGGTTCTACAACACGGACTCGATGCTCCGGACGATGGAGCTTCTCCTGGGGATCGCGCCGATGAACGGGTACGACGCGATGGCGGATCCGATCGACGTTTTCGGGGCGGGGGCGGGGGCGGGGAACGCGGAGGCTTTCGCGGCGATCGTGCCGCCGCGGGCGATCCTCGGGGAGGTCAACGCGCGGTCGGCTTACCGGTCGGGGGACTCGGCGCGGATCTCGCGGTTCGGGGAGGAGAGCGCGACGGACGTGGAGCTCAACGACATCCTCTGGGGGTCGATCAAGGGGCGTCCGCTCGTGGCAGGACGCGGGCGGTCGGGGCTTCGGGCGAGCCGTCGGCCTTGAGGCCGAGGACGGCGACGGTCTCGCGGCCCGTCTCGAGGAGGGGGGCGACGCTCTCCTCGTAGAGCTTCATCCGGCGGACGATCGCGCCCGCGGGGTCCCGCCAGGCGAGGTAGAGGAAGCGGCGGCCGTCGGCGTTGCGCCGCCAGGGGGACTCGCGGCCGGTGCGTCCGGGGGGGTCGGTGACGAAGCGCAGGCCCTCGGGGGTGGGCTCGCCGGGGTCGAAGCCGGTCTTGGTCTGGAGGCTGGGGGTCACGCCAACGAAGTCGGGGTGGGTGGGGACGCACGGGGCGACGAGGATCGTCACGGGGCCTCTTCTGGTCGGGGCGACCGGATTCGAACCGATGGCCTCATGCTCCCAAAGCACGCGCGCTACCAGGCTGCGCCACGCCCCGCGACCGTCCGGAGTGTACCGGCCCTCTCCCGGTCCCGGAGGGGCGGGGCTCAGTCGGGCTCGACGGCGTAGGTCTTCGGGAGGTTGCGGGGGCGGTAGGCGCCGGCCTTCAGGCGGCGCTCGACGGAGGCGTGGAGGAGGGCGCCCTCGGGGACGACGCGGGGGCGGAAGAGGTTGGGGCGTTCGAGGGCGTAGCCTCCGCGCTCGGGGTTCCAGCGGCGGGTGGGGAGAAGCTCTTGGAGGCGGTAGAGCGGGTCCATCGAGTCGTGGGCGGGGGCGAGGGCGTCGGCGTCGGGGTCGGCGGGGTCGAGGCGGGCGGGGTCGAGGAGGACGCCGGCGGCGCGGGCCTCGCGGGCCATCCAGCCGAGGCTCGGGCGGCCGAGCTCGTTCTCGGGGGGGGCGATGCCGCCGCCGACGTCGGAGTGGTAGCCGGCGAACCAGACCTGGCGGAGGTCCTGGCGCTCGACGGCGTGGTCGAAGCGGTTGAGGCGGAAGGCGGAGCGGCGCTCGTCGAGGGAGACGGCGTGGCGGACGGTCGCCACGGAGGGGTTCGCGCGGGTGTAGGGGAGGGTGCGGAAGCGGGAGATCACGCCGTAGGCGCTCACGGTGTCCCAGACGCCGAGGAGGGCGATGGGGACGGGCTCGGGGCGGGAGAGGACGGTGCGGAACTTCGCGGCGGTGGCGAAGAGGGGGCTGGCGCCGGAGGGGTCGGGGCGGGCGAGGTCGTCGCTGTAGGTCTGCCAGAGGTAGGGGAGGAGGTGCTCGTCCTCGGGGCGGAGAAGGCCGAAGGCGTGGACCGCGCCGGCGACGGCGCGGGCGGCGTAGGCGCCTCGGGAGAAGCCGAAGAGGAAGACGCGGTCGCCCGGTTCGTAGGCGCGCATGAGGAAGGCGTAGGCGCGGGCGACGTTCGCGGGGAGGGAGGAGGCGGTGGCGAGGTCGAGACCCTTGAGGAACATCCGGCGGGCCCAGGTGAGGGCGGCGGGATCGAGGAGGGTGCCGACGCCGGGGTTGTAGAAGGTCGCCTGCGCGGGGCTTCGCTCGAGGGCGGCGTAGAGGCGCCAGACGTTCGTGTTCGTCCCGGCGACGGAGTTGTGGGTGCCGTCGAGGCAGAGGACGATGTTCTTGGGCATGGCGGTCTCGGGCCGGCCGCTTAGGCGGCGGGGTTCAGGTCGATGTAGAGAGGGCGGTCGAAGACGGGGGAGCGGGGACCCGCCTCGAAGGGCGGGTGGACGACGGGGTCGTCGAGGAGGACGGTCTCGCCGTTCGTGACGGCGCGGAGGCGGTCGAGAAGGCGGGGGAACGGCATGTCGGTCCAGCCCTTTTGGACGTGGGCGACGTTCGTGTCCACGGGGACCATCGCGCGGAGGCGTCCGCTCGTCATGAGTTCGAGGCCGCGCTCGCGGAGGGTCGCGTTGTGGCTGCCGTGGTGACCGACCTTGTAGAAGATGGCGCGGGCGAGGAGGGCGTCGATCGTCAGGGCCTCGTCGCCGGTCGGGGAGGAGAGGGCGTAGGTCTGGGCGCCCCAGGAGAGCCAGTTGCCGACCTGGGCGTCGCCGGGGAAGAGGAGGGCCTCGCCGCACTCGGGGAGGTAGAGGGCGAAGGCGAGGCTCGTGTTGTTCGTGTCGCCGTCGAGGTTCAGGGCGAGGCGCTCGCCCGCGCCGAGCCAGTCGTCGTCGATGCGGCGCCAGGCGCACTCGGGGCGGGCGTACTGGCGGCGCCCCTCCTCGAAGGGCTTGAGGCCGGGGTGGTCGTTCTCGAGGTCGAGGTACTGGGCCTCGGGGATGCCGTAGGCGGCGTCGAAGGGGAGGGTCGAGGGGGAGGGCTCGGGGGCAAGGGCTTCGGCGAAGCCGGAGAGAGCGGCGGCGACCTCGGCGAGGGGGTAGACCTCGGGGGTGCGGCGGGAGGGATCGCTCCGTTTGATCGCCTTGGCATCGTGGGGCGGCCCGAGGGTGACGAAGCGGGTCTCGGGGGTGAGGGCGGCGACCTCGCCGGGGCGGCGGTAGACGACGGTCCCGCCGCGGGCGCGGACGAGGGCGACGGCGGCGTCGAGGGCGGCCTGGGTTTTGCTCCCGCCCTTCGCGGCGGCAAGGGGGAGGGACGGGCCGGGGAGGGGGGCGGGGTCGGGGAGAGGGGCGGGGTCGGCGGGATCGTAGCCCGCGAAGGCGAGGACGCTCGTCAGGGCCCGGCGCTTGGGGCCGTCGAGGGGGCATCGGGCGACGGCGTCGAGGGCGACGGCGAAGGCGGCGGCGCGGGCGGCGCGCAGATCCCGCGCGAGATCGTCGGTCGGGTCCTCGGTCCAGGCGAGGACGAGCTCGCCGATCCGGCCGAACGCCTCCCACTCGCGGGGGGCGTCGAGGAATCCGGAGAGGTGGTCGTAGTGCTGGTGGGTGAGGACGAGCCAATCGAGGGCTCCGCCGCAGCTCTCGCGGAGGCCGCGGGCGGCCTCGCGGACGCGGTTCGGGCCGTCGGGGGTTCCGGCGATGACGCCGCAGTCGATCGCGAGGTAGCGGGTGTCGCCTCCGTCGCGGATGGCGACGAGAAAGCAGTCGCCGAGTCCCTGGCAGAACATCCGGACGGCGACGCGGCCCTTAGGGATCAGGGGCGGGGCGGGCATCAGGCCTCGCCCCTCGCGCGGTGGAGGCGGGCGAACGGCTGGGCGGCGTCGCCGCCGAAGTAGAGGGCCTGGAGCGAGCCGGAGCCCCCGGCGAGAAAGCGGCGCTGGAGCTCGCGTCGCACGGGGCTCAGGACGTTCTTCGAGACGCAGTAGCGGATGCGGTTCGCGTCGAGGTCGAGGATGACGGTGCTTCCGCCGCGGAAGACGAACGATCCGGGGGGCGGGGGCTCGGCGGCGCGCTCGCGGGGGACGGGGTCTCCTCCGGTCGGGCACGGCGCGTCGAGGGGGAGGTAGACGGCCTGGAGGACGTCGAAGGCGAGCTCCTTCAGGCTCTCGCCGCCAGGACCCTCGCGGTAGGAGGGGCGGGGGACGTCCACCTCGAACGGCGCCGCGGGGTCGATGCCGAGCATGGCGGCGACGGCGAGGCGGCGCTCGGCGTTGTCGGGGGCGTCCTCCATCTGGGCCTCGAGGACGCGCTTGATGCGGGCGACGAGGCCGCGGGCGTTCCAGTCGATCGCGCCGCGCTTGCGGTTGCTCGGCTCGCGGGCGACGATCTCGCGGAGGGTGAGGCGTTCGTCGGGGGCGGCGGCGTTCCGGCGGAGGCGGTCGAGTCCGGCGAGGCGGTCGGGGGGCGGGCTCCAGCGGAGGGAGGCCTCGGAGAGGGTGCGGACGTGGCGGGGGTAGATGCCGCGGCGGCGGAAGGCCTCGACGAAGGCGACGCGGTAGCCGAGCCGGTCGTCGGGGACGAGGTCGTAGTCGGCGGTGACGAGGGCCTGGATGTAGTCGCCGAAGGTGACGTCCACGGGGGGGAGGGAGTCGAGGGCGCGGACGCACATCCCGAGGACGTGGGTCGCGGACTTCGTCGCCTCCTTGGCGAGTCGGTTCACGAGGTCGGGGTGGAGGGCACCCTCGCGCAGGACGCCGGTGCCCCCGGAGGCGAGGCGGACGAGGTCGGCGGTGCGGAGGCGGTAGATGTTCAGGAAGGCGTCGAAGACGGCGGCGACGAGGACGGCGCCGCGGGCGTGGGGCTCGGTCTCGCCCTGGAGCTCGAGACCCGTCGGGACGTAGGGCCTCCAGACGCCGGTGTCGGGATCGGCCTCGCCGAGGGCGTCGCGCAGGGCGCCGTGGCGGCCGGTGGCGCGGCCGAACTGCTGGGCGAGCTGGGCGAGAAGGCTCTGGGAGCCGAGGTCGCCGCGGGTCTTCGCGATCTGGTGGGCGAGGAGGTCCTGCATCCCGAAGTGCTGGAAGAGGGCGACGATGTCGGCGAACGCCTCGTGGAAGGCGAGGACGTCCACGTTGCTCGGTTCGAGAAAGTGGGGGTGGAGGCCGTCGAGGAGGGCGTGGGTCGTCTCGTGGGCGACGATGTCGAAGGAGAGGCAGGTGAAGACGGTGCCTCCGGGCATCGTGCCGCCGCCGGTCTGGGCGAGGCCGGAGGCCGCTCCGGCGGCGGGGAAGTAGCCGAAGAGGAGAGCCTTCTTCTCGGGGTCGTAGTAGGCGTTCGCCTCGCGCAGGGCGTGGGGGTAGACGCGCAAGCGCTTGACGTAGCCGTGGTCGCGGTCGGCCTCGGCGGCGGGTCCTCGGCGTCTGGCCCACATGGAGCGGCGGCCGAGGATGCGCTCGAAGGTCTCGATCGTCGTCATGGCGACGGCGTAGACCATCTGCTGGTGGAACCGGGGGTCTCCCTCGGAGGGGGAGAGGCCGCCGTTGAGGAGGATCTCGGTGGAGCCGAGGTCCACGCCGGGGTAGAAGCACCGGCTGGCGGGGTCGTGGTCGATGACCTCGAGGTACTCGCCGACGGGGCCGGGGCGGAGATCCTCGTTCTCGCGCCGGAGCTTGAGGGACTGTCGGTGGATCGCGGCGGTGTTCAGCTCGTAGGCGAGGGTGGGATCGACGGCGTAGACCCAGAGGGCGCGGAAGGGGACGCGCTCGCGGGGCATCTCCGCGCCGGTCCAGGGCGGCGTCCGTCGCGGGGCCTCGGGGGGAGGCGGGGCGGGCGGGTCTTCGGAGGTCGGCACGGCGGGGGACGACCTACTCTACACGCGGCGGGGGTCCGGCGCGCATTCCGGTGGGTCTTCGGGCCCAGCGGGGCGCGCCCGGTAAAATCCCCCGCGATGCCCTCCCGTTCCCGCCGCCTCGACGCGATCCCGCCCTACCTCTTCGCGGAGATCGCGCGGATCAAGCGCGAGGCGATCGCGGCGGGGCACGACGTCATCGACCTCGGGATCGGGGATCCGGACCGGCCGACGCCGGAGCCGGTGATCGAGGCGCTGTGCCGCTCGGCGCACGATCCGGCGACGCACCGTTACGACGAGACGCCGCGGGGGTGGGAGAGCTATCTTCGGGCGGCGGCGGGGTTCTACGGGCGCACGTTCGGGGTGGAGGTGGACCCGGCGACGGAGATCGTCCAGCTTATCGGGAGCAAGGAGGGGCTCGCGCACCTCGCGTGGACGTACATCGATCCGGGGGACGTCGCGATCGTGCCGAACCCCGGGTACACGGTGTACAAGGTCAACGCCCTCATGGCGGGGGGGGAGGCTTACGAGACGCCGCTGAACGCGGGGAACGGGTACCTGCCGGACCTCGGCGCAATCCCGAGCGACGTCGCGAGGCGGGCGAAGCTCTTCTACGTGTGCTACCCGCACAACCCGACGGGGGCGACGGCGACGCTGGACTTCTACCGGGATCTCGTCGCGTTCTGCCGGGAGCACGACATCCTCTTGGTGAACGACATGGCGTACGCGACGGTGGCGTTCGACGGGGGGGCGAACCCGACGGTGCTCCAGGTGCCGGGGGCGAAGGACGTGGCGATCGAGTTCCACTCGCTCTCGAAGATGTTCAACATGACGGGGTGGCGGCTGGGGTTCGCCTTGGGGAACCGGGAGGCGGTGGACAACCTCAACCGGCTGAAGTCCAACCTCGACTCGAAGCAGTTCCCGGCGATCGCGGAGGCGGGGGCGTACGCGCTGGAGAACCTCGACAACCGGGAGACGCTGGCCCTCTACCAGGCGCGTCGGGACGCGCTTTGCGACGGGCTCAACCGGATCGGGTGGAGGGTGGAGAGGCCGAAGGCGTCGTTCTACGTCTGGGCGCGGGTGCCGACGCCCAGAATGACGAGCGCGGAGTTCGCGGCGGCGCTCCTCGAGCGGGCGCACATCGTGACGATCCCGGGAACGGGGTACGGGACCGAAGGGGAGGGGTACGTGCGGATGTCGCTCACGCTCACGGGGGACGAGAACGGGGAGCGGTTCGCGGAGGCGGTGCGGCGGATCGCGGCGTCGGGGCTTCTTCCTCAACCTGCGGCGGTATGACCTACGAGGCGTCTCTCGGCTACATCGAGGGGCTCCAGGGTCGCGGGTGGCGTCTGGGGCTCGAGCGGATGCGGGCGTTCGTCGCGGCGGCGGGTCTGGAGGGGGTGCTGGGGGGGGCGGGGTCGCCGATTCGGTACCTGCACGTCGCGGGAACGAACGGGAAGGGCTCGGTGACGGCATATCTGCAGGCGATGCTCGTGGCGCAGGGTTTCCGGGCGGGGGGGTACTTCTCGCCGTACGTGGTGGATCCTCGGGAGCGGATCCAGATCGGGGGGGAGATGATCTCGCGGGGGGAATTCGCGGCGGTGGCGACCGAACTTCGGGACGTGGTGGAGGCGTTCGACCTCACGGGGTGGGGGGGGGTGACGGAGTTCGAGTTCAAGACGGCGATGGGGTTTCTCGCGTGGAAGCGGGCGGGTTGCGAGGTGGTGGCGCTGGAGGTGGGGCTGGGGGGGCGGCTGGACGCGACGAACGTGGTGACGCCGGCGGCGTGCGCGATCGTATCCATCTCGCTCGACCATACGGCGATCCTCGGGAACACGGAGGGCGAGATCGCGCGGGAGAAGGCGGGGATCCTCAAGGCGGGGGCGCCGGGGGTGGTGGGGCCGGTGGGGGCGGAGGCGATGACGGCGATCGAGGCGGTGGCGGCGGAGGTGGGGGCGCCGCTCCTTCGGTACGGGCGCGAGTTCGGCGGCGTCGCTCCGAGAGACGGGGAGGAGGCCCTCGTGCCCGGGCTCGTCGGGCCTCACCAGCGGGAGAACGCGCTCGTGGCGTTCGTCGCGGCGCGGGCGGGGGGATACCTGCGCGATCCGGCGATCGCGGCCGAGGCGATCCGGGGGACGCGGCTCGTCGGGCGGATGCAGACGATCTCGCTCGGGGGGCGCGAGGTGCTCGCGGACGGGGCGCACAACACGGCTTCGGGGGCGCGGCTCGCGGACCATCTGAACGCGGTCCGGAAGGAGCCGTGGACGGCGATCGTGGGGATGCTGGAGGGGCACGACCCCGGGGAGTTCTTCTCGGGGCGGGGGCTCGGTCGGCAGGGGCTCGGTCGGCGGGGGCTCGGGCGGGTCCTCGCGGTGCCGGTGGAGAACCCGCGCTCGCTCGCGCCCGGAGCGGTCGCGGCGGCCGCGCGCGGGGCGGGGGTGGCGGCGGAGGCGTGCGGCTCGCTGGGGGAGGCGCTCGGCCGCGCGGGGGAGGGGCTGGTGGTCGTGACGGGGAGCTTCTACCTCGTCGGCGAGGCGATCCGGCTCTCGGAAGGGCGGCGCGGCTAGGCGGCGCGCTGGTAGTCCTTCACCTCTAGCTCGCGGGCGACCTCGGCGGCGGGGTACTTCACGTCGAGGATGACGTCGCGGATCTCGGGGCGTTGGCGCAGGACCCGTTGGCAGAGGCCGAGTTCGCGCTGGAGGTCGTCGTACTGGGCGCCGGGGAGGCGTCCGACCTCGCCGCGGATGTAGCAGATGCCGTGCATGACCATGAGGTCGGCGCGGGCGATATCCACGCCGCGCCGGCCGAGTTCGGCCCGCGCGACGCGCTGGCCTCGGAAATCGTTCTGGTCGACCATACGCCCTCTTCTTTCCGCGCGGGGGAGAGGGCCTCCCCCGTAACCTTTCGGGAGGTTAGTCTTCGTCGCCGACGACGATGCGGGGTTTGGTCGGGGGGTCTTGGAGAGGGGTGCCCTCGACGCTCGGGATCTCGCCCCCGCCCTCGACGGCGAGGCGGGCCATCGTCTCGGCGATGGAGCCCTTCTTCGAAAGGTAGAACGCGACCGCGAGCATGCCGACGCAAGCGAGGGTGACGGCGACGAGGACGCCGTTGCCCAAGGGGCGGACGACGACGCCGACGAGGAGGAGGGCGACGAGGTTCATGACCTTGATGAGAGGGTTGAGGGCGGGGCCGGCGGTGTCCTTGAAGGGGTCGCCGACGGTATCGCAGACGATCGACGCCTTGTGGGCCTCGGAGCCCTTGCCGCCGAACTCGCCGTCCTCGATGATCTTTTTCGCGTTGTCCCACATGCCGCCCGCGTTCGAAAGGAGGACGGCCATGAGCTGGCCCGAGACGATGGCGCCGGCGAGGAAGCCGCCGAGCGCCTGGGCGCCGGAGAGGTTGTAGAGCCGCCCGTCCACGTAGGTCGGGGCCTTCCCGATGGAGAAGCCGAAGGCGACGGCCATCGGAAGGAAGATCGCGAGGATGCCGGGACCGAGGAGTTCGCGCTGGGCGGCGGCGGTGACGATGGCGACGCACCGGCCGTAGTCGGGCTTGCTCGTCCCCTTGAGGATGCCCGCGTCGCCGCGGAACTGGCGGCGGACCTCGTTGATGAGCTCGAACGCGGCGCGTCCGACGGCGTTGATCGAGAAGGCGGAGAAGAGGTACGGGGCCGCGCCGCCGATGAGGAGGCCGAGAAAGATCTCGGGGAGATCAAGGCGGAGGCCGACGCCCTCGAGGTGGGCGGATTCGACGAAGGTGTGGAAGAGGGCGACGGCGGCGATGACGGCGGTGGCGATCGCGAAGCCCTTCGTGAGGGCCTTCGTGGTGTTGCCGGCGGCGTCGAGGCGTCCGACGGCGATCGCGCCCTGGTGGTTGTCCCGATCGGCGCCGGACATCTCGTAGACGCCCTGGGCATTGTCGGAGATGGGGCCGAAGGTGTCCATGGCGAGGACGAAGGCGGTGGTGGTGAGGAGGCCGAGGCCGACGAGGGCGGTGCCGTAGAAGGCAAGGATCGTGCCGCCGTAGAGGGCGGCGGGGAAGATGTAGAGGGGGACGAGAAGGGCGGCGACGATCGCGAGGACCATGAAGACGGACGACTCGGCGGCGGAGGCGAAGCCCTGGATGATCATCGGGGCGGCGCCGGCGGTGGAGACGCCCGCGACCTCGCGGGTCGGGCGCTTGCCCGTGGAGACGTAGTAGTTCGTGATCCCCTCTATGACGAGCCCCATGAGAACGCCGAAGGCGACGGGAAGGACGAAGAGCCACCAGGGGACGGCCCGGTGCTCGGCGACGGCGACGCCGATGGTGCGCTGGGGCGGCGGGGCGACGCCGGCGGCGGCGCCGGAGCGGAGTTTGTCGGCGATCCCCTTGAGGGTGGGGACGTCCACGGCGAAGTAGCTCAGGGACTGGCGGACCTGGGGTCCGACGGAGAGGGAGCTGACGGGGGAGGGGATCGCGCCGTCGAGGGCGAGGAGGAAGCGGTCGTCCCGGGCGCTGTAGTAGAGGTCGAAGGGCTTGCGCTCGATCGCGGCGACGCCCCCCGCGGGGGCGGACTTGATCGCGGCGTCGAGCTCGGACTCGCGCAGAGGACCCTGCCAGCGGGTCTCCTCGGGGCGGGCGGGGGCGATGACGTTGCCCTTCGGGTCGCGCTGTTCGGGGGTGCCCTTCACGCGGACGAGGGCGGCGACGAAGCGCGAGCCGGGGGCGTTGCCGAGGAAGGCGGCGCCGACGGTGGTGAAGGGATCGGCGGGCGGGGTCGTCGCGCCGGGGATTCGGGGGGTCTGGAGGGCGTAGCCGAGGGCCTTCTTCAGGGCGTCGGAGCCCGGGGCGACGGCGTCGGCGGAGGTGACGCGGGCGTAGCCGGACGGGGCCGGGGGGGGCGTCGGGGCGGGCTCGCCGAGGATGGGGCCGATCTGGGTCGCGGCCTGGGGGCCGAGGGCGAGGGCGGCGACGGCGGGGTCCTTCAGGACGTCGGCGGCGGCGACGGCGCTCGGCTCGATCTTTTTCTCGGCGGCGGCGCGGTCGCGGGCGGCGAGGATCGTGGCGATCGCCTCGGCCTGGTAGCCCTCGATCGTCTTCAGGTTGTTCGTGCGGACGCCCCCCATGAGGAGCGAGGCGACGAGGCCGATGCCGAGGACGGAGGTCGCGGCGGCGGTGTAGAAGCCGCGGCGGATCGCCTTCAGGGGGTCGGCATTGAGGTTGTCGGACCCCTTGACGAACTGCATGCCGAAGGCGGAGGCGAGGATGCCGACGCCTTTGGCGACGAGGGCGAAGAGGACGAGCTTCGTCCAGACGCTCTGGTCGAAGATCGCGCTCGTCGCGGCGCCGAGGACGATGGCGGCGACGAGGGTGACGGCGTACGACTCGAAGACGTCGGCGGCCATGCCCGCGCAGTCCCCGACGTTGTCCCCGACGTTGTCGGCGATGACGGCGGGGTTGCGGGGGTCGTCCTCGGGGATGCCGGCCTCGACCTTGCCGACGAGGTCGGCGCCGACGTCGGCGGCCTTCGTGAAGATGCCGCCGCCGACGCGCATGAAGAGGGCGGCGAGCGAGCCGCCGAAGCCGAAGCCGACGAGGAGGGTCGTCGCCTGGGCGGGGAAGAGGAGGAGGATGCCCGACGCGCCGATAAGGCCGACGCCGACGGTGACGAGCCCGGCGACGGAGCCGGAGCGGAAGGCGACCTCGAGCGCCTTCTTGTACGAGCGGCGGGCGGCGTCGGCAGTCCTCATGTTCGCGGCGACGGCGATCGTCATGCCGGCGTAGCCCGCGACGTAGGAGGCGGCGACGCCGACGACGAAGCAGAGGGCGATGAGCGCGCCCGTCCTTCCGGTCAGGCCGCCGTAGAGGAAGTAGAGCCCCGCGGCAAGGAGGGCGACGAAGGGGAGCATCGTCGCGATCTGCTTCTTCAGATAGGCCTGGGCTCCCTCGCGGATGGCGAGGCCGACGTCCTGCATCCTCTCGTCGCCGGGGGACTGGGCGAGAACCCAGCGGGCGGTGGAGAGGCCGTAGAGGAGGGCGAGGACGCCGAGGACGAGCGCGCCGACGATCCAGTTGCGGTCGGAGCCGGAGAAGTTCAGGACGACGCCGTCACCCTCGGCGGCCCAGCCGAGGGTCGGCACGAGGGCGAGGGCGAGGGAGGCGAGGAGGGCGAGACCGCTTCGGCGCGGCGGGGCATGGCGGGACTTCATGATCGAGCTGGAAGCCGAACGCTTCCGCGCGCCGGGAGCGGGGCTCCGGTCGCGTTTGGCCGCTCGAACGCTTGGGTCGCGCGAAAGTCTACCGAAACGCGGTCCCGAGCCTCTCCGCCTCGGCCTCGGCGATCCACGCGACGGAGCCGTGGCGGGCGTTCGGGGGGAAGACGAAGCCCTCGCCGGGGGTCCAGGCGCGTCCGTCGGGGCTTACGAGGGCCGCGTAGTCGTCGGCCATGCACCGGTCGAAGACGAGAGCCCACTCGCCCTTCGCAGGCTCGGTCCCGGGGAGGCGGTAGAGGGCGGGGCCTTCGGAGAGGGCGGGGCCGATCGGGCCGCCCTCGACGGTCCAGGGGCCTTCGGGGGCGGGGGCGCGGGCGGCCTGAAGGTGGCGGTGCTCGCCGTGGAGGTGGCCGAAGCGCTCGTCCTTGAAGACCATGAGCCACTTCCCCCCGTCGGGCACGATCGTGGCGTCGATGACGGTGAAGCCGGGGTCGAAGAGGACGCTGGGTCTGGAGAAGGTCCGGAAGTCGTCGGTGCGGGCGGACCAGATGCGCGAGTCGCTCCAGCCCTCGGGGCCGTAGGACGACGACCAGTGGACGAGGTACCCCCCATCGGGGTGCGGGAGGAACTCGGGGGCCCAGACGTTGACGGTGCCCGTTCCCTCGGGCATGACGCGGGGGTGGCTCGGGGCGCTCCAGGCCACGAGGTCGGGGGACGTCAGGTGGACGAGCGAGTGGGAGGACCAGGCGGAGGTGGCGACGAGGTGCCAGAGGCCGCCGGGGCCGCGGGCGACGAAGGGATCGCGCAGGAAGAGGTCGGGGAGGACGGGGCGGTTCGCGTTCAGGGGGACGAAGGCGCGGCCGTCGTGCGAGAGGGCGAGGTGGAGCCGTTCGGCGGCGAACGGCTCGACGGGGAGGGGGACGGTGTAGGTCCCCTCCGCGTTCGTCTCGACGCGCCCGCCGTAGGTCTGGCGGAAGTAGGCGAGGAGGTAGGGCACGGCTATCTCAGGGCCGGGAGGGTAGGGTCGGGAGGATCACGCGGGAGGGGGTCTTGGGTCCGGAGAGGAGAGTGACGGTCGCCTTTTGGTAATCGGCGTCGGTCGCCTTGGCGATCGTGACGAAGCGGTTGGGGTTGCGGTCCACGATGGGGAACCAGTAGGGCTGGACCTGGACGGTGATCCGGTGGCCCGCCTTGAAGGTGTGGAGGGTGTCGTTCATCGTGAAGCGGACGTGCTCGGGTTTGCCGGGGGCGAGCGGGCGGGGGTTCTCGAACGAGTCGCGGAAGCGCATGCGGAAGACGTCGGCGCGGAGCATCATCTCGTAGCCGGCGAGCCTGTTCCCCTTCGCGGAGACCCGCGGGTCGTCGGCGGGGAACTCGTCGATGACCTTCACGACGAGGTCGCCGTCGGTGCCGGTGGACCTCACCCACATGTCGGCGACGATGCCGCCGCCGATGCGGAGGTCGGCCTTCAAGGGTTCGGAGCGGAAGGTCGCGACGTCGGGGCGGCCCTCGACGAAGCGTTGGTCCGCGATAAGCCAATCGGCGGGGGCGCGCTTGCTCGTCTTCCAGTCCGGGAGGTAGGGGGTGGGGGCGGCGGGGTCGGCGACGATGGTGCCCGCCTCGGGGTGGACGGAGGGCTCGGGCGAGAGGGCGCCGGAGCGCAGGAGGTAGGCGGAGAGGGGTCGGGAGGCGGGGGGCCAGCTCGCGTAGCGGCGCCAGGCGTTCGCGCCGGTCTCGAAGGCGAGGGCCTCGGGGGGGGCGGGGACGTTCGCGCCGTTGAGGTACCGGTCGAAGAAGGGGAACTCGACCTCGTCCTGGTAGAACCTCGCGGTGTCCGAGCCCCAGTCCTGGTCGCCGAGGGTGCGGGCGCGGCCCGCCCATTGGCCGTGGGTCCAGGGGCCCATGACGAGGGTGTTGGGGATGCCGGGGTTCTGGCGCTCGGAGCGCCGGTAGAGGTTGAGGGCGCCCCACATGTCCTCTTTGTCGAAGAAGCCTCCGACGGTGAGGACGGCGCACTTCACGTTCTTGAAGTGGGAGGGAAGGGAGCGGGCCTTCCAGTAGGCGTCGTAGGTGTCGTGGGCGAGGAGCTCGTTCCAGTAGGGGATCTTTCCCCGGTAGTAGTCGCGGTCGAGGTTCGCGAGGGCGCCCGCGCCGAGATAGAAGTCGTAGGCGGTCTTGCCGCCGCGGTCGATCTTCGGGCCTTCGGCGCCGCGGGGGACGTCGAAGAAGGTGGAGAAGTCGAACGACTCCTGCACGAAGAGGGCGCCGTTGTGGTGGACGTCGTCGCCGAGAAACCAGTCGGAGACGGGGGCCTGGGGGGAGATCGCCTTCACGGCGGGGTGGGTGCGGACGCCGGAGGTGGCGGCGTAGAAGCCGGGGTAGGAGATCCCCCAGAAGCCGACCTTGCCGTTGTTGTCGGGGACGGTCTTCACGAGGAAGTCCACGGTGTCGTAGGCGTCGGTGGCCTCGTCGGTCTGGCCCGGTTTGGGTGCGTCGAGGAGGGGGCGGACGTTCTCGTAGACGCCTTCGCTCTCGCTCTGGCCGCGGACGTCGCCGTAGGCGAAGATGTAGCCCGCGTCCACGAACTTGCGCGAGCCCCGGAAGCGGGCGAAGGCGTCGCCCTTGGGTCCGGCGCCGTAGGGGGTGCGCTCCATGAGGATGGGGTGCTTCCCGCCCGCTTTCGGCGTGTAGACCTGGACGTAGAGCTTCGTCCCGTCGCGCATGGGGACGCGGTACTCGGACTTCGTGTAGAGCTCCCGGACGGGGGTGGGCGTCTGCGGGTTCGCGGGGAGGAACATGCCTGCGGCTAGGTTAGCCGAAAAGCCCTCTTAGCGTTTGCGGAGCGTCTCGGCCCACTCGGCGAGGCGGTTCGCGGCGATGCGGGCGGCGTCGTGGCGAATGAGGGCGGTCCGTCCCTCTTCCGTTCCGCCGCCCTCGCTCTCGCGCAGGGGGCGCGTCACGACCGGGAACGTCTCGTCCTTCCAATTCACGGAGAGCGTCTCTTCCGCTTTGGGGTCCGAGGTGGGGGTGGCGCGGCGCTCGTTCAGGAGGGCTTCGATCGCCTCAGCGAGCTCGCTCTCGTCGCCCCAGGTCTCGCCGGGGCGTCCGGTGTACGCGACCTCGCCGACGCGGACGGTCATGCCGGGGGGGAGGATCGTGCGGAGGCGCTCGCTGAGGGAGTCCTCGGAGGAGGCGCGGCTCGCGGGCGCGGAGCGCAGTTCGGCCCGGCCCACCGCGAAGATCGCGCCGCCGACGAGAAGCGAGGCGAGGAGAAGGGGGAGGGCGAGCAGAGCGGCGTTCGGGCGGCGCCTGGCAAACGCGGAGGGGGGCCGGGCGGTCGCGGCCCCGACGAGCGGGGGGAGCGGGCGGGCGGCGCGCAGGTCGCGCAGGGCGTCGGCGACCTCGCTCTCGGGGAGACCGAGGG
The DNA here is from genome assembly GCA_965249475.1 of Fimbriimonas sp. Lineage (GTDB taxonomy): Bacteria > Armatimonadota > Fimbriimonadia > Fimbriimonadales > Fimbriimonadaceae > Fimbriimonas. The sequence continues at coordinate 2,083,879 of CBDFMD010000003.1, read as the reverse complement.
CGGCGGCGACGTCGGCGGTGGTCATCGCCTCGTTGCGCTCGTGGAGGCGGGCGACGAGGGCGGTGAGCTCGCCCGGCCCGATCGTGTCGATCGCCGCGGGGGGCGTCAGGGAGGCGGAGGTCTCGTTCATCGGGCACCTTGGACCGTGGGGGCGTACATAGACTCCGTCATGAGGTCGGCGACGCGGTTCCAGCGGCGGGCGGCTTCGCTCCGGATGAGTTCGCTCGTCGCCGGCGGGAGATAGGCGGGGCCGTCGGAGGGGCCGGGGATCGTGGGGACGTAGACGAGCTGGGGACCGGCGCGGCCGGAGATCGCGATGCGGGTGAAGTGGAGACCGGCGACGGCGTGGGGGTGGGCGCTCGCGAGTTGCTCGCGGATCGCGGCCTCGGAGATGGGGGGTTGGACGAAGACGCGGCTCCCGTCGAGCTCCACGGCCTCTCGGAGGGCGGCGAGGCCATCGGTGCCGTAGACACCCGAAGCGTTCTCGCCGGTATAGCTCTCTCCGGCGACGGTGACCTTCACAACGTTGGGCGTGGTCGCCTCGATCCGGCGCCGGAGGGCGGAAGGCATATCGGCGCTTCGGATCGGGACGGCGGACGCGGGGGCCGGCAGGGTTCGGTGCGGGACGAACGAGAACCGGGAGACTCGGTAGGCGAAGGCGAGGGTTCCGGCGAGGAGGACGGCGGCGAGGGCGGCGCCGAAGCGGTCGCGGCGGGTGCCGAAGCGGCCGGATCGGCGCGCCTTGGCCATCGCCGCGCGGGCCCTCTCGCGCCGAAGGGCGTCGAGGGACGCGGCGACCTGGCCCTCGGGCAAACCGAGGGTCGCGGCAACGTCGGCTGTGGTCATCGCATCGCCCGTCTCGTGGAGCCTGGCGACGAGGGCGGTGAGCTCGTCGGGCTGGATCGGTTCGGCGCGGATGGGCTCGGCGCCGATGGGCTCGGCGCCGGGGGGGGCGAGCTCGGGCTCGACGCGCGCTTCGGGACTCATGGCCTTCTCCTCCTTACCCCCGCACGGGCGGCGGGGATGCGTCTAGCTTAGCGCGTCTTCGTGACTTTGTCGAGGTGGCGGGGGGCGTCGGGGTCGAGGCCGCGGGCGCGGGAGGCGAAGAGGGCGAGCCACTGGGCGAAGACGACGCTCCAGAGAGGGGCGATCTCGGGGGGAACGTCGGGGGGGAGCGGCGGGAGGCCGACGAGCTCGCACCCTTGCGCCGTGAGCGCGCCCGCCTCGCCGGAGAGGTCGAGGGCGGCGGAGCCGGGTCCGGCGAGGGCCTTGGGGCCGTGCTGGAAGTCGGCGACGGAGTACGCCTTCATGGGGAGGAGGGCGCACTCCATCATCTTCAGGGCGGTCTCGTGGGCGACGCCGAAGGCGTAGCCGCGGGCGAGGGCGAAGGTCGGCGAGCACCGGACGAAGACGCCGCTCGCCTCCTCGGCGGCGGCGCGGCACGTCGCGATCCAGGCCTCGTCGAAGAGGGCGGGCGGGGGAAGTTCAGAGGCGAGGGCGCGGACGCACCCGTAGAGCGCGAGGAGGGAGGCGGAGAAGGTCTTCGTCGCGGCGACGGCCGTCTCGACGCCGACGTTCAGAGGGATCGTGGCGTCGGCGGCGTTCGAGAGGCGGGAGCCGGGGGTGTTCGTGATCGCGAGGGTCTGGTGGCCGAGGGCGCGCATCGTCTCGAGGACCTCGCTCACGTCGGGGGCGGCCCCGGATTGGGAGATCCCGATCGCGAGGGTGCGGGGGTAGCGCATCGTCGCGCCGTAGCGGGTGATCACGCTCGGGGCGGCGAGGACGACGGGGACGCCGACGTGGACCTCGATGAGGTAGCGGGCGTAGAGGGCGGCGTTGTCGCTCGAGCCGCGCGCGGCGAGGAGGACGAGCTCGGGGGGTTCTCCGCCTCCGAGGGCGGCGCGGGCGCTCTCGAAGTAGCCCTCGGAGGCCCCGCGCAGGAGGCCCGCCTGGGCCTCGATCTCGCTTTCCATCCGGGCCCCGCGCATCGGCGGGGAGGGTACCCGCCCCTCGGCGCCGGGGCGGATCTAGACCGAGACGGCGCGGCGGTCCACCGAGCCGAGGCCGAGGGGGCCGGAAAGGGTGGCGACGCCGTTCCCGACGCCGGTCTCAACGGCGAGGGTCGGGTGGAAGGGGGTGCCGACGAAGCACAGGGTCGCCTCGAAGCGGCCGGGGGCGATCCAGCCGCCGCGGGCGAGGATCGGCTCGTCCTCGCCGGTCTCGGGGTCGCCGAGGCCGAACGCGGTGCGGCCGGAGGCCCAGTCCTCGTGGCCGACGGCGATGGGGTGGGTTCCGTGGGCGTCGTCGAGCTCGACGCGGGCGCCCGCCACGTCGGGGAGGAGGCGGAGGGCGGTCCAGCCCATCGGGTTCTCGGCGAGATGGAGGGCGACGGGGGTCTCGGTGGGGCCACCGCCCGCGACGAAGGGAATCGCAAGGCCCCCGCGGCGCAGAGGCTCGCCGCCGGGCGTCCCCTCCGCGTCGACCGCGGCGGGGAGGAGGTGGGTCCAGACGCGGTTCAGGACCGCGCCGATGTCGGCGTTGGCGGTAACGACGACGACGAGGTCGCGGTCGGGAACGACGACGAGGAGCTGGGCGAAGGCGCCGTCGCCGCGGTAGACGCGCCCCGACCCCTCCGGCGGGTCGCACATCCAGAACTGGTAGCCGTAGCCCGAGCCCCAATCTCCGGCGCCGTCGCCGTTGGCGGCTTGCCTTCGGGTGGCCTCGGCGAGGAAGCCGGCGGGAAGGAGATCGCCGCCGCCCTCCAGGAGCAACCGTCCGAACTTCGCGACGTCCTCGGTGCGGAGCGAGAGGCCCCAGCCGCCGACGTCGATCCCCTTCGGGTCGCGCTGCCAGGTCGCGCCGCCCGGCTCTCCGCCCGGTGCTTCGATGGGGATGCCGAGGGGCTCGAAGAGGCGGGGGGCGAGGTAGTCAAGGAGGCGCTCGCCGGTGCGGCGGGCGACGAGGGCGGAGAGCATGTAGCTCGCGCTCGAGTTGTAGATCCAGTGGGTCCCAGGCTCGCGCGGCACGGGGCGGGCGAGAAAGCCGCGGACCCAGTCGCCGTCCTCGCGCCCGCGCAGGTCGCGCCCGAGGTCGTCCTCCTCGTGGCCGGTGGTCATGTTCAGGAGGTGGCGGACGGTCATCGCCGCGAGGTTCGGGCTCACGCTCTCGGGGAGGCTCTCGGGAAAGATCTCGGCGAGGGGCTCGTCGAGGCGGGCGCGGCCCTCGGCGACGAGGAGGCCGACGGCGACGGCGGCGAAGCTCTTGCTCAGCGAGTAGAGGAGGTGGGGTCGCTCGGGAGAGTACGGCGCCCACCAGGCCTCGGCGGCGACGTGGCCGCGCCGAAGGACCATGAGGGAGTGGAGGTCCACGCCGCCCTCGGCGACGGAGTCGAGGAAGGCCTCGACCCCGCCGGGATCGAGGCCGACGCCCTCGGGGCGCGAGCGGGGCAGGGGTCGGGTCCGGTCCGGGGCGGGCACGCCCTATTCTGCCTCGCGCGCGTCGGCCTCGGCGAGAGTTTCGGCGGCGAGGTCGGCGAGGTCAACGGAGGAGGCCCAGCGGGTCGCGAGCGTCCGGTCGAACGTTTGCGCGGCGCGGGCGATGCCGACGAGGTCGCGCCATTGGCGCTCGCTCGTTCGGCGTCCGAGATCGAACCAGCGGAGCTTCTGAACGAAGATGTGTTCGGCGCTCGCAAAGCGCAGGGAGCCGTAGGGGGGGAAGTCGTAGACCTGCGAGCGGGCGAAGGCCTCGGCGTCGAAGGGGGCGCGTCCGTGGAGGAAGCAGTCGAACTTGAAGACCTCGTCCGTGTGGAGCACCTGGAACGAGGCGAAAGGGCCTGGATCGCGGAGGGCGTCCTCGATCTCGCCCCGGGAGACGGAGAACGGCTCCCCCAGGACTTCCACCAGTCCGTCCACGCGCTCTCCCGAGATTTGGAGTTCAAGGTCGACGTCGTTCGTCAGACGGTAGTCGCCGTAGAGGCTCGAGGCGATGGAGCCGCCGATGAGGTGGGGGATGTCAGCGCGCCCTAGGCGCCTTGAGAACTCCACAAGGAGCGGCAGGTGGTAGGGCAGTCGCATCGCGGCGGAGGGATCTCGTCGCCTCTCGCATCGCGAGGGACGAGTCCAGCAGGGAGCATAGCAGGAGCATCCTCTCCTCGGGCGACTTACGACGAAGGGCGGCGTAGTAGCGGCGCTCGGCGTCGGCGCTCGCGTCCACAGGTCCCCATCGGTCGAAACGCATCGCTTTGGCTCTTCGCGACCCCTTGTGGAGCGTCCTCGTGGTGCCCAGGAAGGGACTCGAACCCCCACTCCTTTAACAGAACTAGTACCTGAAACTAGCGCGTCTACCGATTTCGCCACCTGGGCAGGTGATCCGCGAGTCTACCCGGCCCCGGGGGAATCGCGGGCCGGGGGGATTACCGGGGGACGGGGCGGGCGGCGGTGGAAAGAGGGGCTCGGCGGAACCTCGCCGGCGGACGCCGGGGGAGGGCGCCGGAGGCGGCACGGCATGATGTTGACGGGAGAGCACTTTGTGCGGGAGGGGCTTATCGGCTCCGACCAGCTCACGAGCGCGATGGAGCGGCAGAGGGAGAGCGGGGGGGCGGACTCCATCGCGAAGATCCTCGTGACGATGGGGTACATCACCGAGCGCGACCGGGTGCGGTGCCTCGGGGACGTGTGGGGGGTGGGCTTCGTGGACGTCGCGGACACGGTGCCGCACCCGGAGGCGGTGGACCTCTTCTCGGGCGGGCTCGCGCGCAAGTACAAGGCGTTGCCGCTGGAGCGGCAGGGGGGGCGGCTCATCGTCGCGATGGCGAACCCGCTCGACATCTTCGCGATCGACGAGCTGAGGCTCACGACGGGGTTCGAGATCGAGCCGGTGATCGCGATCGAGGAGGATCTGCTCGCCTCGCTCGCGGTCCACTACAAGCAGGAGGCGAACGTCTCGGACGCGCTCGCGGGGGTGATGAAGGACTTCGACGGGGACGACGTCGCCCTGGCGAAGAAGGAGGAGGACGAGCTTTCGGAGGACGAGCTTCGGGAGATGGGGGAGGACGCGCCGATCATCCGGCTTGCAAACCTCATCATCTCGCAGGCGATCCTCGATAAGGCGAGCGACATCCACATCGAGCCGCAGAAGGACGGGGTGCGGGTGCGGTACCGGATCGACGGGGTGATGCAGGAGGGGATGAAGCTTCCGCGCAAGGTCGTGGCGCCTCTGGCGAGCCGGTTCAAGATCATGTCCGACATGGACATCGCGGAGAAGCGGACGCCGCAGGACAACCGGATCACGATGACGGTGGGGGGGCGCGAGTTCGACTTCCGGGTCTCGACGCTCCCGATGATCCACGGGGAGAAGATCGTCATGCGCGTCCTCGACAAGGGGGGGATCAACGTGGGGCTCCCGAAGCTGGGATTTCTGCCGGAGAACCTCGCGATGGTGCAGGACGCGTGCTCGCGGACGTACGGGATCATCCTCGTGACGGGGCCGACGGGGTCGGGGAAGAGCACGACGCTGTACTCGATCCTCAACGAGGTGAGCGACGGGGCGAACAACGTCATCACGATCGAGGACCCGGTGGAGTACGAGCTCGCGGGGATCAACCAGTGCGGCGTGAACGTGCGGGCGGGGATGACGTTCGCGGCGGGCCTCCGGGCGATGCTCCGGCAGGACCCCGACATCATCATGGTCGGCGAGATGCGCGACACGGAGACGGCGACGATCGCGATGGAGGCGGCGCTCACGGGGCACCTCGTGCTCTCGACGCTCCACACGAACGACGCGCCGAGCGCGCCGACGCGGCTCATCGACATGAAGATCGAGCCGTTCCTCATCTCGTCCTCGATCATCGGGATCCTCGCCCAGCGGCTTATCCGGACGATCTGCCCGGGGTGCAAGGAGCCCTACACGGTGCCGCGCGAGTTCTTCGCGCGGCACGGGTTCCCGATCCCGCCGGACGGTCCGGCGGGGGGTGGGGACGAGTTCACGATCTACAAGGGGGCCGGTTGCGACCGGTGCAAGGGGACCGGGTACAAGGGGCGCACCGGCGTCCACGAGATGATGATGATGTCGGACGAGATCAAGGACAAGATCCTCGAGCACGCCCCCGCGCACGTTCTGCGGAACCTCGCGGTGGCGAACGGGATGAAGACGCTCCAGATGGACGCGGTGAGCAAGATCCTCGCCGGGGTCACGACGGCGGACGAGGTGCTTCGGGTGATCTACGCGTGAACCGCCTCGCGGGCGGAGGGTTCCCCGAGCCGGACCGGAAGGCGGTGGCAGCGATCGTGGGGCGGACGGGGGAGCTCGCGGCGCTTCCCCACGTGGTGTTCAAGATCGTCGAGGCGGCTTCGAGCGCGGACGCCCCGGCGTCGGCGGTGGAGAGGGCGGTGGTGCTGGACCCGGGGTTCGCGGCGAGGCTTCTCGCGGAGGCGAACTCGCCGGCGTACTCCTCGGGGGTGCGGGTGAGCTCGATCCGGGAGGCGACGATGCGGCTGGGGTTCGGGGCGGTGCGGAACCTCGCGCTGGCGGTGGGGACGTTCGACCTCTTCGTCGGGCGGACGGACGCGGAGTCGCTCCGGCGGCGGGGGTGGTGGAAGGCGTCGCTCGACGCGGCGATGGCGGCGAAATGGCTCGCGCACCGGACGCGGGCGGCAAGGCCCGACGACGCGTACACGGCGGGGCTTCTGCACCTCGTGGGGAGGACGCTCCTGGACCGGTGCGGCGGGGTGCCGTACGCGCGGGTGTACGAGCTCGCGCGGGCGAAGGCCCTCTCGGAGGCCGAGGCGGAGTGGGCGGTGTACGGGGCGCACGGGGGGCAGATCGGAGCGGCGGCGGGGGCGGCGTGGGGGTTCCCGGGCCCGATGGCGCGCGCGATGAACGCGGTGGACGCGCCGGGGGAGCCCGACCCTCTGCAGGCGCTCGTCGCGATCGCGGCGGCGATGGGGCGCGGGGCGGAAATCCCGCCGTGGGCGCTCGAAACGGCGGGAGTTCCGCCGGAGGAACTGCCGACACTGTTAAGCGAGGCGGCGGGAGCGATCGCGGCGGCTCAGGATCGATTGGCGGCTTAGATGGGAAACGGGTTCGATTGGAAGAGCGTGGCGGGGGGCGCGGCGGCCGCGCCGGCGCCCGCGCCGGAGGTGGACGTCACGGGGGGCGAGGCGGTGAGGGACCCGGGGCCGAGGCCCGACCGGGCGGAGAGCCTCGCGATCAACCCGGTGACGGGGCTCGCGATGGAGGCGCCCGCGCCGGTGCGGCTGACGGTCCTGGAGAACGAGGACGCGGCGGCGAGCGAGGCGGCGGCGCAGCACCAGCGCGAGCAGTTCCGGCACGTGGACACGAGCGCGATCGGGGTGGAGGAGGCGACGCCGCCGAAGTTCGAGATCGAGGAGGCGTCGCGGCACAAGATCCTCAACGGGGTGGATCTCACCCCCATCGCGGACGTCCACATCGACGACATCCTGAGGCTCGCGCTCGAGCGCAAGGCGTCGGACATCCATCTGACCGTGGGGTTGCCCCCGATGATCCGGCTCGACGGGGAGCTCACGCCGCTCCCGTACCCGGCGCTCACGCCCCGGGACACGCGGCGGCTCATCTACGACACGCTCACGAACGAGCAGCTGGAGAAGTACGAGACGAAGCACGAGCTCGACTTCGGCTACACAGTGAAGGACGCGGCGCGGTTCCGCTTCAACGTCTACATGCAGCGCGGCTCGGTGGCGGGGGCCCTGCGCGCGATCCCGACGAAGATCCCGGCGTTCGAGTCGCTGGGATTGCCGCAGATCATCCGCGAGGTGTGCAAGCGCACGAGCGGTCTCATCCTCGTGACGGGGCCGACGGGGAGCGGCAAGACGACGACGATCGCCTCGATGATCGACGACATCAACGAGCACCGGGCGGCGCACATCCTCACGATCGAGGACCCGATCGAGTATCTGCACCGGCACAAGACGTGCATGATCAACCAGCGCGAGCTGAACATCGACACGTTCACGCTCCACGACGCGCTTCGCGCGGTGCTCCGCGAGGATCCGGACATCGTGCTCGTCGGCGAGCTTCGGGATCTGGAGACGATCGAGGCGGCGCTCACGCTCTCGGAGACGGGGCACCTCGTGTTCGGGACGCTCCACACGCGCAACGCGCCGGCGACGGTGGACCGGATCGTGGACGTCTTCCCGACGGACCAGCAGGATCAGATCCGGGTGCTTCTCGGGAACACGCTCGAGGGGGTGGTCGCGCAGCAGCTCTTGCCGAAGCTCGGGGGCGGGCGTCTGGCGGCGGTGGAGGTGATGCTGGGAACGCCGGCGATCAAGAACCTTATCCGCGAGGCGAAGACGCACCAGATGTACTCGATCATGGAGATGAGCGGGAACGCGGGGATGATCACGATGGACCGGAACCTCGCGGACATCTACCGGGGCGGGTACTGCTCGTACGAGGAGTGCCTCATGCGCGCGGTGGACAAGGACAACTTCATCCGCTTCGCCAAGGGCGCGGCGTAGGTAGTCTCGGAACCATGCCGAGAAAGATGCCGGGCACCGCTTACATCGAAGACGCCTTGCGGAGGAATCCGGAGTTCGTAGATGTCTATTGGTTTCCCGCCGAAGGGGAGTACCGGCTCGTCTACACGGATCCGACCGCCGTTCCGAGCGATCCCCAGGGGATCTCGTCCATTCGACTGACCGATGAGGAGGATGGAAAGATGGTTCCACTAAGAATCGCGATCATCCGCCCCGAAGAGGTCGGCGTCGTCCCGCTTCCACCCTCGTGGGCTCAGACCTGGGACGATGCCCGGAAGTTGCCCCTCCCAAGGCGCGCCGCTTGAGTTGGAAGCGGGCGTTTCTGCGACAGGCCCGCTCCGACCTTCTGACCTACCGCATCCTGCAGGAGGGTGGTGCGGACAAGTGCCAGATCCTCCACTACCTCCAGATGGCGGGCGAGAAGCTCGCGAAAGCCGAATCGGACGAGGCGAGCGACGGTCGGCGTCCGAGTCTTTCCCCCACAGGCTTCTCGCGATGGATGAAAGCTCTGGCGAACTCGGCAGGCGATGTCCAACGGCTCGGCTTCAAGGGCCGAGAAGACTTTGCCGAGGCCACGCGGAGCCTCGTCGAGACGGCGAAGCTCGTCGAGCAACTCGCTCCGAAGCTCGCGAACGACCGGGCGTCCGGGCAGACCTCCTCCGGTTTCTGGTCCGGGGTCGGTGTGAACGCCGAGTACCCGTGGGATGCGGGGGCCGATGGCCCGATCGCGCCAAGCGACTACCCCTTTACGGAAGGTCCACTCGGTCCAGAACGGCTCCTCAAGCTCGCGCTATTGATCGACGCCCGGATCGCTCAACGTCTGGGCGAACCCCGGATCCTTCGATAGGGGGTCAAGAGCGTGTGCCGGGTTTTGTGACGGGCACGTCGCGCAGAGACGCGGGAACGCCGTCGGGCGCGTAGCTCGTCGCCCGGACCCGGTACGCCGAAAAGAGAGGGGCGGCGAGGGCGGGGGGCGTCTCGGTGCGGTCGAGGAGGACGGCGTAGGCGGCGGGGGTGCCGCCGGCGGCTTCGAGGGCGTCGCGGGTCTCGAGGAGGGAGCGGCCGGTCGTGAGGACGTCGTCCACGACGAGGAGCCGCGCCCCCGGCGCGAGCGTCTTGCCGCGGCGGAGGGTTTTCGCGCCGTTCTCGGTCTCGACGTAGACGGCGGGGAGGCCCATGTGCCGGGCGACCTCGAAGGCGACGAGGATGCCGCCGGTCGTCGGGCCGGCGACGGCGTCGAAGCGCTCGCCAGCATAGTGGGCGGCGATCTCGGCGCAGAGGGCGGAGAGGACGTCGGGGCGCTCCAGCACCCGGAACTTCTCGAAGTAGACGTCCGAGTGGCGGCCGCTCGTGAGGACGAAGTGCCCGCGCAGGATCGCGCCGGACTCTTCGAGGAGCCTGCCGAGGTCTAAAGACGCCATCAGCCCACGATCGAGAAGGGGGTCATGTCGCGGACGATCTCGTTGCTCTCGTTCAGGAGGACGACCTTCGGGACGATCGGTTCGTCGGAGAGGTCGAAGGCGGCGACGATGAGGCGGTCGCCGGGCTTGAAGAGGCGGGCGGCGCCGCCGTTGATCCCCATCGCGCCCCGCGGGCCGGAGAAAGCGTAGGTGACGATCCGGGCGTCGTGGTCCACCGCCCAGATGTGAACGAGCTCGCCGTCGAGGATCCCCGCGTGGGCCATGAGCTCGTGCCCGATCTCGATCGAGCCGACGTACTCGGGGTTCGCGTACGTCACGCGGGCGTGGTGGAGCTTCGCTTTAAGCAGTTGGGAGAGGCGCACGGTTCGGGGTCGTCGTTCGGTCGGTGGCCGGGGGCTCCTCGCCCGGTGCGGGCTTCGGGAGGCGGGCGGGGCGGCGAAGGCGGCGGGCGAAGGCGGACATCGCGCCGCCGAGGGTGAAGATCCCGGTCCCGAGCCACACGAGCGAGGTGAGGGGCTTCTCGTAGAGCTCGATGGGGTACACGGGGGGCGTGAGGTGGGCTTGGACCTGGATCGAACGGTCGCGCGGATCAACCGTCGAGAGCGAGAGCCCGAATCCTTGGCCAGCGGAGACAAGGGTGGGGCGCACGCCCTCGGGGGTGATCTCGATCTCGGGCTTCGAGAGCGCGGACCTCCCCTGGTAGGTGAGCCGGACGAGGGCGCCGAACTTCGCGCCGGGGGTGCCGGGCTCGCCCGACATCGTCGGTTGGATGTACTGCAGGGTGATCCCGCCCTGGGTCTTCGTCTCGCCGGGCTTGAGGCTCACGGGCGACTCGAAGGCGTCGGTGATCGGCGCGGACATCGCGACGTACACATCGTGGGTGAGGCTCCGCTCGATGTGGGGGAGGACGTTCGCCTTCGGCGGTCCCTGCGCCTCGCCCCCGCCCTGCCCCTGCGAGGCGACCTCGCCGGAGTCGTAGTAGTAGAGCCCGGGGCGGGCGACGAAGGCGCGTCCGTCGGGGCCGGTGACGTTCAGGCGGACCTTGCCCCCGCGGTCGTACATGTCGCCGCCGTCGTAGCGGTCGTACGCCAGACGGTAGCCGAGCGCCTCGGCGGGGGCGCCGGGGCGCAGGAAGACGCGCTCCTTGCGCTCGAGGCCGTGGCTCAGGAGGAGGCCGCCGAGAAGGACGGCGATCCCGACGTGAGCGACGAAGCCGCCGAGCGACATCTTGTCCTTCTTCAGAGATCCGACGAGGCGCGCGCCGTTCGCGACGGCGACGAAGAGAAGGGCCCAGACGAGGCCGCCGATGACGGCGATCGAGGACAGCTGGAGCCCGAACGGGGCCGAGACGCGGCGGGCGGAGTCGAGAAGGATCGGGGAGCCCGGAAGGCGGGTCGCGAGAAGAAGGAGGCCGAAGAGGCCGAGCGAGAGGGAGAAGGCGTTCATCGCCCGCTTGCCGATCGCCCCGGGAGCCTCGTGGCGCCACTTCATGAACGGCGCGACGGCCATAAGGAGGAGGAGGGGGATGAAGAAGGGGACGAGGGCCTGTTGGTAGAGGGTCTCCTCGACGCGCTCGGTGCGCCCGCCGCGCAGGGCGACGAGGACGGGCCAGCTCATGCCGACGGCGATGACGAGGCTCACGAGGGAGAGGAGGACGATCCCGGCGGAGTAGGCCTGGCCGCGCTCGTAGCCGGCGGCCGGAGCACTCGGCGCGGCGGGCGCGGGCGCCTTGGCGATGCGGACCGCCGCGATCACCGAGGCGACGTAGGCCCCCGCGACGCCGACGAGGACGGCGCGGAGGACCTGGAGGGTCGCGCGGTCCATCCGGGCGAAGGAGTGGTTACTCACGCCGTCGAGAAGGCCCGAGCGGGTGAGGAAGGTGCCGTAGACGAAGGCGAGGAAGGGGAGTCCGGCGAGGACGAGGGTCGCGACGGAGGGGCGGCGGGCGCGGGCCCCGGCGATCATCCCGTGCGAGAGGGCGACCATGAAGAGCCACGGGACGAGCGAGACGTTCTCGACCGGGTCCCACGCCCAGTAGCCGCCCCACCCTTGCGACTCGTAGGCCCACATCCCGCCGAGCGAGATCCCGAGGCCGAGGACGGCGACGCCCCAGAGGACGAAGGGGCGCGCGGCGGGGATCCAGCCGGCGAGGTCGCGCCGCAGAAGCCCGGCGAGCCCGAGCGCGAACGGCACGATAAGGAGCCCGAAGCCGGAGAAGACGATGGGGGGGTGGATCGCGTTCCAGTAGTTCTGGAGGAGCGGGGGCATCCCGGTGCCGTTCGGGGGCACGAAGGTCTTGCCGTTCTGGACGGCGTCGGCGAGAAGGACGAAGGGGGACTCGATCGCGAGGATCGCGGCGATCCCGGCGAGAGGGAGGGCCATGATCCCGGCGGCGGCGCGGCCGAACTCCTTTGCGCGCAGGACGGCCCACGCGCCGAAGAGGGACGAGGTGACGCCCCAAAGGAGGAAGGAGCCCTGCTGGTCGGTCCAGATCGCGGAGAGCTTGTACTGGAGGGGGTTGCGCAGGTCCGAGTGGGAGAAGACGTAGCGGTACTCGAACCGGTCGCCGAGGAAGAGCGCGCCGAGCGAGGCGAGGGTCGTCCCGAGGGCGAGCGCGCCGAGGACGAAGGCGGCCTTCGTGAGGCGGTCGCGGCGAGGAAGGAACGCGAGCCCGAACGCGAGAAGGAAGAGGGCGGCGGCGGCGAGGACGGAGCCGCGCCCGAGCGCGCCGACGAGGAGGGACCAGGCGGGGGCTTCGGGGGTGCCGGGGGGGATGACGCTCTCGTTCACTTCGCCTGACGGGCCTTCTCGGCCTCGTACTTGGAGGGGCACTTCACGAGGAGCTGGACCGAGGCGAAGACGCGCCCGCCGCTCGCGGGGTCGATGCGCCCGATGGCGACGAGGCGGGTGGCGTTCTGGAGGGAGGCGCGCTCGCCGCGGTGGACGACGTGGACCGTCGCGCCGTCCTTGTCCTTCAGGTCGAACTCCATCGTGCCCCTCGTCACGTCGCCGCCGACGGTCCCCTTCACGAGGTCGCCCGCGAGGTGGAGGCGGTCGCCGGACATCCCGCGCGCCTCGCGCACGGTGACGTAGGGGGAGGCGCCCGAGGAGAACGCCGACACCACCGCGCCGAGCGACGCCGCGCCGACGACGTAGGGGAGGGCCCGTCCGAGCTTCATGGGATTGGGTTCAGGATACCTGCGGGGGATGCGGGGGCCTGCCCCTCTTTCAACGCGCGCGGGGGCCTCGGCGTGCCGGGAAGCGGCGGGAACCGGGGACGGCGGGCGGGCGTTGCGACCATAATCCTCCCATGAATCCGATCGCGCGCCTCGTCCCTCTCGGAGCCCTCGTCGCCGCGTCGCTCGGCGCGCCGGCGTTCCAGGCGCCGCGACCGGCGGCCCCGGGGACCCCGGCGGCTGCGACCCAGGCTAGCGCGGGGGAGACGGGGACGATCGACTTCCGCTCGAAGGTCGGGTCGTTCAAGATCCTCTCGCCGAACTCGGACGTGAAAGCGCGGGGGCGGATCACGATGAGCTTCTCGGGGTCGGTGCTCGTCGTCGGGCTCGACGGGAACGTGACGCCGGGGTCCGGGGTGAGGCTCCAGTACAAGGACGACGCGCACGCGCGGCAGACGTTCTTCGGCAAGGGGACGCTGACGGTGGACGGGCGGTGGCGGGCGATCCAGTTCTTCGGGCGCGACTTCAGCGGGCATTGGGACGGGATGGGGATCATGCGGCTGTACGGCGAGTTCGACGACAAGCTCGAGACGGGCACCTACGTCATCAAGGGGGACGAGCCGCGCCCCTGGGGGAACGGCGGGATGACGGTCGTCCTTCCGAAGCCGCCGGACGCGACGAAGCGGGCGAAGCCGCGGATCGAGGACGTGAAGAAGAAGCCGGGCGCGCCGAAGTAGGGCGCTTGCTCCGCTCGACCTTTCTGCACGTCCCCCACGTCGGTCCCGAGACCGAGCGTCGGCTTTGGGCGTCGGGGGTGTCCGACTGGGACGCGGCGCTCGCGCTGTCCTCGGGGGAGGGGGGAAGCCCGCTCTCGCTCGGGGCGGCGGACCGGGCGACGTTCCGGCGGGTCGTGGAGGAGAGCCGCGCGGCGCTCGAGGCGCGGGAGCACCGGTACTTCGCGCGCAAGCTCGGGCTTCGGGAGGCGTGGCGGGCGTTCCAGGAGTTCCGCGACGACGCGGTGTACCTCGACATCGAGACCGACGGGGGTCAGTCGGGCGAGAGCGTGACGACCATCGGGATGCACGACCGGAACGGGACGCGGGTGCTCGTGCGGGGGCGGGACCTCGATCTCTTCCCCGACCTCGTCTCGCGGTACGCGATGATCGTGACGTTCTACGGGTCGGGGTTCGACCTGCCGATGCTCGCGAAGCGGTTCCGGGGGATCGAGTTCGACCAGATCCATCTGGACCTCTGCCCGACGCTCAAGCGGGTGGGGATCCGGGGCGGGCTCAAGCGGATCGAGAAGCACGTCGGGCTCGCGCGGCCCGGCGACGTGGAGGGGCTCACCGGGTGGGACGCGGTGAAGCTTTGGCGGCGGTACGAGCTGTACCGGGACGAGCGGGCGCTCCGGACGCTCGTCGCCTACAACACGGAGGACGTCGTCAATCTCGAGCCGCTCGCGGAGATCGCCTACGCGGAGCTCAGGGCGGCCGCCCTCGGGGAGCCCCGAAGGGTCTCCGCGACCCCCTGAACCGCCTCGATGGCGCGGGCGATCCCGGCGTCGTCCACGTCGTGGTGGGTCACGAGGCGGAGGCGGTCGGCGGCGGCGGCGAGGCACCGGACGCCGCGCGCTTCGAGCGCCTCCTGCCAGAGCGCGGCGGGCGCCTCGGTGTTCAGGAGGACCATGTTCGTGCCGGGGTACACCACGTCGAGGCCGGGGGTGCCTCCGAGGGCCTCGGCGAGGCGGCGGGCGCGGGCGTGGTCCTCGGCGAGGCGGGCGGCCTGGTGCTGAAGGGCGAACGCGCCGGCGGCGCAGAGCCAGCCGATCTGGCGCATCCCGCCGCCGAGCCGCTTGCGGATGCGGACCGCTCTCTCGACGAGGTGCGCCGGCCCGCACAGCACGGTGCCCGCGGGGGCGCCGAGGCCTTTGCTCAGGCAGATCGTAAGGGTGTCGGTCTCGCGGGCGATCTCCTCGAGCGAGCCCCCGCCGTAGAGGGGATCGGCGGCGACGGCGTTCATGACGCGGGCGCCGTCGAGGTGGACGGGGACCCCGGCGGCGTCGGCGACTCGCCGGTACTCGCGCATCGCCGCGAGGGGGAGGACGGCGCCGCCCGCGCGGTTGTGGGTGTTCTCGAGGCACACGAGCGCGGTGCCGGGGGTGTGGAGGTTCTCGCGGGTGAGGCGGTGGGTGAGGCGGGCGGGGTCCATGACGCCGCCGTCGGATTCGACGGTCCAGGTCATGACGCCGGAGTTCAGGGCGGGGCCGCCGACCTCGTAGAAGAGGATGTGGGCGTCCTCTTCGGCGAGGATGGCGTCGCCGGGGCGGGTCCAGGCGGCGATCGCCGCTTGGTTCGCCATCGTGCCGGTGGGAAACCAGAGCGCGGCGGGCTTGCCCGTCATACGGGCGGCGAGGGCCTGGAGCCTCAGGGCCTCGGGGTCGCCTTCGAGGACGTCGTCGCCGAGCTCGGCCGCGAGCATCGCCTCGCGCATGGCGGGGGTGGGCTTCGTCACGGTGTCGGAGCGGAGATCGACCGGGAGCATCCCTCCGAGTTAACCCGTAAACTGACGCGCGTGAAGGCGATTCTGGTCGGCGCGGGCGGGATGGGCAGGGCGTGGGGGCGCAACGTGCGGGACCACTTTCCGGACATCGACGTGACGGCGTGGGTGGACGTCGCGCCGGGAGCGGCGGAGGCGGCGATCGCGGAGATCGGCCTGACGGGGGCGCGGGCGTACACCGACCAGGCCGAGGCGATGCGCGAGGCGGGGGCGGAGCTCCTCATCGACGTGTCGGTGCCGGAGGCGCACCCGGGGGTGACGATCGCGGCGCTGGAGGCGGGGCTCGACGTCCTCGGGGAGAAGCCCATGGCCCCGACGATGGCGGAGGCGCGGCGGATGGTCGAGACGGCGAGGCGGACGGGGCGGACGTTCATGGTGAGCCAGAGCCGGAGGTTCGACGCGAACCTCGCCGCGTACCGGGACCTCGCGCGGGGCTCGCTCGGGGATCTGGGGCTTCTCACGGCGGACTTCTTCCTCGGGGCGCACTTCGGGGGCTTTCGGGACAGGATGGACTCGGTGCTCCTCCACGACATGGCGATCCACACGTTCGACGCGGCGCGGGCGATCGCGGGGCGGGACGCGATCAGCGTGTACGCGGAGGAGTTCAACCCCCCTTGGAGCTGGTACGAGGGAGCCTCCGGGGCGACGTGCCTCTTCGAGATGGAGGGGGGCCTTCGGTTCGAGTACCGAGGGCTCTGGTCGGCGGAAGGGGCGCCGACGAGCTGGAACGCCTCGTGGCGGGCGGTGGGAGGCGAGGGGACGGCGCTCTGGGACGGCGAGGGGGACGTGCGCGCCTCGCTCGTGACGGCGCGGGGGGGCTTCCACTCCGAGACGCGGGAGGTGCGGCCGGAGATCGCGCCCGCGCCGGGGGGGATCCACGGGTCGCTCGCGGAGTTCCTCGCGGCGCGGCGGGAGGGCCGGCGCCCGCTTTGCGACGGGCGCGATAATCTGGGGTCGCTCGCGATGGTCCTCGCGGCGGTGGAGTCGTCGCGGCTTAGGCGGAGGGTGCGGCTCGATGAGCTCTGAGGCGAGGATCCTGCGGGTCGCGCCGGTGCTCCTCGTGCGCGATCTGGGGGCCTCGGTCGCGTTCTGGCGCGATCGGGCGGGGTTCGAGACGGAGCGGGTGTTCGGCGATCCGCCGACGTTCGCGATGCCGACCCGGGGGGGCGTCACGGTGATGCTCGCGCAGGCTCCCGCCGGGTCGGAGCCGCCGCTCCCGAACTGGAAGGTCGCGGGGGCCACGAACCAGATGTACCTCTGGACCGACGACGCGGCTTCGCTGTACGAGGAGTTGCGCGGGCGCGGCGCGCCGATCGACTTTACGCTCTACGACACCCCGTGGGGGACGCGCGAGTTCGGGATCCAAGACCCCGACGAGCACGACATCGCGTTCGGGCAGATCCTTTGACTCCGAGTGTGCTCTTCGACCTCGACGGGACGCTCACCGATCCGAAGGAGGGCATCGTCGGATCGATCCTCTACGCTTTGGACGCGCTGGGTATCGCGGTGCCTGAAGAGGATCTCGGGTGGTGCATCGGGCCGCCGCTCGCGGGCTCGTTCGCGCGCCTGCTGGGGACGGACGATCCGCATAAGGTGAGACGGGCAGTGGATCTCTACCGGGAGCGGTTCTCGGCGCGGGGGCTCTACGAGAACCGGGTGTACGAGGGGATCCCGGAGTGCCTCGCGGCGTTGCGCGGCGGGGGGGCGAGACTCCTCGTCGCGACCTCGAAGCCCGAGCCGTTCGCGCGTCGCATCCTCGATCACTTCGGCCTGACCGACGCGTTCGAGGGGATCTACGGCTCCTCGTTCGATGGGAGCCTCTCGGACAAGGGAGATCTTATCGCGGCTCTCCTCGTCGCCGAAGGATTGGACCCGACCGCCGTCACGATGGTCGGGGATCGGGAGCACGACGGTCGCGGAGCGGCGGGGAGCGGGGTGCGGTTCCTCGGAGTGCTGTACGGCTACGGCTCCCGCGACGAGCTTCTCGGGGCGGGGGCGATCGCGCTGTGCGAGAGCCCGTGCGAGATCCCGGCAACGCTGGCGCGGATCTAGCGGGAGGTCTTCGCCCCTTCGGCGTACTGCTCGACGTGCCGCAGACAGCACGCGCGGACCCGGGCGCGGATGCGGTTGATGTAGGTGGCGCGCTCGGTGACGCCGACGGCGCCCCTCGCATCCAGCAGGTTGAAGACGTGGGAGCACTTGAGGGCGAGGTCGAAGGCGGGGTAGACGAGGGCGGCGGGGCCGGCGCCCGAAGGAGGACCCATGGGGGGGCGGGTCGCTTCGCCTCCGCCGTCCCTCAACAGGGGCGGGGTGCTCGTGAGGATGCCCAGTGCCGCGTCCCAGAAGACGGGGGTCTCGATCGTGCGCTTCGACTCGGCCTCGTAGAGGTCGAAGAGGCCGAAGAGGAACCCTGTGTCGGCGGTCTCGAAGTTGTAGACGTTGTCCTGGAGCTCGAGCTGGTAGTCCACGTCCCGATAGCTCACCCCCTCGCTCCACATCATCCCGTCCCAGAAGGACTGCCCCCCGGTGAGCATGAGGAGGAGGCGCTCGGGACCGTAGGTGATCTCGGCGGTGACGGGGTCGCACTCGATCCCGCCCATCTGCTGGAAGAAGGTGAACTGGGTGATCTCGGCCCCGTTTACCCAGACCTCCCAGCCGACGCCCGAGGCCCCGGCGGCCTGGCTCTCCCAGTCGTCCTCGACGAGGCGGACGTCGTTCTTCGAGGTGTCGAGCCCGATCGCGTCGAGCGACCCCATGTAGAGGTCCACGACGTTCGTCGGAGACGGCTTCAGGAGGACCTGGTACTGGTAGTAGCGCTGGCTTCGCTGGGGGTTGCGGGTGTAGCGCCCGTCGGCGGGGCGGCGGCTCGGCTGGACGAAGGCGGCGCGCCAGGGCTCGGGGCCGAGGACCTTCAGCGCGGTGGCGGGGTGCATCGTGCCCGCGCCCATCTCGGAGTCGTAGGGCTGGAGGATCGCGCAACCTTGCGAGGCCCAGTAGTCGTCGAGGGTGCGGACGAGCGACTGGAAGGTCGTCGGGTGGGTCCCAGCGAACGTGCTCCCCGGCTTGGCCCCCGGCTTGTTCCCGGGTTTGCTCCCAACGGGCTGGCTCATGGGGGGAGAGTCTACTTGCGAATCCCGGCGCGCCCGGGCGCGTACCGAAGGGCGTGGTCCCGCCGCGCATCGTCCCCTCCCCTCGGCGTTCCTCGACGGGGCTGCTGTGGGCGGTCGTCGCGGGGGTCGCGCTCGTGTGCCTGTTGCCGGTGGGCGCGCTCGTCTTCCTAGGGACGCGAACGGCGGGGCCGGCGCTCGGGTGCGCGTTCGCGGGGGACACGATCGGGGTCTCGTTGCGCGATTACGCGGCGGCGCACGGGGGGCGGCTTCCGCCCGCCGAGAGCTGGCAGAGCGAGCTGAGGCCGTACTACGAGCGCGCGCGGGGGGCGGCGGGGGCGGCGGGGGGGCTTGCGCTTCCGGCGCCCGACGAGGGATGGGGGTGCGGGGCGTCGGGGGAGCGGTCGGCGTTCGTCTTCAACGCGGCGCTCGGGGGGAGGGTGGCCGCGGAGCTGAAGGATCCCGAGCGGCAGGTCGTCGTTTTCGAGACCTCGGGACCCGCGAGGCCCGACCGGAGCGAGCCGTTCGAGCCGGGGCGGGTGGGGGCGCCGCCGAGGGTCGGCGGACTCCCGCGAGCCTGGTACGGGGTCTCGGCGACGTTCGGGCGGTTGGATATCCGCGAGGGAGGCTCGGTCGCGCCGACGAAGCCGATCGTCATCGAGCCGACCTCGCCCGATGCTCCGACGATCCCGTGAGCCGTCGCTTCGCGCGTCGTCGCGAAGGTCCGGGGGGTGCGAATCCTGCCGTGCTCGGGCGCGTACCTTCAAGCGTGATCCCGCCGCGCCTCACACCGCCCCGGCCCTTCGCGCCCCCGCGCCCTCGAAGCTCGATGCCGCCGGGGTTCTGGGCGATCGGAGTCGGCCTCGCGATCTTTTGCTTGGCCCCGGTCGGCTGCTTCGTCGCCGGCGCGGTCGCCACGCGCCGCGCGCTCGCTCCGACGACGGGGTGCGCGCTCACCCTCGACGCGCTGAGGGGCGCGTTGCGGGGGTACGCGGAGGCGCACGACGGGCGGCTTCCGCCCGCCGCGACGTGGCAGACGGATCTCGCGCCCTACTACGATCGGGCGCGCGCCGGGGCGTTCCGCCCGCAACGGTCCGACGAATCCCCCCGGGCGGACGAGCCGTGGGAGTGTCAGAAGGCACCCGAGGCGACGGCGCTCGTCTTCAACGCGGCGCTCGGGGGACGGAAGATCTCCGAGCTGACGGAGCCCGAGCGGCAGGTGGTGGTCTTCGAGGCCGGGGGAGCGGCGGAGGTGAACCGGAACGCCGCGTTCGACCCGGCGCGCGTGGGACTCTCGCCGAAGACGTTCGGGATGCACCGCGCCTGGTACGGGATCTCGGCGGCGTTCGAACAGCTCGACATCTGGTCGAACGGCGCGGTCGCCCCGACCAGCACCCCGAGCCCGAGCCCGCCGGACTCGATGTAGCGGGCGCGGCCCGCAGACCCCGGTTCGCGGGGGTTCAGCTTGCGAGGCCGAGGGGCTGGATCAGGGGCTGGACGCCGAGGAAGGCGTCGAGGACGGCGGGGCACCACTGGACCCCGCGCCCGGCGCGCAGGAGGGTGAGGGCGACGCTCGTCTCGACCCGGGGGGTCCAGGCCATGCCGAAGCTCGCGACGTCGAACGACTCGCAAAGCCCGACGACGCGCGCGCCGAGGGGGATCGCGTCGCCGGCGAGGCCGTCGGGGTAGCCGCTCCCGTCGAAGCGCTCGTGGTGGGCGCGGATGGCGGGGAGGGCGCCCGCGAGGGCGGGGAGGCTCGCGAGAACGGCGGCGCCCTCGTCGGCGTGGCGGCGCATCTCCGCGAGCTCGGCGTCGGAGAGGGTGCCGAGCTTGCGGAGGGTGGCGCGGTCCAGGCGGACCTTGCCGACGTCGTGGAGGAGGGCGGCGAGGCGCAGGGTCCGCAGGTCGCCGTCGGCGAGTCCGAGCGCGTGCCCGGTGGCGACGGCGTAGACGGCGACGCGCTCGGCGTGGTCGCGCTCGCCGGGGCTCGCGCCGTCGAGGTCGGCGAGGAGGCGGCGGACGGCGGCGTTCGTCGCGGCGTTCGTCTCCCCGTCGGTTCGGGCGGGATCGGCGGGAGGGCACATCAGGACGGGGAGCATAGCCCATTCGTCCTCCTCGTGCCCAGGGCCCCGCAACCCCGGGGGGCCGGACGGTGTATTCTCCCGTGCGATGCAGCCGCCCCCGTTCGAGACCCCCCAGGGAATGCCCCGCAAGAAGAACAACGCGCTTCCGTTCCTCATCATCGGGGGCGTGCTCGTGTGCTGCATCGGCCCGATCGCGCTCATGGGCGGTCTGGGATATGCCGGCTTCAAGGGGGCTCAGCCGATCATCGGTTGCACGATCGCGATGACGGGGATCTCCTCGGCGCTCCGCAAGTACAGCGAGGCGAACGGGGGCAAGCTCCCCCCGGCGGAGTCCTGGCAGACGGCGATCGCGCCCTACTACGACAAGTCGCTCACGAAGGACGAGGCGGGGCCGTTCACGATCCCGAACTCGAAGGAGCCGTTCGGGTGCGGCGAGGGCAAGGACAAGACCGCCTTCGTCTTCAACGCGCAGTACGGGGGGAAGAAGCTCGCGGAGATCCCGAACGCCTCGGACGCGGTCCTCGTCTACGAGACGAACGGTCCGGCGAGGATGAACGCCTCGGGGACCTACAAGGATCTCGGCAAGGCGGCCTCGCCGAAGATCTTCAACGCCCCGCGCGGGTGGTTCGCGGTGAACGGCGCCTTGGAGATCGTGACGGTCGAGGACGGACGGATGAAGACGACGGGGGCCGGACGCCGGTTCCGAGCGAGCGCGACCACCGGGTCCGGGGTGAAGGTCGAGACAGGCTCCGGCTCCGGCTCCGACACGAACTAGGCCCCTCGCTGCGTAGGAACGTCTACACTCACTAGAGATCCCATGAACACCCCTCTTCCTCTCCCCGTCGCCGCGCTCATCCCGGGCGGGACCGAGATCATTATCATTCTCGTCATCATCCTCGTGCTCTTCGGGGGGAAGAAGATCCCCGAGCTCATGCGCGGCGTCGGGAAGGGGGTGGGCGAGCTCCAGAAGGGGCTCGACGAGGGGAAGGCGGGCTTCTCGAAGATGATCGAGCCCGAGCCGACGGTCACGACGACGAGCGTCGCGACGCCGGTGAACCCGCCCGCGGCGGGGACGACGATCCCGAACGGCGGTATCTCCGGCGGCGGCGTCCAGCCGAACCCCCCGACGGTCTGAATCGAGGTCTGATCCGAGCATGACGCCCGACGAGCTCTACGCCGACGTCTTCGACAAGTACACGAAGCACATCAACCCGCGCCTCGCGCGGCTCATGGGCTTCGCGGGGTTTGGAGTCGAGGTTTCGGGCGAGGGGTGGATCCTGCGCGACCAGGAGGGGCGCGAGTTCATCGACTGCCTCGGCGGGTACGGGACGTTCACCTTCGGGCACCGGAACCCCGAGGTCGTCGCGGCGGTGCGAGGCCAGCTCGACCACATCGCGCTCTCGGGGAAGGCGTTCTTCTCAAAGAACGCGGCCGACCTCGCGGCGGAGCTCTCCTCGATCGCGCCGGGGGACCTGCGCTACTCCTTCTTCTGCAACTCGGGGGCGGAGGCGGTGGAGGCGGCGCTGAAGATGGCGAAGGGGGTCACGGGGCGGCCCGAGATCGTCTCGACGTACGGGAGCTACCACGGCAAGACGCTCGGGGCGCTCGCGACGACGGGGCGCGAGAAGTACCGCAAGCCGTTCGAGCCGCTCATGCCCGGCGTGTCGTTCGCGCCGTTCGGCGACGCGGACGCGGCGACGGCGCTCGTCACCGAGCGGACGGCGGCGATGATCGTCGAGCCGATCCAAGGGGAAGGGGGGATCAAGATCCCGCCCCCGGGGTACCTGAAGGCGCTCCGCGCCGCGTGCGACCGGGCGGGGGCGCTCCTCATCTTCGACGAGGTGCAGACGGGGCTCGGACGCACCGGCTACGACTTCGGGTGCGAGTACGAGGGGGTCGCGCCGGACCTCATGACTCTTGCGAAGGCGCTCGGGGGCGGGGTGATGCCGCTCGGGGCGACGCTCGGGACGGAGGCCGTCTGGGACCGGATGTTCGCGGACAATCCTCTCGCGCACACGAGCACGTTCGGGGGGAACCCGCTCGCGTGCGCGGCGGGGCTCGCCGCGATCGCGATCCTCAGGCGGGGGGATCTCCAGGAGCGCTCGAAGACGCTCGGCGTGCGGCTTCTCGAAGGTTTGGAGGCGGTGCGCGAGCGCTTCCCCGAGACGGTCGCCGAGGTGCGCGGCCGGGGGCTCATGGTGGGGCTTGAGTTCGCCGAGGACGAGGTCGGGGAGCTTGTGGTGAGCCAGATGCTCCGGCGCGGCGTCTGCGTCGCCTACGCGCTGAACAACCCGCGCGTCCTTCGGTTCGAGCCTCCGCTCGTCATCTCCGAAGCGGCGATCGACCGGGTGATCGAGGTCGTCGGCGAGGCGGTCGCCGAGACCGCCGAGATGCTCGCGGCGCTCGTTTAGGCGAGACCGGCTTCGCGGATCCTCTCGGCGACGGTGCGGCCGCCGTCGGTCGCGCCCAGGTAGCGGTCGAAGAGGCCGAGGAACCACTCGCCTTGCGCCCGGTTCGACGCCGGGTCGGTCGTCATGGCCGTGTAGACCGCGCGGCACGCGGCGGCCTCCGCCTCGGTGTCCCCGCCGTAGAGGTGGGCGAGGGTCGCCCCGAGCAGGCCCCGGCCGAAGTCGGTCGGCACGAGCCGCAGCGCCTCGCGCCTCTCGCGCGGGGAGGCGTCCCGGTCCACGGAGACGGTCCGGTAGACCTCGCGCAGGTGGGAGAAGCGCGCGAAGAAGGGGAGCGCCTCGAGCCCGACGTCGCGCGCGATCCGGGCGGCGACGGGCGCGGCCTCCTCGGGGGCGTGGACCGCGTAGCGGCGCCCGAGCTCCCCGTGCCACGAGCCGATCTCCGTCTGGAGGGTGAAGGTCCCCGGGTGCGGCGCCTCGCCCGGGCGGAGGACGCGGGCTCTCTCGCGCTCGTAGACGTCGAAGCGCACCCTCAGCCCCACCGAGAAGTGGACGTCGGAGGCGTGGAGGATATCCTCCATGAAGACCGCCTGCCAGCCGAACGGGGTCGGGCGGCGGAAGTCGCGAACTTTGGCGACCCACTTGGCGAAGCCGAGGGGGGCGAGGAGGGGGGCGAGCTCGCGGATCGTGAGGGCGCGGAGTTCGGAGGGCTTCATGGATGGGTCGCTCCTACTATCGGAAGGACGAGGGCGCGAACTTCGCGCGGGCGTAGGCAATCCAGGGGGCGGGGTCGAGGTAGGCGTGGGGGCCGGCCTCGGTGATCTCGCGGGCGGTGCGGCCGGAGCCGTGGCGGTAGACGCGCTCGGTAAGCCAACTCAGCACGGGGGCGAAGTCGCCCGCGGCGAAGAGGGCGTCGAGGTCGTAGGCCTCGCCCAGCTCGGCCCAGAGCGCGCCGGAGACGACGTTCCCCATCGCGTAGGTGGGGAAGTAGCCGACGCTCCCGCGCGTCCAGTGGACGTCCTGAAGGACGCCCTCGCCCGCGTTCTTCGGGCGGAGGCCGAGGTGGCGCTCGTAGAGGTCGTCCCACGCCTCGGGGAGGTCGCGGACGGCGAGGGTCCCCTCGATAAGGCGGATCTCCAGCTCGGTGCGGACGAGGATGTGGAGGTTGTAGGTGAGCTCGTCGGCCCCGACGCGGATCGGTTCGGGGCGGACCCGGTTGAGGGCGCGCAGGAATCGGTCGAGACCCACGTCCGCGAGGGCGGGGAAGCGCTCCCGGAAGCGCGGGAGGAAGTACGTCCAGAAGCCGCGCGATCGGCCGACCATGTTCTCCCAGAGGCGGCTCTGGCTCTCGTGGGCGGCGAGGCCGTGGGCGTAGCCCCGGGGCGTGCCGTCGAGCTCGGGGGCGAGGTTCGTCGCGTAGAGCGCGTGCCCCATCTCGTGGAGGGTGGAGGAGACGACGCCCTTCAGCGCGTCGCTCGCGCGGGTCGTGAGGCGCGCGTCGCCCCGGCTCGTGCCCGAGCAGAAAGCGTTGCTCGCGAGGTCGATCCGCGCGTCCGAGGGGCGCAGGCCGATCTCGGCGACGACGCCGCGCATGAGGTCGAGGAGCCCGTCCTCGTGCGCGCGCCATCCCGCGTCGAGGGCGTCGTCGCCCGCGGCGGAGGTCGCGGTCGCCACGAGGTCGCGGAGCTCGGGGCCGAGCCGCCCGAACATCGCGCGGACCTCGCGCTCGGTGGTGCCGGGCTCGAAGAGGTCGAGGAGGGCGTCGTAGGGGTGCGCGTCGTAGCCCAGATGGTCGGCGGACTCTCGGGCGATCGCGAAGAGTTCTTCAATGTGGGGCGCGAGGGTGGGCCAATCGTTCTCGGCGCGGGCCTTTCGCCAGACGTCGTAGGCGCGGTTCGAGACCTCGACCTTTCGCTGGAGGGTGGCGAGGGGGATCCTCACGAGGGGTTTGCGCAGGCGCTCGGCGGAGCGGCGGGTCGCGGGGTCCGGCTCCTCCTCGAGGGCGCGGGCGAACTCCTCGGAGGCGAGGATCGCGCGCTGGAGGCCGAGGAGGCGGGTCTCGTGGCGACCGCGCGCGTCGCCGCCGCCGCTCGGCATGAGGAGCTGGCGGTCCCAGCCCATGAGGGCGCCCGCGGCCCTCAGCGCGTCCACGGGGGCGAAGAGGGGGGCGAGCGCGGGCATGGGTAGAGGTTAACCCTCTTCGCGCAGGCTCCGCACGGCGGCCTCGACCGCCTCGCTCGCGAGTCCGGCGGGGCGGTCGATGGAGAAGGCGGCGGCGACGTTCCCGCCCCATTGCCCGAGCCGCGCGGCGGTGACGGACCACCCTTGCGCGGCGATCCACCGGGCGAGGCGGTAGGGGAGCCCGCGCCCGCGGGGGGAGCGCACCTCAAGGATCGCGGGGTCGCCGGGCCGCCCCGCCGGGGCGAGCGACCACGAGAGGACGGCGGCGCGGCGCTCGGGGTCCTTCCCCCGGTCGCGCAGGAGGGTTTCGGCGGCGAGCTCGCCGCGCAGGAGGCGCCCGATCGCCCCGGCGACGGAGGCGGCGGTCGCGGAGGGGACCGAGCCGCCGCCGTGGGAGACGGAGAAGACGTCGAGGGCGACGGGAGGGTCGCCGGCCATGCCGCCGCGCGTCGTGAGGACGCGGAGGCCCGAGACGGAGAGATCGTAGGCGTAGAACGCGGCGAGAAGGTCGCCGAGAAGGTTCGGGCGGTCGAGGGCGCAGACGGTGAACTCGGTGAGGCCGAGCTCGGGGCGGGGGTAGAGCTCGATCGTCGGCTCGCCGCCCTCGGCACGGGCGACGAAGCCCCGGTGGAGCGCGATGACGTCGGGCGGGGTGGAGACGAGGTAGTGGGCGGGAAGCGAGTCCACGAACGCGTCGAGGTCGGCGGGGTCGGCGTTCGGGCCGGCGCTTCCGGCGTCCGAGGAGAGGCGGCGGGTGACGCGGCGGCGCACGACGGCGGGGTCGGGGGGCTCGGGCGGTGCGTCGGCGGCGAGCGCGTCGGCGGCGCGGGCGTGGAGCTCGCGCAGATAGGCGTCCTGGGCGGGGGTCCACACGCCGTCGGCGACGGCGTTCACGTCGGCGTAGGTGAGGAGGGTGAGCGCGTCGAGGCGCTCGCGGGTGCCGACGAGGCGGACGAACTCGGCGACGGTCGCGGGGTCGCCGACGTCGCGGAGCCGGAGGAAGCGGACCATCTCCAGATGCTCGCGAACGAGCCAGACGATCGTGCCCGCCGCCTCGGGCGGGATGCCGAGCCGCTCGCAGACCTCGGCGGCGATCTCCGCGCCGTAGAGGGCGTGGGAGCGCCCGGGGGAGATCTTGCCGACGTCGTGCAACAGGAGCGCGAGGACGAGGGTGCCCCGGTCGGGAAGGGAGGACTGGAGCTCGTCCAGAAACGCGTCGGTCGTCTCGTCGAGGACGCGCACGGCGCGGAGCGAGTGCTCCATGACGGTGTACCGGTGGATGCCGTCCCCCGGTACGAGGTCGCGCACGGCGTCGAGCTCGGGGAGGAGCGAGGCGAGGAGTCCGCAGCGGTCGAAGGCGCGCAGGGCTCCCTCGCCGCGCGAGAAGGCGTAGAGGAGCGCGGGGCCGTCGCGGGTCGGGGCGACGGCGACGGGCAACTCGGAGACGCCCAGACCGAGGCGGTGCGCGAGGGCGAGGCCCACGGCGCACCGGGCCGCGTCGGCGCCGGGGATCGGGCGGGCCTCGCCCCCTTGCGCGACCGCCCCCGCGCCGAGCGGGAACTCGGCGCGGGCGATCCGTCCGGCGGCGCGGCGGGAGGCGGCGTCGAGCCCGCGCATCGCGCGGAGCGTCGCGGAGGTCCAAAGTTCGAGGCCCTCGCCGAGGATCGCGGCGATCTCGCCCTGGCGCGCGCGGGTGAGGACGTCGTGGCGGCGGCCCGCGACGAGGTGGAGAAGGTTGCGCGCGAGAAGGACGCGCTCGAAATCGGCGTCGGGGGCCCGCGCGCGCTCGCCGAGGGCGTAGCGGACCCAGTTCTCGAAGTGCAGGGCGCGGAGGCCCCCGGCCCCCTCCTTGAGGTTCGGCTCGGTGACGCTCGGGGTGTCGCCGTGGCGGGCGAGGGTCGCGGCGCGCTCGTCGAGCTTCGCGAGAAGGAACTCGGCGGGGGCGAAACTCGCGGCGAGGGCCTCCTCGAGCGCGGCGAGGGCGCGGGGGCTTCCCGCGACGAGGCGGGCGTCGAGAAGCCCGGTCTGGGTCGTCGCGTCGAGCCCCGGCGCGTCGGAGGCGAGCCGATAGGCGTAGCCGAGCTCGAGCCCGAGCTCGTCCCCGACGGCGACGTTCAGCGCGCGGTAGAGGGCGCGGACCCCCGCGTCGAGATCGGGGGCGGCGTCGTCGAGGGGGACGACGGTGACGTCCACGTCGGACCAGGGGGAGAGCTCGCGCCGCCCGTACCCGCCGGTGGCGACGACGGCGAGGTTCGCATCGGGGCCGGCGACTCCGACCTCCTCGCACGCTGCGCGGACGGCGGCGTCCACGAGGTCGGTGTGCCGCCTCGCCCAGGCGAGCCCGCTCGGGCGGGCGCGGAGTTCCTCCAGAAGCCCCTCGCGGCGCGTCGGCATCGCGTTCAACGTACCGGATCGCGGCGGCGCGCTAGGCCCAGGGCTCCTCGGTGCGCCACTCGCCCCACACATTCGCCTCCTCCCACTCCTCGGTCGGCTCGCGGCCCGCGAGGCGGAGCCCGAGCATCAGAAGCCCGACGTGCCACCCCTCGTGCCAGACCATGTGCTGGAGGAAGAGGGCGGGGTTCTCGTAGGGACCGAAGGGGACGATCCCGCGTTGGAGCCCCTCGCGCGCCGTCTCCCGAACGGCGGAGGCGCTCGCCGCCAGTAGGCTCCGGATCTCGTTAAGATCGGCGATGGGGGTCGTCCACCCGTCCACGAAGCTCTCGCCGAGGGCCGCCGCGCGCTCCGGGGCGACGGCCGCGAGCCACTCGCGCCGAACGGCGTGGACGTGGGCGAGGTGGTGGTCGAGGGGCCAGCCGTCGGGGGAGGGGAGCGCGCCGCGGGTCCCCTCGTCCACGAGGCCGCCTACCGCGTCGAGGATGCGGACCGCTCGATCCCAGGAGTCGAGGAGGGCTTCGGCGAGGTCCATCTTCGCGAACGTTCTACCCTGCCGAGCAGACGGGGAGGGCCGGTGCGCCCGGCTAGAATCCGAAGAGGCGACCGAGGACGCCGGTCCCGGGGTCCGTCCGGTCCCGCTCCGTCCGGTCCCGCTCCGTCCGGTCGCGGGGGATCTTCACGAAGGAGAGCTCGTCCGGCTCGTCGGGTTCGAGGCGGGCGCGGGCGAGGGCGTCGAGGCCCATGTCCGAGATGTGCATCCGGGCGCGGCAGTCCGAACACACGAGGGTGTGGCGCGAGACGAAGTCGCGCTCGAAGGGGTTGAGATCCCGGTCGCGCCGCTCGCGCATGAGACGGCCGAAAAGGGTGCATCGAAGTCGCATCATCCCCCTTTACGCCTCCAGCATCTCCGTCCATAAGGCCCGGAACCGTTCGCGCGAGGCGTGGAGGCGGGAGCGCACCGTCCCGAGGGGGACCGCGAGCACCTCGGCGATCTCCTCGTAGCTCAGCCCCTCGATCTCGCGCAGGACGATGACGACGCGGGCGTCGGCGGGAAGGCGCGCGAGGACGCGCTCGACCATCATCGTCTCGAGGACGCGGGCGGCGGTGGGGACGCCGGGGCACTCGCCGGCGCGGTCCTCGTGCTCGAGGACGGGGCGGGCGCGGCGGAGGCGGTCGATGCAGATCCGGGCGGCGATGCGGAAGAGGTACGCCTTGAACGAGGCGTCGTCGCGGAGCTTCGGAAGCTCGCGGAACGCCTTGAGGAACGCCTCCTGCACGACGTCCTCGGCGGTGTGGGGGTCGCGCAGGAGGTTCGTCGTCATGCGCCGGAGACCGGTGCGGTGGAGCTCGACGAGGCGCTCCATCGCCTCGGCGTCGCCGCCCCGCGCTCGGCACGCCCACGCGGCCTCGCGCAGCCCGATGTCCATCGTCGCCTCCATAGTTCTCCCGATCGCCCGTGCGATTGTAGAGCAGGACGGCGCGAAGGGGGTGGGAAAGTTCGCCCCGATGGGAAGATTCCGGGGGATTCGGACGAAATGGACCGGGCTTCCGGGCGTCGGTACACTCGCCGCGATGCCCCCGAGCGCCCCGCCCCCGCTCCCGCTCGGCGGCGTCCCGCTCCCTTGCGTCCTCGCCGCGGAGCCGACGGCGTCCTCCGCGAAGGTCGCGGCGCGCGGGCGGAGCTGGACCCGCCACGGCGCGCGGCGGTACCAGGTCGAGGAGGATCTCGTCGTCGAGGCGAACGAGGCGAGCTACGACGCGGTGAACGGGGTGTACGTCTTCGCCAAAGGCGTCCACGCGACGTACGGGCCGACGCAGCTCTTCGCCGACACGCTCGCGGTGCGGGGCGCGCCGCCGATCCTCTCCCTCGCCCCCGGCGCGGCGCCGACCCTGCCGGAGATCGAAACCCCTCCCGTCGAGGTGGATCTCGGAGGGACGAAGGTGAGCCTGCTCGCGGAGGAGGCGTACGCGCTCGGGAACGTCCGCATCCTCGATCCCGAGGGGACGGTCGAGGCGGCGAACTTCCGGTTCCGCTGGCGGCTTGGGGCGCGGCGGGGGACGGCGGAGAACCTTCGGGCGGAGATCGGCTCGGTGAAGATCCGGGCGGGGCGGGCGATCCTGGAGCCCGAGCGGTACAGCTTCTTCGACGTTTCGGGGACGGCGTGCCGCGAGCGCACGCCGTTCCTCGCCGCGAGCGGGCCGGAGCTCACGATCGTCCCGGGGAAGCGAGGACGGATCGCGCATCCGCAGCTCTCGATCCTCGGTTACAAGCTTCCGGCCGCCCCGACGTTGGGGTTCTCGCTCGACAACCGGACCCAGGGAATCCGGCTTCCGAGCCTCACGTACCGACGCGAGCAGGGGGTCGGGGTCTCGTTCGGGGCGAACCGGCTTTTCGACGAGTCGAGCCAGTTCGTCTTCAACTTCGCGGCCTTCCCGAACTCCTCCCCGAGCTACGGAGCCTCGTACAACCGGACGACGCTCGCCCCGACGACGCCTCAGGGAGCGCTCACCCCGGTCTCGGACCTCGACGAGCGGTTCTTCTTCTCGTGGTTCGAGAACGTGTACGCGGGGGTGCCGGAGTCCGACGTCGAGTACCTGCGGCAGAACCGCGCGAGCTTCGGGGCGGCGTCGCTCTTCAACGTGAGCCCGGTCGGTCGCCTGCGCGACGACCTCCTCTACACGAAGGCGCTCGAGGGGATCCTCGAACGGGGCGGGCCGATGGGCGGAGGTGGGTACCGGGCGCAACTCCGGGGCTCGTTCTTCCGCGAGGGGGCGGGAAGCTTCACCCCGCGGCTGTCACTCACCACGAACTACGCGCGGGTCCTTGCGACGCGGGGGCGGCTCACGAGCGTGGGGCGGTTCGATCTCGGCCTCGTGGGGGCGAGGACGCTCTTCGGGTTCGGCGGGGGCGAGGTCGGCCTCGCCTACCGCGCGAGCGACAACGTGCGCTTCGGGGCGAGCGCGTTCGCCTACGCGGAGGCGGGGGAGGCCGCGTTCGGGCTCGACCGGCTCGCTCAGCCGCGGGGCTTCTCCCTCCGGACCGATCTGAACTCGGCCCCGACGAAGTTCTCGCTCCTCCTCCGCTACGACGGAGGCCTGCGTCAGTTCGACCGCGAGTACCGGTTCTCCCAGGTGGTCGGTTGCCTCGAGCCCGTCGTGGTCTACCGCGAGTTTCCGCGGACGTACCAGCTCGGCCTACGCTTCCGGATCGACGATCTCGTCGGCGCGTTGCAGAGACGCGACCCGAAGCGGGGCTCGACTCGTAAGAACCCTTATGAGCGTTAGGGCCGTATGAGCCTCTTCGAAGGCGAAGGGCTCCGAGATCCGAGCGGGATCGGGGGGCGGGAGTGGCTTTTGCCGGACGGGCGCGGGGGATACGCGATGGGGACGCTCTCGGGGCTCGCGACGCGTCGGTACCACGGTCTTCTCGTCGCGGCGCTCGATCCTCCCGCGCGGCGGACGCTCCTTCTCGGGGCGGTCGACGCGAGCGCCCACGCGGGGGCCGGGGGAGACGAGCGGGAGATCGCGCTCGGGGCGAACGCCTACCCCGGGGCGATCTTTCCCGACGGGCTGACGCCGCTCCGGAGCGTCGAGGTGCTCCCGGATTCGGTGGCGTGGCGATACGAGGGCGAGGGGATGGCGGTGGAGAAGACCGTCCGGGTCGCGCCGTCGGCGGCGCGGCTCGAGTACCGCAACGCCGGCGACGCGCCGGTTCTGCTCGTCCTGCGCCCGCTCGTCGCGTACCGCGACCACAACGGCGAGTTCTCGCGGAGCGACGGCTACCCGGACCGCCTCGAGCTCTACCCCGCGCGAACCGAGGTGACGTACGGCGGCACGACGCTGATGCTCCACCATGCGGGGGCCGAGCGCACCCCGGTCGAGGGTTGGTACTACCGCTTCGTCCACGCGCGCGAGACGGCGCGGGGACTTCCCGGCCAGGACGATCTGTACTGCCCCTGCGAGCTTCGGTTCGAGCTCGCGCCCGGGGGGTCGGCGTTCTTCGAGGCGTCGCTCGACACGGTGCCGGCGACCCCCTCCGAGCCGCGCGCGCCGGGGGAGACGCTCCGGGAGCGGCTGGAGGACGCGGCGCGCGTCTTCGTGGTCGCGGGGCGCGAGGGGCCGGCGATCCTCGCGGGGTACCCGTGGTTCTCGGACTGGGGGCGCGACGCGATGATCGCACTGCCGGGGCTTCTTCTCGCCACCGGGCGCGTCGCCGAGGCGCGGGAGCTTCTCGCACGGTACGGGGGGGCGATGAACCGGGGGCTCGTCCCGAACCGCTTCGGCGAGACCGGCGGGGCGGACTACAACACCGCGGACGCGACGCTGTGGTTCTTCGACGCGGTGTGGCGCACGCTCGCGGCCGAGTGGGAGGACTCGTTCGCGGAGCGGATGCGGGTCCTCCTGGAGGCGAGCGTGGACTGGCACGTTCGGGGAACGCTCTACGGAATCAAGGTGGACCCGGGCGACATGCTCCTGACCCAAGGGGAGCGGGGCGTCCAGCTCACCTGGATGGACGCGAAGATCGACGACTGGGTCGTGACGCCCCGGCACGGGAAGCCGGTCGAGATCAACGCGCTGTGGGCGAACGCGCTGGAGATCCTCGGGCGTCTGCGCGAGCGGCTCGGGCTCGACCCCCAGCCGTACCGCGACATGGCCGCGCAGGCGCGCGCGTCGTTCGAGCGGTCGTTCTGGCACGAGGTGCGGGGGCACTACCTCGACACCTTCGAGCCGGACGACGCCTCTCTCCGGCCGAACCAGGTCGTCGCGATGGCGCTCTCGTTCTCCCCGTGCGAGCCCGAGCACGCCCGCCGGGCGCTCGCGATCGTGCGCGACGAGCTTCTCACCCCCGTCGGGCTCCGGACGTTGGGGCCGAAGGAGCCGGGGTACCAGGGGCGGTTCCGGGGAGGGTTGCGCGAGCTCGACGCGGCGTACCACCAGGGGACGGTGTGGCCGTGGCTTCTGGGGGCCTACCTCACCGCGCTCGTCCGGTACGAAGGGGACGTCGCCGGGGCGCGGGCGATCTGGGAGGGGACCGCCGGGATGCTGGGCGAGATGGGGATCGGCGGGCTCGCGGAGTGCTACGACGGGGACGAGCCGCGCGAGGCGAACGGGTGCCCGTGGCAGGCGTGGAGCGTCGCCGAGTCCCTCCGGGTCGCGCACGAAAACGGCTTCTGACCCGCTCCTGGCGCGCTCCGGAACCGCCCGGTCATCCGTCACAATAAGGGTGCCCCGGCGAGATTCGCGGGGGTCGCCGCCCCTGCCATGTGCAAATCGTTCTCGCACCTCCACAACCATTCGGAATACTCGCTTCTCGACGGGGCGAACCGGATCGGGGGGATGATCCGGCGGGCGAAGGAGCAGGAGATGGAGGCGATCGCCCTTACCGACCACGGGGTGATGTTCGGGGCCATGAACTTCTACTGGGAGGCGAAGAAGCAGGGGGTCAAGCCGATCATCGGTATGGAGGCGTACGTCGATCCCGACGGGCTCGCCTCGCGCAAGCGGGGGAACCTCTTCCACCTCCTCCTCCTCGCCAAGGACATCGAGGGGTACCGGAACCTCTCGAAGCTCGCGACGATCGCCGCGCTGGAGGGGTTCTACGGCAAGCCGCGGGTGGACCACAGGATCCTGCGCGAGCACTCGGCGGGGATCATCTCGACGACGACCTGCCTCGGGTCGGAGGTGTGCCAGGCGCTCCTTCAGGACGACTACCGGCGGGCGATCGAGACGGCGGAGATGTACAAGGACCTCTTCGGCGAGGAGAACTACTACGTCGAGCTCATGGACCACGGCCTGCCGGAGCAGGCGAAGGTGAACGAGAGCCTCCGCAAGATCGCCAAGGAGCTGAGGCTCCCGACGATCGCGACGAACGACGCGCACTATGGCACCCGCGAGGACGCCGACCCGCACGACATCCTCCTGTGCATCCAGACCGGGGCCCAGCGCGAGGACGCCAAGCGCTTCCGCTTCACGGGGCAGGAGTTCTACCTGAAGACGCAGGCGGAGATGGCGGCGCTCTTCCCCCACGACCTGGAGGCGCTCGAGCGCACGGGGGAGATCGTCGGGCGGTGCAACGTCGAGCTCGACAAGCAGCGCGCCCCGATGCCCCAGCCGAACGTCCCCGCCGGGCTCGACTCGCCCGGCTACCTGCGCGAGCTGTGCCTCAAGGGGATGGACGAGCGGCGCGAGGCGACCCCCGAGGCGATGGCGCGGCTCGACTACGAGCTCGACGTCATCGGCAAGTGCGGCTTCGACGACTACATGCTCCTCGTCCGCGAGTTCGCCCAGGCGACGCGCGAGCGCGACATCTACTTCGGGGTGCGCGGCTCGGCGGCGGGCTCGCTCGTGGCGTACCTCACCGGGATCACCGACGTGGACCCGGTCGAGTACGGCCTCACGTTCGAGCGCTTCCTGAACCCCGAGCGGGTCTCGATGCCCGACATCGACATGGACTTCGAGGACCAGCGCCGGGGCGAGATCATCGAGTGGGTCACCGACCGGTACGGGGCGGACAAGGTCGCGCAGATCATCACCTTCGGCACGATGGGGGCGAAGGCGGCGATCAAGGACGTCGGGCGCGTGATGGGGTACGACCCGAAGACGACCGACCTCATCTCGAAGAAGATCCCCCTGAAGGTCGGGATGACGCTCCAGGCGGCCTACGAGGAGAACCCCGAGTTCCGCGAGCTTATCGAGACGACCCCGGAGAACCGCAAGCTCTACGAGACCGCGCTCCACATGGAGGGGCGCGCGCGCAACGCGGGGGTCCACGCGGCGGGGGTCGTCATCTCGCGCGACCCCCTCGTGGACTACGTCCCGCTCTACCGCGGCACCGACGGGCAGGCGGTGACGAGCTACGAGATGAAGGTCCTCGAGAAGATGGGGATGCTGAAGATGGACTTTCTCGGCCTCTCCAACCTCACCGTGCTCGCCAAGGCGGTCGCGAACGTGAAGGCGACCGAGGGGATCGAACTCGACGTGAAGACCTTTCCCGAGGACGATCCGAAGGTCTGGTCGCTTCTGGCGAAGGGGGACACGACGGGAGTCTTCCAGCTCGAATCCGAGGGGATGACGCGCTACATCGTCCAGCTGAAGCCCGAATCGGTGCGCGAGCTCGCGGCGATGATCGCGCTCTTCCGACCCGGACCGATGGGCGAGATCCCAAAGTACATCGACCTGAAGCACGGGCGCCGGAAGCCCGCCTACGAGGACCCGCGCATGGAGCCG
Organism: Fimbriimonas sp.; assembly: GCA_965249475.1. GTDB lineage: Bacteria > Armatimonadota > Fimbriimonadia > Fimbriimonadales > Fimbriimonadaceae > Fimbriimonas. The sequence continues at coordinate 2,048,809 of CBDFMD010000003.1, read as the reverse complement.
ACGCTGCGCGAGACGTACGGGGTCATCGTGTACCAGGACCAGGTCCTGAAGCTCGTCCAGGTGCTCGCCGGGTTCACGCTCGGGCGCGCGGACCTTCTGCGCCGCGCGATGAGCAAGAAGGACGCCGCCGCGCTGAAGGAGCTCGGGGACGAGTTCTACGCCGGCACCGACGCAAGCGGGATCTCGCGCGAGTGCGCCGGGCGCATCTGGGAGCTTCTCCTGCCGTTCGCGGGGTACGCCTTCAACAAGGCGCACTCGGTGTGCTACGCGATCCTCTCGTTCCAGACCGCGTGGCTCAAGGCGAACTACCCCGTCGAGTACATGGCGGCGCTCATGGCGGTCTACCGGGACAAGGAGGACCGGATCGTCGCGTTCATCGACGACTGCCGCCGCCGGGGGATCCCGGTCATGCGGCCCGACGTCAACGCCTCGGAGTTCGACTTCCGGATCCAGAGCCTCCAGGTGGGGAAGGGCAAGAAGAAGGGGGGCGAGAAGGCGATCCGGTTCGGGCTCGGGGCGATCAAGGGGCTCGGGGACGGGATCGCGGAGGCGATCCTCAAGGAGCGCGCCGAGAACGGCCCGTACTCGCACCTCTTCGAGTTCGCCGAGCGGGTGAAGGTCGCGGGGCTCAACCGGACGGCGCTCGACGCGCTCGTGAAGGCGGGGGCGTTCGACTCGATCGACGGGAACCGCGCGAAGCTTCTGAGCTACGTCGAGGCGGCCCTCATGTTCGCCGAGAACCGGACGCGCGACCGCGCGGTGGGGCAGGACTCGCTTTTCGAGAACACGACCGCCGAGAAGGAGGCCGCGTTCCCGAACCTTCCCGACGTGGCCCCGGTGGACCGGCTCACGAGCCTCGCGCACGAGAAGGAGGCGATGGGGGTGTACCTCTCGGACCACCCTTTGAGGGGGATGGAGGCGGCGATCGGGAAGGCGAGCAACGCGACGTGCGCGACGATCGAGAATCTCGAGGACGGCGCGCCGGTGAAGATCGCGGGGATCATCTCGGCCCTTCGGATCATGCACTCGAAGAAGACGGGGCAACCGATGTGCTCGTTCACGCTCGAGGACTTCTCGGGGCAGGCGAAGCTCATGGCGTTCTCCGGGCCGTACACCCGGTTCCGCGAGCTTCTCGTGAAGGACGGGATGGTGCGGGTCTCGGGCCGGATGGGAACGCGCGAGGGACGCGGGGGCGAGACCGAGCGCGAGCTGAGGATCGAGGAGATCGCCGCGCTCGAGGGGCAAGCGAGCGTCGTGAAGGCCGAGCCGGAAGGGGGGATGGGGACGCTCACGGTGAGCATCCCGAAGGCCACGGCGGGCGAGGTGCGGCGGCTGAAGACCCTTGTCCTCGGGGCGCGGGGGGAGTACCGGCTCCGGCTCGTCGTGGACGACATCCCCCCGATCGACACTCCCCACTGGGTCTCGGCCGACGACGACGCCTTTCTGAGCCCCTTGCGCGAACTGCTTCCGCGGGCGAAGGTCGAGGTGAGCTACTCGGAACGGGCGTTCGAGGACGCCCGTTAGACCCGCGCGGTAGGCTCTCCCCGTATGCCCAAAGCCTGCGTCGCTCTGGCGGCCCTCGTCCTGGGCGGCGTCGGGGCCCGCGCCCTCGCCGCGCCGGACCCGTTCGACTTCAACGTCGCGAACGTCGTCATCCTCCAGGACCGCCGGGTCCAGAACGAGCTGGGGATCACCGAGGCCCAGCGCAACAAGATGAACGTCTTCGCGAAGACCCAGCGCGACTCGGCGGGGAGGGTCTACGCCGCCGCGCAGAAGGGGAAGCAGAAGGACCTCTCGGCCGCGCAGAAGGCGGAGATCCAGCGGGGGTTCCTCACGCTTCGGACGGGGGTCCTCAACGTCCTGAACCCCGGCCAGCTCCGCCGCCTGCGCGAGCTGACGGTGCGCGCGGCGGGGACGGCCGCGCTTCTCGACGTGAACATCGGAAGGCGCCTGAACATCACCCCGGCCCAGCGCAAGACGCTCGGAGCCTCGTTCACGGACGGGCAAAGGCGGGCGCGGGGCGTCCAGGAGAAGGTCTTCGCCCCGATCGTCGCGAAGTACAAGGCGAAGAAGCCGAAGGACGCCGCCGACATGAAGAGGACCCAGCTCGCGTTCAACGCCGAGATGAAGGCGGCGGGGCAGGGGGCCGCGCCCGCGCTCCGGGAGATCGAGGCGACGACGGCGAAGCGGATGCTCGCCGCCGTCACCCCGGCCCAGCGCGCGGGGCTCGAGGCGCTCAAGGGCAAGGCTTTCGCGGGCAAGTGAGGCTCGGCGAGCATCTCGACGCGCTGAGGGCGCGGGGGGAGAAGGCGCTCGTCGTCTTTCTGACGGCGGGCGACCAGCCGCTCGGCGACCTGCCGCGCCTCGTCGCGGCGCTCGAGGCGGGCGGCGCGGACGCGATCGAGGTCGGGATCCCGTTCTCGGACCCTTTCGGCGAGGGGCCGACGATCCAGCACTCCTCGCAACGCGCGCTCGACCACGGGGCGACGCCGGGGGCGATCCTCGACGCGCTCGCGCGGACGCGGGCGAGCGTCCCTCTCCTCACGATGGGCTACGTGAACCCCGTGATGCGGATGGGGTGGGACGCATTCGCGAGGCGGAGCGCGGCGGCGGGGGTCTCGGGGACGATCGTCTCGGACCTCGTGCCCGACGAGGCGGACGCCTGGTGCGCGGCGAGCGCGTCGCACGGGCTCGACACGGTCTTCCTCGCCGCCCCCACGAGCACCGAGGCGCGGCTCGCCGAGGTCGCGCGGCGCTCGACGGGGTTCGTGTACGCGGTCTCGCGCACGGGGGTGACGGGGGCGGAGAACGCGGTCCCGCCCGAGGTCGGCGAGCTCGTCGCGCGGATCCAGGCGCGTACCGAGCGCCCGGTGTGCGTGGGCTTCGGGATCTCGACCCCCGACCACGTGCGGCTCGTGTGCCGCGTCGCCGACGGCGCGGTCGTGGGGAGCGCGCTCGTCGGGCTCCTCCACGCCGAGTGGGGCGCGGACGGCGACGAGGCCCGCGTCGCAGACTTCCTGCGCGAGCTGAAGGCGGCGGCGCGGGGCTGATCGTCGTGGCGGCGTGGGACCAGTCCTCCGCCCGGCACGCGGCGGCTGAGGGACGTCTGCAGGAGTGGATCCTCGCCTATCTGGAGGTCCCCGAGTGGGCGAACCCCGGGCTCGCGCGGCGGGTGCGCGCGTACGCGACGGTCTGGGAGGGGCCGATCCTGGTGTCGCTCTCGGATCGCGTCCGCATCGCGGGGCCGGGGGCGGGGTACCGCTTCCCGCAGGACCCCGAGGCGTGGGAGGCAGGAGTCTCCCGGATCGTGGCGGACGGGCTCAACGCCGAACGCCTGCCGCCCCTCATCCTCTGGCGCAACGAGGACGGAGGTCTGAACGTCGCCGACGGCAACCACCGCATGGACGCCCTCGCGCGCGTCGGTATCACCGAGGCTTGGGCGCTGGTCTCGCCGCACCCGCTCCGCGCTTCAGATTGAGTCAGGCGCGCTACCCCTCGGGCGATGACGTACTCATGCGTCACAAGCCCAAAACCGGGAATGAGACGCGAATCCATCTTATTTGCCACTGGCAATCAAGACGTAGCAGTTCGTCATGCGAATGTGCCAGCGTAGAAGGGTGTATGCCGCTGAATCCACGTGCGCCTCGTATTGAGGTGAGCCAGGCCATAGTTAGAGTGGTCTGCGACTCTGCGCTGTCTTACATTCCTGACCGAGCAGGGCTATGCATCTTCTTCCTAAATGGTCAGTTCGTGCAGATTGAGCATATCGAACACAAAGCTCATCGTGGAACAAGATCCTTGGAATTCCAAGACTTTCGCTTCGACAATCGTGTTTAAACAACGTCGTGCAAAGGCGGAACTCGAGGGAGGGGCGACTCAACCTCGAGTGGCTGGTACTCCGGACGGGATTTGAACCCGCGATCTTCGCCGTGAGAGGGCGATGTCCTGAACCGCTAGACGACCGGAGCCCGCGAAGAGAAGAGTCTACCATCTCTCGCGCCGGTCGGCAAGGGGGGCTCAGGGGAGCTCGCGGGGGCGGAAGGTCCAGGCGTTCGCGCGGGGCGCGGCGTCGAGGGCGTGGGGGCCGCTCTCGGCGTTGCCGGGGGGGAGGATCGTCTCGAACCTCCGGCCGAGCTCGACCGCCTGGAGGTACGTCCCCCGGTTCGCGTAGGGCATCTCCGCTCCCGGGCCGAAGACGACCGGCCGCGGCGCGTAGGCGGGACCGGCCTTCGCGCGGGCGTAGGCCTCGGCGAAGACGGCCCTCGGATCGCGGCCCCGAAGCCACGGCACCTTCGAGGCCCCTTGAAGCGCCCTCAGCACGGCGGAGTCCTGGACGGCGGCGTCGAGGTTCCCCCCGATCTCCCCGACGATAGGGGCGAAAAGGTCGCGCCGGAGCGCGGCCATCGTCCGCGCGAAGGCGGCGGGCTCAGGGGCGCCGGGGTCGAGCGCCCCGAACCAGCGCGCGAGATCGGGAGGGAAGTACGGCCGGAAGTCGAGGGCGCGGGCGTCGGTCGTCGCGATCGTCCGGGCGGCGAGCTCCAGATCCCCCAGCGTCATCGCGCCGGAAGGGAGCGCGGCGCGGAGGGTGTTCGCGTGGTCGGCGCGGCCGAACGCGGGGGTGTCGCCCATGATCCAGGCGCGGCTCGGCTTGGTGTTCCAGTTGCTCAGGAGGCCCGACTTCGGGAAGAGGACGTGGGGGAGATCGTCGGGTTTCAGGAAGCCCCGCCACGCGATCCCCCCCACCCGAGGCAGGCGGGGATCGTTCCCCGCGGCGCGGATCGGGACGAGCCCGGTATAGCGCCACCCGACGCCGTCCGGCGCGGCGAAGAAGGCGTTGAAGTTCATCGTCGCCCGTTTCAGGCTCGCGTCGCATGCGCGGGCGTCGCGCGCCTCGTAGAGCCCGAAGAGGGCGGCGAGGGATTCGAGTTCGCGCCCCGCGTAGGCGCGGCGGCGGACGAACGCCGTACCGTCCGAGGCGCGGAAGACGACCTCGCCGCCTTTCGGAGGCGCGGCGGCTCCGGGACGGAGGGCGGCGATGTCCTCGACGTCCGCGACGCCCGTGGTGAGCCCCCAGGCGACGCGCCGCCCCGTCGTCCCGACGAGGACGAGGGGGATGCCGGGAACGTCCATTCCCGCGACGGAGAAGCGCGGGCCGCGCAGGGCGATCTCGTGCGCGATCGAGGGGGTGGAGAACCCCATCTGCGGCCCCGAGAGGAGGAGGGGGACGCCGGTCCCCGAGCGGGCGGCGCTCGCCACGACGGCGTACGAGCCCGAACGGAAGGGGGAGGCGACCGAGGCGGCCGCCTCGCGCGAGAGCTCGGCGCGCGCGACCCGCGCCGCGCCGAGGGCGTCGAGAGGGCTGAGCGCGGGGAGGGCGGCGACCCCGCGCTCCAGATCGGCGCGCGTGGTAGCGGGGAAGGGGGAGACGGCTCGCCTCGGCTCGTCCTCGGGTTGCAGGGTCGTCGGGGCCAGGGGGTCGTCGAGGGGGACTAGGTCGTCGAAGACGTCGAGCGCGAGGGCCTTCGACTCGGAGCGCCCGCGCAGGTAGCTCAGGAGGGCGAGGTTGCGGAGCTCGCCCGAGCCGCCGCGCCCGAAGGTGCGAAGAAGGCGCGCGGAGATCGCGAGCGAGTCGGCGACGGTCCAGGGGTCCTTGCGCGCGCCCCACTCCGCGTTCACTCCGTCGGCGTAGCGGGCGAAGGCGATCCGGAGGCGCGGGGGGAGCTTCGCGTACTGCGCGGCGAGATCGGCGTCGCTCGGGGCGAAGCGGCGGGTCTCGGCGTCGGAGGCGGCGTAGGCGGGGCCGAGGAGCTCGGCGAGACGCCCCCGCGCGGCGCGGCGCGAGCGGTCGAGCTGGACGGGGCGGTCGCGGGCGACGGCGCGGCCCATCCCCTCGAAGAGCGCCCCCTCGTCGCGCGCGGCGACGGTGGGGACGCCCCCCGTATCGTAAGCGATCGTCGCGGGGGAGACGAGGGGGATCACCGCCCGAGACTACCGCCGCGCCGAGGCGTCACGGAAGCGGGCGGGGGCCGCCGGGGAGCGAGCGCCCGCCCGCGACGCGCGAGATCCCGTAGACGACCGCGCCGACGACGAGCACCGGGATCGCGATCTTGAGGATCAGCGCGAGGATCCCCACCACCGCGTGGAAGACGAAGCCCACCGCGAGGTAGGCGAGCCACGCCGCGACGAGCGCGACGACGACCTTGACGACGGTGCCGGAGGTGCCGCTCATGCCCTCTGTACGAACGGGAACGATCGTGGGATGCGTCCGAGCGACCCACCGGATACACTAGCCGCCGGTGGAGAGGGCGTGACGGTCGGGATCGTGGGCGTCGGGCTCATCGGCGGCTCGATCGGGATGGCGCTCAAAGGGGCCGGGCACCGGCTGGTCGGGTACGACCCGCGTCCCGAGCACCTCGATAAGGCGATCGAGCGCCACTGCCTCGACGCCCGCGCGACGCTCGCCGAGGTCGCCGCCTCGGACGCGGTCTTCGTCGCGGTGCCCCCCGCGCACGTCACCGCCGTCCTCGCGGAGATGGAGCCCGGCCTGAACCCCGAGGGGGCGGTCTCGGACTGCACGAGCGTGAAGAGCGCGATCCTCGATTGGGTCGGAGCGCGGGGAGGGGTCCTCGCCGAGCGGTTCGTCGGCGGGCACCCGATGGCGGGGCACGAGAAGAGCGGCCCCGCCTACGCGAGCGAGTGGATGTTCCGGGGCGCGCGCTGGCTTCTCACCCCCACGAAGCGGACGGCGACGGACGCGCGGGAGCGGATCGCGGCGCTCGTGAAGGAGACGGGGGCGAAGCCCGTGCGGCTCGACGCGGCCGAGCACGACCGCCACGTCGCCGTCCTCTCGCACCTGCCGCACATCGTCGCGGCGAGCCTCGTGGAGATCGGGGCGCGGATCGAGACGCCCGAGGTGGCGGCGGGAAGCTGGCGCGACCTCACGCGCGTCGGCGGGGTGGACCCCGACTTGTGGAGCCAGATCCTCGCCGGGAACGCGGCGCAGAACGCCGCCGCGATCGACGCGCTCGCGGAGAGCCTCGCGCGGTACCGAGACCTTCTCGCCGCGCCCGACGACCTGCGCGCCGCGCTCGCGTCGGTCGCCGAGATCAAGGCGGCGCAGACCCGCCGCGCCGCCCCCGGAGCCTCCGAAGGGGAGGCCCCGGAGACGCTCGCGAAGTCCGCGTCCCGCTCGCGGCCGAAAGCGGGGCCGAAGGTGAGGCGTTGAGGCTCGTCACCACCCGCGCGCGCCGGATCGCCGGGGCGTTCCGCCCGCCGAGCGACAAGTCGCTCACCCACCGCGCCGCGCTTCTCGCCGGGATCGCGCGCACGCCCTCGCGGATCGCGCGCCCCCTTCTCGGGGAGGACTGCCGCGCGACGCTCACGGCCCTGCGCGCGCTCGGGATCGCGGCGCGGGTGGAGGGGGACGCGGTGGAGATCGAGCCCGACGAGTGGCGCACCCCGGCGGGAGATCTCGACTGCGGGAACTCGGGGACGACGGCGCGGCTTCTCGCGGGCCTTCTCGCCTCGCGCGAAGGTCTCTCGGCGCGGCTCGTCGGGGACGCCTCGCTCTCGCGCCGCCCGATGAGGAGGGTGGCCGAGCCGCTCCGTCTCATGGGGGCTCGTCTGGAAGGGGACACGCTTCCGCTGACCGTTCGCGGCGCGGGGCTCCGGGGGACCGCCTACGCCTCGCCCGTCGCCAGCGCGCAGGTGAAGAGCGCGATCCTTCTCGCTGGCCTCCGGGCCGAGGGGCCGACGAGCGTGACCGAGCCGACGCTCTCCCGCGACCATACCGAGCGGATGCTCCGCGCCCTCGGGGTCCCCTTGGCGAGCGAGGGGAGGACGGCGACCCTCGCGGGACCCGCCGCGTTCGACGGCTTCGATTTCGAGGTCCCCGCCGACGTCTCCTCGGCGGCCTTCCTCCTCGCCGCGGCGGCGATGCTCCCCGGCTCGGAACTCGTCGCGCGCGATCTCGCGCTGAACCCGACGCGCACGGGGATTCTCGGCGCGCTCGCCGCCGCCGGGGTCTCGGTCTCGGTCGAGGGGAGCCGGGAGCGGCTCGGCGAGCCGATCGGGGCTCTCGCCCTCACCGGTCCGAAGGCGCTCGGGGCGTTCTCCATCGAGCCGGGGGCCGTGCCGTCGCTCGTGGACGAGATCCCGATTCTCGCCGTCCTCGCCACGCAGTGCGAGGGCACCTCGGTCTTCTCGGGGTGCGCCGAGCTGCGGGTGAAGGAGTCCGACCGGCTCGCCCTCACGGCGGAGGGTCTGAACCGGATGGGGGCGCGGGTCGAGGAGCGGGCCGACGGGCTCGCGGTCCACGGTCCCACGCCGCTCGCGGGCACCGTCATCGAGGCGCGCGGCGACCACCGGATCGCGATGGCGTTCGCCGTCGCGGGGCTCGTCGCCGAGGGCGAGACCGTCATCGAGGGGGCCGAGGCGATCGCCACCTCCTTCCCCGGGTTCGAGGAGGCCCTGAACGCCCTGTGCGAGCGCTAGCCACGCCGACGATGGACAGGGCCGTCGTGGCGATCGACGGCCCTGCGGGAGCGGGGAAGAGCACCCTCTCGCGGCTTCTCGCGCGGCGGCTCGGCCTGCGCTACCTCGATACCGGCGCGATGTACCGCGCGCTCGCGCTTCGAGCGGCGCGCGCGGGGCTCGATCCGGCCGACGAGGCCGGGCTCGCGGCGCTTCTCGACGGCCTCTCGATCGCCTTCGGGGAGGGCGATCCCCAGCCGGTGATCCTCGACGGCGAGGACGTGAGCGCCGAGGTGCGGACGCCCGCGATCGGGGAGGCGGCGAGCGCGGTCTCGGCCCATCCCGAGGTGCGCCGCCGGATGGTCGCGCTCCAGCAACGTCTCGTCGCGGGCGGGGGGGTCGTCCTCGAAGGGCGCGACGCGACGACGGTCATCGCCCCGCACGCGACGCTGAAGGTGTATCTCACCGCGAGCCTCGAAGAGCGCGCCCGTCGCCGCGCGGCCGAGTTCGCCGAGAAGGGGGAAGGAGCCGCGTTCGGGGAGGTGCGGAGCCAGATCGAGACCCGCGACCACCGCGACATCACCCGCGCCGACTCGCCCCTGCGCGTCGCCGAGGGGGCGGTGGTCCTCGAATCGGGGGCGCTCACCCCCGACGAGCTCGCGGCGAGGATCGAGGCGCTACTCCGAGATCGCCTGGGTCAGTAGACTCATCCCCGATCATGGGTGCCTTCCGCGCGGAAAAGGATTGGGGACGTCTCCTCACGGCTCTCGTCACCCCCTTCGCCGAGGACGGTTCGGTGGACCGGCGCGAGCTCGCCCGCGTCGCGGCCTACGCGGTGGACGAGCAGAGGAACGACGGCCTCGTGATCGCGGGGACGACGGGCGAGTCGCCGACCCTGAGCCCCGACGAGAAGCTCGCCGCGCTCGAGACGGTGCTGGAGGCGGTCGGCGACCGCGCCGCCGTCCTCTTCGGCGCGGGGACGTACGACACGCGCGAGTCGGTCCATATGGCGAAGGAGGGGGAGCGCCGGGGGGCGCACGGGATCATGCTCGTGAACCCGTACTACTCGCGCCCGGGCCAGCGCGGGCTCGTCGCGCACTTCCGCGCCGTCGCGCGAGAGGTCGGCGCGCCGGTGCTCCTCTACAACATCCAGCCGCGTTCGGCGATCAACCTGGAGACCCCGGGTCTTCTAGAGCTCGCCGAGGAGCCGAACGTCGTCGCCGTCAAAGAGGCGAGCGGCAACCTCGGTCAGATCTCGGAGGTCATCCGCCAAGCGCCCGAGGGGTTCCGGGTCTACTCCGGCGACGACGCGCTCACGCTCCCGATCCTCTCGCTCGGCGGCTACGGCGTCGTCTCGGTGATCGGGCAGGTCGTCGGGGCGCGGATCCGGGCGATGCTCGACGCGTTCCCGACCGATCCGAGAGGCGCCGCCGCGATCCACCACGAGCTCGCGCCGTTCACGGGCGCGGCGTTCTCGGCCCCGAACCCCGTCCCGATCAAGCACGCCCTGGGCCTGCGCGGGTTCAAGACGCGCCGGGTCCGATTGCCGCTTGTGGAACTTACCGATGCCGAGGCGGCGGTCGTCGCCGGGGCACTCCCGAGATGAATCCGGCGAGATGAATCCGGACGACTTCTCCCTGCTCCTCGTGGACCTTCAGGAGCCGATCCTCGCGCGGTCGCGGACGAACCCGACGGCGACGATCCGCACGGCGGCCTCGGTGCTCGTCCGCGCGGCGGCGATCCTCGGGATCCCGGTCGTCGTCTCGACGGTGCCGATCGAGGGTGGGGAGGCGATCCCTGAAATCCCCGGCACCCCTCTCGTCCGCAAAGGCCCCGGCGCGTTCGACGATGGGCCGACCCTCGCCACGCTCCGGGCGATCGGGCGCTCGCGCGTCGCGATCGGGGCGGTGCTCACCGAGGTCGCGGGCCACGCCGCGGCGACGGGCGCGCTCCGCGAGGGATTCGGAGCGACCCTCCCGTGGACGCGTGCGGCGGCTTCTCGCCACGGACCGAGGCCGCGGTCCTCGCCTCGCTCCGGCACGCGGGGGTCGAGGCGCTCCCCGTCGCGAGCTTTCTCGCGGGTTTCGTGACCGACTTCTCCGCCGAGCCCGGCACCGGGCTTCTCGCGCTCTTGCGCGAGACGTACGCCTGATCTCTTCAGGCCTGAAGAGATCAGGCGGGCGGGCGGGCTTCGATCGCCTCGGCGTCGTCGCGCATCCCGGGGATGAGGCGGACTGTGACGGTCTCCTCGTCGAAGTCGATGCCGACGACGAACTCCTTCACGAGCGGGATGAGCGTCTCGCCGACCTGGAGGATCTCGTGCGCGGCGGTGACGAGCACCTCGTCCACCTCGCCGATCGTCTCCCCCTCGATCGTCACGACGCGGAGGCCGAGAAGGTCGTCCACGAGGAACTCGTCCTCGTCGGGTTCGGGGGCGCCTTTGGACTCGACGTACTCCCACTGGAGCGCCTCGGCCTGGTCGATCGTGTCGATCCCTTCGAGCTTGAGGAGGGGGCGCCCCTTGTGCTCGCGCGAGGCGACGATGCGCCGCCAGACGCCTTTGAGGAGAAGGGAAGCCCCCTTCTCGAAGCGCGAGTCGAAGTCGGTGAGGACGTCGATCTTCAGCTCGCCTTTGAGGCCGTGCGCGCCCGCGACGCGCCCGACCCGGACCAGTGGCTCGCCGGGGTGCTCTTCGGCGGCCAAGACGCTCAGTCGTTCGTGACGATCTTCACGAACGCCTTCTCGCGCGCCTTCGTGGCGATCCCGGAGACGACGAGGCGCACCGCGTTGATGACCTTGCCGTTCTTGCCGATGACCTTTCCGGTGTCCTCGGAGTTCACCGCGACGTGGAACGTGCGGACGTTGCCGCTCTGCTCCTCTTCGACCTCGACGTCGTCGGGGTGCGAGACGAGGGACTTCACGAGCGCCTCGACGAAGGGGGCGTAGGCCATCAGGCGCTCGCCTCCTCGGGGGCGGGGGCGGCGACCGGAGCGGGCGTCTCGGCGGACGGAGCGTCGGCGGACGGGGCGTCGGCGCTCGTCTTGGCCTTCGTGCGCTTGTCGAGGAACTTGTACTTCGCGCGCTGGTTCGGGCGCTCCTCGAGGTAGGTGTCCAGGACGCCGACCTTGTTCAGGAGGCGGGCGGCGGTCTCGGTGGGCTCGGCCCCGGCGCGAAGCCAGTGGAGCGCGCGCTCGGTGTCGATCTCGAGCTTTTTGGGCTGGTCGACGGCGGAGTACGTCCCGATCGTCTCGACGAAGGCGCCGTTGCGCCCCGCCGTGCTCTTGGCGACGACGACGCGGTAGAACGGCCGTCCCTTGTTGCCCAATCGTCGAAGTCGGATCTTAACCATATGTCTTTTCTAGAGCCTTAGCGCCTCTTGCCTTGTTTCCCGATCGCCTTGGCTCCGCGCGCCTGAAGCTTCGTCATCTGCTTCATCGTGCGGCGCATCTCGGTCTGGCGCCGGATGAGGTTGTTCACCTCCTCCACGCTCGTGCCCGAGCCCGCCGCGATCCGCTTCCGCCGGGAACCGTTGATTATATCCGGATTCCCGCGCTCCTTGGGCGTCATCGAGAGGATCATCGCCTCGATCCGGTCGATGTCCTTTTCGTTGATCGCGTCGAGCGCCTCCTCCGGCACCGCCGAGGCGAGCCCGGGGATCATCTTCATGAGGCTCTTCATCGAGCCCATCCGGCGCATGAACTTGAATTGCTGGAGCATCATGTTGAAGTCGATCTGCCCCGTCTCGAACCCCTTCTCCAGCCCCTTCGTGTCCTCCCCCGCGAACGCCGCCTCCGCCTTCTCGATGAGCCCGAGGATGTCGCCCATCCCGAGGATGCGCTCGGCGAGGCGCTCGGGATAGAACGGCTCCAGCGCCTCCGTCCCCTCGCCGACGCCGGTGTAGCGCACGGGAACCCCCGTCGCCTCGCGCACCGAAAGGACCGCCCCGCCCCGCGTGTCGCCGTCGAGCTTCGTGAAGATCGCCCCCGTGAGCGGCACGCGCCGATGGAACGCCTCGGCGACCCCCACCGCCTCCTGACCCGTGGTCGAGTCGAGGACGAGAAGCGACTCGTTCGGCGCGGTCGCGCGGTGGATCGCCTCGAGCTCGGTCATGAGCGCCTCGTCGATCGCGAGCCGCCCCGCCGTGTCGAGGATGAGAACGTCGTGCCCCAGGTGCGCGGCGCGCTCCTTCGCCTCCTTCGCGATCGCCAGCGGGGAAGCGCCGTCCGTGCGCGCGAAGACCGGAACCCCGACCGACTCGCCGAGAACCTGGAGCTGCCGGATCGCCGCCGGGCGCTGGACGTCGCACGCCGCGAGCATCGGGCGCTTCCCCTGGGCGAGAAGGTGGCGCGCGAGCTTCGCCGAGGTCGTCGTCTTGCCCGAGCCCTGAAGACCGCACATGAGGATCACCGCCGGGGGGCGGCTCCCGAAATCGAGCTTCGGGTTGTCCTTGCCGAGCGTCGCGACGAGCTCGTCGCGCACGATCCGGACGATCGTCTGATCGGCGTTGAGCGAGCCGAAGACGTCCTCGCCGACCGCCTTCTCCTTCACCCGCGCGACGAACGCCTTCGCGACCCCGAAGTTCACGTCGGCCTCCAGAAGCGCGGTGCGGACCTCGCGGAGCATCTCGCCGACGTCCCCTTCCGAGAGCTTCCCCTTGCCGCGCAGGCCCCCGAGGATCCCGCTCATGCGGCGCGTGAGGTTATCGAGCACGGCTCCAGTCTACTTTTCTACGCAACCCGAGTCCGGACGCCGATGTTCTAATGGATATGAAGCTCTCGACGACGATCTGGCTCGCCCTCGGCGCGCTCGGCACCCTCGCCGGACTCGGCGCGACGAAGGCCCTCCGCGCGAGGGCGGGGAAGGGCGACCCTTTGAGGCTCATCGAGCGGTGCGACGACCTCTCGCGCCAGCTTCAATCGCGCCTCGAGACCCGCCGCGCCGCCTGATCGGCACCAAGCCGGGGTAAAGTCCCGCCATGGTCCGTGCCGGGGACGTTCGGCGGCTCGCCGCGACGGAGCTCACCGTCGCCGACTTCGCCTGGATCTTCTGCGCCGTCTTCGGCGCGGCGACGGTGCCGACGGCGCGCTACGAGCCCGCGACGATCGGCCTGCCCCTCGCCCTTGCCGCGATCCTCGCCGCTCCGGCTCTCCGACCTCTCGTCACGCCCCTCTTCCTCGGGCTCTTCGGCGCGTTCGTCGCCGTCCGGTCCACCCCGTGGCGGGTCTCGGCGCCGTGGGAGTGGGCGCTCCTTCTCGTCGCGCTCGCCTCTCTGGGCGGCGCGGTCGCCCTGGACCGAGGCGTCGGGCGGGGGCTTCGCCGCGCGCTCGAGTCGCCGCGCGTCCAAGGCGGCATGGGGACCGCGGCGGGGTTCGTCTTTGGGGGGCTCTGGCTCCTCTCCGCCGCCTCCCACCTCGCCCGGCTCGACCCTCCCGCGATCGCGCCTTTCCTGACGGTCGCGCTCCTCTTGCTCGCATCGCCTTGGGGTCGCGCTCTCGGTTGGCTCCGCTTCGCCCCGGCGGTCGCCCTCGTCCTCACGGGCTTTCTCCTTCTCATCCTCGACCCCCTCTCCGAGGTGGCGGCGCATCGGTGGGGAGCGGGTCAGGGGCTCCTCCTTGGCGGCGGAGCGCTCTCCTACGGGCTCACGTCGCTCCGGAAGGCTCGATGACCTACATGTGAGCGGTGGGAGAGACCTCGCGCTCGGGGAAGACCCCGGCACGTACGACTACCTTTCTGATAATCTCCATTATGAAACCGAGGTGGTCCAACCTCCGATCCCCGCGAGCGCGTCGAGCATCGCGCGCATCGCCGCCGCGGCCTCGGGACGCGCGGCGATGCTCTCAGCGGACGATCCGCGCGGGATCCCCGCGAGCGTTACCGGATCGAGGACGCGCGCGTACATCGTCCGCAGGATCTCGTGGAGTTGGGCCCGCGCGAACCCCGAGTGCGGCGCGGCATCGAGGAGCGCGACCGGCTTTCCCGAGAGCTCGCCCGATCCCACGACCCAATCGAGCGCGTTCTTAAGGCTCCCCGGCACCCCGTGCGCGTACTCGGGGCTCGAGATCACCACCGATTCCGCCTCCCGGATCGCCTGCCGAAACGCGTCCACCGCCGGGGACGACTCCCCCGCCATCTCACGATCGAGATCGAAGGCCGGGATCTCGCGAATCCCTTCGAACAGGTTCAAAACCACGTCCGAAGAACTTAGCAAGCGAAGTGCCTCCAACACTGTGACGTTCGTTGATCCTGCCCGAAGGCTCCCCGAAACCCCGAGGATCCTCACCGGGCGATCCCCTCGGCGAACGTCACCTCGCGCACCCCGCCCGCCTTCAGGAGTTCGCCGATGACCTTGCGTGCCTCCGCCGTCGCCGCCTCGGGCGCGCCGAGCCTTACCGCTGCGGTGCGGAACTCGGTCTTCGCCGCGTCGATCGCCTTCAGCTGGATCTCATCGTCGCGCCAGAGAGCCCCGGTGCGCGCCTCGTGGAGCTCCGCCGTGACGTTCGGCTCGTACGTCTCCGGTCGCGGCAGGGCGACCCGCGCCGCGCCGTCGCGGATCTCCAGCCCCACCTTCGTGAAGTCGATCCCCGATTCCACGCTCCCCCGGATCGTCATGACGACCGAGTTGCGCGTGAGTCCGTGGACGAGGCTCTCGGCCCCCGGGATCCACGCGACTCCTGCGTTCGGCTCCGCGAACGTCTCGACGCTCCCGGTGCGCTCGAAGGTATGCCGGATCGTATGGAGCTTCCCGATCGCCTGGATCCGCTGAAGGAGGACCGGGGCCGTCGTGATCGGCTTCCCCCCAACCGCGCGCGAGCCCACCAGATAGGCGACGAGCACGAGGTTCAGCACGACGCTCGCTACCACCACGAATCCGATCCAGCGCCTCGCCATGCCCTATCTTGACGCCCGCGGGCGGCTTTTGGAGCCCACCCGGACGATACGACCCTCCGCGACCACGAGAACGTCGTCGCCGACCGCCGGAGAGACGATCCCCAGGCCCGTGAAATCCCCGAACGCCGGCAACAATCCCACTCTCGGCCCGAACCAGAAGCACGGAAGCTTCAGCGCCCCCCCTCCCCCCGTCATCACCACCCCCGGATGCACGTGCCCCGCGAGGACGTACCCCCCGTCGTCGGCCTCCGGATGGTGCCTCAGTACGAGCGGTGCTCTTCGCGCGCCCTCCTCGACCTCCTCGACCCCAAACTCCGGCGGTAACGTCCCCGATCGCCGGTCGTGGTTCCCTTCGACGAGCGTCGTTTTCACATGAAACCACCGCTCCCGGAACGCGGCGAACTCCCCCAGCGTCTGCGCGTCGCGTCCCGCTCGGGCGTGCCAGAGGTCGCCGAGGATCACGAGCTCCCGCGCCCCCGTCGCCCCGAGCGCCGCCTCCAAACGCCCGAGCGTCGAGACCGTCGTCCCCGTCGGGAGCGCCATCCGTCCGAGCGCCCGGAACGCCGCCGCCTTCCCGAGATGCACGTCGGCGACGAACAGCACGCCCTCCGAGGGCCAGAAGAGCGTGTGATCGGGACGCGCCTCCATCGTCTCCCCCCCGACGAGGACGGTCACCCCGCCTCCCTCTCCAATTGGAGCGTCATCCGCTCCACCCGGTCCGCGAGCGACTCGCTCGTGACCGTCTCGCGCAGACGGTCCACGAGGATCGGAAAGGCGAGCGGCGTCGGATGCTCCACGTCCGCGAGGATCATCTTCGACTCCTCCAAACGCCGGAGCGCGCGCTTCAACCGGCTCCCTTCGAGCTGGCGCTCCAAGACCTCCCGGTGCGCCTGGACGAGCAGGAGGTTCTGGGGGTCGAACCGCGCGAAGACGTCGTAGAAAAGGCCGCTCGACGCCTGGAGCTGCCGCGCGCTCTTCCCCCGTCCGGGATACCCCCCGAACGTGAGCCCCGCCACCCGCGCGATCTCGCGGAATCGGCGCCGCGCGAGCTCCGCCTCGTTGAGGCTCGCCACGATGTCGTCGGCGAGCGCCTCGCTCGAGAGGAGCCCGCCCGCGAGAGCCTCCTCGAGCGGCGGCCGCGCCTCCGAGAGAAGCTCGAATCCGTAGTCGTTCGCCGCGAGCGAGAACGTGATCGGCCCGAGCCGCGACATCCGGTACGCGAAGAGCGCCGCGAGCCCCTCGTGGACGAGACGGCCCTCGATGGGATAGAAGAAGAGGTGGTGCCCCTCCCGATCCGAGTACCGCTCGATGAGGAACTCGTCGCGCGCGGGGATGGCGGACCACGAGGCCTGGATCGCCAGGAAACCCCCCGCCGCGCGCATCTCGGGCGAATCGAGCACGCCGTACTTCGCGTCCTCCAAAAGCCCGCGTATCGAGTCGGCGAGGCTTCCCGAGAGCGGAAGGCGGCTCCCGCCCCACTTCGGGATCGCGCCCTTGACGCTCGTGGACCGCTTGACCCAGGCTGTCATGTCCTTCACCCGGACGAACTCCAGCACCCTCCCCGAAAAGAGGAAGCGATCCCCCGGTTTGAGCCGCGCGAGGAACGACTCCTCCACGGTCCCGATCTTGCCACCCCCCATGTACTGCACCGTCATCGCCGCGTCTCCGACGATCGTGCCGACCGACATCCGGTGCCTCTGCCCGATGTCCTTGTCCTCGACCGTCCAACGTCCCTCTTCGAGAGTGATTCGATGGTATTCGGGATAGCCTCGGAGGCTGTCGCCGCCCCGCGAGACGAAGTCCAAGCACCACCTGAACTCGTCCTCCGAGATCGCCTCGTAGGCGGCGGTGCCACGAACCTGCGACAGGAGTTCGCGCTCCTCGAAGCCCCCTCCCAACGCGCAGGTGACGAGATGCTGGGCGAGCACGTCGAGCGGTCTTGCGAGACCCTCGCGGCCCTCGATCCTCCCCCCCTCCATCGCCGATCTCGCCGCCGCGATGTCCACGAGGTCGAGCGCGCTCGTCGGGACGCAGAGCACCCGGCTCGGCACCCCCGGTCGGTGTCCGCTCCGCCCCGCGCGTTGCAACAGCCGCGCGACCCCCTTCGGCGACCCGATCTGCATCACCCGGTCCACCGGCGCGAAATCCACCCCGAGATCGAGCGACGAGGTGCAGACGACCGCGCGGAGCGTCCCCTCCTTGAGGCCTCGCTCCGCCGCGTCCCGCGCCTCGCGGCTGAGGGAGCCGTGGTGGATCCCGATCTCCGCCGACCACTCGGGCCGCGCGTCCACGATCGCCTGGAACCACAGCTCCGCCTGCGCCCGCGTGTTGCAGAAGACGAGCGTGGAGCCGCCGAGCGCGAGCTCCTCGACCACCGGCCCCACCATCCGCGTCCCGAGATGCCCGCTCCAAGGGAACCGGCTCATGCTCGCCGGCAGGAGCGACCCCACCGCGATCTCCTTGCCCGCCTCCCCCCTCACGAGCGCCCCGGTCCCCCGCGCGCCCACGAGGATCCTCAGCGCCTCGTCGAGGTTCCCCAGCGTCGCCGAGAGCCCCCACGTCCGAAGCTCCGGCCGTACCCCCCGGAGCCGCGCGAGCGCGAGCTCGGTCTGCACCCCGCGCTTCGTCGAGAGAAGCTCGTGCCACTCGTCCACCACCACGCACCGGAGCGAGGCGAACCACTCCTCGGGCGGATAGGTGAGCATGAGCGTGAGGCTCTCCGGCGTCGTGACGAGCACCTCCGGCTGGTCCCGTTTCTGCCGCGCCTTGCGCCCCGCGTCGGTGTCCCCCGTCCGCCCCTCCACCCGCCACGGGGAGCCGAGCGCCGCGCAAGCCTCCTGGAGAGAGCCCACCGTATCGAGCGCCAGCGCCCGGAGCGGCGTGATCCACAGCACCTGGAGACCCTCCCCGGGCGAGGCCATCCCCTCGGCGAGCGGACCGAGAAAGGCCGCGAGCGTCTTTCCCGTCCCCGTCGCCGAATGGACGAGCCCGCTCTCTCCCGCGAGGTATCGCCCCCACACCTCGCGTTGAAAGTCGAACGGCTCCCAGCCCCGCTCGGCGAAGAGGCGTTCGGGCGCGGCGAGAGGCACCCCGCTTCCTACGCGCCGCGAGAGGCGAAACGAGGCGGTACACTCACCCGAACGCGGCGACGTAGCTCAGTTGGTTAGAGCACACGGTTCATACCCGTGGTGTCGGCGGTTCAAGTCCGCCCGTCGCTACCACCCTTTCTCCGCTCCCCGTTTTCTCCGCTCCCCGTTCGGCGACGAGCGGTCCCGTCCCTTGGGACGAGCCCCCGCTACCGCTTCTTCGGCGCGCCCTCGCCGAACGTCCAGAGCCCCTTCGGGTCGGGCGGGTACGCCGCCCCCTCGGGCCGGTACAGGTACACCGTGTGGTCCGAGTAGTCCCACCCGCGCAGGAAATCCTCGCGGGGGTACGTCTTCCGCACCCCCGCCTTGAACGCCGGATCGTTCACCACCGGCGTCCCGTCCTCGGTGAAGCCCACGAGGACGATGAGGTGCCCGCTCTCCCCCGCCGAGAGCGGCTTGCCCCGCAGAAGGTCGAAGGAGACCGAGCACGCGACCGGGAACCCCGCCGCGACGAGCGTCTCGAGATCGGCGACCGAGTCGAGCCGCGCCACCGCCGCCGTCAGACCTTCGAACGAGCCGGCGTAGGCCGCGTTGAAGGGCCAGTTCCCCGCCCCGTTGTAGGCCCGGTCCCAGACCTTCGCCTCCACCTCGGGGACGTCCCGGTCGAGCTCGGGCCGCCCCAGCCGCTTCGAGTAGTAGTCGAGAAGCATCGAGGTCGAGGTCGCCGAGCACAGCACCGAGCCGCGCGGGTAGTTCCCCTGCGCGCGCTGAGGAACGTCCACCGTCCGCCCCCAGGCTGCGCGCTCGGGCTCCCGAGCGGGCCGCGCGGCCTTCGTATCGGCGAAGGCGAGCGACAGGTGCTTCAGCCGGGGCCTCCCCGCCGCCCCCGGACGCGTCGTGAGCGTCAGGCGCACGTCCGCGCGGTCCACCGGGATCTTAGCCATGAGCGTGTCCGTGCTCACCCGCCCGCTCTCGTCCCGTTGCGCCTTCTCGCTCTCGCGCGGGGCCCAGTCGCCCCCGAGCGACCACGAGCCGAGGTTCATCCACGCCCCCTTCGTCCCGCGTCCGGTGGGGAGTCGAAGCTCCACCTTCACCGCTCCGTCCTCCGCCTTCCCTCCCTTGCGCCCCGATCCGACGTTCCAGCTGGGGATGACCTCGTCGAAGAGGAACCCCGGGCGCACGTCGAGGTAGACCGTCTGCGAGCGCGCCGCGGGGAAATCCACCCCCCGCGCGATCGTCACGAGCCGGTTAGGCCCGTGGAGGGCGAGCGAGGCGGCGAGGAGCGGCGCGATCACAACCCGGTGCTTACCCTATCGAGGAGAGCCGCGGGATCGGGTATCCTCCCTCTTTCAGGGCGAAGCCTCGCACGAGCAGGCCCGCGCGCCCGGATCCCCTAACACTCATGGCCACGTACCGAGGAAGAAAGACCGACATCTGCCGCACCGTCGGTTACGACATCTGGGGCCGCCCCAAGGGACCGTCCTCCAAGCGCCCGTACCCCACGGGCCAGCACGGACCGAACCTCAAGGAGCGCCGCCAGTCCGAGTACGGCGAGCAGCTCCTCGCGAAGCAGGTCATCCGCCGCTACTACAACGTCATGGAGAAGCAGTTCGCGAACACCTTCGCCCGCGCCCAGCGCATGAAGGGGAACACGAGCCTGAACTTTCTCCGCCTCCTCGAGATGCGCCTCTCCACCATCGTCTGGCGCCTCGGCTACGCGAAGACCCCCTTCCACGCCCGCCAGATGGTGAACCACGCCCACATCACCGTCAACGGTCGCCTCGTGGACATCCCGAGCTTCCTCGTGAAGGTCGGCGACACCATCGCCGTGCGCGACCGCAAGCAGTCCCGCGGCATCGCCACCGCGAGCAACTACGCCGCCGCGTCCGTCCCCCCCTACATCACCCCCGACGTCGCCGGCTTCTCCGGCAAGGTCGTCGCCCTGCCCGAGCGCGAGGACTTCCCGAAGTTCTTCCAGGAGCAGCAGGTCGTCGAGTACTACGCCCGCGGCTAACCCCCGGTTCGCCCCCTCAAGCCCCTCGATCCCTCGCGATCCGGGGGCTTTTTCGCGCCCTAGGGTTGACAATTCTCCTCTTCGACGCACTAGGAGATGGGAGCGCCTCAATCGATCGCGCGATGGCAAGGACGACGACCTCCGTCCTGATGACCTCCGTCAAAAAGTCTCACACGCACGTGCCGCGAGGGCGGGACGCAAGGTCGTCTGCGCCCTTCAGGCGGCGAGCCGAGCCTGGTCCCGCCCGCCCCGCTTCGCTTCGTAGAGCGCCGCGTCCGCCCGGTCGTAGAGCTCCTCGTCGGTCTCGTCCGCCCGCGAGA
Source organism: Fimbriimonas sp. (assembly GCA_965249475.1). Taxonomy (GTDB): domain Bacteria; phylum Armatimonadota; class Fimbriimonadia; order Fimbriimonadales; family Fimbriimonadaceae; genus Fimbriimonas. Next base: position 2,028,029 of record CBDFMD010000003.1, on the reverse strand, counting down.
CCGCGATCCCGAACGACGCCGTGACGACCCGGAACGGCCACGGCCACTCTCCCATCGTCCGCCGCACCCGCTCGGCGACGAGCATCGCCTTGCCCTCGTCGCACCCCTCGAGGACGAGCGCGAACTCCTCGCCTCCGAGCCGCGCCGGGGTCTCGAGCTTGCGCGCCGACTTGCGGAGCACCCGCGCGAGCGCCTGCAGGATCTCGTCCCCCGCCGCGTGCCCGAACTCGTCGTTGATGGACTTGAACCGGTCGATGTCGAGGAGCAGGAGTGCGAACCCGACCCCGGTCCGCCGCTCCCGCTCACGGGCCGCCTCGAGGATCTCCCCGAACCGACGCCGGTTCCCGAGCCCGGTGAGCGGATCGGTGAGCGCGATGGAGTTCAGCACCGCGTTCGCCGCCTCGAGCTTCCGGCGCGCGCGCTCGACCCGCCGCGCCGCGAGGTCCGCGAGCCGCTGGGCCTTCACCCGCGCGGTCACGTCGAGGTTCGCCGCGACCACCGCGGTGCGCTCGCCCCCCTCGGACGAGATCGCGAGAAGCCGGCAGTCGAGGTGGATCCGCTTCCCGTCCGGTCGCCGGAACGTCCAATCGAAGGCGAGCTCCCCCCGATCGAACCGCTCCGCGATCCCCTCGGGGGTCCAGAGCGGCCCGAAGACTTTATCCGAGGTCCGGTAGATCGCCTCGTAGGCCTGAAGCCCCAGGACGCCCGTCGCCTCCCGGTTCCACTCGTGGATCATCCCCCCGAAGTCCATCGTGAAGCACGCCGCCGGAAGTCCCTGGAAGAGCGCCTCGAACCGCCGGAGCGCGAACTCCAGGCTCGCGTTGGCGAGCCGGAGCGCGTCCGAACGGTCGTCGGTGGCCCGAACGTTCCGGTCCGGGATCGTGGCGGCGAGTCGGAGCGCCAGCGTCAGGCGCCTCCGAACCGCCCCTTCCCCGCATCCCGGCGGAATCGCGTCGTCGAAGGCGGCGTCGAAGACCGGATCGCTCTCCGGCGGGACGCCGTAGACGACCGCGATCCCCTTCCGCTCGGTAAAGCGGTGCAGGACCTCGTCGGAGATCGAACCGCGCGCGTCCACGAGGACGAGGGGGGCGTCAGGATCCGCGGCGAGGAAGAGCCCCAGCGTCGCCGTCGCCGCCGCGAGCTCGAGCGGCAGACCCGCTTCGAAGCCGGCGAGCCCGAGGCGCATCGGGGCCGTCGGTGCCATCGGGTTTTGGCCTTCGACTTCAGGCGGCATTCCCCTCTAGGGTCGGAGATTCTTCGGCGCGATCTTAGGGCCCGACGTCACGGCCGGGTCGTTGACGACGCGTCGCTCCACGCCGCCCGGTACCGCGTGTGGACGTACCTCGGGAGCCGCCAGGCGTCGGGGGCCGCTCCGAGCGGCCGCGTGACCTCGGTGAACGCGAGAGCGTAGCGCGCCTCCCGCGCGAACCGCGCGACGCGGACGTCGTACTTGCCGTTAGGATAGGCGAGGTATCGGCAGGGGCCGATCCGCCGCTCAATCGCCCGCTTCGAGCCCGCGAACTCCTCCCGGAGCCTTGCGTCCGGGAGCGTGGTGAGGTCCGCCGGATGCGTCCGCGTCTGCGACGCGACGGTGACGAGCCCCGTCCTCGCGAGCGCGGCGAGGGTGGCCCAGTCCATCTTCTCCCGCCCGACCTTCGCCCCCACGAAGTCGGTGTGGACGAAGAGCGCGACCGGGATCCTCATCCGCCGGCAGACGGGCCACGCGTAGGTGAAGAAGCCGAGGTAGTCGTCCGCGAACGTCACGAGCACCGCCCCGCGCGGAAGCGCCGAGCGCCCCGCGACCGCCGCCTCGACCTGCGGAAGCGAGACGAACCGCGCCCCCTTGCGGGCGAGCCAGCCCATCTGGTCCGCGAACTCCCGCGCCGTGCAGTCGAACCAGAGCGACCCCGGCCCCCGCCGGGGGATCACGTCGTGGTACGTGAGCGCGACCGCGTGCGAGAGGCCCGACGAAGGGGCCGGGAAGACGATCACGGTTTGGAGACGCGGATCGAGGTGATCTTGTCCCCCCGCCGAAGGGCGTCCACGACGTCGAGGCCGGATTTCACCGCCCCGAAGACGACGTAGTTGCCGTCGAGCGACGGGTTGTCGACGAGATTGATGTACACCTGGCTTCCCGCCGAGTCGCGGTCCTGCGAACGCGCCATCGCGAGCGAGCCGCGGACGTTGAGAAGCGGGTTCGGCTCGAACGGGATCGTGTACCCGGGGCCGCCGGTCCCGATACTCGGGTCGTTGAGCGGGAGGGTCTTCGTCAGCGGGTCGCCCCCCTGGATGACGAAGCCAGGCTCGTACCGGTGCAGCACGATCCCGTCGTAAAAGCTCTCGTCGATGAGCGAGACGAAGTTCGCGCAGGTGTTCGGGGCTTGGTCTGGACGCAGGTCCAGGACGAACGTGCCCTTGCCGGCGATCACGACCGTCGCGTCGAGATCCGCCGCCACCTCGGCGGGCGCCGTCGCCTTCGCCCCGGTCGCGCGATCCGTCGCCGTCACCGTCACGATCCCGGGCGTCGCCGGAGCGACGAGGCGTCCGTTCGCGTCGATCGTCCCGGCGCTCGACGACCAGTCCACCGCCCCCGCCGCGGCCGGCGCCCCGTCGATGAGCGCGGTGAACGTCAGCCTCGCCCCCGGGAGCGTGAGCGACCCCGCCGCCGGAGGCGCGACCGCCAGCGAGGGGGCGACCGTGACCGCGAGCGACTGCGACTTGCCGGGATCGGCGACCGACGTCGCGGTGACCGTCACGGTCGTCACCTGCGCGGGAGCGGTGAGGACCCCCGCGTCCGTGATGGTGCCCCCGCTCGCGCTCCAGACCACGCGCGCGTCCGTCGTTCCCGTGAGCGACGCCGTGTACGTCGCCGTCCTCCCCGCCCCGATCGTGGTCGGCCCGCCGAGCCGGATCGCCACGCCCGAGTCCACGACCACGCTCGCGGTCCCCGCCTTCGTGGCGTCCGTCTTCAGCGCCGCCTTCACGGTGAAGGTCCCCGACCTCGCCGGAGCGACGTAGCGCCCCTGGGAGTCGATCGTCCCGCCCCCCGGCTCGACGACGCTCCAGTCCACCGGCTGGTACCCGCCTTCAAGGACCGCGGTGAACGCGACCCGCGCTCCCGGCGCGACGCGCGAGGTCGCGGGAGAGAGGGTGATCCCCTTGACCGTTCCCGAGGACGACCCGCCTCCCCCGCCTCCACATCCCACCGTCCCGACGAGAGGCGCGGCGGCAACGGCGCAAAGCAGAGGGAGGAGGGTACGCGGCGCGCGAACGACCATCGCTCTACAGTATAACGGGGCCACCCTGAAGGGAGAGCCCACACTATCGGCGGGTTCTTCGTTCGCGCGCCGCCACGTGCCTCTCGCCCGCCGCGATACTGGCGGGGGCGGGGGGGCTCGGACCCCCCATGGATCCCCTCGTCTCGCTGATAACCTCATCCCGTGTCGGCGCTGGAGATTGGGCGATCTCCAGCGCCGACACGGAGGACTAGGCGGAACCGCCGCCGTAGCGGGGGGCGTTCTCCCCGCCGGGGGTGGTGAAGAGGACGTGGACGAGCGCCACGACGAGTCCTGCCGCACCGTAGGCGGACCCCGCGCCATGGGCGGCGGCGAGGATGATGAGCCAGAGGAAGCCCGTCATCCCCGCCAGCAACCAAGGGCGGCGGCTCCACGCCAGAGGGTGCACCCGCGTGAGCGGACGGCCGCGGACGAGGAGGGTCGCCGCGACCGCCGCCGCCCCAAGGACCCCCCATGCCCAGACGGCCTCCGCCCCAGAGATCCGCCCGAACGCCTCGTACAACCCAAGGAACGGTCCCGCCATGAGCGCGACGTTGAGCCAGGCGGGGATCCGCCAAGTGGGAAGCGCTTTGAGGGGGACGATCCCTGGCGATGCGGAGCTAGGTGAGTCCGAGAGCGGGGGGACCATAGGAGGCTCCGAAGGGGGAGGACGGCGAGAGGAACGCGACCGTCGTGGGCGAAGCCCGCTGGGCAGCCTTCTTCCTCCCCTTCTTGTTGAAGTGGTTGTAGATCATGAGCAGGAGTTCCGCAATGAAGAGGGCCCAGCCGATGAGCGGGAGGAAGCGCGCGAACACCCTCGCCGCGATCTTACCGACGGCCGCCGCGCCGATCTTTCCGATGAGGAGATTCCAAAACTGCGAGTTGCGCCCCATGATACTGAGCAACGCGCCGAGCGCGCGCGCGAGGCGGGACTTCCCGCCAGGTCCTTTGACGTTCTTGAGCGCCACGAGGAAGTTCTCCCAGATCACGGGGAAGTGCTCGTCCATGATCTCGATGAAGGTCCTGAACGAGAGGCCCCCGAGCAGGAATTTGACGAAATCCTCCACGAGCTCCCAGAACGTCGGGTTCTCCTCAACGGGCTCGGCGGCGAACTCGGCGTACACCTCCGCCAACGGGTCGGCGGCGGTCGGGCTGGGCGACGCGCCGCCCGAGGCGGAGCTCGCGGGCGCATCGGTCAGAGGATCGGGGACCGCGAGGGTGAAGAAGGGGGCGGCGGAGGCGGGCGGCAGGATCCCCGCGAGATCCTGGACGTCGCGCAGTCCCGCGAACGGATCCGTCTCGGCTCCGAACGGGATCGGGGCACCCATGTTGCAAAGGTTCTGCGCCCGCGTCACGAGCGTGCGGAGATGGTCGAAATGGGCGTTGGCGAGCGGGTCGGACACCTGCCCGAAATCGAGGGTTTGGAACCAGCCGTCGAGGTCGGCCTGCACGGCCGAGTAGGACTCGGAGACGCCAGGGGTAGGCGAGGTCGAGGACGGAGATGTCGAGGAGGCCGCGACGGCGGCGGGAGCGACGATGAGGGCCAGAGACCCGATGAGCGGGTCTCGACGAGTCGGGATCATCCCTCTTAGAGTCTTCCTGACAACCCCGAAAAACTTCAAGCGCTCTAAGTTCCCCGGGGCGAATCTTCATAATCCGTTCAGTTCTCGGTCCCGCGACACCCGCTCCGATAGTCGCGTGTCAAGCTCGGTGCCTCTATCCTTGAGGGAGATACCGCGGGCTTCTCGACTCGTCCAGGTGACTCCCGTCCTCTTTACCCTGCCAACGGGCGTTCTCTGGCCAAGCCTCCTCGTCAAGGATCTCGAAGTAGAATCTGTCGCGCCAAGTGCTAGCCACCCCGACTTCCATGATGTGGCGTCGGAGCGGGCGCGGGGCGAGATTGTGGAACACCGCTGAGCGCGTATCGACGGAGCGCGCCCGCCTGTCCGCAGATTCCCCGAAGAGTGGGCGGTGAGGGGATCGAACCCCCGGCCAACTCGGTGTAAACGAGCCGCTCTACCGCTGAGCTAACCGCCCACGCCCTCTTTTCTACGGTAGGATGACCGATCTTTCTCGACGGGGAAACCACTGGGGGGTCCGACTCCAGTAGAATCCCCATGTCGGGACGCTCAGGCGGGCATCTCGGCGAGAGCTCATGAAGAGGTTCCTCTCTCTCGGGCGCGCCGGACGCGTCGCCCTCGTCGCCCCGCTGGCGTTCGCTCTTGGCACCCTCGTGCTCCCCGCGCGGGCGTTCGGGCAGAACCCCACCGCGACGGCGACGATCGGCTACCACGACGCCCCCGTCCGGGGCTACCGCGCCGGGGACGACTTCCTCCTCCCTCTGGACGCGGTGCCGAGCCTCTCGTGGACCGCGAGCCGCCGGGGCGACCGGGTCCGCCTCTCGGCGGAGGGGCGCGTCGTCGAGCTCTCCGTGCGGCACTACGGAGCCGCCGACTGCCTCTCGCTCAAAGCCCTCGCCCGCGAGATCGGGGCGCTCACCGACTGGCTTCCCGGTTACGACGCGTTCGAGATGATGGCCTCGGTGGACTCCATCGTCGCTCAGCGAGGAGGCGTCTCCGTCTCCGCCCGTTTCGCGGTCAGGCCGCGGGTCCAGGTGATGGGAGATCCGGCCCGCGTGGTGATGGACCTCGATGGCGCGCGCGTCTCGACGATCACGCGCCAGGACATCGAGGCGGGGGTCAAAGTCTCCCAGTACCGCCCGAACTCGGTGCGGATCGTATACGAAACGCCGTTCCTCCCGGTGATCCCCCGAACGCTCCCGGCGCCGGCGGCGACCCTCTCGATCGACTTCACTCCGAGGACGTCGCCGCCCGAGGTCCCGAACCGGGTTCCGTCGAATTCGCCTCCCCCGTCGACCGATCCGATCCGCCTTCGGCTCGGGGTCGAGACGGAGAGTCCGACCGCGACCCTCCTCTCGCTCGGGACGCCGACGGCGAATCTGCGGACGAAGCCCACGATTCGCAAGCCGCAACCCGACGTGCTCGAGGTCTTGCTTCCGGGTCTTCAAGCCGTGTTCCCCCGCGACATGGAAATCCCGAGCAAGGCGGTGACCTCGGCGACGAGCGAGATCGTTGGGGGCGACACGCTCGTCCGGCTCCAGCTCGCCTCTCCCATGGGTGGCGAGATTTGGAGCGACGCGAGGGGGGTGTCCATCCAGCTCCTTCGTCCCGCCTCGGCGGACGGGGTGATCGCGGGAAAGATCATCGTCATTGATGCAGGCCATGGGGGCAGAGCCTCCGGATGCACGTACGGCGGTCTCATGGAGAAGTCGCTCACCCTTGCGATCGCGAAGTACGCCGCCGCCGAGCTCGCGAGCGTCGGGGCGACCGTCCTGATGACTCGCAAGGACGACTCGAACCCGAGCCTCACGGAGCGTCCCGAGCTGGCGAACAGGAACCGGGCCGACCTCTTCGTCTCCATCCACATCAACTCGCCCGGCGGCGGGGGCTCGAACCCCAGCGGGACGGAGATCTATTACCACAAGAGCAACGCCCTATCGAAGCTTCTCGGCGAGTGCATCATGGCCCAGATGCAGACGAACGCCAAGTTGCCCAACCTCGGGGTGAAGAGCGACCGCGTCCTCTATCAATCGGGGCTCGCCGTCCTGCGCTACTCGAAGGTGCCGGCGGTTCTCGTCGAGGTCGGTTTCATCACCAACGCGCGGGATCGGGCTAAGATGACCTCGGCGTCGTTCCAGCAGGCCGCCGCGAGATCGATCGCGGAGGGCATCCGTCGCTACCTCGGGAACCCGGTGAACTAGATATGAGAGAGAGCCCCTCCAAACTTCCCGTCGCGCTCGGCCTTCTCGCGGCGACGGCGGGCGTCGTCGGGCTCACCGCCGCCGTCCGCCGACTCCCCCCCGCGGCTCCGGGGCCTCTCAAGCCCGAGTTCGCCGCTCCCGCGCCCGAACCGGCGCCGCCCGCTCCACGGGTGAGGCGGCACTCCACCCCGCCCCGCCCCGTCGAGCTGCGGGAGCCGGAGCCCGCCGTGCGAGAGACCCCGGTCTTCCGGTCCGTGCGCCTGGAGGGCGACTCTCCGGTGCTCGGCAAGGAGATGGCGCTGAAGGCAGGGCAAGAGCCGCATCTCGCCAGCCTGTCGGCGACGATGGCGAACCTCGGCTACGCCGACATCCGGATCCTGAAGGTCGACGTGGAGCGGGGGCTCGCGACGATCGACGCCTCGCCGAAACTTCTCGACCACGGCTTCTCCTCGACCGCCGAGGCCGCGCTCGTGAAGTCGATCGCGACGGACCTCGGTCAGTTCCCTGCCGTGAAGACCTTCCGGCTCCGCGTGGACGGCGAGGTCCTCGACACGCTCGGGCACCTCGAGCTCGCCGAGCCTCAGGCCGTCATCCGCCCGGGGGAGGCGTCCCCGGCGGAAGAAGCCGGTGGCGATACGCCCTCGCGACCGCCGAGCCCGTAAGCGCCAGCGAGATCGCCGCCCAAAGGAGCGCCCACAGGAGCGCGGGAATCCCCGTCAGGGCCGCCATCGCCTGGGCGTCCGAGTTCGCGCTCGGCACGAAGGAGAGGCGCAGAAGGTCGGAGAGCGCGGCGAGGGCCTGGAGCCCCTGGGCGATCCCCAAGAACTGAGCCGCTCCGACGAGAGGGTCCCCGCGCAAGCGTCGCGCGGCGAGCAGGAGAAGCCCGGTCCAGAGGATCCCGCTTCCCACGCCCACGACGTCGCCCCGCACGAGAAGCGCGAGCGAGAGACCGACGGCGACGCCGAGCCCCGCGAGCACCGCGCGGGCTCCCCCTTCGTGCCGGGCGAGAAGGATCATCCCGGCCCCGAGCGCCGACGCCCCGAGGTACCCCGCCGAGGCGACCACGGGCGTGATCCCGCCGGAGGTCAGCGTGTACCCCGAGCCGTCCGAGGCGACGACGATCCGGGCGACGCTCCCGCCCGTGAGCCACGCCGCGAGGGCGTGGCTCAGCTCGTGGAGGTGGGTGTCGAGGTAGACGACCGGCAGGAGGACGAGCCGCCCGTAGGGGAGCAGGTACAGCGCGGTGAGCGTGAGAGCCGCCAGGACGAGAGTGTTACGCCGACGCTCGGGCCGCTCCATGCGCCTCCCTTCGGCGGAGGACGGCCGCTTCCACCCGGCGTCCGACGAGCACGACGAAGACGGCCACGAGGACGCCGACGGTCCAGCCGAGACCCACCTGCCACGGGTAGTGGACGCCGTTGTAGATCCGCGAGAGGCCCACGAGGACGGCGAGAAGAGCCCACGGAAGCCCGAAGAGCCGCAGGGTGAGCAGGAACACCGTCGCGACGGCCGCCATGTTCGCCGAGTGGGCGCTCGCCGTCCCCGAGCTCTGCGCCGCGCCGATGCGGAGGATGCAGTCGGCGAGGGTTGGATCGTTGCACGGACGCGCCGCCGGAAAGGCGTGCTTCAGGACGTTCGTCGCTCCATCGGCAAGAGGGAACGCGAGGAGGGCGAGGATCGCCGCGCGGCGGGTGTCCTTGCCCGCCGCCAGGAGCGCGACGACGACGAGGGCGAGGAGCCCTTTGGTCCACGGCGAATCGAGCCCCTCGCTGAAGGCGCGCATCGCGGGGGCGAACGATTCGGGCCACCGGTTGATCCAGTGGAAGATCGCCCGGTCCATGGGTGCGAGTCTACACCGCGCCCGGTCGCCCCCGAGAAGGCGTAGAAAAGCCGTGCGCCTCATCTCGCTCTGGCTTGCCCGGCGCACGTGGTGGGGGCTCCTGTGGCTCATGCGCCGGCGCTGGATGGTCCGCGCCCAGGTCTTCCCCGCTCGCTTCCTCAGCGGAGATCACCGAGCGACGTTCCTCCGTCGCCACTACGCCCAGAACCGCTTCGCACGCCGGATCGGGCTCACCTTGCTCGTCGTGGCGTACGAGGCCCTTCTCGCGAGCGCGATCCTTTCGGCGATGTACCAGGGCGCGCTCCGGCTCATCGAGGGGGGCTACATCGCGCCGGAGTCGCTCCGGTCGCGGGTCGCTCCTCAAGACGGCGAGGGAGGCTAATCTCGCGGTTGATGAGATTCCCGAAAGCGGTCCTCCGCCTCGGTCAGGGTCCTGACGACCTCAGGAGGGGGAAGTGGAATCTTGCCCGAATGGAGCTCCTCCCTCACGCGTGCCCCGCTCCTAACGAGAAGGAGGGCGACGTCATAATGCGCGTTGCCGAGGGAGGCCTCGAGCGGGGTCGTCTCGATCTCGATGAGCCGGTAGTTGGGATCGGCGCCTTCGCGCAACGCTCGCTCAACTCGGGCGCGATCCCCTTTGGAGGCTGCGTCCACGAGGTCGGCTCCGGGGCGGGATTCCAGAAGGGCTCCGATGGCGGTCGAACCGACCATCATGGCCATCATCCCGCACGGGCAGACCAGTAGGGTCGCGATCACGATCACCAGGATCGGTAAGGGGCGCGACCTTCGGTGCAACGGAACATGGGGCGGAGCTTCCATGCGCTCACTCTCCGCACACAAGGGGCGCGAAGGCCGACCAGTCGCCGACGTAGAGGACCTCCTCCTCGATCGCCACCCCGAACCGCTCGCGCACCCGCGCTTTGGCGTGGAGGGCGAGGGATCTCAGCTCGGTCGCCGTCGCGCCGCCGAGGTTCAGGAGGAAGTTCGCGTGGCGCGCGCCGAGACCGGCGCCGCCGAGGCGGCGGCCTTTGAGGCCGCAGGCCTCGATGAGGAAGCCGGCGGGGATCACGCCGGAGGCGCGCATCCCGGGGTTGAGCCCCTCGACCTCCTCGGCCAGAGCCGGATCCACGACGTTCTTGAAGAACGATCCCGCGCTCGCGGGGGGCGGTTGCTTCGCGATGCGCTGGCGTTGCCACTCGCGCATCGCGTCGTAGATCGCCTTCGGCCTCCCGGGCTCGAGCCTCAGCTCGACGCGGGTCATGACGGCGGGCTCCGCCTCGGGGTCGCGGAAGCGCGAGTCGCGGTAAGAGAAGTCCATCCAGCCGGGACTCACCCATCCGCGCTCGCCGCCTTGGACGACCTCAATGGCGGTCACGAGGCGCGAGACGTCGCTCCGATACGCCCCGGCGTTCGAGACGAGGGCGCCCCCGAGGGTGCCGGGGATGCCGACGGCGAACTCCAGGCCGGTGAGTCCCTCCCCCGCCGCCGCGAGGGAGAGGTCCCAGAAGCCCGCGCCGCTCTCGGCGACGACGGTCCCGCCCTCGATCTCGATCCCCGCCGCGCCGTTGATCGCGACGGTGCCGCCGACTCCGGCGTCGCTCGGAAGGACGTTGCTCCCCCATCCGAGGACGGTGAGCGGGAGGCCACCCCTTTGGCATGCCGAGGCGAGGTCGGCGAGTTCGCCCGCATCGTGGACGAGGACGAGCCGGTCGGCGGGTCCGCCTGCCTTCAGCGTCGTGTAGAGCCGAAGGTCGGCTCCGTCCCTCCAGATCATGCGGTCGCTCGCTTCGGCGTCGAGATGGACGGGGCGACGACGTAGCCGGGCAGGAGCCGCTCGGGAGCGACGGGCTCGATCCGGCTCAGGAGCGGGCCGAAGCCCTCGGCGAGCGGATGGGTCTCCCCGTCAAGGCCCGGGGCGTAGCCGACCGCCTTCAGAGAGTCGGCCGGGACGACCTTCGCCTCCTCGCCCGGGATCCGGGCGAGCCACTCCCCCTTGCGGTTCGGGATCGCGACGGTCGCCCCGGGGGCGACGAGGTCGAACGCGTCGGCCCCGCCGCAGGGCTTTCCGAAGCTCCAAGCGAGGGTCTTCGCGAGGACGACGCCGACGCGGGTGCCGGTGAAGGAGCCGGGGCCGAGGTCGGCGAGCCAGAGGTCGAACCGCTCGGGGGGGATCCCGCTCGCGGCGAGCATCCGCAAGCACGCATCGCTCGCCGCGCTCCGGGCGGGGGCGGCGTCGGCGAAGACGAGGCGACCGCCTTCGAAGGCGGCGAAGCTCGCCACCGGCGAGGAGGTCGAGAACGCCGCGACGAGGCCCGCGCCCGTATGCCGAACTTCGGGGGTGCTCACTTCGGCGGGGCGGCCGGGGTGGTCGCGGCCGGCTCGAGCCGCATCGTCCGCAAGAGATCCTCCAGCAGGCGGATCTCCTCGCGGGAGCGACCGAAAGCGCCCGCGAGGCGGGATTTGCGGGCGGTCTCGCGTCGCGCCTCGTCGGAGGGCTCCACCCGCTTCGGGGCGGGCGCGGCTTGAACGGTCGCTCCAGAGGCGGCCCCAGAGGCGGACCCGGGGGTCGCTCCGGGGGTCGCCTCGGAGGTCATGAGGAGGAAGGCGGCGTCCTGGGTGTAGACGGCGTCGTAGGCGGCGCGGGGGGCTTCGGCGGGATCGGTGCCGAGGCGCCAGACGGCGGACGCGGAGCCGCCGCCGCGCGTCGCCGGGAACTGGCGGTCGTACCGGCGGTCGATGAGGGCGAACGCGGTCATGCTCCGGGCGGCGGCGCGGGCGAGGACCGACTCGGGGTTATCGGCCTGGGTGAGATACCCCTGGACGACGAGGGGGATGGAGAGACGCGGGTGGGAGAGGCGCAGGACCCCTTCGCCCGCGGGGGCGGCGGTCCATCCCTTCGGGAGGTAGAGGGCCATGTCGGACGAGGCGATCCTCAGAGGGGCGACGACCGGGCCGCGGGTGGGCGGGAGAGGCCGGCGGGGGGCGAGCTCGGTGCGGACCTCCCGAACGGCGGGGACGGGTTTGGCGATCGGCTTCGTCCCTTCGGTGGCGGGGAGGGCGCCGGAGGTCGTGCGCACGGTCTCGAGGACGCTGAGCCAGGAGAGGTTCACGGCGTCGAAGTCCTTCGTAGGGGCGGAGAGGCGGAAGTTGAACTTGCGCGGGGTGTTCGCGTAGAGGAGGCCGACGAGGGTCGTCCGGTCCCCGTCGGGGGTCGCGGCGCGAAGCTGGGTGAGAAGGAGCGGGACCCCGAGAAGCTCGATCTGCCACTGCCGCTCGACGGTGCCGTTGAGGCGGGTCGCCATCGTCGCCTGGGCCTCCTGGAACGTCTCGGGGGTCGCCCGGTAGTCGAGGTCGATGACCTGGAGCTCGCCCCTGCCGGCCGAGCCCTCGACGGGGATCGTAAAGCGATCGGGGCGGCTCTTGTCGCGGCGCTGGAAGATCCAGTTGCCGGGGTAGTCGAAGGCGAGGCCGAGGCCCTTGTCGGAGTAGGTCTTCGTCCCGATGGGTTTCTCGGGCTTGAGGATCGGGACGGTGCCGGGGGTCGGGGGGGTGCTCTGCCCGGGCTGGACCGGGCCGGGGCCTTGGCCGGGACCCTTGACGGGGACGGGCTCTCCCTGCAGGAGCAGGGCGAACGCGAGGGCGGCGGTCATCATCAAGGATTATGGACGCTCGGGCGAAGGCGGGGGTTTGCCCGCTTGCGCGCCGTTGGACGCCGTTGCGCGCCATTGTGCGCCACGCGCGTGCGCGCGTTTTTCGGACGATACTACTCTGTCTTTGCGAAAGCGTTCTTTCCGCGGGTTAGGGGCGGTGGACGCGGCGCGCCGGCGATCTTCGGAAGGGATTTCGGGGCTCACGCCTCTACGTTCTCGGGAGAGGGGGATGACAACGTGTCGAGGGAGGATTCCGGGGGATCCTTCGCGCGCAGGTGGGCGACGAGCTTCGCGAGGACCCTTCCGCGGTGGCTCACGCGGTGCTTCTCGTCGGGGGCGAGGTCGGCGAGGGTGCGGCCGTCGGGGAGGAGGAAGATCGGGTCGTAGCCGAAGCCGCCCGCCCCGCTCGCGGCGGGGGCGATGCGTCCTTCGAGGACGCCCTCGAAGGTGCGCTCCTCGCCTTCTGAACCGCCTTGGGGGGCTCCCAGGGCGACCCAGCACCGGAAGCGCGCGTCGCGGCGCCCGGGGGGGACGCCGCTCAGCATCTCCAGGACGCGGGCGTTCTTCTCGGGCCAGGGGAGATCGGCGCCGAGGAAGCGCTTGGAGAGGACGCCGGGGGCGCCGTCCAGGGCGTCGATCTCGAGCCCGGCGTCGTCGGCGACGCACTCCTCGCCCGTGGCGAGGACGGCGGAGCGGACCTTGATGAGGGCGTTCGCCTCGTACGTCGCGCCGGTCTCGTCGGGCTCGGGGGCCCCGGGGTAATCGGCGAGGGTGAGGAGGCGCCGGTCCGGAAGGGCGAGGGAGAGGATGCGGACCATCTCGCCCGCCTTCTTCGGGTTGTGGGTGGCGACGACGAGGGGAGTCATCACCGCTACTCGGCGAGGGCGGCGCGCTGGGCGGCGACGAGCTCGTCGCACCCCTTCTTCGCGAGCCTGAGCATCGTGCCGAGGGTGCTCGCGTCGAACGGCTCGTGCTCGGCGGTCCCCTGGATCTCGACGAACTTGCCGGAGGCGGTCATGACGACGTTCATGTCGGTCCCGGCCTGGGAGTCCTCGTCGTAGTTCAGGTCGAGGACGGGGGCGCCGCGGTAGAGGCCGACGGAGATCGCGGCGACGGGCTCCTTCAGGGGGTTCGATTTGAGCATCCGGCGCCCCTGCATCCAGCTCACCGCGTCGGCGAGGGCGACGTAGGCGCCGGTGATCGAGGCGCACCGGGTGCCGCCGTCGGCGCGCAGGGCGTCGCAGTCGAGGGTGATCGTGCGCTCGCCGAGGGCCTCGAGGTCCACGGCGGTCCTCAGCGAGCGCCCGATGAGGCGCTGGATCTCCATGTTGCGCCCGTTGGGCTTCATCGGGTCGCGCCCGTTGCGCTGGCGGCCCGAGCGGGGGAGCATGGAGTACTCGGCGGTGACCCAGCCGGAGCCCTTGCCGCGCATGAAGCCGGGGACGCGGTCCTCGACGGTGGCGGTGACCATCATGTGGGTGTCGCCGATGCGGACGAGGCACGAGCCTTCGGCGAACTTCGCGAAGCCGCGCTCGAGGGTGAAGGGGCGCATCTCGTCGGCGGCGCGCCCATCGGGGCGGATCACGTCTGGCATCGGGAGCGAGGGTACCTAGCGCGCTACGGCGCTCACCTTCATGGACGCCCGCGGTCAAGTTCGCTCGGGGGCTCTGCAGAGGTGAGAAAAGCCCTCCTATATGTCTACCAATCCCCCGTTTTCTGCAGGGGTAGGATGAGTCATGGAGAGCTTGCAACCGAGGGGAAAGCGCTCATTATCCGACGAGAGAGCGGGTCTATGAAGATCCGGACCCACACTGCGTTCACGTTGGTCGAACTGCTCGTCGTCGTGGCGATCCTCGGGATCGTCGCGGGGATCGCGGTCCCAGTGTTCGCCAGAGCGAAACGGTCCGCAAACGTTTCGGCGACGCTTCAGAACCTTAAATCGTTGCACACCGCCGCGATGGTCTACCAGTCCGACCATTCCGGAGCCCTCGTAGGGCCCCCCGAGGAGATGGGGCTTCCCCCGTGGGAAGGAACGACGCACCCCTATCCGAACACGAACGATTATCTGCAGCCGTGGTATGCCCAGATGAAATCGCCGTTCGGGAGCGCGAAGGAAAGGGATTACGCCACGTTCGCCATTCCTTCGGAACTCGACGGATTGCCCGTCACCTGGTCCCAATGCACGAGGGTCAGAGGCGACGCTTGCATCTTGTACTACGACGGTTTCGAGCCGGGTCGGGACGTGCGCACCGGATGGTGGATCTCGTCGGTGGATCACGTCCGCAAGCGACTCCACGGCATCACGCTCGCGGGCCATCTCGTCTCCCGCGAGGGTTACGGAGACCCGGTGAACCAAGCCTGGTGGATCCCCGACTTCTACGGAGCGGGACGATGACAGACGGTCCCGCTCCGAAACCCCGTTCTCAGAGATCGAACCCTACGACGAGGCGTGGCAAGGGGGCGACCGTCGCCGCCGTCCTGGCGACGCCGCTGGGGATCGCGCTCTGGCTCGCGACACGGCCCCCGGCGACACCCGCCGAGGCGGCTTCCGACATCTTCGACGCTCTTCAGCGCGGAGAGTCGGGCCGGATCGCGCGCTTGCTCTTGCCCGAAGAACAGAAGACGTTAGGATTGACCGACCATCAGATCGAGAGGGTCATGGTTCAAGTCGTGATCCCCACCTTCAAAAAACTTAGCGTTCGAACGCAAGAAGGACGACCTCTTCCCGGTGCTTACGAGACGTACTTCATGGCTCCGTGCGGCCCTAAAGCCGGAGGGGGTCAATTCACGCTCGGGATCTACGGATACTCTCCGGGGATGTATCGGACGTCCTTGACCAACCTGTACATCGGATTGGAGATGGCGGAGTCGAGAATCGCCAAAACGTCCGGTCGCGAGGGCGAAGTCGCCGCGCGTCAAAGGGAGCGGGTCGCTCGACTCTCCGCGCTCGGAATGAGGGGCCTCTACAACGCGGACGACCGTTCCCTACAACCTTGGTAGCCCTCCGTCGCGGAGCATCGCCTACCCCAGCTCCACCACTGTGCCTCTCCTCGCGCTCTCCAGCGCGGCGAGGGCGAGGCGGAGTGCGGCGGTGGCGTCGCGCGCGCCGACGGGGGGCGGGGCGCCGCCCGCGAGGGAGGCGAGGATCGCGCGCCACTGGCGGGCGTAGGGGTCGTCGGCGGGGGCGAGGGGGAGCTCGGCGCGGGCTTCGCTCCCGACCCCGCTTCGGACGGAGGCGGCGTCGCGGGAGTCCCACTCGACGAGGCCGTCGCTCCCCGCGATCTCGAAGGCGGTGCGAAAAGACCCGGGGTCCATCCAACTCGCCTCGACGTGGGCGAGGGCGCCAGAGACCATCGTCACGGTGGCGAGGCCGTGGTCGGGGCCGCTCCCCGTCCTCGCGCCCACGGAGCGGGCGTGGACGCGCGCGGCGGGGCCCGCCGTCCAGAGAAGCCAGTCGAAGTCGTGGATCGCGAGGTCCACGAAGACGCCGCCCGAACGGGCGTGGTCGCCGTACCAGGGGGCGATCTTGCCGGGAAAGCCCCCGACGCGCCGGGTGCGGAGGACCGCGAGCCTTCCGAGGGCTCCGGACGCGGCGAGATCCCGGGCCTCGGCGTAGCCGGGGAAGAAGCGGGCGACGTGGCCCACGGCGACGAACGCGCCGCCCGCCTCGGCCTCCGCGAGCGCCTCGGCGTCGGCGAGGTCGAGCGCGACGGGCTTCTCGATGAAGACGGGCCTTCCCGCCGCGATCGCGCGCTCGGCGATCCCCCGGTGGAGGCCGTTGGGGGCGAGGACGGCGACGAGGTCGCTTCCTTCGATGAGGGCGTCGAGGGTGGGGTGGACGGCCGCGCCGTGGACCCCGGCGAAGGCCTCGGCGCGGGCGGGGTCGGCGTCGTGCACGGCGAGGTTCGGGACGCCGACCGCGCGCAGGTGGCGGGCGTGGACGCTCGCGATCCGTCCGGCGCCGACGAGTCCGACGGTCTCGATCCTGGGTGCGCCGGTCATGGGTGTCCCGGATTATGGCGGTTCAGCCGCGCGTCAGGGTGATCCCGGTGACCTCGGGGCGGCAGGCGAAGCGGACGCGGCGGGGGCTCGTGATCCCGCGCGAGACGTAGACGCGGTGGAGGGCGCCCCCCACGAGGCCCCGCGCGAACTTGTCGCCGTAGCGGCTGGGGAGGAAGGGCGGGCCGTAGAAGGGCAGGACGACCTCGCCCCCGTGGGTGTGGCCGGAGAGCTGGAGGTCCACGCGGCCGGAGCCCCGCACGCTCTCGGCGGTGTCGGGGTTGTGGCTCAGGAGAAGGCGGGGCATGTCGGGGGGGATTCCGGCGAGCGCGGCGTCGAGGTCGGGCTGTCGGCACCAGAGGTCCTCGAGCCCCGCGAGGGCGATCTCGTCGCCGCCCTTTCTCAGGCGGACGCTCGCGTTGTCGAGGAAGCGGACGGGCGAGGTGCGCTCGACCTCGGCGCGGCATCCGGGGCCGTCGATCCACCAGTCGTGGTTGCCGAGGACCCCGTAGACGCCGTCGGGGGCGGAGGCCGCGTCGAAGAGCCCCGCGAGCGAGGGGACGCCGGACGCGCTCGGGCCGTCGATGAAGTCGCCGCCGAAGAGGAAGAGGTCGGGGCGGAAGCCGTTCCCCATCGCGACGGCGCGGCGGACGAAGTCGCGCGAGATGTTGCGGGGGTAGTGGACGTCGGTGACGAAGGCGATCCGGTACCCCTCGAAGGCGGGGGGCAGCCCCTTGACGGGGACGCGGACGCGTTCGAAGCGCAGGGCGTTCGGCTCCACGGCGAAGGCGTCGAGGGCGGACCCGCCGACGACGCCGGCGACGCCGTAGCCGGTCCAACGCAGGAGCTTGCGGCGGGAGACCTTCACGCGGGGTTCAACCCCCCGGCACGGGCGGGGAGTTCCGGCTAGGCGGCCTCGTCGAGAAGGTCCACGCGGAGGGCGGGTTCGGCGGCGAGGGTGTCCCAGTTGTCGCAGTCGAGGCGGGCGCAGTGGATCATCCGCTGGCGGTGCCCGCCCTCGGTGGCGACGTCGGCGATGCGCGCGAAGCGGCACTCGACGCACAGGTCGGGCTCGAGGAGCCGGATCACCTTCATCGAGTCTCGCGCCATGGGTCTTGCGGCCTTTCCGAGGCCGACGCGGTGGTTTTGCCGGGTCGACGGGGCGGGGGGGCCGGTAGAGATGCGGGGGTTCGGGCGGGAGGGGTCGTTTTATTCGGCGACCTGGTAGAGGGGGAGGCCGTAGCGCTCGGAGAAGGCGAAGAGGGCGGGGACGCCGGGGACGGCGGTGGCGGCGACGCCCCAGGGGGTGCGGCGGCGGAAGGCGGCGGCGAGGCGCTCGGAGAAGGCGTCGAGCGGAATCTCGAACGCCCCGAGGGTGAGGAGGTGCTCGGTGGTGAGCTGGACGTCGAAGAGGGCGAAGCCCTGCGCGCGGCACCGATCCACGAGGGCGGCGAGGGCGACCTTGCCGGCGTCGGTTCCGGGGGGAGTCTGGTCAGAAGAGCGGCGGTGGAACATGGACTCGGCGAAGAAGGCGCCGCCGAGGGCGAGGCCGTAGACGCCGCCCGCGAGCCCGTGCTCGTCCCACGCCTCGGCGCAGTGGACGCCGCCGGGGCCGAGGAGGTCGGTGTAGACCGAGACGAGCTCGGGGGTGATCCAGGTGCCGTCGGGACGGGCGCACCCGGCCACCACGCCGCGCAGGTCGGTGTCGAAGCGGATCTCATACCGGCCCGAGCGCATCGTGCGGGCGAGGGAGCGGGAGACGCGCAGGCCCTCGATGGGGAGGAGCGTGCGGTGGAGGGGGACGAACCACTGGCGCTCGCCGAGCCTTCCGGGCCAGACGAAGGCCCCGGCGGAGTAGCCGTCGAGGAGCTCCCGCGCGGTGAGGGGGAAATCGGGGGCGTGGGGGCGCGTCGTCATCGTCGGGGGCGTGGAGGACGCTGGCGGGTAAAATGGTATCCGCTTCCCCGCCTCCGCGTCATCGCGGGAGACGGGAAGGACATCCCGCACGGCCGGTCCGGCGCACCCAGGGTCTCCCTATTCGTTTAGCGAGGCGGGTCGCGCGTTCGGACCGGTCGGAGGCTAACCCGAAACCCATGGTCCAACTCTCAATGAAAGAACTGCTGGAGTCCGGCGTCCACTTCGGACACCAGACCCGGCGCTGGAACCCCAAGATGAAGCGTTTCATCTACGGGGCCCGCAACGGCATCTACATCATCGACCTCCACCAGACGATCAAGATGTTCGAGGACGCGCTGAACTACGTCGGCAAGATCGTCGAGGACGGCGGAAGCGTGCTCTTCGTCGGCACGAAGAAGCAGGCGCAGTCGGCGGTGCGCGAGGCGGCGGAGAAGTCGGGGCAGTACTTCATCTCCGAGCGCTGGCTCGGCGGCACGCTCACGAACTGGAAGACGATCCAGCAACGCATCACGCGCCTGAAGGACCTCGACCGGATGCAGGCCGAGGGGTACATGGAGCGCCTCCCGAAGAAGGAGGCCCTGCGCCGGATGGAGGAGCGGGACCAGCTGCAGAAGTTTCTCGGCGGGATCCGCGACATGGAGCGGATGCCCGCGGCGCTCTTCGTCGTGGACCTGAACAAAGAGGCGATCGCCGTCGCCGAGGCGAAGAAGCTCGGGATTCCGATCATCGCGATCGTGGACACGAACTGCGACCCCGACATGGCCGACATCATCATCCCCGGCAACGACGATGCGATCCGCGCGATCCGCCTCGTCACGCAGAAGATGTCCGAGGCGATCCTCGAGGCGCGCCCGCTCGAGGCGGCGATCACCGGCGACGAGACCGGGATCGGGACCGAAGGCGAGACGGGCGAGGAGTCCGAGGCGGGCTACGCCGTGGACGACGAGCTCCTGAAGGCGTTCGGCGAGGGCGTGGTCACGGTGAGCGACCGCGTCGCGCCGATCACCGGGGCGGACGTTCCGGCGGCCGACGTCTCGGGCGGACAGCCCGACATGGTCATCCAGGCGGACGGCCAGAACGGAGGGAACCTCTAAGATGGCGAACTTCACGGCCCAGGACGTGAAGAGGCTCCGCGAGGAGACCGACGCCCCGATGGGCGAGGTGAACGCCGCCTTGAAGGAGGCCGACGGCGACTACGCCCGCGCGAAGGAGATCCTGCGCGAGAAGGGGAAAGCGGCCGCCGCCAAGCGCGCCGACCGCTCGACGGGCGCGGGCTCGGTGGCCTTCGCCACCGGGGCCGACCGGACGGCGGGCGTGATCCTTGAGAGCGAGACGGACTTCGTGGCGATCAACCCCGAGTTCGTGTCGCTCGCCGAGGAGGCGGCGCGCACCGCGCTCGCGGGGGGCGACCTCGCCGAGCTGGAGCAGGGCGCGACGGCGAAGTTCCGTGAGAAGGCCCAGGTCGCGAAGAAGGCGGTCCTCGAAGGGCAAGTCGTGACGTACGTCCACCACGACAAGAGCAAGGGCGCGATGGTGAGCTACACGGGCGAGGCCGACGCGGAGGCCGTCCGCAAGGTCGCGATCCAGGCGGTCGCGTTCCCCCCGGCGGTCCTGAAGAAGGAGGATCTCTCGCAGGAGATGCTCGCCAAGGAGCTCGAGCTCGAGACGAAGCGCGCGATCGACGACGGGAAGCCGGAGAACATCGCGAAGAACATCGCCCAGGGGCGGGTGAACAAGGAGTACGTGAACAAGGTCGTCCTTCTGGAGCAGCCGTTCTACCTGGAGCCCGGCAAGTCCACGAAGCAGTGGCTCGCCGAGAATGCGAAGGGCGTCGAGCTCGTCGCCTTCGAGTACTTCGCCGCGGGCCAGAGCGCCTCCGGCGAGTAGGTTCAACTAGGCAGAGGAACTGACCCTTGCTTCAATATGTTGAGGTGAGGGTCAGTTAGTGTGTGTCTATCCTTCCGAGAACGTATCGCGTCCGATGGCAATGCTGTACAGTTTCCACTCAGCCCACAACGTGCCATAGTCGGCACAGCTTTTAAGTAGAGCCGAGCGTAAGGCGTTGATGTCGTGATCTGTCATATTGATCGGGTTCCACGCGCCGGAGCGTCTGACCCCATTATTGATGTATCCTAACTCCTCTTGACACTGTTCTAAGCTATAGGCCGTCACTAGAGTAGGAGTAGGAACGTACAACAACAAGGGATCATTAGGTCGTACTTGGCCTGCAACAGATACTCCGTCCTCACGGATCTTCTTAATAAGAGTGTAGGAGGGAGCACTGACAAAGTTTGCCAAATCCACATAGTGCATGAAGAACCTGGAGTAAACAACCCAATCGACCTGAATGGGCCATTCTTTGTACAGCAATTTGATCCCTTCTTGCAAGATTAGCTTTGATGCGGGCAGAACATTATCCGGTCGCCATCCCGGATAATCAGCGTCAATAACTGACCATTGATCTAAATACGCCTCGGCCGCTTTCCTACTATTTCTATGCCTATAGAGATTGGCACGATCTAATCGGGACTTTATTAGACTCTGCCAATTCCGCATCAACTGTCGACCACTTTCATTCTCAAGATCGGCATCAACTGCGTGATCTTACCTGGGACGGAAGAGCCGCGCCATCGTTGAGACTAGGCCAGCACTTACAAGGAGAAGGTGCGGCCGCGTGTGGACCCCTAAGTTCGTGACCGCCGCGCCCCGTTTCGGGGACGCGACTCACGGTATGTTTCGGTTTAGAATCCTAGCGGATCTTGCCGTTGAGGCCCTTCGGGAAGAACGCGCTGCCGAAGGCGGAGGCGCCGCGGACGATCTCGCCGACCTCGGCGGGGGTGCGGCCGACGGCGAGGCCGTTCGCGTCGGTGGGCACCCACCGCGCCTTGGAGGCGGGTTGGTCCTTCGTATCCACCTTCGGACCCTCGACGCCCGCGTAGACCGCGTGGGAGCGAAGATGGCCGGCGTGGTACGCCTCGGTGGAGAGGATCCCGGCGGCGGCATCGAGGTAGTCCTTGTTCTTGATGAGTCGGGCCGCCCCCCGGTAGGCGCTCACGCCGACGTCCTCGAAGGCGCGGGCGAGGGCGATGAACTCCTGATCGTCGGCGAAGCCGATCTTCAGGGCGTCGAGATCGATCGCGGGCTTGGCGATCGCGCCGGCCCCGAGGGCGGCGCGGAGGAAGCGGACGTGCTCGAGCTCGTCCTGGGCGATCTCGGCGGCGAGCCGCGCGAGGTCGGTGTTCTTGAACGGGACTCGCTTGCCGCCGGTGGTGGCGCCCGCGTTCCCCTTGCCGCCGATGTCGAGGGCGTCGAGGTACGTGCCCCTCGTCGCGACGCGGTAGAACTCCGCCTCGAGGTACTCAAGGTTCAGGGCGAAGGTGAGGATGTCGGCGTCGCCGATCCCCTGGGCGGCGACGGCCGCCGAGGAAAGGAAGGCGGTGGGGCCCGCGAGAGCGGCGGACGCGGCTCCGGCACCGAGGGCGGAGAGGATCGCGCGACGGCTCGCGGCCCGGTCTGGAATGAGGTTCGTCATAGGTCTCTTCCCTGTCTACGCAGACGTTTTGCGTATGTAGTGAGGTGATGACGTGTTGTTCATCGGGAAACCGCACTCCCGTCGGGCCGCGCGGTCGATGGCGGCCGGTGCGAGGCTTCATGCTAGGCTACAGCGGAGGATTCGGTGACGCGTCGGCTTAAGATTGTTCTGCTCCTCGGGGCGCTGGGAGTCGAGTACGTCCGGGGCTTTCCGCTCGTGTGGCGTCCGACGGAGATCGGGCTGGATCGGCACGGTTCGAGCCTAGCGGGGAGGGTCTACGAGCGGGACGGGCGGTACCTCGTCGATCTCTCGTCCGAGCCGGACGGAGGTTGCTTCGTCGTCGATCCGGAGTCGGAAGAGGCTTATGATGGTGGGGGCGGACCGCTCCATCTTCTCGGAGCGGCGAGGACGAGGTCGCTGGGTGTACGGTTGACCGAAGACGGGAAAGCCGAGGCGTTTCCCCGTTTCGACCGTACGTCGCGCGGCGTCCGAATTCGCATCTTCAGGCACCATGACCTGCCGGGTCCTCAAGGGGGACACAGAATCGGTCTGGACGACGAGTTCGAGCTGGTCCCGGCTCCCGCCGTCCGCGGCGTCAGCGAGGGCTGACCTGCACCCAGAGCTCGGCGGGGGGCGCGTCGAAGTAGCGGAGGAGGGCGGGGCAGAGCCACCCCTCGCCTCCATCGAGCGATCCGCCGACGGCGCGATAGACGTTGCCGGAGAGTTCCGGGCGGACCCAGGCGAAACGGTGATCGGCGCCGGGGAACGCCTCTGGGGAGAAGACGAGGCGGAAGCCCGCCGCGGCGTCCGGGATCCCGGCGGTGAGGGCGTCGAGGATCGTGTCGGCCCCGCCGACGAAGGGCTCCTGGACGAGCCCCGCGCGCTCGTCGTCGAAGACCCACATCCCGTGCGCCTTGTAGGGGGCGACGACGGCGAGCGCGTTCATCCCCCGAGAGTACCGGCGGGTACCCTCCCCTTCGATTTGAGCACCGTCCGCCGCCGCTTTCCCCGCGCCCTGCTGAAGCTCTCCGGCGAGGCGCTCGCCGGGGAGCTGCGCTTCGGGCTCGACCCGAAGGTCCTCGGCTACATCGCGGGCCAGGTCGCCGAGGTCGCGGCGGCGGGGACGCAGGTCGCGATCGTTGTCGGAGGCGGCAACTTCGTCCGGGGCGAGACGTTCTCGGGCGAGGGCGGGATCGACCGGACGGTGGCGGACCAGATGGGGATGCTCGGGACGCTCATGAACGCGCTCGCGCTCCAGAGCGCGATCGAGCACCAGGGGCTCCAGGTGCGGGTCCAGAGCGCGGTGAACGTCGCGCAGGTCGCGGAGAGCTTTATCCGGCGGCGGGCGATCCGGCACCTGGAGAAGGGCCGCGTCGTCATCTTCGCCGCGGGGACGGGGAACCCGTTCTTCACGACCGACACGGCGGCGGTGCTGCGGGCGCGCGAGATCGACGCGGACGTGCTCATCAAGGCGACGAAGGTGGACGGGATCTACGACAAGGACCCGCACAGATACGACGACGCGGTGCGGTACGCGACGCTGAGCTACTCGACGGCGATCGAGAAGCGGCTCGGGGTGATGGACGGGACGGCGTTCACGATGCTTCGCGAGAGCGGGCTCCCGCTCATCGTGCTCGACTTCCACACGCCGGGGGCGATGCTGGACGCGGCGACGGGGGGAGACGCGGGGACGCTCGTCGGGGGAGAATAGAGAGTATGAACGTGAACGACATTCTCAAGGACGCCGAGGGCCGGATGAAGTCGGCGCTCGACGCCATGACCCAGGACTTCTCCTCCTACCGGACGGGCTCGGCGAACCCCTCGGTGCTCGACCGCGTGACGGTGGACTACTACGGGAGCGAGTCGCCCGTGAACCAGGTCGCCTCGGTGAGCAAGCCCGAGCCCCGCCAGCTTCTCATCACGCCCTACGACAAGAGCATGATCCCGGCGATCGAGCGGGCGATCATGAAGAGCGACCTCGGGATCAACCCCGTGACCGACGGCGCGGGGATCCGGCTGAACTTTCCCGCGATGACCGAGGATCGGCGGCGCGACATGGTGAAGCAGGTCCACGCGCGCACCGAGCAGGGGAAGATCGCGATCCGCAACGTCCGGCGCGACGCGATCGACGGCTTCAAGGCGCTCGCGAAGACGAAGGAGATCACCGACGACGACGTGAAGGGCCAGGAGGCGAAGGTCCAGAAGATCACCGACGCCCACGTCGCCCAGGCCGACGACCTCGGGAAGAAGAAGGAAGCGGAACTCATGCAGGTGTGACGAGGGGGTGGCGCACAGAGGATCGGCGCGGAGCGCGGACGTTTACCGAGAAGCGGCCGAAACGCGTCTCGCGGCCGCGCAGAAGCTCGCGGCGAGCGATCTGCCCGCCTCCTCGGGCGACGTTCTGCTTCTTGCGGGCACCGCGTGCGAGTGCCTTTTGCGCGCCACCTCGCCGGAGCCGGGAGGCGACCCCAGCAACCACTCGCTGACGCACTGGTTCGAGCAGAGTACGCTGTTCGTCCCGGAGACGGAGATGGGAGGTGCCCTGCGCTACACGATCAAGACTTGGCGGTCTTCCGACCGTTATCTCGGCACGAAAGACCTGCGGGCCGAAGTTAGAAGGAGAGTCGGAAGGCTCAGAAAGGGCGAGCGTCGCGGCGGGGACCACCTCGTCGACGCCGCCCGCCTCGCTCTCCAGACCGCTCGCACCCTTCTCGCTCTCGCTCCGGACCCCTGATGCCCTTCTTCCAATCCGTCGCCAACTATCTTGCAGGGGAGTTCCCTGACAGTCGCGTTCGTATGCACGATCCGGGGGGCGGGCGTGCGATGGGAACGGTCGTCGCACCGGTTTTCCAGGGCCTGTACGAGGAGGACCGCCTCCGACTCGTTTGGGACAAGCTCCATTCGCGCTTTGGGCCGGAGGCGACCAACATCGGCGTCCTGCTTCTCTTTACCCCTTCCGAAGAGGCCGCCCTCCAAAAGGCGAATTGAGTTCCCTACGCCAGAAAGCCGCCGATCTTCAGATCGATCCCGCTTCCCTTCCCCGCCACGTCGGGATCATCATGGACGGGAACGGGCGGTGGGCGAAGGCGAAGGGGTGGGCGCGGCTTCTCGGGCACCGGGAGGGGTACCGGCGGCTCCGCAAGGTGCTTCTCGACGCGAGCGAGCTCGGGATCGAGTACCTCACCGTCTACGCCTTCTCCGCCGAGAACTGGCGGCGGCCGCAGGACGAGGTGGACGGGCTCATGCGGCTCATCGAGGGCGCGGCGCGCGACGAGCTGAGGGCGATGCACCAGAACGGCGTGCGCGTCGCCGTCGCGGGGCGGACCGACGAGCTGCCCGAAGGGCTCCGGCGCGCGCTGGAGGAGGGGGTCGAGACGACGGCGGAGAACCGGGGGATCACCTTCACGCTCGCGGTGAACTACGGCGGGCGCGCCGAGATCGTGGACGCGGTGCGCGACCTCGTCGCCTCGGGGATCGAACCGGGGGACGTCACCGAGGAGATCATCTCCGCGCACCTCTACAACCCGCACCACCCCGAACCCGACCTCATCGTCCGCACCGCGGGCGAGATGCGGGTGAGCAACTTCCTTCTTTGGCAGGGGGCCTACGCCGAGCTGTACGTCACGCCGAAGACGTGGCCCGAGTTCGGGACGGAGGAGCTTCTCGACGCGGTGCTCACGTATCAGCGGCGCCACCGGAAGTTCGGCGGGGTTTAGTGCCGCGCCGACGTTCCGGCCCTCGGGGGCGTAGACCGTACGCTATGACGCCTCTGCGGTTCTCGGCCCCCCTCGCCGTTCTCCTCCTCGCCGCGCTCGCGGCCTCGCTCGCGCCGCGCGGCGTTCGCGCTGCGGAGACGCAGGTCTTCGTGGACGGGGAGCGGATCGCGTTCACCGACGGCAAGCCGCAATCCGTCGCGGGGCGGACGCTCGTCCCGATGCGGGCGATCTTCGAGGCGCTCGGGGCGAACGTCGAGTGGAACAAGGAGCTCCGCAAGATCACGGCGCGCAAGGACACGACGGTGATCGAACTGACGATCGACGAGAAGATCGGAAGGAAGAACGGGGCCGAGATCACGATGGACGTCGCCCCCGTCATCCGCGCGAAGAGCACGCTCGTCCCCTTGCGCTTCGTCGCCGAGGCGCTCGACGCGAAGGTGGACTTCGACAAGGCGGCGAACACGATCAAGATCGGGACCGAGGCGAAGGGCGATGGCGGGGGCGACCTCGGCTCGACGGGCGGCGGCGGGCGCTAGGCCGCCCCTTACGCCTCCCTGCGCGCGAGCGTCCGCGCGGCGACGACCCAGCCGGAGATCATCCCCAGGCCCCCGAGGGGGGCCACCGCCCCCATCCACCGGACGCCGCCCACGGAGAGGACGGTGAGCGAGAGGGCGAAGAGGACGGCTCCCGCCGCGAGGAGCGCGGTCGGGAGCCTCAGGTTTCGGCCGAGCGCGGCCCCCGCGGCGGCGAGGGCGACGATCGCGACGCCGTGGAGGGTGAGGTACTGGACCCCGGTCGCGAACGTCTCCAGATCGCGCGGGGCGAGGCGCGGGCGGAGCGAGTGGGTTCCGAAGGCCCCCATCGCCACGCCCAGACCGGCGAGCCCCGCGCCCAGAGCCGCGCTCAGCGCGGCGCGGTTCCGGGCCGATGCTTGCTCATCCACAGGCGACGCACCTCCAGCTGCCGCTTCGTCGGGTTGAGCGTCTCGACGACCTGCACGCTCCTCGTCGTCCGACCGACGACGTCGAGAAACTCCTCGGTGCGGCTGTCGATCCCGCCGGTGGTCAAAAGGATCACCACCTTCGCCTTTTCGCCGATCTTCAGCGTCTTCAGCGCGGCGGCGATCGCGTCGGCCTGGGCGCGGTAGGTCTTGCCCGCGAGGGAGACGCCGTTCACCGACTCCACCTTCGTGCCGGCGGGTGCGCCGGACGCGTCCGCGGGCGTCCCCTCCGACGGAGCGTTGCGCCCGGGAGGGGGGGAGCCGACGACGGCGGTGCCCGCGTCGAGGTTCGGGGTGAGCGGAAGGCCGACGATCCGGGGGGTCGTGGTCTCGACCTCCCTCAGCCCGAGCCCCGCGCGCGCGAGCGCGGCCTCGACGGGAAGCTCGC
This sequence comes from Fimbriimonas sp., assembly GCA_965249475.1. Classification (GTDB taxonomy): domain Bacteria; phylum Armatimonadota; class Fimbriimonadia; order Fimbriimonadales; family Fimbriimonadaceae; genus Fimbriimonas. The sequence goes on along the minus strand of CBDFMD010000003.1, from coordinate 2,000,931 downwards.
CGGGGCGATTCACCACTGAGTCGTAGAGCGCGCCCGCTTCCCTTCCGCCGTAGCGCGCGACGAGCTCGCCGATGCGCCCCTCGGCGAAGCCGCGCTTCGGGTTCCGCCGGTAGTCGCTCCAGAGGGTCTTCTCCACCGAGTCGAGCGACTCGCGCCCGTTCGAGCCGTCGATGATGGCGAGGTCGAGGATCATTCCGACGAGCCAGCCGGTGTCGTAGTAGCTCACCCCGAAGCCGTTGGAGTTCCCGCGTCCGTTCGCGGCGTCGCGGACGCGGAAGCTCGCGTCGTAGGGCGAGACCTTCAGGCGCTCGGGGCGGGCGCGGACGCTCCGCAGATTTCCCGCGACGTCGCGGTACAGGTCCTCCTTCGTCCACCAGCCGTAGCGCGGGAGGAGCGTGTGGGCGTAGTAGTCCGTCACCCCCTCGAGCCACCAGAGCGCGCCGGTCTGGGGAAGCGTGTCGTAGTCGAAAGGGCCGAGGGGGGCGCTCCGGATCCGCTTGACGTTCCAGAGGTGGAAGAACTCGTGCGCGAGGACGCTCACCGCGCGCGGGCCGACGCCCGAGGCGAGCGAGATCTCGGTCGAGGAGAGGTGCTCGAGCCCGCCCGCGCCGTCGGGGCGGTCGTTCACGTTGAAGTGCCAGACGTACCGGTCGTAGGGGAGTCCGCCGAAGAGGTCGCCTTCGGTCTCGGTGACGAACCGGCACGCCTTCACAAGGCGGGCGCGGTCCACGTCGGACTTCGCCTTGCCGCGCATCGCGACGATGTGGAGCTTGCCGCGCACCATGTACGCGTCCTTGAGGAACGCCCCCATCGTCACTGGGTTGTCGGCGAGCGTGTCGTAGTCGGGAGCCTCGTAGTGGCGGTCGTCGCGCCTCGGGACGAGCCCGACGGCGACGTCGTAGGCCTTGGGCACGTCGAGGGTCAGGCGAGTGCGCTCCTCCTTGCGACCGTCCACGTAGAGGTACGTCGCGGGGCCGGAGTAGTGGACCGAGCCGTCGGAGACCGCCGTCGGCACCGAGTAGGTGAGGACGACGGGGCCGCGGGCGTCGATCGCCCAGCCGTTCTCGCCGACCCTCTCGACCGTCAGCCGCCTTCCCGCGGTCCCGAGGGACGATGCGGAGACGTCGCTCACCGAACGGGCGGGATTGCTGTAGACGTAGGCGCCGGGGGCCCACTTGGGCATCTTCACGACGGTGCGCCCCTTCGCGTCGAAGGTCATCTGGACCTTCAGGCTCTGCGCGGGGGCGTCCGCGCCGACGAGGGTCACGCGGTAGTCGATCGTGGCGAAGGCGGTGCCGGCGAGGGGAGCCGAGGCGAGGAGGGAGAGAAGGGCGGGAGCCGCGCGCATCGTAGGGGAGTTTGCCCCAAACCGCGCGCGCGCGTTAAGGAGACGTTGGGGCGTCAGGCCCCGGTCGAGGAGAAGTCCTCGTGCACGTCCTCGCTCCGCTCGCTCGAGTGGGGCTCGTAGGTGTGGAAGACGCCCTCTTTCTGGCGGCGCTGGCGGCGGCGGGCCATCGCGTCCTTCGCGCGGACGAGGGCGTCGATCGCCTCGGCGTTCTCCCGGCAGGCGAGGGGGCTCGTCTGGTAGCGCTCGAGGCGTCGCAGGGCGGCCTCCATGACGTCCTCGACGCGGACGCCGTTGATCCCGACCTCGGGGGGAAGGCCGTGCTGGAACTCGATCCGGATGAAGTCCCGCTCGTAGAGCCAGTCGCCCTCTTGTTGCGGGATGGGGGGGGTCGCGACGCTCTCCATACGGTTCCGATACTGACCTTTTCGGCGCGATGTTCGCAAGGGGGGTACAACCCGGACGTGAATCTTCCGCTCCTGCGCGAACTCGTCGAAAGCCACGGCATCGCGGGGTGGGAGGCGGGGCCGCGCGCGGTCGCGGAGCGGGAGATGTCGGCGCTCGGGGCGACGACGACCGACCGGCTCGGGAACCTCCGCCTCGTTCTGCCAGGCGGGGGCGGGTCCGGCGGCGGGCCGAAGGTGATGGTCGCCGCCCATCTCGATGAGATCGGCTTTCTCGTGCGGCACGTGGACGACGAGGGGTTCGTTTTTCTCCAGCCGCTCGGAGGGTTCGATCCGCGGCAGATGAACTCGAAGCGGGTGCGGGTCGAAACGGACGCCGAGGCGCTTCCGGGGACGCTGAACTACGGGACGAAGCCGAAGCACCTGCTGACGGACGACGAGGCGAAGGCGGGGCAAAGGATCGAGGGGTTCTTCGTGGACCTCGGGCTGGGCAAGGGCGCGAAGGAACGGGTCCGGGTCGGGGACCGGGCGACGATGGACGCGCCGTTCGCCGAGATGGGCGATCTGCTCGTCGGCAAAGCGATGGACGACCGGGTGGGGGTCTACGTGATGATCGAGGCGTTGAAGGCGATGGGAGGCCACCGGGCCGAGATCCACGCCGTCGCGACGGTGCAGGAGGAGATCGGGCTTCGGGGCGCGGCGGCCGCCGGAAGCGCGATCGCGCCCGACGTCGCGATCGCGCTCGACGTGACGCTCGCGAACGACATCCCCGGCGTGCCGAAGCTCGAGTGGTGCACCGAGCTCGGCAAGGGAGCCGCGATCGAGATCATGGACTCCTCGCTCGTGTGCGACCCGGACCTCGTGCGGCGCTTCCGGGAGACGGCGGAGCGGCACGGCATTCCCCACCAGATGGAGATCCTCGCGCGGGGCGGGACGGACGCGGGGGCGATCCAGCGGCTCCACGGGGGGATCCCGTCGTTCACGCTCTCGGTGCCGTGCCGGTACGTCCACACGACGAACGAGACGGTGCACCGGGGCGACGTCCAGGCGTGCGTGGATCTCCTCGCGCGGTTCCTCGAAGAGGTCGGTGGCTGAAGACCCGTCGGGACCTTCGGCCCGTTTTCGTCCGCGACGCTCGCTTTTTGGTCGGTGGTGGGCTAACGTGACGGTGCCATGCGCATCCGGCCGCTTCCCTACGCCCTCGCCTCTCTCGCGACCGCCTTCGTCGCCGCCTCGGGGTTCGGGCAGACGGTCGCGAACCTCGGCCCCGGGGGGTACACGCAGAGTTTCGATACGTTGCCGAACGGGGCGCCGGTCCCCGTCGGGAATCCGGCGAACCTCGGCGCGGCGCTGAATCCGGCGCTGAACGGGATCTTCGCGGTCCAGACCGGCCCCTCGGCGAACCCGAACATCGTCCCGACCGACGCGCTCATCCCGATCCCCGGCGACGTGCTCGCCGGGGGGCTTCTCTCGTTCGGAAGCCCCGCGTCCTCGACCGAGCGAGCCCTCGGCTTCTTCGCCTCGCCCGGGAACGGGACCGTCGCGGCGGGGATCCGTCTGCGGAACGCGGGGCCGACGCCGCTCGCCTCGATCACGCTCGGCTTCGTGTTGGAGCAGTACCTCGAGGCGGGCAATCCGACGCTCACGCCGCGGGGGCTCAACTTTTCGTACCGGCTCATCGATCCGGCGCTGAGCGACATGGGGTTCTCGGGGACGCTCGGAGGCGACGCGGGGTGGCTTACGGCGGGGTTCGCGACGACGATCCGCGATGGGAACGGGGCGCAACTGAGCTTCGCCACGGGGGCGGCGGGAGGGTTCGTCCTCGCACCGAAGGCGACGAACGGGACCCCGGTCCGGCTCGACGGGAACGCGGCGGGCAACCGGCGGATCGTCGAGAGCCTCGTCGCGCTCGATTCCCCGCTTCTCGTCGGCGGCGACGTGGCGATCCGCTTCTCCGACGCGGACGATCCCGGGAGCGATCCGGGGATCGGGGTGGATTCGGTGGCCGTCGGCCGGGGGGCGGCGGTGCCGGAGCCGGGGACCGTCGTCGCGATGGCGGCGGGCCTTCTCGCGTTTATGGCGCGGCGGAGACGGAGCCGCTCCTAAGCGCCTACGGGAGCGGTTTCATGGCGGGTTCATCTCTCGAAACGGGGCTTCGCCCCCCCCGGAGAGCGGTTTTCCGGGCGTGCGGTTGACGGATGCGAGGTCCTTGCTCTACACTGCAAAGACGTTCGACTTCGTGGGGCCGGAAAGCCCTTTGGAAACTCGGGCGGATTTCGCGGGGTCGCGGGAGAAATCCCGCGGCTTTCGCGGCGTCCGATCCGTCTTGGAAACCCGAGAGTTCCGCCGAGGACGAGCGATGGAGAAGAGCATCATGGAAGAAGCGATGGTCCAGGAGAACCCTGGGCTTCTTACGAGGTTCGTCGGCATGTTCCGGCGCGAGACGATCAGCATCGAGGACGAGGTGGAGTACACGGTCTCCGATTCGTCGAACGCGGCGGGCGCGACCCGACCCGCCTACCGGTACACCGTCTCGGTGCGCCGGCAGATCGCGTCTTTCGAGGACGCGCTCGCGGCGGCGAAGGGGCTGAAGCAGGGGGAGCAACAGATCCTCAACCTGAGCTCGACCGATCTCGTCACGCGGCAGAAGATCGTGGACTTCATGAGCGGGGTGAACTACGCGCAGGAAGGGACGTGGGAAGAACTCGGCGAGAACGTCTACCTCGTCGCCCCCGCGCACGCCTACGTCGAGATGGTCCCGGCGGCCACGCGCCGCTGACGAGCGGAATGGAAGAGAGCGACGGCCCGGGAGAGGACTCTCCAGGGGAGGGCTCTAGGGCCGCGCTCGTCTACGCCCTCGTGCGGGCGCTTTCCCCGGGGCGCGCGACGACGTACGGGGCGATCGCGCGCGAGGTGGGGCTCACGCCGCGGCAGGTCGGGCGGCTCATGCGGCTCGCGCCGCCGGACGTGCCGTGGCAGAGGGTCGTCGCGGCGGGGGGACGGATCGCCACGCACCGGCTCGACCCCGCGCTCGGGGAGGCGCAGATCGGGCTCCTGAAGGCCGAGGGCGTCGCCTTCGACGGGCTCCGCCGGGTCGAGCGGAGGTTCCTGCTCGACCCGGACTAAGGGGCGTCAGCCCCCGGCCTTCGCGTCGAGGGCCGCGAGAACGGTCGCCTCGTCGTAGCCGACGCTCCGGGCGCGCACGGTGCCGTCCGGGCCGACGACGACGAGGGCGAGCGGGGCGGCGGCCCCGTAGCCGCGACGGGCCTCGCGCGCGGCGTCCCCATCGAGGGTCTTTCCCCCGAAGCGCGTGTTCTTCAGGAGGAGCCGGGTCTCGCCCCGGCTCGGCGCGGCGACGACGGCGACGAACGCGACGTCGCGCAGATCGCGGCGGCGGGCGAGGGTTCCGAGCGACGCGAGCGCGTCGGCGGAGCGCTGGTCGCCCGCCGTGACGAAGGCGACGATCGCCGCGCGGCGTCCTGCCCCGGGGTCTCCGAGCGCGACGCGGCTTCCATCGGTGGCGACCCCCTCGAACCTCGGCGCGGGGGCGCCGACGGCGGGGAGCGCGGCCTCCTCGGCGGTCGGGCGCAGGCGAAGTCCGGCGGTGAGCGCGGCGAGGTCGAACGTGCCGGGGGGGACGGGAGCATTCAGGACGACGTTCTCGAAGGCGGCGACGATCGTCTCCCCATTGTGGACCCAGGTCCAGCCGGTCGGGAGCTTCGTCGCGGGGTCCACGTCCACCTCGATCGGCTCGCCGCCGACGACGGCGCGGCGGCGGACGACGGGACGGCCGTTCGCGACGGCGGCGCGGCCGAGATCGAACCGGGGGACGACGGTGGGAGCGGAGCCGGAGGGGGCGGCGGGGTTCAGGAACGCGGTGAAGCCGATGAGGTACGGCACGCCGTAGGTGGCGGCGTCGCGTCGCTCGTACGCGCCTTCGCGCGGAAGGACGACGACGTGCTCGCGCCCGTCGAAGACGTCCACGCGGCTCGCCGAGCGGAAGGAGAGGGCGTTCGGCTTGTCGAGGACGAAGTCCTCGCGCCCGACGCCCCCGCTCCGCACGACGCGGAAGGTGCCCGACGCCGACGTGGCGGCGGCGAGGAGCCGGTCGCTCTCGCGCGAGACGGCGGCGGGGTCGAGGCTCTGGGAGATGCGGTTCAAGGAGACGCGGCCCAGGGAGACGCGGTCCGGAGGGGCGGGATTGGCGGCTCGCCCGGGGGCTGGGCGGACGGCCGCATACGGATCGAAGAGGAGCGGGAGGAGCATCAGGATTGCGGTTGATTCGGCCGGAACGGCGGGGGCCACGAATGGGTACGTCTCGGGAGCCCGTTTGTGACCCTCGTTCGACGATCCTTCATACCCGCGCGCGGGGGCGTCCCGCTCGGGAGGCGTCCGGACCGGGACGTTCGACCTGGGGCCGGCCCGGAGTCGTCTCGGGCCGCGACCCGGTCCCGGCTCGGGCGTCCCCGCCCGTTGGCACTCTCGCTGGTACACTGCCAATCCGCGTTCCGGGCCGAAAGGGCCCGGCGACGCCCCACGCTATGGATATCCGCCCGCTCCACGATCGCATCGTCGTCGAGGCCGCCCCGAAGGAAGAGAAGTCCGCGGGCGGCATCATCCTGCCGGACACCGCCCAGGAGAAGCCCCAGCGCGGCAAGGTCCTCGCGGTCGGCCCCGGCAAGCGGCTCGACTCGGGCCAGCTCGCCCCGGTGGACGTCCAGGTCGGCGACCACGTGCTGTACGGCAAGTACGGCGGCACCGAGGTCTCCGTCGGGGGAGAGGACTACATCATCCTCCGCGCCGACGACATCCTCGCCGTCAGCGGGAGCTAAGCCCGCAGGGCAGAAAGGAGAAAGAGAAAAGACATGGCCGCTAAGGAAATCAAGTTCAACGACGACGCCCGCCGAGCCCTCGAGGCCGGCGTGGACAAACTCGCCAACGCCGTGAAGGTGACGCTGGGTCCCCGCGGGCGCAACGTCGTCCTCGAGAAGAAGTTCGGCTCGCCCACCGTCATCAACGACGGCGTGACGATCGCCAAGGAGATCGAGGTGGACGACCGCTTCGAGAACATGGGCGCCGCGCTCATCAAGGAGGTCTCGTCGAAGACGAACGACACCGCAGGCGACGGCACGACGACCTCGGTCGTCCTCGCGCAGGCGATCTTCAAGGAGGGCGTCCGCAACGTCGCCGCCGGAAGCAACCCCACCCTCATCAAGGCCGGGATCGACAAGGCGGTGGACTCGATCGTCGCCGGACTCAAGGGGATTTCCACCCCCGTCCAGGGCCAGGAGGACGCGGTGAAGGTCGCGACGATCTCCGCGAACGACCCCGAGCTCGGCAAGCTCGTCGGCGAGCTCATCCACAAGGTCGGCAAGGACGGCGTCGTGACCGTCGAGGAGTCGAAGGGCATCGAGACGACGTTCGACCAGGTCGAGGGACTCCAGTTCGACAAGGGGTATCTCTCGCCCTACTTCGTCACCGACACGGCCCGGATGGAGGCCGTGTACGAGGAGCCGCTCATCCTCTTTTACGAGAAGAAGATCGCGAACGTCCAGGACCTCGTCCCGATGCTCGAGAAGGTCCTTCGCATGGGCCGCCCGCTCGTCATCGTCGCGGAGGATCTCGAGAACGAGGCGCTCGCGACCCTCGTCCTCAACCGCATCCGCGCCTCCCTGCCCCTCGCGGCGGTGAAGGCCCCCGGCTTCGGGGATCGCCGCAAGGCGATGATGGAGGACATGGCCGTCCTCACCGGCGGTCAGTTCGTCTCGGACGACCTCGGCACGAAGCTCGAGAACGTCACCCCGGAGATGCTCGGCTCGTGCGCGCGCATCGTCATCACGAAGGAGAACACGACGATCGTCGGCGGCAAGGGCGACGCGGCGACGATCGAGGGGCGCAAGAAGCAGATCGCGCACCAGATCGAGAACACCGATTCGAGCTACGACAAGGAGAAGCTCCAGGAGCGGCTCGCGAAGCTCTCCGGCGGCGTCGCCGTCGTGAAGGTCGGCGCGGCCACCGAGACGGCCCTGAAGGAGAAGAAGGCCCGCATGGAGGACGCGCTCGCCGCGACCCGCGCGGCCCTCGAGGAGGGGATCGTCCCCGGCGGCGGCACCGCGCTCCTGCTGGCGAGCACGGGTCTCGACGGGCTGAACCTCTCCGGCGACCACAAGATCGGGGTGGACATCATCCGCAAGGCGATCGAGGCGCCCCTGCGCACGATCGCCGCGAACGCGGGGGTCGAGGGCTCGGTCGTCGTGGACGCCGTCAAGCGCGAGGGGAAGGGCTTCAACGCCGCGACCCTCCAGTACGGCGACCTCCTGAGCCAGGGCGTCGTGGACCCGACGAAGGTCGTCCGCCAGGCGCTCGAGAACGCCGCGAGCATCTCCGGCCTCCTCCTCACGACCGAGGCGATCGTCGCCGAGGTCGCCGAGAAGGAGGACGAGGGCCACTCGCACTGATTGCTCTCTAGTGCGGAAGGAGCGCCCGATCAGCCATGCTGATCGGGCGCTCTTTTCATGGCCCCCGCTTCCATCCTCGCGTTCATCCGGAATCAGCAACCGATCGAGACGATCTCCACGATGGAACTCGCCGCATCGGAGCGGTTGCTGGATGCGGCGGCGATCGCGACGGGGCGGCCTGAGGAAGCACTTGGCGCCCTCTATATGCTCGGCTACGTCGTGGAATGTAGCCTGAAGGGAGCCCTAGGGCACCTGAGCGCCTTGTTGCCCGCTCAGAACCTCTACCAGGGGGTGCTAAAGCCCGTATCGCGGACGAGCAGAATTGATCTTCACGATCTCGAGGCTCTGCTTGGGGAATGCCTGCAGGCGAGACGCTCGCGCGGGCTCCCTAGCCTTTCTCCCGTTCGTGCGGGCGAGTGGGACGCGCGGGTGGGCAACGTTGCTTTGTCCTCTGCCGTAGATCTCGGCTGCCGAAGCGTGCCGGTGCCGCTTTCGTGGGTAGTCTCCACCTACAGCGACGCCGAGTGGATCGTTGGGAGCGTGCGGGAGCTTTGGACGTGACAAAATGCCGGTGAAGAAGAATCGACCTACTTCAGAGGAGTCGATCGACGTCTTGATCGGGCGTCTCAGCACGGAGCTCGACGCGGATGCGGACACGAGCGAGAATGCGAGCGCCCCGGTCTTCTTGGAGAACTACCAACCCTTTTCGGATCGCTTCAGCGTGCGCGTCGTATGGTCGGGTTGGCAGGGGGTGCCGCGCGATGTGCGAGTGGACGCGATCCTAGAGGCTTATCGCCGCTCGAAGAGAAAGGACGAGCTCTCCAATCTCGTTGCAGCCGTGGGTGTGACGCCGATCGAGAACAACATGGAGACTCTCCTGACGAGGGGCACCGCCGGCTTCTCATCGGAAGCGTTGCAAGATTTCGCCCGTAAGGCCGGACTGCCGAACGCCTGAGAGTCCGGCGTTCAAGCGATCGTAGCGACGCCCGAGGGCTCGTCCACGAACCCCGCCGCCCTAAGTCCCGTAGATGAGCCGTGAGCGGCAAGACGACCGAGGATTACGCGAAGGACTACACCGACCCCGATCTGCGCGAGCGGTTGAAGGAGGCGATCAAGGCGGGGGACAAGGGGGGCAAACCCGGCGAGTGGTCCGCGCGGAAGAGCCAGCTCCTGACCCACGAGTACGAGGCGCAGGGCGGGGGCTACAAGCACCCCGGAAAGCGCACCGAGGCGCAGAAGAGCCTCCACGAGTGGACCGAGGAGGATTGGACGACGAACGACGGGCGCGTCGCGATCCGCGACGGCGAGACCCACCGCTACCTCCCGAAGGCGGTCTGGGACGGGCTCACGGACGAGGAGCGCGCCGAGGCCGACGCGCTGAAGGTCGCGGGCTCGAAGGCCGACCACCCCGTCGTGGACAACCCCGAGCACGTGCGCGAGATCCTTCGCCGCGTCCGCGACGAAGGATGAAGGTCAGGCCCGGCGGCGACGGCGAAGGAGGGCGGCGGCGCCGACCCCGAGGGCGACGAGCGTCGCGGGCTCCGGCACCGAGGCGACCCCCGAGCCGGTGAGGAAGTACGAGCCCATCGTGTAGTACGGCGAGTTCGGCTCGCGCGAGGAGACGTAGCCCCCGCGCGAGCTCACCCGCGCGTAGTACTGACCGCGCGCGAGCGTGCCCGAGAACGTCTCCTTCAGAGTGCTCGCGTCCGCGATCCCCGTCCCGACGAGGTTCCCGAGGCCGTCGAAGATCGAGAGCGTCGAATCGAGCGTCGCCCCGGGGTCCGCCTGCCCCGGCGCGAGAAACTGCGACCCGTCGTTCGCGGTGAGCGTCACCGCCCCGCCGAGGGAGAGGAAGGAGAAGACCCCGCTCGTGTAGCTGTCCACCCCGAGCGGGCCGTTCGCCGCCCCGTTCTTCGGGACGATGATCCCCTGCGCGCGAGCGGCGTCCACCGTGCCGCCGGTGAGGACCGGAAGCGGCGTCGCCGTCGCGAACGTCCCGCCGATCCCGTCGTTCACGAGGTCGCCGATCCCGTCGTTCGAGAGGAGCGTCCGAACGTCGTCCTGCGGGATCTGGTTCGGACGTCCCGAGGCGTCGTTCGTCTTCCCCGTGCGCCAGACGCTCCGTTGGGAGGAGTAGCCGACGCCGAGCGTGGGCGCGTACGAGCCGTTGCCGCTCGCCCCGCCGTTCGTCGAGTACTCCGAGCGGTCCGACTCGTCGTTCTGATGGTTCAGCGAGAGTCCGTGTCCGTTCTCGTGGGCCGCCGCCTCGCCGATGTTCTTGCCCGAGCGTCCGAGGTTGTCCGGGAACGCCCAGTTCGTGTGGTACTCGGCCCCCGCCGCGTACTGCGTCGTCCCGACGTAGGAGACGCCCCCGGCGCCCGAGGAGAACCACGCGTTCGAGCCGCCGATGATCGTGTGCATGAGCTTCGCGGTCGAGCCGTAGTAGGTCTGCCGGTCGGCGTCGGTGCCCGCCCGCCCCGCCGCGACGGCCGGGTCGATCGTCGTCACGTTCACGTTGAAGGCGGTGTACTTCTGCGCCACGCGCGCCCAGGCGTCGCGGATGATCCCCTCCTCGCCCGCGGTGAACGTCGTGGCGTCCCCGTCGGTCGTGAACGCGGGGACGCTCCCGGGGGTCTTCCCGTACCAGGTGCCCGCGTAGTCGAAGCCCGAGAAGTCGAGGTACAGCGTGTACGACGCCTCCGCGCGCGAGGCGAGCTGCGGCGCGAGCGGACGCGCGAGCGCCCCGCCCGCGAGCAGGGCGAGGGCGACAAGGGCGAGGGGGCGCGGGGAGAACGTTCTCATGGCGGTGCGGGTCGCCCCCATCCGGAGAGACGAAGAGACTCTATCACATGGCGAGCCGAACCTCGACGGGAGGGAGGCTCCCGTCCCCGCGCTGGGGACAAACCCCGTAGAACCGCTTGGTCCGGCCCGCTCGATCCCCGTCGTGGCGCGGCCCGAGTAACCTGAGCGCCGATGATCGCCGACACGGGCTTCTGGCACGACGTGAACGACCTCCACACGCCGTTCCTCTTCCTCTCGGTCGCGCGGCCGCTCCTGCAACGGCGGGGGGGGGTGCGCGACTCGGCGCGGGTGGGCGAGGGGCTCGTCCTCACCTACGTCGCGACGCGGGCGCTCAAGGGGATCGTGCGCGAGGAGCGGCCGGGGGGCGGGACGCACGACTCGTTCCCGAGCGGGCACGCCTCGACGTCCTTTCTCGCCGCCTCGATGAACGCCGCGCTCTTCCCGCGCGAGGCGCCGTACTGGTACGCCGGGGCGACCCTCCTCTCGATCGCGCGCAACGAGATCGGGGTGCACTACTTCGGGGACGTCGTCGCGGGCGCGGCGCTGGGATACGGGATCGGGCGCGGGCTCGTCGGCAGGCCGAACGGCCTCGTGATCGCGCCGCTCTTCACCGAGCGCGGGACGGGCGCGCAACTCACGATGCGGTTCTAGATCTCGCCCCCGGGCGTCCCCCGGCTCGGGCACAGGTCGGCGAGGACGCACCCTTCGCAGTTGGGGCGGCGCCAGTGACACACCTTCTGCCCGTGGAGCATGAGGATCTCGTGGTGGTCGTACAGCCCCTGCGCGTCCCACCCCTTCGGCAGAAGCGCCTCCAGCCGCGCGTGGCTCGGCCCCTCGGCGACCGACTTCGGGATGAACCCCAGCCGCCGCGCGACGCGGTAGTGGTGCGAGTCCACCGGCAGGGCCCGCATCTTCAGGCGCGAGAACGCGAGGGTCGCCGCCGCCGTCTTCGGGCCGACGCCCTTGATCCGCCGAAGCCACGCCTGGGCCTCCTCGCTCGGCATCCCTGCGAGGAAGTCGAGCGAGAGCTCCCCGCGCTCCTCGAGGATGAACCTCAGCGCCCCCTGGATCGCGGGGGCCTTCACCTCGGGATAGGTCACGGCGGAGATGAGCGCCTGAACGTCCGCCGCCGGGGCGGAGATCACGCTCTTCCAATCGGGGAACGCCGCCTGGAGGCTCTTCAGCGCGATCCCCGATTCGCGGTTCTTCGTCCGGTGCGAGAGGAGCGACCCGACGAGCTCGCTCACCGGGTCCATGACGCGGAAGTAGGGGAAGGGGCACCCGTAGACCCCGCACAGCCGTTCGTGGACCTCGAGGACGAACTCCCGAAGGCCTCCGCCCAAGAGGGAGGGCTGGAGGGACTCCGGCTCCATCGACACCTCGATCTTCCGCCTAGATCTTCTTCGACTCGGCGTCGAACTGGTGGCGTAGGTCGAGGGTGAGCGGCGGATACGCCTTTAGCGAGGTCGGGACCTTCGCGCCGACCGCGCCCTTCCCCACCGCCGAGCCGCCGTCCACCGAGAGGGTGGCGCCCGTCACGTAGCTCGCCTCGTCGCTCGCGAGGAAGAGATAGGCGTGGGCGACCTCCTCGGGGGTCCCGCGCCGACCCATCGGGGTGCCGCTCTCGATATCGGCGCTGAACTCGGGCGTCGTGATCCCCCGCGCGACGCTCGTCATCTGGGTGTCGATCGGACCGGGCGCGACCGCGTTCGAGCGGACGCCGACGAGCACCCCTTCCATCGCGAGCGAGCGCATGAAGGCCATGATCCAGCCCTTCGTCCCCGCGTAGGGGGCGATCTGCGCCTCGCCGGTGAGCCCCGCCTCGCTTCCGGCGAAGACGACGTTCCCGCGCCGTTTGGCGAGCTCGGGCCACGCCTCCCGCGTCACGAGGTACGTCGTCCGGAGGTTGTCCTTCACGAGGCCGTCGAACGCCTCCGTCGTCGTCCTCTCGATGGGGGCGAGCTCGGGGTAGATCCCGGCGTTGTTCACGAGCACGTCGAGACCGCCAAAGTTCGCCGTTGCGGCGCGGACGGCCTCGTGCGCCCCGCGCTCCTCGGAGAGGTCGCCGACGACCGCGATCGCGAGCCCGCCCGAGGCGACGATCTCCTGCGCCACCTCGACCACCGGATCGCCCTCCCGCCCCGAGACGACGACCCTCGCCCCCTCGCGGGCGAAGAGCTTCGCGATCGCCTCGCCGATCCCGGTCCCCGCGCCCGTCACGAGCGCGATCTTGCCGTCGAGTCTTCCTGCCATGGCGCGATACTACGAGGGCGCGCCCTCAGTCCTTCGCCGAACCCTCGGCGGGGTCCTTCGCCGGGTCGTGCCCCCAGTTCTTCAGGCTCTTCTCCCAGTTGCTCCCCTCGGGGTGGGCGGGCTTCTGGGCCATGTGGCGCTTGATGTAGCCGACGACCTTGTGCATGTGCCGATCGTCCTCCGCGTCGAGGTCGCCCGCCCTCTTGTGCAGGATCGCGACGATGCGGGCCCCCTCGGCGTGCCCGACCGACTCGCCCTCCCCGTCGCCGTCGGGGCCTTTCCAGCCCACCGCCTTCGACTCGTCGGTCGCGAGCCACCTCTCCAACGCGGCGGGGGTCATGTTGACGAGGCGGCGGAACTCGCCGCGGATGTCGTCGGCGTGCTCGTGCGGGTCGTGATGGTCCGTAGCCATGTCGCTACTACGCGGGCCGCGCCCTGGGAATCTTCCGAGGGCCGGGGGAGGTAACGTCCCTCTATGCCGGTCGTCGCGCTCGTCGCGTTCCTGCTCGCCCCTCTCGCCGTGCCGGCGACCCTCGATTGGGAGTCCGACTTCGACGCCGCCTCCAAGCTCTACGACGCGGGGAACGCGAAGGGGGCCGAGGCGAAGATGCGCGGCCTCGCCAAGGCGTACCCGAACGAGTACAAGGGCGCGCGGCTCTATCACATGGAGGTCGCCCTCGCCGCCGACCAGAAGGCGGGGCGCGCCTTCGCGAACGGGCTCGTCGCCGGACCCTTCGCAAAGGACTGGACCTCGCTCGCGGGGATCGCCCCCGCCGTCGAGCATCTGAGGAAGCCCGAGGCGGCGACGTGGAAGATCGCGCTCGGGGCCGCGAAGAGGGCGGCGGCGCTGAACCCCAAGAGCGCCGAGGCGCAGGAGGCGATCGGGATCTCGTACCTCGGGCTCGGGCAGAAGTCCGTCGCGAAGTCGGCGTTCGACCGCGCGGTGGCGCTCGCCAAGCGCGACGCCCGCCCCGACCCCGTCTACCTCCAGTGGCTCGTGGACCGACGAACGAAGCTCGCCCTCCGCAAGCCCTGACGGCCTCCCCCGACGCGCCTGCGGCCCGCTCCACCGAGCGGGCCGCGTCCGTTTGCGAAGCCTCCTACGCGCCGCGCTTCTTCGGGGGCTTCGGGAAGGGGCAGTTCGCGGTCCCCGTTTTCTCGTGGTACTGCTGGTGGTACCCCTCCGCGAGCCAGAACCTCGGCAGGATCTCCACCTTCGTCGTGATCCGGCGCGAGAGCTTCCGCGAGAACGCGTCCCGGCTTGCGAGCGCCTCCTTCCTCTGGGCGTCGTCCAGGGCGAAGACCTCCGAGCGGTACTGGTCGCCGACGTCCGGCCCCTGCCGGTCCCCGCTCGTCGAGTCGTGGTTCTCCCAGAAGACGTTCAAGAGCTTCGCGTAGCTCGTCCGCTTCGGGTCGAACTCGACGAGGACCGTCTCGGCGTGCCCGGTCGTGTGCGAGCAGACGTCCTCGTAGGAGGGGTTCGGGGTCTTGCCGCCCGCATAGCCGACGCTCGTCGCGGTGACGCCGGGAATGTGGCGGTAGATGCTCTCGGAGCCCCAGAAGCACCCCATCGCGAAGGCGGCGAGCTCGTGCCCCGGCGCGGGGCGCAAGGGCGTGCCGCGTCCGGCGTTCCCGGCGCGGCTCGCCACGCCCTTCACGGGGGCGTCCGGCTTCGCCGCGAGGACCGAGCGCCCCGCGACGCCCCCGACGAGGGCCGCGCCGAGCGCGGCGAGAAGGGCGAGATTCGGCTTCATGCCCCCTTTTCAATGCCGAAAGGGGCCCGGCGGTTCCCCGCCGAGCCCCTTGAGGGTCCGAACCGAAGCGGGCTCAACCCTTCTTCATCATGGGCGCGCCGCCCTTCTTCATGGCACCCTTCTTCATCCCGGGCATGTGAGTGATGTTCACCGAGTCGGCCATGACCATCATCTTGCCCATCGGCTTGCCCATGACGGTGACCATCGTGCCGCCCTTGAGGTCGGAGACCATCATCTTCTTGCCCATGCCCATGATGTTCGCCTTGGAGGCGTCCACGGTGTAGGTGCCCATGCGGGTGCCCATCATGAACTTCATGCCCATCGGGGAGCCCTTGACGATGCCGGACATGGACTTCGCGCCGCCCTTCTGACCCATGGAGCCACCCTTCTGGCCCATGCCGCCGGACTTCATCCCGGGCTTCATCTGAGCGTTGGCGGCGCCGAAGGCGAGGGCGAGGAGGGCGGTGGCGGCGACGGGAGCGATCTTCATCTCTGGATTCCTGGAGCCCCCGTCCTTGCGGCCAGGGTGGCTACAGGGCATTCTACACGGAAGGATCGCAGGTCGTTCCGTGTTCCAGCCTTATTTCCGAAGGAGAAAGCTTAAAATCTCTGAAAGCTGTGAGGGGACGACCCCGTGATCCCCCTCGGCCGGGACGAAAGCGACGTCGTGGACCTCGCCCAACGCCCGGGCGAGCGCCTCGCCCGCCGCGAACGGCACCACCCCGTCACCGCGCCCGTGCGTCACGAGCGCCCGGCGCCGCGGCCCGGGCGCCGGTTCCACTCCCGGGAGCAGAAGGCCCGCGACGAGGACCGCCGCGTCCACCGACTCGGGACGCTCGGCCAGAAGCAGGCCGCCCATCATCGCGCCCTGGGAGAAGCCGAGCACCGTCCACGGGCGCCCGTACGCCTCGAACTCGGCGGCGAGCTCGCCCGCGCGCCGCCGCGCCCCCTCGACGTCCATCGTCACGCCCGCGCGGGGATCGAAACCGAGGTCAAACCAGCTCCATCCCGAGCCCATCGGATGGGGATCGGGGGCCTGCAACGAGACGATCGAGAGCGGGATCGGCAGAGAGCCCGCAAGGGAGAAGAGGTCGTCGGCGTTCGATCCCCAGCCGTGGAGAAGGAAGAGGGTGGGGGCTCCGGGCACGAGGCGCTCGCGGCGAAGGAGGGGCATCCCCTCCCTTACGCTAAACTCCCGCGCATGATCCTCGCGCCCGCTCCCGCCGGCCCCCCGGTCGCGGTCTCGTCGTTCGTCCGGCGTGACGCCGCGCTCGACGCCCCCCTCGCCGCCGTCGCGGCCGAGTCCGGCTTCCCCGGCGACGTCGCCCTCGCGGCGGGGCGGCTCGACGAGCGGACCGGAACGGTGACCCTCGGCGCGTACCGGGGGGGCGAGCGCCTCTACCCCGCGAGCGTCGTGAAGCTCTTCTACCTCGCGTGCCTCGAGGACGCCTTCGCGCGGGGAACCCTGAAGCCGACTCCCGAGCTCCGGCGCGCCGAGGAGGACATGATCCGGCGCAGCACGAACGACGCGACCGCGCTCGTCCTCGATACGCTCACCGGGACCACCGGCGGCCCCGAACTCCCCCCGAGGGCGCTGAGGGCGTGGATGGCCAGGCGCGGCGCGGTGGACGCGTGGCTCGCCGCGCGGGGCTTCACCGGCGTGATCGCGCGGCAGAAGCCCTGGAACGAAGGCCCGTACGGACGCGAGCGGCAGGGGTACGGTCCGAAGCGCGAGTGGACGAACGCGGCGACCGCCGAGGCGTGCCTCGCGACGATGGCGGGGATCGCCCTCGGCGTTTGGCACGCGCCGGAGGCGAGGACGCGGATGCTGGGCCTCCTCGACCGCCGCCGCACCCTCGCCGCAGGAGAGGAGCCCGACGAGCAGGCGACCGGCTTTCTCGCCGGAGCCCTGCCGAAGTCGTGGCGCGTCTGGTCGAAGGCGGGGTGGACGTCGGCCGTCCGGCACGACGTCGCGCTCCTGAAGACCCCCGCCGGGGCCCAGTGGGTCCTCGTCGTGATGACGAAGGGCCACTCGGGGGACGAGACGCTCGTAGGAAGGCTCGGGCTCGCCGCGATGAGGCGCCTCGCGCCCGAAGCGTTCTGATGCCCCTCCGCCCTCCCATCGCTCGTGCCTTCACCCTCATCGAGCTCCTCGTCGTCATCGCCATCGTCGCGATCCTCGCCGCCCTCCTCTTCCCCGTTTTCGCCCAGGCGAAGGCCGCCGCGAAGCGGGCCGTGTGCCTCTCGAACATGAAGGGGCAGGGGCTCGCCTTCCGGCTCTACGAGGGGGACGCCGACGACCGCCTCCCCGACCGGCGCGACCTGAAGCTCTCGCTGGGCGGCGGCTACCGCCCCTGGACGAGCTGGCCGCCGTCCGACCCCCGCGCGGGCTGGGCGACCGTCGTCCTCCACCCCTACGAGAGGGCGGCCGAGATCGGGCGGTGCCCCGCCGTCGAGGGCTCCGCGCTCGGAAGGGCGGTCCAGGTCGTCCAGGCGACCGAGTTCGGCCCGAGCGGGATCTGGATGTGGCGCTTCGACCACGGCGATCCGAACCTCGTCGAGATCGACAACCTCTGGGGAAAGTCCGACGAGGCCGCCGTCGCCGACCTTCAGGCGGCGAACAACCCGCAGGCGGGAAACCCCCAGGGCGTCGCCGAGGTCGAGCTCGCGGTGGACCCCTACTTCCCCGCCACGATCCCGAGCGTCGAGGCGGCGCTCAAAGGGCTCACCCCCCACGCGGGCGGTCGCAACCGGCTCTTCCTCGACGGCCACGCCGCGCACCTGAAGGATGCGCGCACGCGCCGCTGACGCGGGATCAGAACGGATCGAGCGCCGAGCGCTCCACCGCGACGCCGAACTCCTCGGGGGGCGGGGCGAAGAGGGCGACCTTCCCGTGGGAGCCGGGGTCCACGAAGGCGAGGAACGCCGCGTGGAGGAGCATCGGCCCCTGCGCGAGCCCCCCCGGGGCGTAGAGCGAGTCGCCGAGCACCGGAAGCCCCACCGACGCGAGGTGCGCGCGGATCTGGTGGGTGCGCCCGGTCTCGAGCTTCGCCCCGAGGAGCGTCCCCCGGTCGAGCCGCTCGATCCGCTTGAACCGCGTGATCGCCGCCTTCCCCCGCGCGGAGACCGCCATGATCTCGCGCTTCGAGGGATGGCGCGAGAGCGGCGCGTCCACCGTGAAGCGCGGCTCGGCGACGACCCCGCCGACGATCGCGAGGTAGCGCCGCCCCGCCTCCCGCGTCTCGATCTGCCGCGCGAGGTCCGCGTGCGCCGCGTCGGTCTTCGCGACGACGAGAAGCCCCGTCGTCTCCTTGTCGAGCCGGTGGACGATCCCCGGGCGGAACTCGCCCCCTTCGGTGGAGAGCGACCCGCCGCGTCCGAGGAGCGCGTTCACGAGCGAGGGCTCGTTGAGGGACATCGCCGGGTGCGTCGCGAGGCCGCGCGGCTTGTTCACCACGAGGCACGCCTCACTCTCGTAGAGGACGTCGAGCGCGATGTCGGCGGGGGCGAGGTCGTGCGCGGCGCGCTCCTCGATCGCGCCGATCTCCACCGTCCACCCGGGCTTCAGCGTGAGCCCCGCCTTCGTCTTCTCGCCGAGGTCGTCCCCCTCCTCGCTCCGGACGCGCACGAGGCCGTCGGCGATCGCCCGGGCGAGGCGGCTCCGGGTGTGGAGCGGGAGGAGGCGCGCGAGGGAGACGTCGAGCCTCTCCGCCCGGTCCGCGACGAAGGTCGGCATGGCCCCAGTCTATCCGCGTCGCCCGCTTCGCGAAACTCGCGGCGCTCGCGGGACGTTCCATAAGGTCAGCCATGCCCGCGCTTCTCGCCGCCCTCGCCCTCGCCGCCCTTCAGGGAGGGGCGCCCGCCGCTAAGACCGTGACGGTGAAGACGGGGCTCGAGACGGTCGCGGCGGCGCTCGAGGCGATCGGGCGCGCGACGGGGGAGACGCTCCGCGCGAGCCCCCGGCTCGCCGACCTCCCCCTGCTCGTCCGGGTCCAGGACGCCCCGGAGGCGGATCTCCTCGCGCGGATCGCCGAGACCGTCGGGGGCGAGTGGCGCCGGGACGGCGAGGCGCTCGTGCTCTCGTCCGACTCGGCTCTCGAGCGTAAGCTCGCCGCGGCGGGCGACCCGAAGCGCATCGCCCGCCTCGCCGCGAAGCTCGCCGGGATGGAGCGCGCGACGGAGGGGCTGAAGTTCGACGAGACGTTCGCGAAGAAGCAACGCGAGGAGGGGGCGAAGCTCTTCTCCGGGGTCTTCTCGGGGGCGGGGATGGAGAGCTTCGACCCGGGCAAGATCTTCGCCTCCTCGCTCTTCACCCAGAGCCCCGCGACCCGCGCGATCGCCGCGATCCTCTCGAAGATCGGGCCGGCGCCCCTCGCGGGGATCCGGCCCGGGGAACGCGTGGTCCTCGCGCTGAATCCCACGCGCGCGCAGGGCGCGCTCCCCGGCGGCTCCGACCGGATCGTCCGGGACTTTCTCGCCGCGAACGTCCGCCTCGCCGCCGCGATGAAGAGCACCGCCCCGAACGACGGCGAGTTCGACATGTTCTCCGCGATGTCGGGGGCGATGAGCGGGGGCACGGCGACCGCCGGGGGCGCGGTGTCGGGACCGGACGCGATGGCCTACGCCCATCTCGATCTGAACGCGAGCGACGGCGCCATCGTCGCTTCCCTCACCGCCTACGACGCGGAGGGGAAGCCGATCGGAAGCGGGTTCTCGATCGTGGACCTTCCGGCCCTTCCCGGAAAGGAGGCGACGAAGCCCGACGAGGCGCCGCCGCTCGTCTACGACGCGCTCGCCGCCGAGTGGGGGGCGAAGTACCGGGCGGTGGCGGAGGGCGCGACTTCCTCGCAGGAGGGGCTCGCCGGACTCGCGACCCTTTTCGCCCCCGGCAACGCCGACGCGCGCAACCGCGCGCTCGCGAAGGGGCTCTCCCCCGCCCTCCGCGCCTTTCTCGCCGACCCCTCGAAGCGCCAGCCCGCCGAGCCGCTCTTCGCCCCCATCGCCGACGCGATCCCCGGCAACCTCGTCGCGACGGTGCCCGACGACGGCCTCCTCACCCTCGCGACGCTCGCCGCCGATCCGAAGACGACCGGCCCGAAGGCCCTGGCGGCGCTCGAAGCCTCGAACGCCTTCTCCGTCGCGCGCCGGGAGGGCTGGACGATCGTCGGCGCCTCGACCCCGGCGCGGCTCCGCGCGTCGTTCGCCGACCGCGGCGCGC
Source organism: Fimbriimonas sp. (assembly GCA_965249475.1). GTDB lineage: Bacteria > Armatimonadota > Fimbriimonadia > Fimbriimonadales > Fimbriimonadaceae > Fimbriimonas. The sequence goes on along the minus strand of CBDFMD010000003.1, from coordinate 1,980,697 downwards.
TCCGGACCCTCGCCGCCGCCGTCGCGAAGACCGGGTACCCCCGCCTCGACGACCTCGCGGCCTACGCCGTCGCCCAGGGGCGCTCCGGCGGGGCGCTCGCGCTCGGCGCCCCGATCGTCGCCCTGATCCAGGGCGCCGCGCCGTTCGCCCTCGCGACGAACCCCCTCGTCTCCGAGTTCGATGCGCTCCGCATCTGGGGCTCGCTCTCGTCCGAGCAGCGCGCCCTACTGGCGGGCGGGCGCGGGGTCTCCTACCGCGCGCTGAGCCCGGGCGCGAGCGACGCGCTCTCCCGCCTCCTCTACGACTCCCGCGTCGGTCCGACCCCCGAGGCGGACGACGGGACGCCGAACCCGATGGCGATCGTCGGAGGTCTCTTCGGCGGTGGGAACCGCGGCGAGGAGCGCACCGTCCGCTTCCCCGACGGCGTGCCGAGCGAGGGCTTCTTCACCGCGAAGATCGTCACGAGCCCCGCGTACCGGATGACCGACTCGAACTCCGGCGCGACCCTCTTCGGCGGGGCCGAGATCCTCGGATTCGTCCGCGGGGCGAAGGCGATCCCCTTCCTCGCCTCGATCGCCGGAAACGGCGAGTACGACCGCTTCACCCCCGCGAGGACGACCGACGTCTCGCTCCGCTTCGTCTTCGGCCCGAAGCTCGCCGCCGTCCACACCCTCCAGGATCAGGAGCTCGGCACGGGCGAGACGGTGACCTACGACCGCCTCCCCGCCGACTTCCGCGCGAAGGCCGAGGAGCTCTCGAAGCTCGCCGCGACGATGAAAGGCCCGCCGAAGCCGATCAACCCGTGACGCCCTCGGGACCTACACCCTAAAGACCCATGAGGGAGACCAGGGGGCGCACCCGGAAGTGGTTCGGGTCCGCCGCCTTCGCCCGCTCGGCGACCGCCTTCGCCTCGTCCTGGCGTCCGAGCGACAGGAGCGCGCTCGCCTGGGCGGCGAGGTAGCGCGGGGCATTCGGCTGGGCCTTCGCCGCCTCGGTCGCCCAGCCGAGCGCGCGTTTGCGGAGCTCGGCGGGCGACACCCGCCCCGGCCCTCCGTCGTCCTTCAGCGCGTAGTCGAGGAGGCACTCGGCGAGAAGCGCCTTCGCCTCGACGACGGTCGCCTTCAGCGCGGGGTTGTCCTTCTCCTCAAGGTCGGCGGGCTCGTTCGCGATCGCCTGCTCGAAGGCGCGCCCCGCCTCGTCGGGACGCCCGAGGATCTGGAGGCACTTGCCGAGCGCGAAGTACGGCCCGACCTTCACCGGGGCGTAGCCGTTCATCGCCTGGAGGTGCGGGATCGCGTCCGCGAGCCCCTTGCGCTCGGCCTCGGTGATCTCTGCCCCCGTATCCGCCTTTGCGAAGGTCGCGAGGGTGAGCTCGCGCACCTTCGCGTTCTCGGCCTGGTAGGCGTCGGGGCCGCGCAGGATCGGGCGCCCGCCGGGTCCCGTCGGCTCGCGCCCGGAGAGCACGATCGCCCCGCCGCCGACGAGGACGGCGAGGACGGGAAGGATGTATCGGGTGGCGGCCATGGACGGTCTCGGCTCTAGTTCGCGACGACGTTCACGAGCTTATCCGGGACGACGACGACCTTCCGCACCGTCTTCCCCTCGGTGTGGGCCTGCACCCCCGGATCGTCGAGCGCGAGCGCCTCGAGCGCCTCGCGCGAGCTCCCCGGAGGAGCCTGGAGCGTCGCGCGGAGCTTCCCGTTCACCTGCACCGCGATCGTCACCCTGTCCGCCACGAGGAGCGCGGGATCGGCGACGGGCCACGCCGCGTCGTAGGTGAACCCCTGGTGCCCGAGGGACTCCCACAGCTCGTCCGCCGTGTGGGGGGCTCCCGGGGAGAGGAGGAGCACGAGCGTCTCGATCGCCTCGCTCCACGCGGGAGCGTCCTCGGGGGCGACCGCGTCCCGCCCGAGCTCGTTCAGCGCGTTGAGGAGCTTCATGAGCCCCGAGACGTACGTGTTGTGCGCGAACGACCCGATGTCCGCCGTCGCGTCCGCGATCGCCCGGTGCGCGGCGCGGCGCACCTTCCGCCCGGCGTCCGAGAGCGAGGCCGACGCGATCGTCTCCCGCCAGCGCGAGTCGTACCGCCCCGCGTGCGCCTCGACGAGCCGCATCGCGCGCGAGAGGAACCGCCCCGTGTCGCGCATCCCCTCGTTCTCCCATTGGATGTCCGCCTCGAACGGCGCGCGGAAAAGGAGGTACAGCCGGAGGGCGTCCGCCCCGTACCTCTCCACCGCGTCGTCGGGGGTCACGACGTTCCCCTTCGACTTGCTCATCCGCGCCCAGCGCCAATCGAGCTCGCCCTCCGCGCCCTCGCGCGCCATCCGCTCCGCCTCGGCGAACGAGACGAGGATCCCCTCCTCGCCCACGTCGAGCCGCTCGCCCTCGCGGGGCCTCCGGTACGGGGTGAGCCCGAGGACCTGCCCCTGGTTCCGCAGGGTCTGGAACGGTTCGACGACCGAGACGAGCCCCTCGTCGTGGAGCACCTTCGTCCAGAACCGCGCGTACAGGAGGTGGAGCACCGCGTGCTCGGCCCCACCGACGTAGGCGTCCACCGGCATCCACCGGTCCACGAGTCGCCGGTCCCACGCCGCGTCGTCGTTGTGCGGGTCGCAGAAGCGCAGGAAATACCAGGAGGAGTCCGCGAATCCCCCCATCGTGTCCGTCTCGCGCCCGGCGAGCCGCCCGTCCGGCCCCGTGACGTTCACGAAGTCGGGGATCGCCGCGAGGGGCGAGGTCCCGTCCCCCGCCGGCTCGTAGTTCTCGACCTGGGGCAGGAGCACCGGCAATTGGTCCTCCGGCACCGCCGCCTCCTCCCCGTCCGCCGTGTGGACGATCGGGATCGGGCACCCCCAGTACCGCTGGCGCGAGATGAGCCAGTCGCGCAGGCGATAGGTCACCTTCCGCTCCCCGATCCCGTGCGCCTCGAACCACTCGCCGAGCGCCCTCTGCGCCTCGGCGACGCCCATCCCGTCGTACCCCGCCGAGTTCACCAGCGTCCCGTCCTTCGCGGCGAAGACCGGATCGAACGATTCCGGCTCGGCGAGGTACTCCCCTATCGGGCGCGCGCCGAGGTACGCCGCGTCCGGCGCGACGACCGGCTTCACGCCGAGACCGAACTTCCGCGCGAACTCGAAGTCCCTCCCGTCGTGCGCGGGGACCGCCATGATCGCCCCCGTCCCGTAGGTCGCCAGCACGTAGTCCGCGACCCAGATCGGCACCCGCTCCCCGTTCGCCGGATTGATCGCGTAGGCTCCCGTGAACACCCCCGTCTTCTCGCGCCCCTCGGCGGTGCGGTCCGCGTCCCCGAGCCGCGAGGCCTCCTCCCGGTACGCCTCCACCGCCGCCCGCTCCTCGGGCAGGATCGGGAGCCGCTCCACGAGCGGGTGCTCCGGCGCGAGGACGCAGAACGTCATCCCGAACACGGTGTCGATCCGTGTCGTGAACACCTCGAACGCGAGCGCGGGCGCGAACCCGGCCGCGTCGCTCGAAAGGTCGTAGCGCTCCGCGCGAACCCCGGGTTGCGCGACCTTCAGCGAGAACTGCACCCCTTCCGAGCGCCCGATCCAGTTGCGTTGCTGGGCCTTGATCCCCTCGGGCCAGTCGAGCCCCTCCAGGTCGTCCAGAAGCCGCTGGGCGTACGCCGTGATCTTGAAGAACCACTGCGTGATGGTCCGCTTCTCCACGAGCGCCCCCGAGCGCTCCCCGCGCCCGGCGACGACCTCCTCGTTCGCGAGGACGGTCTTGTCCACCGGGTCCCAGTTCACCGCCGCGAGCCCGCGGTACGCGAGCCCCCGCCTCCAAAGGATCTCGAAGATCCACTGCGTCCACCGGTAGTAGCTCGGCTCGCTCGACTTGAACGAGCGCGACCAGTCGTACGAGATCCCCACGAGGTCCATCTGGCGCCGGTAGTTCGCCGCGTACCGCTCGATCATCGGCTCGGGGTGGCTCTTGCGCTTGATCGCCTCGTTCTCGGCGGGAAGCCCGAACGCGTCGAACCCCATCGGGTGGAGCACGTCGAACCCTTGCATCGCCTTCATCCGGCACAGGACGTCGGTCGGGACGTAGTTCCGGCAGTGCCCCACCGAGAGCCCCGCCCCGCTCGGGAAGGGAAAGAAGTCGAGCCCGTAGAACTTCGGCCGGTCGGGGTCGTCCTTCGTCCGGAAGAGGTCGGCCCCCGCCCACCGCGCCCGCCACTTCGCCTCGAAGCCCTCCGGCGCGTACCGCGTGGGTTCTTGCTGGGTCGGCGCCTGCTGGGCCGGCTGGGACTCGTCCGCCATGAAAGGGGGAGTTTACCGGCGAGCCGCCGCAACCCCCGGGCGCCGGCTCCTCTTCGCCGCGCCCCGGCGGCGAGCCGCGACCGTCGCCGAGAAGCCGCCGCGGGGGAGCCGCCGCGGGAGGTCGGGCGCGGGGAATCCGGCACGGGGAGTTGCCGCGGGAGGTCGGGTGCGGGGGATCCGGCGCGCGCCGCCGGAAACGCTCCCGCCCCCGGCGCGTCCGAACCCCGTGATCCCTCTCGCCATCCCCCTCCCCTCCTGGCTTGATGGCGACCTGAAGGACTGGAACCGCCCCGGCGTGGTCCCCCGCCCCGCCCTCGTGCGCGCCTCCTCTCGCTCCCGCGAGGAGCGCCGCCCGAGCACCGCCGCCGAGCGTGCCGTCGTCCGGGGGACCTGGCGCCTCTACGGCCGCGCCGAGCGCTCCGGCCCCACCCGCGTCTTCACCGCCGCCGCGGGCTTCGACGGCGCGGGGCGCCCCGTCGCCTATCAGGCGTTCGTCGAGCGCGGCGGCCGCCTCGTCGGCACCCTCTCCCCGACGGACATGGCCGCCGGGGGAGACGGCGCCCTCCAACGGGTGCGCGTCGAGACCCCCGCCCGGATCGTCGCCGTCTTCGGACGCCTCCGCGAGGTCGGCGGCCACACCATCGTCCCGGGCCTCTCTACCGTGCGCTACGCCGTCGAGGGCGGCGCCCGCCCCCGATTGCGCGTCCTCGGCGTCGCCGGGGAGAAGGCGGCCGCGGTCGCCGATCCGCTCGCGGGCTCCTGGATCCTCGCCCAGCCCGACGCCGGTGCCCATCGCCCGACGATCGCGTTCGACCCCAGGACCCGCACCGTCTCCGGGAGCGGCGGCGTGAACCGCTTCGGCGGCCGGTACGCCGCCGGACCCGACGACGCTCTGCGCCTGAGCGAGATCGTCTCCACGAAGATGGCGGGGCGCGACGAGGCGGCGAACCGCGCCGAGGCCCGGTTCTTCCGCATCCTCGGGTCGGTGGACCGCTACCACGTCGAGGGGAACACGCTCACCCTCACCCAGGACGCGGGCGACGTCGGGTTCCTCCTCGTCTTCGAGCGGGGCTGACGCCTCCTCTCGGCCCCGATCCCGCGACGGGGGCTGGTCGGGTGCCACAATGGGGGCCGATGACCGCCCCGCGCGACCGGTTCTGGCTCTCCCGCATCGAGGCCCTCGCGAGGACCGGCCTTCCCCACCAGCACCGGATGATGGAACGCGCCGGGCGCACCACGAACTTCGCCGCCGTCCGCGGGAACGCCGAGCCGAGGCCCTCCTCCCCCTACGACGACTCCGACGCGTACAAGTGGCTCGAAGCCTGCGCCTACGTCCTCGCGATCGTCCCGGATTCGGGCCTCCGCGCGAAGGCCGACGCCCTCGTCGAGAGCGTCCTCGCCGCGCAGGAGCCCGACGGCTACCTGAACACCCACGTCGCCCTCCACGCGCCGGAGACGAAGTGGGCGAACCTCGCGACCTCGCACGAGATGTACAACGCGGGCCATCTCGTCGAGGCGGGCGTCGCCTGGGCGCAGAGGCTCGGCGACCGCCGACTCCTCGGGGCGGCGTCGAGGTTCGCCGAACTCATCGAGGCGCGGTACGGCGAAGGGGGCGAGCCGGGGATCGACGGTCACCCCGAGCTCGAGCTCGCCCTCCTGCGCCTCGCCGAGGAGACCGGCGACGCGCGCTGGACCCGCCTCGCGGAGCGAGGGCTCGCCCTGCGCGGCGCGCGCCCCTCCGCCTTCGAGCGCGAGATCCGCGCCCTGCCGAAACCCTGGCCCCCCGGCAACGCCGACTTCTTCACCACCGACGAAGACGGAAACGACGTCTACGACGGGCGGTACGCCCAGGACCACGCCCCCATCGAGGGGCAGGCGACGATCGAAGGCCACGCCATGCGCGCCGCGTATCTCTATGCCGCCGCCGCGCGGCTCCTGCGCGACGCGCCCGACGAGGGGCGCAAGGGGGCGCTCGAACGCCTCTGGACGAACCTCACCGAGCGCCGGATGTACGTCACCGGGGGGATCGGCTCCTCCGCCGGCAACGAGGGGTTCACCCGCGACTATGACCTTCCGAACCGCGCCGCCTACGCGGAGACGTGCGCCTCGTGCGCCCTCGTCCTTTGGGGCGACGAGATGCTCCGCCTCACCGGCGACTCCGTGTACGCCGACGTGGTGGAGACTGCCCTCTTCAACAACGTCCTTGCGGGGATCTCCCCCGAGGGCGACCGCTACCTCTACGCGAACCCCCTCGAGAGCCGGGGCGAGCACGCCCGCGCCGAGTGGTTCGCGTGCGCCTGTTGCCCGAGCAACGCCGCGCGCACGATCGCCCGCGTCGGCGACTGGGCGCTCCACGCCTACGTCCAGGGGGCGCGCGTCCACTTCCCCGTCGCCGGGGAGTACCGCTTCGGCCCCCTGATCCTCACGGTCGAGGGCGACTACCCCCGCTCCGGAGCGTGGTCCGTCACCGTCCGCGCCGAACGCGAGGCCCGGTTCGATCTCGGCCTCCGCATCCCTGATTGGGCGAACGACGTGGAGATCGACGCCCCCGACGAGCTCGGCGAGGCCGAGTACCGCACCGGCTACGCCGTTTTCGACCGGGTGTGGAGCGGCGAGACGACGCTGAAGGTCGAGTGGCCGATGCCCCCGACGTGGATCGCCGCCCACCCCGCCGTCCGCGACGACGCCGGTCGCCTCGCCCTGCGCGTCGGCCCCACCGTCTACGCGATGGTCTCCGGCGACGCCCCCGTCGCCCCCGCGCATCTCCAGGTGGACCACGAGGCCGACGTCGTCGCCGAGGGCGGGGAGCTCCGCGTCGAGGCGCTCTACGAGCCCGCCGACCCCGTCGGGCTCTACGCCCCCTACGAGCCGAAGGACCTTCAGGAGACGACCGCCCGCTACGTCCCGTATCGCGACTGGGCGAACGGCGGCCCGACCGAGATGCTCGTCTGGGCGCGTAAACTGGAGGGGTGACGCTCCTCCGGATCTTCGGGCAGAAGGCGCCCAACGCGGAACCCGCGCGCGAGTGGACCCCGTTCGAGGCCGAGATCGCCCGCGAGCTCGGCGGGATGGAGGCCTACGCCCGAAGCCACGGCGGCACCATCGCCCTCGTCTCCGCCGAGCGCGGCCGCGAGGGGATGGGCGACGAGGTCCGCGTCCGCCTCGGCGGCACCTGCGGCGGTTGCCCCCTGAGCGACACGACCCTCAAGGACGGCGTCGAGGCCCACCTGCGCGGACTCTTCCCCGGCGTCCGCGTCCTCCGCGTGGACTAGGGCTTCCGCGTGGGCGGTTCAGAGGCCGTCCGGCATCGTCGCGGGCGAGAACCGGTGGCTCGGGGTGTGGGTGAGATCTCCCAGCCGCACGAGGAAGTACCCCGCCGCGTCCCCGAACTCCCGCACCGTAAGCGTCGGCCGGCCGAGCGCCACCGGCCCATTCGCCGACCACATCCGGAGCGCCTTCGCCCGCGCCGCGCCCTTGAGCCCCGTGGCCGCGATCGGGACGAGCCGGAACGCCCCCGCGTACCGGTCGGTAAGCCGCGCGAACTCGGCGACCGTCTCGGAGGCCGGGATCGCGCCGCTCGACGCGGGAACCCCGCAAGCGTACGCCGGGCGCTTGCCCCCGATCGCCCGGTCCGCGACCGCCGCGAGGCGCACGAACGTCGCCCGCGCCTCCTCCCGCGTCACCGGCGCGGCGGCGTTCGCCACCGGGGCGGGCTTCACCCTGCGCGGCTTGAACTCGGTCTTGCCCTGCAGGGCGACGAGGAGGAGGAGGGACGTCAAAGCGCCGACACCGCCCCGCTCTTGCGGATCGCGTCGAGCTCCTCCAGCGCGTGCCCCGTCCCGATCGCCACGCACGTGAGCGGGGAGTCGGCGACCCGCACCGGGATGTCCGTCACCGAGTGCAAGAGCCGGTCGAGCCCCCGCAGGAGCGCCCCGCCCCCCGTGAGCGTGATCCCCCGCTCGATGACGTCCGAGGCGAGCTCCGGCGGCGTCTCCTCCAGAAGGAGGCACAGCTTCTCCGCGATCTGGCGTACCGGCTCGTTCAGCGCCTCCCGGATCTCCTCGCTCGTCACCTCGATCGTCTTGGGAAGCCCCGCCACCGAGTCGCGCCCCCGCACGTCCATCCGGAGCTCGGTCGCGAGGGGATGCGCCGAGCCGATCTTCATCTTGATGTCCTCCGCCGTCGGCTCCCCGATGATAAGGTTGTAGGCGTTGCGGATGTGGCGCACGATCGCCTCGTCGAGCTTGTTCCCGCCGAGTCTCAGCGAGTGCGAGATGACGATCCCGCCGAGCGAGATCACCGCGAGGTCGGTCGTCCCGCCCCCGATGTCCACCACCATGTTCCCCCCCGGCGCGGCGATCGGGAGCCCCGCCCCGATCGCCGCCGCCATCGGCTCCTCGATCGTCATCGCCTGCCCCGCGCCCGCCTCCTTCACCGCCTGCACCACGGCGCGCCGCTCGACGTTCGTGACCCCCGAGGGGACGCAGATGAGGACCGTCGGCGCGATCTTGAACGGCATCTTCGACCCCGCCGTCTTCGCGATGATGTACTCGAGCATCTTCAGCGTCGTCGTGTAGTCCGCGATGACCCCGTCCTTCAGCGGGCGGATCGCCTGGATGTTCCCCGGCGTGCGCCCGAGCATCTCCCGCGCCTCGTTCCCGACCGCGAGCACCTTCCCCTGCTTCGTCGAGATCGCGACGACCGTCGGCTCGTTGAGGACGATCCCCTTGCCCCGGCGGTAGACGAGGATGTTCGCCGTGCCGAGGTCGATGCCGATTTCCGGGACGATCTTCAAGTCAGTCTTCAACCCGGCGCGCGTCGCCGCCGAGGAGGCGGAACGACGCCTCGATGCTCTCGTACCCGCGGTCGATCCAGTGGACGTTCCGCACCGTCGTCTCCCCCTCGGCCGCGAGGGCCGCGAGGCACAGCGCCGCCCCCGCGCGCAGGTCGCTCGCCTCCACGCTCGCTCCTCGGAGCCGCTCGACCCCCTGGATCGTCGCCGTCCGCCCGTCGTTGCGCACGTGCGCCCCCATCCGCACGAGCTCGGGGATGTGCCCCGTCCGGCTCTCGTAGATCGTCTCCTTGATCGTCGAAAGCCCCGAGGCGAGCGTCAGGAGCGCGCACATCGGTTGCTGGAGGTCCGTCGGAAAGCCCGGGTGCGGCGCCGTCTGGATCTGCACCCCGCGCAAGGGACCGTCCACCGCGACGCGGACCCAGTCGTTCCCTTCCGTCACGTGCGCCCCCGCCTCGCGGAGCTTCGTCCCGAGCGCGAGCTGGTTCTCGGGCAGGATCCCCCGCACCGTCACGTCCCCGCGCGTGATCGCCCCCGCGAGGAGGAACGTCCCCGCCTGAAGCCGGTCGGCGGGGACCCGGAACGTCCCCCCGCCGAGGCGCGGGCGCCCCGTGATCGTCACCGTCGGCGTCCCTGCCCCCTCGATGTGGGCTCCCATCGCGACGAGAAAGCCCGCGAGCGTCGTCACCTCCGGCTCCATCGCCGCGTTGCGGATGACCGTGATCCCCTTCGCCCGCGCCGCCGTCGTCATAAGGTGCTGGGTCGCCCCCGCGCTCGGCACGTCGAGGTAGATCTCCCCCCCGACGAAGCCGTCGACCCGCGAGCGGTACACGCCCCCCTCCTCCTCGATCCGGGCTCCCATCGCCCGGAGCCCCTTCAGATGGAAGTCCACCGGCCGCTCCCCGATCTTGCACCCGCCCGGCATCGGCAGGTCCACCTCGCCGAGCCGCGCGAGGAGCGGGCCGAGAAGGTAGAAGCTCGTCCGGATCTTGCGCGTGACCTCCTCGTCCACGTGCCCGACGCGGAGCCCCCGGCAGTCGAGCGTCATCCGGTCCCCTTCCCACTGGATCTTCGCCCCGAACGACTCGAGAAGGTCCGCCTTGTGCCGGGTGTCCGAGATCTGCGGGACGTTCGTGAGCGTCACCGGCTCCTCGCAGAGGACGACCGCCGAGAGGAGCGCAAGCGAGATGTTCTTCGATCCCGCGACCTCGATCTCTCCCCGCAGAGGCGCGCCTCCGCGCAGGACGAGTGCCGGGGCCGGTCGCTTCTCCACTTTCACCATCGACGCCTCCACCCCCGCGCGACGCTCGTGCGGAGCGACGGGGACGGCGAAAGGCGGAGTGTACCGCCCCCCGCCCTTATCGCCACCCGTTTCAGGCGACGTGGACCCGGCCCTGGTCAAGCTCCGGGAAGACCGGCAGGAAGTCCCGCCACTCCTCGCGCCCCGTCGCGCGCAGGTACGTCGGAAGCGACAGGTACGGGATGAAGTGCGGGCGCTTCGGCTTGCGCGCAAGCTTCATGTTCGCCTGCTGGGGCGTCTTGTCCGCCTTCCGAAGGTTGCACCGGCGGCAGCACGCGACGAGGTTGTCCCACGTGTGCGGCCCGCCCGCCCAGCGCGGCACGACGTGATCGATCGTCATGTCGTGCCGCGTCTTCGCCCCGCAGTACTGGCACGTGAAGTCGTCCCGCGCGAGCACCGCGTGCCGCGAGAGCCGGAGCTGCGGCATCGGGCGCTTCACCTGGTACCGCATCCGCACGACCGAAGGCGCCTTCAGCTCCCCCTTCGCCGTCCTCAACGGCTCCGCGTTCGCCACGAGCGTCTCCGCCTTCCCGAGCAGGAGCATCGAGATCGCCCGCCGCGCGTTGCACACGTTCAGCGGCTCGAAGTTCGAGTTGAGCACGAGCACGTCGTGGGCGGCCATCAGAGGCACCCCCGGAAAAGGCAAGAGGCTCGGGCGCGAGCGCGTCCGAGCCTCTCCGTCGCCTCGCGGCGGGAACGGATCCTCGGACGTATGGCGGTATCCCGCCACATCTGCGGCGGGACGGCGCACCCCTCGTGGTTGCGGGTGATGGCGGACATCACCCTTTAGGACGTAGAGACTCCGCCGTTTGATTCGTCCAAAACGCGGGCTACCGCGAGACCTCGAACGCGTTCCTCGCCGTCTCGTAGAGCCGCACCCGCTCCAGACGCGCCGGAAGCCCCCCGTCGAGCCGCGCGAAGATCTCCCCCGCGACGTTCTCGCTCGACGTGGACCTCCCCGCGAACTCCGGCAGATCCTCGTTGAGGTTCTTGTGGTCGTACCGCCCGACGACCCGCTCCTCGACCGCCGCATCGAGCGCGCCGAGGTCGCACAGCATCCCCGTCTCCGCGTCCGGCTCCCCGCCCACCGTCACCTCCAGAACGTAGTTGTGCCCGTGCCCCGCCGGGTTGTTGCACTTTCCGAAGAGCGCGAGGTTCCGCTCGTGCGAGAGCGCGGGGGCGTCGAGCCGGTGCGCGGCGGCGAACTCGTAGGTGCGGGTGAGCGTGGTCTTCATGGTCGGCGTGTGGAGTTCGGCGTAGAGCGTGGGGGTCTCGGTCAGTCTCAGCCCGACGAGGCGGCACTCGGGGGGCGTCGCCCCGACGAGGCGAGCGTGGACGTCGGCAAGGATGTTCTCGAGCGTCGGAGGCCGCGCGTCGAACCCCGGCACCTCGTCGTTGATCGAGCGCCCGTCGTACACCGAGAGCACCTCGCGCCGCGCGAGCGCATCGATGTCCTTGATGTTCACCACCATCCCCGTCGCCGGATCCACGTGGCCCCGCACCGCGACCTCCAGGCCGTAGTTGTGCCCGTGGTTGAACGGCGAGGCCCACTGCCCAAAGAGCGCCCGGTTCTCCTCGGCCCCCAGGTCGGCTCGCCAGTACCGGTGCCCCGACGAGAAGACGAGCGACCGGATCATCGTGACCTCCCTCATTCCCCCCTTCTATACGCCCGTCCGAGCGCCCCCGGCGCGCGCGTCCCGGGACCGACGGCCACGAGCACCGCGAGGGTCAACAGATACGGGAGCATGAGCGGGATCTGCGAGGGCACCCCCGGGAAGCGCGCCTGCAACCGGAACTGCGCCGCCTCCGCGAACCCCACGAGAAGCGCCCCCGCCGCCGTCGGAAGCGGGCGCCACCGCCCGAAGCTCACGAGCGCGATCGCCACGAACCCCCGCCCCGCCGTCATCCCCGGCGCGAACGACCCCGCCACCCCCAGCGCGAGGTACGCCCCTCCGAGCCCCGCGAGGAGCGCCGCGATCCCGAGCGCCGCCCACCGGAGCCGCACGGGCGAGAACCCCGCCGCCGCCACCGCCTCCGGCGCCTCCCCCGTCGCCCGGAGCGCGAGCCCGAACCGCGTCCGCGCGAGCCCCGGCCCGATGAGCGCGACGAGCAGAAGCCCGAAGGCGAGCGCCGGCCCCCCGAGCCGCGGCACGCTCACGAGCGCCCCGCTCTCCCCGAACGCCGCCCGGAACGCCGCCCCCGTCGCCCCCAGCGAGAGGAGGTTCACCCCCGTCCCCACGACCACCGCGTCCTCCCCCCGCCCGAGGACGAGCGCCGCGAAGATCGCCGCGAGCAGGAGCGCCGCCCCGACCCCCGCGAGAAGCCCCAACAGGGGCGACCCCGTCCGCGACGCGACCAGGACCCCCGCGAGCGCCGCCCCGAGCATCATCCCCTCGGTGTGGATCCCCACGACCCCCGCCCGCTCCGAGACGAGCTCCCCCGCCGCCGCGAAGAGCACCGGCGCGCAGTACGGAAGCCAGAGGAGCGCCTCCACCTAATCCCGCCCCCCCCGGCTCAGGCGAACGTGCCGGAGCCCCAGCACGAAGAGGAGCGCGAGCGCCTGGATCACGAGCGCCATCTGCGGCCCCGCGGGGGTCGTGCGCGAGAGATCCTCCGCCCCCGCGAAGAGCGCCCCGAACCCCAGCGCCGCGAGCGCGACCCCCCACGCGCTCCGCCCCCCGAGAAGCGCGACCGGGATCGCGAGAAGCCCCCACCCCTGCGCGAACGAGTCGCCCACCTGACCCGCGACCCCCGCGTACTCCGTCGCCCCCGCAAGACCGCAAAAGCCCCCCGAGATCACGAGCGCCCACGCCCGAAGCCCCGCCGCGTCCACCCGGTTCGCCCGCGCCATCGCCGCGTTCGCCCCCACGAGATCGAACCGGTACCCGAGCCCCGTCCTCCGCATGAGGAACCCCACCGCCGGGACCAGGAGGAACGCGAGGAGCGTTCCCAGGTGCGCGTCCGTCTGCCGATCGGGCTTCGGGAGCATCGCCCCCGCCGGGAGCCGCGGGGTGAGCGGCAACCCCCCCGCCGCGTCCTTCAGCGGCCCGCCCACGAGGTACCCGAGCAGGAGCACCCCGATCGCGTTGAGCAGGATCGTCCCGATCACCGGGTCCACCCCCCGCCTTCGGTAGAGGAGCGCCGCGACCCCCGCCCACGCCGCCCCGCCGAGGACGCCCATCGCGAGGATCGGGTACGGCGATCCCGCCCGGGCGCCGAGCCACGCCCCCGCCGCCCCGCCGAGCACGTACTGACCCTCCCCGCCGATGTTGTACGCCCCCGCCCGCCACGCGAGGGAGAGCCCGAGCGCGCACAGGAGGAGCGGCGTCGTCTTCACGAGCGTCCGCGAGAGCGCGAACCGGTCGCCGAACGCCCCCGCGACGAGAAGCCGGAACGACTCCCCCATCGGCGCCCGGAAGAGCAGGAACGTCGCCACGAACGCGAGCCCCAGCGCGAGGAGCGTGAGCCCCGCCCCCTTGAGGAAAGAAAGCGCGGCCGTCACTCCCTCCACCCCGCCATGAGCGCCGGATCGCGCCCCTCCCGCAGACGCCCCCGCGAGAGGAACGCCGTCCGCCCCGAGAGCGCGAAGAGCTCGTCGAGATCCGACGTGACGAGCACCACCGGCCGCGTCCGCGCCGCCTCCCGGAGCGCCGCATGGATCGTCTCCCGCGCCCCGAGATCGAGCCCCCGCGTCGGGTTCGCCGCGACGACGAGCTCCGGATCGCTCTCCAGCGCCCTCACCACCACGACCTTCTGCCCGTTCCCCCCCGAGAGCGCCCCGACTCGCGTCGAGGCCCCGCCCCCCTGCACCCCGAAACGCGCCGCCGCCCCGTCCGCCCACCGCCGGAGCGCCCGCCGGTCCACGAGCGCCCCCCGCCGCGCCCCGCTCGCTCGCGGCGCCCCGATGAGAAGGTTCTCCTCCACCGAGAGCGACCGCGCGAGCCCGTCGCGCTGACGGTCCTCCGGCACGTACCCGCACCGCACGTCCCGCATCGTCCGTGCCCCCCCCGCCCAGAGCGTCTCCCCCCGGTACGGCGCGAGCCCCGCGAGCACTTCCGCGAGAAGCCCCTGCCCGTTCCCGTCCACCCCCGCGACCCCGAAGATCCCCCCCGTCCCCACCGAGAAGGAGATCCCCGCGAGATCCGGCCCCCCGCCCGCCCCCCCGCCGAGCGCGGCCGCCGACACGTCCCGAAGCTCCAGCACCGCCTCCCCTTCCCCGCTCTGGGCCGGAACCGGAACCGACCCCTCCCTCCCGAGCATCCACCGCGCGAGCTCGCCCGCGTCCGTCTCCCGAATCGCCGTCGTCCCCGCCACCTTCCCGCCTCGGAGCACCGTCGCCCGATCGGCGACCGCGAGCACCTCCGAGAGCTTGTGCGCGATGAGGACGACGATCCGTCCCTCTCCCGCCAGCGCCCGAAGCACCCGGAAGAGCTCCGCGACCTCCCCCGGCGCGAGCGTCGCCGTCGGCTCGTCGAGGACGAGGACCCCCGCCCTCCCCGCGAGCGCCTTCACGATCTCCACCCTCTGCCGCGCCCCGACGGGGAGCGCCTCGACCCGCGCCTCCAGCGGGAGCTCCCACCCGAGCCCCGCCGCGATCTCGGCCCCCCGCCGCGCCGCCCCCGACGAGACGAGCCCTCCGAGACGCCCCATCCGCGCGAGCTCGAGGTTCTCGCCCACCGTCATCGCCGGGACGAGCGCGAAGTGCTGGTGGACGAGCTCGATCCCCGCCCCCCGGCACCCGAGCGCGTCCCCGAGCGGTAGGCGCGACCCGTCGAGCGACGCCGAGCCCCCCGAGGGCGCGACGAACCCCGCGAGCGCCCCCACCATCGTGGACTTCCCCGCCCCGTTCTCCCCGAGGAGCGCGTGCACCTCCCCAGGGCGGAACTCTGCGTGGACCCCGTCGAGCGCGACGACCGGCCCGTACCGGACCGTCAACCCTGAAACGAGCAGGCTCAGGACCCGTCCCCTAGAACTTGTCCTTCGGAACGACGATCTTCCCCGCGAGGATGTCCCTCTTCATCCCTTCGACCTTCGCGAGCGCCCCCCGGTCGATCTTGTCCTTGAGCTTCGGGTTCGGCACGAAGTCGATCGCCCCCTTGTCCATGCTCATGAGGACCACCGAGCCGTCGAACGTCCCGTCCTTCACCCTCTTGGCGAGTTCGAGGAACGCCGGCCCCGCCGAGATCGTCGCGCTCGCGAGCACCACCCCGCTCGCGTTGTCGTTCTGGTTCAGGTTCGCCCCGAAGGCGTAGACCCCCCGTTCCTTGCACGCGTCGAAGACCCCCTGCGCCGCCGCGTTCGCCTGGTGGATGAGTCGGTCCGCCCCCCCCGCGATCTGCGCCTCCGCCGCGAGCTTCGCCGCCGCGACGTCGTTGTCCTTCCCCGTGAACGTCTCGAGCACCTTCGTCCCCGGCCTTGCCGCCTCGGCCCCTGCGCGGAACGCCTTGAACGTCGAGCGGATCGAGGGCACGTCCGGCCCGCCCACCATCCCCACCGTGCCCGACTTGCTCGTGAGCGCCGCGAGCGCCCCGCATAGGTAGAACGACTGCTCGAGGTGGAACCGGATGGCCCCGACGTTCTTCGCGTACCCGCCCCCCGAGCTCGTCACGAACACCGTCCTCGGAAAGTCCTTCGCCACCGCCACCGCCGGGGCGTTGTACTCGAACCCGTGCCCGAAGACGAGCCGGTATCCCTTCTGCGCGTAGGAGCGCATCGCGTCCGTGATCTTCGGCCCCGTCGCCTCCTGGTTGTCCACCGTCGCGCCGAGCTCGGTCTTCACTCCCTGGAGCCCCTCGTACGCCATCGCCGACCATCCCGCGTCGTTCACCGGCCCCGGCGTGAGGAGCGCCACCTTGAACTCGCCGCCCCTCCCCGCCCCGACCGACGGGTCCGCGGGGGTCGCGGCTCCCGTAGAGCGGGACGACGACCCGCACGAGGCGAGCACGGCCCCCGCGAGGAGCGCCCCCGCGAGTTTGTCGAAGGGGAGGCGCGTCACAAAGCGGAGTTTACGCCGGGAGCGTCGCGCGCGTTCGGGGTCCGTCCCGGTCGAGCGACCCCGTCGCGGAGACGTCCCGCCCCTCGTACTCGTCCGCCGGGTTCTCCGCCGGCGCCTCGGCGAGATCGCCGATCGGAAGCGGCTCCAGGAGCATCTCCTTCGTGTAGATGAAGTCCTCCCGCGAGTAGTTCGCGAGCTCGAAGTCCTTCTTCAGCACGATCGCCCCCGTCGGGCACGCCTCCTGGCAGTAGCCGCAGAAGATGCACCGGATCATGTTGATCTCGTACCGCGCCGCGTACCGCTCCCCGGGCGAGTACCGCGCCTCGTCGGTGTTCTCCGCCGCGACGACGTTGATGCACCGCGCCGGGCACGCCCCCGCGCACAGCGAGCATCCGATGCACCGCTCGAGCCCCGACTCGTACCGCGTAAGGACGTGCCGCCAGCGCGTGCGCGGAAACTGCTCGCGCACCTCCTCCGGGTACGGGATCGTGAGCTTCTCGTGCGCGAGCCGCTTGCGCGTGATGCCCAGCCCCCCGAGGAGCGGCTTGACGACCTTGCCGAAAAGCCCCATCAGACGCGCGCCGTCTCCCGCGCCGCCTCTCGGATCTGGCCCCCGGCGTCCTCGAACGCCCCCGCCTCGGCGCGGCCCGGAAGCACCTCCATCGCCGGGCCGTGGATGTCCACCATCTTCAGCTCCTTGAACGACCCGACCCGCCCCCGCTTGATCTTCTCCTGAAGCTTCAGGACCCCGTACAGGAGCGCGTCCGGCGACGGCGGGCACCCCGGCACGTAGATGTCCACCGGCACGATCTGGTCCGTCCCCTGCACGATCGCGTAGTTGTTGTAAACGCCCCCCGAGCTCGCGCACGCCCCCATCGAGATGACCCACTTCGGCTCCGGCATCTGGTCGTAGATCTGCCGGAGCACCGGCGCCATCTTCTTGCTCAGCCGCCCCGCGATGATCATCACGTCGGCCTGGCGGGGCGAGGCCCGGAACGCCTCCGACCCGAACCGCGCGAGATCGAAGCGCGGCGCCGCCGAGCTCATCATCTCGATCGCGCAGCACGCGAGCCCGAACGTCACGGGCCAGAGCGAGTTCGCCCGCGCCTGGTTCACGAGCGTCTCGACCGAGGTGAGGACGACCGAGCCCCCTTTCTGGATGTCCCCCAGCACCGGGGTGGAGGAGTCGTGGAGGACGATCGTCTCGACGCGCTTGGGCATGGTGTTTTCCGGAAGATTTCTGCCCGGAGCGTGCAGTCTACTCCCGCCTTTCCTACGTCGTAAGACGGGTGTCCGCGATGCGTCTTTCCGATTGGGCCGAACGTCTGGCCCCTGCCCTCCGGGGCGCCGGAGCCACCCTCCCCGACCGGAGCGAGCCCGCCGCCTGGTTCGGCCTCGTCCCCGAGGCCCGCGCCTTCGTCCTCGCCGGCCAGATCCGCGACGCCGGGCGCAAGACCCTCATCCTCACCGGCACCTACGACAAAGCCCTCGCCTGGCAGGCGAAGCTCGAGCTCGCCGGCATCCCCAAGGGGTGCATCCACCAGCTTCCCGGCGGAAGCTCCTCCCTCTTCGAGGACGGAAGCCACGAGCAGATCTCCGCCTCCGACCGCCTCGGCTCCCTTCGCGCCCTCGCGGGCGACGGCGCCGACATCGTCATCGCGAGCCCTCAGGCCGCCCTCGAGCGCACCCTCCCCCGCGAGACCCTCCTCGAATCCTTCCTCGAGGTGACCGTCGGGCAGGAGCTCGACATCCCGAAGTTCGCGAGGACCCTCACGAACCTCGGCTACGAGCGCCAGGAGCCCGTCCGCCTTCCCGGTGGCTTCTCCGTCCGGGGCGGCATCCTCGACGTCTTCCCCACCGGCTACGACTCCCCCCTCCGCATCGAGCTTTTCGGCGACGAGATCGAGTCCATCCGCGCCTTCGACCCGAACACCCAGCGCTCCACCGGCCCCGTCCCCGCCCTTCGCCTCGCCCCCTCCCGCGAGACCCTCTACGCCCACATGGACCCCGCCCTTCCCGACGAGATCCGGGGCTACGCCGAGCGCGAGGCGACGACCCTCGAACCCGACCACGCCGAAAAGCTTCTCGAAGCCGTGGCCGAGGACGCCGACCGCCTCGCCGAGCGCGCCTACTTCGACCGCCTCGACCTCTACCGCCCTTATCTCCATCCCGACTCCGGGTGCGCGATCGACCTTCTTCCCGAGGACGGCCTCCTCGTCCTCGACGAGCCGCTGGAGCTCGAGGCGATCGCCCTGCGCGCCGAGACCGAGCTCGAGTCCGCCCTCAAATCCCGCGCCGCGCGCGGCGAGATCCTCGCCTCGGCCGTCGGCGACTACACCTTCTCCGCCGACAAGCTCGGGGGCCACGGCGGCCTCGCCCTCTCGAGCATGAACGCGCTCCCCGAGTGGTTCTCCCCCCGCACGACCGCCGAGCTCGATACGTCGTCCCTCGAACCCTACCGCGGGCGCCCGGACGCCTTCGCCGAGACCCTGAAGAACTGGCTTGCGCGCGGCCTCACCGTCGTCTTCGGCACCGATCAGCCGAACCGCGCCCGCACCGTCCTCAAAGGTCTGGAGGTCCACCCCTTCGAGTCCCCCACCGAGGACCATGACGGGAAGACGGCGACCTACCTCGCCGCCGGGAACCTCGCGGGGGGCTTCGTGATGACGGCCCTGAAGACCGCCTTCGTCACCGACGCCGAGCTCTTCGGCGTCGCGCGTCTGCGTCTCCCCCAGAAGCGCTTCCTCGAGGGCACCCCCGTCGCCACCGTCCTCGACCTGAAGCCCGGCGACTACGTCGTCCACATCAACTTCGGCATCGGCGTCTTCCGCGGCCTCGTGAAGAAGGAGGTCGCCGGGACCGAGCGCGAGTTCCTCTACCTCGACTACGCCGCCCCGGACAAGCTCTTCGTCCCCGCCGACCAGCTCGACCGCATTCAGAAGTACCTGAACCCCGCCGACGGCGACCCGAAGCTCAACCGCCTCACCGGCGGGGAGTGGCAACGCACCCTGGCAAAAGCGAAGGAGGAGGCGCGGGCCTTCGCCCGCGACCTCGTGAAGGTGTACGCCAAGCGCAAGGAGGTCACCCGGAGGCCCTACGGTCCCGACACCCCCTTCCAGCAGGAGATGGAGGGGACCTTCCCCTGGGTCGAGACCCCGGGCCAGATGCAGGCGATCCGCGACGCGAAGGAGGACATGCAGGCCCCCTACCCGATGGATAGGCTCGTGTGCGGCGACGTCGGCTTCGGCAAGACCGAGGTCGCCATCCGCGCCGCCTTCAAGGCCGTCCAGGACGGTCGCCAGGTCGCCATCCTGTGCCCCACCACCATCCTCTCCGAGCAGCACCACCGCAACTTCACCGAGCGCCTCGGCTCTTTCGGCACGAAGATCGGCCTCGTCAACCGCTTCGTCTCCGGCGCCGAGAAGAGGGCCGCCCTCGAAGGCGTCAAGTCCGGCGACACAGAGATCCTCGTCGGCACCCACTCGCTTCTTGGGCAAGGCGTGGACTTCAAGGACCTCGGCCTCGTCGTCATCGACGAGGAGCAGAAGTTCGGGGTGAAGCAAAAGGAGATGCTCAAGGGGCTCCGGACCGAGGTGGACGTCCTCACGATGTCCGCGACCCCCATCCCCCGCACCCTCTCGATGGCCCTCATGGACATCCGCCAGATGTCCCTTATCAACGACCCGCCCCCCGGACGCCTCCCGGTCCGCACCTTCGTCCGCCAGTACGCGAACGAGGTCGTCCGCGACGCGATCCTGCGCGAGATGGCCCGCGGCGGCCAGGTCTTCTACGTCTATAACCGCGTGGACACCATCGGCCACGTCGCCGAGCGCATCCGCTCCCTCGTCCCGAGCGCCCGCATCGGCGTGGGCCACGGCCAGATGAACGACAAGGAGATCGAGCCTATCATGGTCGGCTTCGTGAAGGGCGAGATCGACGTCCTCCTCTCCACTACCATCGTCGAGAACGGCATCGACATCTCGAACGCGAACACCCTCATCGTCGAGAACGCCGACCGCCTCGGCCTCTCGCAGCTCTACCAGCTCCGCGGTCGCGTCGGACGCTCCGACCGCCAGGCCTACGCCTACTTCCTCTACTCGCGCGGCTTCGGCGAATCCGTCATGCAGGTGAACGAGGCCCAGGACTACTCGCAAGGGCGCAAGGAGCGCACGAAGATCAAGGCCGGCATGAACGAGAACGCGATGGCCCGCCTCGCGGCCCTAAAGGAGTTCTCCGACCTCGGCGCGGGCTACTCCCTCGCCTTCCGCGACCTCCAGATCCGCGGCGCGGGTGAGCTTCTCGGCGCGAAGCAGTCCGGCACGATGGCGAACGTCGGCTACGAGCTCTACACCCAGCTCATCAACGAGGCCGTCGCCGCCCTCAAAGCGGGCGTGGACGGCGAGGAGCCCGAGGACGACAAGCGCGACCCGCTCGAGAGCCTCGAACCCCTCCCGAGCTTCGAGGTCCCCGTCGTCGCGATGATCCCCCCGACCTACATCACCGACCCCGCCCAGCGCCTCTACTACTACCAGCGCATGATGTCCTCCCGCGAGGAGGGCGCCCTCGGCGACGCCCAGAGCGAGATCGAGGACCGCTACGGCCGCATGCCCCTGGAGGTCTCGCAGGCGTTCGCCGTCCTGAGCCTCCGCATCCAGGGCAAGGCCCTCGGCATCGAGTCCCTCGACGCCCGCAACGGGCGCGTCGCCCTGAAGTTCCGCCGGAGCGCCGAGGTGAGCCCCCGCGTCTTCACGATGCTCCAACGCGGCAACCGCGACGCCTACGTGAGCAAGGACGCCTTCATCTGGCCCTACTCCGGCGCCCCCGTCCCCGCCATCGACCGCCTCCTCAAATCCCTCGAGAGCGCCATGGCCGAGATCGAGAAGCACCGCGAGGCTCTCGGCGTCTAGCCCCGCCGCAAGGGACGGAGGATAATAGGTCCATGACTCTCGAACTCTCCGTCCTCTACACCCTCGACGACAACGGCTGGTGGGTCGCCGAGATCCCCGAGATCCCCGGTGCCCACAGCCAGGGGCCCACGAAGGAGGAGGCCAAGCGCAACGCCTTCGACGCCGCGAAGCTTCTTTTGGCTACGCGCCGCGACCTCGTCCTCGCTGAGGAGTCCCGCCTCGCCGACGAGCGCATCGCCCTCGCCGGCTAACGCCCCTTCGGCTTAGGAATGCCCAGATCCTTGCAGATCTTCGCCACGAGGTACGCCCCCACCTCGCCCGAACCGCGCGAGACCGCCGTCGTCCGCCCCGTTCCCGGCATGACGTATCGTGTGCCCCCCGTCCTCCCGAAGCACCTCCGCCCTCGTCGCCTTCAGGTGCCGCCGCAGATCGCCGGGACTCACGGGAGGCGACTTCCTAGGGCTGAGTTGAACGGCGCAGTGTCCCGATTCATCGTCGGCAGAGGAATCTACCCGGTGGGCCGATCCGGCGAGACTCCCGGAACCTGTCCCGTCCCTTTTACCCCGGCTCGGGTAACGTCCCGAAAACCGCCGTGGACCCCGAGACCTTCCGCTGGAAACCGAACCCCCTCCTCGTCGCCCTCGCCACGCTCGGATGCCTGATCTTCTTGGGGCTGTTCCTCGTGCTCGGTCCCCTCGTCGGCGGCCCTCCGGTGTTCGTCCTTGGCGTTGTCGGATTGGCCTTCCTCGTCCGCCGGGCACCGGGCGTTGAGTCCCACGTCCTGGTGGCCGATCCGATCGGGCTCGTCCTACGCAGAGGAGGACGCGCCCGCTGGTATCTCCGCTGGTCCGACCTTCTTGAAGCCCGCCACGAGCGCGGCTCGTCACTGAAGAACTGGGACCGACTGGTTCTCGTCACCTCTTGGGGCGAGCGGACCCTCATCCTCGACGATCGCCTCGCGGGCCGCTGGAGCGACTCCGCCCGCATCCTCGCCCTCCTGCGCGAGCGGGGCTACGATGTCTGAAGCGACCTTCCGCTGACGCGGCAACCTGGTCCTTTGGGCGGCGATCCCCACCGTCGTCCTCGCTTCCATCGTCGCCGCCACGAACGCGCACGGCCCCGCGCGCGGCGTCTTTCTGCTCGGCACCCTCCCCATCCTCCTTTCCTTTCCAAACTCCGGCGGAGGCCGCTCCCTCGTCCTCGCCGATGAACGCCTGACGATCCGCGTCGCCGCCCGCAACGGGCCCCGCGACGACTTCGCCGCCCTCTGGCGCGACCTCCGGGTCCGCCGCGAACCGAACCCCGAACGCCTCGTCCTCGAATCCCACGGCGAGACCCGCACCCTCCGCCGCGCGCGCCCTCCCTTCGGCGGCTGGAACGACTGGGACGCCCTCCTCGCCGCCCTCCGCGCCCGGGGCGACGATGTCTGAGCGGGACTTCCCCTGGCGGAGCTCCCGCCTCGCCACCGGGGCGACCGTCGCTGCGTTCCTGTGCGTCTTCGTCTCCCTTCTGTTCGTCGCCATGCGCGAGATCTCGCTTCCCTTGGGGATCGTAGGGCTCTTCGTCCCGCCCCTCGTGGACGGGAACCGCGGCCGGTTCCTCCGCGTGGACGAGCGCGGTGTCCGGCTCATGGCCACCGATCCCGGACGCAGGCCCGCCACCCTCTGGCACGTCGCCTGGCGCGAACTGGAGAACGTCCGCCGCGACGGCGACCGCCTCCTTCTCACCGTCGAGACCGGCCGCGAGCGACGCCTCCGCCTCCAGGGACCCATCGGCCGCTGGGCCGAGGGCGAGAATCTCGAGGAAACTCTACGAGCATGGTTGTCAAAGCGCCCCACCGAGGCACTAAGAGGTGATGGCACGACGAACCCACGCCCCGAGAACCGGAAGAAACCTTAGAAACGTGCGCGCACACGCGAAAGGGCGTTCCCGGGATTCCCAGCCTTCCCAGGAATCGCTCCGAAAGCCGACTTCGGAGCGGGAAACGACGCTCCCGCCCCCGTCCGTGTAGACTCCCGCCCATGAGACCGGAGGATCCCGTCGCCGAGGCCTACGACGTCATCCTTCCCGCCGGAGGCACCCTCGACCCCCACTTCGCGAAGGTCGCCCTCACCCCCGTGAAGGCGCTCATCCGCACCGGCGAGGACCTTCTCGTCCTGCGCGCCCTCGGGGCCCTCCGCCTCTCCGGACGCTCCCGCCGCATCGTCGCCGTCGGCCCTCCCGAGGTCAAAGCCGCCCTCGAAGGCCGCGTGGACGCCGTCGTGCCGAGCGGACCCTCCCTCCCCGACAACATCCTCAAGGGAATGAAGGAGCTTCTCGCGAGCCCCGAACCCCCGTCGAAGATCCTCATCCTCACCACCGACCTCCCCTACGTCACCGACAAATCCATCGCCGCCTTCCTCGACGCCTGCCCCCCCGGGGCCGACTTCTGCGGCGCCCTCGTCTCGGCCGAGGCCTACCTCGACCGCTTTCCCGGCTCGAACTCGACCTGGGCGAAGCTTAAGGACGGACGCTTCACCCTCGGCGGGGCCTACCTCGCCCGCACCGAGGCCCTCCGCAGGGCGATGCCCCAGATCGAAAAGGTCGTCGCCAACCGCAAGTCCGTCACCGGGATGGCCTCCCTCCTCGGCCCCGGCTTCCTCATGAAGGTGATGACCCGCCGGATCACCGTCGCCGAGGCCGAGGCGAAGGTCGGCGAGATCCTCGGCCTGAAGGTACACGCCGTCCGGAACGCCCCCGCCGAGCTCGCCTTCGACATCGACGAGATCGACGACTACCAGTACGCCCTTTCGAACAAGTGACCGACGAGATCTCGAACTATCCCCGCCCCGGGCTCGAACCCGGACCCACGACCGTCGGCGAGTTCGGCGCCCGCCCCCGCACGAAGGGGGAGCACGCCCGCCTCTCCGCGTACTGGTTCGCGAACAACTTCCACTGGGGCGCCCTCCTCCTCATCCTCATGCCGGGGGACGTGAACCTCATGGATCCGGCGAACCGCGCGACGACGCTCGCGAAGCTCACCGCCCTCGGCGCCGTCTTCGCCCTCGTCGTCCCTCTCGTCGCCGCCGTCCTCTCCGACCGCACGATGAGCCCCATCGGGCGCCGCCGCCCCTTCCTCGCCCTCGGCACCGTCGTGAACGTCGCGGGCCTCGCCCTCATGGCCCTCGCCGTCGGCGCCCGCTCGCTCCCGATGTACGCGGGGGGCTTCCTCGTCGTCCAGCTCGGCAACAACCTCGCCCTCGGCCCC
Source organism: Fimbriimonas sp. (assembly GCA_965249475.1). Classification (GTDB taxonomy): domain Bacteria; phylum Armatimonadota; class Fimbriimonadia; order Fimbriimonadales; family Fimbriimonadaceae; genus Fimbriimonas. The sequence goes on along the minus strand of CBDFMD010000003.1, from coordinate 1,956,176 downwards.
TACATGGGCGTCATGCCCGACCTCGTGATCCCCGAGGAGCGCGGCCTCTCCTCCGGCTTCATGGCCCTCATGTCCCAGATCGGGACCCTCTTCGGCGCGTTCGGGGTCGGCGTCGCGCTGGGGGGCCGGCCCGCCGTCTTCCGCTACGGCCTCGTCGCCGCGATCCTCGTCGTCGGGATCGTCGTCGGCTGGAGCGCCATCGACGAGCGCCCGCTGAAGGCGAGGCCCCCCCGCATGGACTGGGGCGGCTACGTCAGATCGCTCTGGATCGACCCCCGCCAGCACCCCGATTTCTTTTGGGTCTGGATCACCCGCTTCCTCGTGATGGTCGGCTTCTACGCCGTCCTCCCCCAGGTGAACTACTACCTTATCGACGTCATCCGGATCGCCCCCGTAAAGGTCGAGCGTCCCGCGACGGTCCTTCTCGGCGTCATCCTCCTCGTCTCCTCCGCCTCCGGCGTCTTCGGAGGGGTCCTGTCCGACCAGATCGGGCGTAAGCGCGTCGTCTTTCTCGCCAACGGCCTCATCGCCGTCTTCGCCCTCGGCTTCATCTTCGCCCGGAGCCTGGAGGTCGCCCTCGCCGTCGGCGCCGTCTTCGGCCTCGGCTACGGCGCCTACATCTCGGTGGACTACGCCCTCGGCAACGACGTCCTGCCGAACAAGGAGGAGTCCGGCAAGGACATGGCCGTCTGGCACATCGCCATGACCCTCCCCCAGGTCCTTGCCGCCCCCATCGCGGGCGAGCTCATCGCCGCCGGGGGCAAGACCCTCGATCCCGTGAACACCCTCCCGAACGGCGACCCGCTCTACCACTACGGCCTCGGGGGCTACACGGCGGTCTTCGTCCTGTGCTCCGTCTGCTTCGCCCTCGGCGCCGTCCTCCTGAAGAACGTCCGGGGCGTGCGCTGAAGCGGCTCCGGAGCCTCGGCGGCCTCAGCGGCCTCCTCTTCGCCCTCGCTTGCCTCGCCGGGGCCGCCCTCCTCGTCTTCTGGCGCGACAACATCGTCGATCCCGACTGCCTCTACCACGCGGGCCACGCGCGCCTCTACTGGGAGAAGGGGCCGTTCTTCCGCGATTTCCCTTGGGCGAGCGCCTCGATCATCGCCCGCGAGCGTGCCGACCTCTGGTGGTCGCTCCACGTCCTCACCTCCCCCATCGGCCTCGTCCGCGACCCCGTCCTCGGGATGCGCCTCGGGATCGCCGGGCTCGTCGCCCTCCACCTCCTCATCCTCGGCCTCGCCTACCGGCGCTTCGGCCTCTCCCCCTGGTGGTCCTTCGCCTCGCTTGCCGCCTCCGCCGGGCTCATGTCCCGCCTCGCCACCCTCCGCCCCCAGACCCTCTCGTCCGCCCTCCTCCCCCTCCTCTTCGCCGAGCTCTGGCGCCGCTCGCTCCCGACCTCCGTCGCCGTCGGCGCCCTCATCGGGATCTTCCACCCGACGCTCGGCTACATCCTCGTCCCCATCGCCCTCGTCACCGCCTTCTCGGCGGGGCGCGGGACGAGCAAGCTCCCCGAGCTCGGCGCGATCGCCGCCGCGACTCTCTGCGCGTTCGTGCGCCCCGGCGTCGCGGGCGGGGCCGGCCTCCTGAAGGTCCAGACCCTCGACCTTCTCGCCGTCAAGCGCCTGAACGTGATCCAGAACTTCGGCAACGAGCTCGCCCCCGCGAACCCCTTCGTCGCCGCCGGACGCGGGTACTTCCTCTTCGCCGTCCTCGTCCCGCTGATCCTTCTCGCCCTCTCCCTCCTCTTCGTCCGGCGCGAGACTCTGAAGAGCCCCGCTCCCGCGTCCTTTCTCCTCTCCGCCCTTTTCCTCGGCGTCTTCGTCCTCGTCACCAAACGCGGGGTGGACCAGTTCGCCCCCTTCGCCGTCCTCACCTTCGCCCTCGTCGCCGGAAGCTGGAAGGTCCTCCCGAAGACCGCCCCCCTCCTCGCCGTCGGGGCCTGCGCTCTCTCGATCTACGTCTACCATGGGGACAAGGTGAGGTCCGTCCGCCCCATCACCCGCCGCTTCGAGGGGGCCTCGAACTGGCTCGCGCGGAACACCCCCGAGGGCGCCGTCGTGTACCATTCCGTCTGGTCCCACTTCGCCGACCTCTTCTTCTGGAACCGCCGTAACCGCTACCTCGGCGGCATGGACCCCATGTTCCAATGGGCCGTCTCCCCGAGCAACTACTGGCTCACGACCCCTATCCACTCGAAGCGCTACGCCGGGAACGTCGGCCCCGAAGACCCCGCGAGGACCCAGGCGAAGGAGATCCCCCTCTACGCCGCCGCGCCGAAGTATTTCGGCGCGCGCTACGTCATGTGCGGCTTCGGCGACGCGCAGTTCCGCGACGCCCTGAGGCGCGACAAGACCCACTACGCCCTGCGCTTCGACGACGGGAGCGGCTACGTCTTCGAGATCGTCAAGACGACGCGGTAGGCGCGGGCGGGAGCGGGTGCCGCCGAAGCCAGGCGAGCACCTCCCCCGCGTTCGCGTCGGGAGGGAACACCGGGTAGAAGACCCCCTCGATGCGCCCCTCCCGCAGGATGAGCGTGAGCCTCCGCGGGAGCGTCTCGCCGTGGTGCTCGAACGTCGGGAGTGCGAGGGCGCGGGCGAGTTCGAGCCCCGCGTCGGACAGAAGCGGGAACGGCAGGTGGAGCCGTTCGACGACCTCGCGCTGAACGTCGCCTGTCTGCGTCGAGAGCCCGAAGACCTCGGCACCGAGCGACGCGAGCTCCGCGTGATGGTCCCGGAACGCGCACGACTGCGGCGTGCATCCCCGCGCCCCCGGGATCGCGTTCCATGCCTCGTCCCCGCCCGGAACTCCCTCGTCGGGCCGCTTCGTCCGGGGGTAGGCGTACACCACCGTCCGCGGGCTCGGTCGGCGATCGAGCCGCACGAGCCCGCCGTCGGTCGCCGGAAGCGCGATCGGCGGCCATGCGAGCCCGACGAGGTGCGCCGCCGCGCCGTCGTCGAGAGGCGCGGGAAGACCTTCCGGCAACGTCAGCACGTCGTTCGTCGCCATGCGCTAGAACCTCCGCCGCCGCCGGAGCTTCCGCCGCGTCCGCCCCGGGCGCACCATCGCCTCGGTGATCTCCTTGTACATCTTCGTCCGCGCCGCGAGCCCCTTGACGAACCCGAGCTTCTGCTCCTTATGCGTGTTGCTCACCCCCCGGAGCACTACCCGCTTCACCCGCGCCCGCCGCCGCTTCGCCGTCTGGTTGATCGCGATCTCGATCCCCATCCGCAGGTTCGCCACATCCGGCACCGCGAGGAAGAGCCCCCGCCGCATCGCGCGTTGCCCCGAGAGCGCGGGCGAGATCCGCTGCGCCGCGTCCGACCACGCCTTCCCCCCCCGGAAGACCCCCACCGCCATGTCGCAGAGGCCGTAGTACACCGGGTCGATGATCGCGTCGATGTGCCGCCCGGTGAGCCCCCCGAGATCCGCGTCCACGAACGCCACGATCTCCGCCTCGGTCGCCGCGACCCCCGCCGCCATCGCCCCGCCCTTGCCGACGTTCTCCTTCAGGTCCACCACGACGACCCCGCGGATCTCCCGCGCGATCTCCGCCGTCCGGTCCCGGCTCCCGTCCGAGACGACGAGGATCTCCGTCGGCCGCCGCGCCTCCTGGACCGCGCGCACCACGTCGCGCACGCGTCCTTCCTCGTTGTAGGCCGGGATGATGACCGCGATCCGCGGCCCCTCACTCCCCTTTTCTTCCGCCCGCATCCGGTGTTCCGCCGCCTTTCCCGCCCGGGCGCAGAAGGGTGCCCCCCTCGAAACGCTCGCGTAAGAGAGACTCTACCCGCCCCGCCCTCCGCGCGAACGCCGCCGCCGCCTCGCCTCGATGCGCGTTGAGCGGCACGAGCCGCCGCTCGTTGATCTCCTCCCGGGTCGGCTTCCAGCGCCGCTTATACCCTTCCGCCCCGCGCATCATGTCGAACTGGCCCTGCCCCTCCTCGATCGCCTCCCGGATCGCCCCCGCGATGAGAAGCGTCCCCGGCGAGATCGCCTTCGCCCCCGGCGCCATCCCCGCCTGGTAGAAGTAGCGCACCGCGCCGAGCCGCATCGTGTAGATCGCCCCCGCCGGCGCCCCGTCGTGCCACAGCGTCGAGAGCGCGAGCCACCCCCGCCCCATCGCCCGCGCCGTCCACGCCCGCTGGAACCGCTCCGCCCGCGCCCCGAACGCCCCCGGAAGCCCCCGCGAGCGCCACCGCTCCCGGTGCAGGTCGAAAAAGATCCCGAGGTGCCGCTCCAGCGTCCCCGCGTCCGCGCGCTCGATCCGCGCCCCCGCGATCCTGTCCATCCGCCCGACGTCGTAACGGAGCGACTTCGAGAGCGTCCCCCGGTACGCCGCGAACGTCGGGGGCAGATCCACGACGAGGCACCGCGCCGCCTCGCCCGACTCCCCGCCCGGGTCGAAGCCGAGCGAGCTCCGAATCTGGTGGAGGTCGAGAAGGTCCGCCGGAAGCGAGCGGAGCGCCCCCGCGATCTCCGCGAACGCCGCCCCTTCGTACCCGCCCCGCGCGAGCGGATGGAGGTAGTCGCTGGGGCCCACCCCCAACGGTCGCGCGACCCGCCACGCCCCGCTCGTCACCCGCACGGGGTAGAGCCCGAGGAGATCGCGCCCCTCGCGTACGAGGATTAGCCGCCCCCGCCCCCGCCCGGTCAGGAGCACCGTCTCGATCCACTCGCGGCTCTGGAACGGCGTCGCCGTCGGGGAACCGGCGAGAAGCTCGTCCCAAGCCCCCGCGAGCCCCGCGACCGCCTCGGGGGTCGCGGGAACGGTCTCGACCGCGAGCATCGAGGGGGATTGTGACACCTGCCGACGCCGCCTGTAGACTAGCGGGGTGATCCTCCCCGCGATCGTCCCGGTCGTCCTCGCGGCGGGCGCGGCCCCCTCGCCCTTCCTCGTCGCCCCCTACCTCCAGCTCGGCGCGGACGACGAGACCCGCCCGCGCAAATCCCTCGTCGTCCGTTGGTTCGCCCTCGATCCGCGGAGCTTCGCCCTCCGCTACCGCGTCGCGGGGGGCTCATGGACCCCCGCCCGCGTCGCCGCCTCCGGACGCCTCGCCCGCGCCGTCCTGGGCGATCTTCCCCCGGGCGCGAAGGTTGAGTACGAGGTGAGCCGCGGCGGCACCCCCGCTCTGCGGACGACCGCGACGGCCCCCCCCGCGAGCGGATACACCGCGATCGTCCTGGGCGACTCGGGCCGCGGCCTTCCGGGCCAGTGGAGCCTCGCGAGGACCCTCGGCGCCGAGCACCCCTCCCTCCTCGTCCATACCGGCGACGTCGTCTACCCGAAGGGGACCGAGGGCGAGTACGCCCGCTTCCACTTCCCCGTCTACAACGCCGAGCCCGGCTCTCCCCGCGGCATCCCGCTCCTGCGCTCGGTCCCGTCCGTCGCCGCCCCCGGCAATCACGACACCGCCTTCCGCAACGCCAAGGACGGCCTCGCCTACTACCTCGCCTGGGACGAGCCGACCTCGATGCCCGGCGCCGGACGCGACATGGCCTCCGCCGAGGAGCGCCGCCGCGAGAAGGCGCGCGGCAACTTCTCCTTCGCCTGGGGCGACTCGTGGTGGACCGTCCTCGACGCGAACACGTACCGGGATTGGAGGCTCTCCGCCAACCGCGCCTGGCTCGACCGCGAGCTCGCCCGCGGCGCGCGCTACCGCTGGCGCTTCGTCGCCTTCCACCAGCCCGGCTTCCACTCGAGCAAGAAGAAGGAGAACGAGCGCTACATGGCCTCCGTCTACGACCTCTTCACGAAGCGGCGGGTGGACGTCGTCTTCAACGGTCACGTCCACAACTACCAGCGCACCTTCCCCACGCGCGTCCTGCCGGGCGGCCGTGTGGAGATCGACCGGAACTGGCGCGGCGGGCGGGCGAACGGCCCGATCACCGTCGTCACCGGCGCGGGCGGGGCCGAGCTGTACGACCAGCTTCTCGCCGCCCGTCCGGCGACGTGGAAGCCGTTCACCGCGCGGTACGTCGCGGGCTACTCGTTCACCCGGCTCACCGTCGGGCGCGACGCCGCGACGATCGCCCAGATCGGCCTCGGCGGACGCGTCCTCGACCGCTTCACGATCGCGCGCTGAGCGGAACGCCTAACCGGCGCCGCGCCGCACCGATCCTCGGATCGGACGGGCGGCCGGAAGCGGCGCGGCCCCCGTCGAGCCGCGCGGATCGAGCCGCGGCTCGTACCGCCGGAACACCGAGGGCTCCCCCGCGTTCTCGATGAGCGCCAGAAGATGCTCCATCGCGTCCTCGATCATCGCCTCGAGCGGAGCGTGGAGCGCCGTGAGGCGCGGCCACGCCCAGCCCATCGAAGGCGTCCCGTCGCACGCGGCGAGCGAAAGATCGCCCGGTAGATCGAGCCCGCGCGTCTGGGTCTCGTAGAGGAACTCCGACGCCCGCCGGTCGTTCCACGCGAGGTACGCCGTCGTCGCGCGCCCCTCCCGTTCCCACTCGTCGAGCGCGTCGCACGGAAGCGCCGCCCCGAGGTTCCGGACCTCGATCCCGACCCGCTCCGCCTCGCCTGCGAGCGCCGCCCGCCGCCCGTCCGCGACGGGGCTCGGCGTCGTCTGCACTCGGTCGAGGTAGGCGATCCTCTCGTGCCCGAACCCTTTGAGATGGTCCAGAAGGAGCGCGAACCCCGCCGCCTCGTCCACGAGGAAGCACCCCCCCCGCTCCGGAGCCGCGTCGCAACGCCCCCCGATCGCCACCGCCGGGATCGGGGACTTCGCGAACCCGTCCCCCATCGGCTCCGAGTCGATCCACGCGAGCCCGTCGTACCGCCCGTCCGTCAAAGGATCCACCGACTCGAGCGGCATGAGCTCCGGCGACACGTTGAGCGAGTACCCCCGCGCCGCGAGCGCGGTGATGACCCCGTCGAGGACGTGCGCGTGGACGAGACCCCGGTCGTCGATGTTCGACACGGGGTTCATCACGAGCCCGATCGAGCGCGAACGACCGCTCCGGAGCGAGCGCGCGTGGTAGTTCGGCCGGTAATTCAACCGCTTCGCCGCGTCCCGGATCCGCTCCGCCGTCCCCTCGCTCACCCGGATGTTCCCGCCCCGCCCGTGGAGCACCTTCGACACCGCCCCGATCGAGACCCCCGACTCCCGCGCCACGTCCTTGATCGTCACGAGCTTCGGAAGACTCATCGCGGATCGCGGGCCCGACCGCGGGGAGAGGGAAAAAGCAAGGGCGTCAAAGGAAAACTCGCCGGACGGTCTCGAACCCGGCAGCCGCTAGTATACGTCCTCGGGGCGATAAAACGCCGTTTATTTACATTAAGACGTCCGGCTCGTCCAACGGTTCCGAGGCCGCGACGCCCACGCGAGATCCGCCTCCGCGACGAACCGCCACGGGATCGCCTCCCCCTTCCCGGGCGAGAGCCCGACCCTCGGTCCCGCCAACGTCCCCGAGACCGGCTCCCCCGGCTCGATCCGCCACTCCCCCAGCGGGTCCAGCAGATCGCGCCCGTTGAGCTCCGGCCCCACCCCGAGCGCCCGCGCGAGCAACCCCGGCCCCGCGAGCCGGAGATCCCCGTCGAGCGGCCTCGCCGCCCGCACCAGCACCCCCGCCGCCTCCCCTTCCGCGAGCGCCACGACGTTGAGCATCTGGTGCATCCCGTAGGAGCGGTACACGTACGCCGTCCCCGGCGGCCCGAAGAGCGCCATGTTCTTCATCCTCGCCTTTCCGTAGGCGTGGCAACCCGGATCGTCGAGCGCCCGGTACGCCTCCGTCTCCACGATCCGCACCCGCCCGAACGGCGTGGCCAGCGTCGCCCCGAGAAGCGCCCGCGCCCCCGCGACCACGTCTCCCCTCAGGATCTCCCGCAACGCCTCCCCGTCCATCGCACGCTGGCGCCCCCGACCCGACTCGAACGGGCGACCGACCGCTTAGAAGGCGGTCGCGGGGGCCGGACGAGCCCCCTCCCAGGCTCGCCGAAGGCCGGTTCCCCGGGGGCAGGGCCGATGCCGCGGTATGCGGAACGGTATGCGGAGGGCGAGGGGCACCCCTCTTCTACGAGAATGTTCTAAACCGAATGAGCGTCGAAACGGGGTGGTCAAAAATCGCTTATAGTATCAGCGATTTTTGACCACCCCCTCCCGCGGTCGATTTCTCCCGCAAAGATCGGGAGCTACTTTGGCGGCGACCGCACCGCCGCCGCGAACGCCTCCACCCGCGACGACGCGAGCGACGAGGCCCAGCCGCCGTACTCGCCCCACTTCCCGCCCCCCTCGATCACGCTCGGGGCGAGGCCGTAGACGAGGAAGCTCCTCGCCCGGCTCCGCGCCGCCCCCCGAAGGAGCGCCTGGCGCCACGCATCGAGGTCCCCCTCGTTAAGGTCCGGACGCCCGAGGTCGCCGGGGGTGAGGTAGACCTCGGTGAAGTCCACCGGAAGGCCCTTGCCGCGCCAATGGGGGAGCGAGGACACGAGCTCGATGAGCCGGTCGATCTGCCCCGTCGCCGCGGTCTCCAGCTCCTCCGGCGACAGCGGCCGCCCGTCCGGCGCCGTCCCCTTCGCCCGCATATGGACGGCGATCGCCCCCACCCGCCGCTCCCAGTAGCCGTCCGTCGAGCTCCCGGTCGCGAGCGAGCCGAGGGCGGCGTCGGGCGAGTCGGTGAGGTCCGAGTACGCCGGCGAGACGAGCCGCTCCGGCTTCACGCCGAGCCCCTTCGTGAGGAAGGCGAGGTAGGCGTGGAGCCGCGGGTGGAACTCGCCCGGCCCTCCCTCCTTCGCGCCGCCGGGCTTGCCGGGGCTCGTCTCGTTCCAGAGCTGGTAGACGGGGGGAGGCAGGGCGTACCGCTTCGCCGCGTCGTCGTAGGCGGCGACCGTCGCCCGCGTCGCCTTCAGCGCGTCGGCCCAATGCTCCTTCGGGGGGACCCAGTCGCCCGTGACGGGCCACTCGCTCGGGGAGAGGAGGACGAGCGCAAAGGCCGAGCCCCGGCACGCCTCCATCTGGCGGTAGCACTGGTTCAGATCGACCTGGCCGCCCCCGAAGCCTTCGGGGTAGCTCTCCCACATGAGGGCGGGGACGCGGGCGGCGCGCCCCTTGAGCGCCCACCCCGCGAGCCCGCCCGCGACGCCCCAATCGGCTTCGGGCGAGTACCGCCCCACCTGGGGGAGGTTCGCGCCGAAGACGACGGGGGGCGGGGCCTTCGGGGCCTGCAAGGAGAGGAGCCCCGGAGAGAGCGCGGCGAGAAGGGCGAGGATGAGGATGAGGATGCGTTTCATGGTCTTCGGGGGGTTCTTCGGGGGAGGGCGACGATCACGGCGCGGGCGGGGGCTTGACGCCGTACCCTTCGAGGAGGCGGGCGGTCGTCTCCGCGATCGCGTCCTGATAGGCCTGGGCCGGGTAGTGCGCCCCGTCGAACGACATGAGGTCGCGCCGCCCGTCCGCCCCGTACACGCCCAGGTCCCGGCGCATCTCCGAAGGGCGCAGGTCGCCGAGCCGCGCCTGATGGTCCACCACCGCCACCTGCGCCGGGTACCGAGCGGCGAGGGACCTCAGCGAAGCCCGGTACGCCGAGTACGGCTCGCGCCCGATCCCGTCGTAGATCCGGTCCCGGTCGGAGGCCGTGTCGGACGAACCGAAGAACGCGGGGCACGGGGGGAGGTGGAGCGTCCACAGCGGCGGCGAGGCCACCCCCGCCGAGCGCGCGATCGCCGACTCGTACCGCGCGGACGCGTCGGCGGCCGAGAGCCCCTGCAGAAGGTCGTTCACGTGGAGCGCGGCGGAGACGGAGTCGAGCCCGAGGGCGACGTTCCCCGATCCCGGCAAGCCGAACGGCACCCCCGGCGAGGCGTATTCGTCCCGAAGAAGGTTGCCGACCTTGCCCGCGTACGCCGCCCACTGGAAGAGGAACGCGGCCCCTTGCTGGGCGGTATCGGTCGCCGCGTCGAGCGTCGCCGCCCCCGAGAAGCTCCAGTCCAGCACCTCGTACCCCGTCGTCGCCCCGTCCCGGAGGATCAGGGCCTCGACGAGCCCGCCCATCCCCTCCATCGCGCTCAGGCGGATGAGGGTCTGCTTGCCGCCGTCGAGCGCGAGCGCGGGGGAGTGGACCCCTCCGAACCGGAGCCCGCCCCCGAACCGGCAGTCCACGATCATCGTCCGGTACGCGGGGGCCGAGCCGTAGTTCGCCGGGGCGACGCCGCCCACGTCCACCATCTCGACGAGGATGCGCCCGAAGCCCGTCGCCCCCGCGCCGCCCGAAGGAGGAGAGCCGTTCAGCCACTGCGCGCCCGGACCCACGCCGTTGAAGGTGTCGTGCCCCTTCGCGACGACGAGCGTCGCGGAGCGTTTGTTCCTCTCCCAGTCCGCCCCCGAAGGGCGGGCGTCCACGAGGAACCCGAGCCACTTCGTTCCGGGGGCGTCCGCGCCCTGGAGCCGGACGAAGCCCCCCGCCGCCGCTCGCGGGGCGGAGCCGACGTACTCGTAGCTCGCCTCTCCGAACCAGCGCCGGTCGGGGTTCGCGGGGTGGAGGCCCCAGGGCGCGTCGGGCACCTGCTCGGAAGGGGGCCGCCCCGGACTCATCGGCTTGACGACGTAGGCGGGGCACAGGTTCGGCGCGGCGCCGAAGACGAAGCGTTGCAGGCGCCGGTCCAGCCGGGCGTAGGGGGTCTCCCGCCACGAGGCCATCCCGGTGCCGTAGTACCCCGCCGAGTTGGAGTCGCCGATCATGGCGTGGCGCACCACGCGGGTCTTGCTCGCCTCCCGGAGCGCGATGCACCGCCGCAGGAAGGCGTCCGAGGCCTGTATCCACGCGGGGAGGTTCGTGGGGGGGAGGACGACCGTGCCGCCCCCGCCGCCCGCCGGGCGCACCGGGCGCGAGCGCGGCATCAGCGCGCCACCCAGCCGATCGCGTACGCCTGCCCGCCCGTCCAGACCGAGGGGCTCGCCGCCCCCGGCGCGGGCGCGTTCACCGCCGAGCCGTCGTCGCTCGACCCGCTCGTGTTGTAGCGCACGTCCGCCGAAGGGAGGACGACCGCCCCCACCGCGCGCCCGAAGACCTCCGCCGGACAGCCGCCCGCGAGCAGGAGCGCCCCGAGCGAGGCGGCTACGGCCGTAGACGTCGCCGCCCCCTCGTAGATCGTCGCCCCCGAGGAGTCGAGAAGCTCCGCGCGGATCCCCGCCGCGCCGAAGACGTTGTACTGGCCGAGGCCGGGGGTCATGCCGCCGGGCGAGGTGACCATGCGCGGGTAGCCGGTGGAGCCGTCTCTCATCGCCGGAAACGACGCGCCCCCCCCTCGACCGAACCGGCGGGTAGCCTCGCGGGATGGAACGACGCCGAGAGTACGACGCCCGCTACGAGGCGAGGCGCGCGGACGCGAGGGTCCGCCGCCTTCTCGCCCTCGCCGTCCTTCTCTTCGCCGTCGCCCTCGCCGCGACCGTCGCCGCCGCCCTGCGCGTCCTCTAACCGCGGCGCTTCAACCCGCCGTACCCCTTGTAGCCGTCGCCCCCCTCGCCGAGGGGCTTCATCGCCCGCTTCCTCAGCCGGTTCATCACGAGCGCCTGCACCTTCGGAGTCTGCTCCCCGAAGCCCTTCCCCTCCTTCCACCCCGCCTCCTCGAGCTTCCCGGCGAACGCCTCGTCCACGCCCCCCTTCTCGTCCGCTAGCGTCCGCTCGACCGCCTCCGGGTCCCTCTTCAGCGCGTCGAAGAACGCCGGGTCCTGCCCCCGCACCTTCCCCCGCTTCCCTTCGGTCGGGTCCCCGTTGTAGCGCCGCAGGGGGTTCGGGTAGCCCTCCTCGTACCCCAGCGCCGCCCCGAGGATCCCCGCCCCGTCGCGCCCCATCGTCCCCGCGAGCGTCCCCGCCTGGCCTTTGAGGAAGAGGTAGTTGCGGAACGGGTCGTCGTAGAACGGCGCCGGCCTCCCCTTCGCCCCCGTCTCGGGATCGTCCTTCGGGGCGGGGATCGCCGGCTTCCGGACGATCCCGAGCCCCGCGTCGTACACCTCGCCGCGGTTTCCGACGAAGTGCGTCCCCTGCTCGAGCGACGCCGCCCACACCGGCTTGCCGGAGCTCACGAGGTTCTTCGCCGTCTGCGAGGCGAGCGAACCCGCCGCGTCCGCCGCCGTCGTCTCGCCGGACTGCATCTCGGAGAGGCGCCGCGGCACCCCCACGAGGAGCGTCCCCATCATCCCCGGGAGCGGCAGGCACACGAGCGGTCCGCCCCCCGCGGGCCGGAAGTAGATCCCGCGGTCCTTCGCGTAGGGGGAGAGCTCCTGGTAGTCCTTGTCGTCCTTCAGATGCGAGTCGTACCAGGCCTTCGCGGCCCACATCGCCGCGCCGTAGCGCGCGACGAACGCCGCCGGGTTCCGGCGGTATCCCTTCGCCATCTGCGCGAGCTCCTGCGCCGGGAGGTTCGCGTACGCGCCCCCCGCCCGCTGGAGGCTCTTCCCGATCGTCCCCGCCCGCCCGAAGTTCATGAGGTCCGCGGAGTCCTGCGCCGCCCGCCGCCTCGCCTCCTCGACCGGCAGACCCTTCCCGAGGTACGCCTTCTTCCTCTGCGCGTAGTAGCCCACCCGGGTCGAGCCCTCGCTCACCCGGTCGAGCCACTCCCACCCCTCCGAGAGCACCCGCACCCCCTTCGATTCCATCAGGCGCTGGAACCGCGCCGGCGTCCGCGCGTACCGGTAGCTCCTCTCGACGTAGTCGCGCACCCCCGCCCCTTGCGAGCCGAGCGACTCGACCCACTCGCGGTACAGATCGCTCTTCGCCCCCTTCGCCGCCGCCCTCGCCCCTTGCGCGAGCCGCAAGGGGTTGAAACCGTGGTTCATCACCGCCGACAGCACGTCGATCGACGGGTTGAAGAGGACCTTGAAGAAAGGATTGGCGGCCGTCGTCATGGCGCGCACCGAGTTCGCAGGCTTCTTCGCGATCTCGCTGAGGTTGCGCATCGCCCCCTTCAGCGGCTCCGTCCCCCGCATCGCCGCGACCACCCGCGGGCTCACGTCGTAGAGGACCTCCTTGCCCGCGTCGTACGTCTTCACCGCCACGTAGCCGTGCGGCGCCGGGATCCGGTTCCCCTCCGCGTCGTAGAGCACCTTCCGGACCCACCGCTCCATCTCGGGGTGCCTGGCGGCCTCCTCCAGGAACGGACGCGCCGCGTCGTTCGTCGCCGCCGCGCGCACCCCCGCCTCGATCCCCAGCCCCGTCGCGTCGAGCCCGTCCATCGGCGCCGAGTCGTGCCCGAGCGACTTGTGGATCTCCGCCCCCGGCGAGCTCCCCGCCCCGCCCGCGCCCGCCCCGAAGTGCGACGCCTCGAGCTCCTCGGGCGTCGGCATCCGGTGCCCGGGGAAGTAGTTCGGGTTCTTCGCCGCGAGCGCCGCCGCGCCCCCCGGCTCCAGGAGACCGCTCCGCTCGCGGTGCTCCAGGTCCGCCCGGGTGAGGTCGTCGTACGCCTTGTCGAGCTTCCCGAGATCCGCGCCGTGCGCGGCCCTCATGTCCGCGATCGTCCTGAGCGACTCGGCGAGCTGCGCGGGCGTCTGCTTCAGCGCGTCCGGACGCCCGTCGATGTCGTTCGTGCGCCGGCGCGCCCGCCGGTACCGCTTCCATTCCTCCAGGTCGATCCCCAGCCGCTTCGCCTCCGCTTCCAGAGCGTCGAGCCCCGGCACGATCCCTCCGTTCGCATCGGGGATCCCGTGCCGCGCGTACATCTCGCCCTTCGCCGCCGCGCGCCCCGCCGCGTCCAGGCGCTCCACGAGGTCGAGCTCCGTCCCCCGCAGGTCCCGCCCGAGGAGCGCGCCGAGGTCCGCCACCGCCTCCTTCGCCCCGGCGCGGTCGTCCACGAGCATCTCCTCCAGCTTCGTTCCGAGCCCGCCGACGTCGGGGCGCTCGGGCCTTGCGGAGCCCAGATGGTCCACCGCAGGTTTGACCCGCGGCTTCGGCGGCTTTCGGCCCCCGGGGAAGAGCGCCCCCCGCTGGCGGGAGAAGCGCGCGAACGACTCCGCGGCGCCCACGGACGCGGCGCCCGGCGCCCGGGCCTCCTCGAGATCCCGCGCGAGATCCGCCCCGTCGAAACCGAACGTCTCCCCGGCCCGCTCCCAATCCCCCCCGCCGCGATCCGCGCCGCCGCGCCACCCGCTTCCGAGATCGATCTCCGTCCGGCTCGGCAACAGCGGCCCCGCCGCGCGAAGCGCCCCGGCGACGTCCTCCGGCAGACCGTCGAGCCCGCCGATCCGGTCGGGCGTGTACTCGCGCCCCGCTATCGACACGTACCCCGTCTTCGGGGAGTAGTCCCAGTCCCGCCCCCGCGCGAGCCCCGACCCGTGGAAGATCCCCTCGAGCAGCGTCCCGGGATCCTTGAGCCGGAAGCTCCCGTCCGGAGCCGCCTCCAAGTGCCGGCGCATCCCCGGCGCCTCCATCGCCGAGGCGAGCTTCTCGCGGAACCCCGCCATCGCCGCCCGGCTCGCCGCCGCCCGGGCGCCGTTCCCCTCTGGCCCGATGGGGCGGGGAGGACGCCCTTCCGCCTCGTACCCGCCGCGCGGTTCTGAGACGCCGAGATTCCCTTGCCCGCTCTTCGCCCCGGTGAGATGGTCCACCACCCGCTTCACCTCTTGGCCGAGGACGAACGGGCGGTTGTCCTTCGCGAGCACCGCCGCTCCCTCTTCGATCATTCTTTGCGCCTCGGCGTTCGAGGCGAGCGTCTGCCGGACGAGCTCGTCCTTGTCCGCCGCCGCGTGTTGCGCCGCCCGGTCCACCGACGTCGCCCCTTCCGCCTTTCCGCGGGTGAGCATCCGCTTCGAATGCGCCATGCGCCGGAGCGCCGCGAGAACCCCCTCCTCGATGCGCCCCGCCTCGACGAACGGAACGTCCATCTCCACGTTGCCGAAGAGGTTGCCGCCCCCGTCGTCGGTCGCGACCGCCGCGTACTTCGACGCCTGGCGCGCGATCGCCTCCCCTTGCGCCCGCGTCTCCGGCATCTCGCCCTCGCCCTTGAGCACCTTCGCGATCACCGGACCCCGTTGCTCGGGCGTCAGCGGCCCATCGGCGAGACCCGCGAGGAACCCTTCCGAGAGGCGTCCGGACCGGACGTGCTCGAGCTCGTGGTCCGAGAGCTTCGCGAGGCTCTGGGCGTCGCGCACCACCGCCGATCGCTTCGGCACCCCGAGGCGCGTGAGGTCCTCGGGCGAGATCCCCAGCCGCCGCATGGCGAGCGCCGCGTCGTAGCCGGTCCCCTTCCCCGAGCGCAGGTTCATCAGGAGCCCCATCGTCCGCGCGTCGTGCTCGGTCACCCCCTCGCTCTCCTTGAAGACGCGGGTGGCCACGTCCTTCTCCCCGGTCCGGATCGCGAGCTCGCGCCGGTGGTGGCCGTCGATGACGAACCGCTTCCCGGTCCCCGCCTCCTCCCACACCGCGAGCGGGGGCGCCGTCGCATGGTCGTACGTCCTCACGTCGCGCAGGGCCGATCCCGTCGCGGTCTCCGGATCGTCCACCTCGAGGAGCTTGTGCTGCATCCCGGGCCGGATCCCGATCTCCCTCGGGGCCATCCGTTCCTCGACGAAGGGGAACCCTTCCGCCGATCTCCCGCGGAACGCGACCGGGCGGGACGCGGCCGTCGCTTCCGAAAAGCGCGAAGCCGTCTCGCCGGGCGCGCGGAAGCTCTTCCGGCGCATCGTGACCGCCGTCGCCGCGTCGGCCCTTCGGCGCACCGCCGCCCGGTGCCGCGCCCGGTCGGGCTCCGGCACGAGCGAGGTGTCGCGCACGTCGTCCCCGTACGTCTTGGCGAGGTCGGCGAGCGCGTGCGGGGTGTCGCGCCCGCCTGCCTTCAGCCGGTCGAGCTCGCGGTCGTAGCCCGCCTGGTCCTCGACGCGCCACCGCGCGAGCGGGTGCGCCTCCATCTCGGCCTTCCGGGCCTCGCCCCAGCTCGCCTCGTCGTCGATCGAATAGCCGCCGCGGCGGATCGCCGCCTCGCTCGCCGCCGAGCTCCTCGCCCCGACGAGGAGGGATCCGTCCGGAGCGCGCCCGACTTCGCGGAATCCTTCCGCCTCCAGATCGTGGGGAACGCCGGGGTTGTGCCAGTTCTCCCGCCCGCTCTTCATCCTCCCCTGCGGCACCTTCGCGACGACGTGCGAGTAGGGCAACCCGTGAAGGTCCGCCCGCGGGTCGATCTCCGGGTTCGCGGGGTCGAACGTCGGACGGTCGCCCCGCGCGATCGGGAGCTCCTTCGTCGTCGCTCGCACCGCCACCGGCCTCTTCGGCGAGACGACCGGCCCGTCCGAGACGAGTTCGGCCCGCCGCCCCTGCGGGAGCTCCCTCGCGGCCCGGATCGGCGCGGATCCCGGCGACGCTCCCACCGCGCCCTCCTCGAACGCGATCCACACCCGGTGCGCCTTCCCCCCCGTGGGGCCGCCGCCGACGTGGGTGATGCCGTCGTACCCGCGCGCCTTGAGGAAATCGTTCACGTCGCCCCGCTCGCCCCCGAAGACCCGCTCGAGCCCCCGGTACACCGACTTGTTCGTCCCCCCCGCCACGTCGCCGCCGTTCTCCTCGACGTAGCGCGAGAGCTCCGGGTCCGCCGGCGCGTCGATGTCGAGCGGGCGCCTCAGATCGAGCCGGGTCTGCCTCACCTCGGGGCTCTCCCCGCGTTCTAGGAAGACCGTTCCCTTCGGCGGGTGCGCGTAGCCGCTCGCGACGTCCGGATCCTCGGTGAAGTAGTGCCCCGGTCCGTACAGGCTCTCGTGCGCCTGGGCGCCGTCGCTGAACGCCCCGAACACCCGCCGCGTCCCGTGGAAGACCGGCGTCGGCGCCCCGTCCGGCCCGACGACCTTGTTCCCCGCGCCGCTCGGCACTGCCCGCGGCTCCGCTCCGGAGCGCCCCGCCCGGCCCGGGAGCGCCGGTCGTCCGCCCCCCCTTCTTCCTTGCGGGAGCGCCGGATCGTCGAGCGACGCCCGCCAGCCCTCGCCCGCCGAGCCCTCTCCGGACGAGCCCGCCGCGCCTCCGGACGGGCGCCGCGGCGGGAGCGCCGCCGGGGGCGCCGCCTCCTCGCCGAGGATCGAACCCTGCCCCAGCTCCGGACGGCGCCGGAGCGCCTCCGGAACGTCGTCCACGAGGATGCCTTCGACCGCCCGCCCCGCCCGACGCGCCGCGAGCCGTCCGGCGGCGCCCCGCGCGAGCCTCCCCATCCCCTTGACGACCCCCGGGACGAGCGGGGCCGCGAGGTCCGCGATCGTCTCCGCCGCGTCGGACGTCGTCAGCGGGTCGGCGTCCGGCAGGAGCCGCCCCCCGGTGAGGTTCGTGATCGTCCCCTTCGCCGTCCGCTCGTACACCCCCAGCTTGCGACCGGGATCCGTCATGTCCGCGAGGATCGACGCCGGCGAGGCGACGACGCCCGCCGCGAGCCGGTTCGCCGCGCGCAGACCCTCGCTGAGTATCCCGCCCCCGCGGGGCGCGGACGCATCGGCGGCGAAGTCGGCGAACGCCTCGGCGCCCCGCCGGAGCCCCCCCGCGAGCCGCCGCCGCCCCGCGAGCCCCGACTCTTCCGCCGCCTCCGCCGCCGAGCGGCCGTCCACCACGAACCGGGCGAGCGTCTCCGGATCGTCGCTCGCCGCCGTCGCCGCCTCGTCCGTCATCCCCTGGCGGATCCCCTGGAGCCGCAGGCGCTCGGACGGCCTGAGCTGGGGAACGAGATCCGCCCCCGCCGTCCTCGCGCCCGCCTGCGTCGCCGCCTTCGCCGTCCCCCCGGCGTCCAGCGTCCGGCGCACGGCCGGGTTCGTCTCGTACCCGCGCGCGAAGCCGCCGGGATCCGCGTCGCCCTCGACGAGCGCCTTCGCGTACGCCGACGTCGCCCCCGAGCTCGCCGCCTTCAGCGCGACGCCTTCGGAGAGCCCCCGCGCCCGGGCGTTCCGGTACGCCCACGCCTGCACCTTCCGGAGCACGCGCGCGCGCCTCGCGTCCGGCGTCTCCCCCGCCGGCTGAAGACCCGTGTCGGGCCGGTCGGTCGCGACGAACGTCCGTCCGCCCGGCCCTGAAGGGAGGTTCCCCGACCGATCGGCCTGGACGCTTCCCCTTACCCGTTCGCCGGTGAGAGCGGGGTCTCCGAGCGGATCCCCGTTCCCCGCCGGGTTCGAGGCGCTCGGGCGCGAGGCCCCCCGCCTCGACGCCTCGATCGCCGCCCTCCTCGCCGCCCGCCGCGCGATCGCGGATGGGGCCATCCCCCGCGGCGCCGAGCGCGGGAGGACCCCGCCCGCGCCCGCCTGGACGGTGGACGCGCTCTCGCCCGTCGTCGCCGGATCGCCGAAGGGATCCCCGTTGTCTCCGAGATAGGCCACCTTACAGGTCCTCCAGCCAGAGGTCCTTGAACTTCGCGCGGATCTCCTTCTGTTTCGCGGGGTCGCCCTTCGCGTACGCGATCTCCGCCCGGTACGCGTCGCGCGCCCGCGCCACCCCCGTCGCCCAGTTCGCGCCCGCGTGCGCCTTGAAGGCGTCGCGCTGGATGCGGATCATGTCGTCGGCCTTGCCGAGCTGCCTCCTCGCCTCCTCGTACGCCTTCTCCGCTTTGAGCCTCCTCACAGTGAAGCCGCTCTTCCCGGCGGCCTTGTCGGCGTCGGCCTGCGCGATCGCCGCCTTCGCCGCCTCCATCGCGTCGAGGAGCTGTCGCTTGCCCGCGACGAGCTTGCGGAGGCCGTCGTAGGAGTTCGCCGCCTTCGCCCCCTCTCCCTTCGTTCCGAAAAGGCGGCGCGGCTGCATCTCCAGCGCGTCGGCCGGATCGCCGAGCGGGTCGCCGTTGCCGCTCCGCACCGGCTTCGCCCCCGGCGTCGCGCCCTGGGGATTCGGAACGACTTGCGACGGCGAGACGCCCATCGGCGCGAGGCCGCCCTTCGGCGCCTTGCCGCTCCCGCCCGCCGTCCCGCCCGAAGGCGCCGGAAGCGTTCCGGAGAGCGGGGGCAGGGGCGGAGCCACCCCGGAACCGTCCGCCGGCGGGAGCGTCCCCGGCGCGCCGCCCCACGCGGGGCCGTCCCCCGGCTTCGGGTCCTTCTGGCCCGGATGCGCGCGCCGCCACGCCTCCTTGTCCCGCTGGAACTCGAGGTAGGCGTCGGCCCGCTGGTTGTCGGCGCCGATGTCTTGGACCCGCGCCCCCGAGAGCGCCACCATCGCGTCCGCGCGCTTCGCCTCGAGCGCGTACCGGTTCTTCGCCGCCTCCCGATGTCCGCCGATCGCCTTCTGCAGGGCGGGGTCCGAGAGGTCGAGCCCGCGCGATCTCATCTCGAGGACGGCCGCGTCGATCGTCGCCGGGTCCCGCGCCCCCGCCATCGCCTTCATGTAGCGGGCCGTGAGCGCCTTCGCCGCCGCGCCGAGCTGCCGTTTCGCGTCGCCTTCCGAGACCGGCTCTCCGTGGACGTCGCGAAGCCGCGCGATGAGGACCCCGGCGCTCTCCAGATCCCCGCGCGTCACGGCGTCCGAGAGGTCGCTCCGCGTCGCCCGGACGTCGCGCCCCCTCTGGTTCTTCTCCTCCCGGTCGAGGAGGTACTCGTCGTGCCGATCCTTGCGATCCCGCTCGAGCTCGGCCTCGTCGTGGCGCCACCCGCGCTCCGTCTCGGCGTCGTTCCGGCTCCGCTGGTAGGCGAGCTCGCCCGCCGCCGCGCGCCGGTTCGCCTCCTCGGTCCCTTGCGCGAGGTCGAGCTCCGAAGCTCCGGCGCGCCGCAGACGGTCCCTCGCCTCGCCCTCGCCCGCGAGCCCCTCCTTGTAGTCGATCCCCGCGAGCGCCTGCCCCCGCTCCCAAGCGCCCATCGCCGCCTCGCTCTGGATCCCGCCGCGCCGCGCCGCGAGCCCCGCCGCCGCGTTCGCCGCGACGCTCCCGCGCACCCCCAGCGCCGCGGCGAGAAGCCCCGCCGCCCCCTCTCCCGCCGTGGCGCGGAGCGACGCGTCGGGGACCGGGGGCGGCGCGTTCATCCGCCCGCGCGCCTCCGCCACGATCTCCCGCGCCCGCCGCGCGTCCTCCACCGCCGACTCGCGCTCGCGGCGCACGAGCTCGAGCGTGCGCGGCTCCGAGACGGCCTTCAGCGCCTCGTCGTGCGTCGCCCGGCTCGTCGCGAGCTTCGCCTTGATGTTCCGGTCCGCGAACCCCGCCCCCGCCGGGAGCGTGGCCGAAAGGCCGGCGAAATCCTCGCGCGACCACACCGGGGCGTACTCCCGCACCGGCGCCAGGTCGAACCCCCGCGCCGCCAGATCCTCGTGGGGCGCTTGACGCGCCGGGTCTCCGGGCGGAAGCCCCGGCGCGTACGGCGCGAGGCCCGCGGGCGCCTTGAGCCTCGGCGAGAGCCCGTAAGCCGCCGGCGACGCCGCGCCCGAGGACGGGGCGAAGGGGGACGGGGCGAGGGCGGCGCTCAGAGCCACCGGACGCCCTGGGTCAGCCCCTGCGTGAGCCTCTGCGCCGCCTTCGCCGCCCCCTTGTTCGCCGCCCCCGCGCTCGCTGGGTTCACCGACCTCTGGGACGTCCCCTTGGGCCGGGGGTCGAGCGCCCCGGCGACGAGCCCGATCGCCCCCGAGGGATCCGCCCCCGCCCCCGCCCGGTCCCCCATCCGCAGGTACGAGTCGATGACGTCGCCGCCCCCTTCCGCGACCCCCGCGAGCGCCCCCATCCGGCGCTGGAACCGCGTCCCCGCCGCGTTGGCCGCGTACGCCTTCAGCGGGTCCGTCGCGCGCGCGGCGAGGTCGCTCTCCTTCGTCCGGAAGAGCGTGTCGCCGGTCGGCGATCCGCCCCCGGCGACGAAGTCCGCGTTGAGGTTCCGGAGCCCCCGCCGGAGCGTGTCCCCCGCGACGCCCGAGGCGTAGTCCACCGCCGTCTGGTCCTCCTTCGCCGGGTCGTAGGCGTCGGCCTCCCGCGACATCCGGTCGAGCGCCGCGTTCTTGCGCCGGAGCCCCCGCGCCGCCTCCCGGTAGTAGCCCTCCTGCTCGCGCGAGGCGCCTCCCGCCCCGAAGAGGCCCGCGACCCCGCTCGCGAGCTGCAACCCCTGCGTGATCCCGAAGCCCATCGCCGGAAACGACGCGCTACTCCCCGTAGCCGGGATCCGCGTCCTCGACCGCGAGTTCGACGCGCCACGCCGCGTCCGCCCCGCACGCGCCCTCGATCTCCACCTCGATCTCCGTCCCCGGCGCCAGGTCCACCCCCCGCATCCAGCGGCGGCCCGGCTCGACGGTCCCCTCCCACGTCCCCCGCGGGGCGCTCCCGCCGCCCGCGCCGGAAGTCCCGGGGGTGCCGTCGTACGACCTCAGCCGCACCGTGGGCGCCCCGTCCGCGTGGATCCGGAGGGCGACGACGCTCCCGCGCCCGATCGGGCGCCGCCCGGTCCGCACCCGCCACCGCGCCGGAGCCCCCCCCAGGTCGCCCGCGTACGGATCCCCCGCGCCGTCGTAGGCGAAGCGCGCGACCCGGCCGTCCCGGAGCATCGCCCGCGCCCCCAGCGAAGGCGACCACGCGAGCCCGAAGACCCCCGCCCCGAACGTCGCCGCGGGGAAGACTCCCGCCTCCCACCGCCGCTCCCCTTCCGCGTCCGGCGGGGTCAGCCGCAGGTACCGGTTCCCCCGGCACACCCACAGCTCGCCGAGAGAGTCGAGGATCGCCACCGGCCCCGTCTCCGCCCCCAGCCGCCGCCACGCCGAACGCACCGGCGCCGTGAGCTCCTCGGCCCGGTAGATCGCCTCCCGGCTCGCCGGATCCTGCGCCCGCGCCGCGGTGAGGAGCCACAGCCCGTCCCGCGCCGCGACGAGGACGCCCCCCTCGTACGCCGCCGCCGCCCCCGGCCCCAAAGGAGGTCGCCCTTTGGGCATCGGACGCGGCGCCGTCGCCTCGAGCGCCGAGTCGCCCACCACCGCGTAGATCCCCCTCTCCCCGGCGAGGTACAGGACGTCCCCCGCCGCGATCGCCACCGCCCCCTCGCTCCGGTCCGGCGAGAGGTACATCGTCCGAGGCTGCGAGAGGTCCGACGCGAGCGGCGCGGCGAAGTCCTCCTCCGGCGGCGGCAGGAACGACGTCGGAAGCCCCCCGCGCGACAGATGGAGGAGCCGCCCCACCGCGAGCGCCAGGTGGCCCTTCCACACCGCCGCGCAACGCGGTTGCGCCCCGAACGGGAACCCCGCCGCCGGAAGCGCCGACGACGCGAGCGAGCCGAGGTCGCGCTCGCGCGAGGCGTCCACGAAGAACGGCGCCCGCCCGTCCGCGTCGTCGGCGTTCGCCCCGTCCCCGATGCGGCGCCACGCCCCGTCCGCCTTCCCCTTGCGGTAGTACCGGATCCGCGTCATCCCCCCCGCCGCGAACGTCGCGTTCGCCCGCGCTCCGAGCCGCACCCGCGCCCCCATGAGCCCCAGGTCCCCCCGCCGGTTCGTCCCTTGCGCGAGCCCCGTCCCGAGCGCGGAGAGGACCGGCGCGCTCCCCGCCGCGCCGTCCGGCGACTCGTACCGGTAGGCGTACTCGATCTTCGGCGCGAGGTACGAGCTCGCCCCGATCCCCGTCAGGTCCGCCCCGCCCAGCTCGAGCGGCGAGATCCGGACGACGAGCGTCGGCCACACCGCCGACTCGTACTGGAAACGCACCGCGTTCACCGCGCCACGCCCCGGGAACGCGGGCACCGCCGCGCGGACCGAGAGGTCGCTCGCCCGCGAGTCGTCGAGCCTCGCGATCGCGTCGTACCCCGAAGTCGCGCAGTCGGTCCACGTCGCCCCCCCGTCCGAGGAGAGCGAGAGGGTGAGGAAGAGGTTGTCGTTCGGGCCGCCCCCGGGGGTGTACTTCGCGTTCGACATCGAGACGTCGAAGCCGACGAAGTCCACCGCCGAGAGGTCGATCGCCGCCGCGAGGACGACCGTCGCGCGCTGGCCGATGTCGCTCGCCGTGTCCGGCCCGCCCCGCTCGATCACGACCTCGCCCGAGCCCGCGTCGATCCGCGCCGAGAAGCCCCCGAGCAGGGACCAGTAGGTCGCCGCGTCCCCCCCGCCGAACCGGCGCCGGGGATACTCCGGACGCTCCAGCGAGGCCCCGAGGTCGCCGCCGTACTCGAGCGTCGTCGGCGCCGGCTCCCACCGCGCGGGCGCGTCGAGGCTTCCGACGAGCCGGCGGTAGAGGGGAGAGTCGGGGTTCGCCGCGTACACGCGGTCGCCGTACTGCGTCAGCTCCCACCGGGATCTCGCGAGGCCGGTCTCGACGAGCGTCCAGACGCCGCCCGCGTCGATCCGGTAGAGGTTCGCCCCCGACCCGCCCGCGGGCCCCACGATCGCGAGCGTCTCCTCGACGCCCCCGTACCGGAAGATCCCGAAGCCGAGCGCGACGTCGCCCGGGAGCCCCCCCGCGCGCGACGTCGCCGGTCCCGGGCGCGGCGCCCCCTCGATCGCGCCGCGCGCGAACGTCGCGTTCTCCACCTCGCGCCAGTACCCCGGCGGCGTGAGCGCCGGGTGCCGCGCGTCCGAGAGCCCGAGGAACCCCAGCTCGATCGTCTGCCTCGCCATCCTCCCCTCAGCCGATCCTCACGCGGACCCGGTCGAGCGCCGCGCGTCCCCGCGCCCGCCGCGCGCCCATCCTCCTCACCGTCTCCGGGTTGCGCGACTCGGCCCAACCCCGCGCCTCCGCCGCCTTCGCCGCCCCGAACTCCCGCGCCGCCGCGTCCTCCGAGTCGGCGAGGAGCCGCGCCGCCATCCAGCGCGCCGCCGCCTCCACATCCCCCTCGGCGAGCTCCAGCGCGTCCCCCTCGAGCGCCACCGGCGCGTGCCGGCGCCATCCCGAGATCCGGAGCCGGACCGGCGCGGACGGGGCGGGGTAGAGCCGGATGGACTCCGGCGGCACCACCGTCCACACCCGCGGCGATCCGGAGCCGTTCAGGAGCTCGGACGCCCGCTCCGAGAGCGCGTACTCGCTCGTCGCCCCCCGGCGACCGTCGAGGTCGGCGATCGCGCGCACGTTCCCCGATTCGAGGAGGAACACGTCGCGCGGCTCCAGATCGGGGAGCGCGAGCCCGCCCGCGCCGGCGGGATACGAGAAGTCCGTCCCCGGCGTCCACAGGGACCGGAGCATCCCCGAGTACTCGCGGAGCGCCGCCGAACCCTCTTTAAGGAGCGCCGGACGATCGGTGTCCTCGATGATCGCGAGCCGGTTCCCCTTGATCCGGAGCGCCCGGTCCACGAACGCGCCGAGCGTCATCGCGAGCCCCCGCCCATGTCGGGCGCCATCGCGGCCGCGACCGCCGCCGCCGCGGGGTTCCCCGCGAGCACGGCCGCCCGGTAAGCCGCCGCCGTCCTCAGCGCGGCCGTCTCCATATCGAGGCTCTTCCTCAGTTGGTCCCCCGAGGCGCGCGGGCGCATCGCGTACGCCGCCGCGAGGTCCGCCGCCGCCTCCTGCGCGTCGCCGTCCGGCAGCCTCACCGAGTCCGAGGCGGGATCGGCGAGGTCCGCCGCCCCCAGCGCCGGGTGGAGCACGAACCCCTCGATCTCCACCGTCTGCGCGCCCGAGGGCCACACCTTCAGCCTCAGCGGCCCCACCATCCCCCACCACTTCGGGGGCGAGGAGGCGTCCGGGGCGAGGCGCGAGATCTCCACCGGGGAGATCGGGCGGGTCCGCCCGGTCGGGTCCCTCAGCGCCGCGCCTCCCGCGAAGACGGTCAGCGGCAAGGCCACCCGCGCCGCCAGAAGGTCCACGTCGCCCCCGACCACCGCCGCCGTCCGCCGCCCCGAGCTCGTGAGCCCCGCCCGCGAGAACGCCGCGAGCGCGCGGGAGATCGGCCCGAGGAGCGCCTCGTCGCTCCCGTAAGGCGTCCTCGCGTCGTAGTCGAGACGGTTCTTCACCATCTGGAGGAACTGGGCCGCGAGCATCGCCGGAAACGACGCGCCCCCGTCCCCCCGGAAGAGGGAGAGCGGGGGCGCGCGCAGGGGGCGCGGAGACCTGGCCGGTGCTCTAGCCGGTGAAGCCGGTCCGGCGCCCGTTCTTCCGGGGCGCCTTGCAACCGAGGAAGTTGTACGCCTCGAAGCGCCGCTCCTTCGCCGAGGATCCGGGGATCCGGATCTCCTCCAGCTGCTCGGGGATCTCCTGGCCGCCCCAGACCCACGTCTTCGTGTTGAGCATCTTCACCTGGCCGCCCGCGCCGCGCGTCTCCTTCACGCACTTCATCCCCATGTAGTCGAAGTGCGAGATCCCGTACTTGGCCTGGAAGTCCTCGTGCATGAACCGCTCGTTCGGGGCGATGAGCTCGCGGAGCTTCGAGTAGAGGTTCACGCCGCCCGCCGGGTAGGTGAGCATGAGGAGGTCGGGCGCGTCCTCGGCCCCGTCCTCGCCCGTCTCCGAGCTCAGCGTGTCGAAGAGGTCGTTGATCGCCGGGAAACCGAGGATCGGCGAGGGGGCCGCCGCGACGTTCCCGCGCGCCCACGCCGCTCCCGCCGCCGTCCGGTCCACGCCGCCGTAGGTGTTCGCCGTCGCGATCGCGTAGTCCACCCCCACGAGGCGGGTGCGCGAGTCGGCCGCGCCGCCGGAGATCATCTGCGCGTACGCGATCTTCCAGTCCGCCATGAGCTGCGTCGTCTTGCCGTCGATGAGGTTGCCGCGCGCGCCGGACGTCCCGCCGCCGAGCTTGCGGTCGGTGGAGAGGATCGTCATGGATCGCTCGAAGTGCCCGTAGGCGAACTCGAACTGCGAGAACCCTTGCGTGCCGGGGAACGTCGGCCAGGCGCCCGGGATCTGGTTGCCGTCCGCGATGCCGATGTTGTTCTCGTCGAGCCCGGAGCCCGAGAAGATCACGGGGACGATCGCCTTCGTGCCGGAGACCGTGTACCCCTTGCGGAAGTTCAGGTCGCCGTCGCGGATGCAGGCGAGGAGCGGGTTCGACTTGCAGTACTGGATCTCCCAGTCGCGCTGGAGCCGCTGCTCGATCGCGAAGGCGGTGTAGTCGGATACTTGGAAATTGGGGTTGGACATCTCTCGTCTCTAGGCGCCGTTCGCGGCCGCGCCCCTCGCCTTGCCGAACCCTCCCTTCGGCACGTACCCCTGCTCCATGAGCTCGACCATCCGGTCGGCCGTGAGGCTCGGGTCTTTCGGGTCGAAGACCTTGCCGGTCGGCGCGCCCTTGGGCATCGCCGGCGCCTTGGTCTTGGGCGGCACGGCCGCCTTGTCGAAAGAAGCGAGCTTGTAGGCTTTGACCGGATCGTCCAACCCCGTCTCCTCCATCATCCGTTGGAGCTCCTTCGTCGTCACTTCGCGACCCAGCGTCCGCCGGATCTCCAGGCGAGCGGCCTCCGCCGCCTCGCCCCGCCGCGCCTTCAGGATCTGGGGCTCCAGCTCCTTCAGCGCCGAATCGTAATCGGCCGTCCGCTTGGCGAGCTCGCGCTCGAGCGCCGTCGCGCGCCGCTGGCTCTCCTGGAACTTGGCCTTGTACCCGCCGTCGTCCGCCCGTTGCTCGAACCCCTCCGGCAGGAAGTCCTCCGGGCCGAGCCCGAACTGCGCCTCGGCCTGCTGGAGGAACGTCTCGAGGATCTCGCGCGCCCCCGCCTCGCCCGAACGGAACGTCGTGAGGATCGCGTGGTAGTCGTCGCCGAGCCTCACGTAGGGCTCGGCCTCCTTCAGGTCCGCGAGCGCCTCCTTCAGCTCGGCGATCGTCGCCTTCTCGCCGCCCCCGAGATCCACCTCGGTATCGTCCGAGACGACTTCGGCCTCGTCTTCCTCCTCGGTCTCCTTCTCGGCGTCCTTCTCGGCATCGTCCTCGGCGCCCTCGGGATCGTCCGCGCCCCTCTCGCCGGCTTCGGTCCCTTCGTCGTCTTCGTCCTCTTCGGTCGCCGGCGCGAGCCCGGGGCGCGCGTGCGGCGTCTCGAGCGATCCGCCGTCCGGCCCGAGCGAATAGGGGTCGCTTCCGCCGCCCTCGCCGGGGGCGGGGCTCGCCGGGTCGATCGTCGCCTCGTTCTCGCCTTGATCCGCGGGGGCCATCGCCGGAAACGACGCGCGGCCCCCGCGAGAAGGGACTCGGGGCGAAAGGGGATCAGGCGCGCCGGATCCGGAAGAACCCGTTCGCCCCGTCCGTGGGGAGGAAGCGCCCGATCGCCGGGATCCGCGAGCGGACGAGATCGCCCATCTTCCCTTGGATCGCGAAGTCGAACTCCCCGTCGCCCGGCTGGACGTCCGAGAGGTCGAGCATCCCGATGAGGACCTCGAGCAGATCCATCGCCGCGGGCGGGATCCCGGGGATCGCCTCGTCGATCGGCGTGAGCCGCAGGTCGCGCCGCCCGTCCTTGAAGTGCTCGTACCCGATCTGGATGCGGAGGCCGGGCGGGACCTCGGCGCGGGGCTTGGGCGGGGCGCCGCCGGCGGCGCCCGCGTCGGGGGCCTGGACGGCGGCGAGGGCGAGGGCGAGGAGAGAGGTTTTCATGGGTCTTGCTTTTCGCCCCCGGAGAGACCGGGGGACGGGTCGGGGTCCACCTTCGCGGCGGAGTCGGTCGTCGAGGCGGTGAGCGTCGGGTCGGGCCGCGTGCGGGCGAGGACGCCGAAGAGGCCGGTGAGGACCGGCGGGACGCCGATCGCGAGGAAATCCTTGTACGCCGCGTTGCCGACGATCGCGAGGTAGGCGCCGACCGAGAGGCAGGCCGCGCCGAGGCCGAAGACGAACCAGATCACGAGCTTCGCGGACGTCGTGATCATCGCGGGGCCTGCCCCTGGAGAAGGGTGCGGATGACCTTCACGTCGCTCTTGATCTCGGAGACGTCGCCCGTGAGCGCCCCGATCGCCTGGTCGTGCTTGGCGTCCTTCTCCTTGAAGTCGGTGACCCACTCCTTGCCGCGGTCGGTCCCGCCGAGGTTGATCGTCCGGACCGCCTCGGCGGCGTCGTCCACCTTCTTGTTCACCGCGCCGAGCGCCGCCCCCGTCGCCGCGATCGCGAGCGAGAGCGCGAGCGGCACGATCACGCGCGCCCAGGTGTCGAGCCTCGCCCCGCGCTTCTCGTCCGCGTCGCGCACGGCCGCCTCCTCCCCCAGCCTCCGCTCGATCGCCGCCACCCGCTCCTCGCAGTGGCAGGCGTTCACGATCGTGTTCTCCACCCGCGCGCCGGCGGCGACGGGGGCGGTCTCCGGCCTCACCGGCCCGCCGTTCCCCCACCGCTCGCCCGCCATCCCGCCGAACCCCTCAGCCACCTCTCGGCCTCCAGACGGGGAGGCGCGTCGCCTTCCCCAGCGCGTCGATGTCGAACCCCAGCGGGTCCACCTTGCGCCGCGGGCTCACGATCGCGTGGGTCGTGATCGCCGAGATCGTCGGGATCGCCGCCCGGAGCGCCGCCACGAGCGCGCGCGCCGCCTGCGTCTGCGCCGGCGAGAACGGGTCCCGCCCGTCGTCCATGTTCACGAACGAGATCCCGATCGAGTACCCGTTCACCGAGCATCCGGCGACGAACCGCGCGCCCTCCCCCTGGACGCGCGAGACGCCGCGCGCCTCCTCCCGGGGGCCGTAGGAGTTCCCCGCGTGGTAGCACACCCGGTCGGTGGCCACGCACTTGAGCACGGTGCCGTCCCCCTCGTCCTCGTCCTTCACGATGTAGTGGTAGCCGTACCCCTTCTCCCGGAGCGTCTCGATCGCGCCCGAGGCGTTCGCCCCGGCGGTCGCGTGCATCACGATGAGGGAGGGGGGCGCGTCGCGGGGATGCGAGGCGAAGGGCCTGGTGAGTTCGATGATCTTCATGCGTTGGATTCCTGCTCCGTCCGGATCTGCGCCGACGTCGAGAGGGGCGAACCCCCCTCTCCCGCCGGAGCCGCGCCCCCGCCCGGAGCACCGGGGGCCGAAGTTCCGAGGACCGGATCCGCCTCGCCCGCGGCGCCGCCGTCAGGAGCGGCGGGCGAGGCGAACCACGAGGCCACGTCCCGCTCGCCGCTCGCCTCGAGGACGCCCTTGAACGCCTTCTGGACCGGCACGGGGCCGAGGAACGGCGCGCCTTTGAGCGCCTGGTCGTAGAGCGCCGCCGCGCGCCCGATGCGCTGGTCCTTGCTCGCGTACACGAGCGCGTCCTCGCTCACCTGCGCGTGCGCGTCGGGGCGCAGGTACGGCCCGATCGGGTCCTCCGTCCCGAACGTCATCGGCGTGTCGTCGAGCACGAGCACCAGAGGCAGGCCGTCGTAGTTCGCCCCGTTCGCGAGCGTCGCCCGCGCCGCGCGCTGGTAGTGCCCGGCGTGGTCGCTCGCCACCGTCGCCGCCGTGAGCCCCGCCGCCCCCTCGATCGCCGAGACCTCGGAGGCGAACGCGATCCCGTCGATCTTGTTCCCGCTCGCGTAGGGGTTGCTCCCGCCCATCGCGGTGAGCCCCTGCTTGAGGATGTCGCGCCACTGGAGGAGGTTCGCCGGGATGTCCGGCCCCATGAGGTGCTGGGCCGGCGGCATCCCTTTCGTCCGCTCGATGATCGCCCCCGGCTCCCCGTCCTCGAGCTCCGTGAGCTGGTCCTCCTCGTACGCCCCCTCCTCGACGTCGATCCACGGCGCGATCTTCGAGATCGAGCGGATCGTCCCCTCGACCTCCCGGAGCCCGAGCTGCGCCGCGATCATCATCTCCACCGGCGAAACCGGGAAGCGCACCCCCGGAAGCTGGAGGAAGTAGATCGGCAGGAGCGGCAGGAACGGTTGCTCGACGTCGTCGGTCCGCAGGTAGTGCGGGTTCTCCGTCCACTCGAGCGGCTCTCCCGCGAGCTCGTAGCCCCCGTTCCCCGAGCCCGCCCGGAAGACCGCGTGCGTCCCGAGCTCCCCGTCCGTGTCCCAGTACCAGACGAGCTGCACGAGCGTCTCGCGCCAGATCCCCGGATCCTTCTCGTCCCGCGCGTCCTCGATCTCGGCGGCGAACGCCTCCTCGCCGAAGAGGTCGGCCCAATCGCCGGCGGTGCCGACGACGTGGACGGCGACCCAGCGGATGTCCGTGACGAGCGCCGCGTCGAGGTCCCAGCTCACGTCGAGCGCGTCCACGTACCGGACGTCGGGGCGCCCCCCGTCCGAGCCCGCCCACACCCAGCCCATCGCCGCGACGAGGTAATCGATGAGGGCGAGCTTCATGTGGTGGGGCGCGTCGCATCCGCCCGGGCGCGGCCCGAACCGGCGCTTGAGGTAGAGCGCGTTCATGTCCGCCTCCATCGGGGTCGCGTCCTCGAACTCGATCTCCGGCGAGCGGTAGCTCACCTGCATCACGAGCGTCTTCAGCGTCTCCAGGAGCGGGTTGCTCGCCCCCTCCTCGAAGTCGCTCACCATGAGCTTCGCGAGGTGGGCGGCGCCGCGCTTGTCCACGCTCCGCTCGCGCTCGGCGAGAGGGGCCTTCGCCGCTCCCCCGCCGTCGATCGCCGACCAGTCGCCCGCCACGAGCGCGCGCATCGTCTTCACTTTCCGGCGCCACGGCTCGATCGCCGCCCCCGTCGAGACCCGCGCCCGGATGCGCGCCGCGCTCGTCAGATGCTCCGTCGATCGCGCCCCGCCCTCGCCCGGCCCCGTCTCCCGGTCCGGCGCCCCGCCCTCGGCCGCCTCTTCGACGTCCGTCATCCCGGCGCTCGGCCTCTCCCGCTCGGCGAGGGCCACCTAGTCCTCTCCCCGCCCCGCCGGCGCGAGACGCCCGTCCCGGATCGCCTTCCGCACGTCCGGCCTCCGCAGATGCGCCCGCTGGCGCTCGTTGCCCTCGTAGTTCTCGTCGCGGAGCCAGGGGGCCACGCGCCCGACCGCCGCCCCGAACCCCCGCGCCATCCGTGCCCCGCACGCGCACGGGACGGCCTCCTCGCGCGAGCGCACGAGGATCTCCCGCGCCGCGCCGCAACCCGGGCACGAGTAGGGGTAGATTGGCACCCTAGCCGCCCTCGCCCGCGGAGAGGGGCGCGAGCGGCACGAGGACCTCGGTCTCGCCCCCCCCGAACGTCTCGAGCGCCGCGAAGGGGACGACGATCTCCTCGTACCCCGCCGTCTCGGGCCGGTGGACCCCCGTCTCGATGGAGATCCGGAGCGCCTCGACGATCTCCCCATCGACCTCGAACGTCTCGGCCGCCATCGTGTACCGGTCCTCCCCCGGCGTCACCCCGTATCCCACGAGCGACCGGTTCCCGAAGCCCCGGATGGGGGCCTTCGAGTAGGAGTGGGAGTACACCGTCGCCGCGAGCCCCAGGACGAGGATCGGGAGCGACAAGGGGCGCTTCTCGGCGCGGGCGTTTCGCAGGCTCATCTCTTCTCGCTCTTCAGATGCCGCTTCCAGTTGCGGGCCGAGGCCTTCTCGCGCTCCTTGGCGAGCGCCGCGGCCATCGCCTCCGGGGTCGGGAGGGCATCGCCGGAAACGACGCGCGGCGCCCGGTGGCGCGAGGCGAGGAAGTAGTAGAGCGCCGTGATCGCGTGGTCCGGGCACGACGGGTCGATGTCCTCGCTCGCGTCCTTGGCGACCGTCCCCTTCGGGTAGACCGCCCCCGTGAGCTCGCGCCAGAGGTTCTGGCACCCCGCCTCGATCCACACGTCCGGCTCTCCGTTGTCGCGTTGGAGGAAGCGGTCGAGCGTCATGAGGTTCTGGGCGCGGCTCGTGTTGTAGCCCTTCGTGAGAGAGCGCGGGAAGTTCGGGAGGTCGCAGAGGACCTCCTCGTAGAGCGCGTGCGCGCTCTTGTCGGTCGGCCCCTCGTGGCCGGGGAAGGTCTGCCACATCGCCGGGTCGAGGAAGCACCCCCGGACGCGCTCGGTGGGGCTCGTGAGCTCGGCGATGCGCTCGGCCTGGCGCTTGGCGGTGAGCCCCGGGCGGTAGTCCTCGCGGTAGACGAAGACGTCGCCGTCGCCGTCCACGAACGCCCACAGCCCCGCGTAGGGGGCGCGGAGGCCGTAGTCGATCCCCATGTAGATCGGGAGCCCGCTCGGCACCCCCGCCGGGAACCGCTCGGCGAGGGAGAACGCGTGCGTCTCCTCGGCGAGGTTCTCGAAGCGCGCCCCTTCCGGCGCGTTCCAGCTCCCGTCCCGGCGCGCCCGCTGGACGTGGGGCGGCAGGTGCGCGATGAGCCCCCGGAACGTCTCCTCGTCGTAGAGCGGGTTGTCCTTGGGGAGGAAGGGGACGTAGATGTAGTCCTCGGGGCGGACGAGGGGGTTCGGGTGGGGCGAGAGGCGCGACTCGCCCGTCTCCGAGCGGAGCGGCAGGTGCGGGCGCCACAGCGCCTTGACCCAGGCGTGGCCGATCCCGTCCGGGTTCGTCGCGGCGAGGATGGGGCGGTGCGAAGGCCCGGGGGCGCGCACCATGTACGCGATCCCGCCCCACGCGGCGAGGACCATCTCGGTGATCTCGTCCACGAACGCGGCCGCCCCTTCGGCGCCGCGCCGCTTGTTCGGGTCGTCGAGGTTGCGGAAGAGGATCGGGGGGAGCTTCGGGTGGTCGAACCGGAAGCACGCGCCGAACTCCTTGTCGTTCTCGCGGATCTGCCCCCACTCGCCCCACTCCAGCATGAACTTGCCGTAGTGCCGATCCTTCAGGACGCCGTAGGTGGACGTGCAGAAGTAGCTCGGAAGGTAGAACCCCTCCCGCGCGAGCCACATCGAGTGACCGACGGCCGCGCCCCGGAGCAGGTGGCTCTTCCCCCCGAAGCCGGAGCCGCCGGCGAGGACGCGGGCGTTCGGGCGCTCGTACATCGCGAGGTACGCCGCCGTCTGCTTCGGGTGGAAGCCGCAGTGTTCGGAGAAGGCTCGCTCGACGATCCGCACGGACGCCTCGTCAGCGCACGTTCGGCGCTTCGGCGTTCTGGCCCGCGAAGAGGCGGAGCAGATCGAGCCGCGCGGGGGAGGCCGCGGGGGCGACGGCGCCGAGGGCGAGGGCGAGCGGGAGGGTCGGCACGAGGAGGGTGGGGTGGAGGAGCCGCGCCTCGCCGAAGAGGAACTCGATCCGGGACGGCCCCTTCACCGCGCGAAGGCCGAGGGCGACCGGCCCGGCGGGCGTCGGCCCGAGGTCGGCGAGGATCGCGGCACCCCCCCGAGACACGACGGCCTTGATCCCGCCGACGAGCGCCCCGCCGAGGAAGCCGATCGCGTCCACGGCGGCGAGGCCAGTCCTCGTCAGCGGCGCCCCCGAGGCGAGCCCGACGAACCAGAGCGCGGGCTCGGCCCCCGGCGGGACCTCGATCTTCGCCGAGAGGGCGAGCGTCCGGTCGTCGTCGGGGACGAGGAAACGGAGGCACGGCGCGCCGTCGTACCCCTGCGCGAGGTTGAGGAGCTCGCCCGCGGGGACGTCGATCCTCACCGCCGCCCGGCGCCGGAGGACGGTGCGCCGCACGGTGGCCGACCCGGCGCCGGTGCCGCCCGTCCCGTACCGCGCCCGCATCTCCACCGTCCCCGAATAGGCGAGCGGCGCCTGGGTCTGGATGGGCGAGGCGCCGAGGACGACCTCGGCCCACGTCGAGAAGATCTGGCCCTGCGCGGGCGAGGCGAGGGTCTTGCGCCCCGTCGAGGACACCGGCACGTCGAGCGTCGCGACGCCGCCGACGACGGGGACGACCACGGTGCGCCCGCCGGTGCGGCCGGCGAACGACGTCGGCATCTGCACGAGCCCGTCCGGCGAGGAGAGCACCCCGTCCGGATCGCCGTAGCCGTTGTCGCCGGCCCGCGTGGTCGTCGCCGGATCCTCGTAGTAGGAGGCCGCGCGCGACTGGATCGCGAGCGTCACCGTCGCCGGGGGCGGCCCCGACCCGACCCACGTGACCACGACCGTGAACTTGCCCGCGAGCCGCGCCTGGACGTAGAACGGGACCCCGCCTTGCGTCGCCCCTCGGCTCGAGGCGATCCGGAACGTCCGCTCCTGAACCCAGGCCGTCTGTCCGGTCACCCCGCCGTGGAAGTTCGTGGTCGTGCCGGTCCCGTCGCCGACCGGCACGGAGGACGTCGCATCGACCTCGGCGAGATCGGTGCCGGAGCGGTAGCCGCGGAGGTCGTCGGCGATGGCGAGGCTCCAGTCCGTCGAGACCGTCGCCCCCTGGGGGAGGGCCGGCCCGCCGTCCGCGATCGTCGGCGCCGTCTGTTGCGCCCCGCCCGCGGGGTAGGAGACGTTCAGCGCCGCCGCGAGCCCGCCCGCCTCGATCCCCGCGCGGTCGGTCATCGGCCCCGAGGCGAAGGGGAGGGTCGTCGCCCCGCCCGGCGTCCCCGTCTGCGACGGCCCGGTGCCGAGGGGGGTCGAGACCGAGGCCGAGCGCGAGAGCCCCGGGGCGTTCGCCTCGGCGAGGCGCGCCTGCACCTCGTACACCGCGGCCCCCGCCGGCACCAGCCCCCGCAGGTAGCCCGCGCGGGCCAGCGCCTTCGTGCTCTGCCCCGCCGTCAGCGAGGCCGTATCGGGCGGCCCGATCGCGAACGCCGTTCCCGCGCCGGTCTGCGCGGGCGTCGAGGCGGAGCTCCACGGGGTCCACTGCGACGTGCCCGCCACTCCGTCGCGCGAGGCGACGAAGAGCGCCTCGCCCGCGGCGAGGACGTCGGGCCAGCTCACGCGGTCGAGGTGCCCCGGAAGATCGCCGAGGAGCTGGAGCCCGGCGAGCTCGTGGGAGCCGTCCCCGAGCGCCGAGAGCTGGGCGTCGTAGGGCGAGGCCGCGCTGAGATGGCCGGTCTGGAGGGTGTTGAGGCGGTCGGGCACTACTCCATCCACACCGCGACGTGGAGCGACCTCGAAGGGTCGAACGGCGGGAAGCCCCGCCACTCGGGCTCTCCGGTCTGGCGGACCTGGCCGAGCCGCTCGAGCGCGAACGCCGCGTTCACGGCGCCGAGGGCGCGGGTCCGGAGCGCGTCGATCTGGTAGCCCGCGTCCTGGGCGCAACTGACGGCGCGGTGGTAGCCGAAGTCGCCGTGCTCCATCGGGACGGACTCGCTCGCGTGGACGAGGTTCAGCGGGTTGTCCGGCTCCTGGGGGACGAGATCGAGGGGGAACGGGGCCTCTCCCTCCTCCTCCGCCTTCCCCTCAAGGGACTTCACCTTCTCGGCGAGGTCCCGGTTCTGCGCCTCCTGCTCGCCGACGAGGCGTCCGTTCTCGATCGCCGCGCCCTCCAGGTCGCGGATCTTGGCGCGCGCCGCGGCGAGATCCTTGCCACTGGCGGCGACCTCGCTCTTCAGGTCGGCGATCTGCTTCTTCAGGTCGGCGGTGTCTTCGGGGGTGGGGGCGCTCGCGGCCATCGCCGGAAACGACGCGCCCCTACTTGTTCAGCGCGATCGCGATGATGCTCGTCTCCGACCCGCCCCCTGCCGCGTTGGGGTCCGACTCGGCGAGGAGCTCGCGGTACGAGTACTTCATGAGCGTCCGGAGGAGCGACATCCGGTCGTCGAGGGGCGTGTCGGGATGCTGGGCGAGCTCGTACATCGCCCGGTACGGGTCGCAACCCGAGTCGAGGAGCCTCTCGATCCCCTCCCTCTTCGCCACGGTGCTCTTGTTCGGGGTGCCCTTCGCGCGCCCCCCGGTCTTCGTCCCCGTGCCCGTCTTCGCCCTCGCCGCCGCCATCTATCCGCTCCCTACATTTAGACGTTCGCGCGGCGCGCGCGGAGGACCCGTGCGCGCGAGCGTGCGCCGCCACCGTCCGAGGGACGCGCGGCGAAGGGGAACGCCCCCGCCCTCCAGGAGTGCCCCGGAGAGCGATCCTGCGAGCGCCGCCGCCGCGCGCCGCGCGTCCGCCGTTCCCGCGAGATGGTCCAGGATGCGCTCCTCGTGGCTCGGCACCGCCGCCGCTTCGGCGCCGCGGCGGGCGTCCTCGGAAGTCACGTCCGAGGACATCGCCTCGTACCAGTCGGCCTCCAGGTCGAAGGCGTCGAGCCGGGTGAGGGGCGGGGCCGAGCGGCGGCGCGGGTCGGCGATCTGCGGGAGGTCGAGGTTCCGCACCCCCTGCTTGCGGAGCCACGAGACGAGGCGGTTCTGCGCCGGCCTCACGATCCAGCTCGCCGGCACGTCCGGCCCGCGCTCCCGGATCGTGAGGAGCGCGTGGAGGACGAGCTCGCCGTGGAGATCCTCGGCGTAGGCTTCGGCGCGGCCGCCCTGGTACCGCCGCGCGATCCCCCAGAGCTGGCGGTCGATGTCGAGCCAGAGGGGGTGCGGGAGATCGGTGGACGGAGGCGCGGTAGGCACGTGGACTTATTCTGAACGTCCTCCAAGGACGCGAGCAAGATGCAGACGCCGGACGCGTTCAGGCGGCGAGGCCCTTGAGCGCCTTCAGCGCCTCCCGCGCCCCCTCCATCGTCCCGTGCACCCGGCCCGGAAGGTCGTCCCCCTCGAACTTCTCGCGGATCTCCCCGCCGGCGAGGACGAACCCCTGGCGCCGGGGGAGGAGCCTCGCGGGGCGCTCGGGCCGGTCGGGGCGTTCGGCTCCCGCCGGCGGGTCCGGCGCGTTCCGGCGCCTGGCCGCGCCCTCGAAGATCTCGTCGCGGCGGGCGTTGCTCGCCCGCCGGTCGATCGCCTCGCGCTCCCTCGCCCACTCGGCGCGGCGCTTCGTGAGCCAGCTCGCGAGGTCGGCGATCGGGGAGCCGCGCCCGCCGCACCGCCGGTAGTGCGCCCCGAACCCGGCGATCGCGTCGAGGAGCCGCGCCTCGTCGGCGCCGGCCTCGGTGGCCAGGCCGATCTGCCGGCGCACGAACGGGAGATCGGGCAGGTCCGCCTCGCCGAGGGAGCGCCAGGCGGGCACCTCCCGGACGGCGGCGAGGACGGCGGCGAGGAGCCGGGCCGTCGCGGGGTCGTCCCCCGGAGCGGGGTGGGGATCGGCTTCCCCTTCCCCCGGCGGGGCGCCCGCGCGCGCCTCCTCCCCTCTCTCTCTGGATAAGGGTCTGGAAGAGAGGTCTGGATAAAGGTC
The DNA here is from genome assembly GCA_965249475.1 of Fimbriimonas sp. GTDB lineage: Bacteria > Armatimonadota > Fimbriimonadia > Fimbriimonadales > Fimbriimonadaceae > Fimbriimonas. Next base: position 1,919,451 of record CBDFMD010000003.1, on the reverse strand, counting down.
TGGAGAGTCCTCTCTATAGGGTTCGGCACGTGGTGCCGGAGTGCCCGGTACGTCGTGCCGGAGTGGTTCGGCACGTGGTGCCGGAGTGCCCGGTACGTCGTGCCGGAGTGGTTCGGCACGTGGTGCCGGAGTGCCCGGTACGTCGTGCCGGAGTGGTTCGGCACGTGGTGCCGGAGTGCCCTCTTCGGCACCACGTGCCGGAGCGTCGGCGGAAGGCGGGGGCGCGATCGCCTCGACGTCGATCCGGTACTCGGCCACGTTGTTCGCGTGCCGCGCCACCTCCACGACGACGCCCCGCGCCTTCAGCGCCGCGATCGCGTTCCTCACCCCCTTGTCCGAGAGGTTGCACAGCTGCATGAGCCGGTCGTTCTTCACGCGCACCGCGTCCCCCTCCTTCGCCGCGCAGTTCGCGAGCATGATGAGGACGAACCCCTCGGTCGCCGTGAGCGTCGAGCGCCCCACCGCGTGGATGATCCGGTAGCTCAAGCCTCCCCCCCGGCCATCGCTACCCTCGCCTCTCCTCTTCGCCCTCGACCGGCACGAACGCCAGCCGCACCCGCGCCCCGTCCGCGTCCCGGAGCACGACGATCGCCCGCGCCCCCGAGTCGCGCCGGGCGAGGAACCCCTTGCGCACGAGCGCCTTCACGTGCTCCTCCGGCCCGCGCACGGACCGGATCCCGAGGTGCGACCCGATGTCCCGCAGGGTCGGCGACGCCCCCTCCTCGATCGTGCTCGCCATCACGAAGAGGAGGACCCGCCGCTGAAGGTCCGTGAGCCCCCGCGCCATCCTAGGAGAGGCCTCCCGCGGGCGAGGCGCGATCGATCCCGCCCTCCGCGTCCGCGAGGGCGAAGAGGTCCGCCGGAGGCGGGTTCTCCTCCTCGTTCAGGAGCGCGTCGAGCGCGCACTCCGCCGCCTTCGCCGCGTCGAGCAGCTCCCGCTTCTCCGCCGCGCTCTTCGGCGAGCGGTAGTACCGCCCCGCCGCGTGCCGCGCCCGCACCGAGGCCCGCGCGATCCGGACGAGGAACGGGAAGTCCCCCGAACGGGGGGCCTCCTTCCGATCGTAGCGGTCGAGGATCCGCGCAAGGCGCGTCACCGCCCCGCCTCCCCTTCCGCGGCGGGGCCGGGAGAGGCGCCCGCCTTCGCCGCCGCGCGCGCCTCGATCGCCCGGACGATCGCCTCCGGCTCGCGCCCGCCCTCCCGCCGCTCGCGCCCGAGGAGGAACTGCGCCGTGAGGCCGAGGACCTTCCCCGCCGCCCTCGTCCGCCCCATCTGCCCCTCGGTCGAGCCGGGAAGCGCCGCGAACCACGCGACGTCCGCCGACATGCCGGGGAGCGGCCGCAGCTCGCGCCCGCCCTCCTCGTCCGGCGCGGGAGTCGCCGCGCCGGCGGGCTTCCTCACCCCCCGCGCCGCGTCGAGCTGCGCCGGGCTCGCCGCCTGGAGGAAGTCGATGACGAGCGAGATCGCCCCCTTGCTCGCGTCCTCGTCCAGGGCGTAGGCCGCGAGGACCGCCTCGCGCACGGACGACGCCTCCTGCTCGGCGAGGTGCCGCTCGCCCGCCTTCACCCGGAGCATGCGGAACTGGTCCTCCGTCGCCGGCTCCCCGAGCATCTTCGCGCTCGGCCACTTCGGCGGACGGTACCCGAACGCCGAGACACCTTCGGGCGCGGGCGGGAGCCCGGGACCCCCCTTCGCCCTCCCCGCCGGGGACGGCCCCGGAGAGGGATCGGGAGAGGGATCCGGAGAGGGATCGGGGGCGGGCGGGGCCGTCCCGGACGTCGCCTCGCGCTCCGGATCTCCGGCCTGGGCCATCTCCTCGGTGACGTAGAGCCCGGAGAGGTCCGCGGGGAAGGCGCGGCGCAGGGCGAGCGCCTCGGCCACCTTCGCGAGCATCACGTGCGGCATCTTGCGCCACTGGAAGCCCTGCGCCTCGCCGGGGTAGTACTCCTCCCAGCGCGCCGTCGCCGAGAACGGGCACCGCACCCCGCCGACCATCTTGTAGACGGTGACGCGGGCGATCGCGGGCATCCCGGCGTCCGTCTCCCCGAGGAACTCGGCGGCGTCCCCTCCCGCGTACCGGCCCGTGCGGTCGGCGATGAGGCGGAGCCCGTCGATCCCGACCTGCACCGTCCCCTTCCCCTGCCGGCGCACGTAGTAGATCTGCTTGGCGAGCGGGTCGAGCCCGGCGCGCTTGGCGGTGTAGAGGAAGAGGCGGAGCTCGTCGGGGCTCGCCCCTTGCGCCACCGTCCGGCGGATGAGGTCGAGGTTCGCCTCCCAGCGCGCGTCGATCCCGTCCGCGCCTTCGCCCCCCGAACCGAGCCCGAGCGGAGCCTCAGCCACGCGCCACCTTCGGCATGGGGACGCCGGCCCCGATCTCGACGCCCGACTCTCCGGCGTCCGCGCCCTCCAGCGCCGCCGCGATCGCGGGGATCTGCTCCCGCGTCGCCGCGAGCGTCCGGATCCCGAGCCCCGCCGAGAACGCCTCGATGAGGGAGGGCCCGATCTTCGGCGACGCCGGGTCCAGCCCGGCGAGCCGTGCGGCCTTGGCGAGGGTCTCCCCCATCGCGACGGCGACGTCCTCGAGCGAGATCGCGACGTTCGGTTCGGGGACGGCGATCTGGAAGCGGCGGCCGTCGGGGCGCACGAGCGTCGCGAAGACCGCGCACCGCTCGGCGTCGGCGGCCGCCTTCAGCGCGGCGGCGAGGATCGCCTTCGGATCGGGAGCCGGCGGCTCGGGGGCGAGGGGTTCGGTGGGCTTTCGCTTCATACGGATCTCTCCCCCCGGGAGGTCTTCTCCTGGGGGAGCGGGTCGGGGAAGGGGTAAGATCCGGAGGCCCCGACGGCATCCGGCGCCCCTTCGGGAGGCGGCGAGAAACCCTCTTCCGTTACAGCGGGGAGGGTTTTTTCTTCGCCCGAGGGAGGGCCCGAGACGCGCCGGGCGGCGCGGAAGACCGTGCGCCAATGCACCCCGAAGGCGCGCGCGACGGTCTCGGCCGCGTCCTTGCGCGGCCCCTCCGTGTCCGCGAGCATCTTCGCCATCGCCGCGTCGCGGCGCCGGCGGAGATCCTCGGGACTCTCCATAAGGCTGGTAGTTAGCACAGTTGGCATGGTGCCAGAGACACAATACACTCCCCTGCATGGTGTTGTCAACGCGCCAATGTACGAGGGCGCATCCTTTTCCCGTGCCGGGGCCGCAGGATCGGGGAGGAGAGCAGGGACGTCGGCTCCGGGCCCTTCGCGCGAGGCACGGGCTTTCGCAGGAAGATCTCGCCGAGAGGATCCTCGTCTCGCGCCAGAGCGTCACCCACTACGAGGGGGGCGGCGCCATCCCCGAAGAGATCGCCGCCCGGCTCCGCGAGCTGTTCCCGAGCGACCTCCAGCCCGGCGCCGAGAACCTCCGCCCGGTCGTCGCCCGCGTGCGCCCCACCCTTCCCTTCGCGGGCAACGTCCCGACGTCCGAGACCTGGGGCGAGCCCCTCGACGGAGAGGAGCCCATCGAGGTCGAGCCCGAGTTCGTCGGCCCCCGGCGCTACGTCGGGCGCGTCGTCGGATCGAGCTGCTACCCGGCGCTCCGGCAGGGGGACGAGACGGTCTGGGAGCACGACCACGCCCCGCGCCCCGGCGTCATCGTCCTCGCCCAGCGCAAGGGCGACCACGGCTGCACGGTGAAGCAGCTCGTCTTCGACGACACCGGCCAGCCGCGCCTCGCGCCCGTGAACCCCGAGAGCGCCGGGCCGGAGGACGGGGAGGGCTGGGGCGTGGTCGCCCGGCTCGTCGGCGTCACCCGCCACTACCGCCTCGGGCCGCGGCACTGGTACGTCGCCAAGGGCATCACCCCCGACGATCTCGAGGACTAGCTACCTTGCGGCGACGGCGGTCGGGACGCCCCGCGCCTCGACGTCGTAGGGGAGCACCACGATCGCGTCCGTTTGGACGAAGCCGTCGATCCCGTTCGACATGAGCACCCGCGACCATCCGCGCGGCGCGATCCGGCCCGGGACGATGACGTAGGCGGAGGCGCCCGCCTGGTAGTAGACCGGCGCGCCGACGTCCGCGCGCGAGAAGATGGTCGCCGGGCGCGTCGTCCGCCCGAGCTTCCCGAGCAGAGGGACGGTCCGGCGAGGGGGCGCCGCGGATCCGTAGAGCGACCGGTAGGCCGAGGGGCGGTAGGTCGGCGCGTAGGGGTCCTTCGTGCCGACCGCCCCGGTGTAAGGGTTGACGTTCCCGCGCGAGCTCCAGTTGTCCACACGCGTCGCGTTCGGCATCGTCCGGCGATAGGGCGCGACGTAGCTGCCGTCCCGCCGCACGTAGCCGCGCACCCTCCCGGACCTTTGGGCGGGGAGGAGGCAGGGGGCGAGCGCCGCGATCGCGGCGGCGACGAGGAGAGCCGGCTTCACCGCCCGAGTCTACGGAGCGTCCCGATCCGGACGGTGCTAAACATTCTTGGCGCTTTGTTGACATGATGCCAACGTGCGGGTATGGTGACAACGGCGCGCTGTAACGCGCCAGGCACATCCATGCAGACCACCCCCCTCCCGGCCGCCGTCGAGACGCGCCGCCCTCCCCTTCCGAAGCTCGCGGGCCGCGCCCGCCCGCTCGACACCCCGCAGGCCGCCCGCGGCGAGACGTTCTGCCTCTCGCTCGCCGTCGCCCTCGCCCGCATCATGGCCGAACCCCGCCACGGGAGGACGCTGTGAGCGACCGCGCCGAGCGCCGGATCACCCTCTCGGTGGACGCCCCCGCCCCCCGCGAGGCCCCGAAGGCCGACCGCCTCGCCGAGGTCTTCGCCGCCGCGAAGGAGCAGGCCGCGACCCTCCTGCGCTCCGGTGGCGCGGTCGCCCTCGACCTCGACGCCCCGAACGGGATCCTCCTCGCTCCCACCGTGGACCTCGCGTCCGCATGGGCGTTCCGGGACGGCGAGCCCGTCGCCGTGCGGATCTCGCCCCGCTCCCTGCGCGCCGAGGCGTGGAGGACGAACGTCGCGACCGCCGCGAAGACCGCCGTCTGGGAGTCCGCCGCGAGCGGGGGCGGCTGGACCCTCGCCGGCGAGGGCGAGGGCGGGAGCGTCCTCGCCCTCGCCGCGGGCGACTCGGATCCGGACCTCGCCCTCGCCCGCCGCGCCGCCGGGGAGGCCGAGGCCGATCTCCGCCGCCGCGCCGAGGCGCTCGGGCGCGACGGGTCGGCGCTGTGCTTCGAGGACGCCGAATGGATGCGTCTCCTGGAGATCGAGCGCGACCTCGCCGCCGTCCTCGCCCGCACCCTCAAGGCGACCGCCGAGCGCCTTCTCGCGGGAGGGGCCTCGTGAGCGTCCCCCGCATGAGCGACGTCCACGACATGCTCGACCGGATCCCCTCCGCCGACGTCCTGCGCCGGGAGCAGGACGAGGAGCTCGCGAAGATGAAGGCCGAGAAGGACGCCGCGAAGCCCTCCGAGTACGACCAGGACGCCTCCGAGCGCGAGATCGCGAAGATCGAGCGCGCGGCCCGGCGCCGGATCGAGGAGATCCGCGCCGCGACCTTCGTGCGCCTCTCCGTCCCCGAGCACGCCGAGCTCCTCCGCCTCGCCGATCTCGGGCGCAGGGCCGAGGAGCGCCGGGCCAAGTGCGCCGCGACGATGGCCGCGAACGACACCCGCCGCGGCCGCCCGAAGAGAGGCGCGGCGTGACCCCCTCCCCCGCTCCGGCCCCCTCCCTCGTCGCCGCGATCGACGGCGCCCGCTACGCCGCCGTCCCCCACCCGGCGGTCCGCGTCGCCCGCGCCCTCCTCGCCGGCGCCGAGCGCTCCTCGATCGGGATGTGGGCGGGCGAGCGCGAAGAAGGCGGCGCGGGCGTCCTGCGCGTCCGTTGCCGCCACGCCCTCCCCGAGCGCGCGATCGCCGAGGCCCTGGCCGCCCTCGGCCAGGAGGGGGTCTACGCCGTGGTCGCCTGCAACGACGCCGCCGGCATGGTCCTCCTCGCCTCCCGCGCCCCGATCGACGAAGAGGGCGAGGGCCCCGGCCCCCTCGCCTCGGCCCTCGTCGTCATGCTCGCGACCCTTCTCCTCGCGCTCTCGGTGTACGGCGCCGCGAGGATGAAGGACTGGACCGCGAGCCCGGCGCGGGCGATCGTCTCGGCGCGGGAGGAGCGGTGATGCCAGGCGCCGCGAGATGGGCCGTGACCGCCGTCGCCGAGGACGTTCCCGGCGCGGGGATCGACTGGCGGCACGTCGCGCTCGACGCGCTCTCGCGGGTGCCCGAAGGGAGCGCCCGGGTGGACGCCGTGGACGCGTTCGTCGAGATCTACGTCGGCGATCCCTTCGGCCCTTCGACCGAGGGCCGGACCGCCGTCGTCGTGGACAAGGCGGACGGCCAGGCGATCGCGATCTACCGCGAGCGCGATCCGGAGCGCGCGCGCGACGAGCGGCTCGGAGGGCTCTTCGCATGATCCTCCTCCGCCCCCTCCTGTGGCCCGCGGGCGTCCCCCGCCGCGCCTTCCACGCACGCAAACCCGGCCCCTTCTCGGTGGAGGCGAGGCGCCGCCAGCCCTCGCGCCGGATCTCGCTCGACGAGGCGCTCGGTCGTCTCGAGGCCGAGCTCGAGATGTGGTCCACGCCGACCCGACAGGAGGCGCAGCTCCGCGCCGACTTCGCCGCGACCCGCGCGGGCAACGTCTCGCGCGCCGACGTCCCCCTCGGCGGCGATCCCGGCGCCGTCCTCGCCTTCGCGCACCGCGGGCGCCCCTACGTCCTGCCGGCGGACGCGTACACCGAGCTCGCCCAGAACGTCGCCGCCCTCGCCGCCCACCTGTGGAGCCAGCGCGCGACGGTGCGCCACGGCGTCGCGACCCTCGAGGACCTCATGCGCCACGCCGAGCTCCCGCCCCCGTCCTCTCCGGGCCAGGCCGGCCTCTACGCGCGCACGTGGCGCGACGTCCTCGCCGACCCGAAGACGCTCGAGGACGCCGAGCGGCGCTACCGCGAGCTCGCGAAGATCCTCCACCCGGACGCGAGCGACGGCCCCGGGTCGCACGCGGCGATGGTCGAGCTCAACCTCGCGATCGAAGAGGCCCGGAGGGAGCTCGCGTGAGCGCCGAGGCGGTCCTCCTCACGGACGAGTCGGGCGAAGAGGTCCGCGCCCGCTTCGTCAGCTACTACGCCCGCCTCCCGGACGGGACGTTCTTCATGGACGGCGACGCCCCGAAGCTCGTCCCAGCCGGCGGCGCGCCCGACGCGGGATCGGCCTGGGTCCGGGGCCTCGGCCTCTTCCGCCTCGCCGTGTACGAGGAGTGCGGCGAGGAGGAAGGCTAAGGATGGTCCGCGCCGCTTCCGCCGAGCGTTGGCCCGCGTCCATGCGCGCGGCCACCGCCGCGGCCTACCTCGACGTCTCCGAGGACTACTTCCGCCGCCTGAACCTCCCCTGCATCCAGCACGTCCCCCGCGGCGAGCGCTACTGGATGCGCGAGGACCTCGACGCCCACCTCGAATCCCGCCGCCGCGACGCCGTCCTCCCCGCCCGCGACGCCGCCTAGCCTTCCCTCCCCTCGCCCCCGATCCCGAAAGGGACCCGACCCCCGAACCACATGAACCCCTTCGACTACAACAACGCGCCTACCCCCGAGATGATCGAGAAGATGGCCGAGATTCGGGAGGCGGCGAAGACCCTCGCCGACGCGATCCTCACCATCGACAACGGGCGCGAGCGCGCTCTCGCCGTCACGAACCTCGAACAGGCGGCGATGTGGGCGAACAAGGCGATCACCCATCCGACCCAGGGCCAGGCTCCCCTCCCCCGCAAGTGAGCCCCCAGCCCTATCGAAAGAAACCGATCGTCGTCGAGGCGATGCACTTCGTCCAATACCTCGTCGCCCCCGAGATCGCGGAATGGATCCGCGACAACGGCGGCGAGTGCCTTTACGGCCAAAAAGACGGCGGCCCGGTCGAGCTCCTCGTCACGACCCTCGAAGGCACCATGACCGCGAGCGTGGGCGACTACATCATCAAGGGGATCAAGGGCGAGTTCTACCCGTGCAAGCCGGACGTCTTCGAGGCGACCTACGACGCCGTCCCCACACCGGACGCGGCGACCGATCCGGACGCCGGTTCCACGTCCCGCCCCGCGGCGACCGGGCACATCGACAAGCCGTTCGCGTACCACAAGCCGAGCGAGGACGGGCTCGCGAGGATCACCGCGCTCCGCGAGGCGTTCTCGCTTTGCAAGGCCGCCGTCGAGACCCACGCCGACCACAACCGCGAGCGGTCGCTCGCGATCACGAACCTCGAGCAGGCCGCGATGTGGGCGATCAAGGGCGTCGTCTTCAACGATCCGAAGAGCGAAGTCGCGCCCTGACTAGGTAGACGCCCGTCCCCCGGTCCTGCCGGATCGGGGGTAAACCCATTCTCCTATGAGGTCCGCCGGATCCGGGACGAAGCGCGCGGACGGCCAGTGGCAGACCTGCGTCACCGTCACGCTCCCCGACGGCACGAAGCGCCGCGAGTGGATCGTGCGCGCGACCCAGGGCGAGATGATCGAGGCCCGCCGCGCCTACCTCGCGAGGCACGGGCGCCGCGGCCGGCAGAAGACGACCCTCGCCGACGTCTTCGCCCGCTTCGAGCTCGAGCACCTCGCCCGCAAGTCGGAGAGCACCCGCGACAACCACCGCTGGACCTGGAAGGAGATCGGGCGCGAGTTCGGGACCCGCCCCGTGGACCGCCTCGACGCCCCCGCGATCGACGCCTTCCTCCATCGCATCTCCCTCATGCCGAGGAAGCGGTCGGGCGTCCTCCCGAAGGGAGAGGCGAAGGGCGCGGGGGGAGCCGGCGGCGTCGTCTCGGGGCGCACGGTGCAGCTCCACCGCACGAACCTCTCCGCCCTCCTCTCCTTCGCCGTCCGCAAGGGCCTCCTGACGGCGAACCCCGCCCGCGAGGTCCCGCTCCCGGTGAGCGCCAAGCCCCGGCGCCGCCCGCGGATCACGCCGGGGGCGTACCGGTGGATGATCATGAAGGCGCGCGCCGAGGGCTTCCGGCACCGCTCGGAGCGACCAAACGACAAATCGCCGATTTTAGGGCTCGCCGTCGCGCTCCGGCTCATGGGCGAGTGCGGCCTGCGCCCGAGCGAGGCGGCCGCCGCCCGCCGCGCCGACGTCCGCACCTCGCGCGGGGTCGCCTGGCTCGCCGTGCGCGGGACGAAGACCGAGGCCGCCCCCCGCGACGTCCCCCTCCCCCTCGCGCTCCTGTGGGAGTGGGACCGGGCGGAGGCCGACCCGCCCCCGACCTACGACGCGCTCGAGCGCGAGTGGAAGCGCCTGTGGAGGGGCGTGCGCCCGCGCGGGATGAGCATGCACGGGCTCCGGAAGTTCGCCCTCACCCGCTGGGCCGACCGGGGGATCCCCGACACGGTGCTCAAGCTCTGGGCGGGGCACGCGAACATCGAGCTCACGAAGCAGGTGTACATCGGGGTGAGCGAGGGGCGCCAGATCTCGGCGCTCCGGAGCGCCGGTATGACGTCCGAGTATGCGGACCCCCTCGGCGCCGCCGCGTCCACGGGGACGGGAACCCCTTCCTAAAGCCCCGAAGGAACCTAGAAGGGGGGTGATGAAGAGGGCGCCCCCGACCCGACTCGAACGGGCGACCGACCGCTTAGAAGGCGGTTGCTCTATCCACTGAGCTACAGGGGCGCGCGCGTCGAGAGTACCGCCGCCGGCGTCGCCTCATCGAAGGGCACCGGCCCCGCCGCCGGCACGATCTCCAGCACCGCGACCTGCGGCGGGCACAGGAACCGGCTCGGCGGCCCTGTCGTCCCGACCCCCCGCGTCACGAAGAGCGGCGTCGCCGCCTCGGGGTAGAACCCGTCGAGATAACGCGTCCCGTTCTGGCTCTTCATCGGCACGAAGCCGCCCGGAAACCGGAACTGCCCCCCGTGCGAGTGACCCGAGATCTGGAGCGCCGCCCCCGAGGGCAACAGATCCACCGTGTCCGGCTCGTGCCAGACGACGATCCGCGGCTCGTCCTTCCCTCCGTCGCCTTCCGAGAACGCCCGCGCCACGTCCGACTCCCGCGCGTTGAATGAGTCCACGCCCGTCCATAGGATCCCGTCGTGGCGCCACGTCTCGTTCCGAAGAAGCCGGATGTCGAACTCCTCCAGCACGTCCGCCAACAGGTCCGCCGTCCCCCCGTGGTACTCGTGGTTCCCCGGCACCGCCACGCACGAGCCGTCCATCGTGAGGAGAGGCTCCAGCACCGCGCCCAGCATCCACGGCGTGAGCGTCTTCCACCGCGCGATGAGATCCCCCGGAAGCACCACGATATCGGGGTCCGCGTCGAGCGCCATCGCCACCGCCCGCTGGGCGAGCTCGATCGAGGGCTCGTCCCGCAGGTGGAAATCCCCCAGCACCGCGATCCGGTACCCCCGGAGCCCCTCCGGCCACCCGGCGAGCGGCAACGTGAACTCCTCCTTCACCAGCCGCTTCGACTCCACGAGCGCCCCGTACACGAGCATCGCCCCCCCGATCGCCCCCACGCCCCAAGCCGCCGTCGTCGCGAGATGCCGCAGTTTCACCGCGCGAGTCTACCGAGCGCCGCGACCCCCTAGGCCGCGAGCACGCGCGCCGCGATCTCCGCCGACCCGAACGGCGGCATGAGGTAGATCCCCTGCGCCCCCGCCGCGATCTCCGCCTTAAGCCCCGCCGCCTCCTCGATCCCGATCTCCAGACCCGCCGCGTCGTCCTCCGCCCGGGCCAGCCGGTCCCGCAGGGCCTGCGGTACCCGCACCCCCGGCACCTCGTTGTGCATGAACTCCGCGTGCCGCAGGCTCTTCAGCGGCATGAGCCCCACGAGCACCGGCAGTCCCACCGCGCGCGCCATCTCCAGGCACTTCGCCAGCGACCCCCGCTCGAACACCGGCTGGGTGTAGACGACGTGCGCCCCCGCGTCCGCCTTCCTTCGGAGACGGTCGTCCTCCTCCCCCTGGTCGATCGCGTTCGGGTTGTACGCGCACGCGATCGTGAACCCGCACCGCACCCCCACCCCGTACCCCGCGAGGTCGATCCCGTCGTTGAACCGCTTGAGCACCCGGCACAGCCCGATCGCGTCGATGTCGAACACCGAGGTCGCGCTCGGATAGTCCCCGATGTTCGCCGGGTCCCCCGTCACCGCAAGGATGTTCCGGATCCCCGTCGCGTGGCACCCGAGAAGGTCGCTCTGGATCGCGAGCAGGTTCCGGTCCCGGCACGAGAAGTGCATCGTCACCTCGATCCCCACCCGCCCCTGCACGAGCGCGCACACCGCCGCCGGATTCATCCTCAGCCGCGCCCGCGCCCCGTCCGAGATGTTGATGACATCCGCCCCCGCGATCTTCAGCCGACGCGCCCCCGCCAGGAGCTTCTCCAGATTGAGCCCCCGCGGCACGTCCATCTCCACCGCCACGACGAACTTCCTCCCGAGCTTCTGCGCGAGCTCGCTCGGCTCCGTCTCGGCGAGCTCCTTCGCCTCCGTCCCCCGACGCGCCGCCGACGTCCGCGCCTTCGGCCGGATCCCCGCGTCGAGGAGCGCCCGGAGCGCCGCGATGTGCGCCGGCGTCGTCCCGCAACACCCTCCCACCACCGTCGCCCCCTCCTCCACGAGCCGCGCGCACGCCTTCGCGAAGTACTCCGGCGTCGCGTCGTACGCCACCCGGCCTTTCACGAGCTGAGGCAACCCCGGCGTCGGCATCGCGAGGATCGGGAGCGACGACGACTCCCGCATCGCCCGCACGAGGTCCAGCATCCGTTGCGGCCCCACGACGCAGTTCGCCCCGAGCGCCGCCACCCCCCAGAGCTCCATCCGCTCCGTGCACCGCGCCGGCAACCCCTCGGCAAGCATCTCCCCGTCCTCGATGTACGCCTTCGACGCGAGGATCGGCAGATCGCTGAGCCCGCGCACCGCCTCGACCGCGAGCTCCATCTCACAAAGGTCCGTGAACGTCTCGAGCAGAAAGCCGTCCACCCCGCCTTCCAGAAGCGCCGCCGCGATCTCCGCGAACGCCTCGCGCGCCTGAGCCTCCGTGATCGTCCCGATCGGCTCCAGAGGCTTGCCGCACGGCCCGATCGCCCCGAGGACGAGCGCCCCGACCCCCGTCTCGCGCTCCGCCGCCGCGCACGCCCGCCGCGCGATCTCCGCCCCCGCCCGCGCGATCCGCGGCGCGTCCTCGGGATGCTCCAGGCGGAACCGGTTCGCCGAGAACGTGTTCGTCTCCACCGCGTGGGACCCCGCCGCGATGTACTCCCGGTGCACCCGCTCCACGATCTCGGGCGCGTCGAGGCACGCCTGGTCGTACGGCAGGTGCGTGTAGCCGAGCTCGGCGAGATGGGTGCCGTTCGCCCCGTCGAGGAGCAGGACGCCTCGGGAGAGCGCCTGGGAGAGCGCGTCCGCGAGCTTCACCCGGCGAGTCTACCGCCGCCCCCTCGCGCCTACCGCGTCTCGCGCCCGTCGAGCTCGAGGATGAGCTGGTGCTCGGCCCCGTCCGCCGAAGATCCGGAGGCGATCCGCGTGAAGGCCCCCGCGTCCTCGCGGATGTGCCGCACCGTCTCGATCTCCTCGTCGTCGGGCCGCGCCACCGGGTTCCGCACGTCCAACGGCCCCATGATCGCCCGCGCCCCCGTATCGGAGGCGTCGTGGTCCGGAAGGCCGAACATGTGCCCCATCTCGTGCCCGAGGCAGCACCGCATCGCCTCGAACGTCATCGGTCGCCCCCGGTACGTCGTCCGCGCGTACACGTACCCCTCGAAAAGGCCCTGCCACCCGTCCCCGACCCGCCGCACCTCGCGCCTCCACCGGATGTACCCGCTCACCGCGCGCCCCTGCATCTCGACCTCCGGCTGGAAGTTCACCGTGAGGTCCGGCGTCTCCCCCTCCCGCGCCTCGCGGATCGTCACCGTCCGCCCGAGCGCCTCGCGCCACGTCTCGCCCGCCGCCGCGAGCGCCCGCATCGCCTCGGCCCGGTGCGGCTCGCTCGCCGCGTCGAAGGTCGCCTTCACCTTGATCTCGTCCCCGATGAGAAGCGCCTGCGCGTACCCCCGCGCCTCCTCGGCGCGCCCCGCCCTCGCCGCCTCCGACCCGTAGGCGATCTGCCCCTCCACCGTCGGGTGGATCCCCGCCCGGTAGCGGCCCGACGAGGCCCCCATGGCGAGGAGCGCGACCGGTGCGAGGAGAAGGGCGAAGGCGGATTTGCGGAGCATCGGAGGGGACCCACCGCCTCTTTTCCGCCTTCGCCCCCGGGTTTGGGGAGAGTTTTACCGGGGCTTCACCGCGCGGGCACGATCCGGGCCTTGAACGCCGCGTACCCGTCGATCTGGAAGTGCTCGAGGCGCAGGGCGTGGACTCCGGCCGTCAGCGGCACCCGGAACGTCGTCGGCCCCTGGTAGTGCCACTCGTCCAGAACGGTCTTCCCGTCCACGACCGCCCGCACCCCGTCGTCCGCCGTGATCTCCACCCTCCCTTCTGCGACCGTCGCGAACCGCTCGCTCGGCCCCCCAGGATAGAAGCTCGCCCCGGCGTAGTCGAGCGCCGCCACCCGCTCCCGGTGGACGATCTCCCCCGCGAACGCCCGCTGGGGATGCCGACCCGGATCGTTCGCGTCGAGCCGCTCGTCCCAGCGGGTGAAGCTCACGTCCCACGCGATCGGGACCTCGAAGGCGCTCCACCCGAACGCCACCGCCCGCCCCGCCGGGGTCACGATCCCCCGGTGGTCCGTCGTCTCGCCGCCGACATACGTGAGCTCGATCCGCCGCTCCCCCGGCGTCCCCGAACGGGCGACCGTGATCTCCCCCGGCACCGCCCCCGCCTTCGGAGCGCCGCTCACGCCCGTCGCCCCCGTGAGCCGCCAGCGCCCCCGCGGTCCGAGCACCGCGAACCTCTGCGTCCCGTCGTCGCGCACGGGCCCGAGCGGCACGAGCCTCGGCGCGCGCCCGTCCTCCGGCCCCCACTCGTCCACCCTCATCGTCATCCACCCCCGCGTCGTCCCCGGCTTCAGGAACGGGTCCATCCCTCCCGGGAGCGGCACCGGCGCGAGCGACGTCGCGAGCGCCGACGGCCGCCACCCGAACGCCTCCCGCCCTGCCCGCGGGGACCGGAGCGGATTCCACCGCGTCTCGAACCGCGACTCGTCGCCGTCATAGGGGCCCTCTGGCTTCGCGAGCGCCGGAAACGAGGGCGGGAGAAGCCCGTTGGAAGTTCCCCAGATGCGCGAGTAAGCCCCCTTCTCCCCGACGAAGCTCTGAGCCACGACGGTCGTGGTCTCTGTGCTTTCCGTGACCGTCCGCCCCCCATCGGCGTCGAACTCGACACGTCGCGACGGGGCCCCTTGCATGAGGACCTCCGCCGTCGCCACGTCGATCGGTCCCTCGAAGCGCCAGATGCCGAAGCTCGGCCCGTACCGGTTCGGACCCACGACCGCGCCGGAGGTCCGCGTGAAGTCGAAGACCACCCCGTCGTCGTGGCCGGCGGTCCTCGACGTCATGACGAGCCCCCCCGTGAATCCCGAGAACGTGTTCCCCACGATCGTCGTGTCCCGGCTCCGCGTGTCGCTCGCCTTCGGGTACCCCCACGCCGGGTCCTGCGTGGGGTTCGACCACAGCCGCACCGCCGTCCGCCCCCGCCAGAAGAGGTTGTCCTGAAGAAGGATGTCCCGCCCGTGCTCGATCGCGACCCCTTCCGTATCGAACGCGAAGACGTTCCCGATCCACCTCGAGTCGTGCGAGTACCCGCCCCACACCCCGTGCGGGCACTCCATCGCGAGGTTGTCCGCGAACGCGTTGCGCGAGAACGTCGCCTCGATCCCGTTCGTCGCCGCGTGCGAGAAGTCGTTCCCGTAGACGAGGTTGTCGTCGCAACCCCCCTTTCCCGTGTCCATCGTGCTCTGGCCCGCCCACAGGAAGAACCCGTCCCCCGAGTGCGTCGCCGAGTTGTACGCGAACGTGTTCCGGTTCGATTGCTCGTACACGAGGATCGCCGCCGAGTCCTGACCCCGGTTGTACACCCCGTACGAGAACCCCCGCAAGCAGTAGTCCAGCCGGTTGTGCATCGCCCGGTTCCCCGACGACCGGTACATCCCCAGCCCGATCCCCGAGAGGTACGCCAGCGACGAGTTCCACACGAGCCCCCCGTCGCACCGCGTCATCATGAGCCCGTTGCACCCGCGGGTGACCTTTAGCCCCTTCACCTCGAACCCGTCGCACCCCTCCAGGTACACCCCCGCGCCGTACCGGAGCCACTCGTTCGCCTCGTTGCGGTGGTACGACATCCAGTCCTCCTCGTCCTCCTTCTCCGGCGTGGATTTCAGCCGCGGCCTCCAGTTGTCGCTCGCATCCACGTTCTCCAAACGAAGCCCCGGCACCCCTTTCGCCCACACCCCGACCTTGTAGCCCCGGACCTTCAGATTCCGCACCGTCACGTTCCGCCCCTCGATCCGCAGGCCCGTCCCGACCCGCGCGTCCGGCTCCGTCCGGGGGTCCGAGCCTTCGAGCGTCGCCCCCCCGAAGTCCACCGTGATCCCCTCCCCCCGGATCGTAAGCCCCGCGCCCCCCGCGTCGAGCGTCGCCGCGTCCGTCCCGACGCTCGTCCGCCGGTACACCCCCCGCCGGAGCGTCGCCGAGCGCGACAGGACTCCTGCGGATGGAAACGGCCCGGACGGAGACTGGAGAGCGGCGGGATCGAACGTCGTCGTGACCACCCCGCCGTTCTACCCGCCCGCCGGCGGACGTTCTCTCGAAACTTTCCCCGAAGCGGTTGTCGAGGGGCCGCGCCGAGCCCTTAAGAGGTGAGGGCCCGCGAGCCCGCGGCCCTCGTCACCAGACATAGGACCGAGATATCCATGACCTCCGTCAAAAAATCTCACACGCACGTGGCGCGCAGGCGGGATGCAAGCCCGCTGAACCCGTCTACCCAGGCGTCTATCCAGGCGTCCGCTTCGGCGGGATCGCGTCGGCGAACCCCTTCTCCCGAAGCCACTCGTCGTCGAGCATCTTGCTCATGTAGTTGCGGATCCCGTCCGGCAGGATCACCACGATCCGCGACCCCGGGGCCGCGTCCCGCGCGACCTCCAGCGCCGCCTGCATCGCCGACCCGCACGACCCCCCGACGAGAAGCCCCTCCTCCCGGATGAGCCGCCGCGCGAGCGTGAACGCCGTCCGGTCGTCCGTCTTGACCCACCGCGAGACGAACGACCGGTCGAGCGTGTCCGGGATGAAGTCGTAGCCGATCCCCTCCACCTGGTACGTCGGCCCCGCCTCGCCCCCGCCGAGCACCGACCCCACCGGGTCCGCCCCGACGATCTCGACCGCGACCCCCGCCCTCCGGAACGCCCGACCCACCCCCGTGATCGTCCCCCCCGTCCCCGCCGAGGCGACGAAGTGCGTGAGCCCCCGCCCCCCCGTGAGGGCTCCGGTCTGCGCGAGGATCTCCGCCCCCGTCCCGAACTCGTGCGCGTCCGGGTTCGCCTCGTTCGCCCACTGGTCGAGGATCCGCGAGTTCGGGATCTCCTCCCGCAGCCTCCTCGCGACCGAGAAGTTCGAATCGGGATCGTCGTGCGCCGCCTCCGTCCGCGTCCGCACGATGGTGGCCCCCAGCGCCTCCATCGTCCTCTGCTTCTCCGCGCTCATCTTCTGCGGCATCACGATGACGAGGGGGTACCCCCGCACCGCGCACGCGAGCGCAAGCCCGATCCCCGTGTTCCCGCTCGTCGCCTCGATGAGCGTGTTCCCCGGCTCGATCTTCCCGTCGCGCTCCGCCTCCTCGAGCATCCGGAACGCGATCCGGTCCTTCACCGACCCCCCCGGGTTCAGGTACTCGAGCTTCGCGAGGATCTCCACCGGATGCTCCGCCCCCACCCGGTTCAGCCGCACCATCGGCGTGTACCCGACCGCGTGCAGGACGTCGGGCAGCACCGACTCGTGCGGGTTCGGGATCCCCGGATCGCCCTCGGGGCCGGGGGTCACAGATGGACCTCCGTCGTGTGCTTCGTCGTCCCGAGCACGAACGACGTCTTGATCTGCGCGATCCCCCGGATCTTCAGGATCTTGTCCCGGAGCAGCGCCTCGTAGTGCCGCATGTCGCGCACGAGGATCTTCAGAAGAAAGTCGAACTCCCCCGTGACGTGGTACGTCTCGACGATCTCCGGGATCTCCTGCACCGCCTTGCGGAATCGCTCGACCGGCTGCGCCTCGTGGAGCGCGAGCGACACCGTCGTGAGCGCCGTGAGCCGATACCCCAGCCGCTCGGCGTCGAGCAGCGCCGTGTAGCTCTTGATGATCCCCGACTTCTCGAGGTTCCGCACCCGCTGGAGCACCGAAGGCGCCGAGAGCCCCACCGCCTTCGCGAGATCCGCGTTCGTGATCCGACCGTCGGCCTGAAGGTGGCTCAGAAGCTGGACGTCGATCTCGTCGATGCCGGCACGGGCGGCGGGGGTTCGCGCGGGCGGAGTGGGCATTCCGGGTCGGTCCTCATAATGAGTGTAGAACCGATGGAGCCCACCCCGCTGACGCGGCCCCTCAAAACGATCCCCTACGACGCCCTCACGATGGCCGCCGTCGCCGACGAGATCCGCCTCCACATCGGCGGCAAGGTCCAGGAGATCCGCCAGCCGAACGAAGGCTCGTTCGCGATGGAGCTCTACTCCAAGGCGGGCAAGGGCTGGCTCCTCTTCTCGATCCACGCTCTCTTCGCCCGCGTCCACTTCACCGCCCGCCGCCCCGAGACCCTCACCCCGCCCCCGACCTTCGTCGCGACCCTTCGCGCCCGCCTCGAGGGCGCCCGCCTCGCCCGCGTGGTCCAGGTCGCCGCCGACCGCGTCCTGCGCCTCGATTTCGAGACCGAGCGCGGCCCCCTCTCCCTCATCGCCGAGATCATGGGCAAGCACTCGAACGTCGTCCTCATCGACGGCGCCCGCCGCACCCTCGCCGCTCTCCGCTGGATCCCCCCGACCCGGAGCGTCCGGCCGATCCTCTCCGGGCACCCCTACGAGCTCCCCCCCGTCCTCCGCGACGCCGACGACATCGCCGAGACTCTGACCCCCCGCGAGGTCCGCGCCCGCGTCGGCGGACGCCTCGCCGAATCCCTCGCCGCCCTCCCCGAAGTTTGGGAGCCCGAGCTCGTCTCCGGCTACGGCGCCTACCCCGTCCCCCTCGCGGAGCTCGGCTACGTGGGCTACCCCCGCCCCTCAATCTCCGTCGCCCTCGACGCCCACTTCGCCGAGGCCGAGCGGAGCGGCCGCTTCCTCGCCGCCAAAGGCGCGCTGGAGACCCAGATCGCCCGCCTCCGCGCGAGCCGCGCGAGCACCCTCCGCGGCCTCGTCGAGGTCCAGGCGAGCGGGCGCGGCGCCGACCGCTGGCAACGCACCGCCGAACTCATCCTCGCCTACGGGTACGCGATGCCCCCGGGCGACCGCGAGCTTCAGGCCTACGACTACGACGGCGCTCCCGTGTCGATCCCCCTCGACCCGGATCTCTCCGTCGCCGAGAACGCGAACGCCCTCTTCGAGCGCGCGAAGCGGGCCCGCGGACGGGCCGGCGAACTCGCCGAGCAGATCGCCCGGTTTCGCGAGGACCTCGCCCGCCTCGAATCCTTCGCGCAACGCCTAGAGGCCGCCGACTCCCCCAAAGCCCTCGATGACCTCACCGACGAGGCCCGCAAGCGCAAATGGACCGTCCGCCCCGCCTCAGGGGTTTCAAGGGCGGGCAAGGATGAGAAGCCCTTCGAGGGGCACAAGATCCGCGAGTCGCTCTCTCCCGCCGGGTACCCCGTCCTCTGGGGGGAGAACGCGACCGCGAACGACTACCTCACCCTCCGCGTCGCCCGCCCGAGCGACCTGTGGTTTCACGCGCGCGGGATCACCTCGGCCCACGTGATCCTCCGCACCGGCGGGAAGCCCGACCGCGTCCAACGCCCCGACCTCGAGTTCGCCGCCGGGATCGCCGCCCGCAACTCGGGCCAGAAGCACTCCTCGATGGTCGCGGTGGACGTGACCCAGAAGCGCTACGTCCGCCGCCAGAAGGGGGCTCCGATCGGCACCGTCGCCTACGACCACGAGCGCACCCTCCACATCGCCCCGCCCCCCGGATGACGGCCGGGGTCTAGTCGGCGGGCGCGACGACCGTCTGCTCGGCCCGGAGCCCGCGCAAGAGCGAGCCCAGCGCCTCCTCGCTCGTCAGTCCCGGATCGAGCCACGCCTCGACGTCCTCCGGCTGGAGGATGCTCGGCATCCGGTCGTGGTACGGGAGCACCGCCGCGTTCGCCGCCGTCGTGAGGATCGTGCACGTGAGGAGCGGCGGGGCGTCCTCTCCCGCCCCCGGCGGCGTCCAGCTCTCCCAAAGCCCCGCGAAGAGGAACGCGGGCTCCGTCGCGGAGAACCGGTACCGGCGCTTGCGCTTCGGCGCCGCGTGGGTCGGCCTCGGCGCGTCGTCGAAGAGGAGCGGTTGCCCCGGAACGTGGCTCGCGGGCTCCTCGCGCCACTCGTAGAAGCTCGTCGCCGGAATGACGCACCGCCGCTTACGAAAGGCGTCGCGAAAGCTCGGCTTCTCGGGCGCGGTCTCGCTCCGCGCGTTGATGAGCTTCTGCCCGATCCCGGGATCCCTCGCCCAGCGCGGCACGAGCCCCCACCGGAAGAACCGCCCCGTATGGTCCGACCCCACCGCCAGGACCTCGTTCGTGGGCCGAACGTCGTCTTGCGGAGGAACCGCCCCCGGCCACTCCGCATCCAAAAGGCGTTGCAGACCTCCCGCGTTGAGCGCGAGCGAGTAACGGGCGCACATACGCCCGTTCCTACGTCGCCGACGCCCTCACCGACCGATCGATCGGATGATCGCGAGCACGAGCCCCGCGTTCGTGATCGTCCGGATGATCGACTCGAAGTCCGAGCGCGAGTCCGTGAGCCTCGCCGAGATGACCTTCGTGGGCACGTAGATCGTGTCCCCAAGATTGATCTTCGTCCCCGGCTTCGCCCGCGTGATCGTCCCCGTCGCCCGGATGACGAGGATCTCCCGGTTGTCCCCGTCCCGCGCGATCCCGCCGCACTGGTCGAGGTAGTACCGCAAGGTCTGCCCCGGCTTGAAGACGATCGGCGACGGCACCGCGACGGCGCCGCGCACCTGGACCGTCGTCGGCCGCTCGGGGATCGTAAGGATGTCCCCGTCCCGGAGCTCGACGTCCTCGAACCCCTTCGGCCTTGCGAGCGCCGCCGTGAGCGCGACGGGAACGTTCCCTCCCGCCTCGATCTCGTCCCGGTCGAGCTCGCGCGCGGGCGTGACCGTCTCCCGGTTGAAGAGCCCCGTGCCGAGCCCGCCCGGAAGCCCGCTTCCCGCCGAGGGGACGACCTGGTTTCCCGAGATCCCGATCCCGCCCCCTTGCCCCGCCGCGAGCACCGCCCGGAGCTTGTCGATGTCCGATTTCGCGAGCGCGCGCAGATACTCCTGCCGCTGGATCGTCGCGAGGATCGTCCGCGTCCGCGGCGCGAGCCGCCGCTCCGCGTCCGTCGAGAGCCCCTCCGGATCGCGCGCGAACTGCGCCCCGCCGCTCCACCCCTCCTCCAGCAGACCGCCCGCGAGCGCGACGAGATCGCTCAGCCGCTCCCGGTGCCCCGTGATCGCGTAGATCCCCGGCTTCCGCACGCGGCCCTGGATCGAGACGAGCACCGGCTTCTCCTGGAACTCCCCGTTCGCGACGACGCTCACCACGTCCCCGTCCGCGAGCGCCACGTCGGGGACCGTCCCCGCGAGCACCCCGCGCACGTCGAGCGTCCGCGGCTCCGTCCCCCGCGCCACGCGCGACCTCGAGATCTGCACCTCGCCCCCCGCGTTCGGGAGCAGACCCCCCGCAAGCTCGATAAGCCCGCGCACCGTCAGCCCCTCCGACCGGGGGTACGCCCCGGGCCGGAGCACCGCCCCCGAGAGCGCGACGATCTGCTCGGGGAGGTACTGCGCCTCGTCGAGGCGGAAGACCGTCACGATGTCCCGGTCGCTGAGGAGCGGGTTCTGATTCGCATCGATCGCCGCTTGGCGCACGTCCACCCGCACGAGCGGCCCTTCGGTCCCGTCCGGGTTCTTCTTCTGGACGAAGACGATCGGCGACGCGTTCGGCAGGAGTCCGCCGCTCTGGAGGAGAAGATCGATGACCCGGAGCCCCTCCGGCCGCTCGTACCGTTGCGGACGCCGCACCGCCCCCCGGATCTCCACCTCGCGGTCCTCGAGGAAGCGCACCTCGTCCGCGCGGTAGATCACGAGCCGGTCCTTCGGCTGCAACGCGAGGTTCGCCGCCGGATCGCGCGCGAGCGCGCGTTGCAGATCCACCGGCAAGAGCCGCGTGGTCCGGTCCGGATTTTCCCGGATGAGGTCCGCCCGGCTTCCGAACGCCTCGGGCCGAAGCCCCCGCGCGACCTCCACGAGATCGGCGACCGTCATGCTCGGCGAGAGCGCGTAGCTCCGCGGCTGGTCCACCGCCCCCTCCACCGTCACCGCGTTCGCGAGCTCCTCGCGCACCGCGAAGAGCTCCACCACGTCCCCGTCCTGAAGCCGCGGGTTCTGCGTCGGGTCCCCCGAGCGTAGGTCCGCGTTCACGAGCTGGCGTTGCTCGCCCGCCCGCACCGAGGCGATCTGCACCCGCCCGAGCACCGCCGTCGGGCGCGCTCCCCCGGCGTAGCGCACCGCGTCCTTCAGCGTCTCGCTGGGGAGCAGCTCGTACACCGCCGGACGCACGACCTCGCCCCGCACCCCGATCCGCCCCTGGGCGACCGGCACGAGGATGACGTCCCCCGGCTGGAGCGCGACGTCCTGCGACGGGTCGCCGAGGAGCAGGAACCGGTACAGATCGATCGTCCGCGACCCGCCCCCGGCGCGCCGAAGCCCGATCCGACGGAACGAGCCGTCGAACGTCGGCCCCCCCGCCGCGTAGAGCGCGTTGAAGAGCGTCACCGTCGCGGGCATCTGGTAGTTCCCCGGCGCGGTGACCTCGCCGACGATGCTCACCGAGATGCTCCGGAGCTCGGAGAGCGTCACCGTCACCTGCGCGTTGCGGAGCCCGCGCCGAAGCTCGCGGGCGATCGCCGTCTCCGCGCTCGCGAGCGTGAGCCCCCGTACTGTGAGTCTCCGCCCGGTGAACGGCACCTGCACGCTCCCGGCGGAGTCCACCGTCAGCCGCCGCTCCTGCGACTCGTAGGTCGGCGAGGAGAAGCGGACCGTCAGCCGGTCCCCCGGCGCGAGCTGGTACCGCTCGGGCGCGGGGGTCGAGACGTTCGCGATCCCCGCCGCCTCGGGGCCGACGAAGCTCGTCGTCGGGTCGAGCGAGCCCTGGTCGTCGTTCGATCCTGCCCCCATTGAGCCCGAGCGCCCGAGCGCTCCGCCCGACGGATCCTCGCCCAACGCCCCCCCGTCGCTCCCGGACCCGCGCCGGTCGTTGCCCGCCCGATCTGAGCGCCGAGGCGCCGCCGCGAGCCGGCGCGCCTCGACCGCGTCGCGCGCCGAGGCGAAATACTCGTACCCGAACGATTCGAGCCCCTCGAACGGCCCCGAATCGAACGTCCGCGCCGGGGCGTTCCCCGTGCGGTACGGCGCGTTGAGCCCGATCCGGGGCCGCGGCCGTCCCGCCTCGTCCATCGGAGCGTCCCCCGGCCGCGGCGTCCGCCGGTTGCGCGGATCGTCCTCGGACGAGCTCCGCCCCGTCGTTCCCGTCGGCGAGCCGAACGGATCGCCCGCTCCCGTCGTCGCGCTGGAACCGGTCGAGCCGAGCCCCGTCGTCCCCAGACCGGTGGTGCCCAGACCGGTGGTGCCCAAGCCCGTGGTCGCGCCCCCCGACGTGCCCAGCCCCGAGGTCCCCAAGCCGGACGTCCCCAAGCCGGACGTGCCGAGCCCCGTCCCCGAGGTCGCCCCCGTCGTCTGCGCCGCTCGACCCCCCGAGCCGCCCGCTCCGCCGCTCGCGAGGATGAGCGACGCGAGGAGAAGCGACACGAGACCGCCCGAGACCGCCCGCGAAACGAGGACTCTCGTGGGGCGAAGGTCGGAGGAGCGCCGAAAGAGCCGCCGGAGGAGCATAGGCTGAGAAGAACATACCCCGGCTGACCGAGAGGCCAGACCGGGGTCGAAGTGGTGCGCGGGAAAGGACTCGAACCTTCACGCTTTGTGGGCGCTACCACCTCAAGGTAGTGCGTCTACCAATTTCGCCACCCGCGCGTTCCGAAGAGGACTATACCCGATCTGAAAGGGGCGTGCGGGTCACCGCTTCGCCGCCGCTTCCTTGCGCCAACCGGTCGCCAGAAGAAGCCCCGTGCTCACCGCGCACGAGGACGCGAAGAACGTCCGCAGGTACATCCGGCTCGCCGGGACGATGCTCGTCGAAAGCCAGAATCCCAGCGCGAGGAACGGCAGGCACACCGCGAAGAAGATCGCGAGGTCCCGCCACCGGTTCGCGCCCTTCGGACGCTTGCGCCCCGGCATGAACTTCAGCGCGGTCGCGTGCGTGAAAAAGATGATGGGAAGCGTGGCAAGGACGAGCGAAACACCCGGATGCACCCCGAGCCCCTGGTACAGAAGGTTCGCGACGAGCGCCGCGACGAGCGAGAACCCCGCCACGAGCCCGAGGTCGAGCAGGATCCGCGCCGGAAGGATCCGCCCGAACTTGTGGTCCCAAAGCTGGAGCCCGTACTCCGCCTTCACGTAGTTCGAGAGCTTGCTCTCCCCTTCCGTCCGCGTCCCGAACTCGATCGGGAGCTCCACAACCTTCAGCTCCGGCCCGCCGAGAAGGAGGATGTCGAAGAGAAGCTTGAACCCGCGTCCCGAGAGCCGCCGGACGACCCCCTCCAGCACCGGGCGCCGGAGCGCGAAGAAGTTGCCCCCCGAGTCCTCCAGCGGCACCCCGTAGAAGGTCTTCGCGATCTTGTTCGCCGTGACGCTCATCTTGATCCGGTCCTCGGGCCAGTCCCCCACCGAGCCCCCCGGCACGTACCGCGATCCCACCGCCACGTCGTACCCCTCGTCCCGGAGCTTCGCGATCATCGCCGGTAACACCCGCTCGTCGTGCTGGCCGTCCGCGTCCATCACCGCGATGAAGGGCGAGGCGCACGTCATCATCCCCTCGATCACCGCCGTCGAGAGCCCGATCCGCCCGACGCGCCGGACGAACCGGAAATCGTCCCGCGTCCGCGCGAGCTCGACGAGAAGCTCCGGCGTCCCGTCCTTCGAGTCGTCGTCCACGATGACGAGCTCCCACTTGATCCCCGCCAGCACCTCTTCGAGCTGCCGGATGAGCGTCGGGATGTTCTTCGCCTCGTTGATCGTGCCGACGACGACGGAGACGTCGAAGGCGCGCGGACCTCCGATCCGCTCGGAACCGGGAAGGTCGCTGATTCGTGGGTCCGGGACGGTTTGGGCCATGGGGAGATCTCTCGGGGTGCCGCCGCTTCGTCGCGCTCGCCCCTTCAAGATAGCGCAATCCGTGCCGAAACGTCACCTTTCGGCGAGATCGCGGCCCGTTCGAGAGCCCCCCGCCCCGGCCGCACGGCGGCAGACGTACATCGCCTCCACCTCGTCGAGATCGAGCGGGCGCAACGCCCAGTGCCCCGCCGTCCCCCCGAGCACCCGGTCCACCTCGAACCCCGAGCGCCGGAGCATCCCCGTCATCTCCGGCGCGATGAACAGCCGCTCCTCGATCCTCAGCGTCTCCTCGCCCGTCGGCAGATCCCACACGTCCTCATATCGGCTCCGCATCGTCGCCGGATCGAACTGACCGTCGAAGACGTGCTGCATCGTCATCCGCCGGATCGGCGCGTACCCGTTGAGCGCCGTGACCACGAACGGCGCCCCCGGCCTCAGGTGCCGCGCCACCGAGCGGAAGATCGCCTCGTCGTGCGCGACCGGATCCTCCCCCGCCTCGATAAGCCCCGGCCCCCCCTCGCAAAGGCACACCGCCGCGTCGAACGTCCGGCCGAGGTCGAAACCCCGCGCGTCCGCCCGCACGAACTCGATCCCCGGACCCTTCTCCCGCGCGACCTCGATCATCCGCTCGGAACGGTCGAGCCCCGTGGGCCGGTACCCCCGCCGCGCGAACTCCCGCGCGTGCCGACCCGTCGCGCACCCCACGTCGAGGATCGTCGCCCCCGCGGCAAGCGGCAGGATCCTCAGAAGGAAATCCACCTCCGCGACCGTGTGCGCGGCGAACCCGTTCTCCTCGTACGTCGCCGCCTGCGCGTCGAAGAACGCCGGCCAGCGCGGAGCGGAAGCGGCCCCGGGCGTCAATGCACCGGGTACCGGTCGGTGAGCGCGCGCACGTCGCTCCGCACCGCCGCGAGCCCCGCCTCGTCGCCGCGCGCCGCCAGAGTCCGGTCGATGAGGTCCGCCACCGTGCGAACCTCCGCCTCGCCCATCCCCCGCGTCGTGATCGCCGCCGTCCCGAGACGGATCCCGCTCGTGACGAGCGGCGACCGGTCGTCGAACGGCACCGCGTTCTTGTTGCACGTGATCCCCACCGAGTCCAGCAGAAGCTGCGCGTCCTTCCCTGTCACGTCCCCGCTCGGGAACGCCTTTCCCCGAAGGTCCACCAGGAGCAGGTGGTTGTCCGTCCCTCCCGAGACGACGTGGTAGCCCTTCCCCACCATCTCCTCCGCGAAGACCCTCGCGTTCCCGATCACCGCCCGCGCGTACTCGCGGAACTCCGGGCGCAGGTTCTCGCGGAACCCCACCGCCTTCGCCGCGACGACGTGCATGAGCGCCCCGCCCTGCACTCCCGGGATCACCATCGAGTCGAGAAGCTCGCTCATCCGCTTCGTCCGCCCGCTCTTCGGCGCGACGATCCCGAACGGGTTGTCGAAGTCCCTCCCCATGAGGATGAGCCCCCCGCGCGGCCCTCTCAGCGTCTTGTGCGTCGTCGTCGTCACGACGTGCGCGTGCGGGACCGGGCTCGGAAGCTCGCCCGCCGCGATAAGCCCCGCCGGGTGCGCGATGTCCGCGAAGAGGAATGCCCCGACCGCGTCCGCGATCGCCCGGAACCTCGCGTAGTCGATCGCCCGCGAGTACGCGCTCGCCCCGACCGTGATCATCTTCGGCCGCACCTCCCGCGCCTGCGCCTCGATCCGGTCGTAGTCGAGAAGCTCCGTCTCCCGCTCGATCCCGTACGCGACGAAGTTGTAGAGCCGCCCCGAGAAGTTCACCGGCGATCCGTGCGTGAGGTGCCCGCCGTGGCTCAGGTCCATCCCCATCACCGTGTCCCCCGGTTGCAGGAACGTGAAGTACACCGCCGCGTTCGCCTGGCTTCCCGAGTGCGGCTGGACGTTCGCGTACTCGGCCCCGAAGAGTGCCTTCGCGCGATCCCGGGCGAGCGTCTCGATCTCGTCCACCACCTCGCACCCTCCGTAGTACCGCGCCCCCGGATACCCCTCCGCGTACTTGTCCGTCAGGACGCTCATCGTCGCCTGCCGCACCGCGAGCGGCGCGATGTTCTCGCTCGCGATAAGCTCGAGATTGTGGTTCTGACGATCCTCCTCCGCGACGATGAGACGCGCGATCTCGGGATCGACCGTCTCCAGCGGCAGACGCCGGTCGTCGAGCTCCCCGCCGGGAAAGGTCCGAGGCGGGACGTGGGCGTCGGGGCGGGGGAGCGTCGCGCTCATGACGCTAGTGTACGCCCCGCGCCGCCGCGACGAGTCGGCGGCGGAGTCAGGGGCCGGATCGCCGGGGCGTCGCGGCGAGGACCGGACCGGTCGCGGGAGCCACCGGCGGATTCGCCACGAGGCGGACGTTCTGAGGAAGCTCCGCCATCATCCGGCTCGGCGAGACGATCTCGAATCCGCGCGCCCGGATGGCGTCGATGAGCCGCGGAAGCGCCGCCGCCGAGACCGAGTTGTCGTGCAGAAGGATGATCCCGCCGTTCTTCAGTTGCCTCTCGACCCGCTCGACGACCATGTCGGGCGTCGTCGCCGGAAGCCCCCGGAGGTTCGCGGGAAGCGATCGCGAGGGCACATGGCCCACGAAGTCCTTCGCCCCGATCGTCCAGTCCACCATCACGTAGCCGAACGTCCGGTTCGCGCGGATGAGCGGGTCGCACACGCGCATCCCGGGAGGGCGCATGAGCGTCATCCGCCGCCCCGTCGCGCGCTCGACCGCCGACTCGCACGCGCCGAGCTCCTTCTCGATCCTCGCCTCGGGCAGGCTGTCGAGCCGCAGATGCTCGTAGGTGTGGTTTCCGACCTCGTGACCGTCGGCGAGCATCCGACGCACGAGCGCCGGGTGCCGCTCCACCATCTCCCCGACGACGAAGAACGCCGCCGGCGCCCCCTTGCTCCTCAGCGTGTCGAGCAGACTCTCCGTCGCCGCCCCGTGAGGCCCGTCGTCGAACGTGAGGCACACCTCGGGCCGATCCTTGACGCCCCGCTTGAAGACCTGCCGCCCCGGCTCGAAGAGGTCGTTCGGCTCCTTGTGGTCCACCGAGTAGTCGGCGGGCGTGGGGACCGGGGGGAGCGGCTCTCGATTCGCCGCGACGAACCCCGCCACGGTGAGCATCACCGCCCCGAGCGCGAGGAGTACCCCCCCGCGTCGTCCCGCTCGGTTGCTCTCCACCCTCTTGCGTCCCCGTTCGTCGCGCCGTCCGCGTTACTTCTTGGGCGCCGGGGTGGCGGCGGGCGCGTTCCCCGCGTTGTTGCCGCCCTGGGCCCCGTACCGGCGCATGAACTTCTCCACGCGGCCCGCCGTGTCCACGAGCTTCTTCTGGCCCGTGTAGAACGGGTGCGAGAACGCCGAGATCTCGACGCGGATGACGTAGTGCTCCACGCCGTCGATCGTCTTCTTCGCCGCGGACTTCGCGGTCGAGAGACCCGTCCACTCGTGGTCGCCGTCCACGTACACCACCGGATGGACCTGGGGATGGATGCCTGACTTCATAGCCGTCCATTATGGCGCATCCGGGGGCCGCCGATCAACCGGGCCGCGCCGTCCTCCCCGCATCCGTGCCGGGGACTCGGGCCGCGATTGTGGAAAAGGAGCGGGGAGACCGCGCCGATGACCCTTCGAGATCCCGTCGCCCCACCCGATGCCCGGCCGGTGAGCCGTCCCCGCCGGGAGACTCCCCCGTCGTCCGAGCAGGCGCCGTCCGAGCAGATGCCGTCCGAGCAGCTCCCGCCCCCCCGCGCCCTCGTCCCGCTCCCTCCGACCGCCTCCACCCTCCTCCGGTGCGAGCGCTCCGACGGCCGCGCCGTCCTCACGATCATCGCCTCCGACGTCGTCGTCTCCCGCACCGTGCTCACGCTCGCCGCGACGCTCGGCTACGAACAGAACCTCGCGCTTCTCATGCAAAGGGCGGGGGCGAAGGCCGTCGCCCAGCTCGGCATCGCCGTGGACATCTGGGCGTCCGGGACGTCCGTCCGCTCCGAGACGATCTCCCAGACCCACATGGCCCTCGGCCCCCTCGTCGTCGGGTGCCTCGCGCCGTTGGCCCTCACCCACGACCTCTCCGAGTGCGACGCGCCCCGCCAGATCGCGGCCGCCGGGTTCGCGCTCTTCGGCTCGCTCGCCTGCGCCCTCATGGCCCGCCAGGAACCCGATCTCTTCGAGCGCGTCGCTCAGCTCGCCCGGTACCGCTCGGTGCCCCTCGGCGACGTGTACCTCCGGGTCGCCGGGGAGACCGTCCACGCCGCCGCCCACCGCCTCGCCGAGGGCTGGGGCCTTCCCCGCGAGCTCTCGATCGCCCTCGGCGGCCCCGAGGGCGAGACGCTCACGGGCGAGGAGCGCGCCCTCGTCGCCGCGCTCGATCTCGCGACCGTCGCCGCCCGCCAGGCCGCCGTCTCCGTCGAGCCCTGGCCCTACGTCGGCGCCTCCGACTCGATCGAGGACTTCGCCCTCACCCAGGCCCTCGCCCTTCGCGCCCGGCGCATCGCCACCCGCCTGCAAGAGGCTCTCCCCGGCATGAAGTCCGCCGCGTGAAAGGGCGCGGAGGCCGGGAGGAGCGGGGGTAAACTCCCCCCGCTCTCCTGCACCGACGCGGCGGCGTTCGCCCTCGCGCGCCCGCCATGCGGCCCGGGGGGCGTCCGTTATGAGCACCAAGCGCGTCTACCTCTTCCGCGAAGGCGACAAAAGCCAGCGAGACCTCCTCGGCGGAAAGGGAGCCAACCTCGCCGAGATGACGAACATCGGTCTGCCGGTGCCCCCCGGCTTCACCATCACCACCGAGGTGTGCACCGAGTACTACGCGAACGGACGCAAGCTCCCCGAAGGGCTCATGCCCGAGATCGAGAGGGCCGTCCAGGACGTCGAGAGCGCCCAGGGCAAAAGGCTCGGCGACCCCGCGAACCCCCTCCTCCTCTCCGTCCGCTCCGGCGCGAAGTTCTCCATGCCCGGCATGATGGACACCGTCCTGAACCTCGGGCTCAACGACGAGGTCGCGAAGGCCCTCGTCGCCGCCGGCGCCGACCCGCGCTTCGTCTACGACTCGTACCGCCGCCTCATCATGATGCTGAGCGACGTCGCCTACGGCGACCGCTACGAGGGCATCTCCAAGCACGACTTCGAGCACGGCTTCTACGACCTCAAGGCCGAGCTCGGCGTGAAGGAGGACCTCGAGGTCCCCGCCGAAAAGCTCCAGGAGCTCTGCGAGCGCTACAAGACCTACCTCCAGACGAAGGGCGTGACCTTCCCGCAGGACGTCCGCGAACAGCTGAAGGAGGCCGTCGAGGCCGTCTTCCGCTCGTGGAACAACGACCGCGCGATCGTCTACCGCCGCCGCGAGAAGATCGACGACGCCATCGGCACCGCCGTGAACGTCCAGGCGATGGTCTTCGGCAACATGGGCGACGACTGCGGCACCGGCGTCGCCTTCACCCGCAACGCCTCCACCGGCGAGAACCACGTCTTCGGCGAGTACCTCATGAACGCCCAGGGCGAGGACGTCGTCGCGGGCGTCCGCACCCCCCTCCCCCTCGAGGAGCTCCAGGCGCAGAACCCCGCCATCTACGACGAGTTCACCGGCGTCTGCAAAACCCTCGAAGGCCACTACAAGGACATGCAGGACATCGAGTTCACGATCGAGCGGAACAAGCTCTTCATCCTCCAGTGCCGCTCCGGCAAGCGCACCGGCACCGCCGCCGTGAAGATCGCTGTGGACCGCGTGAATGAAGGGCTCATCACGAAGGAGGAAGCCGTCGCGAGCGTGAACCCCGACCTCTTGAACCAGGTCCTCCTCCCCGTCATCGCCCCCGGCACGAAGTACGACGTCATCGCCAAGGGCCTCCCCGCCGGCCCCGGCGCCGCCACCGGCGTCGCCGTCTTCGACGCGACCCGCGCCGCTGAGATGGGCAAGGGCGGCCTCGGCCAGCGCGTGGTCCTCGTGCGAGCCGACACCTCGCCCGACGACCTCGCCGGCATGCTCGCCGCCCAGGGCGTCCTCACCGAGCGGGGCGGCATGACGAGCCACGCCGCCCTCGTCGCCCGCGGCTTCGGCATCCCCACCGTCGCCGGCTGCTCCTCCATCCGCGTGGACGCCGAGAGGCGCCAGTTCACCATCGGCGACCGCACCGTGAAGGAGGGCGACTTCATCTCCCTCAACGGCGGCCTCGGCGAGGTCATCGAAGGCCAGGTCCCCGTCGAGGACGCGAAGCTCACCGGCGACTTCGGCACCTTCATGGGCTGGGCCGACGAGATGCGCACGATGGGCGTCCGCGCGAACGCCGACTCCCCCGAGGACGTCCGCAAGGCGATCGAGCTCGGCGCCGAGGGCGTCGGCCTCACCCGCACCGAGCACATGTTCTTCGACGAGGAGCGCCGCCCCATCGTCGTGGACATGATCCTCGACATCGAGAACGCCGAGGCCCGCAAAACGGCCCTCGCCAAGCTCCTCGAGTTCCAGCGCGAGGACTTCCGCGGCATCTTCGAGGCCCTCGAGGGCAAGCCCGCCACGATCCGCCTCATCGACCCGCCCCTCCACGAGTTCCTCCCCTCCCTCGAGACCCTCGTCGAGGAGGTCGCCACCGGCGAGGCGAAGGGCACCGACGTGAGCGCCCAAAAGGTCGTCCTCGAGAAGGCCCGCGACCTCCACGAGATCAACCCGATGCTCGGCCTCCGCGGCGTCCGCCTCTCGATCGTCTACCCCGAGATCGTCGAGATGCAGACCCGCGCGATCCTCGAAGGCGCCGCCGCCGTCATCAAAGCCGGCGGCAAGGCCGTCCCCGAGATCATGATCCCCCTCGTCGGCCACGTGAACGAGCTTCGGGTCGTCCGCGAGGGCCTCGAGCGCACCGCAAAGGCCGTCGAGGAGGAGCAGGGCGTCTCCATCCCCTACTCCTTCGGCACGATGATCGAGGTCCCCCGCGGCGCGCTCACCGCCGAGGAGATCGCGAAGGAGGCCGAGTTCTTCTCTTTCGGCACGAACGACCTCACCCAGATGACGTTCGGCTTCTCCCGCGACGACTCCGACCGCTTCCTCAAGCCGTACGTGGAGGGGAAGATCCTTCCCGGCGACCCGTTCGAGAGCATCGACCGCAACGGCGTCGGTCGCCTGATGAGGATCGCGATCGAGGACGCGCGCAAGTCGCGCCCCGACATCAAGCTCGGCATCTGCGGCGAGCACGGCGGCGACCCCCGCTCGGTCGAGTTCTGCCACGAGATCGGCCTGAACTACGTCTCGTGCTCCCCCTTCCGCGTCCCCATCGCCCGCCTCGCCGCCGCGCAGGCCGCGCTCGGCAAGGGCGTCTCGGACAAGTAAGGCCGGATCGCGCACGAGAGAGCCCCTCCCCAGCCCCGCTGAGGAGGGGTTTTTGCGTCGGCTATACTTGGTCGTGGTCGCCGCCCCCGTTCTCGTGCCGATGACCTCCGAGGCGTTCCTCCTTTGGGAAGAGCGCCAGGAGTTCAGGCACGAGTTCTCCCCGAGCGGCGCGCGCGCGATGGCGGGGGCGAGTTACGGCCACAACGTCGTGTGCGACAACCTCGCCGCCAAGGTCCCGGCGGCTCTCAAAGGCAGATCGTGCCGTTTCCTCGGCGCTAACGTGAAGCTCCGCGTGGACGCGACCGAATCGTTTTACTATCCCGACGGGATGGTCGCCTGCCCCCCCCGCGTCGTAAGCGCGCGCCAAGGCGTCGTAGACAATCCGACCGTGATCTTCGAGGTCATCTCTCCGGGCACTCAGTCGCGCGACCTCGGCGAGAAGGCGCTCGCCTACTTCACGATCCCGACGGTTCGTGAGTACGTCCTCCTCTCCAGCGACGCCCCCTCCCTCACCGTCTACCGGCGCGGCGCCTTAGGCTGGGAAGCCCATCCCATCGTCGGCTCCGACGCCCACCTCGTCCTCGAGAGCCTCCATATCCTGATCCCACTCGCCGACCTCTACGACGGCGTCGCCTTCGAGGGGGAAGAAACCGATCTGCCGACGATCCCCGCCTCCGAGCGGTAGGACGATCCATGTCGAGCGATCGCAAGAAGAAGGACGGAGAGGGCAAGGGCCACAAGGAGCACCGGACGAGCGAGGGCCACGCCTCGAAGCCCGAGGAGCAGGGCACCCCGAAGACCGACGCCACGAAGCACCAGGAGTCCGCCAAGCGCGAGGGCGCGAAGAACGAGTCCCAGGGCCCCCACTCCACGAAGTAATCTTCGCCCCATGGCGACGATCGCCCCGCCTCGCCCGACTCTCGTCACCGACGAGGAGTACCTCGCCCGCGAGCGCGACCCCGACCTTGAGACGCGCGCCGAGCTCCTCCACGGCGTCGTCACCATGATGCCGGGCGGGACCCCTGTCCACGCGAACCTTCCGACCCAGATCTCCGGCATCACGTTCGCGCGGGTGAGGGACTCAGGTTGCACGACCTTCTCCTCCGTCATGAAGGTCCGCATCCTCGGAGCGGGCTACCTCTACCCCGACCTCTCCTTCGCCTGCGACCCCCGCTTCGAAGGGGGCGACGTCCTCCTCAACCCCCTCAGCATCGTCGAGGTCCTCTCCCCGACGACCGAGCACCGCGACCGCACCGCGAAGTTCGACGCCTACGCCTCCGTCCCTTCCCTCGGCGAGATCGTCCTCGCCGCGACCGACGAACGGCGCATCGAGGTCTACCGCCGCGACGGCGACGGCTGGCGCCTCCGCGTCTTCCGCCCCGGCGAAGTCGCCCGCCTCCTCGTCGGCGACGCCGAGCTTCCCCTCGACGCCCTCTACGCGAACTTCGATCGCCTGAGCGCCCCCGAAAACGCCTCCGAGGAGCCGACCGACGAGACCCCCGCCTCGTAGACCCCCCGTATGGAACAACGCGAACTCGGCCGCACCGGCCTGAAGGTGAGCCTCCTCGGCTTCGGCGGCGCCGAGATCGGCGACCCCGCCGTCTCTCAGGACACCGTGGAGCGTCTCCTCAACGCCGCCCTCGACGCGGGGCTCAACGTCATCGACACCGCCGAGTGCTACCGCGAGTCCGAGGAGAAGATCGGCCGCGCCGTCGCCGCCCGCCGCGGCGACTTCCACCTCTTCACGAAGTGCGGCCACGAGGGGGAGGCCCTCGGCGGGCAGGATTGGGACCCCGCCACCCTCGCGAGGTCCATCGACCGTTCCCTCCAGCGCCTGAAGGTGGATCACGTCGATCTCGTCCAGCTCCATACCTGCGACGAGGCGACCCTCCGCGCGGGCGACGTCGTCGAGGTCCTCATCCGCGCCCGCGAGGCGGGCAAGACCCGCTTCGTCGGCTACTCCGGCGACAACGCCGCCGCGACCTACGCCGTGAGCACCGGTGCCTTCGACACCCTCCAGACCTCTGCCTCCATCGCCGACCAGAACGGCATCGACGGCTGGGTCCGCGACGCCCACGAGGCGGGCATGGGCGTCATCGTCAAGCGCCCCATTGCGAACGCCGCTTGGAAGCCCGGTACGAAGGAGGGCGACTACGGCTGGCCCTACAAACTCCGCCTCGACGAGCTCGCCTACGACTTCCTCGGCGAGAGGAACGACGTCGCCACCGCCATGCGCTTCACCGCGACGATCCCCGGCGTGAGCACCATGATCGTCGGCACCGCCAAGCCCGAGCGTTGGGCCGCGAACGCCGCCCTCCTCGCCGCCGGCCCGCTCCCCGACGACGAGTTCAAAGCGATCCGCCTCCGCTGGAGCGAAGCCGCCAGCCCCGATTGGGACGGAAGGGGCTGAGTCGCGCGTCGGCACGATGCGAACGATCTGGTAAACCCCAAGGATGCGAGCCGTCTGTGCCGCCGCCTTCGTCGCCGTTCTAACCGGACGCGCCCTTGCCTGCGGCGGAGTCTCCTCGACCCCCGTCCCCGTCGTCTTCGATGGCCAGAGCGACATCGTGATCTGGGATTCGGTCGAGCGCGTCGAGCACTTCGTCCGCAACGCTCGTTTCAAAGCCGACGGCGACGTCGGCTTCCTCGCTCCGACACCCACCGTTCCCAAGATCGCATCCGTCTCGACCGACGCCTTTGACAAACTGACCAAGCTCTGCGTCCCTCCGCAGTGGACGAAGAACCGGGGCGGGTTTGGATCGCAAGGGGGCGCGGCCGCCGAACCGCCCCGAGCCGTGACCGTCGTCGAGATGGTCGACGTTGGTTCGTACACCGCCGCCGTTCTCCAGGCGGGAGATGCCCCCGCCCTCAAAGCGTGGCTTAAGGACAACGACTTTCCCTGCCCTGATTGGCTTGAAGCTTGGGCCGCGCCGTATCTGGAGCGACGCTGGACGATCACCGCCTTCAAGCTCAAGAAGGACGCGAACCGCGCCACGGGTCCGATCCGGATGACCTTCGGGACCGATGTTCCTTTCGCCCCCTACGCGGTTCCGAAGGAGAACGGCGGCTCGGGATCCAAGCTCCGCCTCTTCCTGGTGAGCGACGTTCCCCTCGCTGGAAAGGTCGGCGATCGCCCCTGGAGCGGTGCCGGACTCGGCCGCGCGCGGCTCGGTCCGACCCTCTGTGCGTCTCTCGCCAAGGACCTCGGCCTCCGCACCTACGATCTCCCGCCCAACCCCGTCGTGACGGCGTACGACGACCCGAAGTTCGGGCTGGAGCCGCAACACGATCTCGTGTTCGTCGCGACCGGGAGAGGAGGCGAACCCGGGCTCCATCCGCTCGCTTGGATCGCCGCCGTGTCAGGGCTCTTCACCGTCGCCTATGTCGGCGTGAACTCCCTCCGTCCCCAACCCTGAACCACGCCCCGGCTGAGGGCGCAACCCGGCGAAGACCTCGATCCGCCGCCGCGTAGAACTCGACCGATGACCCTCGCCCTTCTCGAAACCGCCCTCTACGTGACCGACCTCGACCGGAGCGAGACCTTCTACGGCGATCTCCTCGAAGCCCCGACCGTCCTCGCCGAGAGACGCATGTGCGCCCTCCGCCTCGCTGACGGACGCATCCTCCTCCTCTTCGCCCGCGGCCTCTCCACCGGGGGCGAGAGCACCCCCGGTGGAAGGATCCCCGGCCACGACGCCGGGGGCCGCCAGCACCTCGCCTTCTCCGTCCCCCCCGAGGAGCTCGACGTCTGGCACCACCGGCTTACCGAAAGGGGCATCGCCGTCGAGAGCGAGGTCCGCCCCGCTCAGGGCGGCCGCTCCCTCTACTTCCGCGACCCCGACGGCCACTCCGTCGAGTTCGCCGACCGCGCGATCTGGGACGCTCTGCCCCCGATGTAGAATCCCCCCATGGCCGCCGTCCGATCCCTCGCCCCCCGCGGCTACGTGGACCTCATCGCGAAGGCCGAAGGCCGCGTCGAGGTCGTGGACGGCGCCGTCTACGCGATGGCGGGCGGCAAAGCGCGGAACGGCCTGCTGGAGGCCGCGATCTTCCGCTTCCTCTACTGTCAGGAGACCGCCTCGTGCGGCCCCCTCACCTCCAACGTCGCCATCCGCTTCCCCGGCGAGTCCTACCTCTTCCCCGACGCGATCTTCGCCTGCGACCCGACCCTCGTGGACAACCCCATCACCTTTCTCGAGAACCCGAGCGTCGTCTTCGAGGTCCTCTCCCGCACCACCGAGGAGCGCGACCGCGGGCGCAAGGCCGAGCTCTACCGCTCACTTCCCTCCCTCCAGGCCTACGTCCTCGTCGCCTCCGACGCGCGCCTCGTCGAGATCTACGAGCGGACCGAACTCGGCTGGACCTCCGTCCTCATCGCACGCCCCGGCGCCGAGGCCCGTTTCGGCCCCTTCGCCGAACCCCTCCGCCTCGACGACCTCTACGCCCGCGTGACGATCCCCGAGGACGCCGCCAGCGAGGATCAACCCGGGAACGCGAGCGGCGCGTAGAGCGCGCTCGCCGCGAGCGCGACGAGCGCCCCGCCCGTCCAACCCGCCACCACGTCCGAAAGCCAGTGGGCTCCGAGATAGATCCGCGAGATCCCGCACACGAACGGGACGACCACGAGCCCCCCCGCCACCACCGAGCGGAGCGGCTCCCCCGGCACCAGAAGCCAACCCATCGTCGCGACGGTCCCGTAGAACGCCGACGACGCCATCGAGTGCCCGCTCGGGAACGAGAACCCCCACCGCGGCCCCCCATATACCCGGACCCCCTTCTCCCGCTCGTCCTCCTCCACCGGACCCGCCTCCCCCGGGCGCTGACGGGAGAAGAGGCTCTTCAGAACCGCGTTGAGCGGGAGCGCGAAGAGCGAGAGCCCCACGAGGATCCCCGCCTCGATCCGCCCGAGCGCGGCGAAGGCGACGAAGAGGAGCACCGCGATCCCGACGACCGTCGTCGCGTTCCCGAGGAACGTCGCCCCCCGCGCGATCTTCGTGAGCAGAGGCGACTCCAGCCGCTGAAGGCACAGCGTCGCCGCGAGATCGTACCGGTACGTCGCCCGCATCCGCACCACGAGCGAGAGAAGCGTCAGCGTCGCCGCGAGCGAACCCAGAAAGACCATCGTCTGCGGATACGTCAGCCGCGCGAGCGCCTCGGGCGTCAGACCGAACCGCCTCACCCCCGCCTCCTTACGAAGAGGCGTCGCTCGCCGAGGCCAGTCCCAGCGCCAGCCGGTCCGGCCCCGAGAGCGCCGAGCGCCGCCCGTACTCGAGGATCTTCTCCCGCGAGTCCGCGATGTCGAGGTTCCGCATCGCGAGCTGGCCGATCCGGTCCGTCGGCGAGAACTCGCTCGCCCCGCTCTCCATCGAGAGCCGCTCCGGACGGTACGCGAACCCCGGCCCGTCCGTCGCGAGGATCGTGTAGTCGTCCCCCCGCCGAAGCTCCACCGTCACCTCCCCCGTCACGAGCGACGCGACCCACCGCTCCAGCGAGTCCCGAAGCATGAGCGCCTGAGGATCGAACCACCGCCCCTCGTACAGAAGCCGCCCGAGCCGCCGCCCCTCGCTCCGGTAGTTCTCGATCGTCCCCTCGTTGTGGATCGCGTTCACGAGCCGCTCGTACGCGAGGAACAGGAGCGCCATCCCCGGCGCCTCGTAGATCCCCCGGCTCTTCGCCTCAATGATCCGGTTCTCGATCTGATCCGACATCCCCAGGCCGTGCCGCCCCCCGATCGCGTTCGCCCGCATCACGAGATCCACCGGGTCCAGCGCCTCCCCGTCGATCGCCGTCGGCACCCCCGACTCGAACCGGATGGTCACCGTCTCCGGCGCGATCTCGACCTCCGGCCGCCAGAACGCCACCCCCATGATCGGCTCGACGATCGTCATCCCCCGCGAGAGCGACTCCAGATCCTTCGCCTCGTGCGTCGCCCCCCAGATGTTCGCGTCCGTCGAGTACGCCTTCTCCTTGCTCGCCCGGTATGGCAGACCCCGCGACGTGAGCCACTCGCTCATCTCCGCCCGCCCCCCCAGCTCGCTCACGAACCGCTCGTCGAGCCACGGCTTGTAGATCCGCAGATCCGGGTTCGCGAGCATCCCGTACCGGTAGAACCGCTCGATGTCGTTCCCCTTGTACGTGCTCCCGTCCCCCCAGATGCTCACCCCGTCCTCCGCCATCGCCCGCACGAGCATCGTCCCCGTCACCGCCCGCCCGATCGGCGTCGTGTTGAAGTACGTCTTCCCCCCCGACGCGATATGGAATGCCCCGCACCGCAGGGCCACGAGCCCCTCGCGCACCATCGGCTCCCGCAGGTCCACGAGCCTTGCCCTCTCCGCCCCGTACGCCTTCGCCCGATCCGGGATCCCCTCTACGTCGTCCTCGTCGTACTGCCCGAGAAGCCCCGTGTAGCAGTACGGCACCGCCCCCCGCTCGCGCATCCAATTCACCGCGACCGACGTGTCGAGCCCCCCCGAAAACGCGATCCCCACCCTCTCGCCGACGGGAAGAGAGGTGAGGATGCGCGCGCTCATGCCGGAGAGCGTACCGGCTCGTCTAGACTTCCGCCGGACGGTCCCACTGGTCCCTCGGCTCCTCGTACGTCTCGAAAGGGTCCGGCATGTCGATGTGCTTCGCCCGCCCGAGCGCCACTCCGTTCCAGTCGAACGCGTACGACTTCGCCCCGCCCTTGCGCAACACCTTCTCCACGAGCGCCGCCCGCCCCTTCGCCCGCGTGTCCCCCGGCGGGTCCGTCATCGCGTCGAGGATGTCGAGGTCGCCCACGTACCGCCGCGTCCGCCCCATCTCCTGAAGCCCGTGGAAAAGCGACTTCGCCGGATCGATGTTGTGGTACTCCAGGTCCACCGAGTGGAGCGCGTCGTCCCCCCACTCGAGCCCCTCCTCCTTCCGGTACTCCTCCACCACCGCCCGCTTCGCCACCCAGTCGATCCGGTCCCCGAGCGACAGCGGGTCCCGCTCCAATCCGTCGAGGATCGCCCCCCACTCGGTGAGGATCCAGTCCGTCTGCGCGCTCTCCCCCCGGTACCCCTCGCACGCCCGCAGGTAGACCCGCTGAAGGTCCACCGCCGGGATCTCGCCCCCCTGCATCCGGTCCACCCGCCACGTGTACGTCTCGTCCCGCGAGACCGCTCGCATCGCGAGGAGCGGGTTCCGCAGCTGCACCTCCGGCCCGACGAGCCCGTCCTCGAGCGCCCGGATCACGAGCATCGTCGTCCCCACCTTCAGCGCGTAGGCGAA
Organism: Fimbriimonas sp.; assembly: GCA_965249475.1. Taxonomy (GTDB): domain Bacteria; phylum Armatimonadota; class Fimbriimonadia; order Fimbriimonadales; family Fimbriimonadaceae; genus Fimbriimonas. Next base: position 1,880,529 of record CBDFMD010000003.1, on the reverse strand, counting down.
CTCGTTCTGGTTCGATTCTCCGAAGAGCAGGTGGAGCCGCGTCATCCCCTCGTGCGCGTACATCGTCTCCCACTTCGGATTGATGAGCGCCCGGTTGAACCGCACCCGGCTCGCGATCGTCTTGAGGATGTGGTCCGCCCGCTGGCTCAGCTGGAACCGCGCCGAGTCGTCCGGGTACACCCCGTACACGTTGCTCACCCAGATGTAGTCGATCGGGTTCGCCGCCATGTCCGAGTAGCTCGGCGACCCGCCTCCAGCGAGGACGTGCCCCCCCACGCGCCCCACCCCCGAGAAGATCTGCCGCGTCACGAGGAACGGGAAGAACCGCGGAAGCGCCGCGTCCAGCACCCCGTCGTTCGCCCGCACGAGGTAGTTCTCGTGGCACCCGAACGTGTGCCCCCCGAAGTGGTCCACCGAGTTGTTGTAGACCGACACCGAGTCTGCGAGCCCGAGCTCCTCGATCGCCCGCACGATCCAACGTTGCCCCGCCCGGTCGTTCGCCACCACGTCCTTCAGCGACCGGCACTCCGCCGTCGCGTACTCCAGGTGGCTTCCCACCGCGTCCACGTACAGCCGCGCCCCGTTGAGCGTGAACCCCCCCGACTCGGCCGGCTCGAACACGTCGTCGCGCGAGATGATGTCGAGCGCCCCGATCTTCAGGTCGTAGAAGAGGTAGTCCTTGATCGCCTCGACCGCCGCCTCGGGATTCCCGAGGTCCGGATCGGCGACGAGGCAACCGAACTCGGTCTCGACGCCGAAGATGCGCTCGTGGGGAAGTCGCGGCATGGCTCCCCGCTTCTACGCCGGATCGTCCGGATGAGGCTCCCTGCCCCCGCCCCGCACGAGCGGCGACTCCCGGATCTCCGCCCACCGCCGCGGGTACGCCCCGTCCGTCGGCCGCACCTTCCGGTACACCGGAAAGACCCGCGCCGCCTCGATCACGGGAAGCGTCGCCTCCCGCACCGACTCCAGCTCCAACCCCAGCGGCCCCAGCTCCACCCCCTCGGGATCGTCCCCCGGCGTCCGCATCGGGATCACCGCCCCCCCGATCCGCGCAAGCCCCGCCGAGAGCTCCAGCTGCACCGCGAGCGGCGCGACCGCCCGCCCCGTCACGACGTCGAACGCCTCCCGCTCCTCCCACTCCTCCGCCCGCCCCTGGAGCACCTCCAGGTTCGGCAGGGCCTGCGAGCGCAAGAACCGCACCATCTTCCCCGCCGAATCGAGCGCCGTCACGGCAAGATCCCCCCGCGCCCGCGCGAGCGGCCACGCCGGAAACCCCGGCCCCGTCCCGAGATCGAGCACCTCCGCCCCCGGCGGCAGGAGCGGCGCGACGAGAAGAGAGTCGAGAAAATGCCGCACGCCGCACTCCTCCCGCGGCACCCGCGTGAGGTTCGTCGCCTCGTTCGCGCGGTAGAGCGCCTCCTCGAACCGCGCGAACGCGCCGGTCTGCTCGTCCGTGAGCACGATCCCGAGCGACGCCGCCGCCGAGGCGAGATCGAAAGGGGAGAGAGGCGGGGACGCGGGGCGCGAGGGCAACGCGAGGAGTGGACCCGAAAACCCCGCCCCCGCGCGCGTCCGGAGGCGAAGAGCCCAGGGTGAGCGTCGCCGCGCCGCGGCGGCCCCCGAAAGCTCTGCGCCCTCGCCGCCCTCGCCTTCCTCGGGGCGGGTTGCAGGCGCGGCGACCACGATCCGGCGATCTTCGGAACCTACGAGGCGACCGATCCGAGCGGCTCCCTCGCCCACCTGGGGCTCGCGAAGGACGGCAACCGGCATGGGACGACGACCATCTCCGCGTCGAACGGCACCGTGGTGATGACCCTCAAAGGCCGGTACACCGCCAAAGCCGGCGTCTTCCACTCCGACTCTCGACGAGATCACCCCCGAGTACAACGTCCCCGAACGTTCCCGCACCGCCGTCGCCCTGAAGGTCGCCCCCGTGATCTGGGCCTTCCGCGCCCGGATGAAGAGCGAGGCGCCCTACAGCTACGTCGTGAGGGGCGACGAGTTCGACCTTGCCTACGACGGCGTGACCACCCCCTTCCGCCGCACCGTCCGCGCCGACGGAACCCCCGTCTCGCCCGCGACCGCCGGAACCCCCCCGGCCTCCGGCGCCGCGACCCGCTGACCCGCGGCTTGCCGGCTCGCGGTCGCCGGCTCGCGGTCGCCGGCTCGCGGTCTTGGGGGATCGTCGTCCGAGCGCCCATAATAGATCCCATGCTCGCCCCCGCGGTCGCGGCGCTCCTGCCCCCGGCGAGACCGGTCGCCTCCCGCGCGACCCTCGTCGCGATCCCTCCCGAGAGGGGCCTCCCCGCCCCCCACCCCTACGCGATAAGCCCCGACGGCGCCGTCGTCGTCGGAGGCTTCTCCCCCGCGAACGGCTTCGTCTACCGCGTCGCCCCCCGCTCCCTCGCCCACTTCTCCCCCGGCGGCGCCGAGGTCTACCCCAACGCCGTCGCCGCCGGGGGCCGCGCGATCGTCGGCGTCGCGAAGAACGCCTTCGCCTGGACCGGCGGGACGCTCCGCACCCTCGCCCCCTTGCGCGCCGACGCCGCCTCCGTCGCCTCCGGCGTCTCCGCCGACGGCGCCACCGCGGTCGGCTACAGCCAGAGCGAGGGCGGCGGCTTCCGCGCCGTCCGCTGGCGGCGCGGGCTCGCCACCATCCTCCAACCCCTGCGCGGCTACCCCGACATGCACGCCCGCGCCGCCGCCCGGGGCGGCTCCCCCGTCGTCGGCGTCGCCTACGACGCCGCCAAATCCACCCGCGCCTTCCTCTGGACCGAGCTCGTCGGCTCCCGTCTTCTCGTCGTCCCCCACTGGGCCGCGGACTCCTCCGCCGAGGCGATCACCCCCGACGGACGCCTCGCCGTCGGCTCCCTCTCCGCCCGCGCGCGAACCGCCGCCGCCCGCTGGGACCTCCGCACCGGCGGCATCTCTGTCCTTCCCCCCCTTCCCGGCGCGACGACCGCCGTCGCACTGGCCGTGGACCCCGCCGGACGCTACGTCGCTGGCTTCTCGGGCGAAAGGGCCGCCGTCTGGAACTCCGCCGCCGCCGTCCAGGGACTCGGCGCCTTTCTCGCCGCCCACCGCGCGAACGTCGCGGGGTGGACCTTCGAGCAGGTCGTCGGCATCGGCCGCACCGGCCGCACCGTCGTCCTCACCGGCTGGGGCGCGAAGAACGGCAAGAGCCTCGGCTTCGTCGCCACGTTCGCCGACTAGGCGTCGGTAGACTCGGGTATGCGCTCGACTCCGGCCGCCCTCCTTCTCGGCCTCTCGCTCCTCGCCCTCCCCCTCGCCGGTTGCAAGGGCAACTCCCTCGACGGCAAGTGGAACGTCCAGGGACTCTCCGGCGCCGCCCCCGGCTCCGCCGCGACGATCGACTTCTCCGGCGGCAAGGCCACCATGACGATGGCGATGAAGCAACAGGCCGTCGGCGAGCTGAACCTCGTCGTCTCCGGCGACTACACCCTCTCCGGCGACAAGCTCGACCTGAACTACAAGGACGTGAAGATCGACGACTCCAAAGCCACCCCCATGGCCAAGGCTTTCCTCACCGGCCAGGACCTCAAAGGCAAGATCCTCGAGCAGACGAAGCAGGACCACCAGTTCACCATCAAGTTCGACTCGTCCGACCAGGTCCTCATGACCTCTCCCAAAGGCACCGCCACCCTCACCCGCGCAAAGTAGGCCCCGCCCTCTAAAAAGGCCTTTCGACCCTCTCCTGAGATCCGATGTGGAACCCAGAGGATAGAAAGGCCATGCGACGCGACGTTCTCCCCCTGATGCTCCTCGCCCTCTCCCTCGCCTCCTGCAAGGGCCCGACCCTGGAGGGGAGGTGGCGCGCCAAGGCCGCCGGCGTCACCGGCGCCGAGACGACGATGACCTTCGACGCGGGACGCTTCGCCTCCCGCGTCGTCACCAAGAGCCGCGAGATGGGCACCCTCGTCTACGAGCGCTCCGGCCGCTACGAGCTCCAAGGCGCCGACCTCACCCTCAGCGCCGCCACCGCCCGCTTCGACACCTCCGGCATGACCCCCGCCGCCCGCGCGATGGCCGTCGCGAACACCGCGACGAAGACCGAGACCGTCACCACCCTCGAGTCCGTCGAGACCGTCAAACTGGAGTTCTCCTCCGGCGGCCGCGCCTTCGTGAAGTACCCCAACGGCACCACCATGACCCTCGAACGCCTCCCATGACCCGCCGCCGTCTTCGCCCCCCTCCTCGCCCCCTTCTTCACCCCCTGCTTCTCGGTGCGCTCGCCCCCTTCGCGATCGCCGCGTGCGGCAAGCCCCCCGACCCCCTCGCCGGACGCTGGGACGTGAGCGACCCCGCCCTCACCGCCCGCGCCGGCGTCGCCTACGCCGAGTTCAAGGACGGCGTCCGCACCGTCGAGACCCGCCTCCTCGTCCGGGGACTCGGCACCGTCTCCGTCCACCAGGAGGGCGCGTACGCCCTCCAGGGCGACACCCTCACCATCACGAACCGCGCGACGGAGATCGACGTCTCCCGCCTCGACCCCCCCCTCCGCGCCCAGGCCGAAGGCATTCTCCGCCGCTCCGTCGGCGGCGAGGACGGCCAGCCCGTCGCCTACGCCTTCAAAAACGCGGGTCCCGACCGCCTCGAACTCACCCGCCCCGACCGCAAGGTCGTCCTCACCCGCGCCGTCGGCCGCTAGGACGCCCTCCCCTGTAGACTCGATCCGGATGAGCCGAACCCTCCCCGCCGTCGCCCTCCTCGCCATCGCCGCCCTCGCGCCCGCCCGACCCCCCATCGAAGGCCGGTGGCGCACCGAGGGCCGCGTCTCCGACCGCATCGTGAGCGTCTTCACCTTCGCCGGAGGCCGCTTCACCGAGCGCGTGAGCGGCGTGAAGCGCCCCGGACACCCCCTCGCCTTCGACCTGAGCGGCACCTACGCTCTTCGGGGGAACGTCCTCGTCCTGCGCGCGACCGACGCCCGGCTCGACGTCGCCGCCTTGAGCCCCTCCGACCGCGCGAGGGTCACCCCCGCCGCCCAGGCGGGCTTCAAGCGCGTCATGCTCGCCACACCCACCCCCTCGGGTACGGTCCGGTTCTCCGGCCCCGATCGCTTCGTCGTCACCCCCAAGGCCGGGAAACCGAACGTCTTCGTCCGCGTCCGCTAGGCCCGCCCGGGGCGCGGGACCGACGGCCCCGCGCCCCGATCACCAGGCGTAGTGCTCGGGCGACGTCTTGAACGGCGGGAACAGCTCGTCGATCTTCGCGAGCGTCTCCGGACTCAACTCGATCTCCGGCGTCCGCGCCGAGGACTCCAGCTGCTCCACCGTCCGAGGCCCGAGGATCGGCGAGGCCACGAACGGCTTCGTGAGCGTCCACGCGATCGCCACGTCCGCCGGGGACTCCCCGAGCCCCTCGCACAGATCCTCCCACCGCGTGAGGATCTCCCCCTTCTCCGCCCGGAGCTTGTCCGTCCAGTCCCCCTTGCGCCGCACGCCCTCCTGGCCCTTCATGATCCCCGCGAGCGCCCCCCCCGCGAGCGGCGACCACGGGATGATCCCCACCCCGTACGCCTCGCACGCCGGCGCGACCTCCATCTCGATCTCCCGCTGGAGAAGCGAGTACTTCGACTGCTCCGAGACGAGCCCGAGCGAGCCCCGCCGCTTCGCCTCCTCGTTCGCCTGTGCGATATGCCACCCCGCGTAGTTCGACGAACCGAAGTAGAGAACCTTCCCCTGCGTCCGCAGGACGTCGAACGCCTCCCACACCTCGTCGAACGGCACGCTCCGGTCGATGTGGTGCATCTGGTACACGTCGATGTAGTCCGTCTTCAGCCGCCCGAGCGAGGCGTCGCACGCCCGCCGGATGTTCAGCGCGCTCCCCCCGTTCGTGTTCGGCCAGTCCTTCTGGAGACCCTTCCCCATCCCCCCGTAGAACTTCGTCGCGAGCACCGTCCGCTCCCGACGCTCGCCCCCTTGCGCGAACCAGTCCCCGATGATCCGCTCCGTGATCCCCTCCCCCGGCTGACCCCCGTACCCGTTCGCCGTGTCGAAAAAGTTGATCCCGAGATCGAGCGCCCGGTCCATGATCGCGAACGAGTCCTCCTGCGTCGTCTGCGGCCCGAAGTTCATCGTGCCGAGGCAAACCCGTGAGACCTTGAGTCCCGATCGTCCGAGGGTGGTGTACTGCATCGCCATGGCGTCCCGTAGGTCTACGGGACGCCGTGGGGGATCGGCGGCTGAATAGCCTCTTAGTAGCCTTTAGGGTCGAAGATCTCCACCGGCTGGCTCGTCTTCTTCCCGTCGTAGCCGAGCTCCACCGTGTACTTCCCCGCCGGAAGCGCCTGGCCGTTCGCCCGCGGCACGATCCGCACCGCGTTCATCCCGACCCTCTTCGTTCCGTCCACCGACGTGAGGCTCTTCCCGTCCGCCCCGAGAAGCCGGACCACGACGTCCGACTTCGGCTCCGCCGCGAGCCGGTAGTACACCGTCGTCCCCGGCTGGGTGTTGCGCGCGACGAAGTACCGGTTCCCCTCCCAGCCCCCGCTCGTCGTGAACGGCATCCGCACGATGGCCTTCGGCGGAAAGAGCGCGTCCGCCTTCCCGTCGTCCCCCGCCGACAGGTTCGAGATCGGCCCGATGTCGAGCGTCCAGATCGCCCGCCCGTGCGTCCCGATCACAAGATCCGAGTCCCGGTCGTTCACCTGCAGGTCGTGCACCGCCACCGTCGGGAACCCCGACCGGAGCCGCGTCCACGTCGCCCCCTCGTCGTTCGAGACCCGGAGCGACATCTCCGAGCCCAGATACAGCGCCCGCGGATTCCGCTCGTCCTCCCGGATGACGTAGAGGCAGTCGTAGTCCGGTAGGCCGCCGTCCATCCTCGTCCACGTCGCCCCCAGATCCTCGCTCCGGTAGAGGTACGGCTTGAAGTCGTCGTACCGGTGGTTGTCGAACGTCGCGTACATCCGCCCGGACTTCCACTTCGAGAGGATCACCCGCGTGCACCAGATCCCGTCCGGCAGCCCCGGCAGGTTCCGGGTCACGTCCGTCCACGTCTTCCCGTCGTCCTTCGTGACGTTCACCCGCCCGTCGTCGCTTCCCGTCGCGATCACGCCCTTCGTGACCGGCGATTCCGCGATCGTCACGATCGTGCAGTGGTTCTCCGCCCCCGTCGCCTCCCCGTTCACCGAGATCCGCGCCGCGATAAGCTCCGTCGCCTCCTTCCGAGGCGAGTTCCCCGTGAGATCCGGCGAGATCGCCGCGAACGTCTCCCCCCGGTCCGTCGAGCGAAGAAGCCGGTGCGCCCCGACGTACACGGTCCCTTCCGCGTGCCGCCCGAGCTCGATCGGCGTGTTCCAGTTGCACCGCAACTCCTCGGTCTTCCCCTTGGCGGTCTTCGCGAGCCCCGCCGCCTTGTTCATCGCGGGCCGGAGGCTCTTGCGCTCCCCCGTCGTCCGGTTGATCCGCCCGACGTTCCCCCCCTGGCTCTCCGCGTACACGATCGCTGGGTTCGCCTTGTCCGTCCGGGTGTAGAACCCGTCCCCGCCGTAGAGGCTCTGCGCGTCCCAAAAGCCCACCCCCCCGTTCGGCGACTGCGTGGGGATCCCCCACGTCCCGTTGTCCTGGAGCCCCCCGTACACCCAGTACGGCCGCTGGGTGTCGTAGTCCACCGAGTAGAACTGCCCGATCGGCATGGACTGGATGACGTCCCACGTGAGCGCCCGGTCCCGCGAGATGTTCACTCCGCCGTCGCAACCCGTCATCACCGTGTTCGAGTCCCGCGGGTCCACCCAGATCGCGTGATGGTCGGCGTGCGTCACGTCCCCCACCGTCTTCCACGTCTTCCCCCCGTCCGTCGTCATGAGGATGTTGAGCCCCCCCATGTAGATCCGCCGCGCGTCGTTCGGGTCGATGAGCGGGGTCGAGAAGTAGAACGGCCGCGGGTCCAGCTGCCGCAGAAGCGTCCAGCTCTCCCCCCCGTCCCGCGAGAGGAAGAGCCCGCCCCCGTTGAACTGGCTTCCCGAGGGCACCACCATCCGCGGGTCCTTCGGCTTCGCGGGCGCCTTGGGGGCCGCCGGCGAGGACTTCTGCCCCGTCGTCGCCGCCGGGTCCACCCGCTTCGGCTCGTCCGAGGTCTTCGGCTTCCCCGTGTTCTGCGGCGGAAGCGTCTTCTGCCCGCCCGTCTGGCCTCCCGTCTGCGGCGGCGTCGTCGAGGTGCCCTGGAACCGAGAGGTCAGCAACCGGAGCGCCGAGAGCCCCCCCGTCTCGCCTCCCGCGCCCTCGTGTCCCGAGCTGTCCCGTCCCGCGTCGCGCTCCCGCTCCGACCGCTCCAGGTCGTCGTCGCTCGAGATCGTCTTCGGCGCCCCCGGCACCGCGTACTCCACCGTCGCCACGAGCACCCGCGGGTCCTTCCGGTAGATCGACACCCCGATCCGCCCGAGATCCCCGCCCGGGAGACCCTTCCCGAGCCGCTTCCACGTCCGACCCCCGTCGCTCGTCTTGTAGAGCCCCGACGTCGGCCCCCCCGACGCGAACACGTACGGCTTCCTCAGCCGGTCCCACATCGAGGCGTACAGCACGTTCGGATCCTTCGGATCCATGTCGAGGTCCACCGCCCCCGACTTCTCATCGAGCGCGAGGACGTGCGCCCACGTCTTCCCGCCGTCGGTCGTCTTGTACACGCCCCGCTCCTCGCTCCGCCCCCAAAGCCGCCCGAGCGCCGCCACGTACGCCACGTCCGGGTTCCGCGGGTCCACCACGATCCGCCCGATGTGCCGCGTCTCGGTGAGCCCGAGCTTGACGAACGTCTTCCCCCCGTCCGTCGAGCGGTACACCCCGTCCCCCCACGCGACCGAGTTCCGCGACGACTGCTCCCCCGTCCCCACGTACACCACGTCCGGGTTCGACGGCGCGATCGCCACCGCCCCGAGCGAGATCGAGCCCTCCTGCTGGAAGAGCGGCGTGAAGCTCGTCCCCCCGTTCGTCGTCTTGTAGAGCCCCCCCGAGGCCGTCGCCACGTAGAAGATCCGCGGATCGCGCTCGTACACCGCGAAGTCCATGATCCGACCCCCCATGTTCGTCGGCCCGAGCTCGCGCAGGAGAAGCGAGTCGAGAAGCGGCGCGAGCGGCCCCTCGCTCGCCTTCCGCGCCACCGACGAGGCGCGCGCGCCCCCTTCCGTGAACTGGGCCGTAGGATCGGCCGCAGGATGGGCCGAAGGACCGGCGGGGGCGTGGCTGGAGAGGACGAGAGTCCCGGCGAGAGGAGCGAGCGTGGAGAAGAGCCTCATATCTGTGGAATAGCGGGATATACCCCTTTGGGATCGCGTCGTGCCCGCGCCGCGTCGGAAGGGGGGATCGAGCTATGGATGTAGGAAGCGTCGTCGTCGGATTCGCGGTCGGGTGGGGCGTCCAAGCCCTCATCGACGTCGCCGTCTACCGGGGAAGCCCCACCTACGCCAAAGCCCTCGAGAAGGCCCAGGGCCGCATCGACGCGCTCCAGGCCGAGCTCGCCGAGGCGAAGCGCCGCCCGTCCGACCCGCCCGAGCCCGATCTCCGCCCCGACGCCGGTTCCCTCGCCCACCCCCTCCTCGCCCCCCCCTCCCCCGCCCCCCCCTCCCCCGCCCCCCCCTTGCGGCTCGTGACCTCGGGGGACGACGAGCCGAAGGGCGAGAGAGCGGACGGCACGGAGCTCGTCGGCGAGCCCGGAGGCGAGGGGCCGGACGCTTCCGCTCTGCCGCCCGTCGCGTCGGGCCGCGAGCCCTCCCCGACCCCCTTCGAGGGCGAGATCGCCCTCCACCGGGGCCGCATCACCGAACTCGAAGCGAACCTCGAGGCGCTCACCGAGGAGAACGCCGAGGCCGCCCGCCGCCAGAGTCTCCTCGAATCGCGCCTCATGGACGTCGAGAGCGAGCTCGCCTCCTACCGGCTCGGCATCTCCCCCGTCGCCACGCCCCTCGCCACCCCCCCCGTCGTCGCCGGAGCCGAGCGAAGCGCGTGAGCGGGAAGATCCCCCTCCGCACTCCCGAGGGCGTCCTCCTCTACCGCCGCCTGAAGATCGGCGTCGGCGCCGTCGCGGGCTTCGGCGCCGTCGTGTCGCTCGCCTCCTCCCCCCGCCCCCGCGACCCCGGCTCCCGGCCCCTGCGCACGTACTCCGTGGCGGAGACCGCCGAGGCCCTCCAGACCCGACTCCCCCTCGCCCCCGCGGATCGCAAAGGGTCTGCCTTCCGCGAGGTCGGAACCTTCGTACTCGCCGGACGCGGCCCCGCCGGGGCGACCGGGATCCTCTTCGACGGCCGCGACGAGACCGCCCGATTCGTCGTCCCGCGCGACGGCCGCTGGCGCGCGAGCGCGAGCGTGAGGACCCCCGGCACCCACGCCTTCCGCGTCCGTTTCCGCCGTGGCGACGCCCCCGCCGGAGGCACCGCCGAGCTTCAGGCCGCGTTCCTCGCCGGTCCTCGCACCGCGCAGGTGCCCCCCGCCTCCGAACGCGACCCGCGCGACCGCCCCGCTCCCGCCGATCGCACCGCCGCCGTCGAGGACATCCGCATCACGAACGTCGCCCCGAAGGACCGGCTCCCCCTCGGCCGTTTCACCCTCCGCGGCATCGCCCCCCCCGGCGACTTCGTCCGCGTGTACGTGGACGCCACCCTCCTCGGACGAGCCGAGGTGGACCTCGAAGGCCGGTGGAGCTACAAGCCCCGCGTGAAAGGCCCCGGACGCCGCACCTTCACCGTCCTCGACGAGATCACCCAGCGCCAGTTCGGCCCGCTCGCCGTCGTCCTCGTCGGAAAACCCGCTCCGAAACCGCCCCGCAAGCCCGCGAAGGTGCCCAAACCCCCCGCGCCTCCGTTACAATAGAGCATGGACTTCGCCCCGACGCAGGAGCACGACCTCATCCGCGAGATGGCCCGCCGCTTCGGCCGCGAGCGGATCCTCCCCGGCCTCGCCGAGCGCGACCGGACCCACGCCTCCGATCCCGAGGTCCTCCGCGCCATGGGCGAGGCCGGCCTCCTCGGCATCGGCCTCCCCGCGAAGTACGGCGGCTCCGACACCGACTACATCGCCCTCGGCATCGCCTGCGAGGAGCTCGAGGCCGCCGACTCCACCGCCCGCGTCGTCCTCTCCGTCCACAACGGCCTCCACGCCATGACGATCCTCCAATGGGGGACCGACGAGCAGAAAGGGCGCTGGCTTCCGTCCCTCGCCACCGGCGAGGCGTTCGGGGCCTTCGGCCTCACCGAGCCCGACGCCGGCTCCGACGCCGCGAACATGAGGACCGTCGCCGTCAAAGAGGGCGACGAGTACGTCCTCACCGGCGAGAAGACCTGGATCTCCCTCGCCGACTACGCCCACCGCTTCCTCGTCATCGCCAAGCTCCAGGGCGCCGGCAAGGGCAAGGACTACGTCGCCCTCATCGTGGACCGGACCCTCCCCGGCTTCTCCTCCACGACGATCAAGGGCAAGCTCGGCGTCCGCGCCGGCAACACCGGCTCCATCCACTTCGACGCCGTCCGCGTCCCGGCGAGCGACCGCCTCGGCGACGAAGGCGACGGCTTTAAGGTCGCCATGTCCGCCCTCGACCACGGCCGCTACACCGTCGCCGCCGGCGCCGTCGGCATCATCGCCGCCTGCCTCGAGGCGTCCGTCGCCTATGCGAACGACCGCAAGGTCGGCGGCGAGCCCATCGGCAAGAAGCAGCTCGTCCAGGCGATGATCGCGAGCATGGTCCGCGGTCGCGACGTCGGACGCCTCCTCTACGAGAAGGTCGGCTGGATGAAGAACGTCGGCCTCCGCCACACCCGCGAGGTCTCGATGGCCAAATGGACGAACTGCGAAGCCGCCTTCGACGCCGCGAACAAGGCCGTCGAGATCCACGGCGCCTACGGCTTCTCCGACGAGTTCCCCGTCGAGCGCCACTTCCGCAACTCGCGCGGCGCGATGATCTACGAGGGCACCCACGAGATCCACACCATCCTCCAGGCCGAGTACGCCCTCGGCTACCGCGAGGACCGGCCCCTCAAGCGCGCCCTCCCCCCCTACGCCCCGAACGAGACCGAGATGGCCGAGGTCCAGACGCCCGGGGTCCAGACGGCCGGGGTCCAGGCGGTCGAGACGGAACGGGCGACCGCCGGAGCCGCGTAGAGGCCCCCGTGGACGCCCGCCTCCGCGCCTTCCTCATCCTCGCCGTCGGCGCGGCCGTCGGGGCCGCCGTCGCCGGCGGGGCGCTCTCCTACCTTCGCGGCAACGCCCCCTCCACCCCCCTCTCCTACGGCTCCGGCAACGCGTCCCCCGCCGGACCCGCGAGCGAGCCCCCCGGCGAGAACGCCGCCCCGAACGAACCCGCCCCGAACGGCGCCGCCCCCGACGAACCGTCCCCGCGCCGCGTCGCCGACCCCCCCTCGAACGCCACCCAGAGCGTCTCGAACTCCGCGACGAACGCCGGCGACGCCGCCCCCGCCGCGGGAGAGACGGTGACGAACGCCGGCAACGCCCCCCCGAGCGGCCCCGAAACCACCGTGAGCGCCGTCCCCCCGTCCCCGCCGAAGCGACGCGGACGCCGCAAGCCCCCCGTCGTCGAGGAGGACGCCGGACCGAAGGAGACCCCTCCCGCGAACGCCGCCGACGACGGAGGCTCCGTCCGATGATCGCCCTCCTCCTTCTCGCGGCTTCCCAAACGAAGCTCCCCGCCACCCTCGCCGAGCTCCCCCAGCGCTACTCGAACGGCTTCGTCCGCATCGCCGACGCCTCCTTCCGCATCGGCTCGCTCTCCGTCGCCACCGGCCTCTACGCGGGCGCGAACGCCGCGACCGAGCCCTCCGCCGCAAGCTACGCCGTCCCCCGCGGCGCCCGCTACTTCCGCGGCGTCATCGGCCTGCGCCCCGAGATCAAGCGCAACGCCCGCTCCCGCTTCCGCCTCCTCATGGACGGCAAGCCCGTCTACGAGCGCCTCCTGAAGCCCTCCGACGGCGCCAAGCGCATCGCCGTCACCCTCAACGGCGCGAGGGTCGTCACCTTCCAGCTCGACGCCGCCGTCGCCCTCGGCGACGGCGTCTTCACCCTCGAGCCCGGCGTCCCCGAGGCGAACCCCGGCGCCAAACCCGTCCTCCTCACCCCCGAGAACGGCTCCCACGTCGCCGAGGACAAGATCCCCCTCTCCTGGAAGCCCGTCCCCGGCGCGACCGGCTACGCCGTCGAGATCGTCGTCACCCGCCTGGAGAGCCCCGACGCGAGCCTCCAGAAGGCCTACCTCTACAACGTCGTCGGCGCGACGTCCTTCGTCCTCGACCTCTCCCGCATGCCTCCCGGATCCCTCCGCTGGTCCGTCCTCGCCTTCAACGACGAGGGCCGCGTCGGCAAGTTCTCCGAAGACCGCCTCCTCGTCCGCGACTGATGCACGCCCGCGAGGTCAAGCGTCTTCTTCTGACGATCGCGGCCGTACCGATGACCATCTTGGCGGGGCGCATGGGCGGGGCGATCTTCACCTACGTCGCGGCCTCTCCCGGTCCTCATCTCCTCGACTTCGAGAACGGGATGTGGGGACTCCTCGCCCTCTCCCCCTCCTTAGCCGCGGGCCTCCTCTGGTTCGGCGTCTGGCGACTCAGGCCTGTGGGCTCTCCGAAGCGCGGAACCCGCCCAGAAGCGTGATCGCGAGGAACGCGACCGTGCTCATAAGCCCCCACGAGACGACCTTCCCGAGCTCCACCGGACGCCACCCCGCCCGCTGGTGCGGGTACACCCACGCCCCGAGCGCCGTGCAGACGTTCTCCGCGAGATAGACGAAGAGGCCGATGAGCGCCATCGCGGCGAGAAGGGGCATGCGACGGCGTCCGCCGCCGTAGTCGAACTCCACTCGCATCCGTCCCAACGCGAGGATCAGGACCACGAGGAGGGGCCACCGCACGTCCCCGAACACCCGCGCGAGAAGAAAGTTCGCGTAGATCGCCAAGAGCAACGCCGCGAGCACCCACGCGGGCGGCGTCCCGGAGAAGCGCAGGCCGAGGACCCGCCGCGCGCTCAGCATGTAGCTCGCCACGCTCGCGTACATGAATCCCGAGTAGAGCGGCACCCCGCCGAACTTCGTGAGCGCCGCCTCGGGGTACGCCCACGACCCGTGCCGCACCTTGTACGCCTCGAGCCCCAGGCCCAAGAGGTGGAAGAGCGCGACGATCCCGATTTCGCGCCCCCGCTCGCGCCCCGTCGCGATCATGAGCCCCTGGAGCCCCAGGCACCACAGGAGCAGAGAGTCGTACCGCGCCATCGGCAGCGGCAGGTGGCTCAGCGCGAGCCCGAGAAAGACCCCGAGCGCGAAGACCGAGGCGCGCACCTCGGCGAGGAAGAAGCCGCCGAACGCCCGCACCTCTCCCTCAACCCCGGAGAGAGGCGAACGGTTTCAGGCCGAGTCGGCCTCGCCCTCGATCGCGTCGATCCACGCGCGAAGGTTGTAGTAGCTCGTCACCCTCTGGATGAGCCCCTCGCGCACCTCGAAGATCGCGCACGCGGGGATGACGTACGACTGCCCCCGCGCCTCCGGAAACCCCGCGACCGTCCCCAGGTACCGCCCCCGCACCACGAACTCCGCGCACGCCCGGTCGCCCGCCCCGTTCACCATCACGCACACGTCCTCCAGCCGCTCCTCGAACGCCGCGTCCATCCCCGCCTTGAACGCCCGGAACCGGTCCTTCCCCGCCTCCGTCGCCCCCTCGTTCACGTCGTGCACGACGTGCTCCGAAAGGAGCGCCAGAAGCCCCTCCGCATCCTTCCCGTTGAACGCGGCGACGTAGGCCTCGACGGCTTCGCGCGTCCCCACTAGCGCAACTTCCGCACCGCCGCCAGCACGTCCTCGTCCGAGGGGATGCAAAGAAGCTCCAGATTCCGCGCGTACGGCATCGGGACGTTCAATCCCCCCACCCGACCCACCGGAGCGTCCAGATCGTCGAAGCACTCCTCCGAGATCCGAGCCGCGATCTCCGCCCCGAACGCCCCCGACTTCCAGTCCTCGTACACCACCACCGCCCGGTGCGTCTTCCGCACGCTCGCCGCGATCGTCCCCATGTCCAGCGGTAACAGCGAGCGCACGTCCACCACCTCGACGCTCAAACCGTCCTTCTCGAGCGTCTCCGCCGCGTTGAGGCACGCGTGCACCATCCGCGAGTACGCCACCAGCGTCACGTCCTTCCCCTCCCGAAGCACCTGCGCCTTCCCGAACGGCACCGCGAAGTCCGGATCGTCCGGATGCTCCCCCTTCATCGCGTAGAGCCCCGGGTTCTCCAGAAAGATCACCGGGTTGTCGTCGGCGACCGCCGTCTTCATCATCCCGTACACGTCGCTCACCGTCGCCGGACACACCACCTTCAGCCCCGGAACGTGCGCGTACCACCCCTCCATGCTGTGCGAGTGTTGCGCCGAGAGCTGCTTCGCCGCCCCGCTCGGACCCCGGAACACGATCGGGCACTTCACCTCGCCGTTGCTCATGTACAGCACCTTCGCCGTGTGGTTGATGATCTGGTCGAGCGCGAGGATCGAGAAGCTCATCGTCATGAACTCGACGATCGGCCGCAGCCCCGCCATCGCCGCCCCCGTCGCGATCCCCGCGAACCCCGCCTCCGTGATCGGCGTGTCGATCACCCGCCCCGAGCCGAAGTGCGGAAAAAGCCCCCGCGTCACCTTGAACGTCCCCTCGTACCGCCCGATGTCCTCCCCCATGATGAAGACGTCGTGGCTCTTCTCCATCTCCTGCTGGATCGAGGTGTGCAACGCCTCGCGGTAGGTCGTCTGGATCGTGCCGGGCATGGGGCTTTAGGGTACCGCGAGTAAGATAGGGCATGCGGCTCGATCTCCACGTCGTCTACCGCCCCGACGGAGCCGGGGCCTGGATCGCCGAGATCCTCGAGATCGAAGGCGCCTTCTCCATCGGCGCGACGAAGGACGAAGCCCGCGAGAACGCCTTCGACGCCGCCCGCGAACTCCTGAGCTACCGCCGCGAGCGCGCCGCCCGCGAAGAGGACTCGGCCCCCGAAACGGTCGCCCTCGTCGGCTGAGGCGACGGCACGGCCTCACCGCCCCGCCGGACGGATCACCCCGAGCTGCTTGCAAACGTCGCCGACGTACCCCGCGCCGACCTCCTCGTTGTGGCGGAAGACCGGCGCGGTCTTCCCGTTGGCGGGATTCTCCCAGATCGTGTGCCGCCCGCCCTCGCGCTTCGGCAGGCATCCTTCATCCCGCAGGTGCCGTCGGAGATCGTTGAGCTTCAAAGCGTCCCCCCGGAGTCTATCCCCCGAGTTCGATCCCCCGAGTTCGATCCCAGGACGGACCCGCCGCAGAGATCCGCCGCCGACAGGACCAGAAGGACCAGAAAGCGGCTGACCTCCGGTCGCCACGACGAGCCCCCCGCGCGACCGGGGGCGGGACCGAGGTAAGGTCCCCCGAACGATGGCGGAACTCGTCTGGGAGGGCAAATACGACGCGGAGGGGCGCAAGGTCGGGCCGGTGCGCCTCGCCCTCCCCTTCCAGACCGTCGAGACCCTCAACGAGACCACCGCCTCGCGCCAGCAACGCGACCTCTTCGCGGAAGGCGCGGGGGAGGCGGCGTGGCGCAACCGGCTCATCTGGGGGGATAAGAAGTACGTCCTCCCCGCGCTCCTCCCCGAGTTCGCGGGAAAGGTGGACCTGATCTACATCGACCCGCCGTTCAACACGGGGGGCGACTTCTCGTTCACGGCGGCGATCCCGCCGGAGGAGGACGGGGACGGAGCGAGCTTCGTGAAGGAGGCGTCGGCGATCGAGAAGAGGGCCTATCAGGACACTTGGGGTGCAGGGCGCGACTCGTTCCTGCAATGGTTTTACGAGACGGTCACGATACTACGAGACTTCCTAACAGATCGAGGCTCCATGTTTGTCCACTTGGACACTAATGAATCGCATTACTGTAAAGCGATTTTGGATGAGGTCTTCGGCACGAAATGCTTTCAGAACGAGATCATTTGGCAAAGAACCGACGCACATAACGATGCAAAATCACGGTTTGGCGATATCCACGACGTCATTTTTTGGTATGGACGCAACCCTAAGCCCAGCTACCATCACGACGTTGCTAGGGCTGATAAGTCGGAGGGTGCTTTAGCCGAATATTCGCTTTACCGCCTCGACACCGGTGAGACGGTTTCGTGGCGTGAAGAAGAGGAACGAGAGGAGATTAGACCTGGACGGCGCTTCAAGTTGGATGATTGCACGTGGAAAGGTAGCAAGAACCGGTTTGTGTGGCGTGGCGCGACCCCAGGTAGCAAACGCGAATGGCGGTACAAGTCGGTTGAGGAGATGGATACCGCTCTTGAGCGAGGCGAGTTCTATTTACGGAATCCTGAGAAGGGCGTGTTGAGATGCCTAGTGTCCTTTCTCGATGAGAAGGAAGGCACGATCCTACAGAGCATCTGGCAAGATGTCGGACGAATGAAGGGGGGTAGCACTTACGCAACCGAAAAGCCCGAACCACTTCTAGCCCGTGTCATTCGAACGACCACTAAGGAGGGCGATCTCGTGCTCGACTGCTTCTCGGGCTCCGGAACGACCGCCGCCGTCGCCGAAAAACTCGGGCGGCGCTGGATCGCCGCCGACCTCGGACGGTTCGCGATCCACACCACCCGCAAACGCCTCCTCGCGATCAAGGACGTGAAGCCCTTCGACGTCCTCAACCTCGGGCGCTACGAGCGCCAGGCGTGGCAGGTCCACCGCTTCGGCGAGGACGCCGCCACCGGCGCCGAGGCCCGCACCCGCGCCTACCGCGCCTTCATCCTGAGGCTCTACGGCGCGACCCCCCTCGAAGGCTACGCCTACCTCCACGGCATGAAGGCCGGCCGCGCCGTCCACGTCGGCGCGGTGGACTCCCCCGTCTCCCGCGAGGATATCGCCGGCATGACCCGCGAGTTCCGCCGCCTCGTCGGCACCGGCGAGAACGCCCCGACGAGATCCGGCATCGACGTCCTCGGCTGGGACTTCGCCTTCGAGACGAACGAGACCGCCGAGCAGACCGCCGAACGCGCCGGCATCTCCCTCCGCAACAAGGTCATCCCCCGCGAGGTCATGGAGCGCCGCGCGAAGGAGGACCCCGAGGGGATCGTCTTCTACGAGGCGGCGGCGGTAGCTTTCGACCTGACCGCGACGGGCCGCACCGCGGCCCTGACCCTCACCGACTTCCTCATGCCCATGGACGGCGTCCCCCAGAGCGTCGTGGACGGCATCTCCCACTGGGCCCAGTGGATCGACTACTGGGCCGTGGACTGGGAGTCCGGCGCGGGGCCGTTCCACAACATGGACCAGGCCTACCGCACGAAGGCGGCCCCGAAGCTCGTCCGGACCCTGTCGCACACCTACGAGGCCCCGGGGACGTACACCGTCACCGTGAAGGTCGTGGACCAGATGGGCAACGACACGACGAAGACGGGCGAGGTCACCGTCCTCTGATGGCCCGCAAGCCGAAGGGGGCGACGTACAACCCGGGCCAGGGCTCGCTTCTCGAAGGCGGGACCGCGACCGCCCCGCTCGTCCCCGCGATCCAGGGCGAGGTCCGCGCGTGGCGCGCGAAGGGCTACCCCGGCGTCACCCCCACCACGAAGACCCTTCTGGAGCACTGGTTCCGCCCCGGCGGCCACCGCCTCGCGGGCAATCGCCCCTTCGCCTACCACGAGGGCCAGCGCGAGGCCGTCGAGACGATCGTCTGGCTTCACGAGGTCGCGCGGGTGCGCGGCAACGGAGACCTCTTCGAGCGGTTCTCGCCGAGCGACGAGCTGAAGCTCCTGCGGTACGACTCCTTCGCCCGCCGCGCGATCAAGATGGCGACGGGAAGCGGCAAGACGAAGGTCGTCTCGCTCCTCGTCGCGTGGCACACGTTCAACGCCTGGATCGAGACCGCCGACGGCGTCGGGGGCGGCGACTACGCGAGCACCTTCCTCCTCCTCGCCCCGAACATCATCGTGTACGAGCGGCTCGTGGACGACTTCCGGAACGGGCGGATCTTCCAGACCGACCCCGTGGTCCCGCCCGAGTTCGAGGTGTACGGCTTCCGCGAGGAGTTCCGGTGCTACCTGAAAGGCGACCCGGAAGGGGTGGGGGCGACGGGGGCCTTGTACCTCACGAACATCGACCAGATCACCGACGAGCCGAGCCCGGAGGCGACGCCGGAGGAGGACCCGATGGAGGGCGTCATGGGGGCGGGCTTCCGCAAAGGAGCGCCCTCGGCGGTCAAAGACGCGGGGGCGCGCGACTTCCCCGCCCGCATCGCCGCGCGCCGGGGGCTCGTGGCGGTCTTCAACGACGAGGCCCACCACGTCCACGACGAGGAGAGCGCGTGGAACCGGGCGATCCGCCGCCTGCACGACGCGAGCGCGGGGCGGCTGCTCGCCCAGTACGACGTGACCGCGACGCCGCGCCACGATTCGGGGGCCTTGTTCTCCTGGGTCGTCTCCGACTTCCCCCTCCGCTCCGCGATCCTCGAGGGGCTCGTCAAGCGCCCCGTCGTCGGCAAGGGCGAAACCCTCGTCGAGGCCGCCTCGGACGTGGCGAGCACCCGCTACGGCCGGTTCCTCTCGGCGGGGGTGGGGCGCTGGCGCGAGTACCGCGAGGCGCTCGCGCCCCTCGGAAAGCGCCCGGTCCTCTTCGTGATGGCGAACGACACGAAGGAGGCCGACGAGATCGCCGCCTGGATGTGCGAGCGGTACCCCGAGGAGTTCGCCGGCGAGGGGCTCCACGTCCTCCACACGAAGCGCAACGGCGAGATGAGCGACGCGGACCTCAAAGAGGCCCGCGAGGTCGCCCGCAAGGTGGACGACCCGAAGTCGGGCGTGAACGCGATCGTGAGCGTCCTCATGCTCCGCGAGGGCTGGGACGTGCAGAACGTGACCGTCATCGTGGGGCTGCGCCCCTACAACGCGGCGGCGAACATCCTTCCCGAGCAGACGGTGGGCCGCGGTCTGCGCCTGATGTTCCGGGGCGTGAGCACGACGTACCAGGAGCGCGTGGACGTCATCGGGACGCCGAAGTTCATCGAGCTCATCGAAGCGCTGGAGAAGGAGGAGGGGTTCGAGATCGAGCGCGAGGAGCTCACGAAGCGGCTGAAGATCGTGCAGATCGCGCCGGACCCCGAGAAGAGGGAGCGCGACATCCCGATCCCGTCGCTCACCCCCATCCTCGCGCGGCGGGGCTCGCTCGCGCGGGAGATCGCGGAGATCGACGTGATGGGGATGGCGTCCCCGCCGTTGCCGCTCCCGAAGGGGATGGCGGGACCCGCGGGAGGGCGCGAGACGTTCCGCTACGAGGGCCAGGACTACCTCACCCTCGAAAAGATCGTGGACGCCGAGTACGAGGTGCCCCAGGCGCGCACGGCGGGGGAGGTCGTCTCGTTCCTCGCGAAGCTCGTCGCGGGAGACGTCAAGCTCCCCTCCCTCTTCTCGGCGATCGCCCCCCTCGTGCGCGACTACCTCGCGCGGCGGGCGTTCGGGCGCGAGGTGGACCTCGCCGCCCCGGGCTTCATCGAGGCGATCTCGACCCCGGTGGCGCAGCACGTGGTGAAGCGGGAGTTCGCCAAGCGTCTGCGTCCGCTGGTGATCGTGGAGAAGGAGCCCGAGCTCAAGGGGGCGGCGCGCTCGCTTTTGGAGTGCGAGGGGTATCCGCACGGCCGGGAGACGGTGGCCTCGGCGAAGACGGTGTTCAACCTCTGCGCTCCGGACAACGGCTTCGAGGCGGAGTTCGCGCGTTTCCTCGACGGGGCGCGTGACGTGGAGGCGTTCGCGAAGCTCCCCCGCGTCCTCGGCTTCGCGATCGAGTACGTGGACTCGGCGTTCCGCCTGCGGTACTACGAGCCGGATTTCGTCGCGCGGACGGAGGACGGGACGCGGTGGCTTCTGGAGACGAAGGGCCGGGAGGACGTGGACGTGAGGCACAAGGACGAGGCGGCGGCTCGGTGGTGCGAGGGGGCTTCGGGGCTCACCGGCGAGACGTGGCGGTACCTCATCGTGAAGCAGGAGGAGGTCGGCGGCCTCTTCGCCGGCAGCACCTTGGGCGAGCTCGCCCTCGCCCTAGGCGGCTCCCTCTAGCCCTCCGCCCGCGCGTACAGCCGCGACCCGCCCCGGGTCGCCGCGATCCGCAGACGCCCCTCCCGCACGAGACGGTTCGTGGTGACGCGCGCCGTCTCGTACACCATCCCCCGGCGCGCGGCGATCTCGTAGAGCGTGAGCTCCTCGCCCGGACCGAACGCCGAGAGCAACGCCTCCCCGAGCCGAAGACGCGTCGGGTCCCGCTCCCCCCCCGGACGCACCGTCGGCCCGTCCCCCGCCCGCGCGAACATCCGGCAACGCCCCTCGACCCCGACGATGCGTAGCGTCCCGTCGCGCACGAGCTTGTTGAGCCACCACGCCGCCGTCCGCTCCATCATCCCCGCGCGCTCCGCGATCTCGGCGACGCCCAGCCGCTCCCCCGCCCCGACCGCCGCGACCACCGAGGCGGCGAGAAGAGGGGCCGAGCCGCGCCGGTCGTGCGGCGCTTCGACCCCGAGATCCCCCGGACCCGCCGCCCGGTAGAGCCCCGGACCCTCCGAGACGAACGACGTCCGACTGGACCCCACCCCCCGACCCCGGCCCCGCAGATGCACGAGCCGCGTCCCGTCCGGACGCTCCTCCATGCTCTGCACGAGCGTGAGCCCCGCCGCCGCCTGAAGCTGCGTGCTCGCGCTCGGACGCCTCCCGGTGACCTCGGTGTGGTGGATCACGAGGCACGCCGCCCCGTACCGCGAGGTCATCCGCGCGAGACGCCCGAGCGCCTGACGCGCCGCCCGCGGACGCGACACGTCGCTCCGGTCCACCGCCGCCCAAAGCGAGTCGATCACCACGAGGCTCGCCGCCCGCTCGCTCAGATACCACTCGAGCGCCCGGAACCCCTCCGGCGTGTCGATCCCCGGAAGCGCGTGGCAGAACGCCAGACGCTTCCCCTGACCCCCCTCCTCCCGCGCGATCCCCGCCGCGAACCGACGCTCGAGCCGCGACTGCTCGAAATCCGCCCACAGCACCCCCGCCTGCACCACCGGCTCCCCCGCGAAAGGCGTCCCCGTCGCCACCGCGAACGCCAGCGACGTCGCCAGGTCCGTCTTCCCCTCCTTCGGAGGACCCGCCAGAAGCGTCAGCATCGCCCGCGGCAACACCGGCGCCACGAGGTACGGCACCGTCGCCGGCGGCATCTGCGCCGCGTCGTGCTCGTAGAAGTACGCGGCGTAGTCGTCCTCCTCCCAATCTTCGAAACGCGTGTAAGGGGTCTCCACACCCCCTTCCGCGACGGGAGGCCCCCGCGACAACCCTCCTCCCGAAAAATCCCCCGCGAAAGGGCCACAATCGCACCCGATGGGCAAGACCCGCCTCGAAGCCTTCTCCGACGCCGTCGTCGCGATCCTCGTCACGATCATGGTGCTCGAGCTCCGTCCCCCCCGCGGCGCCGACTTCGCGGCGCTCCGGCCCCTTGCCCCCGTCTTCCTCGCCTACACCCTCTCCTTCGTCTTCCTCATGATCTATTGGAACAATCACCACCATATGTTCCAGGCCTCCCGCCGGGTCGATGGAAGCGTGCTGTGGGCGAACGCCGGCCTCATGTTCGCCCTCTCCGCCATCCCTTTCACGACGGCCTGGATGGGCGGCCACCCCTGGGCGCGCGAGCCCCTCGCGCTCTACGGCGTCTCCCTCCTCGCCCCCGCCCTCGCCTACACCTGGCTCCAAAGCCGCCTCCTGAAGGCCGGAGGCCCCGGCTCTCTCCTCGCCCGCGCCCTCGGGAGCGACGCCAAGGGCAAGCTCTCCGTCGTCCTCTACGCCGCCGGCCTCCTCGGCGGCTGGTTCTACGCTCCCCTCGCCTGGGGCGCCTACGTCGCTGTCGCCGGGCTCTGGCTCGCCCCCGACCGCCGCATCGAACGCGCCCTCGGCGACACGCCCGCCCCCGGAGAGTCCCCCGA
The DNA here is from genome assembly GCA_965249475.1 of Fimbriimonas sp. GTDB lineage: Bacteria > Armatimonadota > Fimbriimonadia > Fimbriimonadales > Fimbriimonadaceae > Fimbriimonas. The sequence continues at coordinate 1,857,582 of CBDFMD010000003.1, read as the reverse complement.
GGCTTAGCCCGGGAGTGCGAGCGTCTCGAACGCCGCCCGCTCCACCGGGAACCCGCGCTCCGCGAGGAGCGCGACGAGCCGCTCCCGCCCCTCCAGCACCGTCTCCGACGACTCGACCGCGAGCCGGTGCGTCGCCCCCGGCGAGGCGAACTCCATCGCGAGCACCTCGCCCTGATACCGGAGCGGCCCCAGCCGCACCCCCGTGAGCTCGCCCCACCCGAGCGCCCACACCGTACGCTCCGGGGCCGGGGCCTCCCGCCCGCGAAGCCGCGCGAGAGGTCGCCGCATCCCCGTCCGAAGCCGCCCCGAGACGCGCCGGAGCAGAACCCCGCCCTCGGCCACGACGATCTCCCGCCGAAAGTCGAACGCGGCGAGGAGGGCGATGAACTGCAGGACTCCTAGAAGAGTCCAGACCGCCGCCGTCCCCCAGGCGTCGGCCCGCGGCAGATGGGAGAGCGCCTGGAGCGCGAGCGCGAGGTTCCCCCCCACTTGGAGGCAGAGGAAGATTCGCCGCGCGGAACGCCCTCCCTTCCCCTCGAGCAACGGGAACGCCTCCCCCACCGGCGCGAACTCGACCGGAAGCGTCGCGGGGTGCCCCGCCCGCGCGAGCGCGGCGAGGAGCCCATCGCGATCCCGAAGCGGACGGGGGGCGAGGAACGGCCGGAGCGCCACCCGCCGCTCGCCCCCCGCCGTCCGCCCCCCTGATGTCTGCACGACGAGCGTCTCCCCGCCGCCCTCCCGGACGACACGGATCTCCGCCACCTCCGTCCACCGCGCCCGCCAGGGCCTCTCCCCCGTGAGGTTCGGCCCGACGCGGTACCCGACCCCCTCGCCTTCGAGAACGAGGGCTCCGGGCGGAAGGACGAGCGCCGCGACCCCGGGGACGAGGAGCAACGCGGCGATCGCCCCGATGAGGAACCCGCCGGGCGAGGCTCGCCAGGCCTCCTCCGGCATGGCGGCGACGAACCCGACCCCCAGCGCGAGGAGAAGCCCCGGTGTGAAGAGGTCCCGAACCCTGGCGAACCGCTCCGGCGACGTCGGGCCGCGGGATGCGGGGCCAGGACCCAGCGCTTGCAACGACGGCTCGGGAGGCATAGGGGGTCCGCCGGGGAGTCTATCCCGGAGGACCCGTCACCCGGGCCTCAGTGGCCCTTTTCGGGGGTCATGTCGGTGTAGATGTTGTCGTACACCTCGTCGGCGTTCGGGGCGGGGCTCGCGTTCGCCTCCTCGTAGATCGCCTCGACCCGCTCGATGAGCTCGTGGTCGATCGCCTCGTACGTCTCCTCGGTAAGGAGGTTGCGCTCGATCATGTAGCCTTTCAGGCGCCCGATCGGGTCGCGTTGCCACGCGCGCTCCTCCTCCTCCTTCGTCCGGTAGAGCTGGCGGTCGTTGTCCGCCGCCCCGTGCCCCGCGTACCGGTAGGACATCACCTCGATCCACTGCGGCCGCTTCGTCTCCCGCGCGCGCTGGACGATCCGCTCGGCATCCTTCTTCATCGAGAGGACGTCCATCCCGTCCACGCGCTCGGATTCGATCCCGAACGGCAGGCCGCGCTTCCACAGCTCCGTGTCCGCCGCGTGGTACTCCAGGCGCGTCCCCATCGCGAACTCGTTGTTCTCGATGACGAAGACGATGGGGAGGTCCCAAAGCCCCGCCATGTTCAGCGTCTCGAAGACGACCCCCTGGTTCGCCGCCCCGTCCCCGAGAAAACAGATCGTCACCCGGTCCTCGTCCCGGTACTTCGCCGCGAACGCGAGCCCCGCCGCGAGCGGGATGTGCCCCCCCACGATCCCCCAACCCCCGTAGAACCCGTTCTTCGTGTCGAAGATATGCATCGAGCCGCCCTTGCCGCCCGCCGTCCCGATCGAGCGCCCCATGACCTCGCCGAGCACCGCCGCCGGATCGGTCCCGAGCAGAAGCGCGTGCGCGTGGTCGCGGTACGCCGTGATGACGTAGTCGTGCCCCTTGCGGATGGACTCCATGAAGCCGACCGCGAGCGCCTCCATGCCGATGTAGACGTGCATGTACCCCCCGGCCTGCCCCGCGCGGTAGACGACGTTGCACTTCTCCTCGAAGTGCCGGATGAAGAGCATGTCGCGCAGGTACTGCTCGAGTTGCGCGGGGGAGTGCTCGAGCTGGATATCGGTCTGGGCCACGGTCTTTCTCTCTGTTCCTGTTCGGAGTCTACGTCCGAAACCGAGTCTACCGTCGCCGGGGGCCGTCCGACCCCCGGCAGGACGCGGGCCGAGGGGCGGGTCAGACCGGCTCGCCGCTCCGCGCGACGGGGATGAGGTCCGGGATGGTCTCGCCCGTCGCCCCGAGCCTCAGCCCCTTCGCCGCGTACTGGAGCACGAGCGCCTTGCGCTCCTCCTTCGAGACGTTCGGACCGCTCTTGTGGAGCGTCAGCGAGGAGAAGACGACGACCGAGCCCGCCTTCACGGGGGCGAGGACCCCCTGGTCGGGATGGTCCGCCGGGTGCCCTGCCAGCCCGTACTCGGTGCGCTCGTGCGGCCGCAGCCCCCCCTTGTGCGAGCCCGGGAGGACCGAGATGCATCCGTTCTCCGGCGTCGCGTCGGTGAGCGCGAGCCAGAGGGTGAGGTACCCCGCGGGCTCGACGGGGGTGTACGCGTCGTCCTGGTGCCAGGGGAAGATCCGGTTCCCCTCGGGCTTCTTGAAGACCGATTGGTTCCAGTAGAGGTCCACGTCCGGGCCGAGGATCGCGGTCGCGATCTCGACGATCCGCGGGTGCTTCGCGAAGGCGGCGATCTCGGGGTCCTGCTCGGCGAGGTGGCTCGTGAAGGTCGCGATCCCCGCGTGGGTGATCCCCGAGGTCGTGTCCGAGTTGCGCGCCTCCAGAGCCTCGACGAGGGCGATCGTGCGCGCCATCTCGTCGGGGGTGAAGACGCCCTCGAGGATCGTGTAGCCGTCCACCGCCAGGGCCGCGCGGCGGGAATCGTCGATGAGGGGGCGTGCGCTCGTGGTCACCCCATTACGTTGGCGTCGCCGTCCTCGCGCTCGAACGACCGGACGTAGCTTTCGATCGACGTTTTTACGCGCGACCGGTAGCGCGCCGGGGTCTCCCCCGTCGCGCCCCGGAAGAAACGGATGAGCGAGGACGCCTCCGCGAGCCCCTCGGCGCGCGCGAGCGAGTCGAGGTCGTGGTCCGTCCCCGCGAGACGCGCCTTCAGCCGGTCCAGCCGGTGGCGGCGCGCGGTCGCGGCGGGCGGCTCGCCGTAGACCCCCCGGTACGCGCGGTCGAAGTGGTTCGGGTCGAGCCCTGCCATCGCCGCCATCTCGCCGCGCGAGAGGGACCGCTCCCGCAACGCCTCCGCGACCGGCGCGAACCGGGAGGCCCCCCCCGAAGCCGCGCGCGGCGGAAGCCCGGACACCTCGAACGAGGCGAGCGCCTCCCCCGCGAGTCGGGCGAGCGCGAGCCCCCGGCCCGCTACGGCCTCGTCGAACGCCTCCCGAAACGCTTCCGCGTCGCGGAGCGGGAACGCGTCGGGAAGCCCCGCGAACTCGGGCACGCCCTCGACTTCGAGGAAGAGGAACTCGTGCCGCCCCGCCCCGTCCGCCCGCTCCCGGAACGGGACGTGCGGCGGGTGGACCATGAGCCACCCGCCGGTGGCGCGCGATTCGTTCGAGAGAACGTCCCCCTGGACGACGTGCGAGAGCACCCAGCACGGCGCGGTCGCCGCGATCCTCAGCGGCCCCTCGTACGCGGGACGCCCCGACCTCACGAGCCGAAGCCGCAGACGGGGAGGTCCGAGGGCGTCCATCTTGCGCGCAAGGGTACTCCGAACGCCGTCGCGAACCGGCTCAGGCCGCTTCGCGCTCGACGCGCAGGTCCGACGCGTGCGTCGCCCGGTTGCGCCCCGTCCGCTTGCTCGCGTAGAGCGCCGCGTCCGCCTTCTCGATCATGTCGTGGGGGGTCTGTCCCTCGTGGCGCGTCTCGATCCCGACCGAGATCGTCACCGCCCGATGCGTCCAGGGTCCCGCCTCGACCGCCGCGCGGAGGCGCTCGGCGATCTCCCGCGCCTGGTCCTCGCCCGTGCGCGGGAGGACGAGGACGAACTCCTCGCCCCCGTAGCGCGCCGCCATGTCCCCCGCTCGGCAGTGCTCCCGAAGGATGGACGCGACCCCCCGCAGCACGTCGTCCCCCACCCGGTGCCCGAACGTGTCGTTGAACTCCTTGAACCGGTCCACATCGAGCATGAGCAGGCTCCCCTGCGCCCCGGGTTTGGCGCAGGCGGAGTCGAGGAACTCGTGGAACGTGCGGTGGTTCGACAGCCCCGTGAGCCCGTCCGTCGTCGCGAGCGTCTTCAGCCGCGCGTTCACCGCCCGAAGCTCCTGGTTTTTGTCCTTGAGGTCTTTGGCGAGACCCTGGCTTAGATCCATCTGGTCCTGCAGTAGCCTCTGATGCTCGAGCTGCGCCGTCACGTCCGAGAACGTCACGATCGCCGACCCCACCCCCTCGCGCCCCGGAATGAGCACCGGCGCCGCCGAGAAGCTCAGCCATGCGACGCTCCCGTCCGGACGACGGTAGCCGAGCACCTCGTTCTGCACCGACGCGCCGTTCCGTAGGGCGCGCACCACCGGGCGCGACTCGAACGGTACCGGGGACCCGTCCGCGTCGAGCACGCTCCCGTCCGCCGAGATGTGGTCGAGCACCGTGTCGGGCGGAAGCCCGAAGAGCCGCGCGACGCTCGGGTTCTGCAGGAGCACCCGGTAGTCCGACGCGACGACGAGAAGCCCCGCGTCGATGGATTCGAGCACCGTGCGGAGCTTCGACTCCGACTCGACGACCCGCATCTCCTCCAGGCGCCGCTCGGTCACGTCCTGGACGGTCCCGACGATGCGGTTCTCCTCCAGGAGCGGGTAGAGGTGGCTCACCGCGTGCCGGATCGAGCCGTCGCGCCGGACGAGCCGGTGGTTCACCTCGCGCCGCTCTCCGTCGGCCGTCGCGCCGCGCAACGCCTCCATGAGCACCGGGCCCTCGTCCGGATGCGCGAGCCGGACGAACTCGCGCGTCCCGGGCGGATCCTCCCCTTCGGGCCACCCGCACACCCGGTACATCTCCTGCGACCAGGTGAAGACCCCCGTCTTCAAATCCACCTCCCAGCTCCCGATCCCGCCGATGGACTGCGCCCGCTCGAGCTCCGCCACCGCCCCCTGGAGCTCGCTCTCGAATCGTTTGCGCTCTCCGAGATCGTGGATCTGCATGAGGACGACCGCGTCGTCCCCTCCCGCGCCGCGCGAGCCCGAAGGTCCGAGCGCGCTCCCGTCGAGCAGAGCCCCGGAGATCGCGACCTCGGCCTCCACCCGCTCCCCGCCGAGCGAGTGGTACACCCATTCCGCCCGCGCGATCTCTCGGCGGATCGCCTTGCGCAGAAACACCGCGTGCGGACGCCGGTCCCCCGTGGCGACGAAATCGGCGATGGGGCGACCGGTGAGATCGATCTCCGGGTCGCCGCCGAGCAACACCCGTGCCTGAAGGTTCGTGTCGAGGATCGTTCCCGTCCGCGAGAGCACGAGGTACGCGTCGCTCGCCTGATCGAAGAGCGTCCGGAACTTGACCTCCGCCGCCACATGCCCCGTCACGTCCAGAAGGGCCGTGACGCCCCCCGAGATCTTGCGCCCCACGCTCCGGAGCGGGAACGAGTTGCACACGAGATGCCGCGTCCCCGACTCGCCGAGGTTCAACCGGCGTTGCACCCCGGAGACCGGATCCCCGTCGAACACCCGCCGGATCTCCCGGTGGAAGTCCACGAAGTCCGGCGACGCGACGAACACGTCGGCCACGTCACGCCCGAACGCGTCCTTCGCCTCGATCCCCGTCAGCACCTCCGCCGCCCGGTTCCACTCGTAGATCGCCCCCGTCGCGTCGTACGAGAACGTCGGCACGGGAAACCCCGCGAAAAGCTCCTCGAACCGCATCGAGGCGATCCGGTACGCCTCGCGGGACATCTCCACGTGCCCGACCGCCTCGAGGAGCTCGGTCTCCCGCGCCTTGAGGATCGCGTTGACCCTCCGCAACTCGTCCTGGACGTTGTTCAGGTGCCGCCGCTCGATCTCCGCCTCGCCCCTCTGATGGTCGAGCTCGCGCCCCGAACGCGAGACCGCCAGCCGCATCGCCCCGAGCGTGAGGAACATCGCGCCGCAGGGGAGAGCCACCGACCACGGATGGACCCCCCCGAACGCGATCCCGAGGGTGAGAAGCCCCGCCGCGACGAAGGCGGCCTTCTGCCAGCGGGTCACGGCGGGGGGCGTCATCCAGGCTTCCGGAGACCCTCGCCCGCCTTTCGGCGGATGCAAGGATCTCCAGCGAGTTTATCGGCGGACTGCCCGCACTTCTACAGACCCACCCGCGCATTTTTCCGGAGATCGCGCGCTACCCTCGCCCCCCGATCCGAAAGAGAAGCGCGCCGTGAGCCGGCACCGCGCGCGCGAGCGTCGCGCCGATCCGCCCCTCGTCCTTGCGCGTCCAGACGTTCCGGAGCCCGCTTCCGGGGGAGACCCCCAGCTCCCGCGCGGACACCGATACCCGCGTCCCCGAGAGCCCCCGGTTGAAGAGCCCGACCGCCGTCGCGCCCCCCGCCAGAGGGCGCGTCCAGACCTCCGTCGTCCCCTCGCGCTTCACCGGCGTCGCCGCCCGCCCGAGCGCGTCCTGGTCGATCTCCACGACCTCCGGGTTCGTCAGGAGATCGCGCGTGAACGGGTCGAGCTTCGTGAGGTCGCACCCGATGAGGAGCGGGGCCGCGAGAAGAGACCACAGCGTCATGTGCGTGATCGCCTCGTTCGGCTTCAGCCGCGACGGGTGCGGATCGCCCCAGCCGACCCGGCCGAGCACGAGCATGTCGGGATCGTTCCACGCCCCCGGCCCCGCATGGCGCGAGTTCCCCCCTTGCGCGAACCCGATCCCCGCCATGCTCGACCAGGAGTCCGTGATGTCCCCCGTCGTTCGCCAGAGGTGCCCTCCGGCGCTCTTCCCCCACTGGGACACGTCCCCCATCCCGTACTGGCAGAGCGAGTGCACGATGTCGCGCCCGCTGGACCGGAGCGCCGCCGACATGAGCCGGTACGGCGCCTCGAGCGCCGCCCGATCCGGGTTCGGCGCGATCGAGCCGTACGAGCACCAGTCGTACTTGAGGTAGTCCACCCCCCACTTCGCGTAGGTCCCCGCGTCCTGCGCCTCGTGCCCGTAGCTTCCCGTGTACCCCCCGCACGTCTTCGGCCCCGGCGACGAGTAGAGCCCGAACCGAAGCCCCCGCGCGTGGACCGCCGAGGCGAGCGCCGCCATGTCCGGAAAGCGCTCGTTCGACCGGATCTCCCCGTCGGGGGCGCGCTCCGGCGACTGCCACGCGTCGTCCACGTTCACGTAGCCGTACCCCGCGTCGGCGAGGCCGGTGGCGACGAGCGAATCCGCCGCCGCCCGGATCTTCGCGTCGTCCACGTTCGTCCCCCAGACGTTCCACGAGTTCCAACCCATCGGCGGCGTGAGCGCGAGCCGGTCCCTCCCGATCGAGAGCCGGAGGGTGCGCCGGTCGCGCCCGCCGGGACCCGCCGCCTCCAGCTTCACGTCGTACTCCCCCGCCTTCGCCACCCGCCCCGAGAGGATCCCCGTCGCCCCGTCGAGCGCGACGCCCGCCGGAAGCCCCGACGCCTTCAGAGCGAGCGGACGCCGACCCGTGACCGGCACCCGAAAGAGGATCTCCCGCTCCGGCGAGGCGCCGAGGACCCGCGGCCCGTTGATCCGCGTCCTCACCGCGTCGAACGGCGCGATCGGGAGCGTCGGCCCCGGCTCGAGTCCGACGATCGTCGGGGCGGCGCCGCGATGGAGCACCACCGGCTCGACGAGATCCGCATGGTCGTAGGCGTTCCCGTCCCCCGCGTCGTCCACGACGAGGCGCAGGATCTTCGCCCCCCGCAGATCGGCGACCTTCAGCGAGGCCGTCCCCCCGCTCCTGAGGATCCCCGTCTCCGCCGCGAGCCGGCCGTCGGCGTAAGCCCGAAACCGAACGGAGCCCTTCCCCGCCGTCTCGTCGTCGAGCCCCACCGTCGCGGAGAACCCCACCGAGCCCGATCCGAGCGCGACGACGATCTCCGCGTTCGCGTGCGTCCCGATCCCCCGCGCGTACGCCTTCCCCCCGAGCATCAAGGGATGCCCCTCGACCGAGAGGTTCCGCCGCGGCTCCCCCCAGTCCTGGGTGATGTTCTCGATCTTCGCCGTCTCCAGCGGAAAGGCCTCGGGGTTCTGAAGAGAGGGGAGCGCGAGGAACATCGGGGTCGTCCCGAAGTATCTCCTACGTGGATCCTCCGCGTGAGCGGCCCCGCTCGTTGGGAGAGCTCGAACCGGGCACAACGCCCGCGGGTTGGGGGTTGGGATGAACGTCGTGAAGAGAGGGGAGAGGGAGCGGACGCCGACGAGAACGTCCCGAGCGGTCTTCGCCGCGAAGATCGCCCTCCTTCGCGTTCGCCGAGGGGCGAGCGACCGCCTTCGCCGGGTCCCGCGCCACGCTCGCGTCGAGGACCGCGACGGCCGGATCCTCGGGAGCGTCCGCCTTCCGCTTTGGGGCGACCTCGCCCCCGAGGAACGGCTCTACGAACTCGGAAAGATCCAGAACCTGCGCGCGGCGGCGAGGCGGCTCGACGGCCTGGCGATCCCCGCCGAGGCCACCTTCTCCTTCTGGCGGCAGGTGGGGCGTTGTACGAGGCGCAAAGGGTTCGTCACGGGCCGGCAGATCGCGCAGGGATGTTTCGTCCCTTCGGTCGGCGGCGGGCTCTGCCTTCTCTCGAACGCCCTCTACGCGGCGGCGCGCGAAGCGGGGCTCGAGGTCCTGGAGCGCCACCCCCACACGCGCGCCGTGCCCGGATCCCTCGCCGAGCGCGGCGAGGACGCGACCGTCGCGTGGAACCACATCGATCTGCGATTCCGGTCCCCCTCGGCGTGGCGGCTCGAGGTGCGGGTCGAGACCCGGGAGCTTCTCGTGACGATCCGGGGGGACGGGACGCTCCGCCGCCCGCTCATCCGGTGGGAGGGCGTCCGGCCCGTCCCGATCCTCGACCCGGCCCGCAACGCCTGCGGCCGGTGCGCGCGCAAAGAGTGCGCCCGGTACGAGGCGCCCCGCTCCGTCGAGGGACGGTCGGCGACCCTCGCCCTGTCGCTCGCCCCCGAGTTCGCCCCCGAGTTCGCCCCCGATCCCTCCCATGAGCCCCGGAGCGGACCCAGGACCCTCATCCTCGACGCGGGGCGTGCTTCTCTGCCCCTGTCGTTGCGCTGGGCGGCGTGGCGGGCCCGCCTCGCCGGGCGGCAGGCGTGGCGGCGCGAGGGCACCCGGGCCGCCGCGGAGATCGCCCGCGCGGCCGTCTGGGGCGAGGCCCTCGCGCGGTGGCTCCCTTACGACGTGACGCACCTGCGGGTGGACGGACGCTTGCTGGCAACGCTCGAGAACGCCGGCGCGCTCGGCGGGCGCGCGTACGACGTCCTGACCCTCCGCCCCCCGCTCGAGACCCTCCACCGCCTTCTCAACGACGCGGCGGCGGCGCGTCCGGAACAGAGGCTGCTCTCCGACTTTCGCGCACCGGAGGCCCTCGTGCGCGCCGACCGCGAGGCGTACGCGAGGGCCAGGAGCGTGGTGACTCCCCACGTCGCCGTCGCGCGGACGGTCGGTCGCGCCGCCGAACGCGTCGAGTGGGCGACTCCCGAAGCGCGCCCCTGGACCCCGGGAGGCTGGATCGTCTTTCCCGGACCGACCCACGCTCGCAAAGGCGCCTATGAGGTGCGCGAGGCCGCGCGGAGGCTGGGACTGCCTGTGCGGACCCTCGGGAACGAGTTGGAGGGGGAGGGGTTCTGGCGCGGGATCGAGTGCGCGAGGGGCGACGCCGACGATGCTTTCGAGGGCGTCCTCGCCCTCGTACAACCCGCGTGGGTCGAGGAGCGCCCCGCCTGGGTCCTCGCCGCGCTCGCCTCCGGAATCCCCGTCGTCGCGACCCCGGAGTGCGGGGTGGCTCCGCGGGCGGGCCTCACCCTCGTCCCACCTGGAGACGCTCTCGCCTTGGAAGCGGCCCTGAAGCGGCTTCGAGAGGGAGGATGCGTCCCCCCGGAAGCTGGAGCCGATAACCAGATTTGAACTGGTGACCTACTGTTTACGAAACAGTTGCTCTACCACTGAGCTATATCGGCCTGGAGCGAGGAGGATACCCCGAACCGAACCGCTCCTGCGAGCGTCACAATGGGGCGAACGCGCGATGAACGAAGAGACGGCCCCGCTCGCGCCTCCCCCGCTCGGGACCCCTCCCGCCGGCGGCGAGCGCCGGGCCCTTGCGGCCGTCGTCTTCACCGACGTCGTCGCCTTCACGAAGCACGCCGCCCGCGACGAGCCCCGCACCCACGCCGCCCTCCGCCGCGACTTCTCCCTCTTCCACGACGCCTGCCTGCGCCACGGCGGCCGCGTGCTCAACACGATGGGCGACGGCTCCCTCATGCTCTTCGACTCCGCCGTCGCCGCGATGGAGGCGGCGCTGGAGATGCAACGCGGCCTCCGCGCGGTCGAGCTCGCCCGCCCCCCCGAGGGCGTCCTCGAGCACCGCATCGGCGTCCACCTCGGCGACGTCGTGCAGGGTCCGCCCGAGGACGGCGCCCCGAACGGCAAGGTCTTCGGCGACGGGATCAACGTCGCCTCGCGCATCGAATCCCTCAGCCGCGCCGGGGCCGTCACCTACTCGCGCGCCGTCGCCGAGGTCATCCGCGGCAAGCTCGAGCCCGGCGGCGTCTACCTCGGACCCCGCGCCGCGAAGAACGTCGCCGAACCCATCTCGCTTTGGGAGGTCCCGCCCATCGCCGAGCGCGAGCGGGGCCGGGCCGCGGCCGCCTTCCTTCCCGCCGCCGTTCCCGCCGAGCAGGGGGCCACGGGGCGCAAGGGCGCGATGCTCGCGCTTCTCGGGATCGTCGTCCTCGCCCTCGGCTTCGGCGGCATCGCCGCCCTCCGCGCCGCCGACGCGAAGCGCCACCGGAACGAGGACCCTCTCCTCGAGGCGGCCGGTCGCGGCCCCCGTCGCCACGCCCGCCCCGTTCGGACGAACGACGCAATCACGAACGCGCCTTCGCCGACCTCCGTCGCAGGAGCCAGGGCGCAGGCCGGGAACGCGGAGAACGGAAGCGCCGGGAACGCCAGCGTCGGGAACGCGATGGAGGGAGCGGGCGGCGCGATCGCCCCGCTCGACCCCGCCGCCCTCGCCCGAAAGCTCCGCGAGATGCGCGAGGGCTACGACTTCGCCGGCATCGTCGAGATGCTCCGGGGCGCGAAGGACGCGGCGCCGGCCCTCGCCGGCGACGTCCTCGCCCGGTACCAGACTCTCGCCGCGCTCCGCACCTGGGCCGACTCCGCCCTCGCGGCGACGAGCGTCGAGACTCCCGTCCCCCTCGGCGAGGGCTGGCCGACCCCCGGCGCCGCCGTCTTCAGCGATGCGGGCTCTCCCATGCTCCGCGAGCCCGGAAAGCCCGACGCCGCTCTCGCCCTCTGGTCCCGCTCCCCCCGCGGGGTCCTCGCCGTCCTCGCCGCCCTTGCCCGCTCCCCCGGCGCGACCCCGCCCCCCGCCGGAGCCCTCGAGACCTTCGCCACCGAGTACGGCCTCTCCGACCGTTAGGCGGTCCTCGGCCGCGCGATCTTCAAGGCCCGCCCCGGACCCGATCCGCCAAGCGTCAATCCCGGCACCCCCGCGCGAGCCCCACCGACCGGAGCGCGAGGGGCTTCCCCCCAGGAGGAGAGACTAAGCCGACGCGGCGATCCCGTGCGCCAAAGGGGCTCAACGCGCGAAGGGCCGCAGGATCGCGCTCGTGCCACCCAGGCGACCGTCGCCGTTCTCCGGCCCACGCCTGGCGCGCCCTCGTTCTCCCACCCGGACGTTTCCCCGGTGCCGACGTTTTCTCGTTATCGATGTTTTTCCGGTGCCGACGCGAGATTCTTCCGGCGGGACGGTTGTCGAATCCCTCTCCCGCCGACGTAAGGGTGTGGCCTCTCAGCTCCCCTGCGCTCGTCTTTGCCGGACCCTTTTTTCGTACTCTTTCGGAATGCGGGTCTCTAAGACCATGAACACGGGGAGCTTCGTGAAAGAGTCCCCCGCGCACGTGGTGCGCAAGATGGCGTGCACAAAACCGCGAGAATCGTGGTCAGGGTGGTCAGGATGGTCAGCTAAGGCCGGTGGGAACTCCGGGGTCGCCCCCCGCGACGCTATACTAGAGGGGTCATGGACGTCGCGACGTTGCACGAACCTCTCCTCTCGCCTTCGATCTCTCCGACGGTCACCGACGACTTCCCCATCCGCCGCGTCGATCACATCCGGCACTACGTCGGGAACGCGCGCCAGGCCGCGTTCTACTACCAGCACGTCTTCGGCTTCTCCATCGTCGGCTACCACGGCCTCGAGACCGGGCTCCGTCATGAGGTGGACTACCTCCTCGAGCAGAACGGCGTCCGCCTCCTCTTCTCCGCGCCCCTCCGCCCGGGACACCCGATGGCCGAGAAGATCGCCCGCCACGGCGACTTCGTCCGCGACATCGCCTTCGAGGTGGACGATCCCGACTGGGCCTTCGCCGAGGCGGTCCGCCGCGGCGCGGAACCCGACCGCGAGCCGTACACGCTGAGCGACGAGAACGGCGAGGTCCGCCTCGCGAGCATCCGCATCTACGGCGACACGATCCACACCTTCCTCAACCGGGATCGCTTCCGCGGCGCGTTCCTCCCGCACTTTAAGGCGATGGACGAGCCCGGCGAGCCCATCGGGATCGAGGAGATCGACCACTGCGTCGGCAACGTCGAGCTCGGCCAGATGAACCGCTGGGTGAAGTGGTACGAGGACGTCATGGGATTCAAGAACCTCATCTCGTTCGACGACAACGACATCTCGACCGAGTTCACCTCCCTCATGAGCAAGGTCATGTCGAGCGGCGACGGGCGGGTGAAGTTCCCGATCAACGAGCCCGCCGAGGGACGCAAGAAGAGCCAGATCGACGAGTACCTCGAGTTCTTCGGCGGTGCCGGCGTCCAGCATGTCGCCCTCCGAACCGACGACATCGTCACGACCGTCTCGCGCCTGAAGGCGAGGGGCGTCCAGTTCCTCTCCGTCCCGAAGAGCTACTACGAGACCCTCTTCGACCGGGTAGGCGCGATCGACGAGGACGTCGAGGAGCTCGCCGCCCTCGGCATCCTCGTGGACCGCGACGACGAGGGCTACCTTCTCCAGATCTTCACGAAGCCCGTGACCGACCGACCGACCCTCTTCTACGAGATCATCCACCGCAAGGGGGCGAAGAGCTTCGGCAAGGGCAACTTCAAGGCCCTCTTCGAGTCCATCGAGCGCGAGCAGGCCGTTCGCGGCACGCTCTAAGGGAACGCTCTAGCCGTTCGGCGTATTAACCCCTGTATGCGCGCGTTTCTCGCCGGTCTCCTCCTTCTGCTTGCCTCCCTCGCGAGCGCGGCGGGGGAGATCATGTGGCGGGTCGTCTCCTCCACCGGGACCGTGGCGAGGGTCGAGGCGAAGATCGCCCCCGGCTGGCACCTCTACTCGACGGTCAAATCTGCGAAGCCCGATGGTCCCTTCGCTACGAGCTTCGCCCTCGCGGGCGGCGCGATCGCATCCGTGAAGGAGTCCGCGCCCGAGCGCAAGCTCGATCGGAACTTCAACCAGGAGGTCGCCTTCTTCGAGCGCGAGGCGACCTTCACCCTCGCCACGAGTGGGTACGACGCGGCGAAGTCGAAGCTGTCGGTCACGTACCAGCTCTGCAACGACCGCGTCTGCCTTCCCCCGAAGACCGTGGACGTATCGGCCTCCAGCGCGGATCCCGCCGCCGGAGCGCCGCCCGCAACGGGGGCGGCGGGCGACGTGACGGGCCAGGTCGCCGCCGCGCAGAGGGCGGGGCTTCTCCCCTTCCTCGGGCTCGCCTTCGGCGCGGGGCTTCTCGCGCTCCTCACGCCGTGCGTCTTTCCGATGATCCCGATCACGGTCTCGTACTTCTCGAAGCAGAAGGAGCGGGGTCCCGACGTCAGAGGTCCCGGGGCGGTCGCCCAGGCACTCGCCTTCTGCCTCGGCATCGTCGGGACGTACACCGTCTTCGGGATCGGCGTCACTCTCCTCTTCGGGGCGAGCTCCGTCCAGAGCTTCGCGACGAACCCCTGGCTCAACCTCGCCCTCGGCACCCTTTTCGTCTACCTCGCCCTGAACCTCTTCGGCGCGGTCCAGATCTTCGTCCCCTCGGCGCTCACGAACCGCTTCTCGCCCGACGGAAAGAGCGGCCTCGTCGCCCCTGCCCTCATGGGCTTCACCTTCACGCTCACGTCGTTCACCTGCGCGGTGGGCTTCGTCGGCGCGATCTTCGGCGCGGCGGCTTCTGGGAGCGTCCTCTACCCGGTGCTCGGGATGCTCGCTTTCTCGTCGGCGTTCGCGCTCCCCTTCTTCCTCCTCGCCCTCTTCCCCTCCTTTCTCGCAAGGCTCCCCAAGAGTGGCTCGTGGATGGAGACCGTGAAGGCGACGATGGGCTTCGTCGAGCTGATGGCCGCCCTGAAGTTCCTGTCGAACGCCGACCTCGTGAAGAACGCCGAGCCGCTCCTGCCTCGGGGCACCTTCCTCGCCCTTTGGGCGGCGATCGCCCTCCTTGCCGCGCTCTGGCTTTTCGGAGCCGTTCGGCTCCCTTCCGTCCACGACGGGAGGATCGGTCACCTTCGCCGGGGCTTCGGACTCGGCTTCACCGCTCTGGCCGCGCTCTTCTTCCTCTCCGTCCCCGGCAAGGGTCTCGGCGTGATCGACTCGTTCCTTCCCCCCGGGGCCGCGACCGGGAACGCGAGCTACGACGTCGCCCTCCGCGACGCTCGCGAGCAGGGCAAGCCTCTTCTCATCAACTTCACCGGAGTGACCTGCACGAACTGCCGCTTCATGGAGGGGAACGTCTTTCCGAACCCCCTCGTGAAGCCCGAGCTGGCGAAGTACGTCGTCGCCGAGCTGTACACCGACCGCCTTGCGAACCCCAACGACAAGGTGAACAAGGAGCTCCAGCTGAAACTCACCGGCTCCGAGGCTCTCCCGCTCTACGTGCTCGTGACGCCCGAGGGCAAGGTTCTGCGCAAGTTCGAGGGCTCGACGAACGACCCGAGCGTGTTCGCGAAGTTCTTAGCCGGTTCCTAGCAGAAGGATCGCGGCGGCGGCGGGGCCAGCGTGCTCGGTCCGTAGGACGCGCGGGCCGAGGGTGAGGTGCCGGTCGAAGCGTTCGAGTTCGCGGGCCGTCCACCCGCCCTCAGGACCTATGGCGAGGCTCTCGACATCGCTCGCGCCGGTGAGCGGCTCGGGGGCGGTCTCCATCTCGGAGAGGACGGCGGTGCCCGGAACGTTCTTCAGCGCCTCCTCCAGCCCGTCGGCCCAGTAGAGCTTCGGGAGCCGGGCGCGGTAGCTCAGCTCGGCGGACTCCCGCAGGATGGCGGCGAGACGGTCGAGCTTGCCCTCGATCTTGCTGTCGTCCCACCGGGCGACGGATCTCTCGCTCGGGAAGATCACGAAGCGGGCGACCCCGATCTCGGTCCCTGCCCGGACGATCTCCTCGAGCTTGTCGCCTTTCGGCAGGGCCTGCACGAGGGTCAGGCTCCGCGCGGGTTCGGTGGCGAGGATCTCGCGCCGGATCGGGACGGCGTAGCGCCCGTCGAGCCGCGCGACCACCAGGGTGCCGTCGTTCGGGAGCAGGGCGCAGAGATCGCCCGTTTCCAGGCGGAGGACCTTCCGGAGCCGGTCGCGGACGTCGCTCGGGAGCTCGAACGGATTGTCGAGATCGGCGCCGGGAAGGAAGACGCGGCTGAGGCTTCTGAGCGGGGGTTCGCTCATCGCTCGAACGTCCCGCAGACCCAGCCGCCCTCGACCGCGTGCGTTCGGTAGGCGAAGCCGTTCGTCTCGGCGGCGCGGCGGACGTCGGGCCAGTTCGCCTCGATGATCCCGGAGACGATCCAGACCCCGCCGGCGTCGGTGAGTTCGGCGGCGAGGGGCGCGAGGTTGATGAGAGTCGCGGAGATGATGTTCGAGACGACGACGTTCCAACGCTCGCCCGGAAGCTCGTCGAGGACGTCGCCGACGCGCCATTCGATCGCCGGCTCGTCGTTGAGGTCGGCGTTCGCCCGGGCGACCTCGACCGCGACGGCCTCGATGTCGATCCCGACGACGCGGCCCGCGCCGAGCTTCGCGGCCCCGATCGCGAGGATGCCCGAGCCGCACCCGAGATCGAGCACGGAAGCCTCCGCGTCCACGACGGCTTCCAGCGCCGCGAGGCACATCCGGGTCGTCGGATGGTCCCCGGTCCCGAAGGCCTCGCCGGGATCAAGGACGATCGCGAGATCTTCGGGACCGGAATCGAAGTCTTCCCACGTCGGGCGGACGACGAAACGCCTTCCGACCCGGCGCGGCTTGAAATGGGCTCGCCACACGGAGTCCCAGTCGACCTCCTTGTACGGTCCGGTCTCGATCGCCGTCGCCCCCGCCGACTTCAGGTCCGCGGCGAGGGCCTCGATCGCGTTCGGGGTGGCGTCGGAGTCCACGATGCAACCGAGGATCGCGTCGCCGTCGGTCCCCGACTCCTCCGACGTGTTCTCGATCCCGTGGGCACGGAAGAGTTCGAGAAGAGGGGACGTATCGGCGGGAAGCTCGGGGAACGTCGCCCGGACGAGGGTCCAGCTCATCGTTTCTTGAAGAGCCCGCCGAGGAAACCGGCTTTGGGTTCGGGCACTTTATCCCCGCGAAGCTCGGCGAACTCGCGGAGAAGCTTGGCCTGAGCGTCGCTCACGTTCTTAGGAACCGCGACTCCCGCCACGACGACGAGATCGCCGCGCCGTCCGCCGTGGAGAGGCGGCAGACCGGCGCCTTTGATCCGGGTCTCGGTGCCAGGCTGTGCGCCGGGGTCGATGTCTATGGAATGGTTCGCGTCGACGCCTTCGACTTCGACGTGGTCGCCGAGCGCGGCCTGGGCGTAGTTCAGGGGAAGCTCGGTGTAGAGGGTCGTGCCGTCCCGCTCGAAGCGAGGATCGTCCCTCACGGTGAGAACGGCGTAGAGGTCGCCCGGGCGTCCGCCTCGCGCGCCGTCGCTTCCCTGTCCGGGGACCTGCATCGTGACGCCGGACTCGACCCCCGCCGGGATCTTCAGGGTGACCGTCGCGGTCTCCAACAGAACGCCGTCGCCGGCGCACGTCGGGCACGGGTCGGTGACGAGGTACCCCTCGCCGGAACACCGGGGGCACGGCGAGGAGGTGCGGACCTGACCGATGAATGTGTTGCGAACGGCCGAGACCACCCCGGAGCCGGAGCACTGGGGGCAAGGGTCGGGCGGGTTGCCGGAGGCGGTCCCCATGCCGTGGCATGTGCCGCACTCGGCTTGGCGGCGGACCTCGACGGGCTTCTCGACGCCGTTGACGACGTCGAGAAGGGTGAGTTCGGCATCGGCGCGGACGTCCTCGCCGTTGCGGCCCATCGGACGGCGGCGGCCCGCCTGCGCGGCGCCCATCCCGCCGAAGAACATATCGAACAGGTCCCCGACGCCGCCAAAATCGACCCCTCCAGCACCGGAAGAGCCGACGGGGCCGTCCTCCATAGAGCCGGTCCGGTCGAAGCGGGCACGCTTCTCGGCATCCGAGAGCACCGCGTAGGCCGTGCCCACCTCTTTGAACGACTCCTCGGCCGAGGAGTCTCCGGGGTTCACATCGGGGTGGAAGCGCCGCGCAAGGCGGCGGTAGGCGGACTTGATCTCGTCCGCCGACGCGGTGCGCGCGACGCCGAGAACCTCGTAGGGATCGCGCTGGGCCATCGTTACGCTGGGCCTTCTCCTCTAGGGATCAGAGGTTCAGGCGTCCTCGTCGTCGGTCCCCTCGGCGGCGATCTCCTCGTCCCCGAGTTCGGAGAGGGAGATCTCGTCCTCGGCCTCGCCGCCCTGAACGGCCTCGCCGCCCATGTTCTCGTCCTCGGCGGGACCGAGGTCGGCGAGCGAGAGCGAATCGTCGTCGATAGCGTCCCCCTCGGCCTCGACCTCGAGATCGGCGAAGTCGCCGAGAAGCGAGGCGTCGGCTTCGTCGAGCGCGGGAAGAAGGACGCCGCGCTCGCTCGGAACGTCGTCGAGAAGCAGGGTCGTCTCGTTGGGGTCGACGAGGATCTCAGGCGTCGTGTCACCGAGAATCGGCTTGATCTTGCCCGCAGCGATCTCCGCGAGAGCGATCGTCAGCGGGTGGCGGGACTCGATCTCGACGAGAGGGACGGCGCCCTGGGCGAGGGCCTGCGCCCGACGGGCCGCGAGGTTCGAGAGGATAAACTTGCCCCCCACGAATTCATTGAGGATGTCCGGGGATGGGAGCATAGGGCGGCCTTAAAGATTACCCCTCTCCCCCTCTGCCCCGCACCCGTCGGTCCGTCATAATAGGTCCAATGGCCCCGCAATATTGCTGGCTCGGTTCCCCGCCACCGGATTGGCGGCGGATCGCGGAGAGCGCCCTTCAGGAGGACGTCGGCCCCGGCGATCTCTCCTCGGCGGCGTTCTCGGAGGAGAGGATCCGATGGTACATCGAGGCCCAATCTCCGGGGGTCCTGAGCGGCCTAGGCGTCGCGGCGGAGCTCTTAGGGGCGAGCGACAGCTGCGCGCGGGACGGAGATGCGGTCGGCGCCGGCACGACGGTACTGCGCGGCGAGGGGGCAGCGGGATTCGTGCTCGCTCGTGAGCGAACCGCGCTGAACTTCCTTATGCACCTGTCCGGCATCGCGACCGAGACGGCGCGCTACGTGGCCGCTGTAGCGGGGACGGGAGCCCGGATCGTCGATACCCGCAAGACGATCCCAGGGCTAAGGACTCTGGAGAAATATGCGGTGCGATGCGGGGGAGGCGGGAACCACCGCCTCGGACTCTTCGATGGAGCGATGGTCAAGGACAACCATATCCGGGCCTTCGGGGGCATCGCTCCCGCAGTGGCGGCGTTGCGAAGAGCGATCCCGCACACGATCAAGATCGAGGTCGAATGCGAGACGGCGCTTCAGGTCGGGGAGGCACTTCAGGCCGGAGCGGAGATCGTCATGCTCGACAACATGTCCCCGGACGTCATGGCAAGGATCGTTCATGAGCATCGGGGCAGGGCTCTCTTCGAGGCGAGCGGGGGGGTGACGCTCGAGACGGTTCTCTCCATCGCGCGGACCGGGGTGGATTTGATCTCCGTCGGAGCCATCACGCACTCCTCGCGCGCTCTTTCGCTTCATTTGGAAGTCGAATGAGGATCGTCCATCTGGACTCGGTCGGGAGCACCCAGGACGAGCTTGTACGCCGTTTGCGATCAGGGGAGACGATCCATGCCGTTTCCGCCACCGAGCAGACGAGCGGACGCGGTCGCTTCGGGCGGGCGTGGGACTCGCCCCCTGGGGAGTCGCTCGCGCTTTCGGTCACGGTTCCGGCTCCCGCAGAGATGCGTTCGGCGCCTTACATCGGCATGGCCCTCGCGGTCGGAGTCGCAGAGCGGTACGGGGTCGGCGTCCAGTGGCCGAACGATGTGACCAGCGGCGGACGCAAGCTCGCGGGCATCCTCATCGAGGTCATCGAGGTCGAAGGCCAGAGGGTGCTCGCGATCGGGATCGGCGTGAATCTCCTTCAATCGAGCTTTCCCTCCTCGCTCGCCGCGCGAGCCACGTCGGTTCTGCTCGCGACGGGTCAGCGGCGTGATCCGAAGATCGAGGCCAAGGCGATCGCGGAGCTCGCTCGGCTAGAGGCGCCGTCGTCGTGGGCGGAACTTGCCGCCCGGTGGGCGCGCGTCGACGAGACCGCGGGCAAGCTGTATCGCGCGCCTGGCGGACCGGTGGGCGTGGCGCGCGGGGTCGCGCCGGATGGGCGGCTTATCCTTGAGGAAGCTCGGGGCGACGGGTCGAACGAGAATGGCGCGCGAGGAACGCTCTCTGTAGCAGAGGCTTGGTTTGGGCCCGAGTGATCGCGAACGCGAGACGGGTCCCAAACAGAAAAGCCTCCACCGAAGTGGAGGCCTCTGAACGTTTGGAGCGGGCAACGAGATTCGAACCCGCGACCTTCTCCTTGGCAAGGAGATGCTCTACCGCTGAGCTATGCCCGCAAACGGATTAGACTCTACCCGAACATCGCGACCGGCGCAAGGGCGGCCTCGCGGAGGGCCGACTGGATTTCGGACGCATCCGGATTGTCGGCTTGATCGCGGGAGCGGTGCTCCCAGACGATCCGCCCCTCGGTATCCACGACGAAGGCGCCTCCTAGCTGGCGCGGATTGGACGTCGGTACGCTTTGGCGATGGCCGGCGCGGAGGGCGGCGATCCCGCGACGGACGACGTGTGGGTTGACGAACGCGCCGAGGCCTCCCCGTCCAAGCTGGAACGCTTCGTAGAGCGAGCGGCCCGGATCGGAGACGAACCGTTGGGGAGACACCATCCGAACCCGGAACTCGGCGCACGCCTCGGCGCGCTCCCCGGCCACGAACACAAGGTTCTCCTCAGGCACGTCGCGAAGGCGCGCGACGATCTCGCGACAGAAGAGGCAGCCCAGGTGACGCAGAAAGACGAGGCCGAGGGGCCGGGATGCGTAGAGGTCTCGCAACTCGATGGAGCTCCCATCGTCCAACGTCACGGCTTGGGTCGGCGCGTAGCCTAGACCGCTGTCCATGAGGGCAGTCTACAGGATCGGAACCGAAGGCGCGGCCCTAAGGCTCGGATCTCTCCTTTTTGCTCCTGCGGGCGTGCTCGATCGCCTCATGGAGTGCCTGATCGTCTCCGTTCACCGCCCGATCGCGCGCCCTGCTCATCGCTGACCGGTTCTTCCGGATGCGGAAGCTTGCGATCATTGCTCCGAAGTCCGGCGGATCCTCGGTCGTCCTCGTCAATTCCGAGCTGCTACGGAAGTCGAGGAGAACCGCGTTCAGGAGGTCGGCATCCTCTTCGAGGAGGCGCGTCGTCCACTCGGATGCCGACTCGGTCGGTGGATTCCGGCCGAACTCTGCCGAGAGAGCGTAGGCGAGGCGTCGACCGGCGACGGTGGGAAACAAGGGGTGGTAGTCGAGGTACTCCCAAGCGAGCGGGCGGAACGTCGGATTGAGGATCCACGAGAAGAACACGACCTCGTCCCCGTGGAGTGCGGCGCGAGGGATGAGGTCGCGCGGACGCGCGGGGCGCGACACGGGTTCCGGCTCGCGGAGTCGAGCGACGTCGCGGCGGAGAGCTTCGGAGGCGGTGCGCAGGTCCCGCAACGTCGGATGGAGCGCGGCGAGCCTGAGGATCTGAGCCTCGAGCTCGATCTCGGTGGGGGCGCGGGCGAGGAGGCCGACCGCCTGGGGCCAGAAGTCGGGATCGCTCGGGGGCAGGGTCGCCTCGAAGGCGCGCAGGCGGAACTCGTAGGACGAGATCGCGGCGTCCACGAGGCGGGCGAGGGCTTCGGGTCCTTCGCGCGCGAGAACGCTATCGGGGTCGTCCCCGGCGGGCATGAGAGCGACTCGGGCGGGGACCTTCGCCTCGGCGAGGACGTCGAGGGCGCGGGCGGCGGCCTTCTGACCGGCGGCGTCGGCGTCGTAGAGGATCGTCACGCGGGTTTTGTAGCGCGCGAAGAGCTTCGCCTGATCGTCCGTGAGCGAGGTGCCGAGCGAGGCGACGGCGTCGTCCACGCCGGCGCGGTGGCAGGCGATCACGTCCAGATACCCTTCGCAAAGGGTGGCGCGGCCGGATTTCGGCCAGCGGAGCCTCGCGCGCTCGGCGCCGAAAAGGACGCGGCTCTTGCTGTAGAGCGGCGTGTCCCCCGAGTTGATGTACTTCGGTTGCCCCTCGCGCAGGAGCCGTCCGCCGAAGGCGACGAGATCGCCGCGCTCGTCGCGGATCGGGAACATCAGGCGTCCGCGGAAGCGGTCGTAGAACCCGCCGTCGTTGCCGGCGTCCACGAGAAACAGCTCTTTGGCCTCCGCGAGCGACGCTCCCCCCTTCTTCAAGAGCGCGGTGAGGCCGCTCGCATCGGGGGCGTAGCCGAGGCTCCAGGCTTCGCACACCTCGCGTGTGAGACCTCGCCCCTCGCAGTAGGCGAGAGCGGGGGGGCTTTTGGCGAGCTGTTCCTGGAAGTAGACGAGCGCCGACTCCATCAGCGCGAGGCGTCGTTTGCGCTCGTCCCGGTCAGGTGCGGGGCCGGACCGACCGGTGAGCTCCACCCCGGCGTGGGCGGCGAGCTCTTTGAGAGCCCCGACGAAATCGAGCCCCTGGGTCTTCATGACCCAGGTGAACGCGTCCCCCGTCTCGCCACAGGAGAAGCACTTGTACCGGCCCATCTCGGGAGTGACGTGGAAGCTCGGGTGGCGGTCGTCGTGGAACGGGCATAGGCCCACGAAGCTCCGGCCGGAAGGCCGGAGCGCGACGCGTTGTCCGACGAGCGCGACGATGTCCGTTCGTCGCCGAATCTCGTCGCGCTCGTCTCCCACGGTCCGAGGGATTTAGCCCTTGCCGGCGGCGACGACGATCCCGGTGACGACGTGCGGCCGCTTCGTCCCGAGCTTGCTCAGACGGAAGGCGACGCGTTGGCGGGTGAGGAACTTCACCGTCACGGTATCGCCAGCGACGTCGTAGGAGTCGGGAGCCGAAGAGGGAGCGTAGGCTTTGATGACCTGTGAGAAGGTCGAGCCGAAGGAGATCCCGCGCCGTGTCTTCACGCGCTGGTTCTGGAGCCCGACGGCCTCGATCTGGATCACGCGGTTGAACTTGTCGAGGACGAAGCCGAACTTGGCACCGTTCTTCGTATAGATCCAGCGGGTGTAGTCGGCGGTGGTCGCCGTCGTCGCGCCCCCGCCAGGAGCGCCGCCGGGGGGGGCGAAGCCTCCCGGACCTCCCGCTCCCGGAGGTGGGCCGCCGCGGCCTTGACCGCCTCCCGAGCCCGGCGGCGCAATCGAGGGTGCCTGACGGTCGAGCTCCGGAAGATCGCTCACGCCGCCGAAATCGCCGGGGCCGGTGAGATCGAGGGATGGGGCTCCGCCGCCACCCCCACCGCCGCCCCGCCCCGGAGGCCCTCCGAAACCGCCGCGACCCCCGCCGCCGCCGCCTCCGCCGGGGTTGTTCAGCCCCCCGGCGAGGGAGACGGCCTCGATGCGATCGGGATTGCCGTAGAGGCCCACCACGCGGATGCCGGTGTCGAACAGCTTGACCCCAAGGAGACCCGACTCGGCCCCCGAGCGGGAGGCCACAGGCCTCGCCTTACGCACCGGGCGGCGGCGCTGGGCGTCCGCGTTGGTGCTGACGAGCACCCCCGCGAGCGCGAGCGATCCCACGATCCAACTTTTCGTCAACCTCTTCAATCTCCCTTTTTCGGACGGCTCGCGTCCGGCGTGCGATTATAGACGCTTCGGAGGACGGTTTGGTGCGCGCAACGGCGGGGGCGACGGGGACGGGGCGGAGGGCGTAACCTACAGGTAGGAGAACCACCCAGATATGGCCGCCAACCTCGCGATCGATTCCAGCCGTTTTCAGGACGAGGTCCTGAACTCCGACGTTCCCGTCCTCGTGGACTTCTGGGCGCCCTGGTGCGGCCCGTGCCGGGCGATCGCCCCGTCGGTCGAGCAGCTCGCGACGGAGTACGCCGGGAAGGCGAAGGTCGTGAAGGTGGATGTGGACGAGAACCAGGAGCTCGCGACCCAGTACGGGATCCAGAGCATCCCCGCGCTCCTCGTCTTCAAGGGCGGCAAGCCGGTGACGAAGGGGGTCGGCAACATGAGCAAGGCCCAGCTCGCCGGGCTCATCGACTCGGCGCTCTAAAGCCCCGCCGGTATCCTCTGACGGCTCCCCTTCGTAAGAGGGGGAGCCGTTCTCTCTATGCGCTCCTCTCCCAGCCCCCTTCCCGAGTCCGACGAGCCGGAGCCTCAGCCGGTCGAGATCCCGGCGCAAAGGCGCATCTCGGTCGGGAAGGCGGGGGGGATCATGTTCGTCTCGCTCCTTCTTTCGCGGGTGCTCGGGCTTATCCGAGATTCGGTGATGGCGGGCAAGTTCGGATCGGACATCCACACGGACGCCTACCGGCTCGCGTTCCAGATCCCGGATCTTCTCTTCTTCCTCGTCGCGGGGGGGGCGCTCTCCTCGGCGTTCATCCCGGTCTTCTCTGAGTATCTCTCGACGGATCGGGAGGAGGAGGCGTGGAAGGTGTTCTCGGTGGTGACGACGGTGATGTCGCTCGTCGTCCTCGTTTTCGTCGTCGGGGCGGGGATCTTCGCGGAGCCTCTGGCGCACATCGTCGCGCCGGGGAAGCCGGCCTCTCTTCTGCCGGAGATCGCGCGGATGAGCCGGATCGTCCTGCCGGCTCAGTTCGCGTTCTTCATCGGAGGGCTTATGTTCGGGACGCTGTATGCGAAAGGGATGTTCTCCGTCCCGGGGCTCGGGCCGAACCTGTACAACATCGGGATCATCGCGGGGGCGCTCTTTCTCTCGGCGTTCTTCACGCCGGGGGTCGTCGGGATGTCGTGGGGAGCGACGGTGGGGGCGCTCGTCGGTTCGTTTCTCGTCCCGCTGTGGGCGATGCGGCGGATCGGGGCGCGGTTCGCGCCCTCCCTCGACGTGCGGCACCCGGGGGTGCGGAAGGTCTTCGCGCTCATGCTCCCGGTGATCCTCGGGCTTTCGCTCCCGGGGCTCAACGCGCTCATCATGCAGTCGTTCGGGAGCTACTTCCCGGCGGGGACGAACACGATCCTCGAGTTCTCGAACAAGCTCATGCAGGCGCCGCTGGGCGTCTTCGGGCAGAGCATGGCGATCGCGGCGTTTCCCGCGCTCACCCAGTTCTACGCGCAGGGGAGGATGGATCTGTACCGGGGTCAGCTCGGCTCGACCCTGCGGACGGTGCTCTTTCTCGGCATCCCCATTTCGGTGGTGATGGGGGTGCTCGCGCCGGAGGTCGTCGCGGCGATGTACCTGCACGGGAGGTTCACCCAGGAATCGGCGCTCCATACGGCGCAGTGCCTGCGGCTCTTCTCGTTCGGGATCTGGGCCTGGTGCCTGCACCCGGTCCTCATGCGCGGATACTACGCGATGCACGACACGAAGGCCCCGATCCTTTTCGGGACGGCGACGACGGCGCTCTTCGTCGCGGGGCTCCTTGCGCTCTGGCGGACGCCGCTCGGGTACCTCGCGTTTCCGCTCTGCTCCTCGGTGGCGGCGACGGGGCTCGTGGCGACGATGGCGCTCGCGCTCTCGAGGAAATCCGGGGGGATCGGGCTTCGGGCGCTCGCGACGACGGGGGTCAAGTCGCTCGTCGCGGGGGTGGCGGCGGGGGCCGTGTGCCTCGTCCTTCTCATTCCGCCGGTGCACCGGGCGATCTGGGGGCACAAGCTGCCCACGATCTTCGCGACCCTCGTCGTGGACCTTCTCGCGGCGGCGGCGTACACGGCGGTGGCGCGGGCGCTGGGGATGCCGGAGGCGGCGTACGTGGACCGGGCGCTCGGGCGGGTGCGCGGGCGGCTGGGGCTGGCGTCCTGACACAATAGGCGCGATGGACAACGTCGTGATCGTCGCCGGGGCGCGGACCCCGATCGGGGCTTTTCAGGGGGCGCTCGCCGACCTGACGGCGCCGCAGCTGGGGGCGGCGGCGATCCGGGGAGCCTTGGAGCGGGCGGGGATCGCGGGGGGCGAACTCGACGAGGCGATCTTCGGGAACGTCCTTCAGGGGGGCGTGGGTCAGGCGCCGGCGCGCCAGGCCTCGATCGGGGCGGGGGTGCCGGACTCGGTGCCGTGCACGACGATCAACAAGGTGTGCGGGTCGGGGATGAAGGCGGCGATGATGGCGGCGCAGGCGATCCGGGCGGGGGACGCGAAGGTCGTGCTGGCGGGCGGGATGGAGAGCATGACGAACGCGCCGTACGCGCTTCCGAAGGCCCGGAGCGGGTACCGGATGGGGAACGCCACGATGCTCGACCTTATGATCCACGACGGGTTGTGGGACCCTTACGACGACTGCCACATGGGGGCGTGCGGGGATGCGACGGCGAGGCGGCTCGGGTACTCGCGCGAGCGGCTGGACCTCTTCGCGGCGGAGTCGGTGCGGCGGGCGCGGGAGGCGCAAGGGGCGGGGCGGCTCGCCGAGGAGATCGTCCCGGTGAGCGTGCCGCAGAGGAAGGGAGAGGCGAAGCTGGTGAGCGAGGACGAGGGGCCGGGGCGGGCGATGCCGGAGAAGCTCGCGGGGCTTCGGCCCGCGTTCGGGAGGGACGGGGTGACGACGGCGGGGAACGCGAGCGCGATCAACGACGGGGCGGCGGCGCTCGTTCTCATGGGGGAGGAGGAGGCGTCGCGGCGGGGGCTGAGGCCTCTCGCGCGGCTCGTGGCGCAGGCGCAGCACGCGCACGCGCCGATGGAGTTCCCCACCGCTCCGGCGGCGGCCATTCAGAAGCTCCTGGCGAAGGCGGGGGTCGCGGTGGGGGACGTGGACCTTTTCGAGGTGAACGAGGCGTTCGCGATCGTGGCGCTGGGGGTGGCGGAGAGCGTGGGGATCCCGGACGACCGGCTGAACGTCAACGGCGGGGCGGTGGCGCTCGGGCACCCGATCGGGGCGACGGGGGCGCGCCTGATCCTGACGGCGGCGTACGAGCTGCGTCGGCGCGGGGGGCGGTACGCGGTGGCGTCGCCGTGCATCGGGGGGGGCGAGGCGACGGCGGTGCTCCTGGAAGCGGTCTAGCGATCGGTGGGAACATCCGCGCGGGATCGGTATTCCCCTATCGGCCCCGGGTCTCGGGGCCGGAACGAAGATGAAACGCACTCTCGCGCTCGCCACGCTCGCCGCTCTCGCCGGGGGTGCTCACGCGGAGCAGTTCCTGCTCACGATCACCGACACGGGGCCTCAGCCTCTGAGCCCGTTCTTCTACAGCGCGGGCACGAGCGGCTTCGACCTGTTCTCGGTCGGGGGGACGGCCTCGGCGGGGATCAAGAACGTCGCGGAGACGGGGAACGCGGCGACGCTCCTCGGGATCGCGGGCGCGTCGAGCGCGGTGGGGACGTACGGCCTGCTCGGCGCCTCGCCGCTCGCGCCGGGGGGGACGCGGTCGGTGACGTTCACGGCGGACGCGGCGCACCCGTTCTTCTCGTTCGCGACGATGCTCGGGAAGACGAACGACGGCTTTCTCGGCGAATCGGTGAGCAGCATGGGGTTGCGGCTCTTCGACGCGGGCGGGGCGCGGTCGTTCGACCTCGACGTTTTCGGGACGCGCGCCTGGGACGCGGGGACGGAGAAGAACACGCAGAACCTTATCGACCTGAACACGCTCGGCGGGACCGAGAACCCGCCGGAGGACGCGGGGTTCGCGACGATCCGGGTCCACGCGGGGATCGTCGCGGGGCTCGGCGACTCGTGGCAGCTCTTGCCGAGCTGGACGCCGACGACGCGGCTCGCGCGGGTGCAGGTGCAGGCGGTGCCGGAGCCGGCGACGCTCGCCGCGCTGGGGGCGGGGGCGATCGGTCTTCTGCGGCGGCGGAAGAGGGCGCGCTGACGTTCGAGGAGGCGGCGCGGCGCGAGCTCCCGGTCCTGTACCGGGTCGCGCGCCGCCTGACGCTCGACCCTACGGAGGCGGAGGACCTCGTCGGGCAGGCTCTGCTCAACGCGGCGGCGGCGTGGTCGGGGTTCGACGGGGCGCACCCCCGGAGCTGGCTTTTACGGATCCTCATGAACTGTCAGAATCGGGCTTTGCGGGACCGCGGTCGGCGGCCGGCGCTTTCGGCGGGGGATCCCGACCGGTTTCCCGACGAGCCTTGGGGCGCGGTGGACTGGGGCCTCTGCGGTCCTCGGCTCTTGAGGGAGGTGGACCGCTTGCCGGCGGCGTACCGGCTTGCGGTGGTGCTCTGCGACATCGAGGAGGTCTCTTACGGGGAGGCGGCGGCGGCGATGGAGGTGACGGTGGGCACCTTGAAGTCCCGCCTCTTCCGCGGGCGAAGGTTGCTCCGCCACCGCCTTGGGGACATGATCTCCGGGAGCCCCTCCGAATGAGATCCACGAACACACCCCCGTCGCCGCGCCGTTCCTTACCCGGCGGCCCGTGCCGCTTCCTGCGGGGTTGGCTCGATGCGGCGGCGGACGGCCGGGGACGGGGGTTCGGCGCATGGTACGCGCGGCTCCACGCGGCGAGGTGTCCGGGTTGCGGTCGCTATCTCGTCTCGGTGCGGGAGATGCTGGCGCGGCTGAGGGGGGTCGGGGAGGACGATCCGGCGGCAGTCGAGCGTCTGTCGCGGCGACTGGGTCTGTAAAGCGTCCTGTCGCCTTTAGAAAGGGGGGTTCGGAGGCAATTCCTGGGAATCCTGGGAAAGCCGGGGCGCGTTTTGCGCCCGTGCGCGCACGACTCCAAGGTTCGTTCCCCGCCGTCCCCGCCATCCCCACCACGGTTTTGGAGTTTTTGCGCAAGGTCAGGGCAGGTCGTCGGGGCTCGCAACGGAGAGTTCTGGGGGGCCACAGACTCTAGTCGGCGGGGAGAGGAAATGACAACCTGCGGGCGGAGGTTCCCCCGATTCTCCGCGCACTCTTCCTGAGCACCTGGAGCTGCGGCGGGTGCGCCCCGGGGACGTCGCCCGGCTGCTGCGCGAGCTCGGCGAGGAGGGGGCGACCCCCTACACCCTCCTCGCCGTGCGGCGCACCCTGCGCGCGGCGTTCGGGGTCGCGGCGAAGATGGAGCCCTGCGAGGGGAGCCCCGTGACGAGGACGTTCTCCCCGAAGATCGTCCGCAGGCGCAAGGTGCACTTCGGCCCCGAGGAGGCGCGCGCCCGGGCAGTTCCGCGGCGTTCCCGTGCGCGTCCTAGAGCGGGAAGCTCGTCGTCGTGCCGCTATGGGTGGTGCGCTCGATGAGGACGAGCCCCTGCACCCCGCGGCCGTGCCGCTCGACGGCGGTCACCGCCTGCGTCCCGTCCCCCGACTCGTCGATCTCCGCCGTCTCCACCGGCATCTGCCCGTCGTAGCGCGAGAGCACGAGGCGCGACCCCGCCGCGCCGATGTAGCGCTCCTTGCGGACCCGCATCCCGTCGGCGCGGTACGCGTACAGGGACGTGGCCCCCGCGGCACGGAGCGAGGTCATCCGCCCGAGCGCGTCCCACTCGTAGGAGTCCTGCATCCCCAGCCCCGTGAGGCGGTTGCCGAGGACGTCGTGCGTGTAGCTCCCTTGCGGAGAGGAGAGAATCCTGTTCAGGTTGTCGTAGCCCCACGCCTCCGGCTGGGAGGAGTCCGACGCCGGTTCCCTCTCGAGACGTGTGCAAACCGTCTTCTCAACGGAAGTACATCGGTTTGAAGAACGCCAGTGGCGCTGTGACAGTCGCCACTCCCAAAAGAATGGCGGCGACCCAAAATCCAGCGTGCCTGCCCCTCATGTGCGCCCGCACGCCGAAGTACCAAGCGACGCAGAACAGCAGGAAAGACGAGGCGCATGCGGCGTAGGCCACGAAGAGCACCATCGCCCGGACGTCACCGTTCTTGGTGTCGCGTAGCATACCCTCCTCCATGCGCCCGGCCATAAGGGCGAAGAGCGAGAGGGGACTCGCGCACAGATAGCACCCGATGAGGCTCAGGACGCTCCAGAGCCAGTCCAGAGAGTCCGTGCGCTGAAGGTCCCCGGCGCGCATCGTCTCGCCGGTCTCCGTCCTCACGATCGCTTCGGCGGCGAGTTGCCCCGCGCGGATTTCGCGCAGGATCGCGGTGCGGAACACCGGGCCGCGCCAACCTTCGCCTGTCCAAACCCACACACGTCGCGGAGGTTTCGGGCGGCTTATTCGATGAGGCCTCACTCCCTGTCGATGTCCTTTAGATACCACTCCAGACGAAGCTCGTATGCCTTGGTCAATGTAGCAAGTTTGAATGCGATGCCGTGCGCGGCTCCCAAACCGCTACCGTTGATGTTACTCTTGATGCTCCAAATAAGCATGGGATCCCTTGTGAGTTCATTGCCAGCCCAGCGTCGCATGAAATCACCCCATGCGCTCTCAACGTCGTTCCCGTCCTTCGCATCCCGCAAGGCCGCGTCGAACAGCCAGAAAGCCTTCACCTGAACCACACCCGGAAACCAGTTCGTTGGATCCGTCCAGCCAAAGTCATCGTCGTCCTTCCCGTCTTTCTGCCCAGGAGGACCCAAGCCCGAAGGATCCTTTGAACCCACGGGATTGTTGTGCACGTACACGAGCCAGTTCCGACCCTCGTGTGCCGGATCCTCGCTCACGAACCTCCCCGTCCCCGGCTCGTAGTACCTGGCCCGCATGTACACGAGCCCGCTCTCGTCGTCCTGCACGTGACCGAGGGACGCGCAGTAGCGCGAGGACGGAGCCCCGGTCTGCGCTCCCCCGCGCACCCGGCCCCAGGCGTCGTAGGACCGCTCGTCGCCGACGCTCCACGAGGCGCCCGAGCGCGTCAGGGTCGCCACGTTGTTCCCATGCGCGTCGTACAGGGGGAAGCCCGTCAGGGTGCCCGTCTGGGTGGTCCGCTCGATGAGGTCGAGCCCCCGCGCGCCGAGGCCGCGCCTCTCCACCGCCGACACCGACCCGTTCGCGGCGAGCTCCACCGTCTCCACGCCCATCTGCCCGTCGTAGCGGTACACCGAGCTTCCCGAGGGGGAGGACTTCAGGGTCCGCATCCCGTCGGCGCGGTAGGCGTACGAGGTCGTGGCCCCGCCCTTCGCGAGCGAGAGCATCCGCCCGAGCGCGTCCCAGGTGTGGACCGCGCCGCCGGGGCCGGTCAGGCGGTTCCCCAGCACGTCGTGCGTATAGCTCCCCTGCGGAGAGGAGAGGATCCTGTTGAGATTGTCGTACGTCCACGCCCCCAGCTACGACGAGTCCGACGCCCGGTTCCCCGCCGCGTCGTAGGCCCAGCTTTGGACCGCGTCTGGGAGGCCGTCGCCGGTGTTCGCGCCCATTATCGTGCCCGTCGTCATCTCGGTCCCGCCCGTGGTCTACCCGAAGGGAGGGGAGGGGAACCCTAGAGGATTCTCAGCCGTCGTGGAATAGACCCTCTATGAAGATTCTGCACGTCGCCGCCGAGGTCGCGCCGTTCGCGAAGGTGGGGGGGCTCGCGGACGTGGCAGGGGCACTTCCGGGAGCGCTCAGGGGGCGGGGGCACGACGCGCGGGTGCTGATGCCGGCCTATGCGATGATCCTCGGCGATCCGCGGTGGAGGGCCGAGGCGGTGGCGTCGTTCCCGGTGGCGATGAACCCCCGGTGGGCGAAGGCGGCGACGCTGTACCGGGCGTCCTCGCCGGAGACGGGGGAGGTCTGGCTCGTGGGGACGGACGAGTGGTTCGGGGAGTCGGTGGATTCGGAAACGGTGTACCGGGACGGAGGGGTGCGGTACGCGTTCCTCGCGCGGGCGGCGTTCGCGGCGTGCGAGGCGATGGGGTGGATCCCGGACGTTCTCCACGCGCACGACTGGCACACGGGGTTCGTGCCGGTGCTCCTGAAGGAGGACGCGGGAGCGGCGTGGGCGGGGACGCGGAGCGTGTTCACGATCCACAACCTCGCCTACCAGGGGGAGTTCGGGATCGAGGCGCTAGAGTGGTTCGGGCTCTCCCGCTCGCTTTTCAACCATCATCAGGTCGAGGCGCACGGGCGGGTGAACTTCCTCAAGGCGGGGTGCGCCTACGCGGACCGCGCGAACACGGTGTCGCCCACGTACGCGGAGGGGATCCTCACCCCGGAGTACGGGTGCGGACTCGACGGGCTCATGCGGCATCTGCGGGAGGAGGGGCGGCTCGCGGGAGTGCTCAACGGGATCGACGCGCGGGTCTTCGATCCGGCGACGGATCCAGCGATCCCGGCGAACTACTCGGCGGGAGACCTCTCGGGCAAGGCGGCGTGCCGGACGGCGCTCGCGGGGGAGATCGGGTTTCCGGACGACGGGGAGACGATGCTCACGGGAATGGTGACGCGGCTCGCGTCGCAAAAGGGGCTCGATCTCGTGCTCGCGGCGGCGGAGCGGTGGCTTCGGCTTCCGGTGCGGCTCGTGGTGCAGGGGCTCGGGGAGGCGAAGATCGCGGCGGGCCTTAGGGAGCTAGAGGCGCGGCATCCGGGGCGGGTGCGGCTCGTCGAGCGGTTCGACGCGGCGCTCGCGCAGAGGGTCTACGCGGGGTGCGACGCCTTTCTCATGCCGAGCGCGTTCGAGCCGTGCGGGCTCGGTCAGCTTATCGCGATGCGGTACGGGACGGTCCCGATCGTGCGGGCGACGGGGGGGCTCGCGGACACGGTGTTCGAGGGGGAGAACGGCTTCACGTTCGCGCGGCGCTCGGGGGAGGAGCTCGTCGGGGCGATCGCGCGGGCGGCGCTCGCGTTCGAGGACCGGGAGCGGTGGGCGGGGTTCGTGGCGCGGGGGATGGCGCACCCTTCGGGGTGGGAGGTTCCGGCGGGCGAGTACGAGGGGCTCTACCGGTCGGCGCTCTCGTCGTCGCTGTCGCCGCTCGCCGCGTCCTTCTGAGAGGCGCGGGCGTTGCGGCGCCACATGGCGGGGGTGGCGCGGCGGGTCGCGGAGCCGCGGGTCATGGCATCCCATTCGGCGTCGGAGAGGACGCGGAGGGCGGCGAGATCGGGAAAGCGGCGGTCGGGGAGGAGGGCTTCGATCCGGGGCTCGGGATTGCGGGCGGGTTGGGTCTCGCGGGTCTCGTTGAAGGGACAGACCTCTTGGCAGACGTCGCACCCGAAGGTCCAGCCGTGGGTCGGGGGGATGGTCTCGGCGCGGCTTTCGATCGTGTGGTAGGCGACGCAGAGGCGGGCGTCCACGGTCCAGCGCGCGCCGTCGTGGACGATGGCGCCGGTGGGGCACGCCTCGACGCACCGGCGGCAGGTGCCGCATCCGCCGATCGCGGGGGCGTCGCGCTCGATCCAGGCGTCGGTGAGGACGAGGGCGACGAGGAACCAGGAGCCGCGCCGGGAGTCGATGAGCATGGTGTTCTTGCCGAACCAGCCGAGTCCGGCGCGGTGCGCCCAGTAGCGGTCGAGGGTGGGGGCGGAGTCCACGCAGACGCGGGTGCGGGCCTCCGGGTGAGCCTCTCGAACGGCGGCGGCGACGGGCTCGGCGGCGCGTCGGAGGGCGCGGTGATAGTCGCGGCCCGCGGCGTAGCGGGCGACGCCGTCGGCGCGGGAGTGGGGTCCGGCGTAGAAGGCGCCGAGGGCGACCACGCTCCGGACGCCGGCGAGGACGAAGTCCGGGTCGCGCTTGGCGTCGGTGTGTCGGGCGAGATACTCCATCCCGGCGGCTTTGCCGTCGGCGAGCCATCGTTCGTAATGGGGCATGGCCTCGGCGGTCTCGGGGTCGCAAACGCCGGCGAGGTCGAAGCCGGCGGCGCGGGCGGCTTCGAGGATCAGGCGTCGAGGGCCCACTGAAGCCTCAGCCATGCCGGTTCGTCGAGCTGGTGCGGGCGGTGGTTCGGGGGGATGTCGGCGCGTTCGAGGGCGTCGGTTCCCCGCTCTTTGCCGCCCGGATCGCCGAAGAGGGCGGCGAGGTTGTTCGCGAGAGTCTTGCGGGGCTGGGCGAAGCCGGCGCGGACGAGGCGCTCGAAGGCCGGATCGGCCGCGACGTCGCGACGGGGGACGAGGAGAAGGACGACGCTCCGGACCTTCGGGGGCGGGAGGAAGCTCTCGGGAGGGACGTCGGCGATCTTCGTGATCGTGAAGAGGCGCTGGAGGCTGACGGAGAGGGAGCCGCGCTCGCCCTTGCCGGGGGGGGCGGCGATGCGGTCGCCGACCTCCTTCTGCATCATGAGGACCAGGCGGGCGATCGCGTCGCGCTGGGCGGTGAAGCGCTCGACGAGGGGGGCGGTGATGTAGTAGGGCAGGTTGCTCGCGAGGGCGCGGGGGGTTTCGAGGGGAGCGAGGAGGGCGGCGAGATCGGCCTGCATCGCGTCGCCGAAGTGGGCGAGGGCGGTCGGGGCGGAGTCGGCGAGGGGGGCCTTCATGCGCTCGTCGATCTCCAGGTAGGAGACGGCACCGAAGCGGTCGAGGAGGGGGCCGGTGAGGATGCCGGGGCCGGGGCCGATCTCGAGGACGGAGCGGATCGCGGGTCCGAGCTCGGGGCGGGCGTCGGCGAGGGCGCCGACCATCGCGGCGACGACGGCGGGGTCGGCGAGGAAGTGTTGCCCGAGGGCCTTCTCGGCGATCAGCTTGTGACGGCCGAGAAAGGCGGCAAGGGCCTCGCGCGAGGCGAAGGTCATGGTGAGACGAACGGCCTGGGAATCAGCGGCCTTTGAGGACGTGGACCCTTACGGTCTGCCGGCCGAAGCGCATGGCTTGGGCGCGGGATTCGAAGCAGAGGTCGATGCGGTGGCCTTTGATGGCGCCGCCGGTGTCGTTCGCGATGGCGAAGCCGTAGCCCTCGATGTAGAGGAGGGTGCGGAGGGGGATGACGCGGGGGTCGACGGCGACCTGGCCGAAGCCGGGGACGGTGCCGACGCGGGTGCGCGAGACGCCGCCGTTCTGTCCGGGGCTCGGGTCGTAGCCAGTGGCCTTGAGGGTGAGGACGCGGCCGCGGGTGAAGCCGGAGCGGCTCGTCTCCCAGCCGGTCTTGCCCATGAGATAGAGGGTGGGCTTGGGCTCGACGCGCTCCTCTTTGAGGAGCTCCTTGCCGACGACCTGACCGTTCCTTTCGATGAGCCGGTAGGTGCGGGTGAGGGAGCCGGGGGCGCCGTCCTGCTTTTTGACGAGGCGTCCTCGGCCGACGGTGCGGCTGAACTCGTAACGGACGCTCGAGGGGATCGTCTTGGTAACGACCTTCAGTTGGGGTTGGGTCTTCGGCTCCGACTTGGGAGTGGACGAAGAGAGTTGACGAGCTCCACCGGCGGCCGCGAGGGCGGCGAGTCCGAGTGAGAGATTGATTACCCTTAACGGGCAGTTGCGCATGAAAGTACCTCCTTCAGCATGGCTGCTCTGGGTCCGGTCGCTCTCCTTGCTTGACTGGACGATGATGACGAAACGTGGATTTTACCCGCCAGACCTCTTGTCGGTCCGATGGCACCCGCTACTCTACGGGGCGGCGTTCAGATCGTCGGCAGGGCGGGCTCAGATTTCCGGGAGCGCCAGTTCAGGAGATTGTCATAGAAGAGGGCCTGTTGGGCTCGGGCGGCGTAGGGGCCGAAGCGCCCGCGGAAGCGCTCGGCGGCGCGCGCGGCCTTGGCGGGGGTGAACGCGCCCTCGGCGTCGCGGGGGTAGAGGCGGGCGATCGCCTGCCAGAGGTGGGTGTCGATGGGGACGGCCTCGGTGCGGTCGAAGGCGAAGAGGGCGACGCACTCGGCGACCTTTGGGCCGACGCCGCGGAGGGTGCGGAGCTCGGCGGTGAGGTCGGCGAAGGGGGCCTCGGCGAGGTCCGCGAGGTAGGGCTCCCCGCCGCGGGCGACGATGGCGCGGGCGGTCTCGACGACGGAGCGGGCGCGGTAGCCGAATCCCTTCGCGCGCAGTTCGGATTCGGGGAGGGCGGCGATCGTCTCCACGTCAGGGAAGACGTCGTTCTCGCCGTACTCGCCCAGTTTGCGGGCGAGGCTCGCGATGCGCGGGACGTTGTTGTTCGCGGAGAGGACGAAGGAGAAGAGGGACTCGACGCGGCCGGCGGGGCGGAGGAGGCGGAGGCCGCGGGTGGCGGCGAGGTAGGGGGCGAGCTCGGGGCCGCGGCGGACGATCTCGGCGCGGGTCTCGCCCTCGTGAAGGTCGAGGCGCAGAAGCGAACGGAAGGCGCTCTCGGGGGCGTCGCTCACCACCTCGAGGATGGCGGGGGCGAAGGGGGCCTCCATGCCAGCGACCCGAAGCGCGTCGCGGCGGGGGTCGCGGTTCATGCCGGTCGCGCGCGCGCCGCCCCAGGGGAGGGCTTCCCCGCTCTCGCGGGTCTGGACGCCGTAGCGGCGACCTCCGTCGAGGCCGAGGAAGCGGCCGCCGCCGAGGTCGGTCCAGCGGAACATCTGGCCGGTGAGGGCGCACAGGGCGAGGTCGAAGGGGCCGTCGTCCACGACGACGGTGTAGCGGCACTCCGTTAGAGGACCCCTTCCGGAAGGGAGGCGAGGAACTCGTCCTCGGTGAGGACCTTCACGCCGAGGGCCTCGGCGCGGGCGAGCTTGGAGCCCGCGCCGGGGCCGGCGACGACGGCGGTCGTGGTCTTGCTCACGGAGCCGGCGGTCTTCGCGCCGAGACCCTGGACGATCTCCTCGGCGCGCTCGCGGGTGATGCGTTCGAGTTTGCCGGTGAAGACCCAGGTCTGGCCCGCGAGGTCGTTGCGGGCGGCCCGGGGGGGCTCGGTGGGGGCGACGCCGCGCTCGATGAGACGGTCGAGGAGGGCGACGTTCTCCTCGGAGGCGAGCCAGGTGGCGATCTCGGCGGCGGTGCGCTCGCCGACGCCGAAGATGGCGGCGAGGGTTGGTTCATCGGCGCGGCGGAAGGCGTCGAGGGTGCCGAGCTCGCGGGCGAGGTCGGCGGCGGTCTTCTCGCCGACCTCGGGGATGCCGAGGGCGAAGAGGAAGTTCGGGAGGGGGCGGGTCTTGCTTCGCTCGATGGCGGCGAGAAGGTTCGTGACGGACTGCTCGCCCATGCGCTCCATCCCGAGGAGCACGTCGCGTCTCTCGCGGAGGGTGTAGACGTCGGGGATGCCCGCGACGAGGCCGTCCTCGAGGAAGCGGGCGATCTGCTTCTCGCCGAGCCCCTCGATATCCATCATGCGGCGGCCGACGAAGTGCTCGAGGGCGGAGCGGATCTGGGCGGGGCAACTCCGGTTCGGGCAACGGAGCATGACGACGCCTTCCCGCTTCACGAGCTCGGTGCCGCACACGGGGCAGCGGGTCGGGGCGGGGATGGGCTCGGCGCCTTCGGGGCGGTTCGCGAGGACGGCGCCGACGACCTCGGGGATGACGTCGCCGGCGCGCTGGACGATGACGGTGTCGCCGATGCGGACGTCCTTGCGGGCGAGGTCCTCCCAGTTGTGGAGGGTCGCGCGGGCGACGACGACGCCGGCGACGTTCACGGGCTCGAGGTCGGCAACGGGGGTAACGTTGCCAGTGCGGCCGACGTTCGTGACGATGCCGATGAGCCTTGTGAACGCCTGTTCGGCGGGGAACTTGTAGGCGGTGGCCCAGCGCGGGCCGCGGGCGGTGTTGCCGAGCTCCTCCTGGAGGGCGAGGTCGTCCACCTTGATCACGACGCCGTCGATGCCGAAGGGGAGGTCGGCGCGGCGGCTCTCGATCTCGGCGACGAAGGCCTGGAGGGCGTCGAGATCGGGGCACAGGCGGCGCTCGCCGTAGACGGCGAAGCCGAGGGCCTTCAGGCGCTCCAAGAGGCCGTTTTGGGTTTCGGAGAGGGGTTCGGGGAGGCGCTGGGCTCCGAGGCCGTAGGCGTAGAACTCGAGCTTGCGCGCGGCGGTGAGGCGGGAGTCGAGCTGGCGCAGGCCGCCGGCGGCGGCGTTGCGGGGGTTCGCGAAGACCTGCTCCCCGGCCTCGGTGCGGCGGGCGTTGACCTCGGCGAAGCGGCGCTTGCTCATGACGACCTCGCCGCGGATCTCGACGAGGCCGGGGAGAGGATCGCGCATGCGGAGGGGGAGGCCGCCGACGGTCTTCAGGTTCGCGGTGACGGTCTCGCCGGTGCGTCCGTCGCCGCGGGTCGCACCGAGGGTGAGGAGCCCGTCCTCGTAGGTGAGGGAGGCGCTCGCGCCGTCGAACTTCACCTCGGCGAGGTAGGCGATCGTCTCGCGGCCCGAGAGCTTGCGGGCGCGTTTATCCCATTCGGCGAGCTCCTCGGGGGAGAAGACGTTGTCGAGCGAGAGCATCGGCGCGAGGTGGCGATGGGGCTCGAACCTCGCGACGGGGGGGGCGCCGACGCGTTGCGAAGGCGAGTCGGGGGTGACGAGCTCGGGGTGGGCGGCCTCGAGGTCTACTAGGCGGCGGAAGAGGGCGTCGTACTCGGAGTCGGAGATCTCGGGGGAGTCCTCGACATAGTAGCGGTGGGCGTGGTGGTCGAGCTCCGCACGGAGCCCCGCGAGTTCGGCTTCGGGGGTCAAGGGCGCTACTCGCCGTCCTCGTAGCTCTCGGCGATCTCGAAGACGCGTTCGGCGATGAAGATGGGAGCGTCGTAGCGGACGGCCATAGCGATGGCGTCGGAGGGGCGGGAGTCCACCGTGAAGCGCTCCTTCGTCTTGCCCGCTCCGCCCTCGAGGTGGATGCGGGCGTAGTAGACGTCGTTCCAGAGGTCGTCCACGGTAACGGAGACGACGTGGGCGCCGAAGCGATCGATGAAGGTCTTCACAAGGTCGTGGGTCATCGGGCGGTCGCTCTTCACGTCTTGGAGGGGGAGAAGGATCGCCTGGGCCTCGAAACCGCCGATGACGATGGAGAGGGATCGGTCTCGGCCCTCCAGCCGGACGAAGTGCTGGACGCCGGCGGGGCCTTCGCTCTTGTAGACGCCTTCGAGGGCGACGCGGACGGGGGCGC
This sequence comes from Fimbriimonas sp., assembly GCA_965249475.1. Classification (GTDB taxonomy): domain Bacteria; phylum Armatimonadota; class Fimbriimonadia; order Fimbriimonadales; family Fimbriimonadaceae; genus Fimbriimonas. The sequence continues at coordinate 1,819,171 of CBDFMD010000003.1, read as the reverse complement.
GGTCGTCGTCCTCGCGCGGGGGGATGACGAAGGCGGGGCCGAGACCGAGGTCGGGAGGGTCCTGGGGGAAGAAGGGGGGAGGCGTCTCCAGCCCCTCCTTTTCCGACCCGTCGTACTCCTCCGGCATGCCCCGGATTTTACCGGGGGTTCTCGGAAGGAGTCGCGCGAGGCGGCTCAGACGGTGGTCCGCATGCGTTGCATGACGGACTCGACGAAGGCGGCGTTGTTGGAGGTGCGCTTCAGGAGCTTGATGATCTGTTCGGTGGCCTCGATCGAGTCCTTCTCCTTGGCCATGAGGCGGCGGAGCTGGACGACGCCCTCGTAGACCTCCTTCGGGAAGAGGAGCTCCTCGTGGCGGGTGGAGCTTCGGCGGACGTCGATCGCGGGCCAGATGCGGCGCTCGCTCAGCTCGCGGTCGAGGACGATCTCGGAGTTGCCGGTGCCCTTGAGCTCCTCGAAGATCGCCTCGTCCATCTTCGATCCGGTCTCGACGAGGACGGAGGCGATGATGGTGAGGGAGCCGCCCTCTTCGATGTTGCGCGCGGCGCCGAAGAAGCGTCGGGGGCGGTGGAGGGCCATCGAGTCGAGGCCTCCCGAGAGGGTCCGGCCGTTCGAGTTGACGGTGTTGTTGCTCGCGCGGCTCAAGCGGGTGAGCGAGTCGAGGACGATGACGACGTCCTTGCCCGCCTCCACGAGGCGCTTGGCCTGCTCCATGCACAGCTCCGCGACGCGCATGTGGTTCTCGGCGGGTTCGTCGAAGGTGGAGGAGATGACCTGGCCGTTGACGCTCCGGCGCATGTCGGTGACCTCCTCGGGGCGCTCGTCCACGAGGAGGACGAGGAGGTGGACCTCGGGGTGGTTCTGAGCGATGGCGCTCGCGATGAGCTTCATCATCGTGGTCTTCCCGGCTTTCGGGGGGGAGACGATGAGCGCGCGCTGGCCCTTGCCCAAGGGGGAGATGAGGTCCACGATGCGCGTGGCGACGTTGTCGGTCGTGATCTCCAGGCGGAGGCGCTCGTCGGGGAAGAGGGGGGTGAGCTCGTCGAAGTTTTTGCGCTTGGCCTCGGCGTGGAGGGCGGCGCCGACGCGGTTGACGGACTCGACGCGGATGAGGCGGCGGTAGCGCTCGCCCTCGCGGGGGGGGAGGACGGTCCCGAGGACGGCGTCGCCCGCGCGGAGGTTGTGGCGCTTGACGAAGCCTCCGGCGACGTAGACGTCCTCCGGCTGGGGGTGGTAGTCGTCGCGGCGGAGGACGCCGTCGCCGTCCTTGTTCAGCTCGAGGATGCCCCTGGCGAAGACGTGGCCGGGGTTCGCGGCGGCGAGGAGGAGCTCGGCGACCTCGGCGCGGGGGAGGTCGGGGGAGACCTTGTGCTTTTTCGCCTCCTTCAGGAGGGCGGCGGGGGTCATCGCCTCGTAGGCGTCATAGCCGGTCTCCGGAAGATCGGCGGGGTCGATCTGGATGTCGCCCTTGGGGAGGTCGCCCCCGCCCCGGTTGCGGTTGCGGCGGCCGGCCTTGAAGTCGTTGCCGTTCTTGAAGCCGCCCCGGTCGTTGCCGCGGTTGCGGCGTCCGTCGCGCTCGAAGCCGCCGCCGTTCCCCCCGCCGTTGTTGCCGTTGCCTCCTCCATCGCGGTTCCCGTCGCGGTTGTTCTCTCGGGAGGGGGGGGCGTCCTCGCGGCCTTCGAAGGGCGCGGGGGTGGCGGGTCGGTCGGCGGCGCCGTTGGAGCGGGGGCGGAAGGTGGGGGTCATGTGGGGGGTGTTGGGTGGCCCTGGGGGTTCCTCTTCAGGGGGGTTCCTCTTCAGGGGTTTCTCAAGGGAGGTCCTTACGCGAGGGTCTGGGCGCGCATCTCCGGGGCTCTCGTTCGCGAGGAGCGTCGGGCGACGTCAGGATTCTCGGTAGATCGCGATGTACGGAAGGTTTCGGTACCGTTCCGCGAGGTCCAGACCGTATCCTACCACAAACGCGTTCGGGATCTCGAAGCCGAGGTGGGCGACGCTCACGGGGTGGGTGCGGGCCTCGGTCTTGGAGAGGAGGGCGACGACGTCGAGGCTCTTGGGGTGGCGGGTGGCGAGGAGTTCGAGGAGGTAGGCGAGGGTGGCGCCGGTGTCCACGATGTCCTCGACGATGAGGACGCGCTTCCCCTCGATCGAGTGCTCGAGGTCCTTCACGATCCTCACGACGCCGGAGGATTCCATCGCGTCGCCGTAGCTCGAGACGCGCATCGTGTCGATGAGGACGTTGTGGCCGAGGCGGCGCGAGAGGTCAGCGAGGAAGGGGATTGAGCCCTTGAGGATGCCGACGAGGATCACGTCCTCGTCGTCGCCGACCTCGCGCCGGATCTCGGCGGCGAGCTCGTCGATGCGGGTCTGGATCTGGGCTTCGGTGAAGAGGGGTTCGAGGCGGGGCATGGTTTTGGCGGGCCGTCAGGGCGGGGGCTATTCGAGCTCGATGGTCGCGGGAGGCTTGCTCGTCAGGTCGTAGAGGACGCGATTGACGCCCGCGACCTCGTTCACGATGCGGGTGGCGACGTGAGCGAGGGTGTCGAAGGGGATGGGGGCGGCGCGGGCGGTCATCGCGTCCTCGCTCTCGACGGCGCGGAGGACGACGGGGCGCTGGTAGGTGCGCTCGTCGCCCATGACGCCGACGCTCTTCACGTCGAGGAGGGCGGCGTAGCTCTGCCAGATGCCGGCGTTCTGGCCCCGGGCCCTCAGCTCGCTCCGGAAGATCGCGTCGGCCTCCTGGACGATGCGGACGTGCTCGCGGGTGACCTCGCCGACGATGCGGACGGCGAGGCCGGGGCCGGGGAAAGGCTCGCGCTCGACCATCTCGGCGGGGAGGCCGAGAAGGCGTCCGACGGCGCGGACCTCGTCCTTGAAGAGGAGGCGGAGGGGTTCGACGAGCTTCAGGCGCATCCAATCGGGGAGGCCCCCGACGTTGTGGTGGGTCTTGATCTTCGCGGCGGTGCTCGAGCCGGATTCGATCACGTCGGGGTAGAGGGTGCCCTGGGCGAGAAAGTCGCACCCCTGGAGCTCGTCGGCGTGGTCCTCGAAGACGCGGACGAACGCCTCGCCGATGATCTTGCGCTTGCGCTCGGGCTCGGTGACGCCGGCGAGGAGGCCGAAGAAGCGGTCGGCCTCGTCGAAGGCGTGGAGATTGGCGCCGAAGTGGGCGCCGAAGGTCTCGACGACGCCCTTCGCCTCGTCCTTGCGAAGGAGGCCGTGGTCCACGAAGACGCACACGGCGCGGTCGCCGATGGCGCGAATGAGAAGGGCGGCCATGACGGAGGAGTCCACGCCGCCGGAGACGGCGCAGAGGACCTTGCCGGTGGGGCCGACGACCCCGCGGATCTTCGCGACCTCCTCCTCGACGAAGGCGCCCGCGGTCCAGTCGCGGGGGAGGCCCGCGCGGTCGAGGAAGCTCTCGATAAGGCGGGAGCCGCCGGGGGTGTGGCTCACCTCGGGGTGGAACTGGACGCCGTAGATCCGGGCGGCGGTATTCTCCATCGCGGCGACGGGGCAGGTGAGGGTAGTGGCGGTGACCTCGAAGCCCTCGGGCACGGCGAGCACTTGATCGCCGTGGGACATCCAGACCTCGTCCCCGAGGAGCTCGGAGGCGAGGGAGCCCTCGGCTCGGTCGCCGAGGTGGCGGGCGCCGTACTCGCGGTGCTCGCTGCGCTCGACGCGCCCGCCGAGGCGGTGGGCGAGGAGCTGCTGACCGTAGCAGATTCCGAGGGTCGGGATCCCCGCGAAGAGGGCGGGGTCAAGGTCGGGGGCCCCGGGTTCGAGGACGGAGCGGGGGCCGCCGGAGAGGATCACGGCGTCGGGGCGGTTCGCCGCGAGACTCCCTTCGGCTTCGGTCCAGGGGACCATCTCGGAGAAGACGCCCGCCTCGCGGACGCGGCGGACGATGAGCTGGGAGTACTGCCCGCCGAAGTCCACGACGAGGACTCGGGCGTGGGGGGCGGGCGTCGCGCTCATGGAGCCTACTAGTTTGGCCCTTTCCCTTCCGCCCCCGCTGAGACTACCGCGAGACTACTGCTCCGCCTGAGCCTTGCGGTAGCGGAGGGTGCGGGGGTTCGCGGCGTCCCACTTGGGCCGGGCGGGCGCGTTGGCGACGCGGAGGGTTGCCGCGGCGACGAGGCGGACGACCCTCGCCATGTTCGGGTAGTCGAGTTTGTCCCAGGTGTCGCTCGGGCGGTGGTAGTCGGGGAACGCGAAGGCCGTGCAGACGGTGTGGGCCGGGACGCCCTTTCGGGCGAGGGAGGCGTTGTCGCTGTAGTCGAAGTACTCGTCGCCCTGGGGGGCGTCCTCGACGCGGATGCCGAGGGTCTTCCCCGCCTCCGCGAAGGCGGAAGGGAGGTTGGAGAATCGGAAGCCGGTGAGGGCGACGGCGTTCTTACGCTCGCCGGCCGAGTCGTCGGTGCGGCCGATCTGCTCGAGCTCGATGAGGGCGACGGTGTTCTTCAGGGGCCAGGCCGGGTGGTCGGCGTACCAGCGGGAGCCGACGAGGCCCTGCTCCTCGGAGCAGAACCCGGCGAGAAGGATGCTCCGCCTCGGTTTGAGTCTGGCGAGGGCGCGTCCGGCTTCGATCATGCCGGCGACGCCCGAGGCGTCGTCGTTCGCGCCGTTGTAGATCCGGTCGGGGAGGGCCTCTTTGGAGGTGCCGAGATGGTCGTAGTGGGCGGAGATCACGAGGATCTCGCGCCGGAGCTTCGGATCGCTCCCGAGGATGTACCCGAGAACGTTCTTCGCCCCGGGTTGCCCCGTCGCCACGAGGTAACCGGCGGCCGTACGGGCGGCCTGGGGGGTCGTCGAGACCGCTCCGATGGACTGGAACGCGGCTCCGATGTAGAGGGCGCTCGCGTCACCGCCGGGGCTCGGGGTGTAGCGGCCGCCGCGGGCGTCGTCGCTGAGCCATTTGACGTGGGACTTCAGAGCGTCGGGGGTGATCGTCGCGTAGGGGTCGGGCGGGGCGAGGGGGATCATGCGGCGGAGCGGGTCAGGCGGAGCAGGTCAGGGGGTGAAGATCAGGGGGTGAGGGCGGCGCGGTGGCGCTCGGGGACGGAGGGGAGGAGCAGGGCGGTCTCGACGCGGTTCGTGACCCCGAAGAGTCGGGCGAGGATGACCTTGACGGTCCCGGCGAAAGGAAAGGCGAGGATCATGCCGGGGAGTCCGAAGAGGGCGCCGCCGGAGAAGATGACGAACATCGAGACGATGGGGTCGAGTCCGACGGCGGAGCCGACGAGGCGGGGATAGACGGCGGAGTCGTAGACGAAATGGACGACGATGTAGATCCCGACGAAGGCGAAGGCGAGGGCGGCGGGGCTCGCCATATGGAGGAAGTAGCCACTGTTCTCGCCACTGAGCATCGTGACGGCGAAGAGGACGGTTCCGCAGATCGCGACGTTCAGATAGGGGATGAGATAGACGAGGCCGAAGAGGAAGCCGAGAAGGAGGCCGTAGGGGGCGCCGAGAAGGGAGAGGAGGAGGCCCATGACCAGCATGTAGCCGCCGACGGCGATCGAGACGCCGCGCAGGTATTTGCTGAAAACGTCGCCGATGTCACCGAGCATGGCGACGGTGCCGGGGCGGATGCCGGGGGGGACGAGATTGAAAAGTTTCGTCTTCAGGCCGTCCCAGTTCGGGAGGATGAGAAGGACGAGGAGGGGGACGAAGAGGAGGACGAGAACCTGGCTCAGGAGTCCGGAGGCGATGCCGACGAAGCCCTGCAAGAAGTTGCGGACGGTCTTGTCAATCCCGCCTCGCTGAGGCTCGACGTACTGGGCGTAGAGGGCGCGCTTCGTGGTGGGGAGGCCGAGGCGCGCGAGAGTGCCGCCTTGCGACTCGAGGACGGAGTCCACGAGGTCGTGGGAGCGGGTGGAGCGCTCGACGACGACGGGGTTCCAGCGGACGAAGAAGTTCGAGTCCTCGTCGGGTTGGGAGAATCCGGCGGCGAGGTCGTCCACGCGGTCCTTAAAGCCGGCGATCTGTTTGCTCACGACGGGGGTGAGGAAGATGCCGAGGAGGACGAGGGAGCCGAAGAAGATCGCGAAGATACTCCCGATCGCAAGCCAGGCGGGCCATCCCCGGCGGCGAAGCCGGTTCACGAGAGGGTGGAGGACGGCGGAGATCGCGAAGGCGAGGCCGAAGGGGAGGAGGACGCCGCGGACGAGGTAGAGGAAGACGAGGGCGATGAGGACGATCGCGACCCAAAGGGCGATCCGCCAGCGTCCGACGCGCATCCCCGCGGTACTCACGGCTGCGAGTCTATCCCCACGGAGCGAGCCGCGCCCGCGCATCCGGATCGGCGCGGGCGCGAAGGCTCCCGATCAGACGCCGAGCTCGTCGGCGGCGGCGTGGACGGCGCGGCGGGCGCGCTGCTCGTTCACCCACTCCTCGGTCTTGCCCTTGAGCTCGCCGTACTTGTCGGTGATGTCGCCGCGGAGCTGCTCGCCCGACTTCGGGGCGAAGAGAAGGCCGGCGGCGGCACCGATGATCGCCCCGAGGCCGACGCCCGCGAGCATGTAGATGAGGGAGTTGTTGCTGTCGTCGTTGTATCGGCTCATGCGTTTCGTTCCAGTCTCCCGCGTTCCGTGTTCCTGAGAACGCGAGGGTCCTTAGAAATACGCGCGAAACGCCGAAAGGATGCGCGCTAATTCCGGGGAGTGGCGATGACGCCGCCGCCGACGACCCTGTCGCCCTGGTAGGCGACGGCGATCTGGCCGGGGGTGACGGCGCGGACGGGCTCGTCGAAGACGAGGGTCGGGGCGGGGAGCATCCGGAGGACGGCGCGCTGAGGAGCCATGTTGTAGCGGATCTTCGCCTCGACCGAAAGACCGTCGCACTCGGCGGCGGAGCCGGTGAAATCCTCCAGAACGACTTCGGAGCGGAGGAGCGCGTCGGCGGAGCCGACCTCGACTCGGTTCGTGGCCGGGTGGAGGCCGAGGACGTAGAGGGGCTTGCCGTCACGGGTGGGAACGCCGACGCCTCGGCGCTGCCCCACGGTGAAGCCCGCGATCCCAGCGTGGGCACCGACGACCATCCCGCTCTCGTCCACGACGTCGCCCGCGGCGAAGAGGTCGGGACGGCGCTTGCGGAGGAACTCGGCGTAGCCGCCCGCCTCGCTCACGAAGCAGATCTCCTGGGAATCCGGCTTGTCAGCGAGGTGGAGGCCGAGGGCTCGGGCCTTCTCGCGGACGAGGGCTTTGCTCGGCTCCTCGCCCATCGGAAGGAGGGTGCGGGCCAGCTGCTCCTGCCCCAGCATATAGAGGACGTAGCTCTGGTCCTTGTCGGGGGCGGCGGCCTTGAGGAGCCGGTAGCGACCGCCCTCGCGACGGATGCGGGCGTAGTGGCCGGTCACGAGCGCGTCGCACCCGAGCTCGTCCATCTTGCGCATGAGGTGGTGGAACTTCACCTTGCGGTTGCAGGAGACGCACGGGTTGGGGGTGCGACCCTTCGCGTACTCGCTCACGAACTCGTCGATGACCCCTTCGCGGAACTCGTCGCGGAAGTTCATCACGTAGTGGCGGATGCCGAGCTTCGCGGCGACGCGGCGGGCGTCCTCGACGGCGCCGAGGGAGCAGCATCCGGCGTGCCGGGGGTCGGTCTGGCTCTCCTCCCAGATCTGCATCGTGAGGCCGATGACGCGGTGGCCCCGCTCGACCATGAGCGCGGCGGCGACGGAGGAGTCCACGCCGCCGGACATGGCGACGAGGACGGTGGAGTTCGGCATCTTAGTGGACGTACTTCGAGAACTCGCCCGTCGCGAACTCCTCGTCGAGGGCGGAGGACTGGACGATCCTCGGCTTTTGACCGGGGGCGACGACGAAGAAGGTCGGGGTGCCGGGGGCGCCGAGGGCGTTCGCCTCCTGAAAGTCGCGGTAGACGACGTCGTACTGGGGGCTCGGACCGGCGTCGATGATCTTCGCGACCTCGAGCGAGTCGAGCCCGACGTTGCGGGCGAGGGCGGTGACCTCGTCCTTCGTCGCGGGGGGTTCCTTGCTCGTCATCACGGCCTCGTGGAAGGGCCAGAACTTGCCCCTGTCGGCGGCGAGCTCGCTCACGATCGCAAGGGGGAACGCCATCTCGTGGCCCAGCTTGCCGACGAGCGGAAAGTGGCGGAAGACGAGGCGGACCTTGCCGGGGTACTTGCCCACGAGGGCTCGGGTGGACATCGCGGTGGCGCGGCAGGAGGGACAGCAGAAGTCGGCGAACTCGACGACCGTGACGGGGGCGGTGGCGGGGCCCAGCTCGTTATGCCGGAAGGGGATGAGCTCGGATTTGGCGTTGAGCTTCGCCTCGACCACCTTCGGCCCGCCCGCGTCGGTCTTCGGGACGGCGAAAGCGGCGACGCCGGTGGCGAGGAGGCCCGCGACGAGGAAGGGGACGGCCCTCACACGGGCGGCGCGGGAGGGAGTCGGAAGGTCGGGGAGGGGAGCGTCGGCGTTCGCGGCGATGTTGAAAAGCCACGCGTGGCCGATGAAGGTCGCGAACATCGTCAGCGCGCTCGAGATGCACCACTTGCAGACCTCGTGGATGACGAAGAGAGCGGTGTACTGGAGGTAGAGCGAGGCGAGGAAGCCGAAGGCGCTCATGACGAAGCCGAGGCCAACGAGGGGGCGGCTGAGCTCGCGCCCGGTGAGTTCGCGCACGATCGCGAGGGCGGTGATGGCGAGGTAGCCCGCGAGGCCGAAGTAGGCGACGGGGATGCCGAACCAGAAGGCGGTCGGGTGCTCGCTCACGGCTTGGCAGGAGCCCTCGCCCCCGCCCGCGCCGCAGGGGAGCACGACGTGCATCGCCTTGGCGAGGGTGAGGGTCCCGGCGATGAAGAGGCCGAGGAAGCCGAGCGCGATGAGCCCGCGGTTGATCTGGACGGCGCGCACCGATGCAGTATACGGCGCGAGGGATGGCATGCCCTCCGCAACGCCGCCGGTAAGCTGAGGGTTCCGATGAGCGCGCTCCTCACCCCCGGCGAGCTTCTGAAGCCCCGCCCGAGCCGCGCCGGGGCGGCGACGGGGGGGTACTACGTGCAGACGTGGGGGTGCCAGATGAACGAGGAGGACTCGGAGCAGATGGCGCTCTTCCTGCGGGGGATGGGGTACGAGGCCGCCTCGTCGCCGCTCTCGGCGGACGTCGTGCTTCTGAACACCTGCTCGGTGCGGCAGAAGCCGGAGGACAAGGCGTTCTCGATGCTCGGGGAGATCGCGATCGCGAAGCGGGCGCGGCCGGGGATGGTCGTCGGGGTCTGCGGGTGCATGGCGCAGCTCCGGATGGAGGAGATCCGCCGGCGGGCGCCGCACGTGGACTTCGTCGTCGGGACGGGGCACATCGCGGAGATCCCCGCCCTGGTCCAGGAGGCGCTGGAGACGCGACGGTTCCAGTCGCGGATGGAGCTTCCGGAGCGGCGGGGAGCAGTGGTCGAGACGATGCCGCGGCGCGAGGTGGGGCGCGAGGGCAAGCTCAAGGCGTTCGTGCCGATCCAGTACGGGTGCGACAAGTTCTGCACGTTCTGCATCGTGCCGACGACGCGGGGGCGGGAGCGGAGCCGTCCGACGGCGGAGATCCTCGAGGAGGTGGCGGCGCTCGCGGCGAACGGGACGCGGGAGGTGACGCTCCTCGGGCAGACGGTGAACTCGTACGGCAAGAACATGCCCGAGGGGAAGGTGCCGTTCTCCGAACTCCTGCGCCTCGTGGCGGCGGTGCCGGGGATCGAGCGGATCCGCTCGACGTCGCCGTACCCGCGGGACTTCCGGACGGACCTCATCGCGACGATGCGCGATGTGCCGGAGGTGATGGAGAGCTGCCATATGCCGCTTCAGGCGGGGGCGGACTCGATGCTTCGGCGGATGAAGCGGCTCTACACGGTGGAGTCGTTCGAGGCGATCGTCGCCGAGATGCGGGCGGCGATCCCGGGGGTGGGGATCACGACGGACCTTATCGTGGGATTTCCGGGGGAGACGACGGAGGAGTACGAGGCGACGCTGGCGGCGGTGGAGCGGATCCGGTTCGACGGGGCGTTCTGCTTCGCGTACTCGCCGAGGCCGGGGACGCCGGCGGGGGGGTACGAGAAGCAGATCGCGCCGGAGGTCAAGCGTGAGCGGCTGAACCGGCTCATCGCGCTCCAGGACCGGATCACGGCGGAGATCCACGGGGGGCTCGTCGGAGGGACGTTCGAGGTGCTCGTGGAGGGGGCCTCGAGCAAGAACCCGGGGCGGATGCAGGGGTTCACGCGCGAGGGGCGGATGATGCACTTCGAGGCGTCGCCCGAGAGGATCGGGCGGACGGCGCCGGTGCGCGCGGTCGCGGCGCACCGGTGGGGTCTCTCGGGCGAGCTGGTCTAGCTCTACATGCCGGGGTAGAGATCGCGGATGCTGGGGTGCTCCCAGTTCACCACGATGACGGAGTAGGTGTTGCCGGAGCCCTGGCGCTTGAGGACCTTCACGGCGCCGTGCTCCTCAAGGTCCAGAAGGATCGTGCGGCGCTCGTGCTCGGCGAGGAGGGGGAACTCCTCGCGAAGGCGGTGGATGAGGGGACCGACCCAGATCTCGTTCTTGTCGCCGTAGGTCTTCAGCATGAGCGTGAGCGTCTGGAGCTCGTGGACGTCGGTGATCTTTCTCGCCCTTTGGAACTGGACCTCCCCGATGCGGGTGCGGGCCTCGGGGTCGGGGAGGATCGGGGGTTCGGACGCGAGGTTCGGGCCGGGGGCGGCGTTCGGGGCGGGGGATCCGTTCGAGGAGGCGAGGGCCTGGTCGATCATCTGGCCCTTCGCCTCCGGGGCGAGGAGGGAGAAGCGGACGCCCTCGCCGAGGAGGGCTTTCGCGTCGATGAGGTGATCCTGGCCGACGATCTGGACGAGGTCGCCCGAGACGTTGTCGGCGAAGCCGCAGACGAGGACGCCCTTGCCGTGCTTCTTCAGGTGCTGGACGACGGGGATGTAGTCGCGGTCGCCGGCCATGACGACGAAGGTGTCCACCTGGGGACGGACGTAGAGAGCCTCCATGACGTCGATGCAGAGGCGCATATCAGCGGCGTTCTTATGGTCGGTGCCGAGGACGTTGTGGGTCTCGACGCCGAGGAGGTAGAGGGCGCCTTGGCTTCCGTCCTGGATGCGCTCGAAGTCGGCGTAGGCGTGGTTCAGGATGCACTCGGCGCCGAACGTGGCGGAGAGGTGGTTCCGGAGCTCGCGGATGAGGCGGACGACGAGGTCGTTGGGGTCGTGATCGGAGACGACGCGGTTCTTGAGGAAGTAATAGACGTTCTCGAAATCGATGAAGAGGGCGGCGAAGCGGGTTCCCGTGGCGGTCGGGAACCCGGGGGGCATCGGCGGCGCGAGCGTGGGGTTCATAGAGGGAGTCTACCGAGCCCCCTCCCGCGCGAGCCCCCCACATAGGACCACTTTCAACGTGGGTAGGCGACGGGGCCGAAGGGGTTCGCGGGGGCGAGGGACTCGGCTTTTACAGCGGCCTTCCACCGGTCAGGCACGAGAAGGAGGGCGATGAGACCGAAGAGGCCGAGGAGGCCGAGGGCGGCGGAGTAGCCCTTCGCCTTCGCGTAGTACCCGCATCCGACGACCCAGGCGACGGGCGCGGCGAGCATGAGCATCGCCAGAGCGTCGGCGACGGGACCCGCGCCCGTCCTTGCGGCGAGGACGGCGACACCCATGAGGGCGAAGGCGCCGAGGATGCAGAGGTTGGAGATCCGCTCCAGGCGCTTTTTCGCCTCGATTGGGCCGTAGGGGTTGAGGGCGCTCGGGAACATCACCGACCCTTCGGCACGAACGGGGCCGACGATCCTCCGAGATCTACCGGTTCAGCGCGGGTAGTTCGTCAAATCGCCGGGACCGGAGGTCGAAGGCGTGACGGCGAGGGCCTTCTTCCACTTGTCGGGAAGGAGCACGAGGGCGATGATTCCAAAGATGGTCATGATGCCGAGGATGCCCACAAAGGGGGAGTACCCTTTCGACTTCGCGTAGGTGCAAGTTCCGGCGAGCCAGAGGACGATCCACAGGGCGGCACCGACGAAAACGATCGCCTCGCTCGCCGAGGTGGCTCCGGACGGAGATGCGGAGCCGGAAGGGCTTGAGATCCCTAAGACGAAACCGGCGCAGAAGATGGCGAGGATGCCGGACGCGCAAAGCCAGCCGGACCGACGGGAGAGACGTTTCTTCTCCTCGGCGGTTCCGTAAGGATTGGCGGCGGACGATGCGTAAGGATTCATGGGCAGTCCAGCTTGCACCCGCTCCGCCGGACCGGGCGCTTCAGGGAGCGACGAGTCCGGCGGAGGGCGTTCAGGCGACGATCAGCGCGGGTAGTTGCTGGGGCCGCCGGCGCCGGCGGAGGCACGGCCGGGGACGAAATAGAGGATGATCCAGCCGATCCAGGTGATCAGGCCGATCGCGCCCCACCAGGGGGAGAGGCCCTTCGCCTTCGCCCACTCGATGCATCCGATGACGGAAAGGATGACCGCAACGAGGCTCAGGAGCCCGAAGGGATCGATGACGAACCGGACGCCAAGGAGGACGAGCGAGATCGCAAGTTTGATCAACGCGCTCTGAGGAGGGGTGTTCATCTCGCCTAACCTTACGTATCGTCGCGAGCGCCTGTCTGAACGGCGGATGAAGCTTGCCACCGTCCGAGGCCGGTAGGCTCCTCGTTCGCATGTCTCTTCTCAACGCCACGATCGGTCTTCAGGCCCCGGAGGTCTTCAACACGGTCATCGAGATCCCGCGGGGTTCGACGAACAAGTACGAGGTGGACGCCGAGACAGGGGTGATCAAGCTTGACCGGGTGCTCTTCTCGCCGCTCTTCTACCCGTTCGACTACGGGTACATCCCCCAGACGCACTACATCGACGGGGACCCGCTGGACGTGCTGGTGCTCCTGAGCCACCCGACGTTTCCGGGTTGCGTCATCGAGGCGGCGCCGATCGGGGTGATGAAGATGAGCGACGAGAAGGGGCCGGACGAGAAGATCCTCTGCGTGGCGACGAAGGACCCGCGGTTCGGGTACCGGCGTTCGGTGAGCGAGCTCAACACCCACACGACGAAGGAGATCCAGCACTTCTTCGAGGTGTACAAGCAGCTCGAGGAGAAGACGGTGGAGATCCACGGGTGGGAGGATCGGGACTTCGCGATCGACCTCGTCCAGCGGTACCGGACGGACCAGAAGAACTCCCTCTAGAGGGTCATTTCCCCTCCGGTCGGGACCAGCGGTCGCCGGAGAGCCACATCGTCTTCGGGTCGGGGCCGTCGAAGGAGGGGATGAGGAAGGCGAGCTCGACGCCGCGGCGACCGTTCCGCTCGCGGGTGAGGAGGAGGCCGTCGAGGCGGTAGCGTCCGGCGGCGCGGCGTTTGCCGTCGCTGAAGGTCGTCACGTCGCCGCCGGACTTGAAGCCGTCGCCCATGTTCGTCGTGGTGGCGGAGGCGAAGCTCGAGGAGGCGTCGGCGTACTCGGTGGCGTTGAAGGCGAGGTCGGAGCTCGAGCCGGAGGAGACCATCGGGGTGCCGCCGCCCATCGTCCCGGTGACCATGAGGGAGGAGGAGTGCCAGGGGCCGAGGATCTTCGCGGGGGGGAGCGGGACGACGCGGCGGTAGACGTTCCAGGTGGAGTCCTTGGTGGCGTCCTTGCTGTCGGTCCACGCGTCGCCGATGCGGCGGTAGGTCTGTTCCCGGTCGCGGGGAGCCTTCGCGGGCCAGAGGAGGGTCATCGTCGCGCCTTCGATCCGCCAGGTTCCCACGTCGAAGCGGGTGGACTGCTCCTTCAGATGGGCGGGGTCGAAGGCGGCGACCGGGTAGGAGGGGCCACCGTCGAAGGCGGTGCCGTCGGGGAAGAGGATCAGGGGGTCGGTGCGGACCTCCATGCCGCTCATGCCGTAGCGGCTCGTGTTGCGGATGAAGATCTTCGCGCCGTTCAGGGCGGCGGGCGGGAGGGGCTTGGCCGGATCGGAAAGGGGGAGTTTGGCGAGGGCGCGGTCGCGAGGGGAGGGCTCGGCTTTGGGAGTTCGCTCCGCCTTGGGCGCGTCGCCCCGCAACGAGGCGAGGAGAGCGCCGAAAGTCGGGCCGTACTCCTTCAGGAGGTCGGCGTCGGCGAAGAGCATGGCGACGCGGGCGCGCTCGCCGGAGCCGGGGAGGCGGACGGCGGCGAGGATGAGGGGGCGTCCGTTCGCCTCGCCCCCGGTGAGGACGGTGCGGGCGTCGCCCTTCACGTCGGGCTTGGCGACACCGAACTCGGCGGCGCGGCGGGCGAACCAGGCCTTGAGGTCGCCGGGGGCGCGCTCCTCGGGCCAGAGGACGATGCCGGCGATCTTGCCCTTCGGGACGTCCTCGGGGGCGAACGCGGTCTGCCCTCCTTTCATCGCGACGCGCTTCCAACCCTCCGGTGGGGCGATCTCGTCCTCGCGGGCGGGGAGGCTCGGGGGGGTGCGGAGGAGGAGGGCGGGGGGGAGGGTCAGGAGCATCGGAGCACTCTCAGGGGAGTTTAGCGCGGGGGATCGGGGCCTGCGCGCCGTTGCGCGCCATTGCGCGCCACGTGCGTGCGCATCTTTTTGGGACCCGGGTACCCGTCCGGTGCTTCGGGTCCTTTCGGGAGGGCGCCGGGGGATTGCCTCCCGCCGGATCCCGCGCGTGCGCGCATCTTTTCGGGCGGGGGCGCCTCGAGTCGTGGGAGGGTCCTTTCGGCGGAAGCGGGGTCGTGTTTCGGGGGCGCACACCCTTACGTTCTCGGGAAGGGGGAATGACAACGTGCGGGCGGAAAATCCTCCTCCCTTTTGGGGGTCTCCTCCCGTTCGGGCGATGAATCGCCCGGGCGAAGGCGCGGATAAATTCGCGCACTTCATACGGTCCCCTCCCTTCGGGGGCTCTCCGCCTCCCCGGGGACGGTTCGCTACGTCTCGGGGACGAAGGGTTTGGTCATGAGGCGGTGGTCGAGGCCGATCTCCTCGAAGATCGGGCCTTCGGGGGTGTAGCCGAGGCGGCTGTAGAAGCCGACGACGGTCTCGCGGGCGTGGAGGCGGACGGCGCGGGCGCCGCGGCGGGCGAGCTCGCGTTCGAGCTCGCGCATGACGAGGGTGCCGAAGCCGCGGCCCCCGTGCTCGGGGGCGACGGCGACCTGACGGATCTTCGCCTCGCCGCCGGGCAGGAGGACGCCGACGGCGACCGCGACGACGTCGGTGGCACCGTCCTCGTCCTCGAGGGCGAGAAAGGCGTGGAGATCCCCTCCCTCGGCGTCGAGCTCCTCGTCGGAGAAGTCGAGGCCGAGGGGGGTGCGGAGGACCTCACGGCGGAGGGCGACGCAGGCCTCGTAGGCGAGGGTTCCGTGCTCGGCGAGGAGGAAGACGGGCGGGCGGGGGGCGCCCACCCGCTAGGCCTTCTTCGCGCGGGTGGTCTTCGGGGCCGCCCCCTTCGCGGCGGGCTTCGCGGCGGTTTTGGGAGCGGCCTTGCGGGCGGGGGCCTTCCCCTTTCCCTTGCCGAGGGGGGCGGGGCGGGGGCCGGACTCGCGGCGGGCGGTGAGGATGCGGTTCGCGGTCTCGGCGTCCACGGTGGCGGGGTCGGTGCCCTTGGGGAGGGTCGCGTTCGTCTCGCCGTCGGTGACGTAGGGTCCGAAGCGGCCCGCGAGGACGCGGACGTTGCCGGCGGCGCCCTCGAGGACGCCGAACTCCTGGATCGGGCCGGCGGCGGCGCGGGCCTGGCGCATCCCGGTCTTCGGGGCGCGGAGGATCTCGGCGGCGCGGGCGACGTCCATCGTGCGGCCCTCGCGCCAGTCCTCGACGGTGCGGCGCTCGGTGCCGGCTTCGAGGAAGGCGCCGAACTTGCCGATGCGGAAGACGATGGGCTCGTGGGTCTCGGGGTGCTCACCGATCGCGAGGGGGAGCGAGCAGAGGAAGTCGAGGTCGTCGGGGGCGAGCTCGCGGGGGTCCACGCCGGGGGGGACGGACACCCAGGTGGGCTTGACCTTCGCCTCGATCTCCTCCGGGGTGCGCTCGACCTCGAGGTAGTAGTTCTCGCGGAACTTCAGGAGGAGGTTGCGCCCGGTCTCGGGGTGGAGGCCGACGGACTCGCTCGCGGGGGCGTTGCGCTTTTGGGCGTAGAGCTCCATGGCGCGTTCGACGGTGAGATCAGCGGGGGCGATGTCGTCGGGGACGTTCGCCCACCGTTTCTCGGCGGGGTCGCCGGTCTGGAGGAAGGCCCCGCCGTCGCGGGAGTTGCGGACGATCATCGCCTCGCCGGTCTCGGGGTTGTCGCCGACGGAGAAGACGGGGAACGGGATGTCCTCCTTGCGCTCCTCGACGAGGGGGTGGAGGCCCATGTGGCCCTCGCTTCCGAAGAAGAACTCCTGGAGGTAGTCCTTCGAGTCGGAGCGACCGCCGGCGATCTCGTCGAGGGCCTCGTCCATGCGGGCGGTGAAGCCGAGGTCCACGAGCTCGGCGAAGCCGGTCTCGAGGACGTCCATCGTCATGCAGGCCTTGAAGGTGGGGACGAGGGCCTTCCCCTCTTTGCGGACGTAGCCGCGGTCCTGGATCACGGAGATGATGGAGGCGTAGGTGCTCGGGCGTCCGATCCCCTTCTCCTCGAGGGCCTTGATGAGGGTGGCGTCGTTGTAGCGGGGGGGGGCTTTGGTGGTGCTCTCGCGGGCGTCGAAGCCGTTCGGCTCGACGGGGACGACGGTCTGGCCTTCGGTGAGGCGGGGGAGGCGTCCCTCGCCCTCCTCCTCGCCGTCGTCCACCCCGACGGAGTAGACGGCGAGGTAGCCGGGGTCGAGGATCTGGCGGCCGGTCGCGCCGAAGACGAGCCGGTCGCCGAGGGCGTGCCCCAGCGCGACCTCGATCTCGGCCTCGGTGCGAAGGACGCGGGCGGGCTTCATCTGGGAGGCGACGGCGCGTTGCCAGACGAGGGTGTAGACCTTGCGCTGATCCTCGGAGAGGTAGCGGGCCATCGCCTCGGGGGTGCGGTTCACGTCGGTGGGGCGGATCGCCTCGTGGGCCTCCTGGGCGTTCTTCACCTTGCTCGCGTACTTCACGGGCTTTTCGGGGAGGGAGCCGGGGTATTTGGCTTCGATGTAGGTCCGCATCGCCTTCACGGCGTCTTCGCTCAGGGAGAGGGAGTCGGTCCTCATATAGGTGATGAGGCCGACGCGCTCGCCGGCGATCTCGACGCCCTCGTAGAGCCCCTGGGCGGCGCGCATGGTGCGCTCGGCGCCGAAGCCGAGCTTGCGGTTCGCGTCCTGCTGGAGGGTGGTGGTCATGAAGGGCGGGGCGGGCTTCTCGAACGCCTCGCGGGTCTTCAGGGAGACGAGGGTGTGGGGGCGGGCGGTCTGGGCGGCCCTTCCGAGCTCGCCGGCGGCGGGGCCGTCGAGGAGGCGGACGCCTCCGGGCTTTTTGAGCGCGCCGGTGGTGTCCTCGAAGTCGGCGCCGGTGGCGAGACGGACGCCGTCGATGCGGCGCAGGTCGGCGGAGAACTCGTCGCCGCCCTCCTTCGCGCCGGGCGAGGAGTAGCGGGCTTTGAGCCCCCAGTAGACGGCGGGTTTGAAGTCGCGGCGGGCCATCTCGCGCTCAACGATGAGTTTCACGGCGGGGGACTGGACGCGGCCGGCGGAGAGGCGGGGCATGACCTTCTTCCAGAGGACGGGGCTTATGGAGTAGCCGTAGAGGCGGTCGAGGATGCGGCGGGTCTCCTGAGCCTCGACGAGGTCGAGGTCCACGGTGCGGGGGTTCGCGAGGGCCTCGCGGATCGCCTCGCGGGTGATCTCGTGGAAGGCGATGCGCTTGACGGCGACGCCTTTGCCGGGCTTGAGGGCTTGGAGGAGGTGCCAGGAGATGGCCTCGCCCTCGCGGTCCTCGTCGGTGGCGAGGATGAGCTCCTGCTTGCCTTTGAGGGCGGCGCGGAGCTTGCTCACCTGGGCGAGCTTCTCGGGGGGGACCTCGTAGAAGGGCTCGAAGCCGTGGTCCACGTCCACGGCGTACTGGGCCCACCACTCCTTGCGCTTGTCCTCGGGGAGGCCGGAGGATTTGTTCGCGAGGTCGCGGATGTGGCCGATGCTCGCCTCGACCTCGTAGTCGTCGCCGAGATAGGATCCGATCGTCCGCGCCTTGGCGGGAGATTCGACGATGACGAGCTTGGTTGCCATGATGTTGCCAGGGGGTTGCGTTCGGGTCGCGGGGGTCGTCCGGGGAGGGGGGTGTCCCGCAGGTCTTGGGAGACCCGCGGGAGATTGGACGGCGTAACTTACCTAACGCCGCAAGAATCGGGAATGTCCCGGGGCTTTTCGCGCGTCCCTACGGTGGAGCCCCATGTTTCTCACGCCCTCTCTTTCGGTCGAAGCCCCGCAGTTCTTAGGGCTGTACGCGGGGGGGAGGCGGATCGGGTACGCGCGGTACGCGTCGGCGGCGGACACGTACGGCGGGGCTCCGGCGGTGCGGCAGGACTCGCTCACGCGCATGACGATCGCGCTCCAGGGGGCGCCGCTCCAGCTGGACGTGGACTCGACGACGTACACGGTGCAGGGGAAGGTGCGCTTCATGAGGTTCGTGCAACGTTCGGGGGGGCGGACCTCGGAGTGCACGGCGGACTTTCGGGACGGGAGGGTCTTCGTGGAGCTCACGAGCGACGGGAAGGGGACGAGGAGCACTCTGCCGATGCCGGACGGGCCGGTGGCGGACGATCCGGTGTCGCTCCTGATGGCGAACCCGGGGCTCGGGGCGAAGCCGTTCTACGTGCTCGATCCGACGACGGGGACGTTCGTGCGGAACGTCGCGAGGGCGAGGGGGAGGAGCAAGGTGACGGTCGGGGCGGTGACGGCGGAGGCGCTCCGGGTGGACGTGGAGGATCCTCGGATGACGACGACGCTGTACGTCTCGGCGAAGGGGGACCTTCTCAAGGCGACGACGCCGATCGGGATCGACATGGCTCCTCTGAGCGAGAGGGAGGCGCTCGCGCCGGTGGAGTCGGGTCCGGCGCTCGACCTCGCGAGCGCGACGTCGCTCGTGCCGGACCGGGCGATCGCGGACGCGCCGGGGCTCACGCGCCTGCGGCTGAAGATCACGGGGGTCTCGCTCGCGAGCGTACCGAGCGGAGGTCACCAGTCGGCGCGGGCGGTGCCGGGGGGTTGGATCGTCGACGTGAAGCCGCCGATGGGGGACGAGGGGGCGCGGATCGGCGGAGGGGGCAAGGGCGAGTTCACGCGGGCGAGCGCGTACCTGCCGAGCGACGATCCGGCGATGATCGCGGAGGCGCGGCGTCTCGTCGGGGGGGAGACGCGGACCCTGCCGGCGGCGCAGAGGATCCGGCGGGCGGTGTACGGGCTCATGAAGCCGAACGCGGGGATCGGGGTGCTCCGGGACGCGCGGGAGGTGTTCCGGACGAAGGAGGGGGTGTGCCGGGACTACGCGGTGCTCACGGCGACGCTCCTGAGGGCGGCGGGGATCCCGACGCGGCTGGCGACGGGGCTCGTGACGTGGGACGGGACGTTCTACTACCACGCTTGGTGCGAGGTGTGGGACGGCCGGGGGTGGATCGGGGTCGACGCGGCGGCGCCGAGCGACCGGATCTCGGCGGGTCATGTCAAACTCTCGGAAGGCAACGTGGATCGGGCGTTCGTCTTCCCGATGCTCGGGCGGGCGAAGGTGCAGGTGCTCGTCGCGACGAGCCGCTGAGGCCGGGAGGAGATCGAGGATGGACGTCGGGCGAACGATCGGGAAGCGGCTGAGCGCGGCGGGGCCTCAGGGGATCGTGACGAAGGTCGCGTTCTTCGGGCTCGCGCTCCTGGGGCTCGGGCTTGGTTGGAGCTACGGGGAGGGTCTTCTGCAGGACGTTCTGCAGGGGCTTTTGGGGTTGCTCGCGCCGAAGGGGAGCGAGTCCACGTTCGTGCCGAACACGGGGGTGCGGATCGCGGTGGCAGCTCTGGGGGCACTTCTGGGGTCGTTCGCGGGGACTCTGCTCGTGCGGTGGGGGATCCGGCTCGCGCACAAGTGGGACGGGCTCGCGCAACCGGACAAGGTAACGATCTTCGTGGGGATCTTTCTCGGTCTGCTCGTGTCGTCGCCGCTCGTGACGCTCTTCTCGCAGATCGCCGACCGGCGGACGCTGGGGTTCCTCGTGGTGGGGATCGGGGTGGGGGCGGCGGCGATCGCGGTCTACGCGCTCCAGAGCATGGCGGAGGTGTTGCCGTGGTACACGGAGAAGGCGCCGGCGAAGCGGACGGGGATCAAGATCCTCGACACGAACGTCATCATCGACGGGCGGGTGTACGACGTGGCGCGGACGGGATTCCTCGAGGGCCAGCTGTACGTGCCGCGGTTCGTGCTGGAGGAGCTCCAGTACATCGCGGACTCGCACGACGCGCTCCGTCGGCAGCGGGGGAAGCGGGGGCTCGACGTGCTGCGGATCATGCAGACGGACTTTCCGCTCGAGGTGGGGATCCACGACCGTCACGCGCCGGAGCAGGGGGACGGGGTGGACTCGCGGCTCGTCCGGCTCGCGCGGGCGATCGGGGGGGATCTCGTGACGAACGACCACAACCTCAACCGGGTGGCGACGCTCCAGGACGTGAAGGTGCTGAACCTCAACGATCTTTCGCTCTCGATGCGCCCGAACGTGCTTCCCCAGGAGAAGCTCGGTCTGACGATCCAGCGGGAGGGGAACCAGGCGGGTCAGGGGATCGGGTACCTCGACGACGGGACGATGGTGGTGGTGGAGAACGGTCGCCCGCACATCGGGGAGACGCTCGACGTGCTCGTGACGCAAGTGATCCAGACGGAACGTGGCAAACTGATCTTCGCCGAGGTGGAAGGCGAACCGGTGGAGGCTCCGCGCCGCCGTCCGGCTCCGCGTCCCCGGCCCAATCCATGAAGGTCGTCGTCGTCCTCCTCGCCGCCGGGAACGGCACGCGCTTCGGCGCGGACAAGACCCAGATCGATCTTGCGGGACGCCCGGTGTGGCGGTGGTCGTACGACGTTTTCGCGACGCATCCGGAGATCGAGGGGATCGTCGTCGTCGCGGGGCCGGGGAACGAGGCGACGCTCCGGGCGGAGCTCGGGGTCCAGGGGCACGTCGTCCGGGGCGGGGCGACGCGGCAGGAGTCCTCGCGGCTCGGGGCGCTCGAGGCATCGAGGCTTCTTGCGGGCGAGGCGGGGGCGGTGCTCATCCACGACGCGGCCCGGCCGTTCGTCTCGCACTCGGTCATCGACCGGGTATTGCGCGAGGTCGCGGAGGGGCGGGCGGCGGCGCCGGGGGTGCGGGTCTCGGACACGGTGAAGCGGGTGCGGGACGGAGTGGTGGCGGAGACGCTCGACCGGTCGGAGCTCATGGCGGTGCAGACGCCGCAGGGGGCGCCGCTCGCGAACCTTCTGCGGGCGTACGGCACGATCGGGGATCGGGAGACGACGGACGACCTCTCGGTCTTGGAGGCGGCGGGCTTCCCCACCGTTCTCGTCGAGGGAGAGACGCGGAACTTCAAGGTGACGCTCCCGGAGGATCTGTTGCGGGCGCAGGCGATCGCGGGGCACACGGAGAGCCGGACGGGGATCGGGTACGACATCCACCGGTTCTCCCAGGACCCGACGCGGGCGCTTTGGCTCGGGGGGGTGCGGTTCGAGGGGGAGATCGGGCTGGAGGGGCATTCGGACGCGGACGTGGTGATGCACGCGGCGACGGACGCGCTCCTGGGGGCGGCGGCGCTCGGGGACATCGGGGTGCACTTCCCGAACACCGACGAGCGGTGGCGGAATCTGCGCTCCGAGCACTTTCTGCGGCACGCGGTCGCGCTCGTGCGGGAGCACGGGTGGCGTCTGGCGAACCTCGACATCGCGATCCTCGCGGAGACGCCGCGGATCATGCGTCAGGCGCTCGCGATGCGGGAGGCGATCGCGCGGGCGATGGCGGTGGAGATCGAGCGGATCGGTCTGAAGGCGACGACGAACGAGGGTCTCGGGGCGATCGGGCGATCGGAGGGGATCGCGGCGTTCGCGACGGCGACGATCGTGCGGCCGTAGCGCCTCAAGGCTTCCCGGCGGCGAAGGCGAGGAGGAGGACGTCGGCGGCCCCGGCGGCGCGCAGGGCGTTCGCACACTCGCGGGCGGTGTGGCCGCTCGTGACCACGTCGTCCACGAGAAGGACGGAGCGGCCGGCGACGGCGGCCCGGGATTCGGGCGGGACCACGAACGCGCCCTGAAGGTTGCGGGCGCGGGCGGTGGGGTCGAGGCGCGACTGGGCGCGGGTGTGGCGGAGGCGGCGGAGGGCGAGAGCCGCGCGGGGGAGCGGAAGACGCTCGCAGAGGAGTTCGGACTGGTTGAAGCCGCGGGCGGCGCGGCGTCGCCAGTGGATCGGGACGGGAACGACGACGTCGGGGGAGAGGCCGGAGCGGACGAGGGCGGCGGCGATCTCCCGGGCCATCCAGTCGGCGAGGTCGGTGCGGCGGGCGAACTTCAGGGCGCGGACCGCCTCGCCGGGAAGTCCGCGGAAGGGGTAGACCGCGAACGCCCGGGAGATGTGGGGGGCGAGCCCGGAGAGATCGGCGTCGAGGCGGTCGAGGGAACCCTCGCACTTCGGGCACGGCGAGGGGGCTCCGAGGGCGCCGCAGAGCGCGCACGACGGCGGGAGGAGAAGGTCGAGGAGGGCGTTAGAGAAGCTGGTCAAGGAGGCGCAGGCTCGCGGGGTCGAGGCGCTCGAGGTTCGGGATCTCGTACCTACCCCCGTCCACGCTCGTGATCTGCCAGCGGCCGGGTTTGAGCTCGAAGGCGGAGTCGCGCCAGTTGCGGACGTAGAAGTCGGAGACGCCGCGTCCGGTCTCGACGACGAAGTGCCACATCCCGGCCTCGGGCTTCAGGAGGGTGATGCGCTCGATGTCGGGGGTGAAGTAGCGGCGGTCGAGCTCGCGGTCGGCGAGTCGGCGGGACGACTCGTCGAGCCCGCCGAGGTCGTCGAGGACGGCACGCTCGTCGCCCTCCTTGTCGAGGACGGAGACGTAGCGCGCAGGGTCGCTAAGGGGGAAGCACCGGTGGAGCCTCACGCCCTCAATCCACTCGCCGCCGATGCGGGCGTCGAGTTCGGTGGAGCCCTCGGCCCCGCGGAAGGCGACGGTCGCGGCGGGGACGGTCACAGGGGGGGTCTTGGGGCGCGGTTCCGGGCCCGGAGCTTCGTTCATGGGCCGAGTCTATCCCGAACGAGACCGGCCCGGCCCCCTCTCGGAGGGCCGGGCCGGTCTCGTTCGGGGGAGGGGGCGGTCTAGGACTCGCCGCGGGCGTAGCCGAAGGTGGGCTCGAAGGGGATGAGGCCGAGGCGCATGGCGGCGCGGAACGCCTGGACGCGGTTGTTCACCTGGAGCTTGTCGTAGATGTTCGCGAGGTGGAAATCCACCGTGCGCTTGCTCACGAAGAGCTCGTCGGCGGCCTCCTGGGAGGAGTGTCCCTGCGCGATGAGCGACAGCACTTCGATCTCTTTGTTCGTCAGCCGGACGGCGCTCTTCTGAACGTCGGCTCGGTATGGACTCTGCGTTGGCATTACTCGTTCCCTCTCATCTTCAACCGCCTGCCGATCTTTTTCCACACGCGCCCCCGTAAAGCTCAAAGGAAAATCGGAACCTTAAGCGGAGTGCGCGTTTTCTGGAGGGAGACTTCATACCCAAAGAGATTTGACGGGTGGGGGGAGGAAAGTTCCTGACGATTCGTTCAGGACCGTCCCTCCAGGGGGATGCGTCCGGCACCGTCGACGGCGCGGCAACGTAGGGCGTCGCCTTCACGCCCGGTGGCCTCGCGGTAGCGGCGGAGGGTCTCGGCCCGGAAGGGATCGAAGGACTCCGAGGGGACGAGGGCGACGCAACAACCGCCGAAGCCGGCGCCGGTCATGCGGGCGCCGATGGCCCCGGAGAGGACGGCGGCTTCGGCCATCGCGTCGAGTTCGGGGCAACTCACCTCGTAATCGTCGCGGAGACTCGCGTGGCTCTCGCCGAGAAGGGCGCCGAGGGTAGCGCGGTCGCCGCGGGCGAGGGCGTCGTAGAAGGCGGTCGCGCGGGCGTTCTCGGTGACGACGTGGCGGGCGCGGCGGTAGACGAGAGGATCGAGGGAGCGGCGGGCGGCTTCGAGGGAGACGGGATCGGCGTCGCGGAGCTCGCGCAGGCCGAGGGCGCGCGCGGCGGCCTCGCACTGGCCTCGGCGCTCGTTGTAGGCGGAGTCGGTGAGGGCGCGGGGCTTTTTGGTGTCGAGGAGGACGACGTCCACGCCGGGGGGGAGGGGGGCGTAGACGATGGCGAGGGAGCGGGTGTCGAGGAACATCGCGTGACCCTCGCGCCCGCAGGCGGAGGCCATCTGGTCCATGATGCCGCAGTTCACGCCGACGAAGACGTTCTCGCACCGCTGGGCGAGTCGGGCCATGTCGGGCGGGGCGAGCAGGCGCTCGCCCCGCCCGTCGTCGGCGAGGGCGGCGTAGACGTAGCCGAAGGCGAGCTCGATGGCGGCGCTGGAGCTCACGCCGGAGCCGATCGGGATGTCGCTCTGGACCCAGGCGAGGACGTCGCGACGGGGGATGTCGCGCTCTTGGAGGACGACGGCCATGCCCGCTCCGTACCTCGCCCAGCTCTCGGGGCCTTCGGCCGGGGGGTGCTCGGGGCCGGCGTCGGCGATGCGGAAGGTCGCGGGGCCGGTCTCTCGGGAGACGAGGCGGCTCTCGCTCGCGCCGTGGGGATCGAGGGGGGCGGGGGCGGCGAGGACGAGGATCTCGCGGTCGATCGCGCAGGGGAAGACGAAGCCGCCGTTGTAGTCGGTGTGCTCGCCGATGAGGTTGATGCGTCCGGGGGCGCGGACGGCGACCTCCGGCTCGCACCCGAACTCGCGCCGAAAGGACGCGACGGCCCCGGCGAGGTCGCGCGCGACGCGGCCTTCCGAGGGTTCCGACATGGTCACGCCCGAAGCCACGCTATGTCGTACCCGATCCGCGGGCGGCGCGTAAGCCCGTACTTTTGCGGGCACCCCGGCGCGGGGGACGTGGCAGGACCGTTCGGGTGTCGGAGAGTCCGAATCTTCAGCCGCCAGGGCGATCTCGGCACCCGCTCCTCGTCCGCCAACCCCATCCTGGGCGGGGGTAACCTCGCGGCGTTATGGCCCGCCTTCCCGAGGATCCCGTCGTCGCCCGGTTGCACGCCTGGCTCGACGCGCACGCGGAGGAGCAGCTGGAGACGACGCGGGCGATGCTCCGGATCGACTCGGTGGAGACGCCCGCCGCGGGCGCCTCGGCCCCCTACGGCGCGGGGAACCGGGCGGCGCTCGATCTCGCGCTGAGCCTGTGCCGGGAGGCGGGGATGGCGACGACGGATCTGGAGGGTCATCTGGGGTACGGCGACTTCGGCGCGGGGGAGCGGCTCGTGATGGCGGTGGGGCATCTCGACGTGGTGCCGGTGGGGGCGGCGTGGACGAAGGATCCGTTCGGAGCGGAGGTCGAGGACGGGTATCTGTACGCGCGGGGGGCGACGGACGACAAGGGGCCGACGATGGCGGCGTTCTGGGCGATGCGGGCGCTGAAGGAGACGTTGCCCGACGTTCCGGCGCGGATGCGAATGGCGTTCGGGTGCGACGAGGAGAGCGGGTTCGGGTGCGTCGAGCGGTACGTGAGGACGGAGGAGGCACCGACGTTCGGGTTCACGCCGGACTCGGGATGGCCCTGCTACAACGCCGAGAAGGGGATCGCGGACCTACGGGTGGGGCTGACGGCGCCGGAGGGGGCGGTGCGGCTCGTGTCGCTCCGGGGCGGGTCGCGGCCGAACATCGTGGTGGACGCGTGCTCGGCGACGATCCGGGTCCTTCCAGAGGCGCGGGCGAACGCGGAAGGGGTGCTCGCGCGGTCCTTCGACCGGAACCTCACGACGGCGTGGGAAGGGGACGATCTGAGGGTGGAGGCGGTCGGGAAGGCTGCGCACGGTTCGACGCCGTTCCTCGGGGACTCGGCGGCGGTGCGGGCGTTCCGGCTGTGCCTCGCGCTCTCCCCGCCGGAGACGCAGGGTTTCTACGCGGCGCTCGTGGAGACGGGGCATCCGGCGGGCGAGGGGCTGGGGATCCACGGGATGGACCCCGTGACGGGGCTTCTCTCGAGCAACCTGGGGATCGCGGACGGGGAGGAGGGGCGGCTGTCGCTCCTGTTCAACGTGCGCTACAACGTGGACACGAACGGGGCGGCGCTCCGGAGCCGGGCGCTGGCAAAGTTCGAGGGGGCGGTGATCGCGGCGACGGTGGAGGTGGAGCGGGACTCGCCGCCGCTGTACTTCCCCCTGGAGCATCCGATGGTGCGGACGATCCTCGACGTGGTGGAGACGGAGACGGGGGAGACGCGCGCGCCGGGAGCGATGGGCGGCGGGACGTACGCGCGGGCGGTGCCGAACACGATCTCGATCGGGACGGGCTGGACGGGGGACGGGGACGCGCACGGGCCGGACGAGCGGATCCGGGTGCAGCATCTCACGAGGATGGCGAAGATCTACGCGCACCTGCTGTACCGCCTGGCCACACTTCCCTAGCGCCGGGCGTAGTCACGGCTGTTGCCGCCTCTCCCTCGGAACCCCGCCATGATGCTCCTCCCCGCCCTCGCCCTCACGCTCGCCTGCACGAACCCCCAGCAACGCCCGATGAACGCCGCCGAACTCGCGCCCTCGCTCTACAGCTTCACCTACAAGGACATCGACGGGAAGCCCGCGACGATGGAGCGGTACAAGGGGAAGGTCGTGCTCATCGTGAACACGGCGAGCCAATGCGGCTTCACGCCCCAGTACAAGGGGCTTCAGGCGCTGTACGAGAAGTACAAGGGGAAGGGGCTCGTGATCGTGGGCTTTCCGGCGAACGACTTCGGGTCGCAGGAGCCGGGCTCGGAGAAGGAGATCAAGACGTTTTGCGAGACGAACTACAAGGTGACGTTCCCGATGGCGAGCAAGGTCACGGTGAAGGGGGACGAGAAGACGTCGCTGTACAAGTGGCTTATCGAGAAGTCGGGCCGACGCGACGAGATCGAGTGGAACTTCGCGAAGTTCGTCGTCGGGCGGGATGGTAAGGCGGTCGTGCGGTTCTCGCCGAAGTCCACCCCGGAGTCGCCCGAGGTCGTCGAGGCGATCGAGAAGGCGCTCGCGGCGAAGGGCTGAGGCCTCGCGCTCAGTAGCGAGGGACGCCGGGGTCCACGCGCTCGCTCCAGGCATCGATGCCGCCGGCGACGTTGAAGGCGTCGTAGCCGTGGCCTTCGAGGAAGGCGGTGACGCGGGCGGAGCGAGAGCCGTGGTGGCACAGGACGGCGACGGGGCGGTCCTTGGGGATGTCGGCGAGGCGGGCGGGCACGTCGTTCATCGGGACGTCGAGGGTGCCGGGGAGGCGGGCGGTGGCGAGCTCCTCGGGTTCGCGGACGTCGAGGACGAGGTACTCGGCGCGGTTGCCGGAGAGCTGTTCGGGGAGGATCTCTTTCACGCCATCAGCTTATCGCGGATCTAGCTGATGGCGACGAGGGCCATGCCGGTGCGCTGTTCGGCGACCTTGCGCATGGCGAGGGACCATTCGCGGGAGCGGAGCTCGTCGGGGTCCTCCACGAGCTCGAGGGCGGCGGCGCGGGCGGTCTCGAGCATGGCGGCGTCCTGGACGAGGTCCGCGACCTTAAAATCGAGGCGGCCGGACTGCTCGGTGCCGGCCATGTTGCCGGGGCCGCGGATCTCGAGGTCGGCCTCGGAGATGCGGAAGCCGTCGGTGGTCTCGACCATGACGTCGAGGCGGCGCCCGGTCTCCTCGGTCTTCGTGCTCGCGACGAGGACGCAGAAGGACTGGTTCGCGCCGCGCCCGACGCGCCCGCGGAGCTGGTGGAGCTGGGCGAGGCCGAAGCGGTCGGCGTCCTCGATGACCATGATCGAGGCGTTGGGAACGTCCACGCCGACCTCGATGACGGTGGTCGAGACGAGGATGTCGAGCTCGTGGGCGCGGAAGGCGTCCATGACGGCGTCCTTGTCGGCGCTCTTCATCCCGCCGTGGAGGAGGCCGATGCGGCGGTCGGGGAAGACCTCCTCGCGAAGGTGCTCGTAGAGCTCGGTGGCGGCGAGGGCGGCGACCTTCTCGGTCTCGCCGACGAGGGGGCAGACGAAGTAGGCCTGCTGGCCGAGGCTCAGGAGGCGCTCGACGCCGGCATAGACGGAGGGGCGCTCCTCGGGCATCTTCCAGTGGGTCTTGATCGGTTTGCGCCCGGGGGGGAGTTCGTCGATGACCGAGACGTCGAGGTCGCCGTAGAGGGTCATCGTGAGGGTACGGGGGATGGGAGTGGCGGTCATCACGAGGACGTCGGGGTTGCCGAGCCCCTTCTCGCGGAGGGCCTTGCGCTGGAGGACGCCGAAGCGGTGTTGCTCGTCGATGACGGCGAGGCCGAGCTGGGCGAACTCGACCCCCTCCTGGATGAGGGCGTGGGTGCCGACGACGAGGTTCGCGTACCCCTCTTTGACGCGCTGGAGGGCGGCGCGGCGGTCCCGGGCGCCCTGGCGACCGATGAGGAGCTCGGTCTCGACGCCGAGGGGATTGAAGAGGCGGCGGAGGCCGGCGAAGTGCTGTTCGGCGAGGATCTCGGTGGGGGCCATCATGGCGGCCTGGTAGCCGGAGCGGATGGCGGCGAGCATGGCGGCGGCGGCGACGGCGGTCTTCCCGGCGCCGACGTCGCCCTGGACGAGGCGGTTCATGGGGGCGGGGCGGGCCATGTCGGCCCAGATCTCCTCGACGACGCGGACCTGGGCGCCGGTCATGTGGAAGGGGAGCATGCGGTCCACCTGCTGGCGGAGGGGCTCGTCGTCGCGGATCTCGCTCTTGATGGTGGCGAAGAGGTCGGACGAGACGCGGCGGCGCTCGACGACCTGGCCGACGGTGCGGCCGTGGGCGCCGACGCTCACCTCGCGGCGGAGGGGCGGGGCGACGCTCTCGCCGGCTTTGAGGCGCTCGATGGGGAAGGCGATGCCGGGTTCCTCGCTCGTCTCGGCGCGGCGGAGGGCGAGGGCGAGCTGCATGTAGAGGAACTCCTCGAAGACGAGGCGCTTGCGGGCGGCGAGGCGGTCGGGCTCGGAGTCCGGCAGGTGCATCTGGGCGATGGACCACGGGAGGTCCTTCAGACCGTTCGCGCGGCGGAAGGGGGCGGGGAGGGGGTCGTGGAGGGCGTGGAGGGCCTCGCCGAGGGCCTGTTTGACGGCGCGGCGGATGGTGGGCTGACCGAGCCCTTGCGTGGCGGGGTAGACGGGGACGAGGCGGGCGAACTCGCCGGCGTCCTCCTCGTCGCCGATGGGCTCCCACTCGGGGCCGGCGATCTCGAGGTCGTAGCCGGACTCCTTCACGAGGCCGTAGGCGACGATGTCGCCGACGACGGACTGGAGGGCGCGCAGAACCCAGGGGGAGTTGAACCAGGTGAGGACGAGGCGGCCCGAGCCGTCGTCGAGGACGGCCTTCACAATGACCATGCCGCCGCGGGTGGGGCGGGAGGACACCTCGCGGAGGCGTCCGCGGACGGTGACGAACTGCCCGGGCTCGGCGCGGGAGATGGGGGGGAGGTTGCGCCGGTCCTGGTGGCGGCGGGGGAAGAGGTGGAGGAGGTCGCCGACGGTGCGGACGTCGAGCTTCGCGAACGCCTCGCCCCCGCGCGGACCGACGCCCTTGAGGAACTTTACGTCTTTGGCGAGCGGGTCCCCTTCCATGGCCTGCAGGCTAGTATATCTGCGTCTACTCATCCCAACACCTGTAGGCTTACGTCGCCCTCTTACCGCGCCCGGTACTCTGGGGCGGTGAACGAGCCTGACGAGCTTCCTCCCGCCTCCGCGCCGTCGCTCGACGAGATCGAGGCGCGCCTGCAGTCGGCGCTCGAACGGGCGAAGCGGGCAGGAGCTTCTCGCGAGGGCGAGGACGATCCGCTCGACGCTCAGGCGGCTCGCCTCGAGCGTCTCGAGGCTTCGATCGACGCAGGGACGGGCGTCAAGATGCCCTGGGCAGAGGAGACGGCGCTCGACGGTCCTTTGCGAGAGGTCGAGGAGAAGGTTCGCGGCGTCCAAGAGCGGCGCGAGCGGATGGACGCGGAGGTGGACCGGGTACGCAAGGCGGACCAAGCGAGCGCCCGCGGACTCGGGATAGGACTCGCCGCGGCGTATGCCCTCATCGGCTTGCCGATGGCCGGGGCCGGGGCAGGTTACCTTCTGAACAAGGCCACAGGCGGGAACGCCTGGCTTCCGATCCTCGCGGTCGCAGGCATGGTGCTCGGGATTTGGTGGGTCGTCCGCACGACGAACGCGCAAGACCGACGGTGACCCAGGCGGCGCTCAAGCAACTATCGTCGGGTGCGCGCGCGGCTGTTCGCTCGCCAGCGGTCTTGCTCATGATCGGGATGGGAGCGCCGCTCGCGGTGGGCGCGCGCTATGGTCCCGATGTGGCGCGTTGGTGCGCCGTCGGCCTCGTCGGTACAGCGGCCTACCTTTGGGGAACGTGGCTCGGCATCCGATTGGCTGGGCGCTCGGCGGCTTCGACCGGAGGCGGACTCGTTCTCGCGCTCGTGTTTTTATTGAAGGTGCCACCGGTCGTCCTTCTCGCGTTTGCGGTGAGGGGCGCTCGCGCGGAGACGCGCGACGGCCTGCTGTACGGGGCGTCGGTGGTATACTCGTGGCTCGTCGCCTGGGGACTCCTGCCATCGGAACCCGCGTCGAAACCCCCATCCTCCCCGAGTCTATGAACGCCCTCCCTGACCTCGCCACGCCTCTTCTGGCCTTTGCGGGAGAGGCGCATGACACTGCCGCTCACGGCGCGTCCGAAGGCGGGGAGCACATGGCGAACTTCCAGACGACGTTCGGTTACCTGGCGTTCATCATTCTCGCGATCCTCTTCGTCGCGACGCTCGCGCGAAAAGGCTACGGCTCGCGCGTGTTCCGGGGTAAGCCGGCTCAATGGGCGGAACAGCTGTATCTCTTTATCGAGAACATGTGCGTCGGCACGATCGGTTCGCACGGGCGCAAGTACATCCCGATCATCGCGACGTTCTGGCTCGTCATCTTCTTCTCGAACGTGCTCTCTCTTTTTGCTCCGTATGCTCCGACGGCGGACCTTTCGGTGAACCTCGGGCTCGCGCTCATCGCGGTCGGCTATGTGCAGTGGGAGGGGATTCGCGCCAACGGGTTGCTCGGTCACCTGCGGCATTTCGCCGGACCGAAGCTCGCTCTCTACATGATCCCGGTGACGGGAATGATCTTCATCATTGAGCTCATCTCGGAGGTTATGAAGAACCTGTCGCTTTCGCTCCGGCTTTTCGGGAACATTGATGGTGGCCACCGGGCCGCAGAGGCGATGAACGAACTTGGCGGCGGGTGGGTGCCGGTGGGATCGTTCCTCATGCCGATCAAGCTTCTTACCTGCGTCGTTCAGGCAATGATCTTCTGCCTGCTCACCTGCGTCTACCTCTCGCTCGTCACAAGCCACCATGAGGAGGCAGAGGCGAACGATCCCGACCACGCGCATGGCCCGCTCACAGCGGCCTACGGCCACTAGGCCCCACCACGCTTTTCCGGATGCCTCTGGGCGTCCGGGGATACTACCCTAAAAAGAAAAACTAAGAGGACGAAGTAGAAACTATGGACTTTATCGGATACGGCATCGCGATGCTCGGCGTCGCCATCGGACTGGGCCTTATCGGCTACAGCGCTCTCCAGGCTATGGCCCGCCAGCCCGAGGCTATCGGTCGCCTTCAGGTCGCCATGCTCATCGCGCTCGCGTTCGTTGAGCTCGTCTTCCTGCTCACCCTCTTCATCGCCCCCGGCTCGCTCCGCACCCGCTGAGATCGCCGCTCCCCCGCCCTCGGCCGGCCGCCGAGGGCCTATACTCCTCTGGACCCCGTCTCCCTTTCCGTTATGGCCTCCACCACCTCTTCTGCGTCCTCTGGTCGATCCGGATCGACGATCGTCGGCATCATCGTCGGTCTCCTCCTCATGTTCGGCGGGATGTTCGTCCACCAGAAGGTTGGGCGCATCGAGCCGGCAGGCATCCCGCTCGAGCCGGGCAAGACGGTTGCGGCGATCGGCGTCCTCCTCATCCTTTTTCCCATCATCAAGAGCTTCTTCGTGACGCCGCTCGAGACGGCACTCCACGAGCGCAACTCCGATCTCATGCAGACCTTCGGAGAGGCCGAGGCGCTCCGGGGAGAGATGCAGACGCTTCGGACGAGCTACGAAGCCCGCCTCGTTCAGACCGAGGCGCAGGCGCGGGAGACGATCAACGCGCAACTCCGGGAGGCGCAGAGCATTCGCACGACGCTCATGGCGGAGGCGAATCAGAAGGCGGAGGCGCTTCTGGCGAACGCGCAGGCGGAGGTGCTCTCCGAGCGAACGCGGCTCATGACGGAGCTTCGGACCCATGTGACGGACCTCGCGCTCTCGGCGGCGGAGCGGGTCGTCGGGGAGAACATGGACAACGACCGGAACCGCCGGATCGTGGACGATTTCATCGCGAGCGCGCACATGCCCGCCGCGCTTCCCCCCTCCACGGCGAACGTCGCCTCGACGCCGGCGGGGGCCACCTCGCAAGGCGTGGGCGTGGCGTCGCCGACGCTCCTCCAGGACGCCTACGAGCCGGGGCTCGGTTCGGGGCAGGCGGGGCTTTGATCGACGACCGCGCGGCGCGTCGGTACGCGCAGGCGGCGTTCGACGCGGCCAAGGCGGCGCACGCGATCCCATCGGTCGAGAGCGATCTCCACGCGGTCTCGACGGTGTTCGACACCGACCCGCGCCTACGGGGGTTCATCCT
Source organism: Fimbriimonas sp. (assembly GCA_965249475.1). Taxonomy (GTDB): domain Bacteria; phylum Armatimonadota; class Fimbriimonadia; order Fimbriimonadales; family Fimbriimonadaceae; genus Fimbriimonas. Next base: position 1,786,429 of record CBDFMD010000003.1, on the reverse strand, counting down.
CTCGCCGGACGTTTCGCGCGAGATGAAGCACCGGGCGTTCGACGCGGCGTTCCGCGACGCGAACCCGCTCACGAAGCAGCTCCTGAAGGTCATGATCGACAAGCGGCGCGAGTCGCTCATGGGCGTGATGGCGCACGAGTTCGAGCGGCTCCGGCGCGAGTACGAGACGACGGTGCGCGCGACGATCGCGACGGCGTACCCGCTCTCGGACGACGAGAAGGCGCGGCTCCTCGCGAAGATCGGCGGCGGTCTCGACCGGCGGATCGAGCCCGTGTACAAGATCGAGCCCGGCCTCGTCGGCGGCGTCCGGGTGACGTACGAGGGGTACGTCCTCGACGGCTCGGTGCGCGGCACGTTCCGGCGCCTGCGCGAGTCGCTCCGCGCCGACTTCGCCCAACAGATTCACTCCCCCCTCTAAGAACCCCCCATGGCTATCCGTCCCGAAGAGATCACCGACATTCTGCGACAGCAGCTCGAGTCGTTCGACCGTCAGGTCGACAGCGAGCACGTCGGCACCGTCATCCAGGTCGGGGACGGCATCGCGCGCGTCTACGGCCTTCCCGACTGTCAGATGGGGGAGATGCTCGAGTTCCCCGACGGCGTCATGGGGCTCGCGCTGAACCTTGAAGAGGATTCGGTCGGCGCGGTCCTCGTCGGCGACGCGCGGCGGATCAAGGAGGGCGACTCGGTCCGCGAGACGGGGCGCATCATCCAGATCCCGGTGGGCAAGGGGCTTCTCGGGCGCGTCGTGAACGCGCTCGGTCAGCCGCTCGACAACAAGGGGGAGATCCCCGCGACGGAGTTCTCGCTCATCGAGACGGTCGCGCCGGGAGTCGTCGAGCGCCAGCCGGTGACCCAGCCCCTTCAAACGGGGATCAAGGCGATCGACGCGATGATCCCGATCGGGCGCGGTCAGCGCGAGCTCGTCATCGGGGACCGGCAGACGGGCAAGACGGCGGTGTGCATCGACGCGATCCTCAACCAGCGCTCGACGCACGAGCCGGGGGGCGACCCGGTGTACTGCATCTACGTCGCGATCGGGCAGAAGGCCTCGAACGTCGCACGGGTGGTGAAGACGCTCGAGGACAACGGCGCGCTCGCCTACACGACGATCGTGCTCGCCTCGGCGGCGGACTCGAACGCCGAGCAGTACCTCGCCCCGTTCGCGGGGGCGGCGATCGGGGAGTACTACCGGAACAACGGGATGCACGCGCTGGTCGTGTACGACGATCTCTCGAAGCACGCGCAGGCGTACCGCGCGGTGTCGCTCCTGCTCCGGCGCCCGCCGGGGCGCGAGGCGTATCCGGGGGACGTGTTCTACCTCCACTCGCGCCTCCTGGAGCGGTCGGCGAAGATGTCGGACGAGAAGGGAGGGGGCTCGCTCACGGCGCTCCCGGTCATCGAGACGCAGTCGGGGGACGTGTCGGCGTACATCCCGACGAACGTCATCTCGATCACGGACGGGCAGATCTATCTGGAGCCGGACCTCTTCGCGGCGGGCGTGCGTCCGGCGATCAACGTCGGGATCTCGGTCTCGCGGGTCGGCGGGAACGCGCAGATCAAGGCGATGAAGTCGGTCGCGGGCAAGCTCAAGCTGGAAATGGCGCAGTACCGGGACGTGGCAGCGTTCGCGCAGTTCGCGTCGGACCTCGACCGTTCGACCCAGCTCCAGCTCATCCGGGGCCAACGTCTCACGGAGCTTCTGAAGCAGGACCTCGCCTCGCCGTACCCGGTCGAGGAGCAGGTCGTCTCGATCTACGCGGGCTCGCTCGGGGTGCTCGACGACATCCCGAACGAGGCGGTGAAGCCGTTCGAGACGGGGCTTCTCCGGTACATCCACGACAACTACAACGACGTGTTCGAGAGCATCCGGACGGCGAAGGCGATCAAGCCGGAGACGGAAGAGGCGCTGAAGACGGCGGTCGGCGAGTTCAAGGCGAGCTTCGATCCTCAGCGCGTGTACTAAGACCCCGTAAGAACCTCTCATGGCGACCCTCAAGCAGATCCGCGGCCGCATCAAGGCGGCGAAGAACATTCAGCAGATCACGAAGGCGATGAAGCTCGTGGCGGCCGCGCGTCTGAAGAAGGCGACGGACCGGGTGACCGAGGCGCGGCCCTACGCGGACAAGCTTCGGGAGATCATGGCGTCGCTCGCGTCGGGGGGCGAGCTTCCGAATCATCCGCTCCTTCAGCGGCGTCCGGTGGAGCGGGCGCTCGTCATCGTCCTCACGAGCGATCGGGGGCTCGCGGGGGCGTTCAACACGGGGCTTCTGCGGACCTCGTCGGAGCTTCTGAAGAATGCGCCCTGGGAGAAGGTGCTCGTGACGTACGGAAAGAAGGCGACGCAGTTCTTCACGCGGCGCGGGTTCGAGGTCATCGACTCGCTCTCGGCCCCATCGGCGGGGGCGCGGCTGGAGGACGCGGTGCAGGTGACGCGCGGGGCGCGGCGGATGTTCGAGGAGGGCGAGGTGGACGCGGTGTACATCGTGTACGCGAAGTTCACCTCGGCGATCCGGCAGGTGCCGACGGTCGTCCAGCTTCTGCCGATCGAAGCTCCGGCGGCTTCGGAGACGACGACGGTGCGGGATCTCACGTTCGAGCCCTCGCCGGAGGCGGTGCTCGACGTCCTGCTCCCCCGCTACTTCCAGACGCTCGTGTGGCAGGCGATGCTCGAGTCGAGCGCGTCCGAGTTCGGCGCGCGGATGACGGCGATGACGGGAGCGACCGACAACGCGGGCAAGATGATCCAGAATCTGACGCTCACGGCGAACCGGGAGCGTCAGGCGGCGATCACGACGGAGATCCTCGAGGTCGTCGGCGGCGCCGAGGCGCTGAACAACTGACCTTCCCGATCCGGGAGGCGCGCGCGGAGGAGTTCCCCGCTCTCGCGTCCCTGAAGGCGCGGGCGTTCGAGGCTACCTACCTCCCGTTGCTCGGGGAGTCGGGTTACCGGACCCTGCTTCGGGATGCGACGGCGGAGTGGTTCGCAGCGCGGGTCGCCGACGGGCATACGGTCCTGGTGGCCCACGATCTCTCGGGGCTCGCCGTGTTCGGGCCGAACTCGCTTGAGGCTCCGGCGGATCGGGAGCTCCGGAACGTGTACGTCGAGCCGGGCGCCACGTCGCGGGGGCTAGGGGCGGCGCTCGCCGGGGCGGCGCTCGGGCGGATGCGGTCGGAAGGATGGGGGGCGGTGTGCCTCGGAGTGTTCCCGACGAATTTCCGGGCGATCGCGTTCTACGAGCGGCTGGGCTTCCGGCGTCACCGGACGGGGGTGTGGGAGAACCAGGGGGTGGCGTTCGAGGATCTGGTCATGGTCCGTGATCTGTCGAGCCCTGTCCTAGAGCCTTAACGGGTTCTTGCGTAAGAGGGTGTTACAATGCGGGCACGGCCATGAAGCTCTGCACCCTCGCCCTGTTCGGACTCGTGCTCGCGGGATCGGCCCCGTCGCAGGTGACGACGTATTTCTACGATCGCGCGGCGTTCACGGCGGCGGGGGGAGCGCCGGTCGCGTGCGACTTCGACGGACTCGGGGACAACACCCCGTTCGAGGGGGGGAAGGTCGCCGGGGCGACGTTCCACGGGCTCGGCTCGCCGCTTCTCGTCGTGAACGGGACGGAGACGTACACGCCAGGGGAGATCGGGGGGACGCACCGGCTCCTGCCGACGAGCGGCACGAAGGTGCTCTCGCCAGGTGGGAAGGAGCTCGGCTTCGGGACCGACGTGCAACTCGATTCGATCGAGATCACCTTCGATGCGCCGACGCGGAGCTTCGGGTTCGATCTGCTCTACCAAAGCGACGATTTCGCGCCGTACACCGCGATCGAGCTGTACGACGCCTCGAACGCTCTCCTCTACTCGTCGGATCTGCCGACGTCCTCGACGGCGGGGGCGGGGGCTCCGGGAGGGGCGGAGTTCTACGGCTTCGTCGCGCCGAGAGGGATCGGGCGGGTGGTCGTGCGCGACAACGACAACGACGCGACGAATCCGGACGCGAACATCGGGTACGACACGTTGCGGTACGCGGCGGTGCCGGAGCCCGCGACGGCGGCGGGGTTGGGACTGGGCGCGCTCGCGCTCCTGCGCGGTCGACGTCGCTCGGCGGGTTAGGCGACAGGCTCGGCGCGCGAGAGCCTCAGGTCCACGCGCTCGGCGCGCATCCACTCCTCGATCTGGTCGGCGCTCGCTCCGCCGAGTTGGGCGCGAAGCTCCTCGCGTTCGGCGGCGAGACGGGCGCGGGCCTCGCGGCGGAGGCGGGCCTCGAGGTAATCGAGCCTCTCCTCGCGCGATTCGGGAAGGAGGCGGGGGACGTCTGCCTTTGCGCCGCCGCGGAGGGCGACCATCGTGACGCGGGCGGTGTTCGTGTGGCGGACCTCGCCGGTCATGACGTTCTGGGAGGAAATCTCGATGGTGACCTCGACGGAGGTCTTGCCGGCGTAGGTCACGCGGCCTTCGAGGGAGACGAGCTCGCCGACCTCGATGGGGGCGTGGAAGTCCACGCGGTCGAAGCTCGCGGTGACGCAGATCGTGCCCGCGAAGCGGGAGGCGGTCGCGTAGGCGCAGAGGTCGATCTTCGAGAGGATCGCCCCGCCGAACGCTTTGCCGAGGTAGTTCGCGTCGCCGGGCTCGATGAGCTCGCTCAGGAGGGTCTTGGTGGAAGCGACGGTCTTGGGGGGGAGCACTGGGGGAGAGCTTACTGGAGAGTCCCCTAGGGGACCTGACGGTAGGCCTTCACCCAGTCGATCTCGAAGCGGGCGGGGTAGATCGCGTCGTCGATGCCCTTCTGGCCCCCCCACTCGCCGCCGATCGCGAGGTTGAGGATGAGGTAGTAGGGCTTGTCGAAGGGGTACTGCTGAGGTCCGGCGCCGGGGACCTTGCGGTAGGTGTGGACGGGCTTGCCGTCCATGAACTGCTCGAGGCGGTCGGGGTACCACCGGAGCTCGTAGTCGTGGAAGCCCTTCCAGGGGTCTTTGACGGTCGTGCTCGCGCCGTCGGACTTCTGGTAGTCGGTCGGGGTGGCAGCCTTCTCTTCGGGGGTGAGACCGCGATGGGTCGTGAAGACCATCTCGTCGGGAGTGTGGCCGACGTTCTCCATGATGTCGATCTCGCCGCAGTTCGGCCAGTTCACGGTGCCGATGTCGGTGCCGAGCGTCCAGATGGCGGGCCAGGTGCCGCGTCCGGTGGGGATCTTCGCGCGGACGACGACGCGGCCGTAGCGGATGTCGCGCTTGCCGAGGGTCGTGAGGCTGGCGCTGGTGACGGGATGGCCTTCGAAGCCGTCTTTGCGGGCTTCGAGAATGAGGCGGCCCCCTTCGACGCGGGCGTTCTCGCGCCGGTCCTCGGTGTAGAACTGGGTTTCGTGGTTGCGGATGTAGCCCTTCTCGTAGCCCCAGGTCTTCGGGTCGGGGGCTCCGGGGACGTCGAACTCGTCGGACCAGGCGAGCTGCCACTTGGGAACGGACGCGGCGGCGAGGGTCAGGAGGGCGGCGGCGGCGACGCTCATTGCCCGGAGTCTACTCGCGGTCAGGCAACGTCGAGCGGTTCCACGAGCGGTTCTGCGCCGTCGTCGGCGGCGATCCGGTGGATGTCGTTGCGCTCGGAGGCCACGAGAAGCGCGAAGGCGACGGCTACGACGAGAGAGAGCGAGAGCACGCTCGGGGCGGCTAGCGTGGCGGCGATCGCGATCGCGAGAGCGAGAGCACGGCGGGGCACGATCGCCTGCGAGAGGGTGGCGGATCGGCTCGCGTGGACGGTCGTCACACCGACCAGGGTTAGGGCGACGGCGGCGGCGAGGACGATCCTCGCGCCGGGGGCGGGACTTCCCGCGGCGTTCCGGATGCTTTGGAGGAAGGCCGCGCCGAGGGCGGTCGTTCCGGCGAAGACGAAAAGGTGGGCGTAGCCATAGACGAAAGATCGGAGAAGCTCGCGCGGGCCGCCGCGCAGGGCGCGGGTGATCGTGGTGCCGGTCGCCCCGACCCGGCCGAACTGGAGCAGAAAGATCGAGGCGGCGACGACGAACCCGCAGAACCCGACGATGAGCGCCTGAGGGCTCGTTGCGGGGGCCGGGAGCCCGCGGGCCACGGAGACGACCGCCTCGCCGAGGACGATGAGAACGAAAAGGCCGAACCGCTCGTCCATATGGCTCACTTGACGGGGGACGTTCCTCAGAGTCGCGTAGGTGACGGGGCCGTTGAGGATCTCGACGGCGAGGGCGGCCCCCCACCACCAGAAGCGGAGCGGTGGAGAGGCGGCGAGAGAGATCCCCCAGATCCCGAGGGCGAGGGAGAAGGACAGGGCGTAGCGAAGAGCGAGTTCGCGCGACTCGGCGACGTGGAGGGCGGCTCGCAGGTAGAGAGCGATCATGGCGACACGAAGCGCACCGTAGACGAACACGAAGGTGGTCGCATCGCCGTGCGGAACGGCGGCGACGGCACGACCGAGAAGGATGACGGCGAACATGACGCCGATGTAGCCGAGCTTGAAGACGAGGTCGTCGCTCTCGAACTGGTCGGCGTAGTAGCTGAAGTCGATCCAGATCCACCAGACGGGCACGAAGAGGCCCGCGAAGACCAGGAGGCCGTGAAGGCTCATCGCGTGGACGAGGATCTCCCCGAGGTTCGCGACGGCGGCGGCGAAGACGAGATCGAAGAAGAGCTCGAGCCACGTCGCGTGGCGCTCGTCGGTCTCGCCCCGATAGAGTCTCGGCCCGCTCCGCATGCGCCGTTACCGCCTTACGCCTTGGGGACGGCGGCGTTCACGATCGCGGCGAAGTCCTTCGGTTTGAGGGATGCGCCACCGACGAGGGCGCCGCCGATCTCGTCGCGGGCGAAGAGCTCGGCGGCGTTCGCCGCGCTCACGGAGCCGCCGTAGAGGCAGGGACGGCCGCCGGAGGCCTCCCAGACGAGGGCGCAGACGCGGGCGGCCTCGTCGGCGTCGCACGTCTTCCCGGTCCCGATCGCCCAGACGGGCTCGTAGGCGAAGTGGCCGTGGAAGGTCTCGACGCCCTGGAGGGCGCGCTGAACCTGGCCCCGGACGATCTCGTCAGTCCGCCCCGCCTCGCGCTCGGCGAGGGTCTCGCCGACGCAGACGATCGTCTTCAGGTCGTTGCGCTCGCAGGCGAGAAGCTTCAGATTGACGGTCTCGTCGGTCTCGCCGAAGAACGGGAGGGTGCTCTCGGGGATGTCGAGCTTGCCGAAGCGGCCTCGGCGCTCGGAGTGACCGATGAGGACGGGGCTCACGCCCATCCTCTGGAGAAGGTCCGGGGAGGTGAAGCCGGTGAACGCGCCGGAGTCGAGCCAGAAGACGTCCTGGGCGCCGATGCTCACGCCCAACCCCTGCAAGCCGGAGATGAGCGGGAAGGGGACGCAGAACGCGACGTCCACGGCGGCGAGATCGGGGGACTCGGCGAGAAAGTCCTCGATCACGCGCTTCCCCGTATCGGGGAGGAGGTTCATCTTCCAGTTGCCGACGACGAGCTTGGACGCCATGCCGAAGAGCATGACGCCCAAGCGGCGGGCTTTGCTAGCCGGGGACGGCGCCGACGCGCATCGTCTCCGGATCGCCGGTCTGGCTTCCCGTCGCCGACACGTCGGCGACGTCGGCGTTCGCGGGGGCGTCGGGGATGGCGGTCGTGGGCCTCTCGGCGTCGCCGGCTTCGGCGTAGGCGTCCTCGTCGGCTTGGGAGCCCTCGTAGCTCACGTCGTCTGAGGGTGCGGTGTCGCCTTTAGCGGGGTAGCCGCCGTCCTTCGGGTCGGCCGGCGAAGCGGCGGTTGCGGCGGTGGCGGTGTAGGTCGTCTCGAGCGTCTGGTCGCCGCTGACGGGCTTCGTCTCCTGGACGCTTTGCCCCTCGCGCTCGACGGACGGGCTGATGTTCACCTGGACCTTGTCGCGAACGGTGTTCGTGACGATGCAGTAGGCGTCGGCTTTGTGGGCCATGTCGACGGCGCTCGCGATGTCGGCGTCGGTCGCGTCGGCGGCGAGGACGATCCTCGGGGAGAGGGCGATGGACGTGTACTTGAAGTTCGCCCCGGCCTGCTCGACGGTACCGACGGATTCCATGACGACCTCTTTGATCGGAAGGCGGCGGTTGGCGGCGACGATCCCGAACGTGATCGCGTAGCATCCGGAGATCGCGTTCGTGAGGAGCTCCTCGGGGTTCAGGGCACCGCCGGGGCCGCCGAACTCGGGCGGGACAGCGATCGGATACCCCTCGCCACTGTTGCCGTTCTGGATGTCGCCGTGGCCCTCGCGGCCTCCGCTCCAACGGGTGGTGACGGTGTAGGTATGGAGCTGACTCGCCATTCTCCCTTCTACGACGCCTTTTCGGGGGCGGATCGTCCATAATGGAGGCGACGGTCGAGTTTTCTCCCGTCGGATTCCCATGACGAACACGACCATCGCGGTTGCAGAGACCGCGCTCAACACCCAAGAGGCGCGCTAAGCATGTCCACTTTCGAAGGGCGCCCCGCGCGCAAGAAGACCGCGTTGCGCGACCACGCGGTCTGGCAATCGGCCGCCGACGTGGCGGGCCACGCGCTGAAGATCGCCGCCACGCTTCCCGAGACCGGTCTCCGTTCGGAGATCGAGCGGCGAGCGACGATCCTTCCAGCGGCGATCGCCGAGGAGCTCGCCCGGCGCGAGGGCGACGAGCTCACGGGGGCGGGCAACTTCCTCCTTCCCCACCTGCGGGCGCTCCAGTCGGGGCTTCTGCTCCTCGACCGGACGAACGAGGGCGAGGAGCCGGCGGGCCTTCAAGAGGCGCTCGACGGGATCGAGGCGCTCGGCTTCGACCTTGAGAAGCTTCGCAAGCCCGCCGAGAGCGGGCGCGAGGGCGGTTTCCAGCGCGGCGGCGACGATCGCGGCGGGGACCGCGGCGACCGGCCTCGCTACGGCGGGGGCGGCGGCTTCCGCTCGGGCGGGGATCGCGGCGGCTACCAGGGTGGCGGCGGCGGTTACCGGGGAGGCGGAGGCTACCAGGGCGGCGGCGACCGGGGCGGCTACCAAGGCGGCGGGGGATTCCGCGGCGGAGATCGCGGCGGGTACCAGGGCGGCGGCGGTGGCGGCTACCAGGGGAACCGGGATCGGAACGAGGGGGCGAACCCCGAGGGCGGGAACGACCGCGGCGGCGAAGGCGGCGGCGGTGGAGAGGGCGGCTACGGCGGCTCGCGGCCCCCGTTCCGGCGCTTCGGCGGCTCGGGCGGACCTCCGAGCGGCGGCTCGCGGCCTCCGTTCCGCAAGCGGTACTGAGCCGCTCCCGTAGGTCGGCCAAGGAGGAGGGGGCGGTAAGCTCCCCTCTTCATGGCGACCGCGATCACGATGGGGCCCAACGGCCTGAACGTTCCCAACGACCCCATCCTCCCGTTCATCGAAGGCGACGGCACCGGCCCCGACATCTGGCGCGCGAGCGTGCGCGTCTTCGACGCGGCGGTTGAGAGGGCGTTCGGGGGGGAGAAGAAGGTCGCCTGGAAGGAGACTCTTGCGGGGCAGAAGGCGTTCGATCGGACGGGCTCGTGGCTTCCGGATGAGACGCTGGAAGACTTCAAGACCTACCTCGTCGGCATTAAAGGCCCTCTGACGACACCGGTGGGAGGGGGGATCCGATCGCTGAACGTCGCATTGCGGCAGATCCTCGACCTCTACGTGTGCCTGCGGCCCGTGCGGTGGTTCATGGGGGTGCCGAGCCCGGTGAAGGATCCCGGGGCGGTGGACATGGTGATCTTCCGGGAGAACACGGAGGACATCTACGCGGGGATCGAGTACGCGGCGGGGACGCCCGAGGCGAGGGCGTTCCTCGACTTTCTGAAGGCGAACGACCCGAAGGGCTTCGACAAGGTGCGCTTCGGCTCCGAGGAGAAGTCCGGCGGGGACGTCGAGGTGGGGATCGGGATCAAGCCGGTCTCGAAGCTCGGGACGCAGCGGCTCGTGCGCTCGGCGATCGAGTACGCCATCAAGAACGGACGCGACTCGGTGACGCTCGTCCACAAGGGGAACATCATGAAGTTCACCGAAGGGGCGTTCCGAGATTGGGGGTACGACCTGGCGAAAGGCGAGTTCGGGGCGGAGGAGATCGACGGCGGGCCGTGGTGCCGCGTCCCCGACGGGAAGCCGGGGGCGGGGATCACGATCAAGGACGCCATCGCGGACATCACGCTCCAGCAGGTGCTCACGCGGCCGAAGGATTTCTCGGTCATCGCGACGCTGAACCTCAACGGGGACTACCTCTCGGACGCGCTCGCGGCGCAGGTCGGAGGAATCGGGATCGCGCCGGGGGCGAACATCAACGACATCACGGGGCACGCGATCTTCGAGGCGACGCACGGTACGGCACCGAAGTACGCGAACCTCGACAAGGTGAACCCGTCGTCGGTGATCCTCTCGGGCGAGATGATGTTCCGCTACATGGGGTGGACCGGGGTGGCGGACCTCATCCTCAAGGGGGTCGAGGGGGCGATCGCGAGCGGGCATGTGACGTACGACTTCGCGCGGCTCACGGAAGGGGCGACCGAGGTGAAGTGCTCGGAGTTCGCCGACGGCATCATCGCGCACATGGGGTAAGGGACCGTTGGCCTATGGTCTCGAAGGCTCGCTCGTGAGGCTCGCGCCGGTGGACGTGGAGCGGCTCGCGCCGCTGTGCGTCCGGTGGCTCAACGATCCCGACGTGGTCGCGACGTTGGGGGTCGGTGGGCGCCCTCTCACCCTGCTCGACGAACGCGAGCACTTCGAGCGCGTCCTGAAGGACGACCGCGCGGTCATCTGGCAGATCGAGCGGCTCTCGGATGGGGAGCCGGTCGGCGTCTCCTCGATCGGCGGCATCGAACCCGTTCATCGTGCGGCGAGCACCGGGTCGTTCCTCGGCCCCGCCGAGGCGCGGGGGCGGGGGTTCGGGAGCGAGGCGGCGGTGCTCCGGGCGGGGTTCGCGTTCGGGACGCTCGGGCTTCGTCTCCTGCGGACGAGCTATCTCGACGGCAACGTCGCGAGTCGGCGGATGCAGGAGAAGGCGGGAGCGTTCGAGGTCGGTCGGTGGCCGGGGCGGTTCTACAAGAACGGGGAGTGGCAAGACGAGGTGCTCATGGCGCTCACGCCGGAGTCGTTCGCGTCGCGGGAGTGAGCGGAGGCTAGGCTACAATCGTCCATGCTTCTTGCCCTGCTTCCGCTTCTCATCCGGCAACCGGCTCCGACGCGGGTGAGCTTCACTGAGAACTACCGGTACGAGTCGCTCTTTCAGGGCGACTCGAGCTCGTCGCAGAGCGAGACGGCGTGGCATTCGCGCTACTCAATCCGGGGGGAGCTTGACCTGAAGCCGGGGATGACGACGGGAGTGGCGGACGCTTTCTCGATCACGGTCGGGAAGGCGCGGATCGCCGCGCCGCTCGGGGATCTCGCGGCGCGGGGGCGCTCGCACTACGACCTCTTGAGCGGCAAGGCCGGCGATCCGTCGCGCACAACGCTGGGGACGGTGGACCTTACGCTCAAGGGGTCGCGGCTCGGCTTCCGGGTGGAGAGCAAGGGGCTGGAGTCCTCACCCGTCGCATCGGAGTACAACGGGGCGGACACCGGGTCGGTCGAGGGGTTCACAACGGTCCGCGTCGGGACGGCGGGGATCGAGGAGACGCTGTCGGTCCCCTACCGAGCGAAGATCAAGGCGAGGCGGGTGAGCGGAGGGAACGCGGTCGGGTCGGTCGTCGTGGTCGAAGTGAAGGGTGGGTAGCCTTCGCTCGGTGCTCGATTCTCCTCGCGTTCGGGCGGCGCTAACCATGGGGGCGGGGCTCGTTCTCGTCCAAGCGACGCTCCTTTTGCCGGGGCTTCCGCCTCTTGCGCTTCTCCTTGCGGGGATCGGCGGCGCGGTAGCGGGGGTCGGAGGCCATCGGGCGATGTGGCCGATCCACACGGCGGTCGGGCTCTCCGAGGCGATGCCGGTGCGCGGGCTTTCGGAGACGGTTCGCGAGCTCTCGGCGAAGTGGAGCGCGCCGGAGGTCGTCGGAGCGCGGGCGGTGCGGTGGAGGCCAGGATCGGGCGGGAGCGTCCGGATCGTGGATCGGGTCAAGCTTCAAATCGACCACAGCGAGCTCGAGAACGCCCGGCCGCAGGTGCGGCTGCTCCTCGCATTGGTCCTGGCGACGACGGCGGCGCACGCGCGGCTTCGCGTTCCGCTCGTGCTCGGCGGGGCGGTTCTTGCGCTGGTGAGCGTGGGCTCAGGGCTCGCTTACGGGGAACGGGGGCGAACGCTCTCCGTCCTCTTCGTCGCGCTCGCCGGATTTGCGGGGCTCGGTGGGGCAGAACTCGCGTTCGCGCCGGTGGTGCGGCGTCTCAAGCGTCGCATCCCGCTCACTGAGGAGGACGTTGAAGAGGGAGCGCTCGGGGGAGCGCTCCCTCTTCTTGCGCGGGTGTAACGCGCGGGGCAGTGACTCAGTAGCGGCGGGGCTCGTTATCGGCGGGGTCGCCGAGGGGGTCCTCGCTCGCGGGGCGGACGTTGGGGAACTGCTGGCGCGGGTCGGCGCCGAGGTTGCCGCCGTAGCCGCCTTGACGATAGCCGCCGCGCTCGTTGTCGGCGGGATCGCCGAGGGGGTCCTGGCTTGCGGGGAGGACGTTGCCGAAGCCGCCCTGACCGCCACCGCCCTGCGGGTTCTGCTGTTGGTGCTGACCGAAGAGGCCGGAGATCTGGGAGATGAGACCGTCGGGGTCGTGACCGGGCTGGTGCGGGGTGTTCGGCGAGTTGAAGATCGCCTGCTTCACCTGGTTCAGGAGCATATCGAGCATCTTAGTAGCCTCGCCCGCCGCCGGCGCCCGCGCCGGAGTAGTCGCCGCGCGGATCGGATTGATAGCCGCCGGAATTCACGAGATCCTCAAGGGTCCGACCGTTGGGGGCGTTGTTGTAGCCCTGGTAGCCGGCGTACTGCTGGGCCTCCTGTTCGGGAACCGGGATTCCCTGGGGGGGCGGGGTGACCCAGACGGCTTGGCCGTTCGGCTGGCGGTAGTAGACGCGGCCGTTCTTCGAGATGTAGTACTGCGGCTCGGACTGGGCGGACGCTCCAGCCTGGGCACGCTTCTGCTTGTTCTTGTTGTACATGTAGTACAGGGCGGCCGCACCGACGAGGAGGGCGACCTTCGTCTTGCCGGACATCCCCTGGCGCGGGGGAGCGCCGCCGCCGTTCATGGGCACCTGAGGGACGCCGCCACCACGGGAGGCGTCGATGGCGGGGGCACCCGCGGCGGACGCCGAACCGCCGGCGGCGGAGCCTCCGCCGGAGCCGCAACCGGCGATGAGGGCACCGGGCAGGACGAGACAGGCGACCGCGAGGGCCGACACCGAACGCTGAGAGCGATGCGTCATGGGCATTCCTATGGCGTTACGCAGGGGATCGTCCGCACGATGCACGCATCTCCGATGACGGTTCGGTGACGCTCGCCTGTCCCGCCCCGTTCATCTTCCCGATTCGGCGAGGGCGGCGAGGGTTCGGGCGTTCATCGCGGGTTCCTTCACGGCGACCCGGACCCAGCGGTCGCCGAAGCGAGGGGAGAGGTTCGCGCAGTCGCGGAGAAAGACGTTACGCTCGGCGGTGCGGCGGCAGAGCTCGCCGCTGGGGACCAACTCCGTGCGGAAGAGGAGGTAATTCGTCTCGCTCGGGACGGGGGTGAGCCCCTCGATCCCGGCGATGCCGGCGAAGAGGGCTTCCCGACCGGCGCGGGTCTCCTCGACGCGGGCGGCGTAGTAGGCGCGGTCGCGGAGGGCTTCGACGGCGGCGACCTGGGCGAGGAGACCGATGGACCAGGGGGGGCTTCCCGCTTCGAGTTCGGCGGCGAAGGCGGGGTCGCCCGCGAGGTACCCGATGCGGAGGCCGGAGAGGCCGTAGAACTTCGACATGGACTTCGCGACGATCGCGCGGGGGTCGGTCGCGAGCTCCATCGTCTCGGCACCGCCATTCACGAAGTCGATGTAGGTCTCGTCGATCCAGACCTTGGTCTCGCTCGGGAGGAGGGTGAGGAGGCGCTCCATCTCGGCGCGGGCGAGGCCGACGCCGGTGGGGGAGTTCGGGTTCACGAGGACGACGAGGCGGCACCCCTCGGCGCGCTCGGCGATGAGTTCGGGGGTGGGGCGGAAGCCGTTCGCCTCATCGAGCTCGATGGGGACGACGCTTCCGCCACACAGGTTCTCAATGAGATGGCGGTACTCGCCGTAGGTGGGATCGAGGAGGGCGGCCTTCTCCCCGGGGGCGAGGAGCCTTGGGAAGGCGAGGAACATGAGGGTGCTCGTGCCGCTTCCGAGGACGAGGCGGGCGGGGTCGAGGCCGCGCTCCCCTTGCAGGGCCTCACGGAGGCCTTCGGCGTGGGTCGGGGGGCTCGTCTTGATGAGCCACTCGAGGTGGGGGGCGATCGCGGCGGCGACGTTCGGGCTCGGGGGGTACCAGGCGTCGAGGACGTCGGCGTCCACGACGTCGTGGCGGCGGGAGAGGTCCTCGAAGCCGACGCCGATCGCGTCGAAGGAGGCGCCGCCGTGGAAGGCTTTACCCGGGATCGCGGGGGCGGTCATGTCCCGGTTCTACGCCGGCGCGCGTCGCGGCACGCCTTCTGATTCCCCACCACGCCCACCAGCCTGACCACGGTCTTTGGGTTTTTTGCGCAAGGTCGGGATGAGAGGAAGGGGCTTGCGCGCCACTGGACGCCATTGCGCGCCACGCGTGCGCGCATGTTTTTCGGACGGGGATACCGGATCGTGCGGGAGGGTCCTTTCGGCGCGGTCGGGGGTCGGGGCGCACCGGCGGGACGCCGGTGCCACCGGGGGAGGGGGATGTTCTCGGGGCTCACACCCTTACGTTCTCGGGGAGGGGGTTCCGACGGCGCGCCGGGAGAGTTTTCTCCCCCTTTCTTTTCGGGGGCGTCCTCCCGTTCGGGCGACGGGTCGCCCGGAGAAAAGCGCGACCGGGGTCGCGCCCTCCCTACGGTTTGCTCTCCTCGGGGGTCCTCCCCCTCCCCTCATCCGTCCTTCGGACACCTTCTCCCCGAGGGCGGGGAGAAGGGCTTCGGCTCGGGGGCGCTCCCCCGTGGTCCCTCACCCCAACCCCCTCTCCCCACGAATGGGGCGAGGGGGCTCCTTGCTCTCTGTTTTGGTTAAATCCTTAGATCCAGCGTTTGCGTTTGAAGATGAGGAGGGCGCCGCCGGCGAGGAGGAGCATGAGGGCGAGAGAGAGGGGGTAGCCGTAGCGCCAGTCGAGCTCGGGCATGTTCTTGAAGTTCATTCCGTAGATCCCGGCGACGAGGGTGGCGAGCATGAGGCAGGTGGAGATCGCGGTCATGCGCTCGACGACGACGTTCAGGCGGTTGTTCGTCACGGAGAGGCGGACGTCGAAGAGGTTCGAGAGCGAGTCGCGGCTCATATCGAGCGACTCGATGATACGCATGGAGTTCGTGTAGACGTCCTGGACGTAGGGGCGGAGGTCGTCGGGGATGACGTCGAGGTCGCGGCGCTGGAGGCCGTTGAGGACCTCGCGGACGGGGGCGAGGGAGCGGCGGAGCCGGAGGTTCCTCTGCTTCAGGCGGATCATCTCCTTGATGCCGCCCGCCTCGTCGTCGCCCTCGTCCTCGGAGTAGAGGGCGTCCGAGATCCGGTCCACGGCCTCCTCGATGTCGTCCATAACCGGGAAGTAGTCGTCGATGAGGGTGTCGAGGACGGCGTGCATGAGGAAGCCCGCGCGGGGGTCCTTCACGGTGTCGCGCCCGACGAGCCGGTCGTGCCAGCGGCGGAGGGAGGGGACGGTCTCGCGCACGACGGTGACGAAGGCGTGGCCTCGGAGGAAGAAGGCGACCTCGGCGATCCGGAAGTCCACGGGGTTCTCGGTGCGGACGACGGCGGGGATCACGAAGAAGACGTAGTCGCCGAACTCCTTCAGCTCGGGGCGTTCGTCGTCGGTGAGGGCGTCCTCGGCGGCGACGGGGTGGAAGCCGAGATCCTCGGTGAGGAGGCGCTCGGTCGCGGGGGCGTCGCGCGCGACGATGTGGAGCCAGCTCGTGTGGGCGGAGTCCGCGAGGTGCTCGGCGGCGGTGCGGTCCTCGGTGACGCGGCATTTGGAGTTGCCGGTGAAGCTCACGAGGAAGAGCTCGTACCCGGTGCCGACCTCGGGGGCGGGGCGGTCGGGGCGGTCGGGGGGGACGAGGGGGGCGGGATCCGCCATGCCGATGCCGACGGGATCGAGGGCGAGGGGGCCGGGGAGGTTCCGGTCGGCGGTCGTCTCCGCGGGGGGAGGGGACGGATTGCCGGGGGGCGTGCCGGGGAACGCTTCAGCGGACATGGAAGTACCGGGCCTCGGGGTGGTGGACGACCATCGCGGTGGTGGACTGCTCGGGGGTGAGCATGAGCTCCTCGGTGAGATGGATGCCGACGCGCTGGGGCTCGAGGAGGGCGAAGAGGGCGTGCTGGTCCTCGAGGCGGGGGCAGGCGGGGTAGCCGAAGGAGTAGCGGGCACCGCGGTACTTCGCGCCGAAGAGCTCCTTTTTCGTCGCGGGCTCGCCCGGGAGGCCGAGCTCGCGGCGCATCTGGAGGTGCCAGAACTCGGCGAGGGCCTCGGCCATCTCGACGCCGAGGCCGTGGACGTAGAGGTACTCCTCGTACTCGCCGCGGGCGAAGAGGTCGCGCTCGTACTCGCTCACGCCGTCGCCCATCGTCACGGCGGAGAAGCCGACGACGTCGTGGGGTCCGGGGTGCCCCAGTGGGCGGAAGAAGTCGGCGAGGCAGAGGCGCTTGCCGCCGGATTGGCGGGGGAAGTCGAGGCGGGCGCGCTCGGTGCGGCCGTCCTCGGCGTAGACGACGAGGGCGTTGCCGTCGCCTCGGCACGGGAAGTAGCCCCAGGCGACGCGGGGGGCGAAGACGCGGCCCATCTCGCGCAGGAGGCGGTCGAGGACGGGGCGGGCGTTCGCCTCGAGCCAAGCCTCGAACTCGGGGTTGCCCTGGCCCTCGCCCCGTTTCAGTTGCCACTGGC
This sequence comes from Fimbriimonas sp., assembly GCA_965249475.1. Classification (GTDB taxonomy): domain Bacteria; phylum Armatimonadota; class Fimbriimonadia; order Fimbriimonadales; family Fimbriimonadaceae; genus Fimbriimonas. The sequence goes on along the minus strand of CBDFMD010000003.1, from coordinate 1,769,462 downwards.
CCCGGAAGAGGGCGACGGGATTGATGAAGGCGGCGATCTCGTAGGGGTCGAACTTCGTGCGGGTGCGGCTTCCGGCGAAGGGGAGGGCGGGGATCTCGTCGAGGACGGCGGTCTCGGAGCGGACGCCGTCGAAGACGAAGAGGGAGGCGGGGAGATCGTCGGCGCGGTGGGTGGCGACGCGGCGCTCGTCGGGGACCTCGGGGTTCGGGGTGGTCTCGGGGAGCGGGTCGTGGAGGCGCTCCATGATCGCGAGCCCCTCGAAGGCGTCCTTCGCGTAGTGGACGCGGCCTTCGTAGAGGGCGGCGAGGTCCTCCTCGACGTAGGCGCGGGTGAGGGCGGCGCCGCCGAGGATGACGGGCGTGTGGGCGAGGCCGCGACGGTTGAGCTCGAGAAGGTTCTCGCGCATGATCACGGTGCTCTTGACGAGGAGTCCAGAGAGGCCGATGGCGTCGCACCGGTGCTTGGCCTGAGCCTCGAGGATCGCGCCGATGGGTTGCTTGATCCCGATGTTCACGACGCGGTAGCCGTTGTTCGTCAGGATGATGTCCACGAGGTTCTTGCCGATGTCGTGGACGTCGCCGGCGACGGTGGCGAGAAGGATGGAGCCGCGCTCGCTCTCGGCGTCGGCCCTCGGCATATGGGGTTCGAGGAGCGCGACGGCGGTCTTCATGACCTCGGCGGAGCCGAGGACGAAGGGGAGTTGCATCTTTCCCGCGCCGAAGAGTTCGCCGACGCGCCTCATCCCTTCGAGGAGGACGTCGTTCACGATGGAGAGGGCGGGGCGGGTCTCCAGCATGGCGAGGAGCCGGGTCTCCAGGCCCTTTTTCACGCCGTCCACGACGTGTTTGACGAGCGCCTCCTCGGGCGAGAGTCCGGCGAAGGGGTCCTCGCCGGTGGCGACGGCCTTCACGGTCTCGAAGCGCGCCATGAAGGCGACGAGCGGATCGTAGGTGCAGATCCGCTCGCCGTCCGGTTCCGAGACGTTCGAGGTTTCGGTCTCGGCCGTCGCGTTCATGGGGGGAGATTACCGTTCCGGGTGGGGGCGCCTACCAAAAGCGGCTGGGGGAGGTGCCGAACTCGCGGATGACGTAGCCGCCGCGCTCGGGTTCGAGGAGGATGTGGTGGTACATCGTCTGGCGCTCGCCCCAGGGATCCTGGTAGTCGTGGCGGGCGACGACGCGGATGGAGCCGTCGTAGGATCGGGTCTCCTCGACGCGGTAGCTCCGGGTGCGGGAGTTCGAGACGAGGTCCCGGACGAGGTCGTCGAAGTCGGCGACGTTCACGGAGTAGTCGTACCGCCCGTCGCGGAGGATGGCGACCTGGCCGCGGCGGGCCATGAGGCGGGAGAGGAGGCGGGGGTCGCCGTCCTCGAAGGCGTCGCGGAGGTCGGCGACGGCGTTGCGGGCGGCGACGCTCCGGGCGTCGTCGTCGCGCCGGCGCTCGTCCCGGCGGCCGTCGTTGTAGCCGTTGTCGTAGCCGTTGTAGCCGGAGTTCCAGTTGAAGACGTTGCCGTCGTTCCAGATCCACGGGCTCTGGTAGCCGTTCACGTAGACGACGCGGGTGGTGGAGAGATAGCCGGGGACGAAGGCGTAGCCGTAGAACGGCGAGCTCACGCAGGAGAAGCCGAACGGGGAGAAGGTGTAGAAGGGGTAGGCGAAGTAGTCGTCGCGCCAGGACCGGTTGTAGTGGTAGTACCCGATCCGGTAGCCGTCGACGACGCCGACGCGCTCCTGGCGGTAGACGCGGTTCGGAAGGCCGTTGCCGTCGGCGAAGACGGGCGCGCGATCCACGCGGAAGGGGCGGACGGAGCCGGGGGCGTTGTTGACGGTGCCGTAGCGGACCTGGCCGGAGCGGGAGGGTCCGCGGACGACGGCGCCGGACCCGAACGGGTCGCGGCCGGGGCGGGTGTTCGGGAAGGTGCCGCTGGGGTAGGAGCCGCCGCGCTGGGGGCGGTCGCCCGCACCGGGATTGCCGCCCGAGTCGCCGCCGGGGTTGCGGTCCCGGCCGCGGTCGAGGGGGCCGGGGTTGGAGGGTCCGGGGTTGGAGGGAGCAGGATCGGAGCGTCGGGGCTCGCGCGAGGGGGCGGGGTCGCTCCGGCGCGCGGGGGGCTCCTGCCTCGGCGGGGACGACGGGCGCGGCGGGGCGGGGGTGCCGCCCCCGCCTCCCCCCCCGCCGCCGCGCCTTCCGCGGCCGAGGCCGCCGTCCTGCGCCAGGGAGGACGAGACGAGGAGGAGGGCCATCGCCGCAAGCGAGGCGGGGAGGAGGGGGACGCGCGCGGTCTTCATCGCTTTCTCATCTCTAGACGTCACGCGCGGGGGAGGGTTACACGCGGCGCGCTGTTTTCCGCGGCAGGAACGGCGCGGATGGGCCAAACTGCTCTCCAATGAGCAAGCGGCAGATCGCGGTCCTTCCTGGCGACGGCATCGGGCCGGAGATCACCGACGCGGTGCTCCGGATCCTCGGCGAGGCGGGGTTCGAGGCGGAGTACCGGACGTTCGACGCGGGGGCGCCGGCGATCGCGCGGGGGCTCCCGCCGATGCCGGAGGAGGCGGTCGAGGGGATCATCGCGTGCGGGGTCGCGCTCAAGGGTCCGACGACGACGCCGGTGGGGGGCGGGCACAAGAGCGCGAACGTCACGCTCCGGCAGAGGCTCGATCTTTTCGCGAACGTGCGTCCGAGCAAGACGCTCCCCGGGATCAAGGGTCCGTTCTCGGACATCCGGATCGATCTCATCATCGTGCGGGAGAACACGGAGGATCTGTACTCGGGGATCGAGTTCCAGCCGCATCCGGACGTGGCGCAGGCGATCAAGGTCATCACGCGGCCCGGGTGTCGGCGTCTGTGTCGGTACGCGTTCGAGATGACGAAGCTCCAGGGGCGCAAGCGGGTGACGGCGGTCCACAAGGCGAACATCATGAAGCTCACCGACGGGATGTTCCTCGAGGAGTTCTACCGGATGGCGGAGGAGTACCCGGACCTGAAGGCGGACGACATCATCGTGGACAACTGCTGCATGCAGCTCGTGACGCGTCCGGAGCAGTTCGACGTGCTCGTGACGGAGAACCTCTACGGGGACATCGTGAGCGACCTTTGCGCGGGGCTCGTGGGCGGCTTGGGGTTCGCGCCGGGATCGAACATCGGGGAGCGGTACGCGGTGTTCGAGGCGGTGCACGGGTCGGCGCCGGACATCGCGGGGCGGGGGATCGCGAACCCGACGGCGCTCCTGTTCTCGGCGCTCCTGATGCTCCGGCACCTGGGCGAGAACACGACGGCGAACCGGATCGGGCGGGCGGTGTACAAGGTGCTCGCGGCCGGGAAGGTGCGGACGGGGGACATGGGGGGGACGGCGAACACGCGCGAGTACGTGGACGCGATCCTCGCCGAGCTTCGGGACCCGAGCTAGGGGCGGTTCCGTTGGAGCGGGTCTTGATTCTCGGAGCGACGGGGCTTCTGGGGCGGGAGGTCGCGCGGCTTCTGGCGGAGGCGTCGGCGGTGGGGCGGGGGGAGCTGGACCTCGCCGACCCGGGGTTCGAGCTTCCCGATGGGGAGTGGGATTGGGTCGTGAACCTTGCGGCGTACACGGCGGTGGACCGGGCGGAGTCGGAGCCGGAGATCGCGGCGGCGGTGAACGCGCGGGGTCCGGCGCGGCTCGCGCGGCTGGCGCGGGCGCGCGGGGCGCGGGTGCTCCAGGTTTCGACGGACTTCGTGTTCGACGGGCGTTCGGAGCGGCCGTACCGGGAGGAGGACGCGGTGGGGCCGCTCGGCGTGTACGGGCGGACGAAGGCGGAAGGGGAGGCGGCGGTGCTCGGGGAGGACGCAGACCACGTCGTGGTGCGGACGGCCTGGCTTTTCGGGGACGGGGCGTGCTTTCCGCGGACGATGGTGCGGATGGCGGAGGAGGGGCGGGCGCTACGGGTGGTGGACGATCAGAGGGGGTCGCCGAGCTACGCGCCGGATGTGGCCCGGGCGATCGCGCTCGTCATCGAGCGGGGGGCGCCGGGGGGGATCTACCACGCGGCGGGGGTGAAGGCGATGACGTGGCGGGAGCTCGCGGGGCGGGCGCTCCGGGCGTGGAACCCGGGGCGGAGCTTCGCGATCGAGGCCCTGACGACGGCGGAGTTCCCCACTCCGGCGCCGCGACCGGGGTACTCGGTACTGGACGTTTCGCGGTTGCTGGGGATGGGGTGGCGGCCGCGGCATCTCGACGACGCGCTCGCGCAATGGGCGGGGCGTCTCCGGGCGGGCGGCGGGCCGCCGTAGACTCGTGCCGCTGTAGACTCTTCGCCGTGGCGGCCATCGACGATCTCAGGCGCGAGGTGTGCGCGGCGAACCAGGGCTTGCCGAAGGCGGGGCTCGTGACGATGCACTCGGGGAACGCGAGCGGGCTCGACCGGGAGTCGGGGCTCGTGGTGATCAAGCCGAGCGGGATGGACTACGAGGCGATCACGCCGGAGAATCTCGTGGCGGTGCGGCTGGAGACGGGGGAGGTGGTCGGGAGCGATCTGAGGCCGAGCGTGGACCTTCCCCACCATCTGTTCCTTTACCGGAACGATCCGGGGCTCGGGGGGATCGTGCACACGCACTCGAACCACGCGACGGCGTTCGCGGCGGTGGGGCAGGCGATCCCGTGCGCCTTGACGGCGATCGCGGACGAGTTCGGGGGCGAGATCCCGTGCATGCCGTACACGCACAACGAAGGGGACGACATCGGGCGGGCGATCCTCGCCCATCGGGGGCGGGCGCCGGCGATCCTTCTCGGGGGGCACGGGGTGTTCGCGTGGGGGGCGTCGCCTCGGGCGGCGCTGAAGGCGGCGGTGATGGTGGAGGACGTGGCGAGGACGCTCTTCCTCGCCTATCAGCTGGGGGAGCCGAAGGCGATGGCGCCGGAGGAGATCGAGAAGTGGTACGACCGGTACCACAACCGTTACGGCCAGGGGTGATCGGCGCCTTCGGGTGACGCGGGGGGGCTTTCCGGCTTAGTAGGCGGGATGGTGCTGACGGACGCGCAGATCGACGGATTCATGGCGGAGGCGATCGCGGAGGCGCGGCGGGGGGAGAGCGAGGGGGAGGTGCCGATCGGGTGCGTGCTCGTGCTGGGCTCGGGGGGCGAGGCGCGGGTCGCGGCGCGGGGGCACAACCGGGTGAACGGGCTTCAGCGGAAGGGGGCGCACGCGGAGATCGTGGCGTTCGAGGACTCGTCGGGAAAGATCCCGCTCGACGCGGAGGACGTGGCGCTGTTCTCGACGCTGGAGCCTTGCGTGATGTGCTTCGGGGCGGCGATCGAGTCGGGGATCCCGCTCGTGGTGTTCGGGTGCCCGGCGCCGCTCGACCAGGGAACGACGCGGGTGAGGGAGCCGGAGTCGCCGGAGGCGAGGATGCCGGAGGTCCGCAAGGAGGTGCGCCGGGAGGAGTGCGTCGCGCTCTTCACCGACTGGCTCGCGAAGAACAAGGAGGAGAAGCCCGAGGGGGACCTTCAGGTCGCCTTCGTGGAGGCGACGCTGAAGGCGGTCGAGGATCTCGGGAAGGCGTGATCGCCGGGTTCTAGGGGAGGCGACGGAAGCGGAGGGCGGAGACGCGGGCGGCGTCGTGGTAGAGGGCGTTGCGCTGGACGACCATGCGCGTGGCGGTGGCGGGGGGTTCGGCGAGGCCGAGGTTGCGGGCGTACATGGGGAAGCCGTCGCTCGTGACGTGGAGGAGGAGGCGGTGGCCCGGGGCGAACTCGTGGGCGAAGTCCCAGAGGCGGACGGAGAGGGCGTAGACGCGGTTCGGCACGAGAGGAGCCGGGACGCCCGAGGCGAGGGGAGCGGCGGCGTAGCTCGCGCGGAGGGCGCCGCCCTGGCCGAGGGTGCGGAGGGTGCCGTCGGGGGCCTCGTCGTAGAGGGCGGCGATGAGATCGGTGTCCTTCGCCGAGGTCGAGAGAGAGGCGTCGAGGGAGATCGGTCCGGCGACGCGGAGGGAGGACTTCAGGGGCTCGGTGCGGTAGACGAGGCCGCCTTTGAGGGAGGTTCGCTTCACGGTGAGGGCGCCGTCTAGGTCGAGCCTCTCGCCGGTGAGCTCTTTGGGGACGGAGGCTTTCGCGGGGTCGTAGGTCCAGGCGTCGGGACGGCCGGGGGCGGGCTTTTCGAGCAGGCGGCCGCCACCGGCGAGGTAGAGGGCGTCGGGGCGGCTTTCGGGGAGGGGCCAGGCGGCGGCTTCGAGCCAGCGGTTCGCGCCGGTGAGGAACGCCTTCACGCGGGGGGTCCTCTCCCAGCCGACGCTCTTCCCTTTGAGATAGGTGTCGAAGAAGCGGAGATAGACGGAGTCGAGCTCAAGGACGGAGTCCTTGCCGAAGTCGATACCCCCGAAGGTCGTGGAGGCGTTAAACCCGTGGGGCCAGGGGCCGTAGACGAGCCACTGGGCGTCGTGGCCGGCCTCTCGGCGGGCCTGCCAGTTCAGCATGGTGCCGATCTCGTCGCCGTCCCAGTAGCCGGAGATGTGGAGGGCGGGAAGGGTCGTCGCGCCGATCTCGCGCTGGAAGTTCCAGCCGGGCCAGGCGCTCGCGCGGTCGCGGGAGATCCAGCGGTCCCAGAGAGGCATCTCGTGACCGAAGACGGCCTCGTCCACGTCCTTCAGGGGGAGGGTCGTGAGCCCCGCGGCACCGGGGATGCCCTTCGCGTACTGCATCAGGTCGGCGTCCTTGCCCTCGACGATGCGGAGCCACCAGAGCGACGAGAGGAGGAGCGGCGCGCCGTAGAGGTACGGGAGGTTCGTGAGGGCGGAGCCGGGGGGGGAGACCTGGGGGACGATGCACCTCAGGACGGGGTTCCCCGTGCTCGCGGCGGCCCACTGGACGTAGCCGCCGTAGCTTCCGCCGATCATGCCCGCGCCGCCGTCGGACCAGGGCTGGGCGGCGATCCACCTCAGCGAGTCGTCGCCGTCGGCGGCCTCGTTCACGAAGGGGTCCCACTCGCCGCCGCTCTCGCCGCGGCCGCGGCAGTCCTCCACGAGGACGACGTAGCCGCGCCGCGCGAGCCAGCCGTAGGCGAGGGTCTGCGAGGCGCGTCCGTAGGGGGTACGGACGAGGATCGTCGGGAACTTCCCCTCCCGCTTCGGGCGGAGGAGCTCGCCCGCGAGGGCCACGCCGTCGCGCATGCCCACGCGGACGGTGGCGCGGGTCACGTCGTCGGTCGCCGGGGAGAGCTCGGGGTAGGCGTCGAGGGGGGAGGCGAAGACGGACTCGTAGCCGGGGGAGAGGATGCGGAAGGACTGGCCGGGGATCTCGATCCCGACGCACTCGCCGGACTCGTCCCAGGCGGCGGTGAGCTCGGTGGAGGCCACCTTCAGGCGGGCGAGGCGGACGGGTCCTCCGGCGACCGTCTTCACCGAGCGGGCGAGGAGGGTGGCGGGGGCCCTGCTCAGGCCGTCCACGATGAAGGCGTCGAAGGGCTTGAGGGGAGGAGCGTCGGGAGAGACGACGGCGGGAAGCCCAGCGAGGAGGGCGCGGTTGAAGAAAGGGGCGAGGGCGGCGAACTTCGGGGCGAGGAGGGCGTCGGGGAGGTCGCGCGACTTTCCGCCAGCGCTCAGGGTCGCCTTGCCGGCGGCGACGACGGTCTTGCTGACGTTCTTCCCGACGGTGGCGTCGAGGGTCCACTCGGGGACGAGCGGGCCTTGCGTCTTTCCGGAGAAGACGAAGGCGATCTTCTGGCCGATGTCGAGGGTGGAGCTTCCGGAGAAGGTGCCGTCGTCCCTTAGGACGGTGCGGCTCTCGCCCACGTTCGAGCCGGCGATCTCGTAGCGGTAGACGAGGGTTCGGTCGGCGCGGGCGACGCTCGCGGCGAGGGACGCGGCGGCGAGGAGGGCGAGGGGGAGAGGCCGGGCCGTCATGGAACACCCGACGGTACCCCGCAGGTCCGGCGACGGTTGCAGGATCAGTGGGCGGGGACGTCCACGATGCGGGGGCGCATCGGGCGCCAGACGGGGCCGGACGCCTTTCCGGCGTGTTTGCCCTCGGCGACGTTGCGCAGGATGGGGTCGTCGGGAAAGAGCGCGAGGGCGGTGCCGAGGACGCGGCGGAGGGCGGCGGGGTCGCCGGCGTCGCGCTCAAGGAGGGCGGCGAAGCGGGCGTTCTCGATCGCGGCGTCGCGCTCCTCGGGGGTGAGGCGGGCGCGGCGGGCGGTGGTGAGGGCGAGCGCGCGGACGTACCAGGGGCGGGCGGCGGCGAGATCGCGGTGGATCGTGCCGTCGGGATCGATGCGCTGGAACCGGGTGAGGTGGAGCTTGCCGATCGCGCCGACGATCTCGACGGACTCAGGGTTGCTCTCCAGGCCCTCGTGGAGGAAGGCGAGGGCCTTCTTCGCACCGGCCTCGCCGCGCTCGCGGGAGATGACCATCGCGCCGGTCGTCCAGCCGGCGACGAACCGGGGATCGAGGAGGGTCATGAGGCGGAAGAGCGGCAGGGCGGTCTTCGGGTCGTTGTGCTTGTGCCCGCGCATATCCCGGTAGGCGCTCGTCGCGCGCTCGACGTCGCCGAGGACGCCGCGGAAGTCGCGCTCGGGGGTGGGGATCACGGTGACGATCGCGGAGTCGTCGTGGAGCTCGTCCTCCTTGCGTTCGGAGCCGCCGACGCCCTTGAGTCCGGCGGCCCTCTCGGCGTCGGTGAGGGGGCGCATCTCGACGCCGTTATGGAGGTAGAGGTCGGTGTGGAAGAACATCCAGGCCGAGACCGAGGTGCGGAACTGGCCGAGGAGGGAGGCGGCGGCGTGGGTGTCCTGGGCCTCGAGCCCGGTGGGCTTCACGTCGGGGTTCACGATGGGGCGGAGGGCGTCGGTGGCGAGTCCGGCTCCGATCGTGGCGAAGGCGACGAGGGGGGCGGCGTAGGCGGCGCCTCGGGCTTGGGAGGGACGGGGCATCAGATCGCCTGCCGCCGGAAGCGCGCCCAGGCGAGGAGGACCATCGAGCCGGAGTAGAGGGCCATGTAGGCGAAGAGGGCCCCGAAGACCCAAAGGGGGACGGGGGCCCAGTCCAAGTACGTGGCGCGGCCGCCGAGGTCGAAGAGGGTGAGCTGGGGGAGGAGGGCGGCGAGGAGCCGGAACCCGGCCTTGCCGAGGGGGCCGACGGAGATCCCGCCCATGACGAGGGCGCGGACGATCATGCCCGAGCCGAACACGAGGATGAAGGAGAGGGTCGCAGAGGCGGAGGGGGTCATGAGGGCCGAGAGCGCGAGGGAGACCGCGCAGACGACGACGAGGCCCATCCCCTTGGCGAGGAGGTATTGGAGGAGGATCGGCTCGAAGGGGACCCGGAAGATCGCGAGGGCGACGGCGGTGAGGGCGGCGAGGAGGCCGAAGGCGATCCAGGAGACGAGGACCGCGCCCGCGAGCTTGCCGACGATGAGTCCGAGGCGGGTGATGGGGCGGGCGAGCAGGGGGTAGAGGGTGCGGTTGCGGACCTCGTCGGGAAGGACGCGGCACGAAGTGAGGATGGCGATGGCGGATCCGAAGACGCCGAGGACCGTCACGGCGAGGTCCTTGGCGAAGACCTCGAGGCCGGAAAGGCCGAAGAAGCCGAGGGCTCCGGCGCACAGGACGATGAGGAAGCCGAGGATCGCGACGACCCAGAGATCCTTGCGGCGGAGGGATTCGAGGACGACGGAGCGCGCGAGGGCGCGGACGGCGCGGGCGTTCACGCCGCCACCCTCTTCGGATCCTTCCCTTCGGAGACGCGGGCGATAAAGTAGTCCTCGAGGGAGCCGGGGGCGCTCCTCACGTCCAGAAGGGTGCCGCCCCGCCCGATGCGTTCGATCGCGGCGAGGAGGGCGGGTGGGTCGGGGAAGGTGGCGCGGGTGCCCTCGGGGCCGGGTTCGAGCGAGGACGCGAGATCGAAGAGGGGGACGTCGCCGGAGTAGACGACGGCGAAGTCGCCGAGGCTCGCTTTGAGCGAGCCCATCTCGCGCTCGTCCACGAGGACCCCCTCGTGGACGAGGAGGACGCGGTCGCAGAGGGAGTCCACCTCGGCGAGCTCGTGGCTCGAGAAGAAGAGGGTGGCCCCGGCCTCGCGGCGCTCCTGGAGGAGTTCACGAAGCTCGCGCCGCCCGACGGGATCGAGGCCGCTCGTGACCTCGTCGAGGATGAGGAGGTCGGGCCCTCCGAGGAGGGCCTGGGCGATGCCGACGCGCTGGAGCATGCCTTTGCTGAGGGAGCGGTTGAGTTTGCGGGAGGCGTGGGCGATGCCGACGCGCTCGAGGAGCTCGCCGATCTCGCGTTCGAGGGAGCGTCCCGAGAGGCCTTGGAGCTCGCCGTAGAGGCGGAGGGTCTCGGTCGGGGTGAGGAAGGGGTAGTACATGGCGACCTCGGGGAGGTAGCCGGTGCGGGCGCGGGCGGCGGGGGTTCCGGCGCGCTCGCCGAAGATCGTCGCCTCGCCTCCGGAGGGTTCGACGAAGCCCATGAGGGCTTTGAGGGTGGAGGACTTCCCCGCCCCGTTGGGGCCGAGGAAGCCGACGATCTCGCCCCGGCGGACGTCGAGGTCGAGTCCGCGGACGGCCTCGAAGGTCGTGGCGGCCCGTTTGAGCAAGCCGCGAGGCTTTCGGTAAGCGACTCTGAGTCCACGCGTTCGGATCGCGACGCTCTGCATCGTCTTGGATCATCGGCGGCCCGGCGAGGATCCCCAGGGTGAGGATTCCTGGGGGGTGCCGGGGGTACGCTCCTCGCGCCGATGAAGCTCCACGAGTATCAGTCCAAGGAACTCCTCTCCCGCTACGGGGTGCCCGTTCCGCAGGGCGACGTGACGAGCGACGCGGCGGAGGCGGAGGCGATCGCGACGCGGCTCGGGGGAAACGTCGTGGTGAAGGCGCAGGTCCTTATGGGCGGGCGCGGGAAGGCGGGGGGCGTGAAGCTCTTCACGGACGCGGCGTCGGCGGGGGAGTTCGCGAAGGGGCTCATCGGGACGACGCTGAAGTCCATCCAGAACCCGGACGGGATGGTCGTGGAGAAGGTGCTCGTCGCCGAGACGGTGGACATCGCGGAGGAGTACTACCTCTCGGTCCTGCTCGACCGGAACATCCAGAAGAACATCGTGATGCTCTCGAAGGAGGGGGGGATGGAGATCGAGCAGGTCGCGGAGGAGAAGCCGGACGCGATTATTCGGCTGACGATCGATCCGGCGTGGGGGCTCGGGGACTACGAGGTGCGCGAGGCGATGCTGAAGGCGGGGATCCCGAAAAGGGCGCAGGGGCAGATGCTCGGGATGGTGAAGGCGCTCGTGAAGGCGTTCGAGGAGTCGGACGCAGACCTCGTGGAGATCAACCCGGTGGCGCTCACACCCGACGGGAAGCTCGTCGCGGCGGACGCGAAGGTCTCGATCGACGAGAACGCGCTGTACCGGCACAAGGAGTACGCGGCGACGAGCACGGACGCGGCGGAGGATCCGATTGAGGCGGAGGCGCTTCGGCGGGGGCTCACGTACGTGCGGCTCGGCGGGGAGATCGGGATCATGGGGAACGGCGCGGGGCTCGTGATGCAGTCGCTCGACGAGATCAACGCGGCGGGGGGAAGGCCGGCGAACTTTCTCGACGTGGGGGGCGGCGCCCAGGCGGAGAAGGTGAAGAGTTGCGTGGAGCTCATCCTCATGGATCCGAACGTCAAGGGGCTCTTCATCAACATCTTCGGGGGGATCACGCGGGTGGACGAGGTGGCGAAGGGGATCCTCGCGGCGTTCGCGGAGATGGACGTGAAGATCCCGGTGGTCGCGCGGGTCGAGGGGACGGCGGTCGAGGAGGGTCGGAAGATCCTCGAAGGGTCGCAGATCGTCCCCGCCGCGACGGTCCAGGAAGCGGCGAAGCGGATCGTCGAGCTCGCGCACGCGGGCTGAGGGGCTACCTTAGCGTCACGGCGGCGACGGTCGCCCCCTTCGGGTGTTCGACCGGCGCGCTTCTCGTTCCGGCCGAGACGCGGTAAGTGCCGTAGAAGGCGGGGAGGCTCAGGCGGCCGCGGGCGTCAGTCTTCAGGGTGGCGTCGGTGCTCCACGTCTTGTGGAGGAGGGCGTCGAGGGTACGCATGGGCTTGCGGAAGGTGAAGTCGCGGTTCACGAGGTGGCCGCCCTCGTTCGCACGCCAGTGGGCGCCCTCCCAAAAGCCCCAGAGGACGACGGCCTCGACGTTCGGGTGGCCGAAGGCGAGGGTCAGGACGTCCTCGAGGACGCCGGCGTAGAGGTCGTCGTCGAAGGAGCCGAAGTCGAGCTCGGTGAGCTCGACGGGGAGGCCGGTCTCGCGCCCGATCTCGGTCCAGCCCTCCCAAAGGGCGCGGGGGTCAGGGCCGGGGACGTCGAAGTGGGCCTGGTCGCCGAAGAGGTCGATGGGGGCGCCGTAGCGCTGGAGGGTCTTCACCCGCTCGATCGCGGCGCGCCGGTGGACGGGGTTCTGGATCGCGTACTCGTTGTAGGCGAGCCTCGCGCTCGGGTCCAACTCGCGAGCGAGCTTGTACACCCCCGCGAACTCCTCCCAGCCGATCTCGTTCCAGAGCGAGACGTTCTCCACGGCCTCGTTCACGCCGTCCCAGACGTAGACCTTCCCTTTCATCGCGCCGACGTACTCGCGGACGTGGGCCTGGATCAGGCGCCGCTTCTCAGCGGTGGGGGCGCGCTTGACGATCTCGGGCAGAAACTTGTCGCCTCCCCAGACGAGGTTGTGGCCCCGGACGGCGATGCGGCGGGCGTGGAGCCAGGGGAGGGCGGCGACGGCGGAGCGGAGGAGGGCGGGGGAATCGTCGCGCCACTTGAGGTCGTTCTCGAAGGTGACGGTGTTGAACTCGCGGGCGAGGATCGCGCGGAAGCGCTCGGCTTCGGGGGTCTGGTCGGTGATGAGGCCAGCGGGGGCGGCGGTGCCCCAGCGGAAGGCGTGGCGGACGAGCTCGACGCGGACGGGGGCGTTCGCGAGGGGTTCTCCGTCGGGGGTGCGGACGGTGAGGGCGAGGGGGCCTTTGCGGAGGCGCTCGATGTTCGCGCGCGCCTCCCTCAGCAGGGCCTCGTCGCGGACGCGGACCACCTTGCCGAGGGCGTCAGGTTTGCGCTCGGCGTCGGGGCCGAGGTTGCGGACGGTGAGGTTCGCGACCTCGACGGCGCCCTTGCCGGTGAAGAAGAGCTTGAACTGGGCCTCGCCGGGGGCGAAGTCGCGGTCGGCGACGCGGGTGACACGGTAGGTCTGGGGCGTGGCGGAGAGGGCGAGGGTCGCGTAGATCGTCTTGGCGTTCGGTTCGGCGGCCTCCTCGAAGACGGCGAAGAGGCCCGCGCTCCCTTCCGAGCGCGCGTCGAGGGCAATCTCGACGAGGTCGCCTTTGCGGACGGGGGCGAGGCTCTTGCGGCCGATCTGGGCGTTCCAGGGGTCGCCGGGGTTGCCCACCTCGGCGCGGAGGCCGGGGGCGGCGCCGGGAAGCGAGGCGAGCCTCGGAGGGTGGAGGCCGGCCGGGTTCCAGCTCGGGAGGTCGTTCAGGCCGTCGAAGCGGACGAGGTCGGCGGGGGCGCGCCTTGGCAGGGGGGTGAGGCCCTCGGCCTCGATGCGGACGGAGCGGACGAGGAGGCGGCCCGCCTTGCGCCCGAGATGGAAGGTCACGTGGGCGTCACCCTTCGAGAGATCGGCGGAGAGGGTCGCTTCGGCCGTGTAGAGGGAGAGGGCGGGGATGAGCGCGAAGGCTCCGGAAACGAACTTGGCGTAAGGCTCGCGGCCACGCTCGATATGGGCGCCGATCGGAATGGAGTCGGGGCTCGCGGCTTCGAGGACGATCCGGACGCGGGCGCCGCGGTTTAGGGCGAAGGGGAGATCGGTGGAGAGGGAGACGTCCCAGGGGGTTTTCGTGGCGGCGGGAACGACGATCCGGAGTCCGTCGAGGCCGGTCTCGGAGCGAGGGCCGGAGAGGGTCCACGGGCCGAGGCCGCGGCGGAAGTCGGTCGTCAGAAGGGGGGTGGGCGCGGTCCCGCCTCCGGAGGCGGCGAGGAGCAGAGCGGCGACGATCGGCATGGGGTCGTTCTACTCGCAAACCCTCTGAGTCGGTTCGGGCAGAGGAGGCGGGCGGTATCCTCTCCTTTCCTTCCATGGCTTTCCCCCCCCGGTCCCTGTCGAGCGGCGCGCCGCGCCCCGATCACGCGGGGGAGCGCGTCCGGCTTCTCGGCTGGGCGCACAAGGTGAGGGATCTCGGGGGGGTGCTCTTCGTGGACCTGCGCGACCGGGGCGGGATCGTCCAGCTCGTGCTCGATCCGGGGTCGCTCGCGGGGCTCGAGGCCATCCGGAACGAGTGCTGCCTCGCGGTGGAGGGCGAGGTGCGCCTGCGCGACGAGGCGGTGCGGAACCCGGATCTGCCGACGGGCGGGGTCGAGGTGCGGGTGGACGCCTTCGAGGTGCTCTCGCCCGCGAAGCCGCTTCCCTTCCCGGTGAGCGACGAGGCGGCGATGGTGTCGGTGAACGAGGAGCTGCGGGTGCGGCACCGGTATCTGGATCTGCGGCGACCCTCGATGCACCGGATCCTCGCGGTGCGGGCGGGGCTCTTGCGTCGGCTCCGGGGGTTTCTGGACGCCGAAGGGTTCCTCGAGGTGGAGACGCCGATCCTCACGAAGTCCACGCCGGAGGGCGCGCGGGACTACCTCGTTCCCTACCGGCTTCAGGCGGGGATGTGGTACGCCCTCCCGCAGTCGCCGCAACAGTACAAGCAGCTCCTGATGGTCGCGGGGATCGAGCGGTATTACCAGATCGCGCGGTGCTTTCGGGACGAGGCGAGCCGGGCGGACCGGCAGCCGGAGTTCACGCAGCTCGATCTGGAGATGTCGTTCGTGGACGAGGGGGACGTGACCGCGCTCGTGGAGCGGATGACGATCGCGGCGGTGAACGGGCTCATCGAGGAGTTCGGGCTGGCGAAGGAGCCGGTGGGGGCGTTCGCGCGGCTCACCTACGACGAGGCGATGGAGCGGTACGGGTGCGACAAGCCGGACGTGCGGTTCGGGCTGGAGCTTTTCGACGTCAGCGATCTCGTCGCGGGGTCGGGGTTCGGGGTGTTCGCCGCGACGGTCGAGGGCGGGGGTTCGGTGCGGGGGGTGCGGCTTCCGGGCGGGGCGTCGATGAGCCGGAAGGAGGTCGGGGAGCTCGATGGTTTCTGCCGGGAGCTCGGGGCGAAGGGGATGGCGTCGCTTGCGGTGATCGGCGACGGGGACGGCGAGGGGATCGAGATCGGGGGCGGGCTGAGGGTGCGCGCGTCGATCGCGAAGTTCTTCGCGCCGGAGGAGCTCGCAGGTATCGTCGGCCGGGCGGGGGCGGAGGCGGGGGACCTTCTCCTCTTCCTCGCGGACGCCTACGAGAGGGCGAACGACGTGCTGTACCGGCTGAGGCTGGAGGTCGGAGACCGGTTGGGGCTTCGCGATCCGCGCAAGCTCGCCTTTCTGTGGGTCACCGACTTCCCTCTCGTCGAGTGGGACGCGACGAACGGGCGGTGGAGCTCGATGCACCACCCGTTCACGATGCCGAAGACGGAGGATCTGCCCCTTCTCGACACCGCGCCGGGGGAGGCGCGGGCGCAGGCGTACGACCTCGTGTGCAACGGGTTCGAGGCGGCGGGAGGTTCGATCCGGATCCACCGTCCGGACGTGCAACAGAGGGTGTTCGAGCTTCTCGGGATCGATCCGGTGACGCAGCGGGACCGGTTCGGGCACCTCTTGGAGGCGTTCTCGTACGGGGCTCCGCCGCACGGGGGGATCGCGCCCGGGATCGACCGGTGGGTGATGCTCCTCACCGACGCGGCGAACATCCGCGAGGTCATCCCGTTCCCGAAGGTCGGGGAGGGGGCGGACCCCCTGATGGGGGCGCCGAGCACGATCGACGCCCAGCAGTGGGCGGAGCTCGGGCTTCGGCAAGCCTAAAACAACGCTAGGCGGCCCAGGAGCGGACGAGGCGGGGGAGGAGGGCGGCGTTCACGGCGTCGGGGCCGGTCACCTCGATCACGTCGTAGGGCTTCGCGGCGAGGGCGGCCTGGAGGGCGACGGGGGAGTCCACGACGATCGCGCAGGTGCGGACGTCCTGGCCGATGAGGGCGGCGGCGGTGCGGTAGAGGTTCGGCGCGGGCTTCGGAGGTCGCTGGAGATCGTTGCCGACGCAGACGTCGAGGTGGGGGAGGAGCCGGAGTTGGTCCATCATCAGGGTTAGCGCGCCCTGAAGCATGTTGCCGGCGGCGCCGAGGGCGAACCCTTCGGCCTTCAGGCGGCGGAGAAGGTCGATCTTGCCGAGATCGGGGACGAGGTACTCGGTGATGGTCTGCTTCGTGAAGCGCTCCTTGGCGAGGAGGATGGGGAGGTGGAGCTCCTGGGGCAGAGCCTTCTCCTCGGTGAGTTTGGCGAGCTTCGCGCGGGTCGAGAGGCCGTTGTACTCGGTGCGGTGCTCCGAACGGGTGAGGCACCAGCCGTGGGTGGCAAGGGCGCGGTTGAACGCCTGATAATGCATCTCGCCGGGGTCGACGAGGACGCCGTCGGCATCGAAAAGAATCGCTTGGACCATGATTGCGGGCTCCCCCGCCCTCTTTTTCCACAGCCGTAAGCGATTCTCCCGCACCCGCGATGGCCCGTCATGCCGTATTCATAAGGGATGGCGGAAGTCGTGCGGTATCGGGTGGACGAGGCGATCCGGTGGCTCGACGCGGGGGCGGACGGGATGCGGAGGGACGCGGCGGCGGGGGCGAGGGCGGCGACGAACGGGATGCCGACGGATCTCGGCTCGGTCGGGCGGTCGATCCGGAAGGCGGCGGGGTCGGTGCGGGACTTCGGGCGGGCGGCGGCGGCGGATCTCTCGCACAAGCGCGCGGACGCGATCGAGTACGTGCTCGACGAGGACCGGTTCGACATCGTGCGCGGGGGCTCGATCCACTCGATCCGCTACGACGCGGTGAAGACGATCGAGCTTCGGGGGGAGCGGGCGACGCTCCACCTGGAGAGCGGGCAGGCGACGATCCGACCGGTCGCGCACCTCGTGACGGCGGGAGCGAAGGTTCCGCTCGGATGGAGCCGAAACGGGCTCGACGCGCCGTACACGACGCTCGTGGAGGAGATCGCGGCGCGGGCGGGCGTGACTCCGCACCGCGTCTAGACCCCGGTGTAGACTCGGCGGTTCATGCCGCTCCTCGATCTGCCGCTCGACCAGTTGAAGACCTACACCGGGCGGAACCCGAGGCCGGAGGACTTCGACGCGTACTGGTCGCGGGGCCTGGCGGAGCTCGCCTCGGTGCCGGCGAACGTCGGGCTGAGACCGGCGGGGGTCGAGTTCCGCAACGCGGAGGCGTTCGACCTGACGTTCGATGGGACGCGCGGAGGCAGGGTCTACGCGAAGTATCTTCGCCCGAAGGGGGCGAAGGCGGCTCCGGTCCTCTTGCAGTTCCACGGCTACACCTGGCGATCGGCGGACTGGTCGGAGCTCCTCGGGTGGGTCGGCGAGGGGTACGCGGTCGCGGCGATGGACTGCCGGGGTCAGTCAGGTCGCTCGACGGATCGGACGCGGACCGACGGGAACGTGCAGCACGGGCTCATCATCCGGGGGGTGGGGGACGCGCCGGACGACCTCTATTTCCGGCAGGTCTACCTCGACACGGCGCGGCTCGCGGACGTGGTGGCGGGGTTCGACGAGACGGACGGGGAGAGGATCGGGGCGTTCGGAGGCTCGCAGGGGGGCGGCCTTACGCTCGCGTGCGCGGCGCTCTCGCCGCGCATCAAGCGTTGCGCGCCGGTCCTTCCCTTTCTTTGCGACTACAAGCGGGTGTGGGAGATGGATCTCGCGAAGAGCGCGTACGGGGAGCTGAGGACGTGGTTCCGGATGCGCGATCCGCTCCACGAGCGGGAGGACGCGTTCTTCGAGCGGCTCGGGTACATCGACAACCAGCACCTCGCCCCGAGGATCCGGGCGGAGACGCTCTTCGCGGTCGGGCTTATGGACGACGTGTGCCCGCCTTCGACGCAGTTCGCCGCGTACAACCGGATCGCGGGGCCGAAGAGCCTGCGCATCTACCCGGATTACGGGCACGAGGAGCTCCACGGGAACGGCGACGCGATCCACGCGTTCTTCGCGGGGCTTTAGTGCCGTTCCTCGCGACGGGACGCGACCTTCGGGGGCGGGTCAGTACTCGACCGCCTCTTTCGAGGGGAGTTTGCCGTGGCCCCGGGTCAGGGGGTAGCGGATGTTCGCGACGATGACGTCGGGTCGGGCGAGGAGGGCGATCTTTAGGGCGAGGCCGGTGTGGCCGTGGAGGAAGTGGTGCCACCACTTCGTGAGGACCATCTCGGGGACGACGACGGTGATGGTTCCCTCCCCGCACTCGGAGCGGAGTTCGGAGAGGTAGGCCATGAGGGGGGCGGTGAGGCGCCGGTAGGGGGACTTCACGATGTCGAGGGGCATGTCGTCGGCGACGCGCTCCCACCGCTCTTTGAGGGTCGCGGTCTTCTCGGGGTTCATCTCGACGTAGACGGCGCGGCAGTCGGCGGAGAGCGAGCGGGCGTAACGCATGGCGGGGATGGTGCCCCGGTGGATCCCCGCGATGAGGACGACGACGGTATTCACCGGGGGGCGGTCGATGCCCTCGCGGGCGAGGGCGTACTCGCGGTCGGTGAGGTTGAGGTCGAGCTTCACCTGCGAGTAGTGGTCGCGGACCTTACGGAAGGCGAGGACGAGGGCGCCGATGAGGAGGATGACGATCCAGGCGCCTTCGAGGAACTTCTCGTAGGCGATGTCGGCGAGGACGAGGGCGGTGGCGACGCCGCCGACGGCGTTGATGACGGCCTTGCGGGACCAGCCGGGGCCGCGCTCCTTGCGCCAGTGGACGACCATGCCGGTCTGGGAGAGGGTGAAGGCGAGGAAGACGCCGATCGCGTAGAGCGGGATGAGGGCGTCCACGGAGCCGTTCTTCGCCCAGACGAGGAGTCCGGCAAGGGTACCGAGGACGAGGATGCCGTTGTTGAAGACGAGCTTGTCGCCGAGGCTCGTGAGCTGGCGGGGGAGGAAGCCGTCCTTGGCGAGGATGCCGGCGAGTCGGGGGAAGTCGGCGAAGCTCGTATTGGCGGCGAGGACGAGGACGAGGGCGGTCGAGATCTGGACGAGGACGTAGAGGAACGACGTCGGGCCGGTCTTGCCGAAGACGGCGCCGGAGACCTGGTCGATGACGGAGGCGGCGGTCTTGCCGTCGGCCTCCCAATAGACGACGTGGAAGCGGACGGCGAGCCACGAGATGCCGAGGAAGATCGTGCCGAGGATGACGCCCATCGCGACGAGGGTGAGGGCGGCGTTGCGGGACTTGTTCTCCTTGAAGGCCGGGATGCCGTTGCTCACGGCCTCGGTGCCGGTCATGGCGGAGCAACCGTTGGCGAAGGCGCGGAGGAGGACGGCAAGGCCGAAGGTCTCGAGGGTGCGGCCCGAGCGCCACTGCTGGTTCACGAACTCGGGGTGGAAGCGCCACTGGAAGAGGGGGCCGAAGATCCCGATCCCGATCATCAGGTAGCACATCGCGACGAAGAGGTAGGTCGGGATGGCGAACACGGCGCCGGACTCCTTCAGGCCGCGCAGGTTCACGAGGGTGAGGATGCCGATGGCGAGAAGGCAGTAGAGGACGAGGTGGCGTTCGACGTGCCAGCTTCCGAAGAGGGGCACGTCCTTGAGGTTCTGGACTCCGGCGGCGATGGAGACGGAGACGGTGAGGACGTAGTCGATGAGGAGGGCGGCGGCGGCAATGAGGCCGGCGCCGACGCCGAGGTTCTCGCGGGAGACGATGTAGGAGCCGCCGCCGCTCGGGTAGCCGAAGATCGTCTGCCAGTAGGAGAGGACGACGACGAAGAGGAGGCCGACGATGAGGGCGGTCACGCCGAGGGTGAAGCGGCCGTAGAGGGCGCTCTGCCCGGCGGCGAAGAGGCCGGCGGCCCCGAGGGCGAGGACGATCTGCTGGGTCGCGTAGGCGACGGAGGAGATCGCGTCGGAGGCGAAGACCGGGAGAGCCAGCCGCTTCGGGAGGAGGGTGTGCTCGGCGTGCTCGTTGTGGATCGGGGACCCGAAGATGAGTCGCCGCGCGAAAGCGGTGGGTTTGGTCCGAGCGGTCGTAGGATCGGTCGGCGTCTTTTCGTTTACCATGCGGGCCGGTAACCTTCTCGGCGGCGGCCCTCTATTCTACGCTCTCCCGCCGCTCCCGCTCCCGTCCGATGATCCCGCCTCCCGTCTCGTCCGCGCCCAAGCTCGATCTCGCGCCGCTGTTCTCGGCGGGGGCGGTGCTTCAGCGGAACCGCCCGCTCACGATCTTCGGGACGGGCCTGCCGGGGGCGGCGGTGCGGGTGGCGCTCGCGGGGAAGGCGGGGGCGGCGACGGTGGAGCGGGACGGGACGTGGCGGGTGCGGCTGGGATCGCTTCCGGCGGGGGGGCCGTGGCGGCTCGTGATGACCGGGACGGGGACGAAGCGGGTCGTCGAGAACATCCTTGTCGGGGAGGTGTGGCTCGCCTCGGGGCAGAGCAACATGGAGTGGCCGCTCGCGCAGACGGAGGAGGCGCCGGCGGAGCGGCGGCGGGCCGATCCGCGGGTGCGGTTCTTCCGGGTGCAGCGGGTCTCGGCGGAGGCGCCGGAGCGGGCGGCGATGGGGTCGTGGCTTCGGGCGGACGCGCCGGGGGCGGAGCGGACGTCGGCGGTGGCTTACCGGTTCGCGCACGACCTTCGGCGGCGGCTGGACGTGCCGGTGGGGATCGTGCAGGCGACGTGGGGCGGGTCGCGGATCGAGAGCTGGATCTCGCGCCGGATGCTGGAGGGCGATCCGGCGACGCGGCCGGTGGTGGATGCCTACGTCGGTTCGCTCGCGGGATACGGGGAGCGGATGGACGTCTTCCGCGCGGATCTCGCGGACTGGGTCCGGGCGAACCGGCGGGGCGATCCGGGGAACGAGGGGGGGGCGAAGGGGTGGGCCTCGCCCCGGTTCGACGACTCGGGGTGGGGGGAGGCGACGTTGCCGGGGTCGTTCGAGTCGCTCGCGGGAGAGGGGTTCGAGGGGGGGCTGTGGCTTCGCAAGAGGGTCGAGCTGCCGCCCGGCTGGGCGGGGAGGGCGCTGAGGGTCGAACTCGGGGAGGTGGCGGGAGGCCACGTCGTCCTCTTCAACGACTCGCGGCTCGGAGGGGCGAAGGGGCGGGGCGAGCGGGCCTACTTCGTGGGGAAGGGCCTGACGCGGGCGGGGGCGAACACGATCGCGCTCCGGCTCTTCTCGGCGGGGGAGGAGGCGGGGTTCCTCGGGCCGACGCTCCGGCTGAGGGATCCGGCGTCGGGCGAGGCGATCGACCTTTCGGGGGCGTGGCGGGTGGGGACGGAGACGCCGCTCCCGCCGCGTCCGGGGGACGGGGCGCGCCCGGTACGGCCCTTGGGGCCGGGGCACTACAACGCGGTGAGCGGGCCGTTCCACGGGATGATCGCGCCGATCCTCGCCTTTCCGATGCGGGGGACGATCTTCTACCAGGGGGAGGCGAACGTCGGGGACACGTCGCCGAAGCTCTACGGCCAGCTTCTCTCGGAGCTTGTCCGCGACTGGCGGCTTCGGGCGGGGGACGAGCGGCGGCCGTTCCTGTACGTCCAGCTTCCGGGGATCCACAACCCTCCGGCGGCGCCGGGGCCGAGCGCGTGGGCGCGGGTGCGGGAGGAGCAGGCGAAGGCGCTCTCGCTTCCGGGGACGGCGATGGCGGTGACGCTGGACCTCGGCGATCCGGCGAGCGTGCACCCGCGGCGGAAGGCGCAGCTGGCGGACCGGCTCGCGGGGCTCGCGTTCGCGGCGGTGTACCGGTTGCAGGGGACGTCGCAGTCGCCTCTGCTCGACTCGTGGCGGTACGAGGGGAACGGGATCCGGGTGACGACGACGGGGGTGCAGTGGCTCAAGACGCGGGACGGGGGGCCGGTGCGGGGGTTGCAGATCTGCGGGAAGGATCGGCGGTGGGTGTGGGCGCGGGGGCGTGCGTTCCAGAACACGGTGTTCGTCTCGGCGGACGAGGTGGAGCGTCCGGAGGCGGTGCGGTACGCGTGGGCGGACGGTCCCGACGCGAACCTCGTCTCGGAGCTGGATCTGCCGGTGGGTCCGTTCCGGACGGATGACTGGGCGGAGTAGCGCGGCCCCTCGCCGGACGAAGGAGGATCGAAAGACGATTCCTGGGAAAGCTGGGAACACGTTTTCGCGCGTGCGCGCACGGCTCTAAGGTGTCTCCCGCCCTCGAACCCTGACCAGGCTGACCACTCTGACCATGCTTTTCGCCGTTTTGTGCAAGGTCGGGTCGGAGGGGCGGGACACATCGGCGGGACGCCGGTGCCCCTGAGGGCTTGCCGTTGAAAGCGCGTCTTCGGGGGTTCACACCCTTACGTCGGCGGGGGAGCCTTTCGACAAGGTGTCGGGAGACGATTGCCCTCTTTTCTCCGGGGGCGTCCTCGCCTTCGTGCGCCGGGCGGCGCGGGGGAGTGCACGACCGGGGTCGTGCACTCCCTCCAGCCTCTTCGCAGTCCTCTCGCTTCGGGGGACCTGCGTGCCTTCAGGGGGTGGGTTGGCGTAGGCTGGGGGGGTGGATGCGGATGTGCTCGTCGTGGGGGCGGGGGCGGGGGGGATCTTCGCGGCGTGGAAGGCGGCTTCGATGGGGGCTCGGACGGTGCTCCTGGAGAAGACGCCGCGGATCGGGACGAAGATCCTCGTCTCGGGGGGCGGGAAGTGCAACGTGGCGCATGACGGGCCGATCGAGGACGTGCTGAAGGCGTTCCGGACGAACGAGGCGGCGTTCCTGCGTCCGAGCGTGTACCGGATGCCGAACCACGAGATCGTGCGGATGTTCACCGAAGGGGGATTGGAGGTCTACACCCGCGAGGACGGGCGGGTCTTTCCGGTGCGGCAGACGGCGAAGGACGTCGTGGCAATCCTGCGGGGGTACCTCGACGCGGCGGGGGTGGACGTGCGGCTGGAATCGCCCGCGACAGGGCTCCTCTTCGAGGAGGGGCGCGTGGTCGGGGCGCGGGCGGGGGTCTACGAGCGGGCCGGGAAGGAGCCGGTTCTCTCGGGGGGGTTCGGGGCGAAGGCGCTTCTGCGGGAGGCGGGAGGGATCGTCCACGCGGGGGAGACGGTGAGCGGCGAGGTCCGGGCGAGGGCGACGGTGCTCGCGACGGGGGGCTCGTCGTACCCGAACTCGGGGACGATGGGGGACGGGTGGCCCTGGGCGCGGGAGGCGGGGCACACGGTCGCGAAGGTGCGGGCGGCGCTCGCGCCGCTGTACGTGGAGCTGGAGCCGCGATCAGGGATCGCGTCGGCGGATCTCGCGGGGGTGGCGCTCCGGGAGATCGAGCTGAGGGCGAAGCTCGGTGCCAAGACGATCGCGCGGTGGGAGGGGGATCTGCTCTTCACGCACCAGGGGATCTCGGGGCCGGTGGCGCTGGGGATCTCGCGGCTCGTGGCGGAGGGGATGGATTCGGGAGGCGTGGAGCTCTTCGCGGATCTCGCGCCGGAGGCGTCGGCCCAGGAGATCGCGGGGCACTGGGGGGCGATGGCGATGGGCCGAGCCTCGGTCGAGTCGCTTCTGAAGCCCCTCGCGCCGGAGCGGATCGCGGGGGAGATCGCGCGGCGGGAGGGGATCGCGCCGGGGGCGACGATCGGGGGGATCGGGCCGAAGGGGCGGAACCGGCTCGCGGACCTCGTGAAGGCGCTTCCGCTCGGGCGGGTGCGGACGGTGCCTTTGGAGAAGGGGGAGGTCGTCGCGGGGGGGATCGCGCTCGGCGAGGTGGACCCGAGGACGATGGCGTCGCTCCGGTGCGAGGGGCTGTTCCTTTGCGGGGAGGTGCTGGACGTGGCGGGGCCGGTGGGGGGCTACAACCTCCAGGCGGCGTTCGCGACGGGTTTCGTCGCGGGCGAATCGGCGGCGAAACGGGCTTTGGGCTCGATTCAGAGGTGAAACCGTGCTTTCCCGGTCGCGCGGGCGTCAGAATAGACCGATAGGGCGAAGAGGCCCCGGCGCATGAAAGGACGCATCCTCGGTCTGGGACTCTCGGCGACGCTCGCGCTCGCGGCGACGCTCGCGCCGATGCGGGCGCCGGGGCAGAAGAAGGCTCCGGCGAAGACCTCGTTGCCGAGCTTCGAGAGGGACGTGGCGCCGGTCGTCGAGACGTACTGCGTCTCGTGCCACGCGGGGAAGGACGCGCCGGGGGGCGTGATCCTTAAGAAGGGGATGACGGCGGGGGTCGCGAGGACGCAGTCGGCGCTCTGGGGGAAGGTCGCGCGTAACGTCGCCTCGATGCACATGCCGCCCCAGGGGATGCCCGCGCCGTCGAGGGCGCAGAGGGCGCGGCTCGCGCAGTGGGTGGACTCGGCCTTCGCGCAGGACTGCCGGCTCGCGGACCCCGGGCGGGTGACGATCCGGCGGCTGAACCGGGCGGAGTACGACAACACGGTGCGCGACCTCATCGGGGTGGACTCGCACCCGTCGGCGGACTTCCCCTCCGACGACGTGGGGTACGGGTTCGACAACATCGGGGACGTGCTCTCGATCTCGCCGCTGCTCATGGAGAAGTACATGGCGGCGGCGGAGCGGCTCTCGCGGGCGGCGATCCGGGTGCCGAAGGGGCGGACGCTCACGCTCGCGGGGGGCGAGTTCGCCGAATCGCCGGGGTGTACCGCGCGTGACGGGCTCCTGTTCTTCTACGCGGGCGGAACGGCGTCGGCCTCGCTCCGGGCGAGCGGGGAGGGGTGGTACACGCTCCGGTTCCGGCTGGGGGAGCAGCCGGCGGGGCCGGAGCACGCGAAGCTGGAGGTGAAGGTGGACGACCTCGCGCTTACGACGATCGAGGTGCCGGCGCTCGCGACGTCGCCGGGATGGTACGAGGTCCCGGCGAGGCTCGCGGCGGGGGCGCACACGATCCGGGCGCGTTTCGAGAACGACTACTACCGGCCGAAGACGGCGACGACGCCGGCGGAGGACCGGAACCTCGCCCTCTTCGCGATGGAGTGCGTGGGGCCGAAGGAGACGGTGGCGAGCGTGCCGAAGGTCCACAAGTGGCTTATCCCGGCGACGCCGAAGGGCGAGGAGCAGGAGGGGTCGGCGCGGAAGGCGCTGGCGGCGTTCGCCTCGCGGGCGTACCGGCGGCCGGTCTCGAGCGAGGAGACGGACCGGCTCATGACGGTGTACAAGCTCGTGCGGCGGTCGGGGGAGCCGTACGAGCGGGCGATCCAGGTGGGGGTTCAGGCGGTGCTCGCGTCGCCGAGCTTTCTCTTCCGGGTGGAGCTCGACGCGGCGCCGAGCGATCCGCGGGCGAAGCGGCAACTGACGGGGTACGAGCTCGCGTCGCGGCTGAGCTACTTTCTGTGGAGCTCGATGCCGGACGCGCGCCTGGAGGCGCTCGCGGCGTCGGGGGAGATCGGGAAGCCGGCGGTGCTGAAGGCGGAGGTCGCGCGGATGCTCAAGGACCCGAAGGCGGAGGGGCTCACGGAGAACTTCGCGACGCAGTGGCTCCAGCTTCGCAAGCTCGCGACGTTCCAGCCGGAGAAGGCGCAGTTCCCCACGTTCGACGAGGGGCTCCGGACCTCGATGCTGAAGGAGACGACGACGTTCTTCGACAACATCCGGGAGAACGACGGGAGCATCCTCGACTTTCTCGGCTCGAAGTACGCCTTCGTGGACGGTCGGCTGGCGAAGCTCTACGGGATCCCGAACGTCACGGGGGACGCGATGCGGAAGGTCGCGGTGACGGATCCGAACCGGGGCGGGCTCATGACGCAGGCGGCGGTGCTCACGATCTCGAGCAACCCGACGCGGACCTCGCCGACGAAGCGGGGGAAGTGGATCCTCGAGGCGATCCTCGGGACGCCGCCGCCCCCTCCGCCGCCGGGGGTGGGGCAGCTGAAGGACGACAAGGCGTTCACGGCGACGATGACGCTTCGGGAGCGGATGCAGGAGCACCGGAAGAACCCGGTGTGCGCGAGCTGCCACACGAAGATGGACACGATCGGGTTCGGGTTCGAGAACTTCGACGCGATCGGTCGCTGGCGGACGCAGGACGGGGCGTTCAAGGTGGACCCCGCCGGGAAGATGCCGGACGGGAAGGCGTTCTCGACCCCGGCGGGGCTCAAGGCGATCCTCATGGGTCAGAAGGATCTCTTCGCGCGGGGGCTCGCGGAGCATCTCACGACGTTCGCGCTCGGGCGGGGTCTGGAGGACGCGGATAAGTGCGCGATCGATCTCGTCGCGAAGAAGACCAAGGAGGGCGGCTACCGCTTCTCCGCGCTCGTCCAAGCGGTCGTCGAGAGCGACCCGTTCCGCAAGCGCCGTGGAGACGGCACCCCGAAATGAATCCGAACCTCGATCGCCGCACCTTCCTCAAGGGGCTCGGGACGCTCATGGCGCTTCCGGCGTTGGAGGCGCTTCCCCTGCGGGCGCTCGGCGCATCGCGGGTCGCGGCGGCGGGGGCGGCGCCGATCCGGATGGCGTACCTCTTCGTCCCGAACGGGGTGAACATGGCGCACTGGACGCCGGCGGGAGGGACGGGCTCGTCGCTCGCGGCGGGGGTGCCGGAGATCCTTCAGCCGCTCTCGGGGCTCGCCTCGGAGTACTCGGTCCTGACGGGGCTCGCGCAGAACAACGCGGCGGGGCTCGGGGACGGGGCGGGGGACCACGCGCGCTCGACGGCGACGTGGCTCACGGGGGTCCACGCGAAGAAGACGAGCGGGGCGGACATCCACAACGGGGTGTCGGTGGACCAGATCGCGGCGCGGACGCTCGGGAAGGAGACGAGGTTCGCGTCGCTGGAGCTCGGGTGCGAGCGCGGGGGGACGTCGGGGGATTGCGACTCGGGATACTCGTGCGCCTACTCGTCGAGCATCGCGTGGAAGAGCGAGACGACGCCCGTGGCGAAGGAGACGAACCCGCGCCTGGTGTTCGAGCGGCTCTTCGGGAACGGGGACCGGAGCGAGGAGGGGGAGTCTATGGCGCGGCGGGATCTCCTCAACAAGAGCATCCTCGACTTCGTGATGGAGGACGCGTCGGCGCTCAAGGGGCGTCTGGGGGCGCGCGACGCGCGCAAGATCGACGAGTACTTCACCTCGGTGCGGGAGATCGAGCAACGGCTCGTCCGGTTCGAGAATCAGGGGAGGCTCGAGATCGCGGCGGGGATCGGAAAGCCGGGGGGGATCCCGACGGACTACGGGGACCACATCCGGCTCATGGGGGACATGATGATCCTCGCGTTCCAGGCGGATCTCACGCGGGTGGCGACGTTCATGTTCGCGAACGACGGGAGCAACCGGAGCTACGCGCAGATCGGGGTGCCGGAGGGGCACCACGACGTGAGCCACCACGGGCATCAGGAGGACAAGCTCGCGAAGAAGCTGAAGATCGACCGGTACCACGTCGAGCAGCTCGCGTACATCCTCAACAAGATGCGGGGGATCAAGGAGGGGGACGGGACGCTCCTTGACCATACGATGCTCGTGTACGGGGCGGGGATCTCGGACGGGGACCGGCACAACCACGACGATCTGCCGCTTCTTCTGGCGGGCGGGCGGAAGGCGGGGGTTCAGACCGGGAGGCACCTCGTGTACGAGCACGGGACGCCGATGAACAACCTCTTCGTCACGATGCTCGACCGGGCGGGGGTGCGGGTGGAAAAGCTCGGCGACGCGAACGGGAAGCTCACGGGGCTCTTCTAGAGATTCCTCCCCCCTACGGCTTTTCGGGCGGGGGGAGGAAGGGGTTCGTGCGGTCCTTGAAGGCCTCCTGCCAGAGGCGCTCCTGTTCCTCGAAGAGTTTGGGGGCGAGCTCGACGAGGCCGTAGGGGCACTCGGCTTCACCGGTTCGGACGGCCCAGCCGGCGTCGCCGTAGGAGTAGTGCCACCACTCGTCGCGGCAGTTGGAGAAGCCGGCCGCGAGCATCGTCCCGACGAGGACGCCGCGGAGGCGGTCGGGTTCGGGGTCGAGGCCGAGGGTGTAGGTGGAGGCGGCCTGCCAGCGGTCGTAGGGGGACCAGAGGTCGGCGGGCTCGCCGTCGGGGCCGAGAAGCCAGACGTCCACGGCGGCGCCGGTGCAATGGCCGGGGGGGGCCTTCTGGTCGGTGGGGGCGACCCAGCGGCAGACGGTGCGGCGGAGGGCGACGTCGTCGCGGTCGGGGAAGGCCTCGCGGGCGGACGTCCAGATGAAGTCGTAGATGCGCTGTTGGCGGACGAAGGGGCGCCAGGCGTCCACGACGCCGAGGCGGTATCCCTCGGGGAGGGCGCGGGCGGCGGCTTCGAGCATGCCGGCGACGGCGCGGCGGAGGTAGGGGATGACGGCGGGGCGGTGGAGGACGACGCTCGGGGCGAGCTCGGCGAGAGGGGCGAGCGGTTCCCCGCCCTCGCGCTCGCGGATCCGGTTGAGGAGGCGGATGGGTTCGGGGAGGCCTTTGGTGCGATCCCAGGGGGCGAGCTTGCGCGGCTGGGGGTGGGGCATGGAGTCTATTTTGACGCTTTGGCGGGCGGGGCGCCGATCTCGACGATGTCGCCCCTTTGGAGCGGGGGGCACCGCTCGACTTCGGTCGCCGGAAGGAGGAGCGGCTTGCGGCGGGCGTCGCGGGAGGAGCGGACGCGGACGACGAGGGCGCTCGCGGGGGCTGTGAGGCCGCCGGCGTCGGCGAGGACGTCGGCGAGGCGGGCGCCGGGGCGGAGCTCGACGAGGCCGGGGCGCTTGACGTAGCCCGCGACGGAGACGTAGTCGGACGCCTCGCCCGCGACGGGGATGCGGACGAGGTCGCCGGGGGCGAGGGCGGTCGCGGCGTCGGCGGGGAGGGCGAAGGGGCCGAGGGCTCTTCCCGCGCGCTCGATGACGACGCGGTCGGCGCTCGCCCGGGCGCTGAGACCTCCCAGCGCGGCGACGGCGTCGCCGAGGGTGGCGCCCTCCTTCCAAGGGTACGCGCCGGGACGGGCGACGCCGCCGAGGACAGCGACGGTAGGGGTTTCGTTTTCGGGGAGGAGGGCGAGGGCATCGCCGGGGACGAGGCGGACGGTCGGGAAGGCGCTCGCGGGGACGCGCTCGGCGCGGTCGTCGGCGTGGACGAGGAGGACGGCGGCGGTCTTCGTTCCGGGGGGCGTCAGGCCGCGGAGGGCGTCGAGGAGGGAAACGCCGCTCGGGACGCGGAGGACGAGGCCGAGGTGGGCGGGGTCGAGGAGGGGGAGGGCAGGATCGGGGACGCGGCGAACGGCGAGGTCGAGATCGTCGCCCAGTTCGGCGAGGGTGCGTCGGACGGCGGGGACGCGGCGACCGTCGCGGAGGCGGAGGCGTCCGTCGGGGGCGACGGCGGCTTCGTAGCCGGGGAGGGCGAGGCGCTCGCCGGGAAGGATCTCGCGCCGGAAGGGGGCGTCGGCGCGAGGGTCGCGGGGGAAATTGAGGCCCTGGGGGGGCAGGGCCTGGGATAAAAGACTTATGGGCGGGAGCATGGTGCCTCAGGCCGGACTCGAACCGGCGACCCAAGCATTTTCAGTGCTTTGCTCTACCAACTGAGCTACCGAGGCGTATGCGATATGGCGCGGAGTACGGGACTTGAACCCGCGGCCTCCGGCGTGACAGGCCGGCGCTCTAACCACTGAGCTAACCCCGCGAACGAAGTGGAAGTATGACAGGCTTTCGGGCGGGCGTCAAGGGCGCCCGCTTGCGCGCCGTTGTGCGCCACTGCGCGCCACGCGTGCGCGCGTTCGTTTCGGACTTGGGTACCTCATCGCTCTAAAAGGTCTCTCCGTTCTCTCGGGCGCACCGGCGGTGGATCTTTACTGCTCACACCCTTACGTCGGCGGGAGAGGGCTCCGACAACGTGCCGGGAGGCGATTCCCCTTCTTTCGAGATATCTCCCCTGCCCCCATCCGCCCTCCGGGCACCTTCCCCCCGGGGGCGGGGAGAAGGCCTTCTTTCGGAGGTGCCCTCACATCGCCCCCCATCCCTTACCCTTTCCCCCGCCGGCGAGGGGAAGGGGTTCGCTTCGGCGGGGGTTCGCCTTCTTTGCGGGCCCCCTCATCCGCCCCTTCGGGGCGCCTTCCCCCTCGCGGAGGGAGGGGGATCTTCTCCGCTGTCCTCGCTTTTGGGGCGCAAGGGGTGGTTAGAAGTCGACGGGGCGGAGGTAGAACTCGTTGATCGCGGAGGCGGAGAGGATGGCGACGGTGGGGAGGCGGCGCTTCCAATGGGTGCGCTCGACCTTGCCGGCGACGAGGCGGACCTCCTCGGGGGTGTAGCCGAGGGTGGCGATCTTCTCCTCGGAGTAGCCGTGGGTGAGGTAGTGGAGGATGCCGTCGCCGCGCTCGTAGGTGATGCCGAAGTCGGACTCGTCGGTCTGGCCTTTGACGAGGTCGGCGCTCGCGGGCTTGTCCACGATGACGCTCGGGACGCCGAGCTCGCGGGCGACGGCCCAGACCTGGCCTTTGAAGAGGTCGCCGAGGGGGTTGATGGGGGGGGAGTCGTCGGCGTGCCAGGTGTAGTAGCCGAAGAGTCGCTCGGACTTGTTCCCGGTGCCGACGGGGAGGCCGCCGACCTTCGCGCTCTGGTCGAAGAGGACGATCATTCGCTGGCGGGCGCAGACGTTGCCCAGGCGAGAGGGGGAGATGTCGGGCTCGGCGCTCGCGAGGTAGCCGTCCACCATCGGGGTGATGTCGATGGTACGGGCGGGGAGGCCGAGGTCGTCGATGCAGAGCCCGGCGTGGTCGAGGGACTCCTGGGAGGAGATCCGGTAGGGCATCCGGAAGACGAGGGTGTTCTCGGGGCCGAAGGCGCGGGCGCACAGGTAGGCGACGACGGCGGAGTCCACGCCGCCGGAGAGGCCGATGACGACCTTCGCCATGCCGCGGCGGCGGATCACCTCGTCGCGGAGAAAGTCCACGAGCCAGTCGACGACCCTCGGGGCGTCGATGGCGAGGGGGTCGGGCCGGGCGCTCTCCCAGGAACGGACGACGGGGATGGGCATGGCTTAGCTTACGCCGAAGCGGACACTTGGGTTAAAATCGCCCGCGGTGCGGGTTTTCATCTCGGCGGATATCGAAGGGTGCACGGGGCTCGTGTCGTGGAGCCAGTGCTCGCGTCCGGACGGGGGGTCGTTCGACTGGGCGTTCGCGCGGCGGATGATGACGCACGACGTGAACGCGGCGGTGCGGGGGGCGCGGCGGGCGGGGGCGGACGTCGTGGTGGTGAAGGACTCGCACGGGAACTCGAAGAACCTTCTCGCCGACGAGCTGGAGCCGGGGGTGCGGCTCATCTCGGGGCACGGGAACTCGGGGGGGGAGCACTTCAACGGGATGGTGGCGGGGATCGACGCGGAGTTCGACGCGCTCTTCCTCGTGGGGTACCACGCGATGGCGGGGACGACGAACGCGGTGATGGAGCACACGATCACGGGCTCGCTCCACCGGCTTTGGGTCGGGGGGGTGGAGACGGGGGAGATCGGGCTCTCGACCTACGCGGCGGGCCAGTACCACGTGCCGCTGGCGCTGGTGACGAGCGACGCGGCGGGTTGCGCGGAGGCGGCGTCGCTCGTGACAGGGGTGAAGACGGTCTCGGTGAAGAACGGGTTCGGGCGGTACATGGCGCGGCTTCTTCCGACGGAGGAGACGGGGGAGCAGATCGAGGAGGCGGCGCACCAGGCGCTCTTGGCGATGCCGAAGCCGCTCTCGCCGGCGGGGCCGGTGGAGGTGAAGGCGGAGTTCAACCGGAGCGAGCAGGCGGACATGGTGTCGCGGCTTCCGGGGACGGTGCGGGAGGACGGGTATACGGTGAAGATTGCGGCGCGGGGGTTCATCGAGGCGCACCGGCTCTTGTGGCTCATGGTCACGCTCTCGGAGGCGGGGCTCTCGTCCCAGGGGTAGGCTACTTCGACGGGAGTTCGTCCTCGGGGCGGAAGCCGACGGCGCGCCACATGTACCACGCGCCGTAGCTGCGGTAGGGGCGCCAGGGTTCGGCGAGGGCTTCCATCTCGGCTTTGCCCGGGTTCGCGGGGAGGTCGTAGACGATCTTCATGCCGTTGCGGACGCCGAGGTCGTCGGCGGGAAAGACGTCGGGGCGGCCGAGGCGGAAGATGAGGAGCATCTCGATCGTCCAGCGGCCGATGCCTTTGAGGGGGAGGAGGCGGGCCACGACCTCGGCGTCGGACATCGCCTCGAGCTCGGCCATGCTCGGGAGCTCGGCGCGGGCGAGGCCCCAGACGTAGTGGGCCTTCTGGCGGGAGAGGCCGGCGGACTTCAGGTCGTCCTCGGTGAGGGCGGCGATGCGTTCGGGAGTCGGGAAGGCCCTCGGGGCGGCCTCCTCGGCCTGCGATGGGTGGGGTTCGCCGAAGGCGGCGACGAACTTGCGGCCGACGGACGCGGCGGCGGCGACGCTTATCTGCTGGGCGAAGATCGCCTGGGTCAGGACCTCGAAGAGGTCGCCCTCGTACTTGCCGAGGCGGACGGGGCAGGGGCCGAACCGGCGCAGGAAGCGCGCGAGGGCGGGGTCGGCGGCGATGAGGTGCCGCTCGGGGGCTCCGAAGTCCACGGGGGTTCTACGAGAGTCCGGCGAGGACGCGGGCGGCGACGTGGATCTTCTCGATGCGCCCGGTGCGGGCGCGGGCGGCGAAAACGTCCAGGCCCTGGGCTTCGATCCGGTCGAGGATCCGGGAGTAGAGGATGCGGGCGAGGCGGACGGCCTTGCGGACCTCGGGGGGGAGGAGCGGGACGCCGGCGTCGCTCGCCCTGTAGAGGGCGCGGGCGCGGGCGATCTGGAACTCGGCGAGGCGGGCGAAGCGGTCGGACATGGTGCCGGCGAGGATCTCGTCCTCGGGCACGGAGAAGCGGTCGAGATCCTCGAGCGGAAGGTAGATGCGTCCGCGGCGGGCGTCCTCGGCGACGTCGCGGAGAAAGTTCGTGAGCTGCATCGCCTCGCCGAGAGCCATCGCGGGGGGGATCGCCTCGGGGGGGGTGTCGCCGAAGAGGGCGCACATCATCACGCCGACGGCGGAGGCGGAGCCGCGCATGTAGCCGCGCAGGTCCTCGTAGGTCGCGTAGCGGGTCCGGGTGAGGTCCATCGCCATCGCGTCGAGGAAGAGGAGGGGTTCGTCGAGGGTCATGCCGGTCTCGCGCACGACGTCGAGGAAGGCGCGGAGGGCGGGCTCGTCGGGGCAGGTGCCCTCGTACCCGCAGACGAGCGCGTCGCGGTAGCGGCGGAGGGCATGGGCGGAGTCCTCGATCCCGTAGAGGGCGGGGTTGTCCACCCATTCGTCGGGGACGCGGACGAAGCCGTAGAGCGCGTTCACGCGGCGACGGACGGGGCGGGAGAAGCGTTGGGTGGCGAAGTAGTAGGTGGTGCCGTGCCTCTTGTGGAGGGCGCGGCAGAGAGCGTGATCGCGCGCGGAGGCGAACGGGCGCCTCTCCTCCCCGCCTTCGTCGCCGGTCGCCATGCCTTCAGGATACGCCGAAAAACGGCCTAGGCGCGAGAATCCCGGCGGAAGGTCGGGAACTTCAGACGCTCGTTCACGTCGCGGGTCCCGGCGAGGAGAAGTTCGGTGGAGGGGCGCTCGCGCTCCTCGGCAAGGAGCGCGGCGACGGCGTCGCGGGTTCGGGCGGCGAGACCGGGGCCGGGCTCGACGGGGGCCCCGACGCGGAGGCGCGCCTCCGGGAGTTGGTGGATGCCCATGGCGTAGACGAGGGCGCAGGGGATCACGGCGGCCCCGGGGACCTTCGCGGCGACGAGATCGAGGGAGCGGCCGAAGGGCAGGAGGTCGGGGGCCTCGTGAAGGACGCCCTCGGCGAAGAGGAGGAGGCTCACGCCCTCGTCGCGCATGAGGCGGATGGTCTTGCGGACGGTCGCGGTGCGGCGGGCGGGGTCGTCCGGGGGGAAGGGGAGGCCGCCGACGTGGCCGAAGAGGGGGAAGCTGTCGTACTCGGCGATCCAGTCGAGGATGGGGCGGTCCAGGCGTTCTGCGAGGGCGAACATCAGGTAGCCGTCGAACCAGCCGTGGTGGTTCGCGACGAGGATGACCTGGCGTGGGGTCGCGGCGGGGGGCGGGGTCCAGAGGACGCGGCGGAAGCCCTTGCGGAGGTCGCGGTAGATCATGGCGCGGACGAGGCGTCCGAGGGGGCCGCGGATCTGGCTACGCATGTCCGATCCGGGGGAGGATCTCGCGCCGGACACGGGCGACGACGGCCTCGGTCGCTTCCCTACCGTGGCCCCGGTCGGGGGGGGCGGGGTCGGAGAAGGTCGGGGTCTCCCACTCGGCGGCGAGGTCGGGGGGGAGGGCGTCGTCGTACTCGCGCCCCATGAGGGTGAGGACGGCGGACGTCCACATCCGGGGGACGGTGAGGAGGCTGTAGCCGCCCCCGCCGCCGGCGACGGTGGGAAGGCCGAGGGCCTTCAGATCGCGCACGGCGGCGAGCCAGTCCCCCTGGGTGCACCGGACGTGGCCGAGGGGGTCGAGCCAGTGGGCGTCGGTGCCGAGCTGGAGGACGAGGGCCTCGGGGCGGAACCGCTCGAGGGCGGGAAGGACGGTCGCGCGGAAGGCGGCGAGCCAGACGTCGCCGCTCGCGCGGGCGGGGATCGGGACGCAGAGGCAGGAGGCGCCGCCCTCCTCGACGGCGCCGGTGCCGGGAAAGAGGGTGCGGCCGTCCTCGTGGATGCTCGCGGTGAGGACGGTGGGGTCCCCGGCGAAGAGGGCCTGGACGCCGTCGCCGTGGTGGACGTCGATGTCCACGTAGGCGACGCGGGCGAAGCGACGCCGGAGGATCGTCGCGGCGACGGCGAGGTCGTTGTAGAGGCAGAAGCCAGCGGCGCGGGCCTTCATCGCGTGGTGGAGGCCGCCGCCGATGCAGAAGGCGAGCCCTTCCCCGCTCGCGACGGCCTCGGCGGCGGCGGCGCTCGCGCGGACGTAGTCGAGGGAAATCTCGTGCATGTTCGCGAAGGGAGGATTGTCGAGGGAGCCGAAGCCGTACCGGGCGCGGAAGGCGACCTCGTCGTCGCTCAGGCCGACGGTGCGGTAGCCGAAGCGACCGTCGTGGACGACGGTGGGGGCGAGGGCCTCGCGGTGGCCGATCTCGCGGACGGCGGCGACGTAATCGGGGGCGTGGACGAGGAGGGGGTCGGCGTCGTCGCGCACGGGGCCGGGATCGGTGGGCTCGACGCCGTAGCGGGCGAGGAGGCGGACGGTGCGGAGGAGGCGCTCGGGCTTCAGGGGGTGGCGCTCGCCGAAGGAGTAGCGGGGGATCCGGTCCGAGTAGAAGAACGGGGCCACCGCGCCTAGTTTATACTCGCCCCTGTGTCCTCGTCTTTCGGCCAGCTCTTTCGGGTGACGACGTTCGGGGAGTCGCACGGGGCGGGGGTGGGGGTCGTGGTGGACGGGATGCCGCCGCGGCTCTCGGTGGATCTGGCGGCGGTGCAGGCGGAGCTCGACCGTCGGCGCCCGGGGCAGTCGCGGATCACGACGCAGAGGAAGGAAGGGGACCGGGTGGAGATCCTCTCGGGGGTGGGCGCGGAGGGGCTCTCGCTCGGGACGCCGATCGCGATGCTCGTGCGGAACGAGGATGGGCGGGGGCGGGACTACGCGGAGGTGGCGGCGAAGTACCGGCCGAGCCACGCGGATTTCGCCTACGATCAGAAGTACGGGATTCGGGCGGTGGAGGGCGGGGGGCGGGCCTCGGCGCGGGAGACGATCGGGCGGGTGGCGGCGGGGGCGCTCGCGCGGGCTTTCCTGACGACGCTGGGGGTGGAAGTGATCGGGTGGGTGGCGTCGATCGGGCCTTTGACGGGAGAGGTGGACCCTCTCGCGGTGACGCGGGAGGAGGTGGAAGCGAACATCGTGCGTTGTCCGGACGCGGGGGTCGCGGCGGAGATGGTCGCGCTCGTCGAGGCGGTGCGGAAGGACGGGGACTCGGTGGGGGGGACGATCGGCTTGGTGGCGCGGGGGGTGCCGGCGGGGTGGGGGGAGCCGGTGTTCGACAAGCTCGAGGCGGACCTGGGGAAAGGGGTGCTGTCGCTTCCGGCGTGCAAGGGGTTCGAGATCGGGGGCGGGTTCGCGATGAGCGGGATGCGGGGGTCGGAGGCGGCGGACGAGTTCGCGAGCGTCGAGGGGCGGACGGTGACGAGGACGAACCACTCGGGGGGGGTGCAGGGGGGGATCTCGAACGGGATGCCGATCCTCTTGCGGGCGGCGTTCAAGCCGACGGCGACGATCGCGCGGCCTCTCGGGACGGTGGACGTGGACGGGAACGAGACGACGATCGCGGGGCGGGGGCGGCACGATCCGTGCGTGTTGCCGCGGGCGGTGCCGATGGTGGAGGCGATGGCGTTGCTCGTCTTGGCGGACCATGCGTTGCGGCAACGGGCCTTAACCACTTCTTAACGCGACCCTCGCACCATGAGGGCGCATCATGGCTTCGGTGATGGCCCCCCCGCAGACCTCGGCGAACGCGCTCGACGCGAAGATCGTCGCGGAGCACGTGAACTTCTTCTACGGGGGGTTCCAGGCGCTCCACGACGTCTCTCTCCAGGTGCCGAGGAACCGGGTGACGGCGTTCATCGGGCCGTCGGGGTGCGGGAAGTCCACGTTCCTGCGGTGCCTCAACCGGATGAACGACCGGATCGACGGGACGCGGCTCGAGGGGAAGGTGACGATCGACGGGCTCGACATCTACGAGCGGGGCGTGTCGGTCGAGGCGCTTCGGAAGGAGGTGGGGATGGTCTTCCAGAAGCCGAACCCGTTTCCGGATTCGATTCGGAAGAACGTGACGTTCGGGCCTCGGATGCACGGGGGGCGGAACCGGGCGGAGCTGGAGGAGCTCACGGAGCGGTGCCTGCGTCAGGCGGCGCTTTGGGACGAGGTGAAGGACAAGCTCGACGCCTCGGCGCTCGCGCTGTCGGGGGGTCAGCAACAGCGCCTGTGCATCGCGCGGGCGCTCTCGGTGGATCCGAAGATCATCCTCATGGACGAGCCGTGTTCGGCGCTCGATCCGATCGCGACGTCGAAGATCGAGGATCTCATCTTCGAGCTGAAGGCGCGGTACACGATCGTGATGGTGACGCACAACATGCAACAGGCCCAGCGGGCGAGCGACCTCACAGCGTTCTTCATGCTCGGGCGGGTGGTGGAGGTTAGTCCGACGGCGGACATCTTTCTCGCGCCGAAGATGAGGGAGACCGAGGACTACATCTCGGGTCGATTCGGTTAATCCTTTGCAAATCGGTGTGCGCGGCGGCAAAAGTGCATTAGAATAGTCACGAGAGCCATGGACGCCGACGCACGACTC
This sequence comes from Fimbriimonas sp., assembly GCA_965249475.1. Classification (GTDB taxonomy): domain Bacteria; phylum Armatimonadota; class Fimbriimonadia; order Fimbriimonadales; family Fimbriimonadaceae; genus Fimbriimonas. The sequence continues at coordinate 1,732,232 of CBDFMD010000003.1, read as the reverse complement.
ATCGCCGCGGTGCGCACGGCGTCCCAGAAGCTCTCGGGAGGAGGAGACTTCTCCCACCTGCTCCGCGAGGTGCTCGCGATCTCGGTGGACGCGGTGGGGGCGCGGGGGGGGACGATCTACCTTCACGATCCGGTGCGGTGCCGGCTCGCGTTCCAACACGTCCTGCCGGTCGAGGTGGAGCCTCTCCTGCCGACGAAGGACATCCCGGACGACTTCGGGACGGTGGGGGCGGCGTTCCACGGGCGCAAGACGGTGGCGCGGGAGTTTCCCCAGAAGATCGACGACGAGCGGAGCGCGTTCGAACGGGCGACGGGGGTGGACGTGCGCTCGATCCTCGCAGTGCCGCTCATGCTGGAGGACGAGGCGCCGATCGGGGTGATGCAGCTCCTGAACAAGGTGGGGGGGGCGTTTACGGCGACGGACGCGGCGGTGGTGGAGACGGTCGCGGCGGTGGCGACGATGGCGCGGGTGAACCGTCTTCTCACCGAGGAGACGGCACGGGCGAGCACGCTTCTCGGGATGGGGAAGGTGAGCCACGACATCGGGAACCTCGCGGCGTCGCTCCACGCGACGCTGAACTACTCGGAGATGGCGCTCGACGGGTTGCGGAGCCATCTTCTCGATCGGGACATGGACGGGGCGACCGAGGCGTTCCTTCTCACCCAGAAGGGGACGTTCGGCGATCTCAAGGAGTCGGTGGACCGGATCGTGGGGTACTCGCGGCTCATCTCCGACATGTCGGCGGGCAAGGCGTTGCGTCCGGATCGGCGCCGGGGGGCGCTCGCGCCGGTCATCGAGAACTCGGCGAGCTATCTCGAGTCGGACGCGAGGGCGAAGCGGATCCTCCTGCGGTACGAGCTCCAGCCGGACGCACCGCACTACTCGCACGACGATCTGTACATCTTCCGGATCGTGCAGAACCTCGTGGGGAACGCGATCAAGGCGATCTCGGAGACGATGACGCCCGAGGCGTCCGTCGGGAAGGCGGAGGACTACATCCACGGGGAGATCGTCGTGCGATACCGGTACCTCGCCAGGGGCTCTCAGGCGGGCGACCATCTCGTCGAGGTTTCCGACACGGGGCCGGGGATGACGGAGGAGACGGCGCGCCGCATCCTCTCGGGGGAGATCACGAGCCGGTGGGAGCGGACCGGGGGGTCGGGGTGGGGGCTCCGGATCGTGACGGAGCTCGCGGGGAGCCACTCAGGGCGGCTGGAGATCGAGAGCGAGGTCGGGAGGGGCTCTCTCTTCCGGGTGCGGCTTCCGCACGAGGAGGGGGCATCCGCTCCGACCGGGGACCCGTTCACGCGCTTGGAACCCGCTGGCGCTCGGAGCCGTTAGACGGAACGTCTGGCATACTGTCAGCGCCCGGTCATGGCCGCTCCGAACCCCGCCCCCACCGCCCGTGCGGCGCGCCGACGTCCCTCGCGGGCGGCGCGGGTGATCGGGGGCGTGTTCTGGACCGCGTGGGTGGGTCTCGCGCTCCTCGGGGGTACGGTCCTCGGGTGGCTCGGTCGGTCGAAGGGGCTCTCCGGGGGGAACCTCGTGAAGATCGTCCAGAACCTCAACGTCCAGCCGAAGGACGTCTTCAAGGACGACGCGCTGACGATCCTCATCCTCGGATGCGACGAGGACCTGACGCCTGGCGGGAAGCACGTCACGAACCACGCGGCGCGAAGCGACATGATGCTTCTCGCGCGGCTCGATTTCGCGAAGAACCGGATCACGGGGCTCTCGATCCCCCGGGACACGCGGGGGGATCTACCGGGGTACCCGGTGCATAAGCTCAACGCGTACCACGCGATCGCGCCCCTCGGCCAGGGTCCGGAGCTCGCGAAGGAGGCGGTGGAGCATCTGCTGAAGGGGAGGCGCGGCACGGGGGTCGTCCGCATCGACAAGGTCGTGGTGGTGGACTACGACGCGTTCGTGGACTTCATCGATCTTATCGGCGGGGTCACGGTCTCGACCCCGATCGATCTGAAGTACACGGATCGAGCAGGCAACCTCTTCATCAACATCCCTAAGGGAACCCAGAGGCTCGGCGGTTACGACGCGATGGGCTACGTCCGGATCCGGAAGCACGCGGGGGACGACTACATGCGCCAAGAGCGGCAGAAGCAGCTCCTGCTGGCCGTGAAGGATCAGATCGCGCGGCAGTGGACGGCGTTTCCGCAGATCGTGGACGCGGGGACGAAGGTGATGGGCGACGCGTTCACGATGCCGGAGATCGTGGCGATGGCGAACTTTGCGCGGAAGGTGCCGAAGAGCAACGTCCGGATGGGGGCGCTTCCGACGGTGCCAGGGCGGGGGTCGTTCCTTCTCGCCGACAAGCGCAAGATGACGCCGACGCTCGAGGAGTACGATCTTCTCGACCCGGACGGGAGGGGTTCCGAGGACGAGAGCGCGGTGGCGCACCGTTGAGCGACCGGTACGACCCTCAGGCGGTCGAGGACTCGCCCGCCAAGAGCGAGTACATGACCCGGAAGGACGCGAAGTGGATCGCGCTCATCCTCGGTCTCGGGGCGCTCGCGGCGTACCCGATCTACCTCTACGCGAACGAGCAGAAGAACAAGGCGGTGTGCTCCTCGAACATGAAAGCGATCTACGACGCGGTGGCGGGGTATGCGGCGGACAACGACGACCACTACCCGGCGATCTTCCAGGCGGACGGGGAGGGGGCGCCGCAGGTGCAGGCCTCGGGGGCGCCCGAGACGTGGGCGACGGCGGTGGGAGGGAACGTGAAGTCGCTCGACGTGTTCCGGTGCCCGGGGGCGGAGAAGGGGGAGGCGGCGCGCTCCGCCTCGCCGGGGGCGGGAACGATGCCGATCACGTACGGGCTCTACCGGGACCACGCGCTCCGGGCGGTGAACACGGTCACCTCGCCGGACGAGACGATCCTTCTCGCGGAGACGAGCGACCTCGCGGCGCTCGGCACTTACGATCCGAAGCCGTACCCCAGGGAGTCGGGGGATGCGTACGTCATCGGTTGGGACGACTCGAACGAGCGGCCGAGCAAGGCGACGCGGTCGGTGACCCGGCTCGCGTTCCGGAACGCGGGGGACGGGGCGTTCGGCGCGAAGGCGGAGCCGCGGCACTCGGCGGGGATCCACGCGATCACGGTCTCGGGGAACCGGATCCTCCTGAAGCCGTCGGACTCGTTCGTGCAGTGGTCCATCCGGAACCTCGTGGGGCGCTGGCGCACGCAACCGTGAGCCGCCGCTAGAGCGGGCGGAGGGGGTACCGGGCGGCGGTCTCGCGGAACCACGCGCCGCACGCGGCGTCCTCTCGGGGAGGGGTCTCGTCCAGGAGAAGAGCCCACGTCTCGTGGAGGACGGAGCTCTCGCCGGGCGCAAGGGGGCGCAAGGGGGCGAGGGACTCGACCTCGAGCATGTCCTCGCGGGTGAAGGTCTCGAAATTGCACCCGAAGTCGGGGTAGGTCGCGCCCTCCTCGTAGCCGAATCGCTTCACGAAGGTATGGCCCCCGCGCGCATAGGCGGCGATGCCCTGCGCGACGAGGGCGCCGATCTTCAGGGGGCCGCGGGACTTGTCGTGGCGGAGGCGGACGACCTCGTCGCCCCACCCGAAGCGGGGATCGGCCATGCGGGCGTAGCCCCAGAGGACGAGGGGGCGCACGGGGAGGAGGCGCTCGGTATGGGGGACGTGCTCGGCCTGGGGGAAGAGGCACTCGCCGCCGGGAGCGACGACGGTGATCGCCCAGGGGGCGACGGTCTGGGGCTCCGCTCCTCTGTTCGTGATCGTGTGGCGAAGGTCGAAGCCGCCGCGTCCGTCGGCGCGGATCTCGAGGCGCTTCGCGACGCCGTGGGCGTTCGCGCCCCGCTCGAAGACGTGGACGTCGCCCTCCGCGCGGTAATCGGGGGCGTCGGACTCGGGGGCGTAGGTCGTGACCTTGTCCTCGGGGCTCACCCAGAGGCGGTGGCCGCCGAAGGAGTGGTACGCGCCGTCCTTCAGGCCCTCCTCGTCCCCGTAGACGGCGAGGAGGTTCGCGCCGCGCTCCTCGATCCTCTCGGCGGGGCCGAGGAAGAGGACGCGGGGGCCGACCTCGAGGGTCGCGACGAGAGCGACGGGGCCGGAGTCGAGGCGGAGGTTGCGCTCGAATCCGGCGAAGGGGAGGACGTTCACAGCCGGGGTTGTACCTCCGCGCGGGGATCCCGCGTTAGAAGCGGAGCTGGTAGTTCACGCGGACGGTCCAGGAGTCGTCCTTCATGGAGTCGTCGCGCTTGGTGGTGCCGGCGTAGGTGAGGTTGCCGAGGAACATCGAGAGGGTCTGGTTCGGGCCGGGGCGCTGGTCGAACGAGAGGGAGTAGCGGCCGACGGCGCGTCGGGCGTCGCCCTCGTCGCGGTTCTCGATCCCGTAGAAGACGGTGAACGGGGAGCCCGAGCGGGTGAAGAGGGAGAGGTTGATCCCGGCGGTCGTCGCGCCGCTCCGGTTGCCGTCGTCGAAGAGCTCCTCCCAGCTTCCGCCGAAGGTCGCGTCCTTGCCCTTGAAGTCCACCTTCCACTTGTTCAGGCGGTCGCCGCGGGGGACGGAGCCGAGGAGGGCGTCGGAGCGGAAGGTCTCGGGGTTCGTCTGGAGGACGTTCGTCACCTCGACCCCTTTGGCGGGGCGCGCGGTGAGGGAGAGGTCGCGGATGGCGACCTGGGCGTTGGTGGGCAGGGTGCGTTGTTTGTAGGAGAGGGCGGCGGCGAGGGGGGCCTTCGCGGCAGGATCGGTCTTGAAGGTCACGGTGCGGTCGATGCCGCGCTCGCCGGTGGGATCGGTCTGGCCGCGGTACTCGACGCCGAGGGCAGTGCCCCCCATCTTGCCGGAGAAGGCGATGCGGCGGTTCTCGCGAATCCAAACGGCCTTGTCGCTCGCGGTATCCATGTCCACGAGGAGGCTGCATGCGTCGAGGCCAAGGAGTCCGAACGGCCTCGTGGTCTTCAGGCGGAGATTGTTGAAGGATTGGACGCGGCCTGACTGGTCGTCCCAAGCGGAGCCGGCGGAGCCGAAGCCGAGCTCGGTGCCGTTGACGTTCGCGACCCCGGCGGAGCCGACGTTCGCGGCATCGGTGCGGCCGGCGTTCTGACCGAAGGCGAGGGTAGTGGTGCTCGCGCCGGCGTCCTCGCCGACGAGGGAGCGGACGTAGCCGTAGCTCAGGCGCACGCCCTTGCCGAAGTCGTACCACATGCCGTAGTCGCGCTTGGCCTCGTCTTTCGCGCCCTCGCCGGTACGCGCGATCTTCGTGTCGCTCACGGAGACGCCGAGGCGGGGGGTGACGGTGGCGAGGATGGAGTTCGTGGCGACCTGCTCCTTCTTTCCGTCGGAGAAGTCGGTATCGGAGCGTTGGGCGCGGAGGGTGGTGGTGGGGGAGACGCGGGCTTCGAGGGCGAGCGAGGTGAGGCGGGAGTCGGGGGTCTTCGCGTCGGTGCCTTCGTAGTTGCGGGCCTCGCTCACGTACTCGAAGCCCGCGGCGTTGCCGAACCGCTTTGAGACGCCGATCCGTTCGACGGATTGGGCGAAGATCGTCTTCAGGGGATCGGACTCGGAGGAGGCGCGGCGCAGGTAGGCGACCTGGAGGGAGGGATCGGCGCGCCAATCGAACGCGAGGTTGTTCGCGGCGCGCTCGCGGTCGTCAAGGGCGTTCGTGGCGGAGGTCGTCCCGTACTCGAGACGAAGGTTCTTGAACGCCTGCCAGTTCAGGGCGATCTCGCGGCTCTCGTACCCGGCGAGGGCGGCGAGGGCGTCGCGCTCGTCGTCCACGAGGGCGCTCGCGCCGGGAAAGGTCTTGTGCACGCGGCGGACGTTGTAGGCGAACTGGAGGCGGGGGTCGGCGTAGGCGACGCGGGTGCGTCCGGCCTCGTTCTTGCCCACCGAGGCGGTCATCGCGTCGAAGCGAAGGCTCGCCTTGGGGGCGAGCTTCAGATCGAGTTGCACGTCGCGGCGGGAGAGGCCCTTGATCTCGCCGAGGCGGGCGCGCTCGAGGTTCATGAGGGAGGCGATCTCGCCGAAGCTCTCGCCGACCTCGAGGGAGCGGAACCGGAAGGCGGCGTTGCGTCCGGCGAGGGCGAGGGTCTCGACGGTGGCGCCGTCCCTCGCGCCGTCGAGGCGCAGGCGGGTGGCCTCGACCGAGAGGCCCTTGCCGGTCCCGACGGTCGGGGAGGCGGCGAAGCGGTCGAAGGTGCGAGCGATGCCAGCGGAGCGCTTGAGGGCCTCGACGTCGCCGGACGCGACGTTCGCGTCGCGGGCGAAGGGGCGGCCGTTGTACATCGCGGCAATGTCGGCGGCGTGGCCGGAGAGCTCGGTGCCGGAGAGGGAGCCGAGACGGTCGAAGCCGGAGGCGGCGGACTTGCCGACGTGCTCGAGGCTCCAGGCCTTGCCCCTAAGCGAGGCGGAGTCGGCGACGAACTCGCCTTTGGGGCCGGCGACGTTCTCGCGGCGGAAGGCGAGCTCGGCGCCGAGGACCCCTTTGGCGCGGGCGCCCATCCACTGGCGGTGGAGGCCGGCTTCGAGCCCCCACTGGGCCTTTTCGTTGCCCAGGAGGGAGTCGAAGCGCTTGAAGCCGGAGTCCACGGTCTGATCGCCGAAGTCGAAGCCGAAGCGGGCGGTGTCGAGCTTCGCCTCGCGTCGGGTGGCGCCCTGCCCGGTGGCGGACTCGGCGACGGAGTTGCTCGCGAAGGTGAGGACGCCGGTCTTCGAGCGGAACTCGCCCGCGAAGTCGCCGCGCTCGAGTCCGACCTCGCGGGCGATCTGGTCCCGGTCGGCTTCAGCGAGATCCTTGAAGCGGGCGAAGGTGGAGTCCACACGGCGGGTGTTCGCGGTGAACTTGAAGCCGCCGGAGGAGTAGCCGTACTCGCGCCAGTCCACGCCGCCCTTGCCGTCGCTCACGCTGCGCTGACCGAGGGTGAGGGCGCCGCCGAGGGCTTTCGCGCCGCGCAGGGCCATGCCGCCGCGGACGAGCCCGCGCTCCTTCGCGAGTTGGGCGAGGCGGGCGTCGTCGAAGGGGCCGCCGCGCAGGGCGGAGAAGCCGACGAAGTTCGCGGAGACGTCCTGGCGATCGATGGTGAGGGCGCCGCCGGCGACGCCGAGGCGGAAGGATTGGACGAGGAGGGAGGAGTCGCCGGTCTCGGTCGAGGCGTCGCCGCCCTTGTCGGAGCCGAAGTTCAGCCCCGAGGCGACGCCGACCTTCGATCGCTGGCCCGCCATGTAGACCCCGGTAAGGGAGGCGGCGCCGAGCTTGAGGTCGTTGTTCGTGCCGAAGAGGTTCGTGCGGAGGACGGAGCCGTCGGCGGCGCGCTCGGTGACGCCGAGGCCGAGGGTGGCGCCCATGCCGGGGAGGAGGCTCAGGCGGGCGGCGGGGAGTCCGGCCATTCCGGCGGAGCTCACGGGGCCTTTGGTGCGGTCGTACCGGTACTCGACGGTGACGGAGTCGCCCTCGCGCGGGGCGCAGTACAGGTAGACGACGCCGGCGGCGTAGTCCATGGCGTAGTCGGCGCCGGGGCGAAGGACGCGGCCGCCGAGGGTCACGCGCTCGGTTTTGGGGAGGACGTTGCCGAAGCGGAGCGGGACGCCGGGGTTGCCGGGGGTGGGGACGGCGGAGTCGATCGCGGGGACGCCGCCGGTCGCGGCGACGACGGGGGCCGGGGCACCCTCGGCCCCGGTCTGCTGGTTTCCGGCGGAGAGGGCGGCGAACGCGAGGAGGCCGTAGCCAGCGAGTCGTTTGCGTAGCGCCATGGTCCCTTTCTCCTTACGACGTTCCGAGCGCGCGGAACGCCCTCTCTATTCTGACGCATACCGAGGTCGGCGGCGCGAAAACGATCCCGTCCATAGGATTCTCGTTTTCTGACGCGCGAACCGCAGGGGCGTTCTCATGGATCGGCCGAGTTCTCCGCCTCCCCGTCGAAATACCTGGGGATTCGGCCCCCTTTCCGGCGATAAGAAGACCGGATGGGGGATGTCACGCTGGTTCTCACGCAGGAGGAGGCGACGGATCTCTTTTTCCGTTGTCTCTCCTCGCCCAGCGACGACGATACGATCTCGGAGCGGGTGCTCGGGAAGCTCGCGAAGGCGCTCGCGGCGGTGGACGAGACGCAACTTCGGATGGCAGCCTAGACGGCGCTAGAGAGTCACCCAGCTCCGGGTGTCGGAGGAGCGTTCGACGGCGTCGAGGACGCGCTGGTTCTCGTAGCCGTCGTGGAAATCGGGGCTTATCGGCTTTCCGTCGGCGAGGGCGGTGAGCGCGTCGGCGACGAGGTCGATGAAGGTCTGCTCGTAGCCGACGATGTGGCCGACGGGCCAGTAGTGGCCGGCGTAGGGGTGGACGGATTCGGTCGCCTGGATCAGGCGGAAGCCGTGCTCGCCCTCGGGGAGGGTGTTGTCGTAGAACTGGAGCTCGTTCATGCGCTCGAGGTCGAAGACGAGGGAGCCCTTGCTCCCGTTGATCTCGAAGGCGTTCTTGTTCTTGCGTCCGACGGCGAAGCGGGAGGCCTCGAAGGTGCCGAGGGCGCCGTTCCTGAAGCGGGCGAGGAACATGGCGGCGTCGTCGACGTCCACCTCGCCCATGTCGGCGGTGGCCCTCGCGCCGAGGCGGTCGTCGGTCTCGCCGGCGATGGGTCGCTCCTTCACGAAGGTGTGGAGGAGGCCGCTGACCTCGGCGATCTCGCCGACGAGGTGGCGGGCGAGGTCGATGATGTGGGCGTTGATGTCGCCGTGGGTTCCGGAGCCGGCGATCGCCTTCTTCATCCGCCAGACGAGGGGGAAGCTCGGGTCGGCGATCCAGTCCTGGAGGTAGACGGCGCGCCAGTGGTAGATGGTGCCGAGGCGGCCGTCCTCGATGAGCCGTTTGGCGAGGGCGACGGCGGGGCTTTTGCGGTAGTTGTGGAAGACGGCGTGGCCCACGCCCGCCTCGGTCACGGCGTCGAGCATGGCCTTCGCCTCGGCGAGGGTGTTGCCGATGGGTTTCTCGCAGAAGACGATCTTCCCCGCCTTCGCGGCGGCGATGGCGATCTCGGCGTGGAGGTTGCCGGGGGTCGAGACGTCCACGATGTCGATCTCGGGGTTCTCGACGACCTTGCGCCAGTCGGTCTCGACGTTCGCCCAGCCGTACGTCTCGGCGGCCTTCGTGACGGCGGCCTCGTTGCGGCCGCAAAGGGTGTGCATGGCGACTTCGACGGGCAGGTCGAAGAAGCGGCCGACCTGTCGGTAGGCGTTGCTGTGGGCTTTGCCCATGAACTGGTAGCCGATGAGCCCGACGTTATAGACCTTCCGCGACATCGCGGGTGAGGTTACCGGCTTACCCTCGCCGCCGCCTCAGGAGCGCGAGAGCGCCGAGGCCGAGCGCGGCGAGGGTGGCGGGCTCGGGGACGACGGCCTGGGGAGCGTAGGCGCGGATGAAGGCGGTCGCGGCGGGGTCGCCGAGCTGGGTGCCGAAGCCGAAGCCGCCGTAGTCGAGCGCGTTGCCACCGGAGGTGGCGGCCCCGATCGCCGAATTCACGGCGACGAGGCGGTCGCCGTCGCCGAAGTTGTAGAAGAAGCCTCCACCGGAATCGCCGCCGGCGAGGCCGCCCTCGCCCGCGACGCGGGTGGGGTCGTTCGGGGCCGAGAGGGTGTAGTAGAGGGCGTTCCAGTACGGTTCGAACGGCGGGGTCGAACTGAAGGAGATGTCGGTGACGCCGTCCACGACGTTGCGCGCGGCGTGGCGGGTCCCAGGATTGAGGTTGGGGTTCCAGCCCCCGGCGGTCTCGCCTCCCGTCGCGCCGAAGCCGACGAGGGTGACGACGCGCCCGACGACCGCGCGAACGTCCACGCGGGTGAAGGCGGGGATGTCGCGATCGACGCGGAGGAGGCGGAGATCGGGGCGGACGCCGTTGACGATCGGAGGGGCGACGTTCTGGACGACGTTGAAGTCGCCGAAGCCGGGGAGGGTGAAGACGCTTCCGCCGTTCACATGCTCGGCGGTGAGGACCCAGCGGGGGTCGATCGCGACGGCAGAGCTCCCGGAGAACTGGCCCACGGAGGTGTAGCGGGCGTCCACGCCCCCGGAGTCGGGGAAGACGGCGAGGGCCGAGGCGGACGGTCCGAGCGCCACGAGGGCGCGGGCGAGAAGGATCAGGTCGCGTCGAGGGGCGTTCGGCATCTCCTTATTCTAGCGGGGTCGCGGGAGAAACGATGCCGGAGTTTTTACCGGTCTCACTTGCGACGTGGCTTCCAGGGACGCATCCGCCCTTGGAAGAAGAGGCAGGCCAGCCCGGGAAGGAGGACCGCGCCGAGCGTGGAGGTGAGCAGGTACCAGGGAAAGCCGAAAAGGAGGAGGCCAGCGGCGCCGCCGAGAAGAAGAAGCATCTGGCACGCGAAGTTCAGGAGGCACCCGTCGTTCGGGGCGTCGTAGCGCCGGCCGAGGCGGGCGGCGTAGGCGCCGTAACCGACGGCGGCGACGAGCCAGACGAGGGCGAGCGTGCCGTACGCGCCGCCGCTTGCGAGCCACTGCACGAGCGTCATCCGGGAGTATTGTGGTGGTCCTCTCCAACGTTTCGCGCGGCGGGTGAACGTTTCGCGCGGCGCGGGGCACCTACCTCCTGTATGATGCCTCTGGTGCAAAGCCGGGCGGGATTTCGCGACGAGGCCGACCTCGTCCGTTGGGCGAGCGACCATTACGACGCCGTCTTCCGCTTTTGCGCCCGCCGGGTGGGGGCGGATCGGGCGGCGGACGCGGCGCAGGAGACGTTCGTGACGGCGCAACGCTCGCTCCGAAGGTTCCGGGGGGACTCTTCCCCGCTCACGTGGCTTCTCGGGATCGCGCACAACCACTGCCGCCGGGCGAGCCGCCGGGACGCGGCGCGGCCGACGGTCGTGCTGTGCGAGCACGACGGGGCGTTCGAGACGGAAGGGGCGCTCATCGATCGTCAGGCGCTCGCGCGCGCCCTCGCCGACCTCTCGCGCGACCACCGGGAGGCGGTGGTGATGCACGAGATCGAGGGGCGGAGCCACGAGGAGATCGCGGAAATCCTCGGGGTGCCGGTGGGGACGGTGAAGAGCCGCCTGCACTACGCGTTCAAGGCGCTTCGGGCGTCGCTCTTCGGAGGGGAGGGGCTCTGATGCCGTTCTCGGACGACGAGATGCGCGCTTACTTCGAGGGAGGGCTCCCCCCCGAGCGGCAGCGCGAGATCGAGGGCGACCCCGACGCGGCGCGGGCGATCCTCCAGCGGCGGGCGATCGCCTCGGCCCTTCGGGAAGAGGCGCCGATCCCCATCTTGGGGCGGGCGGAGGCGATCGCGCGGCTTCGGGCGGACAAGGGGCGGGCGCGGATCGGCGTCCCGACGTGGGTCTGGGCGGCGGGGGCGGCGGCGGTAGTCGGACTCTCGGTCCTCTCGATCCCGCGTCCGGAGGCGCCGCGCGGCCGGCTCATGGTCGTGCGGTACGAGGGCGGGTCTCCGGCTCCGGCGACCACCCCGGCGACCACCCCGGCGACCACCCCGGCGGCCGCCCCGATTGCGGACGCGTCGGGGGTCTCGGCGCGGTCGAGCTCCTCGCCGGAGGAGGCTTCGGGAGCGGGGTCGGCGGCGAACGCCCCGCGTCGTCCCGCGCCGCGGATCGAGGTCCAGGGCGACGCGGGGGAGGCGGAGCCGATCTCTCTTCGGGTGCGGGACCTCGGACGGGCGCGGGCGGGCGTCGAGGCGCTCGCCCGCCGCTCGGGCGGCGAGGCGACCGCGGAACCGCGCGACGCCCGGGACCGCGCTCCCGAGCGGGTTCGGCTCGTCGTGCGGGTGCCCGCGACGAGCGCCGAGCGGCTTCGGGCGCTCGTGGTCGCCCTCGACGAATCCGCGAGGCGGGAGGCGCCGGGGCGCGACGCCGGCCCGCGCCTCGGCGCGGACGGGCGGGCGACGTTCGTCGTCGAAGTGCGGCCTCTCCGGTGAAGAGCGATCCCGCCGCGCCGGTTGAGGGCGGGGCGGGTATCTTGGTGGGTCTTGAGCCGAAAGCCCCGAGGCCCGTCCGACGCGTTCCTTCAGTGCGCGAGCTGTAAAAAGATCCTTTTCGCCGCCGAGTTCGAGGAGAATCTGCGCGTGTGCCCGCACTGCGGGCACCATCACCGTCTGCCGGTGGATCGGCGGCTCGCGATCACGTTCGACGAGGGATCGTTCGTCGAGGCCGACGCCGACCTCCGCTCGCAGGACCCACTCGGCTTTCCCGAGTACGCGGAGAAGCTCGCGCAGAGCGAGGCGAAGACGGGTCGGCTGGACTCGATCGTGGCGGGTCGGGCGACGCTCGCGGGGGCGCCGGTGAGCGTCGCGGTGGCGGACTTCGCGTTCATGGGCGGCTCGATGGGGTCGGTGGCGGGGGAGAAGATCGCGCGGACGCTCGAGCGGGCGGCGGAGGAGGGGGAGCCGGCGATCGTGTTCTGCGCCTCGGGCGGTGCGCGGATGCAGGAGGGGCTTCTTTCGCTCATGCAGATGGCGAAGACGGTGGGAGCGGTGGAGCGTTGCCGAAAGGCGGGGGTTCCCTATCTCGCGGTGTTCACGGACCCGACGATGGCGGGGGTTCTGGCGAGCTACGCCTCGGTCGCGGACGTGATCCTCGCCGAGCCGAAGGCGCTCGTTGGGTTCGCGGGGGCGCGGGTGAGCAAACAAGCGGGGGTCGGCAAGGTGCCGGACGGATTCCAGACGTCGGAGTTCGTGGAAGGGCACGGGATGGTGGACCGCGTGGTTCCGCGCAAGGAACTGAAGGCGACGCTCACGACACTCGTGCGGACGCTCGGAGGGCATCTGCTCGCCCGGGGCGAGCGGAAGGAGGCGGCCTGATGGAGGCGAGTTTCGGCGAATGGGAAAAGCCGCTCCGGGAGCTGGAGGCGGGGATCGCGAAGCTCAAGGAGCTCGCCCTGAAGGAGGGGGACGAGGCGAAGCGGGCGGTGCAGGAGGAGAAGATCCTCGATCTGGAAGGGGGGCGGGATCGGTATCTGGAGATCATGTACAGCAACCTCGGGCCGTGGGAGAAGGTTCTCGTGGCGCGGGCGGACAAGCGGCCGTACACGCTCGACTACGTGGGGCAGATCCTTCAGGAGTTCACCGAGCTGCAGGGGGATCGGCACGGCTTCGCGGACGAGGCGATCGTGGGGGGGCCGGCGTTCCTCGACGGGCGCGCGGTGATGGTCGTCGGGCACCAGAAGGGGCGCAACATCCAGGATCGTCAGAAGCGCAACTTCGCGATGGCGAAGCCGGAGGGGTACCGGAAGGCGATCCGTCTCTTCGAGATGGCTCAGCGGTTCCGGATGCCGGTCCTCTCGTTCGTCGACACCCCGGCGGCGGACCCTGGGATCGAGAGCGAGTCGCGCGGGATCTCGGAGGCGATCGCCGCCTCGATGATGGCGATGTTCTCGCTGACGGTCCCGACGGTGGCGGTCGTCATCGGCGAGGGCGGGAGCGGGGGGGCGATCGGGATCGCGGCGAGCAACCGCGTCGCGATGCTCGAGCACTCGGTCTACTCGGTCATCCCCCCCGAAGGGTGCGCGGCGATCCTGTGGCGTCAGGCGGACAAGGGGTACGAGGCCGCGAAGGCGCTGAAGCTCACCGCCCAGAGCGCGCTCGAGTACGGGATCATCGACGAGATCGTTCCGGAGCCAAAAGGAGGGGCGCACCGCGACCCGATCCTCATGGGAGAGCGGATCAAGGCCTCGCTCCTGAAGCACCTCGACGAACTGGACGCGATGGGGCCGGAGGCGCTCCGGGAGGATCGGTACGAGAAGTACCGAAAGATCGGCGTCTACGGCGTCGCGGGCTGAGGCTCGGGCGTCGCCGGGGGCGCTTTCGGCCAGACGAGGTCGAGGGCGCACGCGAGGAGGGTTCCGAGGCACGCTCCGCCGAGGACGTCGCTCGGCCAGTGGACGCCCCGATACATCCGGCTGACGCCCACGAGGCCCGCCCAGGCGACGAAGAGCGGCCAGTGGGTGAGGCGCCGGTAGGATCGCAGGGTCAGGATCGCGTTGAAGGCGACGGCGAAAGCGAGGGTCGTGTGACCGCTGGGAAAGGAGCCGGAGTAGAAACTCTCCTGCTCGTGGACCCAGAGCATCCGGCTCGGGCGGTCGCGAGGGACGAAGTTCTTCAACGCCGGACCGATCGCGGAGAGGAGCAGGATCATCATGTGGCGGAGGGCGGCGTTCCGCGTGCTCGCTCGGATCGCGAACGGGGTGGTCAGAAGAAACTGGAGCCATCCGATGGCGCTCGTGGAGAGGAGCGCGAAGAGGAGGTCGGCGGGAACTGAGCGGAAGCCGGTGTTGATCGCGCGGAAGATGTCGAGATCGAGGGTCCGGAGAGCGGTCAAGCCGATGCCGTCTCGGCCTCGGCCGCGTTCTCGGCAACCTCGCGGGCTTTGCCACGGATCTGTTTCGGCCAGAGATAGGGGAGCGTCGCGATGAGGCGGGGGTGAAGATCGGCGACGCCCTGGACCGTCTTGCGGTACTGCACGGCGCGGGCGATGAGGAGGCGGTGGATCTCGCGACGCTCCTCGCGGAGTTCACGCTCGGCGCGCATCGCCTCGTCGCGTGCTCGGAACGCCTTCCGAAGCACGTCGAGCCCCCGCCGAAAATCGCGCGCGCGGGTGCCATCGTTGAGGACGAGGGTGCCTTTGAACTCCTCATCGGGGGCGGCATCGATGCGGTCCCAGATATCCGCTACGCGCTCGATCGTCGAGAGAAACTTCGCCTCGCTCGAACGGTGGTCGGGGATGGGGGGGAAGCCCTTCGCGAGGTGGGTTCCCCCGGCGAGGCCGGGGACGAGGTAGCTCAGACGCTCGACGACGCCGCGGGTCGCGAGCTTGTAGTGGCCGAGTTCGTCGCTCGCCTCGGACCGGAGCTTGCCGGCGACGGCGATCTCGTCGGCGAGATGGTCGAAGCGGACGGCGTGCTCGAGAAAGTCGGATCGCTTGTAGCCCCCGGAGAGCTCGAGGGTGCGAGGGGCGAGTGCGGCGTTCGTCTGCGACCAGTGCATGAGCAGCTGGTCGAACATCTCGCGGGCGTCGCTCATATCGAGGATCGTTCGTCTCATCCGTGAAGGCCTCGGGCGGGTTTTACCCCTTTCTGCGCTTCGACGCCGCTTCCGAGCCCGCGAAAACTACTTTTGGAAGAGCGATTTGGCGATAAAGATCGCGTTGGCGGGCCGCTCGGCGAGGCGGCGGGTGAAGTAGGGGTACCACGAGTCGCCGAAGGGGGTGTAAATTCTCACGTTGTAGCCGTCCTTCGCGAGCTCCGACTGGAGATCGCGCCGGATGCCGTAGAGGAACTGGTACTCGAAGGTGGTGCGGTCGATGCCGCGCTCGGCGATGAAGCGGTTGAGCTCGCGGACGATGCTCTCGTCCTGGGTCGCGATCGCGGGGTAGTTCCCCGCTTCGAGGAGGCGCTTGGCCTGACGGACGTAGGCCTCGTCCACCCTGGCCTTTTCGGGGAAGGCGACCTCCGCGGGCTCAAGGTAGGCGCCTTTCACGAGACGGGTGCGAATGCCGCGCTCGATGAGGAACTCGACGTCGTCGTCGTTGCGGCGGAGGTAGCTCTGAAGGACGGTGCCGGTGTTCGGCCACTCGGCGTGGACGCGGGCGACGATGTCGAGGGTGCGTTGCGTGTACTCGCTCGCCTCCATGTCGATGCGGACGAAGTTGTCGCGCTCGGCGGCGGCGCGGACGACGCGGCGGTAGTTCGCCTCGGCGACGTCGTTGCCGAGGTCGAGGCCGCATTGGGTGAGCTTGATCGAGATGTTCAGGGGCTCCCGGCCTTTGGGGGCGCGTCGCCAGTCGGCGACGGTAGGGCTCGCGTCGATGCGGTCGAGCATGCGGATGTACGTCGAGACGGCGGCCTCGGCCTCCTCGAGCGAATGGGTGTTCTCGCCGAGAAAATCGAGCGAGACGCGCAGCCCGGTGGCGAGGATGCGCTCGGCGGCGGCGACGGCCTCGTCGAGCTCGTCGCCCGCGATGAAGCGCGAGACGAGAGGGCGGAAGAGGAAGGAGCGGCGGACGAGGGACTCGACCGGCTTCAGGCCCGCCGCTTTCAACACCATCGTTCGAGCGAGCGACATCCCTTAGATTCTACGTCCGGATAGACTCGCTACGCTTTGCGGATCGCGATCCTTGGTCACGGAAGCCAGCCGATCCCGCCGCCCGGTCGCGGCGCGGTCGAGAGCGTGGTCTGGCACTCGGCGGAGGCGCTCCGGCGGCGGGGGCACGGGGTCGAGATCCTCAACGTGCGTCCGGCTCGGGTGCCGACGGCGCTTCCGCGCTTTCTTCGGGCGCGGGGGCCGTTCGATTGGATCTGGACGCACCACGAGCGGATGGTGCCTACGGCGAACCTCTGGGGGCGCGTCTTCGGGGCGCGGGTGGCGCACACGTCGCACCGGCCGGTGACGGATCTCGACGGGCTCGATCGCTACGGGATCGCGATGATCCGGCTCGGGGCGCGGGCGGGGCACCATCTGAGCCTCACACGGGAGCTCATGCTCACCGACCGGGTGCTGAATCCGCGATCCCGAGTCGCGCACGCGCCGAACGGGGTGGACGTGGGGAGGTTCATGTTCTCAGGGGTCGGGAACGGGCGGGCGATCGTCGTCGGCGGGATCTCGAAGCGTAAGCGCCAGCGAGAGACGGCGGCGACCCTTGCGGAGGCGGGGATCCCGGTCGACGTCGTGGGGCCGATCGACCACGACGACGAGGAGACGCGGGAGGTCGCGGCCCTCCCGAACTACCGAGGGGAGTGGTCGCGCGAGGAGCTCGGGGAGCGGCTCACGGAGTCCTCAGTGCTCGTGCTCTTCTCGCGGGCGGAGGCTCAGCCGCTGGTGGCGATGGAGGCGATGGCGGCGGGGCTCGACGTGGTGCTCTCGCCCGAGTCGGCGCGGAACCTCGATCCTTCGCTCCCTTGGGTGCATCTCGTCTCGCGGTCGGAGGAGCTTCCGGAGGCGGTCGGCCGGGCGCTGGCGGCGAATCCGTCGCGACGCGGGGAGATCCGGGCGTACGCGGATCGGGAGCTCGGGTGGGACGCGCGGGCGGCGGCGGTGGAGGCCCGTTTCATCGAGTGGATGGGGCGGGCCGGGTAACGTTGTCCCTCACATGCGCCTCCTGATGATCGGCGACGGGCGGGAGAGGATCCCGCCGGTCGGTCGGGGGGCGATCCAGACGATCATCTGGGACTACGCGACGCGGTTGCGCGAGCGGGGGCACGAGGTGGAGATCCTCAACGTGCGGGCCTCGCGGCTTCCCTACTGCGCCGAGCTCGCCCTGCGGGGGCGCGGATACGACTGGGTGTGGACGCACCACGACCGCTCGGTGCCTTGGGTGCGGCGGTACGCGGGGGGGCGGCACGTCCATCTCTCGCACCGGCCGGTGACCGATCCCGAGCATCTGGACGCGTTCGACGCGGGGCAGCTCCGGCGGGCGTCGGGGGCGCCGCACCACCTGTGCCTCACGCGGGACGCGATGCTTCTGAACAAGGTCTTGAACCCACCGTCTCGGGTCGCGTTCGCGCCGAACGGGGTGGCGGTGGAGGCGTTCCGGTTCGCCCCCGAGGGGCGGGGGGCGATCTGTCTCGGGGCGCTCTCGCGGCGGAAGCGTCAGCGGGAGGTTTTCGACGCGGGGGTCGCGTGCGACTTCGTCGGGCCGCTGGACGACCGGGACGACGCGCTCCTCGAGCTCGCGCGGGGTCCGGCGTACCTCGGGGCGTGGACGCGGGAGGAGATCCGGGAGCGGCTGACGGGGTACGCGGCGCTCGTACTCTTTTCCGCGGCGGAGGCGCAACCGCTGGTGGTGGCGGAGGCGTTCGCGGCGGGGCTCTCGGTGGTGCTCTCGCCGCAGGCGGCGGAGAACGTGGACCGCTCGTTGCCGTTCGTCACGGTGATCGAGCGGGCGTCTGAGCTTGCCGGGGCGGTGGCGCGGGCGGGGGCGACCAATCCGCTCCACCGTGCGGCGATCCGGGCGCACGCGCTCGCCCATTGGGACTGGGCGAGCCGGGTCGAAGCGGTCGAGACCACGCTCGAAGCGTGGCGACGGCAGAGGTCGGGGCGTCCTAGTCGGGCGTGAGCCGGGGCACGATGAGGGCATCATACACGGCGAGGGTCGGGTCGGCCTCGGCGGGGCCGGCGACGCCCAGCGCGAACTCGGCGGCGGCGCGGTGCGCCTCCCTCAGCGCGTCCGGGTCGCGGACGAAGGCCCGGATGGCGTCCCCGAGCTCGCCCGCCGTCCGGAAGCCCCTCGCGGCGCCGGTGCGGGCGAGGGACTCGAGGATCTCGCGGTGCTGGGCGTGGTCGGGGCCGTAGAGGGCGGGGACGCCCCAGGCGGCGGCCTCGACGGGGGTATGGCCCTCGACAGGGGCGGCGTAGGTGCCGCCGACGTAGGCGAGGTCGGCCTCGGCGTACGCGCCCTTGAGCTCGCCGTAGGTGTCGAGGACGAGGAGGCCGCCGGCCATCCTCTCGCCCCGGGAGCGGCGAGGTCCGAGGGGGAGCCCCTCGGGGCGGTCGAGGTCGCGGGGGGAGAGGACGAGGGCGAAGGGGCGGCCGGCCTCTCCGCCCCCGGCGCGCAGAGCGGCCGCGGTGGCGAGGAGAGCCTCCTCCTCGGCGGGGTACGTGGAGCCGGCGACGAGGAGGAAGGCGCCTTCGGGGACGCCGAGCGCCGCGCGGGGGAGGGGCTCGCCGCGTTCGGGGACGAGGCCGAGGGGGGGCACGACGGCGACGCGCTCGGGCGGGATGCCGAGGGTGAGGAGGCGCGCGGCGGCCTCTTCGGTCGGGGCGAGGTAGGCGTCCACGGCGGTCCAGCGCCAAGAGGGGGCGTGGCGGCTCCGGAGGCGGTCGGCCTCGCCCTCGGTGAGGGGAACGTTCACGACGACCTGGAGGATGCCCCGGCGGGCGGCCTGGGCCTTCAGGTGGTGGATCTCGTGGAACTCGATCGCGAGGAGGGCGGCGGGGCGCCATCGGCGAAGGAAGAGCCACGCGGAGACGGGGTTGTTGAAGGGGGCGCGGCGGACGGGGACGCGGGCGCCCCGGTAGGCGAGGGCGTCGTCGGCCTGGACGACGATCGCGGCCTCGATCCCACGGGCGTCGAGGAGGGTGGCGGCGATACGAGCGGCGGTCCGGGTCTCGCCGAGCCCCTGGGCGAGGAGGACGAGGGCGGGTCGGGGGGACGGGGGCGGGTCTCCGCCGAGGAGGCGGACGAGAAGGCCGGCGGAGTAGCGGCGCTTGCGGGCACGCAGAAGGCCGCGCAGGGCGAGGAGGGGGGCGAGGAGGACGTGGAGGAGGACGTAGCGCGCGTACTCGCGCCCCGGGGGCGGGGGGCGGCGGGCGGCGACGGCGCGGCCGAGCGCGTCGAGCGCGTCGGTCGTCCTCTCGCTCACGGGCGGGCGTGGGCGGCGAGGCGGTCGAAGGCGCGCTCGATATCGGCGACGGTGCTCGCGCGGTAGACCTCGGCGCGGATCTGGGCGGCGCCGAGGACGCCTTTGACATAGATCGGGAGCTGGCCGCGAAGGCTCTGGATCGCGAAGCGCTCGGCGTCGGCGGGGGCGATGTCCTGGCCCTCGGCCATGTGGGCGACGGCGAGGCGGGCGTGCTCGAGGGCGGTTCTCAGGCGCTCGCCGAGCGTGGGGGGCGGGAGGGGGGGCTCGCCGCGGAGGGCGCGGGCGGCGTCGCGGAGGGCCCAGGGGTTCGAGATCGCGGCGCGGCCCATCATCACGCCGTCGCACCCGGTGCGGGCGATCATCGCGAGGGCGTCCTCGGCGGTCCTCACGTCGCCGTTGCCGACGAGGGGGACGTCGGGGATCGCCTCGCGCAGGCGGGCGAGGAGGGTCCAGTCGGCCTCGCCGTCGTGGCCCTGGACGGCGAAGCGGGCGTGCATCGTGACCATGCGGGCGCCCTCGCCGACGAGGCGGCGGACGAAGTCGGGGGCGGTGAAATCGCCGTGGCCGAAGCCCGCGCGGACCTTCACGGTCACCGGCACGCGGACGGCGGCGACGACGGCGCGGACCACGGCGGCGGCGGTGTCGGGGTCCTTCAGGAGGGCGGCGCCGGAGCCGGTCTTGCAGACCTTCGGGACCCAGCACCCCATGTTGATGTCCACGAGGTCGGCGCCCATCCCCTCGGCGAGGCGGGCGGCCTCGGCCATCGTCGCGGGGTCGCTTCCGAAGATCTGGATCCCCAAGGGGCGCTCGTCGGGGTCGACGCGCATCTTGCGGATCGTCCTTGCGGCGTTGTGGTGGATCGCCATCGCGGAGACGAACTCGGTGAACATCAGGCCGGGATCGGCGATGCGTTTGGCGAGGCGGCGCATGGGGGCGCTCGTGACGTCCTCCATCGGGGCGAGGAGGAGGGGGGTCTCGACGCGGACGGCGGTGAGGGAGGCGGGATCGCCGATCGTGAATCCGGGGTGCCTCATGCCTCTAGTCTACTTTTGCGCGCCTGTCGGGCGGTCGCGGCGGTTGCATCCCGTTGCATCCCGCGTGCGCGCCGCGTGTGTGTGAGACTCCTTGACGGAGGTCCGCGTGAGGATCGTACCCGTCATGGAAGCCAGCGGACGGCAGGCAGGTCGGCGGAGCGGTACTCGCCCACGCCGTCGCAGGCGAGGCGGAGGCGGCGCCAGTGGCCCTGCGCAGGAAGGGCGACGTCGAGGACGATGGCGTCGTCACGCCGGTCGCGGGTTATGAGGATCGTCGCGTCGGCGGAGCGGGGGAGTTCGGCGTGGCCGCACGGGCGGCCTCGCCAGCCCGTTTGGTGGACGAGGAGGAGGCAGGTCTCGCGGGCGGCGGCGAGGGCGGCGAGACGGGCCATGATGCGGCGGGTCCGCCGGGGGCGGTCGAGGTCGGTGCGGGCGAGGGCATTGTAGAGCGGGTCCACGACGACGAGGGCGGGGCGCGCCTCGCGGCAGAGGCGGTCGAGTTCGACGGGATGGCCGCCCTCGTCGAGGGGCGGGAGATCGTCCACGACGGCGAAATCTCGGGGGACGGGGCCGGGGTGGATCGTCAGGAGGGGATCGTAGGTGACGAAGCGGGCGGGGCCGCGGCGGACGGGGAGGCCGGCGAGGGGGCGCCCGGCGTCCACGGCGCGGGCGAGGGCGAGCGTGAGATCGGTCGCGCCCGCCTTGGGGGTGGCGGAGAGGAGGACGAGGCCGACGCGGGGGAGGAGGCCCGCGACGAGCCAGTCGTCGGGATCGGGGCAGAGGGGGGCGTTCGGGGGGACCACACCCTTACGTTCGCGGGAGAGGTTTCCGACAAGGTGGGGCGGAGGTTTTCTCTAGGTCTTTCTCCCGAAGGGCGGCGCGTCCTGTATCCTCCCCCTCGGCGCCTCGCAGGGTTGCGGGGGCCGGGCCGACGATGAGCACCTCTTCCCCGCTTTCCTACACCTTTCTCGAGACTAAATCCGCCGAGCAGCTGGAGCGGAACGCGGAGGCGCTCTTTCAGGCGGCGACGATCGCGGGGGCGATGCACGCGGTGTACGGCCTGGGGCGGGGGGACGCGAACCTTGTGGACCATCTCGCGACGGAGGCGATGCGGGGGGCGCTCGCGACCTCGACGCTCGACATCGAGATCGTCATCGGGGAGGGGGATCTCGACGACGCGCCGGGGTTCCGGCTGGGGGAGCGGCTCCGGGGGACGGCTTCCCGGGCGGAGGGCGGGGCCGCGCTTCCGACGATCCAGATGGCGGTGGATCCGGTGGACGGGACGGACCTCGCGCGGAAGAACCAGCCGGGGGCGCTGTGCGTGGCGGCGGGGGCGCTCACGGGGGAGGGTTCGCTGTGGACGGCGCCGGAGGGGTACGCGGACAAGCGGTGCGTGGGGCCGGAGGTGGCGCGGGCGCTTCGGGAGCTCGCCGAGCGGGGGGAGGGCTTTCGGGCGCGGGGGTACGAGCTGGACCCGCGCGCGCCGCTTCTCGATCAGCCGCTCGAGGCGGTGATCCTTTTCGCCTCGGAGGTGCTGGGGAAGGAGATCGTGGTGGAGTTTCTCGACCGGCCCCGGAACGCCTCCGTCGCCGAGGCGGTGGCGCGGACGGGGGCGATCCCGCGGCTTATCGGGGCGGGGGACATCGCGAGCGCGGTGCGGGCGGTGAGCCGGGACCACAACGTGGACGTGGCGGCGGGTTCGGGGGGTGGGCCGGAGGGGGTGATTGCGGCGGTCATCGCGAAGTGCTACGGGGGGATCTTCGAGCAGCGGCCGTGGTTCGCGCCCGATGCGGAAGGGGCGCGTCTGCGGGCGCGGCACGAGGGGGCGGGGCTCGACCCGGACGCGCTCCTGACGATGGACGAGCTCGCGCGGGGGCACGTGTTCTTCTCGTGCACGGCGCTCACGGAGGCGTTCCTGCCGGGGGTGAACTTCCGGGACTTCTCGGCGATGGAGACGGCGACGATGGTGGGTCGTTCGCGGACGCGGACACGGTACACGGTGGCGGGCTCGCACGGGAACCGGCCTCGGCGGGGGTGACGATCCGGCATGTTATGAACACGATTTAAGCAAGTATGTGGGCAACCGGAGTCGAACATGCAATCGTCAGCACTATGCACGGTGGGCGTTCTACAACCGAGGAATGAAGAGGATGGGACACTGATGGCCGATTACGACTTCCTCGCCCAGGTCCGAGACGAGTTCGCCGACGTGGTCGCCGCCCACGGCCTGCGGGAGGTGCACGTCGACCGGCTCCCCATCTTCAAGCACGTGGTTTACTCGAACGGGAGGCGCATGATCGACTTCTCCCTCGACTTCAAAGACGGGTACATCACCTGCCGCTACGGCGACGCCTCGATCCTGAGGCCGGACGGGATCCCGCGCTGGCCCGAGTCCGAGCGGCTCGGCTCCGTGAACGCCCTTTTGAGGCGGGATGGGATGGCGATCTCCGAGGGCTTGGCGTTCGAGTACGAGCGGGTGCCCGAGGCGGTCCGCACACTCATCGCCGGCATCCGGCACCACGAGAGGGAGGTGTTCGGGGGCGGGTGACGCGGTACACGGTGGCGGGCTCGCATGGGAACCGGCCGCGGCGGGGGTGATGAGAGAGAGAATCGGGCGGTCCCGACGCGCGGGGGGTCGGTGGGGAGGAGTTCGCCGACCCCAGCGCCCCAGTCGCAGAGGATCTCTGGGAGCCCTCTCCCATGACGAGCCGGCGATGGCGTTCGTGCCGAGCGGCCCCGCCCCTCGCCACACTTCAGGATCGATGTGATCAGGATCACGGGGTCCGGGCTGAGAGCGAGCACGATCCGGCCCACGATCCTCATCCCGCCGCCCCAGTAAGATCCGTGTATGACGAACTTCGGCTTGCCCTCCCCGTACCTCGGGGAGGTCGTGTACGAGCTTCCGGCACCTTCCAGCTCGTTCAACCCCGTTCTCTCCAAGGTGTCTGGGGGCCTACTGCTATTGGGTGCGTACTCGCTCCCGAAGTGTGCGCGGCAATTGCGGCGGGGGGCCATCGAAGTAATCGGAGGCGGAGGCGCCGCAGGGGCCTTGGCACCGGCGCTATGAGCGTCGGCCGCGACTGGATGGGGGAGTTCGTGAACGTCTCCCCCGAGGTGTGGGCGGCCGCCCGCGAGGGGTTCGGCTTCCACGACTCGGTCTTCGTCGGGGCCGAGTTTCCGCTGTACGAGAACCCGAGGCTCTGCTTCGACGCGGCGGTCTACGACGGGCAGAACCATCCTCCGATCCGCGTCGCCGTCGAACTGTTCGGGACGGTCTCCCTGACCATCGAAAGGCCGCAGGATGTTGTGGTCGACTTCATCGTGGCCGAGGCCGGAGGGGTCCGGGAGTTCCAGTGGATCGAGGGCCGCACCGGACTCCCGACGATCCGGGCGACGGCGCTGAGGATCGAGGTGACGCTCCTTGACCGGATGTTCGACCCCCGTTCCTTCGCCTGACCGACTGACACGGGCGATAAGTTCGCCCTCTTGCACTTGCCGCCTTTCGGCCTGGCGCGAGGATCCGTCGGCCGAAGACGGTTTCGGGTGGCCGAACCGCCAGTTACAAATTTGCCTGGGTCGGTTCCAGTCAAACCGATTTGCCGCACATAACCCCCTTTATGCGTGGCGTCCCGTTACGGGCCGTGATACATTCGGGATTACAGGAGGGTCTCTCGACTGCGGGGGTGGGTCAGAGGAGGGTGGCGGCGTAGACCATGCCGGCGAGCCAGAAGAGGGCGGGGATCCAGCTGAGGAGGGCGATCGTCCCGAGGTTGTCGCGGATCGCGGCGGTCAGGCGCGGACGGCCCTCGTTCGGCGGGCCGGCGAGGGCGGCGCGGTAGCGGACGTTCGTCGCGAGGGAGGTCGCGAAAGGACCGACGGCGATGAGGCTTCCGATCCCGAGCAGGCCGCCGAGGATACGGAGGCGCTCCCACCCCCGCCACAGGCGAGTCTCGGGGGAAGGCGGGGGTGCGTTCCACGGATGGGAGCGACCGTAGGAGGAGGCGGGATCGGCGAGATCTTCGTACGGATCGGGGAACATGGCGCAGAGGTGTTACGCGCGAGGAGGGGGCCGGGGTTCGCCGCGGGCCGAAAGAGGGTTTCAGGCGAGGAGGCTACGGAGGGCGGCGGCTTGGAGTTCGCCATCGAGAAGGAAGGCGTCGTGGCCGTAGGGGAGGTCCACGCTCAGGTACTCGGCGTCGCATCCGGCGTCGCGGGCGAGGCGGGCGATCTCCTCGGCTTGGGTTTGGGGGTAGATCCAGTCGCTCGTGTAGCCGACGCTGAGGTACTTCGCGCGGGAGCCGGCGAAGCTCAGGGCCTCGTAGGCGTCGATCGCGCGGGTGAGGGTCACGAGGCTCCGGGCGTCGAAGCGGCGGGTGAACTTCTCGCCCTGGTGGCGCAGGTAGGACTCGACGGCGAACTCGCTCTCGGGGACCAGGCGCTGGCGGCGGCGGGCGAACTTCGACTCGAAGGCCTCGGGCGAGAGGAAGGTGAGGTGGCCGAGCATCCGCGCGACGGCGAGGCCGTCGTCGGGGGCTTCCCCGCCCTCGTAGTCGCCGCCGCGCCACTTCGGGTCGCGCTCGATCGCCTGGCGGGCGACCTCGTTGAAGCCGATCTGCATGGCGGAGTGCCTCGCGGCGGTGGCGGTGGCGAAGACGCGCTCGACGCGGTCGGGGTGGCGGAGGGGCCATTCGAGGGCCTGCATCCCGCCCATGCTTCCGCCCGCGACGCAGTGGAGCGTCTCGATGCCGAGGCGGTCGAGGAGGCGGGCCTGGACCCTGACCATGTCGGCGACGGCGATCTTCGGGAAGCGGGAGCCGTAGGGGCGGCCGTCGTGGGGGTGGGGGGAGCCGGGGCCGGTGGTGCCCTGGCATCCGCCGAGGACGTTCGAGCAGACGACGCGGAAGCGGTCGGTGTCGATCGCGCGGCCGGGGCCGACGAGGCGGGACCACCAGCCGCTCCCGTCGGGGCCGGTGGCGTGGGAGTCGCCGGAGAGGGCGTGGCACACGAGGATCGCGGGGGCTTCGGGGGGACCCCACTCCTCATAGGCGACGGACACGGCGGGGATCTCGGCGCCGACGACGGTCGTGTAGGGGCCGAGGTCGGCGGTGCGGCGACCGTCGGCGGCGGGGGCGGTGCGTTCGTTCTCGGCGAAGAGGGCGGGGTCCATGGTCCGGGGTTCGCGCGGTTCGGTCTCGGCGCGGGCTTCGATGCGGGGTCGCTCGGGCGGGACGCCCGAGCGACGGGGCTTTACTTCTGGTAGCCGGGGCGGAACTGGGCGCCGCGCCCGGCAGGGTTCGCAGGGGGCGGTTTGGGGGGTTCGCTGGCGGCGGGCGGGGCGGGGTTCGGGCGGGGGGTGCCGTTCGCGACCCCGTTCGCGACCCCGTTGGCGGCAGGGCGGGCGGTGTGGGGGAGGGCGACGAGGCGGGCGAACTCGCCGGGGTCCTTCGCCTTCGTCTTCGCCTCCTCGAAGTCCACGAGGCCGCGTTCGACGAGGCCGGCCATGTGCTGGTCGAGGGACTGCATCTTCGCGCGGGCGCCGGTCTGGATGAGGGAGCCGATCTGGTAGGTCTTGTTCTCGCGGATGAGGTTGCGGACGGCGCTCGTGGCGACGAGGGACTCGTAGGCGGCGATGCGCCCGCGGCCGTCCTTGCGCTTGAGAAGGGTCTGCGAGACGACGCCGACGAGGTTCACCGAGAGCTGCATCCTCACCTGCTGTTGCTGGTGGATCGGGAAGACGTCCACGATGCGGTCCACGGTCTGAACGGAGTCCACGGTGTGGAG
Organism: Fimbriimonas sp.; assembly: GCA_965249475.1. GTDB lineage: Bacteria > Armatimonadota > Fimbriimonadia > Fimbriimonadales > Fimbriimonadaceae > Fimbriimonas. The sequence continues at coordinate 1,706,071 of CBDFMD010000003.1, read as the reverse complement.
GGTCGCGAAGACGAGGTGGCCGGTCTCGGCGGCGGTGATCGCAAGATGGATCGTCTCCAGATCCCGCATCTCGCCGACGAGGATGACGTCGGGGTCTTGGCGCAGGACGTACTTCAGGGCGTTCGCGAAGGACTCCGTATCCACGTCGAGCTCGCGCTGGTTGATGAGGGCGAGGTGGTCGTCGTGGACGAACTCGATGGGATCCTCGACGGTGACGACGTGGACCTTCTGGGTGCGGTTGATCCGGTCGATCATGGCGGCGAGCGAGGTGCTCTTACCCGATCCGGCGGGGCCGGTGACGAGGACGAGGCCGCGGGGGCGGGTGATGAAGTCGTAGCAGGCGGGGGGGAGGACGAGGTCCTCCATCGTCTCGAGCTCGTAGGGGATCACGCGGAAGGCGGCCTGGGTGAAGCCGCGCTGTTGGTAGACGTTGCCGCGGAAGCGGGCGACGCCGGGGACCTCGAGGGCGAAGTCGAGCTCGAGCTCGCGCTCGTAGCGCTCGACCTGCTCGCCGCGGAGGAGCTCGAAGAGGCGCTCGCGGAACTGGCGGTCGTCGTAGGGGGGCTCGCCGGGTTCGGGCTCGACGTGGACGAGGTCGCCGTGGACGCGGATGTAGACCTGGCCCGTGTCGGTCTTGAAGTGGACGTCGGAGCCGCTCATCTCGACGCACCGGCGGAGGTAGGTCTCAACGGACCGCATGCGGGGCCTCCGGGATGGAGATGAGGCCGGCGTTCTGAGCGCGGCGGATGAAATCGGCGGCATTCGAGCACTTGGCGAGGGCGTGCTCGTAGTCGATGGTGCCAGCGGCGAGAAGCTTCAGGAGGTGGCCGTCGAGGGACTGCATGCCGAACTGGGATCCGGTTTGGATGTCCATCGGGAGCTGGTGGGTCTTGCCGTCGCGCACGAGGGTGCGGATCGCGGGGGTGGCGACCATGACCTCGAAGGCGGCGACGCGGCCCTCGGCGGGGCCTTCGGGGGTTTCCTTCACGGGCAGGAGGGTCTGCGAGATCACGGCCTGGAGGGTGACGGAGAGCTGGGTGCGGATCTGGGACTGTTGCTCGGGGTCGAAGACGTCCACGATCCGGTCGATCGTCTGGGCGGCGTCGACGGTGTGGAGGGTGGAGAGGACGAGGTGGCCGGTCTCGGCGGCGGTGATGGCGAGCTGGATCGTCTCGAGGTCGCGCATCTCGCCGACGAGGATGACGTCGGGATTCTGGCGGAGGACGTGTTTGAGGGCGTGGCCGAAGGAGTGGGTGTCGGTGGCGAGCTCGCGCTGGTTGATGATCGAGGTCTTGTCGCGGTGGACGTACTCGATGGGGTCCTCGACGGTCATGATGTGGCACCGGCGGGAGGTGTTGATGTGGTCGATCATGGCGGCGAGCGAGGTGCTCTTGCCGGATCCGGTGGGGCCGGTGACGAGGACGAGGCCGCGGGGGAGGAGGGCGATCTCCTTGGCGACGGGGGGGAGTCCGAGGTCGTCGATGGTGCGGATCTTGTAGGGGATGAGGCGGAAGACGGCGCCGATCTGGCCGCGTTGCCAGAACATGTTCACGCGGAAGCGGGCGAGGCCCTCGACGGCGTAGCTCAGGTCGCACTCCTTGTGGGCGTAGAGGCGCTCGCACCGCTCGTCGTTGAGGATGTCGAGGAGACGGCGGTTGTGCGTGGCGGGGTCCACGGTCTCGGGGCGCAGGTCCACGAGCTCGCCGCGTTGGCGGATCTTGGGGGGGCGTCCGGCCTTCAGGTGGAGGTCGGACGCGTCCCGATCGACCATCTCGCGGAGAAGGGCGTCGATCGGGTGACTCATGGTGGGTCTCTTCTACGCCCTTTCAGCGCCGGAGCATCTGTTTCAGTTCCGAGGCGACGCCGGCGTAAGCGAGGGCGGTCTGCTCGGAGATGGCGCCGTTCTTCACGTGCTTCACGAGGGACTGGTTCATCGTCTGCATGCCCCAGAAGCCGCCCTCGTTCATGTGGTGGTAGAGGTCGGAGAAGGCGCCGTCCTCGATCGCCTTCGAGACGGTCGGGGTGCAGATGAGGATCTCGGCGGCGACGACGCGGCCTTTGCCGTCGTGGGTGGGGACGAGCTTTTGGGCGATGATGGCGCGAAGGGACCCGGCCATGCGCTGGCAGAGGTGGAGCTTCTCGTGGGGGGGGAACATGTTGATGATCCGGTCCATGGTCTCGTAGGCGCTCGCGGTGTGGACGGTGGAGAAGACGAGGTGGCCCGTCTCGCCCGCCTGGAGGGCGACGTTCATCGTGGTGGGGTCGCGCATCTCGCCGATGAGGATGACGTCGGGGGCCTCGCGCAGGACGGCGCGGAGGGCGGGCTGGAAATCGAGGGTGTCGATGCCGACCTCGCGCTGGCTCACGTAGGCGGCCTTGTCGGGGTGGACGAACTCCAGGGGGTCCTCGACGGTGACGATGTGGCACTCGCGGGCTTGGTTGATGAGGTCGAGCATCGCGGCGAGGGTCGTGGTCTTGCCGGAGCCCGTGGGTCCTGTGACGAGGATGAGACCGGTGCGGTGCTTCGTGAGTTCCCCGAGGACGAGGGGGAGGCCCAGCTCGTCGAGCTGCTTGATGCGCAGGGGGATGACGCGCATGACGATGGCGGGTCCGCCGCGCTGGAAGTAGAGGTTCGCGCGGACGCGGCACTTGCCGGGGACCTCGAAGGCGAGGTCCATCTCGAAGGTCTCCTCGAAGATCTTGCGCTGGCGGTCGTCCATGAGCTCGAAGATCATGCGGCGGGCGTTCGCCTCGTCCACGACGGGGAGCGACTCGTCGAGCGGGGCGACGAGGGAGTTCTGCTTCATCTTGGGGACGGTCCCCCCTTTGACGAAGACGTCGGAGGCCTTTTTCTCGAATCCGATCTCGACGAGTTGGCGAAGGTCCAGGGTGTCGGCTTGGGGCATGGCGGCGTTAGGGCGTAACTTACCCTAACGACCGGCGTTCTTCCCCGGTCTCGTCGCCGGCTTCGCGCGGGGATCGGGGCGCGGGCGGGCGACGAGGGCGTAGACGAGGCCGCCGGCGGCGAGGGCGCCGACGGCGCCGACGATCGGGAGGGTGTTGTCGGGAGCGGCGGGCGGCGCGGAGGGCGCGGGCCTCGCGCCGGCGGCGCGGGGGCCGGGGAGGACGACGTCGGACTCCCGCGCGTCCGTGAGGAGGGTACGGTACTCGACGCCGCCGGCGGGGCTTCCAGGGCCGGGCGGGAGGCGCTGGGCGGCGACGCGCAGGGCGCCGGCGGGGCGGCCGTGCGCGGCGGGGGTCGCAAAGGTGCGGAGGACGGAGGCGTCGGCGCGCTCGCCGTTGTAGATGATGGCGAGCGCCTTCAGGGGGCTTGCGGAGAAGCCGAAGGCGCGGAGGACGGGTTCGAGGCGGAAGCGGGGGGGAGCGTCGGCGACGAGGCCGTTCGTGGCGAAGGTCGCTTTGGGGAAGCCCTTGCCCGAGAGGGGGTTCGTGTTGCCGACGGTCAGGCCGCGGACGGGGACCCCGGTGAGCTCGCCGACGCGCTCGCACGCCCGGCGGAGGGCGTCCGGGGGATAGTCGGCGCGGACGACGGTGACCTCGACGAGATCGGCGCCGGTGGGGTGGCGGGTGACGACGACGGTCGCCTCGGGGGCGGCGGCGAGGAAGAGGGGGGGGAGGGGCTCGGGCCTTGGAGCGGGCGATGGGGATCCGTTGCCTTGGGACGGGTTGTCTTGGGCCGGGTTGCCTTGGGCCGGGGAGAGGGCGGCGGCGAGGGCGAGCGCCGCCGGGAGGAGGAGGCGCGAGGGGGGCATGGGGCGGTTTTACCCTTTCGCGGGAGCGTTCGCGAGGGGCGGGGTGAGGAACCGGGGGCGGGGTGCCGAAGATGCGTAGCGAACCAGGGAGATCGCCTTTGGCGGTCGGCTCGGCGGCGATTTCCCCGGAACTCCGAACGGTTCGGCGCGGTTAGCGTAGAGACTGGTTCAGGGATAGGTTATAATGGCCGGCCCGATGATCTTAGGAAGGACGACATGAACGATTACGACGCGATGGAGAACTCGGGGGCGATCTATCTCACGCCCACGGGGTACGACGCCCTGAAGGCGGAGCTAGAGGCGCTGACGCTCGAGAAGCGTCCGGAGATCGCGGAGCGCATCCGCGACTCGCAGCAGCACGGCGAGTTCTCGGAGGACAACAACGAGCTTGACGAGGTGAAGCTCGAGCAGGCGATCGTGGAGAACCGGATCGCCGAGCTTCGGGGCGTGATGGGCAACTGCCTCATCCTCGAGCCGGAGATGATCCCGACGGATCGCGTGGGCCTCGGCTCGCGGGTGCGGGTGAACGATCTCGACTACGACGACGAGTTCGACATCCAGGTCGTCTCGACGATCGAGGCGGACCCGATCAACGACATGATCTCCTCGGAGTCGCCCCTCGGGACGGCGCTCATGGGGCACGAGGCGGGCGAAGAGGTCCTCTTCGAGGCGCCGGACGGCAAGAAGCGCTACAAGATCCTCACGATCGCGCGCTGATCCCCTTCCCCGCATCCTTCCCGTCTCCGCCGCCCCCCCTTCGGGAGGGCGGCGGTCGCTTTTTCCTCTCCTCCGCTCGCCCGCCGAGGGCCCGGCGGGTACACTTCTGTCTCCCCTTCGGACCTCGCCTAGCCCGGCCGTCGCGGGATGAGCGAGACGATGAGTTTGACGAACCCGCCTGCGGGCGCGACGCCCGCCCCAAGTAGCGGCTCCTCCGGGGGCGGCAGCCGGATTCCGATCCCCAAGTCGAAGCGGGGCTTCGGGGGGTTCCTCACGGACGTGCGGCGGGAGCTCACGAAGGTCTCCTGGCCCACGGTTCCCGAGACGAACCGGCTCACCGGGGTCGTGCTCGCGGTTTGCGGCCTGCTCGTCGTCGTCCTCGGGATCATGGGGTTCGTCATGGATCTCGCGGTCCGCTTCATCCAGGGGACGCACTGATCGCCCTCGGCGCTCGCTCCCTCTAGCCCTACCCAGCCATGCCCAAATCCTGGTACGCCGTCCACACCATCTCCGGCCACGAGAACAAGGTGAAGAACCTTCTCACGACCCGCGCCGAGAACGAGCGCCTCTGGGGGTACGACATCTTCGAGGTGCTCATCCCCACCGAGAAGGAGCTGTACACCCGCAACGGGAACCGCCTGGAGCGGGACCGGAAGGTCTTTCCGGGGTACATCCTCGTGAACATGCTCATGACGGACGAGGCGTACAAGCTCGTCCGGGCGATCAACGGCGTCACGGGATTCATCCAGTCGGGGAACAAGCCGATCCCGATGGAGGACGTCGAGGTGCGGCGGATCGTGGAGAACCTCGAGGCGTCGCAGGAGGCGCCGAAGATGGTCTGGACGAAGGGGGACAACATCCGCGTCGTCGAGGGGCCGTTCTCGGAGTTCTCGGGAAAGATCGAGGAGGTGAACGCGGATCGCGAGAAGCTCAAGGTCCTCATCAACATCTTCGGGCGGGACACCCCGGTCGAGCTCGACTTCAACCAGGTCGAGAAGCTCTAGAGCTTACTTCGGTCATCTGGTAGCCTTAGGGGCCGCCTCTCTCCGAGGGGGGCGGCCCCTCCGCTATCCGCCATGTCCGAGAACCCCGCTCCGCCGACCGAGATCCCGCCGACCCCGGCGGCACGTCCCGTTTACGGGGATCGGCTCGTGTACCAGATCGGGGCGCGGGACGCCCGGGCGGAGGCCGCGCTCGCGGCAGAGCTGGGGATCTCCCCCCTTCTCGCGGCGGCGCTGAGGGCGCGGGGGATGGAGGACGCGGACGCGGCGCGGGCGTACCTGGAGCCGTCGCTCGACGACCTCGGCGATCCGGAGCTTCTGCCCGACTTCGACCGGGCGGCGGAGATCCTTCTCGCGGCGCGGGAGGCGAAGGATCTCGTCTTCGTCCACGGGGACTACGACGCGGACGGGGTGACGAGCTCGGCGCTCTTCGACCGATTCCTGCGGGCGATCGGGTGCGAGGTCCACACGCACGTCCCGCACCGGATGCGGGAGGGGTACGGGGTGAACGCCTCGGCGGTCGAGGTCGCGCGCGAGATGGGGGCGAAAGTCTTTCTCACGTGCGACTGCGGCATCTCGGCGTTCCAGTCGCTGGAGCTCGCGGCGTCCTACGGGATGAAGGTGGTGGTGACGGACCATCACGAGCCGCAGGCGACGGTGCCGAGGGTGGACGCGCTCGTGAACCCGCATCTCCCCCATTCGCGATACCCGTTCGAGGAGCTTTGCGGGGCGGCGGTGGTGTTCCGGGTTTGCGAGGGGCTCGCCAAGCGGCTCGGGATGCCGGTGAGCAAGTACCGGGAGCGCTTTCTGGAGTTCGCGGCCCTGGGGACGGTGGCGGATATGATGCCGCTCGTCGGGGAGAACCGGATCATCGCGTATCATGGGCTTCTTTCGCTGGAGCGGAGCCGGACGCCGGGGGTCCAGCGGTTGAAGGAGCACGCGCGGGTGAAACCGGGTCCGATGACGGCGCGGGACATCGGGTTCGGGCTGGGGCCGCGGCTCAACGCGGTGGGGCGGATCTTCGAATCGTCCATCGCGCTCGCGCTCCTTCTGACGCCGGACCACGAGGAGGCGGGGCGGCTCGCGCAGATCGTCGAGGAGAAGAACGACGAGCGCCGGACGATCCAAGAGCTCGTGTGCTCGGAGGCGATGGAGACGGTGGTCGCGCGGCGGCTCGACCGGAACCTCATCCTGATGGTCTCCGGGCAGGGGTGGCACAAGGGGGTCGTCGGGCTCGCGGCCTCGCGCCTTCTGGAGCGGTACGGCCGCCCGGTCTTCGTCCTCTCGTACGATCCCGCGACGGGGCGCTACGGCGGCTCGGCGCGCTCGATCGCGGAGGTGGACATCTTTCGGCTCATCGAGGACCACCGGCATCTGGGGGTGGGCGGAGGCGGGCACGCGGGCGCGGCGGGGATCCATTTCCACGAGAACGACTTTGACCGGATCTTCGAGGCGTTCGAGCGGGCGGCCTGGGAGCAGGTCGGGCCGGACGGGCTCGTCTCGCGGGTCTGCGCGGACTTCGAGTCGGACCTCTCGGAGCTTTCGCTCGAGGCGGTGCGCGAGCTCGGGCGATTGGAGCCGTGCGGGCGAGGGAACGACGGAGTGACGCTCCTGGCGCGCGGGATCGAGGTCGCGCGGGCGATGCCGACGAAGAAGCCGACCTCGATGCGGTATTCGTTCCGGACGGGTTCGGGGCGGCTCTTCACGGGGATCACGCACCGGCACGAGCCGGGGACGGAGCCGCATCCGGGGGATCGAGTGAACCTTCTCTTCCGGCCCCAGCTCAACGAGTACATGGGGGACGTCTCGGTGCAGCTCGAGGTGCTGAGCCTGTTGCCGCCCGAGGGGTAGGGGCTCAGTCGCCGACGGAGAGGCTTACGGCGGCGAGGGCGACGTTCACGCGGACCTCGCGCCCCGCGCGGCGGAGGCGGAAGGCGACGGTCTCGCCGGGGCGCAGGGCGTAGAGGACCTTCGCGAAGGCGATCTGGTCGGGGATCGGGCGTCCGGCGATCTCGACGATGACGTCGCCGACGACGATCCCGGCCTTCGCGGCGGGGCTTCCGGGCTCGACGGCCTCGACGAGGGCGCCGCCGGAGCCGAGGGTGGGTCCGCCGGGGCCGGTCGTCGGGACGGCGGCGGCATCGCGGCACAGGACGCCGACGGCGGCGAGCTGGGGGCGGCGGGCGGGGGAGAGGAAGCCCTCGATCGCGCGGCGGGTGACGTCGGGGGCGGTGGCGTAGCCGGTGACCATGCCGAGAGGGCCGATGTCCATCGTTCGGAGGCCGTTGGGGGTGCTCACGAGGGTCGCGTTCACGCATCCGACGAAGGCGCCGCCGACGGTGAAGAGGGCGGCTCCGCCGGTGGTGCCGGGGCTCGCCTCGAAGCGGAGTTCGGTGAGGGGGACCATGCGGCGGGTGGCGGCGTCGATGCCGACGCGGGAGCGCTTGCTCACCTCGGCGCGAAAGGCGCGGTCGCCGGAGAGGGCGATGAGGGCGGTCCCGGCGGGGTTCTCGCCTTCGAGCACCCTCACGGGCCTCATGCTCGCCTTCAGCTCGTCGGGCCAGGGGCGGGCCTGGAGGAGGGCGAACTGGGTCGGGAGGTCGCGGGTCTCGACGAAGAGGCGGACCTTGCGTCCGTCGGCGAGGGTGGCGATGACGCCGTCGGGGCCGATCCCGCGGACGGCGCTCTGGTGGGCGACGAAGCGTCCGTCGCCCGAGATGAGGACGGCGGAGCCGAGAAAGTAGCCCGCGTCGGCGAGGGTGACGACCGAGGGGCGGACGCGCCCGATCGCGGCGGTCTCGGCGGGGGTCCACTGGGCCGCGCGGAGGGCGGGAGTGCGGGTTCCGGACGACAGGAGGGCGAGGGCGAGGAGGGGGCTAACCACCGACGGAGACATTGGTGTGGGAATCGACCTCGGTCGCCGCGCCGGCGCCGGTGTCGGCGTCGATCTCGGAGGCGAGGATGACGAGGGGCTCGGCCTTGGCGAGGGCGCTCCGGCCCGAGAGGGCGCGGGGCGCGAGGGTCTTCGGCGCAAGGATCTTCGGCGCCGGGACTTTGGAGGCCTCGCCCAAGGTCGCGACATCCGGGGCGGCGCCGGAGGTGGGGGCGGGGCTTGGCGCGACGAGGGCGACGAGGGTGCCGGCGTCGCTCGGAGATCGGTCGGGGCGGGGGGTCGCGGCGGGGAGATCGTCGGGGCGAAGGGAGCGCCTTCGGGCGAGGGGATGAGGGCGGGCGACGCGGCGCGTCGGAAGGGCGGATCGGAGCGTGCGAGGGGAGGGGGCTTCGGCGCGGGCAAGCTCGGCGACCATCGCGTCGCGGAGGTCCGGCTCGGCACCGTCGGCGACGAGAGCCTCGGCGGCAGGCGTGGCGGGGAGGAACGGGCCGGGAAGGACGACGCGGGGGCGGACGTGGAGGGTGGGATCGGCGAGGGCGACGGCGTTCGGGCCCATGACGACGGTGGGGGCCGCGCCGGAACGGGAGGGGCGCAGGCGCGAGGAGAGGGCGGGAGCGACGGCGAAGACGACGAGGGCGGCCGCGGCGGGGGCGAGGGCCCAGGCCCACCAGGCGGGGGTCGCCGAAGGGGCGGGCTTCGCGTCGAGGCCGTGGGCGAGGAGGCGGTCGCGGAGGCGCTCGTTCGAGAGGCCGTGGGGGGGGACGTCGCGAAGCTCCCTCAGGCCCTCGGAAAGCCAGGCGGCGTGCTCGGGCTTCAGGCCGTCGGTCAAGGGGTTGTCGTTCGGGTCACGAAACATAGCTGGGGTCCTCCAGGAGGGGGGCGACGCGGTCGCGGAGGGCGCGGCGGGCGCGCAGGACGCGGAGCTTGGCCCCGCCGACGGTGCAACCGAGGGTGGCGGCGATGTCGGGGTACTCGCGCTCCTCGATATCGCGCATGACGATCATGTTGCGGTGGTGGGGGGGGAGCGAGGAGATCGCCTTGCGGAGGATGAGGGAGCGGCGCTCGCCCTCGAGCTCCTTGACGGGATCCACGGTGTTGCCGACGGTCATCCAGTCGAGGCCGCCGGTGGCCTCCTGCTGCTCGAGGGCGGTGCGGCGGGTGTGCATCCGACCGTGGTCGGTGGCGAGGTTCGAGACGATCCGGAGAAGCCAGGTGGTGAACTTCGCCTCGTCGCGGTAGCGGGCGAGGTTCTGGTAGGCGCGGACGAAGGCCTCCTGGACGAGGTCCTCGGCGTCGTCGCGGCGGCCGGCCATGTTGTAGGCGAAGCGGAAGACCATATCGCGATGGCGCTCGAAGAGGCGCTCGAAGGCGTCGTAGTCGCCGCCCTTCGCGGCGCGGACGAGGGCTTCGTCCGAATCGGCGTCGAGCCGGTTCGTCACCGCCTTCCGTAACCCCATCGCAATGCTCGATACCACCGGGTCTTCCTCGTTTTCTAGACGGTCGGAAGGCCCCCTCGTTTCCCGCAGTTTACAACGGTCGGGGGGAGGAGCCGATCAGCGCGAGTCGAGGACGAGGGTGACGGGGCCGTCGTTCACGAGGCTCACGCGCATGTCGGCGCCGAAGACGCCGGTCGCCACGGCGACCGCTTCGGCGCGGAGGGCCGAGACGAAGCGGTCGAAGAGAAGGCGGGCGCTCTCGTAGTCGGCGGAGGCGGCGAAGCTCGGGCGGTGGCCGCGGGACGCGTCGCCGAGGACGGTGAAGTTGCTCACGGCGAGGGTGTCGCGCTCGCCGGGGGCGTCGAGGAGAGACTCGTTCATCCTGCCGGCCGCGTCGGGGAAGACGCGCAGGCGGGCGACCTTCGCGGCGAGGCGGGCGGCGTCCGCTTCCCCGTCGTCGCAGTGGACGCCGACGAGGAGAAGGAGTCCGGGGCCGCACCGTCCGACCTCGCGCCCGTCCACGAGGACGTTCGCCATCGCGACGCGCTGGACGACGGCGCGCACTACTTCGCCGCCTTTCCGAAGGCGCGGACGATGGAGATGATGTCGGTAAGCCCTCCGACGCGGCCCATGACGTAGGCGAGCCCCTCGGTGCCGCCCACCTCGATCGCGATGTCGAGCTCGGCGGTGCCGTTCGCGCGGGAGCGGGTGGAGATCGCGGTCATGAAGGTCTTCGTCTCGGCGAAGATGGTGGTGATGTCGGCGACGAGGCCGGCGCGGTCGATCGCGACGATGCGGAGGGGGATGTTGTAGGCGCCCCCGCCCCCGGTTCCCGAGTCGCTCGCGGCGGGCCAGTCGTAGGGCATGAGGCGCTCGGGCTCGGTCGCGGCGTAGGCCTGGGCGTTGGGGCAGACGCGTCGGTGGAGCATGATGCCGCGCCCCCGGGTGACGTAGCCGACGATCTCGTCGCCGGGGATGGGGCCGCAACAACGGGCGCGGTTCACGAGGATGCCGTCGAGACCGCCGCCGGTGAGCTGGAGGCGGCCTTCGCGGGTGGGCTTGATCTGGACGGCGGACGGGGGAGGGCCGGCGGGGCCGACGCCGCGGAGCTTCGCGACGACGGACTGGACGGACTGGATGCCCGCGCCGACCTTGGCGAGAAGGTCGGTGGGGGTCTCGACGGTGTCGAAGTCCTTCGCGATCCTTCCGAGTCTCTCGTCGCCGAGGTAGGCCTTCGGCTCGAGGCCGAGGGCTTTGAGCTCCTTTTGGATCATCTCGCGGCCGCGGACGGCGTCGGTCTCTTTGGACTCCTTGCGGAAGTGGGCGCGGAGTTTGCTCCGGGTGTGGGCGCTCCGGACGAAGCGGAGCCAATCGAGGGAGGGGGCGGCGTTCGCGCGGGTGACGACCTCGACGACGTCGCCGTTCTGGAGCCCGCGGTCGAGGGGGACGACGTTCCCGTTGACCTTCGCGCCGACGAGGGTCATGCCGAGCTTCGTGTGGATGCGGAAGGCGAAGTCCACGGGGGTGCTCCCGATGGGGAGGTCGAAGACGTCGCCCTTGGGGGTGAAGACGAAGACCTGCTCGGCGAAGAGGTCGGTGGAGACGGCGCGGAGGTAGTCGGAGGAGTTCTGGGCCTCGCTCGACCAGTCGAGGAGGCGCTGGCGGAGGTTCGAGAGCTCGGTGACCTCGTCGGTCCTCTTTCCCTCGGCGTTCTTCCCCTCTTTGTAGCTCCAGTGGGCGGCGACGCCGAACTCGGCGATCGCGTGCATCTCGGCGGTGCGGATCTGGATCTCGATGGGCTGGCCCTTGGGGCCGACGATCTTCGTGTGGAGGGACTTGTAGCCGTTGGGCTTCGGCTTGGCGATGTAGTCGAAGAAGAGGGCGGAGATGGGGACGAAGTTCTCGTGGACGACGCCGAGGGCGACGTAGCAGTCGGAGACGGACTCGACGATGATGCGGAGGGCGAGAAGGTCGTACACCTCCTCGAAGGGGATGCCCTGCCCGACGATCTTGTTGAAGATCGAGTAGAGGTGCTTCGGGCGGCCGCGCAGGTCCACGATCCTCACGCCGCGGCGCTGGAGCTCCTCCTTCACGAGGACGAGGACGGCATGGAGGTCGGCCTCGCGCTCGGCGCGGGTGGCGGCGACGCGGGCGGAGATGTCGCGGAACTCGGCGGGGTGGAGGTGCTTGAAGGCGAGGTCTTCGAGCTGCCACTTGATCTGCCAGATCCCGAGGCGGGCGGCGAGGGGGGCGTAGACGTCGAGGGTCTCGGCGGCGATGCGGGTGCGCTTCTCCTCGGGCATCGCGTCGAGGGTCTGCATGTTGTGGAGGCGGTCGGCGAGCTTGATGACCATGACGCGGACGTCGCGGGCCATCGCGAGAAGCATCTTGCGGAGGGTCTCGGCGGTCTGGGCGGTCTTGACGGCCTTTTGCTGCCGGTCGGTGAGCTCGCCCTGCATGCGGAACTTCAGCTTGGTGACGCCCTCGATGAGACCGGCGACGTCGGGGCCGAAGGTTTTCGCCATACCCTCGTGGGTGTAGCCGGCGCAGTCCTCGAGGACGTCGTGGAGGAAGGCGGCGCAGAGCGTGTCGTCGTCCATGCCGAGATCCACGAGAACCCGCGCGACGGCGAGGGGATGGACGATGTAGGGCTCGCCGGAGGCGCGCTCCTGGCCCGAGTGGGCCCTCTCGGCGGTGTAGAAGGCGAAGCGGATCTTCGCGAGGTCGGCGGTCGGGCGCGATTCGCGGAGGAGATCGAGGAGGGCGGTGAGGTCCTCGGGCTCGTCCCATTCGTGGGGGATGCTCCAGGGGGGAGCGGGATCGGGGGTGGGCGACGGCATGGTCGGCGCTCGCTGGGGCCCGCCGTCGCGCCCTGAAGGTTCGCCTATTCTATCCTACGCCGCGCCTCTTTCTGAACGTTCTCTTAACGCGAGCTCCACCGGGGCGACGTGTTCGGGGAGATCCACGGCGAGGCCGGAGTCGTACCCCTCGGCGACGCGGATGCGGACGCCGTGCTCAAGGAAGCGGAGCTGTTCGAGACCTTCGCTCCGTTCGAGCGGGGTCTGGGGCCACGTCGCGTAGCGGCGGAGGAGGGATCGGCGATAGGCGTAGATGCCGAGGTGCTTGCGGTAGAGGGCCGGATCGGGGTCGCGCGGGTAGGGGATCGGGGCGCGGGAGAAGTAGAGCGCGTCGCCGCTCAGCGAGGCCACGACCTTCACCGTGCTGGGGGTCGCGATCTCCTCGAAGGGGAGCGGGACGGCGGCGGTCGCCATCTCGCAGGCGGGATCGGCGAGGAGGGGGAGGGCGCAGGCAACGATCGTGCGGGGATCGATAAGGGGTTCGTCCCCCTGGACGTTCACGTAGACGTCGGCCTCGCGTCGCTCGGCGAGCTCGGCGATCCGGTCGGTGCCGGAGGGATGGTCGAGGCGGGTGCGCTCGGCGTCGGCGCCGAAGGCGCGGACGGCGGCGAGGATCTCGTCGTCGGGGGTGGCGACGACGACCGGACCGAGATCGGCCCCTAAGGCGGCCTCATAGACCCACCGGAGCATCGGTTTGCCCCCTAGGGGGACGAGCGGCTTGCCGGGGAAGCGGGTGCTCGCCATCCGGGCGGGGATCACGACGAGGACGCTCACCCGCCTGCCTTCGCTCCCTCGCCCCGATCTCGCGGGGCGGGGCCTTTGGCGTCGGAGGCGCCCTTGGAGGATTCGGCCTTCAGACGCTCGACGATCCCGGCGACCTTCGCGGGGCTCATATCGAGGGAGTCCATGAGGCTCTTGTCGCCGAGGGCGATCGTCATGTCGTAGCGGTTCCCCTTGACGCCGCGGCGGAGGACCATAAGGGTCTGGCTCTCGGCGATCCAGAACCAGAAGTCGGCGTTGCGGCCCGAGGCGGAAGCGCCCCGGACGCTCCGGTTCGCCGAGCGCACGGTGTCGAAGAGCTCGTCGAAGCGGGCGCCGTCGATCGCGTAGAACTGGCGCATGGCGAGGGCGACGCGGCCGCCGTAGAGGATCGCGCCGAAGCCTTCGGTGCCGTTCTCCCAGCCGCGCGACTCGAAGACCCCCCGGAGCTTGGTGGGAAGATCGTTGAAGACGTAGGCGCCGTCGGGCTTCGGGAAGACGGCGCGGAGGGTGGCCTCGTCGGCACCGATCTGGAGGCGGCGGCCGAGGCGTTCGAGGCGCAAGGGCGAGGCGACGTCGAAGCGGGGCTCGACAAAGGGGGCGGCCTCCGCGGCGCGCGGGGCGGGGGGCAGGGTCGCGGACGGGCCGCACCCGGCGCAGAGGACGAGCGCGAGGAGGCCGGCGGCGAGCGGACTAGCCTTCAACGGAGACCACGCGGTAGCGGGTCTTGCCGGCGGGGGCGACGACCTCGATCTCGGCCCCGGGCTCCCTGCCGACGAGGACCTCGCCCATCGGGGAGCTCACCGAGACGCGCCCCGACGCGGGGTCGGAGTCGAAGGCTCCGACGAGCTCGACGTCGAACTCGTCGTCGAACTCGAGATCGAGAAGCTTGATCTTGGAGCCGAGTCCGGCGGCGGCGCCCTCGGCGCGCTGGACGACCTTCGCGTACTGGACGGCGCGCTCGAGCTCGCCGATCTGCTTTTCGAGGCGGGTCTGATTGAGCTTCGCCTCGTGGTAGGCGGCGTTCTCCTTCAGGTCGCCGTGGCTTTTGGCCTCGCGGATGGATTCGGCGACCTTCATGCGCGTCTCGCCCCGGAGGGTGTCGAGCTCGGCCTTGAGCCTTTCCAGGCCCTCGGCGGTGACCTGGAAGTCGTTCGCCATAAGCTATGATTCTAGCACCCCGGTCCCATGGCGTCTCCGAGCACCCCCCATCGTCGCGTGACGGTCTCGGTGATCGTGGTCTCGTACAACACGCGGGAGAAGCTCCGGCGGTGCCTCGCGGCGATCGGAGAGCGCGAGGAGACGATCGTCGTGGACAACGGCTCGACGGACGGGTCGGCGGAGATGGTGGCGGCGGAGTTCCCGCACGTCCGGCTCGTGGAGGCGGGGGAGAACCTCGGGTTCGGGCGGGCGAACAACCGGGGGGCGGCGCTCGCGACGGGGGATCTGTTCCTCTTCCTGAACTCGGACTGCTATGCGGAGCCGGGGGCGATCTCGATCCTTGCCGGGGCCTTCGACCGGACGGACGTCGCGGGGGCAGGGGGACGTCTGCTCAATCCTGACGGGACTCTCCAGAACTCGACCGCGAACCGGATGACCCTGCGGGCGGTCCTGTGGGAGCAGACGTTCCTAGAGAGGCTCGTCCCGATCTACTGGAACACGTCGCGGCTGTACCGGGAGGGGGTGCGTCTGTGGGGTGTGGGGGACACGAACGGGGAGTACGACGATCCGAAGGTCTTCCCCACCTGCGACCAGGCGATGGGGGCTTGCCTCATGTGCCGCCGGGAGGCGTTTCCGGGCTTCGACGAGCGGTTCTTCCTGTATATGGAGGACACGATGCTGTGCGACGCCGTACGCGGCGTGGGACGGATCGCGTACGTGTGGAACGCGGTCTTCACGCACGAGCTCGGGGCGTCGTCGCGGGGGGAGTGGTGGCGGGGGGTGGCGCGGTACAACGCGGGCAAGGAGCTCTACTTCCGGATCACGCGCGGGGAGCGGGCGGCGCGGATCTGCCGAGGGCTGAACAAGTTCGGCGCGTTGCTCCGGATCGTCGTCAAGCCGCGGCGGGCGGCGGGGTTCTGGCGGGTGTTCCGAGAGCCGCGGGCAGAGTCGTCCAGGAAATCGGAGGGCGACTAGAGGTTCTTGCGGGTCTCGACAAAGACGGCGACCGTCACGCCGGCGTCTCGAATCAGACCGCGCAAAGTGCCCGTATCGAGTTCGCGATGATTTGGAATCGAGAGCGTAAGCTCGACGTCTTCCTTGGCGAGGATCATGTGCGAACCCCGCTGACGCTGAAAAGTCCATCCGAGCGCCTCGAAGCACGGCGGTCCTCTCCTCCGGAGAGGACGGGAAACGGAGGCATCAGGCGGCGATCAGCTCGATCTCAGCGCGTTTCCGGCGTTCGATGCGCTCCTGACGCGCTTCGAGGCATCCGGCGATCGCCTCGGCGATGTTCTCGCGAAGCTCTTCGAGCGTGCTTCCTTGCGACCAGCATCCTGGGAGGTCGGGGACGTGTCCCACGAACCCCCCGATCTCACCCGGTTCCACGACGACCTTGAGCGTCACGCCTCCATTGTACTTTCCGATCACGCGCTCGCCAAATACGCGTCGACGACCGTCTTCGGGTCGCCGAGGTGGTCGATCTTGCCCTCGTGGAGCCAGGCGGCGCGGTCGGCGAAGCGCAGGACGGAGTCGATCTGGTGGCTTACGAGGAGGATGGTGCCGCCCCCCTTGCGGAACTCGTCGATCTTCGCGTAGCACTTGCGCTCGAACGCCCGGTCGCCGACGGCGAGGACCTCGTCCACGATAAGGATGTCGGCGTCCACGTGCATCGCGACGGAGAAGCCGAGGCGGGCCTGCATCCCGGAGGAGTAGGTGCGGACCGGGGCGTGGAGGTACTCGCCGAGCTCGGAGAAGTCCATGATCGCCTGGAGTCGCTCCGCCACCTGCGCCCGGGTGAGGCCGAGGATGACGGCGTTGAAGCCGATGTTCTCGACACCGGAGAGATCGGGGTGGAAGCCCGCGCCGAGCTCGAGGAGGGGGGCGACGCGGCCCCGGACCTCGATCGTGCCGGCGGTGGGTTTGTAGATGCGAGCGAGGAGGGAGAGGAGGGTGGACTTCCCCGCTCCGTTGCGCCCGACGATCGCGAGGCACTCGCCGCGGCGCACCTCGAGGTCCACCGCGTCGAGGACGGTGCGGACCTCGGTCTTTCGGCGCTTCCACCAGAGCAGAGCGGTCTTCAGGGAGGCCCCGCCGTTGCCGGAGAGGACGAAGCGCTTCGTGACGCCCGTGAGGCGGATGACGACGTCGTCGCGCGCGGGGGGGGTCATGGGCGCTCGACGAATCTCCACTTCACGCGGTTGAAGTAGGCGTAGCCGAGGACGAGGACGAGGAACGAGGTGAGCGCGGCGACGGCGAGGTGAGCCCAGTTCAACGGGAGGGGGGTCGCGTAGCCTCGCTCGCTCACCTTGACGGGGACCGGGGCGAGGAGGACCTTGCGGTAGGCGGTCGCGAGGGCGGCCATGGGGTTCAGGTTGTAGAGCTTGTAGATGAGCCAGCCGGAGCGGATGTTCGCGCGCGAGTTCGCGACGACCTCGCTCAGGTACATGATCGGGCAGAGGAAGAGCATGAGGTACATGACGACCCCGGCGATGTACTTCACGTCCTCGAAGAAGGTGTTGAGGGCGGAGACGAAGAGGGCGAGCCCCATCGAGAGCATGAGCGAGACGAGGAGGAGGACGGGAAGGTAGACCGTCGTCGCCTGGAACGGGACGTTCGCCGGGTTGCGCAGGTACACGAAAAGGAGGAAGACGAAGAAGACGACGAACCCGAGGAGAAGGTGGATGAAGTTCGCGAGGACGGAGGCGATCGGGAGGATCTCGCGAGGAAAGTAGATCTTCTTCACGAGGGAGAGCGCGCCGAGGACGGACTGGGCGGAATCGAGGACGGACAGCTGGAAGAACGTGAACGGCAAGAGGGCCGCGAAGACGTAGGCGGAAAAGTTCTTGATGCCGTTGTCCTGGAGGGTGCCGAAGACGAAGGTCATGACGGCGACCTGGAGAAGGGGGTTGAGGAAGCTCCAGGCGATGCCGAGAAGGGAGTTCTTGTAGCGGATGCGGAGGTCGCGGCGGACCATCACCAGGAGAAGCTCGCGGTAGCGCCAAAGCTCCCGCAACTCGTCCAACATCGGTTCGATGCTACCTTCCTGGGCGTGCCCATTCGCGTCGCGGTCGTCGGGAGCCTCGTGCTCGATCATGTCGTGCGGGTGGCGCGGTTCCCCGCGCCGGGAGAGTCGGTCCCGGCGGGGGACCTCGCCTTGTTCCCGGGCGGCAAGGGGGCGAACCAGGCGGTCGCGGCGGCGCGGCTCGGGGCCGAGGTCCGGTTCGTCGGACGGATCGGGAGGGACCCGGCGGGGGCGGCCTTGCGCGACGCCCTCGTGCGCGAGGGGGTGAACGCGGAGGAGCTTCGGGAGACGGAGGGGGCTTCGGGGGCGGCGCTCATCGCGCTCGACGCCTCGGGGCAGAACACGATCTGCGTGGCGGCTGGGGCGAACCTGCGGCTCGGGGCGGCGGAGGTGCCCGCGCTGGAGGCGGACGCGGTGCTGACCCAGCTGGAGACCGATCCGGGGGCGGCGATCGCGGCGATGCGGCTGGCGGCGCCGGTGCGGATCCTCAACCCCGCGCCGCCGCGCGAGATGCCGGACGAGATCTGGGGTTTGGCGACGTGCGTCACGCCGAACGAGCACGAGGCGGGGTTCTACGCGGGGGTGCCGGTGCGGGACGCGCGGTCGGCGGAGGTCGCGGCGGCGTGGTTCCACGACCGAGGAACGCGCGACGTGGTGGTGACGCTGGGGGCGCTGGGCGTTTGGGCGTCGGCGGGCGGAGCGGGGCGGATGGTGCCGGGGTTCCGGGTGCAGGCGGTGGACACGGTGGGGGCGGGGGACGCGTTCAACGGGGCGCTCGCGGTGCGCCTCGCGGAAGGGGCCGACCTCCTCGGGGCGTGCCGGTTCGGGTGCGCGGTGGCGGCGATCGCGGTGGGATCGGCCGGGGCGCAGACGGGGATGGCCTCACGAGAGGCGGTCGAGGCGTTCCTCGCCTCTCGCTAGGCGAGGGGCTTATCGCCGGAGACGAGCTGGCGGAGCTCGCCGGTCATGATGAAGGTCACGCGCTCGGCGATGTTCAGGGCGTGGTCGGCGATGCGCTCGAGGTGGTGGACGGCGAGAAGGAGCCAGCCGTCGCTCACGAGCTGGTTCGGGTCGGCGGTCATGTGGCGGAAGACCTGGTTGCGCAGGTCGCGGTAGAAGGCGTCCACCTCGTTCTCCAGATCGGCGACGTGGGCGACGCGCTCGGGATCGCGGTGGACGTAGGCCTCGATCGCCTCGCGGAACATAAGCGAGACGGTGTTCGCCATCCTCGGCAGGTCGATGATCGAGGGGGAGCCGCCGTCCCCGTCGATCTTCAGGGCGATCTTCGCGATGTCGCAGGCGAGATCGCCGATGCGCTCGATGTCGGTGATGATCTTCAGGGCGGAGCCGATCGTGCGGAGGTCGCGTCCGGTGGGGCCCTGGAGGGCGAGAAGACGGATGCACCGGTTCTCGATGTCGAGGTCGAGGGCGTCCACGGCGTCGTCGGCGTGGAGGACGGAGGTGGCGAGGTCGACGTCGAGGATCGTCAGGGCGTGGACGGCGTCGAGGACCATCTGCTCCGCGCGGGCGGCCATGTCGATCATCTCGTGCTCGAGATCCTGGAGCTGGGCGACGTAGGCGAAGCGGGGGGTGGAGGGGGCGTCCACGGCTACAGGTCTCCGCGGTGGTGGGGGACGGGGTTGTGGCAGAAGAAGACCGTCTCCTCCGAAGTCGCGCCGGGGTCCACCTTCGGGCAGATCTCCAGGCGATTCGGACAGCGCGAGGCGAAGCGGCACCCAAGGAAGCCGCCCTTGGGATCGGGGATCTCGCCGGGGAGAGGGTCGGGGAGGTGCATGAGGCGGTCGAGGGTGGGGGCGGCGTCGATGAGCGCCTTCGTGTAGGGATGGCGGGGGGACTCGAAGACCGCGGCGGTCGGCCCCTCCTCGACGATGCGGCCGAGGTACATGACGGCGACGCGGTGGGCAAGGAAGCGGACGGTGGTGAGGTCGTGCGAGATGTAGAGAAAGGCCGCGCCCGTGGCGACCCGGACGTCCTTCAGGAGGTTGAGGATCTGGGCGCGGATCGAGAGGTCGAGGGCCGAGGTCGGCTCGTCGCAGATGACGAGGGGCGGGCGCAGGGCGAGGGCGCGGGCGATGGCGACGCGCTGGCGCTGACCGCCGGACATCTCGTGGGGGTAGCGGCCCGCGAAATCGGGGCGGAGGCCGACGGTCTCGAAGAGCCCTTCCACGGCGACGCGCTTTCCGGCGATGCGCGCGGGCTCGACGGCGGAGCGGCCGACCTTCCAGCGGGGGTTAAGGCTCGCGTAGGGGTCCTGCCAGACCATCCCGACGGTCTCGGCGGCATCGCGGCGGACGCCGGTCACGCGCTCCCCGCCGAGTTCGATCTCTCCGCCGGAGAGCGGCTGGAGCCCGAGGACGGCGCGGGCGAGGGTGGTCTTGCCGCACCCGGACTCGCCGACGACGGCGACGATCTCGCCGGGGGCGATCGTCAGGCTCACGCCATCGAGCGCCTTCACGGCGCCGGAGCCGTGGCCGAAGGTCACCTCGGCGTCTTCTACTTTGAGGACGCGGGTCGAGACGGATGCGGGGCTAGTCATCGTTGGATTCCATGAGGCCGCGGCTCCAGAGGAGGTGGCGGGAGAGCTTGGCGAGAAAGTCGCCGGGGTGGACGACGACGAGGTTCGTCGTGCGGGACGAGCGGCGGACGACGACCTCCTCGCCGCCGAGGAGGTGGAGGCGGGTCTGGGCGTCGCCGGAGAGGACGGTGTCGCCCCCCGCGCCGTCCTCGTTGCGGAGGCGGAGGACGACGGTCGCGTCGGGAGAGAGGACGAGGGGGCGGGCGGAGAGCGTATGGGGGGCGATCGCGTTGAGGAGCATGGCCTCGAGAGAGGGATCGAGGACGGGGCCGCCGGCGGAGAGAGAGTAGCCGGTGGACCCGGTGGGGGTGGAGACCATCACGCCGTCGGCGGGATACGCGGTGAGGAGGCGACCGTCCACCTCGACCTCGAAGGTGAGCATGCGGTCGGTGACGGCGCGCTGGAGGACGGACTCGTTCAGAGTATGGAGAGAGGCAAGGAGGGTGCCCTTGCGCCGAAGCTCGGTGTGGAGCATCATCCGCCGGTCGAGGCGATAGTCTCCGGCGAAGAAGGCGAGGAGAGCGGCGTCGAGATCCTCGGGCCGGCACTGGGTCACGAAGCCGAAGCGCCCGTAGTGGACGCCGAGAAGGGGGGTGCCGCGCTCGGAGCACAGATGGGCGGCGCGGATGAGGGTGCCGTCGCCCCCGAACGCGACGACGAGGTCCGCGTCGGGGACGGAGGTCGGGACGACGGGGCGGCCCCGGACGGCGGCGGCGGCGGCGGCCTCCACGCCGACCTCGACGTTTCGGGAGACGAGCAGGCGCGCGGCGACCCCCGCCGCCTCGATCGCATCGGGGCGGTGGGAGTTGACGACGAGGTTCGCGCGCACTCTCGTTCCGGCCTTCAGGCGTCGGCCTTCAGGCGGCGGAGGTTCTTCTGGACGTCGGCGTTCCGGGGGTCGATCTTCGCGGCGCGCTCGAGGAGGCTCACGGCCTGGGCGCGCTTGTTCCCCTTCTCGAGGATGATCGCGAGGTTGTTGTAGGCGGGGGTGAAGCGCGGATCGGCGGCGATCGCGCCGCGGAACGCGGCCTCGGCGGGGACGAGCTTGTAGTCGCGCAGGTAGAGGAGGCCGACGCCGTTGAGCGCCTCGGCGGAGTTGGGCTTTAGAAGGAGCGCCTGCTTGTAGTGGTAGCGGGCACCCTCGTAGTCGCCGGCCTCGTAGAGGGCGTTCGCGAGGTCGATGCGGACGGCGACGTTCTTCGGCTCGGCGGCGACGGTCTCGCGCCAGATCGGGACGGCCTCGGCGGGGCGTCCGCTCTTGGCGGCGGCGGCGGCGTAGTTCCGGCGGGCGGCGACGGAGTTCGGATCGAGCTTGCGGGCGGCGGCGAACTGCTCGCGCGCGTCGCCGTACTTGCCCTCGCGGAAGAGGACGAGGCCGAGGTTCTGGAGGGTGTCCACATCCTCGGGGCGAAGCTCGGCGGCCTTGCGGTAGGCGGCCTCGCTTCCGGCGAGGTCCTTCGTGCGGGAGCGCAGGACGCCGAGGTTGTACCAGTAGGCGGCGTCGTTGTCGAACCCGCCGGAGGCGCGGCCGTAGACGGCCTGGGCGTCGGCGTAGCGGCCCGCCTCGGTGTACGCCGCGCCGAGGGCGACGAGGACGGCCCCGTCCGTCGAGCCCGCCGCGACGGCGCGCTCCAGGTACGTCGCCGCGTCGCGGCCTTTCGCCTTCGCGAGGCCGAGTCCGGCGTTGCGCGCGTAGACGGCGTTCTTCGGGTTGAGGTCGCTCGCGCGGCGGAAGGCCGCGGTGGCGCCCGCGTCGTCGTTCGCCCCGTCGAGGGCGACGCCGAGGTTGTTCCACACGGCGGGATTGTCCCCCTTGATCGCGCCCGCGGCGCGGTACTCGGCGGCGGCCTTCGGCCAGTCCTTTCGCGCGAGATAGATGTTGCCCGCGTTGTAGTGCGGCTCGAACATCCCGGGGTTCAGCTTCGCGAGGCGTTCGAACTTCACGAGCGCGGCGGCTTCGTTCCCGGTCGAGAGATAGGCGTTGCCGAGGTTGTTCAGAACCTCAAGGTCGTTCGGACTCGTGGTGGAGGCGGCCTCCAGGAGGGGGATCGCCTTCGCGGCGCGGTTCGTCCGAAGGTAAAGGAAGCCGAGCCAGGATTGGACCTCGGGGCTTTTGGGGTCCTCGGCGTTGAGCGACTCGAACCCGGCGACGGCCTCGTCGGTCTTGCCGTCCTTGTAGAGGCGGATCGCCCCCGCGATCCGGTTGCGGAAGAGGGTCTGCTCGGGGGTGAGCGTGCCCTGGGCGGTGGTCCCTTGCGCGGTGGTCCCCGGCGCGGGGGCTCCCTCGGTTCCCGACGCTTGCGCGTGGGCGGAGGCGGGCAGGAGGGAGACGGCGGTCGCCGCGACGAGCGCGAGGGCGAGAAGGCGGACGGGCTTCATAAGGGAGTCTAGGGACCTACTACCATTCAGTATGACGTCGGCCTCCCGAAGACGGACGCCAAGGGAGCCTCATAGGTTTCCTTCAGAAGCGGGATGGACCACGACGCCCCCCCGAAGGCGAGCGCGTCGCCGCCGAAAGTCCCGAGCCGAAAGGCGGCGAGGCCGGAGCGCTCGGCGAGGCCGATCGCGGCCGCCGGGTCCCGGGTGGCGACGAGGGCGCGGGAGGGATGCTCGGCGAAGGGGTGGAGGCCGAGGGGGAGGGCGAAGTCGCCCCCGATCCCCCCGAGGATCGCCATCTCGGCCAGCGCGACGGCGAGGCCGCCGTCGGAGAGGTCGTGGAGGGCGAGGCGGGCACCCTCGCCGGCGAGGGTCTCGAGGACGCGGTGCAGGGTGAGCTCGGCGTCGAGGCGGACGTCCACCGGGTAGCCGTCCTCGCGGCCGTGGACCTCGCGAAGGTAGAGGGAGGCACCGATCCCCGCGTGCTCGGCGGCGCCGTGGACGCCGATGAGGAGCACGAGGTCGTCGCCCGCGAGGGGGACGGCGGAGCAGGCGCGCTCGGGGTTCGGCAGGACGCCGAGCATCCCGACCATCGGGGTCGGAGGGATCTCGCCGAGGTCGCTCCGGTTGTACAGCGAGACGTTGCCGGAGATGACGGGGGTCCCGAGGGTCTCGGCGGCCTCGGCGAGACCGTACACCGCCTCGCGGAAGGCCCAGAAGACCTCGGGGCGGGTGGGGTCGCCGAAGTTCAGGCCGTCGGTCGCGGCGATGGGGCGGGCGCCCGTACAGGCGACGTTGCGCGCCGCCTCGGCGAGCGCGAGGCGTCCGCCCCGGCGGGGATGGGCGGCGGTCCAACGGGCGTTTCCGTCGAGGCTCAGGGCGAGCGCCTGGGTCGTGCCGTCGGGGGCGATCACGGCGGCGTCGCCGCGTCCGGCGTCCACGACGGTCCCGGTCATGACGTGGCGGTCGTACTGGGTAAAGACGGGGGCCTTGCTCGCGACGTCGGGGGAGGCGAGAAGGGTCAGGAGGTCGGCGTGGAGATCGGTCGCGGGGAGCGCGGCGGGATCGAACCGGGCGGCGGCGTGGAACGAGGCGGGGGGCTCGGCCTCGCTCGCGTAGACGGGGCACTCGTCGGTGAGGTGGCGCGGGTCGAGGCGGGCGACGGTCTCGCCGTGGCGGGTGACGACCACGAGAGGTTCGGCGGTGACGCGGCCGATGACGACGGCGGGGAGCTCCCACTTGCGGAAGACGGAGAGGACCTCCTCCTCGCGCCCCGCGTGGGCGACGCAGAGCATGCGCTCCTGGCTTTCGGAGAGCATGAGGTCGGTCGCCTCCATCGGCTCGCGCGTGGGGACGAGATCGAGGTTCACGTTCATGCCCACGCGCCCGCTGCTCGCCATCTCGATCGTCGAGCAGGTGAGCCCGGCGGCGCCCATGTCCTGGATCGCGACGATCGCGCCGGTCTCGAGGGCCTCGAGGGTCGCCTCGATGAGCCCCTTCTCGGCGAAGGGGTCGCCGATCTGGACGTTCGGGCGGCGGGCGTCGGCGTCCTCGTCGAGGGCCTCGCTCGCGAAGGTCGCGCCGTGGATGCCGTCGCGCCCGGTGGCGGAGCCGAGGTAGATCACGGGGTTGCCGACGCCCGAGGCGGCGGCGGTGGTGACGGCGGCGGTCGGGAGGACCCCGACGCACATCGCGTTCACGAGGGGGTTGCCCGAGTAGAGGGGGTGGAAGCTCACCTCGCCGCCGACGGTCGGGATGCCGACGCAGTTGCCGTACCCGGCGATGCCGGCGACGACGCGGTCGAGAAGGTGGCGGTTGCGGGCGACGACGGCGGGCTCGGCCTCGCCGTCGCGGATCGGGCCGAAGCGGAGCGAGTTCAGGAGGGCGATGGGGCGCGCGCCCATCGTGAGGATGTCGCGGACGATCCCGCCGACCCCGGTCGCGGCACCCTGGTACGGCTCGACCGCGCTCGGGTGGTTGTGGCTCTCGACCTTCATCGTCACGCCGTAGCCGTCGCCGAGATCCACGACCCCGGCGTTCTCGAGGCCGGACCCTTCGATACTCCGCTTGTACTCGGAGAAGGCGGCGAGAACGGGGCGGCTGTACTTGTAGCCGCAGTGCTCGCTCCACATGACGGCGAACATCCCGAGCTCGGTGAGGGTCGGCGCGCGGCCCAGGAGAGCTTCGATCCTCGCGTACTCCCCGTCGGTGAGGCCCTGGCTTCTGTAGACTTCGGGAGGAATGCTGAAGGTCGTGCTCACGGTGGGGAGTCTATCCCTCCTGCTCCTTCTCGTTCTCGCGGGAGCACGGTCGTGCGCGTCGCCGGACGCGGCGCTCGCGGGGGAGTGGATGGGCTCGCGCCCGCTCGCCCCGAACGCGGCGCTCGACCCGGTGCTCGCGCGGAACCTCGCGGGGATGCGGCTCACGTTGAAGCGGGACGGGACGTTCCTGCTCGCGGACGGGGGGATGCCTCCGTTCGGGGGGACGTGGGTGCGCGACGGGGAGCGCCTGCGCCTCGACGTGACCACGATCCTCGGGCGTCCGATCGCGGCTCAGCCGGAGGACACTCGGCGGGCGGCGGGGGCGTACACGGCGCGGGTCGCCCGTGACGGGTTGATCCTGCGGGACCTCGACGGGGCGGAGATCCGGCTGGGCCGCGTCCCGCGCCGTTCTTCGTCCGAGTAGGGGGTCTCAGGCGCGGTTCTCGTCGCGTCCCTGCGCGTCGGCGCGGGACTCGGCGAGCTCGGTCTCCATGCGGGCGAGGCGGTCGCGCAGGGTCTGGAGCTCGTACTGGGTCGCGGGGTCCACCGGGGCGGGCATGGCGCCCAGGCGGCGGTTCTCGAGCTCGAGGAAGGCGCGTTGTTGCTCGGCCATCATCTGGGCCATCTTGCGCTGATGGCTCGTGAGGATCGCGACGAAGGGGATGACCATCGCGACGATGGGGATGATCATCCCGTCGTTGAAGAGGGAGGAGACGATGTCGGCGGGGAGCAGGGGGTTCATCGGGCGGGGATCTCTTGGGAGAGGGAGGCCGCTTCGGCGGCTTTCGCCTCGAGCGCGGCGAGGCGGGCGCGGAGCTCGGTCAGCTCCTCTTCGCCCGCGGGCGCGGCGGAGGTCGCCGGAACGGACGTCGGGGGAGCGACGGGGACGGACGCCGCGAGGCGGCGGTTCTCGAGCTCGATGAGGAGACGCTGTTGCTCGGCGAGCATCTCGGCCATCTTCCGCTGGTGGCGGGTCATCTCGCTCACGATCTTGCCGAGGCCGCCGACGAGGATCGCGACGATCGGGATGCAGAGCGCGACGATCCCCGGCGTCACGTGCAAGGCGAGGGGAAGGGGGTTCATGGCGTTCGGAGTCGGCTACGTTCGGGAGAGCGCTAGGGATTCAGGAGGGGGGCGAGCCTGCCGGTGCCGACCTCGCGCCCCTGGAGGGCGAGGGCGTCCTCGAGGGTGAAGCGCCCCTCGTAGAGCGCGCGCCCGACGATGGCGCCCTCGGGGGGGTGGCCGAGGGCGGCGAGGGCGCGCAGGTCGTCGAGGGAGCCGACGCCGCCCGAGGCGATGAGGGCTCCCTCGACCTCGCGGGCGAAGGCGGCGTAGAGGGCGAGGTTCGGGCCGGTGAGCATCCCGTCGGTGGCGATGTCGGTGACGATGAAGCGCTCGGCGCCGAGGTCGCTCAGGCGCTTCCCCGCTTCGACGACGCTCTCGGTCCCCTGCTCGCGCCACCCTTCGGTGGCGAGCTTGCCCTCGCGGGCGTCGAGGCCGGCGACGATCTCGCTCGGAAAGGCGTGGAGGGCGTCGCGGGCGAGGGCGGGGTCCTTCACGAGGGCGGTACCGAGGATCACGCGGGCGACGCCGAGGGCGAGCATCGTCTCAATCGCCTCGAGCGAGCGGACGCCGCCGCCGAACTCGACGTGGAGCCCGCGGTGGGCGCAGATCGCGCGGACGGCGTCGAGGTTCCGAGGGGCGCCGGACCGCGCGCCGTCGAGGTCCACGACGTGGAGCCAGCGGGCTCCGGCGGCGAGGAAAGCGCCGGCGATCTCGCCGGGATCGGCGGAGTAGACGGTCTCCTGGGCGTAGTCGCCCTGGCTCAGGCGGACGACGTGGCCCCCGCGAAGGTCGATGGCGGGAAGGATGTGCATCGTCAGCTCGTGAGAAAATTGTTCAGAAGGCGGAGTCCGGCGGGGCCGGACTTCTCCGGGTGGAACTGGGCGCCCCAAACGTGGCCGCGGCGGACGGCGGCGGGGAACGTCCGACCGTACTCGGCGGTGAGGGCGACGTCGGCGGGGTCGGCCGCGTCGGTGTAGAGCGAGTGGACGAAGTAGAACTCGTCCTCGGGGGCGACGCCCGCGCCGAGGACGGGGTCGCGGACCTCGACCCGGCACCAGCCGATGAGGGGGATCTTGCGCCCCTCGCCGCTCGGAAGGTAGCGCACGCTCCCCTTCAGGAGGCCGAGACCCTCGTGGTCGCCGAACTCCTCGCTCCGCTCGAAGAGGAGTTGCTGGCCGAGGCAGATGCCGAGGAGGGGCTTCCCCGAGGCGGCGAAGGCGCGGATCGCCGGGCGCAGGGGGGCGAGTCGCTCCATCGCGGCGCCGAACGCGCCGACGCCGGGGAGGATGAGTCGCTCGGCGCCGCCGAGATCGGGGGAGACGCGGACGGGGTGGCCGAGGGCCTCGACCGCCTTCTCGACCGACCGCAGATTGCCCATGCCGTAGTCGAGGATCGTGACGGGGGTCACGAGCCGCGCTTCCCTTTGGTCGAGGAGCTTCCCCGCCGCTCGACGGGGCGGGTGGCGGCGAAGAGGGCCATGCCGACCGCCTTGAAGGTCGCCTCGACGACGTGGTGGTCGTTGAAGCCGGCGATCTTGCGGACGTGGAGGGTGATCCCGGCGTTCATCGCGAAGGCTTTGAAGAACTCGTGGACGTTCTCGGTCGAGAGGCTCCCGAGGCGTTCGCGGCGGAACTCGGCCTCCCAGTAGAGGCCGGGGCGGCCCGAGAGATCGAGGGCGCAGAGGACGAGGGCGTCGTCCATGACGGTGTGGTTCGAGGCGTAGCGCACGACGGCGTCCTCGCTCACGAGGGCCTGGGCGAGGGCTTGGCCGAGGACGATGCCGACGTCCTCGACGGTGTGGTGGTCCTCGATGTCGAGGTCCCCCTCGGCGGAGATGCCGACGTCGAGCTGGCCGTGGAAGGCGAGCTGGGCGAGCATGTGGTCGAAGAAGGGGATGCCGGTGGCGATGTCGCGGCGGGTGCCGCCGTCGAGGTCGAGCACGACGGTGACGCGGGTCTCCTTCGTCTCGCGCTCCACCTCGGCGTAGCGGACCCCCGGCGCGGCCTTGCTCATGGGGTGTGTATACCTAGCGCCCGCCCGGGGCATCGTTTCGCGGTCCTGTGGGGCGGAGGGGGGTGGCGCCCACCGTCGCGGGTCTCGGCGGCGCCGCGACGTTGCGGCCAGTTCCGATCGCCGGTCGGGACGGGCGTCCCCCCGAGAGGATCGCAGGGGCAAAGTCTCGTTTTCGGCGGCTCGGCCGGACGGCGTCGTCCGGTGGGTCCTCGCGCCCTTCGCGACTCAAGCTCCACCTACGGGGTTAGCTGACGGGCTCGGTCCAAGAGTTAACCTATCGCCGCCCCTTTCGTCGCTTCCCTTCCGGGTCGCTTCTTTCGAGAACGGCGAACTCGCCCCTAATCTGGTTCCCCCGCTCGGCCTTGCGGGCCGATTCGGCGTTGGACTCTGCGTCCGTAGGGGATTCTACACCACATCCCGCTCGGACGCTCGCCGGTACAATGCCGGTGATGTCGGTTCTCGTCGATCGTTCCACCAAGGTGCTCGTGTGCGGGATCACGGGGCGGGAGGGGGCGTTCCACACGGGCCAGATGATCGCCTACGGGACGGACGTCGTCGGGGGGGTGACGCCCGGGAAGGGGGGTCAGGAGTTCCAGGGGAAGCCGGTCTTCGACACGGTGGAGGAGGCGGTCTCGGCGACGGGGGCGGACGCGGCGATCGTGTTCGTGCCCCCCGCGTTCGCGGCGGACTCGGTGCTCGAGTGCGAGGCGGCGGGGCTTCCGTTCGTGACGCTCATCACGGAGGGGATCCCGACGAGCGACATGGTGCGCGTCGTGAACCGCCTCCGCGCGAACGGGACGACGCGGCTTCTCGGCGGCAACTGCGCGGGGATCATCACCCCGGGCGAGTGCAAGATGGGGATCATGCCGGGGCACATCTTCTCGGCGGGTCCGGTGGGGCTCGTGTCGCGCTCGGGGACGCTCACGTACGAGGCGGTGTTCGAGCTCACGAACGCGGGGCTCGGGCAGAGCACCTGCGTGGGGATCGGGGGCGACCCGCTTCCGGGGACGCGCTTCATCGAGGTGATGGAGATGTTCGAGCGCGACGACAAGACCCAGGCGGTCGTGATGATCGGGGAGATCGGGGGGAGCGACGAGGAGGCGGCGTGCGAGTTCGTAAAGACGATGAAGAAGCCCGTCGTCGGGTTCATCTCGGGGCGGACGGCCCCTCCGGGCAAGCGCATGGGGCACGCGGGGGCGATCATCTCGGGGAACACGGGGACGCCGCAGAGCAAGGTGGACGCGCTTCTGAACGCGGGGGCGAAGGTCGCCGACCGGACGAGCGACATCGCGCGGCTCACGAAGGAGAGCCTCGCCGTCGGCGTGTAGCGCGCGCTCCGGGAGGGTGGCCGGGTCAGGCCGCGGACGATCCCCGCGGCGCGGCGACCCTTTCAGGCCACTCTCTCAGGCCACTCTCTCAGGATAGCCTTCTCGCTCGGGGCGGGCGCCCCGGGCGAGGGCGAGTTCGTAGACGAGCTCGTCGCTCACCGCTCCCTTGAACGCGTCGGCCCCCTTCACCTCGCCGATCCGGACGAAGCCGAGCCGCGCCAGCAGCCTCTGCGAGGCGAGGTTCCGGGAGTCCACGTTCGCTCGGGCGCGCGCGACGCTCGCCTCGGCGCGCAGATGATCGAGAAGGGCCGCCACGGCTTCGCCGGCGTACCCGCGTCCCCACTCCGAGGGCGCGAACACGTAGGCCACGTCGGCGACCTCGCCCCTCACGCTCGCTTGGACCGTCCCGATGGACCGATCGCCGCGGAACACAGTCCAGTTGAGCCACCGCTCCGACCCGTCGGGCGAACGGCGCGATTCCAGCCGCGCGTACCGGGCCCGGAGCGCCGCCTCGTCGCGGGGCGGATCGTCGGGGAGAAAGCGGTAGATCGCGGGATCGGCGAGGAAGGCCATCATCGCGGGGGCGTGGCGGGCGACCTGCGGCTCGAGCCTCAGGCGCGCGGTCGTCAGCGGCGGGTTCGGGTCCATGCCGTTCCAGTATCCTCACCGACGATGACGATCTGGTGCGGGGCGAACTGGAACGGGGGCGACCTCGATCCGGAGGCCACTGCGCTCCTGAAGGCGGAGGCGGGCGGGGCGGCGGGGCACGAGCTCGTGTTCGGGGGCGATCCTCGGGGCGAGGTCCTCTTTTCCCAACCCGATCCCGAGGCGGCGCTCGCGGTGCCGGAACTCCGGTGGATCCATGTGACGAGCGCGGGGTACACGCGGTACGACACGGACGTGTTCCGCGCGCGGCTTGCGGCGAAGGGGGCGGTCCTCACGAACTCGTCGTCGGTGTTCGACGAGCCGTGCGCCCAGCACCTGCTCGCGTTCCTCCTCGCGCACGCGCGGCAACTGCCGGCGGCGATGCGGGACCAGCTGGGGGAGCGAGGGTGGTCGGCGGCGGAGCATCGGCGGGACTCGCGGCTTCTTCAGGACGGGAAGCTCCTCATCGTGGGGTACGGGGCGATCGGGCGGCGCCTCGTGGAGCTTCTCGCGCCGTTCGGGATCGAGATCGCGGCGGTGCGGCGGACGCCCCGGGGACACGACGGCGTGCCGACATTCGGGATGGACCATCTGGATCGCCTGCTGGAGGGGGCGGACTACGTGGCGAACGTTCTTCCGGCGAACTCGGCCTCCGAGCGGCTGTTCGACGCAGGACGCTTCGCGCGGATGAAGGACGGGGCGCTCTTCCTCAACATCGGGCGGGGCACGACGGTCGAGACCGCCGCCCTGCTCGCCGCCTTGCCCCGGCTCGCGGGGGCGTACCTCGACGTGACCGACCCCGAGCCGCTCCCGAAGGAACATCCGCTGTGGGACGCGCCGAACGTCGTGATCACCCCGCACTCGGGCGGGGGGCACCGAGGGGAGGACGTGCGGCTCGTGCGGCACTTCCTCGCGAACCTCCGGCGGTTCGAGGCGGGCGAGCCGCTCCTCGATCTCGTGATAGATCTGGCGTAGGAACGCGCATGGACCCCGCGCGCTACTTCGACAACGCGGCGACGACTCCGCTCGATCCGCGCGTCTTCGCCGCGATGAGGCCGTGGCTCGAGGACGAGTGGGCGAACGCGCACTCGCTCCACACCGCGGGACGCAAGGCGCGGGAGGCGGTGGAGCGGGCGCGGGGGCACGTCGCCGATCTTATCGGCGCGGAGGATCCCGCGCAGATCGCATTCACCTCCGGGGCGACGGAAGGGGCGAACGCGGTGATCGCGGCGCAAGAAGGGGCGGGCTGGATCTCGCCGTTCGAGCACTCGGCGGTGCGGTCGCCGGCACTCGCGCGGGGGTGGGAGATCGCGTCGAACGCGGGGTGGCGGATCGAGGCGCGGGCGGGGTTCGGAGCCGTGATGGCTCTCAACAACGAGACGGGGGCGATCCTCGACACCTCCGTCGCGGACCTCGTGGACGCGACGCAGGCCCTCGGGAAGATCGCGTGGGCGGCGGGGGGGGCGGAGTTCGCGTTCGGTTCGGCGCACAAGTTCTACGGGCCGAAGGGGGTCGGCTTCCTCTACGCGCGGGAGGGGGCGTTCCCCGCTCTCCTGCTGGGCGGGGAGCAGGAGGGGGGGTTCCGTCCGGGCACGCTGAACGTCGCAGGGATCGTGGGGATGGGGGAGGCGGCGCGGATCGCGGCGGGGGAGGACGGCTCGGACCTCGCGCGTGCGTGCCGGGAGGCGGTGCTCGGCGAGCTCGCGGACGCGCGGGTGAACGCGGACGGGGTGCCGCACATCCTCTCGATCTCGTTCGAGGGGATCGAGGCGGAGGCGTTGCTCCTGGATCTCGACCGGGCCGGGTACGCGGTGAGCGCGGGGGCGGCGTGCTCGTCCTCTTCGACAGAGCCGAGTCCCACCCTCACGGCGTTGGGGCTCGACCCCGCCTGGCTTCGGGGGACGGTGCGGGTCTCCTCGGGCCGGTTCTCGACGGTGGAGGCGGCGGGGGGGCTCGGGCGGGAGCTGGCGCTCGCCGCCCGGCGATTGCGCACCTCCGCACACAGGGCCTGAGCGCTGGGGAGCCCGCCACACCGATGTGTCGCCGGAACTACACGGGCGGCTTACAGGTCGTTTAGAGCTCGCGGGTTCATTCCGCCTCCGCCACGAGGCACACTCGCGGACAGAGGACTCCTGGCGCGGAGATGCCGACCCGATTTCAGGCCCGGAACGCAAGGCGAAAGCTTAACGCCGGATGAATTGCGGGGAAAGTGAAACGTTTCGGGCCTTCCCGTGCGTCTTATCCTCCGAAGGCGCGAAATCCAAAGCGTGCGGACGCGGAACGGGGCGAACCCGGCGCGAACGGCACGAAACTCGCCCCTTCTCTCGCGACGGTCGGCTCCGACCTCGCGACGACCCTCTTCCCCGCCCGGTGCCTTCGCGCGTCCGGGAGGGGACGGCGGTCGCAGGTCGGGGCGATTTTGGAGTAGGAAAGAACAGATGTCAATGCCCACAGGAGCCACCACGCCGCGCCGCGGACGGGCGATCACCGTCCGCCAGCCGGGCCGCAACACCGTGTACCTGGACCCGGGCGTGACCGAGCTCGAGGACCCCGCCGCCGGCACCCCCGAAGAGCTTCTCGAGATCGAGGCGCTCGAGGAGGAGGTCGAGGAGGCCGAGGAGACCCCCACCGCGACGACCTCCACCGCCTCGGACGACTCCGAGGAGCTCGAGATGTGGATGCGCCAGACGCGCCGCGCCCAGCTTCTCACCCCCGAGCAGGAGGTCCACCTCGCCGTGCAGGTCATGGCGAAGGAGCTCGCCGAGAAGGACAAGGACAAGGAGCTCCTGAAGCTTCTCCAGCGCTCGGAGATCGCGCACCTCGGCAAGCCGAAGGAGCTCACCCCGATGATCCGCGCGCGGGTCATCTCGGAGGGGTCCGAGGCGAAGCGCCACCTCATCGAGTCGAACCTTCGCCTCGTGGTCTCCATCGCGAAGAAGTACAACGCGCGCGGCGTCCCGCTCGCGGACCTTATCCAGGAGGGCAACCGGGGCCTCATCCGCGCGGTCGAGAAGTTCGACTGGTCGAAGGGCTTCCGCTTCTCGACCTACGCGACGTGGTGGATCCGCCGCGCGATCGCGCGGGCGATCATCAACGAGGGGCGGACCATCCGCATCCCCGTCTACGTCGCCGAGCTCATCAACAAGATCGTGAAGACCTCCTCGCGGCTTCAGCAGGAGCTTCAGCGCGAGCCGACCGAGGAGGAGATCTCGCGCGAGGTCGGTCTCTCGGTGGACCGCGTGAAGGAGATGATGCGGGTCGCGGCCGAGCCGATCTCGCTCGAGACCCCCGTCGGCGAGAAGGACAACTCGACGATCGGCGACTTCGTGCCGAACACGAACATGCCGTCACCGGGCGAGGTCACGAGCCAGCTCATCCGCCGCGAGGAGCTCGAGGGGATCCTCTCACGCCTCACGGGCCGCGAGCGCGACGTCGTGCGGCTCCGCTTCGGGCTCGACGACGGTCGGGCGCGGACGCTGGAGGAGGTCGGGGTCGAGCTCAACGTCACCCGCGAGCGCGTCCGCCAGATCGAGCTCCGCGCGATGAAGAAGCTCCGTCACATCGGGGCCGAGCTGAACTCGCAGGGGTTCCAGATCACTCCGCAACTCGCGGGCTGAGCGCCTCGCCCTGCCCCGCCTCTCTGAGCGGGGTGGGACTCCCTTCCCGGGTCGCCCTCCCCGTCGCGAATCCGGATCGCAGACGGAGAAACTCATCGGCAGAGATGCCAGGCGGAAGGCCGATCCCGCCCCCCATCCGGTCGAGCCCAGTCTGGATCTGCGCGCCCGTCTCGGCGAGGGCGAGCTCCTCGGCGTACGAGTCGTACTCGCCGAGGGCGCCGAGCGCGTCGTTCACCCGGATCGGGTCGGCGAGGTTCCAGAGGATCGCGTCGGTGCGCTCGCGGGGGGAGAGGTCCGGATCCAGGGCGGTGAGCGTGACGGGAGCGAGCTCCCTCAGCGCGGCCGGAACGGCTTGTGTGAGCCAGCGCGGGACCCAGAGCGGGTTCGTGTAGCGCGCGCGCGTCTCCGCGTCCAGGACGAGAGCGTCGGCGGGCGCCCCGGCGGGGATGCTCGCCTGGAGGAGCGCGGCGGAGCGGGTCGTCGCGAGGGCGCAACCGGCGACCTTTCGACCCGTTTTCGCGTGGAGAAGGTCCATCCGTCCCGCCCCGGCGAAGCAGTCGGGACCGGCCTCGGTGGCGCGGTCCTCGGCAAGCCAGCAGAAGAGGCCGCAGGCGTCCAGGGCGTCGGCGAGAGGGGCGACGATCCGGCGGTACGTCTCGCGCACCTCTTTCGGGCGCACGCCGAGAAGATCGAGCGGAAGCGCGAGCGCGACGGTGAGGTCGTGGCCGTGGAGGACGGCGCCGCCGCCGGTGGGTCGAGGCACCGTCGGGAGATCGGGGAAGATCGCGGCGACGTCCTCGGGGCGCTGGCTCCGGCCCAGGGAAACGGTGGGGCGATTCCAGCGGTAGACGCGAAGGGAGGCTTCCCCGCCCTCGGCGCGGCGGAGGGCGTCGCGGTCAAGGGCCATGTTCTCCTCTCCCCCGCGCGCGGCGTGAAGGATGAGGTCTATCCTTTTGGGCATGACTTACGAACAGCGTATCCGGCAGGAGGTCGAGCGGGTGTGCGGGACCCGGGAGCTCGTCCAGCTCCACTGCTCGCCCGAGGAGCCGGAGAGCTTCGAGGTCGGGCGGGTGGTGCGGGTCTCGCGCACGGCGGCGACGGTGGAGATGTTCGGGGCGAGCGGGCGTCCGGACGGGATGCGGAGCGTGGAGATCGAGATCATCGTCGGGATCACGATCGGCGGGGCGTACCTCGAGATGGTCCGGGCGATGATCGAGGCGGGGCCGGAGCGGCTCGCCTCCGTCGCGGTGATGCCGAGCGAGGACGGGCACGTCGGGATGCTGAGGGCGGCGATGGACGCGCAGGTCCCGGTGACGCTGAGATTCGAGGAGGAGTCGGTCGCGGGGTTCGTGCGCGAGGTGGGGGAGGACTGGGCCTCGATCGCGCAGACCGACGAGGACACGGGGGCGGACGCGGGGACGCGGATCGTGCCGCTCGACGGGCTCGACCGGATCTTCGTCGGGGGGCACGAGGAGATGCGCCTCGCCTTCGTCGCGCGCGAGCGGATGCTGAGGGACCAGCTGGGCTGATCCCTCTTCGGGGGGGCGTTAAGCCGGGCGGCGGTCAGCGCGCGGCGGCGAGGGAGTCGGAGCGGCGGCCTTCGAGGCCCTCGTCGTGGGCGATCTCGCGGGCGGCGTCGAGACCGACGGTGGTGTCGCGGCGCTGGGGCTTCCAGCACACGTCGAGCGACTTCACCGCCTTCGTCTCGTCGAGGCGACCGATGAAGGCGGTGCTGGGGGCGTCGTGGAGGACGTCCGGGCTCTCGACGGCCTCGCGGCAGATCGCGATCATCGCGTCGCAGAACTCGTCGAGGGTCTCCTTCGCCTCGGTCTCGGTGGGCTCGATCATGAGGCACTCGGGGACGATGAGCGGGAAGTAGTTCGTCGGCGGGTGGAAGCCGTAGTCGATGAGACGCTTGGAGATGTCGAGCGCGCGGACGCCGTGCTCCTTCTTGTACATCTCGGCGGTGAGGATGCACTCGTGCATGCACGGTCGGTAGTGGGCGGGGGGGAGGACCTCCTTCAGCCGGGCGCGGACGTAGTTCGCGTTGAGGACGGCGTAGCGCGAGATGTCGGCCATGTGCTCGCGCCCGAAGGCGCGCAGGTACGTGTAGGCGCGGACCTCCATGAGGAACTGGCCGTAGAAGGCGGCGACGCGCCCGATGCTCAGGGGGCGCTCGGCGTCGGCGATCACCACGCCGTTCACACTCCTGACGACGGGCACGGGTTGGAACGGGGCGAGGTGGGCCTGGAGCCCGATCGCGCCGCATCCGGGACCGCCGCCGCCGTGGGGGGTGGAGAAGGTCTTGTGGAGGTTCAGGTGCATGCAGTCGAACCCGTGGTCGCCGGGTCGCGTCGTGCCGACCATCGCGTTCATGTTCGCGCCGTCGCAGAAGACCTGACCTCCGGCGGCGTGGACCATCGCGCAGATCTCGGTGATGTTCGGCTCGAACAGGCCGAGGGTGCTCGGGTTCGTGAGCATGAGGGCGGCGGTGTCGCTTCCGAGCGCGCGCTCGAGCGCGGCGAGGTCGGTGTTGCCGTCGCGATCGGTGGGGATGCTCTTCACCGAGTAGCCGCATCGGGCGGCGGAGGCGGGGTTCGTCCCGTGGGCCGAGTCCGGGACGAGGACGACCTTGCGGGTCTCCCCTTCGCCGCGGCTCTCGTGGTAGGCCTTCACGAGCATGAGGCAGGTCATCTCGCCGTGGGCGCCGGCGAGGGGCTGGAGCGTGATATCGGTGAAGCCGGTGATCGCCTTCAGCATCTCCTGGACGCCGTGGAGGATCTCGAGCGCTCCGGGGATCGTCGCGGTCGGTTGGAGCGGGTGGAGCGCGGCGAAGCCGGAGAGGCGGGCGGTCGCCTCGTTGATCCGGGGGTTGTACTTCATCGTGCAACTTCCCAGCGGGTAGAAGCCGGTGTCGATGCCGTAGTTGATCTGGGAGAGGTTGGTGAAGTGGCGGATGGTCTGAAGCTCGCCGACTTCGGGAAGGTTCAGCTCGCGCCGGGTCTCGCCGAGGGCGGCCTCAAGGTCCACGTCGGGGGTGTCGCAGACGGGGAGGTTGCACCCGACGCGGCCGGGGCGGGAGCGCTCGAAGATGAGTTGAGGCTCGGGGACGCGCTTCGTGGGCACGGGAGGAGTTTACCGGGGCGCTCCCTCTTGCACAACGCGCGAGATCGCGGGGCGCGAGCTTCGGCTCGTGCGAGCGGCTAGAGCCGTGGCGAAATCGAAGTTCACGGTCATCGGGAGGTCTCCGGAGCCCGGTTCTCTAACCTTCACCGTGTTCGTGGGAGAGGACTGGAGGGCAAAGGGCGTCGAGGAGACCACACGGAGGCGACGGTATTCCAGGCGGGCGGGCTGGGCATCGTCGTAGCGGGTGAGGCCCGCCTCCTCCCAATCGCCGCCCAAGGCTCGTGTCTCGATCCTCTCTTCGGTCTCGACGGTCCCTTTCGGGGCGACGCGCCAACGCGGACCATCGGCGGTCCCCGTCCTCGCGATCACGACCGGACTCTGCGGGCTCCGCGCGTCGCCGCTCTCGACGACGCGGAGGAAGTCGAGCGTCCCGGTCGCCTCCCAAACGCCGGCTTGGTACGGATCGCTTGCCAGTACGCCGGGAACGCTTCCGGGCGCGGGCATCAGCGTCGTACGGGAGCCGCTTTCGGCCACATAAGCCGGGTGGACGTCGAGATCGCGGAGCCTCCGGACGGTGCCGGCGCGCCAGGGAAGTTCGAGAGCGATGCCTGCGAGGCGTACGTCGCCAGGGGCGAGTGCCCGCGGTTGCTCCACCCCGTAGGCGACGATGGTGCCCAAGGGCGTTCTCACGTGGTCCGGGCGTTTAGGTCGCGGGGATGAGGAGCGCAGATTTCGGAGTTCGTACCTCCCGCTCACGCCTTCCAGATCAAGGTCGAGAGTCGCACGGTCGGCGCCGGGGGGAAGGACGCCGGTGGGCAAGGTCACCGTTTCAACGTCTCCCACGACGTCGCTTTGGGAGAAGAGCGTGGCTCGGCTGAATCCCGGCCCGGTAAGGGTCGCTCGGACACGGTTCGCCCGATAGGGATGAGCCGGATCGGACCTTCCTGCGGAAACCTTCAAGCGGATCGAATAGGAGACGGTGCCGTCATTCGCGCGATTCTCGCAGAGTTCCGGTTCACTCCGTGCGATGCGGGGCCGTTCTGTCGTCGTTATAGACGCCGCCGATGATGGCGCGCTGGCGCCTACAGCCCGCACGATCTCGGGACGGATGCATCCCGCGCACAGAAGCGCCCCACAAAGCGGAACAACGGCAGATACGGCGTGCCCTGGGCGCACGATGAACTAGACTCCGAGGCCCCGGCGCGATGATTCGAGTTCCCGTCCGAGCGCGGTCGCAAAGGCGTCGATCTGCGCCTTCGTCCGGGTCTCGGTGACGGCGACGAGGAGGTGGTTCCGCATCGCGGGGTCGTAGGGGCCGAGCGGGAGGCCGGCGAGGATGCCCTCTTCGAGGAGGCGGTCGCGGACGGCCTCGGCGTCGGTGCCGAGGTCGAGGACGAACTCGTCGAAGGTGCGCGCCGGGTAGGCGAGCCTCGCGCCGGCCTCGACGAGCTTCGTCTTCGCGTACTCGGCGTTGCGGACGGAGGACTCGGCGACGGATCTCATGCCGTTCTTCCCGAGGGTCGTCATGTAGACGGTGCAGGCGAGGGCCATGAGGGCCTCGTTCGTGCAGATGTTGCTCGTCGCCTTCTCGCGGCGGATGTCCTGCTCTCGGGTGCGGAGGGTCATGACGTAGCCGAGGCGCGGCTCCTCGCCGTGAGCGCCGTGGAGCTCGGTCGTGCGTCCGACGATGCGGCCCGGGATCGCGCGGACGGACTCCTTTTTGCAGGCGAAGAGGCCGACGAGCGGGCCGCCGAGCCCCATCGGGACGCCCATCGGCTGGCCCTCGCCGACGACGATGTCGGCCCCGAACGCGCCGGGGGGCTTCAGGAGGGCGCAGGCGACGGGGTCGGCAGAGACGATGAGGAGCGCGCCGTGCCGGTCGGCGGCCGCACGGGCGGCCCCGAGATCCTCGATCGCGCCGAAGAAGTTCGGGTAGCCGACGATGAGGCAGGCGCTCCCCTCGGCGGAGGCGTAGTCGGACGTGAGGGCGTCCGCGTGGGGCATCTCGACGACCTCGATCCCGACGGCCCAGCAGTAGGTGCGAAGCACCTGGCGATAGTGGGGGTGGATCGCGGAGGAGACGGCGACGCGGTCGCGCCCTTTGAGCCCGACGGCCATGATCGCGGCCTCGGCCATCGCGGTCGCGCCGTCGTACATCGAGGCGTTCGCGAGGTCCATGCCGTAGAGCTCGGCGACCATGCTCTGGAACTCGTAGATCGTCTGGAGGTAGCCCTGGCTCGCCTCGGGCTGGTACGGGGTGTACGCGGTGAGGAACTCGCCGCGCGAGATGACGGTGTTCACCGTCTGGGGGATGAAGCGGTCGTAGATCCCGGCCCCGAGAAAGCAGACCGTCTTCGTCAGGTCCACGTTCTTCGCGGCGATCTCGCTCAGGTGGGCCATGAGGCGCGGCTCGTCGAGCGCGGGGGGAAGATCCAGGGTGCCCGGATCGACGTGGAGGTCGGCGGGGATCTCGCGGAAGAGGTCGTCGATCGAGGGGGAGCCGATCGCCGCGAGCATCTCGCGCTCGTCGTTCTCGGTGTGGGGGATGTAGGGGCGGGCCACGTCTCGTTCAGGCGGTCTCGGCGGCGTAGGTCGCGGCGTCGAGAAGGTCGTCCGGAAGGGGGCCGTCGGTGCGGATCTTCAGCATCCACGCGGCTCCGTACGGGTCGGCATTGAGGGTCTCGCTCGCGGTCGAGAGGAGCGCGTTCGTCTCGATCACCTCGCCGGCGACGGGAGCGTAGACGTCGGAGACGGTCTTCACCGATTCGACGGAGCCGAAGGTGTCGCCGCGCTCGAGGCGCTTCCCGACGGGGGGGAGCTCGACGAAGACGACGTCGCCGAGCTCGCTCTGGGCGTGGTCGGTGATGCCGACGGTGGCGACGTCGCCTTCGAGGCGCACCCATTCGTGCGACTTCGTATACTTCAGGTCCTCGGGGGTGTTCGCCACAAGGCGAGGATACCTTTCGCCCCCGGCCCTCCACCCGCCATGCGCTTCGGTTTCGTCACGCTCTTCCCCGAGACGATCGCGGCGCACATGGGGAGTTCCATCCTCGGCCGGGCGACCGCCAGAGGGCTCGTCTCCTGGGCGACGTCGAACCCGCGCGAGTTCGCCTACGACGGGCACCGCAAGACGGACGACGTGCCCTACGGGGGCGAGGCGGGGATGCTCATGAAGGCCGAGCCGGTGGCGCTCGCGCTCGCCGCGCTCCTCGGCTCTCCCGCCGGGGGGCGCGAGGATCTGCCGCTCGGCACGGCGATCGTCGTCACGGAGCCGGGGGGGCGGCGCTTCGATCAGGCGCTCGCGCGCGATCTCGCGGGGCTCGAGCGCGCGATCTTCGTGTGCGGGCACTACGAGGGGATCGACCACCGCTTCGAGGAGGCGTTCGCGACCCACGTCCTCTCCCTCGGGGACTTCGTGCTCACCGGGGGCGAGCTTCCCGCGCTCGTCATGGCCGACGCGATCGCCCGGAACGTGCCGGGGGTGCTCGGTTCGGCGGGAAGCCTCGCGGCGGACTCGTTCGGGGCATCGGGCGAGGTCTCCGCGCCGAACTACACCCGCCCGCCGCAGTGGCGAGGGAGGGCGGTGCCCGAGGTGCTCCTGAACGGCAACCACTCCGGGATCGCTGCCTGGCGGGAGGCTGAGTCGGCGCGGCGCACAGGCGTGCGGGACGGAGACTGCGCGTCCAGCGACCGTCTTAAGGACCTTCTCGCCTACGATGCGTGGGCGAACGAGCGCCTCCTCTCGGTCGCGGCGATCGCGGGCGGGCGCGCCGCCGCGATCGCCGAGCATATCCGCGGGGCAAACGCCGTCTGGCTCGCACGGGTCGGCGCGGCTGATTTCGGCGGGGCCGTACGTGCAGGCGGCACGAACCGGCGGGTGGTTTACCGGAACTCGCGCGGGGAACCCTTCGAGGACGCGCTCGGCGAGATCATCGTTCATGTCGCGAACCACGGGACCTATCACCGCGGGCAGATCCGGGCCGAGCTGGAGCGAGCCGGAGCCGAGTTTCCGGAGACAGATTGGATCCTCTGGCGGCGGCTCGGTTCGCCTCAGGCAGCCGACGTGCGACCAGCTGTGGCATAATGGAACTTCGGCCCAAGCGTGCGTCTCTCGTCGCGCCTCTGACAGTGCCATCCTCGCGTCCCCGGGCGCGGTGCAACGGGAGGGAGCAACATGAACAAAGGAGCGATTTTGGCGAGCGTCGCGGCGCCGCACCAGAAGACCGACCTGCCGAAGGTCTGGCCGGGGGACACCGTGAAGGTGAGCGTGAAGGTGCGCGAGGGCGGCAAGGAGCGCCTTCAGCTCTTCGAGGGCGTCTGCATCGCGGTGAAGCACGGCGGGATCGCCGAGACGATCACGCTCCGCAAGATCACGAGCGGCGTGGGCGTCGAGCGGACGTTCCCCCTCCACTCGCCGAACGTCGCGAAGTTCGAGGTCACCCGGCGCGGACGCGTCCGGCGCGCGAAGCTCTACTACCTGCGCGACAAGGTCGGCAAGGCCGCGCGCATCAAGGAGCGCCGCGGGCGCGCCTCCTGAACGTAGGGCCCTAGAAACCGGATGGACCTCCGCCAGACGATCGACGGCCTCGCGCGGACGCCGCAGAGCACCGTCTTCCTCTTCGCGCTCGCGCTGACGATCGTCCGCTTCGTCGTCCATCCCCTCCTCGTCCGGACGGCCCCGCATCTGCGTTCGGGGCCGTACAAGGGCGGCAAGTTCCTCAACGAGATCGGGGATTCGCTCGTCTACGCGGCGATCCTCATCTTCTTCCTCGTCCGGCCGTTCGTCTTCCAGACGTTCACGATCCCGACCGGCTCGATGGTGCCGACCCTTCTCGTCGGCGACTATATCGGGCTGAACAAGGCGGTCTACCGCTATACCGAGCCCCAGCCGTTCGATATCGTCGTCTTCCGTCCCCCCGCGCGCGCCGCGACCCCGGACCAGATCGACGCGGCGGGGAACGTGAACGTGGACTTCGTCAAGCGCCTCATCGGTGCGCCGGGCGATCTCGTGGAGATCCGGTCCGGGGCGCTCTTCCGCAACGGGCAAAGGGTCGAGCAGCCCTGGGTCCACTATATGCAGAACGTCTCGACGCGGATCCCCAACTCGCAGTCGCTGTACAAGGATCTCACCCCGGACGAGCTCTCCCAAAGGCCGCTCGCAAGCTTCAAGCTCGTGAGGCGGGGCGGCGAGATCGTCCCGCTGAACTACACGAAGGACGACGCGAACGCGGAGCATCCCGCCGGGATGCTCCCCATCTTCGACAGCGTGATGCCCTACTGGACCCCGTACAGCATCGCCCCCGACTACGTCGTCCGCGAGCCCGCCGAGATGGACCGGCTCCGGAGCGCTCCCGCCGAGCGGGTGCCGCCGGGGCACTACCTCTTCATGGGGGACAACCGGTTCAACTCGTTCGACGGGCGCGGCTGGGGCCTTGTGGACCGGAACGCGATCGTCGGGCGCGCCGACTTCATCTGGATGCCGCTCTCGCGAATCGGCAAGCCTCGCTGAGAGGGGCGGCGGGTGGTGGGCCCGGTGGGGTTCGAACCCACGACCAAGCGGTTATGAGCCGCATGCTACTGACCACTGAGCTACGGGCCCGACCTCCCCTAGTTTAACCCCCGCGCGCCGCCGCAAGCCGCCATAATCGTAGACGTATGGCCGACGCGACGACGCTCGCCCCCCCTCCCGCGCTCGCCTCCGGCGCCCGCTTCCTTCACGCGGATCCCTCCGACGTCTTCACCCCCGAGGGGTTCGACGCCGACGAGCGGCTCATGATCGAGACGGCGGAAGGGTTCTGCCGGCACGAGGTCCTGCCGCGCCTGAAGGCGATCGAAGCGCAGGAGGAGGGGCTCATGCCGCGGCTCGTGCGCGAGGCGGGGGAGCTCGGGCTCTGCGGGGTGGATACCGGCGACGCCTACGGGGGGCTCGGGCTCGGGAAGAACCTCGCCGCGCGCATCCTCGAGATGATGAGCCTCAACGGCTCGTTCTCGGTGACGTACGGGATCACGTCGGGGATCTCCCAGGTGGGGCTGAGCCTCTTCGGGACGGAGGCGCAGAAGACGTCCCTGCTTCCGCCGCTCGCCGAAGGGCGCGAGATCGGGGCGTACGCGCTCTCCGAGCCGAACTCGGGCTCCGACGCGCTGTCGGCGACGACGCGGGCGGTACGCGACGGCGACGACTACGTCCTCGACGGGACGAAGATGTGGATCTCGAACGCGAAGTGGGCGTCGCAGTTCCTCACCCTCGCGAAGGTGGACGGCGAGCGGTTCACGGCGTTCCTCGTGCCGCGGGACGCTCCCGGCGTGTCGGTCGGCCCGGAGGAGCACAAGATGGGGCTCAAAGGCTCC
This sequence comes from Fimbriimonas sp., assembly GCA_965249475.1. GTDB lineage: Bacteria > Armatimonadota > Fimbriimonadia > Fimbriimonadales > Fimbriimonadaceae > Fimbriimonas. Next base: position 1,663,076 of record CBDFMD010000003.1, on the reverse strand, counting down.
TCGACGGCGCGGCTCGTCCTCGACGGCGCCCGCATCCCCGCGTCGGCGCTCCTGCACGAGGAGGGGAAGGGGCACCAGGTCGCGTTCAACGCGCTGAACATCGGGCGCTTCAAGCTTGCGGCGATGTCGATCGGCCCGTGCCGCGACGCGATCGCGCTCGGCGCGGGGTACGCCCGGGAGCGCAAGCAGTTCGGACAGGCCATCGCGTCGTTCGGGCTCATCCAGGAGAAGCTCGCGCTTGCGGCGGCGAAGTTCTTCGCGATCGAGTCGGCGATCTACCGCACGGGGGCGGACATCGACGCGGCGTTCGCGCGCCACGGCGGGACGACCGACGGCAACCGGAGGGCGGCGGAGGAGTTCGCGATCGAGTGCTCGGCGGTGAAGGTCGTCGCGACCGAGATGGAGAGCGAGATCGTGGACGAGATGCTCCAGATCTACGGCGGGTACGGCTTCACCGAGGAGTACCCCATCGCGCGGCACTACCGGGACGCCCGGGTGAGCCGGATCTACGAGGGGACGAACGAGATCAACCGGATCTTTCTCGCCGACCGGTACCTGAAGAAGATCGGAGGCGACCTGCCGTCCGGGGGCGACGCCGCCTCGCGCGCCGTGCGCCGCGCGGCGGAGGAGGGGGGCAAACTCGACCAGATCCGGCTCGCGGCGCTCTCCGACCTTCTCATGCTCGCCTACGTCGCGCAGTCGTCGCGGCTTCGGGCGGCGAAGATCGGGGGGATGGCGACGGAGCTCGACGCGCTCGCCCAGATCGGGCTCGCGGCGAAGGCGGCGGAGGCCGAGGCGCGGTTCTTCGACGGCGCGATCGGCGGGGGCGTCGGGGCGGCGAAGGTCGCGGCGGTCGCCGACGCGGTCCACGCCTCGAACGGCCCCTTGCGCTTCTAGTCGGGAAACGGCGCGATGGAGGATAATGCTCCCATCGCGCGCAGAGTGGCGGGCGGCCCGAAGACTATGAGCCAGGGACCCATGACACCGCAAGACGCCGTCTCCTTCGTCGCCGAGAACGACGCGCAGTTCGTCGACATCCGCTTCACCGACCTGATGGGGACGTGGCAACACTTCACGATCCCGGCGGTCCACTTTACCGAGGACAAGTTCGAGGACGGGCTCGCCTTCGACGGGTCCAGCATCCGGGGCTTCCAGGCGATCAACGAGTCGGACATGCTCCTCATCCCCGACGCGGGCTCGCTCTTCATGGACGCCTTCGCCACGCATCCGACAGCGGTCGTCGTGTGCAACATCGAGGACCCGCTCACGCGCCAGCCCTACGCGAAGGACCCCCGCTACACGGCGGTGAAGGCCGAGCAGTACCTGAAGACGACGGGGATCGGCGACACGATCTTCTTCGGGCCGGAGGCCGAGTTCTTCGTCTTCGACTCGCTCCTTCACTCGACCCAGCCTCACGACACGTTCGTGAAGATCGGCTCGACCGAGGCGCACTGGGAGTCGGGGCTCGAGGGGAACCCGGGCTTCACGATCCGCCCGAAGGGCGGGTACTACCCGTGCGCGCCGGTGGACAAGCTGCAAGACCTGCGCTCGGCGATGGTCGCGCACATGCAGGACGCGGGGATCGACGTCGAGATGCACCACCACGAGGTCGCCTCGGCGGGGCAGTGCGAGATCGACATGAAGTTCGACACGCTCGTCCGGATGGCGGACAAGCTCATGACCTACAAGTACATCGTGAAGCAGACGGCGTACGAGGCGGGGTACGTCGCGACGTTCATGCCGAAGCCGCTCTTCGGGGACAACGGCTCGGGGATGCACTGCCACCAGAGCATCTGGAAGGGCGGCGAGCCGACGTTCTACGACGAGACGGGGTACGCCTCGCTCTCGGACAACGCGCGGTTCTACATCGGCGGGATCATCAAGCACGCGGCTTCCCTGCTCGCGTTCGCGGCGCCGACGACGAACTCGTACCGGCGGCTCGTGCCGGGCTACGAGGCCCCGATCAACCTCATGTACTCGGCGCGCAACCGCTCGGCGTGCGTGCGCATCCCGATGGTGAGCAAATCGCCGAAGGCGAAGCGGATCGAGTTCCGCGCCCCGGACCCGATGGCGAACCCGTACCTCGCGTTCGCGAGCCAGATGATGGCGGGCCTCGACGGGATCCAGAACCGGATCGAGCCCCCGAAGCCGATGGACAAGGATCTTTACGAGCTTCCGCCGCTGGAGAAGGCGGGGATCGAACAGACGCCGGGTTCGCTCCGGGCGACGCTCCACGCGCTCCTGAGCGACCACGAGTACCTCTTGAAGGGCGACGTGTTCACGAAGGAGCTCATCGAGAGCTACGTCGAGTACAAGATCGAGAACGAGTGCGACGCGGTGGACCTCCGCCCGCACCCGTACGAGTATTACCTCTACGCCGACGCCTAGGGGCGGATCGGTTCGAGGCAAGGAGCCCCCCGTCCCTCAAGGGACGGGGGGCTCCCGTTCAGTTGCGGCGTCGTCGCGCGAGGGCGAGGACGCCGAGTCCGAGCGCCGCGATCGTCGCGGGCTCCGGCACCGGCGCGCCGACGAACGGGTTCGGCGCTAGGGCCGCGATCTGGTTCGCCGAGAGCGCCTCGTTGTTGAAACGGGCGAGGGCGACCCGGACCGACGATCGCTCGTTCGTGCCGGTCGCGTTGTCGTCGAGGAACAGCCCCAGGGCGCCGGTCGGGTTCAACGCGCCGTTGTTCGGGATCGACACGGCGAGCGCCCCGTCGAGATAGGCCGTGTAGGTCGTCGGCGTCGCGGTGAAGGCGAAATAGTGGAACTCGTCCGGCGCGATCGTCGCTCCGCCCGAGTTCGCCGGATAGATGTCGCTCAGGCCGTTCAGAACGTAGTAGCCGCGATCGTCGGCGAGGGCGCTCGTGTCCAGAAGCTTGCTGTACCCCGAGACCTTGGTGAGCGAGGCCACCGTCTCGAACGTCCAAGAGGATCCGAGCAATCCCGCGTTCGGCACCGTGAACCCGGCGTTGGCGTTCGTGGCGTCGGTGACTGCGATCGTTCGCGTCGCGCCGTACGCCGTGGCGGTGCCGAAGCTGTAGACGCCTACGCCTGTGAGCGCGGGGGCGGAACCCCCGGAGGACGCGAGGTTTCCAGCGAACCGATAATCCGCCGTGACGCCGGCGAACGCCCCGGTCGCGACGGTGGTGAGAGCAAGGACGGAGACGATCTTCGTCGGCTCATCTTACATCAGCGTCAAGGGCGCGAGGCGCGGTTCGGTAAAAAAGGCGTGCGTCTGGGTCTTCGGGCCTATCGCACTCTCGAAGAAACCTGTATCGCGGCGGAGCCATCCTTCGGCCGTATTGCGTTCACACTCTCTGTATGCGACTCCGGTCTCTCTTCGCGATCCCGCTCCTCTTGCTCCCCACCCTCTCGCTCGCCTGGAACGCGGAGGGACATAAGCAGATCGCGGACATCGCGTGGGCGAAGCTCACGCCGAAGGCGAAGGCGGCGATCGAGCGGGTGCTCGCGCAGGCGGATCCGATGTTCGCGGCGGACCTCGGGAACGAGCAACAGGCGCGCAACGCGTTCCGGCTTCTCTCGACGATGCCGGACGTCATCAAGGGGAACCGGAACACGGCGTACGAGGCGACGGTCGTCGCGGAGAACACGACCTGGGACGTCTCGGACGCGGGGCGCGAGGGGGACCGGTGCAAGACGTGGCACTACTACGATCTTCCGATCCGGTACACCGGCCCGGCCCCGAAAGTGCGCGACTCGAACGCGGTGAACGCGCTCGACCGGGCGGCGGACAAGCTCGCGACGATGGCCCGCGCGGGCGACTCGTCGCTCCAGGCGTCGTGGTGGCTCGGGTGGATCGAGCACGTCGTCGGCGACCTCCACCAGCCGCTCCACTGCACGAGCGACTACGAGATCAACCACGAGGAAGGAGACGCGGGCGGGAACGGCGTGAAGCTCGGGCTCACGGGCTCGTACGGTCGCCCTCAGTCGCTCCACGCGTACTGGGACGAGGGGATCGACCACGCGCGCGAGAGCCGGGGCTCGGGCGGGCGCGGCAAGACCTCGATCGAGCGGACGACGGGGGAATGGCTCGCGGACCGGAAGCTTCAGCCGGGGCGCGACCTTCTCGCGTCGTACGACCCGATGCGCTGGGTGCGCGACGGGGCGCGGCTCGCGGACCGGGTCGTGTACGCCCGCGAGATCAAGGACGGCGCGGTGCCGAGCGCGGCGTACGAGGCGACGCACAAGGAGCTTTGCGCGCGGCAGGCGGTCCTCGGCGGGATGCGGCTCGCGACGGTGCTCAACGCGATCTTCGACCCGAAGAAGCCGCGCTGACAGGCCTCGTCGGTGGGCGCATGGATCCGAGGTCCTCGCGCGCCGGAAGGAGGATCTGGAGACGATCCTTGGGAAGCCTGGGAGAGCCCGGGAGGCTTTTCGACGTGCGCGCGCACGACGCTAAGGCTTCCTCCCCTGAGACCTGACCATCCTGACCATCCTGACCACGGTTTTCGCGGTTTTGTGCAAGGTCAGCTCAGAGGTCGGGGGGCTTCTCAACCCCATCGAGATGGCGCGCCATCACTCTTTCGTGTGTTCCGAGCGGCGTCTGACAACCCTCTCGATGGACGATCCGGTGGGTTTTTCGGCCGGGCCATCATCGGGGGACGATTCGCCTCGCGGGCGAGGGGCATGAGGACGCCCCGCCGGGCATGGGTCCCGGCGGGGCGTTCGGGGCGGGCTTCGATCTAGAAGCGGTAGCCGATGCTCACGGCGAAGCCGCGGAGATCGTTCCGGTTGGAGAAGAAGTATTTCCCCTGCACGAAGATGGGGTTGGAGCCCTCGCCTTCGGTGGCGAACTCGTAGCTCGCGCCGACCTGGGCGCCGAAGCCGAACTTCGCGTCGCCGCCGTTCTCCTTCCCGTACTCGGGGCCGAGGCCCGCGAAGACGAGGAAGCTGCGGGAGGCGCGGACGTTGTACGTGAGCGCGAGGGGGATGTTGTAGTTGTTGGAGTCGCCGTAGTAGTCGAGGACGACGCCGAGGTACGACGGCTGGGTGCCGTTCCCCTGCGCGTTCACCTGGACCGACTTGAGCTTGTAGTCGAGACCGACGTTGATCTTCGAGCTTCCCGTGTTCGGGAAGAAAGCGCCGACGCGGACGGAGAACCCGGTGGGGCCGTTGGAGCCGGTCTGCGCGCCGGAGAGGGCGGCGGCGGCGAGGGCGAGAGCGGCGAGGCCGACTTGAACCGTGGTCTTGTTCATCCTTTTTCCTTAATCTGATCTGGCGTCGCGCCCGCCTTGCGCCGGTGTGGCCGTGTTTCCACCGTCGGTTCCGCGCGCGCGACACCCCATCCTTCGTTACGACGAACGATAACGTCGCAACGATTCAGAGATTTTAGGCCGAAACCCGCGTTTCTACCGCGTCGCGGGTGAGTCTCAGCGCCCAGCGGGTCGCGTCCCGGGCCTCCTCGGCGCTCGCGAGGGGGCCGAGGTCGCCCGTCCTCAACGCCTCGGCGAAGGCGCCGACCATCCCTGCGAAGTCCTTCTCGCTCCCGCCGGGAACGACGAGGGTGCCGTCGCCCGAGCGGCGTTCCAAAAGCCAGCCGTCGCGAACGTAGCGCGCGGTCCCGCCGGTGCCGACGACGTCGTAGGAGAAGAGGTCGCGGGGCTCGCGGGCGGTGTGGCCGTAGGAGAAGCCGACCTCGACGACGGTGCGGCACCCGTTCGCGTGCGCGAGGGAGCCGAGAACGTAGTCGGGGGGCTCGTAGTCGGCGAGCCACGCGCCGCTCCCCTGCCCCGAAACGAAGCCGCTCCCCGCGAGGAGGCGGGCGAGATCGAGGAAGTGGACCCCGCAGTCCACCATCGGGCCGCCCTCGAGCATCCGTCCGCGCCACCGGGGGTCCTCCCGCCACGCGCCGCGCTCGTCCTTCGAGTAGCGGCCGTGAAGGTCCCAAAGATAGCTCAGGCGCAGGAGGCGGATCTCGCCGAGCGCGCCCTCGGCGATCCAGCGTTGGAGGGTCCTCGTGACGTGGCTCGCGCGGTAGACGAAGCCGATCGCGAAGAGACGCCCGGCCCGCTCCATCGCCGCCTGCATCTCGGCGGCGTCGCTGTCGGAGGGGGCGATGGGCTTCTCGCAGAGGACGTGGAAGCCGCGCTCGGCGGCGCGGAGAACGTTCGCCTTGTGGGCGCCGAGGGGGGAGCACACGACGACGGCGTCGAGGTCGCGCGCGAAGAAGGTGTCCTCGTCGTCCGTCGCGAACTCGGCCGAGAAGCGGCGGGCGACGTCGTCGGCGCGGCCCGGAAGGGGGTCGTAGACGGCGGCGAGCCGAAGACGGGGATCTCCCGCGATCGCGGGAAGGTGGCCGTACCCCGCGACGACCCCGAGGCCGCAGACGCCGATTCGGAAGCCCTCCCGGACGCTCCTCTGCGGGGGCGGGATCACTGCTTGACGCGGGTGCCGTTGCCGGAGACCTCGCCCGCGCCGGGTTGCCACGCGGGGGCGTTCTGGGTCGCCCACCAGGGCTTGTTCTCGGCGGGAACCTCGCCGGGTTGGAGCCCGGTGCCCTTGGCGGGCTGATCGTAGCTCGGATTCACGGAGCCTCCCCGCCGCGCGCCGCGCCCGTACTGGGCGCGGGCATCGCGGCCCCCGCTCGCGACGCCGATCCCGCCGTAGGACCACTGGTCCCCGTACCAGGACTGGTGCATCTCGACCGGATGAGGGGTCGTGGACGCGAGGAACGACTCGGGGCCTTTGAGGCGGCATCCCGTCAGCGAGAGGGCGAGGAGGCCGAGCGGAGCGAGTCGCTTCACGTCTTTAGGTGTACCCGTTCGGAGGGAGAGCCCGCGGGCTCAGAGGCCCGTCTCGACGGGCTCCTCCCGGCCGGAGTCGGAGCTCCTGTAGAGGGCGTCGAAGATCGCGTTGAGGATGAGGCCGTTCTCGCCGGGGACGGGGGAGGGCTTGCCGTGCTGGATCGCGTCCACGAAGGCGGCGACCTCGGCGAAGTAGGGGTTCGGGACGTCGGGGACGTTCGCGGGCTTCATGGTGAAGAGCTGGCGGTCCTGCTCGGTGTAGATCTCGATGCTCTTCGGGTCGTGGATGTTCAGCTTCGCGCCGGCCTTCGTGCCGAAGAGCTGGGTGTGGTGGGCGTCGGCGTCGAGGTTCGCCATGAACGACGATTCGAGCGAGACGACGGCGCCGTTGTCGAACTTGATGAGACCGACGGCGAAGTCCTCGACGGTGAACCTCTCGCGGTCGTAGTCGCCCCAGGAGTTGTAGAGGGTGGGGTTCTTCCCCATCATGTCCCACGTCTTCCCGCTCGCGGAGACAGGCTTGGGGTAGCCCATGAGGAAGAGGGTGAAGTCGAGGATGTGGACCCCGATGTCGATGAGCGGGCCGCCGCCCTGCTTCTCCTTGTCGATGAAGACGCCCCAGCCGGGGACGCCGCGGCGGCGGAGGGCCTGGGCGCGGGCGAAGTAGACGTCGCCCATGTGGCCCGCGTCGATGTAGGCCTTGAGGAAGCGCCCGACGCCGGTGAAGCGGCTCTGGAGGGCGACCTGGAGGATCTTGCCGCTCTCGCGGGCGACGTCGCACATCTCGCGGGACTCGGCGGCGTCCATGGAGAGGGGCTTCTCGCAGAGGACGTGGACGCCCGCCCTGAGGGCGGCGATCGTCGGCTCCTTGTGGAACTTGTTCGGGGTGGTGACGGAGACCGCGTCCACGACGCCCTCCCCGAGCATCTTCGCCGCGTCGGTGTAGACGGTCGGGAGCGAGCCGTCGGCGCGGGGGAAAAGGGCGGCGGCCTCCTTCGCGGTCGCCTCGTTCACGTCGCAGACGGCGACGATCTCGCAGGCGTCGGGGATCTGCGCGTAGCCTTTCATGTGGGCCGCGCGGGCGATGCCTCCGGAGCCGACGATGCCGATGCGGACTTTGGGCGGGGTGGGGGTCGAGGCCTGCGCTTCTGCCATGTGCGCAGGGGAGGGTACCTACCGGCCTCCTCTCTTATCCGGCGCTTTGGGGTTTGCTCTGGGGGTGCCCATCTACGTGTACCGTTGCTCCGCGTGCGACTCCGAGTTCGAGGTCCAGCAGAGGATCGTCGAGGCGCCGCTGACCTCGTGCCCCGAAGGGCACGAGGGGACGGTGAAGCGGGTGATCCAGCCGGTGGGGATCGCGTTCAAGGGCTCGGGGTTCTACGTGAACGACTCGGCTCCGGCGGGCGCGTCGAAGCCGGAGGCGGCGACCGCCCCGGCCGAGTCGAAAACGCCGGACGCGGGGGCGTCCGAGGCGAAGAGCGAGGGGGCTCCGGCGACCTCGCCGACGCCCGCTCCCGCCCCGAGCGCCCCCGCCGCTTCCGCGCCGGCGACGGAGACGCCTTAAGAGGTCGGGACCTTGATCTTGCCGGCGATGATGTCGGCCTTCGCCCTTTCGATCTTCGCCATCGCGTCGGGGGGGAGCCGGTCCTTCGTGTTCTTCATGTCGGTGAGGCCGACGCCGTTCGCCTTCAGGTCGTAGCTCTTCGCGCCGGGGACGAACGCGCCGCTCTTCACGTCCCGGATCGTCGCGAAGACGGCCTCGTCCACGCGCTTGACCATGCTCGTGAGGACGAAGCCGGGGGCGACGTCGTCCTGGTCCGAGTCCACCCCGATCGCGAGCCCCTTCGCGTCCTTCGCGGCGGCGATGACGCCGAGGCCGCACCGTCCGGCGGCGTGGTAGACGACGTCGGCGCCCGAGGCGAAGAGGTTCGCGGCGGCGGCTTTCCCGTCGAGCGTGTTGTCCCAGCTCTCGGTGTACTTCGCGGGGAGGGTCTCGACGACGGGGTTCGCCGCCTTCGCGCCCGCGAAGTAGCCCGCCTCGAACTTCTTGATGAGGGGGATGCTCTTGCCGCCGACGAAGCCGACCTTGTTCGTCTTCGTGGCGAGTCCGGCGGCGTAGCCCGCGAGATAGCTTCCCTGTTCCTCGGAGAAGAGGAGGGAGCGGACGTTCGCGCCCTTCACGTCGGCGTCCACGATGGCGAACTTCACGTTCGGGTACTTCGGCGCGACGCGGGAGAGGGCGGTGCCCTGGGTGATGCCGATCGCGATCACGAGGTCGTCGCCCTTGGAGGCGAGGGTGTCGATGTTCCCTTCGTAGTCCTTCTCGGCTTTGGAATCGACCGTGGCGAAGTCCACGCCGAGCTCCTTTTTCGCCCGCTCGAGCCCCGCGTAGGCAGAGTCGTTGAAGGACTTGTCGCCGCGCCCGCCGGAGTCGAAGACCATCCCGATCTTCAGGGCCTTGCCGCCGGGCTTCGTTCCGGGGGTGCCGGTCGTCCCCGTCGCGCTCGCCGCGTTCGAGGAGGAGCCGGTGCATCCGGCGAGGAGCGAGAGGGCGAGGGCGGCGGGGAGGAGCGGGAGGGGGCGGGTCAAGGGAGGGGTCCTCGTCACGCGCGGACGGGGGTCGGAAGCCCCCGGCGGGTAAACTCCCCCATTATGGCGCGTCTTCGATGCGCCCAAGGAAGCCCCGAAGTTTGATCACCTGCCAGCTCACCAAGCTCGAGTCGTGCCTCGATACGATCCGCAAGAAGTACGAAAGACTCGTTCCCGCCGACGCGGCGCTCGTCGCCTCGGCGCTCACGCTCACGGGGCGGCACGCGCTCGCGACGTACGACGGGGAGCAGTACGTGTGGCCGGACGACAACGAGCGGCTTATGAAGGCGCTCTCGGGGGAGATCCGCTCGATCTCGGAGGCGATCGCGGAGCCCGCGGCCCCGAAGAAGCGGCTCTCGGCCGCGGCCGCCGCGGCGGCGCCGGAGGAGGAGCCGATCGCGTTCAACGTCGGGCTCGTGCCGAACCTCTCGGCGGGGGAGCGCCTCCTCGAAGGGCGCGAGGATCTGAAGACGCTTCTCGGGGACATCGTGAACGAAGGGGTCGAGTTCGTCTACTCGGGCCAGGATATCGGCTGGCAGTGGGCCCTGGACCGGGCGAACTGGGGGACGATCGTCGAAGGGGACATCTCCCGGCGCGTCAAGGCGAAGGCGGTGTTCACCGAGGGCGCGGTCGGGGTCGAGACGGGGGTCGCCGGGCCGAAGAAGTCCAAGGCGCGGGCGAAGCCCGAGGGCGAGCTCGATCCCGAGACCCAAGACTAAGACCCAAGACTAACGTTCCCTTAACTCTTCTCGGCCGCGAACGGGGTTAGACTGCGTGGGTGAGCAACGTCGCCTCACCCCCGCCCGCGTCCGCAAGGCGTCCCGACTACGGGATCGACGCCCCGACGCTCGTCCGCAACCTCGCGGGGATCGGCGTCGCCTGCCTTGTCGTCGGGGCTCTCTTCCACTCCGGGGTCGGGATGACCTTCGTCGTGCCGGGGGTCTGCCTCGTGCTGACGGCGCTCGTGATGGTGCTCGCGAGCAAGGTGTTCAAGCTCCGCAAGCGCGACCGGATGCTCGACCGCCTGCATCTGAGGGGCGACGAGCGGGCGCTCGACCTCGGATGCGGCAAGGGGCTTCTGCTCATCGGGCTGGCGAAGCGGCTTCCGCACGGGCATGCGGTGGGGGCGGACATCTGGCTTACGGTGGACCAGAGCGGGAACGACCCGAAGGCGACGATGCGGAACGCGGAGATCGAGGGGGTCGCGGAGCGGGTGGAGACCGTGACGGCGGACCTGCGGAAGCTTCCGTTCGAGGACGGGTCGTTCGACGTCGTGACGAGCACGTGGGCGATCCACAACATCGAGGATCACCGGGGCCGGATGCAGGCGGTGCGCGAGGCCTGGCGGGTGCTGAAGCCGGGGGGACGCCTGGTCGTGGCCGACATCGGGGCGACGCAGGAGTACGTCGAGGTGCTCCGGGGGCTCACGGGCGAGATCGTGCGGGAGGGACCGACGTTCGAGTTCGTCATCCCGACGATGACGATCTGGGCGACGAAGCCGGCCCTCGTGATCTGAGGCTACTGCCACAGGACGAGGCCGAGCTCGTCGGCGACGTCCACGTCGGGGTGCCACGGCATGACGCGGACGGCGTACCCCTGGTGGCCCGGAGAGTCGAAGACGATCTCTCCGGTGTAGAGGGAGTGCCCGTCGCGCTCGCCGGCCATGGCGAGATCCAGGGTCCGGGAGGCGAGAAGCTCGCGGTTCGCCCCGACCTTTCCGGTGACGGCCTGGACGCGCAGATCGCTCGGGGCGAGCGCGCCGGGGGCGATCTCGACCTCGACGCGGAAGCGGGAGCCGAGCGGGTTCGTGGTGGGAGCGTCGTCGGCGACTCGGCGGATCGCGACGGAGGGCCAGCCGGTCTTGATCCGGTCGCGCCAATCGAGCGCGGCGCGGGCGGGGGCGAGGCCGTTCGAGGCGAGGCGGACGAACGCCTCGGAGGCGGGGACGTAGCTCTTGCGGGCGTAGTCCTGGACCATGCGGCTCGTGGAGAAGCGGGGGGCGAGGCGCATCATGCTCCGGCGGACCATGCGGAGCCAGCCGGTCGGGAGGCCCGAGTCGACGCGGTGGTAGAAGACGGGGGCGACCTCGCTCTCGATCGCGTCGTAGAGCGCGCGGGAGTCGAGCCAATCTTGGTGGCCCGCGTTGGGGTCCTCGTTCCGGTCGCCGATCGTCCAGCCGACGCCGGGCTCGTATCCCTCGTCCCACCAGCCGTCGAGGACGGAGAGGTTCAGGCCGCCGTTGGGGACGACCTTCATGCCGGAGGTTCCGGACGCCTCGTAGGGGCGGCGGGGGTTGTTGAGCCAGACGTCCACGCCCTGGACCATCCGGCGGGCGACCTGCATGTCGTAGTCCTCGAGAAAGACCATGCGGGTGCGGGCGTCGGGGCCCGAGAGGAACCGGACGAGTTCCTGGATGAGCCCCTTGCCCGCGTCGTCGCGGGGATGGGCCTTTCCCGAGACGACGATCTGGACCGGCCGCTCGGGATGGTGGAGGATGCGCTTGAGCCGGTCCGGGTCGGCGATCATGAGGGTCCCGCGCTTGTAGGTGGCGAAGCGGCGGGCGAAGCCGATCGTGAGGACGCGGGGGTCGAGGATCGAGCCGACGAGGGCGAAGTCGGGGCGACCGGCGTCTCGACGCTCGTAGTCGGAGGTGAGGCGGCGGCGGACGAAGCGGACGAGCTCGCCCCGAAGGTTCTCGCGCTCGGCCCAGAGGAGCTCGTCGGGGATCCGGGCAACGCCCTTCCAGCTCTCGGGGTCGTGGGGAGCGCGGCGCCAGCCGTCGCCGCAGTACTCGTCGAGGAGGAAAGCCATGCGGCGCCCGGTCCAGGTCGTCGTGTGGATGCCGTTGGTGACGGCGCTCACGGGGACCTCGTCCTCGGGGAAGGCGGGCCAGCGGGAGGCGAACATCCCGCGGGTGACCTTCGCGTGGAGCTCGCTCACGCCGTTCACGTGGTTCGAGTTCTCCATCGCGAGGACGGCCATGTTGAACGGCTCGGCGGGGTCGTTCTTCTCGGTGCGCCCGAGGCGGGCGAACTCGCCGAAGCCGAGGCCGACCTCGCTCGCGGAGCGACCCATGTAGCGCTCGAGCATCCCGGGGGCGAAGCGGTCGAAGCCCGCGGGGACGGGGGTGTGGGTCGTGAAGACGTTGCCGTTGACCGCGACCTGGCGGGCGGTGCGGAAGTCGCACCCGTGGTCGGCCATGATCCCGCGGATGCGCTCGACCGAGAGGAAGGCGGCGTGCCCCTCGTTCATGTGGCAGACGGTCGGGGCGATCCCGAGCGCCTTCAGGGCGCGCATCCCTCCGATCCCGAGGATCATCTCCTGCCGGATCCGCATCTCGTCGTCGCCCGAGTAGAGCGAGTCGGTGATCCCCTGGTCGGACGGGGCGTTCTCGAGGACGTTCGAGTCGAGAAGGTAGAGCGGGACGCGGCCGACGTCGGCGCGCCAGATCTGACAGGTGACGGTGCGGTCGGGAAAGTCCACCGCGATGCGGAGCGGCTCCCCATCCTCTCCGCGCATGAGACGAAGGGGCATCTGGTAGAAGTCGTACGTCGGGTAGTGCTCCGTCTGCCACCCGTCGTGGCTGAGCTTCTGGCGGAAGTAGCCGCGGTTGTAGAGGAGGCCGATGCCGACGAGGGGGATCCCGAGGTCGCTCGCCGCCTTCAGGTGGTCGCCCGCAAGGACGCCGAGGCCGCCGGAGTAGATCGGGAGCCCCTCGGAGAGGCCGAACTCGAAGCAGAAGTAGGCGACCTGGTCCCTCCCCTTGCGGTCGGGGTACTCGCCCTCGAACCACGTCGGGGCCGCCATGTAGGCGTCGAAGTGCGCCACGACGCCCTCGAGGCGGGCGGTGAAGGCGCGGTCCTCGGCGAGACGCGCGAGCCGCGCCGGGGCGACCGCGTTGAGGAAGCCGGTGGGGTTGTGCTCCATCCGGTCCCAAAGGTCCTTGTCCACCGAGCGGAAGAGGTCGCGGGCCTCGGAGTTCCAGGTCCACCAGAAGTTGCCGCCGAGCCGCTTGAGCCCGGCGAGGGGCGCGGGGAGGTCGGCGACCACCTCGAAGGCGCGGAAGAACTTCGGGTGCTTCATCCGGCCTTATTGTGGGGTGTTCGGCGCGAAAGTCGCAGATCGGTAGAATCCTTAACGGTCTATGCTCGCGATCGAAAGCCTCGACGTGTACTACGGGGCGATCCAGGCGCTCGAAGGGGTGTCGCTCGGCGTGGGCGAGGGCGAGATCGTCGCGATCATCGGCTCCAACGGCGCGGGCAAGAGCACGATGCTCCGGACGATCTCCGGGCTGATCCGCCCCCGCGCGGGCTCGATCCGCTTTCAGGGGCGGTCGATCGGGGGCGAGCGCGCCGACGAGATCGTGCGGCTGGGGATCTCGCAGAGCCCCGAGGGGCGACGGATCTTCACGAACATGAGCGTGGAGGAGAACCTCAAGATGGGGGCGTTCATCCGCCGGGACGCGGCGGGGATCGCGAGCGACGTGGAGCGGGTGCTCGGACGATTCCCGCGGCTTCGCGAGCGGTACAAGCAGAACGCGGGCACGATGTCCGGGGGCGAGCAGCAGATGCTCGCGATCGGGCGGGCGATGATGTCGCGCCCGAAGCTTCTGCTTCTCGACGAGCCCTCGCTCGGGCTCGCGCCGAACCTCGTCGCGGAGATCTTCCGGATCGTGCTCGACCTGAACGCCGAGGGCACGACGGTGCTCATCGTCGAGCAGAACGCGAACCGGGCCTTGGAGATCGCGCACCGGGCGTACGTGCTCGAGACCGGCGTCCTCGTCCTCGAAGGGACCGGCCGGGAGCTCATGACCGATCCGAAGGTCAAGGCCGCGTACCTCGGAGGCTGACCCGGTGACCGCGACGCTCCGGTTCGAGAGGCTCGCCGCGGCGCACGTCGAGGCGGTCGCCGCGATCGAGCGCGAGTCGAACGGCGCTCCCTGGAGCGACCGGGGCTTCCGCAACGAGATCGATCATCGCCACGGGATCTTTCTCGTCGCGATCGAGGGGGGCGAGGTCGTGGGCTTCGGCGGGGTGTGGCTCGTCATCGACGAGGCGCACATCGTGAATCTGGCCGTTCGTCCGGACAGGCGGCGGGGCGGGATCGGGCGCAAACTCACCGTCCGTCTGCTCGAAGAGGCGAAGGCGCTGGGGATGGAGAGCGCCTCCCTGGAGGCGCGCGCCGGGAACGCGCCCGCGCTCGCGCTGTACGAGAGCCTCGGGTTCGTCGCGACGAACCGCCGGAAGGGGTACTACCCGGACAACAAGGAGGACGCGGTCGTCATGTGGCTCTTCGATCTGGCGGCATGGCGATCCTGACCTTCCCCCATCCCGTCCTGGCGATCGAATCGAGCTGCGACGAGACGTCCGCGGCGGTCGTGGTCGGGCGCGAGGTGCGGTCGAACGTCGTGGCGAGCCAGATCGCCATGCACGCGGCGTGGGGAGGCGTCGTGCCGGAGGCGGCGGCGCGGGCGCACGTCGAGGCGATCCTGCCGGCGATCGCGCAGGCGCTCGAGGACGCTTCCCTGCCCCGGGGCGACGTGGCGGCGGTGGCGGTGACGAACCGGCCGGGGCTCGTGGGGGCGCTCTCGGTGGGGGTGACGGTGGCGAAGGCGCTCTCGGTCGCGTGGGGGGTGCCGCTCCTCGGCGTTCACCACATCGAGGGGCACCTCGCTTCGGTTCTCGGGGCGGAGAGCGAGCCGGAGTACCCGATGGTCTCGCTCGTGGTCTCCGGCGGGCACTCGGAGCTCGTCCTCCTCGAAGATCCCCTGGCGTACCGGATCCTCGGGGCGACGCGGGACGACGCGGCGGGGGAGGCGCTCGACAAGTCGGCGCGGCTTCTGGGGCTCGGGTACCCCGGCGGGCGCGCTTTGGAGGCGCTCGCGCGGCGCGGCGATCCGAGGGCGTACCCGCTTCCGCGGGGGCTCGGCTCGGACACGTTCGAGATGAGCTTCTCGGGCCTGAAGACGGCGGTGCTCCGCACCGTCGAGCGCGAGGGAGAGGGGCTTCGGCGCGAGGATCTCGCCGCCTCGGTGCAAGGGGCGGTCGTCGGGGCGCTCGCCTCGCGCGCGGAGCGGGCGCTCGCGCGCCACCCCGTCGCCACGCTCGCGGTCGTCGGGGGCGTCGCGGCGAACGGCGAGCTTCGGCTCGCCCTGAAGGGAGTGGCGGAGAGACGCGGCGTCGCGTTCGTCGCGCCGCCCATGAGCCTCTGCACCGACAATGCGGGGATGATCGGGCTCGCCGCGTCGCTCCGGCTCGCGCGGGGGGAGACGAGCGGGCTCGATCTGGAGCCGCTCGCGTCCGCGGAGCTTCCGGGGCTCGTAGAGTAAGGGGTGCGGTTTCAGCCCGTGACGCGGTGCGTGTGCACCGCGAGAAGCTTTCGCGAGCTCAGAGATTCCGGGCTGACGAGCGCGGAGGCGATCGCGCGCGTCTACGGGAGCGGGGCCGGGTGCGGGATGTGCCGCGTCTACATCGAACGCATGCTCGCGACGGGGCGCACGACGTTCGGGCTCATCGGCTACGACGAGGATCCGCCGGAGGAGCTTCCGCCGGGTTTTCCCCGCGACGCGCCTCTCGGGTGAGCCGCGAGGTAGCGGCGCTGGACCTCGCTCATCTCCAGGCCGGTGTAGACCTGGGTCGTCGCGATGCTCTCGTGCCCGAGTAGCTCCTGAACGGCCCGAAGATCGGCCCCGCCCTCGAGAAGGTGGACGGCGTAGGAGTGGCGCAGGGCGTGGGGGCCGAAGGTCTTCGCGATCCCCGCGCGCCTCGCCATCCCGCCCAGGAGCGCGTAGGCGCGCTGGCGGGTGAGCCTCGCGCCGCCGTCGGTCACGAAAAGACGGTCGGTGGGCTTCGTGGCGAGCAGGGGCCGGACGGTTCGCAAGTAGTCGAGCGTCTCCTCGTAGCACCGGAGCGGAAGGGGGACGATGCGCGACTTGCCGCCCTTGCCGATCACGCGGACGGCGCGGTCCTCGACGAGGAGCCCGGAGACGGGAAGCTCCACCGCCTCCGAGATGCGGAGCCCCGCGCCGTAGACGAGCCCGAAGAGGGCGCGGTCCCGCTTGGCACCCGGGGAATCGTCCGGCGGAGGGGCGAGGATCGCCTCGACCTGGTCGCGGGCGAGCGCCTTGGGAAGGGTCTTATGGCGGCGGTGGGTCGTGGCGGGAAGGTCCACGCGGATGTCGAGCCCCTCGCGGCGGAGAAACTTCAGGAACGAGCGCATCGCGCTCGCGCGGCGCGCGGAGGAGCGGGGGGCCTTCTGCTCGGCGAGGTGACGGTCGATGACGGCGAGGTCGTCGCGCCCGAGATCCTCCCACTCGGTGAGCCCCCCTTCGGCGAGCGCGGCGGAGAGGGCGCGCAGGTCGTTCGCGTAGGCCTCGAGGGTGTGCTTGGAGGCGCCGCGCTCGGAGCGGAGCGACTCCAGATAGAGGTCGAGCCCTTCGTCGAGCGTCATCTTCGTCTGTAGACGTAGACGGTCGGGCGGACGTACTCGAGATCCTCGACCACGGGGGGTCGGCCCGCGCCGAAGGTCCGGTCGAGCGCGTAGCCCGCGTTCAGGCGGGCGAGGAAGTCACGGTAGCGGTCTCGCAGAGCCGCCGCCTCGGGCGAGAGGCGGTCGGTTTCGAGGAACCGCTCGGGGGCCGCGGTCTCGAGGGTGGTCAGGGCCACATAGTCGGGTTTCGCATCGAAGAGACGGGGATCGAAGTCCTGGCGCTCGCGGGGATCGGGGGGAAGAGCGCGCAGGACGCGGGGGGACGCCTGCCGAAGCATCGTGCCGAGGATGAAGCGGGGGCCGCGGCTCCGGGGGGAGGCGCTCTCGGGGTAGAGCGTCGGGCTCCAGAACCAGGGGTCGGTGGCGAGGCCGACGGAGCCGCCCCTCGCGGCGTCGCGCAGGTAGGTCCCGGCGGCGTCGCGGGGGTCGGGGGCGGCCATGTCGAGGGTCAGGGGGATCGAGCCCGAGAGCCCCCCCCGGTCGATCCCGCCGAGGGCGAGGATCGCGGTCGCGCCCGCGAGGAGGCGGCGCTTCGGGTCGCCCGCGAGCCGTTCGACGAGCGCGCCGAACCCCATCGCGAGGGGCGGGACGAGGGGGAGGACGTAGCGGAGGAACTTCACCTCGGCGCGGCCGATGAGAAGATAGTAGGGGATCGCGAACGCGAGGAGGACGAAGGCCCACCGTTCGCGCCGGAGCGCCTCGCCCGCGAGTCCGGCGGCGCCGAGAAGGGTCGCGAGAAGTCCCGTGGCGAGGGCGAGATTGGCGAGGTGGTAGACGAACCCCGTGGCCGTCGCCTCGAAGACGAGGCCGTGGCCCGTCGCGGTGTGGGCGAGCTCGTACATCACGTCGCGCCGGAACGAGACGGGCTGAAGGATCACCCCGGGGCATCCGAGGGCGAAGACGAGGGCGAAGACGAGGACGCCCCCCGCTCCGGCGAGAAGACGCCGCTCCTTCGGCACCGCCGGAAGCGCGACGAGGACGCCGAGAAGGCCGAGGGCCATGTTGTACTTGCACGCGGTCGCGAGCCCGACGAGCGCGGCGGCGCCGAGAAGGCTCCGGAGCGGCCGCGCGGCGTCGGCGGCCCCGCACGCGACGAGAAGGCCGAACGTGAGGAGCGCGGTCGCCATGACGTCCACGGTGGCGAAGCGGGCGTGGACGACGAGTCCGGCGGCGAACGCCACGGCGAGCCCCGCGGACCACGCGGCCCAAAGCCTCCCACGCCGCGCGAAGAACGCGGCGACGAGGGCGGCGGTGAGGGAGCCGAGAAGCGCGTTGAGGATGCGGGGGCCGAAAAGGGGGGCCTGGGGGTTCTCCCTTCCGAGATAGGTCGTCGCCACATCGGAGGCGACGCGGGTCGCGGTGAGGTACAGGGTGCCGTAGTTGTAGAAGTCGGGGGTGAAGCTCAGGCGCGCGGGCTCGATCGCGCGCTGGGCGTAGAGAAGGTTGATCGGCTCGTCGGGATGGAGCGAGTCGTTCCGAATCCCGGGGATCGGCAGGCCCCAACCGAGGCCGAGGAGACGGAGCCCGAGGGCGAGGGCGAAGACCGCGAGGGCGACGCCGAGCGTCCGGCGCCGCGCGGGACGCGGCTCGTCGCTAGAGAGGGACGGCGTCACGCTTCCTCTTCCGGGGGGCGACGAGGGAGGGATCGGGCTCGCACGCGGGGAGGCCGGCGCGCTGGCGCTCGACGACGGCGCACGCGGCGACGAGAATGCGGTGCTCGAGGGGGATGTCAGGGTCGCGGTCGTGGTGGCGGCGGACGAGATCGGCAACCTCGGCGGCGCCGGGGACGAGCTCGAGGATCGCCGCGCCGATCGCGGGATGCCGCGCGGAGATCGCGGACTCCGCCGCGCCGGACTCCCCTTCGCCCAACCCGATCGCGTCGGGCGGGGCACCGTTCAGAGCGCCGTTCAGAGCGCCGTAAGGGACGGCGGCGTAGCCGATGTCGGCGAGACGCGCGGCGAGGCGGAGCCGTTCGGCCCGCAACGGCCCGAGGCCCGCCCGGTCCGCGGCGACGACGGCGAGGCGGGCGGTCGCCTCGGCCTTCCCCGCCAGCGCGGGGACGCGAAGCTCGATGGCCCGTGCGAAGCTCGCGCCGGTGCGGGCGCGGGTGGCGGCGTGGCCGAGCGCCCAAACGAGGCGGGAGCCGACGATCCACGCGGCGAACGAGGCGAGGCCGAGGGCGACGGCGATGGGGGACCATGGGACGGCGGGAAGGTGCGAGGAGGGGGTCACCGGTCTAGGGCACCCGCCGGGCGTAGTGATCGTCGTCTTGAAGAACCCGCTCGAAGGCGGCGACGACGCGGGGATCGAACTGGGTGCCGGTGTGGCGCCGGAGTTCGAGGCGCGCCTCGTGGGACGGGATCGCGTCGCGGTAGGCGCGGCGGTGAAGATCCTCGGGGCGTCCCGTCATGGCGTCGTAGGCGTCGATGACGGCGATGATGCGGCTCTCGACGGGGATCGCCTCGCCGGCGAGACCGGCGGGGTAGCCGGTGCCATCGAGCCGTTCGTGGTGGTGGCGGATCCAGGGGACGATCGGGTCGGAAGGGGACGCGGCGGCGACGATCTCGGCCCCGTACACGGGGTGGCGCATGACGGCGACGCGCTCGTCGGGCTCGAGCCGCCCGGGCTTCTCGAGGATCCTCTCGTCCACGGCGACTTTGCCGACGTCGTGGAGGAGGGCGGCGCGCGCGAGCTCGGCGCGGTGGCGCGGCCCCATCTTCAGTTCGCGCCCGACG
The DNA here is from genome assembly GCA_965249475.1 of Fimbriimonas sp. Taxonomy (GTDB): domain Bacteria; phylum Armatimonadota; class Fimbriimonadia; order Fimbriimonadales; family Fimbriimonadaceae; genus Fimbriimonas. The sequence continues at coordinate 1,643,500 of CBDFMD010000003.1, read as the reverse complement.
CGGTCTGCGATCCGTTCGACGCGCTCCATATGATCGAGGGTGTAGGGATGGGCGTACCGGAGCATGCCCCCGAGGCCGCGCAGCATGCTCTCACGGTCGCGGGAGCGGGTCGAGTCGCGTTCGTGGATCCCGGCGAGGAGGAGGGCGACCGGGGCGAGGGCGAGCAACGAAGGGGCGGCGCCCTCGGCGAGAACCCCGCCCGCCACGGTGGCGAGACCCCACCGGGGGAGGGCGCCGCGCACGAAGTCGCGCGCCGCGAGACGGGACTCGTACAGGTCGAACCGCCCCCGCGAGGCCTGCCAGAGGGCGACGAGAAGGAGCATCGCGACGGCGCTCACAACGTAGGTCACCCCCGCCTGCGCCGCTCCGGGGACGAGGACGCCGCTTGCGAGAAGGGTTCCGAGGACGAGCCCGACCTTCTCGAGCACGGCCCACCGAACGACCTTTCGGAACGATCGCGGACGCCCGTCCTCGTGCGCGCGCGCATGGCGGTAGATCGCGAGGGAGACCATCACGATCCCCGTGGAGATCGGGGCGACGGGGGCGGCGGCGGCGAGGAACGGAAGCGACCGCGAGACCCACCCGGCGATCCGGTGGGGGACGACGGCGTCCGCCGCGACCGCGAGCCCGAGAAGGGTCGGGGCGCCCTGCCCGCCTCTCGCCGCCATGACGCTCCAGCCGAGGGCCGCCCCGACGAGCACGATCCTCGCGACCTCGGAAGCGTCCCGCGAGTCGCCAAGAACCGTCCAGAAGGGGGGGGTCTTGGAGGGTATCGCCTGGTGCATCGGAGCGTCGCGGGGTGGGGAGGGTGTCCTAGGGACGTTTCAGCGTGAGGCGGGGGCTCGGCCCGGGGTCGCGGATGTTTTCGACAGAAGGACGAGGGTCGTGGTTCCCTTCGCGCGGGACTCTTGGATCGGGTTCGGAATCCCTTTGAGGAAGATCCGGACCGAGTTGCGGCTCGTCGCGACGGCGCGGAGGGTGTGCCGAGTCGCGAGATCGAGGTCGTACTCGATGCTCGCATCGAGGGTGATGGGGGCTTTGGTGATGAGGCTCTCCCCGCGGTCGCCGGCGAGCTGCCGGCCGAAGTCGGCGATGTCGGTCTTCAGCGAGAGGGCCGCGGTGACGCGGTGGACCCGCTTGCCCCGGCTCTCGACGATGCCGACGTAGGTGTACGTGTAGTCGAGGCGCTGGACGTCCTGCTTCGACTTCTCCCCCTTGATCTTCTGCGGGGAGTAGCCGACGGTGCGCTTCCAGGTATCGCCGGGGGCGACCTCCTCAAGGGGGAGGCGCGGCGCGAGATCGAGGGAGGAGTCGAGGCTCCCGAGAAAGAAGGAGAGGCGCGTGATCTCGCCCGCGAACTGGCTCAGGAGCGCGAGGGTGGCCCCGTCGGCCTGACGGGCGAACCGCAGGGAGGCCGCCCGCTTCGGCGTCTTGGCGGGCTTCCTCGGGGTCTCGTCCACGACGTCGGTCACCTCGTTGATGGGGGAGACCGTCAGGCGGACGACCTCGTTGAGCTTCGTCGTCTTCGCCACAGGGCCGCGATCCGCCGTATCGCCGATCGTGAACGTCGCGGAGGGTCGGCGGTAGCGCACCTCGGCGAAGCCGTCGTTCTTCAGCCTCAGAACGTCGAGGGTGAAGCCGTAGGCCTGCTCAACGTCCTGCGGAACGAAGGTGATGGTCTCGCCGGAGCGTCGCTCCTCGGTGTACGAGGCCTTCACCGAGTACGCGAGCCGCTCGCGGGCCGAGAACCTGCGGGCGAGCACGATCGGCGCCGCTTTCGGGGTCGATTGGAACGTTCCGGTCGAGCTTCCCGCCGCGGTGGACTGGAGCGGAGAACCGGCGGCGAGAAGAAGGAGCGCGAGCATAGACGACTTTGCCGGTGAGAATACCGGGCGAAGAGACCTATCTCACCTCGAAAAACGACGCATCCGCCGCAACGTCACCGAAGAACGCGCTTCGCGATGACGAGGCGCTGGATCTCGGAGCATCCCTCGCCGATCTCGGTGAGCTTCGCGTCGCGCCAGAGCTTCTCCACGAGGAACTCCCGCGTCATACCGCGACCGCCGTGGATCTGGATCGCGCGGTTCGTCGCGCGGTTCGACAGCTCGCTCGCGTAGAGCTTCGCGTGGCTCGACTCGAGCACGATGTCCTCGCCCCGGTCGAACTTCTCGGCCCCGGAGTGCAGGAGGAGGCGGGCCGCCTCGATCTCCATGGAGGAGTCGGCGATCATGTTCTGGACCGACTGCATGTCGGCGAGGCGTCGGTTGAACTGCTCGCGATCCTTCGCGTACTCGACCGAGAGCTCGTGCGCCTTCTCGGCGATCCCGAGCGCCATCGCGGCGATCGCGAGACGTCCGCGGTAGAGGAGCGAGGTCGCCTCCTCGAAGGTGCAGGGGGTGTGCCACCCGATCGCATCCTCGAGGGTGAACTGAGTCGTCCAGGACGCGGAGACGCCGACGGTGGGGATCCGCTCGACGTCCTTGAACCCGGCCTGGGCCGTCTCGACGAGGAACGCGGAGAGCTCCTTCTCCCCCGTGCGGGCGATGAGGACGATGAGGTCGGCCTTGCCCGCGTTCGTGATGAACATCTTGTGCCCGTTGATCCGGTAGTAGCCGGGACGGTCCCCGATCGGCTCGGCCTTCGTGCTCACCCGCCGCGCGTCGCTCCCAGCGTCGGGCTCGGTGAGCCCCCAGGCGAGCTTCACCGTGCCGTCCACCATGCCGCGCAGGTACTTCGCGGCCTGCTCGGGGGTGCCGAAGCGATCGACGTGCGACACGCACAGCGCGTTGATCGCGGCGACGTTCATGGCGAGGGCGGGATCGGCCTTGGCGAGCTCGCGGCACGCCTCGACGTAGGCGAGGCAGGAGACGCCGGTGCCGCCCTTCTCCTTCGGGAGGGTCATGCCGAGCAGCCCGGCGCGGCCGAGCGAGGGCCAGATCTCGTCGGGAAACTCGCCCGCGTCCTCCCAGGCCCGGGTGAAGGGGGCGACGCACTCGGCGGCGTAGGCGCGGACCGAGTCCAGGAAGCGAGCTTCGTCGGGGCAAAGGGAGAAAGGCATCTGGAGAATCCTCGTCGATCCCCGCGGGTCGGATGTCGCCCGCGTAGATCACTAGATGATACTTGGACTCTCCGCTCCCGCGTCGCCCCTCCGAGGCGCGCGAAAGCGACGCGCGGACGGATTCCAGGGGTACATAATGGTTCGAGCGTCCCTCCACGAGGGACGCGCCGTATGATCCGCATCCTTGAGGAACTCTCCGAGCCTTCTCGCCGCCGGCTGCTGACGCTTCTGCTCGACGGCCCGCTCTCGGTGAACAGCCTCGTCGAATCCACCGGATTGAAGCAGCCGAACGTCTCGAACCACCTCGCGCGGCTTCGGACGCGCCAGTTCGTCCGCGCGAGCAAGGTAGGACGGCAGGTGTACTACTCGCTCGCGAACCGCGAGATCGAAGGGCTCGTCCGGCAGGTCGTCGCGGGGCAGCCTCCGGTCGCCGAGAACCCGGATCTCGGCCCTCTCGTCGAGCCGTACGCCGAGGCCGCGGCCCGGGGCGACTCCGCGAGGTGCGAGGAGATCCTCGTCGGCGCGCTCCGCCGCTCCCCTTCGTTGCTCCAGGCCTACCAGGATCTTCTCGGCGCGGGGATGACGACGGTGGGCCGTTGGTACCGCGAAGGGCGCATCGACGAAGCGGGCGAGCATCTCGCGAGCGAGATCACCCAGCGCCTGATGGCCCGCACCGCCGAGCACTTCGGCCACCGCCGCCGCAACGATCTCGTCGCCCTCCTCGGGTGCGCCCCCGGCGCGTGGCACGTCATCGGCCTTCGCATGATCGGGGACTACCTTCAGCAACAGGGCTGGCGTTCGATCTACCTCGGCCCCAACGTGCCGATCCCCGCGTTCGCCGCCACGGTCGCTCAGAACGCGCCCCACCTCGTCCTCCTCGCGTGCCACGCGGAGGACGAGGTGGAGGCGACGCTCGGGCTTCTGCGGGCGGTCGCCGCGTTGCGCTCCGAGAGCGCCCACCCGTTCCTCATCGGGGTCGGGGGGGCGGCGGTCGAGAGCGACCCGGGGCCGTTTCTGCGCGCGGGAGCGGATTTCGCGAGCCGCGATCTCCGGTCGTTCGCCGACGAGGCTCTGCCTGCGGTCGAGCGGACGGTGGCCTCCTGGCCCGACCCCTCGGGCGGCGCGCAGCGATCGCCCGCGACGCCCGACGCCGAGAAGCTCAGGGTTCTCTGAAGGCGTCGGACGAGGACGCCCGACGCGGAACGGCCCCGCCCCCCGGGAGGGAGGGCGGGGCCGGGAGATCGGGACGAGCGTCTAGAGAGCGGCGCGGGCCTGCTCGACGACGCGCCGGAAGGCGGGCATATCGGCGATCGCGAGCTCGGAGAGCATCTTGCGGTTGATCTGGATCCCCGCCGAGGAGAGGCCGTGGATGAGCTGGCTGTACTTGATGCCGGACTGCGAGCACGCGCCCGTGATGCGGACGATCCAGAGTCGGCGGAAGTCGCGCTTCTTCGCGCGCCGGTCGCGGAAGGCGTACTGCCCGGACTTGAGGACCTGCTCGTGGGCGCGGCGGAAGACGTTCTTCTTGCGCCCCCAGTAGCCGCTGGCCTTGCCGATGATCTTCTTATGCCTCTTGTGGCGCATGAGGCCGCGCTTGATTCTTGCCATTCTGTGGGTTCTCCGTTTGGTCGGGACCGGTTCCCGGCCCCGCGGCCTTCCTGAGGAGGCCGCGGGGCGGTGGCGGTAGGGGGTGGGGGCGAGGGGTTCCTAGAGCACGAGGAGGCGCTTCACGCGCTTCTTCTCGCCCGCGAACAGCACCGGCTCGCTCTCGAGCGAACGCCGGGTGGACTTACGCTTGTGGAGGAACTGGTGGTTGTTGTGCGAGCGGCGACGGGTGATCTTTCCCGTCCCCGTGATCTTGAACCGCTTCGCCGCGGTCTTGTTCGTTTTGATCTTGGGCATCTTTTCTTTTGACCCCTGGTCTCGGGTTCAGGATCATGATCATCTGGCGTCCGTCGAGGGACGGGGCGCGTTCGACCGTGGCTTGCGCGGACACCTGCTCGGCGAAGTACGCCAAACGTTGCTGCCCGAGCTCCGGATGCGTGAGCTCACGCTGCCGGAACATACAGGTTACCTTCACCTTGTTCCCCTCGTCCAGGAAGCGCAGGGTGCTCTTGATGAGGTGGCCCATGTCGTGCTCCGAGATGCGGGGGGAGATCTTGATCCCCTTGACCTCTTGCTGGGGCTTCTTCTTATCCTTGCCGGCCTTGCCTTCGAGATACTTGTGCTTGCCGAAGTCGATGATCTTGGCGACCGGGGGGGTGCTCGTCGCGGTGACGAGGACGAGGTCTACTCCGGCGTCCTGCGCGGCGTTGAGCGCCTCGCGGCTCGTCATGACGCCCATCTGCTGGCCTTCCGCGTTGATGACGCGGAGCTCGCGGTGCTTCAGCAGGCGCCCGTTGATCTCGGGGGGCGGCTCCTGCCGGACGGGGCGCCTAAAGCCGCGCGCGATTAGGCGCCACCTCGGATCGGATGCGTAATCATCTTCCGAATTGTAGCATCGGCGCGCCTGCGCGCGAAACTTATCGGGGGAGGACGTAGGATAATCCCGCCATGCCGCCGGAACCCCTTCCCTCGCCGACCGCCCCTTCCGCCGTCGCACCGCCGGAACCGGCGGCGGTGCGGCGGGTGTGCGTGATCGGCGCGGGGACGATGGGAGCGGGGATCGCGGCGCACCTCGCGAACATCGGGCTGGAGGTCGCGCTCCTCGACGTGGACCGCGCGGCGTGCGAGGCGCTCTTCGCCCGCGCGCGGGCGGTGAAGCCGAGCCACTTCACGAGCGACCGCTCCGCCCTCTCGATCCGGCTCGGAGGCATCGAGAGCGACGCGGAAGCGATCGGGGGGGCGGACTGGGTCGTCGAGGCGATCGTCGAGCGGCTCGACGCGAAGACGGCGCTCTACCGCCGGATCGAACCCCTGCTCGGGGCGCAGACCCTGCTCTCGACGAACACGAGTGGGATCGAGATCGGCCTCCTCGCCGAGGCGCTCTCCCCGGCGACCGCGCCGAAGTTCGCCGGGACCCACTTCTTCAACCCGCCGCGCTACCTCAAGCTCGTCGAGCTCATCCCCCACGCGGGGACCGACCCCGCCTACGCCCGGACCTACACCGAGCTTTTGGAGGGGCCGGGGGCGCGGCGCGTCGTGCCCGCCAAGGACACGCCGGGCTTTATCGCGAACCGGTTCGGGATGTGGTCCATGTTCCACGCGATCCACTGCGCCGAGCGGCTCCAGCTCTCGGTCGAGGACGTGGACGCGATCACGGGCGAGTTTCTCGGACGACCGAAATCCGGATCGTTCCGCCTCGCCGATCTCGTGGGGATCGACGTCATGGCGGACATCGCGGCGAACCTTCTCGCGCGGTGCGCGGGCGATCCCCAGATCGGGACGCTCCGGATGCCGCGCTCGCTCGCCCACCTCTTCGAGAAGGGGTCCTTCGGCGAGAAGGTGGGGCAGGGCTACTACAACCGGGAGGCGAAGGAGCTTCTCGCCCTCGACCTCACGACGTACGCGTACCGTCCGCGGCGCGAACCGGCGGTGCCGCGCCTCGCCGAGCTCGCGCGCCTCCCCTTGGCCGAGCGGCTCCAGGAGGCGACGCGAGGACGCGACGTGCTCGGCGAGTTCCTCCGGATGTTCCTTCCCCCTTCCCTCGCCTACGCGCGGAGCCTCCGGAATGAGATCGCGCACTCGGTGGAGGGGTTCGACCGGGTCATGCGTTGGGGCTTCGGCTGGTCGCACGGGCCGTTCGAGCTCTCGGACCTTCTGAGCCCGGGCGAGGCGCCGTTCTACCGGGGGACGACCCAGCTCGGCGCCGACGGCGGCTACGTCCCTCGCGCCCAGGAGCCGGGGTTCCGATCGTTCGCCGACTTCCCCGCCCGCGACGAGCGGGAGACGCTCGTGATTCGGGACCTTGACGAAGGCGTCACCGGCGTCGGCGTTCGGACGAAGATGGGGACGATCAACCCCGCGCTCATCCGCGATCTGACCGGCGTCTTCGAGAGCGGTTCCGGATCGTTCGTCCTCTATTCGGAATCCAAGGCGTTCTCGGTCGGCTACGACCTCAACGTCTTTCTGAAGCTCATCGAGGCGGGAGATCTCGTCGGGGTGGGGGCTCGCCTCGAGGAGCTACAGGTTCTCGGAAGCCTTCTCGAAACGAGGCGCGTGACGGCGGCGGTCCACGGGTACTGCCTCGGCGCGGGGTTCGAGATCGCGGCGTCGTGCGGGCGGATCGTCGCGGACGCCGAGGCGCGGATCGGACTGCCGGAGGCGAAGGTGGGGCTCCTGCCGGGGGGGCGGGGAACGGCGCTCATGCGGGTGCGGGCGCAGTCAAGCGCGGGCCAGCTCGCGGCGATGGCGCTCCGGCTGACCGAGGGCGCGACCTCGGCGAGCGCCGAGCACGCGCGCGAGATCGGGTTTCTGCGCCCGACCGACGCGACCGAGTTCCACCCGGACCGCCTCGCGGCGCGGGCGATCGCGGAGGCCTCGGCGCCCGGCGAGCCGCGCGCGGAGTGGGCGAGGGTCGTCGGCCCGACCGTCGGACAGATCGACTCCGCGCTCGAGGGAGCGGTGCGCTCGGGCCGCATCAACGACTACGACGCGACGATCGGGCACCGGATCAAGGCGATCTTCACGAAGGTGGACGCTTTCGACGAGGCGCTGGAGCGCGAGCGGCGGGAGTTCCTCGACGTGTGCCACCGCGCGCCGACGGTCGCGCGGATCCGGCACATGCTCTCGACGGGCAAGCCGCTCCGCAACTAAGCTCCGCCTTCGCGCCGTCAGGCGGCGGGCAGTAAACTGGGACGTTCGATGAAGATCCTCGTCCCCTTCAAGCGCGTCGTCGAGAACGGCGCGAAGCCCAAGCCGACCCCCGACGGGGCGACGGTGGACACCGCCCCGTTCAAGATGGAGATGAACTGGTTCGACCAGATCGCCCTCGAAGAGGCGGTGCGCCTGCGCGAGCGCGGCGGCGGAGCGGCGGGGGCCGAGATCGTCGTGGTCACGATCGGCACGGCCGCCGACGAGGAGGCGTTCGGGAAGGCGCTCGCGATGGGGGCGGATCGGGCGGTCCTTCTGGAGACGGGCGAGCGGCTCGACGCCCGGGGGATCGCGAAGGCGCTCGCGGGCTACGTGGGCGAGGAGAAGCCCGATTTCGTCCTTATGGGCAAGCAGGCGACCGACGGGGACGAGAACCAGGTCGCCCAGCGGCTCGCCGCAATCCTCGGCTGGCCCCAGGCGACCTGCGCGGCGAAGATCGAGCTGGGCGGGAGCGGGATCACCGTGGTGCGCGAGACCGACGACGGCGAGGAGACGGTGACCATGCCCCTTCCGGCGGTCGTCTCGGCGGACCTGCGGCTGAACGAGCCGCGCTACCTCCCGATCCCGGCGATCATCAAGGCGAAGAACAAGCCGCGCGAGCGCAAGCCCCTCGGCACGGTCGCGACGGCGGGGGTCACGAGCCTCGGGGTGCGGAAGTCGCCCGAACGCGGCGCGGGGGCGATGGTGGGGACCGCGAAGGAGCTCTTCGAGGCGCTCGTCGGGCAGGGGGCGCTCTGATGGCGCTCCTTCTGGTGGCGTTCCGACCGAGCGACGTCGAGGCCTCGGCAGGGTTCGCCGCGAAGGTCGGCGGCGAGGCCTCGCTCGCGCTCGCGTTCGAGGGCGAGGCCCCGGCGATCGGCGCGGCGAGGACGTACCGCCTCGGCGATCTTCCCGTGGACGCGCTCGCCTCCGCGCTCGTCCCGCTCGCGCAAGGGGCGGCCCACGTCGCGGCCCCGAGCTCGATGCGCGCGAAGGACGTCATGGCGCGGCTCGCGGGGCTTCTCGACGCGCCGATGGTGAGCGAGGCGACGGCGATGACCGGCCCCGACACGTTCGAGCGCCCGATCTACGCGGGCGCGCTCGTCGAGACCGTGCGGGTCCAGGGCTCGCCCGTGGTGCTCACGTTCCGCCCCGCGAACTTTCCCGGCGAGGCCGGGGGGGCGGCGAACGCCCCTGAGGAGGCGGTCGCCGCCCCGGCGAGCGCGATCGCGGTGACCGCGAAGAGCGCGCGCGAGTCGGCGCGCCCGGACCTCACCCAGGCGAAGACCGTCGTCTCGGGCGGGCGCCCGCTAAAGGACGCGGAAACGTTCGAGCGGGTGCTCGGCGGCTTCGCGGACACGCTCGGCGGCGCGGTCGGCGCCACGCGGGCGGCGGTGGACGCGGGGATCGCGCCGAACGAGCTCCAGGTCGGGCAGACGGGCAAGATCGTCGCGCCGGACCTCTACATCGCGGCCGGCGTCTCGGGCTCGACCCAACACATGGCGGGGATCAAGGACTCGAAGGTCATCGTCGCGATCAACAAGGACCCCGACGCCCCGATCTTCGAGGTCGCCGACTACGGCCTCGTCGGGGACCTGTACGAGATCCTTCCCGAACTCGACCGCCTCGTCAAAGAGCGGGGCAACCGCTAGCCTCGCCGGACGTCCGAACCCTCAGAACATGAAGCCCTTCCCTACCCTCCTGCTCGCCCTCGCCTCGCTCTCCGCGTTCGCCCAGGTGGACCCCGACCGGACGGTCGCGACGGTGAACGGCGAGGCGATCAAGGGGGGCGAGTACTACCGGCGGATGGAGTTCCTCCCGGGGGTCGGCAAGCGGTTCGGGCAGGTCTTCTCCGAGTTCCCCCCCGGCCTCCTCACGCTCGACGCGATGATCACCGAGCGGCTCGTCCTCGGGATGGCGAGGGAGAAGGGCGCGTACCCGTCCGATCTGGAGGTGACGAAGGAGCTCGAGACGCGCTCGGCGAGCGACCCGACCTACCTTCAGCGCTGGAAGGCGAGCGGGCGCTCGGACGAGGAGCTGAGAGGCGCGGTGCGCCTGGAGCTCGCGCAGTTCAAGCTCCAGACGTACGGCGTGACGATCGCGGACCAGGAGATCGACGCCTACTACCGCGAGGCGCCCCAGCGCTTCATCACCCCGAAGCGGCTGAAGCTCCGGGTCATCGCCGTCACCGCCGACGCCGAGAAGGAGGCGGTCGACGCCGACCTGAAGGGCGGCAAACCCTTCGGCGAGGTCGCGAAGGCGCGGAGCCAGGACGCGAGCGCGGCGAGCGGGGGGCAGTACGCGACGGTGCCCGTGACGACGCTCGCCCCGACGATGCGCTCCGCGGTGGACCCCCTGAAGAGAGGCCAGGTCACGGCGTGGATCGCGACGGGCCAGGGCGAGCAGAAGGCGTGGGTGAAGTTCCTCGTCGAGGACATCCTGCCGGAGACGAAGCAGAAGCTCGATCCCGAGACGCGTCGTCAGGTGCGCCGCGAGATGATGCTCCAGCGCGGCCGGATCAAGAACGATCTCGGCAAGGAGATGATCGCCGCGCGCAAGGGGGCGAAGATCGACATCGCCTCCCCCGAATTCGCGGCGGCGTACAAGGCGTTCATCGACCAGTACCTCTCGAGCAAGGGCGCGCTTCCTCCCGCGGGCGGGTCCGGCGGCGCGAACGGCGGTTGAGGCTCGTCCGTTACCGGCGCGGCGAGCCGTTGCCCCCGGGCCGGGTCTTCGCCCATTCGGCGTTCGGGGCGATCCCGGGGACCGAGCCGCTCGTCCCCGACAGCGTCGGCCCCGAGGACGCCGTGCTCATCCCCGACGGGGACCCGCTCCTGCGACTCCGTGCGATCGTGGACCTGCTCCTCTCGCCCCACGGGTGCCCGTGGGACCGCGAGCAGACCCACGCCTCGCTCCGCAAGAGCCTTCTGGAGGAGGCGTACGAGACGATCGACGCGATCGACGCCGGGGACGACGCGGCGCTCCGCGAGGAGCTCGGAGACCTCCTCCTCCAACCGGTCCTTCACGCGGGGATCGCGCGGGCGCGGGGGGCGTTCGATCTCGACGGGGTCGCGGGGGCGATCGCGGACAAGCTCGAGCGTCGGCACCCGCACGTCTTCGGCGAGGCTTCGGTGGGCGGGACGGGCGAGGTACTCAGCAACTGGGACGCGATCAAGCGCGCCGAGGGAAGGACGGCGATCCTCTCCGGGGTGCCCCGCGCGATGCCCGCGCTCTCCCGCGCGCTGGAGGTCTCCAAGCGCGCCGCGCGGGCGGGGTTCGAGTGGCCGGACCGAGAGGGGGTCTTCGCCAAGCTCGAGGAGGAGACGACGGAGCTTCGGGAGGCGATCGCCTCCGGCGACGCGGCGGCGATCGAGGCGGAGACGGGGGACCTCCTCTTCACGGCGGTGAACCTCGCGCGGTGGTCGGGGGTGGACCCCGAGATGGCCCTTCGGGGGATGCTCGACCGGTTCACGGCGCGGTTCGCGGCGATGGAGGCGGAGTCCGGCCCCCCGCTCGGCGAGCTCTCGCCCGAGGATTGGGAGGCGCGGTGGCGCCGGGCCAAAGCGTCGCAAGGCTGAGAACGGCCTAAAGCTTTTCCACGGATCGCCGAAGATCCCCCACAGGGAACAGCGGTGGGACTCAGGATCAATACGAACGTGACGTCGATGTCGGCGCTCCGCAACCTCGGGCGGACGAACGAGGAAATGACCGGAACGATCAACCGGCTCTCCACGGGCCTGCGGATCACGACGGCCGCCGACGATCCCGCCGGACTCATCATCTCGGAGGGGATGCGCGCCCAGATCAAGGGGCTGGAGCAGGCGATGCGGAACTCGCAGGACGCGGTGAACATGGCGAAGACAGCGGAGGGGTCGCTCAACGAGGCCCAGACGCTTCTGCGCGACATCCGCGCGATCGCGGTCCACGCGGCGAACACGGCGGTGGTGGACTCCGCCCAGCTTCAGGCCGACCAGCAGGAGGTGCGCTCGACGATCCAGAGCCTCTCCCGGATCGCGGACTCGACCCAGTGGGGGACGCGCAAGCTCTTGAACGGGACGGCCGGGACGCTCGCCGTCGTCACCGACACGGCCGACGTGGCGAACGCCTACTTCGGCTCGACGTTCAACGGCGGGTCGGTCGCGAACGGCCCGATCACGGTCGCGCGCACGGCCTCCGCCGCGCAGACCGCCCTTCTCACCGACAAGGTCTTCGCCGCGCCGACGAGCGTCCCGACGGCGGGAACGTTCGTCATCAACGGCTACTCGTTCGCGGCGAACGGCTCGACCGACACTCTCCAGAACCTTGCCGACCGGATGAACGCGCAGTCGCCGAACACCGGCGTCTCGGCCAGCGTCCAGGGCACCGCGCCCAACCTGAAGATCGGGCTCACGTCGGTGCAGTACGGCGCGGGCTTTCCCATCGACTACTTCGACCCGAACGGCGTCCTCAACACCACCGTGAACCCCGCGCCGACGACCCCGGGGGCGAACGCGACCGCGAGCGTCACCGTGACGGTCCAATCGCCCTCCGGCCCCGTCACCTCCTCGGCGGTGACCTTCACGGGGGGGCAGGGGAAGGACGTCTCGGGCCTCTTCCTCACCGACGGGCAGGGGAACTCGCTGAAGCTCACCCCGGCGGGGAACACGGGAGGCACGCTCGCGACGGCGACGGCGGTGGGCAACCTCACCTCGGGGAACCTGCGCTTCCAGATCGGGGCGAACTCGAACCAGAGCGTCTCGTTCGGGATGCCGGACCTTCGGCCCCAGGCGCTCGGGACCGCGGCGGTCTCGGGCAAGGACCTCTCGATGGTGGACGTCACGACCCAGCAAGGGGCGATCGACGCGATGGCGATCATCGACTCGGCGATCGGGCAGCTCTCGCAGATGCGGGGCGATCTGGGTTCGTTCCAGAAGAACTTTCTCGAGTCCACCGTGCGGACGCTCGACATCGCGCGGGAGAACTTCACCGCCGCCGAGAGCACGATCCGCGACGCCGACGTCGCCGAGGAGATGAGCAAGTACACCCGGCTCCAGATCCTCGGACAGGCGGGGACCGCGGTGCTCGCGCAGGCGAACCAGATGCCCCAGCAGGTCCTGAAGCTCCTCCAGGGTTAAGACGAGCCCTTGAGCCTGTCATACTCGACGGGTGCCGATCTGGGGGGTGGTGAATCAAAAGGGCGGCGTCGGGAAGACGACGACCTCCGTGAACCTCGCGAGCGGGCTCGCCCTGCGGGGCAAGCGCGTCCTGCTCGTGGACTCGGACCCCCAGGGGAACGCGACCACCGGGGTCGGGCTCGACAAGACGAGCATCCGCACGACGCTCTACGACGTTCTCGCCGCGATCGCCGACGACCCCGAGGACCGCGCCGCGGTGGACGGGGCGATCGTCGAGGCGACGGACCTTCTCCACGTCATCCCCGCGACGCTCGACCTCGCCGGGGCCGAGCCGATGCTCCTGAACGCCGTCGGTAAGGAGACGATCCTCAAGGAGGCGCTCGGCCCGCTGAAGGAGCGGTACGACTGGATCATCATCGACGCGCCCCCCTCGCTCGGCCTTCTCACGATCAACGTGCTGTGCGCCGCCGACCGGCTCGTCGTCCCGATGCAGTGCGAGTTCTACGCGCTCGAAGGGCTGAGCCAGCTTATGAAGACGATCGACATCGTCCGCAAGCGGCTGAACTCGCACCTCTCGATCGCGAAGGTCCTCTTCACGATGTACGACGCGCGCAACAAGCTCTCGCTCCAGGTCGCCGACGAGGTGCGGGGCTACTTCAACGGCAAGGTCGCGGGGGCGATCATCCCGCGCAACGTCCGGCTCTCGGAGGCGCCCGGCTTCGGCGAGCCCGCCGTCTCGCTGTACCCGACCTCGAAGGGGGCGACCGCCTACATGGCCTTCGTGGACGAGGTGCTCGCGCTTTGAACGCGGCGCGCAAGGGGCTCGGGCGCGGGCTCGCCCAGCTCGTCGGCGAGCAGCTCGAGGACGGGGCGCGCGAGGTCGCGCTCGCGCAGATCGCGCCGAACGCGCGCCAGCCGCGCCGCGTCTTCGCCGAGGACGCCCTGGAGGAGCTCTCGCGCTCGATCCGGGTCCACGGCGTCCTCTCGCCCCTCCTCGTCCGCCCGATCGGGGACGAGCGGTACGAGCTCATCGCGGGGGAGCGCCGCCTGCGGGCGTCCAAGCTCGCCGGCCTCGAGACCGTCCCGGTGCGGATCATGGCGGTGCGGGGGCAGGAATCCCTGGAGATCGCGCTCATCGAGAACGTCCAGCGCGCCGACATCTCGGCGGCCGAGTCGGCCTACGCCTACCGCCAGCTTATCGACGAGTTCGGCCTCACGCAGGAGGAGGTCGCGAACCGGGTCGGCAAGAGCCGTCCGGCGGTCGCGAACACGCTCCGGCTTCTGAAGCTCTCCGAGCCGATGCTCGCCTCGCTGCAGATCGGCGAGATCACCGAGGGGCACGCCCGCGCCCTTCTCGGGATCGCCGACGAGGGGTACCGGGACAAGGTCTTCCGCCTCGCGGTCGCGAACGGGCTGAGCGTCCGCGAGGTCGAGCGGCTCGCGACCGCGACGAAGCCTCCCCGCAAGGCGCGCGAGGAGAAGGACGTCTTCACCAAGCACCTCGAGACGTCGCTCGGCGAGCGCCTCGCCTCCCCCGTCGCGATCGACCGGAGCGAGAAGGGGGGCCGGATCCTCATCTCGTTCTTCTCCGACGAGGACCTCGAACGGGTTCTCGAGGCCCTCGGCATCAAGCTGTGAGCTTCACCGTGCGTCCCACGCGGGTCGAGGACGCGGAGGCGGTCGCGGCGCTCCAGCCGCTCGCCTTCCCGCCGCCGTTCGACCCCGGCTACCACTGGCGCGCGCGGCACATCGCGGCGCACGTCCGCCACTTCCCCGCCGGTCAGTTCGTCGCCGCGACGGACGATGGCCGGATCGTCGCTTCGTCGAGCAACGTCCCGATCACCGAAAGGGCGTGGACCGCGCACCGCGAACGGGGCGAGCACCCGTACCGCGTGGACTTTTCCGGGCTTACCGGAGAGGAGACGACGCTCTACGGGGCCGACATCGCGGTGCATCCCGACTTCCGCCGCCAGGGGATCGCGCGGGCGATCTACGCGGCGCGGTTCGCGCTCGTGCGCGCCCATCCGTTCGCCCGCTACGGCACGGCGACGCGGATGCCCGACCTCTCCGCCCAAGCGGGAGGGCTGGACCCGGACGCCTACGCCCGACGGGTCGTAGAAGGACGCTTGAACGACCGGACGCTCACGCCCCTCCTGAAGATGGGGCTCACGTTTCTGAACACCGTCCCGGCGAGCTGGCCGGACCCTGAATCCGGCGGGGCGTCGGCCATCCTCCAATGGAGGCTGGGGGAGCGGGTCCCTTGAGGATCCGCGCCGCCGCCGCCGCCTGGCGTCTGAAGGGGCTCCGTTCCGATGCGCGCTTCTTCGGGCACATGCACGACCTCGTGAGCGCGGCCCACGACGAGGGGGCGACGCTCCTGGTGCTCCCCGAGCTCTTTTGCCTCGAGCTTCTCGGCCTCGAGCCGCACCTCGCGGACACGAAGGCCCCGCGCTACCTCGTCCAGTACGCGCAGGCGATCGAGGACTGGCTCGCGCGGATCGCGAGGATCTCGGGGCTCGTCATCGTCGGCGGGTCGCACTTCCGCGAGGGAGCCGACGGCGAGATCCTCAACGCGTGCCCCGTCGCGCTCCCCGACGGCACGCTCCTCTTCCAGCTGAAGAACAACCTCACGGCCTACGAGGACCGGGCGTGGGGGCTCGGGCGCGGCAAGGGGCTCCAAGCGATGCCCGACCCGCTCGGCGTCCTCGTCTGCTACGACTCGGAGTTTCCCGAGGCGGGCCGGAGGCTCGCGGGGAGCGGGGCGAAGGTCCTCGCGGTCCCGAGCTGGACCGAGACCCGGCGGGGGTTCCAGCGCGTCCGGTGGTCGTGCCTCGCGCGGGCGATCGAGAACGGGGTGTTCGTCCTGCACGCCTCGCTCGTGGGCGACCTCGGTGGCGAGCCGGTCCCCTCGACCTTCGGATCGGCGGCGATCCTCGCGCCGAGCGTCGAGCCGTTCCCCGTCGAGGCGATCCTGCGGGAGACCCCGCTCGGCGAGGAGGGGGTCGTCGTCGCGGATCTCGATCTCGACCTTCTGGAGGAGGCGCGCACTCGCGGCGAGGTGCGGAACTGGCTCGACCGCGACGCGAGCGCGTGGGGGCTCTCCCCCGCGCCGGAAGTCCCGGAGGGGCTGTGGACCGAGCGCGGCTCGATGCGCCCCCCCGAATCCGAGCTGGAGTAGAGCCGGCCCTACGGTATCTCGAAGACGCCGCTCTCGGGACCCCTGCCGGCCGTCTCGGGCAACGGGGTCTCGCCAGTGAGGAACCGTCCGAGCGCGTCCCAAAGAGCCACCGAGGCGCGGCCCACGTTCGGGCGCGGGCGCGCGGTCCCGAGGACGATCGCGCACCGCTTCCCTCCGCCGAGATCCACGAGCCCGGCGGCGCCGGCGGTGCGGAGGTCCACCGTCGTGCCGTTCCAGGTGAGCGAGTCCCCCGCGAGGGTCATCCCCGCCTTCGCCAGAAGCGGGGCCATCGCGGGGGTCGTCCTCGGATCGCCGACGAGGACGGTGCGGTCGAGGTCGGCGGGGAGAGCCTCGACCTTCGTCCCCGGGACCTCAAGGTAGCCCGGAGTCCGGGGGTCGCGGTACACCCGCCAGTCGCGGATCGTCTCGAAGACCCCCGTCGGCGGGAGCGGCGCGCCCTTACGGAGCGCGCGGTGGTAAGGATCGAAGAGGACCCGCGCGGGCTTGCCGATCGAACTCGGAAGCGAGAACGCGCCGTCCGGCCCCGCCGAGCGGGTGTCGAGCGTCCGCCGCTCGATCCGACCGTTCGCGCCGACGAGGACGAACTCCAGCGGCATCCGGGGCGTCCCCGCCCCCAGGACGCCGACGACCCTCGCGCCGTCCCACCTCACGTCTCGGACCGTCACCTCCAGCACCCCGGGCTTGCGGAGCCAGAAGTCGAAAAAGCCCCGGAGCTCGAACTCGGGGTACCGGGCGTTCATCGTGTCCTCGAAGCCCTGCCACTCGGCGTACTGGCCTTGGGCGTGGGCGACGATCCACGCCTTCATCCCCTCGGTCATCCGGTCGGTCCCGACGAGGTCCTCCAGCATCGCGAGGACGTGGGCGCCCTTGCCGTAGCCGAGCGCCGACGCCTCGGGACCGACGAAGCACGAACCCTCCGCGACCGGGACTCGGGCGTAGGCGGGATCGTTCAGCGCGAGGTCTGCGAAGGCGGCGCGGCGCGCCGGAACGTTCCCGATCGGGGCCTCGCGCCGGAAGAGCCCCTCGGAGTAGACCGCGAACGACTCGTTCCAGAACGAGCGCAGGTAGGTGTTGGGCATGAGGCCGCCCCACCACGTGTGCGAGGGCTCGTGGGCGTCCTCGTCGATGAGCGTCCCCGCGCCGTAGGTCGCGAAGGAGTACGCCTCCAGCGCCCCGCCGCCGTAGGTCGGGACGTCGGCGACCCCCCACCGGGTGAAAGGATAAGGGGCGAACTTCGACTCGTAGAAAGCGAGGATCGGCTCCGCGAGCTCGGTCTGGCGCCGTGCGTCCTCCGGCGGGAGCGTGCGGGAGTAGACGTCGAAGAGGCGCGGGGTCAGCGCCCCGCTCCGGCCCTTTCGGGTGAAGGTCCGGAACGGCTCGGCCGAGAACGACCAGACGCTCGTCGGGAGCGCCATGTCGAAGGTCGCCACACCCCCGCCCGACTTCCCCTCGCCCTGCCCGACGGCGGTCCAGCCCTCGGGGATCTTCGCCGCGAAGGTGTAGGGGGCCGGCCCGCGCGCGATCGTCGGGTACCACGACTCGTTCGAGAGCTGGATGTGCTCCCCGTCGATCGAGCCCGCGTACTCGGGCTTGTCCACGACGCCGGAGTAGGTCAGGGTGAGCGTCTGAGGGACGATGGGCGCATCCACGAAGACGATGCCCCCCGCCTGGACGAACGGGACGGGCTTTCCCTGCCCATCCTTCACCGTCGCGACGCAGAAGTTCGGGCCGAGGCGGAGGGTGAACTCGCGCAAGGGTCCGGCGAACGGAGGGGGATCCTGGCGGAGGGCTTCGAGCGCGACCTTCGCGACGATCTTCACGGACCTTTTCGGGAGGTCGAACTCGGCGGCGAGGTCCTCGCGCACGACGCGCATGCGGAACGGCTCGGTCTCAGGGAGGTAGCGTAGCCTCCCCCGGTCCTCGACGAAGAGGAGCTCGCCGACGTCCTCGCCGGTGAGGTACGTCGAGAGGACGACGTAGCGGCGTCCGGCGGGGGTGACGGCCGCGAACGCGCGCCAGCCGTACTTGCCGCCCTCGTAGGCCCCGTTCGTCTTCAGGACCGAGAGCGGCGCGGCCCCGTCCACGAACCGCTGGAGCCCCGCCACGTCGCGGGCCTGCGCGAGCCGGTCGAGCTCCTTCACGTCAAGGCCCTTCTGGGCGGGTGAGCACGAGAGGAGGAAGAGGGGGACCAGCATCGAAAACGGGGTCAAGGTACCCCTAGAACGGTACAATGAAAGGCTATGTTCCTTGACGAGGCCGTTGTGACGTTCGCCTCCGGGCGAGGAGGTTCGGGGGCGGTGGGGTTCCACCGCGAGAAGCACGTCCCGCGCGGCGGCCCCCACGGGGCCGACGGAGGAAAGGGCGGCGACATCACCCTCGTCGCCGACCGGCACCGACGCACCCTCTACGACTTCACCCTCCTCGACCACTACGAGGCCCCCGACGGGACGCACGGCGTCCAGAACAAGCGGGGCCGCGACGCGAAGGGCATCGTCATCAAGATCCCCGTCGGCACCGTCATCACCGACGCCGAGACGGGCGAGCTCATCGCCGACATGACGAAGAACGAGATGAAGCTCACGATCGCGCGGGGCGGCCGGGGCGGCTTCGGGAACGAGCACTACGTCTCGAGCGTCCGCCAGGCCCCGAACTTCGCCCAGAAGGGCGAGCCGGGCGAGGTGCGCCGGGTGAAGCTCGAGCTGAAGCTCATCGCCGACATCGGCCTCGTGGGCCTGCCGAACGCGGGCAAGAGCACCCTCGTCTCGCGCATCTCGGCGGCGAAGCCGAAGATCGCCGACTACCCCTTCACGACGATCGTCCCGAACCTCGGCGTCGTCTCGCACCGGACGGAGACGTTCGTCGTCGCGGACATGCCGGGGCTTATCCAGGGCGCCGCGCAGGGGATCGGGCTCGGGCACCAGTTCCTCAAGCACGTCGAGCGCAACCGCGTCCTCGTCCACGTCGTGGACGTCGCCCCCGTGGACGAGAGCGACCCGGTCGCGAACTACGAGACGATCGAGCGCGAGCTCGAGGCGTACTCGCGCGAGATCTTCGGCCGCCCCCGCATCATCGCGCTGAACAAGATCGACCTCATCGACGCCGAGCGGCTGGAGAGGCTAAAGTCCGCCTTCGCGCCCTTCGGACGCCCCGTCTTCCCCATCTCCGGCGTCACGGGCGAGGGGCTCAAGGAGCTTCTCGACGAGATGCTCGACGAGCTCGTGCGTCAGACGCCCGAGGAGGAGACCGTCGTCCTCTCGCCGACGGTGAAGATCGGCGACGACGACTCGTGGGAGGTCGTGAAGGAAGAGGACGGCTACCGCGTCCTCGGCAAGCGGATGGAGCGGATGGTTGCGATGACCGACCTGGAGAACCGCGACGCGGTGCGCTACCTCGCGCGGCGGCTCCAGCGGATCGGCGTCATCGACGAGCTCCGCAAGGCGGGCGTCGAGGAGGGCGACGACGTGGCGATCGGGGAGTTCGAGTTCGCCTACACGGACCTCCAATGAGCGTCTCCCCCCCTAAGATCGGCCTCTTCGGCGGCACGTTCGATCCGCCCCACCGGGGGCACCTGAAGGTCGCGAAGGCGGCGCAGACGTCGCTCGGGCTCGACGAGGTCCTCTTCCTCCCCGCCGCGCGCAACCCGATGAAGCTCGGGCGCGCGACCGCCTCTGGCCCCGAGCGGCTGGAGATGGTCCGCCTCCTCATCGCGGGCGAGCCGACGTTCTCGGTGAGCGACATGGAGCTCACCCGCGGGGGCGTCTCGTACACGGTGGACACCCTCGGCGAGCTCGGGATGGTGCGCCCCGCCGACTACTGGTTCCTCATGGGCGCCGACGCGCTCAGGGGCTTCGAGGAGTGGAAGAACCCCGCGCGCATCCTGCGCCTGTGCCGGATCGCGGTCGTGACGCGCCCGCCGCTCTCGGCGGAGGACGTGAGGGCGCGGCTTCCGGAGGCGTATAGAGAGAGGTTCGACGTGGTGGCGATGCCGGGGGACGCGGCGAGCTCGACCGCGATCAAGGACGCGCTCCACGTGGGCAAGCCCGCGAACGACCTGACGCCGGACGTGCTTGGATACATCAAGCGGCACCGGCTCTACCAAAGATAACAGATGACAGCCACCGAAAAGGTCAACCGGATCACCGAGATCGCCGACGACATGAAGGCGGAGCGGATCGAGACGCTCGACGTGCGGACGAAGTCCCCGATCACCGACTGGTTCGTCGTGTGCTCGGGGAACAACGACCGGCACGTGGACGCGATCGCCGACCGCGTGGGCGAGAAGATGCGCGAGGCGAAAGAGCGCCCCCTCCGCTCGGACGGCGAGCGCACCGGCTGGATCCTCCAGGACTACGGCGACGTCATCCTCCACGTCATGCGCGAGGAGCAACGCCAGTTCTACGACCTCGAGGCCCTCTGGGACTCGGTGCGCCCGAACCCGGACCTCCCGAGCGACGAGGTCCCCAACGACGCCCCGCGCGTCCCGCCGACGCTCGACATCCGGGAATCGCAGTAAGCTCCGCGCTCATGACATCCGAGCGGCGGGCGGAGATCGAGGCGCTCATCGGCAAGCTCACGGTCGAGCTCGGCCGCGCGAGGGAGCCGGTGGTGCGCGAGGCGCTCGAGGCGAAGATCGCCGACCTGTCGGCCGAACTCCCCGTCGCTCTCGAAGCCGCTCACGTCGAGGACGCTCCCCGCGAGCTCGCCCCCGTGGAGCGGCGCGCCTTCGACCTCGAGATCCAGCGCGTCCGCCTCATGCTCGGGCGCGGCGAGCGCGAGCCCGCGGAGGCGGGCGTGAAGGCGCTCGCAGGGACCTATGGGGACCAGCCCGAGCTTCTGGAACTCCGGGGCGACCTCGCGCTCGGGCGCAAGCGGGTGAAGGAGGCGGAGGGTCTCTACGCCCGCGCCCGCGCGCTCGCCCCGGGGAACGTCGGGATCGAGAAGAAGCACGCCGACGCGGTCTTCGCGGCGTCCGGGATGGGGACCCTGGAGGACCAGCTCCGCGCGAGCGAGGCGGGGACCCCGATCCTCGACGTAGACCGCGCCGCCCGCGGCGGCGTGGCGACGCTCATGACCCTCTTCCTCCCTGGGCTCGGGCAGATCGTGATGGGCAAGCAGGTGAAGGGAGTCGCCTTCCTTACGGTCTGGTTCGTCGCCGCGCTCTACGTCTTCCTCCACGGAAGGATGCTCGCGGGGCTCCTGCGCTCCCTCGGCTTCGGGAGCGGCGGCGACGACCCGACCGGCCTCTTCTGGCTCGCCCTCGTCGTCATGGTCGGCACCGCCCTCGTCGCCCTCTTCGACTGCGCGGCGATGGCGAAGGGGGCGCCGAAGGGCACGATCTCCGCCGACCGTCCGAAGCCCCCGGTGGACCTCCCCTTCGAGTAGCGTCAGGGGCGGGCCGCTCTCAGGGCCTCGATGAGCGCGTGCTGGCTTGCGGTCGCGGTGAGGTCGGTCCGGGTGCGCTCGACCACCGCGCGGAGCGCGTCGCAGGTGCGGCGCAGGCCGTTCGTGAGCGAATCGGGAAAGTCGAAGGTGATGAGCTCCTCGTAGATCGCCTCCATCTCGCCGAGGATCCGCTCGGCCTCCTCGATCCGCCCCGCGCGCATCTCGTCGAGCGCGAACCGGCGCACCTCGCTCGCCGCCTCGCCGACCCCGTGGAGGTACGCCGTCGCCCCGCACCCGAGCTCGTCCTTCGTCGGGATCTCCTCGTTCCGGACGAGCGCGAGGACGATCGCCGCCTCGACCATCTCCTTCTCGGTGTCGTGCAGGTACGCGGGATTCAGCTCGGGATGCGGCGCGAGAAGGGCGCGCGCCTGGGCGGCGGCGGCCTTCGCCTCGCCGAGAAGCCGCTCGGCCTCGGGCCAGTCGCGCCGGTGGACGTGGCGGATGCTCTTCGCGGCGAGCTGACCGAGCTTGCGGGTCGAGACGAGCACCCTCTCGCGCGTCTCGTGGGAGGCGCCCATCGCGTCGCGGACGGCCGCGATCCCCTTCTCGAACTGTTCTCGGTTCACATGAGCCTTTTACGCTTGAGGCTCACGTACCGTCCGTCCCCGATCACGAGATGGTCCACGACGGGGATGTCCAGAAGGTTGCCCACCTCCACGAGCCTCTTCGTCACGGCGACGTCCTCGGGGCTCGGGGTCGGGTCGCCGCTCGGATGGTTGTGCGCGACGATGATCGTGGACGCCGCCTCGCGGATCGCCTCGCGGAAGACCTCGCGCGGCCCGACCATGCTCGCGGTGAGCGTCCCGATGTGGATCGTCTTTCGCGCGCGGACGCGCATCTGCGAGTCGCAAAGAAGCGCGACGAAGTGCTCGCGCGTCTCGCGCCCGAGGTCCTTCACGTGCTCGTAGGCGGCGTCGGCGGTGTCCATCGTCTCGAGCTTGTCGCGCTGGATCCCCGCCGCCTTGCGCCCGATCTCGATGAGCGCCTGCACCCGACGCACCTCGAACGGGTCGAGCCCGAAGCGGTCGGCGAGCTCGTCCGGCCCGACGTCGGCTATCCGGCGGGGGTTGCCCCCCTTCTCGCGCAGGAGGTCCGAGACGGCACGGGCCGAGCCCTCGACCGCCGCCGCCGACTTCGCGAAGCCGAGCGCCATGAGCTCGGGCAGGCTCGTGCTCCCCGCGTCGAACCGGGCGAGCCGCTCGTGGACCTCGTCCGGCCTCATCGGGCGGGAGTGTATCCCGCGAGGGCCCGCCGGTGGCGGGGCTAGCGCGCCGCGACGGCCAAAGGCGTGAGGGCGCGCTTGACCGGCCCCGTCGGCTCGGTCCATTTGCCGTCGGCCTTCAGGAGCGCGACGAGCTCCTGGACGCCGTTCTCCTGCGGGATGCCGTTCTTCACGATCTGCCGCCCCCGGTACAGCGTGATCTTCCCTCCCGCCGCGCCGACGTACCCGTAGTCGGCGTCGGCCATCTCGCCGGGGCCGTTGACGATGCACCCCATCACGGCGACGTCGAGCCCGACGAGATGCCGCGTCGCCTCGCGGACCTCGTGGAGCACGGTCGGCAGGTCGAACTTCGTCCGCCCGCAGCTCGGGCACGCGATGTACTCGACCTTCGTCTTGCGGAGCCCCAGCGCCTGGAGGATGTCGTAGCAGACGGGGATCTCCCTGAGGGGGTCCTCCGAGAGCGAGACGCGGATCGTGTCGCCGATCCCCTCCATGAGGAGCGTCGCGATCCCCGCGGTGGACTTGATCCGCGCGTAGTCGCCGTCCCCCGCCTCGGTGACCCCGAGGTGCATGGGGAAGGCCATCCCCTCCTCCTCCATCCGGCGCACCATCAGGCGGTTCGCCGCGACCATCACCGGCACGCGGCTTGCCTTGCACGAGATGTTCACGTCGGCGAAGTCCATCCCCACGCAGATGCGGAGGTACTCCATCGCGCTCTGGACCATCCCCTCGGGGGTGTCGCCGTACGTCACGAGCATCCGCTCGGAGAGCGAACCGTGGTTCACCCCGACGCGGATCGCGCGGCCGTGGCGCTTGCACGCCTCGACGACGGGCGCGAACGACTCGCGGATGGCGGCGCGCTCCTCGCGGTGCTCCTCCTCGCTGTACTCGACGCGCCCCGTGTGCCGGTGGAAGACGAGCAGGCCCGGGTTCACGCGGACCTCGTCCACGTGCCGCGCGGCCTCGACCGCGATGTCGGTCCCCTGGTGGTGGACGTCGGCGGTGAGCGGGACGTATCCGACGCGCTCGGTGACCCCCGCCCGGATCGCCTCGAGGTGCCGCGCCTCGTCGAGGGTCGGGGTCGTCACGCGCACGAGCTCGCACCCGGCCTCGTGGAGCGCGACGATCTGCTCGATGCACGCCTCGACGTCGCGCGTCTCCGCCGTGATCATCGACTGGACGAGGACGGGAGCGCCGCCGCCGATCGTGACCGGCCCCACCCGGCAGGGCGTCGTCTTGCGGCGGGGATAGATCATCTCGGGAGTCATGCGTGCGCGGCCCCGGGGAATCGGGACCCTAGTCTATCTACGTCTCTCTCGCCCCGCCCCTTACCGGTTCTCCTTGAGCGTCCACGTCACGTTCTGCACCTGCGCCTGACGGGGTTCGAGCGTCTCCAGCGGGGCGAGGTGCTCGAGCTCCGCGTAGCCGGTCGTCTCCGGCGCGGTGTAGACCTGCTTCGGCGAGTCCGAGTCCGAGTACGTCGCGCGGCGCGAGATCGGCGAGAAGGTGACGAGCTCGGCGCGGCTGGGGAGAGAGGCCGAGAGCGTCCCGTCGCCCCCCTTCGCCCCGTACTTGAACGGCGTCGTCGGGTGGAGGCGGATCTCCAGCGCGCTTCCGGTGAACGTCGCCGCGCGGGGGTCCAAGGCTCCGCCCGCAAGGATCGCGTACCCCTTCGGTTGGGCGCCGGTCGCCAGCGTGGTCAGGCGGATGCCGGTCGGACGGTCCACCTGGGTCACCTGCCACAGGGCGACCTTCAGAGGCGCCGCGCCCGCGTTCGTCATCCGGTTGACGAAGCTCACCTTCGGCGCGAACGGATCGAGACGGATCTCGCGCACGAGGCGGAGGGGCAGGATCTTCCCCGTGCCGGACTCCAGCCGCACGCCCCCGGGGATCTTCGTGGCCTTGAGGCCGCTCCCGTCCCAGGCGGCGTCCGGCGGCCAGTTCCAGATCGTCTGCGGGGCGTACCACACCTTGTCGCCCCCGATGTTGCGGTACCCCTTCGCTTCGAACTCCGCCTTCGGCGCGGTCCAGAGCACGTTGGGGGCGTTCTTCAGATGGAAGTCCACGACGCGCCCGAGATGCGGGGAGATCAGAAGCTCGCACGAGTCGTTCGCGAGCCGGATCGCGGGCTTGCCGTCGAAGGTCGCATCCCCGATGGAGACGGCGGGGGGAAAGGGAATCATCGAACCCTTAGACGACGCGAAACCCGCGGAAGTGTCGTACCCTACACGTCCGGCCCGCGGGAAGCCCCGCAGGCCGGAAGCCCAAAGGAGGGCAAAGGGAAAGGTGAAAGACTACGCACCTCGACACATCAGGAACGTGGCGATCGTCGGCCACGGCGCGGCGGGCAAAACGATGCTCGCCGAGCATCTCCTCTTCACCGCCGGCGCGACCGACCGGCTCGGCTCGATCGAAGGCGGGACGACCCAGTCCGACTGGGACCCCCTCGAGGCGCGGCGGCGGCTCTCGATGACCGCGAGCGTCCTGCCGTTGGAGTGGCACGGGTGCAAGATCAACCTCGTGGACGTCCCCGGCACCCCCGACTTCGCGAGCGAGCTCCCGCTCGTCGCCCGCGCCGTCGAGGCGATGGTCATCGTCTGCGAGGCGAAGGCCGACCTCGACGTCGGCTTCGAGCGCGCCTGGGAGATCGCCGACGAGTACGGCCTCGCGCGGCTCGTCTTCGTGAACAAGCTCGAACGGGACAACGCCGACTACGACGGCCTCATGAACGAGCTCGACCGCCGATACGGGCGGAAGGTCGTCGGCGTCCAGATCCCCATCGGCTCCGGCGCGGCGTTCTCGGGAGTCCTCGACGTCCTGGCGAGGAAGGTCTACCGGGGGCGCGACCGTGGGGTCGAGATCGAGGAGATCCCGCTCGCCTATACGGTCGAGGCGGCGCTCCGGCGCGAAAAGATGATGGACGCCGCCGCCGACGCCGACGACGACCTCGCCGACCGCTATCTCGCGGGCGAGGAGCTCGGCGAGGAGGAGATCGAACGCGGACTCCTCCGCGGCATCGAGCGCGGGCGCACCGTGCCCGTGATGGTCGGCTCCGCCGCCTCGGGGCTCGGAGTGGCGACGCTCCTCGACCGGCTCCTTTGCGAGATGCCCTCCCCCGAGGACGCGCCGAAGGATCGCAAGGGGCGCTCGGCCCTCCTCGGCGGCGAGATCGCGGGAGCACGGGGCGTCGATGCTCCCCCCGCGGCGTTCTGCTTCAAGACGCTCTCCGATCCGTTCCTCGGCAAGGTCTCCTTTCTCCGCGTCCTGTCGGGAACGCTCCGGACCGACGCGGTCCTCCGCGACGTCCGCACCGGCGCGACCGAGCGGCTCCACCACCTCTTCCTCCCGCACGGCAAGGCGCACGAGGACGTCGGCGCCGTCGTCGCGGGCGACCTTTGCGCCGTCGGGAGGCTCGGCGCGGTGAGGACCGGCGACACCCTGTGCGACCCGGCGCACCCCGAAGCCCCCGAGGCGATCGCGATGCCCGAGCCGAGCACCCGGATGGCGATCGCCGCGGCGACGAAGGCGGACGACGACAAGCTCCCCTCGGCGATCGAGCGCCTCCTCGACGAGGACCCCGGCCTTCGCTACGTCCGCGACGAGGCGACGGGGGAGACGATCCTCGAAGGGATGGGCGCCGTCCACCTGGAGGCCGTGGTCGAGCGCCTGAAGACCCGGTACGGGGTGACGGTCGCGGGGCGTCCGGCGAGCGTCGCCTACCGCGAGACGATCTCGCGCCCCGCGAAGGCCCAAGGGCGCCACAAGCGCCAGACCGGCGGCAAGGGCCAGTTCGGCGACGTGTGGCTTCAGATCGAGCCGCTCCCGCGCGGCGAGGGGTTCCTCTTCGAGAGCACCGTCGTCGGCGGGGCGATCCCGAGAGCGTACTTTCCCGCGATCGAGAAGGGCGTGCGCGAGGCGATGGTCGCCGGGGTCGTCGCGGGCTACCCGCTCCACGATCTGAAGGTCACCGTCACCGACGGGAGCACCCACGAGGTGGACTCGAACGAGATGGCCTTCAAGATCGCCGGGGCGATGGCCCTCCGCGCGGCGGTCGAACGGGCGGGCGCGACGGTCCTGGAGCCCTTCGCGCGCCTGACCGTGGACGTGCCCGACGAGAGCGTCGGCGACGTCGCGGGCGACCTCAACGGACGCCGGGGACGGCTTCTCGGCATGGAGCCCTCGTCGCCCGGACGCACCGGGGTCCGCGCCCTCGTCCCGATGGCAGGGCTCGCGACGTACGGGGCCGATCTCCGCGCGCTCACGCGGGGCCGGGGACGGTGCCGGCAGGAGCCCGGCGGCTACGAGGAGGCGCCCGAGGCCGAACGTCTGCGCCTCGTCGCGGCGCACGAGGCGCGGAGGGCCGAGCACGAGGCGGCGAGCCGCTAGGCTAGGCGGCGGCCTTCACGCCGAACGCCTGTTCCGAACGCTCGATCTCGGCCTGGACGACCGCGCGCACGGGCTCGATCTGCTCGGGATCGAGCTCGAGCGCGGCGAAGAGGTCGGCGTCGATCGGCGACTCGGCGACCGGGCCGCTCGGCGTGTAGCCGCAAAGCCCCGCGACCCCGGTCGCCGCCGCGATCATTCCCGTCGTCGCAAAGCACTTGTGATCCTCGAACGGGGCGTTATGGTGGCGGATCGCGTGGATGATCGTCTCGTTCAGACGGCTCTTCTCCGCGAGGAGCGCGCCGATCTCGGCGTGGTCGAACCCGAGCACCGCCCGCTCGGCGACGTGGAGGGGCACCCGGTCCTCGTTCGCGCTCTGGATCGCGGCGTCGAGCTCGCGCGGCATGAACTTGTCCATGACGAGAAGCCCCACCGCACCCATCATCCCCGCGACGTACATCTCCTCGCTCTTCAGCGGCGCCTTGAGCTTCATAAGGATGCGGGCGCCGACCGCCATGGCGACCGAGAAGCGCCAGTAGGCGATCCGGTCGAAAAGCTGCGCGTTCGAGCGGCCCGAGAGGATCTGCTGGTACGCGACCCCGACGACGAGCGAACGGATCGTGTTCATCCCGAGGACCGAGATCGCGCGGGCGATCGAGTTCACCCCGCTCATCCCGTAGTAGCTCGAGTTCGAGACGCGAAGGATCTTCGCGGTGAGCGCGGGATCGCGCTCGATGATCCGTTCGAGCGTCCGGGGCGAGGCGTTCGGGTCGTCGGCCGTCTTCAGCACCTGGGTCACCACGTTGTTGAGGACGGGCAGATTCTCGCTGCGGGCGATCTTCAGTCCCAGGGTATTGAGGTCCACGGCTCCTATATCGGCAAGTCCCCCGCGGTTCCTCTAGTCGCCCCGCGCGCGGGTCTCGGAAAAGCGGGAGCGTTTCGTAGACCTTGAGCGTCCTACACTCATATCCTTGAAAGGGAGTGTATAACATCAAGAGGATGGCGAAGGACTACTACGCGACGCTCGGCGTCCCGCGCACCGCGGACGCCGCGGAGATTAAAACGGCGTACCGCAAGCTCGCCCGGAAGCACCACCCGGACGTGAACCCGAACGACCCCGCCGCCGAGGCGCGCTTCAAGGAGGTGAGCGAGGCGCACGACGTCCTGGGCGACCCCGAGAAGCGCAAGCTCTACGACCAGTTCGGCCCCCAATGGGAGCAGGTCCACCAGGGCGGCGTCCACTACGAACCCTCGGGCGGAACCGGCTTCGGCGGCGAGGCCGGGCACGGCTTCGACTTCGGCACGATGTTCGGCGGCGGGCACTCCGGCGGGGGCGGCGGGTTCGAGTCCCTCTTCGAGGGGTTCCTCGGAGGCGGGCGCGGCGGGCGCAGCCCGTTCGGCGGGGCCGACGCCTCCGCCCCGCGCGAGCACGAGGCGACGATCGAGGTCCCACTCGAGGAGATCGACGCGGGAACGACCCGCGTCCTCACCTACCAGACCCTCGACGGCCAGAACCTGCGCGGCCAGGTCGCCACGGTGCCGACGACGAAGCGGCTCGAGGTGAAGATCCCCGCCGGCATCGCCGACGGCAAGAAGCTCCGCTTCCCCGGCAAGGGCGCGGCGGGGGCGAACGGCAAGGGCGGCGACCTCTTCGTCGGGGTGAAGTGGGCGAGGCACCCCCGCTTCACCCCGAAGGACGGCGCGCTGGAGGTCGAGGTCCCCGTGAGCTTCACGACGGCGGCGCTCGGCGGCGAGATCGAGGTCCCGACCCTCCGCGGCACCGTGAAGATGAAGGTCCCCGCCGGATCGCAGTCGGGGCGGGTCCACCGCCTCAAAGGCCAGGGGATCGCGACCTCCGCGACGGCGCGCGGCGATCTTCTCGCCCGGCTGAAGATCACCGTCCCGGCCTCTCTCACCGACGAGCAACGCGAGCTCTTCGAGCGGCTCCGCGATCTGGAGCACGGGACGGGGGCGGGCGCGTGAGGGAGGCGAACCAGCCCGTCTACATGATCGGCGTCGCCGCGAGCCTGTGCAACGTCCACCCCCAGACGCTCCGGCAGTACGAGCGGCTCGGGCTCGTCTCCCCCTCGCGCGTCGGGGCGAAGAACCGGCTCTACTCCGAGGCCGACATCCTCCGCGTCCGCCGGATCCAGCGGCTGACCCAGGAGCTCGGGGTGAACCTCGCCGGGGTCGAGGTCATCCTGCGCCTCCTCGACGACATGGAGGATCTGCGCGCCGGGGCCGAGGCCCAGTTCGAGGAGTACCGCCGCGAGGTCGAGCGCCGCCTCGCGACCCTCGTCCCCAAGGGCTCTGCCCCCGTCCGCCGCGACGAGGCGTTGCTCCCGGCTCCCGTGCTGAGGCTTCGGTCGCGAAGCGAGATCTAGGGCACGCTCGATCCTCGCGGGCGGGTAGAACCCTTCCGATGCCCTCGCTCCGCCCCGGTCTTCTCGCCCCGGGACTGCTCCTTCTCGCCGCTCTGCCCCCTCTCGCTCCCGCCCAGGATCTCCCCAAGACCGAAATCCCCATCGAGCGGTTCTACCAGTACCCGCTTCTTAACGGGCGCTCGCCGAGCGCGCCCGCGATGGCCCACGACGGGAGGCGGATCGCCTTCGGGTGGAACACGACCGGCGAGCGCCGGCTCGATCTCTGGACGGTGGACTACCCGAGCGGGCAGAAGCGCATGATCGTGAAGGCGGACGACATCGCCCGCCTCCCGCGCCAGGACGACGCGCGCACCGAGCTGGAGAAGAGGGAGGAGACGCTCTACGACGCCGGGATCGCCTCCGCCCAGTGGTCGCGCGACGACCGGACCCTTCTCTTCGCCTACCGCGGCCGCACGTGGCTCGTGGACGCCGACGGGAAGAACCTCCGCCCGATCGTGGACGGCCCCGCTGCGATCTACTCCCCCCAGTTCACCCGCGACGGACGGTACGTCCTCTACTCGGACGGGCAGAACGTGGACCGGTACGAGCTGAAGACCGGCGCGGTGAAGCAGCTCACCTACTTCGGCAAGCCCCGCACGAGCGTCGCCCAGTTCGAGATGTCCCCCGACGGGAAGACCCTCGCCGTCGTCTGGTCCGACTCGAGCAAGACGGGAAGCCACGTGATGATGGACTTCTCGAAGGATCGCGCCACCGTCGTGAACATCCAGCGCGACTGGAACGGCGACCTGTCGGAGGATTCCCAGATCGGCCTCGTCGGCGCCGACGGCGGGATCGTGAGGTTCGTGAGCGGCTTTCCGCGCACGATGTGGCTGAAGGACCTCGCCTGGGCTCCCGACTCCTCGAAGCTCGCCGTCGCCTGGATCGGGGACGACGACAAGGCGTTCACCCTCTCGACGGTGGACGCCAAAACCGGGCGCAAGTTCGACCCCTACACCGAGAGGGCGCCCCAAGACCCGGCTCTGACGTTCGAGACGAAGCCCGCCGTCCCCGCGAAGGACGGCAAGGACGGCAAACCCGCCGAGACGCGCAACTACAGCACGATCAACGATTGGCGCTCGGTTGTCTGGACCCGCGACTCGCGCGCGATGCTTCTCGGCACCGACATCCTCGACGGCAAGCCCGCGCACCGCTCGATCGTGCGCGTGGAGCCGAACGGCAAAGGGGTCACGCCCGTCTACGCCGAGGCGCACGACGTCGGGGCGTTCACGCGGCCCGACGACTCCGACCGGCTCGTCCTCGTCACCGCCGCCCGCTCGCCGCTCACGACCGAGATCACGATCGTCGAGCCGAACGGCAGGCGCACCGTCCACAACGTCATGCCCGACGGCTACGCCGCGCCGAAGGGGTTCAACTGGAGCGAGCTCCCCCTCGTCTCCGACGACGGGAGGAGCATCGCGACCCTCGCCTCCTCGCGCACGATGCCGAGCGACCTCTACTCGGTCGAACCGAAGGAGGCGCGCCTCACCGTGAGCCAGCCCGAGGCGTTCAAGAGGATCCGCTTCGCGAGCTTCGAGCGGGTGACGTTCCCCGGCCCCGACGGTCAGCCGATCCACGGCCTTCTCGTCACCGACCCGAAGTTCGATCGCACGAAGCCGCACCCCGCGTTCGTCTCGAACATCTACGCCGACTCGGGCAAGGCCGCCTGGGGCGGCTGGGTCGAGAACTACGCCGCGACCGAGCTCGGCATGGTCGTCCTCTGCGTGGACTTCCGGTCGAGCTGGGGGTACGGCGAGGCGTTCAACGCGGGCTACAACGGCCGCATGGGCGGGATCGACGTGGACGAGGCCGTCGCCGCGAAGGGGTACCTCGCGTCGCTCCCCTACGTCCGGAGCGACCGGGTCGGGATCTGGGGCTGGAGCTACGGCGGATACCTCACCCTCATGAGCCTCCTCACGAAGCCCGGCACCTTCGACACCGGCGTCGCCGTCGCCCCGGTGACCGACTGGAAGAGCTACAACGAGTGGTACACCCGCCGCCGCCTCGGCCTCGTGAAGGACGATCCCGCGAAGCTCTTCGAGAGGACCTCGCCGACCACCTACGCGAGCGGCCTGAAGGACCGGCTCCTCATCGTCCACGGCATCCTCGACGACAACGTGCTCTTCCAGGACACCGCGCGGATGATGCAGCGCTTCATCGACAACGGGCGCTACTTCGACGTCATGGCGTACCCGCGCGACGACCACTCGATCGGCAAGGACACGAGCCGCCCGCACGTCTTCGGCACGATCGTGCGGTACCTCTACAAAAATCTCGCCCGCCCGTGAAAAGGGCGGGGGCGGGGCGGTACAGTATAGGTTCGCCCCGCCCTCTTTGGCCTCGCCATCCCTGGCGGGGCCTCGCTCGCGGGGAGAACCCTTTGCCTCATGCGAGTCGTCACGCCGTCGTCCAAGCGTTTCAAAACCGTCCTCGAGGTGCCGAACCTCATCGAGCTCCAGCTCAACTCCTACCGGTGGTTCCTTGAGGAGGGGCTCCCCGAGCTCTTCAAGACGTTCTCGCCGATCTACGACTTCACCCAGTCGAACTTCCTCGAGCTCGTGAGCTTCACCCTCGGCGAGCCGAAGTACTCGCTCCAGGAGTGCCGCGACCGCGACTTCACCTACGAGGCCCCGATCAAGGCCGTCGTGCGGCTCGGCGGCAAGGAGCGCGACCTCATCGAGTCGGAGGTCTACCTCGGCGACCTGCCGCTGATGACCGACAAGGGCACGTTCATCATCAACGGGCGCGAGCGCGTCATCGTCTCGCAGCTCTCGCGCTCTCCGGGCCTCTACTACGAAGAGGACGTGGACACCGCGATGCAGGTGATGATCAAGGCCCGCGTGATCCCCACCGAAGGCCCCTGGCTCGACGTCGAGAGCGACGCGAACTCGGTCGTCCGCGCCCAGATCTCGCAGACGAAGAAGCTTCCCGTCACCCAGCTCATCAAGGCGCTCTACGGCTTCTACACCTTCGACGAGAACGGCAAGGTGAAGACCGACGGGCGCGGCGCCCAGCGCCGCAAGATCGGCGAGGCGGTCGGCAAGCGCACCGTCGAGAAGGTCGTGGACCCCACCACGGGCGAGGTCCTCGTCGAGCTGAACCAGATCATCTCGAAGGCGACCGTCGAGGGCCTCGACGACGACCAGCGCGCGATCGAGGCGATGTGCGTCACCCCCCTCGGCACGAACGACGAGATCATCGCCGCCCTCACCGAGACGCTCGACCTCGACGACCCGACCGCCGACCAGCTCGAGGGGATGAGCCCGCTCGTGGACCTCAAGGACGGCGACGAGGTCGTCGTCCGCGCGGGCGAGACGATCAACGCCGAGACCGCCGACCGGATCGCCGCCCTGCGCGGGATCAAGATGACCGTCACCGGCGTTCCCCGCGTCGTCTCCGCGACCGTCGCCGCCGACACCACCCAGAGCCCGAAGGAGGCGCTCCTCGACATCTACAAGCGGATGCGCCCGGGCGAGCCCGCGAACGAGGAGGCCGCGAAGACCCTCGTCTACGGCCTCTTCTTCGACATCAAGCGCTACGACCTCGGGCGCGTCGGACGCCGGTTCCTGAACCAGCGCCTGGGTCAGGACGTCCCCCTGAACGTCCGCAACCTCACCGCCGAGGACCTCGCCCACATGCTCCTCGCGATGCGCCCCTACATGGACGGACGCGCCGACCGCGACGACATCGACGACCTGAAGAACAAGCGCGTGAAGTCCGTCGGCGAGCTTCTCGCAAGCCAGCTCCGCCAGGGCTTCGTCCGCATGGAGAAGGTCGCCCGCGAGCGCATGACAAGCCCGGACCAGGACAACCTCCTCCCCTCGATCATCCTCTCCGTCAAGCCGATCTCGGCGAGCATCAAGACGTTCTTCAACGGAAACCAGCTCTCGACGTTCATGGACCAGACGAACCCGCTCTCGGAGATCACGAACAAGCGGCGTCTCTCCTCCCTCGGACCCGGCGGCGTCTCGCGCAACAACGCGAAGCTCGAGGTCCGCGACGTCCACCGCTCCCACTACGGGCGCATCTGCCCCATCGAGACCCCGGAAGGCCCGAACATCGGCCTCATCTCCCAGCTCACGACCCACGCCCGCGTGGACGAGTTCGGCTTCATCATGACGCCGTACCGCGTCGTGAAGGACGGGCGCGTCTCCGGCGACCTCATCTACGTCACGGCCCAGGAGGAGAACGGCCTCCTCGTCGCCCCCGCCGATACCGTGGTGGACGACGACGGGAACATCCTCGCCGACACGGTGCAGGTCCGGTGCGCGGGCGGCACCTACCAGGGCGCGAGCTACCCCACCGTGAAGAAGACCCAGATCGACTACATGGACATCTCGCCCGTGCAGATCATCTCGGTCGCGACCGCGCTCATCCCGTTCCTCGAGAACGACGACGCGAACCGCGCCCTCATGGGCGCGAACATGCAGCGCCAGGCGGTCCCCTGCCTCCGCTCCGACCGACCCCTCGTCGGGACCGGGTACGAGCGCACCGCGGCGGTGGACTCCGGCGCCGCCGTCGTCGCGCGCAACGCAGGCAAGGTCGTCTCCGTCACCGCCCTTGAGATCCAGGTCGAGAAGGCGGACGGCGTGAAGGACGTCTACCCCCTCGCCCACCTCGTCCAGAGCAACAAGTCCACCTGCTTCACCCAGCGCCCGGTCGTGGACCTCGGCCAGCGGGTCCTCGCCGGCGACGCCCTCGCCGACGGCGCCTGCGTGGACGACGCCCAGCTCGCCCTCGGCCAGAACGTGCTCGTCGCGTTCATGCCCTGGCACGGCTACAACTACGAGGACGCCATCCTCATCTCCGAGCGCGTGGTGCGCGACGACGTGTACACGTCGATCCACATCGAGCGCCACGAGACCGAGGCCGTGGACACGAAGCTCGGACCCGAGGAGATCACCCGCGACATCCCCAACGTCGGCGAGGAGGCCCTGAAGGATCTCGACGAGAACGGCATCATCCGTATCGGCGCCGAGGTCCGCCCGGAGGACATCCTCGTCGGAAAGGTCGCGCCGAAGGGCGCGGTCGAGATGACCGCCGAGGAGCGCCTCATCATCGCGATCTTCGGCAAGAAGGCCGAGGAGACCCGCGACGTCTCGCTCCGGCTCCCCCACGGGGAGAAGGGCACGATCGTCGACGTGAAGGTCTACTCGCGCTTCAAGTACCTCTCGCCGAGCATCAACTACGTCTACAAGGAGAGCAAGAAGCGCGACCGCCTGCTGTGCGACCGGACCGACGAGCCGCTCCTCCAGATCCCCGGGGACGAGCTTCCCGCCGGGACGAACATGACCGTCCAGGTCTACGTCGCCCAGAAGCGCAAGCTCATGGTCGGCGACAAGATGGCCGGGCGCCACGGCAACAAGGGCGTCGTCTCGCGCATCCTCCCCACCGAGGACCTTCCCTACCTTGCGGACGGCACCCCGGTGGACATCGTCCTGAACCCGCTCGGCGTCCCGAGCCGGATGAACATCGGCCAGCTCCTCGAGACGCACCTCGGCTACGTCGGGAAGCACCTCGGGATCGAGTACAAGTGCCCCGCCTTCGCGGGCGCGACCGAAAAGGAGGTCCTCACCGAGATGGACCGCCTCGCCGAGCGGCTTCGCACCCAGGTCCTCGGGGCCTACGCGAACGTCGAGCTCGGGATCGGCGCGAAGT
The DNA here is from genome assembly GCA_965249475.1 of Fimbriimonas sp. Taxonomy (GTDB): domain Bacteria; phylum Armatimonadota; class Fimbriimonadia; order Fimbriimonadales; family Fimbriimonadaceae; genus Fimbriimonas. The sequence goes on along the minus strand of CBDFMD010000003.1, from coordinate 1,608,213 downwards.
TCGAGAAGGACGACTCCTTCGAGGGCATGCTCGAGAAGATCGGCGCGCGCCTCCGCCTGAAGGGCGTGAACGGTCTCGAGCGCGTCTCGCGCGTCCTCGCCGCCGACCCGGTGAAGAGCGTGGACGATCTGAAGGACGTGAACCTCGAGACCTTCGTCCCCGAGAACCACGCCCACGAGGAGGAGGAGACCACGTTCGCCGCGGGCGACGAGATCTACGCGGGCATCGTGGAGAGGATCCGGCAGAACGCCATCGTGCGCGCCGGGCTCGACCCGAGGACGATGAAGTCGCTCATCCGCGACGGCCTCACCGGCAACGTCCTCCCGAACCCGATCACCGTCGGCATGATCTACATGCTGAAGCTCGAGCACCTCGTGGACGAGAAGATCCACGCCCGCTCGATCGGACCGTACTCGCTCGTGACCCAGCAGCCTCTCGGCGGCAAGGCCCAGTTCGGCGGCCAGCGCTTCGGCGAGATGGAGGTCTGGGCGCTCGAGGCCTACGGCGCGGCGTACACCCTTCAGGAGCTCCTCACGATCAAGTCCGACGACGTGAACGGGCGCGTGAAGGCGTACGAGAGCATCGTCAAGGGCGAGCAGATCTCCGACCCGGGCGTCCCCGAGTCGTTCAAGATCCTTGTGAACGAGCTTCGCTCGCTCGGCCTGAAGGTGTCCGTCGAGGACGCCGCGATGAAGGAGCTCCCGCTGAAGGACCTCAACGAGCTCAGCGGCCCCGAGGACGGGCGCCTCGCCCGCTCGGTGAGCTTTTACGGGAACTGAGCCGGCGGGATCGTAGCGACGGGCGGTAGGAGAGATCCCGCCGCCCGTCGTCGTGTGTAAACTGATCCTATATCGCCGATCACCTTAGAACTGGAGGATGATCTCGTCGCCCGCTCGCGATCGATGGCCGCGACGAAGGGCCAGTCCGTCGAGGAGTATCTCCGGGCGGTCCTCAGGGAAAACCTCCCTGAGGAGCCAGCATCCTCGTTCCTCCGCCTCATCGAGAGAGCCAAAAACGAAGACTGGCACTCCGACGGCACCTTTCTCACCCGCGAGGAGATCTACGATCGTCCCTAGAACACTCATCGAGACAAACATCCTGCTCTATGCGCTCGATGGTCGGGAGCCGCAGAAGCGACCCCCGCGACCGGGGTGCTGAAGGAGCTGATCGCGAGCGACGCGGAGGCTATCTCGCAATAGGTCGCTATAGAGTTCGCCAGAGACTTGATGAAGACGATCGCGGAGGCGGAGGATGCCGTTGAGGAGCTGAGAGAGTTGTAGTACGTCCGAACCGATCTTTCCACCGTGCATCTCGCACTCGACATCATGCGCGAGATGTCGGCTTCATTCTGGGACGCCGCTCATCTCGCCGCCGCCGTGCGGAACGGATGCGGCATTTGGCTCAGCGAGGACGGGAACCACGGACAGACCATTCGCGGCGTCCGCATCGTGAACCCTTTCCTCTAACGGAACAAAAGGCTCGGGGGAGCGTCTCATCCTCTCGGGCGAATGGTCGCCCTTGGAGTCTCAGCGTGTCGAGCCATCCCCAACCGTCGCCCCGCGCGATCCTCTCGGATCGAACGGACGGTCGCGCCCCCCGCTGAACGAACCTCTCCTACCGATTTTTGATGGCCCGGCGGGTGGAGACCCCCGCCGGGCCATCGTGCGTTAAGGAGAACCCAGAAACATGAAGATCATCGACGGAGTGGCGGTCTGTACGCCCGAGACCAACGGCGCGCCCGACCCCGGCGCCTGGGCGCAGATCGAGCGGTGCCGCGCCGCCTGCGAGGGTGCCGCCCTCATGGCCGACCACCACAAGGGGTACGCCGTCCCCATCGGGGGCGTCGTCGCCTCGCAGGAGCTCGTCTCCCCCTCCGCCGTCGGCTTCGACATCGGGTGCGGGAACAAGGCGGTCCTCACCGACCTCGTCTGGGACGACGTGAAGGACAGGATCGAGACGATCATGGACGACGTCGCGCGCCGGATCTCGTTCGGGATCGGCCGCGCGGCGAACTGGAACCTCGAGCACCCGATGTTCGACCGCCCGATCTGGCGCGAGCTTCCCGTCTTCCGCGAGAACCGGGGGCTCCAGCAACAGAGCGAGGCCCAGCTCGGCACCGTCGGCTCGGGAAACCACTACGTGGACCTCTTCCGCGACGAGGAGGACCGCGTCTGGATCGGCGTCCACTTCGGCTCGCGCGGACTCGGGCACAAGACGGCGACCTGGTTTCTCGACGCGATGGGCGCGAGCGACGACATGGACGCGCCGCCGAGCTTTCTGCACGACCGGAGCGACCTCGGGGCGCAGTACATCGCGGCGATGAGCCTCGCGGGCGAGTACGCCTACGCCGGCCGCGACGCGGTGTGCAACGTCGTGCGCGAGATCCTCGGCGCGAAGAGCCTCGACGAGGTCCACAACCACCACAACTACACCTGGCGCGAGACGGTCGGCGGGGTCGAGATGTGGGTCGGCCGCAAGGGCGCGACCCCCGCGTACCCGGGTCAGCGCGGATTCGTCGGCGCGACCATGGGCGAGGACTCTGTGATCCTCGAAGGCGTCGAGCACCCCGACGGCGAGGCGCTCTTCCACTCGACCGTCCACGGCGCGGGCCGCGTGATGTCGCGCACCGCCGCGACCGGCAAGGTGAACCGCCGCACCGGCGAGCCGATCCTCGGCGAGGACGGCAAGCCCAAGCGCCCCGGACTCGTCTCGCGCGAGGCGATGCGCGAGTGGGTCGAGAGGAGCGGCGTCGTCCTGCGCGGCGCGGGCGTGGACGAGGCCCCCCAGTGCTACAAGCGCCTCCCCGAGGTCCTCGCGGGCCAGGGCGGCACGGTGCGCGTCCTCCACCGCCTCACCCCCGTCGGCGTCGCGATGGCGGGCGCGACGGAGTTCGACCCGTACAAGGATTGAACGCGCAGGGCCGGAGAGGACCGACCCCTGCGTCTCTTAACTCGCGTTTCGCCCCAGGTTTGCCTGCGCGGCGGCGACATCGGCCGCTGTGATCTGGCCGTCGAGGTTCTCGTCGAAATCCGAGACGAAGATCGGACGGCTTCGAGCAACGAGGGCAGCCCCCGGCACCTTGGTGTCCCACTCGATGTCGGCTTTGCTCCTTCCGACGAACGACTGGATGAGCGCGACGTCGGCCCCGTCCACCGTGCCGTCGTTGTTCGCGTCCCCGAAGATCAGCTCGAAGGAAAGAGGCGTGGTGAACTCCTCGTCCACGATCGAGGTCTGAACCGAGCGACGGAGAAAGCCAGGCTGGATCAGGCGGACCGTGGCGCTCATGTTAGGGATGTCAAGGGGGACGAGAGCGATCTCGCCCTGGGAGTCTTTCTGGCAACAGATAAGATTCTCGTTCACTCCGTCGCCGCGCACAAGTTGGAACACGGTCTCGTCTCGGAGGATGCTGCCTGCGATTCCGATAGGCGGGGGGCCGTAGCTCGGAAAGATCTTCGCGGATTTGAGGTAGATCTTGCTCTGACCCGTCGCGTTTGCGGAAGCTACAACCGCGTTGGACGGAACCGCAGGCACCGTGACACTGCCTAGGGCGCTGAGATCCTTCACCTTGACGGTGAAGCGAGCGGCGCAGTACCCGCGTCCCGAGACGGGCGATAAACCCCTCGCCTGCACTGTGATCGTGCGGTTGTTCGGCGTAGCCTAATCGCCACGATCCGTGGGTCCCGAGGTGCCGTTCGCCACAGCTTCGGCGGAGGTGCCGATGTACCGTTCGATAGAGAGCGCGCGCGAGCCGGAGACGCTCGCCATAGAATAACCGGTGGCGGTGCAGACGTCGGTGAACGTCGCGACGCAAGTGACCGTGGATGCCGGTCCGCTAAAGCGCGCCTCGTACACGAGGTCCACCTCGCCTCTGCGGGTGCGGGTGGAAACGTCTCCGTACATCGAGCAACCCGCATGAAGCATGGTCCTCACGCTCTGATCGGTGGAGTCCACGGAGACGCCGAGGCCTTCGGGCAAACCAAAGCCAGAAGAGGCGTACACCGTTGAGCCGCTGACCGTCGCGCGTTGCCATCCGAAGGGGAGGATGGCCGGCCGACTGACGGAGCGTCGCATCAAGCCGACGACGATGGATGTCGCGAGGGTGCCGACGACGACGAGTGCGACTTTGCTTCGAGTATTCACAGGTCCTTCGAACCTCAACGGCATCGTACACAAGGATCGGTCGGTTAGAGCACGATTTTCGGACTTCTCGGGTTCGCCCCAGATGACCCTCGGCGCGATGGACCCAGCGGGAACGCGGAGGTGAGAAATGGCGATCCGTCGTACAATCGGAGGATGCGGCGCGGCCTCTTTCCAATCCTCGGCCTCTTCGTCCTCTCGGGCCTTCTCGCGGGCGTCCTCTCCGGGGTCGCCGCTGCGCAGCCGAAGCCGTCCGGGGCGGGGGCGCGCCGGGCGGAGTTTCGGGCGGCCCGCCAGCGCCTCGCCGCCGTCGCCGCGAGCGTCGCCGCCCAAAGGCGGATGCTCGCCGAGGATCGGGCATGGATCCCGCGACGCGCGGGAGGCGTGGACGAACCGGTGGACCGCATCCCGACCGGGCGCGGGAAGCCGACCGTTCCGATGCCCACGGTGCGCGGTGCGAGGACGGCCCCGATGCCCAACGGCGCCCCCGCCCGCGACCGCGCGGCGTACGACCGGGCCACCGAGGAAAAACCTCGCTGATCCCCGCGAACCCCGCACAAAACGGGGGCGAAAGGTGGTACATTGAATGTTCCCCCTCTGTCTCCCCCGATGGAGAGGGTATGCCCCATGCCCGACGTTTCTCTGTTCGACAAGGTCAAGATCGGCATCGCCAGCTCGCAGGATATCCTCAGCTGGAGCCACGGCGAGGTTAAAAAGCCGGAAACCATCAACTACCGCACGTTCAAGCCGGAGCGCGACGGACTCTTCTGTGAGAAGATCTTCGGTCCCACGAAGGACTGGGAGTGCCAGTGCGGCAAGTACAAGAAGATCAAGTTCGAGGGCCAGGTCTGCGAGCGCTGCCTCGTCGAGGTCACCCGCTCCCGCGTCCGCCGCGAGCGCATGGGCCACGTCGAGCTCGCCGCCCCCGTGTGCCACATCTGGTACCTCAAGGGCATCCCCTCCCCCCTCTCGCTCGTCCTCGACATCTCGCCGAAGCTTCTCGAGAAGGTCGTCTACTTCGCCTCCTACATCATCATCGACATCGACGGGGAGAAGATCCAGTCGCTCCTTCCCCGCATCCGCGAGGCGGTCGAGATCGAGAAGCGGTACCAGCAGGCCGCCATGCGCGAGCTCGAGGAGGAGTCGTTCGACCGCCTCACCGAGGACCTGAAGAACAACCGCGAGGAGTACGACGAGACCTTCGCCCGCGAGCGCGCCAAAGCCGTCAACGACCGGATCAAGGCCGAGTACCGCGACGCCGACGACAAGCTCAAGGACCTCGACATCGCCGTGGAGGTCCTCGGCAAGCTCGAGCGCAACCAGCTCATCGACGAGGACAAGTACCGCGCCGTCACGAAGCTTCTCGACGCCGTCGGGATGCGCCTGAACGAGAACCTCCGCGAGCTCGTGAACGCCGACATCGGGGCCCGCGCCGTGCGCGAGCTTCTCAACCGCGTCGATCTGGAGAGCATGGCCCGCGGCCTGCGCCAGGAGATCGTCATGACCCAGAGCACGAAGCGCGCCCGCGCGATCAAGCGGCTCGAGGTCGTCGAGGCGCTCATCTCCTCGAAGTCCCGCCCCGAGTGGATGGTCCTCGACGTCGTCCCGGTCATCTCCCCCGACCTGCGCCCGATGGTCCAGCTCGACGGCGGCCGCTTCGCCACGTCCGACCTCAACGACCTCTACCGCCGCATCATCAACCGGAACAACCGGCTGAAGAAGATCCAGGAGATCCGCGCCCCCGAGTCCATCATCCACCACGAGATGCGCCTCCTCCAGGAGGCCGTGGACTCGCTCATCGACAACTCCCGCCGCGCCCGCCCCGTCGTCGGCTCGTCCCAGCGCCCCCTGAAGTCGCTCTCCGACATGCTCAAGGGCAAGGAGGGCCGGTTCCGCAAGAACCTTCTCGGCAAGCGCGTGGACTACTCGGGCCGCTCGGTCATCGTCGTCGGCCCCCACCTGAAGCTCCACCAGTGCGGCATCCCGAAGGAGATGGCCCTCGAGCTCTTCAAGCCCTTCGTGATGAAGACGCTCGTCGAGCGCAAGATCACCCCGAACATCAAGACCGCCAAGCGCATGATCGACCGGATGCACCCGGCCGTCTGGGACGGGCTCGAAGAGGTCATCAAGGAGCACCCGGTCCTCCTCAACCGCGCCCCCACCCTCCACCGCCTCGGCATCCAGGCGTTCGAGCCGATCCTTGTGGACGGCAAGGCGATCCAGGTCCACCCGCTCGTGTGCAACATGTACAACGCGGACTTCGACGGCGACCAGATGGCCGTCCACGTCCCGCTGAGCACGATGGCCCAGTCGGAGGCGCGCGTCCTCATGCTCTCGACGCAGAACCTCTTCTCTCCCGCCGACGGGCGCCCCACCTGCGCCCCGGTCCAGGACATCGTTCTCGGCAACTACGCCCTCACGATGATCTCCCGCGAGGGGAGGGCGCGCCTCGAGGCCGAGATCGCCGCCCACGCGGCGGATCGGGAGAACGCCCCCGCCCCGAGGGTCTTCACCTCCACCGACGAGGTGCTCTACCTTCTCGACTCGCCGAGCGTCGAGAGGCGGCTCCACCTGAACGAGCCCGTCCTCGTCCGCCTCAAGCGCCCCGTCATGCGCCCCGACGCCGAGATCGCCTTCCGCGACCCCGCGACGGGCGCCGAGTACGAGAAGGTCACCCGCGTCCCCGAGGACGGCGGCACCCCCTTCGACGAGCTCGTCCCGCTGGAGATGGAGCACGAGGACATCGTCGTCTCGATCACCCCCGGCCAGATCCGGTTCCACAACATGCTCCCTTACCCCATGCGGTACGCGGACGAGCTTCTGAACATCGAGCTCGACAAGAAGCAGCTCTCCGCGATCATCCTCACCTGCCACCGGCGGGCGGGCATGGCCGCGACGATCAAGCTTCTCGACGACCTGAAGGACCTCGGCTTCCGCTCGGCGACCGAGTACGGCCTCACCGTCGCGATCACCGACATGGACCCGCCGGAGCGGCGCGAGGAGATGATCAAGTCGGCGGACGACCAGTCCAACCGGTTCACCACCTCGTTCCGGCGCGGCCTGATGAACTACACCGAGATGCAGTCGAAGCTCACCGCCCTCTGGCAGGAGACGTACGACAAGGTCGGTAAGGAGATCCAGGGGTCGCTCACCCAGTTTAACCCGCTGAGCATCACCACCGTCTCCGGCGCCCGCGGCTCGATCAAGCAGCTCGCGCAGCTCTCCGGGATGCGCGGCCTCATGCTGAACCAGTTCAACGAGACGATCTACGAGCTCCCCGTGAAGTCCTCGTTCCACAAGGGCCTGACGATGCTCGAGTACTTCGTCACGACCCACGGCGCCCGCAAGGGTCTCGCCGACACCGCACTCCGCACCGCCGACGCCGGGTACCTCACCCGGCGCCTGTGCGACGTCGCGCAGGACGTCATCGTGAAGGCCGACGACTGCGGCACCACCGACGGCGCCCTCGTCCACCGCCTCGTGACCCAGGGACAGACGATCGAGCCCCTCACCGACCGCCTCCACGGACGCGTCGCCCTCGCCGTCATCACCCACCCCGAGACGGGCGAGCCCCTCTCGGGCTTCCAGGAGCTCATCTCGAAGGAGGCCGCCGCCGCGATCGACAGGATCGAGGACGCCTTCTACAAGGAGCTCGCTGGGATCAAGGGTGACCCCGAGCGCGACGCGATCATCGAGCGGTACAAGTCGTACGGCTTCGAGGCCGACGAGCACGGCATGCTCTCGGTGAACGTCCGGTCCCCGCTCACGTGCGAGCTCGAGCAGGGCATCTGCGCGAAGTGCTACGGGGCGGACCTCTCCTCGGGGCGCGTCGTCGAGGTCGGCGTCGCCGTCGGCATCATCGCCGCCCAGTCCATCGGCGAGCCGGGCACCCAGCTCACGATGCGCACCTTCCACACCGGCGGCGTCGCGGGGTCCAGCACCATCGCGCGCACGAACCAGTACAAGACGGGCCGCTTCCTGCGGCAGTTCATGGAGGACTACGGCCAGGCGACCGAGACCGATATGAAGAGCTTCGACCCCACGAAGCTCATCGAGACGCAGGAGAAGATGATCAAGGAGATGTTCCAGGGAGGTGCGAACGCCGCCCCCCTGACCATCAACGTCGAGGAGCCCACCGAGGACCCGAAGGCCAAGCGCAAGGCCGAGCGCGTCACGAAGGCCGCCCAAAAGGCGGCTGACAAGGCGGACTCGGACTCCCGCAAGAAGTGGGACCGCGCCCGCAAGACGTTCTTCTACGCCTGGTCCGGCGAGTCCGGGGGCATCGTCCGCGTCGAGGAGATCTTCGAGGCGCGGCGCCAGCCCCGCGGCAAGGCGGTCATCTCGCCCGTCTCCGGCACCGTCCGCGCGATCAACAAGTCGAACTACGGCCGCTTCGTCCTCATCGGCGCGACCGTTCCGACGACCGCCCCCGTGAAGGAGGCGACGATCTCCGACGACCAGCCCTGGCCGAAGGACGCGAACGGCGACTACGACAAGGGCCTCCAGCGCGTCGTCGGGCAGAAGCTCACCACCGCGACCCTCACCCTCATCCGAAGGGCCGAGGTCGAGACGGTGAACATCTTCTTCCCGATCCTCGTCCCCCCCTACGGCAACCTTCCCGTCGAGGTCGGCGGGAAGATCGTCAAAGGCGACCCCCTCACCGAAGGACCCCGCGATCCGCACGAGGTGCTGGAGCTCGCGGGCGCCTCGGCGGTCTTCGACTACTTCGTCGAGAACCTCCAGGCCGTCTATAAGGCCCAGGGCGTCGACATCAACGACAAGCACGTCGAGGTCATCATCCGCCAGATGCTCCGCAAGCGCACCGTAAAGGAGCCGGGGGACACCCCGTTCCTGCCGGGCCAGATCGTGGACCGGTTCACCTTCCAGCGTGCGAACGACGCCGTCCGCGAGGCGATCGCCGAGGGCAAGAAGATCCGCTACACCGACCCCGTCACCGGCGAGGCCGTGGAGCGCGACCCGAAGGAGGCCACCACGACGTGGATCCTTCTCGGGATCACCGAGGCGTCGCTCGCGACCGACTCGTTCCTCTCGGCGGCCTCGTTCCAGAAGACGACCCGCGTCCTCACCGACGCGGCCGTCCGCGGCAAGCGCGATCAGCTCGTCGGCCTGAAGGAGAACGTCATCATCGGACGGCTCATCCCCGCCGGCACGGGCGTGAAGCAGTACCGGGACATCGAGGTCCACGCGACCGCGGCCCCCGCCCCGCACCTCCGCTCGCTCCGCGACATGGCCGCCGAGGAGTTCGGCGACGGTTCGGACGACGTGTACGCCCAGGTCACGGGCCGCTCCCTCGCGGACATCGCGGGCGGAGAGGACCTCCCCGACGGGTTCAACATCGAAGACGAGGCGTAAGCCCTCATCCTCACACGAAGAGACCCCGCCCCTCGATCGAGGAGGCGGGGTCTCTTGCTTTCAGCGCCCGATCAGTTCGCGCGCCTTCGCCGCGACGTTCTCCGCCGTGAAGCCGAAGTGGCGCATGAGTTCGTCGGCGGGGGCCGAGAGCCCGAAGTGGTCCACCGCGACGTGCGCCTGCGCCCATTTCCCCCACCCGAACGGCGACGCCGCCTCGACCGACAGCGTCGGCACCGAGCGCGGCAACACCTCCGCCTGGTACGCGTCGTCCTGGTCCTCGAAAAGGTGCCAGCTCGGCAGACTCACGACCCGCGCCTCGATCCCATTAGCCTTGAGAAGCTCCCGCGCCCCCACGCAGTGCTGGACCTCTGAGCCGGTCCCGACGAGGATCACGTCGGGCTCGCCCTCCCCTGCGAGGACGTACCCCCCGCGGAACGCCGGGTGCCCGTCGCTCGGGACGGGCGAGAGCGTCGGCACCGCTTGGCGCGAGAGCGCGAGGAGGGTCGGCGAGTTCTCGCTCCGGAGCGCCACCGCGTAGGCGACCGCCGTCTCGTGCCCGTCGCAAGGCCGGAAGACGTTCAGGTGCGGGATCGCGCGAAGCCCCGCGAGATGCTCGATCGGCTGGTGCGTCGGCCCGTCCTCTCCCACCCCGATGGAGTCGTGCGTGAAGACGTAGAGGCTCGGGCACTCCATGAGGCACGCGAGCCGGATGCTCGGGCGGCAGTAGTCGGCGAACATGAGGAACGTGCTGGCGATCGGGAAGAGCCCCCCGTGGATCCGCATCCCGTTCACGGCCGCCACCATCGCGTGCTCGCGCACCCCGTAGTAGACGTTCCGCCCCGTCGGGGTCGGCGCGTCGAACGGCTCCGAGCCTTTCACGTGGGTGAAGGTGGACTCGAAAAGGTCCGCACTTCCCCCGAGCACCGTCGGGTTCTTCGCCGCGACGACCTGGAGGACGGCCTCCCCGTGCTTGCGCGTCGCCGCCTTCCCCGTCATGTCGGGAAGCTCCGCAAGCCAAGAGGTGTCCCACCCCCCCGCGAGCACCCCCCGCAACTCCGCCGCCTCGCCGGGGAACTCTCCATCGTAGGCGTGGAGCCGCGCCTCCTGCGCCCGTCGCTCCGCCGCGCCGCGCTCGGCGAGCTCCGCGAACCGCGCCCGCACCTCGTCCGAGACCGCGAAGGACGCGTCGGGATCGAGCCCCAGCGCGATCTTCGTCCCCCGCACCTCCTCCGGCCCGAGCGGCGCCCCGTGCGACTTCGCGAGCCCCGCGAGCTTCGGCGCCCCGAACCCGATCTGCGTCCGGCACACGAGGAGCGACGGCCGCTCCGTTTCCCCTTCCGCCTCCGCGAGCGCGGCGTCCACCGCGTCCACGTCCATCCCTTCCGGTACGTCCACCACGTGCCACCCGAACGCCCGGAACCGCGCCGCGACGTCCTCCGTGAACGTGCCCTGCGTCGAGCCGTCGATCGAGATCCCGTTCGAGTCGTAGAGCCACGTGAGCTTCCCGAGCCTCTGGTGCCCCGCGAGCGACCCCGCCTCCGACGACACGCCCTCCATCAGATCCCCGTCCGAGACGATCGCGTACGTCCGGTGGTCCACCACCTCGTGCCCGTCGCGGTTATAGCGCGCCGCGAGGAACCGCTCCGCCATCGCCATCCCCACGGTGTGCGCGAGCCCCTGCCCGAGCGGCCCCGTCGCCATCTCCACCCCTTCGGTGAGCACGTTCTCCGGATGCCCCGGCGTCTTCGACCCGAACTGCCGGAACCGCCTCAGCTCCTCCATCGGCAACGGATAGCCGAAGAGGTGGAGAAGCGCGTACAGGAGCATCGAGCCGTGCCCCGCCGACAGCACGAACCGGTCCCGATCCGCCCACTTCGGCGCGTGGGGATCGAACCGGAGCCGCCGCGACCACAGCGCGAACGCCATCGGCGCGGCTCCGAGCGGCAGCCCCGGATGCCCCGAGTTCGCCGCCTGCACCCCGTCGATCGCGAGCCCGCGGATCGTGTTCACGCACTTCATGTCCAGTTCCGATGCCATCGGGGGCGAGGGTACCTCTCCCGTCCGATCCCCTCCCGTCCGGTAGCCTCTCGCCATGATCCCCCTCGTCGCGGCCCTCGCGCTCCTCACCTCCGCGCAGACCGCCTCCTCGCCGGCTTGGAGCCTCGCCCCCGGCGCGGGGCTCGTCTGGGCCGGGGTCCCCTACCGTCCCCTCGGCGTCCGCGTCCCCGGAGACCCCGGCGCGATCGCCGCCGTCCGGGGCGAGGGCGCGGGCGACCTCCTCGTGGACCTTCCCGCCGCGGGAGACTGGAAGCCCGCCCTCGAGGCTCTGAAGGGGTCGCGCTACCTTCTCGCCCTCGCCTCCACGATGCCGATGGCCGACGGCTACACCGTCCTTCCCCAGAGCTACCGGATCGAGGGGGTCACCGCGTCGGCGCCCCTCTCCGTCCCTCTTCCCGGCGCGCGCTCCGCTTTCGTCGCCGTCGCCCTCCGCCGCGACGCGACCCTCGTCTGGAGCGGGACGGTCCCCGTCGTGGACGGCGTCGCCACCTTCACGCCGAAGACCCTCAAGGGGAGCGAGCACGTCGTCCTCGTCTACCCCCTCGGCCCCAGCCTCCGCACCCCTGATCTCTGGGAGGGCCTCGACGCCCACCGCGACGCTCTCGTCGCTCACCTCCGCGACCTCGCCAAGAGCGACCCCGACACCGCGCGGAGCGGCCTGCGCGGGATCGTGGACCCCTTCGGCACCGCCCCGAGCCTCGCCGCGAGCGGGCTCGACGTCGTCCCGATCTCCCCGCTCTTCCGCGCCGAGTTCGCCTCACGCCTCGAGGACTCGTACCGCAACCTTCTCGCCCTCCAAAAGGCGTGGGCCCTCTCCGGCGGCGACTTCGACTCCTTCGAGGACGTCGCGCGCCTCGTCCCCCTCTGGCGCGAGGCGCGCGGGATCGGCTACGTCCTCGATCCCCAGACCGGGCGCACCTACCGCGTCGAGCAGAAGCGCTCCGCCCTCTGGCGCGACCTTGCGAACGCCGTCGCCGCCTCCCGCGAGAAGCGCCTTCCCCGCCTCCTCGAGGCGATCCGCCGCGAGACGAACGTCCCCATCGTCCAGTCCTGGCGCGGCTGGTCCCCCGTGACCGAGTCCCCCGCCTACGGCTTCGACGGCCTCGGCTTCGAGGCCGCCGCGAGCGGCGTCGCCCGCACCGTCGAGGCCGCGTCGCGCCCCCTCTCCTCGCTCGAACGCTCGCGACCCGGGGGCCTCCTCGTCGCCACCGACCTCGACCTCGGCACGACCCCCACCCCCGGGGCGATCGAGACCGCTCTCGGCGATCTCGGCGGACCCGGCGGGCTCGGGCTCGGCGCCGCCTTCGTGAGCCGCCGGACCTGGGACGCCCTCGGGCACAAGCTCCCCGCTCTGCCCGCCCCCGGCGGCGCCATCCGTCCCGTCTTCTTTCCCGAGAACGCCCTGAACCCCGCCGTTCCCCAACGCCTCGGCGGAGACCAGTGGTGGCTTCCCGCCCCCATCGCGGGCAACCGCCTGGATCTCGGCCCCGCCTTCGGCGCCTACCGCGCCGAGGGTCCGAGCGGCCCCGCCTTCGCCCTCTGGGCGACCCGCACCCCCGGCCGCGTCCGCCTTCTCACGAACGAGGCCAAGACCCTCCTCTTCGCCTCGACCGACGGAAGCCCTCTCGACGTCCGGGCCGAAAAGGGGGGCGTCTCGCTGAACCTTCCCGCGACCCCCGTCCTCATCTCCGGCGCGACCTCGCTCCCCGTCCCCGAGGCCGCCGTCGCCGGGTTCCAGCTCCGCCTCGCCGGGCTCGAGCGCCTCGCCCTCGCGAGCAAGCGCGACGTGAGCGACGAGACGTACCCCATCCGAACCGTCGCCGCCGCGATTAAGGCCGACCCCGCCGGCGCCGCCGCCGCCCTCGCCGGAAGCGTCCGCCGCCTCGAACGGCGCCTCGGCGACTTCACCTGGCTTGAAGCCGAGTTCTCCCCGAAGCACACCTTCGGCGAGGCCGTCGTGGACTTCTCCGCGAGCGGCGACGGTGCCCTCGCCCTCGACGCCGCGATCCCCGCCGACGCCCCGAACCGGATCGACTTCACGATCCCCGCCCGCGTCCCCGGCGACCAGGACGTCTGGATCGGCGCGCGCGTCTCCGCGGAGAACCTCGCCCGCCTGAGCGTCCGCGTGAACGGCCAGATCCTCTTGAGCAAGAGCCCCCCCGTCGGCGCCTACGGCGCGGGGTACGCCTGGTACCGGATGGGGACGACCCGCCTCGTCGGCGAGACGAACGACGTCTCGCTCCAGATCCGTCCCCGCCTCCACGACCCGCTCGCGGTGGACGCGATCCTTTTCGCGCCTCCCGGCTTCGTTCCCGACGGCGTGGCCTTGCCCCCCGTCGCCGCCCCGCCCCCGCCGAAGGGCCGATAGATGACAAACTAGGGGGTGCCTCCGCCCGATTTCAGTGCCGTCCGTGGGATCTACTTCGACCTCGACGACACGCTCTGCGGCTACTGGGACGCCTCGAAGGCGGGTCTGCGCGCCGCCTTCGAGGCCCACCCGGTCGAGGACGTCTCTCTTGAGGAGGCCGTCCGCGGCTGGGCCGCCGCCTTCCGCGACTTCGCCCCGACCCTGAAGACGACCGGCCTCTACGCCGACTACCTGAAGACCGGCGAGACGACCCGCACCGAGCAGATGCGCCGCACCCTCGACCGCCTCGGCCACCCCGACGAGGAGCACGCCCGGACGCTCTCCGACGCTTATGGGCGCGAGCGCGACGCGCGCCTGCGCCTCTTCGACGACGCCCTCGACGTTCTCACCGCGCTGAAGGCCCGCTACCCCCTCGGCCTCATCACGAACGGCCCCGCCGACATCCAGCGCCAGGAGATCGCGACGACCGGCATCGCGGGCTTCTTCGGCCCCGTCTTCATCGAGGGCGAGCTCGGCTTCGGCAAACCGGTAGCCGAAGTCTTCGAGCGCGCCGCCGCCGCGATGGATCTCCCGCCCGAGGCGCTCCTGATGGTCGGCAACTCGTTCCACCACGACATCGTCCCGGCCGTGCGGGCCGGGTGGCGCACCGCCTGGATCCGCCGCGACTCCGACGTCCCCCCGAGCGCCGACGTCCAGGCCCGCGGCGGCGTCGAACCGATCCCCACCTCCGGCCCCCTGCCCGACGTCGTCATCGAGCGCCTCTCGGAACTCCTACCGCTTCTGGCCTCGGGCACAAGTGCGTAAGTGGCGACGACGCTCACCGTCATTAGAAACCGCTTAAGAGAGCTCGCCCCCGGACTCCGGGCGCGCCACGGGGTGGAGAGTCTTCAGATCATAGGTTCGTTCGCCCGGAACGAGGCGACGGACGCGAGCGATCTCGATCTCGTCGTACGCTTCTCCGGCGAGTCGATCGGTCTGTTCCGGTACGCCTCCCTCGTGCTGGAGATGGAGGACGCCCTCGGAATCGCGGTCGATCTCGTGGACGTGCGAGCGATCCGCCCCGAGATCGAGGCGTCGCTTCTGCGCGACGCGGTTCCCGTAGGATGCGCCCGCCCCTCGGCGAAAGGTCCAGCCCTCTCGATCCGCCTCGACCCTCCTAGGGTCTGAACTCCGGCAATCGGTTCACCCGTTCCTGCCAAAGCTCTAGATCCCCCCCGATCCACGCCGAGTCCGGGACGAAGAGCGCCTGCGCGGTCGTGAACCACACGAGGGTCGTCTCCCCGTCCCTCTCTCGCCCGACGATCTGCGTCCACGGGATCCGCCCCTCGCTTCCCCCCTCGTCGCGCATGACGATCGCCTTCTCGTCGAAAAGGATCTGCCGCGACTTGCCGAAACCGTTGCGAGGATCTCGGAGCCGCTTGCGGATCGTCGCCCGAGCCCGCGCGAACATTCCCCCGTACGAGGCGACCATGAAGACGATGAGCCCAGGACCCATGATTCGCCACGAGGGGTCCGACCAGAACGAGGCCGTGACCCCGGCCAAGACCGTCGCGATGACGCCTCCGGCGATGAACAGCCGCCGACGTCCCCGACGCAACGTCCGCGCGAGAATCTGCCCCTCGTCGTACCGGAAGGGCCGGGAAGTCGTCACAAAAGTCTCTAGGCCGCCGCCGAAAGCTTCAGCGCGATCGCGTCGCCCATCCCCTCGGTCGTGACGAGCCGCGTCCCCGACTCGAAGATGTCCGCCGTCCGGAGGCCCGCCTCCAGGACGTGCTCCACCGCGCCTTCGATCCTCGCCGCGTGGCGCTCGTCCCCGAACGTGTACCGAAGCATCATCGCCGCCGAGAGGATCGCCGCGAGCGGGTTCGCCTTCCCCTGCCCCGCGATGTCCGGCGCCGAGCCGTGGACGGGCTCGTACAGCCCGAACGGGCGCCCCTCCCGCACCGGCCCGAGCGACGCCGACGGCAGGAGCCCGAGCGACCCCGTCACCATGCTCGCCTCGTCCGAGAGCACGTCCCCGAAAAGGTTCTCCGTGAGGATCACGTCGAACTGCCGCGGGTCGCGGATGAGCTGCATCGCGCAGTTGTCCACGAGCATATGGGTGACCTTGACGTCCGGGTTCGCTCCCGCGACCTCGTTCACCACCTCGCGCCACAGGCGGCTCGTCTCCAGCACGTTCGCCTTGTCCACCGAGACGATCTCGCGCCGCCGCCCCCGCGCGATCGCGAACGCGCGGAGCGCGATCCGCTCGATCTCCTCGCGCGTGTACACGCACGTGTCTACCGCCGTGTTCCCCCCGTCCCGCCGCTCGCGGGGCTCCCCGAAGTAGATCCCCCCCGTGAGCTCGCGCACCACCACGAGGTCGATGAGCCCGTGATCCCCTTTGAGCGGCGACGCCTGCAGGAGCGGGCGGAGCGTCCGCGCCGGACGCACGTTCGCGTAGAGCCCCAGCTCGCGCCGGAGCGCGAGGAGCGCCCCCACCTCGGGCCGAAGCTCGGCGGGTTGCACGGCGTCCCACTTCGGCCCCCCCACCGCGCCCAGCAGAACCGCGTCCGAGGCGCGGCACAGGTCGAGGGTCTCCGGCGGCAACGGGTGCCCCGTCGCGTCGTACGCCGCTCCCCCGACCGGGGCGCTCTCGAACGTGTACAGGTCGGTGACCGCCCGCACCGCCTTCACCGCCTCCCGGATGACCTCCGGCCCGATCCCGTCCCCCGCGAGGACGGCGACCCGCCCCGCGCCCTTGCTCGCCCCGGCGGTGCCCGTCGTGACGGCTTCCGTGCTCATCGTCCCCATGCTCATGGGGGGGAGTCTATCCCCCGCCGCCCGTCAACGTTTGGCCGGAAGCTCGGGCGCGGCCTGCGTTCCCGGCGTCGAACCCTTCCCCGCCCCGCCGAGCCGGCGCGAGATGTCCAGCACGAACACGCCCACGAAGAGCGTCACCATGAGCGCGAAGCCGATCGTGAAGAACGTGTTCTGAAGCCGCAGGCTCAAACGCTTGCCGCTCCGAAGCATCTCGATCGCCGCGATGAGCATCTGACCTCCGTCCAGCGGCGGGATCGGGATGAGGTTGAACAGCCCGATCGAGATGGACAGGAGCGCGGCGAGCCCGAACGTGTCCTCCAGCCCCGAGTCCACCGCCTCGCTCGTCCTCCCCACCATCCCGACGATCCCGTTCACGTTCTCCTTGGCGACCTTGGGGCGCGACAGGAGGAACCCGAAGCCCTTGACCGACTCCAGCGTCTTCGCCCCCGCCTCCGCGAACGCGCCCATCGGACCGAGAGGACGGCGGACGGGCAGGAACCGGATCCCGAGCCTCGCCTGACGCCTCTGCTCGCCGAGATTCGGATCCCCCCGCTCCCCCATCGTCGGCATCGGCTCCTGGTCCACCTTCGGGACGACGCTCACCTCCAGAGGCCGCCCCCCGCGCAGAAGCTTCAGCGCGATCTCGCCGCTGAGCCGATCCCGGACGAGCGTCCGCGCCTCGTACCCCGTCCGCACCGGACGACCGTCGATCGCGACGACGACGTCGTTCTGACGCACCCCCGCCGCGTAGGCCCCGAAGGTGGGATCGACGTCTGCGATCGTCGTGGACTCGCGAACCGCCCCCACCGACAGGTACACCGGCGCGAGGACGAAGAGCCCGGTGAGCACCGAGAACACCGGCCCCGCCAGAAGCACCACGAACCTCTGCCACGCGGGCTTCGAGTAGAACCCGTTCGCGATCCTCGTCTCGCTCCCGTCCTCCTGAGGCTCCATCCCGAGGATCCGCACGAACCCCCCGAGCGGCCACGCCCGCACGTTGAACTCCGTCTCGATCTCGCCTCCGTCGTCGAGCCTCGCCCTCGTCCGCCGCCACGTGAAGAGCTTCGGCCGCCCGAACCCCAGCGAGAACTCAAGGACCCCCATCCGGAAGAGCCGCGCGAAGAGGTAGTGCCCGAGCTCGTGCGCCGCGACGAGCAGGGTGATCATCAAGAGGAAGACGACCGCGACCTGGAGGATATGGAGCATCGGTTAGGCCCGCGCCTCGATGAGGAGGGTCGCCTCGCGCCGCGCCTCGGCGTCGGCGTCGAGAACGTTCGGCAGGGTCGCCTCTCTCGGCGCGTGACTTTCCATAACGCCCGCGACGACCTCCGCGATCCCGAGAAACGAGAGCCGCCCCGCCAGGAACGCCCCCGCCGCCTCCTCGTCCGCCGCGTTCATCGCCCCCGGAAGCGTCCCCCCGACCCGCATCGCCTCGCGCGCGAGCCCCAGCGCGGGGAACGTCGCCTCGTCCGGCGCCTCGAACGTGAGCCCCGGCCCCGTCAGCGGGTCCCAGTACGCGGCGTTCTCGGTGCCGGGGTACGAGGGCGCGCGCCCCGGATCGAAGAGCGCGACCGAGATCGGAACGCGCATGTCGGGCCGCCCCATCTGCGCCATCACCGAGCCGTCCGAGAACTCCACCATCGAGTGCACCACCGACTGCGGGTGGATCACGACCTCGATCCGCTGGGGCTCCAGGTCGAAAAGCCACCGCGCCTCCACCATCTCCAGCGCCTTGTTCATGAGCGTCGCCGAATCCACCGTGATCTTCCCCCCCATCCGCCACGTCGGGTGCGCGAGCGCCTGCGCCACCGTCACCCCTTCGAGATCCTCCTTTCGCTTCCCTCGGAACGGCCCCCCCGAGCACGTGAGGAGAAGCCGCCTCAGCCGCTCCCGAGGCTCCCCCCGCAGGCACTGCGCTACCGCCGAGTGCTCCGAATCGATCGGCCGGATCGGGACGCCGTTCTTCCGCGCGAGCGTCGTCACCGCCTCGCCCCCCGCGACGAGCACCTCCTTGCTCGCGAGCGCCACCGCCTTCCCGCCGGCGATCGCCGCGAGCGTCGGCGAGAGCCCGATCACCCCCGCCACGCTCACCACGAGCACGTCGTAATCCTCCCGGTTCGCCAGCCGGTCGAGCCCCGCCACCCCCTCTTCGGTGAAGAGGCTCGTCTCGAGGGCCCCGAACTCCCGCGCCTGCTCCGCCAGAAGCCCCCGGTTCGAGTGCGCCGCGAGCCCCACGACCCTCAGCTCCCCCGGGAACGCCCGGCACACATCGAGCGTCTGCGTACCGATCGAGCCGGTGGAACCGAGGACGACGACGCGCACCATACCGCCCTTGAGTATGGAGCGATCAGGGTCGGGGCGGCGGGGGCGAGGTCGTCTCCGGCTCCGTCTTCACCGAGCCGTTCTTCATCACGCCCAGGTACGGCGCGTCCGCGGGCAGATCGATCATCTCAAGGACGATCTCCTCCTCGCCGATATCCTCGTACCGCTTCCCCACGATGTTCGCCGGGACGCGGAACGTCCACGGCTCCTTGGAGTTGCGGAGGAGCGTCTTGCTCAGCGTGCTGACCGAGCCGTACGTCGCGTCGATCGCCGCCTTGTCCTTCGCCCACGCGGGCGGGGCCTTGGTCGAGAACGCGGCCATGACGTGGTTGTTGCGCTCCAAGCTGTACCGGATCACGAAATCCGAAATGACAGGCGCATCCCACCAGATCCGGTTCATCCGGTTGATCGCCGGGTCCGAGTCGGACACGCGCCCGACCATCGGCGGCGTCTGGACGCGAGACCCGGTCGAGAGTGCGCGGGGCGCGCAAGCGACGAGGACCAGAACGGAGAGGATGGAGGCGCGGTTGAGGAGCATGAGGGCGTGTTGCCGGGGTCGTCGTGGATCCAAGGGCTGCTCCTGAAAATCGGAGTGGTCAGGGGCGGGGCGGCGGGGGCGAGATCGTCTCCGGCTTCGGCTTGACGATCCCGTCCTTCATCACGCCGAGGTACGGCGCATACGAGGGGATGTCCACCATCTCCAGCACGACCTCGTCCTCCTTCACGTCGTCCCACCGCTTCCCCACGAGGTCCGCGCGGACGCGGTACGTCCACGGTTGCTTGTAGCTCCTGAGGATCGTCTTGGCCCGGTTCTCCGGCGTCCCGTACACCGCGTCGATCGCCGCCTTGTCCCTCGCCCAAGCGGGAACCGTCTTGGTAGAGAACGGGACAATCACGCCGTTGTTGTCTTCCAGGCTATAGCGCCGCACGAATCGAAAGACGGTTTTCGACTCATCCCAGATAAGATCGATGTTCGTCGCTCTCTGTTCGAGAGAGTCACCCTGAGCCGGAGTGATTTGGGAAGAGTTGCGGTGCGATAGAGCGGGCGCGTTTGTAGCGACCGGCGAGCAAGCGGCGAGTGTGAAGAGAAGAATCGGGGCGGTTTGCATGGTGATCTTAGCAGTTTGTTGAGCCAGCGAGGACATGGGACTCTAGCCGTTTGGGTTGCCGCCAAAATCGCGAATGTGACCCTTGCACTGTCGGATGGCGGCGTTGATAATGTCTATCTGAGCCCGAGTAAGGTTCGGGTTAGTGAGCAAGCTCTGCAACCAATGCATCTGGACGGTCCAGGCATCGACCTCAGCGGCTCTCCGTTGGGCGAGGTCATTGATGCCGAAACCTTGCCCGTGACTCTCGTGATACTCTTCGTGGAGGAGAATGCTAGCAAGCCAAACGCAATCGTTGTACTGATCGATCGCTGTAGCCTGGTTCTCTTGCGCATCCCCCCTTGTAGACCACGAGGCGCGTACCATAAGTTCAGGATTCAAGTACACGATCCCATCCCAACAATAGGCGTTGTTGTTCGTCGTCTCGTCCACCTGGATCATGCCGTGCACCAAAAGATCGCGCAGGTAGTCAGCCTCGTCCCGTCGCCCGTGAGAAGCGAGATAGTCGATCATCTCGAGCACCCTCTGGTGCTCCGTGTTCGTAAGCGGCCTGCGCCGCGGCGCGGGAGCCGGTTCGACGGGTTCAGTGGGAGCGGCGGCCGTAGCGTTGCTCACCGGCTCCTGACAAGGGATCGTGTTGAGGTACCGCAAAAGCTCTTTGCGATCTTGCGACGGGGGGGAGGAGGATCTCGCGTGGGCTGTGGCGAGAATGGCCCATCGCAAGCAGAGGTACCAGGTGGAGCCGTCTCACACCTCCTCTACCGCGCCGCACTGAGGATCGTTCCGTGTGATTTAATCTTTTATCTAACATGCATCTCAGTCCTCCGGGCTTAGAGCGACCATGCGGGTGTGCTCCTCCGTCAGGTGACATAATCCTCTTGTGCCCTCCCTCGTCGCGAACGACCGCCCCCGCGCGGCGACCGACTCCCGCTTCCGCCTGGGCGAAACCCAGGCCCGCGACCTCGCCGCCCGCTTCGGCACCCCCCTCTACGTCGTGGACGAAACCCACCTGCGCGCCCGCATCGCCGCCTACCGCGACGCCTTCGCCGCCGCGTGGCCGCATCCCGAGCTCACCTTCGCCGCGAAGGCGAACTCCACCCTCGCCCTCCTGAGGATCGCCTACGAGGAAGGGTGCCGGATCGACGCCGCGAGCGAGGGCGAGCTCCGCGCCGCCCTCGCCGCCGGCGTCCCCGCCGGGGCCTGCGAGCTCCACGGGAACAACAAGGGCGAGGGCGAGATCCTCTTCGCCGTTGAGTCCGGCGTCGCCCAGATCGTCGCCGACCACATGGCCGAGCTCGACCTGATCTCCAAGACCCTGAAGGCGAACCCCGGCGCGCCCACGAAGATCGTCCTGCGCCTCGCCCCCGGCGTGGACCCTGTGACCCACGCGAAGATCTCCACCGGCCAGAGCGACACGAAGTTCGGCTTCAACATCGCCGACGGGAGCGCCGACCGCGCCCTCGCCCGCGCGCTCGAGCTCGGCCTTCCCGTCATCGGGTTCCACTGCCACGTCGGCTCGCAGCTCCTCGATCCCGAGGCCCAGCGCTCCGGCGGCGCCCTCATCGCCGAGTTCGCCCGCCGCGCCGAAGAGGCGCACGGCTTCCGCGCGTCCTACCTCAACGTCGGGGGCGGCCTCGGCGTCCGCTACACCGACGCGGACGACCCCATGCCCGTCGCCGAGTACAACCGCCTCGTCGCCGACGCCGTCCGCGAAGCCCTCGGACGCGACGACCTCACGCTCGGCCAGGAGCCCGGCCGCTCCCTCGTCGCCGAGTCCGGCGTCACCCTCTACACCGTCGGCGTGGTGAAAACCGTCCCCACGAAGAACGGCACGCGCACCTACGCCGCCGTGGACGGCGGCCTCTCCGACAACCCCCGCCCCGCCCTCTACGGCTCGAAGTACGCCGTCGAGCGCGTCGCCCGCGCCGACACCTGGACCTACGCCACCGACGGCCCCGGCGCCGTCCACTCCGAGCCCCCCGCCGAGGACGCCCTCTTCACCGTGAGCGGACGCCACTGCGAGACCGACCGCCTCTTCGAGGACGCGCCCCTCCCCGCCGACCTCGCCCGCGGCGACCTTCTCCAGGTCCTCTGCACCGGCGCGTACAACGCCAGCATGGCGAGCAACTACAACCGCTACCCCCGCCCCGCCGTCGCCCTCGTCGGCCGCGACGGCGAACCGCGCCTCGTCGCCCGCCGCGACACCTACGACGAGATGTTCGCCCGCGAGACCCTCTGATGGGCTCGCTCCCTCCCCCCGAGATCCTCGTCGCGATCCTCTTCGCGATCTTCTTCGGCATCGGGATCCACGAGTACGCCCACTGCAAGTTCGCCGACCTCGCCGGGGACCCGACCCCGCGCTTCTACGGCCGCGTCACCCTCAACCTCTTCAAGCACTTCGAGCCCGTCGGCACCGTCATGATGGTCCTCTCGTCCCTCTTCGGCGTCGGCATCGGCTGGGGCCGCCCCGCGCCGATCAACCCGAGCAAGATGCGCAACCCCCGCTGGGACGCCTTCACCGCCGTCCTCGCCGGCCCGGCGTCGAACTTCGTCCAGGCCGTGGCCTACGCAGGCCTCCTCCGCCTCGTCCTCGCCCGCGGGATCGTCAGCCTCGACGAGGTGTTCCAGGCGCTCGGCCGCGGGCACACGAGCCTCCTCGCCGCCGTCCTCACGATCGGGGTCCTGACGAATCTCTCGCTCATGCTCTTCAACCTCATCCCTCTCGGCCCGCTCGACGGGCACTGGCTTCTCGGCTACCTCCTTCCCGAGCCCGCCCAGACGAAGTGGTTCGTCTTCAACCGCACGATCGGCGGCCAGATCCTTATCGGCGTCATCCTCCTCTCCCAGTTCACCGGCGGGGGCATCCTCTCCCGCATCCTCCTCCCGCCCCTCCTGAAGCTCTTCGTCCTTCTCACCGGACTCCCGCTCGATGCCCGCTGACCCCACCCTAGCCGAACCCGCCCCCAACCGCCGCATCCTCTCCGGGATGCGCTCGACGAACCCGCGCCTCCACATCGGCAACTACGAGGGCGCCCTGAGGAACTGGGTCGAGCTCCAGAACGACGGCTACGACATGTTCTGCATGGTCGCCGACCTCCACGCCCTCACCACGATGTACGAGGACGCCGCCTCCGTCTCGAGGAACGCCCGCGAGGTCGCCAAAGACTTCGTCGCCGCCGGGATAGATCCCGCCCGCTCGGTCGTCTTCGTCCAAAGCCACGTCCCCGAGCACTCCGAGCTGTTCGCCCTCTTCTCGATGATGACTCCCCTCGGCTGGCTCGAGCGGGTACCGACCTACAAGGAGAAGCAGGTGGACATGGAAGCCGCCGAGCACGGCGGCGACCGTGAGCCCTACGGCCTCCTCGGCTACCCCGTCCTCCAGACCGCCGACATCCTTCTCTACAAGCCCTACGCCGTCCCCGTCGGACGCGACCAGGCCCCGCACCTGGAGATCGGCAACGACATCGGGGCCCGCTTCAACCGCCTCTACGGGCGCGAGGTCTTTCCCCGCTACCGCTACATGATCCCCGAGGACGAGACCCGCGCCAAACTCCCCGGCCTCGACATGCGCAAGATGAGCAAGTCGTACGACAACTGCATCTACCTGAGCGATACCGAGGACGAGACCGCCGCGAAGATCCGAAGCGCCTACACCACCCCCACGAAGATCCGCAAGACCGACCCCGGCATCCCCGAAGGCTGCGCCGTCTGCGGGTACCTCAAGCTCTACTCCCCCGATTGGGAGGTCCAGTGGGAGGAGGACCGCGCGGGCGTCCGCGGGTGCATGGCGAACAAAAAGGAGTGCGCCGACGCCGTCAACGAAGCCCTCCGCCCGATAAGAGAGCGCCGCGCCGCCCTGAGCGACGACGACATCGAGGACGTCCTGCGCATGGGCGCCGTCAACGCGCGCGAAGTCGCCGCCGCCACGATGGCCGAAGTCCGCGACGCGATGGGTCTGCGCTGAACCCGACCGCCGTGGCCGCCCAACTCACCCCGCTCGACATCCGCCTCGCCGCACTACGGGCCGAGTCGCCCCCCGACGCGCAGGTCACCGTCTGCAACTGGCTCTCGCTCGGTGACCTTATGCTGGCCCTCGAACGTCTTGAGATCCCCGCCGCGCTCGAAGGCGTTCCCGTCTTCATGTTCTGGAAGGAGGACCGCGCCCAAACCTACGCCGATCGCGTGGTCGGCACCGTCCGTTGCACCTACGAGGGCGAGCCGATCGTTCTTGAAGGCGTCTATTCCGACCAGGAGGGCGCCTCCACGATCCTCCTCCATAGGGGACCGGTCCTTCCCCTTCTGAAGCTCGCCGAGGAGATCAACAACTTCCCGCCCGGCTCGAAGGTCTACCACATGGACGGCGACTGGAAGCTCCCCGACCCCATCGCCCGCTCCCTCGCGGGCTACGGTTGGGACCACGTCTACATCCCCGAGAAGATCGGCACCGCCGTCGCCGACGAGGCGCGCGAGTTCTTCGCCAACGCCGAGACCTACCGCGAGATGGACCTCCCTCATCGCCGCGGTCTCCTCCTCACTGGTCCCCCCGGCAACGGCAAGACGAGCTTCGCTCGCGCCCTCGTCGCCGACAACGACGTGGCCTTCGTCCTAGTCACCTCCGTCTCCGCCCGCCACGAGAACCCCGCCCTCCAACTCCGCAAAGCCTTCGAGATGGCTGCGAAGATGGCCCCCTGCGTGCTCTGCCTCGAAGACGTGGACGGCCTCATCGAGGGCGTCACCCGCAACGAGCTCCTCAATCAGCTCGACGGACTCGGGCGCGGTGGCGACGGCGTCCTCGTCGTGGCCACCACGAACCACCCCGAAAAGCTTGACGCCGCCCTCACCGAGCGCCCCTCCCGCTTCGACGCCAAATGGATCATCAAGAACCCCGGCCGCGCCGACCGCCGGGGCTACCTCGCGTGGCGACTCGCCCGCTCCGACCGCGCCGCGCTCGAAGCCACCCTCGACCGCCTCGCCCGCGAGACCGCCGGCCTCACCTACGCCATGCTCCAAGACCTCGCGCTGAGAGGCATCACCCGCCACCGTCTCTCCGGCGAACCCCTCGACCCCGCCCTCCTCGCCGCCGCGACCGAGGTGAAAGCTCAGATCGCCGTCTCCAAACGCCTCGACGGCGAGGGCGGCGTCGGATTCCTCCAAGAGGATTGACACTACTGGAAAAGCCGCGCGTCCCACGCGAAAGGGCGCACGGCGAGCGGCACGATCGCCGCGAAGTCGGGATGGAGCGGATTGACGATCGCGTTCGTCTCGAACGGCACCACCGCGCTGGGGACGATCAGGAGGCACGTCCTTCCCTCCCTCACCCACTGCGACCCGAACGCGCGACCCACCGAGAGATCCGCATCGTCCCATCCGGGGAGCGCCATGGGATCGACGATCTCCCGCGAGACGGAGTCGGGTGCGTCGTACTCGCCGAACACATACTGTCCGGGCAGAGCCGTGCGCGAGATGTGGACGAGAACCTCCAGTTGCGCCATCGCGAGCGACCGCGCGGTGTACAGAACCTCCTGCCCGTGGCGATTCCACCGCCCCGGATTGCGCGCCGCCCCCACTCCGGACCAGAGGTATTCGACCCGGCTCGCGATCCGAACGAGTCGCACGGCTCAGAACACGCCGTGTTCGATCCGCTCGAGGATCTCCTCGACCTGGCGCGCGCCGAGCTCGGTGCGCGCGATGTCGAGGGGACTCCGCCCTTCGAGAAGGGGGTGCGGCGAGAGCAGAAACTCGGCGGCGGCGCGCTCGGCCCCGTTCCACACCTCCACCGTCATGACGTAGAGCCGCGCGACCCGCTCGACGTACGCGCTCTCCTCGCGCCCTAGACGCACCCCGAGATGCAGATCCAATCCGGGAAAGACCCGGAGCAACGACCGCGCCGCGCTCTCGGGAAGCCCCCCCTCCACCGCGCGCCGCAACCCGTTGAGATCCCGCACCGGGGGATCGAACGACTGCGCCCCGCCCAGACGGTCCACGATCCGTTCGACGTCGGCGGTCGGCATACGTCTGGATTCTACGCGATCCTCTTTCGCACCGGCTCCACTGACGCGCGCCGCCCCTTCCCTCGCCCGGTGCTAACCTAGAGGACGACATGGCCGTCGCCCTCTCGCACAACGAGCACACCCAGAACGACACGCGCCGGGGCCTGCCCGGACTCATGCCCCGCCCCGTCAACGTCGTCATGCTCGGCGCGGGGTCGTTCTTCACGAACTCGGTCCTCAAGGACGTCGTCCTCATCCCCGGCAACCTCGGCGGCGAGCTCCGCCTCGTGGACATCGACGCGGACCGATTGGCGTTGACCGAGCGCCTGATGAACAAGATCCTCGAGACCGTCGAGCAGGACCACAAGTGGAAGGTCGTCGCGAGCACCGACCGGGGCGACCTTCTCCCCGGCACCGACTACGTCGTGAACTCCATCGAGGTCTCGGGCGTCGAGTGCGTCCGCCTGGACAACGACATCCCGCTGGAGTTCGGCGTCTCGCAGAACATCGGCGACACCATCGGACCCGGCGGCCTCATGAAAGGGCTCCGCACCGTCCCCGTCTTCCTCGACATGCTCCGCGACATCGCCGAGCTCGCCCCCAAGGCCCTCGTCCTCAACTACACGAACCCCATGAACATGATGTGCCTCGCCGCTTCCCGCGCGGTCCCGCACGTCCCGGTCGTCGGGCTCTGCCACTCCGTCCAGGGCACCGGGCGCATGCTCGCCGGGTACGCGGGGGTGAAGTACGAGAGGACCCGCTGGACCTGCGCCGGCATCAACCACCTCGCCTGGTTCACAGACTTCGACGGCCCCGACGGCGCGTCGCTCTACCCGAACCTCATGGCCCAGGCCGACGACCGCGGGAGCGAGTTCTCCCGCGCCGAGCCCGTCCGCACCGACATGATGCGCCACTTCGGCGCCTTCATCACCGAGTCCTCCGGGCACCTGAGCGAGTACCTCCCCTACTACCGCAAGCGCAAGGATCTCCTGGAGACCTACACCGACACCGGCTACCGAGGCGAGGAGAGCTTCTACGCGAACAACTGGCCGGGCTGGCGCGAGGCCAACGACGCCAAGCGCAACCGCCTCATCTCCGGCGAGGACCCCATCGAGACCGAACGCACCTTCGAGTACGGCGCCTGGATCATCGAGGCCGTCGAGAAGGACGCCCCCTACCTCGTCCACGGCAACGTCGAGAACCGCGGCTGCATCGAGAACCTCCCGGGCGACGGGTGCGTCGAGGTCGCCTGCCTCGTCAACCGCAACGGCGTCCAGCCCGTCCGCTACGGAAGGCTCCCGAAACAGATGGCCGCCGTCTGCGACTCGAACATGAGGATGTTCGACCTCGCCGCCGACGCCTGCATCGAAAGGAGCCAAAAGCTCGCCGAGTACGCCCTCCTCCTCGACCCCCTTACGAGCGCCGTCTGCGCCCCCGCCGAGATCCGCGAGATGACCCGCCGCCTCTTCGAGGCCGAGGCCCGCTACCTTCCCGGCTTTCGATAACCCCGCCTTAATCCCGGCGCGATACAACCCCGAAAGCGATGACGAAAGCCGCCCCCGCCCTCCTCCTGACCGCGCTCGCGAGCGCCGCCGCCACCGCCGGGATCGGCCCCGTCACCTACCTCGGCTACCAAACGATCCCCACGGTCTCGGTGAACGTCGGCGGCACCGTCGTCGGCGGCCTCTCCGGGATCGACTACGACCGTGCCACGGGGGTCTACACCATCATCTCCGACGCCCGCACCGCCTTCGAGGGCGCCCCCTACGGCCGGTACTACACCGCCCGCATCGACTCCCTCGCGACCTCCGGCACCCTCGGCGCGGGCTCGGTGAGCTTCACCGGCGTGAATACCCTCAAGCGCCCGGACGGCACCGCCTTCCCCGTCACCGGCATCGACCCCGAGTCCATCCGCGTCCGCGGCGGCTCGCTCTACGTCTCCTCCGAAGGCGAGGCCGCGACCGTCGGAAACCAGCAGAACCCCTTCGTCCGCCAGTTCGACGCGAGCGGCAACCACGTCCGCGACTTCGCCGTCCCCGCCCGCTACAACGCCGACGCCTCCGCCGGCTCCACCACCGGCATCCGCAACAACCTCGCCTTTGAGTCCCTGACGTTCTCCCCGAACGGCCAGTACCTCTACACCGCCACCGAGAGCGCGCTCAAACAAGACGGCCCCGCCGCCACCCTCACGAACGGCGCGAACGCCCGCATCCTCCGCTTCGACGCCGCCACCGGCCTCCCGAGCGCCGAGTACGTCTACCCCGTCGGCCCCGTCGCCCAAGCCCCCGTCCCCGACGGCCAGTTCGCCGTCAACGGCCTCGTCGAGCTCCTTGCCGTGGACGCCACCCGCATGCTCGCCCTCGAGCGCTCCTTCTCCGTCGGCGCGGGCAACTCCGTGAAGCTCTACGAGATCGACCTGAGCGGCGCGAGCGACGTCTCGAGCGTCGCCTCCCTCGCCTCCCTCGCCGGGATCGCCCCCGTCTCCAAGCGCCTCGTCTTCGACTTCAACACCGTCCTCGCCCCCGCCGCCCTCGACAACATCGAGGGGATGACCTTCGGCCCCGATCTCGCCGACGGCTCCCGCTCCCTCGTCTTCGTGAGCGACGACAACTTCAACTCGCCCGTGGGCACCCAGTTCTTCGCCCTGAAGGTCGCCAACCCCGTCCCCGAGCCCGCCACCCTCGCCGCCCTCGGCCTCGGCGCCCTCGCCCTCCTCCGCCGCCGCTCCCGTTGAGCGGCCCGAAAACCCGCGCGCCCTTCGCCCCGCCCGATCCGTCTACATGTTGACGGGCGGGGCCGCGCCTCCGATAATGGTAGGACCCGGCGCGCCTCCCCTCCCCCTCCAGCGACAGATGGAAGGGGAGGGGAACGCCCCGGCGTAAAGAGAAACGATGGGCATCCCCTACGTCATCGAACAGACCAACCGCGGCGAGCGCTCGTACGACCTCTGGTCCCGCCTCCTGAAGGACCGCATCGTCTTCCTCGGCACCGCCGTCGACGACTACGTCGCGAACCTCATCGTCGCCCAGCTCCTCTTCCTCGAGAAGGAGGACCCCGACAAGGACATCGAGTTCTACATCAACTCCCCCGGCGGCTCCGTCTACGCCGGACTCGCCATCTACGACACCATGCAACTCATCAAGCCCCAGGTGAGCACCCTCTGCGTCGGCATGGCGATGAGCATGGGCTCCCTCCTCCTCACCGGCGGCGCCAAAGGCAAGCGCTACGCCCTCGAGAACTCCCGCATCATGATGCACCAGGTGAGCTCCGGCTTCCAGGGCACCGCCGCCGACATCAACGTCCAGGTGAAGGAGACGAACTACCTCATGGACCGCCTCAACGCCATCTACGTCGAGCGCACCGGCAAGGACCTCGACACCATCCGCAAAGACCTCGACCGCGACTTCTTCATGTCCGCCGAGGAGGCCGTCGAGTACGGCCTCATCGACAAGGCGATCACCCCCGGCGACCGCTGAAGCGCGGACGCGCCCGAGGACCGCACGATCCCACGCCCGGGGCGAGAGCCCTGGGCAAACCCGCCCGAAAACCCGAAGATTCACCCGAGAATGCCGAAGCCCAACGATCCGCGCGGACAGTGCTGCCTCTGTGGCAAGACCAAGGAGGGGTGCAAAAAGCTCATCGTCGGGCTCCACGGCGCCGTCTGCAGCGACTGCATCGAGCTCTGCAACGACATCCTCAACATCGACCCCGCCGCCGCGAAGACGAACGTCGCCGCCTCGGTCGGCGTCGGCGCCGGACCCCTCGGCGGCTCCGCCGCGGGAGCCTTCGGCAAGAACGCCATCGCCTTCCCTGGTCGCCCGAGCCGCGCCATGGGCGTCCCCAAGCCCCGCGAGATCGTCGCCTTCCTCGACGGCTACATCATCGGCCAGCCGAACGCCAAACGCGCCCTCGCCGTCGCCGTCTACAACCACTACAAGCGCGTGAACGCCCCGAAGGACGGCGCTCCGGGGATCACCGGCCTCGGCGGCGTCGAGCTGAGCAAGAGCAACATCCTCATGGTCGGCCCCACCGGATCGGGCAAGACCCTTCTCGCCCAGACCCTCGCCCGCCTCCTCAACGTCCCCTTCGCGATGGCCGACGCCACCGCCCTCACCGAGGCCGGCTACGTCGGCGAGGACGTCGAGAACATCCTTCTGAAGCTCTGGCAGTCCGCCGAGGCGATCGACCCCGACAACACGAAGGCCGTCGCCGAGCGCGGCATCATCTACGTGGACGAGATCGATAAGATCGCCCGCAAGGGCGACAACGTCTCGATCACCCGCGACGTCTCGGGCGAGGGCGTCCAGCAGGCCCTTCTGAAGATCCTCGAGGGCTCCGTCGCGAACATCCCCCCCCAGGGCGGGCGCAAACACCCCCAGCAGGAGTACATCCAGATCGACACGAAGGACGTCCTCTTCATCTGCGGCGGCGCCTTCGAGGGGATCGAGGAGACGATCCGCCGCCGGATGAAGGACTCCACCATGGGCTTCCGCAGCGCCCCCGAGACCGCCGCCGAACGCAAGGCGTCCGTCATCGGCGAGGTCCAGCCCGACGACCTCCTGAAGTTCGGCCTCATCCCCGAGTTCATCGGCCGCCTCCCCGTCCTCACCGCCCTCGAGCCCCTCGACGAGCCGACCCTCGTCCAGATCCTCTCCGAACCCCGCAACGCCCTCATCAAGCAGTACGCCCGCTTCTTCGAGATGGACGGGGTCGAGCTCGAGTTCGAGCCCGGCGCCCTCGTCGAGATCGCCCGCGAGGCCCTCAAGCGCAAGACCGGCGCCCGCGCCCTGCGCGCCATCCTCGAGAGCGTGATGATGGACGTCATGTACGAGGTCCCGAGCGCCGACACCGTCAAGCGCGTCGTCGTCCCCGAAGGCATCATCGAGAGCAACCGCCTCCCCATCCTCTACGACGAGGCCGGCCTCCGCAAGGCGAGCTGACTGCCCCTGTTGCGCCCCCTCGACGGAGGGGGTACACTCTCTCCGCTGTGCCCACTCGTCTAAGGGCAGGACGACTGTCTCTGGAACAGTTAATCGTGGTTCGAATCCACGGTGGGCAGCCAACGCTCCTACGGCCCCTATGCCGTCTCACACGCTCTCCCGAAGCCGCATCGAGCTTCTGGATCGTCTCCGCCGCGAGCCCGGCACCTTCCCCGAAGACGCCCTCGCGGAGTTGCGGCAGCTTCAGCACCATGGACCTCTCCGCGGCGAGGACGCCCTCTTCTTCGGAGAACTTCACCTCGCGCTCTGGGCTGGCACCGAACTCGACCCCCCCGAGTCCCTCCTGAATCTCCTCGAGCGCAACCCCTACTTCTTCCGCTCGGGCTACGTGAAGATCCGCGCGATCCGGGCCCTCCGCCGAACTCCACTGAATCTTGAGGCCAAAGGGCGGATCGCCGCCGTCGTCCGTCGCGCCGTTCTCCGCACCGACGAGCACCCCGTTCCCGAATGGTGGCGCCTCGTCTCGCTCATGGCGCCCGGCGAGGCCGAGCGCATCGCGGGCGAGACCCTCGGCTCGGAGAGCGAGGCCGTCGTGCGCGAGGGCGTCCGCCTCCTCCTCGTCCACCGCGGCAAGACCCACCGCCTTGATACCCTTCTCAGGCGAGGGCAACGTAGCTGGGCTCCCGCGAACACATCGTGGGAGAAGGAGATTGCCGCCGCCCGCGCCGAGTTCCTCCCCTCGCCTCCCTAGCACCGGATCTCCACCACCGTCAGCTCCGGTCCCACCTGCAGAGCCCCCGCTGCGAGCGCCGCTCCCGCCGCCCCGCCCGACGACGGGCGGAACACCCGCCCCCGTCCCGAGAACCCCACCCGCACCTCGCGCGGCTCCGCCGCGAGCGCCTTCCCCGCCCGCTCGTCCCACACCGAGACCTCGCGCCAGAGCATCAGGAGCACCGTCCCGTCCCGCTTGACGAGCGGCAGGCACCGCACGTCCCCGACGGCGCCCTCCACCGAGTACGACGCTGGCGCCCCCTTCCGAACCGAAGCGTCCCGCACGAGTCCCATCGTCGCCTTCAGCGCGAGGAACGCGGGCTTCGGCGCGAGGTCCGCGCGCAACAGCCCGAAGTTCTGCTCCTGGTCCCCCTTGTCGTCCCCGCCGTCGATGAGCTCGTAGAAGTACGACCGCACGATCCCCAGCCGTAGGTACTCCGCCACCAGCCGCGGCGCGTAGATCCCCGCCACCGACTCCGGCACCGGATTGTGACCCTGCCGCTCCAGCGGCTTCTTCAGGGCGTTGTGGTACCCCGTCTCGCTCGCCCAGAACGGCTTCCCCCGCACCATCTCCATCGTCTTCGCGAGGTTGTAGTCCTCCAGCCCCTGCGAGGGCGGCCCGCCCCCGGGGTACGGATGGAAGCACCCCGCGTCCACCTCCCCCGAGAGGTCCCCCACCTCCGGCGCGTGGAACGCGTGCGCCATCGGCCCGTTGATCACCGTCAGCCCCCGAAGCTTCGGGTCCCCCTTCACCGCCCGGTACAGCGCCCCCGCGAACTTCCGGTACGTCTTCGCCCATCCGGACTCCGGGTCGCCGACCCCCGCCTCGGGCGAGTCGTGGTTCACGTCGTACTCGTTCGGCCCTTCGATCGCCTCGCACGAGAGAGGATAGAGCCGCTTCACCGTCGCGAGCCCCGGCGCGATCCCCGCGAGGTCCAGCTTTCCCCGCCAAGCCTCCTTGCTCGGCACCCGCGGCCCGAGGATGAGGAGCGCCCGGATCCCCCGCTCCCGCGCGAGCCCCTCCAAAAGCGCCGCCTTCTCCGGCCGCGCGTCCACCCCCTCCCGCACGTGCCGCGCCCCGAGCTCGCTCAGCCGCGACCCCACCTCCCTCGCCCGCGCCGTGTACGAGCGCCAGTCCTGCGTGAAGTGCAGGTTCACCCCCAGCGCGTCCGTATAGGCGCTCGCGGCGACAGGGGAGGGCGGCGGAAGGGCGACCATCCCGCGAGGCTACCGCCCCCGTCGCCGCTTCAGTACGCGAAGCGGTTGCACACGTTCGTCGGACCCGTGTTCGTGCATCCGGCGACGCTCGCGTCGCACATCTCGGGGAGGAGCGGGAAGTCGTGGACGAGCCGGCACCCCGTCGTCTCCGCGCTCGCGAGCACCCGCCCCGCCGGATGCCACTTCGCGTGCCCGTCGAGGAACGCCCCCACGAGCCCCCCCGCGTACCGGTTCGCCGCGACGTGCATCCGCCCCGTCGCCGCGTCGAGCGCGAAGTCGCCGTGGAACGGCTCGATCCACGAGTCGGTGAACTCCGGCCACTTCTCCGTGACGACGATCGTCTCGGCGGGAGCCCCCACGCTCGTCGCCACGAGCCCCTCCGCGTGCCGGCACGCGATGTACGAGCGCCGGATCGTCGCCCGCCCCTCCGCGTCCTTCGAGAGCGTCGGGTTCCCGTCGTCGGGCGCGACGAGGATCTCGCGCGAGCGAAGGTACGGCCCGAGCGCGTTCCACCACCGCGAGGGGTTCACCGACGCCGCGTCGGGCAGAAGCGCCCCCGTCCGCGTCGCCGAGACCGTCGCTCCCGGCGCGTACGACGCGTAGAAGTAGAGCCGGTCGTCGTGATCCCCGAGGTAGAGGATCGTCCCCGTCGCGAGGTTCTTTGCGTTCGAGAGGTCCACCGTCCTTTTCGCCGCCGTCTTCGCCTGGGCGAAGACGGGAAAGAGGATCGCCGCGAGGATGGCGATGATCGCGATGACGACGAGAAGCTCGATGAGGGTGAAGGCTCGGGGAACGGAGGCTCGGCGTCGCATCCCGCAAGCTTAGCCCTCCGCCCCGCCCCTTAACCCTCTCTTCGCCGAACCTTAGCCGGATCTTGATCCACTCCGCCGTATGGAGAGTGCCGCTCGAAGCGACGAGTCGCCCCGCGCGGCGTTGCGCGTCCTTCGGGAGGGCCGCCACGACGATCCGCGCGTCGTTCGTGAACTCGCCGCCCTCACCCGCGCCGCGTCGAACGACGGCCTCGTTGCCCGCGCCGAATGCGAGGCTCTCGCCCGCGAGCTCCTCGCCGAAGCCTCGTCGTCGGTCCTCCGAAGGAGGGGCCGGCGGCGAACGCCCGCATCGTCCGCGACTGGCTCGCCTATCTCGGGGCCTGGTGACCCGCGGGGACCGGAGAGTCCATCGCGACGGCGTCGAACACGCCCTTCGCCTCCTTGAGAGGAACCCGTACGAGTTCGGCTCCGGGCTAGCGAAGCGCGAGGCCGTCCGGCGGCTCGCGCGAGAGCCGCTTCGGAGCGAGCATCGCGTCCGGATCGCGGCGATCCTGAGGGGGGTCGCTCTTGGTGGCCGCGACGTCTCCCTCCCCGGATGGCGTGCGCTCGCTCCCCTCGCCGAGCGCGCCGCGCTCGAAGCGGTCGTCCGCGAGGGTCTCGCCAGCGCGCGCGGGAAGGTCCGCGACCGCGCGATCGCCGCCCTCCTCCTCGCTCGCGGCAGGACCCACCTCGCCGACCTCT
Organism: Fimbriimonas sp.; assembly: GCA_965249475.1. Lineage (GTDB taxonomy): Bacteria > Armatimonadota > Fimbriimonadia > Fimbriimonadales > Fimbriimonadaceae > Fimbriimonas. Next base: position 1,573,617 of record CBDFMD010000003.1, on the reverse strand, counting down.
TCCGAGGCCCCCCGCGCCAGCGCGTCGGGGACGAAGCCCGGGGGCGGAGGCAGGCCGAGCTGCGCGCGCTTCTCGATCCCTACCGGCGCGTGGCGAGAACGGACGCCTCCCCCAGGCGTCCGATACACTAGAGCCCTTCCGAACGCATGACCCCCGAACCCGATCTCTCCCCCCGCGATCCCCTCTCCTCCGCCGAGCCCCTCGCGGCTCCCGGAGGGGTCGCGCCCGGGGAGATCGCGCCCGGGGAGATCGCGCCCGCGAGGGGCTCCCGGCGCGACCGACGCGCCGCCGAACCCGAGGGGCTTCCCCCGGGCGCGGGCGTCTCGCCGGTCGCCGCCGCGATCGCCGCCCTCCTCGCCGGACTCGGGGGCGGCTACCTCCTTTTCGGCCGCGCCCCGAAGCCCTCCCCGAGGGCCTCCGTCGCCGCCTACGCCCCCGATACCGCCGGAACGCCCCCCGCGACCCTCGGCCGCCTTCCCGTCCGCAACCTGAAGACCCTCGACGAGTGGGACGCCCTCGACCCCTTCGCGGGCGGCTTTCCGCTTCCCCCCAGCGACTGGACGCCTCCCCTCCTCGCCCTCAACCCCCCGATCCCCGCCCCCGTCGCCCCGCTTGCGAGCGGCGACGCGGGCTCTGCGCCTCCCCGCGCCCTCGGCGGCGACGGCTTCGCCCCGGAGCGGTCCGCCGGCCGGATGCGCCCCCCGAGCCTCACCGGCCCCATGGCGGTCCTCCCCCCGATGAGCCCCGGCGTCGTCCCCGGCGGCGTCGTCCCCGAAGGCCAGACCCCCGCCGACCCGAAGGCGACGAACGATCCGACCGCAGGCCCCGCCGCGACGCCGGTCCCGCCCGCCGGAGCCCAGCTCGTCCTCGGCACCCTCACCGGCGTGGATCTCGAAGCGGGCCAGCGCTCGGTCGCCGCTCTCGCCGCAAGGCACGCGGGCGCCGCGCGCACCTTCACCCACATGGACGCCGACGGCAACGTCGAGGCCCAGGGCGTCGTCCTCCTCGTCGCCCCCAGCGACGTGCCGAAAGTCGTCGCCGAGATCAAGCGCCTCGGCGACTTCTCCGTCGAGGACGAGTCCCGCGGCTCCAAAGCCTCCCGGCAATCGAAGCTCTCCGGCACCCTCTCCGCCCGCCTGTCGCTCCTCCGCCGGAAGCGCGAGGAGCTTCTCGTCCAGTTCCTCGAGGACGCCGACCCCGTGAAGAACATCGAGGCGGCGATCGACAAGGAGGCCCGCGCCGTCGGCGCCGTCCGCCTCACCGGAGCGGCGGACCGCCTGGCGGCGATCCGGGTCCTTCTGAAGACCTGACCTCGGGAGATCTCGCGAGCCTCGCCTCGAACGCGACGATCGCCGCCGCGACGTGGACGTTGAGCGAGCGCCCCTTCCCCGTCATCGGGACGAACACCGAGGCCTCGCACTCGCGCAGGACCCTCTCGTACACCCCCGCCCCCTCGGCCCCCAGCACGAGGCACGTCATCGGGGGGTACGCGAACGCATTGTGCGGCAGAGCCCCGTCCGCGACCTCCACCGCGACGAGCGTCCACCCCGCGCCCTTGAGCTCCCGCGCCGCCTCGACGGACCCCGCGACCTGACGCCATGCGACCCGCCGGTGCGCCCCCATGCTCGTCACCCCCACCGTCGGCGACTCGCCCGGCACCGGCGACCCACCCGTCAGGACGATCTCCTCGGCCCCCACCGCGTCCGCGACCCGGAAGAGCCCGCCGACGTTGTACCCGTCGTCCCAATCCTGCACGAGAAAGCACAGCCGCACGTCGGCCCAGGCGTCCGCGTGCTCCCGGAAGAGCCTCCGGATCCCCGCCTTCTTGCGAAGCTGGCGCAAGAGGCTACTGCCCCGCGCCCGCCGCGCCGCCCGAGACGATCGTCCGCGGGTAGACCGTCGGCATCGTCGCCCGCCGCCGCCGGACCTCCTCGAGGAACGACGCCCTCCCGTAGGGCGCCGCCGCCGAGACCCGGAACGCCCGCTCGAACACCGGCCACAGGGGCTCGATGTCGTGCGAGAGGTCGAAGCACATGACCCCGTTCGTGCTCGCCGCCGCCGCCTGGAGGCACGCCTCGAGCCCCTCGGGATCGTCCTTGAAGTCGGCGAGCGAGATCCCCGCCGCCGTCCACGTCGCGTCGCGCGCCGCCCGGTAGCTCAGCGTCCCCGCGCTCTCCACCGTCGCCCCGATCGAGCGCCCCGCCCGCATCGCGTCGAAGATCGTCGGCGTCGGATAGTAGCACCCCGTGACGAGAAGGTCGAGCGACGGCGCGAGCCCCGCCGCCGAATACGCCCGGTCGTTCGCCCAGAAGCCCCCCTCGAACCCTGGATCGGCCCAGTTGTTCCCGAGCGCCGGGTACTCCCCGTACCAGCTCCCGGCGTACACCCCCAGCTGCGCCCCCGGCCGCACCGCCCGCATCGCCGACCGGATCTCCCCGACGAACTCCTTCAGGACCTGGGGCCGGAACGCCATCCACTGCGCGTAGTACGGCCCCGGCTCGATCCCCGCCGGCCGGTTCCCCAGCGGCATCCCCAGCGTGTAGGTGAACTTGAACACGTCGTCGGGCCAGCGCAAGGGGCGCCCCACCCGCCGCTCGAACTCCGCCCGCGTCGCGGGCGAGAAGTCCCCGTCCATCCCCGTGTACCGGAGCCGGTCGTCGTACACGATCCCCGCCACGTCGTAGTTGCGGACGAACTCCTGCGCGAGGTTCACGAGCCGCCCCCGCACCACCGGGTTCGTCGGCTGCGTCATGAGCGGGATCTGCTTGTCCCCCGACTCCGGCAGCCGCACGAAGCGCGCCGACGAGTCCATCCCGACCCTCGCCCCCGGCTTCGCGTTGGTCCGCAGAAACTCCGCCGCCCCGCCCTCCCCGAAGAGGACGTACCCCCCTTTCGGCACCGTCGGCGTCGGCGCGTTCGGGATCCCGAGCTCGTACCCGTCCACCACCGTCCCGTTCGCCCGCGTCGTCACGCAGAACCCCGTCCCCGGCAGGCTCCGCGCCGCGCCCGTCACCCCGACCTTGAACCGCTCCCCCTCCGCGCTCGCGGGGTACGTCGCAGACCCCGCCCGCACGAGCGGGGCCGCCTCGTACACCACGCTCTGCTCCGCCGGACGGTCGAACCCCGGCCCGACGTTCACGAGCCGGTGGCCGTCCGCGAAGGCGTTCATCGCCCCGAAAAGGACGAGCCCGCTCCGCCTCGCCTCCCGCGCGAAGACCGCGACGGGGTCGAACCCCTCAGGAAGCACCCGCCCCCCGCGCCACTCCCGGAGCTTCGGCGCGAACGCGCTCGGATAGATCGTCTGCCCCGAGAGCGGCTTCACGTCGAGGACGATCGTGTTGAACCCCGCCCGCCGGATCCGGTCCACGAGGAGGACGATCTTCGCCCCGGTATTGGTGCGCTCGATGTTCGCCGTCGCGTCGATCCACAGGATCCGGGCCTGAAGCCCGTACTTGCGCGCGATAAGCTTCGTCGGCCCCTCGAAGAGCGACTCGCGGTCGAGCGTGATCGGCGCGAGCGCCGGAAGCACGCTCCTCCGAACGAACCGCGGCTCGGCGAGCGGAGGAACGGGAGGCGGGGCGGCGGTCGCCACCGCCGCGTTCTGAGCGAAGCCGAACGAGGAGAGTCCGAGCGCAGCGAGGAGCGCCGCGAGAGACGCGGCAAAGGGACGCATGAACGGAGGTGTACCCGCCTTCACCACCACCACCCCGGGACGATGAAGATCCGCATCTCGAATTGATCGGACAGGAAGTAGAAGAGGAGGGCGACGACCGCGGCGAGGACGATCCCGAAGCGGACGACCTTCTCCCTCCTAGTAGGCTCGCGCAAACACCACCCGGCGCGCGCTCGGCGCTCCTGTGAGCACACACCGACCCGGCGCGTCGTCCCCCGGCGCGAGGGGTTCGAGCGGGATGCACCGGATCGTCGCCTTCGTGAGCTCCGCGATCCGGTCCTCGGTCTCGCCGGTCCCGTCCCAGTGCGCGAGGACGAAGCCCCCGCCGCCTTCGCCCGGGAACGCTCCGAGGAACTCGGGCCACGTGTCCACCCGCTTCGTGTTCGCCTCGCGGTGGGCGAGGGCGCGCGCGTAGAGCGCCGCCTGGATCTCTTCCTGGAGCGCGTGCGCCCGCGCCGCCGCCTCGGAGAGGGCGACCGTCTCCTTCGTCCCGTCGTCGCGCCGCGCGATCACGCACGTCCCCGCGTCGAGGTCCTTCGGCCCGATCTCGATCCGCACGGGGACCCCCCGCATCTCCCAATGCGCGTACTTGAACCCCGGCGACTCCTTCTCGCGCCGATCGGTCTTCGTCCGGACGCCGAGGGCCTTCAGCTCGCGCTCGATCCGCTCCGCCTCGGCGACCGTGCGCGAGCGCGTCTCCTCGTCGCGCCCGAGGGGAACGAGCACGGCTCCGATCGGCGCGAGCCGGGGCGGCAGGACGAGCCCCCGGTCGTCCGAGTGCGCCATGATGAGCGTCCCCACGAGCCGGGTCGTGCACCCCCAGCTCGTCGCGTAGACGTACTCGAGCTTTCCTTCGGCGCTTGTGAACTGACAGCCGAACGCCTTCGCGAAGTTCTGCCCGAGATGGTGCGAGGTCCCCGCCTGGATCGCCCGCAGGTCTTGCGTCAGCGCCTCGATCGTATAGGTGTGGTCCGCGCCGGGGAACTTCTCGCCCTCGGTCTTCACGCCCTTCACGACCGGAACCGCCATCCACTCCTGGGCGAACTTCTCGTAGCACTCATCGAGGATCGTCCGGCACTCCGCCTCCGCCTCGTCGTGCGTCGCGTGCGCGGTGTGCCCCTCCTGCCAGAGGAACTCGGTGGAACGCAGGAATAGCCGCGTCCTCAGCTCCCACCGCACGACGTTCGCCCACTGGTTGATGAGGAGCGGCAGGTCGCGGTAGCTCTGGATCCACTTCGCGTACTGGTTCCAGATGATCGTCTCGCTCGTCGGACGGATGACGAGCTCCTCGGCGAGCTTCGCCTCGGGGTCCACCACGAGCCCCTTCCCGTCCGGCGAGGCCATGAGCCGGTGGTGCGTGACGACCGCGCACTCCTTCGCGAACCCCTCGACGTGCTGGGCCTCCTTTTCAAGAAACGATTTCGGCATGAGGAGCGGGAAGTAGGCGTTCACGTGCCCCGTCGCCTTGAACATGTCGTCGAGCGCCCGTTGCATGAGCTCCCAGATCGCGTACCCGTGGGGCTTGATGACCATGCACCCGCGCACCGCCGAGTGCTCCGCGAGGTCCGCCTTCTCGACGAGCTCGTTGTACCAATCGGAGTAGTTCTCTTCGCGGGTGGGGATGCCGAGGCCCTTGGACATAGGCCCTCTAGTGTGACGCCTGCGCGCCTCCCGCTACAGCCGGAGCATGAGCCCGCGCCGACGGAGCCACAGGAGAAGCCCCGCCGCGAACGCGATCGCCGAGAGCGTCACGACCCACCCGCCGGGGTACCGCCCCAGCGCCGCGTACATCCCCGCCGCGTACGCCTCGTCGAGCGGCCTGCCCTCCCGCGTCGTCCAGGCGTGGAAGACGAGCGTCTTGAAGAGGACCGGCCCCACGTACGCCGCGAGCCCGTTCCCGCCGAAGAGGAGCAGAGGCGCCGCCCACCGCCTCGGCCCCGGCAGGACCCGGTCGAGCCCCGCGAGGGGCAGAAGCCCGCTCCCCGCCCCGAGAAGGATGTACGGCGGCGTCCACACGATCTTCGTCGGCACCATCGCGAGGCTCGCGAGGGCCCCGAGGAGCGCGAGCCCCCAACCGAGCCAGAGGAGCTCCCCCCGCCGCCCCTCCCCCAGAAGCCCGCCCCCGACCGTCCCGAGGAGGACGAGCGCCGCCCCCGGAACGACGCTCGGCGTCCCCGCGAAGGGGCCGAGCACCCGCGCGTTCCACCACGCGACCGTATTCGCCGCCTCGGTGAGCACCGCGCGCCCGTAGAGGGGGTTCGGGACGAGCGCGAGAAGGCCCGCGTACAGGGCGAGCAACCCCAGCGCGACCCCGAGCCGCCCCCGCCGGGAGAGCGGCGCGAGAGGCGCCGCCACGAACCCCGAGAGCGCGATAAGCTGGAGCACCCCCATCCCGAGCACCGGACGCCGCCCGATCGCCGAGTCCACGAAGCATCCGAGAAGGAAAAGCAGGAAGGCCCGCGATCCCGCCCGCCGAAGCCACGCGCCGTACCCTCCCCGCCGCAAAGCGGAGGCGTAGGAGAACGGGAGCGAGAGCCCCGCGCAAAGAAGGAACCACGGGAAGACGAGGTCCGCGAGCCGCGGCGCCTCCCCCCACGCCGCGTGCGTGAGCTGGGGCGGCGTCATCGTGTCGAGCGACGCGTTGTTCACCAGGAGCATGAGGATCACCGTCCCGCCCCGGAGCGCGTCGATCGCCGCAAGGCGGCGCGACGCTCCGGGAGCACCAGGAGAGGGCGGCGTCATGACGAAAGGGGAGCCCGCCCCTAGTGGAGCCCCCCGTCGCCGTACAGCGTCTGGAGGTAGGCGAGCTGCCCCTGGTGGTACGACGCGTTCCACCGGGGATGGTCCATCATCTCCGCCATCGTGAAGCTCCGCATCGCCCCGCCCTCGCCGTACGGAAGCTCGACCGTCTCCTCCAGGCGCTCATCGGGAAACGCGGCGACGACCGCGAGGAACCGTTGGAGCTTCGCCTCCCCCGCCGCCTCGCACGCCTCGACCGTCGCCCAACTCTCCCTCTCGGCGTCGCCCGCCTCCGGCTCCTCGTTCATCCCCTCTCCGCCGAGAGCCGCGAGCCCCCGATCCGGACACTTCGCGAGCTCGCGCGCGAGATCGAGCGCGCTCCGCCCCGCGTCGAGCGGACGCCACGCGAGTCTCTCGGCCGGAACCGCCCGCGCGTAGCGGAACGCCTCCCGCATCGCCTCCCGCGTGGCCTCGATGACGAACTCCCCACGTCGCATGGTCCTGCGGGTTGTACCCGGCGGCTCGCGGGACCGCGCGGAGGGTCACGGCTCGGTCGAGGCCGAGCCCGCCCCGAGCCCCTGCCCCTCGCTCCGCGTCCGAAGCCAGTAGAGCGCGACGAGAAGCTTCGCGTCCATCGGCTGGGGCGTCTCGAGCATCTTCAGCGCCTCGGCGACGGGCATCGTCACCGTCTCGACCCCCTCGTCGCCGATCCCGCCGCCCGCCCCCTCCCGGTCCCCCGCCTCGACCGGGGCGTAGTAGACGTGGACGAGCTCGCTCATCCCCCCGGGCGAGCCGAAGAACTTCGCGATCGGGACGATCATCGAGAGCCGGTACCCGACCTCCTCCATCGCCTCGCGCCGGATCGTCTTGTCCGGGGTCTCGTCGCTCTCGATCTCCCCCGCGATGATCTCAAGAAGCTCCGGCATCCCGTGGCGCACCGTCGGGTACCGGAACTGGCGCACGAGCACGAGCTCGTCGGTGTCGAGCCGGTGGACGAGAACCGCCGCCGCGTCCCCCCGCTCCACCGAGAGGCGCCTCTGCTCCTTTCCCTCCGGCCCCAGCGCGATCGTCGCCTCGTCCACGGCGAAGTGACCCGCGAACGGGCGCTGGACGTCTAGAATCTTGTACTCGACCACGGGTCCTTCTATGAGACTTCGCCTCCGCTCGTTTCTCCCGCTCCTGCCTTTCGCCCTCGCCGGGTGCGCGAGCGCCCAGCCCGCCGCCGTCAGCGCGAGGGGCCGGAACCCCGGGACGTACACCGAGACGCTGAGGTTCGGCGGCCTCGCCCGCTCCTACCTCCTCGTCGTCCCGAGCGCGGCGAACGCGGGCCGCCCCCTTCCCGTCGTCGTCGCGCTCCACGGCGTGACGAGCAACGCGCTCCAAATGGCCGCCGTGAGCGAGGTGAAGAAGTACGCCGAGAGCGAGGGCGCGATCTTCGTCGTCCCCAACGGCTCGGGCGGGCTCTCCGGCTGGAACGTCGGCTGGATCGACCTCTCGGGCTCGGGGGCCGACGACGTGGGCTTCGTCCGCACGATCCTCGACCGCACCGAGGGGGAGTTCCGCACCGACCCGGACCGCGTGTTCGTGTACGGGCACTCGAACGGCGCGTTCCTCGCGAACCTCGTCGCGGCGAGGCTCGGCCCCCGGATCGCCGCGTTCGCCTCCGTCGCCGGAACGATCGGGCCGAAGGGCGGCGCGACGATCCCCGACCCCGCCGCCCCCGTCTCGGCCCTCTTCATCCACGGGCGTCAGGACCCGATCGTGAGCTACGACGGGAGCGTGCGCGCGATGCTCGTCGGGAGGCCCGCCCCCGAGAGCGCCGCGTGGTGGGCGAAGCGCGACGGATGCGACCTGGGCCGCGCCCGCAAGCGCGAGATCGCCGGCGGCAAGGCGACCGAGATCCTCTACCCCGGCGGCAAGGGACGCACCGTCGTCGAACTCCTGTCCACGAAGCTCGGCACCCACGACTTTCCCGGCGCGCCGTACCGGGGCGGGCGCGAGTCGCTCCACGGCATCGTCGCGATGGACGAGATCGTGCGCTTCTTCCGCGAGCACCCGCGCGCCGGGAGGCGTTAAACCCTCGGAAAGTCCGGGCGGCTCATCAGTCGCTCCGCCTGCCGCGCGTGGTACGCCGCGTGCGTCCGCGCGAGCGCGAGCATCCGCATCCCGCTGAGCGGCCCGAGGACCGGGTGGAAGTAGGGAGCGTCCTCCGGGGCGAGACCTTCGAGCTCGCGGCGCATCTCCGCGCGGTTCGTCCCCCAGGTCTCGAGCGACCCCGCGAGCGGCGCCTCCCCGCTCGGCTCCACCCCCGGCGAGGGCAGGGGAAGGGCGACGTCCCGGTCGAGCGCCCGGAGCACCAGCCCCCAACGCCACTCCCGAGGCAGGAGGCGGAACGGCAAGGGGACCAGCCCCGAGGGCCCCGGCGGCGGCAGACGTCCGATCCCCGCGTCGGTGAGGGCGAGGTGCTCGGCGATCGACGCCACGCTCCAGACCGAAGGGTCCGGGCGCCACCGCGCCTGCGCCTCCGAGAGCCCCGCCGTCCGCTCCCCGAGCGCGAGCCGTTGCGCCTCGATCGCGTCGAAGGCGGCGTTCATCTCGGGGCTCACGCCCTTCCCGACGCCGCGGGGGGGCGGGGCGTTCGGCCCCCGCAGGGGCGAGATCCCAGTGACCCGGGTGCGAGCGACTCCCGCCCGCAGAGGGGTCCGGGGGTGGCCGACCGCCCGCGACCCAACCCCGTCGTGCGCGCACGACGGGGGCGGACGGAAGGCTGGGCGGCACCCGACCCGAGCATGGACCTCCGGGGTCCATGCTCGGGTCGGGTTGCGTCGGGCGCGTCCGGGGCTCAGGCCCCGGCGGCCGTCTCGTCGCCGCCCTCGGACTCGGGAGCGGCGGTCGCGGGAGCGGGGACGGCGGGCCCGTCGCCGCCGGCCTCCTCGGGCGAGGACGAGGCGTCCGTCGGGGTCGCCTCGACGACGGCCTCCGCGCTCGCGGCGGCCGTCTTCGCGCGCGGCGCCTTCGCGGGGGCCGCGCCCGAGCCGGACGCTTCCGTGCCGGACGCTTCCGTGCCGGACGCTCCCGGCGTCTGCGAGCCCGTCGCCTCGCCCGCGCCGCCCTCCGTCCCGTTCGGATCGCTCTCGGGGATCGCCTGGTCCCCCGCCTCGATCGCCTTCTCCTCGCTCGGGCCGGGACCCTCGACGGGCGCGGCCTCGCCCGCGACGGACGCGCTCGCGAGGAGAAGGTCGGTGACCTTCCGCGAGATCGCGCGGAACTGGAGCTCGGGGAGCGCGTTGCTCGACTGGAGCTGCTGGAGAAGCTCCTGCGGCTGGACCGAGTACTCGCTCGCCATGAAGAAGAGCTCGGTGTTGAGGTCGCCGTTCGTCAGCTGGAGCCCCTCGCGCTCGAAGATCTCGCGCACGACCATCGCCCGCTCCACGTGGATCTTCGCCTGCTCGTTCCACTTCGCGACGAGCTCGTCGAGCGTCATCCCGTTCTCCTCGGCGTACGCCTCGATCGTCTTCCCCTCCTTCGCCTGCTCCCCCTGGATCTCGGTGAGGCGCTGGGTCGCGAGGGTCTCCCACATGTTGTCGGAGACGTGGATCGTCGAGGTCTCGCGAAGCCGCTCGAGGATCGTCTCCTGCATCATCTCGCGCGAGAGGCTCGCCTTCGCCTGCGCGATGCTCTCGCGCATCCGGGCGCGCAGCGCCTCGACGCTCTCCGCCTGGTAGTCCTGCGCGAACGCGTCGGTGAGGTCCGCGAGCTTCACCGTGCTCGCCGAGTTCACCGCGAGCTGGACCCGCTCGGTCCTGCCGGCGAGGCTCTTGTCCGAGAACTCCTCCGGGAACGCCAGCTCCACCGACTTCATCTCCTCGGTAGACATCCCCGTGATCGCCTCGTCGAGCGCCGGGAAGGTCTGACCGACGACGGTCATGAAGCTCTTCCCCTCGCCCTCGGCCCCTTCGGCCTTGATGCTCAGCACCGCGACGTCGCCCTCGGCGAGCCCGCGGTCGGCGACCGCCTCGCGCACGCCCTTGCGCTTGCGAAGCTCGTCGATCTGAAAGTCGATCTCCTCGTCGCTCACGTCCGTGCTCGGGCGCTCCACCGCAACGCCCTTGTACTCCCCGAGCTCGATCTTCGGCGGCAGGGGCACCTTCGCCGAGTACCGCGCCGACTTCGCGTCGCGGTCCAGCGCCTCGAGCGCGACCGACGGGCGCGTGCCGGGGTCGGCCTGGATCGCCTCCTGCTCGACCGCCTTCGGAAGCGTCGTGCGCACGAGACCGTCGGCGGCGTCCTCGTAGAGCCGGTTCGGGTCGATCATGCGCTCCACCATCGCCGCGGGCGCGTGCCCGGGGCGGAAGCCCGGGATCCTCACGTCCTTGGCGGCGCGCTTGAGCGCCTTGGCGAACGCGCCGTCGACCTCTTGGGGATCGAGCTCGACGGTGAGCTTCACCGTGCAGGGGTTCAGGTCTTCGCGCGTGACGGTCATAGGGGGGTCCGAAAGGGAGGGCCGCGCCGCTCGGCGGGGCCTAGAGAGGGTACCCGCCCCCGCCCTAGAGCCTCAGGCGATGCACGGGAAGCCCGCGCCGGTCCCCTTCCGCGAGCCGCGCCGCGAACTCGCGGAACACCGCCCAGTGCGGCGACGCCCGGTCGAGCCCCTCCCAGAACGCCGCCGAGCCCTCGATGAGCCCGAAGTAGTGCCCGTACATATACCGCGCGACGTCCGGGGCGAGAAGGCGCGAGTTCACGAGGAGCGCGACCTCTTCCAAAAACCCCACGAGGTTGCGCCGGTCCTGCACGCTCTCCCCCGCGATCCCCGGCGCCCCCGTCGCGAGAAGGTCGAGAAGCCGCCGGAACGTCGCGTCCTCCAGAAAGCGCCGCCGCATGAGGACGAACTGCGTCGCCCGCGCCTGGTGGAGCCCCCGCGCGTACTGGAGAAGCCCCGTCCAGAGCGTGAGGAACGCCACGATCCCCGCGAGGACGATCGAGGCGTCCTTCACCGTCGAGAGCACGCCGCCCCCCTCATCGCCGCCCGTCCCTCATCGCCTGAGAAGCGCGTCGAAGGCCGCCTCGATGTCCCCGTACTTGAACGCGAACCCCGCGTCGAGCGCCTCCTGAGGCAGGGCGCGCGTCGAACCGAGCGCGAGCTCCGCGTCGGGACCGAGCGTGCTCCCGAGCAGGCGGATCGCCCACTCGGGCGCGTTCAGCCCGAACGCCCGCCCGAGCCGGTGCCGCAGGACGAGCATGAGGTCCCGGTTGCGCTCGGGCTTCGGCATCGTCGCGTTCACCGCCCCCTCGTACCCCCCGTCCATCGCCGCGACGTAAAGCCGCACGAGATCGTCGATGTGGATCGGCGACATCCACTGCCCCCCCGAACCCGCCGCGCCGCCGAGGAACGCCTGCGCGAGCGTCCGCAGGATCGGGAACGCCCCGCCCTCGTTCGCCAGCACCACCCCCGTCCGGAGCGCGACCTTGCCGCCCCCGCGCAACGGGTGGTCGAAGATCGCGTCCTCCCACGCGCGGCACACGTCGGCGAGAAACCCGCGCCCGGGCTCCGAGCGCTCGTCCACCGCCTCGTCCCCCCGGTCGCCGTAGTACCCCGTCGCCGAGGCGTTGATCCACACCTCCGGCGGACGCCGGCACGCGAGCGCGGCGTCCCCGATCGCCCGGGTGCTCTCGACCCGCGAGTCGAGGATCGCGCGCCGGTTCGCGGGCGTCCACTTGCAGCTCACCGAGCGCCCCGCAAGGTTGTACACCGCCCGCGCCCCGTCGAGCTCCGCCTGCCACGGCCCGAGCGCGCGCCCCTCCCACAGCACCTGCCGGTACCGCGCCGCCTCCGACCCCTGCGGCGACTCGCGCCGCACAAGAAGCACGACCTCGTGCCCCGCCGCCTCGAGCGCGGCCGCGAGCGGACGCCCGATAAGCCCCGTCCCGCCTGCGAGGACGACCTTGCCCACGCCGGCCATGGACGCTCTACAGCACCCGGCCGACGCGCGCGAAGATTCCGATCACCTGAAGGACCAGCAACACGATGTTGACGATCCGCGCCGCGTTGCCGCCCGGGTTCCCCTTCGCGAGCGCCTTGCCCGCGTAGACGATCCCGAAGATCATCGGAACGATCGGGCAACACAGAAACCCGAACGCCGCCAGGACGTACGACGTCGTGACGTCCTTCTGACCGTTGTCCATCCCGTAGGCCATTCCCCCGCCGCTCGGGTACGGCGCGTAGCCGGACGCCCCCATCGAGGGGTCTCCGTACCCGCCCTGCCCCGGCGCGCCCATGCCCGGCGCGCCCATGCCCGGCGCGCCCATGCCCGGCGCTCCCATCGTCGGAGCCCCGTAGCCGGGGGCGCCCGTCTGGACCCCGTACCCCGGAGCCGCCCCCGTACCCCCCGCGCCGAAGACGATCCCCGGCACCTGGCTCGCCTGGAGCCGCTGCCCGTCCGCCGACTCGAGCGTCGTCGTCGGGACGACGCGCCCGTCCGCCGCCCACGCGTTGAGCGTCGGGAGGTCCACCGGACCGTATTTCTGACCGTCGAGCGCGACCACGGTGTACATGACGCATGCACCTTACTCGCAACGGGGGCGGATCGTCAGCACGGGGAACCGTCAGAAGGGCGCGAAACCGCCCTCCTGACGGCAGATCGTGGCGGGCGGGCGACTCAGCGCGCCGGGGAGGCGGCGTTCTGCCCCGCCGCGGCTCCCCGGTTCATCGCCTGCTGGATCCGACCGAAGTTGATGAAGCCCCCCACGATCTGGAGCACGAGCAGCACGATCGCGACGATCCGCGCGACGTTGCCCGTCGCGTTCCCTTTGGCGAGCGCCTTGCCGCCCCAGACGATCGCGAAGATGAAGGGGAGGATCGGGCAGCACAGAAAGCCGATCGCGCTCGCGACGAACGACTTCGTGACGTCTTTGGAGCCGTCGTCCGCGCCGGATCCGGGTCCGGGGCCGGCGGCGTAGCCGGTGGGGGGGTAGTTGCTCATAGGCAGGGGGACCATACCCGAACGCCGACCCGGCGGAGCGCCGGAAAGGGGGCGCGTCCGGGTAAAATGGTGATTCTGCGGGCGGCCCTCACCCGGTTTCCCGACGAGAGGAAACCCCAGAGAGTGCCGGAGAACCCCACGGAAATCACCGTCGTCAAGGTAGACGAGGAGCTCGGCCGCTCCTACGTCAACTACGCGATGTCGGTCATCATCGCGCGCGCCCTCCCCGACGTGCGCGACGGCCTCAAGCCCGTCCAGCGCCGCATCCTCTACGCGATGAGGACCCTGAACCTCACCCCCGACTCCGCCCACACGAAGTGCGCGAAGGTCGCGGGCGAAACCCAGGCGAACTACCACCCCCACGGCCAGGAGGTCATCTACCCCACCCTCGTCCGCATGGCCCAGTCGTGGTCCCTGCGCTACCCCCTCGTGGACGGACAGGGGAACTTCGGCTCGGTGGACGGCGACGACGCCGCCGCGATGCGCTACACCGAGGCCCGCATGACCCCCCTCGCCCTCGAGCTCCTCGAGGACCTCGACCGCGAGACCGTGGACTGGACCACCACCTACCTCCCCCCCACCCTCGAGCCCACCGTCCTCCCCGGCAAGTTCCCCAACCTTCTCTGCAACGGAAGCCAGGGGATCGCCGTCGGCATGGCGACGAATCTCCCCCCCCACAACCTCACCGAGGTCTGCAACGCGATCCTCGAGCGCATCGAGCGCCCCGCCTGCACCCTCGACGACGTGATGGCGCACCTGCCCGGCCCCGACTTCCCCACCTACGGGATCATCATGGGCACCAAAGGGCTCCGCTCCGCCTACGAGACCGGGCGCGGCTCGATCGTCCTCCAGGCGCGCACGACGATCGAGCCCGGCGACGGAGGCAAATCCGTCATCGTCGTCACCGAGCTTCCCTACCAGGTGAACAAGACGACGCTCATCCAGAGCATCGCGAAGATCGCGAAGGAGCGCCGGCTCGACGGGATCCTCAACGTCCAGGACTACTCCGACAAGCGCGGGATGCGGATCGAGATCGACATCCGCCGGGACGTGAACCCCAACAAGGCGCTGAACTACCTGTTGAAGCACACGAACCTCCGCACGACGTTCGGCGCCATCCTCCTCTCCCTCGTGGACAACGCGCCCCGCACCGCGCCGCTCCTCACCATGCTCGACCGGTACATCCTCCACCGGCGCGAGGTCATCCTCCGCCGGACCCGGTACGAGCTCTTCCGAGCCCTCGAGGAGGTCCACCTCAACGAGGGCTACCAGATCGCCCGGCGCTTCCTCGACGAGGTCGTCGCCGTCATCCGCCGAAGCGCCGACCCGAACGCCGCCCGCGCCGAGCTCGTCCGCGAGTTCGAGATGTCCCCCTACCAGGCCCAGGCCGTCCTCAACCTTCCCCTCCGCCGCCTCACCCAGCTCGAGCAGCTCCAGCTCGAGACGACCTACAAAGAGGTCCTGCGCCGCGTCCAGAACCTCATGGACATCCTCAACGACGAGGCCCGCCTCACCGCCGTCATGCGCGACGAGGTGACCGCCCTGCGCGACAAGCACGGCGACGAGCGCCGGACGAAGATCCAGGCCCGCGAGGCCGGCGAGTTCACCGACGAGGACCTCATCCCCGAGGAGGAGGCCATCGTCTCCATCTCGCGCGACGGCTACATCAAGCGCGTCTCGATGGACGCCTACCGACAGCAAAGGCGCGGCGGCAAGGGCGTGAAGTCCGAGATGAAGACCGACGACGAGCCCGCCCACCTCTTCCAGGTCTCGACCCACCACACCATCCTCTTCTTCACGAACCGAGGCCGCGTCTACCGCCTCAAGGGGTACGAGATCCCCGAGTCCGGCCGCTACTCGAAGGGGATGCCCGTCATCAACTACATCAACATCGTCGGCGAGGAGCGCGTCACCGCCACCGTCTCCGTAAAGGACCTCAACGCCGACGGCTACCTCGCCATGGTCACCCGCGGCACCGGCCCCAAGCGCTCGCCCGAGGTGAAGCGCACCCCCCTGAAGTCGTTCGTGAACCTTCGCAACAACGGCCTCATCGCCTTCGACATCGAAGAGGGCGACGAGCTCGGCTGGGCGCTCCGGACCCGCGGCGACGACGACATCATCCTCATCTCCCACGACGGCCTCTCGCTCCGCTTCAACGAGCGCGACCTGCGCGAGCGCTCGCGCGGCGCGGGCGGCGTGAAGGCGTTCACCTTCAAGGCCCACAACGCCGAGGACCACCTCGTCGCCGCCGAGGTCGCCGACGACACGAAGCAGCTCCTCATCGTGAGCGAGCTCGGGATGGGCAAGCTCACCCCCATGGTCGCCTACCGCGCCCAGGGACGCGCCGGACAGGGCAACCTCACCTTCAAGATCACCGACAAGACGGGCAAGCTCGTCGGGGCCCAGGTCGTCGAGGACGACGACAAGCTCCTCATCTCCACCACGAAGGGCAAGGGCATCCGCATGAAGATGGCCGACATCCGCAAGACCGGCCGCGTCGCCCAGGGCGTCTCGCTCGTCCGCCTCGCCGCCGGCGACGCCGTCTCCGCCATCGCCCGCCTCGTCAAGGGCGCCGACGACGGCGAGATCGAGGACGACGCGGACGGCGGCGAGGAGTAGGATCCGGCGCGGTAGGCGTTATGCTTAAGACATGAACGCCTCCCGCGCGCTCCCCCTCCTCGCCCTCCCCCTCCTCGTCGCGGCCTCCGCCCTCGCCCAGAGGACCGCCGCCCTCCCCTCCCTCGGCGTCGGCGACAAGGCCCCCGCCATCTCCGTCGCCAAATGGGTGAAGGGCACCCCCAAGAAAGGCTTCGAGCTCGGCAAGGTCTACGTCGTCGAGTTCTGGGCGACCTGGTGCCCCCCCTGCCGCGAGAGCATCCCCCACCTCACCGAGCTCCAGAAGAGGTACGGCAACGCCGTGAGCTTCAACGGCTTCGCCGTCTGGCAACGCGAGCCGAAGGACGCCTACATCGGCTCGGTCGAGAAGTTCGTCACGAAGATGGGGCCGAAGATGGACTACTCCGTCGCCGTGGACACCGACCCCCGCACCGGCGCGATGGCCGTGAACTGGATGACCGCCGCGGGGCAGAACGGCATCCCCACCGCCTTCGTCGTCGGCAAGGACGGCCGCATCGCCTACATCGGGCACCCGATGGACCCGGGCCTCCCCGACACCCTCGACAAGGTCCTCGCCGGCACCTTCGACGCGAACGCCGCGAAGAACGCCGCGAGGGCAAAGGCCGAGCGCGAGACGAACCTGAGGACCGCCTTCGGCAAGGTCGCCGCCGCCTACAAGGCCGGGGACGAGGCCGCCGCCGACGCGGTCTTCGCCGACCTCGCCGCGACGTACCCCGACCTCAAGGGGAACATCCTCGCCGCCCGCTTCGAGCGCAAGCTCGACACCGGCAAGGAGGCCGAAGGGTACGCCCTCCTCAAAACCGAGTGGCCCGGCGCGATCAACGACCCCGAGACCCTCAACTCCCTCAGCTGGACGATCCTCACCGACAAGCGCGCGAAGAACCCCGACACCGCCCTCGCGATCGCCCTCGCGCAAAAGGGCGTGGAGCTCACCGGGGAGAGGAGCGCGGCCGTCATCGACACCCTCGCCTACGCCCTCTTCAAAGGCGGCAAGATGGACGAGGCCGTCGCCTGGGAGACGAAGGCGGTGAAGCTCACCGACGGCAAAGACGCCGAGATGGTCGCCGCCCTCGAGAAGTACCGCAAGGCCAAGCGCGGCTGACCCGGCGCGTCGCTCGGAGGTCCCTGGGACATAAGCCCCAGGGACCCCGCCCGGCATCGCCCGAGTTCCGGAGGATTCATAGGCCGAAAGGCCTTTTTTCGTCCCCGGACGCCCCGATGCGCGCGGATCGGGCGCACCATGACCTCGCGGAGAGCTCAAGGACGACCCCGCACTTGGAGAACACGACCATGCGAACCCCCCTCGTCATCGGCGGCTTGGCCCTTGCCACGCTGAGCCGCGCCACGCTCTTCGACAACTTCAGCTCCGGCGCCTACGACTCCGGCAACCTTACGGCGATCGCGACGACGAACGCCTGGCAGACGCCCGCGACCGTTCCCGGGAACGTGCGCTTCGTGCAGTCCGCCATCGTCGCCAACCCCTTCAACCAGAACTACCGCGTCCAGATCGTCCCCGGCTTCGGGATGACCTTCGTGGACTCGGGCGTCGGCCTCAAGGGCAACCTGTCGCTCGGCTACGGCTACGCGAACGGGAGCACGGCCGCCGTGAGCAACCCCCTGAACCTCAACCAGACGGGCTCGCCGATCTTCGCGGTGACCTTCATGTCGAACGACCTCCCGAACGCCACCACGGTGACGCTGTACTCCAGCACCACCGGCGGTTCGGTGGCGCGCGCCTTCAACGTCCCCGCCCTCGCCTCGCCCGCGACGTTCAACTTCGACTTCACCGGCGAGGCCGCTCTCGCCGACGTGGATTCGGTGCTCGTCTCCTTCAGCCCCTCCGCCAACGGCGACTTCGGCGTCTCGCGCATCGAGTCGGTGCCCGAGCCCGCCTCGATCGCCGCCATCGGGATCGGCCTCGTCGGCATCGCCCGCACGCGCCGCCGCCGCTCGAAGTAGAGCGTCCTCGCCCGGCCCCGTCCCCTCCCTCAGCGTCGCGGGAGGGACGACGGGGCCTCCTCGCGGCGCCCGCTCGGCACCGGGGGCGCGTTTGGGGTTGACTCTCCCCGTGCCCCCACAGGCCGTCATCATCGCCGGACCGAACGGCTCCGGCAAAAGCACCGCCGCCACTCGCCTCCTGCCGAGCGGCATGCCGTTCGTGAACGCCGACCTCATCGCCCAGGAGCTCACCGGAGAGCGCGGGACCTCCGCCGACATCAACGCCGGGCGCATCCTCCTCGAACGCGTCGAGGCCCTCGAGCGGGCCCGCACCGACTTCGCCTTCGAGACCACCCTCGCCACGAAGATGCTCGCCTCCCGCGTCGAGGGCTGGCGCTCCGCCGGGTACCACGTCCACCTCCTCTACTTCTGGCTTCCGAACGACGACATGGCCGTCCTGCGCGTCCGGGCGCGCGTCCGCGACGGCGGTCACGACGTCCCCGAGGCGACGATCCGCCGCCGCTACCGCGCGGGACTCGCGAACTTCTTCCGCCTCTACCGCCCCCGCGCGGACACCTGGCGACTCTACGACAACTCGCGGGGACCCGACCCCGAACTCGTCGCCTCCTCGGGCGACGGTACGCTAAGGGTCGGCGACCCCGCGATCTGGGGGCCTCTGGAGGACGCCTACCGATGAACCCCGCCGGCGACTCCGATTCCCGCTCCCCGGAGATCCCCCCCGACGTTCCCCCCGCAGACGCCGCCGTGGACTTCGGGCGCGACGACAGCGTGGACCGCGCCGTCACCCGCGCCGTCCGCGAGGACCTCGCGCGCCACGCGCTCAAGGGGAACCTCGTCGTCGTCTGGCGGGACGGGCGTCCCGTCCTCGTCCCCGCCGCCCGCGTGACGAGCCGCTCCTGACGCCCCCCCCCGACCGCTTGAAGATGAACCCCCAGAACGGCGTCCCGCCCCTGAGCGAACCGATCCCGCCCCAGCTCCTCGTCCTCATCGTCTTCTTCGCCGTCCTCGTGATCGGCGCGTTCTCGTTCGCGATGACCGCCTTCCTCCGCGCGGGCGGAAGCGACGCCCGGACCCGCCGAAAGCGCCCCGGCACCAACGTCAAAGACCCCCTCGATCCCGAGTTCGTCACCGACGCGGGCAACCGCGACACCGGCATCGATCCCGCGAAGCGCGAGGACGACTAGGCCGATCGGTCGAGATCGAGCCGCGCCGAACGGTACGTCCGCGTCGGGACGAACCCGAACTTGCCGTAGAACTCGACGAGCGTCGTCCAGTCGATAAGGCAACGCCGCCCCCCCCTTTGCGCGAGGTGCTCGAGCGCCTTGCCGAGAAGCGCCCCGCCGTAACCGCCCCCCCGAAGATCCTCGCTCACCCCGATCGGCCCGAGCGCGCACCAGCTCTCCCCGAGAGAGCGTTGCCACACCGCCCCGCCGATCGGGAGCCGCGCCCCCTCGCACTGGACGAGCGCGAACCCCTTGACCTCGCCCCGCACGAAGAGCCCGAACACCGTCGCGTACCCGCCCTCCGCGCTCCCCTCCCCCTCGATCTTCCCCACCACGTCGTACCGCCACCGGTGCGGGAACGTCCCCGCGAGGAACGCCTCGAGCGAGGCGTGGTCGCTCGGCTTCATCGGGCGCAACTCCGCGTCCTCCGGCACGCGGCCCCCGTACGTGTACCCCGCGAGGTCGCGCTCCAGGTCCACGCACTCCCCCCCGAACTCGAACCCCTGCACCCCGAGAAAGGCGTTCAGCACCGGGACGTCCGTCGGCACCCCCGGCCAAAAATGCCGCGAGTCCGTCCCGAACACGATCTTCGAGAACCCCCGGTCGAGGATCCGCCGCTTCGCCTCCTCGAAAAGCTCGAACCCTACCGAAACGTCGTCGAACCCGATCGCCGAGAGGTGGAGCGCGTCCGGATCGCTCGCCCGGTAGAACCGCGTCGGCGCCTTCTTGAACGCGACGAACCCCCGGAGCGGGCCGTCGTCGTGCTGGTGGACGAGCGAGGCCCCCCAGTCGAAGAGCGCCGACTCCACCGTGTTGATCCCGACGAGCCGCGCGTCCACCTCGTACCGCGCGCCGGACGTCGCGTTGAAGAGCGCGGCGATCTCCGGCAGCGCCGCGCCCCGCCAGTCCCGGATCAAGGCCGACCCTCGCTCATGGACGAGCGCCGGGGCGCGACCGCGAGAGAAAGCGCAGATGGTCGGTGTACCGCGTGAGCGCGTCGCGGGTGCGGACGATCCGGACGATCATCTCCCCGTCGTCCGTCGCCACGAACCGCGCGAGATCGTCGTGCCCGAAAAGCGCCTCGAACGCGTCGCTCGGCTCTCCGAAATGGACGAGCCCGTACTCCGCGTCCGCGACCGTCATCCGCAGATAGGCGAGAAGGTACGGCTTGAGCCGCGCGTAGTCCCCGCGAAGAGCGGGGCGCAGGGCGTCGTAGCGGGCCTGGAGCGCGTCGCTCGCGCCGAGGTTCACGGCCGCCAGGAGCACCTCCACCGCCTCCTCGTACTCGTCGTAGAACCGGCGGACCTCGTCGAGCCGCTCCTTCGTCCGGGGCCGCGCCGCCGCGCGCTCCAGACGCTCCAGACGCCGGTCCCGCGCGAGCAGGACGAGCCGCCGCGGCAACGCGAGAGCCTCCCCCACGAGGGCTCCGACGGGCGAGCTCTGGACCGAGGACCTCAAAGGACCCCGCCCGTCCCCGCGGCGGCCCGCGAGACGTAGTTCAGCCGCAGGTCGCGCACGACGTTCTGCACCTGACGCCGATCCTCCCCGTCGAGCTCCGGCTCGAGGATCCCCCCGAGGTGCGCCGCCAGATCGATCGCCACCTTCGCCTCGCCGAGGTCGGCCGCGATCGCCCCCGTCGCCGGATCGGGGCGCAGGCCGAGCTTCATCCAGGCAACCTCGATGACGGGCTCCATGAGCGCGGCGACGAGATCGTGGACGCGCGTCGGCGCCCTCTCCTGGGTCTCGCTCGTCACCTCGTCTCGGGTCCCGTCCATGGCGTGCCTCCGGCGCGTCCCCGGGCGATCCTCCGCCCCGGATGCGTCGCCGGTCTCACCAGAGTTTACGCTAAGCGCGCGGGGGCGTTCCATAAGGACCTTCCCGTCGGCGTCATTCTAAGGAGAGGTCAAAATAGATCCATGACGCACGAAACCGGCCATGACGGCTCCGCCACCGCGGGGGTCCACGAGCTCGTCATCGTCGGCTCCGGCCCCGCCGGGTACACCGCCGCGATCTACGCCGCCCGCGCCGATCTGAAGCCCCTCATGTTCTCCGGCCTCGAGCCCGGCGGCCAGCTCATGACGACCACCGACGTCGAGAACTTCCCCGGCTTCCCCGGGGGCATCATGGGCCCCGACATGATGTCCCTCTTCCGCGACCAGGCCGCGAAGTTCGGCACCGACATCCGCGACCAGTCCATCGCCCGCCTCGACGCGAGCGTCGCCCCCTTCCGCCTATGGACCGACGCGGGCGAGGAGGTCCGCGCCCACGCCGTCATCCTCTCGACCGGCGCGAGCGCGAAATGGCTCGGACTCGAGAGCGAGACCCGCTTCCGAGGCCACGGCGTGAGCGCCTGCGCCACCTGCGACGGCTTCTTCTTCCGAGGCAAGGACGTCGCGATCGTCGGCGGAGGCGACACCGCGATGGAGGAGTGCCACTTCCTCGCGAAGTTCGCCCGCAAGGTCTACCTCCTCCACCGCCGCGACTCCTTCCGCGCGAGCAAGATCATGCAGACGAAGATCATGGAGGACCCGAAGATCGAGATCCTCTACAACACCGAGGTCCTCGAGGTCCTCGGCACCGAGGAGCCCCACCGCAAGGTCACCGGCCTCCGCATCGGCTCCACCGTCGGAGCCCCCGAGACCCGCCTCGCCGTGGACGGCCTCTTCCTCGCGATCGGCCACAAGCCGAACTCCGACCTCGTCGAGGGCCAGATCGAGCGCGACGAGGTCGGCTACATCAAGGTCGAGCCCGGGCGCACCCGCACCTCGATCGAGGGCCTCTTCGCCGCCGGCGACGTCGCCGACCCGATCTACCGCCAGGCCGTGAGCGCCGCCGGGACCGGATGCATGGCCGCCCTCGACGCCGAACGCTTCCTCTCCTCCCGCCCGAAGACCACCGCCGACGACCGCTCCGCCGCCCCCGAGGACTTCGCCCCGAAGGACCCCGGCGAGAGCGTCGTGAAGGACGGGACCCCCGGGGCCGTCGCCCCCGCGCCCGACACCGAGGAGAACGCCTGACGTGATCCTCCCCCTCCTCGCCGCCGCGCTTCTGAGAACCGAGGGCGAGGCCACCCGCGTCCTCGTCTCCCCCCTCGCCCCGAAGGCCGGGGCCGCCCCGCGCCTCCAGACCTGGTACCGCGACGAGCCCCTGAACCGCACGAAGCTCTCCCCGAAGCTCTTCGGCCCCACGAAGGAGCCGTTCACCTTCGATTGGCTCGTCGCGGGCTTCGCCACCCTCCCCCCGAACCCCGAGCAGTGGGTCCTCCGCTTCCGCGTCTACAACCAGACCAAACCGAAGGCCGCCGACGAGACCTTCGGCGCCGCCCGCATGCTCCTGCGCCTCTGGGAGGTCGCCGACGCCTGGGGCATCGACCACCCGAAGGACATCCCCGGCGGGGCGATCGACGTCTACCTCTGCTGGGGCGGCAAGCCGGGGGGCGAGCAGCTCACCGACCACGACCCCCAGATCCCCGCCGGCCTTCCCGACAAGGTGAGCACGATCTACGTCTACGACCTGCCCTCCTTCACAGCCCCCGTCGAGCGCGCCCGCGAGGTCGCCCACGAGTACGGCCACGCCGTCCTCCCCGCCGTCGGCGGCTACTCCGCCCCCGAGTTCTGGGGGAACGGCGTCCTCGGCGAGCGCCTCTTCCTCGCCGCCCTCGCCCAGGACGCCGCCGCCGGGAACGTCCCCCCCGCCGACCTCTTCGGCCTCGCGCCGGGAGACCTCGACGCCTGGGTCGCCGCAAACGTCGCCCCCGCCCGCAACCGCGCCGCCCTCGGAGGCCCCTTCGCCCCCCTCTACGCGGCGAGGACGAAGGCCGGGATGGACGCCTTCGTCGGCGAGGCGACCCTCCTCGCCGCCGTCCTTCCCCCGAAGACGTTCGGCCGGGCCCTGAGGCTCATGGAGACCCAGAGCCCCGCCGCCCTCGTCAAGAGCGCCCCCCTCGCCCTCGCCGAATCCCCCGCCGTCCCCGTGCGCCTCCCCGCCGACCTCGTCGGCAAACCCGTCTGGCTCCCCCTCGGCGCCGGGAGCGCGGACGGAGCGAAGGTCCTCGCGCGCAAGAACGGCTGGGCGAAGATCGTGAGCGCCCGCCCGGACCTTACGATCCGGACGGGCGCCAAGGGCTAGCCGGGCCGCTTACTTCGCGGCGAGGAGCCGCTTCACCGTCGCCTCGAACTGGGCGGGCGTCGAGCCCGGGTCGAACCCCGTCGCCACGTCCGCCACGCGCCCGTCGCGCCCGATGAAGACGAAGAACGGGATCCCCGTCACCCCGAGCCTGTTCGCGAGCGCGTCGTTCTTCTTCGTGAAGGTGTACGTGTACCCGTGCTCCTTCGCGTACCCCGCCGCCGCGCCGTCCGCGTTCCCCTGCTCGCTCGTGTTCGCCCCGATGACC
Organism: Fimbriimonas sp.; assembly: GCA_965249475.1. GTDB lineage: Bacteria > Armatimonadota > Fimbriimonadia > Fimbriimonadales > Fimbriimonadaceae > Fimbriimonas. Next base: position 1,550,013 of record CBDFMD010000003.1, on the reverse strand, counting down.
GTGAGCCCCTTCGCCGCGTACTTGCGGTGAAGCTTCTCCATCGTCGGCGACGCCATCTTGCAAGGCCCGCACCACGTCGCCCAGAAGTCGAGCACGACGACCTTCCCCTTAAGCGAGGCGTTCGTGAGCGTCTGCCCCTTCGTCGTCGTCATCTTGAACGGCACCATCGGCTTCCCCTTCAGGCGCGTCGTCGTGTCCTGCCCCCCGAAGGCGACCGCCGCCGCGAGAGCGCCGAAGAGACCGAGGGCGAGTGAGTTTCTCATCGTATCCATTCTATACAAGGTCGGCGAGAACGCGAACGTTCCCGTTCCCCCGCCGCTCCCTCCCCTCGGTAGACTCCCCGCCGGATGAAGCGTCTCCGGCCCGCCGACCTCGCCGGCTGGATCGTCGCCCTCCTCTCCGCCGCCGCCGTCCTCGCCCACCGCGCGACCGCCCGCGCCCTCCTCCAGGACTCCGACACCGCCGTCCTCCTCGCCACCATCCGCGAGCGACGCGCCCCCCTCTCCTGGTTCTTCGGCGACTGGCCCCTCTTCAACCACTTCTACCGACCCGTCCCCACCCTCGCCTTCGAGCTCGACGACCGCCTCTACGGAGACGCCGCCTGGGGCTACGGCCTCACGAACGCCCTCCTTTGCGCCGCGTGCGTCGTCGCCCTCTACGCCCTTCTGCGCCGCCTCGTCCCCCCTCTCGCCGCCGGCGCCGGCGCCGTCCTCTTCGCCCTCTGGACCCTCGACGGCCCCGGCGTCCCCGATCTCCTCCTCTGGCCTCTCGCCGCCCTCCCCGTCGCGTTCGCCCTCGCCCGCCGGAGCGGCCTCGCCTACGCCCTCCTCGTCGCCCTCGGGGTCCTCGCCCTCGGGCGCGAGATCGGGGGGATCGAACTCCTCGACGCCCGCACCGTCGCCTGGCTTCCGGGCCGCACCGCGACGACCTGCGCCCTCTTCGCCTTCCTCGCCCTCGGAGGCTACGCCGCCTCCGTGATCGCCGGCGCCGAACCCCGCCCCCCCCGCGAACCGCTCCCCACCGATCCCCCTGCGACCCGCTCCTCCGTCCTCCCCCGCCCCGAGCCCCGCCCCGCCCTCGCCCGCGCCCTCTTCGGCCTCTCGCTTCTCGCCACCTGGCTCAGCCTCTCCTCCTACGAGCAGGGCGTCATGGTCCCCACCCTCGTCTTCGGCGTCGGCCTCCTCCTGAGCCCCCGCTACCGCGTGCGCTTCGGCGCGCAGGTCCTCCACTGGGGCCTCCTCGTCGGCTACCTCGTCCTTCGCGCCGCCGTCATCCCCGTCGCCCCGAGCGGCTACCAGCGGCAGGTGGTCCGCACGGGCCCCGGCGTCTGGCTCGCCCTCATGGACTACCTGAGCCCGAGCCTCGGCGGCGGGGTCCAGGCCGCGAACGCCCTGAGCGCCGGCCCCGAGACCCTTCTGCTCCCGGGTCCGTGGTTCGGGCTCCTCGGCGTCGTCTCCGTCCTCGCCCTCTGGTCCGTCGTCGAGCGCCCCGCCCGCCGGAGCATGGCGATCTGGCTCGGGATGTCCCTAGCCGCCTTCCTCCCGATGGCCTTCCTGAAGCACTTCGAGCACTACCACTACCTTCCGATGGCGCTCCGCACCGGCTTCGTCCTCAGCGCCGCGGGCGGGCTCGTCGCCGCCTTCAGACGCGCAGCGTCGCCCCGATCTCTCTCAGCCCCGCCTCGATCGTCTCCCGCACCCGGTTCGCTTCCTCATCTGTGAAGGTCGCCCCGGCCTTGCGGAGCTCGATCGCCACCCCCACCGAACGCGTCCCCTCCGGCAGGTTCGGCCCCTCGTACACGTCGAAAACCCACCGCCGCTCCAAAAGCTCCCCGCACGCCGCCAAGACGACCCGCTCGATCTCCCGGTACGGCAGGGACTTCGGCGCGACGATCGCGAGGTCGCGCCGGATCGGCGGCGTCCGCGCGATCCGACGGAACGGCCGCTCTCCGCCCGACGCCTCGTAGACCGCCCGCAGATCGAGCGACGCGAGCACCGTCTCGGGGGAGAGCCCCGCTTCCTCCGCGACCCGGGGATGGATCTGCCCGAGGACGCCGAGCGAGCGCTCCTCCTCGATCCGCTCCATCCCCCCCGCGCTCTCCGGCGCGATCCGGTACCGCTCGCCTTCCACCGCGACGATCGCCGCCTGCCGCGTCGGGTGGAGCCGCGCGTCGTCCGAGGGCGAGAACTCCGCCGCCACCCCCGCCGCCGCGAGGATGCGCTCGAGAGAGCCCTTCACCGTGAAAAAGTCCGCCCGCTCCCCCGCCGCCGACTTGAGCCCGGGGGGATTCAGCGCCCCTTCGCTGAGGATCGCGAACGCGTCGCTCTCCTGCGAGAACTCCAGCCCGCCGCCCTCGACCGCGCCGTAGAACGTCTTCCCGATCTCGAAGAGCGAGAGGTCCCGCCCCCCGTTCCGCCGCGCGCTCATCCCGAGCGACGTCCACAAGGACGAGCGCAGGTACCGGTGCTCCGGCGACGCCGGCACCCGCGGCCCGATCCTCCCGCCCCGCACCTCGAATGGGTCCTCCGGCACGAGCGAGTGCCCGATCGTCTGCGAGAACCCCTCCGCGATCGCCGCCTCCAGCACCCGCTCCCGCCACGCCTCGTACCCCTGCCGCCCCCCCGGCCGCGTCGTCCCCTGCGGCAGAAGCGAGGGGATCTTCTCGTACCCGTGGATGCGGCCGACCTCTTCGACGAGATCGGTCTCCGTCTTGACATCGTAGCGCCATTCGGCAGATTCCACGACGACGTATCCCTCGTCCATCATCCTTTGCGCCTCCGTCTCGCGAGTTCCGCGCCGAAGTTGAGGAAGAATCGTATAGTCCTCGAACCCGAGGCTGTTGAGGATGGTGCGACACGTCGCTCCATCCACGCTGTAACCGAGAAGTCGAGAGGCGCGCTCCGGGCGGATTCCCAGGGGTGAACGCGACGGTACGCCCGTGTCAACGTCTGCGAACGCGTCGTAGGGGATCTGCGATCCGGTGATGGATCGGTAAAGGTGGACGAAGCGATCGAACGCGAGCGAAGGGAGGAAGAAGTCCACCGCGCGTTCGAACCTGTAGCTCGCCTCCGTGAAAAGCCCGTGCGCCTTGCGAGTCGCACGAACGGACTGCGCTCCGAAGTGAGCCGCCTCGATCACCGCTCGTTTTGTTCCGGCGTGAACCTCGGTATCGGCACCGCCCATCACTCCGGCGAGTGCGACAGGACGGCCTTCTCCCTCCCCCTCGCACACGAGAGTCTCGCCCCCACGCATCGTTCGCTCAATCCCGTCCAGCGTGGTCAGCTTCTCTCCGGAACGTGCGGCACGTACGAGGAAGCGACCAGTCGTCAGGCGGTCGGCATCGTAGGCATGGAGCGGCTGACCAACCTCCAACATCACGTAGTTCGTGAGGTCCACTAAAAGTGAGATCGGCCGTTGCCCCATGCGCCGGAGCCGCGACTGAAGCCATTCGGGCGAGGGACCGTTGTGCGCCTCCGGCACATCGAGGAGCGCGAATCGGTCGCACGGTTCTCCGCCGATGTCAATCCTCGCCGTATCGTGGTCTCCCCCATGAAATCTCTGACGGGACTGCGTGAACAACTCCGTCGCCCCCCCGACCTTCGCGTTCACCTCTCGCGCGAGCCCGAGGACCGACGCCCCGTCCCCCCGGTTCGCCATGATGTTCACGTCGAGAACCGGCGCCCCCTCGACCTCCAGGATCTCCTCGAGCTCGAACCCCGTCATCGTGAGCAGATCCCCGATCGCCCCCGGCGAGAGGTCCGTCCGGACCCACTCCGCGAGCATCTCCGGCAACAGCTTCATGAGGGATACGCCTCCAGGAAGCGCAGGTCGTTCTCCAGAAAAAGCCGCAGGTCGTCGATCCCGTGCCGCATCATCGGGATCCGCTCGACCCCGAGCCCGAACGCGAACCCCGTGTACCGCTCCGCGTCGATCCCGTACCGCGCGAGGATGTTCGGATGGATGAGACCCGCCCCCCCGAGCTCCACCCACTTGCCGCCGAAAAGCCGCGGCGTCGAGATCGCGTAGTCCACCCCCGGCTCGACGAACGGGAAGAAGTCCGGCCGGAACCGCACCCGCGCCTCCCCCCCGAACATCCGCGCCGCGAAGTGCTCCAGCGTTCCCTTCAGATGCGCCATGCTCACCCCCTCGTCGATGCAGAAGCAGTCCACCTGGTGGAACGTGTGCGAGTGCGTCCGGTCCACCGCCTCGTTCCGGTACGTCCGCCCGACCGTGAAGAACCTCAGCGGCGGCGCGACCCGCTCGAAGATCCGCCCCTGCATCGCCGTCCCTTGCGTCCGCAGCACGTGCTCGTCGTCGAGGTAGAACGTGTCCTGGTCGTCCATCGCCGGATGGTCCGGCGGGTAGTTCAAGGCGTCGAAGTTGTACCGGAAGAGCTCCAGCTCCGGCGACTCGGCGTAGGTGAACCCCAGCCCCCCCAGCACCGCCACGATGTCGTCCGTCGTCCGCTGGAGGATGTGCCGCAGGGGTTGCCGGAGCCGCCGCCCCGGAAGCGTCACGTCGAGCCGCTCGGCCTCGAACCGCGCCGCGTCCTCGACCGCCCCCAGCTCGGCCTCCCGCGCCGCGAGCGCCGCCTCCACCTCCGCCTTCGCCGCGTTGACGGCGGCCCCGAACGCCCGCTTGTCCCCCTGGTACTTACCGATGAGCGCGAGAAGCCCCGAGATCGTCCCGCCCTTCCCCAGCGCCCGCGCGCGCACCTCCCGGAGCGCCTCGGTGGAGGCCGCCCCCGCCACCAGCGCCAGAGCCTCCCCGCGCGGAACGTCCACCTCGCCCACCACTCCCTCCCCCGCCATACGGAGAGGGAGTCTACTCCCGGCCTCCCCCGCCCGACTCCCGGGGGAAAGCGGCCTCCGCCGATCAGGGGCGGACCGTCGCGACCGGTTCGTACCCGAGGATCTTCCGCTCGTAGCGGATCTCGTCCACCCGGATCACCGGCACGTCCCGGAAGACCGCCTCCCCGCCGCGGCCGGGAATTGCGACCGCGATCCGCTCCCCGATCCGCTCCAGCGGCACGATCGCCCGCCCCGGCATCGACCGCCCGATCCCCGGCGCGGCACCCCGCCTCGCCGGGCTCTTGAACTGCGCGAGCTCCGCCCAGATCCCCCGCGCCGCCTTCGCCCGCACCCCCGGAAGCCGCACGTCCCCCCGCGTTCCCTCCCCAACCCCCGGGCCGGTCCAGAACACGAAGAGCGTCCCCTCCTTGTCAAGCAGCGCCACCCGCAGATCCACCCCCCGCCGCTCCCCCGATCCCGCCCGGATCCTCCGCTCCATCTCGCGCCGCGTCGCGTCGATGTCGATCACGGGAACCTTCAACGCCTGCGGGCGGGGCTCGAACGTCCGCTCCGGGATCGAAGCCGGGTAGTCGAAGGTCTCGCGAAGCGTGCCCCCGGCGAGCCGCCGCTCCGCGAGCCGCCCGTCGGCTCCCACGCGAACCTGATAATGGAACGCATAGTCGCGTCCGCGCACCTTTCCGATCGGGACATCCACCTCGAACCAGTTCCCCTCCCCCCCAAGCCCGGGATCCATCCGCCGCCCCTTGCCGCGCTTCAGAAGCGCTTCGACACTATCGGGTCCCTGATCCCCTCTTGAGCGCCTCCCCGAGAGGTCCCGCACCACCCCGCTCGTGCGCGCGTTGATCGCGACGTTCGTTGAGCCCCGCGTCGCGATAAAGTCGAACACTCTATAAACCCGTTTACCATCGGAGCGGATCTCCCCCGTCAGCACCGAGTTCGTGTACTGCACGAGGGCGGATCTCCCCCCCAGCGCGGTCCAGCTCTCGATGCCGAGCTTGTCCCCCTCGTAGAACTTCGAGTGGACGTAACGGGTGGCCCGCGTCGCCTCCTGCGCCGCCGACCACCCGCCCGCGACCGCCGGAGCCGGGCGCACGAACACGAGAGCGAGGGCGATCCCCGCCGCCCCCGCCACGACGAGCCCCCGGCTCACGCGCCGAGAGGTCGCCGCGCGGGGGCGCGAGAGGCGGGGGACGAACGTCGGCGGCGCGGTCACGCCCTTCATGGTCTCGATCATCTGGTCTAGGGTTCTCCTCTTCATTCGGAATCCGCCGAGGCGGCCTCCAGGTAGATGCGAAGACGCGCCTTCGCCGCGTGGACCCGGCTCTTCACCGTCCCTTCCGGAATCCCCAGCACCCCCGCCGCCTCGGCGACGGAGAGCTCCTCGACGTGGACGAGCGCGAACGCCGCCCGCAAAGGCGGGGTGAGGCACCCCAAAGCCGCCTCGACCCAGACCGCGTCCTCCACCGCCGCGATCTCCCGCGACGGCGCCGAACCCTCGCCAAGCAACGGAAGCCACGCCCGACGCCGACGCACCCGCCCCACCTCCCGCCACGCGATCGCCAGAAGCCACGTCCGCACCGAGGCCCGCCCGTCGTAACGCGAGGCCGCCCCCGCCGCCCGAGCGAGCGTCGCCTGCACCGCCTCCTCCGCCCCGTCCGCCGAGAGCAGCGCGTGCCGCGCGAACCGGTACAGCGCGTCGAGATGGAGCAGGAGCAACTCCCGCCCCGCCCCGTCCTCCCCCGCCGCCACCCCCCGCATGAGCGAGAGATCCCGGTCGGCTCCCGAAGAGAGCGCGGAGGCGACGAGCGCGGACGATTCCATTCGGATCCAAGGCTTTATAACCCCGACCCGCCCCCGCGGTTCGGTCCCCGACCGAAAGCGCCAGCTGCCTACCGCCCGGGCAGTCCGAGTTCGACCCTGTAGTCCGAAAAGGACACGACCCGCGTCACCGGCACGTCCCGGAACGCCGCCTCCCCCCGCGCCGCCGGAACCCGGAGCGAGATCCGCTCCCCGATCGCCCGGAGCGGAGTCACCGCCGCCCCTCGGAGCCGCAGGCCGCCGGCGAGCCCCGGCGGGGTCGCCCTCACCGTGAACGGCCTCAGCCCCGACGGCCACGACGTCGGCACCCCCACGACCCGCACCCGGCGCGGCGACGATGCCGGCGGCACCGCCCCCGAGGACGCGACGTACAGATCGCCGGAAGCGTCGAGGAGCACTGCCCGGAGCGTGACCCCCCGGTCGGTACCGAGCCCCTTCGCCACCCCGGCGGCGACCCGCGCCCTCGTCGCCTTCCGGTCCACGACCTCCGCCGGGAGCACCTGCGGCCGCGGCTCGAACACCCGCCCCGGGAGGCTCGCCGGATAGTCGTACCGCGTGACCCCCCCGGAGATCCCGCGCGCCTCCACGATCCGCCCCCGCGCGTCCACCACGAGCGTCGCGTCGCTCGGCCGCCGACCGAGAAACGGATCGGTGAAGTGGATCCTCACCTCGCGACGGTCCCCCACCGGCCTCTCGCCGAGAATCGTCGCCTTCTTGCTCGCGACGAGATCGTCGAGCGCGATCATCCCCCCGGGGAAGTCGTGCCCCGTATCCCGGTCGCTGGTCCAACCCGTGCTGAGCGTCCCGCGCCGCCGGGCGTTCGGCCTCTTCGGGGTCGGCTCGCCACCGAACTCCAGGTTGAAGGCTCGAACCCCGTCCGTCCGGTACTCGAAGTAGAGAAACTCGGCGGGATGGGGGCGCCCGTCCCGCCGCCGTCCGGCCGGGATCCTGATCTCGTCCACACGCGCGTACCGCCGCCCGTCGCGCCAGAACTCCGTCCGGAAGACTCCCCGCGGCTCCGTCGTCACCCCGTGCCGAGGCCCCGCCCCCGCCGTGGCCTTCGCGATCTGCGCCCAGGTGAGCCCCCGCGCCAGCGCCGGCTGGGGCCTCAGCACGAAGGCCAGGGCCGCCACCGTCGCCGCCCCCCCGGCCGCGACGAGCGAGAGCGCCCGCCGCGAGCGAGGCCGCGGCGCGGGGCGCGACGCGCCGAGCGCCGCCTCCAAAGCGAGCGCGCGAGAGGACGACGAAGGGACGGAGGCGCGAAGGAGCGTGGTCATGGTCTCGAGTTTCGTAGGGGTGTCGTCAAGCATCGGGGTCACCGAGGATCGTGCGGAGGCGGAGCTTCGCCCCGTGGACCCGGCTCTTCACCGTGCCCTCGGGAACGTTCAGGGCGAGCGCCGCCTCCGCGACCGAAGCCCCCTCGACGTGGACGAGCGCGAACGCCGCCCGCATCGGCGGCGGGAGCTGCGCGAGCGCGGCGAAGATCCACGCCTCTCCCTCCACCGCCGCGATCCCCGCCGAGGGCGCCGCGCGATCCCCCGCGCCGCCCTCGAAAAGAGGAAGCCACGCCCGCCGACGCCGCCCCCGCTGCACCTCCCGCCACACGATCGCGAGAAGCCACGCCCGCAGGGGCGCCCGCCCGTCGTACCGCCCCGCCGCCCCCACCGCGCGGAGGAGCGCCGCCTGCACCGCGTCGTCCGCGCCGTCCGCTCGCCCCAGCGCCGCCCGCGCGAACCGGTGCATCGCCTCGTGGTGCCGCCCCAACATCTCCCGCACCGCCCCCTCGTCCCCCTCCGCGACCCGACGCATGAGGTCGAGATCTCCGGCCGCCGGGACGGACGGGCAAAGGGCCGAAGATTCCATCCGCTTCCGCCTATCGTAACCCCCGCACCGCCCGAGGGTTCACGCCACCCTCTCGAATTCTTCGCAAACCGCCCTTCGGCACTGAGCCAGGACGATACGAAGGGCCTGAGTGGAGTTCGACTCATTGCGACTTGACAGGCACAAACCCCTGCGGTAAAGTCCGATTGATCAGGCAAAGCCGCTTCTCGCCCCAACCCCACCGTCGTCTTGCCGTGTCCGTCGGACTCGTGGTCCTCTCCGCGACCCTCGTCGCTCAGTTCCCCCCCCCCCCAGCAACGGCGGCACCCCGCCTCCCCGGGTGATCCCCGATACGAACTGGCGTCTCGCCCCGCTTTTTGACGGGAGCACGAGCTACACCACCATCTTTCTGGACCCTCCGTACAATCAGCCGAAGTATCCCCACGTTGGGACGATCAGCTGGAAGGCGATGAACCACGATCTGACCTACGGAAGCCGATCCGCGTCGTGGTCTTTCGATTGGAAGGGCACCACGTTCAAGGACTACATGGATGGCTATGTGAACTCGCAGGGGCGCATCGTGTTCAACGTGCAGTACCTCGGACCCTACGTCCCACCAAACCTCCGCTCTTTCTGGACGATCAGCGCGTCGGCCGGGGGCTACGCCGACTGGAGCGGTAGCGCCTCCGCCTCGTCGGACCCGAGCCAGAAGACGTCGACCGGCTACGGGACGGCAAGCTCCTCCGGAAACAAGGTGGTCGAGGTCAAGGGAGAGGCCGCGAATATCGAGGTCTCTTTTAGTGCGACGGCGACTCAACCGCAAAAATATGACATTAACCCTCTCGCTCAGCTCGCCGGGAGCATCCGGGCACATCCCCACCCGACTTTCACGCTTATTTACAACGAGCCAGGTAACCGGAGTCGCACTGGAGAAAACAAGAGGGATGGCAGCATGAAAGGAACGCTTGATATAGCAACAAGATGGACTCATCTAGTTCCACGGGATGACGGAGTGTGGTGGGGGAATGCGCCTTACAAGTGGAGTCAAGAGCTGTACGGACAACCAGGTTATTCAATAACCGGAATAGGTGATGAACAATGGTCTGAGGCAAACTCCGGCACCGGCCAGATCATCGCAGGTGGCCTTGGCACCGATACAACGAGACAGCGCCTTGGAGTCACGAATAAGGTGAAATCCAAGTTGAGGGATCGCTCAGACCCTCGCAATCCCGATGTGGATATTGAAACTACGATTCGATGGCATAAACCTGTTGAGAATCCGGTACTGGTGCCGAAGAGTAACTACACAGTAGAAAGAGCTTGCAAAGTGGTCTCGGTGACCGCTAAGCCAAACTTGCCGGCCAATATGGCAACCAAGCTTGAGGTGCGCTACATTCGTCCAGGTGCACAGGCTGAGATCAGCCCTGAGGTAGAACGAGTTCTGAGCATTATATGGTCGGAGGCCACAGGACGAATTCCAGAGCTTAATCTAATAAAAGACCTGGGAGATCTCTCCGCTGAAGACTTCTTCCCAAAGGATGCCATGGGATACCCGAGCTTCATGCAGGTTTTCGACGCTCGGTTCGAAGACTCTACAGACCGTCATCGCATGGGATTGGGGATAATCAACGAGAACGAACCCCAGAATCACCGACTGCAGGCTATCATCGGTGTCTATCTATGGTTCACGAGGGGAGAATGGGATGTAGAGACGTACTCTACCGCGGGTTATGGCGGACAGGGCAAAGTCACCACTTACCGGGAGTTGGCGAACGAGGCTTACCAAGGACGTTTCATCTACATAGATCCTAATGGCCCCCCCCCTCCGCCTGATGGTACGGGTGCAGGTGGTTCGGGCGGACCGCAGGCGGGCGGACTGTGAGTCCGTTTCCCACCACCCAACTCAGTCTCCTTTTCCTCGCTCGCCAGAGCGTCGTACCGCAGGGGAAAACCCCCTTTGCACGTCGCGGTACTCTGGACCACTCTGAATCTCGAATGCCCGCGCGCGAATTCGAGTTCGTCGCGCGCGGGTGGACCGCCACCAGTTTGAAGTACAGGACGATCGCTGAGGCAGAGGCGAAGACGATTTACGAAGATCCATCCCGGGCCGTGCGTCTGCTCACCGACGCTCAGTCCAATGGAGTCGCGAAACTCTCGCGCGAGAGCCTTTTGCGTTGCCTCGTCGCGATCCAATCGCAACCCTTCGTGCCGAATCTAGAATCTCTCGGCATCCGGATTTTCGCTCGCCAAGATCGCTGGGCCTCGGCTCTCACCGCGACTGAATACAAGTGGCGCACGTTCGCGGTGAAGTCGTTGACCCGTGATCCTCGTCTCTTTCCTGCCTACGAGCGCATCCTCAAAGCCGCTCCGAACGACTACCGGGCAGAACTCGGCTACGATCACCTCCTCCTCTTCAACGGAAACGGAGATGTCGGGCTCCCGAGAATGCGTCGGCTCGCCAGTCGCTACCCGAACCACGTCGGAACCCAGATCTATCTTGCGCGCCTCATCGCGGATTATGCGATCGCACGCCGGGATCTGAAGCTTTATGACGAATCTACACGTATCTTGGATCGCATGGTGACGTTGCCGGCGAACCCTACTGAAAAGCGGGATTTGGCGGACGCGCGGGAGAGGAACGCGTTCGGAAGATCCTACACATTTGGAAGACGTTAGCTCGGGATTTGCGCATGCCGAAGCTCACACCCGCTAAACTCTCCCCATGGTCACCGAGACGCTCACCCTCCAAGGCGACCTCCTCGACTCGAAGAGCCTCGCCGGCCTCCTCGACCTCCTGAACGAGCGCGGGGTCGCCTTCCGCCTCCGCACCTTCGCCGTCGGCGAGTTCTCCGACGCCCCCTCCGTCGCCGAGCTCGTCCTCACCGCGAGCGACGTCGCCGCCCTGCGCGAGGCCCTCCTCGCCGCCGCCGCCCTCGGCGCCACCTTCGACACCGGCGAGGCCGCCCTCGCCGAAGCGGAGCGGGACGGCGTCCTCCCGGAGGGCTTCTACTCCACCACGAACTTCCCCACCTCCGTCCTCTGGCAGGGCCACCGCATCCCCGTCGAGCGCCTCGAGATGGACTGCGGCGTCCGCGTCCGGCGCGAGGGCGACGCCTTCCGCGCCGAGACCGTCCCCATGCACGGGGTGAGGCGCGGCGACTGGCTCGTCGTCGGCTATGAGGGCGTCCGCGTCACGATGGAGGACTCCAACGCGAAAGGGGGCGAGTTCCGCTTCATGGCGAACGACGTCTCCTCCGAGCGCCCCAAAGCCCGCCTCGTCGCCGCCGCCGCGAGCGCCATGCGCGAGGCCCGCGAGCGCGGCGCGCGCACCCTCCTCGTCGGCGGCCCCGCCATCGTCCATTCGGGAAGCGCGCCCGCCCTCGCCGCCCTCGTCCGCGGGGGCTGGATCGGCCTCCTCTTCGCGGGCAACGCCCTCGCCGCCCACGACATCGAGTCCGACATGCTCGGCACCTCCCTCGGCGTGGACCTCGCCACCGGCGCGAGCGGCCCCCACGGCCACACCCACCACCTCCGCGCGATCAACCGCGTCCGCCGCGAGGGCTCCATCGCCGCCGCCGTCGAGAGCGGCCTCGTCCGGGGCGGCGTCATGCACGCCTGCGTGACGCGCGGCGTCCCCTTCGTCCTCGCCGGCAGCATCCGCGACGACGGCCCCCTCCCCGACGTGATCACCGACGCCGTCGAGGCCGTGGACGCCATGCGCGACGCCGTGAACGACCCGGAGAGAGGCCCGATCGCCGTCTGCCTCATGGTCGCGACGATGCTCCACTCCGTCGCCACCGGCAACATCCTCCCCGCGAGCGTCGCCACCTTCTGCGTGGACGGCGACGCCGACACCGTCATCAAACTCACCGACCGCGGCACCCACCAGGCTGTCGGCATCGTCACCGACTGCGAATACTTCCTCGGCGAACTCTGCCGCCAACTCGGGGTGAGCGTCGAAACCTCGTAAAACCCTCGGCCCGCGCCGACAATTCCCCTAGATGTCCGACGCCGCCCCCGCCAAGAAGAAGAAGGGCAAGCTCCCCATCGTCCTCGCCCTCGTCGCCGTCCTCGGCGGCGGAGGCTTCTTCATGATGAAGAAGGGCAAGCCCGCCGACGCCGCCCACACCGTCGCCATCGCCGAGGAGGAGGTCGAGATCGAACCCGAGTTCCTCGTGAACATGAGCGACGGACGCACCTACCTCAAAACGAAGATCGCCGTCAAACTCCGCAAGGACTTCAAAGCCGAGGAGTTCGGCAAGCACAAGGTCGAGGTCGCCGACGCCGTGAACATCTGCCTCAAAGGCACCGATCCCAAGGACACCGTCGCCGAAACCGACATGAAGCGCCTCAAACGCAAGATCGCCGCCGCCATCAACAAGGCCCTCGGCGGAGCCCCCGGCGCCGCCGGAGGCGCGGGCCACGGCAAAACGACCGAGGTGGACCTCTCCAAAGAGAAGAAGGGCGCCCACGAAGGGCCCGGCGACATTCCCGAGGACTGGGACTCCCTCGAAGGCCCCGTCCTCAAGGTCCTCTTCGCAAGCTTCGCCACCCAGTAGCGCACCGCCCCCTCCCAAACCTCACAACCCCGCGCAACTTTCGCCCTAACGGAAAACGCCCCCGCCCCGATATAAGGGGCGAGACCCGTGGCCGAAATCCTCTCCAAAGCCGAGATCGAAGCCCTCATCTCCTCCCTCGGAGGGGCCGAGACCGCCCCCAAAGTCGCCAAGGCCGCCGCCCTCAACGCCGCCGGCGGGGGCAAGCTCAAAGGCGTCGGCTACGAACCCTACGACTTCCGGCGACCCGACAAACTCTCCAAAGACCAGCTCCGGACCCTCCAGATGCTCCACGAGACGTTCGCGCGCCAGGCCGCGAGCTCCCTCTCCGCCTCCCTCCGAAGCCCCGTCGCCATCGAGCTCATCTCCCTCGAGCAGATCCCCTACGACGAATACCTCCGCTCGATCGGCAACTCCGTCTTCGCCATCACCTCCCTCCCCCCCCTCTCGGGCCAGACCGTCGTCGAGATGGAGTTCTCCCTCGTCTTCACCATGATCGACCGGATGCTCGGCGGCCCCGGACGCTCCGTCAACCGCAACAACCTCACCGACATCGAACGACCCCTCCTGCGCCAACTCATCGAGCGCATGTTCGCCTCCCTCAAACAGGCCTGGGAGGGCGTCGTCGTCGTGAACCCCTCCGTCGACGCCATCGAGACGAGCTCCCAGTTCGTCGCCGTCGCCCCCCCCAACGACATCGTCCTCGCCATCCTCTTCGAGGTGAAGACCGGCGAGACCCGCCACGCGATGTCCCTGTGCATCCCCTACCTCGTCATCAAACCCGTCACCGCCAAGCTCTCCGCCCAAAAGTGGTTCGCCACCAGCGGGCGCAAGAACACCCCCAACGCCCGCCGCCTCCTCGCCCAACAGGTCGCGAGCACCACCGTCGAGTGCGCCGTCGTCCTCGGCCGCGCCAAACTCGACTTCCGCCGCTTCGGCGAACTGAGGGAGGGCGACGTCCTCCGCCTCGACCAGCGCACCGACGGCGACCTCGTCCTCCTCGTCGGCGAGGTCCCCAAATACGCCGGCAAACCCATCCTCGCCGGCAAGCGCGTCGTCTTCTCGGTCACCGAACCGATCGCCCCCTGAACCCCCCGACCGCAATCCAATGGCCCAGATCACGCCCGAGACCCTCTCCCGACTCGCCGAGCTCCAGCCCGGACTCTGGAACGTCGTCGCCCAGACCGTGAGCGACGCCGCCGGAGGGCCGATCGGCCTCGCCAACCCCCTCACCACCACCGCCAAACCCTCCGACCTCCAGACCGACCTCGCGAGCGCCCAGCTCATCGTCCAGTTCGCCCTCGCGAACGCCCCCGAGTCCGTCCAGTCCGTCCTCGTCCGGTCCGAGACCGTCCTCGAGCTCGCCCGCGTCGTCACCGGGATCGAGGTCGCCGACGTGGACGAGAACGTCGTCGCCGACGTCCGCCCCCTCGCCGAGGCGATCGTCCAGGGCCTCTGCCTCGCCATCGGACGCACCCTCGGCGAGACGATCGTCGCCACCTCCCTCTCCATCCGCTACCAGCCCTTCCACTTCACCCCCAACCTCCAGCGCGCCGCCGAGATCGTCCGCGTGAACGTCGCGATCGAGAGCGACGAGGTGAAGGGCATCCTCGTCTGGGCCTTCGACCGAGAGACCGCCGCCCTCCTCATCGGCGAGGCCCCGAGCGCCGCCGAGGAGGAGCCCGCCCCCTTCGGCGCCGCCGGCGGCTACGCCCCCCTCGCCCCCCCCGCCGCCCCCCACGAGCCCGGCCGCCTCGACATCCTCCTCGACGTCCCCCTCGAGATCTCCGTCGAGCTCGGCCGCGTCCGCATGACCGTCCGCGAGGTCGTGGACCTCGGCACCGGCAGCATCGTCGAGGTGGACAAGGCCGCCGGCGAGCCCGTCGACGTCATGGTGAACGGCCGCCTCGTCGCCAAGGGCGAGGTCGTCGTCATCGAGGACAACTTCGGCGTCCGCATCACCGAGATCCTCAACCCCAACGAGCGCTTCGGCCGCCTGGAGAGCGCGGCGTGAACGGAACCGCCCCCCGCGAAGGCCTCCTCGGCACGAAGACCGCCCCCCCCGTCGCCGTCGGAGCCCCGAGCGGAGGCGGCGGCCTCGTCCAGACCCTCCTCGCCGTCGCCGTCGTCGCCATCCTCCTCAAATGGGCCCTCCCGAAGCTCGCCCGCCGCCTCGGCGCCCCCCTGAACGCCCCCCCAGGCTCCGGACTGAGGATCGAGGAGTCCGCGTCCTTCCCCGGCGGCCACCTCCACGTCGTCCGCGCCCGCGGCAAGACCCTCCTCGTCGGCACCACCTCCGGCTCCGTCGCCACCCTCGCCGACCTCACCGAACCCGCCAGCCCCCGGGACGACCTCCCCCTCTTCCGCGAGATGGTCGAGGCGGCCGCCCCCTACTCCCCCGCCCCCTACTCCCCCGATCCCGCCCCCGATCGCGACAGAGCCGCCGACCTCGCCCGCCGCCTCGAGCACCTGAGCACCCTCAAGTGAGACGCCTCCTCCCCCTCCTGCTCCTCCTCCTCCCCGCCCTCGCCCTCGCGCAGGCGAAGGCCGGCGGACCCACGATCACCCTCGGCCCCGGCGGCCTCACGACGAGCGGCCTCGGCCTCCCGAACCCCGGCGGCAAGACCGGCGACGTCGCGACGAGCCTCCAGATCGTCGCCCTCCTCACCGTCCTCTCCCTCGCCCCCGCCCTCCTCATCCTCACCACCGCCTTCACCCGCATCGTCATCGTCTTCTCCTTCGTCCGCTCCGCGCTCGGCACCCCCAACATCCCCCCGACCCAGGTCGTCGTCGGACTCTCCCTCTTCCTCACCTTCTTCGTCATGGGCCCCACCTACAAGCGGATCAACGCCGACGCCCTCCAGCCCTTCATGGCCCACAAGATCGGCCAGGGCGAGGCGCTCGCCAAGGCCGCCGCCCCCGCCCGCGCCTTCATGCTCCGCAACACCTACGAAGGCGACCTGAAACTCTTCCTCGACATCCGCAAGGAGCGGCCCGCCGCCCGCGAGGACGTGAACTTCACCACCCTCGTCCCCGCCTTCGTCATCTCCGAGCTGAAGACCGCCTTCATCGTCGGCTTCTACATCTTCGTCCCCTTCCTCGTCATCGACCTCGTCGTCGCCTCGGGACTCATGAGCATGGGCATGATGATGCTCCCCCCCACCACCGTGAGCCTCCCCGCGAAGCTTCTCGTCTTCGTCCTCGCCGACGGCTGGGGCACCCTCGTCTCCGCCATCCTCCAGGGGTACCGCTAGCGCGATGCAACAGCAGGCCCTCGCCCTCGATACCGCCCGCCTCGCGATGCAGACCGGGCTCCTCGTGAGCCTCCCCGTCCTCGCCACCTCCCTCTTCGTCGGACTCCTCGTCTCGCTCTTCCAGGCCCTCACGAGCATCCAGGAGCAGACCCTCACCTTCGTCCCGAAGGCGGTCGCCGTCGCCGGAGCCACCCTCCTCCTCGGCAACTGGATGCTCGGCCTCCTCGTCCAATTCGTCCACCTGTGCTTCGCCCGCGCCGCCGGGCTCGGCCTGTCCTGACATGGCCGACCTCGCCGCGATCCACGCCGCCCTCCTCGTCTTCGTCCGCGTCGGCGCCGCCCTCCTTTCCGCCCCCGGCTTCGGCGCCGCCTCCATTCCCGCCCACGTCCGGATCTTCGTCGGCCTCGCCCTCGCCGGCGCGATCGCCGCCGTCGTGAAGGCCCGCGTCGCCCCGATCCCCGACGGGCTCGGCGGCCTCGCCCTCCAGGTCGGCGCCGAGGCCGCGACCGGACTCCTCATCGGCCTCACGATGAACCTCGCCGTCCAGTCCGCCGGGATCGCCGGCACCTTCCTCGACGCCCAGACCGGCCTCTCGATGAGCCAGGTCCTGAACCCCGTGGACGGCGTCCCCGTCACCCTCCTCGGCCAGTTCAAGTCCATGCTCGCCGTCGTCGTCTTCCTCACCCTCGACGCCCACCACCTCCTCGTCGGCGCGATCGTCCGCAGCTACGGGACGGGGGGCCACGCCGGACCGCCCCTCTCCCTCGACTCCCTCCCCGCCGTCCTCGCGGGGGTCCAGGCGATGATGGGCATGGCCCTCTCGACCGCCCTCGCGATCGCCGCCCCCGCCCTCGGCGCCTCCCTCGTCGTGGACGCCGCCCTCGGACTCCTCTCCCGCGCCGTCCCCCAGCTCCAACCCCTCCAGATCGGCGCCCCCGCGAAGATCGCCGTCGGCCTCCTCGCCACAAGCCTCGCCCTCCCCGCCCTCGTCGGCGGCGTCGCCCTCGGCGTGGACCGCGCGACCCACCTCCTGGGCCGACTCTTCGGAGCCTAGCGAAGACCCATGGCCGAAGGCGCGGGCGAAAGGACCGAGAAGCCCACCGACAAACGCATGCGCGAGGCCCGCAAACGAGGCCAGATCCCCCGCTCCCAAGACCTCGTCGGCGCCGCGAGCGTCCTCGTCCTCGTCATGGTCCTCCCCGGCGCCCTCTCCCGCGGATCCGAGGCCCTCGTCCGCGGCATCGGCGCCTCCATGCGCTCCGCGAGCCTTGAACCCACCGACGGCAATGTCCTCCGCGCCGCCGGAGCCGTCGCCGCCCCCGTCGCCGCCCCCTTCCTCCTTCTCGCCGGCGCCGCGATGGGCGCCGGCCTCGCCGCGAACCTCGCCCAGGTCGGCCTGAACCTCTCCCCCGAGGGCCTGATCCCGAAGTTCGCCCGCATCGATCCCTTCCAGGGCGTCAAGCGCGTCCTCGGCAAACAGGGGCTCTTCGAGTGCGCGAAGGCCCTCTTCAAGTCCCTCGTCTTCGCCGGACTCGCCGCGTCCGTCCTGAGCGCCCACTGGGGCGAGATCCTCATGCTCGGCGCCCTCCCCGTCGGCGCCGCGATGGGCGTCGTCGGAAACGTCGCCCACGCGATGCTCGTCCGCCTCGGCATGGCCTGGCTCGTCCTCGCCGCCGCCGACTACGCCTTCCAGCGCAAGCGGACGATGTCGGAGCTGATGATGACGAAGGAGGAGGTCCGCCAGGAGATGAAGGAGGCCGAGACGAACCCCGAGCTCAAGGCCGCCCGGATGCGCCGCGCCCGCGCCCTGAGCAAGAGCCGCACCGCGAGCGCCGTCCGGACCGCCGACGTGATCGTCACGAACCCCACCCACTACGCCGTCGCGATCAAGTACGAGGGCGACAAAAGCCACGCCCCCGTCGTCGTCGCCAAAGGCACCGACCACCTCGCCGCCCGCATCCGCGAGATCGCCGCCGAGGCGAAGGTCCCCGTCGTCCCCAACCCCCCCCTCGCCCGCGCCCTCTACCGCCAGTGCGAGATCGGCGACTTCGTCCCCCGCGACCTCTTCGCCCCCGTCGCCGAGATCCTCGCCTACGTCTACCGCACCCTGAAGAAGGCGTAGCGTCTACACTCCCCCGGGCGAATCGTCTCCGACCATGCTCCCCCTTCCCCCGCCGCCCGTGTCCGGATGGACCGACCTCCACGCCCGCTTCGTGGACGGCCTCATGATCGTGAAGGCCCGCCTCCCCGACGGGCGCGAGCGACCGTTCCTCCTCGACTCCGGCTACCCCGCCACGAGCGTCGCCCCCCGCCTCGTCCCCAAGGGCCGCGCCACCGTCCGCGTCCGCTTCCGCATCGGCGCGAGGGACCTCGCCCTCGACGCCGAGCGCGACGACCCCGAGACCGGCGCGAACCCGCCCTCCGACATCGAGACCGTCGGCGTCCTCGGCACCGACGCCCTCCGCCGCTTCCGCCTCTACGTGGACTACGACCGCGAGCGCGCGTGGGCCGACCCCGACCCGAAGAGCGTCGCCCCCCCGCCCGGCGAATCCGGGACCCCCGCCGATATCCCCCTCACCCCCACCCCCGACGGCTACCTCGCCGCCCCCGCCCGCCTCGGGACGACCGGGCTCCGGCTCGTCGTGGACACCGGCGCGAACGTCGTCGCCCTCCTCAAACGCCGCATCCCGAAGGCCGCCGTCGTCGCGAGCGACCGACGCGTCACCGACACGACCGAGGGCATGGTCCCGAAGACGTACCGCCTCTTGCGGGGCCTCGATCTCGGCGGCCGCCCCTTCCCCTGGATCGAGGTCCTCGAGGATCCCGGCGACGAGGGCACCCCCGACGCGGGCAAAGAGGCCGACGACGGCACCGTCGGCCCCTCCGTCCTCGCCCCCCGCGTCCTCCTCGACTTCCGCCGCCGCTCCCTCCGCCTCTACGGCGCGGAGGGCCGGACCGGCCCCACCGCCACCCTCCGCCGCCTCCTGAACGAGCTTCCCCTCACCGTCGAGCGCGACCGCATCCTCCTCGACCTCGCCGACGTCGCCGAGACCCCCTCCCCGCCGCGCGGACCCGCCCGCCTCGTGAGCTTCGCCGACCTTGGGGAGCGCCGCCTCCTCGACGCCCTCGCCGGCGCCCCCGACCGCCCCGCCGCCGAGCGCACCCTCGCCCATGCCTACCTCGCCGCCCGACGCGGCGCCCGCCTCGTCGCCCTCGCCGGCGGAGAGCGCGTCGAGATCCGCGTCCGCCCCTAGCCCGAACGCCCCAGCCCGGACGCCCCTAGCCCGGACGCTCCCGCCCGGACGCCCCCAGCCCGAACCTAGAAGGCGCCCCGCTTCCCCCGCCTCCCCCGGTACCCTCCGGACCATGCGAGACGGGCGCGAGGGGCGCGACGGGAGGCGGCTCGAAGGCGACACCTGGCGCCGCCTCGCCCTCGACGCCCTCCCGACTCCCGCCTGGCTCGCCGAGGACGGCCCCCAGGCCCACGTCGTCCTCTCCACCCGCGTCCGCACCATGCGCAACCTCCGGGGCCGCCGCTTCCCCGCCCGCCTCGAACCCGAGGAGGCGATCGACGTCATGCGCGAGATCGCCGCCGCCGCGACGGGGCTCACCGCCCGCACCTCCCTCACCGCCGACGAGCGCGAGGGGCTCGTCGGCGCCCGCCTCCTCTCCGCCGACTGGGCCTGGACCCTCCCCGGCCGCGCCCTCCTCCTCGACCGGACCCTCACCGTCGCCGCGATGGTGAACGAGGAGGACCACCTCCGCCTCCAGGTCGTCGTCCCCGGCGCGGCCCTCGAACGCGCCCTCGTCGTCTCGCGCGAGGGGCTCGACCTTCTCGGCGCGCGCCTCGCCTGGGCCTACGCGCCCGAGTGGGGCTACCTCGCCTCCAGCGTCTACAACTGCGGCCCCGGACGCCGCGTCTCCGCCATGCTCCACCTCATCGCCCTCGCCTCGTCGGGACGCATGGCCGCCGTCCTCGGCGCTCTCGCCTCCCGCCGCCTCGTCTTCCGGGGTCTCTTCGGTGAGACGAGCCGCGCCGTCGGCGCCTTCGCCCAGGTCTCCACCCTCGCGGACGGCGACGGCGAGTTCGCCGGTGCCCTCGCCTACCTCGTGGAGCAGGAGACCCTCGCTCGCGAGGCGACCGGCCCCGACGTCCTCGCCCACCACTGCGCCGCCGCCCGCGACCGCCTCGCCGCCGCCCCCGCCCTCAGTCTCGCCGACGCCGTCCGCGCCCTCGGATGGCTCCGCTGGGGCGCCGTCGCCGGCCTCCTCCCCGGCCTCTCCCCCCGCGACGTGGACCGCGCCCTCACCGTCGCCGACTTCCGCGCCCGCGGCGACGCCGCCGAGCGCGCGAAGACCCGCGCCGAGAACCTCCGCCACGACCTGAATCTCTAAAGATCACCTTCAATTGGGGAGAACCTGGGGAGAAACAAGGGGAAACTGTGGGAAAGAAAATGGGGATAAAAACCACCCCTTGTGGCGGCTTTTAACGAGCACCACAACATCTAGGGGGCGTAGACTCCATTCGTGCAGTGCCCCTACTGTGGACACGGGGACCAACGCGTCCTCGACTCCCGCCCCACCCCCGACGGGGGCACCATCCGGCGACGCCGGGAATGCCCCGCCTGCACCCGCCGCTTCACCACCATCGAGCGCGCCGAGCGCCCCCGCCTCTACGTCGTCAAGCGCGGCGGCGGGCGCGAGGAGTTCTCCGCCGACAAACTCCTCGCCTCCATGCGCGTCGCCGCCCGCAAACGCCCCGTGAGCACCGAGCGCCTCGAGCTCGCCGCCACGAAGATCGAGCGCGACCTCCTCGCCGAGGGGCTCGACGAGGTGACCACCGCCGAGGTCGGCCGCCGCGTCATGGGCGAGCTCTCCATCGTCGATACCGTCGCCTACGTCCGCTTCGCCTCCGTCTACCAGGAGTTCGAGACCGTCTCCGACTTCGCCCGCCTCGTCGAGAGGGTCCAGCGCGAGGAGGCCCTCGCCCGTCTCGCCCCCCTCTCCTAACCGCCCTCCTCCCCCCTAGAACCCCGACCATGAACGTCTCCCGCCACTTCACCACCGAGGGCCGGTCCCCTTACGCCGGCATCGCCTTCGAGCCCCGCCGCTCCGAGATCCGCAACCCCGACGGCTCTCCCGTCTTCCTCATGGAGAACGTCATGGTGCCGAAGACCTGGTCCCAGGTCGCCACCGACATCCTCGCCCAGAAGTACTTCCGCAAGGCCGGCCTCGAGGCCGGAAAGGTGAACGGCGCCGAGTACGCGGGCGGCGACGCCGAGCACCTCGCCCCGAAGGGCGACCACGAGGAGGACGCCCGCGCCGTCTTCCACCGCCTCGCCGGCTGCTGGCGCCACTGGGGCGAAAAGGGCGGCTACTTCGACGCCCCCGCCGACGCGCAGGCCTTCTACGACGAGCTCGTCCACATGATGGCGAAGCAGATGGTCGCCCCGAACTCCCCCCAGTGGTTCAACACCGGCCTCCACTTCGCCTACGGCGTCGAGGGCGTCGCCCAGGGCCACCAGTACGTGGACCCCGCCACCGGCACCCTCGAAAGGAGCGTCAACGCCTACGAGCGCCCCCAGCCCCACGCCTGCCAGCCCTACCGCGCCACCGTCTCCACCCCCGCCGGACCCGTCCCCATCGGCGAGATCGTCGAGCGCGGCCTCCTCGGCCTCGAGGTCTTCGACGGCACCGCCGGGGGTACGGGCACGACCCGCGTCGTCGCGACGAAGTCGAACGGCACGAAGCTCGTCCTGCGCCTCGTCCTGAAGAACGGCGCCCACGTAGAGGCCACCGCCGACCACCTCGTCCTCGCCCGCGCCTCCCGCCGCTCCGGCGCGAAGTGGATGCGCCTCGACGAGCTCGCCCCCGGGCACCGGATGCTCCTCTCCACCGCGACCGGGGTCGCCGCCCCGAGCGCCCCCGCCGACGTCGCCGAGGCCGCCCTCGCCGGCTGGCTCCAGGGCGACGGCTTCGTCGGCCAGTACGCCGAAGGCACGAACCGGTCCCTCACCATCGAGGCGATGAGCGTGAACCCCGAGGAGGAGGGCTACGTCCTCGGCCTCCTCGCGAAGGTCCTCCCCGGCGCGCGCGTAAAGACCCGGTGCGTGGACTCCGAGTCCCCCGAGCTCGAAGTCCGTCGCCACCGCCTCTACGGCGAGACTCTCCGCCCCTTCGTCGAGACGTACGGCCTCCTGCGCGGAAGCGCCGACCTCGCCGTCCCCGCCCGCGTCCTCGCCGCCGGGGCCGAGGCTCAGCGCGCCTATCTCCGCTCGCTCTTCCAGGCCGACGGCACCGTCCGCCTCCGCTCGCGAGCCTCGCGCACCGCCGACGTCGTCCTCACGACCGTCTCGCCGGATCTCGCCCGCGGCGTCCAGACCCTCCTCGCCAACCACGGGATCTACTCGCGCGTCCAGGCGGGAACCGAGAAGCGCGCCGATCGCAAACAGCCCTACTTCGTCTCGATCGGTTACGCCGACGCCCGCCGTCGCTTCGCCGAGCTCGTCGGCTTCGTCTCCTTCGATAAGCGGGAGAAGCTCGCCCGCTCGATCTCCGAGGAGTTCCCCGGCAGAGCCCTCCCCGCCTTGCGCGAGGAGACGATCGCCCGGATCGAGCCTGTGGACCTCGAACCGGTCTACGACATTCAGACCGAATCGGGCCAGTACCTCTCGAACAACGTCGTCGTCCACAACTGCTTCATCCTCTCCGTGAAGGACGACCTCGTGAACGAGGGCGGCATCATGGACCTCTGGACCCGCGAGGCCCGCATCTTCAAGTACGGCTCCGGCGTCGGGACGAACTTCTCGAAGATCCGATCCGAGAACGAGCGCCTCTCCGGCGGCGGACGCTCCTCCGGCCTCATGTCGTTCCTGAAGGTCGGCGACCGCTCCGCCGGCTCGATCAAGTCCGGCGGCACCACCCGCCGCGCCGCGAAGATGGTCTGCCTCGACGTGGACCACCCCGACATCGAGGAGTTCGTGAACTGGAAGGTCAAAGAGGAGCAGAAGGTCGCCGCCCTCGTCACCGGAAGCAAGCTCAACGCCCTCCACCTCAACCGCATCATGGCCGCCGCGCAAGGCGACGCGAACCCCCGGACGAACGCGCCCCTGCGCAAGGCGATCGCCGAGGCGAAGGCCCACGAGATCCCCCTGAACTACATCGGGCGCGCGATCCAGTTCGCGGGCCAGGGCTACACCAGCATCGAGTTCCCCGTCATGGACACCGGCTACGAGTCCGAGGCCTACCTCACCGTCGCCGGCCAGAACTCGAACAACTCCGTCCGCGTCACCACCGAGTTCTTCCGCGCCGTCGAAGCCGACGACGACTGGCACCTCACCGCCCGCACCACCGGCAAACCCCTGAAGACCGTGAAGGCCAAGGAGCTCTGGGACGACATCTGCGAGGCCGCCTGGAACTCCGCCGACCCCGGCCTCCAGTACGACTCCACCATCAACGAGTGGCACACCTGCCCCGCCTCCGGAAGGATCAACGCGAGCAACCCGTGCTCCGAGTACATGTTCCTCGACGACACCGCGTGCAACCTCGCCTCGATCAACCTCGCCACCCTCTACGACGACGCCACCGGAACCTTCGACCTCGAAGGCTACCGGCACGCCATCCGCATCTGGACGATGGTCCTCGAGATCTCCGTCCTCATGGCCCAGTTCCCGAGCGCCGAGATCGCCCAGCGGTCCTACGACTACCGCACCCTCGGCCTCGGCTACGCGAACCTCGGCGCCCTCCTCATGAGGATGGGCGTCGCCTACGACTCCCCCCAGGGCTTCGCCCTCGCCGGAACCCTCACCGCCGTCCTCGGCGGCGAGGCCTACGCCGCGAGCGCCGAGATGGCCGGCGAGCTCGGACCCTTCCCCGGCTACGCCCCCAACGCCGAGTCCATGCTCCGCGTGATCCGCAACCACCGCCGCGCTGCCTACGACGCCCCCCAGGACGACTACGAAGGCCTCTCCGTCTACCCCGTCGGCATCCGGGCCGCCGACGCCCCCGAAGGCTTCCTCCAGGCCGCCCAGGACGCCTGGGACCGCGCCCTCGCCCTCGGCGAAAGGCACGGCTTCCGCAACGCCCAGGTCACCGTCCTCGCCCCCACCGGCACCATCGGACTCCTCATGGACTGCGACACCACCGGCGTCGAACCCGACTTCGCCCTCGTGAAGTTCAAAAAGCTCTCCGGCGGCGGCTACTTCAAGATCATCAATAACTCCGTCCCCCCCGCCCTCCTCAAGCTCGGCTACGCCCCGGAGGAGATCGACGCCATCGTCGCCTACGCCACCGGACGCAAAACCCTCGCGAACGCCCCCGGAGTGAACCACGAGACCCTGGAGGCCAAAGGCTTCACCCCCGACGCCATCGCCAAGGTCGAGGCCGGACTCGCCTCCGCCTTCGAGATCGGCTTCGCCTTCAACCGCTACACCCTCGGCGACGACTTCTGCATCGAGACCCTCGGCTTCACCGACGAACAGCTGAACGACTGGTCCTTCAACATGCTCGGCGCCCTCGGCTTCACCAAGGCGGAGACCGACGCCGCGAACGACTACGTCTGCGGCACCATGACCGTCGAAGGCGCCCCCTTCCTCCGAGACGAGCACCTGAGCGTCTTCGACTGCGCGAACAAGTGCGGCAAGACCGGCCGGCGCTACATCCACGCCACCGGCCACATCCGCATGATGGCCGCCGCCCAACCGTTCCTTTCCGGAGCCATCTCCAAAACCATCAACCTCCCCGCCGAAGCCACCGTCGCCGACGTCCACGACGCCTACTGGCTCTCGTGGAAGCTCGGCGTGAAGGCCAACGCCCTCTACCGCGACGGCTCCAAACTCTCGCAACCGCTGAACTCCTCGAGCGACGACAACGCCGCCGCCATCCTCGAAGCGAGCCTCGGCGAGTTCGAGAGGGACGACTTCCAAGCGACCGCCCCCGTCGAGCTCGAGCGCGAGATCGCCGGCGCCATGTCGGCCCAAACCGCCACGACGACCCAGCACGAGGAGATCAAGGAGGCCGCGACGAAGCTCGTCTACCGCTACCTCTCCAAGCGCCGCGTCCTCCCCGGACGCCGCCGCGGCTACACCCAAAAGGCCCGCGTCGGCGGCCACAAGGTCTACCTGCGGACCGGCGAGTTCGAGGACGGCTCCCTCGGCGAGATCTTCGTGGACATGCACCGCGAGGGCGCCGCGTTCCGGTCCCTCATGAACTGCTTCGCGATCGCCATCTCGCTCGGACTCCAGTACGGCGTCCCCCTCGAGGAGTTCGTCGAGGCCTTCGTCTTCACCCGCTTCGAGCCCAACGGCGTCGTCGGCGGCCACGACAACATCAAGATGTCCACCTCGGTCATCGACTACATCTTCCGCGAGCTCGCGCTGAGCTACCTCGGCCGCACCGACCTCGTCCAGGTGAAGCCCGAGGACCTCCAGGGCGACACCGTCGGCCGCCCGAGCCAGGCCCCCGCCTTCGACGAGGAGAGCGTCGAGGACGACGACTTCGACGGCCCCGTCCCCGGCGTCGCCGTCCAGGCCCACCCGTCGGTCGGCTTCGGCGCGACGACCGGCGTGCAGGACGCCCTCCCCTTCGACGACGGCCTCGCCACCGGCTCGCCCACCTCTCAATTGGCGGCGAACCAGGCGAACGCCCCGACCCAGTACGAGGAGCGCACCGTCTCCGGCAACGGCGCCCACGCGACCGCCCTCATAGAGATCCCCGTCGCCCCCAACGGCACGTCCAACGGCGCCCTCAACGGCTCCCGCACGAACGGCGCCGCCAAGGCCGCCCCCACGGGCATCGCCCCGATCGCCCCCACGCAAGCCGTCGTGAGCGCCACCCGGAGCGCCAACGCCGAAACCGCCGAAAAGGTCCGCCAGGCCCGCCTCAAAGGCTACGAAGGCGACCCCTGCGGCAACTGCGGCGCCTTCACCCTCGTTCGCAACGGCGTCTGCCTCAAATGCGACTCCTGCGGCGAGACTACGGGGTGCTCGTAAGTCGATTGAGGCTACTGGCCGGGAGCGTTAGCGCCACCGGCAGCCAATCAACTAGTTAGTAGGTGATTAGGAGTCGATCTGCGACTCGTTCAGACTCGAGAGTTTCCCCTTTCATCTGTAATCGTTTTAGCATAGATCTTCCGCAGTCAACGAACAACTCTCGCTCGAACAAACCAGCTGGTATGTGAATGTCAACTTTGTGCTTGCCGGACCTCTTCGTTCCATCAATGCTGACTATGATCCGCGCCCCCCTTGCTTTGGCATTCTCAATTGACAAGAATAATTCGTACAAATTGAAGGACTGGGCACCATAGAGAATTGCCTGCGATTCTGAGTAAGGTGGATCACAGTAAACGAGATCTCCATGCTTGACTTCACTGAGTATATCTTTGAAATCGCAATGTCGAAATACTGTTGATCCAACGCTCGCGTGCCAAGTATCCACACGCTCTGCAAAACTCTCCGGCCGCATTGGCGTGTGAACACCAACAGGCGTGGACATGTAACCGTCTCTTTTGCGAAATCTAATCACTCCACCATAGCACGAGCGGCTCAGGAACAACAAGTCTGCGCCGTTTGGACTGCGGTTAAATTCGGCCTTGACTCGCTCGTATTCATCTCTTTTGTTGCCGCAAGCAAACCTATCATATCTGTCTGCGTACCACTGTTTGACTCGCGACGGATTGATCTGGAGAGTAGTCCAAATCTCCATCAAGGGACCGTAAGCGTCGGACGCGAGGGCAACATTGGGGGCTAACCGTCCCAGTACGGCTCCGCTACCGAGGAATGGTTCGACATATCGCTCGAAGGCGGGTGGAAAGGTTCCTATGATCGCATCAGCAGACCTATGCTTACTACCGATCCACTTGAGGAGCTGACCCTGGCTTGAAGCGGGCGAAAGCGGTTCGTCTGGGAAGATTGACAGGGGGAGCTGACGAGGAGTCGGACGGGTCATCTTCAAAGATCTGATCCTAATTTGGGTTCAAGCATACCTCTTGTGGCAGAGTTAGTGCTGTGCCTCGAAGCGCTCACTCGCCAGAGCATGAAGTGCTCGAAAGGCTTCTGCGGAAGCTACGAGAGGGCGTCGGGCGATCACAACGCCAACAAGCCGCCCTGCTAGGGACACCACAGTCATTTGTAAGCAAGTACGAAACCGGTGAGAGGAGGCTTGACCTCGTTGAGCTACGACAAATCTGCGCCTCGCTCGGATTGTCCCTCCCTGACTTCATCCAACTTTACGAAGCAGATCTAAAATGAAAGCCAATCCTAAGTACATAAATATGCCCAAGCACTTCTGGGCTCACGTGCGATCAATCAGTGAGGAGTTGGGCTACACAGTCAGGGGTTCCGGTACTATTAAAATTTACAGGTTAGAAAACATCGTACGCGCTTTTACTAAGCTTGGATTGGACAGCGAACATCTACGAGACGATGATGGTCCTAGTACATTCGGACAATCCCTCCTAGATTATTTTAGTTATCGGGCAGATGTGTTGAACAAAACTGTTCAGCACCACTTGATGGATGTAGACGATGCGGAGGCGGCATACATCCATCTAAAAAATGATTTGAGCATAGGTATAGACGTTGCAACTCCCATGAACAAGCAGAAGGGTGAGAAGAAGAAAATTGCGTACTTGACGGCAATGGTGAATCTAATCGTGTTTAGCCGTTCCGGAGGCTACAATGTGGATTACGATCCAAGAAGTCTCACAACATTCACTCGGGATGGCAAGCCGTTAAGAACTTTAGCCCGAAGAGTTGATGGTGCGTTTCCGAGTGCAGTAAACCCGATTGCAATCTGGGAAATAAAGGAATATTACCACACAAAGACCTTCGGCTCACGCGTCGCGGACGGCGTATACGAGACGTTGCTGGACGGTATGGAGCTGGAAGACCTTAGGGAGGCTGAACAGTGGCCAGTACAACACTGCCTCATAGTCGATTCCCACTTCACGTGGTGGAAATGTGGACGCTCATACTTGTGTCGCATTATTGATATGCTCCATATGGGTTACGTTGACGAAGTGTTGTTCGGACGGGAGGTGTTGAGCCGACTTCCTTCTCTCGTGGACGAATGGGTTGCTCTCGCTAAGGATCAAGGTCTTACGCCTACAGGAGCCCACATCCCCACAATTGAACCAGAAGAAGGAGCAGAATAGGCAAGTTTTCTTTTCACATTGAACTATGCCCCATGACGGTCGCAAGCAAGGAGCACGATGTGATATTTATCCTAAATTCGGTACCGCAACAGCTGTAGCCGAATGCGTTGAGCGACACTAGGTTGGCATTAACATCGTCTTCCACAGGGGCGACTACCGCAAGATCCTCGTCTCCGTCAAAGGCGGCGGCGTCACCCGCAACATGGTCACCGCCCTCCTCGGCGACGTGCAGAACCAAGGCTTCGCCGCTGGCGTCCTGGTGAGCCTCGAAAAGCCCACCCCAGCGATGGAGATCGAGGCCGCCCAAGCGGGCAAGTTCTCCACCGTCGCCTTCGGCGACTATCCCAAGCTCCAACTCCTCACCGTGGGCGAACTCCTCGCCGGAGCCCGCGTCCTCTACCCCCTCCAAGCCGCCGAGACCTTCAAGACCGCCGTCAAAGGCGGCAAGAAGGAAGCCCCCCAGATCGGCCTGGATCTCTAAGGCCGAGGTTTCCTGAAAGGGAAACGTCCCGCAAAATCGCCCCCGACCCCTTGTCAAAAGGCCGCGCCGACGCGGAAAGGGGTGTGACCCCCGCCCAACTCCGCAACCGCCACCCCGCCGACCTCCCCGAAACCGACCTCCCCCCAAGCGACGTTCCCGCCTACGCCCTCCCCGGCGACGGACGCCGCGACCCTGCGCCGCGGGCCGACCCCGAAGACCCCTTCGCCGAGGCCGAGGCCCGCTACCGCGCCCTCCGCGAGAGCTTCGACGCCCACCGCGCGGAGGGGGCCCCCGACCCCCTCGACCCCTACGCGAACCTCTTCGCCCTCTTCGGCGAGACCCATCCCCCCGCCCCCCGCGCCTGGCTTCTCGAAGGCGTCCTCCCCCTCGCCACCGTCGCCATCCTCGCCGGAGCCCCCAAATCCGGCAAGACCGACCTCGCCACCGCCCTCGCCTACGCCGTCGCCACCGGCGCCCCCTTCGCCGGACGCGCCACGACCCCCGGCGCCGTCCTCTGGATGAACGCCGAGGAGACCCCCGCCGAACGCGCCCACCTCGTCGCCGCCGCCCCCCGCGACGCCGCCGGAGACCCCGCCCCCGTCTACGAATCCCGCTTCCCCGTCCCTATCGAGGACCCCGACTTCGCCCCCATGATCGAGAGCTGGGCCGCCCGCACCGGCGCCCGCCTCCTCGTCCTCGATTCCCTCCGCACGAGCACCTGCGCCCGCCTCGAGTCCGCCCGCGAGGCCCGCGCCCTCGTCAACCGTCTCGCCGCGATCGCCCAGAACACCGGCATGACCGTCCTCGCCCTCCACCACACCGTCAAATCCGACCGCCCCGCCCCCGCCCCGTGGAAGAGCCACGCCCGCGTGGGCGACTCCCCCGCCCTCCTCTCCACCGCCGGCCTCCACCTCCACCTCTCCGCCACCCCCGTCCCTGCCGCCGCCCCCGCCCCCCCGCACATCCCCGCGCACGACTCCCCCCAAGCCGCCCCCCAAGCCGCGCCCGAGGGAGCGAGGCACGCCGCGACCGACGCCCCCCGCGAGAGGGCCCCCGACCCCGCCCGCGCCGAACCCCGCCCGCCCGCGCACCCCGCCCCGACCCCCGATCCCGCCCCGACCGCCCCCTCCCGCCCCCCTCTCGGCACCATCGCCGAGCGCCGCGTCGTCGTCGCCGGCGCCGGACGCGGACTCCACGGGTACGGCGCCGGCGGGTACCTCACCCTCGTCCTCCGCTCGTCCGGCCCCCTCGATTACCGCCGCGAGGAGGGCCCCGCCGGACTCCCCCTCGCCGGACGCCTCCTCGCCGCCCTCGCCCCCGACCCCCTCGCCCCCGGCCCGCTCGCCCACGGCCCGCTCGCCGGCCGGAGCGGAGCCACCGCCGAAGCCCTCGCCGGCCGGCTCCGGGCGAACGTGACCGTCGTCCGCAACGTCCTCACCGCCCTCGTCCGCGCGGGCCTCGCCGCCCCCGCCGGCACCCAGGGCCGCGCCCGCCTCTACCGCCTCGCCCCCGAAGACGAGCCCCGAGAGGATCCTCGCCCCCCCAAACCGGCGAGCGCCACGCGAATGACCCGCCGATTCGCCCCCCGCCCCCCCGCCCCAAAAGCGCCCCCCGAGCGTCACACCGAGCGTCACGCCGAGCGTCACGCCGAGCGTCACGCCGAGCGTCACGCCGAGCGTCACCCTCCCGCCCCGCCCCCTCATGATGATCCTCGCCGAAAGGCCTCCGGACGGCCCCCGGAGGGCTCCTCACCGGATAGACTCCCCGCCATGCCCGCCCCCCGACCCCAAGGCGCCGAGCTCTGGCTCGTCACCGGAAGCCAGCACCTCTACGGCCCCGAGACCCTCGCCGAGGTCGCCCGCAACGCCGAGAGGGTCGCCCGCGGCCTCGACGCCGCCCCCGCGATCGGGCTCCCCGTCGTCGCCAAACCCGTCCTCACCGACCCCGAGGCGATCCGGCGGCTCTGCCGCGAGGCCGACGCCGACCCCGCCTGCGCGGGGCTCGTCCTCTGGATGCACACCTTCTCCCCCGCGAAGATGTGGATCGGCGGCCTGAAGTCCCTCGCCAAACCCGTCCTCCACCTCCACACCCAGGCCGGACGCGACCTCCCCTGGAGCACCATCGACATGGACTTCATGAACCTGAACCAGGCCGCCCACGGCGACCGCGAGGCCGGGCACCTCCACGCCCGCCTCGGCCTCCGGCGCAAGGTCGTCGCCGGCTATTGGGGAGATCCGAAGGTCCAGGCCCGCGTCGGCGCCTGGGCCCGCGCCGTGCGGGGCTGGCACGGACTCCAAGGCGCGAGGATCGCCCGCTTCGGGGACAACATGAGAGACGTCGCCGTCACCGAAGGCGACAAGGTCGAGGCCGAGATCGTCCTCGGCTTCTCCACCAACGGCTACGGCGTCGGCGACCTCGCCGCCCGCGTGGACGCGGTGGGCGACGCCGAGACCGACCGCCTCGTCGAGACGTACCGCGACCTCTACGAGATCGCGACGAGCGACGAGGTCGCGATCCGCGAGGGGGCGCGGCTCGAGCTCGGCATGCGCGCCTTCCTCGAAGAGGGCGGCTTCGCGGGCTTCACCACGACGTTCGAGGACCTGCGGGGCCTGGGCCAACTCCCCGGCCTCGCCTGCCAGCGCCTCATGGCCGAAGGCTACGGCTTCGGGGCCGAGGGCGACTGGAAGACCGCCGCGCTCCTCTACGCCATGAAGCTCATGGGCGACGACGCGCCGAACCGGGGCGGGACCTCGTTCATGGAGGACTACACCTACCACCTGGAGCCCGGGAACGAGCTCGTCCTCGGCGCCCACATGCTCGAGGTCTGCCCGAGCCTCGCGGCGGGAAAGCCCCGGCTGGAGGTCCACCCCCTCGGCATCGGAGGCAAGGCCGACCCCGCCCGCCTCGTCTTCGACGCCCCGCCCGGCCGCGCGCTCAACGCGAGCCTCGTGGACCTCGGCGCCCGCTTCCGACTCCTCGTGAGCGAGGTCGAGGCGGTCGAGGTCCCCCCGATGCCGAACCTCCCCGTCGCCCGCGCCCTTTGGCGCGTCCACCCCGATTTCGCCACCGGCGTCGAGGCCTGGATCCACGCCGGGGGCGCCCACCACACCGCGTACTCGTACGCCGTCACGACCGAGTCGCTCCGCGACCTCGCCGAGATCGCCGGGATCGAGATCGCCGTCATCGACCGGGAGACGAGGCTCCCCGCCTTCCGCGACGCCCTCCGGTGGAACGACCTCGCCTACCGCCTGGGCTGACAGGCGGCGCCGGAACGCGCTATACTCTTCTTTCCGGCCCGCGCGATCGTAGCTCAGTGGATAGAGCGCTTGCCTCCGGAGCAAGAAGTCGGAGGTTCGAGTCCTCTCGGTCGCGCAGGCCGCCCCCTCTCCCAGGCGGCCCGACTCCCCAGCGGCCTACTTCTCGATCGTGAAGCGGTCGCGCTCCTCGCCCTTCTGGTCGATCTGCCGGAGCGAGAACGTCCTACCGCTCACCGTGACGAGCGAGAGCGAGAAGTCCGCGACGTACTTCGCCTGGTACGGCTTCCACCTCCCGCTCTCATCGGCGAGCTGAGGGTCGTAAAGCCCCGCGCCCCCCGCGCCGTCCACGATGTAGACGACCCCCTTCGGCCGCCTCGCCGTCGCCCCGTCGAAGGCGCGGTCCACCGGCCAGTCGTCCTTGGCGAGCTCCGCCTTCGAGGCCCCGCGCTTCGCGCCGACCTGGATCGGCAGGCTCCGCTGGTAGTTGTGAACGTGCCCCGAGAACACGACGTCCACCCCCCCGTCCTCGAAGACGTCGGCCATGAGGCGCATCTGCTTCTCGCTCTGGTGCTTCAGGCTCGAATGGAACCCCGGCTGGTGGAAGCTCACGAAGCGCCACGTCTTCCCCCGGTTCGCCCTCAGGTCGTCGGCCACCCACCTGCGGAGCTTCGAGTCGGTCCAGTCCACGTTCGCGTTCGCGTCGAGGCACGTCCAGTGCGCGTTGCCGTAGTCGAACGAGAAGTTGCTCATCCGGGGAAAGTTCGCCCCGGCGGCCTCGCGGAAGGCGGCGAGGCGCGCGGGCGATCCCTTCGCGGGGGTCGCGCTCGGATCCTTCGGATCGGCGATCGGGCCGTTCAGGGGCTGGTTCCAGTACGCGAAGTAGGCGAGCCCGTCGGGAATGTTGTCAAGATCGGCGTGGGCGATGTCGTGGTTGCCGGGGACCCCGACGGTAAGGATCGTCGAGAGAAGCGGGGAGCCGAGCTTCGGATCGTTCGTCCGGTCCCCGGGATCGGTGCCGTACTGGGGAAAGAAGTTCGTGCGGTACTCGCCCACCCGTCCGTCCGAGTACACGATGTCGCCCGTGACGAGAAGAAAGTCGGGCTTCAGCCCCACCGTCAGCGCCGCGACGCGGGCCTGGGCCTCCGAACCGTTCCCGCAGTCGCCGAAGACGGCGAAGGTGTACGGCTGGGCGTCGGCCTTGGGGGCGACCGTGCTCGCGGCGAAGACGGTCCTCGCCCCTTTGAGGACGCGGTACCACACCGGCGCGCCGGCCTTCAGCCCGGTAAGCGAGGCGACGACGACGCGGTGCGGGACCTCGCCCTCGAGCGCGACGCGCCGGAAGGTCGTCCTCGCCCGCTGGAACCTTCCGCCGCTCCCGTACTCGAGCGTGAGCGCCGCGTCGTCGCGGTCGGGGGCGAGCCAGACGACCGCGAGCGACCCCCGCTCGCGCTGGTCCCCGAGCTGGACCCAAGGCCGCTGGACGAAGGGCGAGGCCCCGGCGGCGGGCGAGGGCGGGAGAACGGGCAACATCGCGGGCGAGGCTACCGGAGCTTTGTTAAGAGGCGCATCCGCCGGGGGCGCAATGGCGTAAGATCGGGCGCGCCATGCAGCCGAACATCCACAACTTCGTCACCACCGCGAACTCGTTCGACGGCTTCCGGATCGTCCGCTACATCGGGGTGGTGCGGGGGCTCACGGTGCGCTCGCGCTCGGCGTTCGGAAACCTCGGGGCGAGCCTCCAGACGATCGTCGGCGGCAACATCACGATCTATACCGAGCTCGCCGAGCACGCGCGCCAGGAGGCCTACGACCTCCTCGTCCAGCACGCGGCCCAGCTCGGCGCGAACGCCATCGTCGCGATGCGCTACGACGCGAACGAGATCATGCCCGGGGTCACCGAGGTCCTCGCCTACGGCACCGCCGTCCAGATCGCGCCGCTCTCCGCCCCCCCCGCCCCGTAGAGACGTTTTATGAACGTCCCCAGCGTGACTCTCAACGACGGCAAGACGATGCCCCAGCTCGGCTTCGGCGTCTGGCAGGTCTCGAGCGAGGAGATCGTCCCCTCGGTTCGCGCCGCGCTCGACGCGGGATACCGCTCGATCGACACCGCCGCCGCCTACGGAAACCAGCCCGGCGTCGGGCAGGCCCTCCGCGAGTCGGGCGTGCCCCGGGACGAGATCTTTCTCACCACGAAGCTCTGGAGCGACAAGCACGGCGACGCCGTCGCGGGGCTCGACGAGTCGCTCGCGCAGATGGAGCAGGAGTACCTCGACCTCTACCTCGTCCACTGGCCCCGCCCGAAGCAGGGGCTCTACGTGAAGGCCTGGGAGGGGCTCGTCGAGGGACGGAAGCAGGGCAAGACGCGCTCGATCGGGGTCTCGAACTACACCGAGCGCCACCTCGCCGAGATCATCGAGGCGACGGGGGTCGTGCCGGCCGTGAACCAGATCGAGCTCCACCCCTACTTCCAGCAGGAGGCGCTCCGCGCCTTCCACGCCGAACGCGGGATCGTCACCGAATCGTGGTCCCCCCTCGGCCAGGGCGGCGAGCTCCTGCAGGACCCCGCCATCGCCGACCTCGCCGCGAAGCACGGGAAGACCCCCGCGCAGATCGTGCTCCGGTGGCACATGGAACTCGGGCTCGTCACGATCCCGAAGAGCGTGACCCCCGAGCGCATCCGCGAGAACCTCGACGTCTTCGGATTCTCGCTCGACGGGGACGACATGGCGCGCATCAAGGGGCTCGACCGGGGAACGCGCCTCGGCGGCGACCCCGACGTCGCCGACTGGTAGGCGCTAGAAACCCGCCGCCTTCAAAACCCGGCGCTGGGGGGTGGGGATCGGGAGCGCCTCCCGCTCCCCGGCGTCGGTCCAGCGCAGACCCTCCCTCGCCCCGTCCAGCTCCAGGCGCGAGACGGCGATCGCGATCCGGTACCGGGTCACCCCCGCCCGCACCGTGCCGACGGGCGAGCCCCCCGCCCATTGAGCCGGCGGATCGCCCGCGAAGGTCGGGACGCGCCACATCCCCTCCCACCACTCGCCCGTGGGGATGCTCTGGAGCCCGACGCGCCCCTCGTGGACCGGGACCACCGCGCTCCAGCTCAGCTCGGTGGGGGCGGGGCGCGCCTCCCGGACGGGGACCTCGTTCTGCCGCCCGGCCGCGAAGGCGGCGCAGCGCGCGCTCACCGGGCAGAGAAGGCACGCGGGGTTGACGGGGCGGCAGATCGTCGCGCCGAGCTCCATAAGGGCCTGGTTCCAGTCGCCGGGCCGCTCGCGCGCGAGGTTCGCCCCCGCCCAAACCCAGGCGCGCTTGTGCCGCGCGGGGCCGGAGCCCGAGTCGAGCGCGAGGCGGGCGTAGACGCGCTCGACGTTCCCGTCCACGAGCGGGACGGCCTCGCCGAACGCGATGCTCGCGATCGCCCCGGCGGTGTAGGGGCCGACCCCCGGGACGAGCCGCCACCCGGCGTGGTCCCCCGGTAGTCCCCCGACCATCGTCTGCGCGGCGAGGCGCAGGTTCCGCGCGCGACGATAGTAGCCGAGCCCCTGCCAGAGCGAGAGCACCTCCTCCTCCGAGGCGGCGGCGAGGGCCTCGACGGTCGGCAGACGGCGCATCCACCGCTCGTAGTAGGGGATCACCGCCGCGACCGTCGTCTGCTGAAGCATCGCCTCCGAGATCCAGATCGCGTAGGGATCCTTCGTCCGACGCCACGGGAGGTCGCGCCGCTCGCGGTCGAACCAGGCGAGCAGGTCGCTCTGAAGCGTCACAGTCCGGCGAGGCCGGCGAGGACGGCCTCGGGGTCCTTCGCCTCGGCGAGCGCGCGCCCGACGACGAGGTAGCTCGCCCCGGCGGCGACGGCCGCCTTCGGGTCGCCGGTGCGCCTCTGGTCGTGCCGCTCGCCTCCGCCGAGGCGGATGCCGGGGACGACGACGGCGCGCTCCTTGCCGAGGGCGCGGCGGACGGCGGCGACCTCCTGGGGCGAGCAGACCATCCCGTCGAGGTCGGCGCGGGAAGCGAGTCCGGCGAGGGCGACGAGGTGCTCCTCGACGGTGCGCGCGACCCCGAGCTCGCCCCGGAGCATCGCCTCGTCGATAGAGGTGAGGACCCCGACCCCGACGACGAGGGGGCGCTCCCCTTCGGCGTAGGCGCACGCCTCCTCCATCGCGGCGGCGAGCATCGCCGAGCCCCCCGCGACGTGGACCGTCGTCATCCAGACGCCGCGCCGCGCCGCCTCGCGCACGGCGAGCGCGACCGAGTTCGGGATGTCGTGGAACTTCAGGTCGAGAAAGACGCGCGTCGCCCCGGCGTCCTGGAGCCGGGGGATCGCGTCGAGCCCGTGGGGCATCGTGAGCGCGTGCCCGACCTTGAACGCCCCCACCCGCCCCGCGAGCCGCCTCACCGTCCCCTCCGCCGCCGCGAGGTCCGAGGTATCGAGCGCGCAGACGACTTTGTGGAGCATCGCCGGGATTCTATCCGGTCGCCCCGCCTGTCGTCACCCGCGGAACCCCCCGGCGTCTCGGGCGTCGTGACCTACAGCATGATCCCGGCTACGCTCCTCTTTCTAGCACAAGTCCCGGACCCCGCCATCTCTCGGGCGCCGGTGCTCTCCCCGAAAGCAGGCTCGCCCGAGCGGCGGGGGATCCTCGCGGCGATCGATCTCCCGAAAGGGGCGAGGGCGATCTCCCTCTTCGTCCAAGGCGGCCGCGCGCTTGCAAGGATCTCCCGCCGCAACGCTCCCGTAGGGGCGATGTACCCGCAGGGCGGAGGCCTTTACAAAGCGACATCCTACTATCTTGTGCGGGACGGAGTCCGCGGGCGCATGGGGTGGCGGGTGTTCGCGAAGCTCGACCGCGAGTCGGAGGACTGCACGGGCGAGCCGAAGGTGTACGACTTCCGCGCGCTCGCGGGCGCGGGCTTCCTCCCGGCGTTGCTCGACGCGGACGAGTACCACGAATCTCCGAGAGACTGCGCGTGGGGGGGCCGGTTTGCCGAGAATGGGTTCGTCGTGGCCGTTATGGGAGGTTTCATCGGCATCCGCGCCGAGCCTGTGACCGATGCGGGCGTGGTGGACGGCAAGCGCGCGGGCGACACGGTCGTGTGGAAGAGGCGGGAGTACCGGCTCGCGGTGCCGACGCTCGTCGTCCCAGGCGCTCGGTCCCGGTAACCTCGCGGTTTCTATGCTCGCGCTCCCACCTTTCGCGCCCCGGACGACTTCCCCCTCGACGGCGGACCGGCGGGCGATCCTCGCCGCTGTGGTCTGGTCGGCGTTCCGGCATCCGGCGCGGCATCGGCTCGTCGTGGAGACGCTCCGGAGCGGCGGGCGCTTCGCGTACCTCTGCGCACGGCGCGCGGCGGGTACCGGCGAGGCCGATGCGGGCGATCCGCGCGAGATCCGGCGCTTCTTCGATCCCGAGGGCGATCACGGCGAGGCCACCGAGTTCTTCCCCTGCAAAGGCCCCGGGCCATCCCGCAAGAGCGTCTGACGCGTCCTCTACTGGATGCCGGTCCTTACCGAGGGCGCCGCCGAGGGGCACGGCTTCGCCTTCGACGATCGCCCCCGCGGCGTGCGGGCGGCGAAGATCGTCTTCACGGAGAGGGGCACGGTGGAATCGAGCGCAGGCGACCTCGCGACGCTCGACCACGACCGGGGATCTGGCGAGATCCGCCTCGACGGCGCTCTCGCCACCGCCGTGCGGGTCCGGCGGCCCTAGTCCGCCGGGACCACCGAGCCGAGCCGCTGCATCTCCTTCGAGAGCGCGGACGCCCGCTTCGGGGGCAGGAGCGCGAGGATCTCGGCGACCTTCTCGGGCTCCATCCTCGCCGCGACGCGGGCGAGGGCGGGGTCCTTCCAGTCCTTCGCGATCGCGAGGAGCTTCGTCCCCTCCACCTCGTTCCACAACTTCGCGAGCCGCGCCGCCCCCGCGTCGGGATCGGTCCTCGTCGTCGGCCTCGGCGCCGGGGCCGCGGGGGCCGAGGGAGCCTTCTCGGGGGGCTTGGGGGTCCGCTTCACCGCGACCTTCGGGGCCGCCGTGCGGGGAGGCGGCTTCCTCCGCCCGAACGGCCCGAGCCCGCGCACGAACGCGAACCCCCCGCCCCCCCCGGCGAGCGCGAGGAGGGGGACGAGGACGAGCGCGACGAGCCTCCCCCTCCCGCGCTTCCTCTTCGCCCGCTTCGGCTTGGCCTCCTCAGCCTCCGACGCGCCCACCGTCGAGCCCCCCCAGCACCCGCTTCACGTACGCCCGCGTCTCGGGGTAGTTCGGGACGCCCCCCGCCCGCTCGACCGCCCCCGGCCCCGCGTTGTACGCGGC
Source organism: Fimbriimonas sp. (assembly GCA_965249475.1). Classification (GTDB taxonomy): domain Bacteria; phylum Armatimonadota; class Fimbriimonadia; order Fimbriimonadales; family Fimbriimonadaceae; genus Fimbriimonas. The sequence goes on along the minus strand of CBDFMD010000003.1, from coordinate 1,511,558 downwards.
GACCGCGAGCCGCGCGTCCCCGTGGAACCGATCGAGCATCTGGCGCAGGTACCTCGCCCCCGCGGCGAGGTTCTGGCGCGGGTCGAGCGGGTTCGTCACCCCGAGCCCCCGAGCCGTGTCGGGCATGAGCTGGGCGAGCCCCTGCGCCCCGGCGCTCGAGCGCGAGAGCGGGTCCCACCCCGATTCCGCCGTCACGAGCGAGGCGAAAAGCTTCGGGTCCACCCCGGCCGCGCGCGCGGCGGCGTCGGCCTGGGCGCGAAGCTCGGCCTCGCTCGCCGAGGGCGCGACCGTCGCCGCGAACGGGTCCATCGGCCTGGGCGGGGCCTGCGTCCCTCCGGAGGCGATCGTCCCGCTCAGACCGGCCTTCGTCTCCCCGGCCTTCGTCCCCGCGCCCTTCGTCTCCGCGCCCTTGAGCGTCGCCGCGAAAGCGGCAGGCGGAGGGGCGAGGCGGGCCTTCAACTCGGCCATCCGCGCCCGCGCCCCCTCCGGGCCGCGAAGCTCGCCCCTCAGCCCATTGAGGCTCACGCCGCCTCCCGCTCGCGCGGCCGCGTGACCGCCCACTCGTCGAGCGCCGCCTGCTCCGCCCGCTCCTCGAGGTAGCGCCACGCCTTCCGGTCCGCCGCCTCCAGCGCCTCGATCGCCCCGAGCTCGGCCTTGCGCCCGCGCCACTCGTCCTGCGCGCGATCGAGGTCGGCCGCCGCCTCCGCGCGCTGGATCTCGGCCCCCCGCGCGCGGGCGTCCAGCGTCTCCAGAAGCCCCTGGGCCGCGAGCCGGCCGTTCACGTCGATCGGCGTGTGCGCCACCGCGCGCAGCGTCGCCGCGTTCAGCGCCTCGATCTCCCCCTCGATCGCCGCAAGCCCCGCGCTCGCCGAGCCCACCGCGCTCGCCGCCCACTCCACCTGCATCCGCCGGTAGTCGAGCACCCTCTGGAGCCGGAACGCGAACCTCGCCATCTTCTCTAGAGCTTCGGCTCAGCCCGCCAGGCTCTGAAGGGCGGCCGCGCTCTCCTCGAACGGGGTCGCCTCCTCCTTCGCCTGCCGCAGAAAGGCGTCGATCGCCGGCATCCGCTCCATCGCGAGGTCGGCCGCGGGGCGGCTCCCCCGCTTGTACGCCCCGATCGCCACGAGGTCCTCCACGTCCCGCGCGGCCGCGATGCTCTCGCGCACCCCCGCGGCGGCCGCCACCGCCTCCCGCGGCACGACGAACGGCATCGTCCGCGAGAGCGACGCCATCACGTCGATCGGCGGGTAGTGCCCCCGGCTCGTGAGCCTCCGGTCGAGGACGATGTGCCCGTCGAGGATGCTCCGCGCCGCGTCCGCGACCGGCTCGTTCGTGTCGTCCCCGTCCACGAGCACGGTGTAGAGCGCCGTGATCGAGCCCCGCGGCCCCATCCCGGCGCGCTCCAAAAGCCGCGGGAGCATCGCGAACACCGACGGCGTGTACCCCTTCGTGCTCGGAGGCTCCCCCACCGCGAGACCCACCTCCCTCTGCGCCATCGCGAAGCGCGTGACCGAGTCCATCATCAGAAGGACGCCCCGCCCCGCGTCCCGGAACCCCTCCGCGATCGCCGTCGCGACCATCGCCGCTTTGATCCGCACGAGCGCCGGCTGCTCCCCCGTCGCGCACACGACGACGCTCCGCGCGAGCCCCTCCGGGCCGAGATCGTTCTCGAGGAACTCGCGCACCTCGCGCCCGCGCTCCCCGACGAGGCAGATGACGTTCACCTCCGCCTCGCAACTCCGCGCGATCATCCCGAGAAGCGTGCTCTTCCCGACCCCCGACCCCGCGAAGATCCCCATCCGTTGACCCTCGCCGAGCGTGAGCATCCCGTCGATCGCGCGGACCCCCGTCGCGAGCGGGCGCTCGATCCGCCGCCGCTCCATCGCCCCCGGCGGCGTCGCCTCCGCGGGAGCCCCCTTGCCCATCGGCAACGGCGGCCCGCCGTCCATCGGCCGGCCCAGTCCATCGAGCACCCGCCCGAGAAGCGCGCCCCCTCCGTCCCCCCCGAACGGCGCGCGCAGGCACCCGCCCGTCGCCTTCACCGCATCCCCCGCCCGCACCGAGCCGAGCTCGCCGAGCGGCATGAGGAGCGTCCGGTGCCCCCGGAAACCCACCACCTCGCAACTCACGCCGTCCCCCACGAGGCACACGTCCCCGAGCCGCGCGTTCGGCCCGTCGCTCTCGACGACGAGACCCACGACGCTCGCGACCCGCCCCCACGCCTCGAACCGGCGCGAGCCCGCGACGGCGGTCTCCAGCCTCCCGAACATCAGGCCGCCTCGTCGTAGGCCTCTTCGAGAAGCCGCAGGGCGGTGCCGACGGTGCCGTCCACCCGCCCCGACGCGCTCTCCACCACGCACCCCGCCCCCACCGAGCCGTCCGCGACGAGCTCGACCGCGAGCCCCGGGTGCGAGGCGGCGAGAAGGTCGGCAAGCCCCGGCAGGTCGCGCGCGTCCACCCGGATGCGGACCGACGCCGCGTGCGTGGTCTCCCCCAAACACCGCGCCACGATCGCGTGCGCCCCCGCGCGAGAGAGCGCGAGCTCGGCGGCGAGGATCTCGCGCACCGCGTCCATCGCCCGCTCGGTGAGCGCCGCCTCCGCCCCGGCGGCGAATGCCCGCCACCCCGCCTGAACCCGCGCGTGGAGCCGCGCGAGCTCGTCCGCGATCTCCGCCTCCGCGACGGCGCGCGCCTCCGCCGCCTCGACCATCGCCTCCCGCCGACCCGCCTCGCGCCCCGACCGGTGCCCCTCGGCCCACCCCGCCGAGCGCCCCTCGCCGTACCCCTCGCGCGCCGCCTCCTCGCGGGCGAGCGCCTTCATCTCCTCGATCTGCCGCTGAAGCCCCGCGTGGTCGCGCGCCCCCCGCAGCGCGGGAAGCGTCGTCACCGCCGACGCGAACGACGCCACCGCGACCGCCGAGCCGAGATTGGGGTTGGCGCGGGGGTTAGACAAGCATGTCCTCCTCGCCCGAGCGGCTCACCGTGATCTCGCCCGACTCCTCGAGCTTGCGGATAACGTTCACGACCTTCTGCTGGGCCTCCTCGACCACCCTCAGCCGCACGGGACCCATGAACTCCATGTCCTCCTTCAGCATCCCCACCGCGCGCTCGCTCATGTTCCGGTAGATCTTGTCGGCGACCGCGCCGCCGACCCCCTTGAGCGCGGTCCCGAGCTCCTTCATGTCCACCTCGCGCATGATCGCCTGGATCGCCCGGTCGTCGAGCTGGACGATGTCCTCGAAGACGAACATCATGTTCTTGATCTGCTCGGCGAGCTCCGGCGTGTCGTCCTCGAGCGACTCCATGATGAGCCGCTCCGTCTGACGGTCCACCCGGTTGAGAAGGTCCACGAGCGCCTTCGGCCCCCCCGCCTGGGTCATCTCCTGCGAGAGAAGGTTCGAGACCTTCTTCTCCAGCGTCTGCTCGACCCGGCGGACGACCTCCGGCGGCGTCTGCTCCATAAGCGCGATCCGCCCCGCGACGTCCCCGCGCAGATCCCCCGGAAGCTTCTGCAGGATCGACGCCGCCGAGTTCACCGGCATGTAGGAGAGGATGAGCGCGATCGTCTGCGGGTGCTCGTCCTGGATGAAGCTGAGGACCTGCGCGGGGTCCGCCTTGCGGAGGAACTCGAACGGCATGACCTGCATCGCCGTGACGATCTTCTTCATCGTCTCGTCCGCGCGATCCGCCCCGAACGCCGCCTCCAGCACCGAGCGGGCCTGCTCGATCCCGCCCTCGGCGATGAACTCCTGCGCGACCGCCATCTCGAAGAACTCGAGGATGACCGCCTCCCGCTGCTCGGGAGAGATCCGTTCGAGACGCGCGACCTCGAGGGTGAGCGTCTCGATCTGCTCCTCGCCGAGGTTGCGCACGACCTCGCCCGAGACGTCCGAACCGAGCACGGTAAGGATCACCGCCGCCTTCTGACGGCTCGTGAGCTCCTCTTTGATCTTTTTCAGTGCCGCCGCCATTCTATTTCTTCTCGTCCATAAGCCAGCTCTTCACGAGCATCGCGACCGCCTCCGGCCGCTCCACCGACATCTGCCGGATCTGTTCGAGCGGGATCGAGGTCCGCTCCTTGATCTTCGAGATCCGGATCCGCTCCTCGTCGCTCTCGAACTCGATCCCACCCTCCGAACCGGGCGCCCCACCGGGCAACCCACCGGGCAACCCGGACCCCAGACCCCCCGACCCGAGCCCGAGCGGCGCCCCGCCCTCCCCGAAGTGCGACTGGAGCGCGGCCTCGAGCGGGCTCGCGCCCCCCGCCGCTCCCGACGCGCCCGCCCCCGCCGGAAGTCCGGCCGCCCCCGCGCCGAGCGCGAGGCCGCTCCCGCCGAGCGCGGCGGCCTCCGATCCCGCGTTCGCCGCCTTGCCGATCCCCCCGATCGTCCGCACCACGAGGAATCCCACGACGAGAAGCGCCGCGACCGGCAGGAGCGAGATGAGCTGTTGCCGCTTCGCGAGCCCGCCCGCCTCCTCCTGCGCCTTCGCCGCCATCGTCTGCGCGCTCGTGTCGAACTTCACCGGCGTCACGAGCGCCTGGAAGCTCGCCCGGTCGGCCTGGTTCCCGAACTCGTTCCCGACGAACCCCTTCACGCTCGCGACGAAGGCGTCGGCGTCCTCGGGCTTGTCGAACCTCGCCGTGTTCGCCGCGACGTTGATGAGCATCCGGCGCATCCCCCCCGTCGCCTTCTTGCGCTTCGTCACCGTGTCGCTGGAACCGGGCTCGTACCGCGTCACCTTCTGGCTGTACTCCCCCGATCCGCCCCCCGCCCCCGAAGCCGGCGCGGCCGCGGGCGCGCCCCCGTTGCTCGCGAACCCCGCCGGGGTCGGCGCCGAGCCCCCGCCCCCCCCGTCCTTCATCTTCTCCTGCGCCGTCTCCGTCGCCTGCCCCTCCTTCACGAGGTGCGCGCTCGTCGTCGTGTCCTCCTCGTCGAGATCCACCTCGGCGCGGACGGTGACGAGGGTCGAGCCGGGGCCGAACATCGTGTCGAGCGCGCTCTGGAGCTTGCGCTCCTCGCCCTTGGCGACGCCGCGCTCCAGATCGATCTTCTTCTCGGCGACGTGCTCGCTTCCGACGGTGTCCGAGCCGTTGAAGATCGGCTCCATCCGCTCGTTGAGGACGACGACGTTCTTCAGCTCCAGCCCGTCCACCGCGTTCGCCACGAGCATCGCGATCCCCCGCGCCTGCTCCCCCGTCAGCGTCCCCGCCGCGTTCTGCACGACGTTCACCGACGCCGTCGCCGCGCGCCGCTGGTCGCCGAACGGCGAGGGATCCCCGAGCGTGAGGTGGACCCGCGCCGAGCCGACGCTCGGGACCGTCTCGATCGACTTGCTCAGCTCGCCCTCGAGGATGCTCTTCAGCCGCTCCCGCTCGACCGCCGGCGTCGTGTACAGGTTCATCGCCCCGAGGTCCCCGATCCCCGGATGGCTCGACTTCGGAAGCTTCCCCGTCGTCGCGAGACGCATCCGCACCTCGGCCGCCTTCCCCTCGGGCACCTCCACGGTGCCGGCGGTGTCGTAGTTCACCGGCACCCCCATCGCCTGGACCTCGCCCACCACGGCCGCCTGGTCGGCGGCGGAGAGCCCGCCGAAGAGCATCGTGAACTTCGGGCGCCCCGCGTAGGAAGCGACCGTGAGGGCGAGGACGAGCGTGAGCGCGATCCCCCCGAGCGTGACGAGGCGGCGGCTCGGCGTCGCCGCGAGCCACCATCCCTTCAGCTTTTCGATGATTCCTCCCATAGCGGTGCGTGCGCGCCGCCGGCGGGGGTCCTACTCCGTCGCGGAGGCGGGTCCTAGACCTGCATCCGGTTCACTTCCTGGTAGGCCTCGAGCACCTTGTTGCGCACGGCGAGCGTGAGCTGCAGGGCCACTCCGGCCTTCTCCATTCCGATCATGACGTCGTGGACCTCGACCGGTCGTCGACCCGTCATGAAGTCCGATTGAAGCTCCGCGCTTTTGCCTTGCGCGTCGTTCACCTGACCCATGACGTCCATCAACTGCTGGGCAAAGTCGTTGCCCCCGGTTTGTCCCACCCCGTTCCCCACCCCGGACTCGGGCCCTTTCGGCCCCCCCAGCCTCCCCGCTTCGAGGGCCTGCTGGATCGCGGGGTTGGCGGCGATCCTCATGCTTCGTCCTAGGTATCGGAACCTACCGGCCGATGTTCAGGGCCGACTTCATCATCCCCCGCGCCGAGTTGAACGCCGCGACGTTCGCCTCGTAGCTCCGGCTCGCCCCCACCATGTCCACCATCTCCATCACCGGGTTCACGTTGCTCGTCCGCACGACCCCCCGCGCGTCGGCGAACGGGTTCCCCGGCTCGTACCTCTCCTCGACCGGCGTCGCCCGGTCCTCCTGGAGCCCCACGATCTCGACCGCCCCCCCCGGCCCCTGCTGAAGGATCACGCCCCGCCGCAGGTACGGGTCCTCCCCCGGGCGCGCGACCGTGTTCGCGTTCGCGATGTTCGCCGACACCGCGTCCATCCGGAACCGCTCCGCCGCCATCCCCGACGAGGCCGAGTTCATCGCCCCCAGCAGAGTGCCCCCCCCGGTCACGCGCACGGCTTACCGGCCCTCCCGGATCGCCGTCTTAAGGTTCTGGAACCCCCGCTGGGTCAGTTCGGTGAGCGCGTCGTACCGGCTCTCGGTCTCCGCGATCGACGCGACCTCCCGCTCCGGGTCCACCGTCGAGCCGTCCACCCGGATCGCCCCCCCGCCGCGCCCCGACGAGAGCGACCCCCCGAGCGACTCCTCCAATTGGGCGTGGAAGTCCGTGTCCTTGCGCCGGTACCCCGGCACGTTCGCGTTCGCGAGATTCCCCATAAGGAGCCCCTGCCGCTGGCTCGTCCGCCCGAGCGACGCCTGCAGAAGATCGAACTTCGGCCCGAAAAGCCCGTCGAGTGCCATCGCTACGATGGTCGGCGGATCGCGCCGAAACCCGAGCCGCACCCCCGGCGACGACGGCGCCGCATCGGGTGAAATGGCCCATGCGCCGGGTCGCGCCGTACCTTTGCCTCTGTGCGCTCCTCTTCGGTGGCGCCCGCGCCGAGGCTCAGGAAGTCCGCGAGGAGACCTCCGGCCACGCGAGCTCCCTCCGCGCCGTCACAGCCCAGGCGAAGAAGGAGGGCAAGGCGGGTTTCCCGAACCTCTACGACGGGGATGCGGGGACGGTGGTCTTCGCCACCTTCGACCTCCGCAACGCCGACCTCATCCTTATGACGGCGGACGCGGCCCCCGAACGGTTGTTGAGGAGCGCCCAGACCGCCGCGAAAGGGGCGGGCTTTCCCAAGGCCGACTTCCTCACCTTCTCCGGCCCTCGCTTCGAGTCGGTGGACGTCGAGTTCAACGACTCCCTCGTGAAGCGCGGCGAGGCCCGCTCCGAGATCGCCCTCCCGCTCGGCCGGCTCCGGCGCGCTCTCGAAGAGGCGGGGGTCCCGAAGCCGATCGCGTTCGCGGTGCGCGTCGATCCGCTCACCACCGCGGCCCTGGACGGCAAGCCTCTCCCCGTCGGCACCCGCCTCCTGCTCGCGGGGGAGATCCCCGACGGCGCGATCCTCGCGCGCAAGGCCGAGCGTCCGCCGTGGGCCGTTCCCGCCGCATGGGCCTTCGCCCTCGCCGGGGTCGCCTTCGTCGGGTGGATCACCCTCCTCCCCTTTCGCATTCTCCTCCGCCGCCCCGCCGCGCCCGCCCCGGTCGAGACGCTCGACCCGAAGGAGGTCCAGGCGAAGTACGACGCGGCAAAGCCGTGGAAGACCTTCGGCCCCCTGATCCTTCCCGCCGTGCTACTTCCCCTCCTCACCCTCGGCAAGCCGTGGCTCGAGACGCTCTTCGCCGCTGTGGGTATGGTCTTCCCGCCCCCGCCGAGATGGCTCCCGTTCGCCGTCTTCTTGCCGGCCCTGCTTCTCCTCCCGGTCTCCGTGATCGTCCGGCGACGGCGGGACCGCGACGCCCCGACGTCCCGACCGGACGTCCATCCCGAAGACGACGAGGGGGCGCTCTTCCAGAAGGGCCTCTTCCTGCTCCCCCTCATGCTCCTGCCGGGGATGATCCTCCTTATGGCGTCGCTCGCCTTCCTGACGCTCCTGCGAGGCCTCGATCCCTCGCTCCGGATGCTCCTCGCCATCGGACCGGGGACCGTCGGTCTCGTCGCTTTCCTCGTCCTCTCGATGCGCGCCTCGCGCGGCTCCGTGACGACCCTCGGCCCCGGCGACCCCGTCCACGACGCCGCCCGCGAGCTCGCCGCGAGGGCGGGGGTCCGGGTCCGCAAGGTCCTTCTCCGCCGGAGCGCCGCCCCGAACGCCTTCGCCGACCTTGGGAACAACGTCGGGGTGACCACGCGGCTTCGGCGCGAGTTTCCGCCCGAGGAGGTCCGCGCGATCCTCGCCCACGAGATCGGCCACCTGCGCCACCGGCACGTGTGGCGCGGCTTCGCCTTCTCGCTCGTCTTCCTCGCCGCGTGGCTCGGACTCCGCTTCGGCGCCGACGGCTGGATGCGGGCGCACCTCGGCGAGGGTCCCTACGCGCTCTGGAGCTCGCCCGTGTGGGGCTTCGTCGCGCTTCCGTTCCTCTCCGCCCTCGTCCAGGGGCGCGGCTCGCGCCGCCGCGAGTTCGAGGCCGACCGCTTCGCCGTCGAGGCGGTCGGCGATCCCGAGATCGTCGCCTCCGCGCTCCGGAGGGTTCACTCGCTTGCCCAGACCCCCGGCACCCTCCGCCCGACCGACGAGGCGCTCTCGAGCCACCCCTCCCTCTCCCGCCGCCTCGCCGCCCTCAAAGGGATGACGGCCGACTAGGCCGCGTCACTTCGCCGCGGGCCAGAAGCGGTTCGCGTCCCCCGCGCCCCAGATCCGCGCGAAAGGGGCCGACCTCGCGTGGCCGTCCCCGTGAAGCCAGTTCGGTCCGCCCGGATGCCGCGTCAGGTCCAGGTCGAGCGCCGCTCTCGGAAGCGGGTCCGGCGCGTTCGACGGCGGCCACACCGAGGCGTCCGCGCTCTGCCACGTCCACCAGTAGAACATCCACCACGTCTTCGGACCGCGCTCGCGGTTGTTCCTCTCGGCGAGAAGAACCCAGTCGGCGGGGCGGCTCACCGCCGACTCCTTCAGGTCGTACTCCGCCCACCCGTTGACGGTGTACGACGACCGGTACTCCCGCGCGAGATCGGGATTCCTCGGCTCCCTCGCCCGCAAAGAGCCGTCGGAGCCGCACCGAAGGACGTCGAAGCTCCGGATGTACGGCTGGACGGTGACCGTCCAGTCGCGCTCCGGAGGACCGTCCGCCTCCGGGGTCTCCGGCGCGGGCGGACGACCCTCGATCTTCGCCTTGTCGTTGTCGCACGAGGGGTACGTCCCCTCGGAGTCCCCCAGGTACAGCGCGAACGCCGTCCCCATCCCCTTCAGATTGGAGAGGCAGGCGGTCCCCTTCGCCGCCTCCTTCGCCCGAGCGAACACCGGGAAGAGGATCGCCGCGAGGACCGCGACGATCGCGATGACCGCCAACAGCTCGATGAGGGTGAAGCCCCTTCGGGGACGGGAGGAGCGGCGGGAGGAGCGGCGGGGGAAGAGGATCATGGCGACGAGGGACCGTGGAACGCCTACGGGGGGATCATCCCCCCTCCCGGCGCCCTCTCCAGTGTAGTGGAACGGGGCCGAAGAGGAGAAGGCCCGATCCCCCGCCGGGGGTGTACAGTAGTGGTATGGCGATCGCCCCGAGCCCGGCCGAGACCAAGACCGCGAGCGTCCCCCAGCTCGATCCCCGCACCTGGCAGTCCGACGGCCGCCCCGTCCCCACCATCGCCGACGGTCACCGCTACCTCATCGGCGGCGAGATCCGCGAGTGGGGCGGCGATACCGTCGAGATCAAATCCTGCCTCTTCTTCGGCTGGAACGGCGCGGGCGAGTCCGGGGGCTACGTCCGCCCCTCCCTCGGCCCCGCCCCCCTCCTCGACGAGCGCGAGGCCCTCGCCGCCCTCGATGCCTGCTGCAAGGCCTGGGACGACGGCAAGGGCGAGTGGCCCACGATGCCCGTCGAAGGCCGCATCGCCGCCGTCGAAGCCTTCGTCGCCCGCATGAAGGCCGTCCGGGAGACCGTCGTCGAACGCATGATGTGGGAGATCGGCAAAACCCTCGCCGACTCCCAAAAGGAGTTCGACCGCACCGTCGCCTACATCGAGGACACCGTCCAGGCCCTGAAGGAGCTCGACCGGAAGACCTCCGGCTTCTCGGTCGAGAAGGGCTTCCTCGCCCAGATCCGCCGCTCGCCCTTCGGACCCACCCTGTGCATGGGACCGTACAACTACCCCCTCAACGAGACCTTCACCACCCTCCTCCCCGCCATCATCATGGGGAACCCGGTGATCTCGAAGCTCCCCCGCTTCGGCCAGCTTCTGAACAACCCCCTCCTCGAAGCCTTCCGCGACTCCTTCCCCCCCGGCGTCGTGAACATCGTCAACGGCAAGGGCTCCGTCATCATCCCCCCCATCATGAAGGACGGCCGGATCGAGCTCCTCGCCTTCATCGGATCCTCGAAGACCGCCGACACCCTCAAGGGCGACCACCCCCACCCCCACCGCCTGAAATCCGTCCTCTCCCTCGACGCGAAGAACCTCGCCGTGATCCTCCCCGACGCCGACATGGACGTCACGATCCCCCAGATCCTCGCCGGCACCCTCGGCTTCAACGGCCAGCGCTGCACCGCCCTGAAGATCATGTTCGTCCACAAGTCCCGCCGCGAGGAGTTCCTCGAGCGGCTTACCGAGGCCGTCGGCAAGATGAAGGCCGGCTTCCCCTGGAGCCCCGGAGCCCAGCTCACCCCCGTCGCCGACCTCGGCGCGATCGAATGGCTCCAAGGCCTCCTCACCGAGGCCAAAAACATGGGCGCCCGCGTCGTGAACCCCGGCGGAGGCGAGTTCATCGAGAACTACTGCCACCCCGCCATCGTCTTCCCCGTCACCCCCGAGATGCGCCTCCACGAGGTCGAGCAGTTCGGCCCCATCCTCCCCGTGCGCGAGTACGACGACGTGAGCGAGGTCCTCGACTACGCCGTCCAAAGCCAGTTCGGCCAGCAGGTCTCCATCTTCGGCTACGACCCGAAGGTCCTCGGCCCCCTCATCGACGCCCTCGTGAACCAGGTCTCGCGCGTGAACCTCAACGTCCAGTGCCAGCGCGGCCCCGATTCCTTCCCCTTCACCGGGCGCAAGGCGAGCGCCGAGGGCACCCTCTCCGTCGCCGACGCCCTCAAGCGCTTCTCCATCCGCACCCTCGTCGCCACCGACTACACCGAGCGCAACCGCGACCTCGTGAACACCATCATCGCCTCGCGCGACTCGACCTACCTCCGCACGGACTTCCTCTTCTGATGGGGCCTGCCCTTGCGCGATAAACCCATCCGGACGATGACGAGCCCCGAGGCGCAGAGCGCCTCCCACCAGGGCGAGCGCGGCTTCGACGAGCTGAACAACCCCCTCGGCTACACCGCCGTCGCGCTCGCCCTCCTCCTCTTCGCCACCCTCTGCTTCTGGGGATCGCGCTACGTCCGCGCCCTCGGACGCCGCGGCGAGGAGGAGCGCCGCGCCCTGCGCGAGGCCCGCGCGACCCCGCCGCCGAACGACGCGTGAGCCTCACCCCCATCCTCACCTATCACAAGATCGCCCCCGTCCCCCCGGGAACGGCCTTCCCCGGCACCTACGTCCCCCCGCGCGTCTTCGCCGCCCACGTCGCCTTCCTCGCCCGCCGCTACCGCTTCGAGACCGTCGCGGGCTACCTCGACGACCGCGAGACCCCCGGGCGCGTCGTCCTCACCTTCGACGACGGCACCGCCGACTTCGCCGCGAACGCCGACCCCGTCCTCGCCCGCCACGAGGCCGGCGCGACCGTCTTCCTCGTCACCGCCGAGCGCGCGAACCGCTGGGACGCACGCCCGCAAGAGGACGGCGGCGCCGGCGACGTCGAGGTCCCCCTCCTCACCCCCGCCGAGATCCGCGCCCTCGCCCCCCGCTACGAGTTCGGAAGCCACACCCGCACCCACCCCGACCTTGCGATCCTCGAAGAATCGGCCCTCCACGATGAGATCTCGTTAAGCCGGGACGAAGTGACCGCCCTCGCGTCGCGCCCGTGCCGGACCTTCTGCTACCCTTACGGGCGGAAGCGCGAGGCCGCGATCGAGGCGGTGCGCGCGGCGGGCTATGACGGAGCGGTTTCGACCGAGAAAGGCGGCAACCGGCGGGACACCGACCCCTTCCTCCTCCGGCGCGTCGCCGTCCGCCACGACACCCCGCTCCCCGTCCTCGTCTACAAGCTCTGGCGCGCCCGCCGCCTCGGACGCTGACGGACCGCCGCTGAGGATCCTCCAGGTCACGAGCGCGAGCCGACTCGTGTACGGCGCGATGCTGAGCCTCGCCACCCTCGCCGACGCCCTCCGCGAGGCGGGGCACGCCGTCGAGTTCGTCACCTGGCGCGGCACCGAGTTCGGCGAGACGATCGCGGGCCGGGGCTACCCCGTCCACCCCGTCCGCGTCCGCACGAAGATCGACCCCCTCGCGATCGCCCGCATCGCCCGCACGATCCGCGAGACCCGCGCCGACGTCGTCCACACCCACCTCTCCACCTCCTCGGTGAACGGCGCCCTCGCCGCCCGCCTCGCGCGCGTCCCCGGCGTCGCGACCGTCCACGGCATGAGCGGCAAGATGTCCTTCCTCGCCGCCGACCGGCTCATCGCCGTCTCCAAAGGCGTCCGCGACCACCTCGTCGCCCAGGGGCTCGACGGACGCCGCATCGACGTCGTCTACAACGGCGTCCCCACCCCCGCGCTCTCGCGACCGCGCGAGAGGGTCCGCGCAGGCTTCGGCTTCGCTCCCGAGGACGAGGTCGTCGGCACCGTCGCGCGCACGGTGAGGATCAAGGGGTTCGACGACCTCCTCCCCGCCTTCGCCCGCGTCGCCGCCGTCAAGCCGCGCGCCCGCTTCCTCGTCGTCGGCGACGGCGACGAGGAAGCCCACTACCGGCGCGAGGCCGCCCGTCTCGGCCTCGACGGCCGCCTCGTCTGGGCCGGGTACCTCGAGGACGTCGCCCCCGCCCTCGGCGCGATGGACGCCTTCGCCTTCGCCTCCCACAAGGAGGCGATGGGCGTCGCCGTCGTCGAGGCGATGCTCATGGGCCTCCCCGTCGCCTCCACGAACGTCGGCGGGCTCTCCGAGGTCGTCGGCGAGACGGGCTGGCTCGTCCCCCCCCACTCGCCCGAGGCGCTCGCGGAGGCGATCCTCGCCGCCCTCGGCTCCCCCGCCCGCGGCATCGACGGCGGGGAGCGCGCCGCGCGCCTCTTCTCGGTCGCCGCCATGCGCGACGCGACCGTCGCGGTCTACCGCTCCCTCGTCGCGCGCCCCCGCTGACGCGCCGCCCCCGCTGACGCGCCGCCCGGCGACGCGCCGCTAGACCGAGCTTCCGTCGCCCTTGAGGCGCCGCTCGAGCTCCTCGAGCGCCTTGTCCGCCTCGCCCGCCGAGACCTGCGTCGGCGCGACCGGCGCCGCGCCCCCGCCCGCCCCGACCGTCTGCACCTGCGCGGCGTCCGCCGCGCTCGCCGCCGGACGCATCCCGAGCCGCTCCTCCAGCCGCTCGAGCTCGCTCTCCGCCTCCATGTCGCGCGAGGCGTCCTCAAGCCCCGCGACCTTCCCCGCGATGCTCTGCCCGTACATCTCCTGACGCGCCTGGGCCTCGCTCGTCTTCATGTTGATCTTCTCCTGCGCCGCCCCGAACGACGTGTTGATGTTGTCGAACGTGAGCCCCTCCAGCGCCTTGTTGATCGAGACCTGGATCTGAGCCTGCTTGTACTGCGTCTTCAGCCGCAGCGCCTCCGCCGTCTTCTTGCGGACCTCCTCCTCCTGGCGCTTCATCGCCACCTTCACCTGGTCCACCGTCGCGTTCGCCTGGTCGTAGCTCTGCTGGAGCGCCGCGAGCCCCCCGTCCACCGTCATCTTCTCCCGCATGAGCTGCGTCGCCAGCTCCCGGTTCCCCTGCTTCAAGGCCATCGCCGCCTGGTTCTCGAACGTCTGGCTCTTCTTCTTCTCGTCCTCCAGCATGTTCGCGAGCCGGTTCCGCATCGTCATCGCCTGGATCGCCTTCTCCTTGTTCGCGAGAAGCGACTGCTGCATGTCGCGACGGGCCTGGTCGAGCATGATCTCCGGGTCCTCGACCTTGTCCATCGCGCGGTTGAAGAGACCCTTGATCCAGTTGAAGAAGCGTTGCATCGGGCTTGACCGCCGAGGAGTACGCCCCGACACGTTCCCGCGATTATGGCACGGACCGCGATTTTCGAGATTCGTGTGAAACCCGGCAATCCCCCCTTGCATTTAGGACCGAAGACCCCATAAAGTAAGTGGCCGCGCTCCTTGGGGGAGGGTTGGCGAACACATCCATGAAAACCACCATCTCGAAGGCGCTGCTTGCGGGCGCCCTCGTCTCGTCCTTCGCGTCCCTCCCGACGCTCGCCCTCGCCCAGGTCTCCGGCTGGGGCGGAAGCCAGAACGGCCAGCTCCTCGTCCAGAAGTACGAGGAGCTCTCCCCCGTCCCCCTCGCCGGCCTCGACGACGCGAGGGGCGTCGCCTCCCTCGGCGGCGTCGGCGCCCTCGCCATCCGGGGCAACGGCACCGTCGTCGGATGGGGACGCAACCAGAACGGCCTGCTCGGCTCCTCGCCGGAGGGCACGATCCAGCTCGTCCCCGAGACGGTCCCCGGCCTGAACGACGTCGTGGAGATCGGGACCACCATCCTCTCCGCCTACGCCGTCACGAAGTCCCGCGACCTCTACACGTGGGGCTTCAACTATCAGGGGCAGACCGGGCAAGGGGCGCTCACGCTCGACTCTCCCGTCGCGCTCGTCGGGCACCTCGGCGCCGGCGACCGCGTCGTCCCCGGGGAGAACACCCTCTTCATCGTCCGCGCCGACGGCACCCTCGTCGGCACGGGCTACAACTACTACTGGAGCCTCAACCTCCCCGATCGCTCCCAGAACCAGTACTCGTTCGTGACGATCCCCGGGATCCCGCCCGTGAAGGACGTCTCCAGCACCAACGGCGAGACCCTCGCCGTGACCGCCGACGGCAACGTCCTCTCCTGGGGAAGCACCCCCGGCTCCTTCGGCACGTACATCCCCCCGACCCCCGTCCCCGGCCTCTCGAACATCGTGAAGGTGTACTCGGGCGGAGAGGGGAGCGTCTTCGGGGCCGACTTCGCCCTCGACGCTCAGGGCCAGGTCTGGAGCTGGGGCGACGGCGGATCGAGCGGCCGGCTCGGCCGCCCGTTCGTGATCGTGAACAACGAGGCCCCCGCCGTCATCCCCAACCTCCCCCCCATCGCGAAGCTCGTCGTCACGCGGCGGAACGTCTTCGCCCTCGCGACCGACGGCTCGCTCTGGTCCTGGGGCTACGTCCCGGGTCCGCTCGGCTACCCCGTGCCCGGCGGCAATCCCGTCGGCCTCCCGCGCCGCGTGCCGGGGCTCAGTCCCGTCGGCGCCTTCGCCGCCGACTACGGCAACGCCTACGCCATCGCCGCGACCTCGCGCCTCACGGGCCTCGCGCTCGCCGAGACGACGACCCGCGGCTACCGCAACGTCAAGGGCACCGTCACCCTGGATAAGCCCGCCGGCCCCGGCGGCGTCCGCGTCGCGCTCTCCTGCCGCACCTTCGGCACCAACGTCCCGAACGGCCTCCCCACGAGCGGCTCCGCGCTGAAGCTCACCGCCCTCCCCTCCCCCCGCCCCACCCTCAAAAAGGTCTGGCGCGTCCGCAACACCACGAACGTCACCCGGTACCTCACCGCGTGGACCGTCTTCGCCCCCACGACCCAGAACATCGTCGTCGCGCCGAACTCCGACGCCTACTTCGTCTCCAACGCCCTCCCCTGCGGCATCCCGAGCCTCGAGGTCCTCTTCGAGGGCTCGAACTACGTCGCCCTCAACGTCTCGACGAACGCCCAGGGCGACACGCCCCTGAACGTCTTCGCGAACTACGCCGTCCCGGCCGAGGTCGTCGTCCCCGAAGGCGCCACCTCCGTCGAGTTCGACGCCTTCGCGAACGAGGTCCCCGTGGACGCGAGCGCCGAGATCGTCGCCACCAAGGGCGACGCGACCTTCGCCGTGAAGGTGAAGACCCTCCTCGAGAGCGACCGGCCCAAGCCCTGACCACGGAGCCCTGACCCCCTTCCCCCCGTCCGTGAAGGGCGGGGGGACCGACCGAGGTAGACTCCGGGCCGCGCAGACCGCGGCCCGGAGTCTTCTCGCTTCCGGGCCGCGTCCTGACGCCAACCCCCGAGGAAAACGCCCAGCATGCCCGCCGCCGGAAAGGTCATCCAAGTTCTCGGTCCGATCGTGGACTGCCGCTTCTCCGACGGGGAGCTCCCCGACATCTTCTCGGCCGTCGTCATCGGCGACCCCTCGCGCGGGGTGAGCCTCACCTGCGAGGTCGCCCAGCACCTCGGCGACGACATCGTCCGCACCATCGCCCTCGCCTCCACCGACGGCCTCGTCCGCGGCATGGACGCCGTGGACACCGGCGGCCCCATCCAGGTCCCCGTCGGCGACGCCACCCTCGGACGCGTCTTCAACGTCCTCGGCCAGCCCATCGACCTCGTGGCGACCCCCGACCCGAACACCCCGATCGATCCCCACGCGACAACCCCCGAAAGGCTCGCCGAACAGGCCCGCGTCCTCTCCGAAGCCCCCCGCCTCCCCATCCACCGCCCCGCCCCGAGCTTCGACGAGCAGTCCACGAAGGTCGAGCTCCTCCAGACCGGCCTGAAGGTCGTGGACCTCCTCATCCCCTTCAACAAGGGCGGCAAGGTCGGCCTCTTCGGCGGCGCCGGCCTCGGCAAGACCGTCCTCATCCAAGAGCTCATCCGCAACATCGCCGTCGAGGCCTCCGGCGTCTCGATGTTCGCCGGCGTCGGCGAACGCACCCGCGAGGGGAACGACCTCTGGCGCGAGATGAAGGAGACGACCTTCGTGGACCGCGACGGCACCACCAAGGCCGTCCTCGATAAGACCGCCATGGTCTTCGGCCAGATGAACGAGCCGCCGGGAGCCCGCCTGCGCGTCGCCCTCTCCGCCCTCACCATGGCCGAGTACTTCCGCGACGAGGTCGGAAGCGACGTCCTCATCTTCGTGGACAACATCTTCCGCTTCGTCCAGGCTGGCTCCGAGGTCTCCGCGCTTCTCGGACGCATGCCGAGCGCCGTCGGCTACCAACCCACCCTCGCCACCGAGATGGGCGGCCTCCAAGAGCGCATCACCTCCACCCGCAAAGGCTCCGTCACCTCGGTCCAGGCCGTCTACGTCCCCGCCGACGACCCCTCCGACCCCGCCCCCGCGACGACCTTCGCCCACCTCGACGCCTACGTCTACCTCGACCGCGGCATCGCCTCCAAAGGCCTCTACCCCGCCGTCGACGCCCTCGGCTCCACCTCCAAGAACCTCGACCCCCGCGTCGTCGGCAAGGAGCACTACGACGTCGCCCGCCGCGTCCAGCAAACCCTCCAGCGCTACCGCGAGCTTCAGGACATCATCGCCATCCTCGGCATCGACGAGCTCAGCGACGACGACAAGACCCTCGTCGCCCGCGCCCGCAAGGTCGAGCGCTTCATCTCCCAGCCGAACTTCGTCGCCGAGCAGTTCACCGGCAACCCCGGCAAGTACGTGAACACCGCCGATACCGTCGCGGCCTTCAAGGAGATCGTGGACGGCAAGCTCGACGAATACCCCGAGCAGGCGTTCCTCTACTGCGGCGGCCTCGACGACGTCCACGAGAAGGCCGCGAAGCTCATGGCCGCCCGCTAAGGAGGACGAACATGGCGCGCGAGTTCACCCTCTCCGTCGTCGGCCCCGACGCCGAGGTCGTCCGCGAGTCCGTCGTCTCGATGGTCGCCCCCGGCACCGAAGGCTACTTCGGCGTCATGGGCGGCCACGTCCCCCTCGTCGCCGCCCTCCGCCCCGGACTCGTCGAGTTCTCCGATCCGAGCGGCAACCGCCACTACGTCTACATCGGGGGCGGCTTCTGCGAGGTCGGCCCCGACTCCGTCGTCGTCCTCGCCGACGAGGCCCGCCGCGCCGCCGACCTCGACGCGAGCGAGGCCGAACGCGACCTCAACGAGGCCCGCAAGGCCCTGCGCGGCGAGGACTCCGACGTGAACACGATGGACGCCGTCGAGGAGATCGAGCGCGCGAGCGCCCGCCTCCGCGCCGCCCGCCTCGCCCGTTAGGCCCCGGCCGCGGGATCTTCGCCCCGCCCTCTTGGGACGACTCACCCGAAAGCGTGGACGGGAAGACCCCCGCCTCCCCGACGATCATCGCGACATCGGTGCGACCGACACCCGATCCCCCGCCGACGCTACCACCCGGTAGCGCCGCCCGAGCACCGAGAGCCCCTCCACCTCCACCGAGCGCCAGCCCTTCGGCAGATGCGGAGCGCACGTGAGCTCCATCCCCCCTTTGAGCGCCGCGACCCGCACCCCTTTCCCCGCCCCCGTCCGGTCCACGCGCAGGCCCACGAACCCGTACAGCACCGCCTGCAAAACCCCCGCCTCCCCCGTGAGGAAGACCTCCCGCCGCCCCCCCCGCTTCTCCGAGAACATCCCCGTCCCCTCGTCGAAGAACCCCTGCCACGAAGCGCGCCAGTAACCCAGCCCCCGGTCCGCCTCCCCCGCCCGCGCCGCGACGATCGCGTGGATCGCGTCCGACATCGCCGGCCCGTTCGGCGTCACCTTCGCCGCGAACCGGTCGAGCATCGCCCCCGCCTCCCGCTCCGCCGGAGGGTACTGGAGCGGATAGACCGCCAGAAGCGCCGCCGCCTGCTTGTACCCCCGCCCCGAATCCCCGTCGTAGGTGAGGAACCCCCGCGCGTCGCGCGGAAGACTCAAGCGAAACCGTTCGGGAAACCGCCCGCCCCCCATCGCCCACCCCGCGAGAAGGTTCGTGTACAGGTCGTTGTCCCCCGTGTGCGACTCGTCCGGCGAGACCGTCGCCTTCAGGTCCCGCCCCGTCGCCCGAAGCCGGTAGAACGTCCCCGCCCCCCGCACCACCCGGTCGGCGTCCCTCTCCGGCACCAGCCCCAGATCCGCCGCCCGCCGGAGCGACCACGCCACCGACCCCGTGACGTGGTCCTCGAACCGGCTCGGCCCCGGCACCGTCTCCCCCCCGCTCACGCTCGATTCCCACGGATACTTGATCCCCGCCTCCGGAGGATCGCCCCCCCGCTCCACCGTCCGCCCCGCCGCGTTCGGCCGCCCCGCCTGGTCCCAACGGAAGAACTCCCGCCGCGCCGCCCCTTCCTGCCGAAGCCGGTAGCGCGGGACCTCCGCCGCCGCCTCGGGGTCCAGAAGCGCGAGCGCCGGAAAGACCCACACGTCCGCGTCCCAGAAGACGTGCCCAGAGTAGAGCGAGTTCGTGAGCCCGAACGGCGAGACCGACCGCCGCAATCTCGGATGCACCGCCGTCATCAGATCGTCGAGGCACCCCGCGACGACCCGCGCGTCCCGCGGATCGTCCGACTCGATCCGGATCGAGACGACCGGCCGCGCGATCGCCGCCCCCGCCGGAGGAACCGTCGCCCGGATCGTCCGGATCGCCCCCTGCGCGCCCGGACGCACCTCGATGCTCCGCCCGTCCGCCGCGAGCGCGAACCGCGCCGACGACCCGTCCGCGTACCTCAGCCGCATCTCCCGCGCCGACCGCGCGACCGCGACCACCGGCCCGTTCCCCTTCGCCACCTTCGGCGGCAGGAGCTTCTCCTCCCCCGAAGCCTCGTAGACCGGCGAGTACGTCTCCTCGCGCCCCGTCGCGAGATCCACCCGCAGGCCCAAGTCCGAGCTCGCGATCGCCGCCCCCCCGCCCCGCCCCGCTTTGTGCGCCGTCTCGGCCTCCGGCCGCGGCGGCGTCCGCGGCGTCGCCCCGTTCTCCTGCGCGCCGAGCCACGCGAGCCCGAGCACGAGCGCGGCGAGCGGGAGGAGCAGAAGCCACGGACGCTTGAGACGACGCATAGGAGGAGCGACCCGAATCCCCCGGATCGTCTAACATCCTACACCCGCGCCATGCCGAACGAGACCGATGCCCCGCTGAGCAGCGCCGACTTCCCGCCCCCGGTCGCCCCCGATGCGCCGGTCGTCACCCCCTGGCGCTACCTCCCCGTCCTCTACCTCATGCAGGCGATCCCCGTCACGATCGTCCAGGAGCTCTCCTCGGTCGTCTACAAGGACCTCGGCGTCCCCAACGACGACATCGCCAAATGGACCTCGCTCGTCGCCCTCCCCTGGGCGCTCCAGATGCTCCTCGGCCCCCTCGTGGACCTCACCGCCACCAAGCGCGCCTGGATCGTCCGAACCCAGGCCCTCATCGCCGCCGCCCTCTTCGTCCTTCCTTTCGTCCTCGCCCTCCCCTACGCCTTCGAGCTGAGCCTCGTCCTCCTCGCCGGGATCGCCGTCGTCTCCGCCTTCTGCAACGTCGCCACCGACGGCTTCTACCTTCTCGCCACCCCCGATAAGGCCGTCCAGGCGAGCTTCGCCGGCGTCCAGACCACCGCCTACCGGTTCGGACGCCTCCTCGTCGTCGCCGGCCTCGCCGTCCTCGCCGGCCGCCTCGCCGAGTTCGCCCCCGCGCGCGCCGAGGCCGTCGGCGGCACCCTCGGCTTCGCGCGCCCCGCGGGCGAAGGCGGCGGCGTGGAGTACGAGCGCGACGCCGACCTGAGGGTCGTCGGCGGCGTCCTCGCCGACGCCGCGGGACGCCCCGCCATCCCGAGGATCGAGATCCCCGCCGCCCTCGACGCCCTCACCGTCCGCCCCGACGGCGCGATCCTCGCCTCCGTCGGCGGCGCCCCGAAGGAGCTCGGCCGCCTCACCCTCTTCCGCGCCGACCCCCGCCCCGGCGGCACCCCCGAATCAAGCGAGTACCGCCCCACCACCGAGGGCGTCGGCCTCGCCCGCGAGGTCGCCCTCAAACGCGGCTTCCCCGTCCGCATCACCTGGACCGTCGCGACCCTCGCGGGGGCCGCCCTCTTCCTTCTCGGCTTCCTCTTCAACCGCCCCCGCCTCCCCGTCCCCCCCACCGACGCCCCCGCCGCCCCGAGCGCCCCCGGCGAGGTCGGGCGCAACGTCCTTCGCACCGGGGCGATCCTCGCCCTCTACGGCGGAGGCTACTTCGCCCTCTCCGCCCTCTGGAAGCTCGGCGCGAACGGGCTCTCCGGCCCCTTCCCCGGCTGGCGCCTGCCGGCGAGCGCCGCCTTCTTCGGGATCGGCACCGGCCTCACCGGGGTCCAGGGCGAGCTCGCCCAGCTCGCCGTCGCCCTCCCCCTCGCCCTCGGCGCGTTCGGGCTCGCCCGCCGCACCGTCCGCGGCACCCCGATGGGCGAGGCGTTCGGCTCGTTCTTCCGGGGGTCCGGGATCGTCGCCATCCTCCTCTTCATGCTCTTCTACCGCTTCGGCGAGGCGATGGTCGCGAAGATGTCCCCCCTCTTCCTGAAGGACCTCCCGAGCGCGGGCGGCATCGGCCTCGATAACGAGGCCCTCGGTTACATCAAGGGCGTCGTCGGCGTCGCCGGCATCATCGTCGGCGGGGTCCTCGGCGGCTGGACGATCGGCAAGATCGGCCTCCGCCGCGCCCTCTGGCCCCTCGCCGCCGTCATGCACGCCCCCATCCTCCTCTACCTGTGGGCGAGCGTCGCCCGCCCCGTCCCCACCGGCTCCGGCCTCGTCGCCCTCGGGATCGTGGACTTCGTGGACCAGTTCGGCTACGGCTTCGGCTTCGCGGGCTACTACGTCATCCTCTTCCGCATCGCCGGGCGCGGCCGCTTCGTCACCTCGCACTACGCGATCGGCACCGGCCTCGGCGCGACCTTTATCGCCCTCGCCGGGATCGCCTCCGGCGTCCTCCAGAAGCAGTTCGGCTACACCGGCTTCTTCGCCTCCGCCCTCCTCCTCACGATCCCCGGCATGCTCTCCATGTTCTTCGTCCCCGTCGGCGACGACCCCGCCCCGACCCCCCCGCCGGAGGGAGCGTGAACCCCGTCCGCGCCCTCGTCGAGGCGGAGGTCCGCCTCGGCGGCTTTCCCGGGGCGGCGTGGGCCTACGGCGTCCCCGGCGACGTCCGCGCCGGCGTCGCGGGGCGTCAGACGTACTGCCCCGAGTCCCGCCCCATCCACCGGGAGAGCGTCTGGGACCTCGCCTCCGTCTCGAAGGTCGTCGCCACCACCACCCTCGCCATGCGCGCCTGGGACGCCGGAGGGCTCGACCTCGACCGCCCCGTCGCCCTCGATCTCCGGGGCTTCGGCGCGAGCGGCAAGGGCGCCGTCACCCCGCGCCACCTCCTCACCCATACGAGCGGCCTCGTCGCCTTCCGCCCCTACCACCTGCGCTACCGTAAGCCCGACGACGTTCCCGCCGCCATCGACGCCGAGGGCCTCCTCTCCGAACCCGGCGCGAAGACCGTCTACTCCGACCTCTCCATGATCGTCCTCGCGCGCCTTCTGGAGCGTCTCGAAGGCGAGACCCTCCCCGTCCTCCTCCGCCGCCACGTCGCCGACCCCCTCCGGCTCGATCGCACCGGCGCCTTCCCCGCCGATCGCGGCTTCGGGAGCGCGATGCGCGCCGACGTCCCGCGCGAGGAGGTCGTCCCCACCGAGATCGTCGAGCCCTGGCGCCGCGACCTCCGCCGCGCGACCTACGGCGACCTCGGCGCCGCCCGCCGCTTCGGCGAGGCCCCCGACTACATCCAGGGCGAGGTCCACGACCCCACCGCGACCGTCCTCGGCGGCGTCGCGGGCCACGCCGGACTCTTCTCCGCCCTCGACGACCTCGCCCGCTTCGCCGAGAACCTGCTCGCCCCGAGCCCGAGGCTCGTCTCCCGCGCCGCCGTCGGACTCTTCACGAAGCGCCAGGGCCCCGCCTCCACCCGCGCCCTGGGTTGGGACACGAAGAGCGAGGGGGGCTCCTCCGCCGGGACCCTCTTCGGCGGGCGCTCCTTCGGGCACACCGGCTACACCGGCACCTCGCTCTGGCTCGATCCCGACGCCGAGGAGGGGCGCGGGTTCTACGCGATCCTCCTCACGAACCGCGTCCACCCCACGAGCGCGAACGACCGCATCCTCGCCTTCCGCCCCCGCTTCCACGACGCGGCCCGGCGCTCCTGGGGAGAGCGGTCCGGCGAAAAGACGCGCGATCTTAGCCTGTGACGCGCCGTATTGCCGCCCGTCTGCGTCTAGCACGGTAATGACGCGGATTCCGAAGCTCATCGCCGCCGCCGTGGGCGGCGCCCTCCTCGGCGGAGCGGGTTTCGTCGTCCTCTCCCCCCACCTCGCCCGCCACCTCGCCCGCCCCGCGACGGTCGCCCGCACCTCCTGCCGCCCCCCCGCCCGGTCGCCGGACGATCCGCTGGACCCGCTCGTCGCCGCCCTCCACCGCCGCTTCTCCGACGGCCGCGACGTGGACTTCGGCTTCGACCGCGTCTCACGTCCGAAGGTCCGCGTCCACTTCGGCCCCGTCATGGGGCACAACGACCTCCTGTGGAGGGACGGCCGGAGCGGCGCGACCGGCTACGATCCCCGCTGGATCCGCCGCGCGGGGAGAGGGTACGAACTGAGGACCGAGGCGGGCACCTGGATCCCCTACGGGAGCGCCCGCCCCCAGATGCGCCCCGAGACCGCCCCCGAGCGCGAGGTCCTCTCGTCCCTTCTGAGGAGCCGCCGCGCGATCGCGATCTACACCTTCGGCGCGTTCCCCCCTTCCGGCGCCCCGGCCCGCGCGAACGGCCCCGCCTACCTGGGCCAACTCGGCCCCGGTGCCCCCGACGCCGCGTCGCTGGGGACCGCCGCCGCCGCCGCGTGGCGCGGCGAGAGGGCCGCCCTCCCCGGCTACCTCGTCCGCGCCGAGCCCGTCTTCGCCGAACCCGGGTGCGTGAAGTGCCACAACGACATGGACCGCCCCCCGCGCCCCGGCGACGGACCGAGGCGCCCCCCCTACCGCGCCGGCGACCGCATCGGCCTCCTCCTCATCGCCGAGGCGGCCCCCGCCCCGGGCGGATAGCCCCCCTCTCCAAAGGGGAAGACCCCCCGATGGAACGCGCGGCGGAGGCTCTCCCCGAGGATCTCTCCCGAAAGAGGTTGTCGAACCCTCTCCGGAACACACGTAGAGATGTGACCCCCCGAACCGCACCCCCCGAGGAGAGCGAGGCCGACCCTCGTGACGCTCGCGCCCGAAAACGCCGCGAGCGTCACGCGGCGGAGGACCGATCCGAACCTCGCGGAACCTCCCCGGGTTCAAAACGCCCCCGCGAGCGTCACAATGAGCGTCATCCTCGCCCCCCGCCCCCCCATGATGATCCTCGCGGACTCCCGATGACCGAACGCCCCCTCCCGGACGAGGCCGCCACCCGAGCCCTCGGCGCCGAGCTCGCCGAGACCCTCGCCCCCGGCGACGTCGTCCTCCTCACCGGCGAGCTCGGCGCGGGCAAGACCACCCTCGTCCGCGGCCTCCTCGCCGCCCTCGGCTGGAGGGGCGACGTCCGCTCCCCGAGCTACGCCCTCGTCCTCACCTACCCCACCGTCCCCCCCGTCCTCCACGCCGACCTCTACCGCGTCGCGAGCGCCGCCGGACTCGGCCTCGAGGACGATCTCCCGACCCACGTCTCCCTCGTCGAGTGGCCCGACCGCCTCGGCGGCCTCGTGGACCCCGGGACCGCCTGGCGCGTCGAGATCGCCTTCGACGGCGAGGCGAGGACCGCCACCGTGAGCCCGCCGGTACTCTGAGCGGCGATGCCCCTGAAGGTCGCCCTCCTCTCGGCCGCCCACCTCCACGCCGGGGGCTACGCCGCCGCGCTCGCGGAGAGGCCGGACGCCGAGATCATAGGCGTCTGGGACGACGACGGGCGCCGGGGCCGCGACTTCGCCGCCGCGCGCGGCCTCGCCTTCGAGGGCGACCGCGACCGCCTCCTCGCCCGGAGCGACGCCGCGATCGTCTGCTCCGAGAACCGCCGCCACGTCGAGAACGTCCGCGCCGCCAAATCGCGCCGCCTCCCGGTCCTGTGCGAGAAGCCCCTCGCCACCACCGAGGCCGAGGCCCGCGACCTGGAGGCGATCGCCTCCGACGGCGTCTTCATGACCACCTTCCCGTGCCGCTTCCACCCCGCCTGGGCGAAGGCGAAGGAGCGCGTCGCCGCCCTCGGCCCGATCCGCGCCATCGCCGCGACGAACCGCGGCGGGAACCCCGGCGGCTGGTTCGTCGAAGAACCCCTCAGCGGCGGCGGCGCGATGATGGACCACACCGTCCACGTCGCCGACCTCCTCCGAGACCTTCTCGGCCGCGCCCCCGCGCGGGTCTACGCCCAGACGAACTCCCGCATGTACGGCCGCCCGACTGACGACTGCGCCCTCCTCGCCCTGGACTACGAGGACGGCCCGTTCGTCACCCACGACTCCTCCTGGAGCCGCCCCGCGGGCTTCCGCACCTGGGGCGACGTGACGATGACCGTCGTCGGCGACGAGGGGACCGTCGAGCTCGATATGTTCGGCCCCGGCCTCCTGAAGACCGTCGGGACGACCGCCCTCCAGAGCGTCGGCTCCGACGCCGACGCTCTGATGGTGGAGTCCTTCCTCCGCGCCTGCGGGGGCGCCCCCGTCGTGACGACCCTCGCCGACGGCCTCGCCGCGAGCCGCGTCGCCCTCGCCGCCTACCGGAGCGCAAGGTCCAACCGCCCCGAGCCGGTTGCATAGAGGCGGCGTAGTAAGAGGCGCCCATGAGCCAGACCGTCGCGATCGCCCACGACTTCCTGTGCCCCTGGTGCTGGGTCGGCCTCCTCCAGGCCCGCCGCCTCCAGCGCGAGCACGGCGTCGCGATCGAGTGGCGGGGCTATGAGCTCTTCCCCGAGGGAATGGACTACCCCGCCCCGACCCCCGAGCCGCCGCGCCCCGGGGACAAGCCCGCGACGCCCTCCCGGCTCGATCTCATGTGCGCCGCCGAGGGGATGGCGATGCCCGACGTCCCCCGCCCCCGCGGGATCAAGATGACCGTCCCCCACCTCGCCTGCGTCTACGCCCGGAGCGAGTCGCCGGAGGCCGAGGACGCCCTCGTCGAGGCCCTCTACCGCGCCTACTGGGAGCGCGGCGAGACCATCGACCGCCTCGACGTCGTCGCCCGCGTCGCCGCCGGCATCGTCCGCGACGTCCCCGCGATGCGCCGGTGTGTCGAGCGCCGGTGCGGCATCGACGCGATCGTCCCCTTCGACGACCCCGCCTACGCGACCGGCGTCTACAACGTCCCGACGTTCTTCATCGGCCGCGAGCGCCTCGCCGAGCAACCCTATGCCGTCCTCGAGGCCGCCCTCCGACGCACCGCGCGGATCGCCTCCGGCGACGGCATCTACGAGGACTTGAGCTTCCCGCCCGCTCCGAGAGATCGCCCCTACGTCTTTCTCGACATGGTCTCGACCCTCGACGGCAAGACGGTCTCGGGCAAGGTGGACGAGCCCGTCTTCGACCTCGGGTCCGATCTCGACCACGCTCTCATGAAGCGGCTCGAGGCGAACGCCGACGCCATCCTCATCGGCGCGGGTTCCCTCCGCGCGACTGGCCCGAATTGGCACCCGGCGGCGAGGATCCGCGTCGTAGCCACTCGCTCCGGCGATCTCCCCGACGGCGGCTTCTTCCGCGGCGGCGAGACCTACGTCGCCGTCCCGGGTAGCCGCATGGTGAAGGCCCCTCACGGCTCGCGCCTCCTTCGCGCCGGCGGCGACGAGATCGACTGGGGCATCCTGCTGGGTCGCCTCCGAGCTATGGGCGTCGAGCGCCTCCTGTGCTACGGCGGAAGCGAGCTGAACGCCGAGCTACTCCGCGCGGGCCTCGTGGACGAGCTCTTCCTCACGCTCGCCCCGAAGATCAAGCTCGGGCGGTGCCTCCCTACCGTCGCGGGCGGCGAGCCGCTCGACCGAAAGGACCTGAAGGATTTCGAGCTCGTCGAGCACCACGCCGTCGGCTCCGAGCTCTTCCTGCGCTACCGCGCGCAAGGCCCCCGCTAAGTGACCGCGACGACCCCCAACGCCACGGCTTCCGACGCGAGCGTCGCCCGGCGCGAGCGGCCCCGGGCGAGATCCCGCCATCCGCTCTCCCCGACGACCTTTCTCGTCCGGAATGCGGGCAAGTCGCTTCCGCTCGTGGCGGTCATCGTCCTCGCCGTCCTCCTCGTCGCGGGCGTCATCGCGATGATGGACTCGATCCCCTACTCGATCCAGACGATCTACCGGTACGCCGACAAACAACTCGCGATCACCCCGCGCGGCGACGAAGAGGGTCTGCCGGAGCTTCTGAAGAAGGTTCGAAAGACCGCTCCGGTCCCCATCGAGCGCACCGTCATCGTGCGCGGGATGGGGACCCAGATCCAGAGCATCGTCGGCAAATGGCCCTTCGTCGTTATCGCCATGGCCCCGGAGGACGTGGACTACTACCTTCGCCGCCACGGAGTGACGCGGATCGAAGGCCGCAAACCCGCCGTCGGTGCCCCCGAGGCGCTCGTGAGCGAGCCCGTCGCCCGCAACCTCGGGCTGAAGATCGGCTCGAAGGTGCTCGGCCCCGAGGACCAGGAGTCGTACTCCCCCGTCCCCGTGAAGGTCGTCGGGATCGCCCGCACGGAGGACTGGATCGCCGTTGCCGACATCGACTTCCAGCGCGCGAACTTCTTCCCCCCGGTGGACGCCGCGCTCGTCTTCGCGGGGGACCGCGCGGACCAGACCCGGCTCGACGCGGCCTCGGTGAAGGCGCTCAAAGGCGCGCGGGCGCAGGTCTTCACCTACGGCCAGATCCGAAAGCAGTCCGACGAGATGTTCGTGACGCTCTACAAGATCCTGAACGTCGTCATCGCCACCCTCGTCGCGGTCATCACGCTCATGATGGGGATGCTTATCAACATTTACCAAGGGCAACGCACGGTCGAGTACGGCCTCCTCCAGGCGATCGGCTACAACAAGCGCCAGCTTCTGCGCCGCTCAGTCGTCGAGGCAGTCCTCGTCGTCGTCGCGGGCTGGGTTCTCGGCCTCCTCGCTGCCCGGCTTCTGCTCACGGTCGTCAAGCGCGTCCTCATGGACCCGCACGCCTACGCCCTGGATGTGGCGAACCCGACGGCGATGGCGTATACCGTGCCGCTCCCGGTCTCGGTCCTCCTCGTCGCGGTCGGGACGATCCTCTGGCGGTTCCGTGACTTCGACCCTGTCGCGGTCGTGGAGCGCCGTCTCGCGTGACGGGGGACTCCCTCCTTCGCGCCGACGGCGTCTCGCTCGTCTACCGCGATCACGGCCGCGAGATCCGCGCCTGCGACGACGTGACGCTCTCGGTCGCGCCCGGCGAATTCCTCGGGATCCTCGGCCCCAGCGGCTCCGGCAAGAGTTCGCTCCTCTACCTGCTCTCCGGCTTGAAGAATCCCAGCCTCGGACGCGTCGCCTACGAGGGCCGCGAGATCGCCCGGATGCCCGATGGCGAGAGGAGCCTGCTCCGGCTGACGAAGTTCGGCTTCGTCTTCCAGCAACCGTACCTCCTCGGCTACGTCTCGGCGCTCGAGAACGTTCTCGCCGTCGCCTCTCCGGGCGATCCCGGCGCGGGCGAGAGGGCCGCTTCGCTTCTGGAGGTGCTCGGCCTCGCCGGCAAGCTCGATCGTCGTCCACACGAACTCTCGGGGGGCGAGCGCCAGCGGGTGTGCGTGGGCCGCGCGCTCGCCATGCGCCCCCGGATCGTCTTCGCCGACGAACCGACCGCCGCGCTGGACCATACGAACGGCCGACTCGTCGTAGACCTTCTGGACCGGCACCGCGGCGACGGCGCGCTCGTCATGGTCACCCACGACCCGACGATGCTGGAGCGCGCGGATCGGATCGTGCGCATCGTCGACGGGCGGCTCGAACAGGAGGCGTAGCGATAAATCGAAGGGGTTGCAACGTGCGCGGTTCCTCATGGAGTATCTTGTAGCACTGCGTCACGGGAACCCCCGTGGTGGCTCGGACGAGGTCCTCTCGTCCCAGGAGAAAACGGAGTCAGGCGGGATCTGCACGATCGAGGTGGGGGGGCGATGCGGCCCTTCACGCTTGCTTGGACTCTTTCGTCTTCTCGCGCAAGAGCGATTCTTGTGTCTGCGCACGGACTTAAAGGTAAACGTGATTGGCTGTAACCCCCATCCTCATTAGCTCCCTCGTCGTTCCCGTCGCCCTCGGCGCCGTGGCTCTCCAGAATGGCACGACGCCCCTCGTCGGGCGCGTTCTCCGCTTTTTCGGCCTCGGCGAGCCGAAGTCCGTCGTCGCCGAGCCCAAGCTCGAGCAGAACGACGGCTGGACCACGATCAAGTGCGACGACGCCGGGGCCTTCGCGCGCTGGCTGATGTCGGACCACGAGGCGCTTCCCTACCGCCCTGGCGAGTCCCGCTCGCTCGGCTCGCACCTCCTCATCGAGTTCTTCGGTTGCCGTCAGGAGGCGCTCGAGACCGAGTCGGTCGTCGGTCGCGCGATGAACGACGCGGCCCGCAATTCGGAGGCGACGGTCGTGGATCAGTCGTTCCACGAGTTCAAGCCCTACGGCGTCTCCGGTGCCGTCATCATCCAGGAGTCGCACTACACGATTCACACTTGGCCCGAGCACGGCTACGCGGCGATCGACCTCTTCTACTGCGGCGGCACTGTCCTTGTCCAAAAGGCGGTGGACACCCTCAAGGCGCGCTTCGAGCCCGAGCGGATCAAGTTCCTCGTCGTGCGACGGGGCATCCAGAGCGAAGTTCAGCCCTAAACCTCGGAGTAGGAGCTGGCGGCCTCCCGAGAGCGATCTCGGGAGGCCGCGTTCGTTAAGGTTCGCGCAACGCCGCGATTTGTGCGCGGCGCATCGGCTACCCTCCTCTCCGATGCTCCCCCCACTCTTGCCTTCCCCGCCCGCGTCGCGGACGGAGTACCGCGTCCCCGCCGGGCGCGAGCCCGCGCGCGTCGTTCCGGGGGGCACCTCCATCCTTCCGAATGGACGCTTCGTCACTCCTACTGGGCGGAGGCTGTGGACGGGGGGCAATCTCTGGAAGGTGCTGGTCCGGGAGAACGACGGCCTTCTCGTCGGTTTCGCCGAGAACGAGCTCGCCGTCTACTCGCGTCCGGACTCGGGTGCCGCGCCGCGACGGATCGTCCTGAGGGATCTCGCCCCAGCGGGCTGCTTCCTTACCGACGGGCGGCTCGCGGTCTCGCTCGGGGATCAAGGCAAGGTCGCCATCCTGGATGCGAACACTTTCGCTGTGGTCGCGACCATCCCGTGCGGAGCCGACAGCCACGTCGTGGATCTCGCCGCTCGTGCGGACGGAAGCGCGCTCTACGCGCTCGACGTGGCGAATCAGAAGCTTCTGGTCCTTGATCCGAAGGCGGGCACGCTCCTCGCGAAGGTGCCCGCCGGCCGCCAGCCGTATGCGCTGACGCTCGCGCCGAACGGGCGGGCGCTCTTCGTCGCCAACATCGGGCTCTTCGACTACTCCCTCGTTCCTCAAGGTGTCCAGCCTGATCCGCGCGGTCTCTCGCGCCCGGCCTTCGCGTACCCCTCCCGCGAGGCGAGAGACGGAGGATGGTTTGAAGGGAGAGCCGTCCCCGGTCTCGGTGACAGCTTCGTTCCCGACGCGCAGTCGGTGTGGCGCTACGATCTCTCGCGACCGCTCGCGCCGGCGGTGGTCGCGAAGGCGAAGACGGGCCTTCTCATCCGCGGCGTCGCGGGGGGTGGGGAGAGCAAGGCGGTCGGCGGGAGCGCGCCGAACGCGGTCCTTGCGACCGAGACCTCGCTCTGGGTCAGCAACGCGAACAACGATACGGTGCAGGAGTTCTCGTCCGGCGACCTGAAGCTCAAGCGTACGGTGCGCCTGAGCGTTGGACGCGATCTCGTGAAGTTTCGGGGGATCATCCCTACCGGGCTCGCGCTCGATCGAACGCGCGGCCGCCTCTACGTCGCGGAGGCGGGCTTGAACTCGGTCGCCGCCCTCGACGTTCGCACCGGAGTGAGCCTGGGCCGCTTCCCCGTTGGGTGGTTCCCGACCTCGTTGGCGCTCACCCCGTCCGGTACCCTGGCGGTAGCGGCGCAGAAGGGGTTGGGGCGCGGTCCTAAAGGAATCAAGAGCCCACCACCCGCTCCCGAGCGGGTCGGGTTCGGCGAGATGCCGGGCCTCGTTTCCCTCGTTCCGCCCCTCTCAAGCTCGGAGCTGATCGCGGGCGATCGGCGAGTACGGGAGAACGATGGCTTCATCCCCATCGCCGCCGCCCCCCGGATCCGGGCGCTTCCTCTCGTCCCCGGAGTGGCGAGTCCCGTGATCCGCCACGTCGTCTTCATCACGAAGGAGAACCATACGTTCGACGGGATTTTCGGCGGTCTTACTGGGGCCGTCTCGGAGCCGGATTACGCCGAGTTCGGGCGGAGCGGTTGGATTCGGGAGAAGGGGAAGGGCGAGCGGCTGACGATCATGCCGAACCATCTGCGGCTCGCCGAGCGCTTCGCGATCGGGGACAACTTCTACATGGAGCCTCAGGCGAGCGGCGACGGACACCGCTGGCTCGTCGGGGTGTACCCCTCGATCTGGACCTCGCGCGTCTTCTACGCGGGCTGGGACTTCCGCCGGAGCGAGACGGCGAAGGGGCGGCTCGTAAGCTTCGGCTCGAACGGGTCGCAGATCCCGGAGGACTACCTCGAGAACGGCTCCTTATGGGAGCATCTCGACCGAGGCCGAGTGACCTTCCGTAACTACGGCGAAGGCTTCGAGTTCCCCGGCGTCGGCGAGGACGAGCCCGCGACACGATCCGGGGCGAGCGAGGCCGTCAACTTTCCTATGCCGAAGGCGCTCTACGACAACACCTGCTTCGACTTTCCGATCTTCAACACGAACATCCCTGATATCGCACGGGTGGATTGGTTCAAGGAGGACATGGAGCGGTACCGGCGAGCGCACCGCGGCGAGCTTCCGGGGTTCACGAACATCGCGCTCTGCAACGATCACGGGGATCGTCCCCGCCCGAAGGCGGGGTATCCCTACGTCTGCTCGTACATGGCCGACAACGACCTCGCCCTCGGAAGGTTGGTCGAGTACCTCACCCATCTTCCTGAGTGGAGGAGCACCGCCATCTTCGTAACCCAGGACGATTCGGGAGGGGATGACGACTCGGTGGACCGCCACCGCTCGTTCGTCCTCCTCCTCTCGCCCTGGGCGAAGCGCGGCTACGTCGGGCACGACCACACGAGCATCATGAGCATCCTGCGCACGATCTACGCCTCGTTCGGACTCGGCCCGAACAACCTCTTCGATGCGACGGCGATCCCGCTGACCGATCTCTTCGGGGATCGGTTCGATCCGACGCCCTACACGGCGGTGCCGGTGGACCCGCGCGTCTTCAAGCCGGAGGAGACTTTGGACCCCGCGGACCCTGGGTTCAAGCGCCGCCGGACGATGAGGAGCGTGCGCATGGACGACCCCGCTTGGTTCGAGTGGTTGCGCCAGGGCCGAGGGTGACGAAACCTTATTCCCCTCTTAGCCTTCTCTTACCCTGGCGTTAACCTCGTGCGGCTTCAATACGCCCATGCGTAAGCATGGGTCGAGGGCCTTCACCCTCATCGAACTTCTGGTCGTCATCGCCATCATCGCGATCCTCGCCGCGATCCTCTTCCCGGTGTTCGCACAGGCGAAGACCGCCGCGAAGAAGACGTCCGCTCTTTCGCAAGTGAAGCAACTCGGCACCGGGTTGCAGATCTACCTCGGTGACAACGACGACGTGATGCCGTACGTCGGTCAAGGCGGCACGTCAAGCATGTACAGATCCGACTATTGGGTCAACCTCTTCCCGTACGTGAAGAACTCGGACCTCTTCTTCTCGAGCGAACGGACGGAAGGCGGTTGCGACCTGAACCAGAGTTGGCCGCCCGTCGCCGAGCTGGAGCGAAAGGTCAATCCGAAGTTCCGGTGCATGGGCTACGGCTACAACTGGGGTCCTCAGATCTATGCCGGCGGTGGCATGCTCGGAGCGGTTCAGCCGACTCCTGACGGTCTTGGTACGGTTCAGGCGGGCATCTCGGCGACGAGCATCGATAGCTCGGCGAACACCTTCGTCTTCGGGGACACCTACGACACCCCCCGTTATACGATCGGGATGTTCCCGAACTCGGCCGGGGGTAAGGCGTGGATCCTCGATACATTCAACGTCACGGCGGGGACTCGGCAGAGCCAGTTCCGCTGGGGTGGCCGCTTTAACATGGTGTACGCCGATTCGCACGCCAAGGGCGTGCAGTTCCGTGGCGGTCTGACGAACGGGGTGGGCTACGTGTACGCCCCCGCGAACGTCGAGCGCGACCGGACGGCCTACTGCGCTAACCCCTCGCAAATCCTCGATGGATCGAAGTTCGGTCAGGGACAGATCACCTGCGAGAACTTCGTCAAGCTTCCCGAGACCCTCGGAACGACGTGGTCGCCGAACTGATGAGACGGCTCCTCGGGATGCTCGCGTTGGGGCTCCTCATCGTGGGATGCGCCCACGACGAGAACGCCTCCTCGCCCGCTATGAACTCGAAAACGGCGGTGAACGGCCCCGACGTCTCGGATTGGGCCGCGAAAAACCCGAACAACGGCAAGGGCGGACACGTCGGCGAGAAGTAAAGGCAGCGCGAAGTCGCCCTGGCGAAGCCCCTCGCCCCCTCAAGCGAGGGGCTTTTCCGTACCGTTCATCGAGACGGACGGCTCGGACCCACCAGGAAGAGGAGATAAACGGTCCCGCATCCTCTGCCTTCGACAGTCATCGCGTGGCAGTCGCCGCTACGATCCCGGTGACCCAAGGTCCACAGGCGGGCGATCTGTCAGAATCCTCCCGACCCATGTCGAGCGACGCCACCGGAATCTTCATCAACGAGACGCACACCTCGGCCGCGATCTGGCAGTACCGGGTCGAGCGCATGATCCTCGAGGGGAAGACG
Organism: Fimbriimonas sp.; assembly: GCA_965249475.1. Taxonomy (GTDB): domain Bacteria; phylum Armatimonadota; class Fimbriimonadia; order Fimbriimonadales; family Fimbriimonadaceae; genus Fimbriimonas. Next base: position 1,477,603 of record CBDFMD010000003.1, on the reverse strand, counting down.
AAGTACCAGACCTACCAGATCTGCGATGTGCCGCGATTCGGCAAATCGCTCTTTCTCGATTACAACATCCAGACGAGCCTCATGGACGAGTACGTCTTCCATGAGTGCATGTCCGGACCCGGGATGACGCTCCACCCGAACCCGCGCCGCGTCGTCGTGTGCGGAGGCGGTGAGGGAGCGACGCTCCGCGAGGTCCTCAAGCACAACACGGTCCAAGAGGCGACGATGGTCGATATTGACGAGGAGCTCGTGGACATGGTGAGGGAGCACATGAAGGAGTGGCACCAGGGCGCGTTCGAGGACCCTCGCACCACCCTGCTCCACACCGACGCCCGCCAATGGCTCGTTGAGCACAAAGGGGCGGGCTTCGACGTCATCGTGAGCGACCTACCGAACCCCCATGAGGACGGCCCGGGCCAGATGCTCTTCACGAGGGAGTATTTCCAGATCTGCGCCGACGCGATGGGGGACGACGGGGTCCTCGCCCTCCAGGCAGGATCGGCGAACGAGAACTACCCGGGTTGCATGGTCTCGTGCATCGAGACCCTTGAGGCGATGAAGGAGGTCTTTCCTCATGTGGCGGGCTACTACGGGCTCGTCTCGACGTTCTTCCAACCGTGGGGCTTCGTCCTCGCGAGCAAGCGGCACGACCCCCTCGCGCTTACCGAGGAGGAGATCGCAAGACGGTTCGAGGATCGCGGGGTGACGAACCGCTACTACACGCCGCGTTTTCACCGGGCGGCGTTCACCCTGCCCGAGTACCTCGTTCGGGCTCAGGCGGAGATGGGGCGCGTCCTCACCGACGCCGAGCCGTTCGTGTGGGACGCCTGACAAGATCGCGGCGCGTCGTTCAAAATAAGTCCGGCGGCAACGACGACGCCGGAGTGACGATGATGTTCCGCAAGCTGTATTGGACGAGCGAGAGCGTGCCCCATGAAGGGCCCTCTCATGTCATCGGGGTGTACACATCAATCCCCGACCTCCTCCGCGCCGGGTTGCGGCCGGAGGAGAACGACGGGCTTCGGCTCACCCTCGTGAAGCTCGACTCCTCCTCCGAGCCGCTCGGGGCGTGGACCGAAGAGGATGCCGAGCGGCTCCCCGAGGCGCTCGCCCCCTTCGTCGCGACGGAGGAGTTCACCGCCGAGAGTGTTTTGAACCTCTCGCACGCCCTCGGTGCTCGGAAAAGCCTCCGCTCGCCGGCGCGCTCTTCGCTCTAGCGGAGGGCGCGGAGAGGGTCAGCGGGGAGCGGTCGCCGTCGGGGCCACGTTGCTCGCGGAGGAGCCGGTCGGATCCGTCGCTCGCGCGGCGTCGATCGCGGTCTTCCACGTCGTCCCCAGGGCCTTGTTCGGAACGTCCACCTTGGCGGCGAGGATCTTCGTCTGAAGTTTCCGGTTGAGGTCGGATCCCTTCTGGCCGCGAACGAGGGCGATCTTGCGCTTCACCGTCTCCTTGATCACGGGGGTGATCTCGATGTTGCGCGCCTCGGTCTTGCGCTCGACGAAGAACTTCAGGGACTGTCCGCCGGGATCTTGGACCCAGTCGGTCGCCCGGTTCTCGCTCGTCGCGTCCACGAGCTTCTTGAGGGGAGCCGAGAACGAATCGTAGATGTCGGTGGTGAAGTGCGCCTTCGTCGCGCGGGCGTTCGGCGCCTCGCTGAACTGCTCAGCGACGGCGCCGAACGGTTGCGAGCTCGCGAGGGCGTCGTCCACCTGCTTCTTCTTCGCCGGATCCTTCACCGAGATCCAAAGGAGGCTCACTCGTTTCGGCTCGCGGAACTCGTTCGGATTCGCCTTGATGTAGCGGTCCACTTGATCGTCCGAGACGGTGATCCCCTTCGTCACGAGCTTCTCCTGAGCGAGCTGGATGCGAAGCTCGTTCTTGATCGTGTCGAGCGAGAGGCCCTGCTCCTTCGTCAGGCGGGTGAGGAAGTCGGCACGACGCGAGGTCTGGTACTTCATCTCGTTCTCGACGTCCGCGTCGGTCGGGTAGACCCCCTCCTCCTTCGCGAGTTGGAGCAACGCTTGGCGCCGGATCATGTCCTCCAAGGCTTGGAAGCCGATCGTGCCGCCGGCCACGGGCGCGGGGACGATCCCCTGCTGAGTCGTGACGCGCACCTGTGCGAGCTGGGTCATATAGCGGTTGTAGTCCTCCGTCGAGATGCGCTCCCCGTTCACGACGGCGACGGTATCGCTGCCGCCCCCTCCGCCCCCTCGGTTGCAGGCGCTCAGAAGCGAGGCGGCCACAAGCGCGGCGAGGAGGGACGGCAGGATCGGGCGGGTGGGATGACTCATATTCCTCGTAAAAAGACCGGGGGAGCTTACCGCCCCCCCGGTTCGTACCTTCGATAACAACGCGGAGGCAAGATCGGTGCCAGCCGCTCGCGCGGTAGGGTTTTGCCCTAGCGAACGTGAGCGCCGACCTCGGCGATCTCCTGGCGCATGAAGTTGCGAAGGCGCGTCATGGCCTGGGTGTGGAGTTGGTAGACGCGCGATTCGCTCACGCCGAGCACCTTGCCGATCTCCTTGAAGGTGAGCCCCTCGAAGTAGTAGAGCGCGACGACGAGGCGCTCGCGCTCGGGAAGGGCCTCGACGCCTCGGGTGAGGATGCGCCGGATCTCGCGGCCCTCCACCTCGTCGCCGGTGTCGTTCTTCGCGTCCACGAGAAGCTCGACGAAGTGGATGTGGTCATCGCCGTCGCCGGTGCCGAGGATGTCGTCGAGGGAGTAGACGTTCGTGCGGCCCATGCGGACCATGAGCTCGCTCACATCCTCCCGGGGGAGCCCCATCTCCTCGGCGATCTCGATCGGAGTGGCCGGGCGTCCGAAGCGGGTCTCCAGCGCCATGGTTGTCCGGTCGAGGGCCTTGAGCTTCTCGCGGATGGAGCGGGGGACCCAATCCTCGTCCCGGAGCATCTCGAGGATCGCGCCGCGGATGAGGGCGATCGCGTAGGTCTCGAACTTCACGTCGCGGGTCGGATCGAACTGGTCAACGCTCTTGATGAGGCCGATGACGCCCGATCCGACGAGGTCCTCTCGGTCGAGCCCGCCGGGAAGGGAGGTCACGAGGCGACCCGCCGTGATCTTTACAAGGTACGAGTAGTGATTGATGATCTCGGCGCGCGCGGAAGGGTCCTTGTAGACCTTGAAGTCCGCCCACGCGCGCTGAAGCTGTTCCGGAGACAGGGACGACGGGGAGAGTGACATCGGATAAGGAGTCCTATTCGTCGACCGAGGCCCGCGCGTCCGTTCCTCCCTCGCCCGCAAGGGGGGGCCTTGCGGCGGGAGCACCGAGGAGCGCCTGCCACAGCGCTCCCAGCACGCTCCCCGCCGCGAGAGCGACTCCCGCGCGGGTGAGGCAGAGCAGTGGATCGATCCCGCCGAAGATCCCGGCGACGAGGGCCGCCATACAGGCGACCCCCCCTACCAGTTTCGGCATTCCCTCTCCCGCATGGGCCTCATGCCCACGATGGGGATTGTGGCCTTTCTGGATCCTAACCTTAGGGGCGATGAAAGGTTTGCCCCGAGAATCTTCGCAATCCGCGTCAAATCTCGATCCTCAAACCGTCGTAGGCGAGCTCGACATCGGGGGGCAGAGGAGGGGGGGATCCGGCGTCGTAGTCGTGGCTCAGGTGGGTGAGGAAGGCGCGTCTCGGGGCGAGGCGGGCGATCTGTTCGAGAGAGGCCGCGAGGTGGAAGTGGTTCGGATGGGGCGCGATCCGGACGGCGTCGATCATGAGGGTGTCCAACCCCTGCAGGCGCGACTCGGCCTCCGGCGGGATGCGCGAGCAGTCGGTCAGATAGGCGAATCCACCGATCCGGAGGGCGACCACCGGTACTTTCCCGTGTTCGACGAGCATCGTCTCGATCTCGAGGCCGGCGAGGCGTAGGGTGGGCCTGACGTCGCGCAGGTCGAAGCGCGGGACGAAGAGGCCCTCGGGGTACTCGCCGAAGGCGTAGGCGTACACGCGACGGATGTCCTCTTGATACCGCGGGAGGGTGTAGACGGGCATCGGGGCCCTCTGGCGGATGCACAGGGAGCGGAGGTCGTCCATCCCCATGACGTGGTCGGCGTGGGTGTGGGTGACGATCACCGCCTCCAGGGTCCGGATGCCGGCACGGACGAGCTGGAGGCGCATCTCGGGGGCGCAGTCCACGAGGACGTTTCCCTCGGGGCCGTGGACCGCGATCGAGGAGCGGTAGCGGTGATTCCGGGGGTTCGTGAGGAACTCGGGCGCGTACTCGACGCCGACCATCGGGACGCCGTTGCTCGTCCCCGACCCGAGGACCTCGATCCAGGCCGCGCTCAGAGGGTCACTTCGCAGTCAGGCGGGCGGCGAACCACTCGGCGGCGTCCTTCATCGTCGGCGCAAAGCCCGGGGTTCCGTGGCCCTCGCCGGGGACGACGAGGAGGCGGTGGGCGACCCCGGCCTTCGCGAGGGCCTCGTCGAAGCGGCGGGACTGCTCGATGGGGACGAGCGGGTCCTTGTCGCCGTGGATGAGGAAGGTCGGCGGGAAGGTCGGGGTGACGAGGTAGATCGGCGAGACGGCGCGGGCGACGGCGGCGATCCTCTCCTTCGGCCCCTTCGGGTCCACGCCGAAGGCGGGGAGGAAGACGGCCATCTGGGGAGCGTCGAAGGGCATGACGCCGGGGCCGCCGAAGTTCAGGAAGTCCACCGGCGGGAAGTAGGCGACGATCGCCTGGACCCGGCTGGAGGCGCGCTCGACGGGGTCCTTCGCGCTCGGGTCGCCCTCCCTGCCGAGGCCCCCGACCATGAGGGAGAGGTGCCCGCCCGCGGAGCCGCCGGCGATACCGAGGCGAGCGGGGTCCACGCCGAGGGTCGCGGCGTTCGCGCGGACGTACCGGACGGCGCGGAGGATCTGGGTCTCGATCTCGGGGATCTTGTACCGGGGCTGGCCCCCGTGGACGACCTCGAAGACGGTGATCCCGCGATCGGTGAACGGCTTGGCGAGCTCGGGCCGGATGCCCTCGTGGGAGGAGAACCAGCCGCCGGAGACGAGCCAGAGGACGGCGGCGCCGGTGGGTCTCGCGGGCTTGTACTCGTCCATCGTGAAGGCGGCTCCCCCGCTCTTCAAGTAGATGAGGTCGCGGACGGTCGTCTGGGCCTGCGAGAGGGCGGAGGCGGCGAGGAGGGCGAGGGAGGGCAGGAGCCCCGAGCGGGATCTCGGCATCCTAGATCTCCCCCGAGCGCTTGAGGATCTCGGTGGCGACGAGGGTGGAGCCGACGTCGCAGTACTGGGCGACGCGCTCGATGCACCGGGCGAAGTTGCGCTCGGCGAGGTCGTCGTAGTTCTCCTGCTCCTGGCGGGCCTTCGCGACGATGGCGCAGGCCTCGTCGTAGAAGCGCGCCCGGTTCTGGGGGAGCGACTTGTTCTGGATCGCGGCGTAGCGGCGGGTGAGCTGCTCGTAGACGCCCTCCCAGCTCGTCTTCGCCTCGAGCTCGGTGCGGAGCTTCGTCATCTCCGCCTGTTGCATCCGGCGGCGCTCGACGTCGCGGCGCTTGACGACCTCCCAGTCGGCGGGGGTGGTGCCGTCGATGACGCGGACGCGGGTGGGGGCGCCGAGGTTCGCGGAGATCTGTTGCTCGAGCAGGCGGTGGGTGCTCGCGATCCGCAGGTGGCCGGCGAGCTCACTCTGCCCGGTGGGGGAGCCGAGGATGAAGACGCCGTCCTCGATTGTGATGGGGACGGCGGAGTTCAGCGCGGTCCAGACGCCGACGCCGGTGACGCCCTCGCGCACGCGCGGGAGCGACTTCGCCCACACCTCGGACAGATCCGTCGTCGCGGTCGCCATCGCCCCCATTATGGCCCATGGACGACGTTCGCGCCGGGGGCTCCGACCCCGAAGGCGGGGGTGAAGCGGCCGAGCCAGCGGCCCTGGATCTCGGCGCGGCCGGTCATGCCCTCGCCGGCGGAGTCCCAGACGGGGCGGGCGGCCTCGAACTCGGCGGCGCCCTCGCCGGGGAGGGCGAGGCGGACGTAGAAGCGGACCCGGTCGAGGCCGTCGATCGCCCAGTCCTCGGTGTGGAGGACCCCGTCGGGGGTGAGGGCGTAGCGGGCGACGATGCGGGCGTTCTCGACGGCGCGGGGGGTGCCGCGATGGGAGGTCCGGTCGTTCCAGACGCCGTAGAGGAGCGAGGCGAGGACCACGAGGCCGCCGAGGACGACGACGCCGAACGCGACGTAGGCCCAGATCGCGTCGCCCATCGTCCGGACGGCGCCGCTCGACGGGTCGCGGGAGGCGGTCGCCTCGTGGACGCTCGTCGTCACGAAGAGGAAGGTGCCGAGGCCACCGAGGAGGACCATCGCGATCCCGAGGACGAGTCCCCATCCGACGAGGGACTGCTCGGTGCGGTCGCGGCGCTCGATGTCCATCCCCCTTCGGACGGTGCGGCGGGGGCGGATCGTTCGCCTCGGGCTTTGTCTTGCTCCTCTGACCACGCGATGCGCGGTGTGTGAGAGTTTTTGACGAAGATCCCCCTTTTCTTCGTACTCGTTGTGGACGTCCTCGCGGCTTCGGGGCCTCGCGGAGTCGTCGCATGGCGGAGGCGGGCTCCTCTTTGCGAAGGAAGCTCTCGGCGCGGTTCCTGGGAGGCCCGGAAGCCCGGGAACGGTTTGGCTCGCGCGCGCACGTCTCTACAAGGTCTCTCGATCTGGAAGTCTGACCATCCCCGGCACGGTTTTCGGCGTTTTGTGCGAGGTCAGGCTTTGGGTCTCGGGCGCACCGGCGGGACGCCGGTGCTACTGGAGGGCTCTGGTGTTTTTTCGGGAGCTCACACCCTTACGTTCTCGGGGAGGGGGGTTCGACAAGGTGTTTCGGTGAGATTCCTCTTTCGTTATGGGGGGGTCCGCTCCCGTTCGGGCGACGGGTCGTCCGGGGGAAAGGCGCGGCCGGGTCCGTGCGCGCTCTTCATGGGTTCTTCCCCAGCCCCTCGTCCGTCCTTCGGATACCCGCTCCCCGAGGGCGGGGAGAAGACCCTCTTTCGGGGCGTCGCGCGTCGCCCCCTTCCCCCGCTCGGAGGGAGAAGCGTCTTGGGTTCTTCCGTGTTCGGGGGGTTCTCGCTTCGGATCAGAGGCGGGCGGGGACGAGGGTGGAGACGCCGGGTTCGGCCATGGTGACGCCGAGCCAGGCGGGGGCGCGCTCGATGGTGGCGGGGTTGTGGGTGACGACGATGAACTGGAGTCCCGTCCTGGTTTCGGGACGCTCGGGGAGGGCGGAGGGCGGGAGAGCGGGGGTCGGATCGGGGTTCGGGACCGGGCTCGGTACCGGCGTCGGGATCGGGGCCGGGGAGGCGAGGCGGGCGAGGGCGTCGGCGAAGCGTTCGACGTTGCGGCCGTCGAGGGGGGCGTCCACCTCGTCGAGGACGACGAGGGGGGAGGGGCGGACGCGGAGGAGGGCAAAGAGGAAGGCGAGGGCGCACAGCGATCGCTCGCCCCCGGAGAGGAGAGGGAGGGCCTGACGGCGCTTGCCGGGGAGGCGGACGTCGAGCTCGACGCCAGATTCGAGGAGGCGGGCGGGGTCGGTGAGGCGGACCTCGCCCTCCCCGCCCTCGCCGAACATCCGGGCGAACTCCTCGGCGAAGAGGGCGGCGACCCGGGTGAACGCGGCGCGGAAGCGCTCGCCGGTGAGGGCGTCGAGGTCGGCGATCCCGCGCTCGATCTCGGCGAGGCTTCCGAGCACGTCGTCGCGGCCGCCGCGAAGCTCGCCGAGGCGGGCGGCGAGGGCCTCGTACGCCTCGACCGCGCCGAGGTTCACGCCCTCGGTGGCGCGGGCCTCGCGGCGGAGGCGGGCGACGAGGGCGGGCGCGTCGGGGGGAAGATCGGACGGCGGGGGGGCGTCGGCCTCGGCGAGGCCGTACACGTCCATCAGGCGCTCGGCGGCGGTGGCGCGGCGGGTCTCGGCGCGGGCGCGGGCGAGCTCGGCGGCGTGGAGGCCCGCGGAGAGGGCGGCGGCGTTCGCGCGGGCCGCGCCGACCTCGACGGCGGCGCGCGCCGCGCGGTCGCCGAGAGCGGCGCGCTCGGCGGCGGCTTCGGTCAGGCGGGCCTCGACGCCCTCCGCGCGGCGCCCCGCCTCCTCGCGGCGGTCGACGGCGTCGGCACGGGCGGCGAGGAGGCGGGGGCGCTCGCCATCGAGGGAGGCGCGGCGGGCGTTCGCCTCGGCGCTCGCGCGCTCGGCCTCGCCGACTCGGCGGGCGGCGGCGTCGAGAGCCCCGGCGGCGCGCTCGGCGGCGGCGCGGGCGGGGGCGACCCCCGCGGCGGCGGACTCGAGCGCGGCCTCGGCGCGGGACCACTCGGCGAAGGCGGCGTCGCGCTCCGTCTGGAGGCGGGTCGGATCGGCGGCGGGGGCGGAGGGAAGCTCCCTCGGAGCGAGGGCGGCGAGCTCGCGGGCGAGGGCCTCGGCGCGGCGGGCGGCATCGGCGTGGAGACCCCGCGCGACGCGGACGGCGTCGCGGGAGGCGCGGGCGGCGCGCTCGCTCTCGCGAACGGACTCGGCGGCGACGTCGAGGGCGGCGCGGGCGGCCGCGTCGTCCTCACCGATCGCCGCGAGCCCCGCGCGGGCCTCGGCAGCGTCGCGCTCGAGGGCGGCGAGACGGATCTCGACCTCGAGGAGGTCGGCGCGGCGCTGGACCAGTCCATAGGCGGCACGGGGGCCGGTGCCGCCGGTGACCGCGCCGCCCGCGTGGACGACCTCGCCCTCGCGGCTGACGAGGCGGGACCAGCCGGTCGTCCGGCCTCGGTTGCGCGCTAAACGGAGTCCGTCGTCGAGGGTCTCGACGAGGAGGACGCGGCCGAGGAGGGAGCGGACGACGGGGGCGAAGCGGGCGTCGTGCGCGACGAGATCGGCGGCGACGCCGAGGACGCCGGGTTCGGACGCGGCGCGGCGGAGTTCGGGACCCGCTTCCCCGCCGCGGACGAGGTCGAGGGGTTGGAAGGTGGCTCGTCCGGCGCGGCGCTCCTTCAGGTGGCGGATGGCCCCCTGGGCGTCGCGGTCGCTCGGGGCGACGAGGTCGTTCGCGCTTCCACCGAGGGCGATCTCGATCGCGAGGGCGAGAGGCTTCGGGGCCTCGATCGCGGCGCCGACGAGGGTAAAGACGTCGGGGAGGTCGCCGCGGGCGGCGGCGTCGAGGACGGCCTTCGCGCCCTGGGTCGCGCCTTCGTGGCTCTCGATGGTCGCCTCGATGCCGCGTTTGCGGCCGGCGAGGGTCGCGGCCTCGCGCTCGATCTCGCGGGCGGCAGACTCGGCGATCCGGCGCTTGGCCCCGAGGCCCGCGCGGGCGGTCTCGGCGGCGTCGCGGGCGGCGAGGGCCTCGGCGAGACGGGCATCGGCGACGCAGGCCGTTGCCTCGGCCTCGGCGGCGGCGCGTTCGAGGGCGGGGAGGGCGGCGCGGGCGGCATTCTCGTCGCGCTCGACCTCGGCGCGGCGGGCGGCCTGGGCGTCCCTCTCGGCCCTTCGGCGGCGGGCGGCGTCCTCTTCGGCGCGGGCGGAGGCGAGGGCACGCTCGGACCCCGCGAGGCGGTCGCGGGCCTCGCGGGCGGCCTTTTCAAGGGGGAGGCGGGCAGACTCCGCCTCGCGCTGGACCTCGCGGACCTCGGCGAGATCGCGGGCGGCTTCGTCGCGGGCGGCGAGGGCGACGGTGCGGGCCTCGGCGGTGCGGGCGACCTCGCCCTCGGCGGCGGCGACGCGCTCGTCGTGGCCCTTCAGGCGCTCGTCGGCGAGGCGCTCGTCCCCTTCGGCGCGGAGGGCGTCGGCGGCGGCGGAGGCGGCGCGGCGACGGAGCTCCTCCTGCCGCGCCTCGAGGGCGGCGAGGGCGGCGCGCGCCTCGGCGGCCTCGCGCTCGCGGGCGGCGGCGCGGTCGTTCTCCTCCTTCAGACGGGCTTCGCCGCTTCGGACGGTCGCGCCGGCGGCGGCGATCTCCCCGCCGGCGTCGGCGAGCTCGCGGGCGAGGAGGCCGATCTCGACGGTCTTCAGGGCTTCGCGGACGCGGCGGGCCTCGCGGGCGCGCTCGGCCTCGGCGCGGAGGGGCTCCTCGTTGCGCTCGAGCTCGGCGACGAGGCCCTCGACGCGCGAGAGGTGGTCGCGGGCGCCCGCGAGGCGGCGGAGGGATTCGGCCTTGCGGGCGCGGTAGCGCTGGACGCCGGCGGCCTCGTCGATCCAGGCGCGGCGCTCCTCGGGTCCGGCGGAGAGGGCGGCGTCGATCTCGCGCTGGCCGACGATGGCGTAGCCCGCGCGGCCGAGCCCGGAGTCGGCGAGAAGCTCCTGGACGTCGCGCAGGCGGCAGGCGCGGCCGTTGATGCGGTACTCGTTCTCGCCGCCGCGGGTGAGGCGGCGGGAGAGGCTCACCTCGGAGGAGTCCACGGGGAGGGCGCCGCTCTCGTTGTCGAAGAGGAGGCTCACCTCGGCGTAGCCGACGGGCTTGCGGCGGGCGCTTCCGCCGAAGATGACGTCGGGGCCGGCGCCGGCGCGGAGGTGGCGGCTGTTCGTTTCGCCGAGGGCCCAGAGGATCGCGTCCACGAGGTTGCTCTTGCCGCACCCGTTGGGGCCGACGACGGCCACGACGCCGCCGTCCAGATCGAACTCGGTCCGGTCGGCGAAGGTCTTGAACCCGAAGATGCGGACGCGCTTCAGTCGCATTCGGTGCCGGGGAGGATACTCGGTAGACTGGCGACGGAGCCTCCGGCCCCTCTCGCGGGCCTCTCCGTCGAAACGATGTCTAGAACCAGAAGCCCCCGGTCGGGGCGTCGCCCCTCCTCCGCCCTCGGGGCCAAGTCGGCTCAGGGCGGCTTCGACGCGGGGCCGGTCTTCCGCGCGCTGCGGGGGGAGGGCGGGCGCGACGCGGGTCGCGAGCCGGGGCGGGAGTCCGGACGGGATTCGAGTCGGGTGCGTTCGGAGATCGCCGTGTCGGTCGCGGACCGGGAGACGCGGATCGCGCTCCTTGAGAACGGGAAGCTCACGGAGTACCGGGTCGAGCGCGAGGAGCGGGTGGTCGGTTCGATCTTCAAGGGGATCGTGGTGAACGTGCTTCCGGGGATGGAGGCGGCGTTCGTGGACATCGGTCTGGAGCGGAACGCGTACCTCTCGTTCGCGGACGTGGTGGGGGACGACGGCGCGGTCCGGGACGGCGGAGGGCGGGACGGCGGGGGCCGGGTGGACAACTCGCCCGCCTCGGTGCGCAAGAGCGAGCTCAAGCGGCGGGAGATCTCGTCGGTCCTCAAGCGGGGCCAGGGGGTGATGGTGCAGGTGACGAAGGGGCCTCGGGGGACGAAGGGGGCGCGGGTGAGCACGCGGATCGCGATCCCGGGGCGGTACGTCGTTCTGATGCCGGAGACGGGCTCGGTGGGGGTCTCGCGCAAGATCGAGAGCCGGGCGGAGCGGGACCGGCTCAAGCGGATCGGGGACGCGATCTGCCCTCCGGGGTTCGGGCTCATCCTGCGCACGGAGTGCGAGGGGCGGACGGAGGAGGAGCTTCGGGCGGACGTCGCGTACCTCGTGTACCAGTGGTCGGGGGTGACGAAGCTCGCGAAGACGACGAAGGCGCCGGCCTCGGTCCACCGGGACCAGACGCTACTGTTCCGGACGGTGCGGGACATCTTCGGGGAGGAGATCGAGCGGATGACGATCGACGACGCGGACGAGTACGAGAAGGTCTCGCTCATCGCGAAGATGGTCGCGCCGCACCTCGTGGACAAGATCCGGCTCTACGACCGGGAGGAGCCGATCTTCGACGCCTACGGGATTGAGAAGGAGCTCGACCGGATCATGCAGCACAAGGTGCCGCTGAAGTCGGGGGGGTACCTCGTGATCGACGAGATGGAGGCGCTCACGGCGATCGACGTGAACACGGGGAAGTCGGTGGGGACGAACGCGCTCGCGGACACGATCCTCGGGACGAACTTCGAGGCGGCGGACGAGATCCTGCGCCAGCTGAGGCTTCGGGACATGGGGGGGATCATCGTGTGCGACTTTATCGACATGGACGACGAGCGGGCGAAGGCTCGGGTCCTGGAGCATTTCCAGAACGGGCTCTCGCGCGACCGGGCGCGGACGCGGGTCGGTCGGGTGTCGTCGCTGGGTCTGGTGGAGCTCACGCGCAAGCGCACGGGGGAGTCGGTGACGCAGGAGATCACGGCGACGTGCCCGATGTGCCTGGGGGTGGGCCGGATCCCGAACCGGGAGACGGTGTCGCTGTGGATCGAGCGCGACATGTGGCGCAAGGCGGCGGAAGACGTCGAGGGGAAGGCGGGGAACGCGTTCTTCGTCGAGGCGCATCCGAGCGTGGTCGAGGCGCTCATCGGCGGGGACGGGGAGGCGATCGAGACCTTGGAGCATGAGATGCGGCGGGGGATCTACATCCGGGCGAACTTCGACTTCGACTACGAGGATTACGAGATCCGGTCGGGGACGATCGAGGAGTTCGACCGGCATCTGATGCCGCACCGGCGGTCGCAGATCGTGGAGGTGAACGTGCGGCGTTCGGCGGTGGAGAACTCGGAGCGGGTGATCGGCTGGACGGACGACGGGTACTACGTCGAGCTCGTGGACGGGGCCGAGGCGGGGGGGAGCCGGGCGCGGGTGTCGTTCCTCGACCTTCGGCGCTCGTTCGCGGTAGGGGACGTCATCCACGCGGGCGCGCGGCCGCGCTGATCGGGGGTGCCGGTCTTCGAGTTCCGGTGCGCGTCGTGCGGGGGGAGGTTCGCGACGCTCGTAGGGATGGTGTCGGGGGCGTCGGGGGTCGCGTGCCCGGGGTGCGGGTCGGAGGAGGTCGGGAAGCTCGTGTCGAAGCCGGGGCGGTTTCGGAGCGAGGACGCGCGGATCGACGAGGTGGCGGATCGGCTGGAGGGGGTGGGGGAGCTGGAGGAGGGCGGGGGGGCGCCGATGCGGGAAATGATGAAGGAGATGGGGCGGGCGATGGACGACGACGCGAGCGACGAGATGGAGGAGATGTTCGAGGCGGACATGGAGGGGCGGCTGGACGACGATTAGGCGTTCGGGAACTCCCGCGAGGATAAGACGTAGACGCAGACGCCCCGAGGGGCTCCCACTATGAAAGCGGTCGTTTTCCACGCCATCGGCGACATCCGGCTCGACGACGTTCCCGAGCCGAAGATCGAAAGGCCCACCGACGCGATCGTGCGGATCACGACGAGCGCGATCTGCGGGACGGACCTGCACTTCGTACGGGGAACGTTCTCCGGGATGGTGCCGGGGACGATCCTCGGGCACGAGGCGGTGGGCGTGGTCGAAGGGTTCGGTCCCGACGTGCGCGGGTTCGACGCGGGGGACCGGGTGGTGGTGTGCTCGACGGTCTCGTGCGGGTACTGCTCGTACTGCCGCGCGGGGTACTTCTCTCAGTGCGACAACGCGAACCCGAACGGCCCCTCGGCGGGGACGGCGTTCTTCGGGGGGCCGAAGGATTCGGGGCCGATCCAGGGGCTTCAGGCGGAGTACGCGCGGATCCCGTTCGCGTCCTCGACGCTCGTGAAGATCCCCGACGGGGTGGCGGACGAGCAGGCGATCCTTGCGAGCGACATCCTGCCGACGGGGTGGTTCGGGGCGGACGTCGCGGAGATCGAGCCGGGGCACACGGTGGCGGTCTTCGGTTGCGGGCCGGTGGGGCTCTCGGCGATCCTCGCGGCGAAGCACATGGGGGGCCGGGTCTTCGCGGTGGACCGGGCTCCGGACCGGCTCGCCCTCGCGAGAAAGCTCGGGGCGGAGACGGTGGACTTCGAGCGGGAGGATCCGGTGGAGGTTCTCAAGGGGCTTACGGGCGGCATCGGGGTGGACCGGGTCATCGACGCGGTCGGGGTGGACGCGATGCACGCGCACTCGGGGCCGGCGTTCGAGAAGGCGAAGGCGGCGGGGGAGATCGAGAAGGACGCAGAGCAGGTGAAGACGATCGCGCCCGAGCAGAACCCGCACGACGGGACGTTCGTGCCGGGGGACGCGCCGGGGCAGGTGCTCAGTTGGGCGATCGAGGCGATCGCGAAGGCGGGGACGCTCTCGATCATCGGCGTGTACCCGATGACGGCGAAGGAATTCCCCATCGGGCAGGCGATGAACAAGAACCTCACGCTGAAGATGGGGAACGCGGCTCACCGGCGCTACGTGCCGATGCTCCTTTCGCTCATCGCGTCGGGGGAGCTCGACCCGCTCGCGATCCTGACGCAGGACCATCCGATCGCGGGGGCGATCGAGGCGTACGAGCGCTTCGACCGGCGCGAGGGGGGGTGGACGAAGACGGAGCTCACGGTCGGGCACTCCGATCCGGTGGCCCCCTGAGGATCGCGGGGCGCGGGCGGTAGTCTCCCTCTCCGTGCCCCCGCGATCCTCCCCCTCCCCGCGACGCAAGGCGGTGTGCCGGGTGCCGCTCGGGCGGCTGACGGTGGTGTGCGGCTCGATGTTCGCGGGCAAGAGCGAGGAGCTCATCCGGCTCGCGCGGCGGGCGCTGTACGCCCGGCGGCGGGTGCAGGTGTTCAAGCCGACGCTCGACGATCGGTACGACGTGACGATGGTCGTGACGCACATGGGGGCGAAGCACGAGGCGGTCGCGGTGCGGGACGTGGCGGAGCTGAGGGCCCGACTAGAGCCGGACGTGGAGGTCGTGCTCGTGGAGGAGGCGCAGTTCTTCGAGGAGGGGCTCGTGGAGCTCGTCGTGGGGCTGGCGGACCGGGGGGTGGAGGTCGTATGCGCGGGGCTCGACCAGGATTTCCGGCGGGCGCCGTTCGGTCCGATGCCGCGCCTGATGGCGGCGGCGGACGAGGTGGTGAAGCTCCGCGCGATCTGCATGGTGTGCGGCAATCCGGCGAGCCACACGTACCGGTCGGTGGACGGGAGGCCCGCGCACGAGGACGATCCGATCATCCTCATCGGCGCGGAGGAGAGCTACGAGGCGCGGTGCCGGAACTGCTACGCGCTGAAGACCGGCCGCCGACGCGGCGGGTAGGGCTACTCGGGTTTCAGGACGGCGTGGGCGAAGGCATCGGGGCCGAACTTCTCGTCGAGCGGGGCGCCCTTCAGGTCGGCGCCCGCGAGTTGGAACGTCGCGGCGTCGAGCCATACGGTGCCGGCGGCGGTGCCGACGGCGAAGGGGCCTTTCACATCGAGTCTCAAGAGGTCTCGGTCCCATCTGCGCTCGGGGCCGACGAGGGTGAAGCGGGCGGGCTTCCAGGTCGCGGCTACGGGGATCGCGGCGTTCCAGCCTTCGCCGATCCTCACGGGGGCGGGCGGGGTCGCGCTCAGGGCGAGCTCGACGAGAAGGTCGGGCGGGGAGTCCTTGAAGGTCGCGCCCGCCCAGTCGGCGAGACGTCCGGCGGCGTCGCGGGGCAGCGCGGCGACCTCGGGCTCCTCGATCGTCATCGTCTTGCCGCCGGTCGTGACGGATTGCTCGCTCAACGTGGATTCGAGGGCGTAGGCACCATCGGAGGCGACGGTGCCGACCTTCAGGGAGAGGCGGCCGGTCCCGTTGCCGGTGGCGTCGGAGGTGCGGATCTCGAGGGCGGCGCGGAAGGCCCAGGTGGCGCCCTCCTTCGGCACGTAACGGAGGGCGTACGTCGTTTCGCGGGCGAAGGCGAGGAAGGCGATCGCGGAGATCATGGGCGGGAGCTTAGCGCAAGACGGATTCCAGGCGCGGGAGTCCAAAGTCCCAGCGAGGGAAGGGGATCAGGGCTTCGCGACGATCTCGACCTCGATGACGCCTTCGCTCACGGGTTCGCCGTCGGGACCGGCGATGGGGACCCCGGTGACCCTCACGTTCGTCTTGCGGCGGCGGGAAGTCGCGGCGTCGAGGAGGAGGGTGGCCTCCACCTTCGCGCCCTCGCGCCCGTCGCCGCGGGCGGAAAGGGTCAGCTCGCCCTTCGCCTCGCCGACGAGCGTGAAGGCGAGCGGGTAGAGGTTCAGGCGCTCGTCCATCGCCGGGGTCCAGGTCTCCCCGAGGCGGACGGGAGTCTTGGGAGCGTAGCCGCAGGCGAGGGCGACGTGATCGAGGGCGAAGGGGAGGGCCTCGGTGTCGGAGATCGGATCGGGGTTCGTCTCCGGGTCGCCGTCGGCGTCGAGGACGGCGACGACGTTGCCGCGGCGATCGAGCCGCACGGTGCGGACGAGGGGGGCTTCGTTGCGGACCTCGGGGGCGGAGCCGAACCTCACGCCGCGCTCGCTCACGGTCTCTCGGACGGTGAGGGTGCCGTCCCGGGCGATCTCGAGAACGGCGCTCTCGGTACGGAAGGTCTCGGCGACGGGCTCCTTCAGGAGGCGGTAGACGATCCGGGTGGTCTCGACGGCGCGGGCACCGACCTTCGGCGTCTCGGCGAGGGCGTAGGTCGGTGCGGCTTGAGGGCCGCCTCCGAGAGCGATGGAGGCGACGAGCGCGAGGGCGAGCACGGGTTCTCTCCGAAGGATGCGTCCTGGGCGCAGGCTACTTCTTCGCGAGCGCGGTGATGGTGAAGTCGCCGGTACCGGCTCCCTCCTGCACGACGCCGCCGATCTTCGCGACGCCCTTCTGGAGGAGGAAGGTCGCCGGGTCGAGGTAGATGTCGGATTCGACGGTCTCCTCCTTGGGGCCTTTGCCCTTCGCGCTGAGGTGGAGGACGTCGGCGTCGCCGAGCCTCTCCTTGCCGACGAGGGTCCACTCAAGCGGTTCGGGGCCGGAGGGCTTCGACTTCTCGGGGCGGTACTTCTCGCCGATCTTCACGGGGGCGTCGGCTTCGTAGTCGAAGGCGAGGGCGAAGACGGCGCCCGCTCCGTTGTCCTCCTCGGGATCGAGCTCGTGGCCCTTCGCGTCGTACTTGAGGGTCTTCGTCTTCGCGTCCTCGAGAGGGCCGTCCTGACCGTTGACCTGGAGCTTCGTGGTCTTGCTCGTCTGCTCCTCGGTGTAGCCGCCGTCGGCGGCGACCTCGGTGATCTTGCTCGTGATCTCGGCCTCGGAGACGAGGGCGACCTCGCCGAACTTTCCGTCCACCTTCAGGGAGATCGTCTGCTCTTCGCCCTTGACGGGCTTGTGGCGGAGGGCGTAGGCGTCGGTCGCCTGGGCGGCGAGCGCCGCGGTGGCGAGGAGGGCGAGGAGCGGGAGCGCGGCGCGTCGCATGGCTAAGGGTACTTCGGCGGCGGCCGAAAGGATCCGGGGAGGTCCCGGCCGCCGCGAGGAACCTCGAGGGGGCGGGGGATCACTCCCGGGTGACGGAGATCGAGCCGTTGACCGGGCCGGGGGCGCCGGGGAACGGGGCGTTCGCCCACTTCGCGTCGGTCTTCACCATCGAGCCGTCGGCCTTGTCCACGTAGATCGTGCCCTCGGCGGAGGCGGGGGTGTCGCCCTCGGACTCCTTCGTGCTGAACTCGATCTTGTAGGTGTCGAGTCCGGCGATCTTCTCCTCGCCGACGACCTTGTAGGTCGCCTTGGCGGCGACGGCGCCGGTCTTCGCGTCGGCCTTGGCCTCGTGGGTCCAGGCGTCGCCGGTCTTCACCTCCTTGCCGGGGGCGAAGAAGACGGAGAGGTTCGCGAAGCGGTAGGTGTCGGCGCCGGTCTGGTCGCCGCGGATCTCCTTGATGGTGCCGTCGGCGTTGTAGACGATGGTGGTGCCGTTGCCGGAATCGGGGGCGGGGAACTCCTGGCCGCCGACGGAGATCTTCAGGTCGGAGGTTTTGGACTCGACGGTGTAGGTGCCGTCGGTGCCAACCTCGGTGACCTTCTCGGATTGGACGCCCGCGACCTCGACGGCCTGGCCGCCGAGCTCGACGTTCGCCTTCAGGCGATATTTGTGCTCCTCGTTCGCCTTCGGCTTGCGGGCGAGGGTAACCCCGGCCTGGGCCGCGAGCGCGACGACGGAGAGGGCGGCGAGCGCCCCGAAGGCGACGGACTTGGTCTTGAACAGCATGGGCTTCTTTTGGGTTTTCGGCGTTCGAGCCGCCTACAGGAGTGTGACGCGCGGGAGCCCCGCTCGCTTCCCCCCTTCTACCGCCGCAGGGAGGGTGCGGGTTGCGGTTACGGTCCCGTTCGTCTCGGTACGCTGACGGGCATGGCGGCACCGACGATCATCTCGTTCGACTGCGCGAGCACGCTTCTGGCGACGGACTACTCGCCGGAGGGGTTCGCGATGAAGGCGGCGCGGCTCGTGGGAGTGACGCCGACGCCCGACGCGGAGGAGGTGTACCAGGGGATCTTCGGGCCGCGCGCGGGGGAGTACGCCGCCTTGAACCACCGGGGGGACCAGCGCGCGCTCGAGGCGTTCTGGCGGGACGTGACGCGCGAGTGGGCGTCGCGTTGCGGGATGTCGGGGCTCGAGGAGCGGCTTCTGACGGCGGCGGAGGCGCTTCTCTACTCGCCGGAGCACCGCTACTTCGACCTCTACACGGACGTGGTGCCGTGTTTGGAGCGGCTCCGGGCGGCGGGGTACCGGATGATCGTCCTCTCGAACTGGGACTACACGCTCCACCGGGTGCTCGAGTGCGCGGGGCTCGCGGGCTACTTCGAGCGGACGTTCGCCTCTCTGGAGGCGGGGGTGGAGAAGCCCGATCCGGCGTTCTTCCGGCTCGCCGAGCGGGAGACGGGGGCGGGGCCGGAGGCGTTCGTCCACATCGGGGACCGGGAGGACGACGATCTGGAGGGGGCGGCGGCGGCGGGGTGGCGGGCGCTCCTCGTGGACCGCTCGCTTCTGGAGACGAGGCTTCCCCGCCTCGCGACGTTCGACGACCTTCCGGGGGCGCTCGCATCGCTGAGCTAGAGACGGCGGCCCAGGAGGGCGGGGCGGGGGGGCGGCTTTCGGACTACGACTTCGAGCTTCCCGAGCGGCTCATCGCGCAGAGGCCGCTGGCGGACCGGGCGGCCTCGCGGCTGCTCGTGTTGCACCGGGGTTCGGGGGCGGTGGAGCACCGGGGGTTTCGGGACGCGCCCTCCTACCTGCGGGCGGGGGACGTTCTCGTCCTCAACGACACGCGGGTCTCGGCGCGGCGGCTCCGGGGGGTGCGGCCGTCGGGGGGGGCGGTGGAGGCGCTCCTCGTCGAGCGGGTCGGTCCGGGGCTCTACGACGCGCTCGTGCGGCCGGGGAGGCGGATGCCGCCGGGAGCGACGTTCCTTGCGGAGGGGCGGTACGAGGCGACGGTGGTCGAGGGGGCCGAGGCGCCGATG
This sequence comes from Fimbriimonas sp., assembly GCA_965249475.1. GTDB lineage: Bacteria > Armatimonadota > Fimbriimonadia > Fimbriimonadales > Fimbriimonadaceae > Fimbriimonas. The sequence continues at coordinate 1,458,472 of CBDFMD010000003.1, read as the reverse complement.
CGGCGGCTGTGCTTCGCGGGCGATCCGGACCTCGGCGGGATCGGGGAGGTGCCGCTTCCGCCGTACATCACCGAGCGGCTGGACGCTTCGACCGGCGAGGGGGAGGCGAGGTACGACACGGTGTACGCCGAGAGGGCGGGGTCGGCGGCGGCGCCGACGGCGGGGCTCCACTTCACGCCGGAGATCCTTCGGGAGATCGAGGCGCGGGGGGTGGGGATCGCGCGGGTGACCCTCCACGTGGGGCTCGACACGTTCCGTCCGGTGGAGGCGGAGGATCTCGCGGGGCACCGGATGCACGGGGAGCTTTGCGAGGTGTCCCCGGAGGCGGCGGAGGCGATGAACGCGCGGAGAGGGCGGCTCGTCGCGGTGGGGACGACGAGCGTGCGGACGGTGGAGACGTTCGCGGGGGGGGACGGGAGGGTCGCGGCAGGGCGGACGCGCTCGGAGCTGTTCATCCGTCCTGGGTACCGGTTCCGGGCGGTGGAGGGGATGTTCACGAACTTCCACCTGCCGCGGACGACGATGCTCGCGATGATCTCGGCGCTCGCGGGGTACGGGGCGGTGCGGGGGGCGTACGCGGCGGCGATAGAGGAGGGGTACCGGTTCCTCTCGTTCGGGGACTCGATGCTCATCCTCTAGAGGGGTGTAGAATCCGGGGAGCGGCCATGTCCTCCTCGTTCGACCCGCTCGCCCTCCCGTTGGGCGCCCTCCTCTTCCGGGGTGGCGGGCGATGAGCGGGGGGCTTCGGATCGCGTTCTTCTCGGATTCGGCGCGTCCGCTGGTGAACGGGGTGGCGACCTCGATCGCGATGCTGACGGAGGAGCTTCGGGAGGCGGGGCATTCGGTCGCGCTCTTCGCGCCGCGGTTTCCGGGGTATCGGGACCCCGATCCGAACACGTACCGGTTCCCGTCGTTCGAGACGGTGTGGAGCCGGGGGTATCCGGCGGCGCTTCCGCCGTACTGGCCGATGCTCCGGCATTTTCGGCGGCGCGAGTTCGACCTCGTCCACATCCACACCCCGTTCTTCGTGGGGTTCACGGGTTTGCGCTGGGCGGAGTCGCACGGTCTGCCGACGGTGGCGACGTACCACACGCTTTACGATCGGTACGCGCACTACGTCCCGATCCTTCCCCGCCGTTACGTGCGCTTCCGGCTGGCGAAGCACACGAACTTTTTCTACAACGCGGTGGACCGGGTGGTGACGCCGACGGAGGCGTCGCTCAAGTGGCTTCGGCGGCATTCGATCCGGCGTCCGGTGACGGTGATCCCGACGGGGATCCCTCGCCCGCTCGCGATCACGAAGGGGGAGGCGCGGACGCTTCTGAACGTCTCGCCGCTCGCGAAGGCGCTTCTGTACGTGGGGCGGCTCGCGCGGGAGAAGAACGTCGAGACGGTGATCCTCGCGGCCGAGCGGGTGTTCGCGGCGGACCCGACGGCGCGGCTGCTTCTCGTGGGGGACGGGCCGCACCGGGGGGCGCTCACGGAGATGGTGAGGGGGCGGGGGATGGGGGATCGGGTTCGGTTCGTGGGCGCGGTGGAGCGGCACGAGGTGGACGCGTACTACGCGGCGGCGGACGTCTTTCTCTTCGCCTCGATCACGGAGACGCAAGGGCTCGTGCTTCAGGAGGCGATGAGCTACGGGCTTCCGGCGGTGGCGGCGACGGGCGGGGGGGCGAGCGAGGCGATCCTCCACGTGGAGGACGGGTTCGTGACGCGCAACGATCCGGGGGATCTCGCGCGGCACGTCCTTATGCTCCTAGAGGATCCGGGGCTCCACATGGCGATGGCAGAGCGGGCGCAACGGGCGGTCGCGCCGTTCTCGATGCAGACGATGGCGGAGCGGATGATCGAGGTATACCGCGAGGCGCTCCAGGAGACGCAGCTGAGGATGCGGGAGGGCGCGGTCGTCTACGATGTCCGTCGGCGCACGCCCGTCCTCTGACGCGCCGGGTCCGTCGCGCGACTCTCTGCGGATGAGCGGGGCGTTCGGGCGGTTCCTCGGGGGCGTGGGGCTTCTCGTCCTTCTGCGGATCGGGGCGGGGCTCCTGCGGGCGCCGCGATCGCTCGTTCCGGCGGTGGACGTCGTTCTGGCGGTGCTCTTCGTCGCGATCCCGGTGCTGGCGATCGCGCAGGCGGCGCGGGCGCCGTGGCGGGCGGGGCACGCGGCGGGGCTCGTGCTCGGGGGGGTGCTCGTGCAGGGGCTCGCGATCGTCGGGGCGTCGCGGGTGGGGGGCTTCCCTTCGCTCGCGCTCGCGGCGCTCGGGCAGGGGGCGCTCCAGGTGTGGTGCGTGGGGCTCGGGGCGCTCGTCGCGACGCTCGTGCGGGAGCGGAACATCCTCCTCCCGATCGCGATCTCCCTCGCGGTCTTCGATCTGTTCCTCGTGCTCACGCCGATCGGGTTCACCCAGCGGATGATGAGGGCGGCTCCGGCGGCGCTCTCGTCGGTGGGGCACGCGGTGCCGACGGTGCGAGCGGCGGACGCGCCGCCGGAGGAGCGCGACCTCGCGCGGCCTCAGGTCGCGGGGTACATCGGGCCGGCAGACCTCGTTTTCCTCGGGGCGTACCTCATCGCGCTCGCGCGGTTCGGGATGCGTCTGCGGGAGACGGCGCGGGCGATGGTGCCGACGCTCGCGCTGTACCTGCTCTTCGTGCTCGCGACGGGGATCGCGCTCCCCGCGCTCCTGCCGATCGGGGCGGTGATGCTGTTGGTGAACCGGCGCGAGTTCCGGCTCACGCGGGACGAGTGGATGTCCACGGGGGTGGTCGTCGGGCTGGGGCTCGCCCTGCTGGCCTACGGGGCTACGCGTCCGCGAGAAGCGCGCGGCGCACCTTCGAGTCCGCCGGATGGCCGAGGATCCCTAGAACCTCGTTCGTCGCCCGGGCGAGGCCCGGCAGGTCCACGCCGGTCGTGAGGCCCTCGCGCTCGGCGAAGCTCGCGAGGTCCTCGGTGGCGAGGTTGCCGCCGGCCCCTTTGGCGTAGGGGCATCCGCCGAGTCCGGCGGCGCTCGCGTCGAAGTCGCGGTAGCCGCGCTCGAGACACGCGGCGACGTTCGCGAGGGCGGCGCCCCAGGTGTCGTGGAAGTGCCACCAGAGGTTCGGGACGCCCGCGAAGGCGTCGAGGAGGGGGGCGAGGTCGCGCGGGACGGCGCGGCCGGTGGTCTCGCCGAGAGAGATCTCGTCGCACCCGGCATCGAGGAGCGCGCGGGCGACGCGTTCGACGCTAGCGGGGGGGACGGGGCCGTCGTAGGGACAGTGGGCGATCGTGGAGACGTAGCCGCGGACGTAGAGGCCGTCGGCCTTCGCCTCGGCGACGAGAGGGGTCAAGAGGGCGAGGTGCTCCCGGACGCCCATGTTCACGTTGCGAAGGTTGAACGTCTCGCTCGCGGCGGTGAAGACGGCGATGGCGTTCGCGCCGGCGGCGCGGGCGGTCTCGAGACCCCTCGCGTTCGGGACGAGGGCGAGGTAGAGAGGTCCGGCGGGGAGGCGCGGCCAGAGGTCGGCGGTGTCGGCGAGCGCGGGGACCCATTTCGGGGAGACGAAGGAGCCGGCTTCGATCCGGTCCAGGCCGGACGCGGCGAGGGCGGCGACGAGGCGGAGCTTGGCGTCGGTCGGGACGAAAGCAGCCTCGTTCTGAAGACCGTCGCGGGGGGCGACCTCGGTGATGCGCAGATCGGGGTTCGGGCGGTCAGGCATTCGGCTCGACCCTCGCGAGAAGGCGGCCCTCCTCGACCTGCGCGCCGGGGGCGGCGTCGAGGAGGGCAAGGGTGCCGTCGAAGGGGGCGGCGAGGATCTGTTGGGTCTTCATCGCCTCCATGACGACGAGGCGCTGGCCCTTCGCGACGGGAGAACCCTGGACCGCGAGGACCTCGACGATCGCGCCGGGCATGGGGGCGCGGAGCTCGCCGGAGGCGGCGGCGGACTCGGCGTGGGCGCGGGCGCGGGTCGGGGGGCGGTCGGTGAGGCGGTAAACGGAGCCGAGGTAGCTCACATGGAGCTCGCCCCGGATGCGGGCGGCGACGGCGGTCGCGCCGCCGCGCAGGACGAGGCGATCACCGTCCTTCACGGCGTCGAGCGGGGGGGAGGGGGGAAGAGCCTCGCCGTCGAGGTACCAGGGCATCGCTCGCTAGACCGCCGCCCGGAGGAAGGCGCTCAGAAGGCGCCGCGTGGCGTCGTCGCCCGGGGTGCGCTCGGGGTGCCACTGGACGCCGACGAAGAAGGGGAGGGAGGGGTCCTCGATCGCCTCGATCGTGCCGTCCTCGGCGAGGGCGCTCACGCGGAGGCCGCGACCGAGGTCGGCGATCGCCTGGTGGTGGTAGCTCTTGCCGGCGATCGTCGCGGCCCCGGTGCGTTCGGCGAGGAGGGTCCCGGCGCGGACGGAGATGCGCTCGATCTCGCCGGAGGCGTGGCGCTCGTGGTCCACCGCGTCGGGAACGTGCTGGAGAAGGGTGCCGCCGCGCACGACGTTGAGGAACTGCATCCCGTAACAGATGCCGAGGACGGGCTTCGCCGCGGGCCAGACGTCGTAGAGGCGGCGTTCGGCGTCGAAGCGGCGGGGGTCCTGGAGCTCGCAGGCAGGGTGGTTCGATTGGCCGAAGCGGGCGGCGTCGATGTCGAGGCCGCCGGGGATGAGCCAGGCGTCGAGGAGCCCTTCGACCACCGCCATGTCGGCGGTCGGGGGGATGACGAGGGGGACGCCGCCGGCCTCGGCGACGACGGCGGCGTAGTTCCAGTTGAGGAAGAGCCGCCCGCCGGTGCGGGCGTTCTCCGGTTCGACGAGGCAGTCGGACGAGATGCCGACGACGGGCTTCCTCACGCGAGGACCTCCTCGATGCGGGCGAGGCGGTCGCGGATCGCCTTCAGGAACTCGGCGGCGCCGACGCCGTTGGCGATCCGGTGGTCGAAGGTCATCCCCACGTTCGAGACGCGGAGGGTCGTCGGCTCGACGGAGTCGGGATCGAGGGTGCGGTAGGGCTCGCCGAGGAAGATCGTCGCCATGCTGGGGGCGACGACCACGGGGACGGCGTCGCGGAGGCCGTAGGCCTGCATGTTCGTGAGCGACACGGTGACGGCCTCGTGGGCCCCGTCCTTGCCGGCGCGGGCCTCCTCGATGCGGGCGCGGGCGGCGGCGGCGAAGTCGCGCCACGCCATGTTCGGGGCGCCGTCCACGGCGGCGAGGAGGAGTTCGTCGCCGGGGCGGGCGACGGCGATCCCGAGGGCGGCGTCTTCGTAGGTGCGGAGGGTGTCGTCGTTCGGGAGGGTCGTTCGGAAGGCCGGGAACTCCTTCATCGCGAGGGCGACGCAGTGGGCGAACATCGTGAAGGCGCTCGGCTGGAAGTCGCCGCCTCCCGCCTTCAGGTGGGCGCGGGCGGCTTCGACGGGTCCCCAGGGGACGACGACGGTCATCGTGCCGGGGATCACGAGCGCGTTCGAGCGGACCATGCGCGAGTTCAGGACGCGCTGCTTGCCGGGGATGGGGGCCTCGGCGAAGGCGCGGACGGTCTTCGGCCTTCCGTCGCCTCTCGCGGCGACAAAGGCGTCCACGTCGGCGGGCATCGGCCTTCGGCCTCCGGCGGAGAGGCCGGCGAGGTCGGCGTCGCTCAAGCCCTTCTCAGCGGCATAGGCGCGGGTGCGGGGCGGGATGCCGCGCAGACCGGCGGGTCCCGTCTCGGCCACGGTGGCCTCGGGGGCGGTCTCGGACGGGAGCGGGGGGGTCGCGGCGAGCCCGACGAGGGTCTCGGGGACGCCCTCGACCTCGACGGTGGGGACCGGTTCGGCGGCGGGGGCGTCGCCCTCGACCTCGATCCGAGCGACGGCGGCGCCGATGGGGAGGACGGCGTCCTCCTCGGCGAGCCACTCGACGATCTTGCCCGCGTAGGGGGATTCGACGTCCATGACGGCCTTGTCGGTCTCCATCTGGTAGATCGGCTCGTCGCGCCGGACGCGCTCGCCGGGGGCTTTGAGCTTCGCGACGAGGCGGGCCTCCTGCAGGCCCTCGCCGATCTGGGGGAGGTGGATCTCTACGGTCGTCATCGAACGCCCTCAGTTTGGCACAGGGGTAGGATCACGGTATGACGGGAGTGACGAGGGGGCAGGCGGTGGAGCTGGCGCTGGCAAAACGCTAGCTGGCGTGAACGCGGAGTACCCCTGGTCCGATGCGGCGGGTGTGACCGCCCCTGCCAAGTGCCCGTTCGCAATCAGCGCGCTTCGGGAGGCGAGGCTCTCTCGGCTCGCTGATCTCCTATTCGCCTACCTCTCTAGCGGGTAAAATCCTGAGTTCGCGCCGGAGACGCTTCCCTCTCCCGGTCGTACCTAGAGAGAAGCCATGCCGAAGAGGATCACGCACAACATCAAGCTCAACATTCCCGCCGGGAAGGGCACGCCCGCGCCGCCGGTCGGCCCCGCGCTCGGTCAGGCCGGGATCAACATGATGGAGTTCCTGAAGAAGTTCAACGAGCAGACCGCGCCGCAGCTCGGTTTCGTCATGCCGGTGGAGATCACCGTCTTCGAGGACCGCTCGTACACGTTCAACATCAAGCAGCCGCTCGTGACGGACCTCATCAAGCGCGCGGCGGGGATCACCTCGGGGGCGCAGAACGCGAAGACCCAGGTCGCGGGGACGATCACGCAGGAGAAGCTCCGCGAGGTCGCGCGGCAGAAGATGGCCGACCTCAACGCCGCCGACGAGGAGGCCGCGATGCGGATCGTCGCGGGCTCGGCGCGCTCGATGGGCGTCCGCGTCGAGGGCTGAGCCCTCCTCGCCACCTCTCCCCCGGACGGGTGCGGAATCCCCGCGTCCGTCCGATTTCATTTGATACCGCCGCCTGTGCCGCGCGTCTAAACTCAGGACCCTTCGATGAGCCCCCGCCTCCTCAAATCCCTTCCCCTTCTCCTCCTCTTGGCCTCGGCCCTCTCGCCCGCGCAGGAGGAGCCGCTCGTCGCGGCGGCGCAGTCGTCGGCCGACGCGCTCCGCGCGGCGACGGGGGCGGACCTCGCGTTCGTCGCGGCGGGACTCTTTCGGGAGCGGGCGAAGATCGACGCCTCCGATCTTGCGGCGAACCTTCTCTTCCCCACCGACGAGATCGTTCTCGTGGACCTCACCGGGACGCAGATCCGGCAGGCGTTCGAGCGGTCGCTCGTCTTCTACCCCCAGGCGAACTCGTCGTTCCTCTACTTCTCGGGCGGCACGGTGTCGTTCGACCGCTCGGCGGCCTCGGGGAGCCGGGTGAAGGGGATTTCGCTCGATGCGGGGTTCGAGGAGGGCAAGCGGTACAAGGTGGCGATGCCCGCCTCGCTCGGCGCGGGGGGGCTCGGGTACTTCAAGGTCTGGGACGCGAAGAACGTCTCGGGGAAGGCGTCCGGCACGATGGAGAGCGTGCTGAAGGGGAAGCGGGCTTCTGCGGGGGCGGCGCGATGGCTCTCGCAGGGCTGATCGCCGCCGCTCTCGCGCTGGGGCAGGGGGTTGCGGCTCTCCCCCCTCCGAAGTTCGACGCGGACGCCGCCTACGCGCTTCTCAAGGAGCAGGTGGCGTTCGGGCCGCGCGTGCCCGGGACGAAGGCGCACCTCGCTTGCCGCGACCGGATCCTCGCGGAGACGAAGCGGTTCTGCGACGACGCGCGGCTCGACCCGCTCACGCACGCGTGGTCGCGCGGGGGGGAGGTGCCGATGTGGAACATCCTCGGCACGCAGAACTGGAAGGCGGCGAAGACCCGCGTCGTCCTCCTCGCCCACTGGGACTCGCGCCCTTCGGCGGAAGAGGACTCCGATCCCGCGAAGCGGGGGAAGCCGATCCCGGGGGCGAACGACGGAGCCTCGGGGGTCGCCGTCCTTCTCGAGCTTATGAAGCGGACGCGGACGGCCGCGCCGAACGATCTCGGCATCCTCTACCTCTTCACGGACGGCGAGGATCTGGGGCCGGGGCTCGACGAGATGTTCCTCGGCGCGGTCGCCTATTCAAAGCGGATTGGCCCGCCGCGGCCCGACTACGGCATCCTGCTCGACATGATCGGGGACCGCGACCTGCGGGTGCCGATGGAGCCGAACTCGTACAAGCGCGCGAAGGGGCCGACGGTCGCGCTGTACGAGCACGCGCGCAAGGTCGGGCTCGGCGCGACGTTCCCGATGCGGCTGGGGCCGGAGATCCTCGACGACCACCTCTCGCTCAACGACGCGGGGGTGCCGACGGTGGACCTCATCGACTTCGAGTACCCCTGGTGGCACACCTCGGCGGACACGCCGGACAAGTGCTCGGCGGCCTCGCTCGGAAAGGTCGGGACGCTCCTGCTCTCGTTCCTCTCGCAACCGAGGCCGTACTCGCCCCGTCCCGTCGGGCGCTGAGGCGGCGTAGAGAGAGGGGTGATCACGCCCTACGATTGGCAGGAAGGCATCGGCAACCGCGCCCAGTACGTCGAGAACCGGCTGGAGCAGGGGGCACCCGTCATCGCGCTCTCGACCGACGCGGGAATCGTCGTCTTCACCTACCGGCGCCAATCGCCGAAGATCTTCGAGATCTACGACCGGATCGTCTTCGCGGCGATCGGGCAGCAGTCGGACGTCGAGGCGATCCGGATCGCGGCGGTCGAGTTCGCGCACCGCGAGGGGTACTCGCGCTCGGAGGACGACGTGACGATCTCGCGCCTCGTCTCGGCGGTAAGCACGCCGATCAAGCAGGCGTTCGGGGGGTTCAACAACTCGCCGATCGTGGCGCGGTCGCTTTTCGCGGAGCTCGGGGAGACCCGCGGGGAGGACGCGTTCTACGTCGTGGACTACGACGGGGACTACCGGCAGTACGATGGGGGGGTGGTGCTCGTCGGGTCGGGAGATGAGAGGCAGGAGGCGCTGAGCGCGATCGACCGATCGCGCCCGACGGAGGAGATCGTAGGCGAGCTCCACGAAATCTGGAAACGGACGGTCGATCCGAATGGAGAGGGGACGGGGGAGCGGTACGCGGGGCTTACCCCCGAGGCGCTCCTCCTCGAGCGCATCGCGGACCGGGAGAACCTCTTCCGGCCGCTCGACGTCCCCGGCGTCTAGCCCTCCTCCAACTTAGCGCGAGCATCGAATCTAGGATTAAGGATGACGGTGAGCCATCCCGTCGCCCAGTAGAGCCCTGCGACGAGCCCCGCTCCGATCAGGACAGGAACGATGATCCCGGGCCTGCGTAGGGAGCTTCCGGCTTGGAGAGCGAGGTTCAGGGCGACTACGCCCGCGCCGATGAGCAGAGCCCGCCGCCCGAGCCGCGCGCGCCGACCGGTGAGCCCCGGTCCCTCTCGGTGGACTACGGAGGTCTCCAGCCACAATCCCGCGAACCACCAGCCGAGAAGGCTGGCGACCCCGTAGACCTGGAGGGGCAGAGCCCCTTGGATAGCGCCCGACGCCCGTGCAAGAGATCCACTTAAGCTTAGAAGGGCGAAGTAGTAGGCTGGGCCGCGTGGGTAAAGGAACCCCATCCAAGCGACCCGACCGAGTACCCTCGCGTCTAGGAACTCGTGTAGACCTTCGCGCCGCTCCATTCCCTTTCGTCCAAGGCAGTGGTGAACAGATCGTAGTACTGCCGTCCAACCGCCCAAACAAGCCGCCCGACCATAATCGCGAGCCCGATGGTCCCCAGCTTGCTTGTGATAGCCCGGATTGCGGTGGTTGAGACGCCGAGCAGATCGGCGAGCTGGCCCGCGAGGCCCGCGTCTCCACTGATCGCGTTGAGCATCGTCTGCAGGAGTTGTCCAGCCAGCTTCAGGTTCCCCGCAGCGATCGCCGCGAGGAAGCTCTTGAACGTCGCGGCGAAGGTTTGGTTGAGGAAGTTGAACAGCGCCAACGGCCACTGGATCCCGATAGTTGATCCAGGTGGGAAGACCTTCTTTCTGAGATCCATGAGATCCTTGAAGCCGACAGCTTCAAGGATCTTCGACCATGCCAGCCTCGCGCCATCACCGAGAGCGCCAGGAACGTTGATGTTGGAGAAGTCGTACCCGGATGACGCCAAGGCATACTCGGCGGAGACGAACTCGCTCCAGCTTTTCGGGGCGATGACGTCCAAGTAGACGCCGCTTCCGACGACGATCTCTACTTGGGTGGAGACGCCTCGGCGAGCGAGCTCAGTCTTGTACCGAAGATCCGCCGCCGCGAGATTATCGAAGGCCATGACGATTTGGGCGTCCATCACAAACATATGGTCCTGCTAAAATGCCATCGTGTCGTCGCACAGGGCTTGGGCAATGGACGCGCTAGAGGAGGACGCGACAGGAGTTCGGGCGAAGGAGGTGCCCGCGAGAGTCGCGACTCCGGCACCTGCGGAGAGGGTCAGGATCTTACGTCGTGAGACGCCAAACTCAGTGGGGGGGGGGTGATGTCGTGCTTCTTCGCGGACATGATGCAACTTACCAGGGTCCACACAATGTGTCAACCCTTTACCGAGACTTTCTCAACCACCCGATGAGGAGGGTGACGTCCACAGGGCGGACGCCGGGGACGCGGGAGGCTTGGCCGACGGTGCTCGGGCGGGCGACGCCGAGCTTCTCGCGCGACTCTTTGCTCATCGCGACCATGCGCGAGTAGTCCCAGCCCTCGGGGATGCGGAGGGCGTCGAGGCGGCGGGCCTTCTCGGCGAGGCGGTTCGCCTGGCCGATATACCCGGCGTACTTCGCGCGGAGCTCGACTCCTTCGCGCTCCTCGGGGGCGAGGCCGAGGGGCGGGAGGAAGCCTTCGAGGTCGGCGAGGCGGAGTTCGGGGCGGCGGAGAAGGTCGGCGAGGTTCGCGGAGCCGGAGATCGGTCCGATCTTCGTCGTCGTGAGGAAGGCGTTCTGGCCGTCGTGGACGTTCCGGCGGGCGAGGGCGTCCTCGGCGGCGGCGATGCGGCGCGCTTTGGCCTCGAAGCGTGCCCAGCGGGCGTCGTCCACGAGGCCGAGGCGGCGTCCGACGGGGGTGAGGCGCTCGTCGGCGTTGTCGTGGCGGAGGAGGAGTCGGTGTTCGGCGCGGGAGGTGAGCATACGGTAGGGGTCCTCGGCGCCTTTGGTGGTGAGGTCGTCGAGCATGACGCCGAGGAAGGAGTCGGTGCGACTAAAGAGGGGGGGTTCCTCGCCTCGGACGAAGCGCGCGGCGGCGATGCCGGCGACGAGGCCCTGGCCCGCGGCCTCCTCGTAGCCGGAGGTGCCGTTGAGCTGGCCCGCAAGGAAGAGGCCGGGGGCGAGTTTGCTCTCGAGCCAGGGGGTGAGTTGCGTCGGGTCGGCGGAGTCGTACTCGACGGCGTACCCAGGGCGGAGCATCTCGGCGCGCTCTAGGCCGGGGATCGTGCGGAGTGCCTCAACCTGGACCTCCTTTGGAAGCGAGGTCGAAACTCCTTGAACGTAGACCGAATCGCCGGCCCAGGTTTCGCGTTCGAGGAAGACGGGGTGGGCGTCCTTGCCCTCGAAGCGGACGACCTTGTCCTCGATGCTCGGGCAGAAGCGGGGGCCGACGCCTTCGATGCGGCCGCCGTACATCGCGGAGCGGTGGAGGTTCGCGCGGACGATCGCGTGGGTCGCGGCGGTCGTGGTCGTGCGGCCGCAAGAGAGGAGCCCAGGGATGGGGGGGCGTCCGAGGAAGGAGAGGGCTCCGGCGTGGTCGTCGCTCGGAAGGGCATCGATCCGGTCCCAGGCGACGGAGCCGAGGGCGACGCGGGGGGTGGTGCCGGTCTTGAAGCGGCGGAGGCGGACGCCGAGTTCCGCGAGCGCCGACGAGAGGCCGACGGCGGGGGCCTCTCCCAACCGACCGCCGGAGGTGCGGGTCTCGCCCTCGTGCATGACGCCGTGGAGGAAGGTGCCGGTGGTGACGACGACGGCGCGCGCGGGGATTTCGGAGCCGTCCGCGAGGACGACGCCGGTCACACGTCCGCATTCGAGAGCGAACCGCTCGACGGTCGCTTCGAGGATCGTGAGCCGCTCTTGCGCGACGAGCGCTTCGGCGATCACGCGCGGGTAGAGGTTCTTACAGACGTGGACGCGGACGGTCTGGGCGGCGGGGCCTTTGCCGGTCCCGACGCGGCGGGCGTGGGTCGTCGCGCGGTCGGCGGCGCGGGCCATCTCGCCGCCGAGGGCGTCGATCTCGCGGACGAGGTGGCCCTTGGCGACGCCCCCGATCGAGGGGTTGCAGGGGAGGTGCGCGATCCGGTCGCGGCGAAGGGTGACGAGGAGGACCTCGCACCCGAGACGCGCGGCGGCGAGGGCGGCCTCAACTCCGGCGTGGCCCCCGCCGACGACGATCACCTCAGGCGCGGCAGGCACGTCAGCCCTCCCAGCGCTCGGCGAGGATCGCGGCGAGGCGCTTCAGGAACGCCTCGTCGCTCGCGTCGAAGGCGCCGACGGTGTGGCCGTCCACGTCGATCTGGCCGAGGATCCCTTCCCCCCTCTCGATGAGGACGACGATCTCGGAGCGGGTCTTCACCGAGCAGGAGAGATAGTTGTCGAGAGCGGCCACGTCGGGGATCACCTGGGAGCGGCGCTCGGCGACGGCGATGCCGCAGACGCCGCGCCCGACGGGGATCTCGGTGTGGTCGGTCGGGTCGCCGACGTACGCGTCGAGCTTCAGGAGGTCGCCCTCGAGCCGGTAGACGCCGGACCACTCGTAGCCCTTCAGCTCATTGAGGCACCGCATGGCGTTCGCGCGGAGGCGGCGTCCGCGCGCGGGGGAGCGCGCGACGTTACGGAGGAGGACGTCGGCCCGGTGCCTTTCGATCACGAGGGCCAGTTTACTGGGCGGGATACACTCATGCCTTGCTCCGCCGACTCGTCGCCGACATCGTGAAGGAGGCGCTGGAGTCGCTCCACGCCTCGGGCCGCCTTGCGTCTCCGCTCGATCTGGAGCCGGAGGTGGCGGACCCGCGCGCGCCGGAGCACGGCGACTTCGCGCTGAACGTCGCGATGGTGGGGGCGAAAGCGGCGGGGATGGCCCCCAGAGCACTCGCGGAGCTCCTCCGGGGCGAGCTGGAGGCACGGGAGGAGTTCGCCTCGGTCGAGGTCGCGGGGCCGGGGTTTCTCAATGTGAGGCTCGCCCCCGCGTTCGTCGCCGGGCAACTGGGGAGCGTTCTGGAGGAGGGGGCGAGGCTCGCCGAGCGGGGGCGGACGGCGGCACCGAAGCGGATCAACGTCGAGTTCGTCTCGGTGAACCCGAACGGGCCGATCACGATCGGTTCGGGGCGGGGGGCGGCGTTCGGATCGGCGCTATGCGCCGTTTTGGAGGCGGCGGGGCACGCCGTCGCGCGGGAGTACTACGTCAACGACGCGGTGGGGTCGGAGCAGATGCGGATCTTCGCCGAGTCGGTCCGGGCGCTCGCGCTCGGGCGTCCGCTTCCGGAGACGGCGTACCGCGGCGATTACGTCTCGGCGGTGGCCGAGCGCCTCCTCGAGCGGATGCGGCCCGCCCCCGCCGACGAGGCGCTCGCGGTCGCGGGCGAGCAGTTCGATGAGGCTCCTCCGGGGAGCACGGAGCGGATCTTCTGGGAGAAGTTCCTCGCCGTTTGGGGTCGGCTCCGCGCGCTCGGGGACGATCCGAGAACGGCGCTTGCGAAGGCGGACGTTGGCGACATCCAGTTCGCGCTCACGGGACAGATGCAGCGGATGCAGAAGGAGAGTCTCGCGGCGTTCGGGGTCGCGTTCGACCTCTGGTTCTCTGAGCAGTCGCTCCACGACTCGGGGGCGGTCGCGCGGGATATCGAGGATCTCGTCGCGAAGGGGCTCGCGGACGAAGAGGCGTACCGGACGAAGCACAAGATGGGGCGGGGGGGGAAGGTCGAGGAGACGATCCGGGAGGAGCAACCGAACGACGAGGAGGACGTCGAGGGGACGGGAAAGACGCTGTGGCTCCGCTCGACGCGGCTCGGGGACGATATGGATCGGGTGCTCCGGCGGCGGGACGGGCGGCTCACCTATATCGCCTCGGACGTGGCGTACCACAAGGACAAGTTCAATCGGCCACCGAAGGCCGATAAGCTCATCACGATCCTCGGGCCGGATCACCACGGGTACATCGCGCGGCTAAGGGCGGTGGTGGCGGCGATGCTCGCGAAGCTGGGGCAGGACCCGGCGGAGGCGCTGAAAGAGACGGACGAGCGGTTCGAGGTCGTGATCTACCAGCTCGTGCGCTTCCTGAAGGACGGCAAGCCCGCGCCGATGCGCAAGCGCGACGGGAACATCTACGCGCTCCTCGACCTCCTCAAAGAGATCGGGGCGAAGATCAAGCCGGACGCGCCGGAGGCGGAGCAGCTCGCGAGCGGGAAGGACGTCGCGCGGTTCTTCTACCTTATGCGCTCGCACGACTCGACGTTCGACTTCGACCTTGATCTCGCCGAGCGGCAGTCGGAGGAGAACCCGGTGTTCTACGTCCAATACGCGCACGCGCGGATCCATTCGGTGCTCGCGAAAGCGCACGAGGCGGGGGTCGGGGGGATCCCTTACGATCCGGGCGAGTTGAGCCATCCGCGCGAGATCGCGCTCGGGATGAAGATCCTCGACCTTCCGCACGAGGTCGCGCGGGCGGCGGAGGATTACGGGGTCCACCGGATCGCGACGTACGCGATCGAGCTCGCGCGGGCGTACCACGGGTTCTACGACGCGTGCCGGGTGATCCAGCCGGACCAGCCGTCGCTCTCCTCGGCGCGGCTCGACCTGTGCCGCGCGGCGGCGAAGGCGCTCCGCGAGGCGCTCGCGCTCATCGGGGTGGACGCTCCGGAGCGGATGGAGCGCCACATACCGGTACTATAAAGTCGTGTTGACGGTGCTCTCATCCATACTGCTCTCCTCACGTCACAGCGATGACTCACATGAAGTATTTACGAACGGCAATTTACCACAATTCATAGTAGAACGTAAGATTCAAATAGACGCAACGCCAATAGCAGAACGGTTCTACGTCCCGAAAAGCATACGTGACGAATCGATCCCACTTAAAATCCGCGATTTCACCGTCGCTCCCAAAATTTTTGACAGGTTCAAGCTGGGTGTGCCCATCAAGCCAACCTTACTGAACGAGTTTGAAGCTACTAATGCAGGCGCGGTGAAACGCTATAGGCATTTGTATGAGCCAGCTTTTCTGGCAGTAGACCGAAAAGGTTACATTTGTGATATAAGTTGGATTAGCTATAATGGAGCGGACAATGATATTGCTCTACAAAGCTTTTTAAATCGCACCCAGGAAGTTGTGAAGCAACTCGGAAATCCAGACGGCGTCATAAAATTTACTTCAAACAAATCAATCAGCTATCAGTGTTCGTGGTTCACTGATAACAACAGGATTTATGTGGAGTTGTTCGAGATGTTTGCGGGTACCAATAAAACGATCTTATCTTTATCACGTAAACCGGAATGAATTCATCGATTGCGGTCTACGTGCACGTGCCGTTCTGTCCGAGCAAGTGCGGGTATTGCGACTTCAACTCGTACGCGATGTCGGGGCCCATCGTGGGGCGCACGGTCGCCGCGATCGAGCGGGAGATCCGGTCTTCCCCGCTCGCGGGGGTGCCAGCGAAGACGATCTTTTTCGGCGGAGGGACGCCGACGTTCCTCGACGCGCCGGACCTCCTGCGGCTTCTGCGCGCCGTGTTCGAGACCCATCCGCCGGTGCCGGGGTGCGAGACCACGAGCGAGGCGAACCCGGGGACGGTGGACGCGGCGAAG
The DNA here is from genome assembly GCA_965249475.1 of Fimbriimonas sp. Classification (GTDB taxonomy): domain Bacteria; phylum Armatimonadota; class Fimbriimonadia; order Fimbriimonadales; family Fimbriimonadaceae; genus Fimbriimonas. The sequence continues at coordinate 1,442,831 of CBDFMD010000003.1, read as the reverse complement.
TTCGCCCAGATGCGGGCGGGGGGGTTCGACCGGGTGTCGCTCGGGGCGCAGAGCTTTCTCGACGCGGACCTGCTCCGTTTGGAGCGGGTCCACAAAGGAGGCGAGATCGGGCGGGCGGTCGCCTCGGCGCGGGAGGCGGGGTTCGCGAACCTCAACCTCGACCTCATGTTCGCGCTGCCAGGGCAGTCGCCGCGGGGGTGGAGCGACAACCTCGCGCGGGCGCTGGAGCTCGCGCCGGAGCATCTGAGCCTCTACTGCCTCACGATCGAGCCGAACACGAAGTTCTACGGGCGGCATCTGAAGGGGCAACTCGTGCTCCCCGACGAGGAGGCGCAGGTGGCGATGTACGACGAGGCGCTCCGGCGGACGGCCGCGGCGGGGTTCGAGCAGTACGAGATCTCGAACTTCTGCCGTCCGGGGTTCGAGTGCCGGCACAACCTCGAGTACTGGCACGCGCGGCCGTACGCGGCGTACGGGCCGGGGGCGGTCGGGGCTTCGGCGAGCGAGCGGACGACGAACCTTAAGAGCCCGGGGCTCTACTGCGAGGCGGTGGAGGCGGGGCGCTCGCCGGTGTACGACCGGGAGCCGCTGGGCGCGGAGACGCTCCGGATGGAGCGGATCATGCTCGGGCTCCGGCTCAACGAGGGGCTGCCGAGCGTCGGGCTCGCGGAGGCGGATCTCGCGCGCGTTCTGCGCCGGGGATGGGTCTCGGTCGCAGACGGGAGCGTGCGGCTGACGCCCGAGGGGCGGCACTTCTGCTCCGAGGTCGCGCTCGAGCTCGTGTGACCGGCGCGTTCGGGCGTCCCACTCGAACGGGCTTCGGGGATCGTCTGCCGTAGCCCTCCGAGGGCGGGAGCGAGGCTCCTAGGGGATGTTCCTAGGGCCGCTCGGGCGGGACGCCCGAGCCACGAGGGGGTGCGCCCGGTAGGCTTCCTTCCGTGAAGCTGAGGATGTGGACGTACGACGTGGCGCGGGAGCTTTCGCCGTCGTACGAGGGGTTGCAGGAGCTTTGCCGGCTTTCGCTCGACGCGGGGTACAACGCGCTCGGGCTGTACCTGGAACACCGGTTCGCCTACCCTTCCCTGCCCTGGGCTCACGGGAGGGGGGCGTTGGAGCCGGAGGTCGTCGGGCGGCTCCAGCGGGAGTTCCCGGAGCTCCAGATCGTTCCGTTCGTGAACCTTCTCGGGCACTTCGAGGGGTTCCTCTATACGGAAGAGGGGGCGAAGTTCGCGGAGGAGCCGTTCGCGGGGATGCAGGCGAACCCGCTCCATCCGGAGTTCGGGGCGCTGTGCCGGACGATCCTCGACGACGCGATGGCGGCGTTCTCGTCGGAGATCGTCCACATCGGGGGGGACGAGACGTGGCAGCTGGGGGTCGGGGCCGACTCGAAGGCGCGGGTCGCGGAAGCGGAGGCCTCGGGGGCGCGGGACGGGAAGGCGGTGCTGTACGGGGAGCACTTCGGCCCGCTCGCGCAGTACGTCCTCGACGCGGGGCGGCGTCCGGCGGTGTGGGGCGACATGTTCGACGACCATCCCGGCGCGCTCGCGCTCGTGCCGGAGAGGACGCTGATCTTCGACTGGCGGTACTTCTCGGGGCCGCGCCCGCCGTCGAGCCCGCACGAGAAGGTGTACTCGCCGACGATCCACACCTACGACGCGCTCTGGTGCCACCTGCCGCAGTCGGAGCGGAACGTGGTGGAGCACGCCGTCGCCGCGGCGCGGGACGGGGCGTACGGGGTGTGTGTGACGACTTGGGAGGGCGGACTCTTCGGCAATACCAACACGCTAAAGCCGGCGATCCGCGCGAGCGGGGAGATCCTGCGGGAGGCGGAGGACCTTTTGGCTCAGGTGCCCGCCGTCGATCTCGACGGAGACCCGGACACATTCCCGCTCGCGCTCCGATCCCGAGAGGCGAGGGAGGATCTCGCCAGCGAAATGCTGCAGCCCTACCTCACGCCCGAGGAGAACCGGCCTGATCTTGAGGTCGCCGTGAACGATCCGACGCTCTCCCCCGGAGAGTCGCCGTTGCGTGCGCCGATCGTCCGTTTGGCGGATTCGATGGTAGCTCTCCTCTTGAGCGGCGGGCATCCCCAAGCGGTCTTCGAGGTCAGGGGCGGCCCGGGCCATTTCGATGTTGTTCCCGACGGGACGGCGATGACGATTCCCGAGAGCCTCTGCGGAGATCTCGCCCGTCGTTTTCGGCTCATCGCCGAACTTCCCGCACACGATCTGACGGCGCCGGAGCCGGGGCGAATCACGGGGACGGCAGACGGCGAGCCGTTCGCCATCGAGCTTCGGGCGGTCGGGAGTGGACCGATGCCGCGGATCGAGATGACGGTTCTCTCCTCCCCTCGGCTCGACCCCGACATGTCGCCCCTCGCCGAGCGCGACGTGGCGCGGTACGCGGCGCTTCGGGAGGCGCCGCGCTTTCTCAAGTCTTACCTTCAGGAGTCCGAGCGGTCGGAGGAGTGGGCGCGGCTGGTGGGGTGCGAGCTTCAGGACGCGGGGGGGGCGTTCGCGTTCACGGGGGTCCGGTCGGCGATCAAGTGCCGGTTGCTCCTGTACTCGAACCCTTTCCTCCTGTACCTGCGGAACGGGGACGAGCTGTTCTCCCCCTCGGGGGAGCGGGCGCTGGAGGTGCTGACGCGGGCGCTCGATTTCGCGAACGGGCCGGACCAGCGGGGGCCGGTGGTGCTCGGTATCAAGGCGATCGAGTTCGTGCGGCAGTGCCGGCGGGCGCACCTCGCGTACGCCGAGCGGAGGCCGGGGGAGGCGATCAACCACCTCGCGCCGTGCCGCCAGATCTTCGAGGACCTGGAGAAGGTCGCGGTGGCGAACACGATCAACGCGGACGGGTCGCGGGCGGACGTCGAGCGGGCGCGGATCGCCGGGAGGTGGGTGGACGTCGTCATCGGGCGGATGAAGCTGTACGGGGATGGGTCCCTCGGGTACCTGCCGAGCTTCGCGACGATCACGCACCCGAAGTTCGTGCCGCACGACCAGGCGAACTGGTGGCTCATCAACCGGTGGGCGAACGAGTAGGGCGGCGCCCGCCGGAGCGGTCCTCCCGTTGCATCCCGCTCTATCCTGCTGTATCCCGCGTGTGTGCGTGAGATTTTCGGACGTTCGTCCCCGCTTCGACGGTGTTCGGGGCTTGCGCGCCGTTGCGCGCCATTGCGCGCCACGTGTGTGCGCGTGATTTTCGGACGGCGGTCCTCGTTTTTGCGACAGGGTTCTTTCGGCACTCGATCGAGGATAAGAGTTTTTTGGAGCCACACCTCTACGTCGGCGGGAGGGGGTGTTGACAACGGGGCGGGAGAAGATCGCGGGAGTTCTCCCTTTTGGGGGCGTCCTCGGAAGCCGCTCGGGCGAGACGCCCGAGCCACGGGGGCCGTCGCTCCCATCCCTTTCTTCGGGGCGGGCAGGATCAGGGGCGGGCGGGGTGGAATGTGCGGGATGGATGAGAAGGGCGCGGTCACGCGCGCGGCGTTTTTGAAGGCGGCGACGGGAGTCGTGGGAGCGGGGATCGTGGGGGGGGCGTTGCCGCGGGAGGCGCTCGCGCAGACGGCGGCGGCTCCGGGCGCGCCGGAGGCGACCGCCCCCACGAAAGGGGCGGGGATCACGGACGCGCTCGTCGCGGAGGCGGAGCCGCTCGTCGGAGTCGGTCGGTATCCGGACGAGGCGCGCAAGGCGGTCGCCGGGGGCGTGAAGGAGAAGCGCCGGAGCCTCGACGCGCTCCGGGCGACGGCGTACGACAACGCCACGGCGCCCGCGTTCGTCTTCCGGCCCGAGGGGCGACAACCGAAGGCGGGGACGAAGAACGAGGTGCGTCCGGCGCGGGGGAAGGTGCTCCTGCCGAGCGGGACGGACGACCTCGCGTTCCTCTCGGCGGTCGAGCTCGGGGGGCTTCTGCGGCAGCGGGCGATCTCGTCGGTGGAGCTCACGCGGTACTTCCTCAAGCGGCTGGAGCTGTACGGGCCGAAGCTCCGGTGCGTCGTCACGATGATGCCGGAGCGGGCGCTCGCGATCGCGGCGCAGGCGGACCGGCTCTTCGCGCAAGGGGTCGTCAAATCGCCGATCCAGGGGATCCCGACGGGGGTGAAGGATCTCTTCTCGACGCTGGGGACGAGGACGACGTGGGGGGCGGAGCCGTACAAGGATCAGGTCATCCCCTACGATTCGGCGGTCGTCGAGCGGCTGGAGACGGCGGGCGCGCCGATCCTCGCGAAGACGTCGCTGGGGGCGCTCGCCTACGGGGACGTGTGGTTCGAGGGGCTCACCCTGAACCCGTGGAACCCGAAGCAGGGCTCGTCGGGATCGTCGGCGGGGTCGGCCTCGGCGGTGGCGGCGGGGCTCTTGCCGTTCGCCGTGGGGACGGAGACGCTCGGGTCGGTGGTGTCGCCATCGCAAAGGTGCCGGATCTTCGGGCTCCGTCCGACGTTCGGGCGCACGTCGCGGTACGGGGCGATGGCGCTCTCGTGGAGCATGGATAAGGTGGGGGTGCTCGCGCGGCATCCGGAGGATGCCGCGCTGATGTTCTCGGTGCTCCACGGGGCGGACCCGCGGGACCCCTCGACGGTGGACCGGCCGTTCCTCTACCGGTCGCCGGGAGGCGGGGCGAGCCTTAGGGGGGTAAAGGTCGCGGTCGTCGGGACGATCCCGCTCGACGCGGACGAGGGGGGCGGGCCGGTCTCGGCGGCGGCGATCCTTCTGCGGGACCTCGGGGCGACGCTGGGGCAGGGGAAGTTCTCCCCGGTGCCGGACGGGGTGAGCGAGGTGCTCTCGGTAGAGGCGGCGGCGGCGTTCGACGACCTCACGCGCTCGGGGCGGGTGGACGAGATGAAGGGGTCGCTGTGGCCGCCGGAGTTCCGCGCGGCGATGTACGTCACGGGGGTGGACTACGTGCAGGCGATGCGGGCGCGGACGGTGGCGATGGCGACGTTCGAGCGGGAGTTCGGGGACGCGGACCTCATCCTCGCGCCGGGGGCGGGGGGGTCGCTCCTCGTGACGACGAACCTCACGGGGCATCCTCAGGTGTATCTGCCGGTGGGGACGGACAAAGAGGGGCGCTCGCTGGGGATCTCGCTCATCGGGCGGCTCTACGACGAGGGGCGGTTGCTCCAAGCGGCGCAGGCGTTGCAGGCGAGGTTCGCCCTGCCCCGGGCGCGGCCCGATCTCTCGGCCCTCGGTTAGCGACGGGCTCCGCCCTCCCCTCGCGGGGGGAGTTTAGCGGATGGCCTGCTCGGTGTCGGCGTCGAAGATGTGGATGCGGTCGGTGTCGATGACGAACTTCGCGTTGGCGCCGGCTTGGACGCGGGTGTCCTTGTCGAGGGTGGCCGTCAGCGGGGTTCGGCCGACGGTGAGGTAGCTCACGTACTCGTAGCCGAGGGGTTCCATGACGTCCACGTAGGCGGTGACGGTGTTCGCGTCGGTGGGGGCGACCTTCGTGGCGATGGCGGCGTCGGCGATGTCCTCGGGGCGGATGCCGAGGATGACCCTCTTGCCGTCGTAGGCGGCGGCGGGGTGGCCGGGGGGGAGGGCGAGGGAGAACTCCTCGGCGGCGATGCGTCCGTTCTGGACGGTGGCGTCGACGAAGTTCATGGGGGGCGAGCCGATGAAGCTCGCGACGAAGCGGTTGGCGGGGTGTTGGTAGACCTTCTCGGGCTCGTCGCACTGCTGGAGGACGCCGTCGCGCATGATGGCCATGCGCTGGCCCATGGTCATCGCCTCGATCTGGTCGTGGGTCACGTAGATCGTGGTGATCCCGAGGTCGCGGTGGAGGCGGATGAGCTCGGCGCGGGTTTGGACGCGGAGCTTGGCGTCGAGGTTCGAGAGGGGCTCGTCCATGAGGAAGACCTTCGGTTTGCGGACGATGGCGCGGGCGAGGGCGACGCGCTGGCGCTGGCCTCCGGAGAGCTCCTTCGGGCGCCGGGTGAGGTACTTCTCGATGTCGAGCATGCGGGCGACCTCGCGGACGCGGGCGTCGATGTCCTTTTTGATCCGGCGGGCCTCGCCGCCGTGCGAGACCTGCCAGAAGAAGCCGCCGAGTTCGCGGAGGCGGAGGCCGAACGCGACGTTGTCGTACACGTTCATGTGGGGGTAGAGCGCGTAGTTCTGGAAGACCATCGCGATGTCGCGGTCCTTCGGGGGGACGTCGTTTACGCGGACGTCGCCGATCATGATGTCGCCGAGGGAGGCCTCCTCGAGTCCGGCGACCATGCGAAGGGCGGTGGTCTTGCCGCACCCCGAGGGTCCGACGAGGACCATGAACTCCTTGTCGCGGATGTCGAGGTTCAGGTCATCGACCGCCTTGACATCTTTGCCGAAGATCTTGCTGACGCTGCGGAATGCGACTCCTGCCAAACTTTTGCTCCGGCCCCAGCACGATCTGAGGCCCCGCCGATTATAGCCTAGCGCGGGGAGCGGGGGCGGTCTTTAGACCCACGGGGGCTCTGCGGGGATCTTTCGGACGCTCCGAAGGAGGCTTCCGAGACGATTCCCGGGAAAGCTGGGAAGCCTGGGAACGGTTTTCGGGCGTGTGCGCGCACGGTTCTAAGGCTCCTCGTCCTGACCATGCTGACCACCCTGACCACGGTTTCCGCGTTTTTGTGCAAGGTGGGGATCGAGGGATCGGCGGTTCGCGGGGGCCGTACCCTTACGTCGGCGGGAGGCCCTTTCGACAAGGTGCCGGGGGCGAGATTCTCGGAGTTTTCTCCCGGAGGGGGGCGTTCCCTCCCCTTCACACGGGAGGGGGACGGGCCGCTACACTCCGGGGGTTACACTCTGGGGGTGCGGCGCGCCTTCACCCTCATCGAGCTTCTCGTCGTGATCGCGATCATCGCCATCCTTGCGGCGATCCTCTTCCCCGTCTTCGCGCAGGCGAAGGAGGCGGCGAAGAAGACGGCGTGTCTGGCGAACCTCAAGGGGTTGGGGATGGCGGGGCTTCTGTACGCGGGGGACGCGGACGACGGTTTTCCGAACACGGGGCACACGGCGCTGTGGTCGGGGCGGCTCTTCCGGTGGCCGCTCATGCCGTACCTGGCGCTGGGGCTCCGGCAGGCGGGGGGGTCGGAGCTCACGGCATCGGGGGTTTCGGCGGCGCTGTACTGCCCTTCGGACGAGTCTCAGCGGCGGTTCGACGGGACGTCGTACGCCTATGCGTCGAGCCTCTTCCGGCCGGCGTCGGTGTTGCCGACGCTCACGCTGAGGGATCTGGTGTTCGACGCGGACTGTTCGGCGGGGGGGGTCGGGCTTTGGGCGGGGACGTGCGCGACGGTGACGAGCACGGGGGTGGCGGAGCCTTCGCGGAAGGCGGCGTTCCTCGAGTGGACGAACGCGCACCGGTACGCCGTGCGTCCGACGGGGCCTTGGGGGACGACGAGCGGGGCGCTGGGTTGGGTTCCGGGTCCGGAGCGCAAGGACGGGTCGCGCAACGTGGCGTTCGTGGACGGTCACGCGAGGTTCACGGCGGCGGGGGGGATGACGCTCTCGCACCTGGACACGCCGGACCCGAACGTGACGCCGGGGGGGGCGGGGGGATCGGACCTGAGGTAGGGGGGCTTTGCGCCGCAGAGGGCGGGAGGGGGATACTAGCGCGGTTCCCCCGCGCGGTGCGGCGGGGGGGAGCCGAGGCCTGTCCATGATCCTCCTTTCCCGTCGCGCTCCCCTCTCTTCCCAGGCGGGGGGGCCGGATCGGGGGCGGGCGTTGCGTTGGGCGCTCGTGGGGCTTTGGATCCTTGCGGGGTTCCAGCTTCTGAACATGGCGGTGCATCCGTACCTCCACACCTTCGCAGAGGGGCTTTGGCAACCGAACCATTGGGACTTCGATGTGTACCGGGCGGCGCACGACGCGTACCGCGCGGGGGAGAACCCGCTCGATCTCGCGGCGCTCGCGAAGCGGGGGCAGGGAATCCCGTACAACTATTCGCCGGCGTTCGCGAAGGCGACGATGTGGCTTTTCGACGGGCCGCGGGACGCGGTGGAGGTGCGTTTCGTCCTTGCGAAGCTCGTCGCGATCGTGCTGGGGTTCTTCACGCTCGTGCGGGGGCTCGGGCTCAAGGGGGCGATGGTGCCGGTGGCGGCGTTCCTCGTGGCGTTCGGGTTCGGGTCGGGGCTTCTCGTGGACATGGCGGCGGGGAACATCACGGCGTTCGAGTCTCTGTGGATGTCCCTTCTCGTGGTGGGGGCGTACCGTCGGTGGGACGGTCTCTTTCTGCTGGGGCTCTTTCTGCTGTGCTTCGGGAAGCCGATCTGGGGGATCTTCGCGGCGGTGCCGGTGCTCTTCTGGTGGGACCGGCGGGGGTGGCGGGCGTTCGCCTTCGGGGTGGGGGCGTTCGCGTTGCCGCTCGTTCTGTCGCTTCTCGTGTCGCGGGCGGGGACGGCGCAGTATCTGAGGGCGTCGTTCGGGTTCCGGGAGGTGGGGTGGATCAACCCGTGCCTGCGCGAGCTGCTCTCCGGTGCGATGGGCACGATCGGGATGGGGGGTAAGTCGGCGACGCTCGCGTGGGTGGGGATCGCGGGGGGGCTCGCGTCGTGGGCGGCGCGGACGCGGCGGAGTCTCGGTGCGACGCCGGCGGGGCTCGCCTTCGGGGCGTCCTCTCTGCTTCTGCTCCCTTGCATCCTGCCGCGGTTCAAACCTTACGCCTACGGGCTTCTCGTTCCCTACCTACTTCTCTGGATGGTGGTCGCGCGCCCGGACGCTCGCCGGACGGGTCGGGTGCTCCTTTTCAGCTCGGCCCCGTTTCTCGTGACGGTCACCGGCCCCTTCATCTTCGCGTTCGTCTCCTACGGGTACGGGCTTTTGCATCTTGCGGGCTACTTCCCCTTGTTCCTCGTGCTGGCGACGTTCGGGGAGATGAACCGGGACCGTATCCGCTCGGCGGCGCGGGGTTTCGCGTCGGTGCTCAGGGAGCAACACTTAGCGCGGGCGGCCCTCGTGCTCGCGGCAGGGACCGTGGTGCTCACCACGTTCGTCAAGCAGGGCGAGTTCACGCGGAAGACGACGACGGACATCGCGATTCGCGCCTCCACGGACCTCAAGACGTACACGCGGGCGGCACGGCTCACGGCGGGGGGGGCGGTGCCGTACCGCGACTTCACGATCGAGTATCCGCCGACGGCGGCCTACTATATGGCGGCGCCGACGCGCGATCCGAACGTTTCGGCGCAAGGCTATTTCCGGGGGTTCGTGAGGATGACGTACGGGCTTCTCGTCGTGCTGATGCTGGCATTCCTCGCGGCGGCGACGCGGGTCGTCGGGGTTGTGCGGGCGAGCGCGTTCACGATCGGAACTTGCTTCCTCCTCGCGATCTGCCATGAGTTGACGTTCGTGCGTTTCGACGCGCCGGTGGCGCTCATGGCGACGTTGGGGCTTATGGCGCTTCTCTATAGAGCGAGGGCGATGGGGACGCTCCGCCTTCTCGGGGGGGGGTTGCTGGGGATTGCGACGGGTCTGAAGCTTTTTCCCGTTCTTCCTCTCGCGGCGGTTCTGCGGGGGATGAAGGGGCGAGAGCGGCTTGCCGCCGCGGCGGGGGCGGGGATCGGGCTTCTTCCGACGGCGCTTCTCGCGGCGGCGGGACCGCAGGGCGTCAAGAGTTTTCTCGCGTACCACTCCCAAAGGCACATCGAACTGGGGAGCGTGTGGTCGTCGCTCGCGCGCCGGCTCTTCCCGTGGCGGATGCAGATCGGCTACGGTTCGGCGGAGTGTCGGTTTGCGGCCGAGGGGACGTTTCTCGGCCTGGCGAGCGTCGCGACGCTCGTCGCGGCGGTGGTCCCGCTCCTGTGGTTGCGGCGCGCGACGACGCCGATGCAGTGCCTACGGATCGGGATCGTGGCGCTTTACGGGTTCGTCTTCTTCAACAAGGTCGGTTCGCCGCAGTACGCGCTGTGGCTTCTCGGGGCGACGCTGGCGGGGATCGGGGATCGTCCAAGACGTGTCTGGGCCACAATGGCGGGCACGGCGTTAGGGGTTCTCGGGGCTTCGGACTCCATCTCCTCGTTCGACGTGATCCATTACACGGACCGGGCGGCGGTGTTCGTGGACCTGAAGAACGTCGCGCTCTTCATGGGGTACCTGACGGCGGTTTGGGCGATGCGGGATGCGTTGCGGGAAACCAGCGACGAGCGAATGCCGAATGAAGAGCCGAGGGTGTCCAGCACGCTTGTCGCCTCCTCTTGAAGGAGGAGGTTCCCGTCGTTCTCTCAGGCGGCTCGTTCAGGGCCAAGCGTCATACTGATCCCGCCCGACGCGGGCTCCCCGGTTCGTATGTCCTCCGTCGTCTCCTCGTCCGCCGCTTCTCCGACGGCTGGGGCGGCGTCCGCCGAGCGGTTTCCGCAGATCGACCGTCTGCGGGGGCTTCTCGCGCTTTGGGTCGTGATCCATCACGCGGCGATGAACTCGACGTACTCGGGGTTCGGAGTGCCGGGGCATCCTCTTCTCGGGGGATGGGGGATCCTGAAGCAGGGGGGGCTCGCGGTGGCGGCGTTCCTCACGGTGTCGGGGTACTCGCTGGCGATCGGTCTCTTTCCAAAAGATCGGTGGAAGGGGGCGGGGGTCTACTTCGCGCGGCGGGTCCGCCGGATCGCGCCGACGTACTACGCGATGCTCCTTCTCGGGACCGTGCTGGGCCTCACGGTACTGAGCGGGAAGGTCGGGAGCCACTGGGACAACAGCCTGCCAGTGGATCTGCCGGGGACCATCGCGCACATCCTGATGGCGCACAACCTGACGCCGTACCTGTACAAGATCGACTATCCGATGTGGTCCATCGCGACGGAGTTCCAGGCGTATCTGCTGTTGCCGCTGTTCGTCTTTCTCTGGCGCCGGTACGGGTTGGGGGCGGCGTTCGCGGCCGGGTTCCTTCTGCCCCTGCTCGCGTTCCTCGGGTCGAGCCGGGGCGCGATCCTCACGGGGAGCTCGCAGGGGATGTTGCACCTGGGGCTGTTCTTCATGCTCGGGGTGCTGGCGCGGTGGTGGCAAACCCGCGCGACCCTGGGGGGGGGGGGTATGCGGAGGGGCATCCTCAAAGCGGCGGCGGTCGGGTTAGCGGGGGTGCCGCTCGCGTTCAGCACCGGAACGCTGGAGCGGTACCAGCTCGTGTGGACGGGATTCGCGGCCCTGTCGGCGGCGGCGTGGCTTGTAGGGGCGACGCGCCCGGACGCGGATGGGGAGGCGCGGGGTTTCGATCCTCTCGCGTGGCTCGGGGCGTTCTCGTACACGCTGTACCTCGCGCACGCGTTCTTCGTGGAGGCGGTGTGGCGGTTCGTGGTGGGGCCTCACTTCGAGGGGGCGCGCCTACGGATCGGGGCGAGCATCGGACTAGGAACGGCGGCCTCGGTGATCGGGAGCTACGGGCTGTACCTTCTCGTCGAGCGGCGGTTCTTGCGGGCGGGGGCGGCGGATCGTAAGAGCGTCGCGCCCTTCGGCAACGTTATAATCGGGGGGTGAACCCCTCCTCTGTCCCTCCTTCCGCGGTGCGGCGCGTGGTCGCGACGGACTGCGGCTCGACGACGACGAAGGCGATCCTTATCGAGCGGAACGCGAAGGGGGAGTACCGGCTCGTGGCGCGGGGGGAGGCGCCGACGACGGTGGAGCGTCCTTTCGAGGACGTGACGGTGGGGGTGGTGAACTCGATCACGGAGCTCGAGGAGATCTCGGCGGAAGGGGTGCCGGAGGGTTTCGAGCCGGGGCGGCGGACGCTTCTGGAGGGCGGGCAGGTGAAGCGGCTGACGAAGGACGGGAGTCCGACGGGGCACTCGGACGGGCCGCTGGACGGGGCGGACCTGTACGTCTCGACCTCGAGCGCGGGGGGCGGTCTTCAGATGATGGTCGCGGGGCTCGTGAAGGGGATGTCGGCGGAGTCGGCGGAGCGGGCGGCGCTGGGGGCGGGGGCGATCCTCATGGACACGCTCGCGGTGGACGACGGGCGGAAGGACTACCAGCGCGTGGAGCGTCTGCGTCAGCTTCGGCCCGACATCATCCTCATGTCGGGGGGGACGGACGGGGGGAACAAGGCGCAGCTCGTGGAGATGGCGGAGGTCATCCGGCGGGCGGACCCGAAGCCGCGGTTCGGGGACATGAAGCTTCCGGTGATCTTCGCGGGGAACCGGGAGGCGCGGGGGGAGGTGAAGTCGGTGCTGGGGGAGGGGATCGCCTTGCAGGAGGTGGACAACCTGCGTCCGACGATGGCGGCGGAGAACCTGGGGCCGGCGCGCGACGAGATCCACGAGATGTTTCTGGAGCACGTGATGCAACAGGCGCCGGGGTACGCGAAGCTGCTCGACTGGGCGAGCGAGGAGGTCATGGCGACGCCGAACGCGGTCGGAAAGCTTCTCGACGAGTACGCGAAGCAGGAGGGGATCAACGTGCTGGGGGTGGACATCGGGGGGGCGACGACGGACGTGTTCTCGGTCTTCCGGAACTCGTCGGGGGAGCGGGTGTACAACCGGACGGTCTCGGCGAACCTCGGGATGAGCTATTCGATCTGCAACGTTCTGAAGGAGGCGGGGGCGGCGAACATCGCGCGGTGGCTGCCGTTCGAGATCGACCCGGCGGAGGTGCGGAACCGGCTTCGGAACAAGATGATCCGGCCGACGACGATCCCGCAGACGTACGAGGATCTGCTCATCGAGCACGCGGTGAGCCGGGAGGCGCTGAGGCTCGCCTTTTTGCACCACAAGTCGCTCGCGCGGAACCTCACGGGGGTGCAGCAACAGCGGGGGGTGGGGGACATCTTCGACCAGTCGGGTTCGGGGGGGACGCTCGTGGACATGATGAGGCTCGACATGCTCATCGGGTCGGGGGGGGTGCTGTCGCACGCGCCGCACCGGGCTCAGGCGGCGCTCATGATGCTGGACGCCTATCAGCCGGAGGGGATCACGATGCTGACGGTGGACTCGATCTTCATGATGCCGCACCTGGGGGTCCTTTCGGCGCATCTGTACGACGCGGCGCGGGAGGTGTTCGAGCGGGACTGCATCGTGCGGATCGGGACGGCGGTGTGTCCGGTGGGGACGGGTCGGGCGGGGGAGCCCTGCGTGACGCTCCGGGGTTCGGGGATCGAGGTCAGCGTGCCGTTCGGGGAGATCCGGGTGGTGCCCTTTACGGACGCGATGGGGAACGAGATCACGGTGGAGCCAGCGCGCGCGTTCGACGTGGGGGCCGGGAAGGGGAAGGCGGTGACGGTGCGGAAGTTCGATCTTACGCGGGGGAATCGGGACCAGACGACGAACCTTATCGAGGGGACGGTGGGGATCGTGGTGGACGCGCGGGGTCGGCCGTACCACGTCGAGCTGGGGACGCCGGGCCGGGTCGAGGCGATGCGCGCGGCGCTGTCGGCGTTCGGGTTGCCGTTGCCGCAGGTCGGGGCGGCGGCGCGGTAGGGGGCGGAGGGATGGTGTTCCCCGCTCTCGTTCTCCTGGGTTTCGGGCCGGTGCACACGCCGAAGGTGGGTTCGGCGGAGCGGAGGGCGATGATGGAAGGGCTCCGTAGGGTGGTGGGTCCGACGGTGCGGCAGGCGGTGGTGTTCAAGACGGACTTCATCCGGTCGGACGGGGAGTGGGCGTTTCTCAAGGGGGTGCCCCGGCGTCCGGACGGGCGACCGCTGGACTACCGGAGGACGCCGTACCAGAGGGCTATCGAGAACGGAGCGTTCGACGACAACTTCTCGGCGATCCTGCGGCGGAAGGGGAAGCGGTGGAGCGCGGTGGAGTGGGCGGTGGGCTCCACCGACGTGCCGTGGGACCGGGCATGGGAGCGGCTGAAGCTCCCGCGGGCGCTTTTCCCGTGAGGAGAGTCCCGTTGCCGCCGGTCGGCGCGGTGGCGGCGTAGTAGGGCCACAGGAGATCCGGGGCTTTGTTCATCATCTGGGGGGCGAGGACGATCGCGAAGGATCTGGGGGAGGACGCTCCGGTGACGTGCGCGAACTGCCACAACGTCGTGAGCTACCACTTCGTGCTCGCGCGGCGATGGCTCACGATCTTCTTCCTCCCGGTGTTCCCGTTCTCGACGGACCGGTACGTCATCTGTCCGATCTGCAAGAACGCGATCACGATGCCGGCGGCGGATTGGGAGGCGCGGCGCCAGAGCGCGGCGCCTCCGGCGGTGCAGAGCGCGTGATCGCCTCGCTCGCGGCGCTCGCCGCGCTTCAGACGGCGGTCCACGAGCCGAAGGCAGGGACGAAGGAGCGCAAGGCGATCCTCGACGGGTTGCGGCCTTACGTGCAGCGGAGGATCGGGGGGAAGATCGAGTTCAAGGTGGAGTGGCTCCGGTCGAACGGGGAGCATGCGTTCGTGGACGCGATTCCTCAGCGTCCGGGGGGCCGGGCGATCGACTACTCGCGGACGCGGTACGCGGACCTCGTGCGGGAGGGGGTGTTCGGGGGCGGGGTGGACGCTCTGATGAGGCGCAAGGGGAAGACGTGGATTCCGGACGAGGCGTGGATCGGTCCGACGGACGAGGCGTGGATCGGTCCGACGGACGTCGCGTGGGACGGGATCTGGACGCGGCGGGGTCTGCCGCGGGGTCTCTTTCCGGGCGGTTGACCTCAGGAGTGGGCGAGGCGTCATGATGGAGGGGCGATGAAGACACAGGAACTCGGGACCGGCGGGCCGGTGGTGGGGCGGCTCTCGTTCGGGGCGATGCGGATCGCGGGGTCTTGGGACCCGGCGCAGACGGACCGGGAGGGGGCGTTCGCGGCGCTGAGGGCGGCGTACGACGCGGGGTACACGCTCTTCGACCACGCGGACATCTACGCGCGGGGGATCTGCGAGAGCCTGCACGGGGAGTTCCTGCAGGCGAACCCGTCGCTCTCCAAGGACACGGTGATCGCGACGAAGTGCGGGGTGCGGTTCGGGGACGAGGCGGCGGGGGTCGTCGGGCGGTACGACTTCTCGGCGGATTGGATCGAGCGCTCATGCGAGGGGTCGCTCAAGCGGCTGGGGGTCGAGACGATCGACGTGTACCAGCTTCACCGGCCGGACCTCTTGATGGACCCGGAGGAGGTGGCGGGGGCGTTCGCGCGCTTGCGGGCGAGCGGGAAGGTCCGGTACTTCGGGGTGTCGAACTTTCTCCCCTCGACGGTGGACCTGCTCCAGGATTTCCTGCCGGACCTGCTGTTGGTGAACCAGATCGAGGTGCATCTGGGGCGGCTGGAGCCGTTCTTCGACGGGACGCTGGACCAGTGCCTGCGGGAGGGGATGACGCCGCTCTCGTGGTCGCCGCTGGGGGGCGGTTGGATCGGGGCGGCAATCGAGGACGCGCCGCCGGAGCGGCGGGAGCTTCTCGGGAAGCTCGACGAGGTGGCGAACGCGCACGGGGCGGGGCGTGCGGAGATCGCGCTCGCGTGGCTCCTGAAGCATCCGAGCGGGATCGTGCCGATCGTGGGGTCGCGAAGCCCGGAGCGGATCGCGGCCTGCGCGCGAGCGGACGACGTGGAACTCTCGCGGGAGGAGTGGTACGCGCTCCTCATCGCGGCGCGCGGGAAGCCGGTGGCCTGAGAGCGGGCTAGGCGGCTCTCGCGGCGGTCTGGCGCGCGGGCTCGCGCCAGGGTTCGGCGGCGGGGCGGGCGTAGAGGTAGCCCTGGACGAGGTCGGCGCCGGCGGCACGGAGGAAGTCGCGCTCGGCCGGGGTCTCGACGCCCTCGACGACGGACGTGATCCCGAGGCTTCGGGCGAGGTCGAGAAGGTGGCGGACGACGGCGGCGCGGACGGGGTCGGCGTCCACGTTCCGGACGAGGGCCATATCGAGCTTCACGACGTCGGGGTGGATCTCGGTGAGGAGGTTCAGGGAGCCGTAGCCGGAGCCGAGGTCGTCGAGGGCGACGCGGAAGCCCTCCTTTCGGTAGTAGCGCAGGATGTTCAGGAGGTGGTCGCGGTCGGCGACGTCGTCGGACTCGACGACCTCGAAGACGATGCGTTCGCGGGGGATGCCGCACCGCTCGGCCTCGCGGACGGTGGTCTGGAGGCAGGCGGCGGGGTTGTAGATGCTCGTGGGGTTGAAGTTCACGAAGAGGTCGCTCGTCACGCCGGGTCCGGCGGCGCCGCGCTCGGCGGCGTTGCGGAGGGACATGACGCGGGCGGCGCGGTCGAGATGGAAGAGGAGGCCGGTGGCGCGGGCGGTGGCGATGAGCTCGCCGGGGAAGATGCGGCGCCCCTCGAACTCGGAGCGCATGAGGCACTCGTGGGCGGCGACGCGCCCGGACCTCAAGTCGAAGATGGGTTGGAAGGCGGTGTCCAGGGCCTCCGCGGTGAGGAGGCGGGGGAGCCACTCGCCCCGGACGCGGGCGACGAGATCGGCGGCGCTCCCGGCGCGCAGAAGATCGAGGGGGCGGAACTCCCGGTCGTGCGCGTCGCCGTGGAGGGTGCGGGACTCGGCGAGCTCCGGCCCGCTCATGATCGTCGGGAGATAGGCGGCGAGGTCGTCGAGGGCGTCGCCCGCGAGCGCGACGGCGACGAGGCCGGAGCCGAGGGAGGCGGCTTCGAGGCCCCGACCCCTCGCCCAGAGAGCGATCGCGGACTCGGTGGCGACGGTCGGGACGGCGAGGAGGAGCCGCCCCGAGCGATCGAGCGGGTCGGGGAGGACCATACAGGTTTTGCAGAGAGGCATACGAGGTCGCCGAGGCTTGGGATGTAGTGTTGGCTCGCGGAGCGGCGTCACTGAGGGTTTGATCTATCGTTTCATCAAAACGTCAGGATGTTTCGTTATCGCGCTCGGGGCGACCGCGCCCCTATCCTCACCGCTCCCCTATACTCTTCGGGTGGAACTCGCTAACTCGGTAGTGCGGCTCGTCCCGTTCCGGTCGGTGGCGGTCGAGGACGTGTGGCGGGCGGCGCAGGGGATCCGGGAGTGGACGCTCTCGCTCGCGCCGTACGGGAAGTCGCTGGGGGAGGTGGGGGCGTACGTGGCGGCGGCGCTCGCGGAGGAGGACGCGGGGACGGGCCTGCCGTTCGCGGTGGTCCTGCGCGCGGAGGGGCGGGTGGTCGGTTCGACGCGCCTGCTCGGGATCGACGCGGCGCACCGGAAGGCGGAGCTCGGCTACACCTGGTACGCGCCGGAGGTCTGGGGGACGGGGGTGAACCCGTCGTGCAAGCTTCTTCTGTTGCGGCACGCGTTCGAGGGGATGGGGCTGGAGCGGGTGCATCTCTTCGTGAACGCGCTCAACGCGCGGTCGCTCCGGGCGGTGGCGCGGCTGGGGGCGGTGCGGGAGGGGGTCTTGCGGCGCGACCGCCGGCTCGCGGACGGGTCGTGGCGGGATACGGTGGTGTTCTCGATCCTGCGCGCGGAGTGGCCGGGGGTGGAGGCGGGTCTTCTCGCGCGGCTCGGCGAGGGTCTTGCGCGGGGCGGGGAGTCGGGGTAGACTCTTCGGGTCTCCAGAGACAGCAGGCGGCGTTCGCGCCGTAACGGGGTTTGCCCCGGCCCGCCGAGGAGGACGGCTCCGCGCCCTTGGGGGCGCACGCGCCTTCCGACCTTTTCGGGCGCATCTCTCGGTGGCAGGAATCCCCCATGCCCACCGCACAGAAAGAGAAGAGCATCGAGCAGACGCGCGAGTGGTTCGAGAAGGCGACGGGAGTCGTCTTCTCGGACTACCGCGGGCTCTCCGTGAAGGAGATGCAGACGCTTCGCGCCGACCTTCGGAAGAAGGGGGGCGAGATCCACGTCGTCAAGAACACGCTCTTCCGCGTCGCCGCCGGCGACGTGGCCTCGGTCGTCCCCGAGGAGTTCCACAACGGGACCACGGCCTACACCTTCATCTTCGAGGGTGAGTCCGAGGTCGCGAAGGCGCTTCTCGACTTCGCCCGCACCTCGAAGAAGCTCGCCGTCAAGGGCGGCTACTTCGGGGGCAAGGCCTACGACGCCAAGGGGGTCGAGGCCCTCTCGACGCTCCCCCCGCGCGAGGTGCTCATCTCCCAGATCATCGGTCTGGTCGCGTCTCCGCTGGTGGATCTCGCCGGCATCATCGAAGCCCTGTACGCCGACCCGATCCGCGTGATCGGGGCCGTCGCCGACAAGATGGCCGAGGGCGGCTCGGGTTCCGAAGCCGCTCCCGTCGCCGCCTAACGCCCCCCACCTAAGAACACCATGGCCACCACCGTAGACACCCTCGTCGAGCAGATCAGCTCCATGACCGCGCTCGAGCTCTCCGGGCTCAAGAAGGCGCTCGAAGACAAGTTCGGCGTCACCGCCGCCGCGCCGATGAACCCCGCGATGTTCGCGGGCATGGGGGGCGGCCCGGCCGCCGCCCCCATCGAGGTCGAGGAGAAGACGGACTTCGACGTCGTGCTCACCGACGCGGGCGGTCAGAAGCTCCAGGTCATCAAGGTCGTGCGCGAGCTCACCGGGCTCGGCCTCAAGGAGGCGAAGGACCTCGTGGACGGCGCTCCCCAGCCGATCAAGACGGGCGCGAACAAGGACGACGCCGACAAGATGAAGGCGGCGATCGAAGAGGTCGGCGGCAAGGTCGAGCTCAAGTAGCGCTTCCCCGCTTCCGGCTCTCGCAAAGAGGCCCCTCCGGCGTTTGCCGGAGGGGCCTCTTTTCGTCGCTCCCTCGCGACGATCAGGGAAGTACGCCGCGGACGAGGAGATCCTGCGTCTTCGTCTCGGTGCCGGAGAGCCACTCGACCCGGATGGTCGCGCGGTAAGCGGCCCCAGGGGCCAAGGCGGGGTTCCGGAAGGTCACGGTCTGGACGTCGGTCGCGCCCGGCTCGATGCGTCCGAGGGTGACGGGGATCGCGGTCGCGGGGTTGTATACGGTCCCCGCGAGGGTGATGCTGGCGAGGGTCACGCGGACCTGGCGGGCGGCTTCCCCGCCGACGTTGGCGACGGCGAGACGGAGAGCGACATCGGTGGAGTTGGTCCGTCCGAGCGTGCCAAGCATCTTCAGAGCGGCGGGGGTGGGGACCTCGTTGATCTTCAGGCGCCACATCCCGCGCCCGTAGGTGGCGAGGTTCAGGTAGCCGGTGCCGGGGGTGTGCTCGAGGGTGGTGGCCTCGACAGGGGGGAGGCCGAGGGGCTCGGTCATGTTGAACCAGGAGGCTCCGCCCGTCGTGGTGCCGAGGACGCCGACGTCGGTGGCGACGTACCAGTCGGTGTCGGGGCGGTCGGCGTTGCGGACGACGGAGGAGGCGAAGATGTCGGGAAGGGCGCCGCCGCCCGCGCCGGAGACGGGGGTGCGAACCGGGGTCGCGAGGCGGGTGTCGGCGTAGCGATAGACGTGGGCGGGGCCCTGCCCGGTCGTCACGAGGATGTCCCAGGGGCGGGCGGGGTGAACGGCGACGGAGGAGATCGCGCCGAGGGCGGCGTTCACCTCGACGGGGCGCCAGGTGGCGGCGCGGTCGGTGGTGACGTAGAGGCCGCCCGCAGTGGTGCCGACGTAGATCGTGTTCGGGTCGCCCGGGGCGGGGGCGATCGAGCGGACCTCGGCGTTGAAGGGATTGCCGCCGACGTTGTCTGTCCAGGCGTTCGCGGCGGGGTCGAACCGGTAGAGGGAGGAGGAGCCGCCGACGTAGAGGTAGCCCTGGGGGGAGCGGTCCACGGCCATGCGTCCGACGAAGGGGCCGCCGATGGAGCGGAGGAAGCCGGAGGAGTTCCAGGCGTCGGTGGTGCGGTAGATGAAGTTGTACTGGGCGGAGCCGTACTGACGCCCGGGGGTCTGGACGTCGATCGCGCACCCCATGCCGTCGCCGCCGGTGCGGTTCGCCCAGTTCTGGAGGTCGCCGATCGCGGTGGGGGAGGCGTTGTCCTGGGTGCCGCCGATCATGCGGTTCGGATCGGTGGGGTGCCACGCGCCGGTGTAGAACATCGCGAGCGAGGTGTCGCCGCTCGTGCGGGGGTCGATCGTCTGGGTGCCGTCGGGGGCGATCGTCAGGCGGTAGATCCCGCCGTCGTTGCCGAAGGCCATCTTCGTGGGGTCGCTCGAGGAGACGGCGAAGCAGTGCTGGTCGTTATGGGTCTTCGAGTCGGCGTAGTAGGTGCGCCCGATGTCGGTCCAGGTCGCGCCGTCGTAGGCGGCGATGGTGATGAGGCCGACGTAGAGGGTATCGCGCAGGACGCCGCCGACGGTGTGGCCCACGGCGGTGATGTGCTCGTCGTAGGTGTACTGACTCCAGTTGTAGTTCGCCCCGAGGGAGGGATCGCCGTTCGGGAAGCCCGCCGTGATGTCGGTCCAGGTCCAGGCGCCGTCGGAGGCGCGGACGCCTTTGTAGACCTTGCGGAGGGAGCCTTCGACCGCGTAGGCGACGTTGGGGTCGGTGGGAGAGGCGCAGACCTGGGTGCGTCCGGAGGTCGCGGGGTAGCTCGCGATCCGGGTCCAGTTGCGGCCCGCGTCGCGGGACTCGTAGACGCCGTAGGCTCCGCCCGTGCGGGAGGCGGCGACCATGGGACGGTCGCCGTTCGCGGCGGTGGGTCCGGCGGAGAGGGAGGTGAGGGAGAGGTCGGTGCGCCCGTCCAGCGGACGCTCGGTCCAGGTGAGGCCGTCGTCGAGGGACTCCCAGAGGCCGTTGGGGGCGGAGCCCGCGTTGCCGGCGGAGGCGAGGACGCGGCCGGGGGTGGTGCGGTCGAAGACGATGGCGGAGAAGGCGACGTTGCGGATGACATCCTTCGCGACCCACTCCCACGACTCGCCGCCATCGATGGACCGCAGGAAGCCGAAGCCGGGCCCGGTGCCTCCGTCGAAGTCGCCGGTGCCGACGAGGACGAGGTTCGGGTCCGCCGGGGAGACGGCGACGGGTCCGGAGAAGGGGTAGACGAAGCCGTTGCCGAGGGGGCGCCAGTTCGCGCCGCCGTTCGTGGTCTTGAAGACGCCGCCGGCGGAGCCGGTCATGTAGATCGTGTTCGAGTCGGCGGGGTCAAAGGCGATCCCGCCGATGCGGCCGGTGGTGATGGAGTTCGCCGGGCCGTAGTACTGGGTGTACGGGACGGGGAGCTTGCGGGGGCCGACGAGCTCCCAGAGTCCGGCCGAGGCGATCATCGGGCCGCCGCCCGCGGGGCCGGCCCCGGCGGCACCGGGGGCAGCGCCGAGGGTGGCGCTGGGCGCGAAAAGAGTGCCGCGGCCGCCCAGGACGACGTTGCGGGGGGCGGGGGGCATGGCGAGGCGCCGCTCGACGGCGCGGACGTAGGCGTCGGCGGGGAGGGTCTCGTTCGGGAAGGTGCGGTCGTGGATGCGGTAGGCCCAGGCGTCGTAGTAGTCGGCGCGGGACTCCTCGGCGGGGAGGGGGGCGTGGAGGAAGGCGCCGACGATCCCGGCGGCGAGGCGGGCGGCCTCGGTGCGGCGGGCCTGGAGGGCGAGGCGGGAGGCGGTGGAGCGGGGCGTCGCGAAGGTGACGGGGGCGGGGGCGGACGGGGCGTCCTGCGCGGGAGCGATGCGGGGAGAGACCGCTCCGAAGCCGACGGCGGCGAGGGCGAGCAGACGCACGGTGGTCATAGCGGGTGTATCTTAGCCGAGTCTCGAACGGTGTGGAGTGCGGTGGCGGGACTTAGGACCCTCCGAATTGCGGGTTTTTCGCAAAACCGGGAGACTTTCGGGGTACCGCGCGGGGGGACCGGGTTAGAATGAGCGGCAATGAGAATCGTCGCGTTTCTTTCGCTTCTCGCCGTCGCGGGATCGGCCTCGGCCCTGGAGCTCGTCACGAACGGCGATCTTCAGGCGAAGCCGCTGGGGGCGGGGTGGACGCAGACCTCGCCCCAGGGTCCGTTCGTGGGGGACTGGGGGCTTTCGACGGGGGGCGCCGTGACGACGAACTCGGCGTGGCTCGGGGGGTACGCGAACGCGGACGACGTGCTGTCGCAGGCGCTGACGGCCCCCGCGCTCACGGCGGGGGGGACGCTCGCGTTCGATCTCACGCGATTCACGGCGGACGACCCCGGATTCGACTTCCTCTCGGTCTCGCTCGACGGGGCGACGCTCGCGACGATCGACCTGGGGGGCTCGGCGACGGCGTACTCGTTCTCGCGACAGACGTTCGCGCTACCGACGAGCTTCGGGCCGGGGGCGCACACGCTGGCGTTCCGGGGAACCACGAACGGGTCGTTCGACTCGTCGGCGTTCCTGGACAACGTGAGCCTCGACGCGAAGATGGGGACGGTGCCGGAGCCGGCGACGCTCGCGGCGCTGGGGCTCGGGGCGGCGGCGCTTCTACGACGGCGCGGGCGTTCTCGTTAGGCGACCGCGCCTCTGACCCGGGGCTTCACCTCAGGAGGATGCCGCGGAGGATGAGGCCGGGGTGGGGGGCGGAGGCGAGGAGGCGGAGGGCGGTGACGCGGGCGCCTTTGGGGAGCTCGAGACGGACGAGGCTCAGGCCACCCGCCGAAGGGGAGCGGGTCGTCGTCGTGCGGTCGCCGGGGGCGACGACGTCGAGGCCGTAGCGCAGGGTGGTCTCGGCGGTGCGGCCGCCCTCGAGGGTCGCGACGACGCGGGCGACGGGGTCGCCGCCGCCGAGGCGGGTGGCGCAGGCGGCCTGGAGGTAGATCCGGCCCGCGCCCACGGCGCGATCGAGGGTCATCGTCTCCTCGAGGGGGCCGTCGGCGGCGAGGCTCCGGAGGGCGACGGGGGTGGCGAGGGGGGGGACGCTCACGCCGGTGAGCTCGGCGAGGGCGCGGGCGTCGGGGGGGAGGACGGAGGGACCCGCGCCGGCTCCTGCGCCGAGGAGAGCGAGAGCGGTGGCGGGGCGGGGGGAGAGGGGGCTCGGCTCGCCGAAGTAGAGGCGGCGGAAGACCTCGGCGGGGTCGTAGTCGAGGCGGTTCAGGGCGTCCTGGCGGCCGGACCAGGAGTAGTCGGCGGCGAGGACCATCGCGGAGAACTGGTTCATCGCGGCGAGCATGTTCGGCTCGTTGCTCTCGTAGCCCGCCCAGGTCGTCTGGAGGGTGCCGGCGTTCTCCAGATCGGCGGCGAGGTTGAAGCCGCGGACGTTCTCGGGGCGGTACCAGGCGGAGGCGACGGGGCGGAAGCCCTCGTTCTTCCAGATCTGGAGGGGTTTGACGAAGGTCTGGGGCTTCGGGTCGGCCTTGTAGTGCCAGTCGGCGATGTACGCGCCCTTGGGGATCGCGTCGCGGCGGGCCTGGGCGTTCTCGCGGTCGTCGCCGAGGGCGGCGTCGGGGGCCTCGCCGGGGGCGAGGCCCTTGTCGCCCCAGAGCATCATCGCAGCGCCGTGGCGTCCGGCGACGGTGCCGAGGAAGGGGAGCTGGACCTTCCACAGCTCGGTGACGAGGGCGGCGCGCTCTTTGCCGGGGACGCCGTCGAAGCCGCGCATATCCACCTCGTCGAGGCCGAAGTGGAGGGTCTTCGCGCCGGTGACGGCGACGACCTCATCCCAGAGTCGGTTCAGGACCTCGCGGCTCCGGGGCTTGCGGGGGTCGAGGGCGTAGGGGACCTGGGGGTTGAAGGCGAGGTCCATGTTGCCCCCTTTGGCGAAGAGCCATTCCATGTGGCCGAAGGATTGGACGAGGGGAATGGGCTCGACGGTCTCCTTCCGGTACCAGTCGGCGAGGGCCTTCAGGTCGGCCTTCGGCATGGTGATGGGCTCGCGGGCGGTCGGGAGAGAATCCCAGGCGGTGCGCTCGCACTGGAGGACGACCTTGTTCAGGCCGAGGGGACGCAGGACGCGGGTCCAGAGGCGCTTTTGGAAGGCGAGGGCGTCGGGGCCCACGAAGAGGTGGACGCCGCGGAAGTCGCGGCGGGGCTCGTCCTCGACGGTGCCGGTGGGGAGGTAGAGCTTCCCGCCGCGGACGAAGGCGAGTTCGGCGAGGCGGTTCGCGGCGTTGAGGAGGCCCTCGTCCTCCTCGCCGAGCATGGAGACCGCGTTCGGGGCGATCGTGAGGCGGTAGGCGCCGGGGCGCTTATGGAGCTTCGCGATGCCGCCGTCGATGCGGACGCGGGTCTTGCCGGGGGCTCCGGCGGGGAGCTCGAAACGTCGGGCGAGGGCGGCGAGGAGATCGTCGAAGCGGCGGGGGCGTCCGGCGGGAAGGTTCCAGAGTCCGGTGATCTCCAGCGGTCTGGCGTAGTCGAGCTCGGCCTTCGTCGGTTTGGGGACGAGGGGGAGGCGCCCCTCGACGGGTCCGATCGCGCGGGGAGCGGGGCGGGGGCTCAGGCGGGCGGTGGCCTTCGTCGCGCCGCCGGCGTAGCCTCCCTCGAAGCGGAAGGTCGTGACGACCTCGACGGTCTTCCCCTTCGGGGCGTCCACCTCCTCGTAGCCGGCCCAGTCTCGGGAGCGGCCTTCGGCCCAGTCCTGGGCGTAGCCATTGCCGTCGAAGACGAGGAGGCCGGGGGTCGGGGACTCGATGGCGAGGGCGGCGCGGTCGGCCGCGAAGCGGACGGAGGGAACGTTCTGGGCGAGGACGCGGCCGGCGACCTCGGTGGGCCTGCGGGGGGGCTGACCGGCGGGCTTCGGGGGGGTCTGAGCGGCGGAGGCCCACGGCTCGGCGTAGAGGAGGGCGGCGTTCAGCTCGAGCTTCGCGGGGGAGTCGCCGTTCCAGGTGAGGCGGTAGGTCGTGGTCACGGCACCGCCGGAGGCGCTCACGTCCACGGTGCCGGTGACGAGGCGGTCGGGGGAGCTCACGTCGGAGTGGAAGCCGTCGGGGGTCTTCGTCACGTGCTCGTCGTTCCACTTGCTCGAGTAGTAGCCTCGGCTCCAGCCGGGGGCGTAGAACTGGAACGAGGAGCCCTGGATCACGGGGACGCCATCAAGGGCGGCGGTGAGGCCCTCGCGGGACCTGTACTCGACCTTCAGGTTCGCCGGGGGGAGGGGCGGGGCGATCGTCGGGAGCATCCCCTCAATGTATCCCCTTCCCCGCCGCGGAGGTTTCCGGGGCGTCAGAAAACGAGGCTCGGTTGGGAGCTTGGGGCGGATGGACGCGGCCGCAGGGGAGGGCGCTGACCTCGGCGGGAGCCGTGGCGGAGCTGGACGTCGTTCGCCTCCTCCCAGAGCCCGGGGCGGCGGGAGTAGGCGGCGATCCGGTCCCGGGCCTCGCGGACGGCGGCGGCGGCGTTCACGATGGGGGCCGGATAGGCGAGGGCGCCCGCCTCGCGGCGCTGAAGGTCGGTGAGAAGATGCGGCTCGTGGATGTAGGCGAGGGGCACGCCGCGAAGCTCGGGAACCCAGCGGCGGATGAAGCGGCCCTCGGGGTCGTGGTCGAGGGACCCTTTCAGGGGGTTGTAGATGCGGAGAGCGTTGATGCCGGTGGTGCCGGACTGCATCTGGAGCTGCGAGATATGGATGCCGCAGTCATAGTCGGTCCAGCGGGTGGCGAGGTGGTCGTGGAAGAGGCGCCAATCGAGCCAGAGGTGGTAGCTCGCGAAGGCCGTCACCATCGCCCTCATGCGGAAGTTCAGGTAGCCGGTGGCCTCGAGGGCCCTCATGCAGGCGTCGATCATGGGGAAGCCGGTGCGGCCGGCTCTCCAAGCGTCGAACCGGGCGGGGTCGTTGCCGTCGGCGCGGAGGTCCTCGAGGCCGCGCAGGAAGGGGTGGAACTCGATCGCGGGCTCGTCCTCGAGCTTTTGGGTGAAGTGGTCGCGCCAGTGGAGGCGGGACTCGAAGGAGGCCATCGCGGCGGACCAGACGGGGTCGCCCTCGGCGGCGGCGAGCTCGGCGCGGGCGCGGGCGGCGTGGACGGTCTCGCGAAGGGAGAGGGTGCCCCAGGCGAGGTGGGGGCTCAGGCGCGAGCAACAGGAGAAGGCGGTGTTGGGGGAGGACATCCCGCGGCGATAGGCGCGGGCGCGGCGGGCGAGGAAGTCGTCGAGAAGCTCGCGGGCGTGGGCGGTGCCTCCGGGCTGGGGCTCGGTGCGGCGGTCGGGGGGGAGGCCGAGGTCGGCATGGGTGGGGATCTCGGTCGGGGCGAGGCCGGGGGCGGGGATCAGGCGCGGGGCGGGGAGGAGGGGAGCGGCGAGGCGCTCCTCGCCGATGCGGGACCAGGCGTCGCGGGAGCGGAGGCGGCGGACGACCGCGCCGTTCGGAAGCTCATGGAGCGGGACGCCGCGCTCGCGAGCCCAGCGGCGGAGGGCGCGGTCGCGGGCGTAGGTGACGGCGTTGCCGGTCTCCTCGTGGGCCCAGAGACCGCCGATCTTGTAGGTTTCCATGAGGTCCTGGAGCACGGGGACGATCTCGCCGGCGCGGACCTGGAGGGGGGCGCCGAGGCGCTCGAGATCGACGGCGAGGTCGGCGAGGGACTCGCGGGCGAAGGTCCAGTGGATCGGGTCGAAGTCGCGGGCGCAGTGGACGGAGGGTTCGGCGACGAAGAGGGGGAGGACCGGGCCCCGGACGGCGGCCTCGGTCAGGGGGGCGTGGTCGCCGACGCGAAGGTCGCGCTTGAAGAGGACGATGCCGACGCGGGGCTTCGTGGGCACCGTTCTTCTACGCCGCCGGGGAGGGCAGGCGGGGCGGGGTCGGCGCGAGGTCGCCGGAGAGGGGATGGGTCATGAACCAGGCTTGGGAGTCGAAGGAGGTCTCGCCGAGCTTGTGGCGGCGGCGGTACTCGCCGCCGGGAAGGAGCTCCCAGCTTCGGGCGTCGTCCCGAAGGCAGACGTCGAGGATGCGGGTCTTGACGGTCTCCCGGAGACGGGGGTCCTCGATGGGGGCGAGGACCTCGATCCGGCGGTCGAAGTTGCGGCGCATGGCGTCGGCGCTCCCGATGAGGACGTCGGGTTCCCCGCCGTTCGCGAACCAGTAGATGCGGGAGTGCTCGAGGAAGCGCCCGACGATCGAGAGGACGCTCACGTTCTCGGAGAGGCCCTTGACGCCGGGACGGAGGCAACAGGAGCCGCGGACGACGAGCTCGACCTTCACCCCGGCGCGGGAGGCGTCGTAGAGGGCGTCGATGACGTCCGGGTCCACAAGGGCGTTGAGCTTCCACACGATGCCGGCGGGGCGACCGGCCTTGCGGTGGCCGATCTCGCGCCGGATGCGGGCGAGGATGCCGTCGCGCAGGTTCGTCGGGGCGACGAGGAGCTTGCGGTACTCCTTCTGGTGGGAGAAGCCGGTGAGGTCGTTGAAGAGTTCGGCGATGTCCTGGCAGATGTCGGGATCGTCGGTGAAGAGGCCGAGGTCGGTGTAGTGGCGGGCGGTGGCGGGGTTGTAGTTGCCGGTGCCGACGTGGGCGTACTGGCGCAGGCCGCCGCCCTCGCGCCGGACGACGAGGGAGAGCTTGCAGTGGGTCTTCGTCTCGGCGAAGCCGTAGGTCACATGGGCCCCGGCGCGTTCGAGCTGGCGGGCCCAGACGAGGTTGTTCGACTCGTCGAAGCGGGCCTTGAGTTCGACCATGGCGGCGACCTGCTTGCCGTTCTCGGCGGCGTCGAGAAGGGACTCGACGATGGGGGACTCGCTTCCGACGCGGTAGAGGGTCTGCTTGATGCCGACGACCTTGGGGTCCTTCGCGACGGAGGCGACGAACTCCTCGACGGGGCGGAAGGAGTCGTAGGGGTGGTGGAGGAGGACGTCGTGGGCGGCGACGGTCTCGAAGATGCCCTCGGCGGTGGACAGCGCCTCGGGGAGGGTGGGGCGGTGGGCGGGGTAGCGCAGGTTCGGGCGGTCCACGCGGGCGATCTCGTGGAAGACCTCCATGCCGAGGATGCCCTCGGTGGCGATGACGTCGTCCTCGTCGAGCTCGAGGAGGCGCATGAGGGTCGCGC
Source organism: Fimbriimonas sp. (assembly GCA_965249475.1). GTDB lineage: Bacteria > Armatimonadota > Fimbriimonadia > Fimbriimonadales > Fimbriimonadaceae > Fimbriimonas. The sequence goes on along the minus strand of CBDFMD010000003.1, from coordinate 1,415,221 downwards.
GGACGGCGGGGGGCATCGCGGGCTCGTGCTCGAGGAGGACGGGGTCGCCGAAGCGGCGGAGGCGGAGGGTCTCCTCGATCGCGGCGATGAGGTCGTCGGCCTCCAGCTCGCGGATCTCGACGTCGGCGTCGCGCAGGACGCGGAAGAGGTGGGCGCCGCGGATCTTCACGCCGGGGAAGAGGGACTGGAGGTTGTGGCGGACGAGATCCTCCATCAGGACGAACTCCGGGCGTCGCGCCTTCGTGCGGACGGCGCGGGGAAGGACGGTGGGGATCTTCACGCGGGCGAGGCGCGTCTCGCGGGGCTCGTCCTCGAGCTCGACGGCGAGGTTCAGGGAGCGGTTCGAGATGAAGGGGACGGACTGGGCGGGGTGGAGGATGAGGGGGGTGAGGAGAGGGAAGACCTCGGCGGCGAAGAAAGCGTCGAGCTCGCGGCGGGCCTTGGGGGCGAGGCCCGCGTAGGGGCGGATGGCGACGCCCGCCTCGGCGAGGGCGGGGGCGAGGTCGTTCGCGTAGACCTCGGCGGCGCGGCGGCGGAGCGGTCGGGCGGCGGCGGAGATCGCCCGGAGGCCCTCGGCGGGGGTGAGGCCGTCGGGGCTCATGGTGAGGACGCCGGCCTCGAACTGCTCGATGAGGCCGGAGACGCGGACCATGTAGAACTCGTCGAGGTTCGACTCGAAGATAGCGAGGAAGCGGAGGCGCTCGAGGAGGGGGTTGTGGAGGCTCGCGGCCTCTTCGAGGACGCGGCGGTTGAACTGGAGCCAGCTCAGCTCGCGGTTGAGGTAGGGGGCCTCGGCGGGGGCGGGCTTGGAGGGGGGCTTCGCGGCGGGTCTCAACGGATCTCTCCGGCGGCAAGGTCGAGGACGGCGCCTTCGCGGACGCCGAACTCGCTCACGAGGACGGCCTCGATCTCGAAGCGGCGAAGGATCTCGCCGTAGACGACGGCGCCGGGGAGGAGGGTGGCGGCGCGGCGGCCTTTGACGGAGAAGCGGGTCACGATGCGGTCCACGGAGAGTCGGGCGGTCGCGGCGAGGAGGTAGTCGAGCTCGTAGAGGAAGAGGTGCTTCTCGCCGTCGGGGTGGAGGGCGCGCCAGAGGCCGCGCGCGACGCCGCCGCAGACGACGGCGAGGCCGCCGGTCGGGGCGATCGGGCACCGGTCGAGCTGGGCGCGGACGTAGCGGCGGGCGGCGTCCAGGACGAAGTCGGGGCAGGGGTTCGTGAGGGCGGTCTCGGCGATGACACGGCCGGTGCCCAAGGGAAGGGAGCAGAGCCGGGCGAAGCCGCCTCCGTCGGGTTTGCCGCGCAGGTCGCCGATCTGGGCGGAGCCGCCGCCGACCTCGACGAGAAGGTTCGCGCCGGAGTGGCGAGCGTCGAGAGCGACGCCGCGGAGGCTCAGTTCGGCCTCGCGGCGGGCGGGGATGACCTCGACGGTGACGCCGGTCTCCTTTTTGATGAGCTTCAGGACGGCATCGGCGTTGCGGGCGACGCGGAGGGCCTCGGTGGCGAAGACGTAGAGGCCCTCGGCCTTGCGGAGTTCGGCGACGCGGCGGAACTCGCGCATGGCGAGGACGAGGCTCTCGGCGATCTCCTTCGGGATCTCGCCTTTGCGGGCGACGACCTCGCCGAGGGGGATCCACTCGTTGAGGTTGTCGAGGCGCATGACGAGCTCGCCGTCGGTGGCGGCGACGAGCAGGTGCGCGGTGTTGCTGCCGATGTCGGCGGCGGCGAAGGTGCGCGTCATGCGACTCTAGTTTGATGCATCGGGTCTAATCGCGTCGTGAACCATTTCCCGAGGGTGCAGGAGGCGATCCTCTTCGCGGCGGAGCGTCACGCGGGGACGGATCGGGACGGGGAGGCGCCGCTTCCGTACGTCGCGCACCCGGTGGAGGTGCTGTCGTCTCTTCGCCACTTGGGGGGCGTGACGGACGAGGACCTTCTCGTGGCGGCGGCGCTCCACGACACGATCGAGGACACCGAGACGACGCGGGAGGAGATCGCGGCGCGGTTCGGGGAGCGGGCGGCGGGGTTCGTCCAGGCGCTCACCCGGAGGGAGCCGACGGAGGCCGAGCGGGCGGGGCTCTCGAAGGACGAGGTGTGGGCGATGCGATCGGAGCTTCTGCTGCGGGAGATCGCGGCGATGCCGCGGGAGGTGCTTCCGGTCAAGCTCGCGGACCGGCTGAGCAACGTGCGGGAGGCGAAGCGGACGAAGACGGCGCGGAAGGTCGAGCGTTATCTCGGGCAGACGCGCCGGATCCTGGAGATCGTGCCGCGAGGGGTCGCGCCGGAGCTTTGGGACGCGATCCGCGCGGAGGTGTAGGGGATCGCGGGGGGATGGCGTTTTATCCCCCGGCTTTTCCACCGCGCCGACTTTTCGGGAGGCTTTACGTATCGCGGGGGCGTCTCTTTGGGGGAGAATCAAGTCCCGTCCACAGGGATGTGCGACGGACGACGCTATCGGCCATGTTCAGGATCGTAGGGATGCAGAGGAGCGAGCGGGCGCACGGGGAGTTCGTGCTGTTGCAGAACCAGGGCGGGGTCCGGCTCCGGCTCGCGGGGCACGCGGTGGCGTCGGCGGGGGGGGACGGGGCGGAGGTCCACGTTTTCGGGGAGGACGACCTGGTGCCGGCGGGGGCGTTCGTCATGCTCGCCTCGGGGCACGGCCTCTCGCGCTGGGGGAGGACGCGGGACGGTCAGATGGTGCTCTCGGTATTCATGGGTCGCGAAGGACCGGTGTGGTCGCTTCGCGAGGGGCCGCTCTCGGTGCTGGGGGTCCAGCACACCTACGCGCCGCGGCGCGACGCGGCGCTCGCGGTCGTTTAGATCTGGCTAGGAGTTCGCGAAGCCCAGGGCGGCGGGGAGGCCGCTCGTGACGAGGAGCCTCACGGCCTCGGCGGCGCGGGCGACGGCGCGGTCGATGTCGGTGCGCTCGTCGGGGGTGAACTTGCCGAGGACGTGGTCCACGGTCTGAGCTTTGTCCACGGAGCCGATGCCGATCTTCAGGCGGGGGTAGGCGTCGGTGCCGAGCTTGGCGATGAGGCTCCGGTGGCCGTTGTGACCGCCGTGACTCCCCCCCTCGCGCATCCTCAGCTTGCCGACGGGGAGATCGAGGTCGTCGGCGATGACGAGAAGGCCTTCGGGGGCGAGGCCGAACTTCGCCAGAAGCGGTTTGACGGCTTCCCCGCTCACGTTCATGAAGGTGAGGGGCTTGGCGAGGGCGACGGGGGTGCCTTCGATCGTGCCGAAGCCGTAGCGGGCGCGTTGCTCGGCGCGGTCGAGCTTGATCTTGTGGCGCTCGGCGAGAAGGTCCACGACGTCCCAGCCGACGTTGTGGCGGGTGCGGGCGTACTCGGGGCCGGGGTTGCCGAGCCCGACGACGAGGAGGAGGGGGGTGAGGGTCTCAGCGCGCTTGCGGAACATCGGACCTCAAGGGGGCGAGGCTCGCGACCCTCTCCGGCCCGCCGGGGGCGTCGGGGCGGTTCGGAGCGAGGCGGTGGCCCGCGAGAAGGACGAGGAGGACGACGCCGAGGGCGACGCGGTAGAGGACGAACGGGCGGATGCCGCGGCGCTGGATGAAGGGGATGAGCCAGGAGATCGCGGCGTAGCCGACGACGAAGCTCACGGCGGTGGCGACGACGGTGGGGACGAGGAGATCGTGGCCGAGGGACTTGCGCTCCTTGAACGCCTCGTAGAGTCCCGCGCCCGCGATGCTGGGGACGGAGAGGAGGAAGGAGAAGCGGGCGGCGGAGGCGCGGTCGAAGTTCGCGAGGAGGGCGCCGGAGATCGTGGAGCCGGAGCGGCTCATGCCGGGGACGAGGGCGAGGCACTGCCAGAGGCCGACGGCGGCGCCGTCGCGGGCGGTGATCGCGCGCTCGTCGCGGGTTCCCCGGCCCGTGCGCTCGGCGAAGGCCATGAGGAGGGCGCCGACGATCATGGCGCCGGCCACGACCCAAAGGGAGCGGAAGGGGCCTTCGATGTACCTCTTTCCGAGGAGGCCGAGGACGACGATGGGGATCGTGCCCCAGAAGACGGCCCAGCCGACGCGGGCCTCGTGGCTCGTGCGGTCGCCGGTGGCGATGGATCGCACCCATCCGGCGAGGGCGGCGGCGAGGTCGCGGCGGAAGTAGAGGAGGATCGCGGCGACGGTGCCGAGCTGGATCACGGCGGTGAAGGCGGCGCCGGGATCGGCCCAGCCGAAGAGCTCGGGGACGATGCGGAGGTGGGCGGTCGAGGAGATCGGGAGGAACTCGGTGAGTCCTTGCACGACGCCGTAGAGGAGGGCTTTGAGAAGATCCATGGGGTTTGGGGCTTTTAGAGGGCCGCGTCGCCCAAGAAAGTCTGAACGATCCGCGCGACGCGCTCGGCGGCGCGACCGTCGCCGTAGGGGCTCGCGGCGTTCGCCATCGCGGCGTAGGCCGCGCGGTCGTCGAGGAGGGGGGCGGCGGCGGCGTAGATCGCGCCCTCGTCGGTACCGACGAGGCGGGCGGTGCCGGCGTGGACGCCCTCGGGGCGCTCGGTGGTCTCGCGGAGGACGAGGACGGGCTTCCCGAACGCGGGGGCCTCCTCCTGAACGCCGCCGGAGTCGGTGAGGACGAGGTCGGCGCGCTGGAGGAGCTTCACGAAGCGGGCGTACTCGGGGGGTTCGATGAGGTCGGTGCGGGGAGCGCCGTCGAGCTCGCGGCGGAGGGTCTCGCGGACGGCGGGGTTCGGGTGGAGGGCGACGACGAGGCGGGTGTCGGGGCGGGACTCGACGAGGCCGCGGGCGGCGCGAGCGATGCGGGCCTGGGGCTCGCCCCAGTTCTCGCGGCGGTGGGTGGTGAGGAGGACGATGCGCTCGGAGCGATCGGGGTAGGGGTCGTGGCTCTCCCGGGCGGCGATCGCGAGGACGGCGTCGATCCCGGTGTTGCCGGTGACGAAGATGCGGTCGTTCGGCTTGCCCTCGCGGCGGAGGTTCTCGGCGGCCCACTCGGTGGGGGCGAGATGGAGGTCGGCGACGAGGCCGGCGGCGCGGCGGTTGAACTCCTCGGGGAAGGGATCGTCGATGCGGTCGGTGCGGAGGCCGGCCTCGACGTGGGCGAAGGGGACGCGGCGGTAGAAGGCGGCGAGGGCGGCGGCGAGGACGGTGGTGGTGTCGCCCTGGGCGACGACCATGACCGGTTCGCGCTCCGCGACGAGGCGGTCGAGGCCTTCGAGGGAGCGGGAGGTGACCCCGGCGAGGGTCTGGCCGTGGACCATGATGCCGAGGTCCACGTCGGGGGCGAGGCCGAAGGCGTCGAGGGCGGGGCGGACGATGTCGCGGTGCTGGCCCGTCGAGACGACGGGGACGTCGTAGGCGCCGAGGGCGCGGAGGGCGAGGACGACGGGGGCCATCTTGATCGCCTCGGGGCGGGTGCCGAGGACGCAGAAGATCGTCGGCTTGGCGCCGGGTTCAAGCATAGGCCCTCACCATGAGGAGGCCGACGAGGGCGAGGGTGCCGGCGACGAGGTAGATCACGAGGACGGTCTGGCGCTGGGTGAGGCCCTTGCCGAGAAGGGTGTGGTGGAGGTGGCGCTTGTCGGCCTGGGTGATCGGAGCCCCGGAGAGAAGGCGGCGGATCACGACGAAGAAGGCGTCGAAGATGGGGAGGCCGAAGACGAGCATAGGGATGAGGAGCGAGATCGCGGCGGCGGTCTTGAAGGCGCCGACGATCGAGAGGCACGCCATGAGGAAGCCGAGGACGTAGGGCCCGCTGGAGCCCATGATGATCTTCGCGGGGTTGTAGTTGTGGCGGAGGAAGCCGAGGGAGCCTCCGGCGATGGCGGCGGCGACGATCGCGACGCGGGGCTGGTGGCCGTAGGCGGCGATGACGGCGAGGGTCGCGGCGGCGATGGTGGCGAGCCCGGCGGAGAGGCCGTCCACGCCGTCGATCGTGTCCATCGTCTTCGTGACGACGAAGATGTAGACCGCCGTGACGGGCACGGCGAGGAGGCCGAGGGGAAGGTAGTGGGCGGTGCCGGAGAAGGGGAGGCCGAAGGAGCCGATCTGGACGCGCCCGACGGGGGAGTGGACGAACTGGATCGCGGTGCCGGCGGCGAGGAGGACGAGAAGCTGGACCTTCGCGGAGTAGGAGCGGAGATCGTCGTACGCCCCGAAGACGGTAAGGACGCCCGCGATCGCGAGCATCGCGACGAGGTACGGGGGGAAGGAGCCGCGCCCGGGGTTCGAGAACGGGAGGACGGCGAGGAGGGCGGCGACGATGCCGGCGTAGATCGCGATGCCCCCCCAGCGGGCGAGGGGCTCCTTGTGGATGCGGCGGTCGTCGCGCTTGGGGTCGTCCACGGCGCCGTAACGGAAGGCGAGGGTCTTGATCCAGGGGGTGAGAAGCCACGCGACGCCGAGCGAGATCGCCCCGGCGGCGAGGGGGTAGCGGAAGCCGCGGAGGATGCCCTCGTTCGAGTCGGCGAGGGCGAGGAGGCCGCTCATACGGCGACCCCGCCTCGGGCGTGGGCCTCCAGATCCGCAACGGTCTCCAAATCCGCGGGGGTCTCCAGATCCAAGGCGCTCAGGGCACCGCCCGCGTACCGCTCGACGGTCATCCCGGTCTCGCGAAAGAGCTCGAGGGAGAAGTCGTCGGGGTAGTCGCCTTCGAAGACGACGCGGCGGACGCCGGCGTTGATGAGCATCTTCGCGCAGGTGTTGCAGGGTTGACAGGTGACGTAGACCTCGGCGCCCTCGATGGCGGTGCCGTTGCGGGCGGCCTGGAGGAGGGCGTTCTGCTCGGCGTGGAGGGCGCGGATGCAGTGGCCGGCGCGGAGGCATCCGGCGGGCCAGTCGCGGTCGGGGCCGAGATCGGGGCAGTGGGCGACGCCGCTGGGGGCGCCGTTGTACCCGGTGGCGAGGATGCGGCGGTCGCGGACGAGGATCGCGCCGACGCTCCGGCGGGGGCAGGTGGCGCGGGTGGCGACGAGGTGGGCGATCTGCATGAAGTACGCGTCCCAGCTCGGTCGTTCGGGACGGCCCCCGGGGGGCGGGGCGTCCTCCGGCTCTTCCCTGCCCGGCATGGCGCGAAGTCTACTTAATGGCGGGTGACGGGTTGATGAAAACCCCTGCGAGGCGTATGATGAGGGAGGTTCGCGGCGCGGCCCTTTCCCGACATGCGACTGAACATCCAGACGAAGCTCGCGACGATCCTTCTCGGGGTCGGGTTGCCGGCTCTCCTCGTCATGGGCGTCCTCGGTTACCTCAACGGCGAGCGGAGCATCCGGGCGCTCGTGCAGGACCAGCTTCTCGCGATCAACGCGAGCAAGGCGGCGCACGTCGAGAGCTACTTCAGCGATCTGCAGAGGACGACGGACGGCTTCGCGCACGATCCGACGGTGGCGCAGGCACTCGGGGAGTTTGCGGCGACGTCGCAGGGGCTCTCCGACGCGGAGGACCCCGCGGCGCTGTGGGAGTACTTCAAGAAGACGTATCCGGCAGACGAGGGGGGGGCGATCCCCGAGCCGCCCTCGACGCCCTCGGGGCGGCGGCTTCAGGAGCTGTACGTCGCGCGCAACCGGTTCCCTCTCCAGCAGCACGATCTTCTGGAGGACGCGGGGGACGGGAGCGCGTATTCGGCGGTCCACCGCCGGTACCACGGGTTTCTGCGGAACGTGCGGGACGCGATCGGGCTGAACAACATTATGCTCGTGGACGCGAGGTCGCGGACGATCGTCTACGCGGTGCGCAAGCACGCGGACTTCCAGATCACGCTCGACTCGCCCGCGCTCGCGGGGACGAACCTCAAGGAGACGGCGGAGGCGGCGCTCAAGGGTCAGACGAACTTCGCGGACTTCCAGAGGTTCGCGCCGGCGTTCAACGATCCGGTGGGGTACGTCTCGGTCCCGATCCGGGCGGGGGGCTCCTCGGACGGGGCGATCGTCGGGTGCCTCGTGGGTCAGTTCAAGATCGAGGAGCTCGACCGGATCCTCTCGGGAGACAAGGGGTGGGAGGCGCAGGGGCTCGGCAAGAGCGGCGAGGCGTACATCCTCGGGCGGGGCGATCTGAAGATGCGGACGGACGCGCGGCGGCTGTACGACGATAAGGACGCTCTCGTGCGGGATCTCCAGGCCAAGGGGGTCGCGGGGGTCGATCTCGCCTTTGTGAAGGACCGGAGCACGACCGTTCTCGCCTTTCCGATCGACACGGCGGCGGCGAAGGCAGCGGCGAAGGGAGAGACAGGATTCATGCGGGCGAGAGGCTTTGCCGGGAACGACATCTTCGTGGCCTACCGGCCGTTGAACCTCGCCGGGCTCAACTGGGCGATCCTTTCGCGACGGGATACGGACGAGACGCTCGCGCCGCTCGCGGCTTACCGGCGGACGGCGCTTTTGACGGCGCTTGGAGTTCTCCTGCTCATCGGCCTCCTTTCGGCGGGCCTTGCGCGGAGCGTGACGGCGCCGATCCAGGCGATGGGGGAGGCGGCGCGCCGGTTCGGGAAGGGGGAGCGCTCGATCCGGCTTCGGGAGGCGGATCGGGACGACGAGGTGGGGGATCTCGCGAAGCAGTTCAACGCGATGGTCGAGGAGAGCGAGCGGTCGGAGCGGATCCAGAACCAGGTGCGGCGCAACATCGTCCACGACCTGAAGACGCCGGTGACGGTCATCAAGGGGATGGGCGAGACGCTCATGTTCCCGGAGATGGCGGAGGACCCGACGTGGCGCGAGGAGATGGTCAAGGCGATCATCGAGCAGTCGGACCGGCTTCTCGACGATCTGAAGGACATCCTTCTGCCGATCGACGACGAGTACAAGCCGGAGTACGAGGAGTTCGACCTCTCGATCCTCTTGGAGAAGGTCGTGAAGTCGGAGAAGCACACGAGCCGAGCGCAGGGGCACAACCTCGTGGTCGAGGGGACGGCGGAGCCGATCTCGATCGTCGCGGATCGGCGCAAGGTGCGCCGGGTGTTCGAGAATCTTCTCTCGAACGCGATCAAGTACTCGCCGGGAACGGGCAAGACGGTGACGGTCTCGCTCAGGCGCCGGGGCGACGGGGGGGTGGCGGCGAGCTTCCGTGACGAGGGGCTGGGGATGGCGCCGGATCAGCTCGCGAAGGTCCTCTCGACGGGGGGCCGGGTCGCGTCGCACGCGGATCTGGGGATCGAGGGGACGGGGTTCGGCCTCGACTCGGTGCAGAAGGTGCTCGCCGCGCACGGGGGTCGTCTGGAGGCGGAGTCGAGCGAGGGGCGGGGCTCGACGTTCACGGCGGTCCTGCCGGCCGCGCCGGCGTCGGGCGCGGCCCCCACGCGCTCCGACGCGAAGACGAACGCCCCGATCGTGTGACCGGGGCGTTCGCGCGGATTCCGACTGGGAGAGCCGTGGTTCAGCGGGCGAGCTTCGCGCGCTCGCGGAGGGCGAAGCTCGGGCTCGCGGACCCGAAGGTCTCCTCGCGGCGGACCTTCTCGAGTGTGGAGCGGAGAAGCTTGTGGGTGCGGTGGAGGCGCGAGCGGATGGTGCCGACGGGGGTGCCGAGGCGCTCGGCGATCTCGGCGTAGGGGACGCCCTGGACGTCGGCGAGCTGGATGAGCTCGCGCTGGCCTTCGGTGAGACGGCCGAGGGCGGTCTGGAGATCCTCGCTGAAGGTCGAGCCCATGAGCGTGTCCTCGGGGCTCGGGCCGTCGTCGGCGACCTCGAAGTAGACGCCGTCCTCGCCGCCGTCGCGGTGGATCGGGGCGTCGTAGCTCACGGCGGAGATCCGGCGGCGACGATTGCGGAGGAGGTCGAGGTAGAGCCGGGTGACGATCCGGAAGATCCAGTTCTCGAACGGGCGGTCGCCCTCGTAGTCCTTGAAGGAGCGGTACGCGCGGAAGAAGGCCTCCTGGGTGAGGTCCTCGGCGTCGGGGCGGTTGCCGGCGAGGCGGAAGGCCATGTTGTACACCTTGCGCTGGGTGAGATCCATGAGTTCGTTGAACCGCGTCTCGTCGACCGGCGACAGCGCGTGCGCGGCCTCGTGCCCCCCTTCTCGAATCTTCTCCTTCACCATCTCCTTCACCGTCTCCATCCTCTTCGTTCTTGCGTTCGGTTCGCACCGTCCGCCCCTCATTCAACCGCTTCAGGGGCGGAAAAGTTTCGTCTTCCGGCGACTATTCCGCCCCGCCTCCGGTGGGGAAGAACCGTTCGTACCCCCTGGGGAGGCTGTACGGGCGGTCGGGATTGAAGGCGCTCCAGATGCGGCGGCACATGAGGCGGATGGTGGCCTCGCCTTCGTTCTCGCTCGTCCAGCGGCGGTCCTTCGCGTCGTCGGTGTAGATCGCGAGGACGTAGGGGCGGGGGGACCAGACGATGGCGACCTCGCTCCGGGAGCGCTCGATCGCGCCGGACTTCGCGCCGGCGGCGACGTCCACGGGAACGGCGGCGAGGGCGAGGTCGTCCCAGTACTGGCGGCGAAGGATCCGGAGAAGCTTCTCGCAGGCGGCGGGGGTGCCGGCGCGGCGCAGGTGCAGGAGCTCGAAGAGGCGGGCCATCTCGCGGGGGGTGGTCATCCCGAGGCCCCACCTCTTGCGGTAGGCGTAGAGGTCGGCGCGGGCGGGGCTCACCGGAGCGAGGACGCGGGTGTTCAGGAGGCCGAGACGGGCCATACGGGCGTTCACGTTCTCCAAGCCGAGCCAGCCGCGCAGGACGATCGTCGCGGTATTGTCGGAGTAGCCGATCATAAGGTTCATCCAGCCGTCGAGGTCGGCTTTGGTGCCCTCCTTGAAGAAGTAGCTCCACATGCTCGCCTCGCGGCCGCCGTCGGGGGGGACGGGCTTCGTGTCGGTGACCTTGATCCTTCCCTCCTCGACCTGCATGAGACCTTCGAGGGCGACGGCGGTCTTGATGGTGGAGGCGGTCGGAAAGATCTCGGCGCCTCGGAGGTCGATGCGGTCGCCGCTCGCAAGGTCCACGACGCAGTAGCCCATGCGCCCGTGGAAGCCCCGCGCGTCGGCGTCGAGGGCGGGCTTCAGGCGGGCGAGGGGGGAGAGGGCGAGAGTCGCGAGGAGCGCGGTCACGCCCTATTGTGGACCGGAGGATGGGGAGGAAGAGGGCTCAGAGCGGCTGGAGATTGATCGTGCGGACGGCGCGGCCGCGGCGGTCGATGACGTTGAGGGAGACGTCGGTGGCGTAGCCGAGGGTGACGCGCACGGCGCCGGGCCGCTGGAGGTTCACGCCGGCGAGGGTGCGATTCACCCGCTCGACGCCGGCGGGGTCACCGGCCTCGCTCTGGAGGAGGCGGAGGAGGCTCGCTTGAACGGCGGTGTTGCCCGCGAGATCCACGGTGATGGCGGGGACGGTGCGGTCGAGGAAGCGCTCGAAATCGGTGGGGGCGAACACGCCGGTGAGGACGCGCGCGAAGTCGAGCCGGGCGGCGATGGCGGCGGGGGTCGTTCCCCCGGCGCCGGGACTCCCCATGCCGCCGTACCGGCGGCGGGGCGGGGCGGCGGGGGCCTCGCCGTCGGCGGCGCCCTCCTCGGCGACTTGGGCGCCGGGCTCGGCCTCGGCGGCGGTGATCGGACTCTTGGCCGCGCGAGCGATCGATGCGAGGGCGCGGGTCTTCAGCTCGCTACCGATCGGTTCGATGCGGAGCTCCTTGCCGTTCTGGCGGAAGCGGCCGCCGAGGGCCTTGGCGACGGCGCGGAGGAAATCGAGCTCGTCGAGGCCCTTCACGCTCACGGCGAGGTCGTCCCCGGGGGCGAGGGTCTCGGTGAAGGCGGGGGAGACGACGAGGGGGAGGGACCACTTGAGGGTCGGGAGGGAGGCGAGGTCGATCGTGGTGCCGGGCTCGTTCGAGAAGGTGACCTTGCCCCCGGCGAGGGCGTCGGCGGGGAGCGGGGCGGATTTGGAGCGGCGGACGGGGGCGGACTTCGTCAGGCGGGCGACGCGGTACATGACGGCGTCGGGGAGGGTCTCGGCGTAGGCGACGGCGACGGGTCCGGGAACGTAGCGGACGCCGCTCTTCTTGAACGAGGCGGCGAGGGCCTCGGCGTCGGCGGCCTCGAGTTCGGCGGCGGCGGTGCGTCCGTCGTTCAGGAGGACGACGGCCTGGTCTCCGTTGCGGGAGGCGAGGGCGCGGGCGAGGGTCGCGGGGTCGGCGGCGGTCGGCTTCGCAGTCGGACTGGCGGGGGCCGCGAGGGCGAGCAGGAGAGGGAGGGCCACGAGCATACGTAAGCAGACGTCTCGCGCGGCCGAGAGTTCTTCGCCGGCCCTTCGTTAGAGGAAGAGAAGCCGCGCGGCGCCGAGGGCGCTGAGGCCGGTGACGGCGACGTCGAAGGCGCGCTGGGGGATCACGGGGAGGAGGCGCCGGCCCAGCAACCCGCCGACGACGACGACCGGCAGGACGCACAAGGCCCACCGGAGAGTGTCGCCGGAGGCGAGAGAGGACACGGGGTAGGCCCACGCGAGGACGAGGTAGACGGGGATCTTCATCGCGTTCACGGCGAGAAAGTAGACGGCGGTCGTCCCCATGAGCTCGTCTTTAGGCAGCCTCGTCGCGACGAGGTAGATCTGCATGAGGGGGCCGGCGGCGTTCGAGACGAGGGTGGAGAAGCCCGCGAGGGAGCCGGTAACGGGGGCTCCGAGGCGGAGGAAGAGACGGTCCACGCCCACGAAGCGGACGCGCAGGCGCGCGACGAGGAGCATCGCGAGGACGAGGCCGCCGATGAGCGGACCGAAGGGATCGGGCGCGCCGTGGGCGAAGAAGGCGGCGAGGACCGCGGCTCCGAGCACGAACCCGGCCGCGATCCACGGGAGGAGACGCAGGAGAACGTCGTGGCGGGCGGCGCGGCGGTAGGTCGCGACGGCGACGAGGTCGCCGGCGAGGAGGAGCGGGAGGGCGGAGCCGACGCTCAGGCGGGGGCCGAAGACGGCGGCGAGCATCGGGACCGCGAGGATGCCGGAGCCGGGGAGGCCGCTCTTGCTGAAGCCGATCACGAACGCGGCTCCGACGAGAAGGAGAAGCTGAGGCGGGGTCATCTTTGCGGCCGAACGACGTCGCACATCCGGAGGACCATCGTTTCGAGAGTGTCGATGGTGGAGATGTTGTCGATCATGCCCTTGAGAGCGGCATCGGCGTCGGCGAGGAGGCGCAGGCACGCGGCGATCTGAGGGGCGGTGTAGCCGCGGGCGGTCGTCATCGTCGCGGTCTGGCGGTACTCGGGCTCCTTCGCGAGGTTCGGTTTCTCGGGGAAGCCGCGGGCGATCTCGGGGGGGGCGCTCGACGGGCGGGCGCCGGCGTCGAGGCAGACGCGGGCCTGCCAGAGGAGGCGCATCTGGCGAGAGAGCATGGGGAGGATCTGTTCGAGAGCGGCGGCCTCGGGCTTCTTCCCCGCCGTAAGGAGGGTGCGGAGCTGACCGAGGGCGAGGCGGGCGTTTCCGGCGGCGACGGCGTCCACGAGCTTCCAGATGCTCCACTCGGGGCTTGCGAAGACGACGGCCTGGACGTCGGCCTCGACGATCGTGTCACGGTCGGTGAAGAGGACGAGCTTCTCGACCTCCTCGATCGCGCGGCTCGCGGAGCCGCCGGTCATGGCAAGGAGCGCGTCGAGGGCGGCGGGGCCGATCTTGCGCCCGTGGCGGGCGACCTCGGACTGGATCGTGCTCTTGGCGGCCTTGGGGTCGGGTTTGAACTCGGCGACGTGCCCTCCGGCGTCGGCGACGATCTTCGCGAGGGCGGTCCCGGCGGACGCGAGCTTGCGCTGGCGCTCGTCGCTCGCGGCCTCGGAGTCGGCGACGAGGACGAGGAGGGCGCTCGCGGGAAGGGACTTCAGGTCGGCGACGAAGCGGTCCCGGAGGGGTTTGTTCTCCTTGGCGGCGGAGACGAGACGGGGGTCGATGCGGAGGGCGTTGCGGACGACGACGACGCGGCGCTCGCCGAGGAAGGGGGCGGTGGAGGCGGAGGCGATCCACTCGCCGGTGGGGGCGGCGTCGGCGACGAGGCTCGCGAAATCGAAGTCGTCGGCGCCGACCCCGGCCGTCTCCAGGAGGTCGGCGAGGGCGCGGCGGCGCAGGGCCTCCTCCTCGCCGGTGAGGAGGACGAGGGGCCTTTTGAGGGCTTGTTCGGGGCGGAAGCTCATCGCGGGGGGTGGGTCTATCGGGGTGGCCTCGGGAGGCGCTTGAGCTCCCGAGCGAGAGAGTGGACCCGTTTTTCGAGGGCGGCGACATCGGGGCTCGCCCCGGCGGCGTCGAAGGGGGCGTAGAGGAGGGTCTCGAGGTCGCGGGCGAGCGCGTTCGCCTCGGGGGCGGCGGGGCCGAGGTCGCTCGCGGCGACGTATTCGCCGAGGGTCTCGTCGCGGCGGCGGGTCCGTCGGGTGGCGCGCTCGAGGGTACGGACGTAGCGGGCGACGACCTCACCCTGGGCCTTCAGGTCGGCGGGGGCGCCGCGTCGCCTCGGCCAGAGGAGGAGAACGGCTCCGGCGACGACGAGGACGCCGATAAGGATGTTCGCGACCGCCGCGACGGAAGGGAGGCGGAACCAGCCCGCGTCGCGGTCGGCGGCGCGGCGGTCGCCGCCCGGGACGACGCGGGCCCCGGCGACGGCGTCGTAAGGAACCCAGCCGCGCCCCGCGAAGTAGAGCTCGGCCCAGGCGTGGCGGTCGGAATCGAGAAGGACGAGGGTGCCGTCGGAGGATCGGTCGCGTTCGTCGCCGAGGTAGCCGGTGGCGTAGCGGGCGGGGATGCCGAGGGTGCGGGCGCCAAGGACCATCGCGCTCGCGAAGACGTCGCAGTAGCCCTGCTTCGTCGTGAAGAGGGCGTTCTCGACGGGATCCGCGCCGGGGGGCGGGGCCTCGGCGTTGATGTTGTAGGCCACGCGCGAGGCGATGGCCCGGCGGAGCCGCTCGGCGCGAAGACCGTCGGGGCCGTCGCCCGCGGCGCGGCGGGCGAACTCGAGGACGGTCGGCGGGGCACCGCCGAGGTTCAGGGCGGGGTCGGCGAGCCCTTCGGTGGCGCTCGCGGGGAGGGCGCCGCTCCGGGCGTTCGGGTCCTGGCGGGGGGTGGGCGAGTAGACGACGGGGAGGCGGTCGTAGGCGCGGACCTCCCTCAGCGACACGCCGCCGCCGGGATCGCGCTGGTTCTGGACGGGGGCGGAGATCTCCAGGAGCTCGCCGGGGACGGGAACGAGGGAGGTGGGCTCGCGGGCGGTGACGGTCATCGTGCGGGCATCGTTGCCCGCTGGCGGAAGACCTTCGGCGCGTCCCGAGTTGCGGTCGATGTAGACCCTTCCCTGCGGCTCGTCGCCGAGTCGGTAGTGGATCGCGCGCCGCCGGGGATAGGGCTCTCCTCCGGTCCCGTCGGCGGCGCGCCAGCCCCAGTCCTTCGTCCAGGAGCCGCCCAGGTACGTGCTGAACCCGTCGGTGCGGAAGTATGTCTCGGGGGCGGTCACGTCGAAAGCGGGGGTGTTCTTCAGACGGACGGGGCCCTGGGCGATGCGGGTGGTGCGTTGCGGTGTCGCGGCGGCGCCCGCGACGGCCCCTGCCGACGAGCGCCGCGGGGTGGTGACGTTGAGCTTGGCGGCCCCCGAGATCGGCTTGACCCCCTGGCGGACGGCGGGGGCGCCGACGAGGGAGAGGACGACGATCGCGAAGGCCGAGCCGAGGGCCCACTCGGGTCCGGCGACCCAGCGCCACGGGCCGCGGCGGAGCTCGGCGGAGACGGTGCCGGTCGCCCTCAGGTTCGGAAGGTCGGCACCGAAGTAGCCGGATCGCTCGGCACGGTCGGCCATATCGCGGGCGTGGGTGCGGGCGAAGAGGGTGGCGACGCAGATGAGATAGACGAAGAAGAAGAACACGACGGGGCGGAACGTGTCGTAGCACCCGACGAAGCCGAAGAGGGCGAGAGCGGGGATCGCCTGGAAGAGAAGCGAGGCGTCGCGCCAGAGGACGAAGCTCCCGAACATGAGCATCCAGATGAGCCAGCTCGAGGGTTGGAGCTCGCGGGGGAAGGTGTCCTCGGGGAAGACGAGGTTCAGGTACCGCGCGCCGAAGAAGGCGCCGAGGCCGACGAGAAGGTACAGGACGCCGTCGGCGCGGGCGATCCAACGGCCCGCGAGGAGGCGCGCGAGGAGCGAGGAGACGACGGTGCCTCCGAGGACGGCGAGAAGCCCGACGACGGCGACCCGGGTGCTCCCGACCGCCTGACCTCCCGAGTAGACGGCGCACGCAGAGGCGACGCCGATGAGAAGGTCGTCCACGACGTTCCGACCCTCGCGGCGGAAGGTCGCGTCCAGGGTCCGAGGGCCTAAGCGGCTCACAGACCCTGTTCCTCGCTCGCCACCCTCGGAACGAGAGCGACGCCGATGCCTCGGCGCCGGAGGGCGTCGACGGTCTCCGGGGCGGCGAGGCCGCGCCCTCGAAAGGACGGATCGTAGTCGCCGGGATCGTAGAGAAGGACGGTCGGGGCGCCGCGGTCCTCCACGAGGCGGAGAGCTTCGTCCAAGGTGCCGTCGTCCACGCCCGCCAGGAGAAGGATGCCCGCGCCGCGCTCGGCGTTCGCGGCGGCGGCGCGGAGGGACTCGGCGAGCGTGACGCCGCCGGAGGCGGAGGCCTCGCCGAGAAGGCGGGCGAGGGTCTCGGCGCGTTCGGGATCGTCGCCGGAGCGGCCCGCGCGTCCGGAGCCCTCCGGCTCGAAATCCGGAAGGCCGACGGCGACGCCCTGGCGCATGAGGCGCAGGGCGACGCCGAGGGCATGGCCGCACATGGCGTCGAAGGCGGTGAAGGGCACGCCCGAGCCGTCGAGAGCGGGATGGCGCTGAAGGACGATGGCGACGCGGCCGTGGGTGCCGGCCTCGAACTCCTTCACCTGGAGCGCGCCGGTGCGGGCAGACGAGCGCCAGTCCACGTAGCGGAGCGAGTCGCCGGCGGCGTACTCGCGAAGCCCCCGGACCTCGATGCCCGCGCCCCGGACGGTGCCGGTCTGGGCCTCGCTCGCGCCCCAGCCGGAGCCGGACGGGAGCTCGACGTCGAGGGGGAGGGGGCGGGGAACGACGACGATCTCGGCGGGGGCCGTCTCGTAGGGAACGGTCTTCACGACGAGCCCGAGGGCGTCGGTGCCGGTGACCTCGACGCGGGAGAGGCGGAAACGGCCTCGTTTCATCGGGCGGAAGCGGTATTGGGTGCGGATCGGGCCGTCGAACGACGGGGCGATGGGGAGGGAGGGGGTGAGGTCGGCGGCGCGCATCCGGGCGGGAAGTTCGTCGGCGACGGTGACGAGGGGGCGCTTGATGCGGCGCTCGCTCCAGACGACCATCTCGACGGTGGCGCGCTCGCCGACGGCGACGGAGGCGGGGACGAGGCGCTCGATCCGGAGGGCGCGGGTGGCGAGGCGGGCTTGGAAGTTCGCGGCGGCGAGGGTGGCGATGAGGGCGAAGCTCATGTAGAAGAGCGCGGGGGCGTCGATGAGGATCGCCATGAGCGACAGGAAGGCGGCCGCGACGGTGAGCGCCGATCCCGCGACTCGGCGCACGGCTAGCCGGACCTTCCGCCGGTCGGGACGGGGGCGGGGATCGTCGCGACGAGGGCGCGGATCGCGTCCTCGACGGCGGGGCCTCGGGAGTCGCCGCGACCTTGAACCCGGTGGGCGAGGATAGAGGCGGCGACGGCCTTCACGTCGTCGGGGCGGACGAAGGCGCCCCCAAAGACGGCGGCATGGGCCTGGGCCCCCCGCATGAGGCCGAGGGTGGAGCGCGGGGAGGCGCCGAGGGAGAACTGGGCGCCGGAGCGCGTGGCCCGGACGACGTCGAGGATGTAGTCCCGGACGGCGTCGGAGACGTGGACCCCGCGCACGGCCCGCTGGGCCCGGGCGATCTCGGCGGGACTCGCGACGGTGCGGACGCTCTCGAGGGGGGTCGCGGTTCGCTGGGCGTCGAGCATGGCACGCTCGCTGTCCCGGTCGGGGTAGCCCAGGGAGATGCGGGCGAAGAAGCGGTCGAGCTGGGCCTCGGGGAGGGGGTACGTCCCGGTCATCTCGACGGAGTTCTGGGTCGCGACGACGAAGAAGGGATCGGGGAGGGGGCGGGTCTCGCCGTCGCTCGTGACATGGCTCTCCTCCATCGCCTCCAGGAGAGCGCTCTGGGTCTTGGGGGTCGCGCGGTTGATCTCGTCGGCGAGGAGGACGTTCGTGAAGACGGGGCCGGGGCGGAACTCGAACTCGGTCTCCTTCTGGTTGAAGACGGCGGTGCCGGTGACGTCGGAGGGGAGGAGGTCGGGGGTGAACTGGAGGCGGCGGAACTCGCCCCCGATCGCCTTGGCGAGCGCCTTAGCGAGGGTGGTCTTGCCGACGCCGGGGATGTCCTCGATGAGGAGGTGGCCCCCGGCGAGGAGGGTGATGACGGCCATGCGGACGGCGTCGGTCTTCCCGACGACGGCGCGCTCGACCTCGGCGACGAGGCTCGCGGCGAGGGTCGCGGCCTCTCTTCCAGGGTCGCGGCCACCGAGATCGGGACCCCTCAAGTCGGCGCTCGCCTTCGTCTCTCCCACCGTCGTCATGCGTAACCTTAGCCTACGCGCGTTTCGCGGCGCGGGTCACCCGGGCTTACGGCCGCGCCGCCCCAAGGATGCGGCCGAAGCCGCGTTCCTGCACGAAGGCGACGAGGGACGTTCCGGCGGGGGGACTCGGGACGCCGTACGCGCGGCCCGCGGGGCCGAGGAGCCTCAGCTCGCGGACGACGCCGAGGTGGACGAGGGTGCGTCCGGCGTTCTCGCCCCGGGAGACCCGGGTCGCCGCTCTCGGAAGGACGACGGCGATCACCACGTCGGCGGGGGCGCGGGTCGGGATGGTCTCAACCCGCCATCCGTTCCCCTCGCGGGCCAGGGCGACGGCGGTCTTCGCCCGTGGAGCGGCGAGGGACCGGCGCAAGGCGCCCTCGTCGCTTCCGACGAACTGGGACTCCCCGTCCACGACGGCCTGGGGGGTGTAGACCGAATCGAGCCGGAAACGACGGGCGTACGCCTCCTGCCGGGCGGAGAAGGCGGGGGAGGCGAAACGGTCCTTCCAGCCGAGACGATCCCAGTAGTCCACGTGCTCGCTCAGGAGAAGCACGTCGCCCTCGCCGGCGTAGCGGGCGAGGAGGGCGTCGGCGCTCGGGCAGGAGGAGCACCCCTCGCTCGTAAAGAGCTCGACGACCAGGGGGGAGGTCACCCGGGTGGGTGCGAGGGGCGGCGAGAGCGGCAGGGCGAGGAACATCGCCCCTTATAAGTCCGCCCGCGGGGGAAGGTTCCCGGCTAGAGGGTGATCTCGCACCCGCATTCGAGGAGGACGGTGTCGCCGCGGCGGCGGGGGGTCGTGCCCTCGCGGCGGAAGTGGGTGGCGATCTCCGTCTCGGGGTCCACGACGAGGACGTCCTTCACTCCGTTGGCGAGGTAGTGCGGCGGGCCGAGCTGTAGATCCTTGAACTCCCCGCGCGGGGAGAGGATCTCGACGACGGCTTCGGGAACGACGGTGAGCGCGGCCCTTGTCAGCGGGGGCTGAGCGCAGAAGACCATGAGGTCGGGGCGCAGGAGCGAGCCGTCGGAAAGTCGCAGGTACGTGTCCGCGAGGGTGTAGCACCCGCAGTCGGTCCCGGTCGCTTCCGCGCGGCGGACGCTCCGGTCGATCGAGCGGAGCACGCCCTGGTGCAGGGGGGAGGGGAGGACCTCCCAGATCGGCGTCACGCCGATCTGGTGGAGGGAGACGCCGACCTCTTCGGCGGCCATGAGGAGATGGGTGATCTCCTCCTGGGTCGCGGTCGGTTGGAACATGGCCTTTCCGGGGGTCAGCCCATGACGGTGCGGATGGCGGCGAGGACGTCCTCGACGTCGGGGAGGGCGGCGTACTCGAGGATCGGGTTGTAGCCGATGGGGACGTCCTCGCGGGCGACGAGGAGGGGCGGGGCGAGGAGGAGGTCGAAGATCGTCGGGTCGGAGGCGATCTCGGCGACGACGGACTGGCCGAAGCCGGCGGTCCGCACGTCCTCGGAGAGGACGACGGCGCGGCCGGTCTTCTCGAGGGTGGCGCGGATCGCGTCGCGGTCGAGGGGGACGAGGGAGCGCAGGTCGAGGATCTCGCAGGAGACGCCCGACTTCGCGGCCGCTTCCTGCGCAAGTTCGACGCAGTTGCCCCAGGCGACGAGGGTGACGTCGGCGCCGGGCTGGACGAGGCGGGCCTTGCCGAAGGGGACGGGGGGGACGTCGCCGACCTCGCTCGGTTTGCGGAAGACGTGCTTCGGGACGAGGATGAAGGCGGGGTCCTCGCCGCAGTAGGCGGACCAGAAGAGGCCGGCGGCGTCCTCGGGGGTGCTGGGGACGGCGATCTTGATGCCGGTGACGTGGGCGAGGGCGGACTCGTTGCTCTGGGAGTGCCAGAGGGAGCCGCCGGGGAGATAGGCGCCGTAGGGGGCGTAGAGGACCATCGGGCAGGTCCAGTCGCCGGCGGTGCGCCAGCGGAGGGTGGAGACGTTCGTCGTGAGCTGGTTCCAGGCGGGGGCGAGGAAGTCCACGAACTGGATCTCGAAGACGGGCTTCCAACCGTAGGCGGCGAGGCCGACGGCGACGCCCATGATGGTGGCCTCGGCGAGGGGGGAGTTGAAGACCTGCTTCGGGTAGGCCTCGCTGAGTCCCTTGGTGAGGCCGAAGACGCCGCCTTTGGGGTCCTCGATGTCCTCGCCGAAGAAGAGGGCCTTGTCGTCGCGCTCGAGGATCCTTTTGAAGACGCCGTTGATCGCGCTCACCATCGTGGCGCGGGGTCCGGGGGCGAGGGGGGGGGCCTCGGCGGGGATCTCGGTGCCGAAGTTGTGGAGGGGGGTCTCGGCGGCGGCGGGGTCGGCGGCGCGCTCGGCCTCGAGGTAGTCGCGGTCCACCTCGGCGGCGACCTCCTGCCCCAGGCGATCGAGGAGGGCGTCGTCGAGGAGCCCCTGGCCCCTGAGGTCCTCGGCGAGGAGGCGGATGGGGTCGCGGGAGGACATCGCCTCGAGGTCCTCGGCGGCGCGGTAGACGCGGTGGTCGTCGCTGGAGGTGTGGGACGAGAGGCGGTCGAGATCCACCCAGAGGAGGGAGGGGCCCTCGCCGCGGCGGGCCTTTTCGACCGCGGTTCGGCCCGCTTCGAGCACGGCTCCGGGGTCGCGTCCGTCCACCTTCACGTAGGTCTCGGGGTCGAGCATCCCCAGGTGGAAGGGGAGGAACTTGCCGGTGGGGGTGGAGATGCCGTACTTGTTGTCCTCGACGAGGAAGACGACGGGGAGCCTTTCCTGGAGGGCGAAGGCCCAGGCCTCGAAGAACTCGCCCTGTCGGCTCGCCGCGTCGCCGATGGTGGCGAGGCAGACGCCGCTCTTGCCTTCGAGCTTCATGCCCCAGGCGGCGCCGCAGGCGGGGAGGAGGCCTCCGCCGGTGGGGGTGCAGACGGAGAAGACGTTGTGGGCGCGCGAGGAGTAGTGGCCGGGCATCTGGCGCCCGCCGGAGCCGGACTCGCGCTTGGCGAAGTACGCGAGGGCGAGCTCGCGGTTCGTGAGGCCGCGGGCGAGCATAAGGGCGCGGTCGCGGTAGTAGGGGAAAATCCAGTCCTCGGGGCCGAGGAGGTAGGCGAGGGCGGCGAGGGCCTCGTGGCCCTGACCGCCGACCTGGAACCAGCCTTTAGACTGGCGGAGAAGGATGCCCTCGCGCCGGTCGCCCTCGCGGCTGAGCATCATGAGGCGGAGGAAATCGACTCCGTTGACGGCGGGGGCGGTGGTGGGGGCGGACATCTTCGGGTCTCGTCTTTCGGCTTTGAAAGGGGGCGGCTCGGGCTCGGCTCGGGGCCGGGGTCAGGCCGGGTGGAGTGTACCGGGGGTCCGGGTCGCGGCTCCGGCGGGGGTCCTCCGGGAAATCCCTGCGAAAGCCTGGGGATCCTGGGAACGGTTTTTCGCGTGCGCGCACGTCCTTAGGGTTCGCGTCCTCAAAGCCCCACCACGCTGACCAGCCTGACCGCGGTTTCCGCCTTTTCGTGCAGGGTCGCGGGCCTCAAGGAGGCCAGGAGCGCCCAAAGGGACCGTTTTCCGGGGCTCACACCCCTACTTCGGCGGGAGGGGAGTTACAAGCGCTTTCGGGAAGACTCCCGGGGTCGGATACACTGCTGAGCGTCCGGAGGGATGGCAGAGCGGTCGATCGCACCTGTCTTGAAAACAGGAGTCCGGCGACGGACCAGGGGTTCGAATCCCCTTCCCTCCTCCCCTTCCCACCTCTCGTTCCGGCCCCCTGCCCCTTCAGCGCCAAAGGATCTCGGTGTTGCCGTACGGGTCCAACTGGATGCCGCCCCAGTAGCGGCGCTCGCGGCGGGAGCGGTTTCCTTCGGGGAGGCGGATGGCAGCGAGGCCCGCGCGCTCGCCGTCGCCGCGGACGAAGTGGTCGCCGGTGGAGGCATAGGCGTAGATGCCGCCGCCGAGGTTCCACGCGCGGAAGACGCCGTTTCCGGAATCGAACGACTGGAACGCGGGGTGGCGAATGGTGATGCGCTTGCCGTGCCGGTAGACCGTGTCCACGCTCTGCGTCTCGCCCGCGCCGTAGCCGGTGTCGCGGGATCCGTCAGGAAGGGTGGTCGCGACGGTGGGGAGCCTCTCGAAGGAGCCGACGAGGAGGAGACCCGGGCCGCGGGGATCGGGGATCGTCTCCCGGGCGAACACCGGACTGGGCGACCAGAGAGCGGCTCTGGTACCGGGCACGCCCAGAAGGCGGTTGGCCGTTTTCAGGGTCATCCGGCGGCGGGCGCCTGCGGCATGGAGGAGGAGGTCGGGGACTTGGTCCCTCCACCGGTTCCCGAACGCCTGGTACATCTCGCCGTAAGGTGCGATCCGCGCGCCCTTTCGCCACAAGGCGGTGACGAGCCCTTTCTCCGTCCAGAGGAAGCGCGAGGCATCGCGACGAACAAGGCGGAGGCCGCGATTGCCTCCCAGGGTGTAAACAGTGGATCGTTGATAGTCGAGGCTTAGTGCGAGGATGGCGAGCCTGCGCGAGTCGGGGCTCCAGGCGTAGTCGCAGCGGCCCTCGAAGACGGCGCGGCCCAGGACGCGGCCGCTTCGGGCGTCGAGGATAAGGACAGGGTGGGAGCCCGGGGCGTCCTTTCCCGGTCCGACCTTCCAGACCCCCCTCGCATCGGTCCCGCGCACGACCTGGAAGTACCCCTTACCGCAGGTGAGGGCGAGGCAGGAGCCATCGGGGGAAAGACGAATGCGCGTCGGGATGGTGCCGGACTCGTCCTCGCTTTGCATCCCCTGAACGCGGGCGAGGGCGCGTGGGGGAGAGGCGGTGAGGAGGGCTCCCCTCGCGGTCAGTTCCTGGCGAGTGACGACGAGGGTGCCCGACGGCGTGCCCAACCAGAAGTCGCGTTTAGCACGTCTCGGGTACTCGACGTGGGCCCCGAAGAGGGCGCGGGGGCGGGGGAATGCGTGAGGGGGCGGGGGGAGGAAGGGCATGTCGGAGTTTAGCCCTCTAGAGCCTCTAGGGCTCGCGAGGAGGGGCGGCGCGAGAAGGAAGCTCCCCTCGCGCCGTAGTAGAGCGGGATGGATGCGATGGGGCGGAGCCTTTTCGACGGGCTGGCGAAGCTGACGGGGACGGTGCCGCGGTCGAACCTCGCCACATCGCCCGCGCCGCGGGCGGCGGCGGAGGCGATCGCCAAGGACGCGGCGCGGAAGGCGGCGGCGGTCTCGGGGGGGGCGACGCTCATCCCGGGGCTCGGCTCGACGGTGACGCTTGTGCCGGACCTTCTCGCGACGTTCGCGATCCAGCGGCGGCTCGTCGCGGACATCGCGGCGCTGTACGGTCGGACGCCGGAGCTCGGGCCGGAGCTCATGACGGCGCTCCTTTTCGGGGAGGTCGCGCCGGGGGCGGTGGCGCCCTTGAAGCGGGCGCAAGGGGGGCCGAGCGGGTTCCGGCGGGTGTCGGACCAGCTCGTCCGGCGGGCGCTCCAGAAGATCGCGTGGGCGCTCGCGCGGCGGATCGCGGGGCGGGCGGTGGAGCGGCTCGTCCCGATCGTGGGGGCGGTGGGGGCGGGGATCGGCTCGTACCGGGGGACGCTGGGGGTGGCGAAGGCGGCGATGGAGCACTTCGAGAGCCCGCGCTCGCCGCTCGCGAGCGTGCCGGGGGGGCCTCTCCCCGGCACGAACGGACGGGTGATCCAGGGGTCGGTCGTGCCCTCGGCGGGGCCTTAGGCCCGTTTCAGGCGGGTTCGAGCTCGCGCAGGAGGGCGTGGAGATCGAGGGGACGGGTGAACATGGCGAGCCTCCCCTCCGCGTCGCGGGGCCACTCGGATCCGGGCCGGTCGCGGTACAGCTCGACGCCGTTGCCGTCGGGGTCGTCGAGGTAGACGGCCTCGCTCACGCCGTGGTCGCTCGCGCCGGTGAGCGGGATGCCCGCTTCGAGGAGGCGGCGGAGGGCGTCGGCGAGGGCGGGTCGGTCGGGGTAGAGGAAGGCGACGTGGTAGAGGCCGGTGGCGTTCGCGGGGGGGCGGGGGCCGCCCGCGCTCTCCCAGGTGTTCAGGCCGATGTGGTGGTGGTAGCCTCCCGCGCCGAGGAAGGCGTAGGTGAGGCCGTCGGTCTGCGTCATCTTGAAGCCGAGGACGCCCTCGTAGAAGGCGACGGCGCGCGCGAGGTCGGCGACTTTGAGGTGGACGTGGCCGACGCGGGTCTCCGGGTTGAGGGCTCGCGGGGAGATCATGGGTTTTCTACGTCCTTGCGGGCGGCGTTCTCCTTTTCGGCGGCGAAGCGCTCGATGTCGCGTTCGAGGAAGAAGTTCAGGAAGGTGCGGATGGCGGCGATGGCGGCGAGGCGTCCGATGTCGTCCCAGCGGGGGCTTATCGCGGTGCGGACGATGTCGGCGGCGAGGGCGAACTCGAGGCCGAGGATGAGGCGGGAGCCGAAGCGGAGGTAGACCTCGCGGTAGTCGGGGTCGCCTTTGCCCGAGAGGATGGCGCGGAAGGAGTTCACGAGCGCCTCGACGGCGGCGACGGCGATGATGACGGCGCTCCCGCCCTCGATGAGGAGGGCGATCGTGGCGGAGATGTTCCGGAAGGTAGCTTCCAAGGTCGAGGGGGTCTACGCGCTTCGGGCGTCGGGGGTAAGCGTGCGGTCGAGAGGCGGTCCTCGGTTCGGTACGATGCTACGCGATGGCAGACCCGTCGCCTTTGGCGCAGCAGATCCGCACGGCGGCGACTTTCATCCACGAACGGTCGTCTCCTCCGAACGAGGCGGCGACGTGCCAATGGATCATCCTGCCGATCCTCGAAGCCCTCGGATATTAATCCTACGAGATTCTTCCCGAGGACACGAGCGGGCCGAAGGGAGGTCGTCCCGACTACACGATCCTTCCGGGAACGTCCCACACCTGGTTTTTGGAAGCGAAGGCGTGGAGCGTCCCTTTGGAGAGCACGCACGCGAACCAGGCGATCTCCTACGCGCATGCGGATGGAAGACGGTGGGTTCTGCTCACGAACGGGCGTGAGTGGCGACTTTACGACGATATGCTCATCGGGAAGTCAGAGGATCGACTCGTGGTCTCCGCAGGCTTGGAGGACCCGGAAGCCTGTTACGAGCTTTTGAGTTTCATGTCGCGCGATTCGGTCGTGGAGGAACTCGTCGAAGGAGGAGTCGCCTCGGTTCGGGTCAAGCGCGAGCTCGATCGGCAGTTGCGGGATGCGAAAAGTCCCGTCGTCAAGGGGATCGTGAAGGCTTTGGCGAGCAGCCTCGGCCTGACACCGAATCCTGGGGACATCGTGGCCTACTTCCGCCCGGGCGAGAGCCGTTCGATCGACAAACCCGATGCGGACGTCCCGTCGCCGTCTCCTTCTGGTGAGGCCGTCGTGCGTCCACGGCCTCGCCCGGCGGAGGGCGATACGGATGGAGACGCGTACGAGGTCACCCTGCGAGGTCGGAACGGTGCGGAGGCCCGCGGCGTTTGGGATGGGAAGCAACTGATCGTCGCTCGAGGCTCGCGTGTGAACGGGGTGCCCGTCGCATCGTTCCGCGATATCTTTGAGAAGCGCACACGACCGTTGTTAGCCGCCGCGGCCACTCGCGAGGGGGATTTCTACATCTTGAACCAGGATCTCCCTTTTAAGACTCCGAGCGGGGCCGCAGACTTCGTGAACGCTGGCAGCACGAACGGATGGGCGGAGTGGCGGCTCCCCGATGGGCGGCCGCTCTCCGCACTTCGCGAATCGGTCGATTCGAATCGCAACCGCGTCGGGTTCTCGGGTTAGGTCTTCACAACGTTCGAGAACCTCGCGCGGGCCTCGACGTCGCCCCCGTCGTTCGCGGCGACCCTCTTGCGCGCGCTCGCGATCGCGAGGATCGCGGAGATCTTTAGGGAGGTGGCTTCCACGCCTCCGGGGGTTTACGGCTTCAGGGGTGGGGGCGTCGCGTCGCGGTCGCGCCCGGAGTTGCGGCCGCGGGCGGACCAGACGTAATCCTTCCCGCTCTGGAACGCGCCGGGGAGGCCGTCACCGCCGTCGTCGCGCCCGTCGGGGCCGACGGACCAGAGGAGGGCGCGGGCGGGGTCGTAGCCCAGGGGCGCGCCGGAGAAGGGGTCGCGGACGGATTCGGGGAGCGCCTTCGGGAGCGTGCCGCCGCTCCGTTTCGCCGCGCGGGCAAGGAGGAGGGTGGCGCGGGTGGCGGAGTCGTCGGCGCGGATTCGGAACGAGAGCCCGTTGATCCCCACCATGATCGTGCCGACGGTCGTGGCGGCCGTGTTCCGCCCGAAGGGGTTCCCCACCTTCGCGGCGGCGGCGCGGTAGGCAACGATCTGGGCCTCCGTGAGCGGAGTCTCGGCGTCCTCTTCGAAGGTGAAGCCGGCGGTCCAACCTGCGGCGAGGGCGGCGACGTCGGTCTGGTCCTTCCAGCTCCGATCCGTGTTCGCGACGGCGGCGCGGAGCCCTTCCGCGACGAGGCGGAGGGTCTCGGTCCGGTCGAACGGATCGGGGTGGCCGCGGAAGACGCGGCCGTCTACGGAGTCGTCCTTCGGGTCGAGAACGGGGCCTTTCATCCCGGCGAGGTTCGGGACGAAGAAGTCGCGGACGTCGTCCTGGAGCGCGCGGGCGAGGGCGGGGTCAGTGAGGGCGCCCTCGGGGACGCTCGCGAGGGCACGTTTCAGAACGGCTGGGGTCATGGCGGGGTGCCAGGCGGCGCGTTGGAGGGCGCGGTTGCCGATGGCGCGGAGGGCGACGCCGACGAGGTAGGCGATCTCCGCGCTGCCGGAGTCGGCGAGGCGGGCGCCGAGGTCGCGGACCATGAGGAGGTCGGTGGCGGCGTCGCCGGGTCGGCGTTCGACGAGGGCGAGCTCGGCGCGGAGGACGGCGGCTTTGGCGAGCTCCTTCAGGGCGGCGTACTCGGGGAAGTTCAGGGCGTCGGGCGTCGGGCGCGGTTGCTCCCACGCGGGTTCGGTGAGGGCGCGGCGGAGCAGGTCGAGCCTCGGGGCGAAGGCGGCGACGGAGCGGCGGGCGAGGGCGAGATCGGCGGGGGTGAGGAGATCGCGACCGACGAGATCGGACCAGCCTTTGGGGGCGTTCGTGCGGGCGGCGGCCTTCTGGGCGAGGAGCCAGCCGTTCGCCTCGGCAGGGATCTCTCGGTGGGGCGGGAGGAGGTCGGGGGGCAGGGTCTTCAGGAGCGACGCCGGGGTCACGGCCCTCAGGGGCGGCGGGGGCGTTTGGCATCCGACCGCCAAAACGGGGAGGAAAAGGGCAGCGCGCATCCGCCTCTTCTTACCCATTCCGTCGTCGCGGGGGTGCGGGATTCTACTGAACGGGATGGATAAGGGTCCAATGTTAGCGGGAGCACTTGCCGATGAATTTTCGCAGGTCGCGGCTCACCTCGTCCAGCGCGGTTCCGGCCCATATGGCTTGGTCCGGGCGGTGGCAGATACCGTTGCGGCGGACTCTGTAGGCTTCGACGGCGTTGACGAGATCGCTATCGATGTTCTTGGCGGTCGCGGCGTGCTCGACGAGCCTGGCGAGTTTGAGGTCGCGGCGACCGATCGTCGTTTCCAGTTCGAGTTCGAACACGCCCATGAAGCGCACGAGAAACGTTCCTTCGATCCTTTGCAAAGCGACTCCCAGGTCACGGCGGTTGATGTCGGTCGCCTCGCCACGCTTCTCGCCTTGCAGGGACCGGCGCATCGAAGCGAGGGTGAGACGAACGGCGTCGTACTCGCCGAGGAGTTCTGTGAACCGGTCGGTCCTCACGCGGCGGGCAAAGATACAGAGGGCGAGATCAGGGTCGGGATGAGACCTCCGAAGGTCGTCTCATCCCAAGGGCCAAGCTCCACCCCGTTCGCATCGACGAACGTCCAAGCGGCCTCACGACGCTCTAAGTGAACCTGAACTCGGGAGGAGTAGAGATCCACTCTGCCCTCGTAGCCCTCCGTGAGACGCCGGTGGGGCTCGAACGTTACATAGCCCTCGGAGCTCTCGACCTCCCAGATCGGCACGGAATAGAAGCCGAGTTCGCGCTCTCCGATCGTCTTCTCGTCGAAGGTACGGACGGCCCAACCCAGGGCCTCTCCCCACTCTTGGGTCTCGCCTCGCAGACGCTCGAGAGCGTCCTTCCAATCCGACACGACGTCTTCCATCAGCTCAGAAGTCGCGTTGGGTTTTCGAGGTAGGTCTTCACGACGTTCGAGAACTTCGCGCCGATCGCGCCGTCGAGGACGCGGTGGTCGAAGCTCGTCGTGACGTTCATCCTCGTGCGGACCTCGATCTCGCCCTCGTCGTTGGCGACGACCTTTTTGCGGGCGCTCGCGATGGCGAGGATGGCGGAGTTCGGTTGGTTGATGATCGCGAGGAAGTTGTCCACGTCGAGCATGCCCATGTTGGAAATGGCGAAGGTGCTTCCGCTCAGCTCGTCCATGCTCAGTTTGTTCTCCTTCGCGCGGCGGGCGAGGTCCTTCACCTCGGCGGAGATCGCGCGGAGGCCTTTCGCGTCGGCGTTCTTCACGACGGGGACGGTGAGGCCATCGGGGAGGGCGACGGCGATGCCGACGTGGACCCCGCCCTTGACGAGGAGGGAGTCGCCCTGGAAGACGGCGTTCACCTCGGGCATGTCGCGCAGGGCGAGGGCAGACGCCTTCACGACGAAGTCGTTGATGCTCACCTTGCCGGAGGCCTCCTCCTCGAACTGCTCGCGGAGGCTCAGGATCCTTTCGAGGTCCACCTCGACGGTGACGTAGAAGTGGGGGACCTGGGACTTGGACTCCTGGGTGCGCTTGGCGGTGATCTGGCGGATCTTGCCGAGCTTCACGACGCGGTCCTCGGCGCTCGCGGCCATCGGCGGGGCCTGGGAGGCGGGGGTCGCCGGGGCGGGCTGGGAGGCGGGGGCGGGCTTGTAGCCCTCGACGTCGGCGGCGACGATGCGGCCGCCGGGGCCGGTGCCGGCGAGGGCGGCGAGCTCGACGCCCTGTTGCGCGGCGATCTTGCGGGCAAGGGGGGAGGCCTTCACGCGGCCGCCGTTCGCGCTGCCATCGTCGTGAGGGACGACCGGGGTGGCGTCGTGGACGGGGATCTCGCCGTCGGGGCGGGCTTCGAGGTTCGCCTCGCCGCCGGTGGAGTTCGTGGGGGCGTCCGGGGCGACAGGAGCGGCGGGGGCCGGGGCGCCGCTCGCCCTGCCGCCGGTGGCGGAGGCGGGGGCCTCGACGCGGTTCTCCTTGGGGAAGGAGTCTTGAGGTTGGATCGGGGGCTCGGCGACGGCGGCGCTCCCGGCGCTCGCGTTGCCGGAGCCCCAGTCGGCGGGAACGGTCTCGCCGGGGGCGAGGATGAGGGCGATGGGGACGCCGACGGGGACGGTGCCGCCCGCCTTCAGGAGGACGCCGGCGAGGGTGCCGGTGCCGGGGGCCTCCATCTCGAGGGTGGCCTTGTCGGTCTGGATGTTGGCGACGACCTCGCCGGACTTGACGGCCTCCCCCTCGTTCTTGAGCCATTCGACGAGGGTGCCTTCCTCCATCCCGTCGCCCATCTTCGGCATGATCACAGTGGTCATCGCGTTCGCCGCTAGGTTACCCGCGGGGGTTTTCGGGGGTTCCGGGGCGGGCCCGGCGGGCGCGGGCGCGGGGGTTTTCTGTAGACTCGCGCCCGTGCCGGAAACCTCTGGGGGGCGTTGCGTGATCGGGGTGGACCTCGGGGGGACGAACGTGCGGGCGCAGGCGTTCTTCGCCGACGGTCGCGAGGCGGGGGCGCGGGTGGACAACCCGAGCTTCGCGCAGGAGGGGACGGAGCGGATCATCGAGGCGGTGGCCCAGACGATCCACGCGGCGACGACCTCGTGCGCGTCGCCGCCGGTCGCGGTGGGGCTCGCGATCCCGGGGCACGTGGACGATCGGGCGGGGGTCGTGCGGTGGACGCCGAACTTCGGGGAGACGGTGCACGGGATCTTCCGCTCGTGGCGCAACGTGCCGATCCGGGAGCCGCTCTCCCGGTACGTGGGGCTGCCGATGAGCATGGGGAACGACGCGAACCTCGCGGCGCTCGGGGAGTACATGTACGGCTCGGGGCGAGGATCGTCCGAAGATCCCGCGCGGTGCCTCGTGATGTTCACGCTGGGGACGGGGATCGGGGGCGGGGTCGTGATGTCGCCGCACGCGGTGCAAGGGCAGGCGCGGGGGCCGCTCCTGCTCGTCGGGGGGAACCACGGGGGCGGGGAGCTCGGGCACACGATCGTCCAGCACGGGGGGATGGACTGCAACGCGGGAAGCTACGGGGCGATCGAGGCGTACTGCGGGCGGGACGCGATCATCAAGCGGGCGGTGCACCGGATCCAGCGGGGACGGGCCTCGCTTCTGAAGGATCTCGTGGAGGGTGATCTCTCGCTCGTCACGCCGCGGCTCATCACGGAGGCGGCGGAGCAGGGGGACGAGGTGGCGATCGAGGTGTACCGCGAGGTGGGGGAGATGCTGGGGGTGGGGATCGGCAACATGATTTCGATCTTCGCGCCCGACGTGGTGGCGGTGGGGGGACAGATCGCCAAGGCGGGGGAGTTCGTCCTGAAGCCCGCGCGGGACACGGCGCGCAACGTGGCGGTGGAGAGCCTCTTCGTGGACTGCCGGATCGTCCGGGCCGAGCAGCTGGAGGACGCGGGGATCCTCGGGGCGGCGGCGCTCGCGCACCAGGCGTTGCCGCCGGTGGACTGAGCGTTGTCGCCCCTCGGCGAGATGCTCTCGGGCGATCCGCACCGGATCTGGGCAGCGTCGTGGGAGATCGTGCGGACGCGCGAGGCGGGGACGGTCGAGCTCGGAGGCGGGCTCGCGTCGAACGGGGCGGTGCGGGACCATGCGCTGGAGCGGGTGGCGTTCTGGACCTCGGGGTCGGGGTGCCTCTGCGGGCTCTACCCGCGGTTCGACCGGTACGATCCGCGGTCGGAGGCGGAGGCGGGGCACGTGGTGGATCTCGTCGAGACGCTCGAGGGCGGGCCGTGGACCCCGGTCTTCTCGTGCCGGTGCGCGGCGTGCGGGACGAGGTGGCGGGTGGAGGAGGCGACGTACCACCTGCCGTGGTGGACGTGGCGGGCGCTGGAGCCCCCGCGCGTCTGCGGGTGGGGACCGGGAACGGCGGGAGCGGCGTCAATCTGCACGAAACCGTCATAATCGAGGGGCCGCGGACGTCCTCTATAGCAGGACCTCGCGCCTCCGCTATGCCTGCTTTGCTTCAGATCCGCAACCTTCACGCCCGCGTCGAGGAGAAGCCCATCCTCAAGGGGATCGACCTTTCGGTGAACGCCGGCGAGGTCCACGCGATCATGGGGCCGAACGGCTCGGGGAAGAGCACGCTCGCGAGCGTTCTCGCGGGGCGCGCGGGGTACGAGATCGAGGAGGGGGACGCGATCTTCGACGGGCAGGAGCTCTTGGAGATGGACCCCGAGGAGCGGGCGGCGGCGGGGGTGTTCCTCGCGTTCCAGTATCCCATTGAGATCCCGGGGGTCTCGAACACGTACTTCTTGCGCTCGGCGGTGAACGCGGTGCGGAAAGGGCGGGGCGAGGCGGAGCTCTCGGCGGGCGAGTTCCTCAAGTTCGTGCGGGCGAAGGCGCAGGCGATGGGGATGGACGCGGCGATGCTCAACCGCGCGGTGAACGAGGGGTTCTCGGGCGGGGAGAAGAAGCGCAACGAGATCTTCCAGATGTCGGTGCTGGAGCCGAAGCTCGCGATCCTCGATGAGACGGACTCGGGGCTCGACATCGACGCGCTGAAGCTCGTCGCGGACGGGGTGAACTCGCTGAGGTCGCCGGAGCGGGCGATGATCGTCGTGACGCACTACCAGCGGCTTCTGAACTACATCGTGCCGGACTTCGTCCACGTCCTCATGAACGGGCGGATCGTGCGCTCGGGGGGCCGGGAACTCGCGCTGGAGCTCGAGGCGAAGGGGTACGGGTTCATCGAGGAGGATCTCGCCTCCCAGGATCAGGCGGGGAACCTCGCGGGGGTCCGCTGATGGCGGTCACCGACAAGCTGCTCTCGGGCTACGACGACATCCGGCCGATCCTCGGGACGCTGGGGCCGGCGTGGCTCTCGTCGCTCCGGGAGGCGGGGTTCCGCGCCTATGCGGAGGCGGGGACCCCGACGGTTCGGGACGAGGAGTTCAAGTACCTGCCTCTGCCGGAGCTCGTCACGGGGGTTTGGAAGCCCGCGTACGGCGCGATCCTCGAGCGCGCGGACCTCGACGGGACGACGCTCGGCGCGGTGGACGGGGCGGCGGTCGTCTTCGTGAACGGTCAGGCGGCGCCGGACCTCATGGGGGCGGCGGAGCTTCCGGAGGGGGTGTACGTCGGGACGCTGGAGGACCTGCCGGAGGCGATCTCGGTCGAGGGCGTCCTCGGCTCGGTGGCGACGCTCCGGGGGAAGCTCGGTTCGACGAACGACGAGCGGTTCGCCTCGCTGAACTCGGCGCATCTCGGCGAGGTGGCGGTCGTCTGGGTCCCGAAGGGGGTGACGGTCGAAGCGCCGATCCACGTCCGGTACGTCGCGCAGGCGGGCGAGGGTGACATGGCGGTCTACCCGCGAACCCTTGTGGTGCTCGGGGAGAACGCGGAGGCGACGGTGGTCGAATCGTACGAGGGTCTGGTCGGGCGCATCCTGGACGTGCCGGTGACGGAGGTCGTTCTGGAGGCGAGCGCGCGGCTCGGGCACGTGCGGCTCGTGGAGGAAGGGGCGGAGTCGCTCCACATCGCGACGGTGGCGGTGCGGCAGGGGATGTCCTCGGCGTACGACCTCGCCTCGATCAACCTCGGGGGGGCGAAGATTCGCAACGACGTGAACGTGGACGTGCGCGGCGAGCGGACGCACACGCGGCTGGACGGCGTGAACGTCGGCGATGGAGACCAGATCCTCGACAACCACACGCGGCTGGACCACGCGGTTCCGAACTGCGAGAGCTTCGAGGCGTACAAGACGATCCTCAAGGGGCGGGCAACGGGGGTCTTCAACGGAAAGATCTTCGTGTACGAGGACGCGCAGAAGACGGACGCGAAGCAGACGAACGCGGCGCTTCTGCTCTCGCCCCAGGCGACGATGAACTCGAAGCCCCAGCTGGAGATCTTCGCCGACGACGTGAAGTGCACGCACGGGGCGACGATCGGCCAGCTTCGGGAGGACGCGCTCTTCTACCTGCGGGCGCGGGGGATCCCGAAGGCGCAGGCCGAGGCGCTCCTCGTGTACGCGTTCGCGGCGGAGGTGCTGGAGCGGATCAAGGGCGAGGATCTGCGGGAGCGGCTGGAGCGGGCGCTCTTCCGCAAGCTGGGGGCGTGATGAGGAGCCGCCGACCGGCCGGATTCGCGTTCCTCGCGGTGGCGCTCGCGTTCTACGCGCTCGCGCTCGCGGACCATCGGGGCACGTACGCGGCGCTGGGATCGGCGTTCCTCGCCATCGGCGTGGCCCTCCTCGCTCGCGAGCGACGGAGGGGGGCGTGAACGGCAAGGCGCTTGCTTTGCGCTTCGCGTTCTTCGCGGCGGGAACCGCGGGGACGATTTCGGCTTGCCTCGGTTCGTGGAACCTCGCCCGGCCCCTGCTAGCGTCGGCCGGAGGTTTCTTCGTCGTTCTCATCGCGTCGGATCCGGAGCTGATCCGGGCTTGGCCTCAGCGCGAAAGATTCGAGCGGAAGAGGTTGGAGAAGCGATGAACGAGACGATCGAGCATATGCGGGCGGGGCGGTTGGACGAGGCGCACGCGATCGTGCAGGGGGACCCCTCGCCGGAGGCGGCGTATCTGCACGGGATCGTCCACCGGCGGGAGGAGGATTTCTCGAACGCGCGGTACTGGTTCTCGCGGGCACGGGTCGTCGGCGACCGGATGGGGCTCGACCCCGAGCGGCTCACGCAGCTCGCCCAGCGCGCGGAGCGGGACCACGAGGGGGAGCGGGCGGAGCTCGACGCCCTCGAAAGGGTTCTGGGGGAGAAGGTCTTGGGGGAAAAGGTTTTGGGGGAGGCGCCCTGATGCCCCTTCCCATCCGGCCGGAGGAGGGGACGGTGCGGCCGCTCACGACGATCGAGCGCTCGATCCTTGAGGGCGAGCTCATCGAGGCGATCCGGACGGTGTACGATCCGGAGATCCCGGTGAACGTGTACGACCTCGGGCTCATCTACGACCTTCGCATCTCGGACGAGAAGGACGTGGAGATCGTCATGACGCTCACGTCGCCGGCGTGCCCGGTGGCAGGGACGCTTCCGGGGGAGGTGCAGATGGCGGCGCGGGGGCTCGATTGGCCGAAGACGGTGACGGTGGAGCTCACCTGGGACCCGCCGTTCACGATCGACATGGTGTCGGAAGAGGTGAAGCTCCAGATGGGGTGGTACTAGATGAAGTTCTCGACTCAGGAGGAGTACGGGCTCCGATGCGCGGTGCAGATCGCGCGTTCGGGCGGAGCCCTCACGATCCCGGAGATCTCGCGGCGGGAGGGGCTGAGTTCGACGCACGTCGCGAAGCTTCTCATGTTGTTGCGGCAGGGGGGGTTCGTCGCCTCGACGCGGGGGCAGGCGGGGGGGTACACGCTCGCGCGGCCTGCGGAGGCGATCCTCGTGAAGGACGTGCTGGCGAAGCTGGGGGGTCAGCTGTACGACGAGCGGTTCTGCGTGCGGCATGCGGGGCTCGACGCGGTGTGCCGACACGCGGTGGACTGCACGGTGCGCTCGCTTTGGCAGGAGGTCCAGGAGGCGGTGGACCAGGTTCTCGCGGGGGTCACGGTGCGCGATCTCGTTCTGCGCGAGGAGGCCCCCGCCTCGCAACCGAACGTCACCTTCTTCGACGAACGCCCGATGGCCCATCTCTCATGAACGAAACTCCCGCCCCGCCCGTCTTTCCCGTCGCCGTGACCCCCGCCGCGCTCGCGCAGGTGCGGCGGCTTCTCGCCAAGGACGGTCGTCCGGAGGCGTTCCTGCGTCTGGGGGTGAAGGGGGGCGGGTGCTCGGGGCTCGAGTACGTCATGCGGCTCGACGACGCGCCGCGCGAGGGGGACCTCGTGCTCGAGCTCGACGGGGCGATCGTGCGGGTGGACCCGAAGAGCGCGAAGTTCGTCGCGGGGGCGACGTTCGACTACACGGGGAACCTTATCGGCGGGGGATTCCAGTTCGACAACCCGCTCGCGGAGCGCTCGTGCGGGTGCGGGACGTCGTTCACCCCGCGCAAGGCCGCTTCCTGAAGCCGGGTAAGATTCCCGCCGACATGGTCCTCACGCGCTAGTCCGGCCCCTGCTCTCCCGCTTGCACCTTGGGGGGAGCCCGCCCGCGTCTGCGCCCCGCCATGATTGAAACACCCCTTCTCACGACTTCGTTGCGTCTCGCCGTCCCGTCCGACCTCGAGGCGCTCGTCGCGCTCGAGGCTCGGCTCATGCACTTTCCGATGGGGCACCGCGTCCGCGAGTGGTTCCGGGACGACTCGCCGGGCGATCACCGGGAGCGGTTCGCGGTCGCCGAGGCGGGGGGCGAGATCGTCGCGGGGGCGGCTCTCCTCAGCGCCCCTGCGACGTATCGAGGGGTGCCGATCTCCACCGGCGTGTGGGAGGCGGTCGTCACGGACGAGGCGTACCGGCGCCAGGGGCTGTGCCGGAGCCTCTTCGCGTTCCTCGAGGCGCGGTTCCCCGCCGACGCGCTCTTCGTGCAGGGGCTCACATGGCTCTACCGGCGGTTCGCGTACTTCCCCGCTCTGCGCTCGCACGGCGGTTGGGACTCGGCGGGTCGTCTCGTGCGGCCGGAGGATCTGCCGGAGTCCTCTTTGGAGTCCCGGCCGGCGGCGCCCGAGGACGCAGGATTCCTCATGAGGCTCCAGCACGAGGAGGCCGCGGGGTACGTCGTGGCGAACCCGGCGTCGGACGCCGAGTGGCGGTACGCCTTGCGCCCGGACCGGACGGTCGCGGGGCCGGGGGAGACGGGGCTCAATCGGTGGCGGGAGTGGCGGATCCTCGTGCGGGAGGGGCGCGACGTCGGGGCGTTCGCGCACGATCCTTGGAGTCTGGCGATGCTCACGCACCTGCACCTCGCGCCGGGATTCTCGGCACCGGGGCTCTCGGGGCCGGGGCTTGCGACGACGTGGCGGGAGGCGGGGGCGGCGGCGGTGCGCGGGACGGCGGCGTTCTCAGGGGCGACGTCGGTGCGGACGACGTTACCGGACGGGCATCCGCTCTACGCGGCGTTCCCGCGGTCGTTCGAACGAAGGTTCCGGGGGTACGGGGACTGGGCGGCGCGGATTCCCGACGCGCCCGCGTTCCTCGCGAAGATCGCGCCGGCGATGGAGGGGTGTCTCGCCCGTTCGGCGAGGGCCGGGTGGTCGGGGGAGCTGACGCTCTCGCGGGTCGCGGACGGGGTGGCGCTCCGGTTCGACGGCGGGCGGATCGCCGGGATCGAGCCGTGGAGGGGGGAGCGGGCGGACTCGGCGCGGGTGCGGCTGGCGCCGGGGCGCTTCGAGGCGCTCGTGTTCGGGTACCGCTCGATCGCGGCGATCCTTGCGGAGGACGCGGACTGCGTGGCGGACGAGGAGGCGGAGGCGGCGCTCGGGGCGCTCTTCCCGCCGGGGGACTCCCTCTTCCGGTAATCGCGATGCCGGACGCCCCCGGCGGGAGGGCGTCCGGCGGGCTTCAGCGGGAGACGGCGCGCGGGACGCCCGGGGGGACGGCGGTGGAGACGGCGGCGTTGTCCTTGATCTGGTCGGCCTCGTGGGCCTTGCGGGGAAGGACGAAGCCGGCGAGGGCGCCCCAGCCGAGGACGACGAGGGCGACGAACGCGCCCGCCGAGAAGCGCTGGATCCGGTGCTGGGCCTTTTCGGAGATCGTGATGCCCCAGCGGATGGAGAAGTTCCAGAGGCCGTAGCTCAGGTGGTACGCGCTTGCGGCGATGCCGAGCATGTAGACGACGAAGAAGAGGCCGCCGAAGCTCGTGAGCTTGGCGTGCCAGGCGTCGAATTTGATCGCCTCGGCGGGGTTCGTGTAGCCATGGGCCACGGAGGAGTTCGTGAGGTCGAGGAAGTACTTGTAGCCGGTCGTCGAGACCACGTGGTAGATGAGGAAGAAGAAGATGAGGAGGCCCGACCAGCGCTGGAAGGTGTACATCCGGTTCTGGCTCCAGCGGTACTTCGTGTTGAGGAAGTTCTGCTGCCCGCGGTTCGTGATGAAGAGGCCGTAGATCGAGTGGAAGATGAGGGGAAGCCAGATCGCGCCGATCTCGAGGGTGAGGAGGAGGTGCTTCGGGAGCGACTCGAAGAAGGCGATGACGCCGTTGAACTTCTCGGCCCCGCCGAGGGAGAACGAGTTCAGCGTGAGGTGCTGGACCATGTAGAAGCCCACGGGGATCACCCCGGTGAGCGAGTGGACCTTGTGCCAGAAGAAGTTCTCCCGGTTGAGTGCGAGCGACATGGGGGTGCGGCCAGGGAAATCGCCCGTCGGCCGGGTCCAGAATACCCGCTCGCGGCCCCCGTTTAGGTTCGCGCGGGGGTCTGCGCGGTACCCTTCGGGACCATGCCGTACATCGCCGACATCACCGCCCGCGAGATCCTCGACAGCCGGGGGAACCCGACTTTGGAGGTGGACGTTCTGCTCGCCTCGGGGGCGGTGGGGCGGGCTTCGGTGCCGAGCGGGGCGAGCACGGGGGCGCACGAGGCGGTGGAGCTTCGGGACGGGGACGCGGGGCGGTACCTGGGCAAGGGGGTTCGGAAGGCGGTCGAGAACGTGAACGAGATCATCGCACCCGCGCTCGACGAGCGGGACGCGACGGACCAGGAAGGGATCGACGAGATGCTCCTCGAGCTCGACGGGACGCCGAACAAGGGGCACCTGGGGGCGAACGCGATCCTCGGGGTGTCGCTCGCGGTGGCGAAGGCGGCGGCGAGCGAGCGGAAGCTCCCACTCTTCCGGTACGTCGGGGGGACGGCGGCGAAGACGCTCCCGGTGCCGATGATGAACATCCTCAACGGCGGGGCGCACGCGGACTCGAACGTGGACTTCCAAGAGTTCATGATCCTGCCGGTGGGGGCCGAGAGCTTTTCGGAGGCGCTCCGGTGGGGGGCGGAGGTGTTCCACGGGCTCAAGGCGCTTCTGAAGGGGCGGGGGCTCGCGACGGGGTACGGCGATGAGGGAGGGTTCGCGCCGAACCTGCAGGACCAGGACCTCGCGTTCGACCTCATCCTCGAGGCGATCCAGGGGGCGGGGTACGAGCCGGGGCGGGAGATCTACCTCGGGATCGACGCGGCGGCGAGCGAGTTCTACAAGGACGGCAAGTACCGGTACAAGACCGGGGAGCAACGGGATCGCGGAGGCGAGGAGCAGGTGGCGTACCTCGTCGGGCTCGCGGAGAGATACCCCCTGATCTCGATCGAGGACGGGTGCGCGGAGGACGACTGGGCGACGTGGAAGATGCTCACGGACGCGCTCGGCGACCGGGTGCAGCTCGTGGGGGACGACCTCTTCGTGACGAACGTCGAGATCCTCGCGCGGGGGATCCGGGAGGGGGTGGCGAACTCAGTGCTCGTGAAGGTGAACCAGATCGGGTCGCTCTCGGAGACGCTCGCGACGGTGAACATGGCGACGCGGGCGGGGTACACGAGCATCCTCTCGCACCGCTCGGGCGAGACGGAGGACGTCACGATCGCGGACCTCGCGGTGGCGACGAACTGCGGGCAGATCAAGACGGGGGCGCCGAACCGGACGGACCGGGTGGCGAAGTACAACCAGCTCCTGCGGATCGAGGAGATCCTCGGGCCGAGCGCGTCGTACGGCGGGAAGGCGGCGTTCGGGAAGATCGCGTCGCGGCTGGGCTGATGCTGAGGGCTCCTCTCCTCTCGCCGGGGGCCGAGCTTCGGCGGCTGATGGTCGAGGGGACCGTCGTCGCGCCGGGGGTGTACGACGGGCTCTCGGCGGTCTCGGCGCACGCGGCGGGGGCGCGGGCGCTGTACCTCTCGGGGGGGGCGCTCACGAACGCGCTCCTCGGGGTGCCGGACATCGCGCTCGCGACGCTCACGGAGTTCGCGGCGGCGGCGGCGCGGATCACGGCGGTCGCGCCGGTCCCGGTCGTCTCGGACGCGGACACGGGGTTCGGGGGGGCGACGAACGCGTTCCGGACCGTGATCGAGATGGAGCGGGCGGGGCTCGCGGGGGTCCATCTGGAGGATCAGATGCACCCGAAGCGGTGCGGGCACCTCGATGGGAAGTCGCTCGTGGAGACGGGGGACATGGTCGCGAAGGTGCGGGCGGCCGTGGAGGCGCGGCGCGATCCGGGGTTCGTCCTCATCGCGCGCACGGACGCGCGGGGGGTCTCGGGGATGGGCGACGCGGTGGACCGGGCGCGGGCGTACGTCGCGGCGGGGGCGGACATGGTGTTCCCCGAGGGGCTCGCGGGGGAGGGGGAGTTCGCGGAGTTCCGCGCGGCGGTGCCGGGGGTTCCGCTTCTGGCGAACATGACCGAGTTCGGGAAGACGCCGCTGATGCCGGCGTCGCGCTTCGCGGAGCTCGGGTACGCGCTCGTGATCTTTCCCGTGACGATGATGCGCGCGGCCCTGAGGACGCTCGACGAGGGGTACGCGGAGCTTCTGGCGACGGGGACGCAGGCGGGGCTGATGGATCGGTTGCGGACTCGCGGGGAGCTTTACGAACGGATCGGGTACGCGGGGTACGACGCGCGGGAGACGCGGTGGTCGGACGGCGCGGCGTCCGAAGGCGTAGACTCTTAACGAGTCTATGAGCGCCGCCGCCACGAACCCGTATCCGAACTACTCCCCCGGGCTGGAAGGGGTGCCCGCCGGGATCTCGCGCGTGTCGGAGATCGACTCGGACCGGTCGTCGCTCCAGTACCGGGGCTACGACGTCCACGACCTTGCGGAGAGGGGCTCTTACGAGGAGACGGCGTACCTGCTCCTGTACAAGAGGCTTCCGAACCAGGGCGAGCTCGACGCCTTCCGGGGGACGCTGAGCGACGAGCGGGAGGTGCCGGACGCGGTGGTGGACGTGCTCCGCGCGCTTCCGAAGAACACGCATCCGATGGATTCGATCCGGACGGCGTTCTCGGCGCTCGCCCCGTTCGATCCGGACTACGAGGCGCCCGCGACGGACTACGAGGCGAATCTGCGGAAAGCGGTGCGGATCGTCGCGAAGGCGGGGACGATGGTGGCGTACGGGCACCGGCTCCGCGAGGGGCACGAGATCGTGCGCCCGCGGCCGGGGGCGGGGACGGCGGAGAACTTTCTGCACCTCATGTCGGGCGAGGAGCCGGACCCGAAGACAGTGCAGGTCATGGACGCCTCGCTCACGCTGTACGCCGAGCACGGGTTCAACGCGAGCACGTTCGCGAACCGGGTGACGGTCTCGACGCTCTCGGACCTCTACTCGGGGATCGTGACGGGGATCGGGACCCTGCGCGGGCCGCTCCACGGCGGCGCGAACGAGGAGGCGATGAGGATGATCCTCCAGATCGGCGAGGCCTCGAACGCGCAGACGTGGATCGACCACGCGCTCGAATCGAAGGCGAAGATCATGGGGTTCGGGCATCGCGAGTACAAGAACGGCGACTCGCGCGCGATGTACATGACGAAGGTGGCGAAGGAGCTCGGGCAGGAGAAGGGGATCACGAAGTACGGCGAGATCGCGGACGTGCTGGAGCGGACGATGCTCGAGCGCAAAAGGCTTCACCCGAACGTGGACTTTCCCGCCGCGTACGCGTACTACCTGTTGGGGATCCCGATCGACCTCTACACGCCGATCTTCGTGGTCGCGCGGGTCGCGGGGTACTGCGCGCACGCGATCGAGCAGTTGGAGAACAACCGGCTCATCCGCCCCAAGGCCATCTACGAGGGCGAGACGAACCTCGCCTACGTGCCGATCGGCGAGCGCTGAGGGTGGGCTGAGCGGGGAGCTCCCAGGCGCGCACGACTACCGCTCGGGTGCGGCGGTGGTCTCCTCGGGGGCGGCGGTGGAGCCGGGGTCGGCGGTGGGGGCGACGGCCCCGCCCTCGGTCTCGAGGAACTCGCCGAAGTGCTGGAGGGTCTCGTCGTTCGCGATGCCGGCATCCTCTTCGGCTTTGTCCAGGGCGTTCTCGTCGCGATCGGGAGCCGCGTCGCCGGTCTCGTCGGGGTCGGCGGCCTCGGCGACGAACCGCTCGCGCAGGCGGAGCCAGTCGGCGCGGTAGGTCTCGAGATCCATGTTCTGGCGCATCCTTGCGAGGGTCAGCATCACCCGTTCTACAGCGGGAGGCGCGACTTAGTTCGCGGTGGTGAACGACCAGCGCCGGGAGAGGTCGCGGGCGCCGCGGCTCGCGACGATCGCGACGGTGTAGGTCGCGCCGGGTCTCAGGGGTTCGACGGGAAGAAGGATCGCGGCGTCGGTGAGGAGCTCGTCGTTCGCGGGGGTGTTCAGGTAGGTCTCGACGGGCTTGCCGCCGAGGATGAGGCGGGCGCTCGTCACGACGAGCTGCGCGGTCTCCCCATCGCCCGCAAAGTCGGCGAGAACGATGGGGTAGCCGACGGGGCGCTGGAGGACGGGCCACATCCGCAAGGGGTCGGGGCGCTCGTACCCCCTCCAGGAGACGGGGATCTCGCGCTGATCGGGGGCGGGGCTCGTCACGGCGCCGCGCCCCAGGAACATCTCGCCGTCGATGACGGTGCCGCGGGCGCTCACGCCGACCCCGAGGCGGGCGGTGCCCGGCTGGAGGAACGGGACGCGGTGGTACGGGGCGTCGAAGATCGCGGCGACGGCCTCGCTCGGGTCGGCGACCACGTAGCCCGCCGCCTCCCAGGTGCCTCCGGAGAAGCCGTAGGCGCGGGTGCGGTCCCAGGGGTGGGTGCCGGTGAAGCCGGGTCTCCCTTGCGTCTGCTCGTGGCCCGTCGCGTCGTTCTCGGCGAGGTAGCGGGCGTGGGAATCGGCGGCGGCGCAGAGGGCCGGGTCGAGGGTGAACGGGTCGAGCCCCATGGCGGCGCGAAGGCGGTTGAGGACGAGAAAGACGTTCGTCTGCCTCGGCCCCGGCGCGGGGAGGCGCTCGGCGGCGCCGGGAGGGACGACGGTCTTCCACTCCCGCTTGAAGCGAACGGCCGCGTCCACCTCGACGTTCATGACGACGGCGTAGACGCCCTGGGGGAGGGGCTTCTCGGGAGTGTAGCGGAGCTCGCCGCGCCGGGGGTCGTAGACGGTGGGGACGGGGAGACCGTTGAGCGTGACGCTCGAGGCGGTGACGCGCTTGCCGCCTTGCGGGACGACGCTCCAGGCGAACGTGGGGCGCTTGACGCGGACCTCCCCGACGGGGCCGTACCCATTGGAGACGATGCGGTAGGTCTGGGCGGGAGGAGGCGCGGCTCGGCGCGGGGAGAGGAGCACGGGGAGGAGCGCGAGCGGCATCGTTCGTGGGGCTTCCTCCAACATCATTACGCGGAATCACCGTTCGTTCACAGCACGGCGGGGATTTTTTCGGAAAAGTCTTCATGGATAATGCTAGTCGGGGTTCGGCCTTCGACCTCCCGCAGTTTGACGGGGTCCTCCTCTTCTCCATGAGCCAGCCGCCCACCACCCTCGGCCAGTACGAGATCATCCGCGAGATCGCCCGGTCGAACGACATCGTGTACGAGGCGTACGACTCGCGGATGAACCGACGGGTGGCGGTGAAGGAGCTCGCGATCCCGGCGGGTTCGACCGAGCCGCAGGTGCAGGACCGGATCGCGCGGTTCCGGCGGGAGGCGCAGGCGGTGGGCTCGCTGAACCACCCGAACATCATGACGGTGTACGCCTTCGCGGAGGACGCGGGGCGGTGGTACATCGCGATGGAGTTCCTCGACGGGACGACGCTCCGCAAGGAGATCGAGACGGCGGGGGTCATCGAGATGGAGCGGGCGGTGCGGATCGTCTCGGAGACGCTCGACGGGCTCGGCCACGCGCACGCGAACGGGGTCGTGCACCGGGACATCAAGCCGGACAACGTGCAGATCGTCTCCGGGGGGCAGGTGAAGATCACCGACTTCGGGATCGCGCGGCTCACGTTCCAGCCGAACCTCACGATGGACGGGCAGGTGTTCGGGACGCCGAGCTACATGAGCCCCGAGCAGGTCGTCGGGAAGGAGATCGACGCGCGGAGCGACCTCTTCTCGGTCGGGGCGATGCTCTTCGAGATGCTCGCGGGGGTGAAGCCGTTCGCCGGGGACAACGTCGTCTCGATCACGTACAACATCGTGAACACGGCGCCGGTTCAGCCGGGGGCGGTTCCCAACGCGATCTGGGCCGTCATCGAGCGGGCGCTGGACAAGGCGCCGAGCGCGCGGTACGGGAGCGCGCTGGAGATGCGCGACGCGCTCCAGGCGGCTCTCGCGGCGACGAAGGCGCCGCCGCCGGTCGCGGTCGCGCCGTGGTCTCTCCCTGCCGCGACGGGGGCGCCGCCGCCGGTGTTCGGGACCCAGGGGGCCGCTCCGCCGATCGTCGGGGCGCCGTTCGGCTACGGCGCGGGAAGCGGGGGGACGTTCCAGACGCAAGGGTACGGGCCGATGACGGGTCTGCCGAACCCGGCGCACATGCCCCCGAGCTACACGAACGCGCCGATCTACTACCCTCCCCCGCCGCGCACGCCGGTGATCTCGCCGGAGGCGTCGCGGACGATCGGGCGGTTTCTCGCGATCGCGATCACGCTGGGGCTTCTCTTCGCGGCGGCGTTCTACGCGTTCGCGACGATCCTCGGTTCGGTGACGGACGGGGGATCGGGGCGGACGGGGGTTCGGCGGCAGGAAGCGGCGGTCGCGGGAGGCGACGCGAAGCCCGACGTTGCCACCGACGCGAAACCCGGCGCGGCGCAGGCGCGCGTCGCCGGGGCGGGGGGCGCGGCGGGGTTCGGGGGGACGATCGCGGAGGCGGAGCGGGCGTGCGCGCGGGGGGACGCGGCGGCGTGCGGGACGCTGGACGAGGAGGCGAAGCGCCTCGCAAGATCGGGGAGGGAGCGGGATCTGGAGGAGGCGTACCGGCTCGAGGGGACGGCGCTCACGGGGTTCAACCGGGGGAAGGAGGCGGTGACGAGCTACCTCGCCTCGGCGCAACTGATGATCCGTCGGGGGGCGGAGCGGGGGGAGGTGCGCGAGCGGATCGCGGCGGCGGAGGACGCGGCGACGCTCGAGATCGGGTACTCGCCCGAGATCGAGGCGTTCAAGAGTCAGAACGGCTACTAGCGCTCAGGCGATCCCGGCGGTGAGGGCGCCGTCCACGAGGAGGGAGACGCCGTTCGTGTAGGCGGCGGGCTCCGAGAGGAGGAAGGCGATCGCGGCGGCGATCTCCTCGGGGGTGCCGAGCCGTCCGGCGGGGACGGCCTCGCCCTGGAGGCGGAGGGCCTCTTCCGGGGTGACGCCGTCGCGTTCGGCGCGGATCTCGGCGAGGTGGCGCTGGCGGTCGGTGAGGGTGTGGCCGGGAAGGACGGCGTTCACGGTGATCCCGTGGGGCGCAAGCTCGCGGGCCTGGAGCCGCGTGAGGGCGAGGAGACCGGCGCGGAGCGTCGAGGAGATGGGCAGGAGCGGGGAGGGCTCGCGGGCGACGAGGCTCGAGACGTGGACGA
Organism: Fimbriimonas sp.; assembly: GCA_965249475.1. Classification (GTDB taxonomy): domain Bacteria; phylum Armatimonadota; class Fimbriimonadia; order Fimbriimonadales; family Fimbriimonadaceae; genus Fimbriimonas. The sequence goes on along the minus strand of CBDFMD010000003.1, from coordinate 1,370,283 downwards.
TACGGCCCCAACCGGCGCTCTTCATCTCGGGGGCGACGAGGCGGACGAGGCGGACGACGTTCAGGAGCGTGGCGTCGAAGCCCGCGCGCCACTCGTCGTCGGTCTTCGCGTCGAGCGGCCCGGCCGGGGGGCCGCCGGTGTTCGTGACGAGGAGGGAGGCGGGGCCGAGGTCCCGGCGGGTCTCCTCGACCCAGAAGGCGAGGTCGTCGGGATCGGTGACGTCCACGACGTAGCTTCGGGTCTCGGACCCGATCGCGGCGGCGGCGTCCTCGAGGGTCGCCTCGGTGCGGGCGCAGATGGAGACGCGGGCCCCCTCGGCGGCGAGGAGCTTGGCGGTGGCGAGGCCGATCCCCTTGCTCGCCGCGGCGACCATCGCGACTTTGCCCCTGAGGCCGAGGTCCATGGCGGGAAGGGTACCGTCTCGGCCGGAGCAGTAGGAACGTCTCCTTTCGAGCGAAGGCGTTTCCCCGGAAATCGTCGTACAATGCCGTCGTGTTCGCACGGCGCGACGATCTCGGCTACGAACCCACTCCCCCTCCGGAGAGGCACAGGGGGGGCGCGTTCACGCTCAGCGAGATCGTCGTCGTGGTGGCGATCATCGGGGTTTTGGCGGCGATCCTCTTCCCCGTCGTGGCGCGCGCTCGGAAGGGCGCGCGCCGGACGGAGGCGGTCTCGAACCTGCGGCAGTGCGGGCTCGCGCTGGAGATGTACGTCGGCGATTGGGACCGGTACCCGGTCGGAACGGCGGCGACGCTCGCGCTCGCGAAGGCGCCGACGTGCGACCGGGACGACCACTGGCGCGCCTCGTGCTCGTTCCCGGCGCCGCCGAACACCCCGCTCGTCGGTTCGTTCGGGTACGTGCGGAACCTCACGCAGTACGCCGACGAGGCCGAGTGGACGAAGGCGCTCGCCTCGGAGGACGCGCCCGCGCTCCTCGCCGACGTCTTCCAATCCGACGTGCCGGTCGCCCCGTTTGAAGGGGAGACGCCGCCGGACCTGGGCGGGTGCTTCGGGCGTGGGGAATGCTTCATGCCTTCGCCGCTCCTCCAGCTCCGCGCGGACGCGTCGCTTCGTCGCCGCACGTCGGTGAGCACCCGGACGGCGGTGCCGGGTCGGACGTACCGCCTCTTCAACTGGCCCTCGGCCTTCGATCTCCATGACTGACTCCCGATCCTCTTGCCTCAGTTACCTCCTCGCCAAGCCGCCGAAGGTGCGGACGCTCGTCGCCGCCCTCGGCGCGGGTCTTCTCGCGATCTACGTCCCGATGATCATCGTGGCGCTCTTCGGGGTGTGGGGGAACAACCTCTTCCGGTGGAACACGAACTGGCCGTGGGCGTTCCCCTTAGCGGCGTTCAACCTCGTCTCTCCGAGAAAGTCTGTCGCGATCGCGCTTCATGCTCTCGTATTCGGGCTCATGTGCGTTTGGCACATTTTCGGTATCGTTGCCTATTTGGCACAAGCGCCCATGCACCGGTCGCTTTACGCAGTGGTGTTCATTGATTTCGCTACTCCAATCATTAACATCCTTGCGTACGTTCGTATCTCCCACGTTCTCCAGCTCGGCGCTTGGCCCAAGCTCTTCAGCGGTCCGGCGCGCGTTTAGCGGCAGGGGACGATCTCGCCCGCGACGGTGACGGCCTTTCCGCCGGGGAGGCCGTCCTGAGCGGGGTCGCCGGCGGCATTGGGTTCCTCGCGGGGGGTCTCGTAGACGAGGATCGTCGTGGGGGGGCCGATGTCCCCCCGGTACTTCCCCGCCACCGCCGCGTTGAGGGCGTAGCCGTACGCCTTCGCGCCGGGGCGGGTGAGGCGCTTGGCGTCCTCGCCCTTCGCGAGATCGTCGGCGGCGAGGCGCTTGAGGGCCTCCTCGGTCCAGTTCTTGGCGTCGGGGTAGCGGTCCTCGGAATCGTGGTAGAGGTCGAGGGCGGTGCGGATGGCCTTGAGGCGGGCGATGGTGTCGTCCTCGGCCTTACGGTCGCCTTTAGCGAGGGCGCTCTGAACGACGCCGGTGCCCGCGATGTCGCGGACGGCCTTGCCGAAGGGCGTGAGGAAGAGCCCCCCCGCTCCGACGGCGAGAAGGCCGCTGGCGACGGCGAGAGCTTTGCGCGCGCGAGTCATAGGAGGAGTGTACGGGCTTCATAATAGGCCCCGTGCCCTCCCCCTCCTCGCCGCCGCGCGTCGAACTCGTCCTCAAGCCGACGCCCCTGCACCGGCTGGAGCGGATGTCGGCGCGGCTGGGAGTGGATCTGTGGATGAAGCGCGACGACCTCACGGGGTTCGCGCTGGGGGGGAACAAGGGGCGCAAGCTCGAATACCTCCTGGGAGCGGCGAAGGCGGCGGGGGCGACGGCGGTCGTAACGTGCGGGGCGACGCAGTCGAACTTCCTGCGCCAGCTCGCGACGGGGTGCGCGGTGACGGGTCTGAAGTGCGCGGCGGCGGTGATGGGGCTCCCCTACGAGTTCGAGCCCGCGACGGGGGGGCTGGTGCCCGAAGGGGGGAATCTTCTTCTTACCGAGGCGATGGGGGCGGACCTGAGACGGTTGCCGGACGGGGACTGGGACACGCTCATCGCGGCGAGCGAGGCTCTCGCGCGCGAGTACGAGGCGCGGGGGGAGCGGGTGTACCGGCTCGCGATCGGGGGGTCGTCGCCGCTCGGGGCGCTCGCATTCTACGAGGCGGCCCAGGAGGTCCCCCGCGACTTCGATTGGATCGTGAGCGCGTCGTCGAGCGGGAGCACGCAGACGGGGCTCACGTACGCGTTCCACGGCTCGGCGACGCGGGTGAAGGGGATCGCGTGCGACCCGGAGCCTGAGCTCGTCCATGAGTTCGTCGAGCTGGCGGCGGGGCTCGACGGGCTTCTCGGGCGCTCGCCCGGGCGCGGGGCTTTGGGGCTGACGGCGGCCGATTTCGACTACGACCTGCGTTTCGTCGGGCCGGGGTACGGGGTGCCTTCGGCGGAATCTTTCGGGGCGATCCGGGATCTCGCGCGGACGGAGGGGATCCTTCTCGATCCGATCTATACGGGCAAGGCGTTCGCGGGGCTCCTCGAGACGATCCGGCTCGGAGAGGTCGGGGGGCGGGTGCTCTTTTGGCACACGGGGGGGGCGCCTTCGCTCTTCTGCCTTCCCGAGCCGGAGCGACTGGTTCGAGGAGGTTAACGGGGCTTCAGGCGCGGGCGACGAGGCGGTTCTTCACGGCGCGGAGGGCGGCCTCGGTGCGGGTGTTCACCTGGAGGGCCTTGAGGATGGCGCTCACGTGGTTCTTCACCGTCTTCTCGGCGATCTCGAGGCGGTCGGCGATCTCCCGATTGCGAAGTCCGAGGGCGACGAGCTCGAGGATCTGAGCCTCGCGGTGGGAGAGGAGGACGGACTCGGTAGGAAGGGTGCGGGCGCGGTCGGTGCGGCGGAAGTCCTGGATGAGCCGGGAGGCGACGCGGGGGGTGATCTTCGCCTCACCGCGGTTGGCGAGGCGGATCGCCTCGAGGACGTCGCCGGGGGTCGAGGTCTTCAGGACGTACCCGCACGCGCCGGAGCGGAAGGCGTCGAAGATCGTGTCGTCGTCCTCCTGAACGGTGAGGACGACGATGTGGGGGGGCGGGGTGTCGGTGTAGAGCCGGCGCATGAGCTCGAGCCCATCGAGGTGCGGCATGTTGATGTCCGTGAGCAGGACGTCCGGGCTCAGATCGGCGCACCGGTCGAGCGCCTCGCGCCCGTCCTTGCAGACGGCGATAAGGTCGATGTCGGGGGTGAGCTCGATGGTGCGGCGGAGAGCTTTACGGTAGTTCTCCTCGTCTTCGGCGATGACGACGCGGATCTTCTCCATCAGAGCACCGCAGGACCGGCGAAACGCCGAAAGGAAAGCATGGTGACGGCATTATACGACGACGGGACGGGGGTGATGGTCTCCGCGCGCCCCAAGTGGGTCGAAGGTCCTAGAGCCAAGGCGGCGCCAAGCCCCCGGTAAGCTCTTCCCGTGGCATTGCTCGAGGTGAGGGACCTGCGCGTGGGATTCGGAGGGACGGAGATCTTGCGGGGGGTCTCGTTCGATCTCGAGGCGGGGCGGACGCTCGGAGTCGTCGGCGAATCGGGGTGCGGGAAGTCCATGACGGGCTTCGCGATCATGGGGATGCTCCAGTCGCCCGGGCGGGTGACGGGGGGCTCGATCCGGCTGAACGGGCGCGATCTCGTGGGGCTTCCCGAGCGCGAGTACCGGAAGGTGCGGGGGGAGGAGATCGCGCTCGTGATGCAGGACCCGTTCACGAGCCTCAACCCGATGATGCGGATCGGGGACCAGATCGCGGAGGCGCTCGTGCTCCACCGCGAGATGCGGAAGGCGCAGGCGCTCCAGGAGTCGGTGCGGCTGCTGGAACTCGTCGGGGTGCCCTCGCCGTCGTTGAGCGCGCGCAAGTTTCCCCACCAGCTCTCCGGGGGTCAGCGGCAACGGGTGGTCATTGCGATCGCGTTCGCGTGCGAGCCGAAGGTCCTTATCGCCGACGAGCCGACGACGGCGCTCGATGTGACGCTCCAGGCGCAGATCCTGCGGCTTCTGCGCGAGATGCAGGAGCGGGTGGGGACGGCGGTCGTCCTCATCTCGCACGACATCGGGGCGATCGCCTCGGTCTCGCACGAGATGGCGGTGTTCTACGCGGGACGGATCGTGGAGTCGGGACCGACGGAGACGGTGCTCCGCCGCGCGGGGATGCCGTACACGCGGGCGCTCCTCAACGCGCTTCCCCGCGCGGGGCAGGAGCGGCTGGAGTCGATCGGCGGACAACCGCCGGTGTTCGGGGATCTGCCTCGGGGATGCCCGTTCGCGCCGCGTTGCCCCTTGCGGATCGCGCGGTGCGCCGAGGAGCCGGGGCTCCTGAGCTTGGACGAGGCGCACGCCGCCGCCTGCTGGCGGGCGGGCGAGGTCGCGGCGCTCCCGGTGGGCGCGTCGCTCGGCGAGCTTGCGGCCGCCGCGAGTTAGAGCGGTTGGAAGTCCCGCCGGATGAAGTCGCGGAAGGCGGCGCTCAGAAGCGCGGGGTGGAAGACGTCCACTTCGAAGGGGAGATCGCTCTCGGAGAGCTCCTCGCGCGCGGCCGCGACGCGGCGGCGCGCCACGGCGGGATCCTCCTCGGCGGACGCCTCGACGTAGACGTCGCAGTCGGAGTACCTCCAGCCCGTGCCGGTCGCGCGCGAGCCGAAGAGGAAGAGGGGCTCCCTAAGGAAGTGGCGCCGAAGTATCCGCCGCGCCGCCCCCCTTTCCGCCGCCGTCATGTAAGGCGGCCTCTCTATCTCGGAGGCGCCGGAGGAGGTCTCGGGCCTCGGGGGCGAATCGCTCGATCTCGGCAACGGCGCGGATGGCGAACTCATCGTCGTCAGTATGCGCCGCCGCATTCCGCGCCTCGTGGTAAGAGAACCACGCCGAAGAATCGTCGAGAAGCCCTGCGCGCGCGGCCCGGCGGTAGAGGTCCCGGCGGGTGAGACCGTCGATCTCGCGGGGGCTCATCGCCCGTCGCAGGTCGTGCCGGATCGCCTTCCACGCCATCTCGTAGGTGTACTCGAACCGTTTGACGATGCTGTCGCGGACCACATCGTTCCTCGGCATCCCCAGCACGGCTTCGAGCGTCGTTAGCGCTCGCTCGAAAAGGTCGTAGCGGTCGCGGATCGAAGGATCGGGGGCGTCACGCCGCCCCGACGAGCATCCGGTCGCGTACCCGCTTGAAGGCGGCGAGGGCGGTCTCGAGCTCCTCGCGGGTGTGCGCGGCGCTCGGCATGGTGCGAAGGCGAGCCTTGCCGCGACCGACGGTCGGGAAGACGATCGCGAGGGCGTAGACGCCCTCCTCCCAAAGGGCGCGCTCCATCTCCTGGGCGCGGCCCTCGTCGCCGACGTAGACGGGGGTGATCGGGGTTTCCGAGCCCATCGTGTCGAACCCGGCGGCGGCGAGATTCTCCTTCCACCACCGGGCGTTCTCCCACAGGCGGCGCATCGGTTCGGGATCGGTCTCCATCACATCGAGGGCGGCGACGAGGGCGGCGGCGACCATGGGGGGGTGCCCGGTCGAGAAGAGGTACGAGCGGCCGCGGTTGATGAGCCACTCCTTCAGGCGCCCCGACCCGGCGATGTAGCCGCCCATGACGCCGAGCGCCTTCGAGAGGGTCCCGAGCTGGATGTCCACCCGGCCGTAGAGGCCGAAATGGCTCGCGGTGCCCGCGCCCTTCTCGCCGAGGACGCCGCTCGCGTGGGCGTCGTCCACCATCACGAAGGCGTCGTACCGCTCGGCGAGGCTCACGATGTCGGGGAGGGGCGCGATGTCGCCGTCCATCGAGAAGACGCCGTCGGTGATGACCATCTTCTTCTCGAAGCCCGCGTCCTGGGCCTTCTTCAGGGCGGCCTCGAGGCCGTCCATGTCCTTGTGGGGGTAGACCCAGCCCTGGGACTTCTTGTACTGCGCGGTCGAGAGGCGGACGCCATCGATGATGCTCGCGTGGTTCAGTTCGTCGGAGATGACGACGTCTTTGTCCGTGAGGACGGCGGGGATGCAACCCGAGTTCGCGGTGAAGCCGCCGGTGAAGACGAGGACGGCCTCGGTGTGCTTGAAGGCGGCGAGGCGGCGCTCCAGTTCGTCGTGGACCTCCATCGTCCCGCCGATCCATCGGACGGCGCCCGCGCCGACGCCCCATCGGTCGATGGCGGCGTGCGCCGCCTCGCGCACCTTCGGGTGGTTCGCCAGACCGAGATAGTTGTTCGACGAGAGATTGACGACGCGCCTCCCGTCCATCGTGACGGAGCCGCCCGCCGGGGTCTCCAGGATCTTCGGGATCTTGTAGAGGCGGTCCTCCTTCAGTCCCTCGATCCCCTTCTCCAGCCACGACTCGAAACCCGCGTTCATCGTAGTAGTCTACGTCCGGCGGCGGCTTCGGCGCGAAAAAGCCCGCCCCTTTTAGAGGCGGGCCCTTCGCCGATGGTTGGAGCGGATGCCCGGAACCTTAGCGGTCCATAGGCTTTTCCATGGGCTTACCCATGGAGCCGGACATCGAGCCCATCATCTTCATACTCGCCTCGTTCTCGCGGATGAGTTCGCGGCGGTAGGTGTTCGCCTTGGTCTCCAGAAGCTTGAAGTAGCGGTCGTAGGAGGCGATCGGGACCGGCGCGTCGAACGGGCGGCGGGGGATCTGGTTCTCCTCGGAGGTGATCCTCATGAGGTACTTGAACGTCTTCTCGTCGTACACGTCCTTGAACTCGGGCATGTCCATCATCATCCCCTTGGCAGGAGCGATGGGGGCGTAGCGGCGCTTGCGGAAGTAGTCCTTCCACGCGCTGTAGTCCTGGTTCTCCACGTCGGGGGACATCATGGAGCCGCTCTGCATGGAACCGGACGACGCCGGCTTATCGGCGGTCGTGGTCTGGGCGAAGACGGTCGTGGCGGCGAAGGCCATCACGGCCATCAGGTTCAGGGTTTTGAAGGTCTTCATCGTGTCACCGATGCGAGATACTACGGTCGTTTACCCGAGCCCAATCTGACTTCCAGATGAACGTCGCGGGGCTTTCGCCCCTTTGCTTCTTAGGCGAGGCGCGGCGGAGGCCTACTCGCTCGGGACGAACTTGTAGCCGTAGCCGCGGACGGTGTGGATGAGGCGGCGCCCGAGGGGCTCCTCGATCTTCGATCGAAGCCGGTAGACGAAAACGTCGAGGGTGTTCGAGGAGAACTGGATGTCGTACCCCCAGACCGTCTCGAAGAGCTGCTCGCGCGAGAGGGCGCGGCCCGAGTTGCGGACCATGTAGGCGAGAAGGTCGAACTCCTTCGCGGTGAGCTGGGTGGGCTTGTCCTTGATGAACGCCTCGCGGGCGTCGAAGTCCACCTTCAGGTCGTCGATCTCGAGCTTCGCCTCGCGCCCCTCGACGGCGGGAGCCTGGTACTCGGTGGAGCGGCGGAGATGGGCGCGGATGCGAGCGAGAAGCTCGGCGGGGTCGAACGGTTTCGTAAGGTAGTCGTCAGCGCCGACCTCGAGCCCGATAACCTTGTCCATCGCGTCGGTCCGGGCGGTGAGCATGATGATCGGGAACCGGTGGGTGGAGCGGATGCGCCGGCAGAGCGAGATGCCGTCCACCCCGGGGAGGCCGAGATCGAGGACCATGAGGTCCGGGGACTTCTCGGCGAGGCGCTGGAGACCCTCCTCGCCCGAGGGGGCGGTGCGGACTTCGTACCCGTTCTGCTTCAGGAGGCGCCCGATCGAGTCGAGGAGGAAACGGTCGTCGTCGACGAGGAGGATCTCAGCGTTCATAGGTCGTTCGGAGCGGCTTGCAACGTGACGGTTAACACGGTACCCACTCCGGGCGTCGAGGATGCTTTGACGTCGCCGCCGTGCTCCAGGGCGATCCGGCGCGCGGCGTAGAGACCGAGCCCGAAGCCTTCGTGGCGCACGGAGTAGAACGGGTCGAAGGCGCGGTCGAGGATCTCCTCCTTCATGCCCGGGCCGGTATCGCGCACCTCGACGATGATGCGGCGTCCGACGCGCTTCGTCCGGATCTCGAGGAGCCCGCCCCGGCCCGCGCTCATCGCCTGGACCGAGTTCACGAGGATGTTCGTGAAGAGGTGCTCGAGCTGGTTCGGGTCGCCGAGGACGATGTTCGGCGCCTTCGGGGGAGTGGTGACGAGTTGGATGTCGGAGATCCGCATCGTCTCGGCCATGAGGTTCGTCACGCGCCCGATGACCTCGTCGACGTCGAGGCGCTTCTTCACGACCATCCTGGGCTTGGCGTAGCTCAGCAGGCGGTGGCTCAGGACGGCGAAGCGATCGAGATGGCGCCGGACGGCGGCGAGGGTGCGCACGGGCTCGGTCGTCGTCGCGATCTCGATGGAGATGGCGGCGACGATGTTCTTGATGTCGTGCGCGACGACGGCGGAGAGGACGCCGACGCTCGCGAGCTTCTCGCTCTCGACGGTGCGCGCCTGGGACTCCTCGAGATCGTTCTTCATCTCAACGAGATCGGCGCGCAGGGCGTACGCCTCCATCGTGAGAGAGATCTGCTCGGCGAGGGCGTCGAGGTGGGTCCGGCGGTGGTCGTCGAGGTCGAGGCGCCGGTCGGCGGAGAAAAGGAGGACCCCGTAGTCGGCGCGCTGGCCCGCCAGTGGGACGGCGAGCGCCTCGGGGAAGTCCTCCAGCCCCAGGCCTTTGATGACGTCGCGGCGAAGCCACGTCGGCTCCTGGAGGCTCATCAGCCCGTCGAGGCGGTCCACGCGGCGGTGCTCGTAGGGGGTGGCGAGAAGCGCGTGGTCGGGGTTCGCGGCGGCGTTCGGGTGGACGGTCGCGACGATCGCGGCGGTGCCGAAGCCGAGAAGGTTCTCCAGAAGGGCGGCCTGGGCGACGAGGACGGATTCGATCGGCTCGTCGAAGGAGACGAGGCGGAGGGCGTGGACCATCGCGTCGAGCACCTCGCGGGTCGAGGCGAGGTCGGCGGCCTGGGTTTCGACGACGCTCTGGCGCGAGGCGATCGTGCGCTCGATGTACCGCTCGCGCTCGAGCTCGGTCGTCACGCGGGCGGCGGCGTGGGCAAGGAAGCGCAGGTCGGCGTCCTCCAGCCTCGGGGTGCCCGTGCCGGTGCCGGGGTCCGCGTCCTCCATCATGAGGCAGAGCGCGCCGACGATGTCGCCCTCACGCCCGCCGGAGCCGAGGATCGGGACGCCGGCGTAGGCGACGTAGCCCAGACGGGTCGGCAGGAGGCGCGCCGTCCGGGGGTCGAGCCGAGTGTCCGGGACGATGACGGGGCCACCCGCCTCGATGGGAAGGTGCCCGTAGCTCGCCTCGTTCGTGGTCCCGAGCATCGCGGCGAGGGGGGTGGGCGGGCCACCGAGGGCGCGGTGGTCGAGAAGACCGTCGCGCAGGACCGAGAGGACGCACGTCGCGCCGTAGTGACGCCCGACGGTCTCGGCGACGTAAGCGAGGACGGCGGCGGGAGACGGGTCGTTGAAGATCGAGATCGTGTACAGACGCTCGCGCAGAACCGCCTCGCGACGCTCGGCGGTGACGTCGCGGAAGGTCCAGACGCGGGCGACGGGGGTGCGCGGGACCGGGTGGACCTCGTCGCCGTACACGGGTCCGGCGAAGCGGCGGACCCATTTGGCGGGGCCGACGAGCTCGATCTCATCCTGGTGGCTCAGGTGCGGGTCGCCGTAGATGCGGTCCTGCTCGCGAAGCCAGGTCGCGGGGTCGCCGAGACGGTGGAGGTAGGAGACGCGGAGGGCTTCGGGGTCGTCGGAGGCGACGAGGGGGTCGGGGTCCAGGCCGAAGATCTCGCCGAAGCGGGCGTTGCAGGCGAGAAGACGGCGGTCGAGCCCGGTGAGGCAGACGCCGTGGTCGGAGTGGTCGAGCAGACCCCGGAAGAGGAAGGGGGTCCGATCCTCCCACCCGGGACGCAGAACGAGGCGGGAGGAACGGGCGACCATATAGACGCACCCCCGATAGGGCAGATGCCTTCATTCCTACTGCTCGCCGCACGCCCACGCGCTGAACGCCGGATGAATCCATCACCGATCTCCCCGATCCCCCCCACCCCCGGCGAGCTCGCGGAAGGTCTCGCGGGTGCCGGCGATCAGGGCGACGGTGCGGTCCTTCAGAACGAGCGAACCGGCGCCGTAGCGGGGCGAGACGATCTCGTACCGCCACGCGCCGCCGGGCTCCTCGCGTTCGGCGCGGAAGCGGAGCGCGCCGGTCGGGGTCGCGGCGACGGTCTCGAACCGGCCGAGGTCGCCGAGGTTCGGACGGAGAGCGTAGGTCGCGTAACCGGGCGAGGTCGGGCGGAGGCCGAGGAGCGCCTCGTGGGCGGCGACGAGGGGCGCGACGGCGCAGTGGGACATCAGGGCGGAGGTCCCGGGGCGGACGGTCCACATCTCCTGGACGGTGCCGTTCTCGCGGACGGAGAGCATCGTCGCCCACCGCTCCCGCAGGTCGGCGAGGATCGGGGCGACGAGGCCGTGCCGGGCGAGAGCTCGGACGCGCCAGACGGCGTTCGCGGGGGTGCTCCGCCCGACGTTCGGGGGCATCTCCGCGAGAAGCCTCAGGGCCTCGGGGGCCCTGCCGGGGAGGACGCCGAGCAGGTGGTGGCTCAGGGAGCGGTCGTCGAAGCGGGGGGCTTCCCCGCCGTCGTAACCCTCGGCGTTCGCGACGTAGGCGCCGAGGGCGTCGCGGTAGTAGGCGCGGCGGAGGGTGGCTTCCAGCCCTTCGCGCCACGCCCGGAGGGGGGCGGGGTCGGGGGCGACGGTCGCGGCGCGCTCCAGCATATGCGCGACGTAGAGGTTCATCGCGCACCGTTTTTCGCCTTGGCTTCGGAAGGCGTCGTGGTCCATCCAGACGGCCTCGATCCCGAGCCCCTCGACGGGAAAGAGGCCGTCGGGCGCCATCTTCGCCCGCAGGTAGGCGAGGAACCGCTCGATGCGCGGCCAGTGGGCCTGGACGATGGCGAGGTCGCCGGTGTGTTCGGCGTGGTCCACGTGGTCGAGGACGAAGCCGACGGAGTGGTCCACGAGCGGCCCCCACTCGGTCGCGCCGAGCTCGCGCTGACCGAGGCGCGCGAGGCGGTCGTAGGCGGGCCACGAGTCGAGCCAGACCCCGCTTCCGAGCTGGCCCGTCGCGAAGGTCTCCAGAAAGCGGCGCGAGGTCGCGATGCCGCCGAAGAAGGTGCGGACGGGGCCGAGCTGGTGCGATCCGTCGCCGGGGCGTTGCTGGCGCTCGCGGCCCATGCCGTCCACGACGGCGTCCCCGGCGGAGTTCACGACGGTGCGGAGGGTCGCGTCGAAGAGGGTCTGGAGGGCGGGATCGTCGCACTTCAGGACCGGAGCCATCGGGAAGGCGGACTCGCGGCGGCGGACGCCGACGTTGCGGACGGTCGTGCCCGATCTCCCGTCGCGGAAGTGGAGCATGAGGTAGCGGAGGCCCTCGTACTCGAACGGCTCGAAGGTCTCCTCGACGCCGCGCGAGACGAAGCGCGACCAGGTGTAGAAGTGCGAGTCGAGCCAAGGGTCGGCGGGGTCGCGGCTCTCCTGGGACACGACCTCGACGACGGTCCCTTTCGGGGCATCGATCGTGATCTGGGGCCAGCCGACCATGCCGTAGGGGAGCTCGAACGTGAGGAACTGGGGGCCGTCCTCGACCAGCCTCACGCGGTTCTCGCGCTCGAGGCTCACCCGGCGGTCGTCGTGCCGCTCGACGGCGAGGCTTCCGGCGAGGCGGTCGTCGAACCAGTCGTCGGGGCTTCGGCGCCACGCGACGCGGCCGCGGTCCACGAGGTGGGTCGCGCGGACGATCTCCTCGCGCATGAGGGGGATGCTCCGGGGGCGCAGGTCGGTGAGGGTCGAGGCGGGGGCGTAGAAGTCCTCGGCGTCGTTCGAGTGGCCCCCGGAGAAGGGGGTCTTCGCCGGGGAGAGGTCGAGGACGTGGGCCCGCATCCAGGTTCCCGCCCCCGCCCGCTCGGCCCGCTCGGGGTCGTCCCAGCCGTGGGGGAAGAGGCGGGAGTCGTACTCCTCCCAGAGGGGGCGGGAGGGCTGAGGGCTCGAGGGATCCGGGGTACGGGCGCGATCGGGTTGCGCCTCCCACTCGGGGCCGGAGTGGAGGGTGAGGTCGCCCGCCCTCAGGTGGGCGAGGAGGCCGGGTCTCCCGGCGCCGTAGAGGACGGCCTGGATGCCGACGACGTTCCGGCCTCGGCGCAGGTGGGGCTTCAGGTCCACCGGATCGGCCTCCAGGTGGCGGGGGTCGGACGGGGCGGGGCCCCACTGGACGCGGCGACCGTTGACGGAGAGGCGGTAGCGGGAGTCGGCGACGATCCAGCCGCCCGCCTCGGCGGGGATCTCGGCGAGGTCGAAGATCCGGCGGAAGAGGGCGAAGGTGCCCGGGAGGGTGCGCCGGACGTCGAGCCAGACCCATCGGGCGGGGCTCAGGTCGAACGGCCTCGTCGCGGGCATGGGGGGAGCTTACTGCCGCCCGGCGGCGAGCCTAGACGGTGGCCGGGTACCAGGCGCCGGAGAAGAGGCGGGGCTGATCGCTCACGGCGATCGCCTGGACGTGGACCTCGTCGCGGAAGCGCCAGTCGCCGCCCCAGACGAGGCCGCGCGCTTTGGCGAGCCTTCCGAGGAGGGCGTAGTCGGCCTCCCAGGTGAGTTCGCCGTCGATCCGGCGGACGAGGTCGGCGGCGAGGCCGTAGTGGTGGACGCCGACGCGCCGGAGCTTCGTGCGCCCCTCGGCGAAGAGCTTCGCCTGACGCTCGGTGCTCCGGTATGTCTCGAAGACGGCGTACTCCTCGCCGAGGGCGCGGGCCTCCTGGACGATGGACTCGATCTTCAGGCGGAAGGGGGGAAAGAGGAGCTTCAGGTCGCCGACGCGGTCGGGGGACGCGAAGCGGCGGTCGGCGCGCAGTTTTTGCAGGAACGGGACGTCCATGCCTCTTTCATCAGCTTAGCGGAGGATTGTCAACGTCCTCGGCGTTTTTCCTCCACTTTTCGCGGGAGGCACGGGGATCATCACGGCGCCGCGGGCGGGCGAGATGACACCCAGGGTGACGCTCGGGAGGGCGCCGGTGGCGCGATCCGAACCTGGGAGGGGGGCCGGGACGGGCATGGGAAGCCTCGGAGGACGCTCGGGAGGGTGGAACGGGGTGACGCTCGCGCTCCCGGCAAGCCCGAGCGTCACCCGGGCTCGCCGGCAGGGGCACCGGGGCGAGGGGCGTCGGGGGAGGGGCAAAAGAAGCGGGGTCGGAGTCGGGGCCACACCCTTACGTTCGCGGGAGCGGGCGGCGACAACCGTTCGGCGAAAGGTTCGCTCCCGGTCTCCCGGCCCCCGCCCCGCGTCGGGGACGGGGACCGGGGGCGCGGGCCGGGGGCAGGGACGGGGGCCGGGGGCGGGGAGGTCAGGCGAAGAAAGGGACGCGGGCGGCGAGGTCGTCGTAGACGTCGTTCGCGTTGATGAAGGGGCGGCCGGGGCGCAGGCGCTGGCCCATCTCGGTGGTCACGCGCCAGAGGGGTTTGGCGTGGCCGAGGGGCTCGATGATCTTGCCGAGGGGCTGGACGCGGCCGTCCACGTTCGTGTACGTGCCGCCGCCCTCGGCGGGGGCGGTCATGGGGAGGACGACGGAGGCGTAGTCGCTCGTCTCGGTGCGGCGGATGTCCTGGACGACGAGGAACTCGACGTTCTCCAGGGCGCGCTCGGCGAGGGCGCGGTCGGGGTACTCGGCGAGGAGGTCGAGCCCGGCGAGCCAGAGGCTCCGGATCTCGCCCCGGGCGCACGCCTCGAGGAGGGCGCGGGTGTCGCGGGCGGTGGGGGGGGCGGGGAGGATGCGGGAGGCGCCGAACTCGTTCGTCGCGCGGGCGTAGACGTTCAGCGGGGTGTCGCCGCGCGCGGCGAGGCGGTCGAGGGCGGCGACGGCCTCCGGCCCCTCGTCGCCGAAGCCGACGGTGGTGAGGAGGGGGGCACCGGGGAGGAGGCGGGCGGCGGCGCGGAGGTCCTCGTGGCGGAGGCCGGTCCACTCGCACGCGCGCTCGAGGTCGGCGTTCTCGTCGGCGGCGAGGGCGGTCAGGGCGTCGAGGAGGTGGTGGGCGGTCCCCTCGCGGTAGCGCAGGACGACCTCGGCGAAGGAGTCCACGTCGGTCGCCTCGCTGTGGGCGACGACGATCTTCGTCCCGCCGTGGTACCACGCCTTGCGGACGCGCAGGTAGACGATGGGCTCCTCGTCGGCGAGGCTCGTGCCGAGGACGAAGAGGGCCTTGTGGTCGCCGAGGGCGGGGATCGGGACCTGGACCGTCGGCACGAGGGCGGAGTCGAGGCGGCGCTCCATGCGCCAGTCGAGGTTGCCGGTGAGGGCGAACTCGGCGGCGAAGCGGGCGAGGCCGTGGAGGGACTCGTTCGAGAGGGTGCGTCCGGCGAGGAAGGCGACGTCGTCGCCGCCCTCGACGAAGCGGGGGAGGATCGCGGCGTAGGCGGCGCTCCAGTCGGCGGCGACGAGGGCCTCTTCCCGGCGCACGAAGGGGGTCTGGAGGCGGTTCGGGTCGTTGTAGACGTCGTGGCCGAACTTGCCGCGGTCGCAGGTCCACTCCTCGTTCACCTCCTCGTTCGTGCGGCCGTTCGTCCTCATGTACTTGCCGACGCGGTGGTCGAACCAGGTCGCGCAGCCGTTCGAGCAGACGGTGCAGATCGCTTCGCTCGTCTGGAGGTCCCAGGGGCGGGCGCGGAAGCGGTAGTGGCGGTTCGTGAGCGCGCCGACGGGGCAGATCTCGATCGTGTTGCCGGAGAACTTCGAGTCGAAGTTCGTGAGCTCGAAGGTCGCGGGCTGCATCGCGCCGCCGCGGAAGCGGAAGGCGAGCTGGCTATCCCCGGAGATCTCCTCGGTGAAGCGGACGCACCGTCCGCACTGGATGCACCGCTCGAGGTCGAGGGCGACGTGCTCGGAGAGGGGGTACGCCTTCTTGTTGTGGCGCTTCATCTCGACGAAGCGGGACGTGGAGGGTCCGTAGAAGAGGGTGGTGTTCTGGAGGGGGCACTCGCCGCCGCGGTCGCAGATGGGGCAGTCGAGGGGGTGGTTGATGAGGAGGAACTCGAGGATCCCCTTGCGGTCCTTGTGGATGCCGGGGGTGTCGGTCTCGATCGCCATCCCCTGGGCGACGGGGAGGGTGCAGGAGGCCTGGGGCTTGGGCATCTTGCGGATCGCGCCGTCGGGTCCGGGCATCCCGACCTCGACGAGGCACATGCGGCACATCCCGACGGGCTTCAGGCGCGGGTGGTGGCAGAAGACGGGGATCTCGATCCCGAGGCGCTTGGCGGCCTCGACGACGTACTCGCCCTTGGGCACCGTCAGGGGGATGCCGTTGATCGTGATGTCGACCGTCTCGACGGCCTTCTTCTCGGGGGGAGTCGCGGGGGTGGCGGCGGGGGGCGCGGATGCCATCGGGGTCCACTTGGAGTCTACTCCGGCCCCTCTTCCGACGTGGCGGGCGGGACGCGCGTCCCGCCCGCGGACGTGGAAGGGGTCAGCGGGAGTTTCGTCGCCGGCGCAGAAGGGCTGCGGCACCGAGCCCGAGGGCAGCGAGGGTGGCGGGCTCCGGAACGACTCCGACGGTGCTCATGCGGATCGCGAGGCCCGAGTTCGCGCCGATGCTGCGCGCGTCGGTGGCGAGGAGCGAGGTCGCGCTCGAGTTCGGCGTCGGATTCGAGACGTTCCGGAAGTATCCGAAATTCGGGCCAGGCCCCAGCGCGCTGGAGCCGACGGCGTAGGCGGGGGTGCTAGCCCCTCCGCGCACAGCGGTCGTCAGATCGTTCGTCGCCACGAAGCCCGATCCGGTGTTGCCCCGGAAGAGGATCTGGACGCCCTTGTTCGTCGTGCCGCTGAACGTGATCGGAGCGCCGGAGAAGGGGAGCGAGAGCGTGTAGATCGTGCTCGGCGCCGTGGTGAGGGGGCCGGTGGTGAAGACCCGCGTGTCGAGAGGGTTCGAGAAGACGGCTCCCGTGGCGGCCGGATCGTAACGGTCGAAGAACGTGACCTGGACCTCGATGTTCGCGTAGTTCACCGAGGCCGTCGAGGCGGAGGCGACAAGGACGTCCATCCCGGTCAGCGTCTGGGGACCCGACGCGTTGCCGAAGTTGAACGCCTGTCCCATAAGCTGGCGATCCGAGGTCGCGATGGAGAACGAAGGAGCGCTCGTGATGGAGTCGAAGGTGACGACGGACTGGGCCGAGGCGGTCGCGCCGAGGGCGGCGAGGATGAGGAGGGGGAGGATCGGGGTTCGCGTCATCGCATTCACTTCGGCTCTCGGGCCGCACCGGAAGTCCGGTCCCGAGAGCGGAGCTAGTGTCCGCCAAAAAACCTCTGCAAGGAGGAAAGACCGCTCGCACTTGTGGAGAAACCCGCAGAAATGCTGGGGGACCGGGACCTTCGCCTAGGCCGATGGCCCCGCACCCGGTGGGGCCGCGCATTCGGGGTCGCGTCCGACCTCGCGAGCGGCGAGCTCGTCGCAGATCGGTACTCTACGGATCGCATGAGCCTCCTCATCGAGCGGTGGACGGTGGAGTACGGGGACGGGGGGCCGCGGGAGGTGCGGGTGCCGCACGCGTGGGGGCAGGACGTGGCGATCGAGTGGGAGGGTCCGGCGCGGTACCGGACGATGCTGGAGGTCCCCCGCACGGGCGGGCTTCTGCGCTTCCGCGGGGTGAGCTACGCGTGCCGGGTGACGGTGGACGGGGAGGACGCCGCCGCGCACGAGGGGATGTGGGACGCGTTCGACGTGGACCTCTCGCCCTACGCGCGCCGGACGGTGGAGGTGCGGGTGGACGTGGTGAAGAACGGGGGGCGGCTCCACCCGGTGGGCTCGGTGCTCTCGGGCTTTTTGCCCTACCTCCACCAGACGTGGGGAGGGATCTACCGCGAGGTCGAGCTCGTCCCCACGGGGACGCCGCTCGATGGGGACGTGCTCGTGCCGCGTCTGGAGGTCGAGGGGTCGCGGCTGAGGCTCGACGGGGCGCCGTTCTACCCGCGCGGGGTTCTCCACTGGGGGTGGTACCCCGAAGGGGGCGGGCCGCACCCGACCGAGGAGGAGGCGCGGCGCGAGATCGCGCGGGTCGCGGCCTTGGGGTTCAACCTCGTGAAGTTCTCGCTCTGGCTTCCGCCGCACCGGTATCTGGACGCGCTGGAGGAGGCGGGGCTCGCGGCGTGGATCGAGCTTCCGCTCTGGCAGGCGAAGCCGGCGCTCTTCGAGGATCCGCGGATCGAGGAGGAGCTCGAGCGGATCGTGCGGCAGTACCGGGGGCACCGGTGCGTGGTCGCGTGGACGGTGGGGTGCGAGATGGGGAACGCGCCGGCGGCGTTCCGGGCGCGGATGGTGGCGAAGGTGCAGGCGCTCACGGGATGCCCGCTCGTGCGCGATTCCTCCGGGGGGGCAGAGATGTACGGGGGGGACCCGCGCGAGTTCGGGACGTTCGAGGACTTTCACCCGTGCGCGGACCTTCCGGTGTACGGGCACCTTCTCGACTCGCTCGCGCTGGGGACGCGGGCGGGGACGCCGATGCTCCTGGGAGAGACGATGGACGCGGACGCGCACCGGGACCTGCCCCGGGTGGCGCGGAAGTTGCCGCCGTGGGCGTCCTCGATCGGGGAGCTCAACGCGCCGGGGGTGAGGATTCGGGACGAACTCTCCCGGCTCGCGCGGGAGCTTCCGGTCTTCGGCGACGAGGGGGCGGAGCGGGACGCGGAGCTTCGGCGGGACGCGGCGGAGCGGGCGGCGTTCGTGCGGCGGACGATGGCGGAGGCGGCGCGGGCGCGGCCGGCGGTCTCGGGGTACGTGGTGACGGCGCTCCGGGACACGCCGATCACGACGTCGGGGATCTTCGACGACTGGGGGGGTCAGCGCTTCACGACCGAGGACGTGCGCGGCTGGAACGCGCCTTCGATGCTCTTCATGAGCCCGCTCCGGCGGACGCCGCTGCGGTCCGGGGGGAACGTGCCGCGGGCGCTCGATCCGCTGTGCGTCGCGCCGGGGACGGCGACGTGGCGGATCGGGGGGCATTCGGAGCGGGGGCTCTCGGGGCGTTTGCTGTGGCGGATCCTCGATCTGCGCGAGCCGGGGGTGCGCCGGGTCGCGGCGGAGGGGGTCGGGGAGGCGGCGGAGCTTCCGCCGCTCGCGCCGCGCGAGCTCTTGGAGATCCACTGGCCCGTGACGGAGCCGGGGCTCTACCGGCTGGAGGCGGAGTTCGCGGGGGTCTCGGCAGGGTGGAACCTCGTGGTGGCGGACACCGCGCCGTATCTCGGAGCGAACGGGGAGCCGCCCCCGGCGGGAGCGCCGGACGCCTCGGAGCGGGACGATCTCGGCACGCTTCCCCTCTACCGGGGCTGGGACGCGCGGGCGGATCGCGCGTTCGCGGGGGGGGAGCGGGCGATCGTGCAGATCGACTGGGGGGACGCGGCGGGGCCGACAGTCGGGGTGCCGTTCTGGCGCGAGTGCGCGCTCCTCTTCGACGGGGTGGCGCCGGGGTTCGAGGCGGTGCGGAGGCCGGAGACGCAGATGGGGGTCTCGGTGCGGCGGGCGCTCGATCTCGCGGCGTGGCGGCGGAGGCTCGGGGAGGTCGTCCCGCTCGTGCGGCGGGTGGATCTGCGGAGCTACCGGCAGGACGCCTACGCCTTCCGGGCGCGGAACCTCGTGGTGACGACGCTTCCCCTGGAGGAGCGCGCGGACGAGCCGTTCACGCCGCTCTCGGCGTCGCCCGCGCTGTACCGGGGGTGGTTCGAGGCCGTCCTACGCGGCGAGTCCCGGCGGGAGTCGGGCCCAGGGGGGTAAACCCGCGCCTTATGCGAACGACGCGCACGGGGGGCTTCCCCATCGGATTTCGACGGGGCTGGAGCGATTGGCAAAAGGACGCGGCCGGGATGATCGCCTGGGCGAAGGCGAACGAGTTCGGGGCGATCGACCTGGGGGCGGACGCGGACGAGAGCGGGCGCGCGGTCGTGGACGCGGGGCTCGCGATCGGGTCGGCGGACCTTCAGGACTGGAAAGGGATCGCGACGGCGGACGAGGCGCACCGGCGGGCGTTCGTCGAGGCGAACGACGCGTACCTGGAGCGGCTGAAGGGGCCGGGGGTGCGGAACCTCTTCGCGGCGATCCTGCCGAACGACCCGGCGCTCTCCCGCGCGGAGAACCACGGGTACGCGGAGCTCGGGCTGAAGGCGCTCGCGCCGGTGCTGGAGCGGCACGGGGCACGGCTCGTGATCGAGGGGTGGCCGGGGCCGGGGGCGCTCGCCTGCACCCCGGAGACGTACCGCTCGCTTCTGAAGGCGTCGGGTTCGGCGAGCGTGGGGATCAACTACGATCCGAGCCACCTCATCCGGATGGGGATCGATCCCTTGCGGTTCGTGAAGGAGTTCGGGGAGCGGGTGTACCACGTCCACGGGAAGGACACGGAGTACGACCGCGAGGCGGTGTACGAGTACGGGACGGAGCAGAAGCCCGCGCTCGGCAAGGAGCACGGGTTCGGCTCGGGCTTCTGGCGGTACACGATCCCGGGGGCGGGCGAGACGCCGTGGACGCCGGTGTTCCGGCATCTGAAGTCGGTGGGCTACGACGGGGCGGTGTGCATCGAGCTGGAGGACGAGGAGTTCAACGGGACCGAGGCGGGCGAGAAGGCGGGCCTTCTCGCGGGCGCGACGTTCCTCCAGAGCGCGTAGGGCCTCCCCCATTTGGGGAGGCTCAGCGTTTGAGGGGTCGGTCGCCGGTCTCCCGCGTGATCCGGAAGCCCGCGCGGGCGAGGCCGAGGCGGACGGGCGGGTAGCTCGTGAAGAGACGCTGGACGAGGCCGTCGCGGGCGTTCTCGATGTTGATCATCGCCTGCCCTTGGTCGATGCCGATGACGTCGGGGCCTCGCCAGCCCCGGGTCGGGTTGAGGCCGGAGGAGAAGCCGTAGCGGCCGTAGGCGTTGGGGTACGCGCGGTAGAAGGCCTCGGCGGCGGCGAGGGTCTCGGCGGGGGTGAAGATCGCGCTCGCGAGGGCGCTCGGGGGGGCGAGGGTGCCGTCGGTCTCCTTCGGGTCGCCGCCCTCGTAGCTTGGAAAGCCCGTGCCGCCGTAGCCGCCCGGGACGTCGCTCGCGGAGAAGCCCCAGAGGTCGGCGCTCCAGCCTTTGTACCCCTTGGGGTTGCGGGCGGCGTAGCCCTGCTGGGCGAGGGTCATGTTGCGCCCGTCGATCCAGTAGTCGTAGCCGAGGCGGTCGCGGCGGCCCCGGAAGTCGAGGTACCCGTGGGACATCTGGTGCATGAAGAGGTTGCCGCCGACGAGGACCTCGCGGCCCTCGGCCCTTAGGACCGGGCGCTTCAGGGCGTCCCAGGTCGCGGTCGGAAGCTTCGGGTCGAGGCCGAGGGCGAGGACGTTCAGGGCGAGGTTCTCGAAGACGTGGTCCCATTGGGCCTTCAGGTAGCCCTCCTCGGGGCGCCAGCCCATGGAGAGGGCGAGGCCTTTCGGGCGCGCGCCGTCGTCGGTGAGCATCGCGCGGAAGTCCACGCCCTGGAGGATACGGTCCACGGCGGCGTCGATCTCGGGGTCCTTCAGCCTTTGGCGGGCGACGATGAGTCCGTCGAAGAGGAGGGCGGAGTCGATGGTGGAGATCTCGCTCTTCCAGGCGCGGGCGGCGGTGCGGGCGTCGAGCCAGTGGTAGAACCAGCCCTTGTGGCGGTACTGCCGGGCGAGGGTCCGGAGGACGCGCTTCGTGCGCCCGGTCGCCTCGGCCTTCGTCATCCAGCCGCGCTCGACGCCGACGGCGTAGGCGGTGAGGGCGTAGCCGGTGGCGGCGATCGAGGCGACGGTGTGCTCGGGGGAGTCCGGGCCGAAGTTCCGGGCGCGGTCCTTCACGAGCCCGGTGCCGGGGTCGGCCTGCTCGACGAAGAAGACGTAGGCGCGGCGGGAGTTCTCGCGCAGGAACGCCTCGCCCTTCCCCCCGACGGCGGAGGGGAATGGGGTAGGGATCGTCAGCGCGGTGCCGGCGGCGTCGCTCTGGGGAGGGCTCGGAGGGAAGGGGAGAATCATCTGGACCGAGGCGAGGGTGTTACGGGGTACCGGCGGCGGGGCGTCGGCTCGCGCTACCTCCGCCCGTGGGAGGGACGCCGCGGCTTCGCATCATATCCCACGACCTTCGCGCATCGGCTTCCTTGCCGTCGAACATCTTTAGGGTCGCCGCTTTGTCGTCGGGTGAGAGCGAGTCGAAGTTGCCGCCGGACTTGTCGAACATGGCCCGGGTCTGCTGGGCCGCATTCACCCGCGCCGACTCGACCTTAGGATCGGGTCCGGCGCCCGAGCCGCATCCGGCGAGGACAAGGGGAAGGAGTACGACGAGGGAGAGGAGCGTCTTCATGAGAGGATTGGCCGCTGGATGGACCCAGCGGCCGGTGGGGACTCAGCGGTATTTCGCGGGGACGGGGCACTCGGAGTCGGCCCACGAGTAGCCCGCTTGCTGGGCGGAGGAAAGGCCCCAGTAGTCCACGTCCGTGGAACCGGCGGGCATCCGCATGAAGGAGGCGCCGCAGATCGCGGAGTAGGCGAGGCGCTTGGCGTGACCATCGATGAACCCGGCGACCATCGCCTTATCGCCGAACTTGTCCGAGCTCCAGAGACCCTGAGTCCCGGTCTTGGGGGCCGAAGCCCCCATCCAGGAGGTGTCGGAGTCCACGTCGGGTCCCCAGCCGTAGTAGGGGCCGATCTCAGGCCAGACGACCTTGCTCTCCACGATGTTCAACTGCTTCGCGGGCTGATCGAACGAGGTCATGGAGGTTGCCTTGTCGTCGATGAACGCGCCGTTGACGAAGCCGTTGGCGAGGTTGTAGCCGCGCGGGAACCTCAGGTTCGCAGGAAGGTTCACCGTCTTCCAGCCCCAGAACGCCCTCAGCGCAGGATCCGACTGGTTGTCGAGGAACCGCGAGATCGCATTCGTCGGATCGCGGTAGATGTCGGTGTTCTTCACGTAGGGGGCGATGAGCTGCTTCCAGTTGTACTCGTCGGTCCCGGTCGCGTCCGTGAGGGCGATGCGGCGGGGGACACGGATGTCGTCGGCGTCGCCGGCATAGATGAGCTGCCCCGTGTTGAGGTTCTTCACGTTCGAGAGAGCGGTCGTCGCTTTGGCGGCCGCCTTCGCCTGCGCGAAGACGGGGAAGAGGATGGCGGCGAGGATCGCGATGATCGCGATGACGACGAGGAGCTCGATGAGTGTGAACGCGCGCTTGGGGGAGAGGGAGGGGATGGATCTCATGGGGTCTCGGCTTTGAGGGGCGGGGCCGACGACGCGCGGGCGTCGAGGGCGGGGGGGACGAGGAGGGGGAGGACGGGTTCGCCCGCGAGGCGGGCGGCGAGGAGGCGGACGGCACCCGCGGCCATCTCGCGCACCGGTTGGCGCACGGAGGAGAGGGTCGGCGCGAAGCGCTCGCACGCGGGGGAGGAGTCGAAGCCGACGACGCTCGCGTCCTCGGGGACGCGGAGGCCCGCGGCCTGGAGGGCGCGGACGGCCTCGAAGGCGGTGTCGTCGGACCAGCAGAAGAGGCCGGTGAGCCGCTCGGCGCGAAACCATAGGGCGAGGCCCTCGACCGCGCCGGAGTAGACGGGGCCTCCCGACGCGGCGACGAAGCCCTCGCGCCGCTCGCGGACGGCGTTCGAGTTCGAGGGGGGGGCGAACATCCCTACGCGGCGGTGGCCGAGGCCCTGCAGGTGCTCGGCGGCGAGCGCGCCCCCCGCGACGTTGTCGAGGTCCACGTAGGGCTCGTCGGAGTGGGCGGGCTTCGTGAAGAAGTGGACGAGGGGGAGATCGGAGACGGCGAGGAGGGGGAGGAGGGCGTCGCCGGGGTCGCGGAGGACGAGGGCGCCGTCCACGCGCCCGTCGGCGAGGGCGGCGGCCTCCTGGGCGGGGTCGTCGAAGCGGCGGGTGTGGAGGACGACGTCGAGGCCGAGCTCGACGCACGCGGCGCAGACGCCGGACATGAGCTCGGGGACGAAGGTCGAGTTCGCGTGGAAGAGCTCGGCGTACTGGAAGACGACGGCGATCGCGTCGGCGCGGCGGCGTCGGAGGGAGCGAGCGGCGGCGTGGGGGCGGTAGGCGAGGCGCTCGGCCTCGCGCTCGACGCGGCGGCGGGTCGATTCGGAGATGCGGGCGCGCTCGGCGTGGCCGTTGAGGACGTAGCTCACGGTGACCTTGCCGACCCCGGCGGCGCGCGCGACGTCGGCGATGGTGGCGCGGCGTCCGGTCGCGACGGCGTCGCGGGAGAGGTCTCCCGGATCGCGCGGGTCGGAGGGGGTCGTTCTCATCGTCGTCTCGTCGTCGAGGCTTGCGTTCCCGGCTCGCTGAACCGTTTCAGCTTTACTGTAGCACAGTCGGTCGGCGGGCGCTAGGTCAGCGGCGGGGTTTTTCCCCGCTTTTACCAGCCCATCGTACCGGGGCCGCCCTTGAAGGGGCCTTTGAGGTCGCGGGTGATCCAGCCGCCGTAGAAGGCGCCGGGCTGGGGTTCGGCGCGCTCGTCGTCCACCCAGGCCTCGTCCACGCGGCCCGCGTAGAAGGCGAGGTGTCCGGCGAGGGGGGCGAAGGCGTCGTCGGGGGTGCGGTAGCGCCACGCGACGCGCTCGGCCCCCCCGGCCTCGGGGACGAGGTCGAGGTACTCGGCGCTCCCTTTCCACTCGCAGCTCGTCCCCTGGCCGGGGCTCGGGGCGAGGAGGTCGAGCCGGACGCTCTCCGGGGGGAAGTAGTAGACGGGGGGGTGGGTCGTCTCGAGGACGCGCCAGCCTTCGGTCGTCTCGGCGATGACGGTCCCCTGGTGGACGACGCGCAGGCGCCGGGGGGTTCTTTCGAGGCGCGGGGGGCGGGGATAGCGCCAGACGTCTTCCATGCCCCTCTCTACGCCGCCTCTTGCGGCCTCGCCTCTTGCGCGGGGGTCGGGGGCGGGGTATCCTCTCCACTCCTCTGGGCTGGCGCATAGCTCAGTTGGTAGAGCAGCTGACTGTTAATCAGCTGGTCGCAGGTTCGAGTCCTGCTGCGCCAGCCCTCGAAACAGGTTCAAGTAAGCCCCCGAAAGGGGGTTTTTTCGTGCCTGCCTCGCAACCCTGGCAACAACGCTGGCAACAACCCGCACCCTCCAGAACCCCTGCCGACAGCCGGGCTATACTCGTGAGCCCGATGGCCGACGGCCCGATCCTCAACTCACCGTTCACCGAACCCGAGCGGCACCGCCAGTACGACGAGGGAAGCAAGACCTTCGTCAAGGGCGCCGAGGGGGTGAGGGACGGGAGGCGCGCCGCCGTCCATTACATCCCCGTCCCCGCGCCCAGGAAGAAGGGACAGGCGGCGCTCGACATCGCCGAGGAGCGCGTCGTCGCCAACGAAGCCATCGGACGGCTTCGCGCCGAGGTGTCCCTCTGGCGGCGTACCGGCTATCCGGGCGCGACGAACGTCTCCCGGCGCCTCCTGCGGTACTGGTCCGATCCCACCCGCACCAACCGCCTCTTCTTCGCTCAGATCGAAGCGTTGGAGACCCTCGTCTACCTTCACGAGGGACCGCGCGAGCGGGTGGCGTACTGGCGCTCCGAGTTCAAGCGCGCGAACGACGGGAGCAACCCCGGCCTCCAACGGCTCGCCTGCAAGATGGCGACCGGCGCCGGAAAGACCGTCGTCATGGCGATGATCGTCGTCTGGCACACCCTCAACCGCGCGGACGCCCCGCCTGAGACCCGCGACCGCTACGCCGAGGCGTTCCTCTTCATCGCCCCCGGCGTGACCATCCGCGACCGCCTCGGCGTCTTAAAGCCCAACACGCCCGGCGACTACTACACGATGCGCGACCTCGTTCCCGCCGAGGACCGGCTGACGATCTCGCGCGCCCGCGTCCACATCGTCAATTTTCACACCTTCAAGCCGGGGAAGAAAATGGACCTCAAAGGGGACGCCCAGGCGCTCCTGCGGCCCCGGGAGGAGGCGCTCAGGGAATCGCCCGCCGACGTCGCCGCGCGCGTCCTGCGCCCGCTCGCCCTCGCCAAGCGCGAGCCGCTCGTGGTCCTCTCCGACGAGGCGCACCACTGCTACGACGTAAAGCCCAAGGAGGCCGGGATCAAAGCCGAGAAGCTCAGCGGCGAGGACCTGAAGGAAGCCAAGAAAGCGAACGAGCGCGCCCGGCTTTGGATCAACGGCGTGCGCGCCCTCGTGAAGCGGGCGCCCGTGGTCGGCCTCTACGACCTCTCCGCCACGCCCTACTTCCTGCGGGGCTCCGGCTACGTCGAGGGGACCCTCTTCCCGTGGGTCGTCTCCGACTTCGACCTCGTGGAGGCCGTCGAGGCCGGGATCGTGAAGGTGCCGACCGTCCCCACCGGCACCAACGCCACCGAGGAGGACGAGCGCGGCCCCGTCCACCGGAACCTCTACGCCTACGCCAAGGACGCCCTCCCGAAGAAGGGGGACCCTTACGACCGGGGCGAGCTCACGCGGGTCGTGGAGGCCGCCGCGATCCAGCTCTACGCGAGCTACGAGCGGGCGCACCGCGAGGCCGTGGCCGCCGGAGGGCGCCCGCCCGTCTTCATCGTCGTCTGCAACCACACCACGACGTCGCGCATGATGGCCGACTACCTCGGCGGCTACCTGAGCGACGACGGGCGCCACGTCCCGGGCCGGATGGGTCTCTTCGACAACTCCGGGGGCGATCTCCGCACCCTCCTCGTGGACTCCGAGGCGCTCGACTCCGGCGAGAAGCTTCCCGACGACTTCCTCAGCGCGGCCGCCGAGGAGGTGGCGATCCTCAAAGCGAAACTCCCGCACGGGCGCAAGCTGGAGACCGCCGACCTCCTGCGCGAGGTCCTCAACACGGTCGGCAAGCCCGGCGCGCTCGGCGAGGGCGTCCGGTGCGTCGTGTCCGTCAATATGCTCACCGAAGGGTGGGACGTCGGGACCGTCACCCACATCCTCGGCCTCCGCGCGTTCGGCACCACCCTCCTTTGCGAGCAGGTCATCGGGCGGGGCCTCCGCCGGGCGAGCTACGAGGCGGATGAGAGCGACCGCTTCGAGGTGGAGGTCGCCGAGGTGTACGGCGTCCCGTTCGCCTACCTCGACGGGGGCGTGTCGGGAGCCGAGCCCAAGCCGCCCAAAGCCCAGTTCCGCGTGCGGGCGCTCCCGTCGCGCGCCGCCGAGGCCGCGATGGCGTGGCCCGTCGTCCTCGGCTACCGGCGCCGCGTGAGCCCCGAGCCGCTCACGGCCGCGTTCACCGACGACCACGCCTACCGCATCACGCCCGGCCTCACCCCCACCGAGACGCTCACCGAAGGGATCGGGATGGAGGGCGGGCGCAACACGCTCGATCCGCTCCGCGACGTGCGCATGAACGCCATCGTCCACGAGCTCGCCCGGCGCGTCCTTCTCCGGTTCGCCGGAGAGGACCACGCCCCGCCGCACTGGCGCTTCCCCGCCGTCGTGCGCGCGTGCCGGACGTGGGTCGCCGAGCGCCTGACGTGCTCGCCCGAGGCGTTCGAGCAGATGCTCGGCCTCCACTACGCCGAGGCCGCCGAGCGGATCGCGCGCGGGCTGACCTTCGGCGAGGGCGCGTCCGTCCTCCTGCCCGTCCTCGCCCCCGAGCCCGAGCGCACCACCGAGGGCGTGGACTTCTTCACGAGTAGGGCGCGCTGGGAGACCGGCCCGAGGTGCCACCTCGACCACGTCGTTCTCGACAGCGGGTGGGAGGGCAACGCGGCCTTCTCCATCGAAGGCATGGGCGAGACGCTCCGGTACGTCCGGTGCGCGCCCCAGGTGGGCTTCCGCATCCCCTACTTCACCGAGGGCGCCCGCCGTTGGTACATCCCCGACTTCCTCGTGGACCTCAACGACGGGGTGCCCGACCCGCTCCACGCGATCCTAGAGGTCACCGGACGCCGCACCGGCGATAAGGAGGTGCGCGTCCTCGCCGGGCGCGAGTGGGTCGCCGCGATCAACGCGCACGGCGCCTTCGGACGGTGGACGTTCGCCGAGTGCCACGAGCCCGACGGCGCGGCGGCCGCGCTCCGCTCCGCGATGGGCAAGGACCCCGTGCTCGCCGCCTTCCTTCCCCACGAGAACGCTCCGCTCCCCCTCGCCTGAACCCGTCGCCCAAACCCATGCCCGAGACCTCCCCCCCGCACCTTCCCGGCTCCCTCCTCCACGACGAGCGCCGCGCCTATCAGCCCACCGAGGCCGAGCGCGACCTCGCCGACGTCGAGCCGCTCCCGCCCGGCGTGTACGGGCGCAAGGTCACGGCGCCCGAGCTGATCTGGCGGGGCAAAACGCGGCGCGGCGATCTGAAGGTGAGGACCGACGCCCTCTTCCGGGTGGAGCAGATCGTTCCGGAGGACGTCGTCGCGGGGATGCAGGGACGGGTGCAGGGCGACCTCTTCGGCGACGAGCCGCTCCCGCCCGGCCTCTCGACGGACTACTACGGGCACGGCGAGCGGTGGAAGAACCGGATGATCCTCGGCGACTCGCTCCTCGTGATGCAGTCGCTCGCCGACCGCGAGGGGTACCGGGGCAAGGTGCAGTGCGTGTACATGGACCCGCCCTACGGCATCTCGTTCGCGTCCAACTGGCAACCCCGCACCGACAAGCGCGACGTGGGGGACAAGCGCGCCGACGTGAGCCGCGAGCCGGAGGTGGTGCAGGCTTACCGGGATACGTGGTTCGACGGTATCCACTCCTACCTGACGTACCTGCGCGACCGGCTCCAGGTGGCGCATGCGCTCCTAAGGGATGAGGGCTCCATCTTCGTGCAGATCGGGGACGAGAACGTCCACCGGGTGCGGGCGTTGCTTGATGAGGTTTTCGGGGAAAAGAACTTCGTTAGCCAAATCCAAATCGCTAAAACGACAGGCATGACCCCCAGCTATCTGTCGAATGTGTCCGATCACATTCTGATGTATGCCAAAGTCAGGAAGGTCCTCAAATACAATAAACTATTTGAAATAAAGCCTCCGATAAACGATTATAATGAACGTTATGTTTGTGTAGAGGATGATTTTGGGAGGATATACGATTTGTCAGTAAAGCAGAAACAAGGTCTCGAACCCCTTCCTGAGGGAAGAATCCTCAAGTTAGCACCTACAGACTCTCAAGGTCCGGGAGATTCAACACGCTTTAACGTGATAGGCTCGGACTATACCCCCTCTTCTGGACGGCATTGGTCTATACAGTACAGTGGCTTATCTAGGGTGAGGCTTGCCGACTACTTCGTACCAGTAGGAAGGACGCTTCTCTGGAAAAACTACCGATCCGACGGTCAGATACGATCTCTAACTAACACTTGGCTGGACTTGAAACCGTCAGGATTTGGGGAAAAGGCAGTTTATACGGTCCAAACTACTGATTCTATCGTCTCCAGGTGCATCTTGCTTGGCAGCGATCCTGGTGATCTTGTGCTTGATCCCACCTGTGGCTCTGGCACTACCGCTCACTGCGCCGAGAAGTGGGGACGGCGATGGATCACCATTGACACAAGCCGGGTCGCTCTAGCTCTTGCCCGGCGACGCGTTATGACGAGCCAGTTCCCCTATTGGTTCCTTCAGGACTCCGATCTCGGCGAGGCGGAGGCGAGAAGGCGGGGGCTCGCCGATCAGATCCAGCCCGGCCCCCACACTAGCGATGTGCGAAAGGGCTTCGTCGTCAAAACCGTCCCCCACGTCACCTTGGGAAGCATCGCCCGAAACGAGGAGATAGATGTCATTGCTGCCCGCCACGCCACGGGGTTAGAGGCCGCTCTCGTCGCCGTGCGCCTTACCCTCGCGCAGCCCGAGCTAGAGGAGTGGGAGGTCCCGCGTCCCGACGATACGACGCCCACTCTTGCGGACGACGCGCTTCGGGCTTATTGGAAAGCCCGCCTCGCCCGGCGCCGCGAGATGGACGCGAGCATCCGCCGTAGGGCTGAAAACGAGAAGTTGCACGACGATCCTTACGAGGACAAGCGCCGCGTGCGCGTGGCCGGGCCGTTCACCGTCGAGACGCTCCGCGAGGCCGCGCCCGCCGAGCCGACCGGCACCGAGCCGGAGGACCTCCCCCGGAGCGAGGCGATCCGCCACGACGACCCCGACGCCGCCGGGGCGTTCGCCGAGCGCGTCCTCGCCGCCGTGCGCGTGGAGGGGCTGAACAACCCCGCCGACAGGAGCGCCCGCGTGGCGTTCGAGAGCGTGGAGCCCGACGAGGACCCCGACCTCGACGCCCGCGCGACCTTCCGCGACGAGCGCGGCGACGAGGTGTGCTGCGCCCTCGTGATCGGCCCGGAGTCCGGCCCGGTGACGGAGACCGCGATCACGGCGGCCGCCCGCGCCGCGCGCCGGGGGCAGAGCCCCGCCGACGTCCTCTTCGTCCTCGGCTTCCTCTTCCCGCCGGAGATCGGCGACGAGGGCTTCCGCATGGGCCGGGTGACGATCTACCCCGTGCGACTGAGCCAGGAGCTCATGATGACGGACCTGAAGCTCAGCGAGAAGGGCGGCCTCTTCACGCTCTACGGCGACCCCGACGTGGAGATCCTCCGCGAGGGCGGGAACGTGCGGCTGAGGCTCCGGGGCATGGAGGTTTACAACCCGCTCAAAAGCCGGGTGGACTCCTACGAGGTCCGTCCCGCCGCGAGCGCGGAGGAGGCCGAGGGAGCGCCCCTAGACGACGGCGACGAGGACGGCGCCGCCGAAGACGCGGCGCCCGCGCCGGACCTCGCCAACGACGTGGCGTGCTGGTTCGTGGACCCCGACTACGACGGGCGCACCTTCCGCATCCGTCAGGCGTACTTCCTCGGCGCCGACCGTCCCTACGCGCGTCTGGCGGCCTCCCTCGGCAAGAAGGACGTCCTCGGCGGCCCGGTGGACCCGGCCGCGTGGGCGCAGATCTACAGCGCCACGAGCATCCCCTTCCCGCGCCCGGCAAGCGGCCGCGTCGCCGTCAAAGCGATCAGCCACACCGGCGACGAGGTCCTCCGAGTGCTTCGGGTCTAGCCGTCTACCGAACCGGGCAGATCAGCCCGTAGTCGAGCGCCGCGATCAGAACGTCTATGTCTTCCCGGGTCGGGGCCACGGACCCGGCTTCGGGGTTGAGCGAGCGCGCGTTGTGGTGACGCTCCCCGTGGCCGCCCGGAGGAGTGGCGATCTCGTCACGATGGAGCGAGATCGCGGCCTCGACTTTTTCGGTCAACGTCACGACGCACCCGCCGTAGGCGCGCTCGTGGCCCGGATCGGTGCGAAAGACGTCGAGCCACTCCTCACACTCTGAAACGGATGGTCGGTCCGGCCACAAGAAGACGGACAGGCCGGTGCTCCGGTCCCTCTCGCTGGGCTTGAAGGCTTGCCGCTTCACCGTCCCGTTCTTAATGTGGTCGGGCCAGATGACGCGCCGGAGGAGGTGGGTCCCCAAGGGTCACTTCATCGGGCGCTGGAGCGGTCGAAAGTGGGTTTCGATGTCGTAGGGACGCCTCTGCCACTCCGTGGCGATGACCTCGCCATCCTGGTACCGCTTGACCTGGTACCGCTCGATCTTCGTATCGTAGTAGGTTCGGATCTCGATCCGGTTGCCCCGGGTGACGAACTCGGCGACGCCGTCCTCCTCGTCGTAGTAAACGCCGAACCCGTCGAGCGGCGCAGAGTCGAGGAAGACGAACACCTCTCGCGCGAGCGCCGCGATGTTGCGCTTCAACTCGGTGGAGGCCGAGGCGAAGTCCGCATCCTGCATCTGCTTGCGGATCTCCGCGACCCTCTCCGGCACGATATCCGCGCGGCCGCCCAGGTGCGAAGCGTCCGCAGGCGTCGTCCACCTCTTCTTCGACTGCGCTTGCGAAGCCATCGCGTTCATCGTTCCACCAATTCCCATTCTCTACGAGCCTTGTTCGTCAGGATCTCGGAGAATCCGAGGCCGAGGACATTATGCACACCGTCCAACGCTCGGAGCCCGGCTTCTAGTGCCGGGTCCGTGACGAAGCGTCCGGCGGAGGTCTGCACCCACGCCCTTCCTTCGTGCTGACGGCAAGCCGCTCTGAGGTCGGTTCCATCCTCCCGACGCGAGGCGACCTCTAGATTCAGCACGCTCCCGCCGAACGCGAGGGTGTCCGGCTCCGCGATCCGGAGGTAGTCGAAGACAGTCGCATCCCCTTGGAGGGCGAAGTCGCTTGTGTAAGCGATCTGCGCCACGGAGATGGGGAGAACGCCCAACAGATCCGCGACGGCTTTCCCCACCGCCTCCATCGTCGGCCTCATGGTCGTAAGATAACCGGGGTAGTCCTCCGCTTCGCGAGGCGTCCGCGTGGTGTCTACGGGAAAGTCCGCTGCCCCCGACCAGAACACCGCGACGTGGCGGCGGAAGACGTGAGCGACGACACCGGTTTCTGTAAACCCCAAAGCGAAAGCGTTGAGATCGTGGCCCGGCCCGAATACGAACTCAGGCGGGGCACCGGGGGCGGGTTCGGCAAGAAAGCTCGTCAGTAACTGGCAGGGCGAACCCGACTCCCCCAACCTGTCGCGAAGATCGACCGCGAACGGCACCACGACCGGGATCTCCCGAGCACTGGTGAGCCGCACGGCGACCTCGACGAGCGGCAACTTTCGGAACAGAAGCCGGGCCGCCATATGACTAGGATTGTGGCCGATCCCGGCGTTTCTAGAGCGCCCGGAGCCAACCTTCCCAAGCTACTAAGCCTCGCTTAGACGAGGGTTACGCCCCCGCACCACCCTCTAGGGACCGCTCCCGTAACCCTCCCCCCCGGCGCTGGAGGGTTACGTATGGGGCTACGGAGCCGAGAACCTTCACCGAACTTGACTGTAGGGGCTACGGACACGGGGCTACGGATTTTGCGACCCTCCCCGGCCCAGCTCCCGCGCGAGGGCTACGCCCCGCCTCCGTAGCCCCGGGCGCCCGCGCCGGTCAGTCGGTTCGGTACAGCGCGTACCACACCTTCACCTTCTGGCGGCCGCTCGCCGTGTCCAGAGGGTCGTAGCCGCTCGCGAGCGTGCGCCCCGCCGTCTTCAGGGCCTCCGCGAGCGTCGTCCGCTTCTCGCCGAGCGCGTCGGCCATCTCCCCTTCCGTCTTCGCCGTCGCGAGGGCGTAGGCCCCGCTCGCGACGAGGAACTCCGTCGCCGCGAGGACCCGCGCCGCCCGGGCGTCCGGCTTCGCCCGCTTCTCGGCGGCGCCCGTCAGCTCGATGTACGCCATGGATTCGGTCTCCTCGGTCCCGTCCGGGTGCGTGAACGTGCGTTCCACCGGAACGATCCGGTACCCGAGAGGCGGGAAGCCCCCCGTGTCCTTCCCCCCGAACAGCTCGATCCGCCCCGTCCTCGCGCCCTCGCCGTCGAGCTTCAGGTAGAGCATCACGTCCACGCTCGCGTAGAGCTGCTGGCCCCCCGAGAACCCGCCCCCGTCCCCCTTCTTCGTGTGGTGGGCCACGAGCGCCACGCAACCGTGCCGCTTCGCGAGCGCGTTGATCTCCCCCATCGCGTCGGCCATCTGCCCGTTGTCGTTGTGGTCGGCGCGCCGGAGACAGTTGGCGAGCGTGTCGAAGATGAGGACGCGAGGCCGCATCGCCCCTCCCCAAGCCGCCTCCTCCTCGGCGAGGAGGTCGGAGAGCATCCCCATGTCCCTCGTGCCGATCACCGGCGCCGCCCCGTAGCGGATGCGGTCCCACGCCTCAGGCGGGTAGCCCGGATGGAGATCCTGGAGCGCCCTCAGCCGCCCCCGCAAGCCCTCCGCGCCCTCGTTGGAGCAGTACCACACGCTCGCCACGGTCTCGCACGGTTCCCCCGCCCAAACCCCGGTGACCGCGAGCGCGACGGCGACGCCGAGCAGGGCGTGCGTCTTCCCGGCCTTCGGATCGGCGGCGAGCATCACCGAGCCGCAGACGAGGACCATCCCGCGGATAAGCCAGCGCATCGGCGGGAGCGCGACGAGCTCCGACGTCGTGCGGAAGCCGAAGCGCTCCCGAGTATCCTCCAGACGGTCGGCGGGAGTCGGCGCGTCCTTACCCACGCGCCCCCGCCCCTCCCCCGCGAGAACGGGCGCCGATCCGGCCGTCACTCCCCGGCGATCCCCTCGCGCTCGATCCGCGCGATCTCCGAAGCGGGGACCCTCAGCCCCCGCGGCCCGAGCCGCACCGCCCGCACCTTCTCCAGCCGGATGAGTTCGTAAAGGCGCGAGCGAGAGAGTCCGAGCGTCGCGCGGGCGCTCTCGATGTCGAGGAGACGGGGGGCGGGATCGTGAAGGGGTTCCATGAGAGGAGCGGGCGAAGGATCGTCCGCCTGATCAGTCTAAGCCTCGGTAAGATGCAGGAGACGCACTCAAGCTGTGACGAGACCCGGATTCTCCTCCCGTCACGGTTCGCGTCCGATTTCCGCCATGAAAGAGAAGGATTCGCCCTACCGGGTAGGAGAGGGCTGGCTCGACGATCCCCTCATGGAGTTCCCGCGCGCCACGTTCCGGTACGTCGCTCCCGAAGAGCCCGGCGGTTACGCCAGACCGCCCGATCCCCAAGACCGCGAGCGCTGGCGCCTGTGGGATGCGGAAGCGTCCGGGAGGGCCGATCCGGTCGCTTTTTGCCCCGTGCGGGCCGAGGCGCCGAGGACGCTCCGCGAGGCTAAAACGCTCCACCGGCGGTTCGCCGAGCTCGACATCCGCGACGTCGCGGCGATCACGGCCTTCGCGCGCCGGTTCGGTTTCCTCAACGGGTTCCCCCCCGACGAGGACGACGGCCTCGGCGTGCGCTACGGCGAGCACCTATGGAACTGGACCTACGAGATCACCCGCATGCGCTTCGCCATCGGCCTCGTGGAGGCGCTCCGCGGGGTGAGCACCCCGAAGGAGGAAGAGCGCGCCGCGCGCCGCATCTCCGCGCTCGCATGGGGCACGGAGCTCAGCCCCGCGGTCGGCACGCCGATGTACTTCGCCAGGCACGATCAATGGTTCGAGGCGGCGGACATGTACGTCTTCTCCGACGAGACCCTCGCCCGTCTTGAAGCGATCCGCGCCGAGGACCCGGTGGACCGGGAGGCCGAGGCCGCCGAGACGGCGCGGCTCGCCGGGATCACGAGGGCGTTGCAAGGGGAATCGCATCTGGACGAGGGCGCCCCTTACCTTCCGCTCCGGCCCTTCACGCTTTTCGCGCCCGGTACGTGCCCGTTCTGCCCCGAGATGGTATGGAGCGGCATCGGACTCATGCTCGTCCCGCACGCTAAGGAGGCGCGGATGGTGCTCCCGATTCCTGACGGGCTCCGGCTCCACGACGCGAGCCAAGACCGGGGCACGACCTTCGGCGGCTACGTGGCCCGGTCGAGGAGGTTCCTCAACGGTCTGATGGAAAACCTCGCCTACGGCGATATGCGTTGGCGCTACGACGTCATGGAGGGCAGCGTCGAGTTCGAGCCGATCACACTCCTCCAATCCCTATGGGGTTTGCTCGCGAGGGACGCGACGCGGCGGGATGTCCGGGCGCCGCGCGCGTGCCGGGGGTGCGGGCGCTCGTTCGTGCCGCGGCGCAAGGATCAGCGGTACTGCCTCCGGCCCGTGGTGCGGCACGACGGCACGCGCGGCCTCTCGACGGACGCGTGCCGCCAAGCGGAGCGCCGCCTCCGCGCGAGGGGCGAGGAACCGCCCGCCGGTTGACGCTCGCCGCGAGCATCGGATGGGCTTTCTTGTGAGACGGAGGAGCTAGCTCTACCGCTCCAGGCGGGTGAGGATGAACGACGGCGCGACCCGCTACTGCGTCGAGGCCTGCAAGAAGCGGTGTCAGAAGCGCCCTGATGTTCGCGGTCGAGGCGACGGGCGACCTGCAAGGGGTGAGCAAAGGCATGGCGGGGCGCTCGACCACCCGCCTCATGGACGGGTACGCCCACCTTCTGGAAGGAAGGGACCGCGCCCGCGCCGACGCCCTCGGAAGCCCCGTACAGGCCCCGAACCCCCGAACCCCCTCCCGGACGGCCCGAGAGGGGGTTTTCCGCGCGTCCGGGCCTGCTTCTGAGGGAAGGAAGGGTCCCCGCGGAGCGTCCGGGGGGTTCGCGCGCGAGAGGCCCGGCGAACTGCGGGCGGGAGGGACGCCCCGCCCGATCCCGGAGCCGAAGGCGTCGCGACCGCCGCGACCCCGCGCCCGCGAAGACGAAGAGGGGCGAAGAGGCTCCGCACGGCCCCGAGACCCCCGCCGCCCACCCGGAGATCGTATCGAGGCCGGAACGCCGCTCCGGGGCCTCTAGGCCCCCTAGCGCTCCCTTCCCCGGATCGCCCGCCACCGGCCGTAGTGAGGCCGGGGTCGCGGAGCCTCGGAAGGGGCGGAGCGACGCACCGACGGTCTCGCGCGTGGGAGTCCGGTCCGTGGCGGGCGCGGGCGGGCGCGGGGGACGGAGAGGCCGCCCCATGAGAGCCGCGGGCGGCCCATGGACGGTGGGCGCCCGGACCACTTCCAAGCGCTCCTACGACGACTGCGGCGGCCCGCCGTCAACGTTTCTCCGCCTGTTTGCGGGAAGGGCGCTCCCGTCGCATCCGCGCGTCGCCGGTCTAACCGGAGCCTCCGGCGACGCGGCCGGTGAGCGCCTCGCCGATGGCCCTTCCCGTCCTCACCGCCGCGTCTTCGAGGACGTGGCCGTAGAGGTCGCTCGTGAGCTTCGTCGTGGCGTGGCCCATCGCGTCGGAGAGCGGCCGGAGGTCCTTCGTCGCGGCGAGCGTGATCGTCGCGAAGGTGTGGCGGAGGACGTGCGCCGAGACGTGCCCGATCCCCGCCCTCGCCGCCATCGCCTTCAGCCGCTTGTTCACCGCCGACGGGTCGAGCGGCGCCCCCGCCCGGTTGAGGAGGATGAGCCCGTCCGGGTGCTCCGGGTGCTCGCCGAGGAGGCGGCGCGCGTCCATCTCACGAAGCGCGTCCATGACGAGCGCGGGCGGGTGGAGGGTGCGGACCTTTCCCGTCTTCGTCGCCGGGCTCCAATGCGCCCCGCCCCCTTTAGGCCGCGCGAGCGTCCCCGCGACGGTGAGGCGACCGGCGGCGAGGTCGGCGTCGCGCCACCGGAGCCCGAGCGCCTCGGAGACGCGCGCGCCCGTCCCGAGCATGACGACGACGGCGGGGCCGTAGAGCGCGTCGCGCGCGGCCTCTTCGAGGAGCCGCCGGGCGCCCTCGAGATCGAGCGAGCGTCGGGGCTCCGGACGGCGCGCCTCGCGCGGCATCGTGGTCCCCTTCACGACGTTGTAGGTCACCAGGCGGGAGCGCACCGCCTCGGAGAGCGCCGCGCGGAGCACCGCCCGCACGACCTCCACGGTACGGCGGGAGTAGGTCTCCGGCTCCGCGGGAGCGGGGGCGCTCGCCCGGGGCTTCGGCTTGGGTCCCGGGGTCGAGAGGGTGCGCTCGCGCCGCGGCATCTCCGGCTTCGCGTACACCCGCTCGGCCTTCTTCGTCGTCGCCAGTCGGTTGAGGAGCCTCTGCACGTCGAGCGTCGTGAGGTCCTTCACGCGCTTCCTCCCGAGCGCAGGAGCGATGTGGAGCCTCGTGGCGTCTGCGTACATCCGCGCCGTGCTCTCGGCTTTGGCGGGGCGCACGCTCGTTTCGAGCCACCGCGCGAGGAACCCCGCGAGGGTGTCGGCGGCGCGGGGGGCGAGGTCGCCGGCGGCCGCCTCCGCGTTCATCTCCTGCTTGAGTCTCACCGCCTCCTCTTTCGTCTTCGCGCGCCTCCACACCCGTTGCGGCCTGCCCTTGGCGTCCGACTCTCCCGTGGACACCGCGACCCGGTAGCCGACGGTCTTCCCCGCTTTGTCCTTCACCGCGACGATGGTGCCTTCGCCGTTCGAGCGCTTCCCCGCTTTGCGCGCCGCCCGCTTCGGAGTGGCAACAACGGCAACAACGCTGGCAACAACCGTATCCTTCTCAGCCATGTCCTAGCGTACTCTACAAGACGGTCTAGGTTCACCGACGCACGTTGCAGGACGCTGGAACACACCTCACCCTAAGACTGTTAATCAGCTGGTCGCAGGTTCGAGTCCTGCTGCGCCAGCCCCGTTGCCCGCGTCTCTTTCGCGGCGAACCCCGGCGCCCCGCGCCCGCGTAGGAGGGGCGTGGCCCTCAAACTTTTGGAGCTTCTCTCCCTCGCGCTTCTGATCTGGGTCTCGGGGATGTACTGGGGGCCGTGGCTCGCGCTCACGCGCTCGATGCACGCGTTCGCGCCGGAGGTCTACATCCCCATCGTGCGGCGGCTGGGGGCGAACATCGGGCCGCTCATGACGGTCCTCACGCCGGCGGCCCTCGCGTCCACGCTCCCGGTGCTCGCGCTCTCGTACGGGGGGCATCCGGTCGTCTTCGGCCTGACGCTCGCGTGCCTCGGGCTCTTCGCGCTCACGCTCGCGGTGACGGTCCTCATCGAGGTCCCGATCGCGCTGAAGGCGGCGGCGTGGACGCCGGAGACCCTGCCGGGGGATTGGGAGGCGCTCCGCGACCGCTGGGGCGCGTTCCACCTCTTGCGGGTCGTCCCCTCGGTCGTGGGACTCGCCCTCCTCCTCGTCGCGGCCGTCTTCTACAGCTGAGCCCCCCGCCCGTGCCGAACGCGAGGGCGGGGCGACGTAGAAGGCCCGTGCCCGAGCTTCCCGAAGTCGAGTCCTGTTGCCGCCTCCTCCGCCGGACGCTCGGCGGGAAGCGGATCGCGTCGGTCCTCACCCCGCCCGACGCCATCGTGATGGGGGCGACGCCGCCGGAGGCGTTCCGGGCGGCGATCGAGGGGCGCGCGCTCGCGCACGTCGGGCGCAAGGGGAAGTACTGGTGGCTCGATTTCGGGGAGGCGCCGGTCGTCTTCGGGCACCTCGGGATGAGCGGGTGGGTGCGCGTCGTGGATCCTTCCGACGACGGAGTGCGGCTCCATAGCCACGGCAAGGCGAGGATCTACGGGGACGACGGGCTTCCCCGCTTCCTCAAGCTCCTGCTCACGGCCGAGGACGGGACGCGGGTGGCGATGACGGACGGGCGGCGGCTCGCGCGGCTCTGGCTCGGGGACTCGCCGGAGGCGGACCCGCGCGTCGCGGCGCTCGGGCGCGACGCCTACGACGACCTGCCGACCGAGGAGGAGATGGCGGCGCTCTGGGCCCGGAGTGCGGCGCCGATCAAGGCGCTCCTCCTCGACCAGAGGCGCGTCACCGGGATCGGCAACTGGATCGCCGACGAGGTGCTGTACCGCGCCCGGATCGCCCCGATGCGGCGGGCGAAGACGCTGACGCCCCCCGAATGGGCCGCGCTCCGGGGCTCGATCGAGGGGGTGCTGGAGCTCGCGGTCGCGGTCGAGGCCGACTACGAGCGGTTTCCGCCCGAGTGGCTTTTCCACCAGCGTTGGGGCGGGAGCCGGGGTTCGGACGCGGTGGAGGGCCGCGCGATCATCCGTGAGACGGTCGGCGGCCGCACGACGGCGTGGGTGCCGGGCCTACAGGTCTAGAGCGCCTCAGTGGCCGGGGGCGACGGTGGCGTCCGAGTCGGCGGGGCCGCGCTCCTTGCCGCCGTTCCCTTCGACCTCGTTCTTCAGCGAACGGAGCGAGGTCTCGAGCCCCTCGTGGATAGCGGCGTCGCGGGAGCCCGTTTGCTCGGCCAGCCGCTCGTTCTCGCCCTCGTTCGGCTCGAAGTCGAGGACGACGGTGACGCGGCTCTCGCCCCCGCCTCCCTCGACGCGGAGGGTGCCCTTGTAACGGTGCTCGCCGTCGGAGCCCCAGGTCATCTCGTTCGCGCCGTCCTTGTACCGGATCCACCCGTCGGCCCGGTAGGGATGGCCGTCGGCCTCGCCCTCCATCGCGACGCGCCCGCGCCCCTGGGGGTCGGTCTCGCCCTGCGCGTGGGACTCCTTCACGGTGCTGAGGTACTTCGGCATGTTCTCGGGGTCCTTGGCGAAGTCGAAGATGCGGCCGGGTTCGGCGGCGATGGTGATGCTCTTCTCGTAGGTGGGCATGGTGCTCCGGCCCGACGCGGGCCTTCTCAGAGAGTAGAGGGCGGGCCGGTCCATCGTTTCATCCCCAACCGAATCTTCACCGGGCTAACGAAAAGGGGGCGATCCCCCGAAATGTTCCCGGATCGGGCAATGTTCAGCGTGCGTTCATGTTGCGGGGGGACCCCCGTCATACGTCTACCTGAATGCGCCCGTACATTAAAGGGCATGTTCGGCACCGCTCATTCGTTTCGCATCGTCGTCATCGGCAACTACGCGCCCGAGCAGTGCGGTCTGGCGACCTTCACGACCGACCTCGCCGAGAGCTTCGCGGCGAACATCCCCGACTCGGTGGTGAAGGTCGTCGCGATGCGCGAGACCCCCGAGGAGATCACCGGCGACGACCGCCTCCTCCACGAGGTCGTCCGGGCGCGGCTTCCCGACTACATCGACGCGGCGCAGGCGATCAACGAGTTCAAGGCCGACATGGTGTGCGTCCAGCACGAGTACGGCATCTTCGGCGGCTCCTCGGGCGAGTATCTTCTGAGCATCCTCCGCAACGTGCGCGCGCCGATCGTCACGACGCTCCACACCATCCTCCTCGCCCCGAGCGAGGACCAGCGCCGGGTGCTCGACGAGATCCTCGGGCTCTCCGAGCGCGTCGTCACGATGAGCGAGCGGGGCTCGGAGATCGTCGCCTCGGTCCACGGGGTGCACCCCGCGAAGATCGACATGATCCCCCACGGGATCCCGGCGCACCCTAGGGAGAGCGACGAGGAGATCAAGGCCGCGCTCGGGCTCGCCGACAAGAAGGTTCTTCTGACGTTCGGCCTGCTCTCGCCCGACAAGGGGATCGAGAACGTCGTCCGGGCGCTTCCCGCCGTCGTCGCCGAGAACCCGGATCTCCTCTACGTCGTCGTCGGGGCGACGCACCCGAACATCCGGCGCCAGCACGGCGAGGCGTACCGCGAGTCGCTGAAGGCGATCGCGGAGGAGCTCGGGGTGACCGAGCACGTCCGCTTCGTCAACGCCTTCGTGGACCTCGACGAGCTCACACGCTACATCTGCGCCTGCGACGTCTACGTCACGCCGTACCTGAAGAAGGAGCAGATCACGAGCGGGACGCTCGCTTAC
The DNA here is from genome assembly GCA_965249475.1 of Fimbriimonas sp. Lineage (GTDB taxonomy): Bacteria > Armatimonadota > Fimbriimonadia > Fimbriimonadales > Fimbriimonadaceae > Fimbriimonas. Next base: position 1,329,785 of record CBDFMD010000003.1, on the reverse strand, counting down.
GCGCTCGGGCTCGGACGCCCCGTCGTCTCGACGCCGTACTGGTACGCCGAGGAGCTTCTCGGCGACGGACGGGGCCTCCTCGTCCCGGCACGGGATCCCGAGGCGATGGCGGGGGCGCTCCTGAACGTCTTCGGCGACCGCGAGCTTCGCCGCTCGCTCCGGGCGCGGGGGCTCGAGACCGGGCGGGAGATGGGATGGCCCGCCGTCGCGCGGAGCTACAACGCCTGCTTCCGCAAGTCCATCTCGCAGAGCAAGAGCCGCCTCTCCAGCATCATGGACCAGAGCCCGGTGGACACCTCGCCGCTCGTCCTCCCGGATCTTCGGCTCGACCACCTGCGCCGCCTGTGCGACGACACGGGGCTTCTCCAGCACGCGAAGTACGCGATCCCGAACCGGGGCGAGGGGTATTGCATCGATGACAACGCGCGGATGCTCATCCTCGCGGTGAATGAGGGGGTCGAAGACCTCGCCGCGCTCGCGACCGCGTTCGTCGAGTACGCCTACTCGCCCGGGCACGGCGCGTTCCGCAACTTCATGGGCTACGACCGGCATTGGCTCGAGTCGTTCGGGTCCGAGGACTCGAACGGGCGCACGATCTGGGCGCTCGGCACGGCGATCGCCCACGCCGACGCCCCTTCGGTCCGCGAGATCTCGCGGGAGCTTCTCGTCGCCTCGATCGGGGTGACCGAGCGGTTCGAGCATCTGCGGTGCCACGCCTTCGCCGCGCTCGGGCTCGCGCAGATCGAGGACCCGCGCACGCGGCCCGTCCTGCAACGGATGGCCGACCGTCTGAAGCGCGACTACCACGCGAACTCCGCCGAGGGGTGGAGCTGGTTCGAGTCGTTCCTCACCTACGACAACGCGCGCCTTCCCGAGGCGGCGATCCGGGCCGGGGTCGCGCTCGGCGACGGGGAGCTTCTTCAGATCGGGCTCGCCTCGCTCGGATGGCTCTGCGGGGTCCAGCGCGACCGGCGCGGTCACTTCGCCCCGATCGGGTGCAACGGCTTCTACCACCGGGGCGGCGACCGCGCCTGGTGGGATCAGCAACCCCTGGAGGCGACCGCGACCGTCGCGGCGTGCCTCGCGGCCTACGAGGTCACGGCGGATCCGAAGTGGTTCGTCGAGGGGGAGAACGCCTTTTCGTGGTTCCTTGGGCGCAACGCGATCGGGATGCCCGTCGCCGACGTGCGGACGGGATCGTGCGCCGACGGTATCCAGCCGAACGGCCTGAACCAGAACATGGGGGCGGAGTCCACGCTCGCCTACCTTATGGCGCTCTCCGACCTCCGGCGCTCCGCTCCGCACCGCGCTCGGCGCCGGACCGGCCTCTCCGGGGCCGCGGGGGGCGTGGAGCGGGCGGTCGTCTCGGAGATCGAGCACGTCCGTCCGTCGTGAGGCGGCCGGCGGCTTCGTTCATCCTCTCGTCATCTCTTCCGTTCGCCTCCGGACGTAGAGGGTGAGGAGTTCTCCCCTCGGGGAGGGTCCTCGTCCCGCACATGTTCCCCTTCCGCCCCCCATCCGGTTCGCATCGAACCCCAGGGGGTCTACGGGGCACTCATTTTCGCCGATGAGGATGTTCCCGCCCGCTCTCCGGAGCGCGAGGGCGGGGCTCCCCCGATCACCAAGAGACCCATGAATAAGAACCCCCTTTCGCTCGTCGCCGTCCTTGCCGCCGCCGTCGCCCTCGCCGGGTGCGGCAACACCGCCCAGGGCGTCGCCGAGGACGCTTCCAACAACGCGAACGCCGTCGCGAACGCGCCGAAGGCGGTCGCGAACGCGGCCGAGAACGCGGCCCAGGCCACCGCGAACGTCGCCTCGAACGCGACGAACGCCGTCGCCAACGCGGGGGCGAACGCCGCGAACGCGGTCTCGAACGCGGGGGAGGCCGTTGCCCAGGGCGCCTCGAACGCGGTGAACGCGACGTCGAACGCCGCCGCGAACGCGGGGCAGGTCGCCGCCAACGCCGCCTCCGGCGCGGTGAACGCCGCGTCCAACGCGGGCGCCGCCGTGAAGGGCGGGTACACCGCCGCGATCGTGACGGGGGCCGTGAAGACCGCCCTCTCCGCGAACGCGGACCTCTCGACGGGCGGCAAGAGCGTCATCGACGTGGACACGAAGGACGGCAAGATCATCCTGCGCGGCGCGGTGAAGACCGCCGAGCTGAAGAAGACGGCCCAGACGATCGCCGAGAAGGTGAAGAAGGACCGCGGCTTCTCCGAGACGATCGTGAACCAGCTCACCGTGGGCGGCGGCAACTAAGAGACCCCTCGGCGCGCGATGACCTACGCCCTCTTCTCCGACCACGCCCACGCCGACGCGGCCGTCGCCGCCCTCCGCCGTCTCGGGGCGTCGGACGCGGCGATCTCGGTCGTCAACGCCGAGACGCTCCATGCCGAGGCGGACGCCGCCGGGGCGGGGATCGAGGGGGTCGGTCGGGGCGGGGCGCCGAGCACCGACCCCGGCCACGCCGCCCCCGCGACGGGCGAGGCGGGCGAGCGGCGCGACCCCGACATCCAGCGGGACGGGAACCTGAACCAGGCCACCGCCGCCGGGCTCGGGGTCGCGGCGGTGGCCTCGGCGTTCGTCGTGCCGGGGCTCGGCATCGTTCTCGGGGGCGGGGCGCTCGCGACGGGGCTCGCCGGGATGCTCGGGAAGCACTCCGGCCCGAGCCGCCGCCCGCCGGAGCTCAAGCACTATCTCGACACCCGGAACCTCTCCGAGGGCGCGACCGACCTCATCGGGCAGACGCTTGACACGGGGGGCTCGCTTCTGGAGATCGATCCCGCGCACGCGGGGGGGGCGACCGAGGGGCAGATCCTTCAGGTCGTGTCCGAGCACGGGGGCCGGATCGCGTGGGACCTCGGCCTCTCGCTCACCCACTCGCCTTCGGCGGCCTCTCCCGCGATGCCGCCCCGGTCCTAGCCCCTCGCGCCCGTCGTTCCTCCTTGACCCTCCCTTCCGAAGCCCGCCGACTCTGGCGGGCTTCGCGACGTAGAACAGACCGCCTCACATGGAAAACAGCAACGAAAAGACCATCCGCTACCTTCAGGATTCGCACGCCGCGGAGTCCGGCACCGCCGAGATCTTCGAGGGTCACTCCCGCGACAACCACCTCGACGCGAACCTCCGCCAGCAGGCGGGGCAGTTCCTCGCGACGACGCGGGAGCAGCAGCGCCTCATCGAGGGTCGGATCCACGCGCTCGGCGGGGACACCTCGAACACGAAGGGGTTCGTGAACAACCTTCTCTCGAAGGCGTCCGACCTTCTCAACATCGGCCACGACAGCGCGGACAAGCTTACGCAGGACCTTATCAAGACGTTCGCGGCGGAGAACCTCCACATCGGCGCCTACGAGTCTCTCCGCGCCTACGCGACGACGATCGGCGACGCCGAGACGGCCCAGCTCGCGGTCCAGCTCCGTAAGATGGACGAGGGGATCGCCCAGGAGATCTTCCGCGCGATCGGTCAGTCGGCCCCCGAGGCGGCGGACAAGGCCACCGACACGGCGGGGGGCCAGGGCACCGGCTCGGTGGGCACGACGACCTCGGGAAGCACCTACTGATGCCCGAGCCCGAGATCGACGCTCCGCAGAGCGGGGGCGGCCCGGACGATTCCGGTCCCGAGCGGCCGGGCTCCGGGGGAACCACCCCCGGCGTCGGCGGCTCGCACGGCGCGGCGTCGGACGGGATCTCGGGCTACCGCGGCGCGGGCGACTCGAACGCCTGGAACGTCGTCTCGGGGAACCCCGACAAGACCTCGTACAGCGGCACCGCCGCCGACGCGGCCTCGCCGGGCAACCCCACCGTCTACCGGGATCCCTCGATGGACCCCGCGGCGCGGATCGAGGCCGCCGAACTCCGCGAGGTGGACGCCGCCGCGCGCACCCAGGCCGTCGATCCGGCGGGCAACGACCCTGTCGAGCGCCTCTCCGGCGCCCCGCACCCGAGCGTGGACCCGGCCCAGCACGAGACCTCGCCGAGCGGGACCCCGCCCGTGCCGACCCTCGACCCGACCGTCGGCACGTCGGGGTTCATGGACCCCGACGGCGCGAAGCGGGCGCTCTAGCGGCGTCTCCGACCCCTCGCCCCCGGTAGCCTCTTCCCATGCGGTGGACTCTTCGGGGGCTCATCCTTTTCGGGGTGCTCGGTTTTCTTCTCGCCTCGGGGCTCCAGGGCGCGATGCGCTCGCGCGCGACGCTCGTGCAGTGGGTGGACGGGGCGCGGCTCGCCCCCGTGGGCGAACCGGAGCCGGTTCTCCTCGGCCCGGTCCCGCGCCTGAAGGGGAGCGGCCCGGAGGGGAGCGTCTTCGTCGCGCTCCGGTACCGGACGGAGGGCACCCGCTTCGCGACGGTCGCGCGGACGTTCCTGCTGGGCAGGATCGGGGCGGTCGGGGCGATCGTGGCGGGGTTCGCGGGGCTCGCCGTGCTCCGGCTCCAGCGGATCGGGCTCGGCCGCGCCCCCGATTGAGCGCGGGGGGTCAGGCGACCTCGGCGAGCGCGCGACCGAGAAGGTCGAGGAAGCGGTCCACGTCGCCCTCGGTCGCCGAGAGGTTCGGGCGGGTGCGGATCGAGCGGCGTCCCGCGCCGAGGAGGAGGAGGTCGTGCCGCTGGAGCGCGGCCTCGACGAGGGCCCCCTTGCGCGCGGGGGTGTCGAGCGAGAAGCCCTGGTAGAGCCCCATCCCCCGGACGTTCTCGGCGTAGGGGACCCCGGCGACGAGGCGCCGGAGCCCCTCGGCGAGGTAGGCCCCAGTCGCCGCCGCTCGCGCGACGAGCCCCTCCCCCTCGACGATCTCCATCTCGCGCACGACGCGGACCATGTCGGCGAGCGAGCCGCCCCAGGTCGAGTCGAGGACGCCGACGTCCTCCAGCGGCTCGACCATGTAGACCGCGCCGTTCCCCCATTTCTTTCCCGTCGCGAGGGCAGTCGGGGGGTGGGGGAGGTCGAAATGGTCGATCGCCCACATCCGCCCGGTCGCGCCGCCGCCGGTCTGGACCTCGTCGAAGCCGAGGGCGACGCCGTAGCGGTGGCTCAGCTGGGAGAGGCCGCGGAAGAACGACGGGACCGTGACGCGCTGGCCTCCGGCGCCCTGGATCGGTTCGACGACGATCCCGACGATCTCGTCGGCCATCCCCTGGAGGAGCGACTCGAGCTGGGCGAGGACGGAGGCGGCGCGGGCCTCGTTCGTCGCCTCCGAGTCCTCGTCGCGGTAGGCCGGGAAGGGGAGCTTGATGTTGCCCCCGGTGGTGAGCCCGACGAAGTCCTTCGTCGCGACCGGGTCGATCGTCTGGGTCACCGAGAGCGCGAAGACGGTGCGCCCGTGGAACGCCTTGTCGAAGTAGACGAACCGGCGGTGCCCCGTGAGGCGCCCCGCCGCCGCCGAGCGGACGTTGTGGCGCGCGACGAGGTACTTCAGCATGTTCTCGACCGCCTCGGCCCCCGAGTTCACGGAGTAGACCTCCAGCCGCTCGCTCTTCATGCTCTCGGGGGCGAGCCGGACGAGCATCCGGTAGTAGTCGAGGCACTCGCGGGTGAGGAAGTCGGGGTTCGCGACCTTGTTGTTCGCGGCGAGGACGAGCCGGGAGACGTAGTCCGGCTCGGCGAGGCCGGGGTGGTTGTGGCCGAGAAGCTTCGAGCCGTAGTACCCCGCCCAGTCGAAGAGGCGTTGGCCGTCCACGGTGGCGAGGGTCATCCCCTCGCTCGCGGCGAGGTCTACGCAGAACGGCTGGGGCTCGGCGACGACGTACCGCCCGAGCTCCTCCAGCATCCCGGCCGAGACCGGGCCGGGATACCGCTTCGTCGGGGGAGCGTCGGGGCTCGGGATCACCCCTTCAGTCTACGGGTTCGACGGTCGGCGGCGTCGCAGGAGCGCGAGGCCGCCGAGGCCGAGGGCGAGGAGCGAGGCGGGCTCGGGGACGGGGGCGGCGGGGACGATGTTCGCCTTCGGGGGGGTCGCGGCGAAGCCGGGGGCCCACGACCAGCCGTCCCACGAGTCGGTCCCGAGGGCTCGGTCGCCCGCGCCGACGTTCGAGGAGGTCCAGACGCTCGGTTGGATGGCGGTGTTCTCGGCGGTGTAGTACGACCAGTAGCCGGGCGTCCCGGCGTCGAAACCCGAGAGCGTGACGCCCCGGTACGTGAAGCGCGTGATGGCGGGGCCGAACGAGTACTGGGTGATCCCCACCGAGAGGTCGGGGTCGGCGGCGTCGATCGCGGTGAGCATGTCGAAGCCCGTCTTCGCGCCGTCGTAGTAGTACCCCCACGCGTAGGCCGGGGCGGAGGAGCCGAAGTCGAGGACGAAGGCCGCGCGCTTCGTCCCCGTGCCGGTCCAGTTGCGGATGCCGGAGAGGTCGAGCGCCGAGGAGAGGGCGGGGATGGCGAGGAGGGAGAGGAGGGAGAGGGTTTTCATGGGTCTTATTCGAGGTCGAAGAGGGCGTCGGTCGTGAGGTCGTCGCCCCCGCGGGCGATCTCGCCGAGATTCGCGGCGGCGAAGGGGGCGGGGGTGAAGAGGGAGAAGGGGGCGCGGCGCAGGACCGGCGGGCGCGAGCGCGCGTGCCCGTCGGCCCACAGGACGTAGCCGACGCCGTTCGCGCGGGCGTGGAAAGTCGGGTAGAGCGAGCTCGGGGGCTCGAGGTAGGTGTTCCCCTCGAGCGTCCGCCGGTCGGCGAAGGAGATCCGCGCCGAGGTCGCGAAGGCGACGGTCTCGGCGGGAGAGCCCAGCGCGGTGTCGCTCACCCGCCCGCTTCCCAGGTAGACGTAGTTGTAGCCGTACCCGGTGAGGCCGAGCGCGGTGCGGAGGCGGTTGTCGAAGAGGGGGTCGCGGTGGATCCCCGCCGAGCGGGTGTAGGGGTAGAGCAGGCCGGCCGCGTCGTCGCGGAGGCCCGTCGCCTCGTCGTAATCGGCCCACCAGTAGGCGTACCGGCGCGCGCCGAGCCACGAGCGGGGGGGCATGAGGGTCCCGTCCGCGTCGCCGGCGTAGAGGATCCACGCGGTGCCGACGTTGCGGAGGTTCGCGAGCGAGACCGACCCCTGCGCCGCCGTCTTCGCCCGCGCGAAGACGGGGAAGAGGACGGCGGCGAGGATCGCGACGATCGCGACGACGACGAGAAGTTCAAGAAGGGTGAAGGCGCGTCTCAAGTCCCGGTTTCCGGTCGGGCCGGAAAGGGAGGGGACGCCGGAAGGGCCGATGAGGGCGCGCCCGGGGCCGCTTCCCCGGTGCTCGCCGGCGACGACAGTTCTCGACCGAGCGGGCATTCGGACTCGGAGGCTTTCGCCTCCATCACCGTTGCGGCACAGCGCCGGGATCTCACCGGACTTTCCCCGTCGTCCGTCCCCCTCGCGGGGAGCGGTCTCGGTCGATGGCGAGACCTTACCCCAACCGCGAGCCCCGGGGCGGGGCGCGGTGCGGTAAGTTGGTTTCGTCTTGGTCAAGCGTCTCGCGCTCCTTCTCGTCTTCGGCGCTCCCGTCGCCCTCCTCGCCCAGAGCGCCCCCCTTCCGAACGGCGCGATCGTCGGGGCGCACTCGCTCGCGCTCTCGCCCGACGGCACCCGCCTCGCGTTCTGCTACCTCGGCGACGTGTGGGTCGCCCCCGTCGCGGGCGGGGCGGCGACCCCGGTCACGAGCCACGTCGAGATGGACGACAACCCCGTCTGGTCCCCCGACGGCAAGCGGCTCGCCTTCTCCTCGACGCGGTACGGCAACCCCGACATCTTCGTCGTCGGGGCGGACGGCGGGCGCCCGAAGCGCGTGACGTACTCCTCGGGGGCGGAGATCCCGAGCGAGTGGACGCCGGACGGCAAGGAGATCCTCTTCCGCGGGACCCGGGACGCGAGCGAGAACGGGATCTACGCCGTGAACGTCGAGACCGGGCGCTTCCGCCCGCTCCTCCTCGACAACATGACCGTCGGCTCGCCGAAGCTCTCGCCCGACGGCGCGAGGCTTCTCTACACCCGCTTCGGCTTCCCCTCGTTCCGCCCCCGGTACCAGGGCTCGGCGGCGTCGCAGCTCTGGACGCTCGATCTGAAGACCGGACGCCGCTCCCCCTTGCGCGCGAACGGGTTCCAGCACCTTTGGCCGAGCTGGACCGCGGGCGGGATCTACGCGGTCACGGTCACCGAGAGGACCCCGAGCACCGCGCCGATCGGGAAGTCGGTCGGGCGCGTGGCGTACGACGTCGCCGACACCCCGAACGTCTACCGGATCGACGGCGGGGGCAAGGCGGCGCGCAAGACCGAGCTCGTCGGCGACGCGATCGACTCCGCCCGGTGGCTCACCGCCGCGAAGGGAGCGGACGTCTTCGCCTACGAGAGCGCGGGCGACGTGTACGTCGTCTCCGGCGGCAAGACGAAGAGGCTCGCGATCACCGCGAACGCCGACGACCGCACGACGGGCGAGGAGCGCCTGACGCTCACGACCGGCGCGACCGACGCCGACCTCTCCCCTGACGGCGCGAGCCTCGTCTTCACCGCGCGCAACGACGTGTGGCGCGTCCCGGTGAAGAAGGGCGAAGGCCCGAACAAGGACGACGCCGAGCGCCTCACCGACTGGGCCGGGACCGACGAGCAACCGCTCTACGCGCCCGACGGCAAGGCGATCTTCTTCGTGAGCGACCGCGAGGGGGCCGAGCGGCTCTACCGGATGGACCTCGCGACGAAGGCGGTGCGGGCGATCACGACCGAGGACTCGGACATCTCGAACCTCGCGCTCACCCCCGACAAGGCGAAGGTCGCCTTCTGGCGCAAGGGGAAGGAGGGGGGGCTCTACACCGTGAACGTGGACGGGACGGGCGCGAAGCGGATCTTCGCGCGCCCCGGGGCCCAGCCGATCGACTTCCGCTTCTCGCCCGACGGGCGGTGGGTCGCCTACGCGGAGGATCTGAAGGACTCGGGCTTCTACTACTGGGACCGGGCGAAGAACCTCTTCCTCCTCGAGGTCGCCACCGGCAAGGCGCGCGACGTGACCGGGCTGAGCGCCCAGCACTCGTCGCCGGCGTGGTCCCCCGACGGGCGGTACCTGTACTTCGCCTCGGACCGGGGCGGCGAGGGGATCTACGTGCTCTCCCTTCTGCCCGAGGACGTGCGCGGGGCCGAGGCGACGATCAAGTACGAGAGGCCGAAGGATCTTAAGGCTCCCGTGAAGGTCGAGATCGACTTCGACGGGATCGAGGGGCGCGTCCGCAAGCTCGCCGCGCTTCCGGGGATCCAGGCGATGCTCGCCGACCCCGAGGACGGCTCGCTCCTCGTCCTCGCGGGGGGGGACGTGAGCCGGACGAACGCGAACGGCGAGGAGATCAAGCGGCTCACGACCGGGGGCGGGATCGGCGACGTGAAGTTCGCCCCCGACGGCAAGGGGCTCGTCTACGTCCAGAACGGCGCGCCGACGATCCTCAACCTGCGCGCCCCGAACACGCCGGCGACCGCGGTGGCGTTCCGCGCCGAGTGGACCCGCGACGTGCGCGAGGAGCGGAGCGCCGCCTTCGCGCAGTTCTGGCGCGAGTACAACCGGGGCTTCTACGACCCCGAGTTCCACGGGCGCGACTGGTCGCGCCTGCGTCCGAAGTACGCGCGGCTCCTCTCCGGCGTCGGGCACCAGGCCGAGTTCGCCGCGCTTCTGAACGGGATGGTCGGGGAGCTCGAGTCGTCGCACTCCGAGGTGAGCGCGAACCCGCCGGGGGTCCGCCCCGTCCCGAGCGCGCACCTCGGCTTCCTCTTCGACTACGCGTACGCGGGCCCCGGGATCAAGGTCCTCTCGGTTCCCGCGAAGACGCCGGGGAGCTACGCGAAGTCGCGGCTCGTGCCGGGCGACGTCGTCCGGAGGATCAACGGCAAGGGCGTCGCCCCGAACGAGGCGCTCTACGCCGAGGTCCTCAACGGCCAGGTCGGGCGCGAGCTCGTCCTTTCGGTCGAGGGGGCCGACGGCAAGAGCCGCGAGGTGAAGTACCGCGCGCTCGCGCCGGGCGAGTTCGGCGGGATCGTCTTCAACAACCTTCTCGAAAAGCGCCGGAGGTACGTCGAGGCGAAGTCGGGCGGCAGGCTCACCTACGTCCAGATCGCCGGGATGAGCGCGCCGGAGCTCGAGAGGTTCAACCAGCAGGTCTGGCAGTACGCCCAGGACAAGCGGGGGCTCATCATCGACGTCCGCAACAACGGGGGCGGGAACACGAGCGACCGGATCATCGACATCCTGGAGCGGCGGCAGAACTCGATCTACCGCCTGCGCGACGAGGAGCCGATCCGTGGCCCTGGGCAGGCGCTCGGGGTCCCGATGGTCGTGATGGCGAACGAGACGAGCTTCTCGAACGCCGAGATGTTCCCGAGCGCGATGAGGAGCCGCGGGCTCGCGAAGCTCGTCGGCAAGCCGACCCCCGGCTACGTCATCTACACGTACTCGCTGAACCTCGTGGACGGCACCGGCGCCCGGATGCCGAGCACGGGAAGCTACCGCCTCGACGGCACCCCGATGGAGAACAACGGCCAGCGCCCCGACTACGACGTGGACTGGACCGCCGAGCAGTACCTCGCGGGCGAGGACCCGCAGATCGACAAGGCGATCGAGGTCCTGCTGAGGGAGGCGAAGTAGCCTAAGCGGCGAGTCCTCCCCATGACGCGAAGCGACCTTCCTCCCCTCGCCTCTCGAACGTCCTCCCTTCGCGGGGAGGGAGGCCGATGAACGATCTCGCCGGATTTTGGGAGACGCCCACCGACCGCGAACGCGAGGACGGTATCGAGCCGCCGCCGACGGCCGAGATCATCGCCTCGGTCGAGGCGGAGCTCGGTTGCAGGCTTCCCGAGAGCTACGTCGAGCTCATGCGCATTCAGAACGGCGGGTCCCCCGTCCGCAGGGACAGCCCCGCCCCCGAGCCGACCTCGTGGTCGAAGGACCATGTCGCCATCCACCAGATCAAAGGGATCGGGCGGAAGACGACGAACAGCCTTTGCGGCTCCATGGGGAGCCGATTCTGGATCGAGGAGTGGGAGTACCCGGCGATCGGGATCTACTTCGCCGACTGCCCCTCGGCCGGTCACGACATGCTGGCGCTCGACTACCGCGCCTGCGGCCCGGAGGGGGAGCCGTCCGTCGTCCACGTGGACCAGGAGCGGGACTTCCGCATCACCACCCTCGCGCCGGACTTCGCGACGTTCGTCGCGAACCTGAAGCCGGAAGGTTTCTACGAGTACGGAGACGAGGACGAGTAGGCGACCGGCGCCGCGCGCCCCGAACGGAGAGACGACTACCTGTACTCAGCGAAGAACGCCGCGTCCACGTCGTACACCGTTCGCGGGCGCACGCCCAGCCCCAGGCGCTCCATGAGGGCGACGAGCCGCTCGCCGTCCACGAGCTCGACCGGGAGCGCGCCGGGCCGCCCGCTCTCGTCCTTCGCGGCCCGCGTGAACGTGCCGGTCGTGAGGACGAGCCCCTTGTCGGCCCGCCCCTGCATCGCGCCCTGAAGCTCGCGCACGACGGCGGGCCCGACCGAGCCCTCGTACCGCTTGCACTGGAAGAGGACGCGGAAGGAGACGAGCTCGTTGATCTGGAGGACCCCGTACCCGTCGATCCCCCCGTCGCCGGACTTCCCCGTCACGTGGACCTCGCTGAACCCCGACTCGCGCAAGACTCGCTGACACAGCCGCTCGAATCCGGAGGGGGAGAGGGAGACGAGGGTTCGCAGAAGCGACGGCGCGCTCGCCTCGGCGACGGACTCCTCCTCGACGATCTCTTCAACCTCTACGGTCGTCCCGCTCACCGCCATCTCCGCGCCGCCTTGACGCATCCGGTACCACTCGGTCCGCAGAGCCCGCGCCTGCTCAAGCGTCAGGGTCGTCGCGAGACCCGCCTCCGTGAGCTTCCACACGCCGCGCTCGGAGCCGTCGAGGATCCCGAGATCCTTCAGCGAGCTCCGTGCCCAGTCGATCTCGGCCCGAACGCGGCTGCTTCCGTCCCTGTTGGTAGCGACGAGCTCGGCTTCGCTCAAAATGTAACGGTCGAGGACATCGTCGGTGATCTCGCGACGCGACCCCGATCCGCCGTGCGCCCTCAGCGACTCGAGGATGGGGTTGTAGAAACGGATGTACCGATCCGAGAGGACGCGCGGCATGAAGAGGGCGAGTCTACCGATCCAAGCGATCCCTCTCCCCGGTATCCTCTCCCCTATGCGTACACCCACCCAGGGCGAAGAGGTCGCGGTGCTGGAGACCAGCAAGGGCCGGATCGTCGTCGGGTTTCTCGCCGACAAGGCCCCCAAGCACGTCGAGAGCTTCAAGTCGCTTGTCGGCAAGGGCTTCTACGACGGCACGATCTTCCACCGCGTGATCCCCGGCTTCATGATCCAGGGGGGCGACCCCACCGGGACGGGCACCGGCGGCCCGGGCTACAAGGTTCCCGCCGAGTTCAACGATACGAAGCACCTCCGGGGGATCCTCTCGGCGGCGCGCTCGTCCGACCCGAACTCCGCGGGCTCGCAGTTCTTCCTCATGCACAAGGACTCGCCCCACCTCGACGGGCAGTACTCGGCGTTCGGCTACGTCGTCGAGGGGCTGGACGTGGTGGACGCGATCGCCACGACGCCCACGGGTCGGCAGGACCGCCCGGTCACCGAGGTGAGGATCGAGTCCGCGCGCCTCGCGCCGTACCCCCTCGAGGGCGAGTCGGGGGTGACCTCCGAATGAAGCGCCTCCTCGCCGCCGGGATCGCCGCGGGCGCGCTCGCGCTGGTCCTCTCCGGCTGCACCTCCTCCCTCGCGAACGGGAACGCCGCCTCGACCTCTCTGACGAACACCCCCGCCGGGGCGAATCTCGCCGCGACGAACACCTCCACCCCCGCCGAGACCCCCGGCGCGAGCTCGTCCGTCGTGAACGCCGAGACGAGCGCGACGCGGGGCGTCAACGCCGCCGAGACGGGCTCTGCGAGCGCCGCGAGCGACCCCGCCGCGAAGGACCCCAGCGTCCCCGCATCGGGAGCCGCCGCGTCGGGCGCCGCGAAGCCGAAGCCCGGCGACGAGGTCGCGGTCCTCGAGACCGCGCAGGGGCGGATCGTCTTCGAGTTCCTGACGAACAAGGCCCCCCGCATGAGCGCGAACTTCAAGAAGCTTGCGAAGGCGAAGTACTACGACGGCACCGCGTTCCACCGCGTGATCCCCGGCTTCATGATCCAGGGCGGCGACCCGAACTCGAAGTCCGGCGCGTCCGGGCAACCCGGCACCGGCGGCCCCGGCTACGGACTCAAGGACGAGTTCAACGACACGAAGCACGTCGCGGGGATCGTCTCGATGGCGAGCTCCGGCCCCGACACCGCGGGCTCGCAGTTCTTCATCTGCGTCGGCGACGCGACCTTTCTCGACGGCAAGTACTCCGCGTTCGGGCGCGTCGTCTCGGGCCAGAACGTCGCGGACCGGATCGTCGCCCTCTCGCGCGACAGCAACGACATGCCGACGGCGATCGACCAGGCCCGGGTGAAGTCCGTCCGCATCGCCCGCTGGCCCGTGAAGTAGCGTGGCCCGCGAAGGAAGGCGGCGCCCGCCGCCCCGCCCCTCCGAAGGTCCCCATCGCGGGGCCTCCGGAGGATCCAAAGGCCCTACCGGCTCGCGCCTGAGGCTCGCAAGCTACGGGGTCGCGCTCGACGGGGAGAACCTCCTCCTGTGCCGCCTCGCGCGCCGCTCGAGCGACCCCGGGATGTGGACCCTCCCCGGCGGGGGCCGCGAGCTCGGCGAGACCCCCGAGGACACGCTCGTGCGCGAGTTCCGCGAGGAGACCGGCCTCGCCGTCGAGCCCGTACGCCTCCTGAGGACCGAGTGCCGGGTCTTCTCCGTCGCGCGGGGCGACCGCTCCGACGGCGAGGCGCTCCGGTTCTTCTACACCGTTCGCGTCCTCGGCGGGACGCTCACGAACGAGCTGAACGAGTCCACCGACCGCGCCGAATGGATCCCGTTCGACCGCCTCGAGCGCCTCCCCGTCGCCGACGTCGTCGAGATCGCCCTCGCCCTCCTCACGGGCTGAGGGGACGGGGGTCCGACGGGAACGCCCCTGCTGACGAACCCCCGCGCGGGGGCTTAGAGTAGGAAAGATGCAACAATTCGCGCTTCTTCTCGCCTCCGCGCTGAGCGCCGGGACGGCCGTCCCCCTCCCGACCGCCCCCTCGCCCAGCGCCGACTGGACCGGCTACAACGGCGGCCCCGACGCCACCCGCTTCTCCCCTCTGACTCAGATCACCCCCGCGAACGTCGCGGGGCTCCGGCGCGCGTTCGTCTGCCAGCTCGACGAGACGACCGGGATGCAGGCCTCCCCCGTCGTCGCGGGCGGGGCGATCTACGTCACCACCGGCGACGACACCTACGCCTTCTCCGCCGCGAGCGGGCGGCGGCTCTGGAAGACCCACTACGACTCGAAGGCGAACGCCCTCGCGCAGAACCTCGGCAACCCCGTCCGGGGCGTCGCCTGGGACGGGCGCAACGTGTACCGGGTGATCAACAACGGCCACGTCCTCGCCCTCGACGCGAAGACCGGGGCGATCGTCTGGGACGCCCTCGTCGGCGATACGACCAAGGGCGAGTACCTCAACGCCGCCGCCGTCACGACCGGCGGGCGCGTCTACGTCGGCACCGCGGGGTCGGACATCGCGAGCATCGGCCGCATCGTCGCCCTCGACGCCCGGAGCGGCAAGACGATCTGGAACTTCGACGTCGTTCCCAAGACCGGGCGGGGCGCCGACTCCTGGCCCAAGGGCAATCCCCGCGCCGGGGGCGGGATCTACGCCTCCTTCGCGATCGACGAGGGGAACGGCACCCTCGTATCGCCCACCGGGAACCCCGGCCCGGACTTCCTTCCGCAGAACCGCAAGGGGGACAACCTCTACACCTGCGGCGTCCTGAAGCTCGACCTGAAAACCGGCGCCTTCCGAGGGTTCTACCAGCTCGTCCCGAACGACTTCCACGACTGGGACCTCGCGAGCGTTCCCGCCCTCATCCGCACGCGGGGCGGGCGCGAGGCGATCGCCGCCTCGGGCAAGGACGGCCTCCTGCACCTCGTGGACCGCCGGACGATGAAGGCCTACGCAAGGACGCCGTTCACGACGCGCTTCAACGTCGAGGCCCCGATCACGAAGGCGGGCACCCGCTTCGCCCCCGGCACGAGCGGGGGCGCGAACTACAACGGCGCGGCGTTCTCCCCTCTGACGAACCTCGTGTACATCCCTGCGGTGGATCAGCCGAGCACGGTGAAGATCACCGACGAGGAGCCCGCGTTCGTGCCCGGCAAGATCTGGACCGGGACCGAGGACTTCGGCGTGTACGACCCCGACACCGGCCACCTCGTCGCGATCGACGCCGACTCCGGCAAGGAGGTCTGGCGGGCCGAGTCCCCCCGCGCCCTCATCGCGGGCGTGACCCCGACGGCGGGGGGCGTCGTCTTCACCGGCGACCTTCTCGGCCACGCCCTCGCCTACGACGCGGCGACCGGCAAGGAGCTCTGGCGCGACGACACCGGCCTCTCGGTCGGCGGCGGCGTCTCGGTGTACGGCCTCGGCGGCAAGGAGTACGTCGCCCTCTCGGTCGGGATGAAGTCGAACATCTGGAAGGACCTGAAGTCCGGCCCCGCCCAGGTCGTCGTGTACGCCCTTCCATAAGACGATCCGGGCGTACAATCGGGGGGTGATCCGCGCCGAACTCTCCGAAGCCGCCGCGCGCCTTCCCGAACTCCTCGCCCTCGCCCTGGGGGGCGAGGAGGTGTTGCTGACCGAGGACGCGCGCGACGTCCTGCGCCTCAGCTCGGTCGAAGGGACGGCGAACGAAGGGGGCGCGGAACTCGGCTCGCACGAGGGTCTCTCCGATCTGGAGGTCATCCGGCGCGAGACCCCCCTCACACGCGAGCGGATGCTCGTCCTCGGCATCACCCCCGCGCGCGAGCCGAACGTCGGCCCGCTCCCACCCCCGCTCGAAGGTGGAGGTGGGTCGCTCCTCGAGACCCTCCTGAGGATGCGCGCTGAGGAGTACGATTGAGCTACTGGGACACCTCGGCCCTCGCCCCCCTCCTAAGAAACGAGGCCCGGAGTGCGGAGGCCCGAAGCCTCCTCGCCGGCGATCCTGCCCCGGTGACGAGTTGGATCACCCTCGTCGAGATCCCCGCCACCATCGCGCGTTGGCGACGAGAGGATCCCACCAACGTCGCGCTTGGCCCTGAGGCCGACGCCGCTTGGAGGGTCGTACGCGACCGGCTCGGGATCGTCGGGGGCGGGGACGCCGTCGTCGTCCTCGCCGAGGACATCCTCACGCGCCGCTCCTTGCGCGGGATGGACGCGATCCAGCTCGCGTCTTGGCGGCTTTCGTGCTCGCCGCCCTGGGGGTCCCTCGTTTTCGTCACCCTCGACCGCCGTCTCGGCGAGGCGGCCCTCGCCGAAGGCGCGCGGGTCCTTCCCGGCCTCCCCTGACGGGCGGTAGACTCCCGTCCACATGACGCCGCTCGAAGCGCTCCGGAAGGTGTGGGGGTACCCCGCCTTCCGAGAGCCCCAGGAGAGCGTCATCGCCGCCGCGATGGGCGGGCGCGACGCCCTCGTCGTCATGCCCACTGGCGGCGGCAAGTCGCTGTGCTACCAGGTCCCCGCCGTCGTCGGAGACCGGTTGGTCGTCGTCGTGAGCCCCCTCATCTCGCTCATGCGCGACCAGGTCGAGGCCCTGAAGCACAACGGCGTGAACGCCGCCGCCTTGAACTCCGCCCTCTCCGCCGAGAGGGCCCTGAAGGTCTGGGACGACGCCCGCTCCGGCGCGCTGAAGATTCTCTACGTGAGCCCCGAACGTCTCGCCGGAGACCGCACCGTCGAGTCGCTCCGCGCCCTGAACCCCGCCCTCCTCGCGATCGACGAGGCGCATTGCGTCTCGCAGTGGGGCCCCGACTTCCGCCCCGACTACGCCCGGCTCGGCTACGTCCGCGAGGCGATGGGCGACCCCCCAACCCTCGCCCTGACGGCCACCGCCGACGCCGCGACCCGCACCGATATCGTCGCCCGCCTCCACCTGCGCGAGCCCGAGATCTTCGTCGCGGGCTTCGACCGCCCGAACATCCGCTACATGGTCGTCCCGCGCGAGAGCAACGCCGCGCGCCAGATCCTCGACTTCATCGATTCGCGCCCGGGCGGAAGCAAGGAGTGCGGCATCGTCTACTGCCTCTCGCGCAAAAAGGTCGAGAGCATGACCGAGTCCCTGAAGGAGAAGGGGATCTGGGCCGCGAGCTACCACGCGGGCCTTCCGATGGACGAGCGCGACCGCGTCCAGACCGCCTTCCTCGAAGGGGGCGTCCGCGTCGTCGTCGCGACCGTCGCCTTCGGGATGGGCATCGACAAGCCCGACGTCCGCTGGGTGATCCACCGCGACCTCCCGAAATCGGTCGAGGCCTATTACCAGGAGACCGGCCGCGCCGGACGCGACGGCGCTCCGAGCGAGGCGCGCCTCCTCTACTCGGGCGGCGACCTCATCGCGGTGAAGAAGCTTATCGAGAACGCGACCGACCCCGAGGTCCGTCGGATCGAGAGCGCGAAGCTCGAGGCGATCGCCGAGATCTGCGCCTCGCGCAACTGCCGCCGCCGCGCCCTGCGCGCCTACTTCGGCGAGAACGTGAGCGAGGACTGCGGCAACTGCGACGTCTGCCTGAACCCCATTGAGCGCTACGACGCGACCGAGTTCGTCGTGGACGCCCTCATGACGGTGTACAAGACGGGCCAGCGCTACGGCGTGAACTACGTCGCGGGTCTTCTGCGCGGCGTCGGGGCGCGGAGCGAGGAGCACCGGGCCCTTGACACCTACGGCGCGTACAAGCACCGCGCGACCGACGAGGTCGTCTACCTCGTGCGCCAGCTCGTCCTCATGGGCTTCCTCTCGATCGATCTCACCCAGTTCGGGGCCGCGAAGCTCACCCCCGCCACCCGCCCCGTCCTGCGCGACGGGAAGACGGTCGAACTCGACGCCTATCGCGTCCCCGAGCCGAAGACCCGCCGCGCGAAGGTCGCCGTCCCCGAGAGCGACGACGTGCCCAAGGACCTTTTCGAGCATCTGCGCCTTCTGCGGAGCGAGCTCGCCCGCGAGAACGAGGTCCCCGCCTATATCGTCTTCGACAACAAGACCCTCGAGGCGATCGCCTCCGCCCGCCCCACGAGCCTCGGCGAGATGGCCCGCGTCTCCGGCGTCGGCGAGGCGAAGCTCGCCCGCTACGGCGAGAGGTTCGTCGCCGCCGTCAAGGGCTTCGGCGGTTAGAGCCGCAGACGCACTCCGAGATTGCGGAGCACGGTCCGATCCGCTCCCCACGAGCCGTCGTCGAGGACCTTGCACCCGATCAGCTCGCGCCTCACCCGCACCATCCCCCAAGCGACCCGGAACGCCTCGAAGGGACACGCGTGCAGAAGATGCATCCCGGCGAGAAGCATCGTGTGCTCGATCGGATTGATCTTGAAAGCCGCGCCGGTGAGGGCACGAAGCTCGGGAAGAAGCCTATCGCGAAGACGCGAGTATCGAAGGTGATTCATCCCGTCTTCGATCGGTTCCTGAGCGAGTCGGATAAGTCGCATCGCGTCCGACTCCTCCCCGTAAGGAAGCCCCGTCATGTCGCACTCCGATATTCCGAGCGCCAGGCGAAGTGCCGCCAGACGCAAGCCGTGGGGGTCCGAACTCTCGGCCCGCAGGAGAGCGAGGAACTCGCAGTCCTCGAACTCGAACGGTCCAAGGCCGGCGACCTCTTCGCAGTACGGGAGAAGGTCGGAGGCTTCGACCGTGAACTCCCACTCCTCGGCGCGGGGATCGATGAAGTCGGTATCGAGGTCGGGTCCCATCAACCGAGTCCTCCGACGATCCCCTGCAGAAGCCGCGCGGCGACGCGAGCCCCGGCGTCTCTCCTCTCCGTGCCGAACGCGCGGCGGCGCACGTCCATCATCCCCAAGGCGACGAGAAGCGAGCGGAACGGATCGTCGTGCAGGAGGTGCGCCGCCGTGAGGAGTACCGTCGCCTCGGCCGGATCGCGATCCAACCCATCGAGTCCGGCGACGAGCAGATCACCCTCGAGCGAGAAGCGGCAACCATCGTAGTGCGCCCGCTCGCCGCGGTCGATCGCCCCGGCCGCAAGGCGCAGAAGGCGTGCGGCCGAACCGAAAGGGTCGGCGGGCACGTCGCTCGCCGCCATCGCCTCCCCGATCTCCAAAGCGACGTCGCGGAAGATCTCGGGCTCCCCCGCGCCAGGACCGCGCAAGAGCTTCAGGACGAAGGCGTCGGTCGGTTCGAGAAGCCCGCCCGAGTGGGTGGGGAGGAAGCTGATCGGATCGATTCCGAACGCGGGGGGACGAGTGGTGAGCGCAAGTTTCATGGGAGTTAGGGGGTTTAGGACGACGCGAGGAGCCCCTCTCGGTACAGAGACTCCTCGCGTGAGATGAAAAGCGGGTCGGGTTCGTTTCCGTGCTTTAAGAATCCTCCCCGCCCGCCCAGTGCGTCAAGCTCCTAGCCCGCGACTATGGCGCGGAACCGACTTCCAGGGACGAAAAAGCCCACCGCACGGGGTGGGCCTTGGAGTACGAGCGAGTCTCAATCAGGAAAGATCGACGTATAAAGGTAGCTGTCGTACCCCCGGTTCGTCAAGCCTTGTCACCAAATGTTACGGCAGATTCCCCGGCGGGTTGTAGCGCAGGACGCGCCCGCCGCGGAACTCCACCGAGAACCCGAACGGCGCGGGCATCGGGTACTCCCAGCGCGGCAGGCGCCGGAGCTCGGCGAGCGGGCGCTCGAGCGGGGGCCACCCGAGCGCCCACGCCGCCGCGTCGGGCCGCATCCCCGGCTTCGGCTCGCCCGCGCGCGCCGCGCGGAGGTTCTCGCCCGCCGGGGGCGCGAACGAGAACCTCCGCTCCAGGTGCGCCCCGTCCGCGAACGTCGCGCTCCACCGCAACCCGCGCGCGGGCGGCATCCGCGTCCGCATTGGGAGCGGCATCCCGCCCTCCATCCCTAACGGCATCTCTCCCCGACCCGACATCCCCCCGACCCTCGCCCCCCGCGGCATCCCCGCGACGAGCACGACCGGAGCGTCCGTGACCGCCTCCGGGCCGTCGAGGTTCGTGTGCGGCATCGAGAGCCCCACCCGCGCCCCTGGCGTGCGGAGCCGGAAGAGCCCGACGACCCGGACCGGCTCCGTCGCGGGCACCTCGATGAGGAACGTTCGCCCCGGCGTCCCGTCGCTCCCGTCGAACCGGTACCCGCCGTAGGCCCACAGCCGCCCTGCCCACCGCTTCCGGAGCGCGGCCGTCCCCGCGTCCTCCACGAGCGGCGTGAGCGCCGAAGGGGGCTCCACGCGGACGAGCCCTCCCCCCGCGACCCAGTACGCCCCCGCCCCCTTCGGGACGAGCGCGCGCAGCTCCACGCTCCGCCGCGCGACCGGCCGCCCCGCCCCGTCCGTCAGCCGGACCGCCGCCCGATCCCCTATCGGGTCCCCCATCGGGTCTGGGAGCAGGATCGCTACGGACGGGGCGGGAGGCGCGAGCGGGAGCACGCTCTTCCGACGCGCGGAACTCCGCGCGAGCACGCGAAATCACGCAGAATCTCCCCAAGCGCATAGTCGGAAGGGCCTCCCGACTATGTAAGGGTGTGCTCCACCGTAACTGCCTCGGAGATCCGCTATAGAGGGGCGTTCTCAATTGGTTAGACTCCTCTTGCATGACGTTCGAGGATTGGCTCGGTCTGGCGGAGAAGGCGATCCACGCCCGCAACCCGGGAGCGATGCTCGGAGATTCGGACCTTTCGGCGGAGCGACGGGCGTTCGACGCGGGCGAGTCGCCGATCGTCTTCGCCGCCCGGTGGACGCCGCCCGTTTCCTCTTCTCCTCTTCCGCAACCCGAACCCGTCGTTCAAGTCCCGGAGGCTCTGAGCGAACCGCGCTACCGACTAGATACCGGGCAAGGCGTGGATTGTCCGGTCTGCCTTTCCAAGTGGATCCAACCCTTGCCGAAAACCGGCACGGGCTTCTCGATCCTCGCGCCGATCGGGACGGCGCTCGCGTTCGCGGCAGCGGATTCGCTCTACGCGGCGACGAAGCGGCAACCCTACCGGTGTTGCTATTGCGATACCGTCTTCGTCGGACCGTCCTAGACGGCTTCGCAGGGGCGGGATTGCCTAGAGGCCTTGCGAGCGCGACGGCGTTCACGCCGGGGCGGCGGACGCCGGCGACCTTCGACGAGACGCGCCCGCGCGGCGAGTCGGCGGGGGTGAACTCGGACCGGCGCATGGGCGCGATCGGGGACCTAGGCTACAACGCGCGCGACCTCGTGGGCGATCCCGGCGGGGGCGAGGGGTACCGCGCCGTCTATAAGCCCACGGTGGGCTGGCGTGGTGCAACGGAAGGCACGTCTGCCGGGGGCCGCGCCCGCGTACACTGACGCCGTGAAGATCCTCGTCCTCGGCGGCACGAAGTTCGTGGGGCGCGCGTTCGTGGACGCGGCGCTCGCGGGGGGGCACGACCTCACCCTCGTCCACCGGGGACGCTCCGGCGCGGGGCTCTTCCCCGCGTGCGAGCACGTCCTTCTCGACCGGAGCGACGGCTACGCCCCTCTCGCCGGGCGAGGCTTCGACGCCGCGATCGACGTGAGCGCCTACGTCCCCCGCGTCGCCGGGGGGGCCGCGCGCGAGATCCGCGCCGAGCGGTGGCTTTTCGTCTCGACGATCTCCGTCTACGCCGACTTCCCCCCCGAAGGAACGGACGAGGACGCCGACCTCCACGCCGAGGTGCGCGGGACCGAGGAGGTGAGCGGCGAGACCTACGGCGGGCTGAAGGTCGCTTGCGAGCGCGACGTCCTCGCCGCGCGCCCGGGGGCGACGATCGTCCGCCCCGGCATGGTCGCGGGGGCCTACGATCCGACGAACCGGCTCACGTACTGGGTCCGCCGCTTCGCCCAAGCCGATGCGGACGGGGGCGAGGTGCTCACCCCGGTGCGGTGGGAGCAGCCGCTCCAGCTTATCGACGCCCGCGACCTCGCGGGCTTCATGCTCCACCGGCTCGAAGCGGGGACCGGCGGCGTCTGGAACGCCGTCGGCCCCGACCACACCCTCGGGGGCCTTTACGAGGAGCTCGCCGCGCGCTTCCCCGCCGCGCGCCCCGCCTCGGTCCCGGATCTGGAGGCGAAGGGCCTCCGTCTCGGCCGGGATCTTCCCCTCGTGCAGACGGAGGACGGAGCCGAGGACGGCGTCTTTCGCGTCTCCGCCCGCCGCGCGCTCGGGGACGGCCTCGTCCAGCGCCCCCTCGGCGACACCGTGGACGACGTCGCGGCCTGGCTTTCGCGCGAGGACCCCGGCGTCGGCGCCTCGAAGTACGGCCTCCTCACCCCCGAGCGCGAGGAGGAGATCCTCCGCTCTCGCCCGATGTCCCGTTGAAGCCCTTCGCGCCTCTTCCGGAGTCGCCCCCCGTCGGTCCCTCGCGGAGCTCGGGGCGTCCGCAAGAAAACGTTTCATCGCGTAGGCGGCGTCTCTTGTAGATCTTCAAGGCCGCCCGGTCCCTAAGACCATGCTCCTCCTCGCTACCGCTCTGACGGCCTCCCCGAACCCCCCGCTGGCGGCGGTTCTTCGCGAACTCGGCTCCTTCAACGCGCGCCCGGTGGAGAACGTCGAGCCCCGCATCGCCCACGAGGCCCCGACGCCGTGATGCAGCTCCTCTCGCGCCGCAGCCCCCCTTCGGTCGAGATTGTCGGCGACGTCTCCCACCGCCTCGTGGACGGTCCCGGGCGGTAGATCCTCGTCCGGATCTACCGCCCGAAGGGCTCGCGCCCTGGGACCCGGCTTCCTGGGCTCGTCTACTTCCACGGCGGCGGCTTCGTCTTTGCGAACCTCGACGCGTACGACCTCTCGTGCCGCGCCCTGACGAACGCCTCGGGCTACGAGGTCCTCTCGGTCGCGTACCGGCAGGCGCCGGAGAACCCGTACCCGGCCCCTTCGATGACGCGCTCGCCGCGACCCTCGCGATCATGGACGGCGCCGCCTCCTTCGGCCTCGAGCCCGGCAACGTCTCGATCGGCGGCGAGAGCGCCGGGGGAAACCTCGCCGCGAGCGTGAGCCTCTCGCCGAAGGGGCTCGGGCGCCCGCTTCCCCGCCACCAGCTTCCCGTCTATCCCGTCACGGACTGGACCCGCTCGGCCGACCGCTCGATCGAGGAGAACGCGAACGCCAAGCCCCTGAACAAGGCGACGCTCGGCTGGTTCAAAAGGTACACGTACAAGGACCCCGAGGACGCGAAGACCGAGCGCGCCTCGCCCTTCCTCGCCTCGACCGAGGATCCGCGCGGCCTGGAGCCCGCGACGTTCGTCACGGCCGAGATCGACCCGCTCCGCCAGCAGGGACTCGACTACGCCGGCAAGCTGAAGGCGGCGGGCGTGCCCGTCGAGGTGCGGCTCTTCAAGGGCGTGACCCACGAGCTCTTCGGCATGGGGCGGCGGAGAGCCTCGCCGCGCAACGCCTCCGTGTTGCGGCGCGGAGGAAGCGCTAGGGCTCCTTAGGTCGAAGGCCCCATCTCTCCTCGAGACACTTGACAATGTGAGGCGTGATGTGCGACCGTCGATTGTGGTCAGCGTCGTCCGTATAACTCGCGCCGTCGTCGCCGTTCTCCTCTCCTTGGGAGCTGGATCGGTGTGGGCCGGCTCCTACGTGCTCCGGGCGCGTACCGCGACGTTCAAAAACCCGAGCGGGGGAACCTAAACGGCGGTGAACGGAAACGGCCCCTATGTGCACGATGCTGGGGACTACGGTTTCAAGGTCGGGCATGCCGTCGGAACGGTCACCTGTACAGGCGAGATAACGACCCTCTACGACTGGGTTCCCGCGCGCATCCCGAACCCCGACGAGGCGGCTCGGCGGGACAACGATCCTTCCAACGACACGGTTCCCGACCCGCTCGACACTCCACCCGATCAGATCATCGTGATGGAGACCTGCCGCGCTTCCTTCTACAGCGCGGCCTACTGGGGCGGAGGGGGGGCGGAGAGTGCGACAACGGCCTCGGCTCCCCAACGGTGTCGAGATCGGGCACGATCGTCGTGCCGCCGCTCGGCACGAAGGGAAGTTGGACGAGCGGCGTCTCCTCGGGGACTCGGTACAAGCTCCTGAAGGGCGGGGTGGAGCTGAAGGTCACGTGCACGCCGAAGGCGAGGGCGAGCACGGGCTCCGGGTCGGTCACGGCGGAGGTGCGGTACTCCTCGAGCATCCTGGTCCCCCAGGTCGCGGTCGCCGGTCTCACCCGCTCGCCGGACGGTTGGCAATTCCTCACCGGCCAGCAGATCACGGGAACGATCTCGGGCGGACCGAAGGTGTAAGACGGATCTCACAAGTGGAGCGTCGAAGGCGGTCAGCCGTTTAAGAATTATGATCCCGCGAGGACGAGCAATCAGAAGACCGAGTTGAAGGCGGGCGACAAGACGCAACCGACGCTCTCCTTATACACCGTCAATGACGCACCTGTGCAGTTGAGTTGTGACGTCGAGTTCGAGTTCCCAACCGGCACCACTCTCGAAGGCGGACTGCCGAGGATGACGATCAAGGCCAGCCCGTTCACCTCGGTTCGCCCTGTCGGCGGTTTCAAGGTCACGAACGGTCTAACGGATTTTGGTTCTGGGTTCAACGGCGGTCCAGCAATCGTATACGGGGGTTTAACCAATAGCAACGACCTCGGACAGCTTTGGGGAAATATCGTGGTCACATCTCCCGCGCCTTTCGCCACCAACGGCAAGATCGCCTTCCTGCAACGGATCACCCCAAATCGGGAATTGGTGAGGGCGAACTCGGGCAACCGACCGACGACCTTCGTCAAAAAATCCCCAACGGTGTTGAGTCTCTCGATACGATGTTCCCGTATCCCTTTGCGTACTCCGGCCCGATTATCTCGATCGGGACTGGACCCTACGGTGATCGCCCGACGCAACCGCTCGTCTACGATCCGAATGACGGCGGCAGGACCGACTGGATTAGATCATCAGCCCACGACACGTTCAAGGCTTGGCTCATGTTCATCCCCGACAAGGTTCCGGGGCAGAACGCTGTCTACGTCCCGCTTGCCTCCTACACCTGGAAGTGGAACGCGGACGCGAACCGCTCCCTCGGTGGGAACTGGACCCTCACCAAAGGAGCCGACGGAAAGGACGCCGATCCCCAAGACAATCCTACGCACCCGCAGTGGTCCCGCTTTTCCCCAAGCCCCTTCGGCTTTGTTCCCAAAGGACCCTAACACCATGAAAACAACGCTTCTGACCCTTGTCCTCCTTGCTTCCGGCATTCTTTCCACGGATGAGTGCCGCGCTCAGGGGAACGCCCCGCCGCCGACTCCCTCGCCTGCTCTTGTCGCCGCATTGAGGCGGGTAGGAGAGCTCACGCGCGCGGCGGACGCCCTCTTCAATTCGGGCAAGTTCAAGGAGGCGATCCCGGCTTACCGAATCGCCATCGACGCCGAGCGGCAACTTACGCCCTATTCTCACCCGGGCACTTCCTACCACCATCTCGCTCTCGCGCTTGAGCACGAGAGCCGATTCATCGAGGCTCTGGAAGCGTACCGTTCCATGACGTACTGGGACCCCGATCCTCACGTCACCATGAAGTTGAATACCGCCTCATTCGCAACCGCGTCCCTCATGGACCACGCGATCCTCCTCGCGCGCCAGGGGCGGGCGCAGGACGCGAAGGACATCTACTACGCCGGATTGAGGGAACTCCCCCCTTTGACCGGGAGGGAGGAACCGGTCCCCCTCCTCGTCGTCTTCGACCGCGACGCCGACGGAGAGGCGCAGGGCGAGGTGTGGGAGTACACGCCGCAGAGGCTCGAGGCGGCGGCACTCATGGCGAAGGCGATCGTCACCGGGAGGTACAAGGAAGAGTTCGCCCTTGCCGCCGAGGCGGGGCGGCTCGCGCCGGGTTGGAGTCTCCCGGTCGCCTACCAGGCCTACTGGGACCGCTTCGCCAAGGACCGCGACGCGCGCTTCGACGTCGCCGCCCGACTCGCGAAGAGCGACGCCGAGCGCGAGGCGATCGCCTGGGCGCGGAGCTGGAACCGCGACAAGATCCCGACCGACCGCACGAACCCCGCCGAGCTCCGCAAGGGTCTGCGCGTGCTGGTGGAGGCGCGCGAGAGGCTGAAGAGCCCCGTCTACCGGAGCCGGATCATCTCGGAACGGCCCCGACCCGCTCGGACGACGGAGGTCACTAAGCCAGGACGCTGAGCCCCGGCACCCGCGAGAACCCCCGGGCGTTCCGCGTGAGCACGGCATGATCGTGGCGCAGGGCCGTCGCCGCGATCCAGAGATCGTTCGGACCGATCGACGTTCCCAATCGCCGAAGGGGCCGGGGGAGCACGGCCCAGACCTCACCTACCTCCAGATCAAGCTCCAAATAGGCCATCGGTCCGAAAAGCACCTCGATCGTGATCGTCTTCGTCGCCACACCGGCAGAGGACACGAACGTGGTTCGCCCGCTATCATCGAACCAACCGCTAGATGACGATGCTGGCTCGGCTCATCTCCGCCTCGCGTCCGAGGCGGCGAGCCGCCGAAAGAGCGAAGAACAAGCGTGGGCATCGGATTAACGGATGGTTAAATGTCAGATTTCGAGATTTTACCCCTTAGACACGCGCCTCAACGTCGGCTAACCTCGATGAGATGCGGCATCGCGGCGGCAAATATGTCCTGACCTTAGGCTTCCTTTGGCTTATAACCAGCCTTGCGTTCGCGGGCGAATACCAGCTTCGTACGAGGACTTCCACCGGCGGCTTCTTCCGGAACCCCGATGGCGGAGCCTGGACGGGTCCCGGCGGGAACGGTCCTTACGGCTCCTATCAGGACGCCTACGGTATTCATATCGGGGTTGGAGCGGGAAACATCGTCTGCTCCGGAACGATCACCACCGTCTACGATTGGGTCCGCGCGAAGATCGACAATCCCGCTCCCGGTGCTCTCACCGATGGTGACCCGAGCAACGATAGGATTCCTGATCCGTTCGACGATCCTCCGGGGCAGGTCGTGGCGGTGGAGACGTGCCGCGCCGATTTCACGGCGAAGGCGATGGCGGGATCGCCGCCCGTCGAAGCCGGCAAATGCGACAACGGGCTCGCCTTTCCCGCCGTGATTACATCCGGGCCGGTGACCGTTCCCTTCCCGCCTTTCCCCGTCATCGGCCACAGCACGTCGGGAGTGTCGGACGGAACCCGCTACCAGCTCGTCAAGGGTGGCGAGACCGTGACCCTCACCTGCTCCCCTTCCGCTTCGGCCAGCGCTTCGACCTGAGCGGGCGCCTCGATCCGATACGCCTCCAACGTCTTCGCGCCGCGTATCGCCATTGCGGGCGCAGCGCGCACCCCCACCGGGTACCAGGTCCTCACCGGCGCTCAGATCGTGGCGAGCGTCGTCGGTGGCCCGCTGGAACCGAACGCTCCCTTCGCATGGAAGGTGTCGGGGGCGGGCGCGTTCAAGGACTACGTCGCGACGGATCAGAATGGGACCGTCCTACCGCTGGCAAACGGTGCCTTGACTCAACCCACCGTCGCGTTTTTCACGGCGCAGACAGGGAAGGTTAATATGTCCTGCACCGTCCGACTTCAGATCCCGCCCGACGCGAGAGTCGAAGGCGGTCTGCCGACCCTGACGCTTGAGTATAACGGATTGCCTTCCTCAAAGCCCACCGCAACTTGGGACGTTATTGACGGTCAGGTCGGCTTCGATAATCTCTCATCCCCGACTTATATAGGATTCTTCGGCATAGCCGCCAGTCCGACCACAGGCAACCTCTCGAAGGGCGTGGGTCAAGAATGGACAAATATCAGCATCACAATGCCGTCAGGATTCTCTGATGTCGGTGAAACCTGCTTCGTCCAGCTCATCACCCCGAACCGCAAGATGACACGCGCGAACAGCGGCAACGCTCCGGCGGTGTTCGTACAGAAAAACGCTACGACAGAGGCTCTGGATTCAGGTTTTCCTTATCGTTTCATCCCCCCAGCCTATCCTTATGCCGGTGACGCACCAGAGAACCCTTTGAACTACGATCCGAGAAATTGGAACCAAAACGATACGGGAGGACGCGACTGGGTCTCCGTCTCGGCGCACGACACCTTCCGGACTTGGCTCATGTTTCGCCCTAAGGCGTCCGGCGGGCAGAAGCGGGCGTGGATCCCGCTGAAGATGTACACCTGGAAGTGGAACGCGGACGCGACCCGCACGTCAGGAGTGTGGTCCCTCACGCCCGGAGCCAGCGGATCGAATGGTGACCCCAAGCCGACGAACGACTTCCCGACGTGGAACCTCGTTATGCCGAGCCCCTTCCAGTTCGTTCCCAAAACGCAATGACCCCTATGAAAACCCTCCGTCCGATCACGTCCCTCCTCGTGACTCTCGCTTTCGGTGCTTCGGCACTAGCTCAGTTAGGGAACCCGCCGCCACCCCCTTCCACGCCCGAATCTCGCGCCGCAACGGCCAAGGTTCAGAAACTCGATGGGGAGGCCGCTCTACTTCTCAGGGACAAGCGCTACGAAGAGGCGATTGCCGCCTACCGACGCGCGATCCAAGCCCAAACGGACTACCGTCGGATCGTCGGGAGCAGAGATTCCGGTCACCACGTCAGCTACTACGGCATCGCGCGAGCTCTGACCGGGTTGGGGCGTGACACCGAGGCGCTTGATGCCTATCGGGAGGCGATCGGCTGGAACGACAACTGGCCGGACTTCACTTTCCTCGATAATAGCGCGATGGATTATGCCATCCTGCTCGCGCGACAAGGGCGGAGCGAGGACGCCAAGACGATGTACTACGCGGGTCTGCGAGTTCTTAATTTTTATGGAGGTGCAAGGGACGAGCCCTCGCCACTCCTCGTCGTCTTCGATCCCGATCCCGACGCGGTCGTGTGGACGTACACGCCGCAGAGGCTCGAGGCGGCGGCCCTCATGGCGAAGGCGATTTACTATGGGTACGCCGGGATCGCCGACGCCGACGCCGCGCGGAAGCTCGCCCCCGATTGGTCGCTCCCCGTCCTCTTCCGCGCGTTCATGCTCGGGGGACGCTACGAGGGGCGCGACGCCGACTACGCCCTCGCAGCTTCGCTCGCCAAAACCGCCGACGAGCGCGCCTCCATCTTTTGGGCGAAGGGCTGGGACCGCGACGCCCGGACCCCCGCTGGTACCGAATTCCCCACCGGCATCCCCCGCCCCGCCGACCGGCGCCGGGGCCTGCGCGTGCTGCAAGCCTCCCGCGATCGGATGAAGGAGCGGGCGAACCGCGCCCGCCTCATCTCCGAGTAGCTCTTCGGGCGCGGCAGTAGGCAGTAAACTGAAAGGGCCTCCCGAGGCCCTTTCATGGACCAGCGCTTCATCCGCAACTTCTGCATCATCGCGCACATCGACCACGGGAAGAGCACGCTGGCGGATCGCCTCATCGAGCGGTGCGGGGCGATCCGGGGGACGGCGCAGGAGCAGATGCTCGATTCCATGGACATCGAGCGCGAGCGCGGGATCACGATCAAGATGGCCGCCGTCCGGCTCATCTACCCCGCCAAGGACGGCAACACCTACGAGCTGAACCTCATCGACACGCCGGGGCACGTGGACTTCACCTACGAGGTCTCGCGCGCCCTCGCCGCCTGCGAGGGCGCCCTCCTCGTCGTGGACGCCTCGCAAGGCGTCGAGGCCCAGACGATCGCGAACGCGGGCATGGCGATGAACCAGGGGCTCGAGATCGTTCCCGTCATCAACAAGATCGACCTTCCCCACGCCGACGTCGAGAACGCCCGGCGCGAGATCGAGAACGCCGTCGCGATCGACGCGACCGACGCGATCCCCTGCTCCGCCAAAGCCGGGATCGGGATCGACGAGATCCTCGAGGCGATCGTCGAGCGCATCCCCGCCCCCGCCGGCGATCCCGACGGCCCCCTGCGCGCCCTCATCTACGACTCGCACTTCGACGCCTACCAAGGGGCCGTCGCCTACATCCGCGTAAAGGACGGCGCGCTGAAGAAGGGCGACCGGATCCGGATGGTCTTTTCCGGCAAGAGCTACGACGTGGACTCCACCGGCCACTTCTCTCCCGCCCTCACCGTGAACGACGGGCTCGGCCCCGGCGAGGTCGGCTTCGTCACGGCGGCGATGAAGTCCATCGGCGACGCCCAGGTCGGCGACACCGTCACCCTCGACGACAACCCCACGCCGAACCCGATGCCGGGCTACCGCAAGGCCCTCTCGATGGTCTTCTGCGGCCTCTACCCCTCGGACGGCGACCAGTACGAGGACCTGCGCGACGCGATCGCCAAGCTCACGCTCAACGACGCGAGCCTCCAGTACGAGCCCGAGACCTCGACCGCGCTCGGGTTCGGGTTCCGATGCGGCTTCCTCGGCCTCCTCCACATGGAGATCGCCCGCGAGCGCCTGGAGCGCGAGTTCGGGCTCGATCTCATCCTCACCGCCCCGAGCGTGGACTACATCGTGGACTTCAAGAAGGGCGGGCGCGAGCACATCTCGAACCCGAGCGAGTTTCCCGACGCGAACGACATCGCCGGGATCGAGGAGCCCACCGTCAAGGCGACGATCATGGTGCCGAACGAGTACGTCGGTGCCGTCATGACGCTCTGCCAGGAGCGCCGCGGGTCCTACACGAAGACCGAGTACCCGACCCCTCAGCGCGTCATCCTCCATTACACGCTCCCGCTCGGCGAGATCCTTCTCGACTTCTTCGACAAGCTCAAAAGCTCCACCCGCGGGTACGCGAGCTTCGACTACGACCTCTCGGGCTACCAGGCGAGCGACCTCGTGAAGCTCGACATCCTTCTCAACGGCGACACCGTGGACGCCCTGAGCTTCATCGTCCACCGAAGCTTCGCCTACAACCGGGGGCGCGGGATGGTCGAGCAGCTGAAGAAGGTCGTCCCCCGCCAGCAGTACGAGGTCCGCGTCCAGGCCGCGATCGGCGCGAAGGTCATCGCCGCCGACTCGATCAAGCCCTTCCGCAAGAACGTCATCGCCAAGTGCTACGGGGGCGACATCTCCCGCAAGCGCAAGCTCCTCGAGAAGCAGAAGGAGGGCAAGAAGCGCATGAAGCAGATCGGCTCCGTCGAGCTTCCCCAGGAGGCGTTCCTGTCGGTCCTCAAAGTGGCCGAATAGCGACCGGCGGCGGTGGCGGCTCGTCGGTGACCTCGACCCGCTCGTAGATCTCTTCGAGGGGAAGCGTCAGATCGAGCTCTTCCAGGCGCAGGATTCCCGAGCGTCCTTGGACGTCGGTGCGAAGCCAGATGTGCTCGCCTCGGCGTTCGTAGACTTCGACCGAGACGTGATCCGAGGCGACGAGAAGGATCGCGCGAATGGAGGGAAGGGCGGCGTACAGCTTGAACTTGTCGGTACGGTCGAAGTTCTGAGTCGACGGGGAGAGGACCTCCACGATGAGCGAGGGGTTCGCGAGGGTCGCGGACTCCTCACGGATCCATTCGGGACCGCACACGTACACGGCGTCGGGATAGACCCATGTCCCCCGCCCCGGAGCCGGGGTCCGCACATCCCGACCGAAGACGTCGCACCCTCTACCACGGGCGCGCGAACGAAGGGCCGACGTGACGTTATCGCCGAGGCGCGCGTGACGCACCGAACCCCCCGCCATCATCCGCACGGGGTCCCAATCCTTCACCCGGATGTACCCGTCGTACATCTCCAGCCTCTCCTGAGTCCGCTCGCAGATCTCGAAATACTCCTCCGACGTGTAGCGGCGCTGGGGATCGAACCCGCCCGGCATCTCGGGCGGGCCGGGGGCGGACGGGATCGAAGCCATACCGAGGTTGTACCGGAACCCTACCGGTTCACCCGCTACCGGTTCACCGTGTGCGCGACCGCCTCGTTGTACCGCCCGCCCGAGGTCGCGGGGAGCGCCGAAAGCTCCGCGATCTCCGCCGGCGTCAGCGTCACCCCCGACGCCGCCGCGTTCTCCTCTAGGTACGCGACCCGCTTCGTCCCGGGGATCGCCACGACGTGCGGGCCTTGCGCGAGGGCCCAGGCGAGCGCGACCCCTCCCGGGGCCGCCCCGTGCGCCGCCGCGACCCGCTTCACCGCGTCCACGATCGCCTTGTTCCTTGCGAAGTTCTCGCCCTGGAACCGCGGCGCGCTCCGCCGGTAGTCCCCTTCGGGAAAATCCTCCGGCGAGTCGAACCGCCCCGTGAGAAAGCCCCGCCCGAGCGGCGAGTACGCGACGAACGCGATTCCCAACTCCTCGCAGAGCGGCACCACGTCCTCCAGGTAGTCCCGCGTCCACACCGAGAGCTCGCTCTGCACCGCCGCGATCGGATGCACCGCGTGCGCGCGCCGAAGCGTCTCGACCGAGCACTCCGAAAGCCCGATCGCCCGCGCCTTCCCCTCCTTCACGAACCCCGCCATCGCCCCGACCGTCTCCTCGATCGGCACCGCCGGATCGGTCCGGTGAAGGTAGTACAGATCCACGTGGTCCGTCCCGAGCCGCCGGAGCGACCCCTCGATGCACCTGCGCGCGTACTCGGGCGTCCCGTCGATGATCCAACCCGCGTTCGCCGCCACCTGGTCCCGATGGCTCGTCATGGTGCGGTCCGTCACGTTCCCGAACTTCGTCGCGAGGAACACCCGCTCCCGCACGCCCCCCGTCAGTGCCTTCGAGAGAAGCGTCTCGTTCGCCCCCGCGCCGTACAGGTCGGCCGTGTCCCAGTGGTCCACGCCGAGCTCCAGCGACCGCGCGAGCACCGCGAGCGACGAGGGATCGTCCGGCTCGCCGTACGCCCAGCTCATCCCCATGCAGCCGAGCCCGATCTCGCCCACGTCCTTTCCGCCGATACTTCTCGTTTTCATTTGCATTCCTTTTGGTCGTCGATCCAAGCGATCTTCGTGTCGATGATGGCGAGCGACGCCCGGCGCTCCTCGATCCCGCGCTCGACCTCCGCCCGGTGCCCGACGAGCATCCGTCGTCGCGCCGCGTCTCCCGCCCTTCCGAGCCGGTACAGCGCGACGTGGTCGCGGAGCGCCGCGATCCCGAGCCTCGTCCGGCGTATCCGGGTGAGGAAGACGACCGCGCGCTCGTCCTGGCGAGTACCGCCGGTGCCCCCCGCCGTTGCGGGCGGGAGGCGCGAACAATCCCGCGCTCTCGTAGTAGCGCAAGGTGTGCGGGGTCGCCCCCGTGCGACGAGCGAGCTCGCGGACGCCGATCATCTCGACCACAAGCCCCTCTACGAACTTCGAGCGCGCTCGAAGTTCGCCCTAAGACGAAATTGTGGGATGCCGCGACGAAACGCCGATCCAAAAGGGGTGAGACTTCGCATCCCACGCTCCCGGTCGGCACCGACCCGCGCTTCGCGTCCGGCGGGGATCGCGCTCGATCCCGTCGCGTGGTACCGCGCCGATCCGCAACCGCTCGACCGGCTCGCCTATTACGGCGTCTTCACGCTCCTCGCGATCGCCGCAGCCCCCGTGACGATCGGAGTTACGCTCGTCGCCCTCATCCCTCTCGCCCTTTTCGCCGCCGCCGCTTTCGACGATCTCGCCCCGGCGCGGCGTCACTTCGGCTACGGCGACCTCGTCCCGGGCATCGTGGTCGCGGAGAGCCCTTTCGTCGTCGCGGCCCTCACCGATCTCTCCGCGGCTCCCGGTCTCTCGTATCCCACCGTCCGTCTTCTCGGCCAGAGCCTCGACCGGGTGCGCGGAAGCGCCTTTGCGACCGGCGACCGCGTCCCCATGGTCGCCATGTACTCGGGCCGGACCCCCGCCGCCAAGTGGGACGCCTTCCACCCGATCGCCGCCGCGTTCGCCACCCGGGACCCCCGCGAGCTCGCCGAACTCCAAGCGAGGATCCCCGACCGCGAATGGCTCGCCCTGAACGAAGCTCTCTTCCAGATCCCGAAGCCCTACACCCACGGCCACTTCCCTATCGACTGGCGCCGGGACGACGCCGCCTGGCAAGACGCCGATCGGGACGACGGCGGATCGCCCGAGCCGACCCGCCCCTAATCCGCCGCGTGCGTCTCTCCTTCCGAGCGGCGCAATCGCCGAGGACGCCGAGATCCGCACTGGCGGCGAGAGGGGCCGCTCGCACCGACCGCCCGTGCGGGTAAACCCCAAGACCCTAGGTAACGACCTCCGATGAGCACCCCTTCCGAAGCCGAAGTGAAAGAGGCCCCCGGCCGCTACGAGATCCACCTCGGTGGCGAGAGGGTCGGCTATGCCGACGTCGTTCTCGACGGCGACCTCGCGATCCTTCCCCATGTCGAGATCGACCCCGCCCACGAGGGCCAGGGGCTCGGCTCGAAGCTCGTGAAGGCGACCCTCGCCGACCTCAAGGCGAAGGGCCGTACGATCCAGGCCCGGTGCCCCTTCGTCGTCGCCTACCTGGGCCGCCACCCGGACGAGGCTTAGCCGAAGAGCGAGGGCGCGACGGAGACCCGCAAGGCCTACGGCATCCTGAAGCTCCGCGAGACCTGGGAGGTCCGCGAGGCGACGTCGCGCTCCATGCGCGCGAACACGGCGAAGGACACGAAGCCCGAGCTCGCCCTGCGCCGCGCGCTCTGGGCCTCCGGGCTCCGCGGCTACCGCAAGAACGTCCGTCGGCTTCCCGGCAGCCCCGACGTCGTCTTCGGCCGGGCGAGGCTCGCGATCTTCGTCCACGGGTGTTACTGGCACTCGTGCCCCCTCTGCACCCGGGGCCGCGCCCCGAAGACGAACGCCGCGTACTGGGAGGCGAAGTTCGCCGGCAACCGCGAGCGCGACGCCCGGAGCGCCGCCGCCCTCTCCGCCCTCGGCTACCGCGTCCACGTCGTCTGGGAGTGCGGCCTGAAGCCCAAGCGACTCGCCGACGCCGTCGCGGAGATCGCCGCCCTGCTCGGTCGCCCCCCTTCCGCCGAACGCCTTCAGCCGAGTCCGGGGACGTCCCGGTAGAGCTCCGCGAGATCGACGGCCACCCCCCCGGCGACGACGAGCACCCCTTCGCTGAGCGCCTCTCGAAGCCATGCGGTCGCGCTCTGACGCACGAAGACCTCAACCATCCGCCGCCCGGACGCGACGAGCACGATCGCCTCCACCGTCGGGTGCGCGGCGTAGAGCTCGAACTTCGTCGTGCGCTCCCGAAGCTCCGTCGAGGGCGAGAGCACCTCGAAGATCACGAGCGGATTCGCAAGCGTCTTCACCGGCCCATCGCTCCACCGGGGACCGCACGCCACGAGCGCGTCGGGGTAGACGTAGCGGTCCGATCCGAGGGCCTGCACCCGTACCTCCGATCCCAGAACCTCGCAACCCTGCCTATCCCCGCTCAGGGCGACGCGCCGCACGAGGCGCGCGCTCAGGACCATGTGCGCGGGCGATCCTCCCGCCATCCCGACGGGGGCGTCCGGTCCATCCTCGGGCCATAAGGGATAGATGAAGCCGTCGTAGAACTCGGACTTGAACTCCGCGACCCTCTCGCGCCGCTCGTACTCCTCGACCGAGACGGGATCGCGGTTCAGCGGCACCGCGTCGGGCGGCAGATAGGTCCTTGGAAACGCCATAGGGCGAGTATTCCCCGGGCGGACTTCGGCGGGTCAGCGACGGTCGAACTCGGCCTCGCGCGCCCTCGCCCCCGCGAGCGTGGGGCAACCCATCGCCTTCCGGTGCGCGTCCGTCACCCCAGGCTCCTCCACCGGCACGAGCCGGGTCTTGTCGAGCTTTCCGCTCGGAAGCGCCTTGCTCTTGTACTGCGTCCCGAACCGTTGCCTCCGCCCGAGGTGGTCGAGCCACCGGTCCTCCGACGCTGCCGCAAGCCACGCCGCGAGCGACCGCTCCGTCTTCCCCACCCCTCCGACCGCGAGCGCCGCGACGCACATCTCGTGCGCGAGGAGTTGGTCGTCCCCCTCCCCGTGCTGGAGCACCATCGCCGCCCGCACGTAGTCGTTCCCGGTCCGCACCTCCCCCGCCCGGTACGCCGCGAGCGTCGCCTTCCGCCGCGCCGCATCGCGCGGCCCCACCTTCGCCCAGTCGATCGCTCCCTGCCGGTCGCCCTGATCCTCGGCGTACATCCGCGTGAGGGTAGCGTTGTCCTTGAGCCGCGCGGAGGGCTTCTGCGCGGGGGGCTTCTGCGCCGGGATCAGCGCTCCAGCGAGAGCGAGCCCGATTGCAAGTCCGGTCGCCAGCCCGGCGACGTAGGGGAGCGTCTTCATCCTCCCACCTTACCGCCCGGGCGCGGAGGGGAAGCGCGGGGAAAACGGGCAAACTCCTGGCGGTGTTGATCGCGCGGGGTCTCGGAAAGCGCTACGGGCGCCGCTGGCTCTTCCGCGACCTCGAGCTCGATCTCGCCCCCGGCGACGTCCTCGTCGTCACCGGCGCGAACGGCTCAGGAAAGTCCACCCTCCTGAAGCTTCTCGCCGGCCTCGTCTCCGCCACCGAAGGCACCGTCGAGCGTCCCGAGCGCCTCGGCTACGCCGCCCTCGACCTCGCCGTCTACGCCGGCCTCACCGCGCGCGAGCACCTCGCGTGGGCGGGCGCGATGCGCGGCCTTCCCCCGCGCGAAGCCCAACTCGCCGCCCTCTTCGGGATGGAGGGGTTTCTCGACGCCCCCGCCGGGACGTACTCCTCGGGCCAGCGCTCCCGCCTCCGCCTCGCCCTCGCCGAAGGGGCCGATCCCGGCCTCCTCCTCCTCGACGAGCCCGGCGCCGCCCTCGACGCCTCCGGCCTCGCGCTCGTCGAGAGCCTCGTCGCCCGCCAAGCCCCCCGCGGCCCCGCCGTCCTCGCCACGAACGACCCCCGCGAAACC
The DNA here is from genome assembly GCA_965249475.1 of Fimbriimonas sp. Classification (GTDB taxonomy): domain Bacteria; phylum Armatimonadota; class Fimbriimonadia; order Fimbriimonadales; family Fimbriimonadaceae; genus Fimbriimonas. The sequence goes on along the minus strand of CBDFMD010000003.1, from coordinate 1,293,059 downwards.
CGCTTCGCCACCCAACTCCTCGCCCTCTGATCTCTCCCGCCCTCCGAGGGGGAGAACCCCCGAGGAGAGAGCCCTTTTGGAGTGCGCGGATTCATCCGCGCTTTTTCCCGCGCGATTCATCGCGCGAACCGGAGGGCGCCCCCGGAAGGAAAGAGGAAAAAACTCTCCCGGCACGTTGTCGAAGCCCCCTCCCCGACGACGATAGGGTGTGAGCCCGAAGAAACCCACCCCCGTGGCACCGGCGTCCCGCCGGTGCGCCTCCGAGCCCCGAGAGGACGAAGAGACCCTCCCGCGAGAAGACGTACCCCCGTCCGAAACGAACGCGCGCACGCGTGGCGCGCAGTGGCGCGCAATGGCGTACAACGGCGCGCAAGGCCCCGCGAGCCGCCACCGCGCGCTATCCTCTGAGTGTCATGCTCCTCCTGCGCGCCGCGATCCTCAAAGAGTGGCGTCAGGAGGCCCGCTCCCTTTCGGGCCTCGCCGTCACCGCCCTTTTCGCCCTCGTCGGCGGGGTTCTCGGCGGCGTCGCGATCTACGGCTTCCGCCCCGATCCCGGCCTCCTCGCCGCCCTCCTCTGGCTTATTCTCCTCTTCGCCGGAGCCGTCACCCTCCCCCGCACCTTTCTGAGCGAGGACGAGACCGGCACCGCCGATCTTCTCCGCCTCGTCGCCCCTCCCGGCGCCGCGTTCGTCGGCAAGGCCGTCCTCGCGATCGCGCAGATGCTCGTCGTCGCGACTCTCGCGAGCGCCGCGCTCCTGGTCCAGGCCGGGGCTCACGTGATCTCGTGGCCCCTCCTCGTCGTTTCCCTCGGTCTCGGCGCCGTCTCCGTCGGCGCGACGAGCGCGCTGTGCGGCGCGCTCGCCTCCGGCGCGGCGAACCGTGCCGCCGTCGCCGCCGCCCTCGCCGTCCCTCTCCTCCTCTTCCTCGGTTCCCTGGGAACGACCGCCCTCCTCCCCGCCCTCGGCGACGCCCGCCCCGTCGGCTGGCCCGCCTGCCTCGGCCTGCTGGGGTACGCGGCCGGCTCCCTCACCCTCGGCCCCCCCCTCCTCGCCGCCGTGTGGAAGCGGTGATCGCTCCGTCTCCATCTCGCGATGCCAGAGAACCCTATTATGGTATTAATGACCTCCGTCAAAATATCTCACACGCACGTGGCGCGCAAGCGGGACGCAACCTGGGGCCGGGGGTAAACTGAACACTCCCCACCGGCTTCCAAGGCCCGGTGATCGGGGCGCGATGCGACCTCCTCTCCGCCTGCTCCTCTTCCCCGCCGTGACCGCCGTCACCCTCGCGAGCTTCCTCGTCCCCGACGCCGCGCTCTTCCAAAAGCCCGAGCTCGCCCGCATCCTCTTCTGGCACCTTCCGTGCCCGACGCTCGCGACCGTCCTCCTCGTCGTCGGCGCCTGGTTCGCCCTCCGGGCGCTAAGGACCGGCGATCCGCGCTGGGACGTCCGGAGCGCCGCCGCCCACGAGCTCGCGATGGTCTTCATCGCTCTCACCCTCGCCACGGGGGTCCTCTTCTCCCGCGCCCAGTGGGGCGCGTGGTGGCAACAGGACCCGCGCCAGACCTCGTTCCTCCTCGTCGCGATGGTCTACCTCGCCTACTTCGTCCTCCGGAGCGCCCTCGCCGACCCCGAGCGCCGCCTCCGCCAATCGTCCGCCTACGCCCTCGCCGCGCTCGGGCCGGCGATGTTCCTCACCTACGTCTTTCCCCGCCTTCCCCAGATCGCCCAGACGTCGTTCCACCCGACCCAGAGCATCATGTCGGGGGACGTGAAGGGCTCCTACGCCTACGCCCTCGTCGCGACGATCGCCGTCGTCGCCCTCCTCGCCCGCCTCTGCTACGCCCTGCGCGTCCAGGTCGGCCTTCTCGAACTCGAGACCGAAAACTCAAATGGACAATTGGAAGCTCGTCGCCGCGATCCCGCCGATCCTCGTGTGGTGCGGCCTGTTCGCGTACCTGGTGCGGGTGGATCGTAAGCTCGCCCGCCTGACCCCTCCGAAGGATCAAGACCCCCGCTAGATGCCCCGCCGCCCGGCCGCCGCTCCTCCCGCGCCGAAGCCCGAGGAGGAGATCCCGCACTCGGATTCGTTCGACCTCATCGCCGAGGTGTACGACGTCCTCATGCGGGGCGTCCCCTACCGGACGTGGGCGAGCTACTACTCGCTCCTTCTGACGACGAAGGGCTTCGCCCCCAAGCGCCTCCTCGACGTCGCCTGCGGCACCGGGACGATGGCCCTGATGCTGGAGGCCGAGGGCTACGAGGTCGCGGGCTTCGACCTCTCCCCGGGGATGATCGAGGTCGCGCGCAAGAAGGCGTACAAGAGGTTCAAAGAGATGCGCTTCGAGGTCGCCGACGCGGCCGAGTTCGACCTCGGCGAGACGTTCGACGGCGCGTACTCGTTCTTCGACTCGCTGAACAACATCCTCGATCCGGAGCGGCTCGAGGCCGCCTTCCTCCGCATCGCCGCGCATCTGAGACCCGGGGGGAGCTGGATCTTCGACCTGAACACCGCCTACGCCTTCGAGAAGGATATGTTCTCCCAGCGGAACCTCAACCCCCAGGCCCGCCTGCGCTACGACTGGCGCGGACACTGGGAGCCTCAGACGCGGGAGATCCGGGTGGACATGCGCTTTTGGAAGGACGGCGAGGAGTTCCGCGAGACCCACCGCCAGCGCGCCTACGAGGAGGACGAGATCGTCGCCATGCTCGCGCGCTCGGGGTTCGAGGACGTCCGCACGTTCCACTCGTACACCCTCTCGCCCCCCCGCCGGACGAGCGACCGCATCCACTACGTCTGCACCCGGGTCGAGGGGAGCCAGGGGTAGACTCTTCCCTTCACCCGGTGGGAGGACGTCTCCGCGCGTCCGCCGGACCACCCGGGAGGAAAGCCCGCCATGCGTAAGAACGTCCGCAAGAACCCCCAGTCCCCCCGCTTCGCCGCCCTCGCCGCCCAGGTGGAGAAGGACGTCGAGATCGGCGTCGAGGAGGCGTTCCAGAAGGTGAAAGCGACCGCGAACGCGAAGTTCGTCGAGTCCGTGGACCTCGCCATCCGCCTCGGCATCGATCCCCGCAAGAACGACCAGAACGTCCGCGGCATCACGAACCTTCCCCACGGGACCGGCAAGACCCGCCGCGTCGCCGTCCTCGCCAAGGGGGACAACGCCGCCGCCGCCGAGGCCGCCGGAGCCGACACCGTCGGGGGCGAGGACCTTATCGCCCAGATCCAGAACGGCTTCCGCGACTTCGACGTCGTTCTCGCCACCGAGGACATGGCCCCCCAGATCGGTAAGATCGGCCGCATCCTCGGACCCAAGACGCCGAACAAGCGCAACGGCACCGTCACGAACAACATCGCCCAGGCCGTCCGCGAGATCAAGGGCGCGACCCGCGTCGAGTACCGCGCCGACAAGGGCGGCGTCGTCCACCTCGCGATCGGCAAGGTGAGCTTTACCGACGAGCAGCTCCTCGAGAACTTCCGCGCCGGCTTCGGCGCCGTCCTCCGCGCGAAGCCCTCGAGCGCGAAGGGCCGCTACATCCAGAGCATCACCCTCTCCGCGACGATGGGCCCCGGCATCTCCGTGGACACCCTCGCCGCCACGAAGCTCTCCGCCTGACCGCCTCCATGCTCCCCGTCGCTCTCGCTCTCGCCGCCTCTCAGGAGCGGCTGGCCCCTTCCGTAGCGAGCGCGCTGGTCATCTGCCTCGATCCGGGGCATACGAGCGAGGTCGGGGAGGGGACCCGGGGGCGGAGCCTCACCGAGCTCAGGTTCGCCTGGGACGTGGCGCAGGATCTCGGGCCGTTGCTTCGTCAGGACGGCTACCAGGTTGTGCTGACGAAGCCTCATATGCTCACGAAGGTGACGAATCGGCAACGCGCGGAGGTCGCGAACCGCTACGGGGCGGCGCTCATGCTCCGACTCCACTGCGACGCGGCGACGAACTCCGGCTCGACGATCTACTATCCGACCCATCCAGGTCGTGCGGCGGACGGCAAGACGGGACCATCGCCCGAGATGCTCAAGAGAACGGCGCGGATCGCGAAGGATTTCGCCGACGGATATCAAGCGAGGCTTCTCGGAACGTACCTGCGCTACAACGGGTTGCTCTCCGACGACCGGACCGCGATCGGCGCGAAGCAGGGGGCGCTCACCGGCTCGATCTACTCGCAGGTTCCGACGGTGCTCGTCGAGATGGTCGTCCTGACGAACCCGCACGACGAGGAGTTCGCCCGGTCAGCGAAAGGTCGGACGATCGTCGTACAGGCACTTTGTCGGGGCATCCGTCGGGCGATTCCGCTTCGCGCTACTCGACCGCGTTCAGGAGTCCCTTCACGCGCGGCCACATCGTCTGAAGGTCCGAGAGCATCGGGGTCTGCGCCCGGGCGATCGGGACGAGGTCGAGATCCAGGTCCGCGACGAGGAGGGCCTCCTCCCCCACCGGAGCCTCCGCGAGGACCCGCCCGAACGGATCGGTGACGAGCGAGCCGCCGACGAGGCCCTTGCCGCCCTCGAACCCCACGAGCTGGGCGTTCACGACGAAGACCCCGTGCTCCTGCGAGATCGTCCGCGCGATCCGGCGGTAGCTCGCGTGGTTCCCGATCCCCTCCTCGGTCGTGAACTCGCGCCCGGGCGACGCGCTCGGCACCACGAGGACGTGCGCCCCTTTGAGGGCGGCGACCATCGGCAGGACCGAGTGCCACACGTCCTCACAGATGAGGAGCGCGGCGGGAACGTTCCCCTCGAGGTCCACGACCTCCACGCGATCGCCGCGACCGACGAAGCGCTCCTCGTCGAAGACGCCGTAGGTCGGCAGGAAGAGCTTCCGGTGCGTGTGGACCGCCCGCAGGGTCTGCCCCGCCCCGTCGAGCGCCGGGGCGAGGAGCGTCACCGAGTTGTAGACCTGGAAGTCGGGGCCGAGCTCGTAGTGGCCGACCGCGATCCACGCCCGCCCCTCCCGGATGCGCCGCCCGAGGGCCGAGGCGAGCCAGCCCGGCGTGAGCGCGGCCGCGCTCACCCCGCCTTCGAGAAAGTACCCGCTCGTCGAGGCCTCGGGGAAGACGACGAAGTCCGCCCCTTCCGCGACCGACTGGTGGACGATCTCCGCGATCCGGTCGAGGTTCGCCTCGGTCTTTCCTTTGGTAGGGGCGAACTGGCCGCACGCGACGCGCATCCTCCCTAGTCTACAAGTCCGGTTCGGCGGGCCGCGGCTTCAGATCGAGCGGGGACCACAGGTGCGCGGGGATCTTGCGCATCATCGCGGGAAGCCGGTTCGCGCCGTTGCCCGTCCCGGTGACGACCGCGAAGACCCTCCGTGCGCGGGTCGCCGCGACGTAGTCGAGCCGCTGGGCCTCCTCCTCCTCGGCGGCGCGGTTCACCTCACGCATCGCCTGGAAAAGGGGCGAGCCCTTGCCCCCGTCGAGCTTCAGGGCGAAGAGCGCGCCGCTCGGGCCGAGCGTGACCGTCGCGGTGTCGCGGCGCGGCTTGCGGCCGGCCTCGTGGTAGACGACGACGTCCCATTCGAGCCCCTTGGCCCGGTGGACCGTCGTCACCGAGACGAGCGGCTCGTCCTCCTCGGCGAGGGCGGCCTCGCCCTCGCGGACGTCCACGCGCCGAACGTCGCGGACGAGGCGGGCGAACTCGGCGAGGCTCACCTCGGGGCGCGCCGTCGCGAGGGCGAGCATCTTGCGGACGTTCGCGATCGCCTGGTCGCGGTTCGGCTCACGGGCGAGGTTCGCGAGCAGGTCGCTCTCCGCGAGGACGCGCCCGAGGATCTCCCACGCCGGAAGGTGGTCGGCGAGGTGGACGAGGCGGCGGTACCAGCCGAGGAAGCGCGCGTACTTCGCGCGGTCGTCCTCGAGCTCGGGCTCGAAGACCTCCATCGGAAGCTCCCGCGGTTTGTCGGCGAAGAGGAGGACGCCGCCGAGACTCAGGCCTACGGCGGGGGAGCGCAGGGTCGCCAGAAGGGCGAGGCGGTCCTCGGGCGCGGCGATCGCGCCGAGGACGTTCGCGAGGTCGCGCGTCTCGAGCCGGGTGTAGAACCGCTCGTTCCCCCCGATGACACGGTTGGGGATCCCCGCCGAGGTGAGCGCGTTCGCGACGAGGGCGGGCTTCGTGGGCGAGAGCACGGCGATGTCGCCGGGGGAGAGCCCCCGGTCGAGGTAGTACCGGACGGCGGCGACGGTCTCGCGCATCGCGCCTTGGACGAGCCGGATCTCGCCCGGCTCGTCCCCGGTCGGGATCGCCGGGGGGGCCGGGGCGGGGGCGAACGGGTCGAAGTCCGGATCGCCCGGATCCGCGAGCCCGAACGGCGGGGTGGGGAGAACATCCTGCCGGGGCGGCGTCATCCGCAGATAGTCCTCGCCCCACAGCCGGGTGAACACCGCCTCGACGTAGTCGAGGATCTGAGGCTTGGACCGATAGTTCGTCGCCAGGGGGAAGACCTCCCTTTCCGAACGCGACCTTGCGAGGAAGAGGTCGCGGTCGGCGCCGCGGAAGCGGAAGATGGACTGTTGCCCGTCCCCGACGAAGAGCGCCGACGCCGGGGCGATCGCCGCGAGAAGGCGGTTCTGGACCGGGTTCATGTCCTGCGACTCGTCCACCATGACGTGCGGGTACTGGCGTCGGAGGCGCTCCGAGACGCGCGGCTCCTCCTCGACCAGAGCGACGGCGCGGCTCTCCAGGAGGCCGAAGTCGAGCTCGTTCCGTCGCGCGAGCGTGGCGAGGTAGCGCTCCCACGACGAGACGGCGAGCTCGGCGAGCGCCATGGAGAGCGCGTACTCGTCGAGCCGGAGCTCGGACGCGCTCAGGAGTCCCTTCGCCCATTCGGGCATCGGCCCGCGCGCAAAGACGCGCCGGTGCTCGCGCAGGTCGTCGGCGAGGGTCCCCGAGGGCGCCTCGGCGAGCGACGCGCGCAGATCGTCGGGAAGGGCGTCCCGAAGCCAGGCCTCGGTCCTCCGGTGCCAGGCCCCCTCGTCGGCGACGAGCTCGGCCCGAACCGACTCCGGCGTGTACCCCCGGTTGCGCCAGGCCTCGACGAGCTCGCCCACGACCTCCTCGGCCTTGCTGGAGGAGGTCTTGCCGTTCGCGTAGCCCCACGCGTCCACCGCGCCGATGAGCGCGTCGAGGAGGCGTCGGTGCGCCTCGGCCTCGCGCGCGTCGGGGGGCTCCTCGGCGGCGGCGTCGAGGATGCTCTCGCGCCAGAGCGACGCTCGATCCGCCTCGTCGAGGATGCCGAACTCGGGGTCGATCCCCGCGACGAGCGCGTTCTCGCGGAGGATCCGCTCGCAGAGCGAGTGGACGGTCGCGATCGGCCCGGTCTCGGCCTCTTGCGCCGCGTCGGGGAGGCCCGCGGCCGCGAGCGCCCCGACGATGCGCCCCTTCATCTCGGCGGCCGCCTTCTTCGTGTAGGTGATGCAGAGGATGCCCCGGGGCCGCGCCCCGGCCTCGACGAGCCGGAGGTACCGGCGGGTGAGGGTCGCGGTCTTTCCCGATCCGGCTCCCGCGACGACGACGATCTCGCGCGCCTCGGCCTCGATGATCGCGCGCTGGGCCTCGCTCGGCTCGAACGCGCCCCCCGCGGCGCTCATGGGGCCGGGTCCTCCTTGTCGGTGAGCGAGTTGCGGCAGAGGTCCTTGTACTCGCACCGTTCGCACCAGGCGCCGGGGCGGGTCGCGATCTCCCCGGCGCGGGCGGCGGTGAGACGCTCGCGGAAGTCCTCGAAGAGGACGCCCCACCGGGGTTTCTTCTCCCCCTCGGCCCTCTCGCCGAGGATGCGGCCCATATCCTTTCCGATGAGGGCGCCCCGCGTGGGCGTGGCGCCCCGATCGGTGAGGTTGAACGTGAGCCGGGCGCGCTGCCCGCCGACGGAGTCGATCTCCACGATGAGCGGCTCCCGGCACTTGCCGTTCGCCCCCCATAGGAGCATCGAGCGGAACTCCAGCCGCGCCTCGCTCTCCTCGGCGTTCGCGTCGGAGGTCGCGATCGGTTTTCCGGCGTCGTTGTAGTAGAGGACGGGAACGCCCCCGCGCTCCCCGACCGCGTCGGCCCCGAGCTCCACCGCGAGCGCGCACGCCGACTTCAGACCGTCGGTGGCTTCCGTGGGCGCGACGTCGGCGTAGACGGGCTCGCCCTCGCCCCCGCGCCACATCTCGCGGGCGGCGAACTCGCGGTCGAGAAGCTCGCGCACCGCCTTCTCGCCCCGGGCGCGGAGCGAGCGGCGGTCCCAAGAGGAGAGGACGCGGGCCCGCTCGGCGAGGCCCCGCTCCAAGGCGTCCTCCAGCGCGTCGCGGGCGGCGTCGCGATCCGGTTGGTTCAGGAGACGGGCCTCGGTCGCGAGCCCCCGGAGCATCTCGTCGCCCCCGTCGCCCGCGCGCGGGGCGAAGACGCGGAACTTGTGGCGCAGGACGAACCGGAACGGGCACTCGCGGAGCCGCATAAGCTCGCCCATCGAGGCGCTCGCCACCGCGTCCCTCGCCGACTCGCGGGCGAGCTCGCCCGCGATCGTCTCGTCGAACCGCGCGGCGGGCCTCTCGTCGAGGAGCGTGCCGAGCGCGCGGTCCGCCGCCGCGCGCCGCTCGGCGGGATCGGGGACGAGCGCCTTGCGCGGGCGGTCCACCTTCGTCACCGGGTGCGCCCTCTCCAGCGCGTCGAGGTAGAAGGCGCGCACGTTGTCGCGGTCCCCCGCCGTGCGGGGGTAGGTGAGGACGAGCTCGCGCCGAGGGAGCGCGCAGAGCCGGTAGAACCGGTCCCGCTCGCGCGCCGCCTCGTCCCCGGAGTGGGGTAGGCGCGGGACGTCGGGGAGCGCCGCCGAGAGCGCCGCGCGCTCCTCGTCCGAGAGAACCGCGTCCTCGCGCTGGCGCCGGGGGAAGACGCCCTCGAGGAGTCCGAGCGCGATGACCCGGTCGTCGCCGAGGACCTCGCCGGGATCGGAGACGACCGGGGTCGCCCCCTGGGGCGCGGGCACGTACACGTCGGCGTCCGCGAGCATCGCGCGCAGGTCGGCGACGAACGCAGGGTAGCTCTGCACGGTCTCGTCGTCGCCGTCGAGCGCGACGCGGTCGAAGACGATCTTGCGCGTCTGCTTCAGGGCGCGGCCGTCGCGGCTCTCGGGGGTCTTCGCCCCGCCCGCCCCGTCCTGCGTCGCGCCCTGCGTCTCGGGAAGGGACCAGGATTCGGCGGCGAGGAGGGCGAGGACCGGCTCGGTCCAGTCCCGGAAGGTGCGCCCCTCGGCTTTGACGCGCCGGAGATCGAGAAGCGCCTGAAGCCAGTCGAACCCCTCCTCCGGCTCCTCGGGGCGGCGGGGCGGGAAGTCGTCCCAATCGCCCGCGACCATCGCCTTCAGCCGCTCGCGCACGGCGCGGGGAAGGTCGAAGTACCGGCACTCGAGGATCTCGGCGAGGTCGCGCGGGTGGGGGGCCTCGAGGGATTCGAGAAGACCGAGAAAGGTGCGGGCGAGGCCGTTCGCCAGGAGGGGCTCGGTGCGGTGGACGTTCACGGGGACGCCGAGCCGCCGCGCGGCGACCTCGAGCAAGGGGGCGTAGGTCTCCATGTTCCGCGCGAGAAGGATCGTGGGGATCTCCGGCGCGGCGGCGATGTGCCGGAGGGCCCATTCGCACTCCGCGAGCTCGTCCCCGGCCGACTCGATGCGGACGCCGCCGGAGAGCTCCAATCCCTCGGGCGCGTCGGTCGCAGGGGAGAAGAGCCCCGTGAGGAGCCGACTGGGCGAGGTCAGGCGCTCGGGCCTGACGCCGAGCTCCTCGGCGGTCCGATCGAGGGCGGCGAAGAGCCTCGCGTCCCCGCCCGACGGGGCGTCCATGACGAGCGTCACCTCGGCCCCTTGCCGCGCGAACCAGGTGAGAAGATCGAGCTTGCGGGGGGAGAACTCCCCGCCCCCGAAGACGAGAAGCCGCCCGACGACCTCGTCCGAATCCGGCTCCTCGTCGATGACGCGGGAGATCTGGCGCGTGAGGGTCGAGCGTCCGAGCGCCTCGAGGCGGGCGTGGGCGTCCTCGTCGAGATCCGCCATCGCGAGGATCTTCGCCCGCAAGTCCGGATCGGCGATCCCGAAAACGGCGCTCCGCAGGCGCTCGGCGTCGATCCGGTGCTCGTGGAGCGTGGCGAGGGTGTTGAGGAACGCGCGGTGGAATCCGGAGAAGCCCGCGACGCGGAAGAAGGGCGAGGCCGGTCCCAGCGCGCGGCAGGCGGCGCGGACGGCGGCGACCGCGAGCGAGCGGGAGGCGACGAGCCGGCTCGGCGAGTTCGTGAGGTCCGCCGCGGTCGAGACGAGCTTGGGGAACGCCACGACGTCGAGCGTGGCGGCGGCTCCGGCCCGCTCGGTAAGGCCCGCGACGAGGCCGTCGGAGAACGCCGTGACCGTGCCGATCCCGCCGTTGGCGAAGCTCTTGAGGATGCCCTCCGCGACGGAGGGGGCGGGGGCGGCCCCGATGAGGCGGATCGGTCGGGGGGGGGCGAGGGGGGTGCTGGAGGCTCCGTCCATGGGCGATCCGCGGGGAGCATCCAGTTTAGCCGACCGCGCGGGGCGGGACGCGCGAAAACGCCCGCCCGGGAACGAACCGGGCGGGCGCGGAGCGAGGCCGATGGACCTTAGCCGCGGATGAGCGAGAGGACCGACTGGGGAGCCGAGTTCGCCTGTCCGAGGACCGAGAGACCCGCCTGCTGGAGGATCTGCGCCTTCGTGTACTTGCCCATCTCCTCGGCGACGTCGGTGTCGCGGATCGAGCTCTCGGTGGCCGAGAGGTTCTCGCGGGCGACGCCGAGCGAGCGGATGTTGCTCTCCAGCGTGTTGCGCTGGAAGTTGCCGATCTTGCCGCGGGCAGAGCTCACCTCGGAGATCGCCTTGTCGAGGACCGACATCGCGTCGGCCGCCGAGGTGGAGGTCGAGAGGTCGAGGTTGGCGAGGCTCTTGCCGGCCACGACGCCGGTGCCGAGGTTGCTCGCGGTGAAGTTGCCGAGCGAGAGGGTGGTGTTCTGCCCCTGGTTCGCGCCGATCTGGAACTGGGCCGATCCCACAGAGATCTGGGCGATCTTCGCGGCGGCGCCGGTGGCGTTCCCGGCCTCGGTCAGGCGGATCGAGTTGCCGTCGCTGTCGGAGAGGGTCAGGCCGTCGTTGCCGCCCTGCCCCGCCGTGAAGGTCTGGGTCGCGGTGGGGGAGGCCGACGGGCCGATGGTGACGGTGGCGACCGCGTCCACCCCCGCCGTCGCGGCGAGAACGCCGCCGGTCGAAATGATGCCCGAGGAGTCCACGAGGTCCACCTTGCCCGCGGTGCCGAACTTCGCCGCCGAGAACTTCAGCGTGTTCGCGGTCGTATCCGCCGCCACGGAGACTCCGGTCTGACCCGACGCGGCGTTGAGCGCGGAGGCGATCGCCGTGATGGACGTGCCCGAGTCGAAGGAGAAGTTCGTCCCGTTGAGGGCGAGCGTCCCCGCCTTCGCGGTCGAGCCGCCGGTGACGGCGGCCGAGGTGTAGGTCGTCTTCGTCGCGGCGGTCGTCACGGCGACGTTCAGATCGGTGCTGGCGTTCACCGAGGCGCCCTTGAACTGGCCCGAGAAGCTTGCGGACGCCACCTTCGTCGCGTCGCTCACGTCGGCGCGGACCCCGGAGGAGCCGTCGAGAAGCTTCTTGTTCCCGAACTGGGTCTGGGTGGAGATGCGCGAGATCGAGCCCACGATCGAGTTCAGCTGGTCCTGGTTCGCCTGGATCTGGGAGCTGGTGAGAACGCCCGAGTTCGCGGAGGCGACGGCGAGGGTGCGGGCGTCGTTCAGAAGGGAGTTGACCTCGGAGAGCGCGCCCTCGGCGGTCTTCGCGTAGTTCACGGCGTCCTGGTTGTTGCGGACGGCCTGGTCGATCGAGGAGATCTGACTCCGGAACCCTTCGGAGGCGATGAGCCCCGCCGGATCGTCCGCCGCGTTGTTGATCCGCAGACCCGTGCTCAGCCGGTTGATCGACTTGTTGAGCATGTCGGAGCTCGCGTTGACGTTGCGAAGCGCGCCCTGCGCGGCGATGTTCGTGTTGATGCGAAAAGACATCCTTTCTTCCCTGGCTTCCCAGTCCTTGCGCCCGTTCCGGTCGCCTTGCGGTCTCCTTTCCGGGCGGCGCTCGCTCCCTCGTGGAGCTCCCGCCGGTGCGAGGGGGCTGACTGCGCCCGTCTCGTCCGTAGCCGTCTTTCCCCGAAGGCGGAGCGAATTTCCCCGTATTTCCACGGGACCGCCCCGCAAGAGCGCGGGCGCGCGGAGGGGAAAAGGCTGGTAGCCTCCTCGGCGTGACGACGTTCCTCGCGACCTGGGACCATCCGGGAGAGGTCGCCGTCCGCGCGGCGTGGGGACGGCGTCAAGCGGGCGGCTCCTCCCTGGACGCGCTCGAAAGCGGCCTCGAGGCGTGCGAGCGGGACCCGGCCCTCCTCCTCGTCGGGCGGGGCGCGCTCCCGAACGCCGACGGCGAGGTGGAGCTCGACGCGAGCGTCATGATCGGCGCCGACCTTTCCGCCGGGGCGGTCTGCGCGCTGAAGGGGATCCTTCCGGCGATCTCGGTCGCGCGGCTCGTCATGGAGCGGACCCCCCACGTCCTGCTCGCCGGGGAGGGCGCCCGCCGCTTCGCGCTCGAGCAGGGCTTCCGGCCCGAGAGCCTCATGACCGGGACGAACGTCGCGCGCTACGAGGCGTGGCGCGCCGGGAGGCCCGCGCCGCATCTCGTCCACTCGACCCAGGAGGAGCGGGACCGGGAGCGCCGGGATCAGGAGCACGGCGACACGGTCACGATGCTCGCCCGCGAGGAGACCTCCGGCGGCGTCCGCTTTCTCGCCGCCTCCTCGACGAGCGGGCTCGCCTGGAAGCGGGCGGGCCGCGTGGGGGACTCCCCCATCCTCGGCGCGGGGATCTACGCCGACGACGAGGGCGGGGCGGCCGGGGCGACCGGGATCGGGGAGGAGCTCTGGCGGGCGTGCGCCTCGTTCCGGACGGTCGCCGCGATGGGACGCGGGCTCTCCCCTCAGGAGGCCTGCGACGAGACGACCGCGTTCCTCCTGCGCCGCCGACCCGCCTCCGCCGGGGAGCCGTGCGTCGTGTTCGCGCTCGGGCTCGACGGCACCGCCGGAGCCGCCACGACCGAAGGGCGCTTCCCGTTCTGGTCGTGCCGGGACGGCGAGTTCGAGCGCCGCGAGGCGCGAGCGGGCGCGGCTTGAGGCGGCGGGAGACGACGATCCCGCTCTCCGAGCCGCTCGTCCGCGCCCTCGTCGGAGCGGTCTCGGACGACGTGCACGGGACGGAGACGCGGGAGATCTGCGAGCGGCTGAACGAGACCCCGCAACGTCTCGGGGACGCCTTCGAGTTCGTGAAGTCCCAAGGCGTCCTCCTGGGGTTCGGGGGCGTCTGGTTCCATCCGGATCGGTACGGGGAGGGCGCCGAGCTCTTCCTCGGCGCCCTCGCCGAGATCCACCGCGCCGATCCGGGGGTCGGGGCCGTCCCGCCGGGGCGCGCCGCCCGGCAGGCGGGGCTGGAGTGGCCGCGCAAGGCGGCGCTCCGGATCGCGGCGGACCTCGTCGCGGAGGGGCGCCTGAAAGGGGACGCCGACGGGGTGAGGCTTCCCGGCTTCCGTCCGACGATGAACGCGCGGCAGGAGCTCGCGCTCGAGCGCGTCGTCCTCGCGCTGGAGGCGCCGGGGTTCTCGCCCCTCGGCGGGAACGCGCTCGCGGCGGCGGTGAACCTTCCGACGGGCGCGCTCCGCGAGGTCCTGCGGGCGGGCGAGTACGCGGACCGCGTCGCGCCGCTGGAGGACGGGATCTGGTTCTCCGCCGCGCGGCTCCAGGAGGCCGAGAGGCTTCTCGCCCAGGCGGCGGCGGGCGGGACGATCACGATCGGGCGCGCCCGGACGGTGCTCGGCACGAGCCGCCGGTTCGCGCACGCGATCCTCGCCTACCTCTCGGCGCACGGGCGGGCGGAGGGGAGCGAGGGCGAGTGGCGGATCGCGCCGCCGGTTCGAACCGGCGGGCCGCGCTAGTTCGCGCGGACCTTTTCGCGGGGGTTCGCGGGGGGCTCGAGGGCGGGGCGGACCTCGCCCTTCCCGCGCTCGATCGTCGTCATGACCTTGCCGACGACGGTCTCGAGCTGGCTCAGCACGTCGTAGGCGTAGCGCTCGGCGCCGCGGCGCATCTCCTTCGCGTCGCGGTCGGCGGCGTTGCGGATCTCCTCGCTCTGGGCCTTCGTGAGCTTGAGGATCTCGCTCTCGGTCACCATGCGCTCCTGCTCGACCTTTGCGCGCTCGACCATGCGGTCGGCCTCGTTCCGCGCCTCGGCGACGATCCGGTCGGCCTCGCGGCGGGCGTTCTCGACGGTGCCCTGGGCGTCGTCGCGGGCGGCCTCGATGATGCGCTCGGACTCGCGGACGGTGCTCGCGGCCTGCTTCAGCTCCTGGGGAAGACAGGCGCGCACCTTCGCGATCTGCATCCCGACCTCGTCCTTGTTCAGCCCGAAGGTGAGGGAGCCGAGGAGGGTCCTCGGGTGGACGGTCGTCATCTCGTTGAGTTCGTCGAGGAGGCGGAGGATATCCATATCGGTGCCGGCGAGACCGTGTACGCCGCGGCGCGCAGGGTGGGTCGGGGTATTGTGGCACCTTCGGGGCCTTCCGGTCACCTTCCGGCGGTTTCGGGCGCGTTTCCGGGGTGGGGGATACACTCCGGGCGTGCGATCGAGCGCGCTCACGACGGGCGAGGTGCTGAACCAGGCCCTTCCCTACATCCAGCGGTTCGCGGGGGAGACCTTCGTCGTCAAGTACGGCGGGGCGGCGATGGCGCGGCCGGAGACGATGGAGGGGGTGCTCCGCAACGTCCTCCTTCTCGGCGCGGTCGGCATCCGGGTCGTCCTCGTCCACGGGGGCGGGCCGGAGATCGACCGGTGGCTTCTGCGGCTCGGGATCGAGAAGCGGACCGAAGGCGGGCTCCGGGTCACGGACGACGCGACGATGGAGGTCGTCGAGATGGCGCTCGCGGGGCGGGCGAACAAGGCGCTCGTCGGCGAGATCGCGCGGCTCGGGGGGCGGGCGGTCGGGCTCTCGGGGCGCGACGGGGGGATCCTCTCGGCGCGGCCCGTGAGCGTGGCGCTCGGGCGCACGGGGGAGATCACGCGGGTGGAGCCCGCGCTCCTCGCCTCGCTCGCCGCCGAGGGGTACGTGCCGGTCCTGTGCTCGGTGGCGGGGGGGGACGACCACGAACCCCTGAACGTGAACGCGGACGCGGCGGCGGCGGCGGTCGCGGGGGCGCTCCGGGCGGCGAAGCTCGTGGTGCTCTCGGACACGCCGGGGGTGCTCGCGGATCG
This sequence comes from Fimbriimonas sp., assembly GCA_965249475.1. Classification (GTDB taxonomy): domain Bacteria; phylum Armatimonadota; class Fimbriimonadia; order Fimbriimonadales; family Fimbriimonadaceae; genus Fimbriimonas. Next base: position 1,277,735 of record CBDFMD010000003.1, on the reverse strand, counting down.
GAACGACCCCGGTTCGCGCCTCTCGCGGCTCGGGGAGGACGAGGCGCGCGCGATGATCGCCTCGGGCGCGGCGGGGGGCGGGATGATCCCGAAGCTCGAGTCCGCGTTCCGGGCGCTTGAGCTCGGGGTGCGGCGGGTCCACCTCATCGACGCGGCCCAGCCGAACGCGCTCCTCGTCGAGCTCTTCACCGAGGCTGGGATCGGGACGATGCTCCAGCGGTAGGGGCTCCCGCGGGGGGGAGCGGGACGAGCTCCCCGGCGAGGGTCCTGCCATCCCAGGTCCAGAGCCCGGCGTACCGGCCGTGGCTTCCGGTCTGCGCGATCCACACGCCCCCCTCGCGCTCGGGGGGGAGGACGTCGTGCGAGTGGGCGCCGAGAATGAGATCGAGCTCGGGGCACGCCCCGGCGAGTTCGCGGTCGCGCCGGAGTCCGACGTGGGTGAGGGCGACGAGAACGTCCACTTCGGGGCGGAGGCGGCGCGCCTCCTCGGCGATCGCGGGGACCGGCGGAGTCATGAGGTAGGCGCTCAGGTGGCGCGCGGCCATCCGGGCGGTGACCATCGCGACCATGCCGCCGACGATCCCGATCCGCGCTCCCGCCCGCTCCACCACGACCGAGGGGGGGAAGAGGCGCTCGCCGCCCTTGAGGAAGAGGTTCGCGCAGACCATCGGGTGGGCGAGGCCCGCGAGCTTCGATCGGAAGACGGGGGCGAGGACGTGGAACTCGCGGTTGCCGGGGACGCTCGCATCGCAGGCGAGCTCGGCGAGGCGGGGCCAGACCCCGTCGGGGGCGGTCGGGACGGCGACGTTGCCGTACGTCACGGCGTCGCCCCCGTCGAGGTAGAGGTCGGCGCGGGCGCGGAGGGCCTTCAGCGCCTCCAGGCGCGCGGGGGAGAGTCCTCCGTGGAAGTCGTTCGTGTGGAGGATCGTCATGGTCCTAGCGAGACGAGGGTGCCGGCGAGGGTGGTCCCGTCCCAGTCGTAGCGACCGGCGACGCGGGCGTTCTCCCCGGCCTGGGCGTACCAGGTCGGCCCCAGGCGGATCGGGGGCACCTCGGCGTGGGTGTGGGCGCCGAGAAGGACGTCTATGCCCGGGACGCGGGCGGCGAGCCTGCGGTCGCCGCCTTCGCCGAGGTGGCTCAGGACGACGAGGGTCCGGACGCTCGGACGGACACGGCCGACCTCGGCGGCGACGGCCTCGAAGGGGGGCGAGAGGGCGAAGCGGGCGGCGAAGGCGTCCTCGTAGGGGGCCATCCGGCGTAAAGGGCGCTCGCTGAACTTCGTCCACGGGGTCGTGACGCCGATCACGGCGACGGGGCCGTCGGGGGTGTCGAAGACGCGCGAGGCGGGAAAGGCGGGGCCGCCGCGCTCGCCGAGGTTCGCGGCGACGAGTCGGTCGGGGAGGGCTCCGCTCGCGAGGAGGAGGAACTCGTGATTGCCGGGGGTCATGGCGTCGAGTCCGGCGCTCGCGAGGAGGCGGTAGGTCGGGTCGTCGCCGAGCCCGGCGCCGCGCGGACGACCGGCGGCGTCGCCCGCGTCGAGGAGGAGGTCGGCCTCCGCGCGCAGTTCGGCGAGGCGGGCGGCCTTGAAAGGGGTGAGCGCGCCGTGGAGGTCGTTCGTGTGGAGAAGACGGAGCACGGACGCGCCTCTATTGTCCCCCGCCGGGGCTTGCGCGCCACTGGACGCCATTGCGCGCCACGCGTGCGCGTGAGTTTTTCGGACGCGGGTACCCGTTCTGCGCTTCGGGTCCTTTCGGAAGTGGCCCCGGGAGCTTGCATCCCGTTGCATCCCGCGCGTGTGCGTGAGTTTTCGGGATGGGGACACCGAATCGTGCGGACGGGTCCTTTCATCTTCGAGATCGTCTTTCTTCGGGGGCTCACACTCTTACGTCGGCGGGAGAGGGCTCTGACAACGTATCCGGAGGGTTTTCTCCCGTTCGGGCGACGGGTCGCTCGGGGGAGGGCGCGGACGGGTCGGCGCACTCCACACGGTTTGCGCTCTTCGCGGGTCTTCCCCTCCCCTCATCCGCTCTTCGGACACCCCCTTCCCGGGGGCGGGGAGAAGGGCTTGTGCTCAGCGGTGTCCCGTGGTTCTTGCCCTTCTCACGGGGGTTCGCCTGGTTTGTGGACTCCCCCATCCGCCCCTTCGGGGCACCTTCCCTCTCCCGGAGGGAGAAGGATCTCCGTTCGTCGTCTCTTCGGGCGTCTTCGCGTCGTCCCCCGCCCCTTCGTCCCCTGCCCCCTTCGTCCCCGCGGGGCGCCTTCCTGAGGAGTCCGGGGGTTTGGGAACTCCGCCTTGCTTGGGGTTCGGGCACGGATGGGGGGGTTCGGTCGTTATACTGATCGAGGCGCGCGGGGGACCGTGGGCTTACAAGAACATGAAGAAGGCGATGATTCTCGCGGCGCTGTGCGCCACCGTCGGCGCGGCGTTCGCGCAGAAGACCCCGGCGAAGCCCGCGCCCGCGAAGACGAAGCCCGGGATGACGGCGTGCGCGGTGATGCCGAAGGACGTCATCTCGATCGCCGACGCGGAGAAGGCGGGGCACTACTCGGACTACAAGGGGAAGCGGTACTACTTCTGCTGCCCCGGTTGCAAGCCGTCGTTCGACAAGAACCCCGCCAAGTACGCCGCGACGGCGAAGGGCTACCCGATCCCCACGAAGAAGGGCGACAAGAAGGCGTAAACCGCCGGTCCGCGAGAACGCGAAGGGGAGCGTCCTAGGGGGACGCTCCCCCTTTCTCTTTCGGGCGGGCTTAGCGGCCGTTCGTCGCCGCGCCTGAGGCGGCGTTGGGGACGGCGTTGGAGGCGGCGTTCGCGTCCGGGAGGACGGGGACGGTCGAGGGGACGGTCGTCGCGGGGGCGGAGTTCAGGGGAAGGTTCGCGCCGGGGGGGTTCGTCGGGGGAGCGGGGATCGCGGCGGGAGGGTTGGAGGCGGGGGCGTTCGTGGGAGGGACGTTCGCGGCGGGGGGAGGGGTGATCCGGACGTTGCGCTCGATCGCGGGGGTGTCGGAGGCGGGGCGGGCGGCGGAGGCCGAGTCGAGGCGCTTGGCGACGACGTCGATGACGAGGACGAGGGCCATGAACGCGACCCCGATGTAGAGGGTCCACTTCGACATGATGTCGTCGAAGCTCGCCTTCCCCTTGAACGTGGTGCGGACGGAGCCGCCGCCGCCCATCGCGTCGCCCTTGCCCGTGATGAGGACGAGGAGGGAGAAGGCGATCGCGATGATCACCGCGAGCCCGACGAGGACCGAGTAGAAGGCGTTCATGGGGGCGGGACCCATCAGGGTACCCGCGGGGGCCCTCTCTAAAAGGCCGACATGTCGAAGCGCAGGAGGGTGCCGAGGGCGTAGATGAGGCCGTACATGGCGAGCGAGCCGCCCATGACGTGGAGAAGGCCGGAGTTCCAGAGGCGGGCGGGGATGCTCGGCGCGGCGCGGCCGGACTCGGCGTGGCGGGCGAGAAGGCCCTCGGCGGCGCGGATGCCGGACTCGATCTGGCGGCGGTTCGGGCGGCGGGTCGTCACGTAGAGCTGCGCCCAGGCGCCTAAGGGGCGCCAGAGGAAGAGGACGGCGAGGAGGGCGACGACGAGGCGCACCTCGGGGAAGGGGATCCAAGGGGCTTGGGAGATCCCGAGGAAGAGGGTGGAGGCGACGGCGACGTTCGTGCCGCACCGGGGGTGGACGCGGGGCATCCGGGCGACGATCTCGGGGACGAGCGGCTCGCCGCGCTCGATCGCGTTCACGGCCATATGCTCGGCGGCGTGGATGCCGGCGAGGGGGGTGAGACGGAAGAGGCCGACGAAGAGGGCGATGGGGAGGAGCGCGAGGGCGAGATCGACCGGAAGGGGGACGGGGGTTTTCAGGAGGGTGCGGACGCCGATCTCGGCGAGGCGGCCGACGGCGACGAGGCCGAACATGGAGGCGCCGGTGAGGAGGAGGGCGGTCTTCGGGACGCCCGCGCTCACGGCGCCGGTGGTGAGGTAGACGCCGAGGGGGGTCGCCATGCCGCCGACCTGAGCCGGGGCGGGGGGGAGGTCGGGGACGCCGTAGAGGGCGCTCGCGGAGAGGAGGCCGAGGGGGCGACCGTCGGGGTCCACGACGGCGGCCTCGCCGACCCCGGCGCCGGCGAGGGCGCGGAGGGCCTCGGCGCCGAGGGCGCCGGGGGCGAACGTGCCGCGCGGGCTCGCGTGGGGGCCGACGGGATCGGCGGCGGAGGCTCCGGCGGCGAGGGCGGCGGCGAGCTCGCGCTCGCTCACGACGCCGCGGTAGCGGCCGTCCTCGACGACGAGGAGGACGGGGGCGTCGGCGTCGCGGAGGGCGCGGGCGACGGTCGCGAGCGACGCGGCGGCCTCGATCCCGTGGGCGGCGCGCATGAGGCGTCCGACGGGGTGGAGGAGGCGGTCGGGGGGGAGGGTCGCCTGGGTCAAGGGGCGTCCTATTCTACGTCGGGCGGTCGGGCGGGCGTTCTCCCCTCGCCCGCGGATGCGCGGCGGCGAGGGGGGCGAGGGGATAGACTCGTGCGCGTGGAACGGATCGGGGTGATCACGAGCGGCGGCGACGCGCCGGGGATGAACGCGGCGATCCGGGCGGTGGTCCGTTCGTCGCTCGCGCGGGACGTGGAGGTGGTGGGGTTCCACCACGGCTACGAGGGGATCATCAACGGGGAGGCGGTGCCGATGGACTCGAAGGCGGTGGGGGGGATCATCGACCGGGGGGGGACGGTGCTCCGCTCGGCGCGCTCGAAGCGGTTCCGGACGGACGAGGGGCGCGAGACGGCGATGGCGACGCTTCGGGAGAACCGGATCGAGGGGCTCGTGGTGATCGGGGGGGACGGGTCGCTCACCGGGGCGTTGAAGCTCCACGAGGAGTTCGACTATCCGGTGATGGGGGTGCCGGGTTCGATCGACAACGACATCTCGGGGACGGACTACTCGATCGGGTTCGACACGGCGGTGAACACGGCGGTGGAGGCGATCGACCGGGTGCGGGACACGGCGTACTCGCACGAGCGGGTGTTCGTCATTGAGGTGATGGGGCGTCGGAACGGGTTCATCGCGCTGGAGGCGGGGCTCGCGGGGGGGGCCGAGGCGATCCTCATTCCGGAGGTGCCGTTCTCGCTCGTGGACATCTGCAACTCGCTTCGGCGCGCCTACGACCGGGGGAAGCGCTCGAGCATCATCGTGGTGGCGGAGGGGGCGAGCCGGGCGGGGGACGTGAAGACCTTTATCGAGGCGAACACGGGGTTCGACGCGCGGGATCTGGTGCTCGGGCATATGCAGCGCGGAGGGTCGCCTTCGAGCTTCGACCGGGTGCTCTCGCTCCGGCTTGGGGCGATGGCGGCGAACCGGCTCATCTCGGGGTACCGGGGGGAGATGGTGGGGACGGAAGGGACGCGGCTCGTCTCGCACCCGCTCTCGTACGTGCTCTCGACGGAGCGGCCGATCGACCCGGACAAGCTCATGCTCGTCGAGCGGATGGCGAACTAGGATGCTTCTTTCGGTGACGCTGAACCCCTCGGTGGACCACGCGCTGTTCGTCGCGGCGCTGAAGGTCGGGGATACGAACCGGGTCCTCCGGACGGAGCGGGACGCGGGGGGGAAGGGGGTGAACCTCTCGCGGGTCTTCGCGGAGATGGGAGGGGAGACGGTGGCGACGGGGTTCTTGGGGGGCGGGCCGGGGGCTTACGTGCGCTCGGTGCTCGGGGCGCAGGGGGTGCGGCACGACTTCGTGGAGACCTCGGGGGAGACGCGGGTGAACTTCTCGGTGGAGACGGACGCGGAGCCCGGGACGCCGACGACGTTCAACGAGCGGGGGCCGGAGGTCTCGCCCGGAGAGTGGGAGGCGTTGCTCGCGAAGGTGCGGGGGCTCGCGCCGGGTTGCGCGTGGGGGGCGATCGGGGGGTCGTTGCCGCCGGGGGTTCCGCCGGACGCGTTCGCGACGCTCGGGGGGATCCTGCGGGAAGCGGGGTGCAAGGTCTTGCTGGATGCGGACGGGGAGCCGCTCCGGGCGGGGCTCGCGGGGCGTCCGGCGATGATCAAGCCGAACTCGGCGGAGGCGGGGCGTCTGTTGGGGCGCGAGGTGGGGACGGACGAGGAGGCGGCGGGGGCGTCGCGTCAGCTCTACGAGATGCTCGGGCGGGGGGAGGCGATCGCCCTCATCTCGCGCGGGGCGGACGGGGCGGCGATGACGCTCGCCTCGGGGACGTTCCTGGGGGTTTCGCCGAGGGTGGAGGCGCGGAGCACGATCGGGTCGGGGGACTCGCTTCTCGGGGCGATGCTCCAGCGTTTGGAGGCGGGGGTCCCGGCGGAGGAGGCGCTGCGTTGGGGGCTCGCGGCGGGGGCGGCGACGGCGGAGACGGGGGGGTCGGAGATCGCGCGGCGGGCCGAGGTGGAGCGGCTTTTCCCGCTCGGCTCGGTCGCGCGGGTCTGAGGTCGCCCGCTAACGGAGCTCGACGACGCTCGTCTCCACGATCCGGGCGAGGAGTTCGCGGGGGATATGGCCTTGGGCGAGTTCCAGTCCGAGGCGAATCGCCTCATCGTTCCCGAGCCGCAGGTCGTACCCGTTCCTGTTCAAGAAGACGAGGCACGCGAGGAAGCCGATCCGCTTGTTCCCGTCCACGAAAGGGTGGTTCATGGTGAGTCCATGCCAGTAAGCGGCGGCCATCGCGTAGATGCTCGGGTAGACGTAATCGCCCCCGAACGTCTGCTGGGGCTGAAAGACCGCGCTCGCGAGCATATTGTCGTCGCGGAGTCCCTCGCCGCCGCCGTACTTCTCCAGTTGCAATCGGTGCAACAGAAGGACCTCCTCGACGGTGAGGAACCGGATCTCCGGGAGAATTTCCATGCCGCTACTTGGCGAGCTCCTTGAACACCTCGTCGTACCGCTCGAACGCGCGCGAGGCGGCCTCTTCCACGGTGAGCCGCAAACGGGGCTTCTGAACAATGTAGCCGCGGGGAGTCTCGAGGATCTCGACCTCGTCGCCGTCGAGGGCAAGGTGGGAGAGCATGTCCTTGTTGATGACGAGCGCGAGGGAGTTCCCCGTCTTCACGAGCGGCTTGACCATACTCTTGTTCTTACCCTGTACTGACGGGTCTTCGCAAGAGGTTTAGGAGGCGGCGGACTGGGGAGCGGGGTATTCGGGGTTTTGAGGGAGGGCGGGGTCTTCGACATCCTTGACGGGAGGAGCGGCGGAGAGCTTGGCGAGCTTGGCCGCGAAGGTCTCGGCGGCGCGGCCTTCGAGGGGGGAGGGTTCGCCCCTCAGGAGGCGGGCGAGGGCTTCGCCCTCGGCGCGGGAGAAGGTGACGGCGCCCCGGACGTGCTCCTCGAAGGCTTCGTAGGCGATGGGGGCGACGGCGCGGGCGCAAAGGGCGAGGGCCTCGGCGAAGACGCGGATCTCGTACTGGGCGTGGGGGTCGAGGCGGAGCCGGAGAAAGTGGAAGAGGTTATGGAGGTCGATCTGCCAGTACATCTCGGTGTAGGTGGCGAGGGGGAGGTTCGCGCGGGCGAGCTCGCGGGCGACGCCTTCGCTGAGCATGGTCTCGTAGTTCGCGTAGGCGGCGCGTTGCTCTTCGGTCATGCGGGCGATGACGGCGTCGGCGGCGTCGGGGGGGAGGGCGTCGCCCCTTCCCTGCTTGTTGTCCTCGCTCTGGAGGGCGACGTGCTCGGGGGCGGGGAGATAGAACTCGTCCTTCATCACCGAGTAGCGGCCGGAGATCTCGTTCAGGCGCGCGGTGCGGTGGCGGATCCACTGGCGGGCGACGAAGATCGGCATCTTCAGGTGGAAGGTGAGGATCACCTGCTCGAAGGGGCTCGTGTGATGGTTGCGGAGGAGGTAGTGGATGAGGCCGCGGTCCTGGCGGTAGGTCTTCGTGCCCGCGCCGTAGCTCACGCGGGCGCTCTGGACGATGCGGGCGTCGCCGCCCATGTAGTCCACGAGGCGGACGAACCCCTGGTCGAGGACGGGGATCGCCTCTTCGAGGAGGGCGTCGGCGGCTTCGACGGAGGGGCGGGGCATGGGCCGGAGTTTATCCGGGCGGGCCCGCGGGGTTCTTCTTGGGGAGGTTTTCCGCCGTCGCGCCCTTCGGGCTTTCCGTCGCCGCCATCCTCGCGGCGATCCTCTTCCCGTGGCCGCGCGGGAGAAGCCTACGGTGGGGAAGGACGCCGGGCAGAGGCCGGTGTTCATTGCGGACTCGTATCCGACGAGGGTAACCGAGGGCGTTCGGCGCGGTGATCTGGCGCTTCCGCTAGATCGCCGCGCCGGGGCTCTGCGCCGGGGCGGGAGGTTCAGGCGGCGCGGGCGGACTTCGCCTTCGCGAGGTGCTCTCCGACGGCGTTCCAGTCCACGGCGTTGAAGTAGGCGTCGAGGTACTTCGCGCGGGCGGTCTGGAAGTCGAGGAAGTAGGCGTGCTCGTAGACGTCGATCGCGGCGACGAGGTGGTGGTTCCAGGACGGGAAGGTGTCCTGGGAGTCGCCGATGAGGATCTCAAGGATGTTCTCCTCGCCCGACCAGGCGAGGTAGGCCCAGCCGCGGGCGCCCATGGCGGTGGTCTTCCACTCCTTCACGAAGCTCTCGAAGGAGCCGAAGGCGCGGTCGATCTCGGTCGCGAGGTCGCCGGTGGGGGTGCCGCCCTCGCCGCCGATGGTGGCGAAGTAGACGTTGTGGTTCAGGTAGCCGCCGAGGGCGAAGGCGTAGTTCACCTTCAGGGCGCGGATCTCGGAGTAGATCTGGTTCCCCTTCGTCGGGTCGAAGTCGAAGGCGGCGAGCTTCGTGCGGATCTCGTTCGTCTTGTTCGCGTAGCCTTGCCAGAGGGTGAGGTGGGCGCGGTGGGTCGCCTCGGAGATGCCTTTGGGGGCGGTCTTCAGGGCTTTGGCGATGTCGGCTTCGGTCGGCACGCGGACGAGTTTGGGTTCCACTTTCGGTTCCATGATCTTTTTTCCGGGGGCTCTCTCTCCCTTCGCGCCCCGGTCCAGGGCGGCGAGGGCGGGGAGAGGGGTCGCGGCGAGCGCGGCCCCGGCCGCCAACAGGGTTCTACGCGAGACCTCGCCCGCCGTCGCCCCGCCTTCGGGTCTCGGGTCCTCTCCGTCGTTCACCCTTTGGGCTACGCTAGAAAGCGGAAGGCCGTCTCCACAGCGGCCCCAGCGAGACCGAACGAGACCCCACGATGAGCACCGCCGAAGCCCCCGCCGTCCCCACGTCGCCCCAGAAGCCCGCCGCGTCGAACGTCGCGGAGTACCTCGGCCGGACGCCCGCCGCGCTCGCGCGGATCGTCGGGTGCGTGAAGCCCGAGCGGTTCGACGAGCGAACGGACCCGCATCGGTTCACGCTTCGGGAGGCGGTGGCGCACCTGGCGGACTACGAGGAGACGGTGCTCGACCGGTTCACGATCGCGGCGAAGCGTCCGGGGGAGGCGGTCGAGAACTTCGACGAGGCGGCGCGGGTCGAGGAGAAGGGGTACGCGAAGCGGGACGTCCACCGGGAGCTGGAGGTGTTCCAGAACCGGCGGCGGGACACGATCTCGTTCCTTCAAGGACTTTCGGACGACGATCTGGGAAAGACGTTCGTGCATCCTCAGCGGGGGGCGCTGTCGGTGAGCGACTACCTTTCGGCGATGCTCGGGCACGACCTGTACCATCTGGAGCACGCGACGGAGTACCTCAAGTAACGGCGATGCGGAGGAGGGCCTGCGCGGGGCCGAAAGGACGGTGAGCGAGGAGAGCCGCAGGCGCGTTCGGCGGGACCGCGCGAGGCGGGCGCTCGTGGGTCTCGCGCTGGCGGGCGAGCGGGCTCGTGCGGGACGAGTCCAAGTTCACGAACCCACTGAGCCGCGAGACCCCCACGGCGGTCTATTACGGCTACCGGGCGGGGGTCTTCGCCGCCGTCGCCGAGCGGGACCATATCGCCTCGCTCGTGGCGCGGTTTCGGCGCGAGACCGGCGGATGGCCTTCGGGCGGGGCCGAGGTCGCGCAGCGGTACGGGGCGCAACAGACGGTGCCCGGAGCGGACGACGACCATCCTGCGCTCGATTACCGGCTCGGCGACATCCAGGTGCGGGTGCTCGGAACGGCGACGTACCACGGCGTCAAGCGGGCGCGGGTCCTTATCGCGGTGCCGGGGCTCGACGCGCGGGAGACGCTCGTCGCGCCCGACGCGGTCTATCCGGCGCGGCCCGAGAGGCTGTAGAGCCCGCCTTCCCGCCGGTCCGCCACCGGAGTGCGGCGATCGCGTCCCCCGGCGCATGTCCGGATAGCCCCGGAGGCATCGGTCGCGAGCGCGCTCCGGGGCTCGTCCCGGCACCTAGTCACGGCGGGGACGAAGGCTCTGGGCGACCCTCGTCCAGCGTCACCTCGAGTGTCGTCGCGGTCGCTTCGATCATCGGGTCGCCCGTCTCGTTATCGATCCACCGGAGCCGCAAGGCCCCGTCCACGATCTCCGATTCTAACCCCCACACCCAGTCCTTCGGCATCGTGATGCGGAGGTCGGTCGCGCCGACGAGCGTCGCGACGATAGGGACGGGGCGACCTTTCCCTCGATGACGAGAGCCCCGAATTAGAGCTTCGGGTCGCCTCCCTCCGGAAACGCGACCTCGGTGAAGAGGGCGTCGTGGAAGTCGAACTCGCCCCCGGCGGCCGCTTGGAGCTCGGAGGAGACGAGGATGAGACCCTCGGGTCCGAGCGGGATCATGACCTATCGGCGCGCCTCCGCGAGGAGGGGGCTACCAATCGCCGCCCCCGCCGGAGTCCCCGCCCCCGCCGAAGTCGCCGCCGCCGCCGAAGTCGAAGCCCCCGCCGCCCGAGTCGCCGAAGCCGCCCCCGCCGAAGTCGAAGCCGCCGCCGCCGGAGTCGCCGCCCGAGCCGCCGGTGCCGAAGTCGTTGCCGACGTTGCCGTCGCCGCCTCCGCCGCCCCAGAAGCCGCCGTCGCCGCCGGAGTTGCCCCCGCCGCCATCGCCCCCGTAGTTGTTGTTGATGATCGTCGTGTCGCCGCCGTGGTAGTAGCCGCCGCCGTAGCCGCCGCCCCAGCCGTAGCCGCCGCCGGAGAAGAGGGAGCCGAGGGCCATTCCGGTGAGGAGGCCGTTGAAGCCGCCTCCGAAGAGGCCGCCGCCGCCGTAGCTTCCCCACGCGCCGTAGCCGCCGTAGGGGCCCATGCCCCAGGGGGTGCCGTAGGTCATCCCGCCCCAGACGCCGCCGCGGCCGTAGTCGCGGTAGGGGTCGTAGCCCTGGACGTCGTACCAGGGGCGGTAGCGGTCGCCCTCGTACTGGCCGACGATCGGGGGGATCTCGCCGGCTTGGAACTTCATGCGCTCCTCGGGGGTGACCATGACGGTGCGGCGGCTTCCGCCGAGGTTGATCTCGACGGGGACGAGATTGTCGCTCGGCTGGCTCGAGAAGAACGAGACGCCCTTGACGGGCTCCAGCAGGGGGGCGCGCTGGAGCTGGGCGTTGTCCACGACGGGGGGGAGGCGGAAGGCGACGCCGGTGCCGCCGGTGCCGAGCTTGATCTGTTCCTGGGCGGAGTTGAAGTCGGTGAGAGCGGCGGAGAACTGGCGCTTCGCCTCGCCGAAGCCGATCTCGTCGCGCGCCCCCTGCAGGGCGGCGAGGCCGCGGTCGTAGCTCTCGCCCATGCGGGCGCGGTAGGCCTTCACGGCGTCGGCGGCGGGGCCGGAGAGGAGGCCGTCGTAGGAGTCCACGTAGGCGATGGCGTCGGTGGCGGCGTCCTTGCCGCGGGTGGCCTCGAGTTTGGCGGCCTCGAGGCGCTTGGCCTTCGCGCGGCGGCCGAAGCCGAAGATCGCGGCGCCGACGGCGAGGGGGATGCCGAGGCAGACGATGCCGGTGCCGAGGCCGCTTCCGGCGGTGCGGGCGGCGGAGGTCTCGGGGGTCGAGACGCCGACGCTCGACGTAGAGGCGGGGGCGACGGTCCCGGTGCGCCCGGAGCCGGAGAGGGCGGCGGACTTGATGGTTCCGGCGAGGTCCACGATCCCGCCGGTGAGGTCGCGGGAGGCGGCGATCGAGCGGTTGGCGGCAGTGTTGAGGGAATCGAGGCGGCTCAGGCTCAGGCGCGGGGTGTAGCCGGTGACGCCCTTTTGGGTGAGGACGATGACGAGGCCGTCGCGCCCGAGGTTCAGCTGGGAGTTGTTGAGGTACTTCGCGTAGCCGCCGCGGCGCTCGCGCCCGTTCCTCACCCACTCGCCGCCGAGGCCCTTGACGACGAGGACCTTCAGGTTGAGAGGCCGGACGTCGCGGGCGGCGGACTCGATGCGCCCGGTGTCAAGCTTGAGCTTCGCGAGGCCGGGCTGGACCCAGACGGTGCCGCTCTTCAGGGCGTCGTAGGCCTCCTGCGGGGAGGAGCGCTGGGCCCGCGCCGGAGCGGCGATCGCCGCGGCGAGGGCAAGGACGGCCGCCGCGCGGACGGGGAGGGGTCGGGGGGTCCGCGTCATGCTACGCATAGGATAACGCTTTCTACGCGGCGGGGGATTCGGGGCGGGCGAAGGAGGGTTCGCGGACGATTCCTGGGAAGCCTGGGAACTGTTTTTGGCGTGTGCGCGCACGTCTCCAAGGTCCCTTCCTGACCACGCTGACCACGCTGACCACGCTGACCACGGTTTTCGGGGTTTTGTGCAAGGTCAGGACCGGGGAAGGGTTCTGCGAAGGCCACACCCTTACGTCGGCGGGAGAGGAGGATGACAACGTGCGCGGGGAGAGGTTCCCGGGGTTTTTCCTCGCACGGGGTTTTCGGGGGGCCGCTCGGGCAGGGCGGCCGGTTAAGCTAGGGGCATGGACGGAGCGGCGCGGGGGCTTTCGGAGCGGCGGTACGCGGGGCTTCGGGCGGGCGGGGCGGCGGGGTGGTACCCGGACGGCGCATTGGAGGAGAACCTGCGGGAATGGGAGAGGCTTCTGGCGCCGCTGGGACTCCGACCGGAGCGGGCGATCGAGCTCGGGTGCGGGGCGGGGAATCTCGCGTTGCATCTGGCGGGGCTCGGGTGGGCGGTAGCGGGACTCGACACGTCGGCGGAAGCGGTGGCGTAGGCCACGGAGCGGGCGAGGGCGGCGGGGGTCTCGGCGGAGTTCGCGTCGTGCGACCTGGGCGCGCCGCTGTCGCCGGAGATGCGGGAGCGGTTCGGGGGGCGGTTCGATCTCGTCCTCGACGCGGACGCGTTCCACTACGTGCTCGGGAGGGAGCGCCGGGGGGCGTACCTCGCGAACGCGCGGGCTCTGCTCGCGCCGGGGGGAACGTTCGCGGCGCGGACGATCGTGGGGGCGCCCGAGGCTTCGATGTGGCCGGCGTTGGAGTACGACCCGGTGACGCGGACGTGCGGGATCGCGGGGGTGCGCATGACGTACCACGGCGAGGCGGAGGAGATCCTGGCGGAGCTCGCGGGGGCGGGGTTCGCCCTGCGGAGGTGGGAGGTCGTCGAGCGGGGCGGGTCGCGGACGCTGTTCGCGGCGTCTTCGGCGGGGTGAGGGGCTTCCCTTCAACGTCTCGCGCCATCCCCTCATCCGTCCTTCGGACACCCCCTCCCGGGGGCGGGGAGAAGGGCTTCGGGGGGTTCGCCTTCGTTGAGGGCACCCCCATCCACCCCTTCGGGGCACCTTCCCCCTCCCGGAGGGAGGGGGATCTCGGGGTTCTCCTCGTTCCGGCGGGAGGGGTGTATGATCGGGGGATGCCGTTGCTCGCGCTTCTTCTCGCCGCGTCTTTGCGCTCCGTGCCGTCGGCGCCGTCCGTTCCGGTTCAGGGGCGGGGGGAGCCGGTGCTCTGGCTCGATCCGAAGGGGGTGCTCCGGGTCGGGGGGAAGGTTGTGGAGGGGCGGGTCTCGGACGGGGCGCGGGCGGTGCGGACGCCGCTGGGGATCGGGCTCGACGTGGCGGGGCGCGGGGGGCTCACGCTCGGGGATCTCCTTCCCTTGCGGCTCGGGGGGTCGCTCACGATCGCGACGTGGGTCTATCTGCGGAGCGTTCCGGGGGAGGGGGGGCAGGCGCAGATCCTCTTCCGGGGGGACGACCGGCCCGCGCTCGATCCGTACTCGCTGTGCGTGCGCCCGGGGCGGACGGACCGGAACGGGGGGCCTCTGGAGGGGACGACGGGGGGAACGCTCGCGTTCCGGATCGACGGGACGGACGGGGGGAACACGACTCTGGAGGCGGAGATCCCGCTGAAGCGCTGGGTGCGGATCACGGCGGCGTTCGACGCGGCGACGGGGGAGATGCGGATCTGGCGGGGGTCCGAGCTCGTCGCGTCGCGGACGACGGTGCGGCGGCTCTTCACGGAGCTCGATCCGAAGTCGGCGCCGGGGGTGGGGATCGGGAACGTGCAGAACGAGTCGGGCCCCCACCATCAGCCGCTCGACGGGACGCTCGTGGACCTTCGGCTCTACGGGTCGGCGCTCGATCCGGGAGAGGCGGGGTACGCGCCGGGGCCGGACCGCGTCGGCGCGGGCGGGTAGTCGGGGCTTCTCTTCGGGGGTTGCCCCGGGCCGCTCATCCGGTCCTTCGGACCACCCCCTCCCCGGGGGCGGGGAGAAGGGCCTGTTCCCAGGGGTCCCGCTGGGTTACGGGCTCCCCCATCCGCCCCTGCGGGGCACCTTCCCCCTCCCGGAGGGAGAAGGATCTTTTGGTCGTTCCCGTTCGCGCTGGGGGTCAGACCTCGGTGGCGACGACCTGGCAGGGGATGCCGAGGGCGTTCAGTCGGGCGAGGATCTCGCGGGCGTGGGCGCGGTCGCGGGTCTCGAGGGTGCAGACGACCTCGACCTGGGCGAAGTTGCTCCGGGTGAAGGCGCGCTCGTGGGCGATCTGCTTCACGCTCGCGCCGGACTCGGCCATGGCGGCGGTGAGGCGGGCGAGGCCGCCGGGGCGGTCGGAGATGAGGGCGCGGAACTGGACGAGGCGACCGTCGGCGACGAGGCCGTGTTCGATGACGCGGCCGAGGACGGCGGGATCGATGTTGCCGCCGCAGAGGACGAGGGCGACGCGCTTGCCCCCGAGCCCTTCGATCCGGCCTTCGAGAAGGGCGGCGAGGGGGGCGGCGCCCGCGCCCTCGACGACGCCCTTGTCGAGCTCGAGAAGGCGGAGGATGGCGAGGGCGAGGGCGCGCTCGCTCACGCTCACCACCTCGTCCACGACGGTGCGGGCGAGGGCGAAGGCGCGGGGTCCGACGGCGGGGACGGCGAGGCCGTCGCCGAGGGTGGGCTCCATCGCGATCGGGACGGGGCGGCCCACGGCCATCGCGGCGGCGAAGCTCGCGGCGTTCGCGGGCTCGACGCCGACGATGCGAAGGTCGGGGCGCCTCGTCTTCAGGGCGAGTCCGGCGCCAGCGAGAAGGCCCGCGCCGCCGATGGGGAGGATGACGGCGTCGAGGTCGGGGACGTCCTCGAGGAGCTCGAGGCCGATGGTGCCCGCTCCGGCGATGACGGCGCGCCCGTCGAAGCCGTGGACGTAGGTCTGGCCCTCCTCGGCGAGGATGCGCTCGGCCTCGTCCTTCGCCTCGGCGATGTTCGTCCCGAAGAGGACGACGCGGGCGCCGAAGCCCCGGCATCGCTCCTGTTTGACGAGGGGGGCGACGACCGGCATGACGACGGTGACGGGGACGCCGAGGTCGCGGGCGTGGAAGGCGAGGGCGAGGGCGTGGTTTCCCGCGCTCGCCGCGATGACGCCGCGGGCGCGCTCCTCGGGCGAGAGAAGAAGGAGGGCGTTGCGGGCGCCGCGCTCTTTGAAGGAGCCGGTCTTCTGGAGGTACTCGCGCTTGCAGAAGACCTCCATGCCGAGAAGGTCGGAGAGGAGGGTGGAGCGGTCGCAGCCGGTGCGCTCGATGCCGGGGGCGATCCGGTCGCGGGCGGCGACGATCTCCTCGAAGGCGGGTTCGAGCGGCCTCGTCGCGCTTTCCATCTCGGCGGGAAGTCTATACTTCGGCGATGCCCTGTCGCCGCGTCCTCCTCGACGAACCGCCGTTCCCCGAGGCGCAGAGGGGTCCGCTGATGGAGCGGGGGGTGTGGCCCGCGCGGTGGGTTCGGCTGGCGGGGGACCCTTCGACGGGGACTCCGGCGCCGCCGTTCGTCTCGGCGTACCGGCTCCGGTTCGAGGGGGCGCTCCGGACGCGGCTCCACGTGGCGGCGGACGAGCGGTACGTGCTCTTCGTGGACGGCGAGCGCGTGGGGCGGGGGAACGACCGGGGGCATCTCGACCGGTGGTTCTTCGACTCGTACGATCTGGACCTGGGGCCGGGGCGGCACGAGATCTTCGCGTGGGTGTGGTCACTGGGGGAGGGGCGGGCCTACGCGCAGATGTCCCTGGAGCCGGGATTCCTCGTGGCGGACGAGGAGGGGGCGCTCTCGACAGGCGAGGCGGCGTGGGAGGGGGCGAGGCTCGAGGGGTTCGAGTTCCTCGACCCGCTCGCGGCGTGGGGGATGGGATCGAAGATGCGGATCGAGCGGGAGCCGACGGGGCCGATGGGGTCGGGGCGTCCGGCGGAGTGGGCGCCGGTCGAGGCCGGCGAGCGGGGGCGGGAGATCCGGGGGGCGAACGACTTCGGGCCGACGCGGCTCCTTTGGCCCTCGATGATCCCGGCGCAGTACGAGGCGACGCTCGCGGGGGTGGAGGTGGTGCACGTGTCGGCTCCTCCGCCGGGAGAGACGTCGCGGGTGCCGATCCTTGCGGCGGATCATCTGGCAGGGGAGGTCGCGGGGTGGGAGGAGGTGCTCCGGGGGGAGGGGGATCCGGTGGTCGTTCCGGCGGGGGAACGTCGGCGGGTGATCGTGCGCTTCCCCACCTACGCGTGCGTGTACGCGCGGGTGCGGGCGAGCGGGTCGGCGGGGTCGCGGGTGCGGGTCCACGTGCAGGAGGCGCTCTTCGAGAACTTCGAAACTTGGGACAAGGGGGACCGGTTGGAGATCGAGGGGAAGTTCTTCACGACGATCTGGCACGGGAAAGACGGGATCGGGGAC
This sequence comes from Fimbriimonas sp., assembly GCA_965249475.1. Classification (GTDB taxonomy): domain Bacteria; phylum Armatimonadota; class Fimbriimonadia; order Fimbriimonadales; family Fimbriimonadaceae; genus Fimbriimonas. The sequence continues at coordinate 1,260,807 of CBDFMD010000003.1, read as the reverse complement.
GAGTTCCGGCCGCGGGGGTTCAAGCAGGATTTCGAGAGTCTGGGGTGGGTCGCGGGTCGGTACGCGGAGATCCTCGTCGAGTCGGGGGAGAAGAGCACGGCGGTGTTCGAGGTGGGATTTACCGAGACGCGGTACCCGTTGGAGCTCGACGGGTGGCCGGTGACGGGGGACGCGCGGCTGAACGCGATCCTCGCGATGTGCCGGCGGGGCTTGGAGGTGTCGGCGCACGAGACGTTCATCGACTGCGGCTACGAGGGGTTGCAATACATCCTCGACGCGAGGATCGAGGCGCTGTTGGCGATGGTCTTCGGGGCCGACGACCGTCTGGTGCGGAAGGCGCTCGTCCTCTTCGCGGACTCGGTGCTGCCGTCGGGATTGACGCAATCGCGGTTCCCGTCGCGGGTGCGGCAGGTCATCCCGCCGTTCTCGCTCCACTTCGTCGGGATGGTGCACGACTTCGCGACGTGGCGGGGGGATCGGGGGTTCGTGCGCGGGCTCATGCCGGCGGTGCGGCGGGTGCTCGACCATTTCGCCTCTTTGGAGGGCGAGGACGGGGTGCTCCGGGCGGCGGACGGGTGGAACTTCGTGGACTGGGTGCCGGGTTGGGAGTGGGGGATGCCGCCGGGGCTCGACGAGGGGCCGAACCCGTTCGCGGGGCTCCTCCTTTGGCGGGCGCGGAACTACGCCTCGAGCCTCGACGCCTTCCTGGCGGGCGCCGAGTCTCCGACTCCGTCGCCGTTGCCGGGATGGCTCGCCGAGGCGGCGATGGGGCCCTACGGCGATGCGGAGCACTTCGCGGCGTTGTTGCTCGAGCCACCGAGCTCCCTCGATGGTGCGCTCGCGCTTCGCGCTCAGGAGGTGCTCCGAAGACCGGGAGCGCGAGCGACCTTCGCCTTCGCGCACACGCTGTTTCTCGCTTATGGTCCGGGGAGGCGATTGCGGAGTCGGATCGAGGCCGATTGGGGGCCGCTCGTGGACCGTCATCTCGCGACGACGATCGAGATGCCAGAGCCGACCCGCTCGGACTGTCACGGTTGGGGAGCCCACCCGGCGTTCCATCTCGCGCGCACGGCACTCGCGATCGCTCCTTTTTTAGGGGGGAGGGAGCGCCGGTTCGCAATGTACGGGGGGACTCCCAAGGAGGGCGACATCGAAGCGAAGTTTTACACCGAGGCAGGCCCGCTCGTCGTGCGACAGACGTTCGCGGGGGATCGGGTGATCCTGGAAGGCGACGTCCCTTCGGGTACGGTCGTCTTCGCGCCGTCGGCTCGCCTCGGTCCAGGGACTTTCCGCATCGAGCGCGGAACTAGGGAGACGTTCCCAAGAAGCGGGGACTGGCGGAACGGCGAGATGTTCGGCGCCCCTCCCGATGTCGGGTGAGCCCCCTCCCGACGCGGATGAGGCTCACCCTCAGCGGGCACCAGCGGTTTCGGGTTCTTGAGACTCTTCGCCCTCGGGCTCGGCGCCGATGACGTTCTTCTGGAGGGCGCTCACCTCGGCTTGCATCTCGACGAGTTTGCGGTAGATGCCGCCTTCGATCTTCAGAAGCTCCTCGTGGGTGCCGAGCTCGGCGATCTTGCCGTCGTCCATGACGACGAGGCGGTTCGCCTGGCGGAGGGTGGAGAGGCGGTGGGCGATGGCGAAGACGGTGCGCCCCTCGACGAGGTTGTCGATCGCGTCCTGGATCATGCGCTCGGTCTCGGTGTCCACCGAGGCGGTGGCCTCGTCGAGGATGAGGACCTTCGGGTTGTGGAGGATGGCGCGGGCGATGGAGATGCGCTGGCGCTCGCCGCCGGAGAGGCGCTGGCCGCGTTCGCCGACGTAGGTGTCGTAGCCGTCGGGGAAGCCGACGATGAAGTTGTGGGCGTTCGCGGCCTTCGCGGCGGCGACGATCTCGTCGAGGCCCGCGTCGGGGCGTCCGTAGGCGATGTTGTCGCGGATGGAGCCGGGGAAGAGGTAGCTCTCCTGGAGGACGACGCCGAACTGGCGGCGGAAGTCCTCGCCGTCCACGCGCTTCATGTCCACGCCGTCCACGGCGATCCGGCCCTGGGTGGGGTCGTAAAAGCGCAGGATGAGGTTGATGAGGGTGGTCTTGCCGCTTCCGGAATGTCCGACGATCCCGACCATCTCGCCGGGCTTCACCTCGAGGTCGATCCCGTGGATCACCTCGCGGGTCTTGTCGTAGCCGAAGTGGACGCCCTCGAAGACGACGTGGCCCGCGACGTTCGGCATCCTCACGGCGTCGGGGGCCTGGGCGACCTCGACGGGGGTGTCGAGGATCTCGAAGACGCGCTCGGCAGCGGTGAGGGCGCGGGTGGACCAGTCGATGAGGCGCTGGAGCATCATCAGCGGCTCGTTCAGGCGCTGGACGTAGGCGACGAAGGCGACGAGAGCGCCGACGGTGAGCTCGCTCCGAAGGGCGGCGAGGCCGCCGACGAGCCAGGTGACGACGAGGCCGAGGCCCATCGTCAGGAGGACGAAGGGGAAGAAGGTCGCCCAGGAGTTCTCGGCGGTGTAGCCGGAGCCGGTGAGCTCGCTCACGCGCCGGTTGAATCGGGTGACCTCGCGGTCCTCGCCGTGGAAGGCCTTCACGACGCGGGTGCCCTGGAGGATGCCGTTGAGGGCGCCGGAGAGGCGGGCGTTCTGGTGGTGGTAGCGGCTCCAAACGCGGTTCATGCGGCGGCGGAATCGGTTGACGGCGAAGAGGACGAAGGGGAGCGGAGCGATCGCGAGGAGGCCGATCTTCCAGTTGAGGACGAGAAGGGCGGCGGGGATGAGGATGAGGAGAAGGATCTGGTTCAGGACGACGGGGATACCGTCCACGAGAACGTCGTAGAGGGCGCCGGTGTCGTTCGTCATGCGCGACATGAGGGAGCCGACGTTGCGCTTGTCGTAGAAGCCGAGGGAGAGGGACTGGAGCTTCTCGAAGAGGGAGTTGCGGATGTCGCGGGAGATGACCATCCCCAGGTAGGCGACGTTGCGTCCGCGCAGGGCCTGGAAGACGGCCTTCGCGACGAGGGCGGCGAGAAAGGCGCCGATGAGGAGGAGGAAGCCCCGGACGTCGGCGGCGGTCGCGGGGGCGCCGGAGCGCTGGACGGCGACGAGGTCGTTCACGATCTTCATCGTGATGAGCGGCGGGACGAGCTCGATCGCGCTTCCGGCGAAGGAGAGGACGACGCCGAGGACCATGCGCGACTTGTGGGGCTTCGTGTAGCCGAAGAGGCGCTTGAGGGTCGCGCCGCGATCCACGCAGCTCTCGCAGACGTCGGAGTTCTTCGGGAGCGGGCGGCCGCACTTGGGGCAGAGGCGGTCGTCGGCGTCGAGCTCGGGGACGGGCTTCCCCTCGACGAGGGCCCTGAGCTGGCGCTCGGCGCCGGAGAGGACGGCGTTGCGGCGGTTGCTCGCGCGCAGGAGCTCGACGGCGCGGCCGTCGCGGTCGGCGACGAGGGCGGTGGCGTCCACGAGGTCGTCGAGGCGGGGGTTCTCGAGGTCGGCGACGCGGTAGGAGGCGACGAGCTCCTCGCCGGTCGGGGTCTCCTGGTAGCGGCGGGCCTCGCCGTTCTCGACGAGGAGGCGGGAGCGGCCGAGGCGTCCCTCGGAGTCGAGGTCGGTCTCGACCTCGATGGTCCGTTCGGGAAGGGGTCCGGGGAGGGTCTCCGGGCGGTCGGACGTGAGCACGGGCGGCATGGGGGGTGGGGCCTCCGGCGCGCGCCCGCCGCGTCGCGAGGCCTTGCGTCGAAGGAGGGGTTTACCCGTTCTACGCCCCCGTTCCGGGCAAAGGCGCGGATCTTTCACACTCTTCTGCATGTCCCTCTCCGCGTCGCGCCTCGGCAGGCCCCTTCGGACGATCGTGGTGGGGGCCTACGGGCGCATGGGGCGGATGGCGTGCGAGGCGCTGGAGGAGGACCCGGAGTTCGCCGTCGTCGCGCGGATCGGGCGGGGGGACGATCTCGCGGCGGCGGTGGAGGGGACGGAGCCGGACGCGGTGCTGGAGCTCTCGCTCCCGGGTTCGGCGGGAGCGAACGCGCTCGTCGCGCTGGAGCGGGCGGTGCCGGTGGTGGTGGGGGCGACGGGGCTCTCAGCGGAGGATGTGGCGCGGATTCGGGCGGCGGCGGGGGAGGTGGGGGCGATGATCGTGCCGAACTTCGCGGTGGGGGCGGTGCTCATGATGCGGATGGCGGAGATCGCGGCCCGGTGGATGCCGGACGCCGAGATCGTGGAGACGCACCACGAGCGGAAGGCGGACGCGCCGAGCGGGACGGCGCTCGCGACGGCGGACCGGATCGCGCGGGCACGGCGGCGCTCGCCGGGGCTCGCCTCTTCCCCGCTTCCCGCGCGCGGGGAGGACGGGGAGGGGGTGCCGGTACATTCGGTGCGGCTCCCGGGGTTCGTCGCGGAGCAGGCGGTGGTCTTCGGGGGGCCGGGCGAGAGCCTGACGATCCGGCACGCGGCGATCGACCGGACGTGCTACGCGCCGGGGATGAAGCTCGCCCTCAAGCGCGTGCGACGGTTGGAGGGTCTGGAGATCGGGCTCGACGGGGCGCTGTTCGAGTCCCCTTAGCGTTTGGCGAGGTTCAGGAGGAGCGCGCCGTTCGAGGTTGTGAAGCGGACGAGGAGGGATCCGCCCTCCCCGCTCCATGCGACGCCCGTGGTGCCGGGGGCGGTCCCGGTGCCGTCGGGAGCGAGGGAGGCGGCGTACGGGCCGGGGGTTCCAGCGGCGGGGAAGGTGCGGCCTCGGAGCGTGGCGCTCCCGTCGGCGGCGACGGCGAGGACGCCGGTGGCGTCGCCCCAGTCGCTCACGTCGCCGCGGGCGTCGAGCGCGACGACCTCGCCGAAGTAGGTCCCGGGGGCGAGGGTCCGATCGGCGGTGAGGGCGGGGAGGGTCGCCGCCTCGGCGGTGGTGGCGAGGCGAAACGCGCTCCCGGCGAAATCGAGGGCGGTGGGGGGCTCGGCGCCGAGGGTGAACACGCCGGAGGAGGGGACGCCGTCGAGGGCGGCGCTCACGGTGGAGCCGTCGGGGTTCGTCGTCCCGGGGAGCGAGCTCAGGGCGACGCGTCGCCCGCGCAACGGGCTCGCGCCGGCGGTGGGACCGAGGGCGAAGACGCGGATCGCGCCGGTCGCGGCCACGTAGGTGCGGGTCTCGAAGGTCGTCGTGGCGGTGTTCGTCGGGGTGAAGTCGGCGGTGCCGCGGTAGTACCCGGGGGCGAGACCCACGCGGTTCGGCGCGGACGCGGTGGATCCCCCGCACCCGGCGAGGAGCGCGGCCGCGGCGAGGAAAGCGGGAGGGGTCTTCATGACGGGCGAGCTTATCCGGCCTTGCGCAGGACGAGGTACGTGGTCGTGGGGGTGGAGAGGACGTTCTCCAAGCGGAGGACGAGCGAGGTGCCGCTTCCGCTCCAAGCGGAGGCAGAGGGCTGGACGGAGCCTCCGCCCGAGGCCACCTCGAGTTCGGCGACGCCCCCCCCATCCTCTAGACGGGCCGAGACGAAGACGGCACGCCCCGAGCCGAGATCGCTCGTGCGGAGGCGGTCGCCGACGAGGGTTCCGGTCGCACGGCCGTAGGAGATCAGTCGTCCCTCGCCGTCGAGGACGAGGCGTTCGCCCTCGTACGTTCCGTCCGAAAGGACGAACGTGTTCCCGAGCGCAGGGCCCTCGGCGGGCGTGAGGGTCGCCCGAAGGGCGTTCCCCGGCGCGGCGTAGCGGAGCACATGCCCCGTCGCCGAGAGGGAACCCTCGGAGACGACGCCTGCGATGACGGCACCCGCCGGGCGCTCGGCGGTGGGGGAGGGATCCGGACCGGAGACGAGGTTCGCCTCGGGCGGTGCCCCGTTCTGCGAGAGGGCGAAGAGGCGATAGGACCCGACGCCACTCAGCTGGACGACGGCGCTCTCGGGAACGAACGCTCCGTTCGGGGTCGTGCCGGAGACTTTGGCCCGGTAAAAGCCCGGGGCCAGGGCCGCGGGCGAAGCGCTCCCGGAGCCCCCGCATCCGGCGAGGAAGGCGGTCGCCGCGAGGGCGGCGGCGACCGCGAGGGAGTGGGGGGAGGTCTTCACGCCCGGGGAGCTTATCCCGTTTCGCGCGCGGTCCACGGGACGACGCGTCGTCCGGACCCCCCAGGTTCGGCGGATTCAGCGGGGGGCGAGCGCGCCGCCGCCTCTGCCCGTCGCCGCGGGGCGGTAGGGGAAGCTTACGAGGCGGTAGGGTTTTTTGCGCAGGTCCTTGCCCTCGTGGTACTCCTTCTGCCTCTGCAACTGGTTCAGGATCGCGTAGACGCGGCCGTTCGCGACGGAGAGGGTGTCGGGCCACTCGTAGCGGGGAGCCTGGAGAAGGGTGCGGGGGGTGGTGCCGCGGAACTCGAGGATACGGGCGTTCTCGTAGTCGGTGGCGAGGAGGGCGCCGTTCGGGGCTTCGTGGAGGCCGTCGCTCGCGGGCTTGCGGAGGGCGGTCCTCACCTTCGCGGCGAGGTCCTCGTCGGAGACGTCCGGGTCCACGAGGGCGGAGATCGGGGCCTCGTAGGTCTGGCGGGAGATGAGGGGGCACCAAACAAGACGGTCCTCGTCAGGGAAGATCGCGAGTCCGTCGGCGCCGAGGGTGGGCTTCTTCACGACGCCGGGTTTCGGGCGGACAAGGAGGGGGTAGCCCTCGGCGGTCTTCATGGTGAGGGGCGTGCCATCGGCCTGGTCCGGCCTTACGCTCGGGTGGTCCACGAGGCGCGCGCGGCTCTCGCCGGTGGCGAGGTTCAGGACGACGATCCGGTTGTGCCCGTAGGCAGAGGAGTCGGTGAGGAAGGCGTAGCCGGCTTTACCCCGGGTGAGATCGAAGCGGACGTCGTTGAGGTAGGTCGTGGTGGGGACGACGCTCTCGGGGAAGGTGTAGACGCGGGTCGCGCGGTTCGTGCGGAGGTCGAAGCACCAGAGCCGGGGAAGGCCGGGGGTGTTGGGGCCGAGCTTCACGGAGCCAGTATCAAGGGCCCACAGGCGGTCCTTCGCATCCACGACGACGGACTGGACGCTCACGAAACGTTCTTTGGTGGGGCGACCGAAGAAGTCGTTGTGCGATTTGTCCGGATAGGGCACCTCGCGGCCGTCCTTCAGTTCGACGACGGTGGCCTTCACGGGGTCGCCCCAGCGGGGCATGGTGACGAAGAGCCGTCCACGCCGGGAGACGGCGACCCCGGTCGGCATCGCGCCGAAGAACCTGTGCTCGACGCGGTAGGGGGGTTGGAGGGCGGCGATCGACGCAGGGGCGGTGAGGAACATCCCCTCGTTCCACGAGACGGGGAGGGGAGGCGTCGGCGCGATCAGCGGGAGAATTCAGCGAGGATCTCGCGCGAGCGCGTCTCGAGCCTCGGAGCGAACTCGCTCGCGACCGTCCAGACGATGTCGGGGGAGGTCCCGAAGTAGGCGTGGATCAGGCGGTTGCGCATTCCGACGATCTCTTTCCACGGCACATCGGGGTGGCGGGCTTTGATGTCGGACGAGAGCGAGGCGACCGCGTCGCCCAGAGCGAGATCGGCGTCGAAGGCGTCGTGGCCTTGCGCCACCATGGATCGGAGGCGCTCGCACCGCTCGACGATATCCTCCAGTGCGTCCCGATCCGTTCTCATAGCGGGAGCGCGTTCCGGAGCAGGGTCGCTTCGACCCTCGGCTTCTGCCCCCGCTCGGTCGCGGCTTCCACCTTGACGCCCAGAAGATCGCTCAGGTCGAGTTCGAAGCCGACGAGATCGAGGAGCGAGCAGCCCGGCTCGCAGGCGACGAGAAGGTCGAGGTCGCTACCAAGATGTTGCTCGCCCCGGGCGACGGAGCCGACGACGCGGACGTCCGAGAGCTTGTTTTTGACGGCGAGGGCGAGGATCTCCTCCCGGCGGGCGCGGACGTCTTCGAGCGTGACCATCTGTCGGAAGTCTAGACCTGAGCGGCGGCGCGGCGCAAGAGTTCACGCGGTGCCGCCGGACGACGAAGGACGGGTCGCTAAGGTTCTCGCAACCCCTCGGGGAGTGGCTTTCCGTCGCAAAGATCTTTCGGGCACTCGGTCTCCGTCGCGAGCGACCAGAGGGTGCGCTTCATGTCCTCGGGATCTTTGGGGTCTGGGTTGGGAAAGTAGTGCGACTTGGTATCGAGGAAAACGCTTCCGTCTTTGCGCACCGCGAGTGCGTCCCCGTGCTCCAGGTTGCCATAGTAGTGGGCGAACTCGTTCGTCAGCAACATGCTTCGAACCCGTGGCGTGTGGAGATTGCACCTGAAAATGGTCGCATTCGGATCAAGCGTTAGGAGTCTGCGCCAAGCCTCGCGTCCCTCTTCGCCCTCCCACAAGAACCATGTTTCCCCATACGACCGAGGAACTTCCCTGTCTCCGCGGAACTGCGACCGTCCCGCTGGTTTGTCCAGAGGGCAGACGAGGATCGAAGCGCTTCCGGGTATGTAGGGACGGAGCGCCGATGTCCACCGGATGAGCTTGCCCCCTTTGTAGGAGCCGATCGTCGGATACAGACCTGCGGGCTCTTCGCCATGATCTTGCACGTAGAGAGCGGTCGCCATCGACGCTTGGTGGAGGCGTGATGCACAGACGGCGGATTGAGCTTTGTCTTTAGCCTTACCGTACACCGGAAAGAGCAGAGCCGCGAGCGCCACGAGAACACTGATCACAGCGAGCACCTCGATGAGCGTGAGACCTCGTGTGCTAGTATTTTGATTATCGATATGCGCTCCAGAGAGCATTCTAACGCGGCTGAACAAGAGGGCGAGGATCTCCTCGCGCCGGGCGTGGACCTCTTCGAGCGTGGCCATGGGCGGAGTGGAGCGCGGGTATCCGGCTTCCCCCCTTCTGCTCACCACTCTCGTACACCCTCGGCAGGGGACTTTTCGTCGCAGATCTCTTCGGGGCAGACGGTCGGCGTCGCAAGGGACCAGACGGTCCGCTTCATATCCTCGCCACCGGAGATCGGGAAATAATGCACCTTCATGTCGCGGAAGATGCTGCCGTCTCTACGCACTGCGAGTCCGGACCCGTGCTCGTAAAGACCCGTCAGATCCTCGTGTTCATCCTCTAGCAGTCGCTTGCGAACCCAAGGAGTGTGGAAAGCGCAACGAAAGAGCGAAGGGTTGGGATCTAATGTCAGAAGACGACGCCATACGTCGCGACCCTCCGTGCCTTCCCACAAGAACCACAATTGTCCGTACGATCTATCAAGTCTATGATCGTAGGAGGGTATGGTCCGGCCAGAAGGTCGATCAAGCGGGCAGACAAGGATCTGGCGCGCTCCGGAGACATAAGGCAGAAGAGACGAGGTGCGGCGTATGATTTTGTTTCCTGACGCTGATCCTACATTGGGGAACGTCGCGGCTGGATAATCCCCATGGTCTTCCACGTAAAGAGCGAGCGCAAAGCCTCCTTGGCGAAGTCGTGAGGCGCAAACGGGCTCTTGGGCTCGTTCCTTTGCGCGGGCGAACACCGGGAAGAGGATCGCGACGAGTATGGTCAGAATTCCCACCACGGCAAGTACCTCGATCATCGTCAATCCGAGCGTGGGATGGGCCACGCCTGTTAGACATCGTGTGGACTTAGTGTCGTGCTTCAATATAGCCGCCTCCGAAGTGGTTCCTTACAGCAATCAATGTGCATGCTCCACCCGCACCTACTATGAACGCGAGCCGCAGGGTCCATACGTTCAGAAGATGAATGAGGCATATGACTACCAGAGCAATTATCAAGAGCAGTATGCGATGACGTCTGTTTCTTAAGAGGCTGCTGAGAAACGCAAGTCCAACCAAGACATAGTAAGGCTCAACCCTACTAAGACCTTCTTTCACATCTCTAGTGACATCCAAGATCGTCGGCAGACCGCCGTGAGCATTGTTCGACCAGACGATGGCACTTCCTATGGCGAAACAGGTTCCGAAACCCAAGATGTATCCAAGATTGAGGATGCCCGCAACGACGAGGGAATGGACAAGAGTGGTGACACTTAATCTACTTAGTTCGTTACGCAGCCCGGACATGGCGGTTCATTCGTCGTATCGGCGCAACATTCGTCTTGAGCACTGTTCACACCGATTGTAACACCTTCCCATTTGGTACATACCGTGTACCCACCTTTCGAGCACTGGTATGTGAAATTGTAGCGTTGTTGAAGGAAATGGGCCTCTCCCGGTATGCCGTCCCCATCATTATTGCTAGGAGGTGGACCTTCGCAGGTACGGAAGATGCCGCCGCTCGCGCACCATGTCTGTCGAGTCTTGCTCTTGAGGACGCAGAACGTATTAAGATCCGCGATGGTCGGGCAAGCCCTGACCAGCGCCTGCACCTTGTTGCTCAACGATCTCTTTGATAATGGCTCCCGTTTCGCCTTGCATCCGCAGTCGTCTTTTCGCGGACTTGAGGGGGCCGAAGGGAGATCGTTGCCGAAGCCGAGGACTGCGAGCGGGAGCACTCCCGCAAGCATGAGGACGAGCGTCTTCATAGCTAGGACGTTACCCCCCCCCCCCAGGTGTGTCAAGTCCTTTGGAAAAGAATATCAAGCGTCTCAGCGAGCCTTGGCGAACCGGCGGCTGGCGTTCTTGCGCTTTTCGGTGGCGAGGCGGCCGTCGCTCGTGCCGGCCATCTTTCTCAGCTCGGCGATCTCGTCGCGGATCGCGCCCGCCTTCTCGAACTCCATCGCCTTGGCGAGGTCCTTCATCTCCTTCTCCATCTGCGAGACGAGGAGGGGGATGTCCTCCAGGCGGATGCTCGCGCCGTTCTGACCGATCTTCTCGCGGGTGCTCTCGGAGTACTGGCTCACGACCTCGTTCACGGCGTCGTAACTCCGGACGGTCTCGCGGACCTCTTTGGCGATCGTGCGGGGGACGACGCCGTGCTCCTCGTTGTAGCGGACCTGGGTCGCGCGGCGGCGGTCGGTCTCGGCGATCGCGCGCTCCATGCTTCCGGTGATCGTGTCGGCGTACATGATGACGCGCCCTTCGATGTTGCGGGCGGCGCGGCCGATGGTCTGGATGAGCGAGGTCTCGCTCCGGAGGAAGCCCTCCTTGTCGGCGTCGAGGATCGCGACGAGGGTGACCTCGGGAAGGTCGAGGCCCTCGCGAAGGAGGTTCACGCCGACGATGACGTCGTAGACGCCGAGGCGCAGGTCGCGCAGGATCTCGGGGCGCTCGAGCGAGTGGACGTTCGAGTGGACGTAGTTCACCTTCACGCCGATGTCCTGGAGGTAGCCGGTGAGGTCCTCGGCCATCTTCTTCGTGAGGGTCGTCACGAGGGCGCGCTGGCCCCGTTGCACCCGGATCTGGATCTCGTTCAGGAGGTCGTCGATCTGGCCCTTGGTGGGGCGGATGTCGATGGGGGGGTCCACGACGTAGGTCGGGCGGATGATCTGCTCGACGACCTGCCCCTGCGTCTCCTGCTCGAAGGGACCGGGGGTCGCCGAGACGTAGATCATCTGGGGGGCGCGCTCGAGGGCCTCCTCGAACTTCAGCGGGCGGTTGTCGAGGGCGCTCGGGAGGCGGAAGCCGTAATCCACGAGGATGGACTTGCGGGCGCGGTCGCCGTTGTACATCGCGCGGACCTGGGGGAGGGTCTGGTGGCTTTCGTCCACGAAGACGATGGCGTCGCTCGGGAGGAAGTCGAGAAGGGAGTAGGGGGCCTGGCCCGGCTGGCGGCCGTCGAAGTAGCGCGAGTAGTTCTCGATGCCGTTGCAGTAGCCGACCTCCTTCATCATCTCGAGGTCGAACTCGACGCGCTGGCGGATGCGCTGGGCCTCGAGGAGCTTGCCCTGCGAGATGAAGAGGGCCTCCTGCGCGTCGAGCTCCTCGCGGATCTGGCCCATGACCTTGTCGAGCTGCTCCCAAGGGGTGACGTAGTGGGTCGCCGGGAAAACGCTCACCTTGCTCGGCTCGTCGAGGACCTCCTGAGTGAGGGGATCGAAGAGGCGGATGCGCTCGACGGTGTCGCCGAAGAACTCGATGCGGGTGACGATCTCCTCGTCCTTCGGCTGGACCTCCAGAACGTCGCCGCGGACGCGGAAGGTGCCGCGCTCGAGGGTGAGCTGGTTGCGCGTGAACTGCATCGAAAGGAGCTTCTTCATCGCCTCCTCGACGTCGAAGGTGCCGCCCGTCTCGAAGGTGACGACGGACTCGGCGTATCGGTCCGGAGAGCCGAGGCCGTAGATGCAGGAGACCGAGGCGACGACGATGACGTCGCGGCGCTCCAGAAGCGCCTGGGTCGCGGAGTGGCGGAGGCGCTCGATCTCGTCGTTCACGGACGAGTCCTTCTCGATGTAGAGGTCGGCGCTCGGGACGTAGGCCTCGGGTTGGAAATAGTCGTAGTACGAGATGAAATACTGGACCGAGTTCTCGGGGAAGAAGGCGCGGAACTCCTGGCAGAGCTGGGCGGCGAGGGTCTTGTTGTGGGCGATGACGAGGGCGGGGCGCCCGGTCTTCGCGATCACGGAGGCCATCGTGAACGTCTTGCCGGTGCCGGTCGCGCCGAGGAGGGTCTGGTACCGCAAGCCGGATTCGAGGCCGTCGGTGAGGGCGGCGAGGGCGCTCGCCTGGTCGCCCTTGGGCGTGAACGCCTCGCTGATCTTCAGCGGCGTGTCGTACCGGACGATCCGGCCACGCTCTTCGGTCTTCTCTTCGGTTCGGGCTTCGGCGGTGGACACGGGTCTACCTCTATTCTACGTCCCTCCCGGTACGCTGGCACCATGTTCGTGTTGCCCCCGGTGGCGAGACCGGTCCCGGTGCGGATCGTGGGGAGCGAAGGGTCGTACCGCCTCCTCCGCGATGGGAGGCCGTTCTTCGTGAAGGGGGGCGGGGGGACGGGCCTCGCGGGGCTCCTGCCGAAGTACGGCGGGAACGCGGCGCGGTCTTGGGGCTCGGACACGGCGGCGGCGGACCTGGAGACGTGCCGGAAGGCGGGGGTCGCGCTCCAGATGGGGATCTGGCTTCCTCACAAGAGCGAGCCTTTCGACTACGGGGATCCCAAGCGGCTCGAGGAGCTCCGGGGCCGCGTCCGGGCGGCGGTGGCGGCGGGCAAGGACCACCCGAACCTGCTCGCCTACGGGCTGGGGAACGAGATGGAGACGGGCCGGGACGGGGATCCAACGATGTGGCGGGCGATCGGGGAGCTCGCGTCGCTTCTGAAGAGCCTCGACCCGGGTCACCCGGTCGTGACGGTGGTCGCGGAGCTCTCGCCGGAGAAAATCGCGGCGATGAAGCGGTACGCGCCGGCGATCGACGTCCTCGGGGTGAACTCCTACGGGGGGGCGCCGAGCGTCCCGAAGCGGCTCGCAGAGATGGGGTGGACGAAGCCGTACCTGCTCACCGAGTTCGGGACGCGCGGATACTGGGAGAGCCCAAAGACCGAGTGGGGGGCGGCGAAGGAGCCGACAAGCTCGGAGAAGATCGCGCAGTACGCGGCGGCGTACCGGGGGGCGGTGCTCGGCGCGCCGGGGCGTTGCCTCGGATCGTTCGCGTTCCTGTGGGGGGACAAGCAGGAGGAGAGCCCGACGTGGTTCGGTCTGTTCCTTCCGGGCTCGAAGCCGGGGGAGGGCGAGGCGGTGGAGACGGTGGCGGCGATGTCGGCGCTGTGGCGAGGTGAGGCGCTTCCGGCGGGGCGGATCGCGGCGTTCGCGGTGGACGCCGAGGGGAAGGACGTCCTGCCGGGGGCGACGATCACGGCGGAGCTCCAGCCCCGGTCGAAGGGGGTGGTGTCCGTCGAGTGGACCCTGCGTCCGGAGACGGCGGTGAAGACGGCGATGGGGCAGGGGGAGAGGACGCCGCCGGTCCTCATGCGATCGGTGGTGAAGGCGGCGGGGACGCACACGGCGGCGGTGACCGCGCCGAAGGAGCCGGGGGCGTACCGCATCTACGGGGTCCTGCGCGACGGTTCGGGGTTCGCGGCGACGGCGAACGCGGCGTTCCGCGTGCGCGCCCCTAGATAGGGATCGTCGGCTAAGGAGCGAGGGCGCGGCCCGCCCTCCGGCGCATCGCGCCGGGGGCGAGGCCGTGGGCGGCGCGGAAGGCGCGGTGGAAGTGGCTCGCGCTCGCGTAGCCCACGCGGAGGCCGACGGCTTCGACGGGGAGGTCGGTCGTCGCGAGAAGCTCGGCGGCGCGGGCGAGGCGGCGCCGCGCGAGGAAGGCGCTCGGAGGGACGCCGTGGACGGCGCTGTGGACGCGGCTGAGGTGCTCGTCGCTCGTCCCGGCGGCGGCGCGCATGGCCGCGAGCCCCGCGCGGAGGTCGGCGTCGCCCGCGAGGGCGCGGCGGGCGGCGACGAGCCAGACGGGGCCGGGCTCGCGCGGCGACGCGCCCCTCGCGAGAGCGAGGAGGAAGGCGGCGGCGTCGAGCGGGCCTGCGCCTCGGGCGTGGGCGGCGAGGGCGGCGTCGAAGGCGGGGCGGGGGTCGGGGGTGACGGCGCTCATCGCGGCCCCTGTCAGCGCCTCGAAGCCCGCGACGAAGGGGGCGGGGAGGGCGACGTTCGCGAAGCGGGCGGCGCGGGCCTCGAAGCGGTGGACGTCGGCGGGGCCGAGGACGCGAAGATCGCCGGGGGCGAGGCGCTCCTCCTCGCCGTTCACGAGGTGGAGAAGGTCGCCTTCGAGGACGAGCATCGCCTCGTGGAAATCGTGGCCGTGGGGGCGGGTGGGCTCGCTTCGCAGGGTCGTGACGGCGGCGTGGAGCGCGGCGTCGCCCGCGATCTCGCGGTAGACGAGGCGGCGATCATCGCAGGGCGCCTTTCGGTCATCGGATGGCATCGCAGGCCGAATCTCCACATCATACAATAGCATCGCCATGAGCTCACGCCTCACCGACGAGCAGACCGCGCAGTTCGCGCGCGACGGTTACACCCTTTTCCACCAGCCGGTCTTCTCGCCGGAGAAGTTCGCTCGGCTGAAGGCGATCTTCGAGGACGACCTCGCCCGGTACGACGAGGCGGGGCTCAACATGGTCCACCTCCACGACCCGCGGCTGTTCGAGTTCCTGCTCGCGCCGGAGGTGCTGGACCTCGTGGAGCCGCTCGTGGGGCCGGACATCGGGCTTTGGGCGAGCCACTTCATCTCGAAGCCGCCGAGGACGGGAAAGGCGACGCCCTGGCACGAGGATTCGGCGTACTGGAACGGGCGGATCTCGACGATGGAGGGGGTGACGACGGTCTGGCTCGCGCTCGACCGGGCGGACCCGGAGAACGGCTCGATGGGGGTCATCCCGGGGACGCACTCGGGAGGCTTCTCCGAGTACAAGCCGGCGGACACGCAGAGCAACATCTTCGAGACGGAGATCGTGGGGGTGAAGGAGGAGGATGCGGTGTACTTCACGCTCGATCCGAACGAGTGCTCGCTCCACGAGGCGCGGATCATCCACGGGGCGAGGGCGAACGCGAGCGACCGTCGGCGGGCGGGGTACACGATGCGGTACTTCCCCACCACCTCGCGGATCGTGCCGGAGCGGAACGTCGGGCACAAGGTGTATCTCGCGCGGGGCGAGGACCGGGCGGGGAACGTCTACGAGCCGCTCCCCTGATCGCGGCGGCCCCGGGATCTCTCCGATTACTCCTTCGTGAGGATCTCGGGGCCGTTCTTCGTGATGGCGACGGTGTGCTCGTAGTGGGCGGCGTTCGAGCCGTCGGCGGTGACGACGGTCCATTGGTCGTCAAGGGTGACGACGTCGGCGGAGCCCGCGTTCACCATCGGCTCGATGCAGAGGCACATCCCCTCGCGCAGGCGCTCGCCCTTGCCCGCGCGGCCGAACATGGGGACGTTGCGGGGAAGGTCGTGGAGCTCGGTGCCGATGCCGTGGCCGACGAGCTCGCGCACGACGCCGTAGCCGTTCCCCTCGCAGTACCGCTGGACGGCGGCGCCGATGTCGCCGATGGTCCTTCCGGGGCGGGCTTGGGCGATGCCCTGGTTCAGGGCTTCGCGCGTGACGTTCATAAGGCGGCGGGTGCGGGCGTCCACCTCGCCGACCGCGTAGGTCCAGGCGGAGTCGGCGTGCCAGCCGTCCTTCACGACGCCGAAGTCGAGGGTGACGAGGTCGCCTTCCTGGAGGGGGCGGCGGTCGGGGACGCCGTGGACGACGCGGTCGTTCACCGAGATGCAGGTCGCGTGCTTGTACCCTTTGTAGCCGAGGAAATCGGGGACGCCGCCCTCCTCGCGGATGTGGCGCTCGGCGATCGCATTGAGTTCGAGGGGGGTGACGCCGGGGCGGATGTGGGCGGAGGTGAGGCGCAGGGCGCGGGCGACGATGCGGCCGGACTCGCGCATCCTCTCGATCTGGGCGGGGCTCTTCAGAAGGGGCATAGAGGTCAGGAGGGCGCGACGATCGCGGCGTACGCCTCTTCGGGGGCGGTCGAGTCCACGCGCTGGAGAAGGCCGCGGGAGGCGTAGAAGTCGATGACCGGCGCGGTGGTCTCGCGGAAGACGCGGAGGCGTTCGAGGATGGTGCCGGCCTCGTCGTCGGAGCGGACGAAGAGGGGGGAGTCGCACTTGTCGCAGAGCCCCTCGCGCTTGGGGGGCTTGTTGTGCGAATGGTAGATCTCGCCGCACCGGGTGCAACCGAGGCGGCCGCTCAGGCGGTCCACGACGACGTCGTCGCCGATCTCGAGGGAGACGACCTTCGTGAGAGGCTCCTCGATCTCGTCGAGAAGCTCTTCGAGCGCGACCGCCTGCTTGACGGTGCGGGGGAAGCCGTCGAGGACGAAGCCGTGCTTACGGATCTCGGGCTCTCGGATGCGCTTGGACATCATCTCGATCGTGACGCCGTTCGGGACGAGCTCGCCGTGGGCGATGTAGCGGCTGGCGAGGCGTCCGAGATCGGTCTGGGCCTCGATCTCGCGGCGGAAGATCTCGCCGGAACTCAGGGCGACGATCCCGAGCCGGGAGGTGAGGAGGGCGGAGGCGGTGCCCTTCCCCACTCCCGGGGGGCCGATGAGGATGAGCCGAAGCGGCTCGGGGTGGTCGAGGCTCACTGGCCGTACTGCTTCGTGAGAAGGTGGGCCTCGATCTGGCGCATCGTCTCGAGCGCGACGGAGACGACGATGAGGAGCGAGGTGCCGCCGACGAGGCCGACGCCCTGCTGGTACGAGAGCCCGGTGACGGCCGGGACGATGTACTGCATGAGGGCGATGACCGAGATAAAGGCGGCGCCGACGACGGTGATGCGGGAGATCACGCCGTCAAGGAAGTCCTTCGTCTGCTTGCCGGGCCGGACGCCAGGGATGTAGCTTCCGCCGCGCTTGAGGTTGTTCGCGATGTCCTCGACGTTGAACTGGATCGCGGTCCAGAAGTAGGTGAAGAAGAAGATGAGGGCGGTGTAGAACACGAGCCCGACGATGGAGCGCGGCAGGGGGAAGCCGGCCGAGATGACCTTCGTCGAGGCGGGGTTCAGCCAGTCGCCGAGGTCCACGAAGAACTTGCCGAGCGGAGTCGGATTCGCCCGCGCGCCGCCGAGGATCGTCCCGAACTGCTGGGGGAGGCCGAGGAGAGAGATGGCGAAGATGATGGGGAGGACGCCCGCCATGTTCACCGAGAGCGGGAGGTAGCTCGTGCCGCCGCCGACCTGGCGGGTGCCCTGCATCCGCTTCATGTGCGCGATGGGGATACGGCGCTGGGCGGTGGTGAAGTAGACGATGATCCAGGTCGCGCCGAGGAAGATGAGCGCGGCGAGGGCGGCGCCGAACGCAAGCGTCGGGGTGACCTTGATCGAGTCCACGAGCTTGCCGAGCTGATACGGCAGGCCGACGATGATCCCCGCGAAGATGATGAGCGAGACGCCGTTGCCGATCCCGCGCTCGGAGATCTGCTCGCCGATCCAGAGGGTGAACATCGTGCCCGCGGTCCAGAAGACGAGGATGATCGCCTGTTGGAGGGGGACGAGCTGGAACGCTTGGGAGAAGAGTTGGAGAAGGCCCCAGCCCTGGACGATGCACAGCGCGAGGGTGAGGAAGCGCGTCTTGCGGTTCTGCATCTGGCGCGCGTACTGGCCCCCCTCTTCGAGCTCCTTCTTCCACGCGGGGAGCGCGGTGGTGAGGATCTGGATGATGATCGAGGCGGTGATGTAGGGGTTCAGCGAGAGCGCGAAGATCGACAGCTTGCGGAGCGCGCCGCCGCCGAAGGCGTCGAGGATCTGGAAGATCGCGAGGCCTTTGAGCTTCTCGAGGACGACCTCGGGGTCCACGCCCGGGATAGGGACGGGGATGTGGACGCCGAGGGTGAACACGGCGAACATGAGGAGGACGAACTGGAGCCGGCCCCGAAGCTCGGGATCGGCCCAGGCGAGGCGGAAGGTTTCGGCGAGCGAGAGCTTGAGCGCCTTGTCGCCGCCCGGCCCGTAGGAGCCTCCGCCGCCGAACCCTCCGCCGAAGCTCACGAGCCGGCGGTCTCCGTGGGAGCCTCGGTCGTCTCCTCGCTCGTGGCCGTGTGGGTGGGAAGAGCCTTCGGCGCAGCGAAGATCCCGGCCTCGCCGCCCTTGGCCTCGATCGCGAGCTTCGCCTGGGCGGAGTAGCGGTGGGCCTGGACGACGATCCGCTTCGTGAGCTCGCCGAAGCCGAGGACCTTCACGCCGTCCTGGACCTTCGAGATGACCCCGGTGGCGATGAGGAGCTCGGGGGTCACGACGGTGCCCTCGTCGAACTTCTGGAGGTCGTCGAGGTTCACGACGGCGTACTCCTTGTGGTTCACGTTGCGGAAGCCCTTCTTGACCGGGAGCCGGCGCTGGATGGGAGTCTGGCCGCCCTCGAAGTTCGGGTGGACCTGGCGGCGGGCCTTCTGGCCCTTAGTGCCGCGCGTGGCGGTCTTGCCCATGCCGGAGCCGATGCCGCGGGCGATGATGCGCTTGCGGGTGGTGGAGCCGGGGGACGGTTGGAAGTTGTGAAGACCCATGTCAGGCGTTCTCCGAGAGGGGAGGGGTGGGGGGGGTGAGGCCGTGGGCTTTCGCCTTCGCCGTCTTCACGGACTTGGCGATGTTCGGCCGGGGGGCGGGGGTGCCGTCGGCCTCCTCGACGAGGAGAAGGTCGCGGATCGGCTGGATCATGCCGCGCACGGAGAGGGTGTCCTCGTGCTCGACGGTCTGGCCGACCTTGTGGATGCCGAGCGTCTGGATCGTCGCACGGTTGCGGGGGTTGTGCCCGATGGGGGACTTCTTAAGCGTGATACGCAGCATTGTCGGCTTCCTCCTTCCGGGCCCCTTCGAGCCAGGGCATGAGCTTGTTGATGTCCACGCCGCGGCGGGCGGCGATCTCCTCGGGGGGTTGCAGGTCCTTGAAGCACTGCATCGTCGCGTAGGCCATGTTGATCGCGTTGCGCGAGCCGATGGACTTCGAGAGGATGTCGTGGATCCCGCAGGCCTCGAGGCAGGCGCGGATCGCGCCGCCGGCCTTGACGCCGGTCCCGGGGGCGGCGGGGCGCAGGATCACGTGGGCGGTGTCCGAGCGCGCCTCGATCGCGTAGGGGATCGTCGAGCCGACCATCGGCACCTTGAACATGTTCGCGCGGGCGGCCTCCTCGGCTTTGCGGATCGCGTCGGGGATGCCGCGGGCCTTGCCGAGGCCGAGGCCGACGGAGCCCTTGTTGTCGCCGACGCACACGAGGATGGACCAGGAGGCGGTCTTGCCGCCCTTGTGGGTCTTGAAGACCTTGTTCGTGCGGATCACGCGGACGTCGAGCTGGGGGCCTTCGGTGTTGCGCGACTCGCGCTTGCCGTTGAGGCGGTTCATCATTCGCATGGTCTTAGAATTCCAGCCCGCCCTCGCGGGCGCCGTCGGCGAGGCTCGCCACGCGGCCGTGGTATTGGAAGCCGCCGCGGTCGAAGACGACGGCGGAGATGCCGCGCTCCTTCGCGCGCTTGGCGAGCTCCTCGCCGACCTTTTTCGCGCCGTCCTTGTTCCCCGAGGCCGAGAGGCCTTTGTCGTAGGAGCTCGCGGAGGCGAGGGTCGTGCCGGTGGCGTCGTCGATGATCTGCGCGGAGATGTGCTTGAGGCTGCGGTAGACCGCGAGCCGCGGGCGCTCCGCGGTGCCGACGACGCGCCGGCGAAGCCGGGCGTGGCGGGCGGTCCTGAGTTCGTTTCGTGTCTGTTGTGCCATTCTCTGCCCTCTTTACTTCTTCGCCGAGGCGCGCTTGCCGGCCTTGAGCTTGACGACCTCGCCCGCGTAGCGGATGCCCTTGCCCTTGTACGGCTCGGGCTTGCGGACCTTGCGGATGTCGGCGGCCATCTGGCCGACGAGCGCCTTGTCGATGCCCGTGACGGTGATCTGCTGGGTGCGCGCCTTCTCGTCCGCCTTCACCGCGAAGGTGATGCCCTCAGGGGCCTGGACGCGGACGGGGTGCGAGTAGCCCATGTTGAGGAGGAGGTTCGCCCCTTCCATCGTGGCGCGGTAGCCGACGCCCTGGACGTCGAGCGCCTTCGCGTGGCCCTTCGTGACGCCGTCGATCATGTTGGCGAGGAGGGTGCGGGCGAGCCCGTGCTGGCTTCGCGCCTCGCGAAGGTCGTTCGCGCGGGCGACGCTGAGGTGGCCGTCCTCCTGCGAGACGGTGAGAAGGCGGGAGAGGCCCTGCTGGAGCTCGCCCTTGGGGCCCCTGACGACGACGTGGTTCGTGGCGGCGTCCACCGTGACGGTGACGCCGGCGGGGACGGGGATGGGTCGGAATCCGATTCGGCTCATGGTCAGCTCACCTCGCAGAGGACCTCGCCGCCCAGTCGCTTGCGGCGGGCGTCGCGGTCGGTCATGAGCCCTTGGCTCGTGGAGACGATGCGGGTGGTGAGGCCGTTCCTCACCGGGGGAAGGTCCTTCACGCCCATGTAGATGCGCAGGCCGGGCTTGGAGATGCGCCGCAGGGTCGCGATGAGGGGCTTGCGCCTCGCGTCGTAGCGGAGCGTGACGCGGATGTTCGGGAACTTCGTCTCGTTCGTCACCTCGTAGCCGGTGACGTAGCCCTCGGCCTGGAGAAGCTTCACGATCTCGATCTTGATCTTCGAGTGGGGGACGTCCACCGTGAGGAGGTGGGCGCGGGCGCCGTTGCGCAGGCGCGTGAGGAGGTCGGCGATAGGATCGGAGTGCATTCCCTAGATCACCAGCTCGACTTGGTCACGCCCGGAAGCTCGCCCTTGTGCGCCTTCTCGCGGAAGCACACGCGGCAGATGCCGAAGAAGCGGATGAAGCCCGAGTCGCGCCCGCACAGGGAGCAACGGTTGTAGCCGCGCACCTTGTACCGGGGCGTTTTCTTCTGTTTTTCGATAAGACACTGTTTGGCCATGTTCTCTCCCCAACGTCGGGGCGGTTCGACGCGGCGCTCTCGCGCGGCGCCGCCTCTCCCGTGGTCTGGCGGATGGGCGGCGCACCCTGCGGTTCGTCCGGCCCGAAGGCGGATGATACCCGATCCGGCCTCGGTCGGGGCCGCCCGCGTCGAGAGAGGGGCCTTCGGGGGCCGCTAGTCGGGGGCGTCGTCGAGGAGGGGAGTTCGGGAGGCGGGGTGGGCGTTCACCCCGTTCCTCAGGCCGGACGAGTCGGGGCAGACCTGGAGGTGCCGGTTCGAGATGAACCAGAGCTGGCCGAGGTCGTTCACGAGGATGCAGTAGGCCTCGCCGGACTCGCTGGGCACGTGGAGGCCGAGGATCTCGTAGAGGCCCGTCGGGGAGAAGCCGCTCTCGAGAGGCAGGGGCATGGGCGGGCGAGTCCCGCCAAACTGTTTGATCCGGACCATCACGCCCGGTCGGATGGTGACACACATAAGGGCGCGTCGCGGGGCGGCGCGCTGTCCTAATCTACGCCCGGTCTTCCCAAAAGGCGGCGCGGGGCCTGGCAATAGCGGGTGAGGAGAAGCGGGGCCTCGCGCCGACAACTAGAGGGAGCCGTGGCGTACTCCCGCAATCTCGACGAATATCGCAAATCCGCCGTGGGCGGCGCGTCGCCGGTGGGGCTCGTGGTGATGCTCTACGACGGGGCGCTCCGCTTCATGGAGCAGGGGAAGGCGGCGATGGAGGCGGGGGATCTCGCGGGGCAGAACGCGGCGCTCCAGCGGGCGCAGAAGATCGTGATGGAGCTCATGAGCGCGCTCGACCTGCGCAAGGGGGGAGACGTCGCGAAGAACCTTATGGCGCTCTACTCGTACGTCCTCGACGAGCTCGTGGGGGCGAACCTCGAGGACCGTCCCGCGCGGGTCGTCAGCGCGATGGCGACGATGGCGGAGCTTCGGCAGGGGTGGGCGGAGCTCGAGCGCCAGACGCGGGCGGCTTCGGCGGTCGTGGGCGGGGCGCCTCTTCTGCAGGCGGCGTGATGGACGCGTTCTGGACCCGTTGGACCGCGCTCACGCACGCGCTCATCGCGGCGGCGGAGGCGGGGGACGTCGAGACGTTCGCCGCGATCGCCGAGACGCGGGGGGAGATGCTGGAGGCGGTGTCGGGGACGTTCCCGCCGCGCGAGGGGGCGACGGGGGCGGCGGCGCTGGAGGAGCGTCTCCGGCGCGCCGCGGCGCGGGCTCTGAGCGATCTCGGACGCGCCGCCGCCCGCTCCGGAGCGCCCAGTCGGGCGTCAGAGCGGGCGGCGAGCGCGTACCGGGCGGCTTGATGAGGCCGCCCGGGATCAGTTTCCGATGATCGGGATGACGAAGAACGCAAGCCGGTTGTAGCTCACGTCGAACGCTACCGCGGTCCGCCCGTTGCGCGGGGGGAGGACGGTGCGGAGGGTCGCGACGATCGAGCCGTCGGTGCCGACGTAGGTGCTCGCGACGGTCGAGAGGTTGAACTCGCGGTTGGCATCGGAGGCGGGAAACGTCGCGACGGGATCAAGCTGGCCGGTCGAGACGTTCTTCAGGAAGAGCGTCGTGGTGCCGTTGACGGGGCCGGTGCCGGCATAAACCGCCTTCAGCGTCCCGATCTGGCCGGTCTGCGTGCCGGGGAGGATGGGCGACTTGAACGTCGCCTGGACGCCCGCCGACTGCCCGATGCCGGCGATCGCCTGCGAGCGTAGGTTGTACGAGTTCGCATCGGCCGCGAAGAGGGAGACGTTCGTGCCGCTCCGGAGGGTGCCGGTGAAGGGGGTCGCCGATTGGGCGTTGACGACGGTCGCCGTGTCCTCGCCGACCGAGATCGCGAACGATTTCACGAAGGTCTGCCAGTTCCCGTTGGCCGCCGTGGCCTCGCCGATCGCCCAGAAGGTGCGGTTGTCCTTCGGGTCCACCTCGACGTCGAAGTAGTCGCCCCAGCGGTCGCTGAACTTCCCGAAGTCGTAGGTCGTCTTCAGGCCGGTCTCGAGAACCGTCGGGGTGCCCATCGCGCCCTTAGCGTCGGTCGGCTTGCGGCCCGTCGCCATGACCTTGTAGCCGTCGATCGGCGAGATGCGGCTGAAGGTCATCGCGAGGTCGCCGACGGGGTTGAGGTTGATCGCCGGGAAGCTGTACGAGTAGTTCGTGGGCGGATCCAACTGGCCGCTCTGGGTGAGGGTGGGAGATCCGGAGGCGGGCCAGCCGTTCGTCGCGAAGTCGTACCAGCGGGCGGCGCCGCGGCGATCGCTCGCGCTCACGCCGACCGAGTGGCTCGAGACGAGGCGTCCGGCGCGGTAGGCGCTGTTGAGCATGCGCGGATCGTTCACCTCGGTCACGATGCCGCCGGGACCGACGTTGAGGCTCTTATCGGCATGGGTCCAATCGGGGATAAGGACCGGGGCGGTGACGAGGGTCGGGGTCGCCGCGCGCGCGTCGATCGCGTAGAGGAGCGCCTGGTTCGAGGCGCGGGTGGAGACGGCGTAGACGTAGGGGCTGGCATCGTACCCCTTGGCGATCTGGACGGTGAAGCCGTCGGGCGAGAACTTCGTCGCCTGGGCGGTGCCGTTGATGAGGTCGCTCTTCTTAAAGACGTAGACGTTCGGATACGGCGTGCCCGACGCGAAGGGGTACATGTTGCCGGACGCGACGATCGCGTCCTTGTTGAACCCCCAACCCGGATAGTCGAGCCAGTAGTCGTTGCCGCCCTTATTCTCCAGGTTGCTCACCTTGTAGGTCTTCCACCCGCCGAGGGGGTCGTCGGAGTTGGAGACGGCGATGAGGAAGGAGCTCCCCTTGGCGCCGGTGTCCACGAGGCCGGCGATATCGAGGTAGACGACGAAGAACCGACCGGAATCAGGATCGAAGTTCACCTTCGGGTCGGACTGGAAGGGTCCGGCCCCGGGGAAGAACTTATCGAGCGGCTGAAGGAAGGTTTGGGTCCCGGTGCGGGTGTAGAAGCCGATCGTGTCGTTCACGACGGCGACGACGCCTTTGGTGGAGACGGCGAGATCGGGGTCGGGAGGCGAGACCTGGGTGAAGCCGTTCGTCGGGAAGTAGGCGGAGTCGCGCGTCGCGACGCGGTACTCCTTCAGAGTGCCGCCCACCGGGATCGAGTTCTTCTCGCTAGCGATCGGATAGTCGAACTTCAGCTCGTTCTCGATCCGGACAGGGCGGGACCGAACGGACCGGTCGATCATCGGGGAGAAAGACCGGGGGTTCACCGCCCTCGCCTTCACGACGGGGGTCTTGCCGGAGATCGGGACGACTTGGTCGGCGAGGGCCGCGTGGCTCAGGGCGCACGCGAGCGCGAGGACGGAGAGGCGGAGTCTCATGATCGCTTCATCCGGAGCGGCGACGCCCCGGCACTCCCGTCATGGTATCCCTTTCCGGGGCCTTTTGTCGCGGTCCCGCGACGAATTTTGCGGGTAGCCTGAGATCATGCTGAACATGGAGCAGCATGAGGCGCTGTCCAAGGTGAAGCCCCGCCTGGACGCTATCGCGGTGCATCTTTGACCGGCCCCGCCTCCGCTCCCAAATCCTCGAACTCGAAAACCTCTCCGCCGGCCCTGGCTTTTGGGACGATCCGGCGGCCGCCCAGAAAGTCCACCAGTCCCTCTCGCGCCTGAAGGCGCGCGTGGAGCCGTTCGAGAAGCTCGAGAAGACCGAGGCCGACGTCGCGGAGCTCTACGAGATGCTCCGCGAGGACCCGGACCCCGACACGGAGAAGGAGGCGGACGCGATGGCGCTCGCGCTTCTGAAGGAGCTCGACCTCTTCGAGATCCGTACCCTCCTCGCGGGGGAGAACGACGCGCGCAACGCGATCCTCGAGGTGAACGCCGGCGCGGGCGGGAGCGAGGCGTGCGACTGGGCGCAGATCCTCCAGCGGATCTACGCGCGCTGGGCGGAGGGGCACGGCTACAGGATGGAGATCGTCTCGGAGACCCCCGGCGACGTCACGGGGTACCGCTCGATCCAGATGCAGATCCTCGGGGAGAACGCCTACGGCTTCCTCAAGAGCGAGCACGGCGTCCACCGGCTCGTGCGGATCTCGCCGTTCGACGCCGCCGCGCGGCGGCACACGTCGTTCGCGAAGGTCGAGGTACTCCCCGAGCTGGAGGAGAGCGAGATCGAGATCGACCCGGCGGACCTGAAGGTCGAGACGCTCCGCGCGGGCGGGGCGGGGGGCCAGCACGTGAACAAGACCGAGTCGGCGGTGCGGATCACGCATCTGCCGACCGGGATCGTCGTGAACTGCCAGAACGAGCGGAGCCAGCACAAGAACCGCGCCTCGGCGATGTCCGTCCTCGCCGCGCGGCTCCACGAGCTTCAGAACGCGCAGACGGCGGAGAAGGCCTCGGAGATGCGCGGCGAGGGCGGCCCCGCCGCCTGGGGCCGGCAGATCCGGAGCTACGTGATGCAACCGTACACGATGGTGAAGGACCACCGGACGGGGCACGAGACGGGGAACATCCTCGGCGTGCTCGACGGGGGGATCGACGGCTTCGTCGAGGCCTACCTGAAACAAGCGCCCGCCGCGGACGCGTTCATCGATTGATCGCCCGCACGACCCTCCTATGATCCCTCTCCCCGCGCTCGCCCTCGTCGCTCTCGGCCAGACCTCCGTCAAGGCTCCGCCCTCGCCCCGGGAGACCTCCCGTCGGAAGCCCGCTCCCAAGGAAGAGGCGGAGGTGCGCTACGACGTGCCGGTGGGGACCTCCTCGGCGTTCGGGGGGCTCGTGCTCCAGGTGGAACGGGCGTCGGCGGGGGACCGGGCGAAGGCGGCGCGGCTCGCGGGGCTTCTTCCCCGGCGCGATCCGGCGATCCTCTGGGACGACCGGAAGGTGCCCGCCGCCTCGCGCGCGGCGTTCCGCGCGGCGCGGGACTACGCGCTCGTGGAGTGGGGCCGGCTCGTGGACGGGCTCCGTCCGCGCCTCGTGACCGATCCGAAGCTCGCGGCGCGGGGGCTCGTCTTCTCGTTCGAGCCGACGCTCGCGCGGGGGGCGGGAGCGGCGCACTTCTTCGGGACGGACGCGACGGGGCCGCGGCTCGAGACGGTCCTCGGGCTCATGCGGGGCGACGACTCGACGGGGGGCGCCGCCTTCACGGGGGAGACCGACGTCCACAACGAGGTGCTGTACGCGCTCGGGGCGTACCTCGGGCTCGACGCGGTCCCGGGGTTCGGGGGGGCGATGGGGCGCACCGACCGGCGGGCGCTCGTCGCGACGTCGCCGGGGATCGTGGAGGCGGGAACGGGAGAGCGCGCGCTCGCGCTCTCCACCGCCCTGCGCGAGACGCTCGCCAAAGGACGGGCCGTCCCGGCCGAGGCGCCGAGGGTCTGGAGCGAGCGGCGCGAGGCGGACCTCGGCTCGGTAAGGCGCGGGGAGCCCGCCGAGGTGCAGTTCACAGTGGCGAACAACGGCGACGGGCGGATGCTCCTCTCGGTTCGGGGCGACTGCGGATGCCTCACGGCGGTGGGGCCGAGCGAGCTCGGACCGGGGGAGACGGGCGTCGTGCGGGCGCGGTACGACACCTCGGCGCTCGGGGGGACGATCCGGCACCG
The DNA here is from genome assembly GCA_965249475.1 of Fimbriimonas sp. GTDB lineage: Bacteria > Armatimonadota > Fimbriimonadia > Fimbriimonadales > Fimbriimonadaceae > Fimbriimonas. The sequence goes on along the minus strand of CBDFMD010000003.1, from coordinate 1,234,010 downwards.
GGTCGTGATCCGGACGAACGATCCCGAGACGCCCCGACTGGAGGTTCCGCTCTCGATCTTCGTGCGGCTCCCGTCGCGGGTGCTCCTGCCCTCGGGGCCGACGCACCTCCTCGACGGCGGGAGTCCTTTCGAGATGTTCCTCGTCGGGGACGGGGAGGGGCCGGTCGCGCTCGAGGGCGCGAGGGTCGCCGGGGTGGAGGGGACGCTCACGACGGAAGCCTGGAGCGGGACGCTTCCCGACCCCGAGCTCGGGGAGGGTCCGAGGCGGCGGCAGGGATACCGGCTCCGGTTCGCTCCGAAGGCGGCGGGGTTCGCGCTCGGCGGGCGGCGGATGGCGTCGCTGGAGGTGCGTCTGAAGGGGGCGGGGGACGCGGAGCGGACGAACTTCGCGGTCCAGCGCGGGATCGCGCCGGTGCCGCTCTCGCTGACGTTCGGGGAGCCCGACTCGACCCCGATGGATGCGGAGACGGTTCTCGGGCGTCCGGGGCGTCCGTTCGCGATCGCGGGGTTCGGGGCGCTTCCTCCGGGGTACGAGGCCTTCTGCGCGACGCGGGGGGTTCGGGCCGAGCGGCACACGGTGCGGGTGCGGGTGCGTCCGGAAAGGCTCGGCCGCGCCGCCGGGGGCGTCCTCCCGTCGGCGACGTTGCGGGTGCGGACGGACGACCCGGATCAGCCCGAGATCCTTGTCCCGATCGTTCTCGCCGGCTCCGTCGGGAGCTCGGGGTAGCCGGCGGGCGCGGCTCTTCGCGCCCGCTTCGTCCGGCGCGTTTCCCCGGGGGTTCTCCCCGGGGGTTTTCCACCGTTTGGGGACAACCGCGCGACTTTTCCCCAACCGGTCTGTTTCGACGGGGGATCACGTGGGGAGAAAACGCGCGAAATCGCGCGAAAGCGGGAGAAAGTCGCTGGGATGCGCGGACGAAGAAGGCCCTTAATCGCCCCTTGACGGGGCGCGCCGCTCTGTAGAGAATGAAAGGCGCGGAAGGACGCGGGCATGAGAGGACAGGCGGCGATACGCGGAGTGGACGAGGACCGGAGAGGGACGGTCTCGTTCTCGCACGCCCTCTTCGCGGAGCCGGGGACGAGCTTCGCCACGGTCGCCCCGCTCCCCTCGAACGTCGCGGCGATCGAGGCGGCGCTCCAGTTCGTCGCGGGCGGCACGACGCTCGCGGCGCTCTCGGGGCCGAGCGGGACGGGCAAGACGCACATCCTCCACGCGGCGGCGAGCGTCGGGGCGCGCACGCTCGGGGCTCCGATTGAGGTGAGTTCGACGGAGGAGTTCCTCAACGCGCGCCGGACGTCGTCGGAGCCGGAGGTGCTCGTGCTCGACGACGCGCAGGTCGCGCTCGGGCGCTCGCGCCTGCGCCAGGATCTGCGGCGGGTGCTGGAGAGCCGGCAACGCCGGTGCCGCCCGACGATGGTGGCGCTGAACGTGGATCTCGGCCCCGAGGTCCCGAGCCTGCGGACGATCCACGCGCTCCTTCCCGCGCCGCGCTCGTGGTCGCTCGCGCAGTTGCGGGAGCCGAGCCGGGAGGAGCGGATGCCGCTTCTCGATCACATCGCGCGGGCGGAAGGGGTGTTCCTCTCGTCGGCGCTCGCCTCGATCCTCGCGCGGGAGCTCGGGGGGAACGGGCACACGCTCGTGGGGGCGATGCGGCGGTTGCGGCTCGAGGGGGAGAACTGGGGGGCGCCCGCGCGGACGGTGCGGGCGCTGGGGCTTCTCGACCCGTTCTTCAACGACAACTCGTCGTGGGATCTGCGCCACACGATCTCGCGGGAGGCGGAGCGGTGGGCGCTCCGCTTCCCCGCCTTTCGCGCCACGGAGCTCGCGTGCTTCGTCATGCTCCACGAGGCGCGGCTCTGCGAGCGCTCGGTGGCGCAGTACCTCGGGCGGGCGCCGGCGGAGGTCTACGGGCTCGCGGCGTCTTTCGACGCGGGGTTGCGGCGCTCGGACGAGGACCGGGCTCGGGTGACGGGGTTCGTCGGGGCGCTCGTGGACTCCCTCTCGCGCTAAGGGCCTTAGTGCGGGGGGCGAGGGCGCGGGCGGTCGGGGGCGCGACGTTTCGGGGCTCCCCTTTCGGCCCGCTCTCTAAGGTAACGTCGTCGCTTATGACGAAACCTAGCATTGTTACCCGGAAGAAGCGGCGAGAGGATCGGTTACCATCATGACGACCTCTCGCATCGCCCATCCCTCCCCTCCTCACCGAGCCGCCGACCGCGCCGGTGCGGGGCGCGGGATGTGGATCGGAGGCGGCCGTGACGCGATGCAGATCCTCGACACGCTCGACGTCGTCCCCGTGTGGGTGGATGCCGAGCATCTCGTCCTCTCGGCGACGATCCTCATGGAGGGGCACGGGCTCGGCGCGATCGCGGTCCTCGATCGGAACGGTCGCCCGACGGGGCTTCTCCGGCGCGAGGTCGCCCACCGTCAGCCGGTCGGGGCGAAGGTCGGCGAGGCGATGGAGCCGCTCTCGGAGGTGCTCGACGCGGGGGCCTCGCTCCGAGAGGCGGCGGACCTTCTCGTCCGGACGGACCGTCAGTACGCGCCGATGGTGAAGGAGGACAGGTTCCGCGGGATGATCACCGCGATGCACCTTCTCGACGGGCTCCGCCGCTCGTGGGACTCGATGACGGACCTTCCGTGGAGCGACGAGCTTCGGCGCTGGGGGGCGGAGAGGCTGTCCCAGGGGCGCGAGATCGCGGTGGTGTTCGTGGACCTCGACGCGTTCGGGCTCTTCAACAAGCGGTTCGGCCACGTCGTCGGGGACCGCGTGCTCCGGCGGGTCGCGGACTTCCTGCGCGAGCGGCTCGACGCGGAGCGGGACATCCTCGTGCGGTACGGGGGGGACGAGTTCGCGATCGCGACCCTTCGCCCCCACGACGAGGCGGAGGCGTTCGGAGCGGAGCTCCAGGCCGCCTCGCGGGAGGCGAGGCTCACGGAGAGCGGGGAGCCGATCCTCTTCTCGATCGGGGTGTACGGGGGAAACCGCGCGATCCCGCGCGACGAGGCCCACGTCCAGGCGACGCTCGACGACCTCATCAACCTCGCGAGCCGCCGGAGCGTGGCGGCCAAGCCGGGCGGAGCCCCCCCCGCGTACGCCGTGGTGTCGCTCCCGGAGCCGGAGGCGTTCGACCGCTCCGCCCTGCCGGACGCCCCGGAACCGATCCCCGCGCCGCAAGAGGGGTCGGCGGTCGCGAGCCCCACGCGGGCGGGGCTCGCGTTCGAGGTCGTCGAGGTGCAGGTGGAGGACGATCCCGAGTCGCTCGTCCACGTCGTGCTTCGGAGCGAGGCGGGAGTCTCGGTCGGGGTCGGGCTTCGGATGGGACGGCCGGTGCCCGACGCGGTCGCGGCGGCGACGGCGCGCGCGCTCGAACGGGCGAATCCGGGGGAGCCTCTGAGGGTGGAGGAGGTCGTCCTCGCGGACGGGAAGGCGACCGTCGTGGGGATCGCGGGCGAGGGCGCGACCGGGCGCGGGGTGCGCGGCGCGGCCGAAGGGTCCGATCCGCGCGCGGTGGCCGAGGCGACCGTCCGCGCGTTTCTCGTGGGCTGAGGCGCTCGGACGAACGGCCGAGCGGGAGGGCGTAACGGGGGCTGGAAGCGGGGGCGTAGAAAGCCTATGCCCCCCCGCGACGACTCGCGCGTCACACAGCTTTTCGAACGGCTCGAAGGTCAACTCCCGAAGGAGGACGTCCGCGCCCGCAACACCCTCGCCGCCCTCAAATCCGAGTTCGCGTCCGCCGCAGCGGGCGTCGCCGAGCTCGAGGAGAAGATCGCCGGGTTCGAGGAGGCGTACGCGAAGCTCACCGCCCCCGCGAACCGCTCGGCGGTCTTCCTGCGGTGGCTCGACGCCGAGGAGGCGAAGGAGGCCGCTCCCGAGGGCGAGGAGCCGAAGGCGGCCGAGCCGTACGCGCTCGTTCTCGTCGGGGATTCTGAGTACGTCGTCCAGGTGGATCCGGCGGTGGACGCCGAGAAGATCCAGCTCGGCACCCGGCTTCGCGTGAACGAGGCGTACGCGGTCGTCGGGCTTCTGCCGGAGTCGGAGATGGGCTCGATCATCTCGGTGCAGGAGGCGCTCGAGGACGGGCGCCTGCGCGTCGGCGGCACGACCCCGGGCGCGGACGGCGGGCGCCTCGTGCTCCGGTCCCAGGCGATGAAGGACGAGAAGGTGCGCTCGGGGGACGAGGTGCGGCTCGACGGGACCGGCCGGGTCGCGGTCGAGCACTTCGAGAAGAAGGAGTCGCGCGACTACTTCCTCGAGGACGTGCCGCAGATCCCCTGGGAGGACATCGGCGGGCAGAAGGAGGCGATCGGCCTCATCCGCGAGACGATCGAGCTTCCGCTCCTGCACCCCGAGGTGTTCGAGCGCTTCGATAAGAAGCCCATCAAGGGGGTTCTGCTCTACGGTCCTCCGGGATGCGGCAAGACGCTCATCGGGAAGGCGGTGGCGTACAACCTCGCGCAGGAGTACTCGAAGCAGAGGGGGGAGCCCGTGAAGGAATACTTCATGGCGATCTCCGGACCGAAGATCCTCAACATGTGGCTCGGCGAAACCGAGCGGATGGTGCGCGAGATCTTCGCGACGGCGCGCGAGAAGGCGAAGGAGGGGCGGCTTGTGTTCATCTTCATGGACGAGGCGGAGTCGGTCCTGCGGACGCGCTCGACGGGGCGGTACCTGAACATCTCGAACACGGTCGTGCCGCAGTTCTGCGCCGAGCTCGACGGTCTCCAGTCGCTCGACAACGTCGTGCTCATGCTCACGAGCAACCGGCCCGACTACATCGACCCGGCGGTCCTGCGTCCCGGACGCATCGACCGGAAGGTGAAGGTCGTCCGACCCGACCGCGACGCGGTGAAGGAGATCCTCGCCATCTACATCGACGAGAAGCTGCCGATCGATCCCGAGACGCTCGCGCGGTGGGAAGGGGAGCACGAGTGCGCGCGCAAAGAGCTCGTGGACGGCCTCACCGAGGAGCTGTGGCGCGGGACCAAGGAGACGGAGTTCCTGAAGGTCTCGCTGAAGACGGGCTCGACCGACACGCTCTACTTCCGCGACCTCATCTCGGGGGCGATCCTCGAGAACATCGTGGACCGGGCGAAGGACACCGCGATCCGGCGGGCGATCGCCGATCCGGAGATCGCGCACGGCGTGTCGCTCGAGGATCTGAAGGGCGCGGCCCGGCAGGAGTTCAAGGAGAACGAGATCTTCCCGAAGGGCGACGCGGTGGAGGACTGGCTCCAGCTTCTCGACATCGCGCCGGAGAACGTCGCGGCGGTGCGTCCGGTCGGGCGGAACCGAGGCGAGGAGCTCGCCCGCAAGGCGATCGTCTAGGCGCCCCGTCCGGATTCCCGGCTACGGAGTGACCGTCTGTAGCCGGGGGCGGGTTTTCTCACCCGGCCTCCGCCCGCAACCGGGCGAGATCCGTAGACGTCAGCTCCGGACGATCTTCGCGCTGGCGATGCGGTCGCCTCTTTGGATGCGGGCGACGACGTCCATACCGGCGACGACCTGACCGAAGGCGGTGTACTTCCCGTTGAGGAAGCGGGCGGGCGAGAGGAGGATGTAGAAGGCGGAGTCGCCGGAGTTCTTCTCCGACTCGCTCCGGACAAGGCCGACGACGCCCGCGTCCTGGTCCACGCCCGAGTCCTCGAACGGGATCTTCGTGCCCGAGCCCTGCGAGCCGAGGTCGGGGGCCTGGACGTCGTTGCGCGAGCGCGGGTCGCCGACCTCGACGAGGAAGGGGCGCGGGTTCTTCTCGACGCGGTGGAAGCGGAGCCCGTTGTAGAAGCCGGCGTTCGCAAGGCGCTCGATCTGGGCGCAGGTCTTCGGGGCCCGGTCGGTCAGGAGGCGGATCGCGACGTCGCCGCGTCCCTCGACCGAGAGGACGAGGCGCACGTCGGCGCGCGCCGCGGCGACGACCGTCAGGACGAGAAAGAGGGGGCCGAGGAGACGGGATTTCATGAAGACGCCTCTACTAGACGCCCGAGGGGTGGCTTTGTGCCGCGCTAATCGCGGAGGATGCGGCCGTAGCCGTCGATCTTCACCGCGCCGGTGAGGATGAGGACTCCGTCGATGACCGACCAGATCGAGGCGACGCCGCACGTGAGGATCGTCACGACGAGCTGGATCACGCCGAGGGCGGAGTAGCCGAGGTACATGCGCCCGATCCCGGGAAGAAAGAGATTGAGGATCCCGGCGATCACGCGGCTCCGGTCGGAGGGCATCCCGTAGACGCCGAGGGTCGCCGGGTTCGCGTAGGTCGGGCCGTAAACGTTGCGGGGGACGCCGGCGACGCTGTGGGGCGCGGCGGTCCCGAAGTTCTGCGGGGGGCTCGCGTAGCCGTCGCCGAAGGTGAGGGCGGGGGGGAGAGCCCCGTAAGGAGCGGCGTTGCGGCCTGGGGGCATGGAGCCGGGCGAGGGCGGCGGCTCCATCTGAGGGGCGCGGCGGGCGAGGGCGCCGCGAAGCTCGGGGACCGAGGCGGCGGGAAGCCACGAGGGGAGGGCGGGGCTCCAGACGTAGGTGCCCCCCTCGATCACGCCCCCGTCCACGAGGTCCTCGAGCTCCTCGAGCGTGAGGGGGCCGAGGTCGCCGAAGGTGCCCTTGTAGTGCCAGGACGCGGTCTCCAGCTTTGTTCCCGACGACATGCTCTTAGGCGGTTGTACCCCAGCCGGTACCCTGAAGGATGCAAAATGCCGGTCGTCGTCCGCTTCGCCCCCTCGCCCACGGGCCTCCTCCACGTCGGGGCGCTCCGGACGGTGCTCTTCGACGACCTGCTCCGCCGCAAAGAGGGCGGGCGTTCGATCCTGCGGATCGAGGATACGGACCGGACGCGCTACAACGAGGGGAGCGAGGCGGAGTTCGTCGCGACGCTCGCGTGGGTCGGGATCGAGTTCGACGAGGGGCCGCACGTCGGGGGACCTTCGGCCCCCTACCGGCAGAGCGAGCGGAAGGCCGCGGGGGTGTACGACGAGCACATCGGGGTCCTTCTCGCGAAGGGGGACGCGTACCGGGCGTTCGAGACGGGCGCGGAGCTCGACGAGATGCGCGAGTTCCAGCGGATCAACAAGAGTCCGATCGGCTACTTCGGGGGCGACTGGCGGGATGCGGACCCCGCGATCGGCGCGGCGCGCGCAGAGGCGGGCGATCCGTTCGTGATCCGGATGAAGGTGCCGCGCGGGCGGCTCATCGAGGTGCAGGACGCGATCCGGGGGCGGGTGCCGTTCGAGAGCGACACGCTTCCCGACCCGGTGCTCATCAAGGCGGACGGGATGCCGACGTACCACTTCGCGGCGATGGTGGACGACCGTCTCATGGGGGTCACGCACGTCCTGCGCGGCGAGGAGTGGATCCCGACGAGCCCGTACCACTGGCTTCTCTTCGAGATGTTCGGCTGGACACCGCCGGTGTTCGTCCACTGCCCGGTCATCGTGGGGACGGACGGGAAGAAGCTCTCGAAGCGGCACGGGGCGACGCGGGTGCTCGACTACATGGCACAGGGGTACGTGCCCTCCGCGCTCCGCAACTTCGTCGCGCTCATCGGGTGGTCGCCGGGGGGAGATCTGGAGATCATGGACGACGCCGAGCTCGTCGCTCGGTTCGCGATCGAGGGGATCCAGCCCTCGCCGGGACGGTTCGATCTCGACAAGCTCCGTTGGCTTAACGGGCACCGGATTCGCTCGATGGGCACGGAGGCGCTTCTCGGCGCGATCGAGGCGCTCGCGCGGGAGCCGTACTTCCGCGAGTATTGGACGCGCGCGCCGCTCGAGGACGAGACGAAGGAGGAGATCGAGGGGCGGGCGCGGACGATCGCGGCGTTCGACCGTCTGCTGGAGGCGGCGCGGGGCGACCGCGAGTACGCGCTGAAGGCGATCGCCCTGGAGCAGGAGCGGGTGCAGACGCTCGTGGACTTCGGCGGAGCGGCGGACTTCTTCTGGCACCCGGAGATGGACGCGAAGGCGTTCGACAAGTGGCTCGCCGCGCCGCACGCGCGCGCGCTCCTGAACCTTCTCCGCACGGCGCTCCACGCCACCGAGAACTCGGTCGCGGGGTGGGAGGCGCTCCTGCGCTCGCTCCAGGTCGAGCTCGGGCTCGAGAAGTTCGGGCCGGTCGTCCATCCGGTGCGCGTCGCGCTCACGGGGCGGACGAACGGGCCAGGGCTTTTCGAGCTCATGGAGGTCCTCGGTCCCGACCGGATGGCGAAGCGGATCGACCACGCGCTGACGTTGATGCCGTCGTGAGGCGGCTCGTCTGCGGTCGGGACGACGTGTTCGCCGCGCTCGCGCGGGGACGCGGAGCGCGGGACGAGGCGACGGAGCGGACCGTCGCGGCGATCCTCGCCGACGTGAGGGAGCGCGGCGATGCGGCGCTCCTCGACTCGGCGCGGCGGTTCGACGCGCCGGGGCTTGCGTCGCTCCGGGTGACGAGCGAGGAGCTTGAGACGGCGACGCTCGACCGGCGCCCGTACGAGGCGCTCCGCACCGCACTGTGGCGGGTGCGGCGGTTCCACATCCAGCAGCTGGAGGTGATGCTCGGAAGCGTCTACGGGTTCTCCACGGCGCATATGAGCGACGTGCTGGAGCTTCGGACGCCCCGCCCGTCGATCGTGGCGCGGTGGGCGATCGGGGAGCGGCCCTCGCCCGATCCGCGGCGCTTCCCCACCGCGCCCACCTTCGGGGTGGGGCAGATCGTGCGCTCGCTCGACGCGGCGGGGGTCTACGTACCGGGGGGCGGGGCGAGCTACCCGAGCTCGGTGGTCATGAACGTCACGCCCGCGGCGGCGGCGATGGTCCCCCGGATCGCGGTGACGACCCCCGCGCGCCCGGACGGGACGCTGAGCCCCGCCGTCCTCGTCGCGCTGAGGGACGCGGGGGCGGACGAGGCGTACAAGGTCGGCGGGGCGGCGGCGATCGCGGCGCTCGCCTACGGGACCGAATCGGTCGCGCGGGTGGACAAGATCGCGGGGCCGGGGAACCGGTTCGTGAACGAGGCGAAACGCCAGCTGTGGGGGATCGTGGGCCTGGACGGGTACGCGGGGCCGAGCGAGGTCCTCGTGATCGCCGACGCGGCGGCGCGGCCCGAGGTCGTCGCGACGGACCTCCTCACCCAGATCGAGCACGCCCCGGACAACGCCGCGTACCTCGTCGGCGTCGGTCCCGGCGTCGTGGACGCCGTGCTCGCGGCGGCGGAGGCGATCCTTGCCGAGGCGCCGCGCGCGGCGACGATGCGGGCGGCGCTGGAAGGCGGCTCGTACGCGGTCGAGGCGCGCGACCTCGACGAGGCGGTGGCGGTGGCGAACGCGGTCGCGTGCGAGCACGTCTCGCTCGCCGTCGCCAATCCCGAGCGAGCCCTGCGCGATCTGCGCCACGCCGGGTGCGTCCTTCTCGGAGAATCCTCGCCCGAAGCCGCGGGAGACTACGTCGCGGGGCCGTCGCACACGCTCCCGACGAACGGAGCGGCGAGGTGGCAGTCGCCGGTGAACGCGATGGACTTCCTCAAGTTCCAATCCGTCATCGGCCTCTCGGCGGAGGAGCTTCGCGAGCTCGCCCCGGCGATCGCGGAGATCGGGGCGCTCGAAGGTCTGCCGCTCCACGGTGGGGCGGGGCTGATGCGGCTCGATCCCGCCCCTTGAAGCAGGGGGAATGATTCGGCGGGCTCCGCCGTTAAGATGAGGGTAACCGGGATGAGACTCCGCTCACGCTTCCTGCCCCTCCTCGTCGGGGCGACCGCCCTCCTCGCCGCCGCGCCGGCCCAGACGATCGACAAGAACCCGAAGGCGAAGGCCGAGGTGCTCACGAAGATGGGCGACCTTATCGCGCGGTACGCCTTCGTCCCGAACGTGGACTTCTCGCGGTGGCCGAAGCTCGTCGAGGAGCACCAGAAGGAGATCGACGCGGCGAAGACCGACGACGAGTTCGCGCGCGCGGTGAACGTCGCGCTCCACGACTTCGGGTTCTCGCACATCGTCCTCGCCACGCCGAAGATGGCGACGGTCCGGCAATCCGGCAAGACGGTCGGGATCGGGATCACGAGCCAGCCCGTCGAGGACGGGATCCTCGTCGTCCGCACGGTGCCCGACGCGCCCGCCGCGAAGGCGGGGATCGTCGCGGGCGACACGATCCTCGAGGTGGACGGCCAGAAGGTCGAGGGGATCCGGGGGATCCCCGGCGACCCCGGCACGAAGGTAAGGCTGAAGGTGAGGCACGCCGGAGGCAAGACGCAAACGTACGAGCTCGTCCGCCGCGAGTTCTCGACCGTCCGACCCGAGGAGCTGACCTTCCCCAAGGGCGACACGGCGCTTCTCACCGTCCCGACCTTCGACCGTTCGTACAACGCCGACCGCGTCGAGGGGCTCATGAAGAAGGCCGCGGACGCGAAGAACCTCATCCTCGATCTTCGCGACAACGGGGGCGGGGCGGTGACGAACCTTCAGCATCTCGCCGGACTTCTGATGCCCGCCGACAAGCCGCTCGGGATCTACGTGGACAAGGGGTCGCTCTCGCGCTTCACGAAGGCCGACCCGAAGGCGGACCCGAAGGATCTCACGAAGGTCGCGCTCACCTCCGGGCGCAAGATCCTGCCGTTCAAGAGCGAGCTTCCCGCTTTCAAGGGAAATCTCATCGTCCTGACGAACGGCGGTTCGGGCTCGGCGTCCGAGATCCTCGCCTCGGCGCTCCAGGAGGAGATCGGGGCGAAGGTCGTCGGCACGAGGTCGGCGGGGGCGGTGCTCGTCTCGGTCATCGTGCCCGCCACGAACGGGTTCTTTCTCCAGTATCCCCTGAGCGACTTCGTGACCCCGCGCGGGCGGCGGCTCGAAGGCTCGGGCGTGACCCCCGACCTCGCGGTCGAGGAGCCGAAGCTCCGCCTTCCGAACGTCAAGGACAACGCGGTGGACGCCTCGCTCGCGCTCTTCGAGCGGACCCGGCTCCGCGAGCAACGCGGACTCGGAACGCGCTAGGCGCGCGTCCGGAAAGCCTTCGGGAGCGGCAGGACCGCTCCCTTCGGGGCGGGGAGCGGCAGGCTCGCCGCCCCGCCTCTCCTCCAGCTCGGGTCGCGATAGGTGAAGCGCTGGCGAGAGAGGGAGACGATCCGGCTTCCGTCGCGGATCTCGGCCTCGAGCGAGGTCGCGAGTCCGTCGCCCCGGACGAAGACGGTCTCGCGCGTCCCGGCGGTCGTCAGGGTGAGGATGTCGGCGGCGCTCGGCCCCTCGCCGATGCGCCCCCCCACCTTCGCGACTCGCGCGGGGAAGAAGAGGTTCGCGAAGGGAAGGTCGTGGGCGAGGAAGGCGGATGCGAGCGGGACGAGCGGCTCACCGAGCTTCACGGCCGCGCGGCGCACGTCGGCGCGGCGGGCGGGGCCGCGGTACGCGCGGCCGGTGCGGCGATCGAGGACGGTGAGGGTGCGTCCGTCGTAGCCGAGATCGAGACGGGGGCCGGTCTGGCGCATGCGTTCGCCCGAGACGAGGAGGCGGTAGACGCCCGCGTCGGCCTCCATCGTCACGTCGGCCTCGGTCAGGCGCGCGTTCTTGCGGACGAAGCGGGCGACGATCTCCGCCGCTTTCAGGTCGGAAGACCGGACGCTTCCGCGCAGGTCGGTAAAGCGCGCGACCTGTCGGGCTTCCCGGGGGACGAACCCGGCGAGGCCGTAGGCTCCGTACCGGAAGCGCAGATCGAACCCGCTCGCGACGCGACCGCCGGGGGCGGCGGTTCCGCCGGAGGTCGAGGCGACGCGGACGATCCGGCGGGTCGCGGGGTCGTACTCGATCGTCGTGCGGGTTCCGCGCTCCTTCAGCGTGAGGACGCGTCCGGCGACGGTCCAACCCGGACGCCTCGCGAGCGGACGCAGATAGCGGGCGAGGGTGGGCGGGTCGAGGAGGAACGTCAGCGCGTCGTCGCGCCCGCCGAGGGCGGCGGCGATCCGCTCGGCGGGGGTGCGACCCTGGGGTTTCAGGGGCAGGAGTTCGTTCAGAGCCTCGTCGTAGGCCCAGGCGCTCGCGGGGGCGGCGAGGACGGTGCGAAGGGTAGGGATCGGGTCGCCGGGATGCGAGGGCTCCGCGATCCGCACGAGGACGCGGTCGCCCGCGCGGGCGAGGGTCATCGCGGGGCCGGTCCCCCGCTCGATCCGCGCCTCGAACCGGGCGAGCGCGCGATGGGCGGCGAGGAGGGACTCGATCGTCGCCGCGACGGGGGATGGGTTCTGGACGGGGGCGAGGAACATGGTCAGACCTTGCCGAGCCCCTGGGGCGTGCGGCGGCGGGAGACGGCGCCCGCGAGGGCGACGAGGGTAGCGGCGTAGGGGAGCATGGACCAGATCTCGCTCGGGACGCCGCCGACCCCCTTGAGGGCGATCTGCGCGGCGCTCGCCGCCCCAAAGACGAGGCAGGCGAGAAGAGTCGGAATCGGGCGCCAGCCCCCGAGGATGAGCGCGGCGAGCGCGATGTAGCCGCGGCCGGCGGTCATCTCGTCGGAGAAGGCGCCCGTCTCGACGACGAGAAGCGCGCCGCCGAGCCCCGCGAGGACCCCGGCTCCGACGAGCGCCCAGAAGCGGACGGCGAGCGGGTTCACCCCCACGAGCCTCGCCTTCTCGGGGTCGCTCCCGGCGGCGACGAGGCGGAGCCCGCCCCGCGTCGCGTTCACGTAGAGCGCCACGGCGATGGGAAGCAGGACGGCGAGCGCGTAGAAGAGGGGGCGCGGAAGGGGCGGGAGCTCGCCCGCGCCGCCGACGTCGGCGATCGCGCGGGCGGCGTAGCCGGTCCCCCCGATCGCGAGCGCGTTCACAACCATGCCCGAGATGATGCCGTCGATTCGGTAGAGCTGCGTCGCCGCCCAGTGGAGAAGCGAGAGGAGGATCGAGGCCCCCAGCGCGAGACCGAGCGCGGGCCACGCGCCGAACCTCGGCGCGAGAAAGGCGAGCGCGGCGCAGGCGGCGAGCATCTTGCCCTCGAGGTCGAGCGCGACGACGCCCGAGCGCTCGGAGAGGTACCCCGCCGTCGCGGCGAGGGCGAGGGGAGCCGCGAGGACGAGCGACTGGAACCCGAAGTTGGCGAGGATCTGCCCGTTCACGACGCGCGCCGCCCCCGCGCGAAGCGGATCGTCGCGGCGATGAGGATGAGCGCGCCGAGGACGATCGTCGTGATGCTCTTGGGAATCCCCTCCGAGGCGAGGTACGTGCCGCCCCGGGCGAGCGCGCCAAAGGCGAGCGCGGCGGGGAGGACGCCGAGGGCGAGCGGCCCCGCGAGGAGCGCGACCCCCAGCGCGTCGAACCCGTACCCGGGCGAGTAGTCGGAGTAGAAGCCGAAGGTGCTCGTGAAGACCTGCATCGCGCCCGCGAGCCCCGCGATCCCGCCCGAGAGGAGCATCGCGCGCACGGTCACGCGGCGGGCCTCGATCCCGGCGAACTCGGCGGCGCGGGGGTTCGCCCCGGTGGCGCGGAGTTCGTACCCCGAGACGGTCGCGCCGAGCCACCACGCGACGAGGCCGGTGAGGACGACCCCCAGGACGATCGCGAACGAGATCGGGAGCGCGCCGTTCAGAAGGTTCGGCAACTGGCTTCCGGGGGGCAGGATCGCGGTGGAGGCGGAGCCCGAGGCGGGGTCTTTGAAAGGGCCGGCGACGAGGGCGTTCGTGCCGAGGACGGCGATCCGGTTGAGCATGATCGTGGAGATGACCTCGTGCCCTCCCCGGTAGGCGCGGATGAGTCCCGCGGGGGCCGCCCAGAGCGCCCCCGCGACGATCGCGGCGAGAACGCCGAGAACGATTCCGGACGGCCCGGGCACCCGCAGCGCCACGACCGTCGCCGAGAGCGCGCCGACGACGAGCTGACCGTCCACGCCGATGTTGAAGAGCCCCGCTTTGAGGGCGACGAAGGCGGCGAGTCCGGCGATGAGGAGCGGGGTCGCCTCGCTCAGCGTCTTCCCGAAGGCTTGGGGGGAGCCGAACGAGCCCTCGACGAACCCCCTCCCCGCCGCCCCGGGATCCTTGCCCGCGAGAAGGAGGACGCCCGCGACGAGCCCCACGCTCAGCGCCACGAGGAGAAGAAGGCCCGCGACCCGCTTCACGAGACGCCCACCATGAGGCGGCCGATGAGGTCGCGGTCGCGCTCGGACCCGGCGGGGGGCTCGCTCAGGTGGCCGTGCGAGAGGACGACGACCCGGTCGCAGTGGGTCAGAAGCTCGTCGAGGTCGAAGGAGACCACGAGGGCGCCCGCGCCCGCGCGGCACGCGTCGCGGATGCCGTCGTACACCTCGACGGTCGAGTTGAGGTCGAGCCCCCGCGCGGGCTGAAAGGCGAGGATCGCCTTCGGGGCGTAGCCGAGGGCGCGGGCGGCGACGAAGCGCTGCTGGTTTCCGCCCGAGAGCCCCGCCATCGCCCCGCTCAGCGAGCCGAACTTCGTGCGGAACCGCGCGGCGATCCGCCCCGCCTCGGCCCTTCGCGCGCTCCCGGCGATGAGGGGACCGCGCGCGAACGGGGCCTGTCGTTGAAGACCGAGCGCGGCGTTCTCGACGAGGGACCAATCCTCGATGACCGCCTCGTCGTGCCGGTCCTCGGCGATGAGGCGCAGGCCGCGCTCCAGGCGCGCGTGGGCGGGGAGTGCCGTGACGTCCTCGCCCCCGAGCGTCACGTCTCCCGTCGCCTTCTGGACACCGAGGAGGGCCTGGAAGAGTTCGCGCTGGCCGTTGCCGTCCACCCCGGCGATCCCGACGACCTCGCCCGGGCGCACGGCGAGGCTCATGGCGTCAAGCCGCCTCCCGCCAATGGGGTCGAGCACGGTGAGCCCGGTCGCGGTCAGCACCGGGGCGGCCTCGGGGATGGGTTCGCGGGGCGAGGGCTCGCGCACCTCGCCGCCGACGATGAGCGAGGCGAGCTCCGGGGGCGTCGCCTCGCGCACCGGCATCGCCGCGACGCGCCGGCCGTTGCGCAGGACGGTGACGTTCCGGCAGTGGTCGAAGACCTCGGGAAGCCGGTGGGTGACGAGGATCACGGTCGCGCCCTCCTCGCGCACGAGCCCGGTGAGCGAGGCGAAGAGCGCCTCTCCGTCGGCGGGGCTCAGCATCGCGGTCGGCTCGTCGAGGATCATCACCCGCGCCCCGCGCCAGAGGAGCTTGAGGATCTCGAGCCGCTGGGCGCCCGTCGGGGAGAGCTCCGAGGCTGGGGCGTCCCAATCGAAGGGGAACCCCATGCCGCGGGCGAGCTGCTCGGCGCGGGCCATCTTCGTGTCGGTGGAGAGGAGCGCCCCTTCTTCGGCACCGAGGATAAGGTTCTGAAGGCAGGTGAGCTCGCCGAGGATGCCGTAGTGCTGGCTCACCATCCCGACCCCGGCGGCGATCGCCTCCTTCGAGGAGCGGGGGGCATAGGGCTTGCCGAAAAGCGAGATCGTGCCTGAGTCGAGCGGTTGCGCGCCGTAGAGCGCCTTCATGAGCGTCGTCTTGCCCGCCCCGTTCTCGCCGACGAGGGCGTGGATCTCGCCGGGCTCGACGCGCAGGTCCACGCCGTCGAGCGCAGTCACGCTTCCGAACCGCTTCGTCGCGCCGAGGATCTCGACGGCGGGCGTGAGGGGAGCGGGGGGGACGTCCGGCGTCATCGGCCCTTGGCGAGCACGTCGTAGAGCGCGGCGGTGGTGTCCTCGCCGCGCCCCTCGTCCTCGAGCGCCTTCAGCAGGTCGTCGGTGAGCGCGGTCGCGGGGACCTTCGCGCCGATCTCGGCGGCGGTCGCGCGGGTGTAGGCGAGATCCTTGCGCTGGTTCTTCACCGAGAAGCCAGGGGTCCAATCGCGCGCGAGGATCTTCGGGCCGTAGTTCTCGAACGCCCACGACCCGCCCGAGCCGCCCGCGATCATCTCGCGGGCCTGGGCCACGTCGAGCCCGGCGGCGTCGGCGAAGGCGAGCGACTCGCAAAGGGCCTGGAGCGCCCCCGCGACGGCGATCTGGTTCGCGAGCTTCATCGTCTGCCCCGCGCCGCTCGGCCCGACCCGGCGGGCGGTCCTCGCGTAGGGCTTCACGATCCCGATCGCCTCGGCGACGTCCGCCTCCTCGCCCCCGAGGAAGATGGTGAGCGTCCCGTTCTGCGCCCCGAGCGAGCCGCCGGTGACGGGGGCGTCCACGAAGCGGCACCCCTTCGCCCTCGCCCGCTCGGCGCACGCGCGGGCGGCGTCGGGGGCGATGGTGGAGTGGTCCACGAAGAGGGTGTCGAGGGCGGCACTCTCCAAAAGCCTGCCGAGGACCTCCTCGACGTCCTCGCTCCGGTTGACGTTGAGGAAGACGACGTCGCTCGCGCGGGCGACCTCCTCGAGGGTCGCGCAGACGGTCGCGCCCTGGGCTTTGAGCCCTTCGGCCTTCGCGGGGGTGCGGTTCCAGACGGAGATCGCCCCGTTCGCCTTTAGCAGGTGCCCCGCCATCGGGGCTCCCATCGTGCCCAATCCGACGAACCCGAGCCGCGCCATCCGGAGAGGGAGGGTACCCCCTTGCTCCCCGGCCTTTACCCGCGGCTCCTACTCCTCGGAGACTTTGACCTCGATCCCAATCGTCTCGATGATCTCGGCGGCGCGGCGGCACTCGGTCTCGCTCCCGTGGTGGACGACGGAGAGCCCGAGGTGGTCGATCTCCCACGTCTCGGTGTGCGCCTCCTCGAACGAGCACGAGGTGGCCTTCCGGAGGATGTCCACGACCTCCTCGTAGGTGTTGTGGTCGTTGTTGAAGACGGTGACGATCCAGCCGCCGCCGGTCTGCGAGTCCGCGGCGTCGATCTCCTCGATGATGCCGGGTCGGACGGCGGGGTCGAGGAGGGGAGGGAGCGCGGCCTTCAGTCGACCCATTCCTTGCGGACTTCGGCGGTGATCCCCTCGGCGGTGAGGACGTCGTAGACCTCGCGGCACTCGGTCTCGCCCGCGTAGTGGCAGGGGGTCTTGCCCCGGTGATGGGCCTCCCACGCCTCCATGTCGGCCTCTCCCTCGTCGCACCCAGTGGCGCGCATGAGGGTCTCGACGACGGTGTCGTAGGGGGTCACGTCGTCGTTGTAGAGGACGACCATGAACGGCTCGGCGGTCTGAAGGTGCTCCAGAAGCGAGGGGGCGAGTTCGGGGGTCGGGAGTTGAAGGCTCATGGCGACGGTGCTTCTGCGCTCGTAGGATTCTGACGGCTCGCGGCGCGTCTTCGCACCCCCCCGACGGTAAGAAAGGCGAAAAGGGCGAGCCCCGCGAGGAGAACCGCGTAAGCGAGCGGGGGCGATCCCGGCGCGTAGACGAACCGCGTCGGTCTCCCGGCCTCGACCCGGGCGGAGATCCAGGGCCCCTCGCCGCCGATCGTGCGCCCCCCCGCGCGCCAGCCCGGAAGGTTCCGGAAGCGCACCGTCGCCTCGCCGGAGCGGGCCGAGACGAGCGTGAACCCGCCCGCGTCCACCTCGGCGATCCGCGCGGGAGCGCCGTCCACCGTCGCGATCGCGCCGCCGATCCTCTCGACGGCAGGAGTCCCGCCGGCACCGCGCCGCCAGAGCTCGGAGACGCCGAGTTCGCGGAGCTTCGCCCGGTCGGCGCCCGGCTTCACGAACATCATGTTCCCGTTCTCGGGGGGCGAGGAGTCTCTCCCGTTCGCGCCGTCGAGCAGGGCTTTGGTGTCGCGGTCGATGAGCGAGTCGTACCCGCCCGTCCCGAGGATCCGGACGTTCGCGAGAAGGTTCGGGGGGAGGAAGGCGTTCGGGTTCGTGAAGAGCGACCACCGTTCGTTCTCGACGGCGACGCGCTCGCCGCTCGGACGGGGGACGTTGTGCGCGGGAACGACGCCCGTCGGAATGAGATCCCGCCCGTAGGTGCCGAGCGCGAAGAGAGCCGGGAGAAGCGCGCCGTACCGCACGAGGTCGGGTCCCTTGGCCCTCACGGCGAGCAGAAGGAGCTGAGCCGCGAACGTCGCGCCGATCGCCCCAACCGGCAGGATAACGTTCAGCGTCTTGATGCCGGCGAAAGCGTCCTCTGGGATCCCGAGCACGTTCTTCGGCGCGAGCGAGCCCAACGTGGACACCACGATGATCGCGAGCAGGAAGCTACCGATGATGGTTCCAGCCGTCCGCATGGAGTAGGGGACGGGAAGGGTCCGGAACCGCGCGAACCCCAGCGCCCCCAGGACGCACCCCCCCAGCACGAAGAGGACCGCCGCGCGGCCGGGGGAGCCCGTCGCCGACCAGCCGGGAACGCCGAAGTAGACGAGCCGGTTGACGAGCGTCGGCATCGCGAGCAGCAGGCCCAGAAGGGCGACGAGCCCGATGCTCCACGCTTCCCTCCTCCTCCAAGGCACAAGCGGGAGGAGGAGGAAGACCGCCGGGCCGAGCCCCACCGCCGCCTCGGCGAAGTTCTCCCCCGGCTTCACGAGCGAGGGCCAGTAGCCGGTGAGGACCCGACCCGGCGAGATCTGAACCCCATCGTTCGGCAATCCGTGCGCTTGGGCGGCCGGGACCGTCGCGAGTTGCCACGGTTGCAGGGCCGAGCGCGAGTACGCGGCGTACCCCTCGTCGGTCGCCGGCGCCCGCCGGTGCGAGCGCTCCCCGAACGCGAGCGCCGCCCCCACCTGCGGCGCGGCGAGGAGCGCGCCGAGGACGAGCGCGGGGAGCGCCACCCTCAGGGACGAGCGCCCGCCATAGGCGACGGCGAAAAGCCCCGCCGCCAGCCCGCCGTAGAACGCGAACTGCAGGTGCCCCGCCAGAAGCATCATCCCGAAGCACAGCGCCATCCAGCCAGCGGCTTGCCTCCCCCCCGCCCGCCCATGCGCGATCCAGAAGAGAAGCCACGGGATCCAAGCGACCGTCGTCGGGACCGACGCGAGCGGGGTCCACGCGAGGAGGAACGCGGAGAGCGCAAAGGCGCTCCCGCCAAAGAAGGCGCTCGCCCGGTCGCACCCGAGAGCGCGGCTCAGCCGGTACGTCCCGAGCCCCGCGAGCGCGAGATGAACCCACGCGAGAGCGCCGATCGCGCGGTCGAGCGGAAGGCGCAGGGCTCCCGCGAGGATGTGGAACGGGTACAGCGCCCCGGACTGCGAGTTCGCCAGAAGCGGGGTTCCGAGAAGCGAGTAGGGGTTCCAGTACGGGATCGCTCCGTGGCTCCAGCTCTCGAACACGAGCGAGCGCCACACGCGGAACTGGAGAAGCGAGTCGGCCTGAAGGACGTTCCAAGGACGCCCGTCATCGGGCCCGTAGATCTGCGCGACCGGCCCGATCGCCTCTCCCAGCAGGACGGCCCGCCAGACCGGCGCGAGCGCGAGAAGGACGAGCGCGAGCGGCGGGAGAAGGCGCCGAAGACGCGGGCTCACGACGTGGCGGGGTCGGCGAGGCGCGAGGCGAAGCCGAGGAGAACCCCGCCCGGGGCATGAAGCTCGAAGTCGCGCATCCCGTAGAACTGGTCCCGCGCCTCGCCAGGGTCGGCTCCGCCCGCCACGAGAGCGTCGCGGAAGGCGTCCACGCCTTCGATCTCGAAGTACGCCTGCATCCCCTCGATCTCGCGCCCGATCGGCTGGAGGTGCATCTCGAACCCGCCGATCGAGAGCCCCGCGTAGACCGGCGCACCCCCGTCGGGATCGTCCACCGTCCAGAGGCCGGAGAAGCCCGCCCGCTCCACGAGGAAGGCGACCGTCGCGACGAGATCGGTCGTCGAGACGATGGGGTGGAGGTTCCGGACGACGGGCGTCATCGGGAGGAGTTTAGCAGTAGATGACCTGTTGGGCCGCCTTGTCGTGCGCTGGGTTCACGGCGAGGATCCGTTTGAGGTTCGCGCACGCGGGCTCGTAGTCGCCGAGCATCATCTGCGTCATCGCGAGATCGTAGCGCACGTCGAGGTTCTCGGGAAACTGCTTGCTGAGGGCTTCGAGGGCGGCGAGGGAGCCGTCGAAATCGCCCTCGAACCCCTGGATGAGGGCGATCTGATGCCGGGCGCCGACGTGGTTCGGATTCTTGGACAGAACGCGGCTGAGCACCTCGCGCGCCTCCGCGTACTGGCCGTTCGACCGGAGGTCGAACCCCTGCTTGTAAAGCGCTTCGTCTTCCATCGTTGGAGGTTCAGGGGAGTATATCACCGCGTCAGACCCGAAGAACGATAGCACAAAAGCCCCAGGCCCGCCACGTTCGGGGGAACACGGCGGGCCTGGGATCGTCTAAGCGGAAGCCGTCTTTACGCCGGTCCCGGCTCGAAGGTCGGAGGCGGCATCTTGCGCTGGGCTTTGCCCTCCGCGGCCTTCTCGTTCGGCGTCGCGTCGGGGGCGATCGCCGGGTCCACCGACTTCTTCTGGGGGGGAAGCTCGTTCCCGGCCATGACGGCGAGGAACTCGGTGCGGTCGAGCGTCTCGCGCTCCAGGAGCGCCTGCACGACGGCGTCGAGCTTGTCCCGGTGCGTCGTGAGGATCTCGCGAGCCCGCTCGTGGCACGCGTCCACGATCGAGCGGACCTCCTCGTCGATGAGGCGGGCGACGTCCTCGGAGTAGTCGCGCTCGTCGGAGTAGTCGCGCCCGAGGAACGGGTTCTCGCGCCGCTTGCCGATCGCGAGCGTCCCGAGCTTCTCGCTCATCCCGTACTTCGTCACCATCGCGCGGGCGATGGACGAGACGCGCTCAAGGTCGTTGCTCGCGCCCGTCGTCGTGACGCCGTAGGCGAGCTCCTCCGCGACGCGCCCGCCGAGAAGGCCGGTGATGTCGTCGAGAAGCTCCTGGTTCGAGACGAGGTACTTGTCGGCGACCGGCAGATGCCAGGTCGAACCGAGCGACATGCCGCGCGGCAGGATCGTGACCTTGTGGACCGGATCGGTGTGCTCGAGCGTCTCGCCCACGACGGCATGGCCCGCCTCGTGGAACGCGATGACCTCGCGCTCCTTCGCGTCCATGACGCGCGAGCGGCGCTGGGGACCCGCGATCACGCGGTCGAGCGCCTCTTCGAGGTCGGGCATCGAGATGCGGATGTGGCCGCGCCGCGCGGCGAGGAGCGCCCCCTCGTTGAGGGTGTTCGCAAGGTCCGCGCCGGTGAAGCCGGGGGTGCGCTTGGAGAGGACCTCCAGGTCCACCGCCGGATCGAGCGGCTTGCCCTTCGAGTGGATCTTCAGGATCGCCTCGCGCCCTGTCTGATCCGGAGCGTCCACGACGACCTGGCGGTCGAAGCGGCCCGGGCGGAGGAGAGCGGGGTCGAGGACGTCGGGGCGGTTCGTCGCCGCGATCATGATGACCCCCGAGTTCGGGTCGAAGCCGTCCATCTCGACGAGAAGCTGGTTCAGCGTCTGCTCGCGCTCGTCGTGCCCGCCGCCGAGCCCGGCGCCGCGCTGGCGACCGACCGCGTCGATCTCGTCCACGAAGATGAGCGAGGGGCGGTGCGCCTTCGCAGTCTCGAAAAGATCGCGCACGCGCGCCGCGCCGACGCCGACGAACATCTCGACGAAGTCCGAACCGGAGATGTGGAAGAACGGCACGCCCGCCTCCCCCGCGATCGCGCGGGCGAGGTGGGTCTTGCCGACGCCCGGGGGGCCGGTGAGAAGGACGCCCTTCGGGATCTTCGCCCCCAGCGCGGCGTACTTCTTCGTGTTCTTGAGGAAGTCCACGATCTCGTAGAGCTCCTGCTTCGCCTCGTCGATCCCGGCGACGTCGTCGAAGGTGATCTTCGGGCCGTTCTCGCCGACGCGGCGGGCCTTGCTCCGCCCGAAGCTCATCGCCTGGTTTCCGCCCGACTGCGCGGGGCGGACGACGAGAAGCCAGAAGAGCCCGACGAGGACCGCCGGAAGCGCGATCATCCCGATGAGGCTGGCGATCCCCTGCGAGACAGGCGGGTTCTCGTAGTTGAACGGCACCTTCGCCTTCGAGAGCGCGTCGGTGAAGACCTTCGCTCCCGCCGAGGCTTTGTCCACGACGGTGACCTCGTAATCGCGACCGTCTACGAGCGATCCGGAGATCTCGTTGAGCTGCCACTTGGCGGATTTCACTCCGCCCTCCTCAAGCTTCGTGAGGAAGTCGCCCGCCTGAAGATCCACGGGAGGCTTGCGGCCGACCATGCCGCGCAACCCGGAGGCGGGGCCGAGCGCGGAGAAGAGGCCGGCGAAGAGCACGGCGACGACGACGATGGTGAGCAAGACGCGGGGCGGGTTCTTCAACGCTTCTCCGGACTCCACAAAAAGGGAGGGGATCTATCCCGGTTTACGCTCCGGGAGGCACGGGGGTTCCTCTCGTCACCTTACCCGGCGGAGGCGTCGGCAGTGGGCGCGGACCCGAGCGGACCGAAGACCGCGCGGAGCACCGCGCGCGTCCCCTCCCCTTTCGCCACCCTCCCCGCGAGCGCGACGCCCGGCACCCAGACCGGCCCCACGAGGTCGCACACGACCGGCAGGCGACGCCGCGCCGACGCGGTGAGCCCCGCCTCGCTCAAGAGGTCGGCGAGCCTGCGCTCGTGCGCGAACCCGAGCGGCGCCATCCGGTCCCCCGGCGCGGGAGGGCGGAAGTAGAGCCCGCCCTTGACCCTCGCCCTGTCGAGCTCGACCGCGAGCGCCGCGCGCACCGGGGGTTCGTCCGTGGGAAGCGCGGGGTCGAGGGCGAACGCCCAGCCGAACTCGTCGCTCGCGGTCTCGCCGGCCTCCAGCGGATAGCGCGCCGGGACGCTCGCCCCGTCGTCGGTGATCGTCACGAGGTCGCGATCGTAGACGACGCGCACCCGCCCCCCCTCGCACGTCACCGAGCCGCTCCGCGCCTCGCCGAACTCCTCCGCGAGCCGCGCGAGCTGCGCCGCGTCGAGCGATCCCCCGACCGCCCGGACCGCGAGGCGCAGGGCCCGCCGGAAGAGGACGCGCGGAAGAACCTCGATCGCCCGCCGGTCGAGAACGACCTCCACGTCGCGGGTGAGGAACGCGAGCGCGCCGTTCGGGCTCGTCTCGGCGCGCTCCAGCGCCGCCGCCGCCGCACCGTCGAGAAAGCGGTCCTCCTCGCTCAGAAGCTCGGCGGTGCGCGCGATCGCGGCCTCGGCCCCCGGATGCGCGCGCTCGAGCGCGGGGAGCGCCTCGTGCCGGATCCGGGCGCGCGAGCCGGCGAGGTCGGTGTTCGCTGGGTCCTCGAACGGCGCGTAGCCGATCCCCTCGCAGTAGGCGCGCGTCTCCTCGCGCGAGAAGATGAGAAGCGGGCGCACGACGTCGTCCCGCCGCGCGGGGATCCCCGCGAGCCCGGCCATCCCCGTCCCCCGCGCGAGGTGGAAGAGGACGGTCTCGGCAAGATCGCTCCGCGTGTGCCCCGTGGCGGCGACGTCGCTCCCGGTGGCCCCGAGCGCCTGGGCGAAGAAGGCGTACCGCGCCTCCCGCCCCGCCTCCTCGATCCCGATCCCCTTCGCGGCCGCGATCCCCGGCACGTCGGCGCGACCGCCGAGAAAGGGGATCCCCCACCCGTCGCACAGAGCGGCGAAGCGGGCGGACTCTCCCGCGCTCTCGGGGCGCTGACCATGGTCGAGGTGCGCGGCGATCGGGTCGTAGCCGAGATCGCGCAACAGGAGCAGGAGGCAGGTCGAGTCCGCCCCGCCGCTCCACCCCACGAGAACGCGCGCTTCGTCGGAGCCGGGCGGCGGGAGGATCCCCGTCGCCGCCAGATGCGCCCTCAACCTCTCCTTCATCGTTCGAGAGGCTACCGGCCTCGAACGATAGGCGGCTTTTATCGTAAGAAACCGGGATGAAGCGCGCCCTCGTCTGGATCCGCCGCGACCTGCGCCTGCGCGACCACGTCGCCTTCGAAGCCGCGACGAAGGCCGTCGCGGACGCGGGGGGCGACGTCGCGGTCGTCTTCGTCTTCGACCGGAACATCCTGGACCAATTGCAGGACGAGGACGACCGGCGCCTCACCCTCATTCGGCGCTCGCTCGACGAGGTGGACGCGGGTCTTCGCGAGCGCGGCTCCGCGCTCCTCACCCGCTACGGCGACCCGATCGAGCTCATCCCGAAGCTCGCGAGCGAGATCGGGGCCGAGGCGGTGTTCACCAACGGCGACGTGGACCCCTACGCGCTCGACCGCGACGCGAAGGTGAAGCGCAACCTGGCGAACGACGGGCGCGCCTTCCACACCTACAAGGACCACGTGATCTTCGCCCCCGACGAGGTGCTCGCCGGGAACGGCAACCCGTTCCGCGTCTTCACCCCCTACTCGAAGGCGTGGCTCCGGCGGTTCGACCCCGCCCGCGACCTCGCCGAGCACGACCCGGACCTCTCCCGCCTCGCGCCTCTCAAGGCGCTGAAGCCCCACCTCCGGGACCACCCCTTGGAGAGCATGGGGTTCCGCCCCGTCCCGCTCTGGCTCGAGCCCGGCGAGCGGGCGGCGCGCGCACGGCTCGACGAGTTCATGGCGAACCGGGTCGAGGGGTACGAGACGACGCGCAACTTCCCCGCCGTGAAGGGGGCGAGCGGCCTCTCGGCGTACCTGCGCCACGGGATGGTCTCGGTGCGCGAGGTGCTCCGGCAGGCCCAGGCCCACGCCACGTCCGATGGGGACAGGGACGGCGCGCGCAAGTTCGTCGGCGAGATGATCTGGCGCGACTTCTACCAGATGATCCTCGGGACGTTCCCCTACGTGACGAAGCGTCCGTTCGACGAACGGTACGCGGGGCTCGCCTACCCCGGCACCGACGAGGCGTACCGCGCTTGGGAGGAGGGGCGCACGGGCTTTCCCCTCGTGGACGCGGCGATGCGCCAGATCCGCGAGACGGGCTACATGCACAACCGCCTGAGGATCGTGACGGCGTCGTTCCTGACCAAGGACCTGCTCGTGGACTACCGTCGGGGCGAGGGCTACTTCGCGCGGCTCCTTCTCGACTTCGAGCTCGCGAGCAACAACGGCGGCTGGCAGTGGGCCGCCTCGGTCGGGAGCGATCCCCAGCCCTACTTCCGCATCCTCAACCCGGTGCTCCAGAGCGAGCGGTTCGACCCCGACGGCGCGTTCATCAGGCAGTGGGTCCCCGAGCTCGCCGCGCTCGATGACCGGACGATCCACGCGCCGTGGCTTTCGCCTCTGGCGTTGAAGGGAGCGGGAATCGAGCTTGGGCGCGACTACCCCGCCCCGATCACGGACCACGCGGCGATGCGGCCGAAGGCGGTCGCGCTCCTGCGCGACGCCCGCGCGGCGGCGGGAGCGCGGGCGGACGATCCCGAGAGCGGCGACGAGGCGGGGGGCGATCCGGTCGCGGACGAGGTGCCGCTCGGGCGGCGCGCGGAGGCGATCCGGGCGACCGGCGGGCCGCCCGACGACCGGACGGATTCTTAAAGGAGGGGTCGCTCGGTAGAATCCCCTCCGTGCGCCTCGTCCGCGCTCTCCTCCTGCGTCTGCTGTACGGGGCGGTGAGCCTTCTCTTCATCTCGCTCGTGACGTTCGCCGCGAGCAAGGCGGCGCCGGGCGACCCAGCGCGCCTCCTTGCCGGCGACAAGGCGAGCGAGGCCCAGGTCCAGCGCATCCGGGTCCAGCTCGGGCTCGACCGCCCCTGGCCCGTCCAGTACGGCGAGTACGTCGCGAAGGCGGTTCGCGGCGACCTCGGGGTGAGCTACTACGGCACGAAGGAGCCCGTCGCGACGACGATCGCGGGGGCACTCCCGACGACGATGAAGGTCGCGACGCTCTCGATCCTTCTCGCGAGCCTCGTCGGGATCACGCTCGGGGTGCTGGCGAGCATCTGGGAGGGGGGGTTCGGGGACAAGATCGTCCTCGGTCTCTCGACGCTCGGCGTGACGCTTCCGAACTTCGTCCTCGCGCCGCTTCTCGTTCTCTACTTCGTGGTGATGAAGGACATGCTTCCTCTCGCCTGGGAGGAGCCTCTGCGCGGCCCGGAGATCTACTACCTCGCGCTCCCCATCCTCATCCTCGCGCTCCGCCCGATGGCGCTCATCGCCCGGGTCACCCGCGCGAGCATGATCGAGACGTTCCGGCAGGAGTTCGTTCGCATGGCGATCGCAAAGGGGGTGCCGTTCGGGCGGATGGTCCGCAAGCACGTCCTGCGCAACGCGATCCTCCCGACGATCACGGCGGTGGGAACCTCGTTCGGGGTGCTCCTCACCGGCTCGTTCGTCGTGGAGAACTTTTTCCGGCTTCCCGGGATCGGGTCGAAGACGATCGAGGCGATCCTTCGCAACGACGTTGTCCTCATCCAGGGGTGCGTCCTCGTCACGGGAGCGATCTTCGTGATCATCAACCTCCTCGTGGATCTCGTCCTCCCGATCTTCGACCCCCGCATCCGGGAGAGCCAGGTTTGAACCCTTCTTCGACGCCTCCGAACCCCCAGGGCCGCCCCTCCGATCGCGACCTCGACCCGCTCGCCTCCGGCGTCTCGGACGGGCAGGGCGACGCCTTCGGCAACCCGCTCCTCGGCCCGCTCTCCGGCGCTCTCGACGGGGTAGGGACCGCGCCTGGCCCCCGTCGGCGGTCGCGGGGAGGGCGCGACGCGCTTCTTCTCGTCGGCGTCCTCTGGATCGCCTTCCTTCTCGCGGCGGCGCTCTACGGGACGTTCCGCCTTCCCGATCCGACCCTCGCCGCGGGCGACCCCCACCTCGCGCCGGGGGTGAAGGGGTTCGCGCTCGGGACCGACGACATCGGGCGGGACTTCCTCGCCCGCGTCGCGCGGGGGGCGCTCGTCTCGCTCGGGATCGGTCTCACGGTCCAACTCATCGTCGTCGTCGTCGGGGTGGTCGTCGGAGTCCTCGGCGAGTTCGGGCCGAAGTGGATCGCCGTCCCGCTCATGCGCCTGACGGACGGGATGTTCGCCTTTCCTGACATCCTCCTCGCGATCCTCATCGTCGGCGTGCTCAAGGCGGGGTGGATCCCCGTGATCGTCGCGCTCTCGGTCGCGGGTTGGCCGACGACCGCGCGCCTCGTGAAGGCGCAGTCGGCCTCGCTGCGCGACCGCGAGTTCGTCGTCGCCGCGCGCGCGGCGGGGGCGGGGGTGCCGTACCTCGTCCTCCGGCACATCCTTCCCCAGCTCACCGGCATCCTGCTGGCGGTGAGCGTCGTCGAGCTCGCGGGCACGATCCTCGCCGAGAGCACCCTGAGCTTTCTCGGGATCGGGGTCCAGGCCCCGACGCCGACGTGGGGCGGGATGATCAACGCCGCCCGCCAGAACCTCGCGAGCTACCCCCGCGAGCTCGTCTGGCCCTGCGTCGCTCTCACCGTCACGATCATGGCGCTCTCCTTTATCGGCGACGGCCTCCGCGACCGCTTCGACCCGAAGGGGCGCTAGGCCTCAGTTCTGCGAGTCGGGCGACAAGTGGACGACTCGGATCTCGGTCACCCGGTGCATCGGCTTGGGGGGACCTTCCGTCGTGACGAACTCATGACATCCGCCCGCGATCGCGAGGGCGATGTGGAGTGCATCGGCGGCCTCGAGGCCCCACCGGGACGCGAGCCGCTCGGCATTCTCGCCGACCGCCTCGTCCAGAGGTAGGTAGATCGAGGCGACCACGTCGAAGAACGTGAGATAGAAGCCGCGTTCCACACCCATCCGCGGCCCTCTGACCCGGGCGAGCGTCTCCAGCATCCGAACCCGGATGGCGACGAAGGTGCGCCCCGACTCGAAAAGGAGCTTTCTCGCCCGGTTCTTCGCGACGTCGCCACCCCGCCACGCCTGGATAAGCGCGCCGGAGTCGAGGTACGTGCGGATCACTCCAGATCGTCCGTGGGCTCGCCGGACCGGATACGGCGCACGTACTCGTTCACCTCTTCCTGGCTCCACAATCGCATCCCGTCCGCGATCGCCGCCTCGCGGAGACGGTCCATCTCCGCGAGCGCCGCGAGGCGACGCTCCATCTGCTCGGGCGTCAGACGGTCCGGCTCCTGGATCTGGGGCAAGGTCTCCTTCATCGCTTCAGAACCTCCTCCACCGCCCGGCGGAGCTGGTTGTCCTTCTCCATGTCCCCGATCGCGAAGCCCGCGTCGTAGTCCGGCTCCACGGCGACGTCCGGCTTCAGACCGCCCGAGATGTAGGCGCCGTCCTCGTCGAGCTTGCGCCCGATGTCGCCGCTCTTCGGCAGGAGGTACTTGGCGATCGTGATCTTCGCGCTCGCGCCGTCGCGCAAGGGAAAGAGGTTCTGCACGCTCGCCTTGCCGTACGAGTGCGCCCCGACGAGCCTCGCCTTGCCGTAGTCGCGCATGCACCCGGAGAAGATCTCCGCCGCGCTCGCCGACTCCTCGTTGATGAGCACGACGACCGGGTAGTTCCACCGGTGCACCATCCCCGAGGCGGTCTTCTGGACCTCCTCCTGTTGCCCGCCTCCCTCCTGCTTGCGGAAGCGCATCCGCACCACCACGTCGTCGTCCACCCAACGCGAGACCATCTCCGACGCGGTCGTGAGAAGCCCGCCCGGATTGCCGCGCATGTCGATCACGAGCCCCTTGATCCCCTTCTTCTCCAGCCGTTCGACCTGCGCGTCGAACTGGGTCGCCGTCGGCTCGGAGAACATCGCCACCGAGATGTAGCCCACCCCCTGTCCCTCGAGGTACTTCCCCTCGACCGTCGGCACGATCACGCGCGCGCGCCGGATCGTGATGTCGAACGGCTTCTCCACCTTCGGGCGGATGACGGTCAGGCGCACCTTCGTGCCCTCGGGGCCTTTCACCTTCGTGACGATGTACTCGGTCGTCTTCCCCCCGACGCTCACGCCGTCCACGGCGGTGATCGTATCGCCCGCCCTCAGTCCCGCCGCGTAGGCGGGGCCGTCCTCGAAGACCGTCGGCACCCGCGCGCCGAGCGGATCCTCGCCGAGCTTCGCCCCGACCCCGAAGAAGTTCGCCTGCGTCTCCTCGCGGAACGCCTTCGCCTCCTCGGGCGGGAAGAAGTTCGTGTGCGGGTCGCCGAGCGCCCCCACGAGCCCCGTCATCCCCGCGTACTTGAGCTCCTTCGGATCGGTCTTGCGCGCGAAGCCGCCGAGGATCCGCGCGTAGTTCTCGCGGAACGCCCCCTCCGCCGAGAGCGCGGGCGAGGTCGTCTTCACCCCGAGGAGCGTGTTGAGCGGGCGCACCCCCGGAAGCTGGCGCGCCGAGAGGTCGCGGTAGTAGAAGCCGAAGCCGAAGCAGGAGGCGAGGGCGAGCGTGAGCGCGGTCCCGCGCAGGAGGGTCTTCACTTTTTCACCTTGAGGATGGGCTTCGACGCGGCGTTGCCGACGCGGTACTCTCCGGTCGAGAGCGTGTAGCCGCTCCCGTCGGGAAGCTGGACGACCTCGGTCGCGTTCCGGTCCGGCGCCATCGCGCCCGACCCTTCCGCGATCGTCGCGAGCCCCCTCTCCTTCAGTGCGAGGGCGAACACCTGCGCCGCCCCGCGCGTCGAACGGTCCACGAGAAGCGAGAGCTTCGGCGGCTTGCCCGTCCCGACGTCCACCACCAGCGGCGTGGAGCGCCCCCGCCCGTCTACGTAGGCTCCGTAGTCTCCCTTCGGCGCGACCGCCGCGAGGCATCGGCGCATCGTCTCGTCGTCCCCGAGGACGTTCCCCCGCAGATCGAGCGTGGCGGCGCTCTTCCCCTTGAGGTAGGCCGCGAGCCGCTCCGGCGCCCCTTCGGTGAACGCGAGCGCGAACGCGCCGCCGCGCTCGCCTTCCGGCGCGTTCGAGGGGCCGCGGGCGAGAGTCACGGGAAGGATCTTCCCGTCGCGCGCGAACTCGGCCTGCGCGGTCCCGGTGGTCCCGACCGTCAGACGCTCGC
Source organism: Fimbriimonas sp. (assembly GCA_965249475.1). Lineage (GTDB taxonomy): Bacteria > Armatimonadota > Fimbriimonadia > Fimbriimonadales > Fimbriimonadaceae > Fimbriimonas. The sequence continues at coordinate 1,204,374 of CBDFMD010000003.1, read as the reverse complement.
GCGCCTTCAGCGGCATGAGCGAGTGGTCGAGCCTTTTCTGAAGGTCGCGCCGAAGCTCGTTGAGCCGCGCGAGCGGCACCTTTTTCGCCTCGAAGTCGCGCTGGGCCTGACGGAACGCGACGAGCGGCCCGCCGTTCACGACCCACTCCCCGCCCACGCTCTCGACGACGTCGCCGGGACGGATCCCCGCCTTCGCCGCCGCCCCGTCGGGGGTCACCGCGACGACGGTGAGCCGGGGAAGGTTCGCGTACATCCGGTCGGTCGCGTCCGACGCACCCTCCTTCGCGTCCTTGGGAGCGGGCGTCTTGCCGCCCTCGAACGCGAGCCAGGCCCCGATCCCCTCGTAACGCCCCTGGCGCATCCCCTTGAACGCGCGGAACTCCTCCGGGGAGAAGAACATCGAGTTCGGATCGTTGAGCGAGCCGATCATCCCGCGCACCGCCCCCGCGACGAGCTTCCGGTCGTCCTTCACCGGCTCGACGTAGTAGCCCTTCAGAAGATCCGACAGCTCGCGGAAGTAGTCGCCCTCGCCGATGTCGAGCGGCCCCGTGCGCGAGGCGAGAAGGCGCGAGAACCCGATCTCGCGCACGGTCTGCCGGTAGTCGGTGACGTCCCGCGCGACGAGACCCGCGTATCCGAGCCCGCCCGCGAGCGCGGCCCCGCCGACGACGGTGAAAAAGGAGCGGGCGAGGCCCATAGAACTATCTTAGACGCCCGCCGGCCCCGCGAGGTGCCCGCCACTTTCGCCCGACTCCACAGGCGCGTCGAGCTTCGCGACGCGCGCCTCGTGCCGGGGCTCGCCGCTCTCGGCTCCGGCGAGAAACGCGCGCACGATCGCGAGCGCCTGGTCCGGCCCCGCGATCCGCGCCCCGAGGCAGAGCACGTTCGCGTGGTTGTGCTCCCGCGCGAGGCTCGCCATAAGCTCGGTCGTGCAGAGCGCCGCCCGAACGTGCGGGTGCCGGTTCGCGCGGATCGAGATCCCGATCCCCGTGCCGCAAAGGAGCACGCCGAGATCGAAGTCGGCGAGCCTCGCGACGAGCTCGTCCGCCGCGTCGGGGTAGTCGTACCGCTCCGCGCTCGCCGCCCCGACCTCCTCGCAGACGTGCCCGTTCTCCCGAAGCCACGCGGCGAGGTCGCGCCGCATCGCGAACCCCGCGTGGTCCGATCCGAGGACGAGCCTCACGGGCGGAGCCTCCGGTCGCGGCTCGCCGCGACGAGCGCCTTCGTCGCGGGGGGAAGCAGGATCTTCCCCGCCCGCGCGAGCTCGACGAGCGCGAGAAGGACCTCCGGGTGAGGGTCGTTCAGCGCGTTCGGGACCTCCGCCGGATCAAGCAGGCCGAGGGCGGCGAGGGCCCGGAGCGCCTCGCCCCGCACCCGCCCCACGGGATCGGCGACCCCGCGAAGGGCGGCGGCGCGGAACGCCGGGCTCGCCCGCCGCGCGAGGGCGCGCTGCAGAAGGAGCCGCACCCACGGCGAGTCGTCCGCCGTCCCGCGGAGCCCCTCACCCGCGACGGCGGGATCGGCCGAGTCGAGGAGACGGTCGCACGCGAACGCGCGGATCTCGTCCGAGGGATCGTTGATCGCCGCGTAGAGAAGCTTCTGCCGCTCGTCGCCGTTCGCCACCGTCGCGGGCCGGAGGGCGGCGTACCGGAGCTCCGGATTCTCCTGGAGCGTCGCCGAGAGCCGGAAGCGCACCGCGTTCTCCTGCCGGTAGAGCCCCAGCGCCTCGACCGCCGCGAGCCGCGAGCGCCAGCTCGGCCGCCCGAGGAGGATCGCGATCGTCGTGACGAGCGACGGGTCTCCCGTCGCCGCGAGGACGCGCGCCGCCTCCTGCCGCGAGACCTCGCTCGGTCCGAGCGTCAGCGCGCGCTTCGCCGCCGCGATCGCCCCGGGCGTCCCCAGCCGCCCGAGCGCGGCGACCGCCGCGCGCGCGTTCTCCGGCTCGATCTCGCCCGCCGCGAGCCGGATCACCGCCGCTTCGAGCGACGCGTCCCCCTTCGCGACCCGCCCGAGCGCCGCGAGCCGCACGGCGCTCGACGGATCGGCGAGAGACGAAGCGAGGTCCGCACCGGTGGCCCCCTTCGCCCGCTCGAACGCCTCCGCGCCCGGCCCCGTCGCGAGGGGAGTCGGCGCGTCCGAGGTCCACTCGAAGTCGTCGAGCCAGACGTTCGCGAACGCGAGATCCCGCCGCGCCTCGCCCGGGCGCGGCGGGACGATCTCCATCGCGGCCGCGTCTTCCGGGACGGAGACCACCACCCGGTGCCACCTCCCATCGAGCGCGAGCGGGACGCCTCGCTCGGCCTCCACCGGGCCAAGGATCGTCGTCTCGGACGTCCCGTTCCCCCGGCGGACCCGGAGCGCCGCCGAGTCCCCCGAGCCGACCTTGATCCAGAATCCGAGCGCCTTCCCCGCCGGGACCGCGACCCTCGGGAGCGCGAGCCGTCCGCGCCGCACACCGCCGGTCTCCCGCAGGCGCAGGACGCCCCCTCGTTCGGGATCGGGCTCCAGGTAGACCGCCTCGCCGGTCGCGGGGGTGCCGGGGCCGGTCGGGTCTTTGGCCGCGGCGAACGTCGGCGGCGCGCTCGGCGCCCCCGCCGTCGCCGCGGCGAGGACGGGGGCGGAGAGATCGAGCCCCGGACGGAGCAGAGGCAGATCCGCGTCCCGCAACCACGCGCCGAGGTCCGGAAGCGCCGAGGCTCCGCCCCCGGAAGCTACACGGGGCACATCCACGCCTCCGACGTCCCTCAGGCGGTCCGCCATGAGCCGTTCGGTCGAGTCGAGAAGAGCGGCCTCGAGCCGCGCGCCCCCGTCCTCGCCCCCGGCCGCGTAGAAGTCCACCGGGACGAACGCCGTGCCCGCCGCCCGTCCGGGCTTCAGGGGGCTCGGCGCGACGAGGAGCACGCCGGAGAAGGGTCCCCGGTCCACCCCGTCCTCGGCGTCGAAGCGTCCGCCGTTGATCCGCAGGCGCACGTAGTCCTCCTCGGCCGCCAGATCGTCGAACCGCGCCGGCTCGTCGTCCACCGTGATCGTGGGGACGAGGTCCACGCGCCCCCCGGTCGTCGCGCGCACGACCGCCCGGACGTTCGCCACGGCGGCCCGGAGCCGCTCGACCCCCGCCCCTTCGATCCCGCGCCGGATGACCCGCCCGTCGGCGCCCGCCTCGTCGGTCCGCGCGAGCACGAACACCCGGAGCTTGAACGGCACCGCCCCGGCGATCGCCGGAGTATCGAGGGGCGGGATCGGTAGATCGGCGGGTCCGGCGAACCCTTCGTAAGAGAGGATCGGCCCAAGCTTCCAGCCCTTCCAGGCCCGCACCTCGGCGAGCCCGGCGGGCGGGGTCGCCGGAGGGGCGATCGTCGGCCGCTTCGGTCCCGTCTGAGTTCCGGCGCCCGGACGGGCGCCCCCTTGAAGAAGGGCGAGAAGGGCGAGGGCGGGGAGTCCGAGGGGCATGGCGGGAGGGGGCGCGGGGCGGCGTTAGCGCCCGAGCGTCTTGTACAGACGAACGTCGTCCGGAGAAGTGGCGTGGCCGTCGCCCCGGGTGAGCTCGAGCGAGGCGAGCGAGCCGATGGAGGACAGGTCCTCCGGAAGCGAGGCAATGAGGTCGAGGACCACCGTCTTGATCTTCGCCGCGTTCGATTGGAAGACCGCGAGGACGTCGGTCGCGTTCACCGCCTCGGTCCCCGCGTGGACGCCGGAGTCGTAGTCCGTGATGAGCGCGATGTTCACGACCCCCATCCCGAGCTCGTGGCACAGGTACCCCTCGGGGTACTGCGTCATGTTGATGACCTCCCAGCCCTGGTCGTGGAACCACTTGCTCTCCGCCTTCGTGGAGAAGCGCGGCCCCTGGATGACGACGACCGTCCCCCTCTCGTGGCAGGTGATCCCGTTCTTCCGGATCGCCTCGATCGCAAGCCTCCGGAGCGTGGGATCGTAGATCTCCGCCGCCGAAACGTGGGTCACGATCGGCCCGTCGTAGAACGTGTCCGCCCGCCCGCTCGTCCGGTCCACGAACCCGTCGGTGACGACGAAATCCCCCGGCGCGACGTGCGTCTGGAGCGAGCCCGCTGCGCAGGGCGAGACGATCGCCCGGACCCCCAGCGAGCGCATCGCCCAGACGTTCGCCCGGTACGGCACCTTGTGCGGCGGCAGCGTGTGGTGCCGCCCGTGCCGGGGTAGGAAGGCCACCCGGCGTCCGGCGACGGTGGCGAGGAAGAGAGCGTCGCTCGGCGCCCCGTAGGGGGTGTCCACCTTCACCTCGCGCACGTCGTCGAGAAGGCTGTAGAACCCAGAACCACCGAAAACGCCGACCTCCGCGAGACTCGCCAAACCTAGAGGAGTGTCCCCTACTTCGCGGCCCCGGTGCTTGCGGGCGTCTGGGACGGGGCGAGAGGGGCCGCGGCCGGCTGGGTCGCGAACTTGAACGCCTTGTGCAGGTTCCGCACGAGCGCGTCCACCCGCGCCCCGCGCCGGAGCAGCACGTCGGCGGGGATCCCGTAGACGTGCCCCAGCCGCCGCGCCTTAAGCCCCGCGAACCGCGCGTCGCCCTCGAACTCCCGCCGCGCCGCGCTCGGCGGGGGCGCCGCTCCCGCCGGAAGGGGGGTCGCGGGTGGGTTCTCCACCGCGAGAAGGATCACGTCGGGGTCCTTCCCGACGAGGAACTCGGGCGAGAGCGCCTCGAAGATCTCGCCCCCGGGGCCGACGGGCTCGCCCCCGGCGACGCGGACGCAGTCCGCGCGGAGCCCCTTCGTCCCCCCGATCATGTGCCGCCCCGAGGTCCCCGGCAGGATCACCGCGACGGTCGGGCGCGGCGTCGGGGGATCGCCCTGGGCCGTCGTCGTCTCGCGGTCGAGCCGGTCCACGTACCCCGAGAGCCCTGTCTCGACCGCCCCGAGGCTCCCCAGCTCGAACGTCCGCTCCCGGTACTCGGCGAGCGTGTGCGGGTCCCAGGCGAAGAGGGTGGCCCCCAGCCCCCCGAGCTTCCGGACGTCCGCCTCGCCGTAGAGCTCCTTGTCGTAGAGGACGAGGTCGGGCTTGATCTTCGCGAGCGCCTCGTAGTCCGGCTTCACCCCGCCGACGACCGGAACCTTCGTCACCTGTTGCGGATAGTCGCACGCCGACGTGCGCCCCACGAGGTTGATCCCGTTCCCCGCCGCGATCTCCGTCGTCGAGGGCGAGAGCGACACGACCCGCTCGTACTTCTTCGGGCGGGGCTTCCCCCCGAGCGTCTGCGCCTGCTTGCAACCGCCTCCGAGGATCGCCCCGAGGGCGATGGTCAAGGCCAGAGGGACGAACAACGCGCGGCGCATCGCTTCTATTCTGAACGACCGCCGGGATTCCGGACGCTACGCCCTTCCCGCGACCTCGAGGAGGTTCCGCTCGAGCGCGTCGGTCGCCCGCTCGAGCGTCCACCGCTCGCGCACGTGGGCCGACGCCCGCTCGCCGAGCGCCCGCGCCCGCTCGGGACGGGCGAGAAGATCGGCGATCGCGGCGCCCATCGCTTCGGGCCGGTGCGGGACGACGATCCCGTTCACTCCGTCCTCGATCGTCTCCTTCACGCCCCCCTCCGCCGTCACCACCGCCGGACACCCGCACGCGTTCGCCTCCAGCGGGGCGTACCCGAACGGCTCGAGCCGGGGGGCGTAGGCGAAGACCGCCGCCCGGTTCAGCAGGTCGAGGAGCTCGGCCTCGGGAACGTACCGCCGCACGTCGAGCTCGACCCCCAGCTCGCGGGCGAGGGCCTGGACCCCCGCGAGGTGGACCGGATCGGTCATGTTCGCGACCCACACGAGCCTCGGGCGCCCCTCCCGGATCGTCCCCACCGCCCGGACGACGAACTCGGGGTCCTTGCTCGGCCCGAACGTGCCGACCGAGAGGACGAACGGCTCGCGGGGGAGCGAGAGATCCCGGAAGTGCGCGGCGTCGATCCCGAGGGGGCAGACGGTCGAATCGAGGCCGTAGGCGCGCAGAAGCGACTCGCGCGAGAAGACCGAGTTGCACAGGAGGCGGTCGTACGACCGGGCGTTCCTCAGCTCGTCCGCCGCCTGGAGCCGGAACCCGCGCACGTCGAGCGCGTCCCGCACCCGCCGCTTGAGGGCTCCCGGCCGCCACGAGGTCCGGACCTCGTCCGGAAGCGCGGGCCAGGGGAGCTCGGGAAAACACTCGTAGAACGGCCGGTGAGGCTCCTGAAGGTAGAGGAGGCGGGGAGCCTCGAAGTACCGTCCGATCCACGGGGCGTGGTAGCGCATGCACGTGTTCGCGAAGAGAACGTCGAAGCCCCCGTCGCGCATCTCCCGAGCGGCGCTCTCCGAGTGCCGGCGCATGCCGTCGCGCAGGAGGAACGGACGGGCGATATGGCGCGCGATCTTCCCCGCGTAGCCCCTTCCCTCCTCGAGAGGCCCGCCCGGCGAGACGACGTGCTCAGAGACGAGCTCGGAGATCGGCAGGTACTCCTCCTGCAGAACGGGAGGGCGCCAAGCCTCCAAGGTGTGCCCGCGCGCGAGAAGGCCCTTCAGATGATCGGTAAGGGCCCGCTTCGCCCCGCCGCTCGGAAGGTTGTACCAGACCGCGATCCGAAGCTTGGTCCCCACGACGACCTATTATGTTACGCCTCGCCGGGGCGACCGGAGACCGCGAGCGCGAGGGTCTCGCGCTCGCGCAACATCCGGCCGAGCGTCCGGGGGTCCAAACCCGTCTCGTTCGCGAGTCTCCGAGGCCAAAGGCGCTCTCGCAGGCGCTCGGCGGGAAGGAGCGTCCCCAAAGCGCGCTTGAACGCCCCTCCCGCTCCGAGTCGCAAGGCGGCGAGGCCCGCCCGCCGCGCTCCGGGGACGTCGTAGAAGTACGCGCGGAGCGCGAGAAGGTGCATCGCGTTGCTCGCAAGGCCCGAGCGGACGCGGCGCGGGTCCAAACGCGGCCGGAACCAAGCGGAGCCCTTCCGCTGGATCGCCTCGCGCACCCGGATCTCCTCGAGCATCTGTCCCGGAGACGCCACGTACGTGTTGCGTTCGTGTTGTCGCCAGAGGGTCAGCGGCTCCGGGACGCAGAGCGCGGGACCGACGACCGAGCGTTCAAGAAGCGCGACCCAATCGCCCGAGTACCGGCAGGCGGACGGGAAGCGCAACCCCTCCCGCCGGAAGACGACGCCCGAGGCGAGGATCCGGTTGCGATCGAGAAGCCACGGCAGAGTCTCCTGGACCTCCTCTCGCGGCCAGTCCGCGTGGACGTCCTCGCCCTCGAGGCACCGCCCCTCCTCATCGATCTTTCCGCCGAGGACGTAGCAGTAAGGCGAGCCGGGGTGGCGCGCGAGGGCCTCGACCTGGCGCGCGAGCTTCGTCGGCGCCCAGACGTCGTCGGAGTTCAGGACCGCGACGAGGGGGGAGGCGGACTCGTCGAGCCCGCGCTGTTGCGTGGCGTACGTCCCGAGATTCGCCGCGTTCCTCAGAACCTCGATCCTGCCGTCCTCGCGCGCGAACCGCTCGGCGATCCCCACGCTCTCGTCCCGACTCCTATCGTCGATGAGGAGGAGCCGCCAGTCCCTGAACGTTTGGGCGAGCACGCTCCCGAGACAATCCGGGAGGAAGCGGGCATGGTTGTAGCTCGGGACGACGATCGTCACCTCGGCCATCAGAGGCTCTCCGTTCCAGGGCCTCTAGGTTCGAGCGGCGTCTCGTGCCGAGTGGGGGATCGCGGGATCGCCCAGAGCATCCCGACGTGGGTAGCGGACGCCCGATCCCCGTGGACGAGGAACCCGCTCTCGGTGAAATCCCGGACGAGCGACTCGTAGCTGTGCTCCGGCGCGAGGAGGTGGTACTCCATGACGACGGCGCCGAGGGCGCTCAGCAGGCCGGTCTCGCGGAGTCGCCGGACGATCGCGTACTCCGCCCCTTCGCAGTCGATCTTGGCGAGGATCGGTCGCCCGCGCGCCCGTTCCACGAGCTCGCGGACGACCTCCGCGGCGTCGGCGAACGCCACCTCGACCTCGATCTCGTCGCCGGATCGGTCCACCGCGTTGTTCCCGTAGAGGCCGTTGCTTCCCCGCGAGCGCCGGTTGTAGCCCAGGCGCAACGTCTCGTCGCGATCCGAGACGCCCTGTTGGCGAAGGGTCACCCGATCTCCGAGGCCGCTCCGCTCGATCGCCCGCACCGCGATCGCGTACGGCTCGGGAAAGGGCTCGTACCCGACGGTCTCCCACCCTTTGATCCCCCCGAAGTAGGCCGAGGCGATCCCGACGTTCGCGCCGACGTCCCAGACGAGCCACTCCTGCGGGCTCTGGATGTCGTAGATCCCCGCTCGGAAGATCTCGTCAAGGATGAAGAGCTCCTGCCGCGTCTCGGGAACGATCCGGACGCCCTCGCTCCGGAACTCGAACCCCCCTCCGGGGAGAGGCTCGAAACGCCCGGCCCCCGTCTTCAGGAGCCGCGCGGCGTACTGCATCCCTTCGAGGAAGAACCCGTCGCGCTCCGGATCGAGGGTGAGATCGAGCTCGTCGCAACGGATGAGGCGCCCTTCGGGGCGCAAGGGGGCGACGATGTTCGGCAGGTTGCGCTGGATGAGCCGCGCCGTCTCCACGCTCCGGTAACGGAGCGACCGCTTGAGGATGCCGGCGAGATCCGCGAGAGAGGCCATGGCGCTTGGCCCGCTAGTGTACGCCCGCGCGCGCAGAGGGGTAGACTAGAACCGATTCGCGGGCAGGGGTGTAGCTCAGTTGGTAGAGTCCTGGTCTCCAAAACCAGTTGTCGCAGGTTCGAGCCCTGTCGCCCCTGCCCCGAGGCCCGGTGATCGAATGTCCGCGGTTCCTTTAGGCGTCGCGAGCGTTCTCCTCGCTCTTCTCGCGCTCGCGCTCTGGAGGTTCGGGCTCGCCCACGCGATGTACGTGATCCCGGGAGACCCGCGTTCTCCCGCTCGGGAGCTACCGAGCTGGACGCTCGCCGCCCTGCCCGCGCTTCTATCGGTGCTGACCGCGATCGGCGCGGTCAGCACCCTCCTGAGATCTACCCGGCGCGCCTGAGGATCGCCGGATCGAGCCCCGCCGCCACCCGCCGCGAGCGCCGGAACTGGAGGTACGCGAGGAGCAGGAACGCCGGCACGACGATCGCGTCGTCGAGATAGCCGAGCACCGGGATCACGTCCGGGATCACGTCGATCGGCGACGCGCCGTAGAGGAGCGCGAACCCCGCCGACCAGAGCGCCTTCGTGCGGAGCGCCTTAGCGAGCGAAGCGGAGACGCGGGGATTCACGCCGAAGAGTACGGCGCGCGCCCCCGCCGGGTTGCGAGGGATCTAGGGACCGTGCTCGGCGAGCGTCGCGGGATCGAACGTGCCCGGCGGCACGGCCGTTGGATACTCGAAGGTCATCGCCCGCTCCTCGCTCCAGGCCTCCCCGACTCCGATCTCGAGCGAGAACTGGAGCGGCAGGCCGTCGCGTTTCCGAAGCATCCACGTCTCCCGGTACTCCCCGCCCCGTTCGGCGGTCACTTGGACCCGCCGGACGGACTCGCCTTCGAGAAGCGCCTCCCCGCGATCGGCGTAGCTCAGCGTCGCCCCTTTTGGAAAGAACGACGGCGCGAGCACCTCCATTCGGTAATCCCGCGTTTGGTCTGCGGTTTCCACCATCGCGACGACCCGGCCGTTCCGGCGGCTCCAGTAGGTGACCCCGAGCGTATTCCCCTCGGGGTCATTCCCCGTTGCGGTCGCGACCGGGGAACCCGTGCCGAAGCGCGACTCCACGTGCTTTGCAGGAGAGGCACCTTTCCCCTTGGTCAGAGGCGCCCAAAGGCTTCTCGGCCCACCCTTGTTCTCGGGGACGGGGAGGCGTCCGAATCGGAAGATGCGGTCTCCCCCCCAGCCTACCGGCGATGTGACGCGCCATCGGTCGCCCGCAAACCACGTCTCGGACGTTGCGTCCCTCCCCCGTTCGCGGATGTGGACGATCGGGGCGGCGCTGAGCGCCCGCTCGGCGCGCTGAACGAGCGCGCCGGCCGCGACGGCGGGGCTCGGCGCCGTGGCGAGGAGGACCGCGACGGCGACTCCGCCGAGCATCGCCCCGGCGAGTCCCACGCGCGGCGCGAGCAGGCGGCGCGGGGTGGGGCGGGTCGCCTCGACGACGCGCGCGCGCAGGTCGGAAGAGGGCGCGTCGGCGCGCCAGGTGGCGAGGTCGTGGGTTTCGGGATTCATGGTGTTTCGCAAAGGGGATCGTGGGGAAGAGCGTCGGCGAGGTCGCGGCGCAGGAGCGCCGTCGCCTCGTGGACGCGGGATTTGAGGGTGCCCTCGGGCACCGAGAGGGCGAGCGCGGCCTCGGCGTAGGTGAGCCCCTCGGCGCGGACCATCACGAAGACGATCCGCAGGCGATCGGGCAGTCGGGCGAGCGCCCGTTCGAGGTCGGTGAAATCGGAAGCGGCCGGCGCGGCGCGCGACTCGGCGAAGGCGAGCGGCACGAAGCGCCGGAGCGAGCGGCGGCGCTTCGTCCAGCGCCGCGCGGCGACGCGGTAAAGCCACGCGCGGGGGTTCTCCATGAGAGCGACGGAAGTCTTCGCGCGCATCGCGTCCAGGAACGCCTCCGCGACGAGGTCCCCCGCCTCGTCTCCGCTCAACGTGAGCCGGTGGCAGAACCGGTAGAGCGCCGCTCCATGCGCGTCGTAGAGCCCCCTCGCGGCGTCTTGGAGGGCGTCGGGGGAATCGTCTTTCGTCACGGTCTCACCCTCTTCATGCCGCGGAGCGGTTGGATCGTTGGGAGGGGTTTACAAGCGAAGGCGGCGGACGCGCCCGGAACCGTCTTTGAGGCTGACGACCGCCCCCGACCGAAGATCATCCGAGAGGGCAAGGACGATCGAACGGAGCCGATCCGCGAGCGCCTCCTCGTCATACGGTCGAGCGCACCGGACGTGGATCACGGACGGCAACGCGCTTCCGGAGGCGACCGCCAACCCGGTGAGATCGGCATCGGCGGTGACGATGGTCCAACCCTCGGCGCGAGCCCGAGCGAAGATCGCCTCGTCGCGGGCGTGGAGCAACCCGCGCTCGCGGACGTGGGAGGACGCGATCTCCAGCGCGCGCAACCGCACGACGATCCGGCTGGTCAAGTTCTGATCGAAGAGAAGGTGGATCGGCACGGGTCACGCCGCGACGTCGCGGAAGCTTGCTAGCTCCGAGGCGAATCGCAGACACTCGGTGATGTCCTCCGGCTCCAGTTCAGGCCAGTCCTGGAGGATCTGCTCGCGGGTCCAGCCGTCACCGAGCATCCTGAGCACGGAGGCGACCGGCATCCGCATCCCCCGGATGCACGGAAGCCCCATCATCATCCCTGGGTCGATCGTGATGCGCGGAAAATCGGTCACCGGATGATTCTAGCCCCTTAGTCGAGCCGGCGGAACTGGTGTTTGCCGACGCGCAGGACCTTGCCGCGCAGATCGGCGAGGGGGAGAGTCAGCCCCTCCGGGCGCGCCCCGTCGAGGTCCACCGCCCCCGCCTTGATGAGGTCCTTCGCCGCCGAGTTGCTCTTCGCGAGCCCCAGCGCGACGAGGAGCGCGGGAAGGCTCGCCGGGTCGCCGATCGCCTCCGGGATCTCGGCCCCTTCGGCCTCGACGGGCCGGTTCCCCTTGGCGAACGTCTCCACGAAGTACCGCTCCGCCTCGTCGGCCGCCTCCCGCGAGTGGTAGAGCGCGACGATCTCCTTCGCGAGGCGCACCTTCGCGTCTCGGGGGTTCCTTCCCGCCTCCAGCAGGGGGCGGACCTCCTCCAAGGGAACATCGGTGCAAAGCTCGAACCAGTTGAGAATGACACCGTCGGGGATGCTCATCGTCTTCCCGAACATCTCGTTCGGCGCGTCCGAGAGCGCGACGTAGTTGCCGAGCGACTGCGACATCTTCTCCATCCCGTCCGTCCCGACGAGGAGCGGGCACAGGACCACCGCCTGCCCCGCCTGCTCGTACCCCTCCTGAAGCGTCCTGCCCACGAGGTTGTTGAACTTCTGATCGTTCCCCCCGATCTCCACGTCCGCCTTTAGCTCGACCGAATCGAGCCCTTGGCACAGCGGGTACAGGATCTCGTGCATCGCGACGGGCCGGTGCTCCGCGAGCCGCTTGGCGAAGTCGTCGCGCTCGAGGATGCGCGCGACCGTCATCCGCGAGCAGAGCCGGATGACGTCCTCGAACGTCATCGCGCCGAGCCAGTCGGCGTTGTACGAGATCTCCGTCCTCGCCGGATCGAGGATGCGGAAGAAGTCGGGAAGGACGGCGGCGACGTTCGCCTCCACCTCCTCCTTCGTGAGCTGCTTGCGCGTCTTGCTCTTCCCCGTCGGGTCGCCGATGAGAGAGGTGAAGTTGCCGACCACGAGGCACGCCGTGTGCCCGAGCCGCTGGAAGTCGCGAAGCTTGCGGAGCACGACCGCCCACCCGAGCGTCACTCCCTTCGCCGTCGGATCCATCCCGAGCTTGATCCGGAGCGTCTCCCCCGAGGCGAGCCGCCTCCGCAGGTCGGCCTCCCCGATGATCTCGGTCGTCCCCCGCCGAAGGAGATCCATCTGCTCGTCGATCGTCACGAGGGGGGAGTCTACCGACGAGGGCACGGACGGCTCCTCCCCCGGACGGCGCTTCGGAACCGCGCGACTGGAACGCCCCGCATCGGGTACATAGCGGCATGCTCGTCGCCTTCGCGGTCGCCGCTCTCGTTCCCTTCCTTTCGCCGGGCGTCCGGCAGACGAAGACGACCGACACGGTCCTGATGACGACGCCCCCGACGATCGTCGCCCCCAAAGGGGCTCGGCGGATCAAGGCGAACGCCGGCGACCGGGTGCGGATCGCGCTGAGAAACCCGGACTCGCGGCCGTGGCGCGCGCTCCGCCCGCTCGCGCGGAGCGTCGTCCTCCTCCCGCCCGTCCGGGCGAAGAAGGGGATCTCGGCGTTCGAGTACGCGACGAGCGCGGCGACGAGGACGACGCTGGAGTTCCGGCACCCCTCCGGCGCGCGTCGCGAGGTGAGGCTCACCGTCCTCGCGACAGAACCCGAGAGGATCGCGCCCCCCGCCGCCGTCCTTACCGACGCCGAACCGGACGAGCAGCTTCTCGTGAACCGGGGCGAGGTCTTCGAGGTGCGCCTCTCGGCGAGCCCGAGCACGGGCTACTCGTGGCGGGTCGAGCCGCTTCCCAAGGGCCTCGTCGCCCTGAAGAGTTCGGCCTACGTCAAGGACCCGACGCCGCCCACGATTCCGCCGATAGTGGGTGCGGGCGGAACCCAGGTCTTCCGCTTCGCCGCCACGGGTCGAGGAAGGGGCGACGTGAACCTCGTCTACGAGCGCCCGTTCGCGAGGGGCGAGGACGTCAAGCGGTTCCACTTCGTCCTCGTCGTCCGCTAAGCGCGTCGTCTTGCGGGGCCTTCGGGCGGCGGCTTCGGGAAAGCCACCCCCGGCTCTTGGGCCGGAAGCTATGGACCGTCGTTGCTGGATGCTCGTGCTCTCGATGGTGGCCTCTCTGCCGGGGCTGATCGGCTTCGCCTGCCACCGGGACGATGCCGCCGCGAAGACGGCCCTGAAGAGCGCGAGGGCAGGCGACCCGGCGCTCGACGCGGTTCTCCGGAGCGGTGCCTCGCCCGAACTGAGGGGGTTCGCCGAGGCGGCAAAGGCCGACGCCGACCGTTTTCGCCTCGCGGGCGAGTTCGCGGACGAGGCGGGGCGTTAGCGACGCCCCTACATCTCGTCGATGCTCGTGCCCATGTCGTAGGTCGGGCCGGGGCCGAAGATCGCGTCGAGCTCGCCAGCGCTCACGAGGACCTCGCGGGGGCGGGGGCCGTCGCGGGGACCGACGATCCCTCGCCCCTCCATCTGGTCGAGAAGCCGCGAGGCGCGTTGGAATCCGATCTTGAAGCGGCGCTGGATGTCGCTCGTGCTCGCCTGGCCCCGGTCCACGACCCACGTGACGGATTCCTGCCACAGCGGGTCGAGCTCGTCGTCGCTCGCGCGCTCGCCCCCGCCGCCGCCCTCCTCCCCGGCGCGGAACTCGGCGGGATCGATGCTGTACGTCGGCCCCTCCTGCCCCCGCCAGTGCTCGCAGATCGCCTCGATCTCGCCCTCGCTCACGTAGCACCCCTGGATGCGGACGGGCTTCGTCGCGTCGATCGGCGCGTACAGCATGTCGCCCTTGCCGATGAGCGCCTCGGCCCCCTTCGTGTCGAGGATCGTGCGCGAGTCGATCTGGCTCGCCACCGAGAACGCGATCCGCGAGGGGATGTTCGCCTTGATCGTCCCCGTGATGACGTCCACGCTCGGCCTCTGCGTGGCGATGACGAGATGGATCCCCACCGCCCGCGCGAGCTGGGCGATCCGGACGATGCTCGTCTCCACCTCCGCCTTCGCCTGGACCATGAGGTCGGCGAGCTCGTCCACGACGACGACGATGTACGGAAGCTTTTCGTTGAAGCTCGCCTTCTCGTTCCACCCGTCGATGTTGCGGACGCCCCCGCCCGAGAGAAGATCGTAGCGACGATCCATCTCGCGGATGAGGGCGCGGAAGACGCCCGGAGCGTCCTTCACATCCTTGATGACGGGGCACATGAGGTGCGGAATCCGGTCGAAGAGGGTGAGCTCCACCCGCTTCGGGTCGATCATCACCATCCGCACCTCGCGCGGGGTGTTCCGCATGAGAAGGCTCGTGATGAGCGTCGCGAGGCCGATGGATTTGCCCGAGTTCGTCGCCCCCGCAATGAGGAGGTGGGGCATCTTCGTGAGATCGGCGTACCGGTTGGTCCCCGCGACGTCCTTGCCGAGCGCGACGACGAGGCGGCTCTTCGCCTCAAGGAACTCCGGCGCCTCGGCGAGCTCCCGGATGCTCACCGTCGCCGGAGCCGCGTTCGGGATCTCGAGCCCGATCGCGCTCTTGCCCGGGATCGGCGCCTCCACGCGGACCCCGCTCGCCGCCATGTCCATCGCGATGTTGTCCGCGAGCGAGACGATCCGCGCGACGCGGATGCCGGGGCCGAGCTGGATCTCGTACCGGGTGACCGTCGGCCCGGTCGCGACCTCCACCACGTCGGCCTCGATCCCGAACTGCCCGAGCGTCCCCTCGATCGTCCCGATGTGCTTCTGGACCTCCTCGGGCGAGCGCTTCGTGGTGGGCTTGGGCGGGGCGAGAACGTCGATCGCAGGAAGCGCGTACCCCTCCTTCGGCGGCTTCGCCTCCTCGTCGAGCTCCGTCTCCGCCTTGGGCGTCGAAGGGGAAGGCCTCGCCTCGGTGTGATCGCGGATGACGGGCTCGACCTTGCGCTTCGGCATGATCTCGGCGTCCTTCGACCGCTCCTCCGAATCCAGCAACCCACGGACGGGAGGCTTCTCGCGCGGCTCCCTTGTCTCCTTCAGAAGCTCCTTCGTCGGCGTCTTCAGCGGCTTCCCCTCCCCCTGAGGGCGGTCGCGGAAGGCCTGGACGTACTCGCGCAAGGGGCGGTCGAGCGTCAGCACAAGCCCGATGAGCCCGAGCGCGAGGAGCACGATCGTCTTTCCGGACCCAAGCGCGGAGTGGAGCCCCCAACCGAGGAGCGCCCCGAAATAGCCGCCCCCCTCGGAGATCGCCGAGGGATCGAACCAGTCGCCTTCCTTCGGGAACGCGAGCCCGCCGAGAAGCGCGAGGAAGACGATCCCGATCCCCGTGCTCCAGGTCGGCGCGCGCGAACGCTTCCCACGCAGAAGCCCGACCCCGAGCACCGCGAGCGCGACGGGAACGATCCAGGCGCCCTTGCCGAAGAGAAGCCCGAACGCCGCCCGGATCGCCCCGCCCACCGCCCCCGCGTTCGAGCCCGCGAGCGCGATGACGCACAGCCCCGCGAGCGCGAGAAGCCCGATCGCCACCATATCCACGTGCCGGTGCGTGATCTCCGGTCCGAGCCGCGCCGCCGGGGCCTTCTTGCGAGGCGAGGCCTTCGCCGCCTTCGCGGCGGGGGCTTTCGGGCGGGGTCGGGTCTTCGCCATCCGTTGCGAACTCGCCCCCATTGTACAGGTTCGCCCCCGAACGCGCCGCGAAGCGGGGGGAGAGCCCTCCGAAAGGCGGATCCTGTGCGTAGAACCCCCCGATGCGCGCCGTCGTGGACCTCCTCGCCGAGCGGCCGCTCCTCCTCCTCTTCGTCGTCGCCGCGCTCGGCTTCCCGCTCGGAAGGCTGAGGATCGGCGGGGCGCCGTTCGGAACGGCGATGATCCTCTTCGTCGGACTCGCCGTCGGGGCGCTCGATCCGCGCCTGAAGCTTCCCGAGATCGTCCCGATCTTCGGGCTCGCGCTCTTCATCTACTGCATCGGGCTCACGAGCGCGCAGGGTCTCTCGCAGTCGCTCTCGCGCGACGGGCTGAAGGCGACGGGGCTCGCCGTCTCTGGTCTTATCGCGGCCGCGCTCGTCTGCTTCGTCGGGGTGCGGTTCTTCGGGGTTCCTCCCGCCACCGGCTCGACGATGTACTCCGGCGCGCTCACGAACGCCTCGGGGCTCGCCTCCGTCGTGGACGCCGCCCAGCGGCACGGGGCCTCGCCGCAGGCCGTCGCCCAGTACGTCCTCGGCTACTCGCTCGCCTATCCCCTCGGGGTCCTCCTGCCCCTTCTCGCGATGCTCCTCGCGCCGCGCCTCCTCCGCATCGATCTGCGCGAGGAGGCGAAGGGCATCCCCGAGTTCCGCCGCGCGAGCGAGGGGGTCGGCGTCGGCACCGTCCTCGTCACCCGCCCCGAGGCGGCGCACCTCACCGTGGCCCAAGCGGCGGCGAAGGTCGGATCGGGGATCACCTTCGGACGCATCGCCCACGACGACGGGCACGTGCTCGCCCAGGCCGACGAGCGGTTCGAGATCGGCGACCGCGTGACCGTCGTCGGAGGCATGGGGGCGATCGAGCGCGCGGCCGGCCTTCTCGGCGAGCTCACCGAGGAGCACCTCGAGCGCGACCGGAGCGAGTTCGAGATCCGCCGGGTGTTCGTCTCGAGCCCCGAGGTCGCGGGACGCCCGCTTCGCGACCTCGATCTCCCCCGCGCCTTCGGTGCGGTCGTCACCCGCGTGAAGCGGGGCGATCTCGACCTCGTCCCCGACGGCGGGACGATCCTCCAGCTCGGCGACCGCGTCCGCGCCCTCGCCCGCCACGGCGACCATCCGAAGCTCGCGGGGTTCCTCGGCGACTCGTACAAAGCCCTTGGCGAGGCGGACCTTCTCCCGCTCTCGCTCGGGATGCTTCTCGGGCTCCTCGTCGGCGAGATCCCCATCCCGCTTCCGGGCGGCTCGTTCCGTCTCGGCTTCGCGGGCGGCCCGCTCATCGCGGCGCTCCTCCTCGGGCGGCTCCAGCGCACGCGCGGGATCGTCTGGCAACTGCCGTATCCCGCCAACCTCACGCTCCGGCAGTTCGGGCTCTCGCTTTTCGCCGCCGGGATCGGCCTGCGGGCGGGGTACGGCTTCTGGTCGAGCGTCTCGCACGGCGAGGGGTTCGGGGTCGTCCTCTTCGGCGCCCTCGCGACCCTCGCCTCGGCCGCCGTGATCCTCGTCGGGGGGCGGCTCGTCCTAGGCTCGCCGCTTAACCGTCTCTTCGGGGTCTACGCCGGGGCGCAGACCCAGCCGATCGCCCTGAACTTCGCCCTCGCGCGCACCGGGAACGAGCTTCCGACGAGCGACTACGCGGGCG
The DNA here is from genome assembly GCA_965249475.1 of Fimbriimonas sp. Classification (GTDB taxonomy): domain Bacteria; phylum Armatimonadota; class Fimbriimonadia; order Fimbriimonadales; family Fimbriimonadaceae; genus Fimbriimonas. The sequence goes on along the minus strand of CBDFMD010000003.1, from coordinate 1,186,756 downwards.
TCTTCCCGGTGGCGATCATCCTGAAGATCGTCGTCGGCCAGATCCTCTACGCGCTCTTCCGGTAGTCGTCATTAGAGGAGGACGGATCGCACGGCTCCATCCGGAGCTTGAGGATCCGCTTGCCATCCGTTTCCGCGACAGTGAAGAGGAAGCCCTCCGCCTCGATGCTCTCCCCCGCGCGCGGCTGGCGGCCGAAGAGCCCGAAGACGTACCCCCCGATCGTGTCGAAATCGTCGCTCGCGAAGCGCGAGCCGACCTCCTCATTCACGTCGTCGATGTGGGTCTTCCCCTCGACGAGGTACCCCTCCGGCGTCTCGTTCACGGCGGGCTCCTCCATGTCGTACTCGTCCTGGATCTCCCCGACGAGCTCCTCGATGATGTCCTCAATGGTGACGATCCCGGCGGTCCCGCCGAACTCGTCCTGGACGACCGCGAGCTGGCTCTTCCCCGCCCGCATCTCGCGCAAGAGCTCGTGGAGGCTCTTCGTCTCGGTCACGAACGTCGCGTGGCGCATGAGCTTGCGGAGAGAGACCGGCTTGTAGCTCACCATCGCGAGCAACAGGTCCTTCGCGTGGACGATCCCGACGATCGCGTCGTCGGTCCCCTCGTACAGTGGGATGCGCGAGTGCCCCGTGCGCTGGATCACCTCGACGATCTCCTTCGGATCGCTCTCGATCGGCATCGCGTCGAGATCGGTGCGCGGCGTCATGACTTCCCGCGCTACCGTGTCGGTGAACTCGAAGACCGAGGTGATGAGCTCCTTCTCGTCGCTCTCGATCGCCCCGGACTCCTCCGCGCTCTCGACGAGGGTGCGGATCTCCTCCTCCTTCTCCTGCGCCGCGTCGGCGGCGTCTCCCTTCGGCGCGAACGCGCGCCGGATCCGCTCGGTCCACCCGACGAGCGCCCGCGCGGGAAAACCGAGGAGGAGCGACGTCACGCGAACGAGCGTCCCCATCCGGGTGACGACCGCGAGCGGGTGCGCCGCGCCGAACGAGCGCGGGGCGAGGTCCCCGAGAAAGAGGTTCAGAAGCGCGAGCGGCAGGGCGACCGCGAGCGCCGCGAGCACGATCGGCCCGTACCCCGCCGCGCCGACGTTGTCGAGCTGGCCCCACGTCGCGAGAAAGAGCGCGAGGAGAAAGCCCGAGAGGACGAGCCCGACCCGCGCGAGCTGGCCCCCGAAGCTCAAGGCCGCCGCGATCTCGGCGCGGCGCTCGAGGGTCGCGGTGAGCCGGCGCTCGAGGGGGGTTCCCTCGGGAAGACGCTTCAGATGGTGGGGCCGCAACGCGTTCACCGCCGATTCGCCCATCGCGAAGAGGGCCGACAGGACGAGGGAGCCGACGATCGCGACGACCGGGGTCCAGGGGCTTCGTGCCAGCCGGTCGAAGAACGTCGCCGTCCCGGGCGACCCTCCACCCGCCGCGCCGGCGCACCCGATGAAGACGAGCCCGCCGAAAGCCGCTCCGAGGGCGCCGAGGAACGCCCGCGCGGGGAGACGGCTCGACGGGCGACGTTCGGGAGGGTCGGGCGTCATCGGGGAACGGGTCATTTGGGCAGAAGGACGAACGACACGAGCGAGATGAGCACCCCGACGATCGCGCCGAGGCCGAGCTCGACGAGGGTGTGGAACTTCGCCTCGTACCGGCTCTGCGCGATGATGAGCGCGAGGAGCAGGCCGAGCCCCGAGGCGAGCGCGCTCTCGGTGAGGAAGATGAGGCACGTCGCGAAGAAGAACCCGTACGCCGCGTGCCCCGAGATGAGCCCGCCCTGGAGCACCCGCCCGCTCTTCCCGAGCCCCTTGCCGATGACCACCGCGATAAAGACGAGAAAGAAGCCCACGAAGAAGCGGATCGCCATCGGAACCGAGGGCGCCTCCGCGTTGAGGGCGGTCTTGAGGTTCTCCCATCGTTGCTCGCCGAGCAGAAGGAGCGCCCCGACGACGAGCGCGACGATCGTCGTGATGAGGACGGCCCCGGCGGCGATGTCCTTCGCGAACTTCGCGAGCGGGTTGTAGCTCGGGGAGACGAGGTCCACCGTCGCCTCGATCGCCGAGTTGAACATCTCCGCGACGACGACGAGCGAGATCGTGAAGAGGAGCACGAGCATCTCGCGCATCGCGAGATTGACGAAGAGCCCGAGAAGAAGGACGATGAAGACCACGTACAGGTGGAACCTCATGTGGCGCTGGGTCTTGAACGTGAAGACGATCCCGTTGAGGGCGACCTTGAACGGCGCGAACAGTCGGGACGGCTTCAAACGAGTGCCTCCTCGTCGTGAGGGAGCGACACCCATTCGGCTTCGCAAGGAATCCCGAGCGCGTCCGCGCGGCGCTTCGTCTCGCGCTGCATCGCGGCGCGGTCCTCGTCCTCCACGTCGTCGTACCCCTCCAGGTGCAAGGCGGCGTGGAGCGCGAGAAGCGCCGCCTCGTCCGCCGTCGAGACCCCGCGCCAAGCGGCCTGCCGGCGCAGGGACCCCACCCCGATCGCCACGTCGCCCGTCGCGAAGGTGAGAACGTCGGTCGGCGCGTCGAGACCGCGGAACCGAAGGTTGAGCCCCCGCATCTCCTCGTCCGAGACGAAGGCGAGCGCGACGGGCCGGGGGCTCTGCGCGGCAAGGGCGCGCACGGCCGCCTCGAGGGCCGGAACGAGGTCGGGGTCGTCCGAAGCGACGGCTTCGACGACCCCGAGAGAACGGTAGAGCATAGGGCTCGGCCGGTAGACCCCGACCGACGGGCTTACTGGCGGCTGGTGCGGCGGCGGGCCTGGCGGCGGCGCTTCTCGCTGGGCTTCTCGTAGGCCGAGTGCTCCTTGAGCGTGCGGAGGACGCCGCTCTGCTGGAGGCGCATGTTGAAGCGCTTGAGCGCGGAGTCGATCGACTCGTTCGGCTGAACCTGGACGTAGATCATCGGAGGTAGGGGGAAAGTATAGCACAGAGCCCCGGACGAGTGGTCCGGGGCTTGAGAGGGGAGGCGGGATCAGTAGTTCGAGTACGGTTGCCCGGAGGCGTCGTTCGTCATGCCGAGCGTCGCCGTGTCGGTTTCACGACGGGCGTGCCGCCGGTCGTGCTGTACCCGAGGGCCGTGTCGGTCACGGAATCCTTCGGCTCCGATTGGATGTAGGGGCCGCGGTAGCTCGTGCTCGTGAGCGTCACCGACACCCCCGCGCCGTTGATGCCGTTGGAGGGGGCGGCCGTGCCGGTCATATCCACGAGCGCGACGGGCGAGAGACCCGTGTCGGCTCGGAACGACTCGACCGCGCTCCGAACGATCTTCAGGTTGCTCTTCAGGGAGGCGTCCTTCGAGCGCGCCGTCGAGTTCGCGAACTTCGGGATCGCGATCGCCGCGAGGACCGCGATGATGATGATCACGATGAGGAGCTCCACCAGCGTGAACGCCCGTCGGAGGGAGAGTCGGTTTCGGGTGCGGGGTCGTTGCATCGATGCCTCTAAGATGTTATCGGTCCCCCGCGCCGCCAACCCAACGGCCCGGAGGCGATAAACGCTTTATTTGACGTTCTCGACGACCGAGTAGATCGGGCCGATGATCGAGACGGTAATCCCCCCCACCACGACCCCCATCACGACGATCATCAGCGGCTCGATCGTCGCGACGAGCGCGCGGAGCCGCGCGTCCACGTCGCTCTCCATCCCCTGGGCGAGCCGCGTGAGAAGCGGCGCGAGGCGCCCGGTGCGCTCCCCGACCGCGACCATCTGCACGAGCGTCCTCGGGAACGCCCCCGTCGCCGTCAGCGCGTCCGAGAGCGCCGAACCCCGCTCGACCGAGTCCCGCGCCGCCAGAAGCGCCCGCCCCGTCCTCCCCGGCCCCGCCACCCGCGCCCCGTGCTCGATCGCGTGGAGAAGCGGGACTCCCGCGTTCGCGAGGGTCGCGATAGACTGGAGCGCGCGCGAGAGGGCGAGCCGCCGCAAGAGCTCGCCGAGGAGCGGGGTTCGTCCCGCCACCGCCGCGACCACGACCTTGCCCGCCGGAAGGCGGAAGAGGAGGACGCCCCCGACGAGGACGGCCCCGACGACGAGAAGCGACCCGAGCGGGTTCCCCCGCACCGCGTCCCCCGCCGAGAGCATCGCCTTCGTCGTCCACGGAAGCTCCGTCTTCATGGACTTGAACATCACGGCGAACTTCGGCATGACGAAGACGATGAGGATCGCCATCGTCAGGAACGAGACCCCGAGCATGACGCAGGGGTACATCATCGCGTTCACGACCTTCTTGCGCATCTCCGCGATCCGCTCGAGGTAGACCGCGCCCGAGTCGAGCGCCGCGTCGAGCCGCCCGCCGCTCTCCGCGATCCGCACCATGTCGGTCACGAGCGGCGGGAACATCTCCGGCGCGACGCGCATCGCCCCCGAGAGGCTCTGACCCGCCACCACCGCGTCGCGCACCCGCGCGAGACCCGCCTCGATCGTCCCCGTCTTCGCCGACGAGAGGATGGATTCGAGCGCCTCGACGAAGGGCACCCCGGTCTCGGCCATGACCGCGAGGTTCTTCAGCACGTCGGCCGCGTCTCCCGCGCTCACCTTCCTCCCGAACGTCCGCGCGGGGCCGGGGGCGGCCCTCTCCTTCGCCCCCGCCCCGCCGGCGGCGGGGGCGAGCGAGAGGATCGTCGCGTCGGTCTGGACGAGCCGGCGCTCCGCCTCGGCGAGCGTCTCGGCCTGGAGCGTCCCCGCCGTGCGGACCCCCGCCGAATCCACCGCCTTGTAGGCGAACGTCGGCATCAGATCGCCTCCGCCGTCACGCGCAGAACCTCGTCCACCGTCGTCGTCCCCGCGAGAACCTTGTCGCAGGCGTCGTGGCGGAGCGTCGGCATCCCGAGCCTCTGCACCGTCGCCTTCAGCTCGGCCCCGTGCTGGCCCGCGAGGACGAGCCGCCGGATCTCGGGGGTGATCGGGAGGACCTCGTAGATCCCCATCCGCCCCCGGTACCCCGTCTTCGCGCAGTGCTCGCAGCCGCGCCCCCGCCGGTACTCCGCGTCGGGCGGCAACCCGAGCCGCCGGAGCGTCTCCCCCTCGGGCTTGTAGGTCTCGGCGCATTTGGGGCACACCGTCCGCACGAGCCGCTGGGCCACCGAGCAGGTGACGCTCGCCCCGAGGAGGAACGGCTCGATCCCCATGTCCACAAGCCTGGTCAGGGCTCCCATCGAGTCGTTCGCGTGGAGCGACGTGAGGACGAGGTGCCCCGTGAGCGCCGCCTCGACCGCGATCTGCGCCGTCTCCGCGTCGCGGATCTCGCCGATAAGGATGACGTCGGGGTCCTGCCGCAGGATCGAGCGGAGGCCCGTCGCGAAGGTGATCCCCGCGCGGGGGTTCACGTTCCCCTGGGTGATCCCGTCGAGCTGGTACTCGACCGGGTCCTCGATCGTGATGATGTTGCGCTCGACCCCGTTCAGGTGGTGGAGCGCCGCGTAGAGCGTCGTCGTCTTCCCCGATCCTGTCGGACCGTTGATGAGCACGAGCCCCTGCGGCTCGCCGAGCCTCTTCCGGAACGTCCTCAGAAGGTCCTCCCCGATCCCGAGCTTCCCGAGGTCGATCATCGCCGCGTTCTTGTCGAGGATGCGGATGACGATCGTCTCCCCGTAGACGCTCGGATACGTCGAGACGCGAAAGTCGTACTGCCCCTGCGGGCTCACGAGGGTGCACCGCCCGTCCTGGGGCGCGCGTCGCTCCGCGATGTCGAGCCCCGCCATCAGCTTCAGGCGCGAGATGAGCGGCATCTGGAGGTCCTTCGGGACGATCATCACCTCCTGAAGAAGGCCGTCGATCCGGACCCGGACGCGCACCTTGCGGTTCTGGGGCTCGATGTGGACGTCCGAGGCGCGCATCGCGATCGCGCGGATGAGGAGCGCGTTCGCGAGCTTAACGACCGGAGCCCCCTCCCCGACCTCCCGGAGTTCGATGACCGAGACCGCGTCCGCCTCGTCCTCCTCCGTCGTCGCGACGCGCAACCCGTCGATGTCGATCCCCTTGACCGCCTCTCCGACGATCTCGCCGAGGTCGTCGTACGCCCCGAAGACGCGGAACACCGCGTCGCGCACGTCCCCCTCGGTCGCCAGTAGCGGGTCCACGTCGCGCCCGAGCAGGAGCGCGAGCTCGTCGAGCGCGGCGAGGTCGAGCGGGTCCACCATCGCGACCGTCGCCGCGACGTCGGTCGCCTCGACGGGCACGGAGAGAAGCCGCACCGCGACCGTGTGCGGGATCGAGCGCGCGACGAGGGGATCGAGCTCGATCCGGGCGAGATCCACGAACGGAACGCCCATCTGAAGCCCCATGCACTTGAGCTTCTGCTTCTCGGAGATCCGCCCGAGCCGGACGAGAAGGTCCCCCAGGCGCTCCGTCGTGTCCTCGCGCGTCGAGAGGATGTGGTTCAGCTCGTCGCGGAGGATATAGCCCTCCTCGACGAAGATATCCCCGATCGGACGGTCGAGGTTCACCGGGCTACCCTCCCGCCGCCGCGCCCGTCTCCGCCCCGGCGGCCTCGGGAACGATCCGCGGGGTCACGGAGATCACGAGCTGGGAACTCGTCCTCTGCCGCTTGCGGCGCCGGAAGAGCTCGCCGAAGACGGGCAGGTCGCCGAGGAGGGGGACCTTCTCCATGTTGGAGATCTCGTCGTCGCGGATGAGGCCCCCCATCATGATCGTCTCCCCCGATCGCACCCGCACGGTGGACTGCGCCTCCCGCGTCGCGATCTGCGGGTAGCTCGCCCCCCCGACGAGGTTGAAGCCGCGCACCGTCGAGACCTGCGGGGCGATCGTCATCGTCACCGTCCCGTCGGAGGCGACCATCGCGCTCACCTGCAGGTACACCCCCACCCGCTCCTCGCGCACGTCGAAGATCGGGGTGTTCGCCTGCGAGTAGCCGATGAGGACGGGAAAGTTCAGCCGGTCCCCGATGAGGACGAAGGCCCGCTCACCGTCGAGGACCGAGACGTTCGGCGAGGCGAGGAGCCGGGCCTTGTCGGCGGTCTCCAGCGCGTGGATCGTCGCCTCGAACCCGAGGTTCGAACGGTCGAACCTCCCGAAGAGGAACCCGCGATCCGGGCTCTCCGTGATCTTCAGCGGCGAGAACCCCCACGAGAGACCGAGATCCTTCAGCGCGTCGTTGCTCACGTCGTGCATCGTCACGTCCACCCGCACCTGGGCCCGGGGGGTGTCGAGTCCGGCGAGCGCCGCGAGCGCCTCCGTCATCACCGGCGCCGGACCCGAGAGGACGAGCGTGCGCGAGGCGTTGGGGTCGGGCGTCCGCTGGATCGCGGTGCTCGTCGCCGCCCCCGTCGCCTTCGCCGTCGTCGCCACCTCGCCGAGCGTCGGGATCGTCGTCGAAGGCCCCGCGACCGCCGTGAGACCCCGCGACTCGTACAGCGCCTTCATCGTCGCGGCCGCCTCCGCCGCGGGGATGTGGCTCAGGCGCACGACCCGGAAGAGCGCGAGCGGGGCGGGAGGCGCGAGGATCGCCGCCGGGGCCGGCGCGGCGTTCTGATCGGCCCACGCGAGAGGATACGACGCTTTGAGCGCCGTCTCGGGGCCGATCACGACGGTGTGCGGCAGACGCAGGAACCGGAGGCCCCCGAGGGCGCACAGATGGCGCACCGCGTCCATCACGGGAACGTTCCGGAGCCGCACCGTCACCGGCGTCTTCGCTCCGTCGAGGAGCACGAGGTTCAGCCGCGTCTGCCCGACGAGGGTCCGGACGGCGAGCTCCGCCGTCCCCCCGTCCACCGAGAGCGAGCAGAGACGCCCCTCCTCGACCGCGTCGTCGATCGGCGCGGGGGGAGAGGGCGCCCGGACGACGGCCGTTGGGGGACGGAGAGCCTGAGCCGCCTCGCTCGGCCGGAAGAGGCGCGATCGTGCCGCCAACGTCGCCCGAGTCGCGTGGACGCGGCGCGGCGCGGCGACCGGAGGAGGCGGCAAGAGGAGTCCAGCAGAGCGGCTCAGAGCCCAAAGGGCGAGGGTCAGGAGGCTCAAAGCGTGATCTCGTCTCCCGGCGCGAGCGGCGCGCCGGGTCGGTCGCGGAGGGTCAGACCCTCCAGGGTGATCGTGCCGACGCGAACCCCGGGGGCCACGGAGTCCCCCGGTCGCAACGTCGCGTCTCGGCGTCCGATCCGCACCATCGCCACCGGACCGCCCCCCCCGGTCGCCTCGACGATCCCGAGCAGCCGAAACGTCGTGGCGAGAGAGGAGGTACGGACGGGCTTCGCATCCGGGTGAGGCGGAGCCTTCTTCCCGTGCGGCGCCGTCTTCGACGGCTTGGGCGCGGGCGCAACGAGGGGCGCGGGCGGAACGAGGGGCGCGGGAGGCGCGGGAAGCACGCTCGGCAACACCCCCGCCACGAGGGCGGGGCTCTCGCTCGGCTCGCGCCGGGGGATCGTTCCGGAGGCGGAGGAGAGGGGGGGCACGGACGTGGGGGCGGGCTCGTCCACCTCCGCGAACGGATCGCGGGCGAGACGCGGCGGGGCGGACACACTCCGCGGGCTCGGCCCGCCCGATGCGGGCGCGGTGGACCCCGGGGCCAGCGACGCGAGCGTGACCGTCGGCGTGGAGGCGGGTGGGGTCGCCACTATCCCAGTCGGAACCGGCGTCGGCGGCGGAACGGGCGCCGGACGGCCCTTCGGAACGAGCTGGAAGATCAAGAACCCGACCGCCCCGACCGCGACCACGCCGAGGATCGTCGCCTGACGCTTGTCACCCGTGCGCAATCTCGCCTCCTCCCGGGGTCGCCGGCGCCCGATCCGAGGTGAGCACGGCGGCGGCGAGCGTCACCCGCACCCCCCCGCGCGCATCCCCCTCGAGCCCGAGCGAGGCGATCTCGAATGGGGTCGGGCACGACTTCAGATCGGCGATCACGGTGTAAACATCGGTAAGCCGACCCCGTAGCTGCACCTTTGCGTCCACCGAACGCCAAGCGCCCCCCGCCGTCGGCGCGGGACCTCCGTAGCGGGTCGCCGCCGGCTGAGGATCGGTCGTGGACTCGAACGAGACCAGTCGCACCCCGTGCCCCACGCAGGCCGCCGCGAGCCCGCCCTGGAAAGCGTCGAGCGCCCCCTGGACCCCTTGCGGCTCGGGCGGGACCCCATCCGGCGGGGTTCCCTCGGGCGTCGCCCTCGCCGACGCGATGACCTCGAGCGCCGCGCCCCGCCGAACCTCCACCGCGCGGCGCTCGGCGGTCGCCCTCGCCTGCGAGGCCTGGGCGATCCCGCGCGCGGCGAGAAGGATGGCTCCGAAGAACGCGACCGCCCCCCCGAGCGTGAACGTCGCCCGCTGAAGCCCCCGGATCGTTCCCGGCGTAAGGAGGCGCGCGCTCCTCACCGCCCCCCCGGCCCCGACGACGCGCCCGCGACGCTCCCCTTCACCACGACGTCGAACGCGACGCCCCCGCGCCCGTCGCCGACGATCGACGTCTGACGGATCTCGCGCACCCGGGCGTTCCCCGCGAGCGCCAGAAGGAAGCTCCGGGCCGTGGCGGCGTCCGAGGCGCGGGCCCCGATCTTCGCCGTCGCGAGCCCGTCGGCGACGTCGAGCGTGACACGGACGATCTGCAACCCGCCGGGGCACGACTCGACCACGGCGGCGACGACCGCGAGCAGGCCGTCGAGGTCCGCCGCGCTCCGGGCAAGCGCCCCCCGTCGCGCGAGCGGCGCGGCGTAGGCGCCCGCGCGGGCTTCGAGCGCCTGGAGATCGGCGGTCTCCCGCGCCAGCCGCCCCCGCTCGACCGTCTCGCCCCGGCGCGCCCGCGCCGCGCCGCTCGCGAGCAAGGGCACCGCGACCCCGCCGAGCGCGACGATCCCCGCGAGAAGGACGAGATGGCGGACCGCGCGCCGGTGCAGATCGTCGCGGGCCGCCGTCCACGTCCGCAAGAGGTTGAACTCGACGTCGATCGAGCGGCTTCCGGCCGAGCCGGGGGCGAGCCCCGCCCCCAGGACGGGAACGCTCTCCGAGGCCGCGGCGAGCGGGGCCTTAACCGGCGCGCTTCCAGACGAACTCACGCTCTCTGCCCTCCTGGACGCTCTCGCGCCCTCCTCCCGAGAGGCCCGCGAGCGCGAGCCCCATCGCGGTCGTGAACGCCTCCTGACGATGCGAGACGGCCGCGAACGTCTCCGGCGAGAACCGCGTCATGAGCCCCGCGATCGGCCGCGCCATCTCGATCCGAAGCCCCAGCGTCGCCTGAAGGTACTGGTCGAGTCCCTCGAGACCGACGAGCCCCCCGCACAGCACCGCGTGGTCGAGGATCCCCGCGTAGGAGCGCTCGGGATGGAGCGAGCGGAAGTAGCGCATGAGGCGGAGGAACTCCCGCGTGAGCTTCTCCAGCTCCGCCTCGACGTTGACCGTCACCGTCTCCCCGTCCATCGGGAGGAGAAGGCTCCCCCCCCTGTCCAGCCGCGTCTCGGCGTGCGACATGAGCCCCTGGGTCCGGCCGAGGTCCACCCCGAGCCCCCTCGCGACCGCGTCGTGAAAGATGCTCGCCCCGAACTTCACCCCCCGGATGAACTGGAGCCGGCGGCTCTGGACGACGTACATGTGCGTGCTCGTCCCCCCGATGTCGAGGATCGTGAGCGAGGCGTCGCGCCAGAGCGCCGACCGGCGCGCGAGGCGGCGCTCCATCACGCGAAGGATCGCCTGCGCCTCGAGCTCCGCGTGGACGGGGACGAGCCCCGCGTGGAGGAGCGCCTCCGCGCGCGAGTCGAGCGCCGTCCGGGGGACCGCGACGACCATGCTCCCCTCGCCCTCGTCGTCGTCGGGGCGCGAGACCTCGATGTACGCGCTCTCCACCGGAAAGGGCAGATGCCGCCGCACCTTGTAGCGCGCCGCCTCCCGAAGCTCCTCGATCGGCAGGATCGGCAGGTTGAGCCACCGGAGGACCGCGAGCGAGCTCGGGATCGAGAAGACGGCGGCGAGGCCGCTCCCGGTCGCCCCCGCGTGGTCGAGATACCGCGCGAGCGTCCGCCCGAACTCGCGCGGGTCCACCACGACCCCGCCCTCCACGAGCCCCTGGGGAAGCTCGAACGAGCCCGCCGTCTCGATCACGAGCCTCCCGGCGCTTCCGCGCGCGAGAAGCACCTTCACGCTCCGGCTCCCGATGTCGATCCCGAGAGCGGCGTCCCCGGACGCGGACGCCCTCACGCCGCCCTCGCCTCGATCGGCGCGGCCATCAGCTCGGCCGCCCCCGCGCTCCAGAACGCGCGGTACGTCGCGTCGAGCTCGCCCGCGAAGAGAAGCTCCTTGATCGCCTCCACGACGACGGGGTCGAACTGCACCCCCGCCCCTTTCGAGAGCTCCCCGACGACGCGCCGCAGATCCATCACGCCGCGGTACGGCCGGCGCGAGCTCATCGCGTCGAAGGCGTCCGCGACGCACACGACCCGGAGCGAGAGAGGAAGCTCGCCCCCCTTGAGCCCGTCGGGGTAGCCGCTCCCGTCGAGCTTCTCGTGATGGTTCCGGATGATCATGAGGACCCCTTCCGACAGCATCAGGGGACGGCAGATCTCGTAGCCGATGACCGGGTGCTGGCGCATGACCCGGAACTCCTCGTCGAGAAGGCGCCCCGGCTTGTTGAGGATCGCGTCGGGAACCCCGATCTTGCCGATGTCGTGGAGGATCGTCCCCACCCGCAACTCCTCGAGCGCCTCCGGCGAGAGACCCAGCCGGTGCCCGATCATCCCGCTGAGCTCGCACACCCGTTGCGAGTGCCCCCGCGTGTAGTCGTCGCGCGCCTCGAGCGCGGTCGCGAGGCTCTCGAGCGTCCGGAGAAAGGTCGCCCGCTGGCGCTCCTCCATCCGCGCGTTGTGGACCGCCGAGGCGAGAAGCGCCGAGAGCGACTGGAGCATCTCCAGGTCCTCCCCCTGCACCGCCCCCGCGTCGTCGTCGCGCACGAGCGTCATCGCCCCGACGATCTCGTCGAGACCCGCCTGCCCCGCCCCCGCGAACGCGCGGTTCACGAGCGGGACCGAGACCGCCGACCGCGCCGTCCCCGAGATCCCGTCGCACACGAGCTCCTCGCCCGCGCTGGCCGCGAGCGCGACCGGCTGCCCCATCTGGACGACGTACCCCGAGACCCCCTCCCCGACGACGATCGTCTCGGGAAAGGCGAACTCCCCCCTCGGCGAGTAGGCGGACTCGGTGACGAGAAGATCCTTGTCCTCCTCCGAGACGAGCGCGATGATCCCCGCGCTCGCCCCAAGGTCGCACACCGCCGCCTTCAGCGTGTGCGCGATAAGCCGGGGAAGGCTCTCGCTCGCCGCGAGCGCCGCCGACGTGCTCATGAGCGTCGAGAGGCGCCGGTCGCGCCGGTGCAGGTCGTACTCGCGGATCTGAAACCGCGCGAACGCGCCCCCCACGAGCCCCGAGACCACGATCGCCGCGACCGGCGCCACCGCCCCCTGAGGCCCCCGCGCGAGGAACGCGCCCCCGAGCGTCGTGAGCGACATCGCCCCCGAGAGCGCGAGCACCCGCTTGAGGTTCCGCCCGCAGTAGCCGTCCAGAAGCAGGAAGGGGATCCCCACGATCCACTCGGTCCCGCCGACGATCCCGCCCCCCGCGTGGCCGTAGATCCACACCGAACCGCAGGCGAGAAGCCCGTCCACCACCCGGAGCGTCCGCGCCGCCCCGGCCCCCCGCCTCTCGTATCTCGATGCGTCCAGGCACTCGCGCCGGACGAGAAACCCCGCCGCCGCGAGCGCCCCGACGAGGCCGGCGATGACCGGGGCCGGAACCGTCCCGTACAGCACCACCCCCATGAGGACGAGGAGCGCCCACCGGACCCGGATCCCGAAAAGGTCGATCTTCTGCGCCGAGAGGCGCACGGCGGCGTCCGAGGGGGCGGTCGCGGCGACCGATCGAAGCGAGGGGATCATCGGGGGCTCGTCCCCCGCGATCTCGCGAGGAACGTAAGGATCATCGGCGCGTCCTCACCCCCGCCGTTAGGGAGCCGCCGGCGTTCGTGGCGAGAGGACCCTACTGCGTCGCCGCCGGAAGGTAGAACTCGTCGAGGGAGGCGGGCCGCGCCCAGAACTCGTCGTCATAAAAGAGCGTGATCGGTTGCTCGATCTGCAACGAGCTCGTCCACAGCGCCCCAGTCAGCACGACCGACGTCGACTTCTTCGCGACCTGAGCCTTCGTCCCGCAGTAGACGAACGCCTGCACACCCCCGTCCCCGTCGATCGTCACGCTCCCGTTCGTGAGGATCACGAGCTCCGAGGACGCCCCGACCGTCGCGAGGGGCGGCTTGATCGTCACGTTCCCCGCCGCGTACACCGTCCCGCGCCCCCGCCAAAGGCCGGTGAGCGTGAGATCCCCCGTGCCGTAGACGAGCGGGACGCGGCCCCCGGTGCGGGCGTAGAGCCCGAAGTCCAGCCCCGCGAGGGTCGTCTTCCCCACCGTCGAGTTCGCCGCGAGCGCGAGCGCCGCGCCGTTGAGGTTCGGAAGCTTCCCGCCCTCCACCCCGGTCGAGATCGGGCCGGTCCGGTCCGGCGCGAAGTCCTGGAACGAGGACGCGCTCGCCGCCGTGTCCACCGCGCCGTAAACGTTGAGAAGCGCCTGACCCGCCTTCTTCTGGTTCGGGGTCTTTCCGAAGTAGACGTGGTTCGGCGCGGCGGCCGAGCCGACGACGAGGTCGTCGTTGATGTCCGAGGTCGAGTCCACGAAGAGTCCGTACTCCGCGTAGGTCGCCGTCGCGGGGTTCGACCCCGTGGTGCTCATCGCGCGCCCGTCCGGCCCGGTGACCGAGATCGTCGCGCCGTGGGTGTCGGCGGTGGGGGCGCCCACCACCGTGTACGCCCTTCCGCCGCAGGTCATCGTGAACGTGCCCCCGGCGTACGCCGAGGACGCCGAGGCGAGCGCCGTCACCGTCTCCGACGCCGCGCCGAGCGCGTACCGCGACCTCAGATCCTCCTCGTCCCGCTGGACCGACCGCCGCACGCCTCCCGCCAGGTCGAGGTTCGCCGCCACGAGAAGCGCCACCGATCCCATGATGACGAGCGCGTAGACGATCGTCGAGCCCCGCTCCCGCCGACGCCCGCGCCGCCCCCCGCGCCGCTCGGGCGCCCTCCCCCTCATTGCGGGGCCCCGAGGGTCCACACCGCCGACCCTCCGGTCTGGAGCGTCCGAAAGCTCCTCGCGCGCCCCGCGTCGTACACGGCGGGGTCCGAACCCGTCCCCGCCGTCGTCGTGACGATCCACGTCACCGAGCGGAGGCTCGGAGTCACGAAGAACCCGAACCCGTAGGCGCCGGGAAACCGCCGGACCTTCCGCCCGGAGTCCAGAAAGGTCCAGTTCGCGTCCACGTCGGCCGCGGTGGGTTGTAGCCCGTCGTTCCGGCGCGCGAGGTACGGGACGTTGCCCACCGAGGCGATCGAGGGGATCGAGGGGATCGTCGTCCCCGACGGCGGGGCGCCCGCGTAGATCCACACCGTCTCCCCCGGCTCGTACGCCGGACCGAGCCGCGGATGCGTGTAGGACGGCGAGTACGCGACGACCATCCCCCGCCCGTCGCGCGGCGCGCGCACCGCCGGCATCGTGAGCCTCAGCACGGGCCGCGAGGCGATCGTCACCACCGAGGCGTCGAGCGCGCTCCGGCAGTAGAAGTCGAGCTCGTCCGTGAGCGCGTCCCCCGCCGAGCCCGTCTCGGCGATCGCCGCCGCGTCGAGCGTCCCCGACGCCGCCGCCCCGTACAGAAGGGTCGCCGCCCCCACGATCACCGTCGCGAGCGCCACCGTGAAGAGAAGCTCCACGAGCGTGCTCCCCCGCCGGCCCCGCCGGTCTCGGAAGCCTGCGCGAAGCCTCAAGGGAGCGCCCCCGCCCGCATCGCGGTCCCGAGCGCGAGCCTCGCCGTCACCGGTTGCCCGCCCCGCATCTCCGTCCACGTGGCGACCGCCTCGCAGGTGGCGAGCTTGTACCCCCCGACGCTGGCGATCGCCGTGCTCCTCACCACCGTCACCGGAGGCGCCCCGACCGGAACGTACGACGTCGTGACGTCGCCGGACTTCGCGACCGACGCGCGGCACTCCCCCCGGAACGCCTCGAGCTGGCTCGCGAGAAGGTTGCGGGCCACGACGCGGTTGCGCGCCGAGCGCGCGGCGTCGTGCGTCGCGGAGAGCCCGAGCATGAGCGGCGGGGCCATGATCCCCAGGATCACCGCCGTCACGAGCAACTCCACGAGGGTGATCCCCCGCCGCCGCGCCGTCGCTCGCCCCATCCCTACAATGGTCGGCAGAACGCGGCGGCGATCCTCACCGCACGGATGCCGGGTACAAGCGGAGGCGGGAGAGGGGCGCCGGGAGCGGGGTGCCGGGTGAGGGGTGCCGGGAGCGGGACTCGAACCCGCACGGGCATTACCCCAGCGGTTTTTGAGACCGCCGCGTCTACCATTCCACCATCCCGGCCGGGACGACCTTGAAGGTACCCGCCGGTAGACTCGCCGGGCATGACCGTCCTCGTCGCCGACCCCCTTGAGGCCTCCGCGCTGAACGGTCTCCGGGCGCTCGGCGTCGACCTCCTCGACCGACCCGCGCTCACCGAGGACGCCCTCGGCGACGCGCTCGCCGAGACCGGCGCCGAGGTCCTCGTCGTCCGCTCCACCCGCGTCACCGACGCCGCCCTCGAGCGCGGGCGTCTCGCCGCGATCCTGCGCGCCGGGGCCGGGACCGACACGATCGACGTCGAGGGGGCGAGCCGCCGGGGCGTCCTCGTCGCGAACACCCCGGGCCAGAACGCCCTCGCCGTCGCCGAACTCGCCTTCGGCCTCATCCTCGCCTGCGACCGCCGGATCCCCGACGCCGTGATCGCCCTGCGCGAGGGGCGCTGGGACAAGCGCGGCTTCTCCCGGGCGCGCGGCCTCGCCGGACGCACCCTCGGCCTCGTCGGCATGGGCAAGATCGGGCAGGAGATGGCCGCGCGCGGCAAGGCCTTCGGGATGCACGTCGTCGCCCTCTCGCGCTGGCTCACCCCCGAGGTCGCCGCCGCGCTGAGCCTCGGGCGCGCCGAGACCCTCGACGAGCTCGCCGCCCTCTCCGACGTCGTGAGCGTCCACGTCGCCCTGAACCCCGAGACCCGCGCCATGCTCGGCGAGCCGTTCTTCGCCGCCCTCCCCGAGGGCGCGATCGTCGTGAACACCTCGCGCGCCGAGGTCGTGGACCAGAGGGCCCTCGTCCGCGCCGTCCGGGAGCGCGGCCTCCGCGCCGGGCTCGACGTCTTCGAGGGCGAGCCGTCCGGCCCGACCGGGGTCTACGACGGCGAGCTGAGAGGCCTCCCCGGCGTCTACGCGACCCACCACATCGGGGCGAGCACCGCGCAGGCCCAGGAGGCCGTCGCCGCCGAGGTCGTCCGCGTCGTGCGCGAGTACCTCCTCACCGGACGCCTCCCGAACGTCGTGAACGTCCGCCGCGCGGGCGAGGAGGGCCGCGCCGCGACCCACCTCCTCGTCGTCCGCCACCTCGACCGCGTCGGCGTCCTCGCCCACGTCCTCGGCGTCCTGAAGGACGAGGGCGTGAACGTCCAGGAGATGGAGAACATCGTCCTCGGCGCCGCCCGCAGCGCGATCGCCCAGATCGCCGTGGACGCCCCCCCCTCCCCCGCCGCCCTCCTCGCCGTCAAGCGCAACGAGAACGTCTTCGACGCCGTCCTCATGCCGCTCGGGGACCTCGCCGCGCGCCGCCCGGTCCAGCCCGCCCCGCACACGTAAGGCTTTTCGACGGAGGTTCCCAGGACCCCCGCCCATTCGTCTTCCTCACCCGGCGTTCGACAGACGCCCGGGACGAAAAACTCACTCGAAAAGCGCGAGCCGGCGGGCGAGGTCGCTCGTGAGGACGCCCTCCGGATCCCACTCGGCCTTGAGCGTGCGGAGCGCCGTCAGGGCCTCGCCGAGATAGGCGCGGACGTCCTCCGGGCGCAGGGTCGAGTCCTTCGCGAGGTAGAAGCGCCCCCCCGCCTCCAAGACGAGGTCGTTCATCCGCCAGCACGCGTCCCGAACCCGAAGCCAGTCGCCCCCCGCCGGAATGTCGAGCGCGAGCGAGAACCCGTCGAGCCCCGGCGAGAGCGGGAAGCCGTCGGCGCGGTGGCGCTTGAGGACCGCGAGGTACGCCGGAACGCCCGCCGCGCGCAGGATCCTCCCCATCCCGGCGAACACCTCGCGCGCCCTCGCCTCCGGGACGAACGGCTGGTACTGGACGAAGCCGCCGGAACCGTAGGCCCGCTCCCAATCCGGGATCGCGTCGAGCTGGAACGAGAAGCGCTCAAGGGAGATCGCGCGCGCGCCGACGGGGGCGAGGCGGGCCCGCGCGGCGTTGAGGGCGCGCATCGCGGGCGGGTTCGTCGCAAGCCTCAGCGCCCGCCAGAGATGCGGCGAGCGCCGCCGCGCGTCCGGCTCCGGCGTGGCACCCCCCTCGTCGTGCCACGCCTCCTCGTAGAACCCGCGCCCGGCGGCGCCCCCGGAGGCGAACGGGTCGATCGAGGCGACGCGGAACTCGGACGGCTCCTCCCCTCGCGCGGCCGCCGCGCCTGGCGCGTCGAAGGCGGCGAGCGCCTCGTCCCAGCCTCTCACCCGCCGCGAACGAACCCGGACGCCCGGCCCGGGAATGCGCCGGAGCCTCAGCACGGCGCGGGTGACGACGCCGAGAGTCCCCGCGCTCCCGAGGACGAGGCGGAAGCGCGGATCGTCCGGAAGCAGGGTGAGAAGATCGCCCCGCGGCGTCAGAAGGTCCATCTCGGCGACGTGCTCGCCCAAGGGACCGGCGCGAAAGGCGTTCTTCCCGTGGACGTTCATCGCGATCGCCCCCCCGATCGTCGGGCGCGACGTCCCCGTGACGACGGGAGGCCAGAGCCCGTGCGGAAGCGCGGCGCGGCACACGCCCGCGATCGTCGCGCCGGGACCGACCTCGACCGTCGCCTCCTCGGGGTCAAGGCGCAGGGCATCCATCGCGCCGAGATCGAGCACGATCCCCTCCCGGTTCGTCGCCGCGTCCCCGTAGCTCCGCCCCGCCCCCCGCAGGGTCGCCTCCCGCGCCGAGCCGAGCGCGTCCGCGAGCTCCTCGACGGTCCGGGGCCGCACCACGTACCCCCCCGTGATCTCCCGCCGCCCGAAGCCGGAGAGAGGCTGGAGCTCGGGCTTCACCCCCCTATCGTTGCACGCCGCACTCGGCTCGCGCTCCCCGGGTCGTCGCGCGAGAGGCGATTCCGCAGAGGGTCTGGCAATCCTCAGGCCCCCCACTCGTCAACCCGTCATCTTGAGAACACGCATGTCGGAGGACCCCACTTCCATCCGTACGGGTCGAAGCCGATCAAGCCTCCGACGTCGTTACCGTTGAGAAGAGACGGCGAGAAGGACCAGGCCCGACCCCCGAGCGCCACGCACTTCGACGATTTGACGTACGTCAGCCTTCCGTTCACGCAAGCGTAGATGTTGCCGTACTCGACGCGCTTGTAAGGAGTGTCCTTCCAAGCGAGAGTGCCCGACATGCCGAACGCACCTCCAGAGATGCTCGAGTTGCTCACGGGTCCCATAGGTGCGTTGGTCGAGCTACAGTCCACCTTCACGGGTCCGACCCCGACCAACGTGGAGCACTCTTGGCCGTCTCTCTTTGGCGGGCACTTCTTGCCGATCGCCGGATGAAGTTTGTAACCTGGAGGTTCGGTCAGATACACCTTGAGGCCGGCCCTCGGTGGCCCTCCGTCGGCCGCGGGCTCCAAAGGCATTTCGAAGAGAGTGCGCCCCTCCATCCGGAGCTTGTTCGCGGGCTGAACCCTGCTCAAAGGGACCACGGATTCCGGCAGGGTGGCGCGCGGCTTCGTCGCTTCGCTCTCCGTCATCCGAGCCGCCCCGATGGTGGGAACGACCGGGCTCTGAACGATTGGGTTCGGGGCGAACGACGCGGAGTTCGCCGCCCCCCCGGCGATCGCGCGCGGCACGTGGAGGTACGCCCGGGCGAGCACGAAGCCCTCATCGTCGCGGATCTGAAGCTCCTCGTTCCCCGCCGCCGGGATCGCATCGAGCGGCGCGAACCGGTGGCCCGAGACCGGAAACGTGTCGGCGGTGAGCGTCCAATCCGTCACGATCCGTCCGTCTTGCGTCGCGACCAACTGATAGGGTCCGGCCCCGGTGATCTCGATCTCGTCGAGGCATCCCTCGAGCCCAGGCTCGGTCTGCATCGCGACGGCGTCGGTGGGGACGCTCCGGGCGTAGAGCGGGGCGGAGCACGAGCCGCACGACGGCGCGGAGGGCGCGACGGCGCGAGCCGGCGAGCGCAGGGCGACGAAACCCGCCGTGCCGCCCGCGAGAGCGACGAGGCCGGAGAGGAGCGTGCTTCTTCGCACAAGGGGTTTGTACCCCGGGAGGACGGTCAAGGGGGCTAAGACGTTTTTCGCCTCCCCTCGGCGTGAGCTAGATCCTCACCCGTTGGAAGATCCGCGAGGGGGTGAGCTGGATCGCCTTGAAGATCGCCCAGTGGACCGGCGAGAGGTAGTGCTCGCCCCCGCGCTCCATCTTCGCGAGGGCGATGCGGGCGGCGGTCCCGGCGGTCATCGCCTTCTTCCACTTCATGTGGGTCGTCATCTCGGTCCAGACCGGCCCCGGCTTGATCGTCACGACGCGCACCCCCTTCGGCCCCAGACGGTTGCGGAGCGACTCGAGGTAGGTATGCAGGAACGCCTTGCTCGCGTTGTAGACCGGGTTCAGGTACCGCCCCCGGTCCCCCGCCACGCTCCCGATCCCGACGAGGGTGCCGCCCCCCATCGCCCCGAACCTCGTCGCGGCCTCGTTCGTCCAGCGCACCGCCCCGCGCACGTTCGTCTGGAGCATCGCAAGGTCGCCGTCCCAGTCGTCTGTCGGCTCCTCGTGCGTCGTCATCACCCCCGCGTTGTACACGAAGAGGTCGAGCCCGCCGAGATCGGCGCAGATCCGCCGGAAGAGCTCGGGCACCCCGTCCGTCTCCCGCACGTCGGCGGCGTAGGGAAGGACGAGCCCGGGGAACTCGGCGGCGAGCTCATCGAGCCGCTCGGTCCGGCGCGAGAGCGCGGCGACCTTCGTGCCCCCCGCGGCGAGCCCCCGGACCATCTCGCGCCCGATCCCCGAGGAGGCTCCGACGATCATCGCGCGCTGGAACGGCATGGGAGGAGTCTACGCCTCCGGCTACTGGACGAACGGCAACCGGAGCCCCGAGAGCGCGGCGTACGCGGCGAGAAGGAAGCCCGCGAAGCACACGAGAAGCTGGACGTCCCTGAGGACGAGCGACTCGGGCTCCCCCCCCTCCCCCGCCATCACCAGCACGAGGTACCGCATGATCCCGTACACGACGAACGGGGTGGTGAGGACGAGCCCGGGGTTCTCGCGCGCGGTGCGGCTCTCGATCGAGTACACCCCGTACGAGAGCGCCGCGCACGCGGCGGCGAAGAGGAGGAGCGCGTCGAGCGACCCCTGCGTGTACCCCGCGAGCGCGGGGCGCGTCGCGCTCGCGTCGTGCCCCTCGAGCCGGAACTCGTGCCGCCGCTTGCCGAACCCCAGCAACAGCGCGAGAAAGGCGGTGCAAAGAAGAATCCAGCCCGAGAGCGGCGCCCGGATCGCGACCGCCCCCGCGACGACGCGCAGGACGAACCCCACCGCGATCGCCGCCACGTCCGCGACGGGAGTGCGCTTGAGGCCGAAGTTGTAGGCGACCTGGAGCGAGACGTAGAGGACGACGACGAGCCCCAACCCCGGCCCGACGCCGTTCGCCCCCCCGCCCGCCCCGAACGCCACCGCGTAGGCGGCGAGGAGCGCGAGAGCTCCGAGAGCCCACGCGACCCGCGCCGACACCCGCCCCGAGGCGACCGGGCGGTCGCGCTTCGTCGGGTGCGCGCGATCCGCCTCCCGGTCCAGAAGATCGTTGAAGAGGTACATCCCGACGCTCGCGAGCGTCATCGCGGCGAACGCGGCGAGCGTCGCCCCGACCGCGCGGGGATCGGTCCAGCCCCGGGTGAAGACGAGCGCCGCGAAGACGAAGACCCCCTTCGTCCACTGCTTCGCGCGCACGAGTCGGAGGCCGTCGCGCAACGTCATCTTCGGAAGGACTGTACCGGGCCTAGAACGCGCGGACGAGCTTCAGCGAGATGCGGGCGACGGTCGAGTCCGCGTTCGGATCGCCGAGGATGAGGAAGACGTCGGTGCCCGTCCCTCCCGAGCTCCGGTACGCCGCGTAGGCGTTCGTCCGCCCGTCGCGCACGACCGCGCGCCCCGTGATCGCGCGCGTCGGGGAGAGCTGGTACCCCGCCGTGACGATCGAGAGCGACGTCGTGCCGTCGAACCGCTGGACGCTCTGCGAGAACCCCAGATCGAGCCGCTTGCCGAGCCGGTAGCTTCCGTTGAGGGCGGTGAAGCGGCTCGGACGGTCGTCGCGGAAGCCCGTCTCGTAGCTCACCCCGAACTGCTTGAACCGGTTGCTCACGTTCACGCCGAGGTTGTAGCTCGTCACGTCGTCGAGACGGCCGAAGTAGGTGTAGCGCTCGTGGCCGATCCCGAAGCCGATGTCGTCGCGCGTCGTGCCGTTCACGCCGGCGTAGTAGCCCGTCTGCTGGATGTCGCCCCCGTAGGTCCGGAAGTTCTCGGTGGAGACGTCCACGCCCGCGTAGCGCAGGGGGCCGTGGCGGTACTCGCGGTTGAGGTTCGTGTACGTCGAGATCCCCTTCCGGTCCCGCCACGGGATGTACCCGAGGGCGGGGTTGAAGTTCGGGGCGACCTCGTAGTACTTCGCCGTCGTGAAAAGGCGCGGGACCGAGTAGTCGAGCGTCACCGCGGCGGCGGCGTTCGAGCCGAGCCCCGTCGAGCCCTCGCTCGCGAACGCGCCCCCCACCGAGACCGCCCCGATCCGCTTCCCCCCCGAGAACCCCACGGCGAGATCCTGCCCGCGGCTCGCCCCGCCCCGACCGTCGGGGCCGGAGCCGTTGACGGTGACGTAGGCGTTCGCCGAAGCGGTGGAGGAGAAGGTCTTCCCGTAGTTGATCACGGCGGCCCGCTGACCCGAGAGGTTCACCGCCGCGAACGCCCCGAGCGAGGAGTCCGGGGTGAGCTGGCCGTACACCTTCCCCCCGAAGTCGAACTCGCCCACCCGGCGGCTGTAGAAGAGATCGCCGAAGGTGTAGTTGCGGTTGAGCCGGAAGTAGCCCGACCCTTCCGTGAAGAACGGGCGCGCGTCCCCGACGAACCGCTCGACCCGCGTGAAGTCGATCCCGGCGACGAAGTTCTCGATGTTCCGAAAGTCGGGCGCGATCGAGCCGAGCGCGTAGAGCGTCGGCGAGAGCGGGTAACGCGCGTCGAGCCCGAACCGCGCGCCGGCCTTGCCGGAGTCGAACTCGGGCGCGGCGTAGACGAGAAACTGGGGACGGGGGCTCGGCGGCGGGGGCGGCGCGACGTCGTCCCAAAAGCCGTCGTTCTCGGGCCGGGGGTCCGGGGTCGCGTTCGCCCACGAGGACTCGATCCGGGTGCGGGCCTGGAAGCGCGAGAAGTTCAGCCCCATCGCGAGCTTGTCGCTCCGGGGATAGTTCAGCATCGTCCACGGGATCGCCATCTCGCAGGTCCAGCCGCCCTCGTCGCGCGACGTCGCGCACCGCCAGTCGCCGCGCCACTCGCGCTTGTCCGCGCGCCCGCCCGCGATCCGCTCCCGCTTCGTGCCGAGAACGTTCGCCTCGAAGGTGCTCGAGTTGAACGTCCGGTTCCCGAGCGCGTTGATCGAGACGCTCGCCGTGTCCTCCCCCTCGAACTGGGCGTTGGGCGTGACCTCGCGCCCGACGATCCCCTTGGGGTTCGCGTCCTCGCACCGAAAGGCGAAGTAGAGGTACCTGTCGTCGTACCCCGCCCACACGCGGGTGCGGTCGGCGGTGGGCTGCCCCGTCACCGTGTCGCGAAGCTCGTCGATCGCGAACGCGGCGTCCCACTCCCCGGGCTCGATCTTGCCGTCGATCTTCGGCGGGGTCGGCAGGCGCCGCGCGGGAGCGTGGGGCGGCCCGCCGAACCGACCGCCCTTCGGCACGGTCGTGTCCTGCCCCGGCGGCGGGCTTCCGGCGGGCGACGTTCCCGGCGGGGTCGTCTGGGCGGGGATCGCCGCCACGGTGAGGCACGACGCCGCGAGGAGTGCGAAGAGGGGCCTCAAGGTCTGCAAGGTTACCCGTCCGCCCCCCGCGCGCCGACCGGTCACGTCGCGATCGGGCGGGGGATCGGGCGGGGGCGTTCGGCGTAGAAGGGCGTGAGATGCCCACCGGACTCGCCCTGCGCGGCGCGCACGAAACCGATCCGAAGGTCGCCGACCGCGGCTTCGCCCACCCCGAGAAGCTCGTCTCGACCGATTGGCTTATCGAGCGCCTGGACGATCCCTCGATCGTCGTCGTGGAGTCGAACGAGGACCCTCTCCTCTACTCGCAGGGCCACATCCCCAACGCGCACGAGGTGGACTGGGTGCGCGACCTCAACGACCCCCTCAAGCGCGACTACATCGACGCGAGGGCGTTCGCCGACCTCCTCGCCCGCCTCGGCGTGGACGAGGAGACCACCGTCGTCTTCTACGGCGACAAGAACAACTGGTGGGCGACCTACTCGCTGTGGGTCTTCGAGCTCTTCGGCGTCACGAACACCGTCCTCCTCGACGGCGGCCGGACGAAGTGGCTCGCCGAGAACCGCCCGATCACCCGCGAACTCCCCCGCGCCGAACCCACCCCCGCCCGGACGTTCGTGCGCGACGACCGCACGGTGCGCGCCTTCCGCGAGGACGTCCTGAAGCACCTCGCCGCCCACCCCGCGCGGGGAGAGGGGCGCATGGTGGACGTCCGCTCGCCCGAGGAGTTCGACGGCACCCGGACGCACATGGAGTCGTATCCGAACGAGGGCGCCCTCCGCGGCGGGCACATCCCCAACGCCGCGAACGTCCCCTGGGCGAAGGCGGTGAACCCCGAGACCGGCGAGTACAAGCCCGCCGCCGACCTCGCCGGACTCTACGAGCCCGCCCTCGGCGAGGACCGCGACCCGCAGGCGATCGTCTACTGCCGCATCGGAGAGCGATCGAGCCACACCTGGTTCGCCGCGAAGTATCTTCTGGGGTACAAGGACGTGAAGAACTACGACGGCTCGTGGACGGAGTGGGGGAACCTCGTCGGCGTGCCGATCGAGAGATAAGCTGACACGCCATGACCGCGACCTACCCGCCCCGGATCCAGGAGGTGCTCGACGACCTGTCGTTCCTCGCCGACCGGCGCGAGCGGATCGACCACCTCATCGGACTCGGCGAGGCCTTCCGCAATCCCCCCGAAGGCGAGGTCCCCCGCCTGCCCGCGTCGCGCGTCCCCGGTTGCGAGTCCGAGGTGTACGTCCGCGCCGCCTCCGAGGGCGACGCCCTGCGCGTGCGCTTCGCGGTGGACAACCCCCAGGGCATCTCCGCGATGGCGATGGCGACCGTCCTCCAGGACGCCCTCGACGGCGCCCCGAAGGAGGACGCCCGGCATCTCGACGAGGGGCTCGTCTACGCCCTTTTCGGAAAGGAACTCTCGATGGGCAAGAGCGCGGGACTTATGGGCATGGTCCGCATGGTGCGCGCCGCGGCCGAGGCGGGAGTCGGCGCGTGAACGGGTTCGCCGACCCGCTCCAGCAGGAGGAGACCCTCTTCGGCACGAACCTCGACCTCGTGCGCCGCAACCTCTCCTTGACGCCCGAGGAGCGGTTCCTGCGCTACGCCGGACGCGCGCCGGGGATGCGCCTGCTCGTCGAGGAGGCGGCGAGATGGAGAGTCTCCAGATCTTCCGACGTCTCCACGACGCCCGCGCCCGCTACGTCCTCGTAGGAGCGATGGCCCTCGTCTTCCAGGGCGTGGAGGTCGCCTACACCCACGATCTGGATCTCGCGATCTCGCTCGCCGCGCCGGATCGGGAACGGATCGTGGAGGCGCTCCGCGACGTCCATCCCGCGCCGCCCCGCGCGCGCCACGAGCCGCCCTGGGACGCGTTCTCGCTTCGAGGCCCTTGGACGAAGGTGACGACGGACCTCGGTGAGATCGACTTCCTCGTGACCCTCCCCGGCATCCCCGACGGCTTCGAGGGCCTCTACGCGAGGGCCGAGGTTTTCGAGGCCCGGGAGGTGCCGATCCGCGTCGCCTGCCTCGACGACCTCGCGGCGATGAAGCGGGCGAGCTCCCGCCCTAAGGACCGCATCCACCTCGACGCGATCGAGGCCGTCCAGCGCCTCCTTGCCGAGGGACGGGGCGAGGCGTCAAACTAGCCGCATATGCCCCGCGCCTCGCTCCTCGCGCTCCTCCTCGTCCCGGCCCTCGCTGCCGCGCAGACGAACGAGCGCGAACAGGCGCGCGAAGAGAGGCTCGAGCCGGGACTCCAGGCCCCCAACGCCCCTAAGACGAAGCCGCTCACCAAAGCCGAGGAGCGCGCGAGGTTCCACCCCGGAAGGGTCGTCGGGACGAGCGCGGCCGAGCGGAGCGCGTCCTACCAGAAGCGACTGAGGATGGAGGCCGACTCCGCCTACGGCGGCCTCGCCTGGCGCAACCTCGGCCCCGAGGTCCAGTCCGGGCGCGTCGTCGCGATCGTCTCCCCGAAGGACGAGCCCGGCACCGTCCTCGTCGCCTTCGCCACCGGCGGCCTCTACCGCACGACCGACGACGGCGCGACCTGGACCTCGCTCTGGAACGCCATGCCCGCCTTCGGGATCGGCGACGTCGCCGTCTCCCCCGACGGCAAGACCATCCTCGTCGGCACCGGCGAGGCGAACTCCCAAAGGACGAGCTACGCCGGCACCGGCGTCTACCGGAGCGAGGATGCCGGAAGGACCTGGAGCTTCGCGGGCCTTCCCGAGAGCCACCACATCGGCAAGGTCGTCATGGACCCCCGCGACCCGAAACGGGCCTGGGTCTGCGCCATGGGGCACCTCTACTCCCAAAACCCCGAGCGCGGCGTCTACAGGACGAACGACGGCGGACGGACCTGGACGAAGTGCCTCGACGGCGACGAGTTCACCGGCGCGATCGACCTCGCCCTCAACCCGAAGAGTCCCGACGTCGCGGTCGCCGCCCTCTGGGACCGCGACCGCCGCGCGTGGAACTTCCGCGAGTCGGGCCGCGGCTCCTCCGTCCGGCGCACCGAGGACGGCGGCCGCACCTGGCGCCCCGTCGCGGGCCTCCCGAGCGGCGACGACCTCGGGCGCGTCGGCCTCGCCACGACCCCCGCGAACCCGAGGCTCGTCCTCGCCTACGTGGACGACCAGGGCGAAGACCGAGGCTGGGCCGACGAGGACGACCGCGCCCCGAGCGGCAAGCTCACCCCCCGCCGCTTCGCGCGGCTCGACGAGGCGACCCTCCTCGCCCTCCCCCGCCCCGCCCTCGAGGCGTTCTGGAAAGACGCCGCCCCCGAAGGCGCGGGACTCGACGACGCGCTCGCCGAGGTGAAGGCGGGCAAGGCCACCGTGCGCGACCTCATGACTCGGATCGAGGGGCGCCGTCCGGGGCTCTTCGAGCCGGGGCTCACCCTCGACGAGCTCTACCGGAGCGACGACGGCGGAAAGACCTTCCGGCGGATCGCCCGCTTCGGACCCCACGGCGGCTACTACTGGGGCAAGGTTTTCATCAATCCCGCCGACGCGAACGACATCTGGGTCGGCGGGGTCGAGATGCTCCGCTCCCGCGACGGCGGAAGGACCTGGGCGACCGTCGAGGGCGGCCTCCACTCGGATCACCACGCGGTCCTCTGGACCGGAGCCCCCGGCAAGACGAGGATCTGGGAGGGGAACGACGGCGGGCCGTACCTCTCCCCGAACGACGGAAAGACCTGGCGGCGTCTGAACAACCTCTCGGTCGGCCAGACGACGACCCTCGCGCTCGACCCCCGGAACGCGACCCTCTACACCGGCCTCCAGGACAACGGCACCCTCAAGGGCACCCGCCGCTACGTCCCGGGGCGGAGCGACGTGGACGACTGGAAGCCGATCTTCGGCGGCGACGGAAGCTGGATCGCCGTGGACCCGCGCGAGGACGGGGGCGGCGTCTACGCGGCCGCCCAGTTCGGCGCGCACGGCTTCATCGAGGAGAGGACCGGCGCGCGGCGCTCCGTCGTCCCCCGCCCGATCAAGGGCGGCGAGCCCCTGCGCTTCAACTGGATCTCCCCCCTCGTCCTCGACGCCTTCGCCCCCGGCCTCGTCTACGTCGGAAGCCAGTACCTCCACCGCTCGTTCGACGGCGGGCGCAAGTGGGAGGCGATCTCCCCCGACCTCACCCGCAACCGCCCGAACGGCGACGTGCCCTACTCGACCCTGAAGGACGTGAGCCCCTCCCCCTTGCGCTTCGGCCTGATCTACGCGGGGGCCGACGACGGGCGCGTGACGATGACCCCCGATGGCGGATTCCAGTGGCTCGACGTCCCCACCCCCCGCCCCGACAAGTGGGTCGCCCGCGTCCTCGCCTCGCGCCACGCCGTCGGCACCGTCTACTGCGCCCAGTCCGGTTACCGCGAGGACGATTTCGCCCCCTACCTCTGGCGCTCGACCGACTTCGGAAGGACCTGGACCTCGATCGCCGGCGACCTCCCGATGGAACCCGTCAACGTCGTGCGCGAGGACCCCAAGGACCCGAAGATCCTCTACGTCGGCACCGACATGGGCGTCTTCGTCGCGCGCGACGCCGACGCGAAGGGCGGCCCCCACTGGGAGACCCTCGGGAACGATCTCGGCCACCTCCCCGTCCACGACCTCGCTATCCACGAGGGGGACGACGAGATCGTCGCCGCGACCCACGCGCGCGGGCTCTTCGCGACCCCCCTCGCCCCCCTGCGGCTCGTGACCGACGAGGTCCGCAAGGCCCCCCTCACGATCCTCGACGCCCCCGAGACGGCGGTGCCGAGCCCCCTTCCCTCGCGCGGGCGGGACGTTTGGGACGGGGCTCAGAACGGCTCCGGCGAGAGCGTCCCGACGCTCCCGATCCTTCTCTACCTCTCGAAGGCCGCCGAGGTGGACGTCGAGCTCATCCCCGGCGCCCACGCATGGGACGCGGCGGCGGTCGTCCGCCAACATCTCTCCCTCCGCAAAGGGCTCAACCGCGTCCTCCTCCCGCTGACCCTCCGCCCCGGAAGGACGGTCCCCGCCGACCTTCTCGCCGCCCCCCGCCCGAAGCCGAGGACGGCCGCGGAGGCGCTCGCCGACCCGTTCGCCGCGTACCGCCCCGTTTTCGTGAAGCTGGGGGAGTACACGATCTATGCGGCCGTCGGGACCGTCGAGGTCCAACGCCCCGTGAAGATCCGGGAGCGCTAGATAGGGGAGCGTTGGGGCCGTCTAAGGGCTCTCTAAGAAAGAACGTCCGGTACGCTCAGGAGAGCCGATGTCGCTCCTGAGCTCCCCGTCCGCCTGGATCGCGCTGATCACGCTCACGATCCTCGAGATCGTCCTCGGCATCGACAACATCATCTTCATCTCGATCGTCTCGAGCAAGCTGGGCCCCGAGCTGAAGGACCGGGCGCGGCTCACCGGCCTCTCGCTCGCCCTCGTCTCGCGCGTCCTCCTCCTCCTCCTCATCGGGACGATCGTGAAGGCGAAGGCGCCGCTCTTCACCCTCCCGCTCGATCTCTCCGCGACGAACCTCGACCCCGCCCACGCGCGAGAGGCGCTGGAGATCTCCTGGCGCGACCTCATCCTCGGCGGCGGCGGGCTCTTCCTCATCTACAAATCGGTGAAGGAGATCCACCACCAGCTCGAGGGGCAAGAGGAGGGTGAGGACGCGGGCGCCGCCCCGAGCTTCGCCGCGACGATCGCCCAGATCATCGTCCTCGACGTCGTCTTCTCCCTCGATTCGGTCATCACCGCCGTCGGGATGGTGAAGGACATCCCCATCATGATCGCCGCCGTCGTCCTCGCCGTCGTCGCGATGCTCCTCTTCTCCGGACGGCTCGCCGCGTTCGTGGACCGGCACCCGACGATCAAGATGCTCGCGCTGAGCTTTCTCATCCTCATCGGCTTCAACCTCATCGCCGAGAGCATGGGGCAGGAGATCCCCAAGGGCTACACGTACTTCGCGATGGCCTTCTCGGTCGTCGTCGAGCTTCTGAACATCCGGCTCCGGGGCTCGACCCCCCGGTTCGACCCGATCCCCGACGAGCCCTCGATCGCCGCGCGCGCGTTGGACTGAGCACCTTTTGCGGTAACGTTGCGCCGCGCGGCGCGTCCTTACCCTCGGCGCTTCCGATTGGGACGCGCCGCCTTCGAGGACCCCCGATGAACACCCCCCGCCCCCTCGCTCCGCTGCTCTCCGCCGCCGTGCTCCTCGCGCTCGCCGCGACGGGCGGCGCCCAGATCGTTCTGGAGACCCCCGCGGGCAAGGCCGGGATCGCCGCCCGCGCCGCCGCCGAGCGCAAGGCCGACGCGGGGCTCCGCGCGACCCTCCTCGGGGCCAAGCGGCTCCCCGCCGCGCGCAAGGCCAAGATCGCCTCCGGCATCGCCGCGCGCGGGGGCGCGATCCGCTTCTCGCCCCGGCGCGGCGAGGGCAACTCGCTCTTCACGAACGCGGCCGAGACGAGCAAGGACGCCTACGTCGCCTACTTCGTGATCCAGCACGCCCGCCTCGCTTCCCTCGCCTTCGGCGTGGCGAAGGACGACTTCGTCGCCGATCAGCTCCGTCTCATCGTCGCCGCGTTCGACGGGATCAAGGTCGGCCAGCTCGCGGGCGAGTGCGTCGCGAAGCTGAAGGCCGGAGGCTACGACAAGACCGAGATGCAGAAGAGCCTCGACCTCGTCTACGGCGCCACTCAGTACGGCTACGAGCAGAAGGGCGGCGAGACCGAGTACTGCGCCCATCTCGGCGCCGCGAGCGCGGAGGCGACGCTCTTCGCCGCCTTCATGGACGCCTCGAACGCCGAGAAGATCCGCACCCTCCTCGCCGGCATCCAGACCCGCGTCGCGGGCTACAGCGCCCCGGCGGGCTTCGACGCCGGGATCGCGGGCGCGGTGAAGGGGTTCACCGACGCCAAGCTCACGACGAGCGACGACGTCGCCCGCGTCCTCGGACCGCTCGACGCCGCGTTCAAAGCCGCGTACAGCCGCTGAGCCCTCGCCCGCGCCGTCCCCCGCACGCCGTTGGTCGTTCGGGGGACGGCGTAGAAAGGGGTCATGCCGAACGAAACGAACAACCGCGAAAAGCTCGTCGCGCTCCTCCACGAGGTCCCCATCGCGATGCTCACCACGGTTGAGCCCTCCGGCGAGGTCCGCTCCCGCCCGATGGCGATCCAGGAGGCCGACTTCGACGGCACGCTGAGCTTCCTCACCTACCGCGACTCGGGCAAGACCGAGGAGATCGCGAAGGACCCCGAGACGAACGTCGTCGTGAGCTGCCCCGAGAAGGGCGTCTTCGTCTCCCTCTCGGGCACCTCCTCGGTGGACCGCGACCAGGCCCGGATCGACGCGCTGTGGAGGGACGAGTACAAGGTCTGGTTCCCCGGCGGCAAGGACGACCCGAACGTCGCCGTCCTCACCTTCGCGGCCCGCCGCGGCGAGTACTGGGACACCCCCCACGACCAACCCAAAGAGGGCTACGCCGCGCAGGAGGAGAACAAGGAGAGGAGCGAGCACGGCACGGTCGAGCTCTCGTAGAGGTTTCCAGATGCTTCCCCTCATCCACGTCGCGCTCGCCCCTCCCCGTGTGCCGTCCGACCTCCTCGTCGTCCCGGGCGAGCGTATCGGTAAGGTGAGGATCGGATCCCTGGGCATCGGATTGAACCTTGGCGCCTCCGACGGCGACCGCTTATCCGATCGCGGGTACTGGTCCACCTGGCTCGGCCGGGGCGTCTCGCGCCTCGACGTGTACTCGGAGGTGCCCGCGGGGCACGACCCTGAAGGCGACGACCCCATCCTCGTCGTCCGGGTGACGGGAACCTCGTTCCGCACGGCGGGCGGGCTCGGACCCGGACTCGCCGAGGCCCGGATGCGGCGCGCCTTTCCCCGCGCCCGCGACGTGGGGACCTATCGCCCTCCGGCGGGCGGACCGCCGATCCACCTCTTCGACGACGTGCGGGGCGGGTTCGCCTTCGAGGTGAGCAAGGGCGGTTGCCTCGCCGTTCTCGTCCACCCCCGCGGCAGGGGCGCTCAGACCGTGCAGTACCCCGTCACCCGCTACCTCGCCGAGCCTCTGAAGACCGAGCACCGGTAAGCGCGAGCGTCGCGCGCCCGACCCGGCCATGGCTGGGGCGCCACCAGGACCGCATGTTCGCGATCCTCGCGACGAGGGAGGCGGACGGCTTCACCATCTGCACCTGGACCGAGCCCCAAACGCGAGCGGTGGACGGGAGAATGCATACGGCGATGCCTCACCCGCAGTACGATCCCGTCGTCGAGGTCCTCTGGAACCTCCTCTACAAAACGAGCGCGTGGATCCACCCCTACGATCCCCTACCCGAGGACCCGGAGCGAGTGAGGGAGGAGGGGATCGCCTTCTCCGTGCTCGGCGTAAGCCATCCCCCCGAGTTCCTCGCCCGGGCGAGCTTGAACCAGGTGCGCCGTTATCTCGTGCTCTGCACACGGGGCGAGCGCTTTGGCGACGGCCACATCGCCGGGGAGTTCGAGAGCGGCGCGCTCCTCGCCGCCCTGCGCCGCCTGCGCGAACTCCGCGGCGACGCCTAGAGGGCGACCTTCTGCGTCGCCTTCAGCGCGTCCGCGCGCTCGTGGAGCCGCTCCCACTCCGCGAAGTCGGCGGCGAGGATCTCGCTCGCGTCCGCGTGGTCCTGAGAGATCGCCCGCACGTCCATCCCCTCGGGGTCCGAGAGAAGCCCCTCCAGCCGCGCGATCTCCGCCTCGTGCCGCGCGATCCGCATCTCCTTGTCCTTGATGAGCCGGTTCAGCCGGTCGATCTCCTTGCTCACCTCGCGCGGGGACATCCCGTTCGGACGCGGCGCGGGCTCCGGCTTGCCTGGGGCCACCGGACTCGGGGCCGTCGCGACCGCCGGAACGGGGGGCGCAACGGGCCTGCGCGCGACGTACTCCGCGTAGGCGCCCGCGTACTGGCGCACCGCCTCGTGCTGGACGTCGAGCGTGTGGTCCGTCACCGCGTTCAACAGGTGCCGGTCGTGCGAGACGAGGAGGAGCGTCCCCTTGTACTCGCGCAGGATCTCGATGAGCGCCTCCCGCGAGTCCATGTCCAGATGGTTCGTCGGCTCGTCCAGCACGAGAAGGTTCGGGTTGAGGTTCGTGAGCCGCGCGAGCGAGAGCTTGTTCTTCTCGCCCCCCGAGAGCGACCGGATCGGGCGGAACACGTCGTCGCCCGAGAGCAGGAAACGCCCGAGCAGCTTCCGCGCCGCCTCCGGTAGAAGGTCGTCCTCGTACACGAGCACGTCGAGCGGCGACCGGTCCGGGTCGAGATCCTCCGCGTCCTGCGAGAAGTAGCCCACCGCGACGTTCGCCCCGATCCGCACCCGCCCCCCCGTCATCGGGCGCCGACCGAGCGCCGTCTTCACGAGCGTGGACTTCCCCGCCCCGTTCGCCCCGACGATCCCCCACCGGTCCCCCGCGCCGACCGTCCAGTCCAGATCCTTGATAAGGATTTCCCCGTCGTCGAACCCCACCGTCAGCCGATCCGCCTCCATCACCACGTCGCCCGAGCGCTCCGCCTTCCCGAACCCCCCCGAGATCCCCCGCTCCGCCTTCGGCGCGTGGACCCGCTCGGCCTCCAGACGCTCCATCATCTTCAGCCGCCCCCGCGCCTGCGCGGTGCGCTGCGAGTTCATGAACCGCCGGACGAACTCGTCGAGCTTGTCGAGCTCGTTCTGCTGGCGCCGCGCGACCTCCGCCTGACGCGCGTCGTCCTCCGCCTTCAGCCTCAGGTAATGCTCGAACGGCCCCGGATACGCCTTCACCGCCCCGTCCTTCAGAAGGAGAACGCGGTCGGCCGTATTGTCGAGGAACGTCCGGTCGTGCGAGACGAGGAGCACCGCGCCCGGATAGTTGCGGACCCACCCCTCGAGCCACTGCGTCGCCTGAAGGTCCAGATGGTTCGTCGGCTCGTCGAGGATGAGCAGATCGGGCTCCTCCAGAAGAAGCCGCGCGATCGCCAGCCGCGTCTTCTCCCCCCCCGAGAGCGAGCCCGTCGGCTTCGCGAACTCCTCCTCCTCGAATCCCATCCGCTTGAGCACGTGCGTCACGTCCCGGTCCGCCGCGTACCCCGACATCTCGACGAACCGCTCGTGGAGCGCCGCGTACTCGTCGAGCTCGTCCGCGCCGAGCTCCCCGTGCTCCGCCCGCGCCTCGAACGCCTCCATCCGCCGCTGGAGCTCCAGCCGCTCCGCCGCCCCCGACTCCGCCTCCTCCAGGAGCGTGCGCCCCATCGTGACCGGCGCCTCCTGCTTCAAATACCCGATCTTCACCCCCCGCGCGAGCGAGACCGAGCCCGCGTCCGGCGCGTACTGCCCCGTGATGATCCGCAGAAGCGTGGACTTCCCCGTCCCGTTGCGCCCCACGAGCGCGACCTTCTCGCCCCGGTCCACCCGGAAGGAGGCCCCGGTGAGGATCTCATCCGGGCCGAACGACTTGCGCACGTTGACGAGGGAGAGCAGCACGGGCCTCCCTAGATTACTAGATGCTAACCTTTAGCCGGGGACCGAAAGGGGACCGAGAGACCGAATTGACGGCGAGCGCGAGTTTGAAAGGGTCGGGAGGCCCCAGGGCCGTCTGGCGCCGACCCGAGGTCCTGCGCCTCCTCGTCATCGCCCTCCTCGCCGAGGTCGGCTACGCCGCCCTCAACCTCTCCACGATGCCCGTCTACCTCAAGGGCGAGCGCGGTTTCGGCGAGTCCGTCATCGGCCTCGTCCTCACCGCCTTCCTTCTGAGCGAGGCCGTCTTCAAGACCCCCATGGGCGCCCTCGCCGACCGCATCGGCCCGCGAAGGCTCATGACGATCGGACCCGCCCTCTCCGTCGGCTCCTCCCTCCTCTCCCTCGCCGTCCCCCACACGAACGCGGGCCCCGTCGAGGTCCTCGCCTTCATCGGCCTCCGCCTCGTGGACGGCCTCGGCGTCGCCATGCTCTGGCCCGCCGCCTTCGCCCAGATGAACGCCGCCGTCGCCGACGACGAGCGCCAGGGCGCGATGTCCCTCCTGAACCTGTGCTACATGGTCGGGATCGCCCTCGCCTTTCCCGTCGGCGGGCTCGCGAACGACCTCTCGCACAGACGCTGGGCCGGCCTCGTCCTCGCCGCCGCCCTCTTCGCCGGCGTCTCGATCGCCTCGTTCGTCCTCATGCCCCGCCGCGTCAAGCCCGCCTCGGGCGCCGCCGAGGGGCACGGCGAGGAGGGCTTCGGCACCCTCCTGCGCTCCCTGAGGCAGATCCCCGAGTACCTCCTCCTCGCGGGCGTCACCTTCGCCGGCATCGGCTTCCCGACGTACATCTTCAAGCTCTTCCCCGAGGACGCCTTCGGCCTCTCCGAAACCCAGATCGGGATGCTCATCCTCCCCGGCGCCGCCGCGATGGCGGCGGGATCGGTCCCCATGTCGAGGCTCGGCGAGCGCCTCGGCCGCATCCGCGCCGTCCACGTCGGCCTCCTGCTCTGCACCGGCGGGATGGCCTTCATCGCCTCCGGGATGCTCGTCCCCCTCCTCCGGCATCCGTGGGTCCTCGCCGTCGGCGGCATCCCCGTCGGCATCGGCTTCCTCCTCACGATCCCCGCGTGGATGGCGTCCGTCTCCGACATCGATCCCAAACGCCGCGGAAGCAACCTCGGCGCCGTCATGACCGCCCAGGGCCTCGGCGCGATCGTCGGCGCCCCCATCGGCGCCGCGATGTACGAGAAGCTCCAGCCCGTGGGTGAGCGCCTCCACCTCGGCAAGGCGTTCGGCTACTACTCCCCCTTCGCCGCCTGCGCCGCGATGATCGGCCTCGGCTACCTCCTCTCGCTGAGGATCCTCCACCCCCGCGCCGCCCAGACCTCCCCCGACGCTCTCCCGAACGAGTCCGTCGAGACCCTCCTGAAGGCCGGCCCCGGCTTCGACTCCGCCGCCGCCACCGAACCCACCCTCGACCGCGAGACATGAGCCCCCGCAGACGCCGAAGCCCCGGTAGACTCCGGGCGACATGGCGACGCGGATCGGCATCAACGGCTTCGGACGGATCGGGCGGCTCTCCCTCAGGACCATCCTCGAGCGGCATCCGGGCGACATCGAGGTCGTCGCGATCAACGACCTCACCGACACGAGGACGAACGCCCACCTCTTCAAGCACGACTCCACCTACGGCGACTACCCCGGCGCCGTGGACCACGACGAAAAGGCGATCCACGTCGACGGCAAGGCCATCTCCGTCTTCGCCGAGCGCGAGCCCGGCGCCATCCCCTGGGACACCCTCGGCGTGGACGTCGTCATCGAGTCCACCGGCTTCTTCACCGACGCCACGAAGGCCAAAGCGCACCGCGACCGCGGCGTGAAGAAGGTCGTCATCTCCGCCCCCGCGAAGAACGAGGACCTCACCGTCGTCCTCGGCGTGAACGACGACCGCTACGACCCCGCCCAGCACCACGTCATCTCCAACGCGAGCTGCACCACCAACGGCCTCGCCCCCGTCGCGAAGGTCCTCCACGAGCGCTTCGGGATCCAGAAGGGCCTCCTGACGACCGTCCACGCCTTCACGAACTCGCAAAAGACCCAGGACACCGCCGCGAAGGACCTCCGCGACGCCCGCGCCGCCTCCCAGAACATCGTCCCGAGCTCCACCGGCGCCGCGAAGGCCGTCGGCCTCGTCATCCCCGAGCTCCAGGGCAGGTTCACCGGCATGGCCTTCCGCGTCCCCGTCGCCACCGTGAGCGTCGTGGACTTCACCGCCCTCCTCAACGCGAGCCCGAGCATCGAGGAGGTGAACGCCGCGATGCGGGAGTACGCCGACGGCCCCATGAAGGGCATCCTGCGCTACAGCGACGAGGAGCTGGTCTCCACCGACCTCAAACGCGACCCCCACTCCTCGATCTTCTCGGCGGTGGATACCGTCGGCATCGGCGACCTCCTGAAGGTCGTGGCGTGGTACGACAACGAATGGGGCTACTCCTGCCGCATCGCCGACATCGCGAAGTTCGTCGGCGACAAGGGGTTCTAGCCCGCGCCGCTCCCTCCTCGCGCGGACCTCCCGTGATGACTCCGCGCGGGAGAGGTCCGCGCCGGCCCTCCGGTTCGACGCGCCCCACCGACGCCCGTCCTCTGCGAAGGGGGTAAGATCCCGACCACGGTTCGGAGCGTTTCCCCGAACCCGCGTCGGGATATTCCCGCCGTCACACCCGCCTTCACGGGCGGGTGCGGATTGAAACCCGCCGGACGCCGGAGTCCCGTCCGCCCCCACGAGCGTCACACCCGCCTTCACGGGCGGGTGCGGATTGAAACCAGTACGTCCCCCAGGGCTCCCACCCCGCGAGGTTCCCGGCGATCGTCACACCCGCCTTCACGGGCGGGTGCGGATTGAAACGCAAGGTGGGGGGACAGGTGACCCCCCTCTCGTCCCGTCACACCCGCCTTCACGGGCGGGTGCGGATTGAAACTCGTGCCGATCGCGGCGACGAGCACGATCATGGCGGTGTCACACCCGCCTTCACGGGCGGGTGCGGATTGAAACTCGGTAGCCGACTGCCAACGCA
Source organism: Fimbriimonas sp. (assembly GCA_965249475.1). Lineage (GTDB taxonomy): Bacteria > Armatimonadota > Fimbriimonadia > Fimbriimonadales > Fimbriimonadaceae > Fimbriimonas. Next base: position 1,150,173 of record CBDFMD010000003.1, on the reverse strand, counting down.
CGTTAGAGGAGCGGGCGATCGTCACACCCGCCTTCACGGGCGGGTGCGGATTGAAACTGCTCATAGATGAGGTGCAAGACCTCAGCCGGGGTCACACCCGCCTTCACGGGCGGGTGCGGATTGAAACGAGTAGGCGTCCACGACGAACGCCGTCCGCCCCCGCGTCACACCCGCCTTCACGGGCGGGTGCGGATTGAAACCGGAGCACCCCCCCGAGCTCGACCATCACCTCGGGGGTCACACCCGCCTTCACGGGCGGGTGCGGATTGAAACTCCACGAGCTTCAGGCCGTCGCCCGCCGTCACGTCGATCGAGGAGTCACACCCGCCTTCACGGGCGGGTGCGGATTGAAACTCAGGGGAACGGATGGGGGAACGGCCTCCCGTCCCTGTCACACCCGCCTTCACGGGCGGGTGCGGATTGAAACAAGGCCATCGTCCACACCTTCACCCCTGAGACGGGGGTCACACCCGCCTTCACGGGCGGGTGCGGATTGAAACGCGAAGGGGACGGGGACGGTCTCGGGGTGGACGGTCACACCCGCCTTCACGGGCGGGTGCGGATTGAAACCAGGCCCTGACCTCGGAGAGATGCTCGATCCTCACGCGTCACACCCGCCTTCACGGGCGGGTGCGGATTGAAACGGGGGTCCTTTGGCGAGCGACGCGGGGGAGGGGGCTCGTCACACCCGCCTTCACGGGCGGGTGCGGATTGAAACCCCGCGCTCCGGCTGGACCGACGACCGGCTCGCGTGTCACACCCGCCTTCACGGGCGGGTGCGGATTGAAACGCGGGGGAGAGCGGCGCGCGGGTGCGGACGTGGGACGTCACACCCGCCTTCACGGGCGGGTGCGGATTGAAACATGCCCCCGACGCCGCCGCTCACCGCGGTTCCCGGTCACACCCGCCTTCACGGGCGGGTGCGGATTGAAACGAGCTCGACGCCCACGGCTTGCCTGCCCTCCATGAGCGTCACACCCGCCTTCACGGGCGGGTGCGGATTGAAACGGGTTGTACTTCGCGCCGGGGACCGGCTTCTCAGGGCCGTCACACCCGCCCTCACGGGCGGGTGCAGGGAAAAGGAAGAACCCAAAGCCGGACCGAACGGGTCTAATCCCCCCATGCCCCTCCCCAACCCCTCGGTGCCCGCGTGACCGCCGCGACCTTCGCCGTCGTTGGCGCCGGGTGGCGCGCGGAGTTCTACCTCCGCATCGCTCAGGAGCTCCCCGAACGCTTCCGTTGCGTCGGCGTCGTCGCCCGAGACCCCGCCAAAGCCGAACGCCTCCGCGCCCTCTTCGGCGTCCGCATCCTCGCCGATGCCGAAGCGGTCCCCGCCCTTGCCCCCGACTTCGTCGTCACGAGCGTCGGCTGGGGCGACAACCCCGGCGTCGTCCGCGCTCTCGCCCGCGCCGGACTCCCCGTCCTCTCCGAGACGCCCCCCGCCCCCGATCTCGCCGCGATGCGCGCCATGACCGACCTTCTCCCTCTCGGCCCGAAGCTCCAGGTCGCCGAGCAGGTCGCCCTCCGCCCCGCCTACCAGGCGCTGAAGGCCGCCCGGAGCCTTCTCGGCGAGCCTCAGCACGTCCAGGTCTCCGTCGCCCACGGCTACCACGGCGTCTCCGTCCTCGAAGAGCTCCTGAACACCGTCGGCGAGCGCCCCACCGTCCGCGCGACAAGGACGAGCGGCACCATCGTCGAAGGCCCCGGCCGCGAAGGCCCCCCGAAAACCGAGCGCACGAAGCCCTCCACCACCACCCTCGCCTGGCTCAATTACGGCGAGGGCCGCTCCGGGGTCTTCGACTTCACCGGCGACCAGTACTTCGCCTGGATCCGCGCCTCCCGCGCGCTCGTCCGAGGCCCCCGGGGCGAGGCCGACCTCCTCGGCGCGCGCTGGCTCCAGAGCTTCGACACCCCCCTCTCCGCCCCCTTCGTCCGGCGCGAGACCGGGCGCGGCGACGACCTCTTCCTCCCGAGCCTCGAAGCCATCACCCTCGGCGACGACTGGGTCTACCGCAACCCCTTCGCCGGCGCCCGCCTGAGCGACGACGAGATCGCCATCGCCACGATGATGCTCGCGATCGCCGAAGGCCGCGAGATCTACCCGCTCTCCCGCGCGATGCACGACCACGCCCTCGCCCTCCTCCTCGACCACGCCGCCGAGTCCGGCACCCCCGAGACCCTCGCCCCCGAACCCTGGGACGCCGAAGCCTAACCCCAGCGAAGTATCGAAGAACCCCCGAAGAGAGGACGCCGTATGGAGTGCGCGACCCCGGTCGCGCTTTCGCCCGGGCGGCCCGTCGCCCGAACGGGTGAGAAGCCCCCGAAAGCGGCGAGAACTTTCCCCGGACACGTTGTCGGAACCCCCCTCCCGCCGACGTAAGGGTGCGAGCCCCCGAGAACGATCCCCTTATCCCCCCCAGCGGCGCCGGCGTCCCGGCCCCGACCTTGCACAAAAACCCGAAAACCGTGGTCAGCGTGGTCAGGATGGTCAGGCCCGAACCCAGGATCCGTGCGCGCACGCGCGGAAAAGCGTTCCGGGGCTTCCCAGGAATCGTTCCTAAAAGCTCCACCGGACCTGAAGAGGGTCCCGCGAAAGAGCCTAGATCCGGTGCCCCGCCCAGAGCGTCGCGTTGTACAGCACCTTCCGGACCATCGGGTGCTCGTAGGTGCGGAACGCCTCGTGCCCCGGACGGAAGTAGAACACCCGCCCCGTCCCCTGCCCCTGGCCCACGCCCCCGCCGGGACCCGACGTGAACGCGGGGTCGATCCCCTCCCCCACCGTCCAGCAGATCCCCGACGGGAAGTACTCGTTCCCGAGCGGGAAGTAGCTCTGGAGCACCACGACCTCCGCCGGCGGCACCCCGAACGGAGCCCCGTACATCTCCTCCGCGTCCAGACGGAAACTCTCCACCCCCTGCGCGATCACGTGGCGCGGCGCGCACACCGTGATCTCCTCCACGTCCGCCGGGTCCGCCTCGCGCCAACCGCCCCGCAGATCCCCGCTCGCCCCGAGGATCTCCCGGAACGGCTTCGAGTAATGCCCCGAGTGCAGGCAGACGAAGCCCATCCCGCGCTCCTTCACGTGCCGCGCCACCCGCTCCGCCGTCGCCGCCTCCACCTCCGCGTGCCGCGCGTGCCCCCACCACAGGAGCACGTCGGTCCGCGCGAGGAAATCCTCCGAGACCCCCTGGTCCGCCTCGTCGAGCCCGACGGGAACGACGTTGAGAAGGCCGTCCGCGTCGAGCGCCCCCAGCCCGTCCGCGACCACGCCCCGGATGCCGTCGGGAAAGAGCTCCTTGGGAGCGTGGCCGGGATACTCGTCCCACACCGCGACGTTCAGGCGATCGTTCATCCTCCCGATTCTCCCGGTTTCGCAACGCCTCTGCCCGCGCGGGCGGTATCGTCTCCCATGCCCCTTGCGCTCCTCGCCTTCGCCGCGCTCGCCAACGAGGCCGCGCGACCCGCCCCGCCCGCCGACGTGAGGCCCGGCTTCGACGCCATCACCGTCGCCGGGGCGCGGCGCACCCTCGGCTACCTCGCCGGACCCGAGACCCAGGGGCGCGGCACGGGCCAGCCGGGCTTCGACCGGGCCGCCGAGTACGTGGCCGGGCGCTTCCGCGCCCTCGGCCTCCAGACCGTCCCCGGCCTCGACGGCTACTTCCAGCGCGCCCCCTTCTTCCGCGCCTCCGTGAAGGCGCTGAAGCTCGCCGGACCCCGCGGCTCGCTCGGCGAGAACGACCTCTACCTCGCCTCCACGAGCGCCGACGCCGAGGTGCGGGCGGAGGGCGTCGGGCTCACCCTCGACCGCGACGCGCCCCTCCGCGACACCGCCCCGTTCGCCGGCAAGATCGTCCTCGTCGTCGCCTCCGAGTACCCCCGCCGCGCCCTGGGCTCGCTCGCGAACTCCGACGCCGCCGCCGTGATCTACGCGACCGACGACGTCCCGAAGAACGTCCCCGCCGGACGCCGGACGAAAGGGACCCCCGCCCGCGTCCCCGTCCTCTGGGCGCGCAAGGCCGCCCTCGCGCGCGCCCTCGGCGTCTCCCCCGACGGGCTCGCGAAGCTCGTGACCCTGCGACCCATGACCGTCACCGCCCGCGCAGGCGTGGACCCCATCTCCGTGAGCAACGTCGTCGCGATGATCCCCGGCACCGACCCCGCGCTGAAGGCCGAGGTCGTCGGCATCGGCGCTCACCTCGACCACCTCGGCGTCCAGAACGGCGTCGTCTTCCCCGGCGCCGACGACGACGGCTCCGGCTCCACCGCCATCGTCGAGGTCGCCACCGCCTTCGCAAGGAACCCGCTGAAGCCGAGGCGCTCGATCCTCTTCATGGCCTTCTTCGGCGAGGAGATGGGCCTCCTCGGGTCGAGCTACCTCACCGAGCACCCGCCCGTGCCGCTCGCGAACATGGTCGCCGAGCTCCAGATGGACATGGTGGGCCGCGACTCCGACGGCGTCCAGAACAACGATCCCAAGCGCGTGGACCGCGCCGACGAGAACCGCGACACGATCCGGCTCGTCGGGAGCAAACGCATCTCCACCGACCTCGACCGGATCATCCTCGCCCAGAACGCCCACGTCGGCTTCCGCTTCAAGTACGACGCCGAGGACGTCTACACCCGGTCCGACCACTTCAACTTCGCGAAGAACGGCATCCCCATCGCCTTCTTCTTCGACGGCTTCCACCCCGACTACCACCGGCCCACCGACACGATCGAGAAGATCAACTTCACGAAGCTCACCGACACCGCCCGCCTCGTCTACCTCACCGCCTTCGACATCGCCACCCGACCCGACCGCCCGGTCAGGGACGTCCCTCAGAAGACGGGGGATTGACGCTCAGGCGCCGACGAGCTCGCCGACCGCCTCGGCGAGCGTCGGCTCGCGCACGACGAACGAGCGCACGTCCCCGTACCCCGCCAGCAGAAGCCGCACCGCCGCCTCCCCCCCCTCCCGCGCCGCGAAGCTCAGCGTCGTCCCCGAGATCCGCACGTCCACCGCGAGCGGCGCGACCATCGCCGCCACCGCCCCCCCGCGCCCCGTCTCCACCTCGAACCGCGACGCGGGACCCCGCGCGAGAAGCGCGGCGACCGTCCCCTCGAAGACCGCCTCCCCGCCCCGAAGGACGACGATCCGGCCCTCCCCCGAAGGGAGGTCCAGCCGGTGCGTGACCGCCGCCGCGCCCCCGGGCTCCGGCGCGAACCCCCGCGCGAACGCCCAGAGCGCCCCCGCCCGCCACGGGTCCATCCGGTCGAACGTCCCGTCGAAGCGCGGAACCCCGCCGAGAAGCCCCGCGACGACCTCGCACGCCGCCCGCTCGTCCTCTCGGAGCGAGAGGACGGGTCGGCTTCGGACCTCCCAGAGCCCCCCCGCGCTCAGCGCCTCGGCGAGCGCCGTCGCGCCCCCCTCCCGGCCCCTCCCGCCGAGATCCTGGGGCCGCGCCTTCGCCCCGAACGCCCCTTCGGCGACCGGCCCGAGCGAGCGCAGGTACGCCGACCGTCCCGACCCCGAACGTCCGACGACCGCGAGCACCGGCCTCCTCTAATCCCCGAAGACGAGAAGCTCTTTCGTGGTCTTCGTAAGGATCTCGACCCCGCCCGCGCGGAGGACCACGTCGTCCTCGATCCGCACCCCCCCGAACCCCTCGAGGTACACCCCCGGCTCGACCGTCCACACTTGCCCCTCCGCGAGAACGTGGGTCGAGTTCGGCCCGAGCTTCCCCGCGTCGTGGACGAGCGTCCCGAGCCCGTGCCCGAGCGAGTGCCCGAAGTGCCGCGCGAGGTCCTTCCCGTCCTCGTCGAGGATCGCGCGCACCGCCGCGTCCACGTCGTGCGCCCTCACCCCGGGCTTCATCATCTCCAGCGCGGCGAGCTGCCCCTTGAGCACCTGCCCGTACACCTCCCGGTGCCGCGGCGACGCCTCGCCGATGACGACGGTGCGCGTAAGGTCCGAGTTGTACCCCTCCATCCTCGCCCCGAAGTCCAGCGTGAGAAAGTCCCCGCTCTGGAGCTTGCGCTCGGTCGCCCGCCCGTGCGGCCGCGCCGAGTTCGGCCCCGAGACGACGATCGGGTCGAACGCGAGCTCCGCCCGTTGCCGCCGCAGGAAGAACTCCAGCTCGAGCTGGATGTCGAACTCCGTCGCCCCCGCCTGGAACGCCCGCCCCACGTGCGCGAACGCCGCGTCGGCGAGCGCGCAGCACGCCCGGATCTTCCCGATCTCCTCCTCGCTCTTCACCATCCGGAGATCCGACAGGACGTCCCTCACCGGGACGAGCTCGACCCCCAAGGCCTCCCGGTACTCCTCGACCGCCGCGTAGGTGAGCCCCGACGCCTCGAACCCGAGCAACCTCAGCCCGAGCCGCTCGACGAGCTCCTTTAGGAACCCCTTCGCCGTCTGCGGCGCGGCGAACGTCTCCACGTCGTACCCTTCGATCCCCGCCTCCGCCGCGACCTTGTACCGCGAGTCGGTGACGAACACCGCCCGCGCCCCCGAGACGAGCAACATTCCGAACGAACCCTCGAACCCCGTCGCCCACCGCACCGTCGCGGGCGTCGTCACAAGGAGCGCGTCGCCGTGAGGCACCCCGGCGATCGCGTCCCGGACCCTCTGAAGGTGCGTCATCACACCACCTCCCGCGCGACGTTGAGGAGCGCGCGCAGGGCGAGCACGTACCCGAACCCCCCGAATCCCACGATCTGCCCGAGCGACACCGGCGCGACGACCGAGTGACGCCGGAACTCCTCCCGCGCGTGGATGTTCGAGAGATGCACCTCCACCACCGGAAGCCGCACCGACGTGAGCGCGTCGCGGAGCGCGATGGAGTAGTGCGTGAGCCCCCCCGGATTGATCGCGATCCCGTCCGCCCACCGCCGGTGCTCCTGGATCGTGTCGATAAGGATCCCCTCCGAGTTCGACTGCAGGATGCGGACCTCGACCCCGAGCTCGACCGCCGCCGCCTTGATCTCCGAGTCGATGTCCTCGAGCGGCTTCTTGCCGTAGACGTCCGGCTCGCGAAAGCCCGTAAGGTTGAGGTTCGGGCCGTGGAGGACGAGCACCCGGATCGTCGGGGCCGCGCTCACGACGCGCCGCCTCCCTGAAGGTCCGAGCCGAGCGGCCGCGCCGACTCGGGCAACAGCCGCGGAATGCCCTCCACGACCGGGAACGTCTCCCCCGTGAGCGAGCACACGAGCTCGTCCCCTCGCTCCAGGAGAGGAGGGCGGTCGGGATGGTTCGGGTTCGCCAGCACGGCGAGAAGCTTCGGGTCGATCACGCGGGGTTCCCCATAGAGAGGGCTCTATGATAACTCGCGAGCGTCGCCCGCGCCGAGGCGGCCCACGTGAACCCCCGCTCGCGCCGAAGCCCCCGCTCGCGCAGAGTCCGCGTCCGGTCCGGATCGCGCAGGAGCCCCCCGATCGCCGAGGCCCAGAACTCCGCCTCCGGCGGCACCATCTCCGCCGCGTCCCCCGCCACCTCCGCCATCGCCCCGCGCCCCGTCGCGAGCACCGGGCACCCGCACCGGAACGCCTCTAGAAGCGGGATCCCGAACCCCTCGTGCAGACTCGGCGCGAGATACAGGTCGGCCCCCGCGTAGAGCGCCCCGAGATCGGTATTCGCGACGTACCCCGTCGCGAGCCCCCGTCCTCCCAGACCCGCCGAGCCTCCGTCCTTCCCCGTCACGACGAGGCGGTGCGGGAGATCGGCGGGGAGAAGCTCCGCCGCCGCGACCGCCAGATCGAGGTTCTTGCGCGCCCACCGCGTCCCGACCGTGAGAAGGTACGGCCCCGCGATCCCCAGCCGTGCGAGCGTCGCGAGCCGCTCCTCGCGCGGGGGCGGGACGACCCACGGCGGCCTCGCGTTGAGCGCGACGTCGATCCGCCCCGCCGCCGCCGGGAGCGTCCGCGCGATCTCCCCCGCCGACGTCTCGCTCACGGTAAGGATGCGGGTCGCCCTCCTCGCCGCCGCCCTCGCGCCGAGCGTCAGGAGGACCCGGTCGCGCGGGCGAAACCAGTGCGGCGCGAGAAGGAACGACACGTCGTGGATCGTCGTGACGACCGGAAGCCGCGCGAGCGGCGGCACCGCGTACTGGACGTGGAGAAGATGAACCCCCGCCTCGCGCGCGAGCCGCGGCAGATGGACGAGCGAGAACGCCCGCCCCGGCGACGGATGGACCACGATCCGCGCGCGCGCATGCTCGAACGGCGATCCCCCGACGAGCACCGGCGCGTTCGAGACGAGGACGAGCTCCAGCGCCGGGTCCTCCTCCAAGAGCGCGGGGACGAGGCACGTCCAGTACGTCGAGTCCCCCGTGCTCGTCCCTCCCAGAAGCCGCGCGTCGATCGCGACCCTCACCGCGCCCTCCCGCTGGCGAGGGCGCACGCATCGGGAACGCACGCGGGGCTCGGCATCGTCGTAAACTCTACCGTCCTCATCCGGTCGTCCCAATGAAGAAGCGCAAGTTCCCCGTCCTCCTCGTGACCGCGATCGTCGTCCTCGTCGGGTCGGCCGCCGTCTACAACATCTACAACACGAGGACCGCCAACATGACCCCCGAACAGGCGGGGCAAGAGGCCCAGCGCCAAGCGATGGAGACCCAGCGCCAGAACGCCCCGAAGAGCGACGCTCCGCGCGCCATCCCCGGCAAGGACGAGCTCCGCGGCGCGGTCCAGGCCGGGATCAATAAGGGGCGCTCGGCCACCGAGAACGGCCCCGGAGGGCGCCCCGCCGGTCCCGGCGGCCCGAGCTCCGGCCCGAGCATCCTCGCCCCCGAGACGAAGCCCTACAAGCCCACCCCGAACGACTCCGCCACCTCCTCGCAGTGGTTCAACAAGAAGTAGCCCGCGCCCGCTGAGCCCCGTCGAGGCGCGAGCGCCGGGCCGCTACTCCCCGCCCTCGCGCCGCTTCCGGCTCGCCAGGAGCCGCCCCGTCGTCCCCTCCTCCCCCGAAGCCGGGACGGGTTCCGCCACCGGCGCCTCCTCCCGCGCGACCGGGACCTTCGGTGCCGTCGTCGCCGCGGGCGACGGGCGCGGCGCGCGCACCGCTTCCCGCGCCGCGCGAAGCCGCCCGAGGTTCGCCTCGACCGGCGCGGGCGCGCCCTTCGGCCCCCGCCTGGGCAAACCCCCGAAGTCCGAGAGCCGCACCGCGAGCCGCCGCACCGCCACGTCGAGCAGAAGGAGGATCGGCGCGAGCGCGAGCAGGAGCGGCCACAGCGGCGCGACCGAACCCCCCGGACGCCGCGCCGCCCGCATCGTCCGTTCCGGCGCGGGGTCCACGAGCCCCCCCGACCTCCGCGCGACCCGCTCCAGCAAAGGCCGGTTCGGGCGCGTGATCCGGTACTCCGGCGGGTACGGCACCGCGAATCCCGAGCTCGCCACCCTCACTCCTCCGCCCGCACCCGGCTCCGCCACCGAAACGATGTACGCCCCGAGCCCCGAGGCGTCGAACTCCGCCTCGTACCGCCCCGGCCCCGTCTGCTGGGGGGCGACCTCGCGCCCCGACCCGTCCGGCGACGAGACCCGGAGCTTCGCGTCCCAACCGTCGATCGGGTTCCCCAGCGCGTCCGTCGCCCGGACGACGATCTTCCCGCGCCCACCCTCGCCGCTCGCCGTCACCTCGTACCGCCCCTGCGCCGCCTTGCGCGAGATCTGACGCGCCGCCTGGCTCCAGAACGCCGCGTACCCCGGCCACCCGATCCACCCCTTCGCCCACCGCGCCTGCGCGTCCGAGGTGAACGCCATCGTCTGCGCGAGCCCGTACTGCCACACCGCGAGAAGCGGATCGTCCTTCGCCGTCCGGAGCGAGACCCGCGCGAGCGGCTTGTCGCTCGAGAGGCAGTACGCGAGAAGCGGCGGCGTCCCCTGCAGAGGCGTCCCCCGGAGCATCGGCTCGTTCCCCACGAGCTTCGGCACGAACGCCCCCTCCTCGATCGCCGAGCGCGTCATCACCGCCGCATCCTGGGTGAAGATCGCCGGAAGCTGGGCCGCGCGCTCCGTAAGAAAGAACCGCCCGCCCCCCGCCGCCGCAAGCTGGCGCAGGAACGCGACGTCCTTCCCCGCCCCGATCGCCACGACCGAGGTCGTGATCTTGTTCGCCCGAAGGAAGAACGCGGTCCCGAGCGCCGTGTCCTGGTCGGTCGAGTCCCCCCCGTCGCACAGCATGATGAGATGGCGTGTCTTGCTCGCCTCGGCCATGAGGACGTCGCGCCCCGCGTTGATGCTCGGCCGGATGTAGATCCCCCCGCCCGTCACGTCGAGCCGGCGGATGTTCGGCACGATCGCCGCCATATTGGCGACCGACTGCATCGGCACGACCCACTCCACCCCATCCGAGGAGCCCGCGACCGCGATCCGGTCCATCGGCGTGAGAAGCTTCGCCGTCTCCTCCGCCGCCTTCGCCGCGAGCCGGATCTTCTGTTGCCCGTCCTGGACCATCCCCATCGAGCCCGAGGCGTCCACGATGATCGCCACCGACGCCGCCGCGTACGACTTGCGCTGCTTGATATCGAGACTCACCGGAAGCGCCTCCGCGACCGGGGTCCCGTACCACCCGCCCGGCAAAAACGAGTTCTCCCCCCCGATCATCGCGAGCCCGACCCCACCGTCCCGCGCCGCCGCCGCGAGCTGCGCCATCTGGGTCGGGGTGAAACTCAGCGCATTGATATCGTTCAGAAGCACCGCGTCGTAGTCCACCCACGCCTCCGCGCTCGCCGGAAGGTTCCCCGCCCCGATCTCCCGCACGTCGATCCCGGCCCCCTTCAGCGCCGCCCCGAGCGCGCTTGGCCCCGGCTTTCCGTTCGCAAGAAGGATCTTCGCCGGCCCCGTCACCCGCGTGAACGCCGCCCCGACGTTGTTGCGCGGGTCCGCGTCCCCCTCCGCGCGCACCGTCACCCGGTACCGCCGGAATCCCGGCTCGCCCGTACGCGCGGGCAGGACGACCCGGTTCTCCCCCGCCTTCAGCCGCACGCTCTCGCGCGAGAGGACCGTCCCGCCCTCGTCGAGCTCCACGAGCGCGTCCGTCGCCACCGACGCCCCGATCGTCGCCGTGAGCTCGACCGGTTGCCGCCTCTGCGCGACGCTCGGCGCCTCGAGCCCGAGCGCGACGACCTCCTTGCGCCCCGGGTTCGCCCCCATCGGCACCGCGTCGATCTCCGTCCCGTCCCCTCGCGCGACCTCGGTCGCCGCCTCGAAGTCCCCTTGCGTCGCGTTCCCGTCGGAGAGCACGACGAGCCGCCGCGCCTTCCCGTTGGGGAACATCGCGCTCGCGAGCCGCACCGCCCCGGCAAGGTCCGTCCCCGCCGGGGCGACCGCCGAGAGGAGGCGCGGACTGAGCGGGCGCGCGTCGGGCGAGGCCTCGATCCGCGCGTCCCGCCCGAAAACGACCGCCCCCGCCGCGTCCGGAGCCGCGATCCCCCGCGTCGCGTCGGCGAGGAAGCGCTCCTGCCGCCCCCGCGCCTCGTCCCCGATCGAGTCCGAACGGTCCACGAGGTAGATCGTGCAGACCCCCTCGTTGGGACGCCGCGCCTCGGGCCCCGCGAGCGCCAGCACGAGGCACGCCCCGAGAAGCCCTCGGAGCGCGAACGCGAGCCGCTTGCGCCCCCGCCGCATCCCGCCCGTTCGCCCCCACGTCCACGCGAGCCCCACGACGAGCGGGACCAAGAGAAGGAGCCACCACGGATCGGTGAACCGGATCACGACTTCCTCACGAACACGAGCCACTCCCCCGCAAGGAGCAACAGCACGAGCGCCACGATCGGCTTCCACCAGTCCGCGAACCGGAGCGGCGCCCGCTCCGCCTTCACCGACGCCGACCCCAGCGCGATCCGGTCGGCGGGCTTCGTGTCGCTCTCCACGTCCGACCGGAGTCCCGCCAGCACCGTCCGCGCCTCGTTCCCGAACGTCAGCCGGTAGACCCCCGCGCGGTCGATCGAGCGCATCGTCGCGACCCCCTCCACCGGTTCGACCGTCCCGCCCCCCTCGACCTTCACCGGCCCCGAGGCGAGCACCGCGAACGGTCGCCCCGGTGCGACGAGGAGCGCTTTCGCCCCCCCGCCCCCAAGAAGGAAATCGAGCGCGTTCGCCACGAAGATCGGGAACCCCGGCTGGAGCGGGAACTCCGAGTCGAGCGGGGCGAACCCCAGCGCGATCCGCCGCTGAGCCCTCGTCGTCGTCGTGAGCACTGGTCCGCGCTCGGTGGACGCGACGACCGTCTCCCCCTCGACCGTTCCCATCCGCGTCGCCCCGACCGCCGTGAGATCCACGCCTTCAAGAAGGGGAACGGCCTCCGCCTTCGCGATCCGCGCCCCCTTATCGCCGAAGACGCCCCCGAGCGCGAGGACCCCCCGCGCGCTCACCGGCCTTGCGGGCACCCCGTCGAAGACGACGACGTCGTACCCGCTTGGGGCCGGGTCGGGAAGCGTCCGCGCCCGGTCGAGCGTCACCCGCGGGTCGAGCGCGAGCGCCCGCTCGAGGAACGGGTCCCCCGGTCCGACGAGGAGCACCCGCGCCGTCGCCGTCGGATCGTTGAGCGCGTAGGCGACGTTGTCGCTCTCCAGATCGTCGCGCACGTCGAGCCGGGCTTCGAGGATCCGCGCTCCCGCCGGGGCCGCGAGCGTCTCTCCCCACGTCTTTCCCCCTGCCACGACGAGCGGGCGCGAGGCGAACGGGCGCCCGTCTGCGTACAGCACGATCTTCGCCGTCCGCGAGAGCGCCCCGAAGTTCCGCACCCCCGCGAAGACCTTGGGCCCCGTCGCGTCACTCGCCGCCCCGAGCGCCGTCAGGGCGAGGTTCTCCCCCCGCTCCCCGACCCTCTGGAACGCGACCGCCGTGCCCCCGGGCGAAAAGTCCGCGACGGGCCGGAAGCACCCGTCCGAGATCACCACGAGCCGCGCCCCCTTGAGATCCGCCGCGAGCGCCCCCGCGAGCCTCAGCGCCTCCCCCATGTCCCCTTCTGCGTCCGTCGCCCGCACCGCCTCCAGCCGCCCGAGGACCGAGCCCGGATCGTTCGTGAGCGGGAACACCACGCGCGGCGTCGCCCCCGCCTCGATGAGCGCGAGCCGGTCCCCCGGCCGCGCCGAGCGGACCGCGTCCCGCGCGAGCGCCTTCGCCCGCTCGAACCGCGACGGCGCGACGTCCGTCGCCCGCATCGAGGCGCTCGTATCGAGCACGAGGATCGTCACCTCCCCCACGAGCCCCGCCTGCCGGATCTGCGGCCGCGCGATCGCGCCGATGAGGAGCGCCGCCGCAAGCATCTGGAGCACCATGAGCCACGAGAACCTCAGCCGCTGGATCGGCGCGTTCGCCCGCACCTCCTCCGTCCGGGCGGGCCACAGGAACGTCGCCGGAAGCCGCACCGCCTCCCGCCGCATCTTCAAGAGGTACAGCGCGAGGATCGCCCCGAGCGCGGGGACGAGCCAAAGGAGCGCGAGCGGCGCGAGAAGCGTCACCGCCACCACCCGAGCCGCCGGAACGTCCCCATCGCCACATCCTCCAGCGGCTCGTCCGAGGTCACCCGCACAAAACGCCCCCCGCCCCGCACGCACGCTCCTTCGAGCTCCGCCCCGTGCGCCGCGAGGTTCGCCCGGTACTCCTCGATGACCGACCGGTTCGCCGTGATCTCCCGGTCCGTCCCCCCTTCCGAGTCCACGAGCCGCAGATCCCCCTCAAGGTCCGGGTTCAGCTCCCCGGCGGCGAGGATCTGGACCATCCACACCTCGTGCCCCCGCCCCGCCGCCGCGCGGAGAACGCTCGGCGCCTCCGGGTCGAGCCCGTCCGAGAGCACCACCGCGAGCGTCGGACGCCCCGCCGTCAAGAGCCGCGTCCGGAGCGAGGCCGCGAGCCCCTCCCGCCCCGCGCCCCCCGCGAGCTCCGTCGCCGCCTTCAGCGCCCGCGGCCCCGCCCCGCGTCCCCGGAGCGGCCGCCCCGGCGCCGTCCGGAGCCCCAGCGGCTCGATCGTCGCCCCGTCCCCCCCCGCCAAGGCCGCGAGCGCGAACGCCGCCCCGTACCGCGCCGCCGCCTCCCGCTTCGTCGGCAGGCCGAACTCCATGCTCGGCGAGACGTCCACGAGGATCTTCGCGACGAGGTCCTCCTCGTCCCGGTACGTCCGCATCACCGGGGCGTCCAGCCGCGCGAGCACGTTCCAGTCGAGGTGCCTCAGATCGTCCCCCGGCGCGTACTCGCGGTAGTCGCGGAACTCCGTGCTCGTCCCCCGCGCGCGCGTGAGCCGCTCGCCGCGCACCGCGCCGCGAAGCGACTTGCGCGGCGCGAGCCCCGCGCCCTCGACCAGCCTCAGCTCGCGGGGGGTGAGCATGGATCCTTAGACACCGATCGGGTCGCGGTCGCCCTTGCGCACGTGCCCGATGACGTCGGCGACGACGTCGTCGGCCGTCACCCCGTCCGCCTCCGCCTCGAAGTTCAGAAGGACCCGGTGCCGGAGCGCGGGGATCGCCTCCGCCTCCAGATCCTCCCGCGCGACGTTGAATCGCCCCTCGCGCAGGGCCCGGATCTTCGCCGCCGCAAGGAGCGACTGCGCCCCGCGCGGCGAGCTTCCGTACCGGCAGTACCGCGCCGCCTTCGGGCTCGCGTCCGGCCCCGGGTGCGTCCCGACGACCATCGCGAGCCCGTAGTCGAGCACCGAGCGCGCCACCGGCACCCCCCGCGCGATCTCCCGCATCCGCAGGACGTCCTCCCCCGTCGCGACCGGCTGGGGCTTCCCGAGCCCGTCCCCCGTCGTCCGCATCACGACCTCGGCGAGCTCCGCCTTCGTCGGGAACGGCACGAGAAGCTTGAAGAAGAACCGGTCGAGCTGCGCCTCGGGAAGGGGGTACGTCCCCTCCTGCTCCACCGGGTTCTGAGTGGCGAGGACGAGGAACGGCTCCTTCAGCGCGTGCCGTTTCCCCCCGACCGTCACCGCGTGCTCCTGCATCGCCTCCAGCATCGCGCTCTGCGTCTTCGGCGTCGCGCGGTTGATCTCGTCCGCAAGGACGATCTGCCCGAAGATCGGCCCCGGACGGAATGCGAACGCCCGCGTCTCGTCGAGCACGTTCGTCCCCGTCACGTCCGCCGGCATCATGTCCGGCGTGAACTGGATCCGCGAGAACTCGAGCGAGAGCGCCTCCGCGAGCGAGCGCACGAGAAGCGTCTTCCCGAGCCCCGGCATCCCCTCGAGAAGGACGTGCCCCCCCGCCGCGAGACCCACGAGCGCCCGCTCGACGACCTCCGACTGACCGATGACCGCCTTCCCCACCTCGGTGCGGATCGCATCGAACCGCTCCGCAAACCAAACCGCCTCGTTCTCCATGTCCTCTATTTGCCCAATCCCGTGAAGTAGTCGTGCACCCGTTTCTGGTGCTTCTTCGCGATCGCGTTGCTCCGGATCGCCGACTCCGCCTTCTCTCGGTACTGCGGGATCTCGTTCGCGTAGGGGATCGCGCTCCGCGTCCCCACCGTCGCCGGCCCCTTGATCTCGACGAACGTCTCCGGCCCCGGACCGTCCCCCCGCTCGGTCGGCGCGAAGAGCGGAAGCCCCTTCCCCTTCCCCTCCTTGCCGTGCTCGTTCTTGTTCACGTGCTTCGTGTCGAAGAGCATCGTGTCGTTGTCCGGCCCCGGTCCGGGACCGCCCATGCCCAGGCCAAGTCCAAGGCACATCCCCATCCCCAGATTCTTGCACTGCCCGCCCTTCTTCATCTCCTCCATCGCCTTCTTCAGCGCCTCCATGAACGCCTTGCGGAACTCGGGGTCCTGGAGCTTTTTGCCCAGCTCCTCAGCCCTCTTGCGCATCTCCTCGAGCTGCTCCTTCGTGAGCGTCGGGGCCTTCCCCGCCTTCGCCGCCGCCGCGTTCTTCTGGAGCGCCTGCGCCATCTTGCGGAGCTCCTCGAACGCCGGGTCCTTCGTGAGCGCCTCGAGCCCCTTCTGCGCCTCCTGGCTCAGCTTCAGCGCCGCCTGCGCCGAGGCCATGTTGCGCTCGGCCTTCGCCGCCTCGGCTTCGGCCTTCTTCGCCGCGTCCTCCGCCGCCTTCCGGTCCGCCGCGCTGAGGTTCGGCTTTTTGAGCGCCGCCCGCGCCGCGTCGAGCGCCTTCTGCGCCTTCGCGAGCTCGGCCTTCGCCGCGTCCGCCGCCTTCTGCGCCGCGTCGGTCTTCGCCCGCGCGTCCTCGGGGCTCGTCGGCATCTGCTCGAGGCCCTCGACGGGAAGGGACTTCGCCTCCAGCATCTGCTTCTCGAGCTTCTGCATCGCCGTCTCGGCGTCGTCGGTCGCCTTCAGCGCCTCCTCCGCCGACTTCTGCGCGAGCCTTTCGGCGTCGTCCGCGATCTTCTGCGCCTTCTCGACCGCCTGCTCGGGCTTCAGCCGATCGCGCTCGATCTCCTTGCGGAGCCGCTCCGCCTCCAGCGCGAGCCGCCTCACGTCCTCGGGCGCCCTCTCCTTCGGATCGAGGATCTTCGCGACCACCCGCTCGATCTCCGCCGCCTGCCGCTTCGCCTCCGCCGCCTTCGGCCGGAGCGACGGCCGCAGGAGCGCCGGGTCGGTCTCCAGAACGTACAGCCCCCCCGCCATCGCCGCGAGCGCGAGCGCCGCCACGTGGAGCCGCCCCGTCCTCACCGGGTACAGCCGCCGCGCGTCGAGCCCCTCCGCCGCCCGCCGCGCGTCCTCCTGGAGCGGCGCGTCGAACGAGCCGCCCCCGCCCTCGTCGGCGGTGCCCAGCCGGTCGCGCAACCCCCCCCGCCGGTCCACGCTCCGCGCGAGCGCCTCGCGTCCCGGAGAGCGGAACGCCCCCCACAGCGCGCCCGCGAGCGTCCCGCCCCCGACGAAGAGCCCCAGATGCCACGGCTCGGCGAACACGACCCGGAGCGCGTCGAGCCCGACCCACGCCGAGGCCCCGATCGCCCCGACGCTCGCGCCGACCCCCGCCCCGCGCCACGCGCGGACGAGCCGCACCCGGCGGCGAAAGGGGGAGAGGTCAAGCGGGGCGGGCATAGGTCACTTTGGGAGGCAGGGCCTCCGCCGCCCGCCGCCGCCGCTCGGAGGCGAGGGCGAGGAGGAGGCCGAGGGCGAAGAGGACGAGGCCGTGCGTGAAGTAGGTCCAGAGACCGTTCCCCACCGAGCGCACGAAGGGACGCAAAGGGAATAGGTCCCAGGCGGACGCTCCGGTTCCCGTAAACCCCTCCACCTGCCCGAAAGCGAGAAGCGCGACCGGCCCGAAGACGAGGAGGAACGCGAGCCCCGCCCCGAGCGTCGCCGCCGCCTTCGCCCCTCCGAGCCCCGACGCCGCCCACCGCGTCCCGCCCCAGATCGCGAACGCGAACGCCACGAGGAACGGCGCCGCGAGAAGGAACTCCCCCGCCGCCCCGAGCTCCCCCCCGATCCAGAGGCCCCCGACGTGCCCGAAGGCCCCCGCGAGGACGAGCAGGACCGCGTACGGGAGCGCCCCCGAGGGCCGCCCGCTCAGCGTCTCCCGAAGCCTCACGAGCCCGTCGGGCCGCGCGAGCCTCAGCCCGTCGTACCCGTAGGTCGAGATCGTCGGCACCGTCGCCATGAGCGCGAGCGCGAGGAACCACCCGTAGAAGATCGTCGGCGGCGGCCCCGTCGCCGAGTACGTCGGAGAGGACGAGGTGGCGCTCCGGAGCGACGCGAAAAGCCCCGCGACCCTCGCCCCGAGCCCGAGGTTCAGGAGGAACACCGTCAGAAGCGAGTCGAGCCGGAACCGCGCGATCGCCCGCGGGCTCCGGTGCCCGAGCGCGAGCCCGCCGACGTGGAGAAGGTAGCGCACCGCGAGAAGGATCACCGCCCCCGCGAGAACGATGTTCGGCACCGCCACGCTGAAGACCGCCCCCGAGGTGTCCACCGTCTCCGGCGTGACGATCGCGATGGGCGAGAGCAGGACGGTGAACGGCACCGAGACTGCTCCCCGCCCCCCGTACACCGAGGTCGCCGTCCGCACCGCCGCCCCCACCGAGAAGCTCGTCGCCACGAACCCGTAGAGGAACGCCGCCGCGAACGCCCACCCGATCGCCGCCGTCGGCTTGTTCACGTGGCACGAGATCGCGAGCCCGATCGCCGCGCACAGCATCGCCTGGAGCGAGATGAGGACGTACGTGAGAAGCACCGCCGTCCACGTCGCACCGCCGAGCACCACGCACGACGCCGCCACCGGAAGCGACAGCGCGAGCACCATCCACGTGTACCGGAAGCTCGACACGAGCTTCCCCACGAGAAGGTAGCGCGCCGGGGCCGCCGTCATCGTCACGAGCTCCAGCTGACGCCGCTGGGCCTCCATCACGATCGCCGTCGCCCCCGTCGCCGTCGCGATCGCGCACGCCGAGAACGCGACCATCCCCATCGCCGTCGAGTAGAAGCTCCGCAAACCCTGCTGGGCCTGCGCGAGCGACATCCCCCGCGCGGTCGAATCGTTGTAGACGAGAAGCGAGATCCCAATGAGAAGGAGCAGGTACACCCCGAGGATCACCACCGACCGGTTCCCCCGAAGCTGGACCCGAAAGTCCCGCCTCGAGACCGCGTTCCCCAGGTATGTCCCCAGGTACGTCCGGAAGAACGCCGTCAATTGACCGCCCCCGTCGTAAGCTTCAGGAACACGTCCTCAAGTCCGGCCTCCGTCTCGTGGAACCCCACGATCCGGTGCCGCCCCTCGATGAGCGATCCGAGAAGCGCCGCCTGGTCCGCGTCGTCCCCCGCGAGCTCGATCGCCACCCCCCCGTCCGCCACCGCGTCCGCCCGCGAGACCCCGGGGGTCCGGAGCGCGTCCGCCGCGAGCGCGTGCGGGTCGCCAAGGACCCGCACCCGGATCTGGCGCACCGTCCTCACCGAGCGCACCACCTCGTCGATCGTCCCGAAGGCGAGCATCTCCCCCTTCTCGATCATCCCCACCATGTTGCAGAAGCCCGCGAGCTCCGGCAGGATGTGCGACGAGACGATGACGATCTTTCCCAGCCGCCCGAGCTCCGCGATAAGCTCCTTGAGCTCCGCCCGCGCCCGCGGGTCGAGCCCCGAGGCCGGCTCGTCGAGAAGCAGGAGCGCCGGATCGTGCAGAAGGCACCGCGCGAGGCAGAGCCGCTGCTGCATCCCCCGCGAGAGCGACTGCACGAACGCGTCCCTCTTCACCGTGAGATCCGTGAGCTCCAGCACCTCGGCGATGACCCGCTCCCGGTTCTTCACCTCGTAGATCGCCGCGAAGAAGTCGAGGTACTCCCAACACTTCACGTCGTCGTAGAGCCCGAAGAAGTCCGGCATGTAGCCGATCATCCGGCGCACCGCGAGCGGGTCCCCCTGCACGTCCACCCCGTTGAGCCGCGCCGTCCCCGCCGTCGGCTCCAGAAGCGTCGCGATCATCCGGATCGTCGTCGTCTTCCCCGCCCCGTTCGAGCCGATGAAGCCGAAGATGTCCCCCGGCTTCAGCGCGAACGAGACGCCCTTCACCGCCTGAAAGCCGCCGTAGGTCTTGACGAGGTTCTGAACTTCCAGCATGGATCTATTCGGCCGCCCGTTTTCTCTTCCCGGGCAGGAAGCGGACCTCGTTGTCGGCGAAGGCGACCGTCCGGATCGTCCACACCGTGAAGATGAGGCCGAAGACGAAGAGCCCCAGCGCCTGCACGAGCCCGTTGAGCGCGAAGTCGCGCGACTCGCCGTCGAAGCTCTTCGCGTCGATCGTCCCGAGCGCCCACCCCGGGTGCCACCCGAGGAACAGCATCTCGGTCTCCGGCCCCGAGCCCCCCAGAAGGGACCCGGTGAGAAGCGGGAAGAACGCGAAGAGGAAGAGAAGCGCCCCCATCGAGACCCCCAGCGAGACGAACGCCCGCTTCACCCGCGCCGAGATGAGCATCGTGAGCCCCGACGCGAACACCCCCGTCGCGAGGATGAGGACCTCCGATCGAACGAGCCCCCACGCGCTCGTCCCCCCGTCCCCCCGCGCGTACGTCGCCGCCGCGACGAGCGTCGGGACGAGCATCGCCGCCGCCATCGCGAGCTGCACCGCGAGCCCCCCGAAGAGCTTCCCCACCACGACCTGCGCGTGCGTCACCGGCGCGACCATGAGCATGTCCCAGCTCCGCCGCTCCCGCTCCCCCGCGATGCTCGCGTGGAGCGTCATCGGCGCGACGACCGCCGCGACGAAGAGATGGATGAAGAGCGGCACCTTCGCCGGGATGTCCCCCCGCGTGTTGATCACCACGATCATGAGGAGCGCGTACGCGACGATCCCCAGCAGAAGCCCCAGCGAGAGCGACCCCCCCGCCCCGAAGAACGAGAGGTACCGCCGCACCGCCCGCCGCACCTCGACGAGCATCGGGTTCCCCGTCACGAGCGCCCCGAACGAGAGCCCCCCCCGGTCGAGTCCGTGCGTCGCTCCGCGCGCACCCCGCGAGGGCTCCTTCGGCAAGGGCGGCGAAGGCGGCGAGGGCGGCGACGTCCTCACCGCGCCACCTCCCCCGACCCGATCTCCCCCGAGACCAGAACCCGCGTCCACGTCCGCCCCGCGACCGAGGTCCCGATCCCCGGCCCCCCCGGCGCCCCCCCGAGCGTCGCGACGAGGAGCGGAACCCGCCGGTACGCCGTCGTCGGGATCGCCTCGAACCCGCTCGTCGCTCCCATCTTGAGCGCCACCGGCTTCAGCCGCGCCGAACCGCCCGGCGGGATCTCGGCGTCGGTCCCCGCGCGCACGAGCGTCTCGTTCGCCCCCCGCACCGCCCGGACCCCCGTGAGCGCGTACGGCGAGCCGTTGAAGACCGTGAACGCCGCCCCCGGACCCTCGCCCGTGGCGACGATCCGGATCCCCCGCCCGAGCCCGAGCGTCTGATGGTAGTCGAGGTCCCGGAACTCGAGCGACGACGACCGGTACTCGGGCACGCTCGGCCGGTCCGTCTGCACCACGTCAAGCGTGCGCGTCTTCGAGGCGTCCCGGTACCCGTAGGGGTCCACGTTGCTGTAGAGGTCGGGCGAGACGAGCTCCGCCCCCTCGATCGGGATCGGCCCCGCCGCCGCGTTCGGAAAGAAGAGCGACGCGTGCCCGATCCCGAGCCCCTCGCGCCCTCCCGAGACCGCGTACACCACCGTCTGCGCCGCCTTCGAGAGCCCCGTCTTGTAGAGCGCCCCCGCGTTCCGAAAGAGCACCCCCGCGAAGAGCACCGCGAGCGCCGGGGCCGTGAACCACGCCCACTCGAGCCGCTTGAACCCCCGCAGGACGAGAAAGTTCACCGGGAGCACCACAAGGAAGTAGATCCCCAGCACGAGACCGATCTGCCCCGTCGGCGGGATCGGGAGCGAGAACGGGTCCTTCGGATCGCCCGTGCCGCCGCCGTAGGGGCTCGGCGCGGGGTAGTACCGAGTCGAACCCATAGTCGAACCCATGACGACCGAGCGCGGCTCGTTCGATTTCGGCTCGACCATCCCCGGCCCCGCGTTCCACGGCCGCCGCACCATCTCCATCGACCGCCCCGCGTCGATCGCCCGCTCCACGATCCTCAGCCGATTCGATAAGGTCGCGAACCCCCCCTCGAGCGGGTTCGCCGCGACGTAGCTCACCCGCCCCACCCCGTACGGGCGCCGCAGGACCGGAAGCCCGGACACGTCCGCCCGCTCCGCCTCCGGGGTCGGCGTCGGCACCTGCGCCGAGACCCGCGCCCCCCCGACCGCGATCTCGCGCGGCGCGAGCCCCCGGAACGGCCACATGGGCCGGAACCGCGCGTCGAGAAGCACCGGCGCCGACGCCCCCCCGAACGCCACGAGATGGCCCCCGCGCAGCACGTACCGCCGGAGCGCCTCCACCGACCGCCCGCTCATCCGCTCGGACCCCGGCAGGAGCATCACCACCGACGTCCGCCCGTAGGCCGCCTCCCCCTCCGGCGCGTCCTCCGGCCTCGCGTAGAGCACCGCGAGCGACTGCACCGTCTCCTTGTAGCCCCCCGAACCCTTCGTCGTCGTCGCCGCCTCCAAAAACGCGAGCCCCCCCGAGCCGTCCCCGATCGCGAGCGCCGAGGCCCGCGCGTTCGCCGTCGTCATCGGCACCGGGATCGGGAACCCCGCCCGGTCCGTCTGGAGCGAGACCTGCACGCTCCCGTACGTCGCCGGCGCGAGGACGACGAGCGACTTGCGCGCCCCGCGCGGAAGCGCCACCGGGTACCGCACGACCCCCGCCCCCGATTCGTCCCCGACCACCACCGCCCCCGCCGTGTCGGGGCCGCCGTTCGCGATCGTGACCCGCACCGAGACCGACTCCCCCTGCTGGGGCCGACCCTCGAACGCCGGGACCGCCGAGACCCGGAGCCCCTTCTGCGCGATCTCCGGCCCCCCGCCCGCGCCCATCTGCCCCCGCGCGCTCCCGAAGACGCCCAGAACGCCCAGGACGAGCGCGAGGAGCGGCGGAGCGAGGCGGGCTTTCATGGGAGGTCCGCCCCCAAGACGCGCCGAAGGGGGCCAGAGGTTCGCCACCCCGGGACCTTAGCAGAAAAACCGCCGACTTTTTCGTCAGCCCTTCGGCTTCGCCCCGTCCTTCGGCCTCAGAAGGGGGAAGCGCTCCACCTTCGCCCCCGTCCGGATCTCGCGGAGGATCCTCGCCCGCACGTCGGGGAGCACCGCCGCCTTCAGCTCCTCCAGCTCCTTCCCCTTGAGCCCCCGCCCCGTCGCGTCGAGCCGGAAGATCTGCGTCCCGAAGTTCGTCTGCGCCGGGGCCGTCACCGCGCCGGGAGCGAGCTTCGCGATCTCCTCCCGCACCGCCGCCGGAAAGACGTCGAGCGGGCGCCACCCGAGGTAGCCCCCCGTCTTCTTTCCCGTCTCGTCCTCGATCGTGTCCCCCGCGACCGCGTCCCACGTCTCCCCCGCCCGGAGCCGCGCCGCCGCGCGCTCGACCTTCGCCCTCGCCGCGTCCGCCGAGACGGGGTCCGCGGCCTGCCCGTCCGCGCCCTTCTTCGGCACCACGAGGATCGTCGAGACCTTCACGTACCCCTCCGGACGGAACCCGAGATTCGCGAGGCCCGTGAGTAGAAGGTCGCTCTTCACGTTGAGGAAGAGCCGCCCCGGGGTGAGCCCCTGCGCCGCGAGCGTCGTCTCCGCGTCCTCTCCCGCCGGAAGGTTCGCCCCGTACTCCTTCAGCGTCTCTCCCACCCGCTTCGTCACGTCCGCGTCCGTCACGACGACCCCCGCCTTCTCCGCCTGCGCCTTCAGAAGCTGGTACGCGACGAGGTCGTTCAGCACCTCGTCCCCCCGCGACTCCCAAAGGAGCGCCGCTACGTCGTCCGCCCGGATCGCCACCGACCCCACCTTCGCGAGCACCGCGTCGCCCTTGGGCGCGGGCGCGAGCGACGGCACCCGCACGAGCGGCCCCCCCTGCGACGGCCCTCCCTGCGACGCGGCGTTCTGGGCGAGGACGAGGAGACCGGCGACGAGCGAAACGATCATGGACAGGAGATCAGACGTCCGGGAGGCCGGTCCGGTGCCTCTCCCGCCCTGACGGGGAGCTCTCGCCCTAGGTAGGGGACGGGGGTGCGAGAAGCCTCTGAATCGCCTCGACGAGCGCTTTGCGTTTGAAGACGACGAACCGCTCCCGCGTTCCATCCCTCAGCGTCACCTCCATCCCGTTTGGGACGATGCCGAGCGTATTGACCGGACGTACCTCCGCGATGCTCGCGATAGGGATGTCGGAGGGGCCGTTCTGCACGTTCATCGCGTGAGACTCGAAGTGCAGGTTCGTTCGGGTGAGCGTGATCCATCCGCCGACCGCCTCCTTGCCGCGCCACATGTTCGCGCCCGTCTTGAGGAGGACCTCATCTTCCATGCACCTGACTACGCGGTCCCGAACACGGACGTTTCCCCAGCTTCCAGGACGCTCCGGAGCGGTCTTCGGAGAGATCCCGGAGAGCGCCCCCGACCGAGCCCTCTCGGAATGCGTGACGCGGTGAGGCGCTCTCGCGCTCTCCTCGCCCGAGTTGCCCAACCGTGTCATGAACGCCCAGGCTCGTGACACGGTTGGGCACCCCCTCCTGCGAAGCCGGACCCCTTGTCCGGCGCTCACTCCCCCCGCTCCCAACGCCTCATCTCCAGCTCCGCGCTCGCCCGCTCCCGCGCGAACGCCTCCTGCGTCCGGAGCGACTCCGCAAGCCCCGCGAGGTTCGCCCGGATCTCGTCCGCCCCGCTCGTGGTCGGCGCGGTCTCCTCGGGAAGCGACGCGCGGCTCTCCCGAAGCTCCGCCAGAAGCCGCCTTCGCTCCGAGAGCCGGTCGAGGTACGCCTCCAGCGCCTCGGTGCCGGCGAGGACCTTCGCGAGCGCCTCGGCCTCCTCCGCCCGCCGCCGCTCCAGCGCCCCGATCTCCCCCGCGAGCCTTCCCGCCTGCTCCTCCGCCGCCCGCTTCCAAACGGGATCGGTCTCGTCGCGGGCCTGGTCGAGAAGCTCCCCCCGCCGCCGCTCGACCCGGCGGAGCGCCACCGCGCCGGGGTCCACCGCCCGGGGCCGCGTCGCCGCCCGCGCCCGCGCGAGGATCGGCCCCGCGAGGTGCCGCGCGACGGGCTCCAGCACGTCGAGCGAGGTCGCGTCCACCGGCTCCGCCGGACTCCGCCGGTTCGCCCGGGTCCAGCGCGCGAGCCCCTCCCGCACCGCCATCCGCGAGAACGGCCCGATCGCCCAGAGCGCCGTGTTGCCCCGGGCGTCCCCCGCCCCTAGACGTCCTTGGTACTCCTGCCACGAGTCGTACGCGTAAGCCGCCGGAACGAGCAGGAGAGGGAGGGCGAGGACCGCCGCGTTCACGAGCAGGAAGAGGAGCATCCCGAACAAGAGCACCCCGTCCACCGCCCAGCCCAGCAACGACAGCCCGCTCGACTGGATCGCGTTCGCCTCCCCCTCGTCCATCGCGCGCCGCATCCCCGTGATCTCGTCGTAGACCCGTGCGATCTCCGCCTCGCCCCTCGGCAACACCCCGAACGCCTCCCCCTCGCTCACCCCCCTCTGTTCCACTCGCCCCCGCTTCCCTCTTCCCCTCCGAGTCTGACACCCCCCGCCCCGAGGACTCCGCCCGACTCCCCCTCGCGGGCGGATCCCTCCCCGCCGAGCGCCTCCCGCACCGCCGCGAGCCGCGCCGCCGCGAGCCGCTCCCCGTCCTCCAGAGAGTCCGCGAGCGCGGCGAGCGCCCGCGCCAACGCCTCCCGCTCCCCCGGCGGCGTCTCCGCCGCCCGCCCCCCCGCCTCCCACGCCCTCGGGACGTTCTCGCCCCGGGGCGGGAGCGGCGCCTCCCCCTCGCCCGCCATCTCTCTCAGAAGCCGCCTCCGCCGCGCGAGCCGGCCGAGCGCCCCCCGGATCGCCTCCGCCTCCCCCGCGATCCGCGCGCGCCCCTCCGCCCGCCGTTCGAGTTCGGCGACGAACCCCGCCCGCTCCGCCGCCAGGGCCTCCCGCCGCCCCGCGATCGCCTCCCGCCACGCCGCGTCCTCTTCGGCGCCCCCCTCCGCCTCGAGCTCCGCGATCCGCGCGTCGAACCGCCCGAGCGCCCCGGACCCGCGAGCGGGATCGTCCTCCGCGAGCACCCTCCGCGCCCGCGCGAGGAGCGGGGCCGCGACCGCCCGCGCCACCGGCTCCAGGACCTCTAGAGAGGTGGGGTCCACCGCCTCCGGCGCGACCCGGCGCGGAAGCGCGAGGACGAGGAAGAGGAGCGAGACCGGCCCCACCGCGAAGAACCGCCCCGGCCGGGCGACGTAGGGATGCTCCGCCCCGTACCGCCACCGCAGGAGCCCCCGCCCGAGCACGTGGTACAGGCCGTACGTCGCGAGCGCGAGCGCGGCGTACCCCGCGAGGGTGAGGAGGTACGACGGCAACGCCCGACCCCACACCGGCACCACGAGCGGAAGGAGAAGAACGAACGCCACGTCCACCCCCCGCGCGACCCCCAGATAGCTCTCGTCGAGCGCCGCGAACCGCGCCCCCTCCATCCCCGCCGCCCCCGCGAGCGCCCGGTAGATCCGACGGATCTCCTCGGGATCGTCAGGGAGAACGCGCCCGTCCCCGCTCACCCGCCCCTCTCCCAACGCTCCATCTCCCGCTCCGCCGAGAGCCGCGCCGCCGCGAGCGCGTCGCACTCCCTCAACGACGTAGTGAGCGCCGCGAGCCGTCCCCGGATCATTGTTGCCTCACCCGCCCCATCGGCCTTCCCGTCGGTCCTCCCCGACTCGACACCCGGCCCATCTTCGATCGTCCTCTCGCGCCGGTCCCCCGCGATCTCGGCGAGAAGCCTCCGCCGCGCCGCGAGCCGCGCGAGCCCCGCCGCGAGCGCGTCCGCCTCCTCCCGCACCCGCTCTCGCACCCGCCGCCTCGCCGCCGCCGCGCTCTCCATCCCGGCGATCTCCCGCGCGAGCCTCTCCCTCCGTCCGAGGATCGCCTCCCGCCACGCCGCCTCCGTCTCCGCCGCGAGCTCCGCGTCGAGCTCCCGCACCCGCGCGCGGAGCCGCGCGAGCGCCGCATCGTCCCCCCGCGCGAGAGCCCCCTCGAACTCCCTCGCCTTCTGAAGCACCGACCCCGCGAGGTGCCGCGCCACCGGCTCCACCACGTCCAGCGAGTACGGGTCCGCCGCCTCCCCCTCCGCCTGCGCCGCCGCTCGAAGGTTGTCTCCCAGCCGAATGTTCCCCGAGAGCAACCCGAGCACAACCTGCCCCTTTCCCCTACGCAGGGGCAGGTTCGCAAGAACGTTCCCCGCGACGACGTACGCGCCGAGGGCGACGAAGTTGACCCCACCGTCGATCCCGAAAGCCCCGCCCGCCCCGTACACGAGACCGAGCCCGATCGCCGCGTCCGCCGCCGCGAGTGCGAGCCGCATTGCGCGATCCTCGCTCGCCGGCGCCTCCGCCCCTCTCGCCCCGGCGGGCATCTCCCGGTAGATCCGCAGGATCTCCCCCGGGTTGTCCGGGAGGAGCGCGAACGGCTCACCCCCGCTCAAGCGCGTCCATCTCCCGCTCCGCCCCGAGCCGCGCCCTCGCGAGCGCGTCCCCCTCGCCGAGCGACGCCGTGAGCGCCGCGAGGTTCGCCCGGAGCGTCTCCGCCTCCGCCGCGATCGGGGCCGCTCCCGCCGCCGGAAGGTCCCGCTCCTGGGCCATCGCCCGCGCGAGCTCCCGCCGTCGCGAGAGGAGCGCGAGGTGCGCCCGGAGCGCCTCGCTCTCGGCGTAGACCCGCGCCCGGAGTTCCGCCCCCCGCCCGATCTCCCGTTGCAGATCGCGAACGCGCGCCTCCAGCCGCGCCCGGTGCGCCTCCGCCGCCTCGCGCCACGCGGGATCCGGCTCCTCCGCCAGATGCCTCTCGACCCGCCTGAGCCGCTCCCGCAGCTCGGCGAGGATCGCCCCCTCGCCCCCGTCGAGCGGCGACGCGACGAACGCCTCCGCCCGCCGGAGCACCGGCGCGGCAAGGTGCCGCGCCACCGGTTCGAGCACCTCGAGCGAGGTCGCGTCCACCTCGAACGCCGGTGGGGGCGCTTTCCGGCGCTCCCCCCGCGCGGCGTCCCAGGCGAGGAGCGCCGTGAACGGGCCGAAGACCGGCGACCCGCGCAGGCGCTTCCCGAAGACGAGCCGCACCCCCGCCGCCACGAAGAGCGGCAGGAACGCCGCGAGGATCGTCCCGAGCAACGTCAGAAGCGTCGGTACAGGCGCGTGCTCCGGAAGGGCGCGCTCGACGAGCGCGGCGATCCCCGGCCCGATCCCGAAGTCGAGGAGAGCCGCGGCGAGAGTCCCGCAACCCATCTCCTGCGCTCCCTCCCCCGGACCCTCGACCCCTCCCGAGAGGATCTCCCGGTAGATCCGCCGGATCTCCTCCGGATCGTCCGGCAGAAGCCGGGGCGCGCCCTCGTTCACCCCTCCCCTTCGCCCGCGCTCCGCTCCACGAGCGCCGCCCGGAGCGCCGCGAGGTCCCCCCGCGCCCGCGCGAGCGGGTCCTCGCCCGCCCCCGCCGGAGCGTCCAGCCGCGCGAGGGCCGCCGCCACCGCCGGATCGGAGGCCCCCTCCCGCGCCCAGACGCGCAAGGGACCCGCCGCCCCCGCGACCGCCGGACCGAGCACCGCCGGATCGCGCGGGTCGAGCGGCTCCCGGTCCTGCACCCGCATCCGCCGCCGTACCCGCGCCCCGATGAGGACTCCCGTGAAGAGCCCGTACGCCCGGCTCGCGACTCCCGACCCCGGCACCCCCCGCGCCCGCCGCCCCGCGTCCGGATTCGCCAGCCGCCATCCCAGAAGGACGAGGAGCACCGGCGCGAGCGCGACGGCGAGATACCCTCCGAGCCTCAAGGCGAGCGTCCCCGGCGCCGTGTGCGCGAGGCCCCCGTCCCGCGCCGCGACCCTCGGCAGGAGGATCAGCGCCCCCGCCCCGATCGCGAAGACGACGAAATCCAGGATCCCCGCCGCCAGGAACGCCCCCCCTTCCGTCGAGGCTCCCAGATCCCGGTCGTACCCCGCCCCCTCCCGGTACGCGCGGAGGAGGGCCTCGGGCTCGAGGACGTAATCCCCCGTCATCGTCGCGGGCTCCCGAGGCGCAGAGGCTCCTCGAGTCGGCCGCGCTCGGGCCAAAGCCCCTCCGTCGCCGCGCGGTCCTCGGCGCGCGAAGCCTCGGACGCGACGCACGCCCCGCGCAGGGCGAGAAGCGCGTCGCGACGGGGCTCGAACCCCGCGCCGCGCGCCTCCCCCAACGCCGCGAGAGCGCGGACGACCTCCCCGCGCGCGGCCACGAGGCGCTCCCGCGCGGCGGCGGTCTCCGCATCCACCTCCGCGCCCAGGGCCAAGGGGGCCGAGGGCGTCCCCGCGAGGATCTCCCGCGCCCACCCGCGCACCGGGGCCTCCCGCTCGGCGAGGAGCGCGCGCGCGAGGTCCGGCTCGCGCCCCGTGAGCGGCTCCCGGTCCTGAAGCCGCATCCGCCGCCGCGCGCCCCCCCGCGCGAGGATCCCCGAGAACGGCCCGAACGCCCGCGCCGGAACTCGCGAGCCGGGCACCCCCGCCGCGCGGCGCCGCCGGTCGGCGTCGGCGACGAGCGACCCGACGAGGACGCTCAGAACGAGGACGAGCCAGAACCCGTGGTCGCGCGCGAGATCGAGCGCGAACCCCCCGGGAAGCGTCCGACCGAGCGCGGTGCGCTCCGCCCATTCGAACGGAGCGAAGACGAGCGCCCACGTCGCCGCCCCCAAAAGCCCGAAGTCGAGGATCCCCGCGACGGCGGTCGCGAGGGTGAGCGCGTCGGTGAGCCCGCCGAGATCGCGGTCGTACCCCGCCGCCTCTCGCGCCCGCCGCGCCTCCTCCTCCGGTGTGGGCTCCCCGAACGCGGGCCCCTCGCGCGGCGGGTCAGCCACCCCCCGCTCTCCCCGATCTCCCGATCACCGCGGGACCTCCTGCGCGTCCACGATCGTCCGGAGCGCCTCGTCCACCCGTAACCCCTCGATCTCCGCCTCGGGCCGCAGCGTCACCCGATGCCGGAGCACCGGCAGCGCGAGCGACTTCACGTCGTCCGGGATGACGAAGTCCCGCCCCCGGATCCCCGCGAGCGCCTTCGAGGCATCGAGAAGCGCCAGCCCCGCGCGCGGCGAGCCCCCCACGAGAAGGTCCGCCGCCTCGCGCGTCGCGCGCACGATCGTCTCGATGTAGTCGAAGATCTTTTCCTCCACCCGCGTCGCCCGCACCTCGCGCTGAAGCTCGATGAGCCGCGCCGCGTCGCAAACCTGCTGAATCCCCGCCTCCCCCAGCTCCTGCGGGCGGAACCCCTCGTGGTGCCGCCGCAACACCGAGAGCTCGTCCGCCCGCTCGGGATAGTTCAGGAGAACCTTCAGCAAAAACCGGTCCTGCTGGGCCTCGGGCAGGGGGTACGTCCCCTCGAACTCCAGCGGGTTCTGCGTCGCGAAGACGAGGAACGGGCGCGGCAGGTCGTTCGCGTTCCCGTCGATCGTCACCGTCCGCTCCTCCATCGCCTCCAGAAGCGCCGCCTGCGTCTTCGGCGGCGTGCGGTTGATCTCGTCCGCGAGAAGAAGCCCCACGAAGACCGGCCCGCGCCGAAGCCGGAACTCGCCCCCCGCCCCCGTCGCGTTCTGCTCGTACACGAGCGTCCCCGTCACGTCGCTCGGCATGAGGTCCGGCGTGAACTGCACCCGCCCGTACTCAAGCCCCAGCGTCCGCCCGAGCGTCCGCACGAGGAGCGTCTTCCCGAGCCCCGGCACCCCTTCCAAAAGGACGTGCCCATCCGCGAGCGCCGCCACGAGCGCCCCCTCCACCACCGGCCCCTGCCCCGCGATCGCCTTACCGACCTCCCGGAAAACCGACTGCGCGAACTCTTGCACCATCATCGCCCCCGGTTTTACCGCTTCCCCCCCGCAACTCACCCGCCTCGAACCGGAGAGCCGTAACCGCCCCGCGCCAAAGACGGTACAACGGGGACCGATGCTCGAAAACCCAGCGTCCCCCCCGGCGAGACCCCTGACGGGAGGACTCCAGGTCGAGGGACTCGTGAAGCAGTACAAGCGCTTCCGCGCCGTGGACGGGCTGAGCTTCGCCGTCGCCCCCGGCGAGATCGTCGGCCTTCTCGGCCCCAACGGCGCGGGAAAGACCACCGCCCTCCGGTGCATCGCCGGCATCCTGCGCCCCACCGAGGGGCGCGTGACCCTCGCCGGACACGACGCCCTGGGCGACATGGCCGAGGCCAAGCGCGCCCTCGCCTTCGTCCCCGAGGTCCCCTCCCTCTACGAGCTCCTCACCGTCTGGGAGCATCTGAAGTTCGTCGCCATGTGCTTCGACTCCATGCCGCGCTTCGAGGCCGAGGGCGAAGGGCTCCTGCGCCGTTACTCCCTCATCGAGAAGCGCGACGAGCTCGTCGCCACCCTCTCCAAAGGCCAGCGCCAGAAGCTCTCCGTCGCCTGCGCCCTCGTCCACGAGGCGCGGGTCCTCCTCTTCGACGAACCCCTCATCGGCATCGACCCCGCCGGGGCCCACGAGCTGAAGGCCGAGCTCATGGCCGCCCGCGACGCCGGGGCCGCCGTCCTCGTCTCCACCCACCTCCTCGATACCGCCGAGCGCCTGTGCGACCGCGTGATGATCGTCGCCCGCGGCCGCCTCGTCGCCCAGGGAACCCTGCGCGAGCTTCAGAGCGCCTACGGCATGGAGGGGCGCTCGCTCGAGGACGTCTTCCTCTCCCTCACCGGCGACGCCCCGCCCCCGCTCGCCCCCCCCCTCGAAGCCCCTCCCGCCGAGACTCCGCCCGCGACCCAGGAGGGCTGAGCGCCGTGCGCCCCCTCGCCTTCCTCTTCGTCCGCACCCTCGTCAACGGGGTCAAGCGCGCCCTCGGCTCCCCCAAGCGCCTCCTCGGCGTCCTCTTCTTCCTCGGCTACTACTGGTTCCTCTTCCTCCGCGCGATCCCCGGGTCCAAAGGCCCCACCGTCTTCGAGAACGCCCGCGGCGTCCCGAACTTCGCCTTCCCCGAGCCCCGCGTCCTCGACGCCGGGATCTTCGCCCTCTTCGTCACCCTCACCGCGATCCTCTCGCTCGGGGTCTTCGGCTACCGCGGCTCCTTCCGCGCCGCCGACGTGGACGTCCTCTTCCCCACCCCCGTCCCGCCCCGGGTCGTCCTCGTCTTCCGCTTTCTGCGCGACTACCTTCTCACCCTCGTCACCCCCCTCTTCCTCTCAATCTTCTTCTACCGCTCCGCCGCGGGGCCCGCGAAGGCCTTCGCCCGCGGCTACCCCGCCGAGACCGCCGCCCTCGGGCGCAACGGCGCGCTCGCCTGGGCCCTTATGGCGATCGCCTGGACGAGCGTCGGCTACGCCGTCTCGCTTCTCGCCGGACGCGACGACGCGCGCTCGGTCCGCCTCACCGCCGCGATCAAGTGGGCCGTCCCCCTCCTCGTCCTCTCCCCCCTCGCCATCTTCGCCCTCGCCTTCCGCGCCGATCCCACCGTCTCCGGCGCCCTCGACGCCGCGCACTCCCCCCTCGTCCGCGGCCTCTTCTTCCTCGCGAGCGCCGCGACCGCCCTCACCGTCGGCGGGCTCGCGGGCGGCCCCGCCCCCTGGCTCGGCGCCGCCGTCCTCGTCGGGACCGTCGTCGGCGCGTTCGCCCTCGCCCTCCGTCAGGCCGACTGGATGTACGACGCCGCCGCGAGCCGGGGCGGCGACGACAAGTCCTCCCTGCGCGAGCTCGCCAAGCGCAACGACTACGCGGGGATCCAGTCCCTTCGCGCGAAGCAGGGCCGGTACAAGAAGAGCAAGCTCGCCGGCCGCTTCGCCGCGCGCCGAACTTTCACGGGCGCGAAGGCGATCCTCTGGCGCGAGCTCGTCGTCACCCTGCGCGCGGGCTTCACCGGGAGCGCCCTCGGCTACCTCGTCGCCACCGGCTACATCCCCTTCTTCCTCCTCATCGACGGCGCGAAGCACGGCGGAAGCTTCGCCCCCGTCCTCTACCTCGCGATGGCGGGCTTCATGCTCGGCATCCTCGCGATGGGGACCGGCAACATGAACTTCACCGAGACCCTCCGCAAGGTGGACACGACGAAGCCCCTCCCCTTCTCGCCCCAGAAGGTCGTCTCGTACGAGGTCCTCGCGAAGTCCCTCGTCCCCGCCGCCTTCTCCCTCGTCCCCTTCCTCATCGGCTTCGCGATCCGCCCCCGCTACTGGGACTTCCACCTCACCGGCCTCCTCATGGGCCCCGCGATCATCGCCGTCGTCATGAGCGTGATGTTCCTCGTCGCCGTCCTCTTCCCCGATTTCGAGGACCCGACCCAGCGCGGCTTTCGCGGCATGATCATGCTCCTCGGCGCCGCCTGCGCCCTCCTCCCGATGTTCCTCTTCGTCGCGGGCGCCCTCGCCCTGAAGATCTCTCCCCTCTTCGGCGTCCCCCTCTCGCTCGCCGCCGGCGCCGCCGTCGCCGCCCTCGCCCTCCTCTGGTCCGGCCGCCTCTACGCCGACTACAACCCTTCAGAATAGATCCCGTGCGCGTCCTCTCCGTGAACGTCGGCCTTCCGCGGGCCATGACCTGGAAGGGCCGCGACTTCCTCTCCGGCATCGCCAAGACCCCCGTGCCCGGGCGCGTCGTGGCCCGCGCCACGAACCTCGACGGCGACCGCCAGGCCGACCTAGTGAACCACGGCGGCCCCTCGAAGGCCATCTACGCCTACCCGTCCGAGCACACCCCGTTCTGGGAGGGGTTCCTCGGCAGAATGCTCCCCCCCGGCGGCATGGGCGAGAACCTCACGACCGAGGGGATCGGCGAAGACGCCTGCATCGGCGACCGCCTCGGGGTCGGCGACGCGATCCTCGTCGTCACCCACCCCCGCGAACCCTGCTTCAAGCTCGCCGCCCTCCACGGCCGCGACGACGTCGTCGCCATGCTCCTCAGGAGCGGCCGTTGCGGCTTCTACCTCTCCGTCGAGCACGAGGGCGAGATCGGCGCGGGCGATCCGATCCGGGTCCTCTCCCGCGACCCGCGCGAGGTCACTGTCGCCCACGTGAACGACGTGTTGCGAGGCGAGCCCGTCCCCGAAGACGTCCTCCGCCGCGCCCTGGAGCTCGAAGCCCTCCCCCCCTACTGGCGCGACAAGGTCGCGAGACGCTTGAAGTCTCTGGAGTAGCTCGCGGGCTCTCGCGGATCTTCGACGGTGGGTCCGCGATACGATGCCGGGGTCGTTGCAAGGGGAGCGATGCGAACGTGGAGCCGTCCTCTAAGTAGGGTGCCGAATCTCCCACTAATCCCCTGACCAGGGGATGCATCTGAGGTGTCAGCAAAGATAGATTCCTCGTTACCGAAGCGACGTAAGGAGCTTCGGTGAGGATCCACCTTGTGAGCTACTCCACCACACTCCCCTTCCGACGCATCCACCCGAGGCTGATCAAGATCGCCCTTTTCGTGGCGATGCTCGCCGCCTTCTTGGGAGCGCCCGCGACCTCCCAAGCGCAGACCATCACCATGCGCTCCGCTGACGCGCACCGCTTCGCCGACGCTCTCGTCCAAACGACCGTGACTTAGGACAGGCTTGCCCTCCTTGCTAACATTCTCGCCAAGTTCCTCCCAGCATCGAAAGCTTGGGGGGTGGCAATCGCCATCTGCCACACCGGGGTTAATAAGCCGGCGGCTTACCGCATCCACTGGTGCGCAGATCGGGCGAACTACGTGAAGGTGTACACCGTCTGGTGGATCCCTTACTGGGCTGACAAAGCCTGAGACGAGCTTTCCACGAGCTCGGACTTCAGATCGTCGCCCGAGCTCGTGGACAGAGATGTTCAAGCCGATTTGGCCCTATTCCGTGCCTCTCACCCAGTACACTCGATCCGTCCTCGATCGCGTCGCGCGGCGAAAGCCCGAACCGGCGTGCGCCGAACGGGGTTGAGAAGAGCGACATGGCCGCCAGGGTCCAGCCCGGAATCAAGATCGCGATCGGCTTCGCCGCCGTCCTCGCGGCGTACTACGTCGGCCTCCCCGCCCTCAACGCCGCCCAGGTCCGCTCCATCACCATGCGGCCCATCACCCCCGACCGCGTCGTCATGCTCGGCCTCGCCCCTTCGGCCGGACGCATCGTCGTCGCGAACAACGTCGCCACCGTGAACGAGACCGCCGGCGGCTTCGGCGCGAACGAGACGAGCGACGGCGGCGCGACCGAAGGCTCCGTCAAGCGCCGCATCCCCATCGGCGAGATGCTCCGCACCTTCGCCGGCGACGGCGAGGCCCTCGGACGCTTCGTCATGAAGATGAACGACGTGAAGACGAACGGCGACGACTGGCCCACCGAGATCGTCGCCTGGCCCGCCGCGCGCCTCCGCAGGGCCCTCGCCGGCGACCCCGCCGAAAAGGCCCGGCTCGAGCACGACCTGAACTTCACCCTCGACGGCAAGCCGCTGAACAAGCTCTCCACCCGCGCCTTCTACAACGGCATCGTCGTCGAGACCCCCGTCTCCGTCCGCACCGAGATCGACGGGAAGGAGCGCACCGTCACCGGCACCTTCCAGCAGCCCTTCAAACCCCGCCTCCTCGCCGTCCTCGATAAGAAGCTCCAGGAGAAGGCCGTCACCGAGTCCGGCCTCGCGAACGAGTACGGCACCGCCGCCGCAAAGATCCTGCGCGGCGAGGAGAAGCCCGAGGACCTGCGCGCCGCCCTCGCCGGACTCGTCGACCCGAAGCTCGCCGAGCAGCGCGTCGCCCCGGTGGAAGGGCTCCTGCGCAAAGCCTCCGTCGTCGTCAACAGCGGGATGATCGAAAACGCGAGCTACAGAGCCCGCAACACGAACGACGGGACGGTCTACGACCTCACCATCCGCCTCACCGACGAAGGACGCAAACGCCTCTGGAAATACTCGCACGACCGCGTCGGAACCCAGATCCTCCTCGTGGCGGACGGCACCGCGATCGCCGCCCCCCGCATCCCCCACGAACTGAAGGAGGGCGAACTGGTGATCCAACAGATGCGCGACGAGACGCTCGTCAGGGACGCTGTAGACATGATCAACGCCAAGACGATCTCGCCCTCCGGAAACAAGGCGGTCGCCGCCCGATGAGGCCCCTCCTCCCCTTCGCCCTCCTCGCCCTCGCCGCGACCGGTTGCAAACCGAAGCCCGAGGCCGCGACCCCCCTCGCCGGACTCCCCTCGATGTCCTCGAACCCCGTCGCTCCCGGCACCCCCGCGGGCCTGCCCACCCTCGGGATCGGCGCCAAACGCGCCGCCCTCGTCGGCAAGGCCGAACTCACCCCCGCGAACGCCGAGACCCTCATCCCCCACAACGAGGGCACCACCTGGACCTACAGCGTCGAGATCGAGACCCAGCAGAAGGGCGGCCCCGCCCGCAAGAACGCCGGCGAGGTCGTCTGGACCGTCGCCGCCT
Organism: Fimbriimonas sp.; assembly: GCA_965249475.1. GTDB lineage: Bacteria > Armatimonadota > Fimbriimonadia > Fimbriimonadales > Fimbriimonadaceae > Fimbriimonas. The sequence continues at coordinate 1,114,389 of CBDFMD010000003.1, read as the reverse complement.
CCAAAAAGGAGGGGACCGGCACCCGCTTCCTTCTGAGCTTCAAAGGCGGCGCCCAGGCGAACGACGAGCAGACCTGGGCCTACCTCCCCGAAAAGGGCTACGTCCAGGTGAACGCCGGCGCGAAGCGACGCGCCTTCGAGCCGCCCCAACCCATCCTCGCCCTCCCGCTGAGGATGGGCGAGGACTTCAAGTGGGAGGGCTTTGCCACCGACGCCAAAGGCCGCCGCAACAAGAGCGCCCTCGTCGGCCAGGCCGTGGGCTACGAGACCGTGGACACCGAGATCGGCCCTGCCGACGCCCTCCACGTCACCTCCGTCAACGGCTTCGAGATCGCGGGCGCCGACGGCAAGCCCGTCCCCGCCCGCTCCGACACCGACGTCTGGCTCCGCCCCGGCGTCGGCATCGTCCGCTACACCCAGACCACCCGCGGCACCGCCGCCGGCATCGCCTACACCCTCCGGCTCAAAGACTTCACAATAAAGTGAGCCCATGACCCGACGCCCCCGCCTCCCGCTCCCCGCCGCCGCCCCCCTCGCGGCTCTCCTGCTCGGAGCGGGGCTCGCGGGGTGCAAGACCTCGGCCGACGGCCCCACCGTCTACCGCCCCGCTTCCGCTCCGACGGCCCCGCCCCGAGCGACGAACGCCCCGGCCGCGAACACCCCGGTCGCCAACGCCCCGGCCGCCAACGTCGCGGGGAACGCCGCCCCTCCGGCGGAGCGCACCCCCCCCGCCGAGCGAGGCCCCGCCCGCCCCGCGGCCATCCTCTCCCTCGATGCGATCCCCGCCGCTCTGAAGACCGACGCCTACGAGTACTACGGCCTCGGCCGCAGGCTCCCCATCACCATGACCCTCGTCGCCGGAGGCCAGACGAAGACCGGCGCCCAGGACGTCTGCCTGCGCGCCGTAAGCCCCGGCGAGGCCCGCTTCGAGATCACCTCCACCGACGGGCTCGACGTCTTCGGCATCCGCAACGTCGTCTCCGTCCGCCCCGAGGGCATCCGCATCGTCGAGAGCGACGTCGCCAAATCCGGCCCGAACGACTATGAACTCCCCGCCGGACTCGTCCCCGGCAAGGTCTGGGTCGCCACCCAGACCCTCGACAGCGGCCCGAGCAAGATGAAGCTCACCCTCACCCAGAGGGTCGTCGGCACCAAACCCCTCACGACCCCCGTCGCCACGTACCCCGACGCCCTGAACGTCGTCGGCACCGGCGTCGGGACCCTCAACGGCAAACCCATCCGTATGGAGACCGAGAGCTGGTTCGTCAAGGGCCGGGGCAACGTGAAGAACGTCTTCCGGTCCACGACCGCCGGGCAGACCTCCACCACCACCCTCGTCGAGGCGAAGTAGCCCCTCCCCGTCCCTCCCGGCTCGTCCCTCCCCGGCTCGCCGCCCCCCGGCCCGCCGAGCTCCCGCCATGCTCCCCCTCCGCGCCCTCGTGACCCGCGCCGTCGTCCCCCCCGCCCTCGCCCTCCTCGCCGTGGGCGCGGGACTCTGCGCCTGGCGCGCCGCGAGCGCGCGGCCCTCCTCCCACCCGGACGCGACCGCCGCAGCCGCCCGGGGAGCCTCCCCGGGAGCCTCCCCGGGAGCGAACGGCCTCGTCCCCCCCTCCCGCCGCTGGCGGCTCGACCCGCACGCCCTCCTCATCGAGGACGGCATGACGATGCCCGTCGCCGTCGAGGCCGCGCCGACCGCCGAGGGCGTCGCCGTCGAGATCCGAGGAGTCCCCACCCTCTCGCAAGGGGCAGGCCGCCCGATCGACCGCGAGGCCTACGTCTTCTCGCGCGACGGCCTCGCCCTCGCCGAGGGCGCCGACGAGCGCTACTGCCCCCCGATCCCCCTCGTCGCCCGCGCCGCCGCGTGGAGCTGGAAGGGCACCCTCGACGGCCACGGCCCCCCCGTCCCCGCCGAGGCCCGCGTCGTCTCCCGCACCGTGAGCTTCCGCGTCGGCGGCGCCCCCCTCCCCGCCGTCGAGTCCGTCGTCACCCTCGTCTTCGGCGAGGGCGCGACGGCGGGCCGCACCCTCCGCACCGTCTACGTCCCCGGCCGCGGCGTCGTCCACCGCGAGTTCGGAAGCTCCGTCCGCACCACCGCCGCCGACCCGGAGGCTCCGTCCCCCTAGATGGCCTCCCTCGTGCAACGGCGCGCCGTGGACGGACGCGCCGCCCTCCCGAAGCTCGACTTCTGGTTTCTCGGATCTTCCCTCGCGCTCGTCGCCATCGGCCTCCTCGCCCTCTACAGCGAGGGCCTCACCCGCGACGGCGGAAGCTCCTTCCGCAAGCAGATCGTCAACGTCGTCCTCGGCCTCGTCCCCTTCGGCCTTCTCCTCGGCGTCCACCCGAACGTCTGGAAGCGCGCCTGGAAGCTCGTCTACGGGATCAATCTCGCCCTCCTCGCCGCCGTCCTCGTCCTCGGCTCCCGCGTGAAGGGCGCCGAGCGCTGGATCCCCCTCGGCCCGGTCCAGTTCCAACCGAGTGAGATCTCGAAGCTTCTCGTCGTCCTCACTCTCGCCGCCTTCCTCGCCGGACGCTACGAGGACATCAAGCGCCCCGGCACCTTCCTTCTCGCCGGATTCCACGTCGCCCTCCCCGTCGGCCTCATCCTGCTCCAACCCCACCTCGGCGCCTCGATGGTCATCGTCGCCGCCTGGCTCGCGGTCTGCGTCGTCGGCGGCGTCCCCCTGAAATACCTCGGGATCACCGCCGGGGTCATCGCCTCCCTCGCCCTCCTCGTCGCCCTCGTCCCCAGCGTCCGGGGAGTCTTCCTCCACGACTACCAGCGCAAGCGCCTCGAAGGCCTCTCCGCCCGGGGCGGCGAGCGCAAGGGGAAGAACTACCAGACCGACCGCGCCGCCATCGCCTTCGGCGTCGGCGGCTTCTCCGGCACCGGCTTTCGCAACGGCACCCAGAAGGCCGCCCACTTCATCCCCGAGCAGAACACCGACTTCGTCCTCACCGTCGTCGGCGAGGAGTTCGGCCTCCTCGGTTGCACCATCCTCCTCGGCCTCTTCGCGACCTTCTTCTTCCGGTGCTGGCTTGCGATCTACCACTCGGCGAACCCCTACTTCCGCATGATCGCCGCCGGCGTCCTCACCGTCGTAGCCTTCCACACCCTCGTGAACATGGCGATGGTCCTCCAGATCGTCCCCGTCGTCGGGCTCTGGCTTCCCTTCATCTCCTACGGCGGCACCGCGATGTGGCTCTGCCTCGGATGCGTCGGCCTCGTCCTCAACCTCCGCATGCGCGAGCGCCCGATCCTGTTCTAGCGGGCCTCCTCTAGGGAAGCAGGTCCGCCACCGCGATCTCGCCCGATCCCGCCTCGAGCGCCGTCGTCCGCTCCCCCTCGCCGAGCGTCCGCACGTCCCGGTACTCCCCCCCGCGCGGATCGCGGTGGACCTGAAGCGTCCGCGCGTTCACGTCGAGGATCCAATACTCCGGCACCCCCGCCGCCGCGTACAGCCCCCGCTTGATCGCCGCCGTGTCCGCCCGCGAGTCCACGATCTCCACAAGCAGCGCCACATCCTCCGGCCCCTCGTCGCGCGCGTCGAACTCGTCCAGATCGCCCCGCAAAACGAGAACGTCGGGCCGAGGTTGCGAACTCGGCCCGAGCGGGAGCTCCATCTCCTGACTGACGTCGTAGGCCTCTCCGAAGGCGGCTCGAAGCGCCCGGGCGGCGCGGCGGGTGGCGGAGCGGTGCGGGCGGTCCGTGCTCATGGCCTCGTAGAGCTCGCCGTCGAGGAGCTCGAAATCGCGGTCGCCGAACGCCCCCGACTCCCCGAAGCGCGAGAACTCCTCGCGCGTGATCCGGTGCGGCGGGATGTCCGGAGGTAGAACGGGGGCAGGGGACGGTGCCGGGATCGTGGCGGCCATGCTCTTAGTCTAGCGGGTCTAGCGGATCGTCTCCGCCGCCACCGGGACGCCCCCCGCCGCCCCCACCGCGAACGTGTGGTCGTCCTTGTTGATCCCCGGCACCGTCGCCGAGCGCGCGTTCCCCACCGGAAGCGAGCCCTGCCACACCGGCGAGCTCGTCTCGCGCCAGTACACGACGTAAGCCCCGTCCGCCGCCCCCTCCCACCGGAGCGTCGTCGAGGACCCCTGCTTCGGATCGTAGACCACCTTCGACGGCGGCGCCCCCGCCGACGCGAACGACGCGAGCGCGAGGAGGTTCATCCGCGCCACGTTCGCCAGATACCCCCGCGAGACCCCCGCCACCGTGTCCCGCGGCGTGTGCTGGCGCGAGAGGTCCTCGATGCTCTCCACCACCCGCACCGCCGTGAACCCCGCGTTGTTGAACGGCGTGTGGTCCCCGCCCCGCTGGAACCGGTCGCGCCGGAACACGAGCTTCGGCCCGAACCCTCGCACCCTCCCCCGCGTCTCGAACTCGATCGCCCGCGCGAGCTCCCGCCCTGCGTGCTTCTCGCTCTCCTCGCTGTAGATCCGCACGCTCCGGCGGTCCGACCTCCCATCGCTTCCCCGCCCCCCGCCGACCGTGTCGTTGCTCAGCAGAGCGTCGATCGCCCACCCCTCCGCCTTCGCCCGCGCCACGAGCGCCGTCGAGCCGAAGAGCCCCTGCTCCTCCCCCGAGAACGCCACGAAGACGAGCGTGTTCCTCGGCTTCCCCCGCAGGGCCAAGACCCGCGCGCATTCGAGCGTCACCGCGACCCCCGACCCGTCGTCGTTCGCCCCCGGCGAAACCCCCGCTCCCGGCACTCCGTCCCCATTGTCCGTCGCCGCGTTGTAGGTATCGAGATGCCCCCCGATCATCACCCGCCGGTCGGTCTCGCCCTTGAGCGTCGCGACGACCTGCACGACCGTCTTCTCCTCGGGCACCCGCCGCCCCTTCGGGAGCGTGTACTCCATGAGTTCGACCTCGAGCCCCGGGATCGCCCGGAACCGCCCCGCGATCCACTGGGCCGCCTCCCGCGCCCCCGCCGTGTTCGTGTTCCGCGTGGGCCACGTCGTCGAGAGATGCGCGACCGTCGCGAGAAGCCGATCCGGCGAGACGTCGAGCGGAGCGGCGTTGGACATGAGAAGGAGGGCTGGAACGATCACGCTGAGAGGAGGCTACTCTCTTTGTAGCTCCTCCTCTTCAGGAATGGAGTCGTGGAAGTCGAACCACAAAAGCATTCTCTGCACACCGTGCTGTGCGCGGAACCGGATCAATATGCCCGTGCGCGAGGACTCAGAGGACGACCATCCCTGGCTACCACCTGGAGGAGTCGCCCCTTAGCCTCTACTCAATGCCCCAAGGCGCAGCCTTGGCCAGGGTTTGACCGCCCTCAGACTTGATGTAGACGATCGCTTTGGCGTCGATCCGGTCGCGGGCGGACGCGGCGAGTTCCCTAGCCTGGAATGCCGTCATGTCCATGGCCAAGGTTGAAGGGACGTGAACCCGCATAGTGTAGGGGGCGACGGGATCCCGAGCCTCGACCGAGAGGCCAGACTTCTCAAAGACCGATGCGACCTGTTCCCAGCGATCGCTCGCGGAGGGTCTCGGTTCGGTGATTGCGGGCGGGGCGGGGCGCGCGGAAGGGGCGTCGATAGCGACGGGAGCGGGCATTTCGGGCTTCGGCTGGGGTTGTGACTCACTTCGTGCAAGAGCGATGCTCCCAAAGATGAGTGCGGCGACCGCAAGGACGGCGGCGCCCGCTCCGAAGATCGCGCGGTTCGCGGCGTTTGGGTTTGGGACGTTCTGCCGGGGCGGGATCATCCGTGCGGTACCCCCTTTAATCGCGCGGGCAACGTCAACCGGAGAGACCCCGGCTACTTCCATATGAGCAAGCCATGCCGGATCGACATTTGTCACATCTCCCCCAATCGCCGCACAAGGTCAACATAACTCATAGATCAGAATCTCCAGACCTCATTGGTCTTTACATCCATGAGGAAGAGATGCAGGAACTTTATACCGTTACTCCGTCGAAAAGTCAAGCCGATTGACTGTCGCCAATCCTCTGCCTGCACATAACAACTTTGGGGATAAGAACGACTGATATAAGGATTCGCGTTCAACGCGACGACGATCGATGCATCCCCGCGTGCCGCACCAACAGCGTGGCGCACGTCGCCGCGCACGTCGTGTCGCCGTCGCGGTAAGCATCCTCCGGATTGAGCGGCACCGCTTCACCCCATCGGTTGCTTGTAGGCGGCCGCGTACCGCCCCGTCGCCGCGTGCTCCAGCTGACGCTCGATGTCCGTCAGAAGCGCGCTCGCCCCCATCCGGAAGAGCTCCGGGCGCAGGTACCGATCGCCCAGCTCCTCCTTCATCAGCGCCATCTGGTCGAGCGCGTTCTTCGCCATCCGGATCCCCCCGGCGGGCTTGAACCCCACGACGTTCCCCGTCCGGTCCTCGAACGCCCGGATCTGCCGCGCCATCGTGAGCCCCACCTCCAGCGTCGCGTTCGCCGCCTCCTTCCCCGTCGAGGTCTTGATGAAGTCGCTCCCCGCCATCATCGCCACGAGGCTCGCCCGCGCGACCGTCGTGAGCGTCCCGAGCTCCCCCGTCGCGAGGATCGTCTTCAGATGCGCCTCCCCGCACGCCTCCCGAAGCGTCGCCACCTCATCGTAGAGCGCCCCCCACTCCCCCCGCAAGGCGTGCGACCGCGTGATGACGATGTCGATCTCCGAGGCCCCCGCCTCCACCGCCGCGCGCACCTCCTCCAGCCTCGCCTGCATCGGGGAGAGCCCGTGCGGAAACCCCGCCGCCACCGACGCCACCGGGATCCCGCTCCCTTCGAGCGCGCGCACCGCGTGCGGCACCATCTCGGGGTACACGCACACCGCCGCCGTCCGGATCGGCAGATCCTCCGCCCCCAACGCCCCGAGCACGTCCGGACGCACCGGACGCCGCGCCTTCTCGCAGAGCCGACGCACGTTCGACGGCGTGTCGTCCCCGCCGAGCGTCGTGAGGTCGAGAAGCGTCACCGCCCGAAGAAGCCACGCGACCTGATGGACCTTCTTCACCGTCCGCCGCGCCGGAAGCGTCGCCGCCCGCCGCTCGCTCGCGCTCCGGTCCACGTTCACCGAAAGGACCCACCCGAGATCGAGCGGCACCCCGGCGTTCCGCGCGTGCCCCTGCAAAAGCGTCCTGAGATCCGTCGCCACGGGCCTAGTCTACGGTCAGGCGTCCGACGCCGCCCGCACCGACCCCTTGGGCGCGAGCCGCGAGAGCAACAGCGCGTCGAGCGAGTACCGCCCCGGCCCCGCGAGAAGAAAGAGCACCGCCACCGCGAGGTACCCGAGCGCAGGCTCAAACGACATCCCGCCCGGCTTCTCCGAAACCCACGGCGCCCCCTTGCTCGCCACGAACACCACCGCGACCCCCATCGTCACGATCCACCCGAGCATCGCGAGCGGCGTGAGAAGCCCCAGAACGAGCGCGATCCCGCCCCCGAACTCCGAGACCGCCGCGAGAAGTTGCAGGAACCCCGGCGCCGGCGCCCCCGGCCCCATCCAAGAGGTCGGCGTCTGGATCTTCCCCCACCCGTGCTGGATCATCGCTCCCCCGAACACGAGCCGCAGGAGCAGAAGCCCGATCGAGGTCGAGAACGTCGAGAGATCGGGAAAGAGAGACCGCTTCATCGTCCTCCATCCTTACGCAAGCCGTCTGCGGATCGTCCGGCGGTACGCTCGGCCATGCCCCGCCCGAAAGGCATCTGGCGCGAGGACGCGACCCTCGGAGGTGCCCTCCTCGCCGGAGCCCACATGGGTGGGCCCTACGGCCTGATGGCCTTCCTCACCCCGACTCAGCTCGGGATCTCCCTCGCCGTCTACCTCGCGTCCGTCGCAGGCTGGTGGCGCTTGCACCGCGACGTGGACCGGGAGAGGACGCCGATGATTGCCGGCTACCTCTGCGGCGAGTGGATCGTCGCGTCTCTCCGGCACGGACCCCCACGCCTGAACGCCGTCGTCGGCGTGACCATCCTCGCCTTCGAGTGCCTCCTCATGCTTCTCCTCCCGCGCGGGCCGAAGCCGGAGAGAGGGCCCGAGAGAGGAGAGGATTAGGAGAGTCCGCCTTCGGCCCAGAACCGCCGCGCGAGCGTCTGCCTCGCCGCCTTCCCGAGCCCGAGAAGACCGTGCAGGCCGATCACCGGCCTGTGCCCCGACAGCATCCGCGCCCGCCCGATCTCGCGCACCCGCTCGATCTGGAGCCTCGCGCGCGACACCGACGCGCGCCGGCCGTCCTTCCGGCTCCCGTGGTCCGAGCGCCCCGTCCTCAGCGCGGTGCGCTCGCGCCGGAGATCATCCCTTTCCATCGCTCGTCCTCGTCGCCGGCCCCGGAGCGCCTACCGCCCGCCCCCCGAACCGAGCGAGCCGCCGCCTTCCGTCCCGCCCGTCGAGCCGCCCCCGCTCCCCGTGCCGTTGCGCGGCATCGTCGGGTCGCTCGTCACCGTCGCCGTCCGCCGCGCTCCGTTCCACACCACCGAAGCCCCGAACGCCTGCGACACCGCGCGCAGAGGCACGTACACCTTCCCGTCGCGCAGGACCGGGGGCGAGTCGAGCGTGATCCGACCCGGAAGCATCGCCTCCCGGCTCCCGATCGTGAGCGAGATCCCCCGCTTGGGCGTGAACGCGTTCACCTTCCCCTCGCGCGCGATGTAGTCCACCCGCGCCCCGAGCCGCTCGAACACCGGGCGCATCTCCACGAGCACCCGCCGGTTCGCCACGATCGCCGCCCCCGCGAGCCGGTCGCCGTCGATGACGACGCTCGCCGGAGCCTCCCGGAACGCGCGCCCCTGCGACCCCGCCACCCGCCGTCCCGACCGCCGTCGCCCGCCGGAGGCGCCGTTCGCCCCGCCCGCCGACGCCTCGGTCCCCGGGATCGGCGTCTCCCGCGCGCGTTGCGGCCCGCCGAACGGGCGCGGGTCGCTCCCGCCCATCCCCGGGGGCGTGACGAGCTGGCTCGCAAAGAGGACGAGGGGCAACGCGAACATCGGCATAGAGCCTTCTACATCCGCGTGCGCCCCGCGATCTTAACGCCCGGTGGCACCTCCATGAACGCCCCCTGAAGCGAACGGCGGGGCGCTCCGGGCCCCGCGTGTAAACTCGGGGCTCCTGCGATGCGGATCCCCTGGCGCTTCGACCCCCGCATCGCGCGCGAGCTGAAGGCTCAACGCCGCCCCATAGTCCTCGGCCTCCTCGCTACGCTCGTGACGGCGACGCTCTACTCGGGCACCATCTTCCTCACCAAAGCCGCGGTGGACACCGTCTCGGCGCTCGCGAACGATGGAGCGCGCTCCGCCTCCAAGGCGGCCTTCTTCGGCCTCGCGCCGGCCCGGACCGCAGTCGCCGCGGGTCCTGCCGCCGTCGCGACCGCCCTCGACGACCTCCTAAGGATCTGCCTCGGCGTCGTGGCCGTCTTCGGCCTGCGCTACGTCTTCGTGCGCGCCCAGGTCCTCCAGCTCGGCGCCGCCGGGAACCGGCTCACCGCCGATCTTAGACGCCGCGTCATGGCGAAGCTCCTGCGCCTCCCCGTGGGCTACTTCAACGAGCGCCGCGCGGGCGAGATCGGCTCCGTCCTCACGAACGACGTCGGCGTCTACCAGAACGCCATCGGCATCCTGCGCGACTCGATCGAAGCCCCCCTCAAAGCGATCGTCGCGATGGGCGCGATCTTCCTCATCAACCCCCGGCTCGCCCTCGTAACCGTCCTGATGCTCCCCGTCATGGCCGCGATCATCAACCGCAACTCGCGCAAGGTCCGCGCCGCCCAGAACGACGTCCAAGCTGACCTCGCCCTGCTCTCGGGCGAAACCCAGGAGATCCTCCAGGGCGTGCGTGTCGTGAAGGCCTTCGGCGCCGAGCGCGCCGTGGACGAGCGCTTCGGCGCCCTCGCCGACCGGACCTACCGGAGCCAGATGAACGCCCTCGGCTACGTCGCGTCCCTCCGCCCGATGGTCGAGCTCATCGGCGCCCTCGCCCTCGCCCTCGTCTTCTACATCGGCGGCCGTCTCGCCGCAAGCGGCGCGGGCGTCGGCGACATCGTCGCCCTCGCGTTCGCGATGGACACCGTGAACCAGGGCTTCCGCGCCTTCTCCAACGCGAGCAACACCTACTCCACCGTCCAGGCCGCCGCCGACCGCATCTACGAGGGCGTCCTCGACGTCCCCGAGGCCCACGAGGGAGGGGCCGGCCGCACCCTCGGGACCCTCGCCGGACGCATCGAGTTCGACCGCGTCGGCTTCGTCTACCCCGACGGCACCCGCGCCCTCAGGGACCTCTCCTTCACCCTCGAACCCGGCACGAGCCTCGCCCTCGTCGGACCCTCCGGCGCGGGCAAGAGCACCGTCGCCGACCTCCTCCTGCGCTTCTACGACCCCACCGAGGGCCGCATCCTTCTCGACGGCGTCCCCCTCACCGAGCTCGACCCCCTCTGGCTCCGCTCGCGCATCGGCGTCGTCCCCCAACAGACCTTCCTCTTCGCCGGAAGCATCGAGGAGAACGTCCGCCTCGGCGACCCCGACGCCACGCCCGAGGCCCTCGACGCCGCCCTGAAGGCCGCCCACGCGAAGGAGTTCGTCGCCGAGTTCCAGACCCGCGACCTCGCCGAGCTCGGCGAGCGCGGCGTCCGCCTCTCCGGAGGCCAGATGCAACGCGTCGCGATCGCCCGCGCCCTCGTCCGAAAGCCTCGCATCCTCCTCCTCGACGAGGCCACGAGCGCCCTCGACGCCGCGAGCGAGACCGCCGTCACCGACGCCCTCGCCGAGGCGATGCAGGGCCGCACCGCCCTCTTCATCGCCCACCGCCTCACCACCGCCGCCCGCGCCGACCGCATCCTCCTCCTCAACCGGGGCCGCGCCGTCGAGACCGGCACCCACGCCGAACTCCTCGCCGCCGGGGGCGAGTACGCCGCGATGTTCCGCCTCTTCTCCGGCGGCCTCCTCGAGACGGCATGATCCTCGGAGGCGCCGTGACCCTCGCCTGCCGCGACCTGTCCGCCGGCTACCGCGGCGTTCCCGCCGTCGCGGGCGTCTCCCTCGCCTTCCCCCCCGGCACCGTCACCGCCGTCCTCGGTCCCAACGGCGCGGGCAAGAGCACCCTCCTGCGCACCCTCGCCGGGCTCCAACCCCCGATGTCCGGCGACGCGACCCTCGACGCCCGCCCCCTCGCCTCCCTCTCCCGGGACGAGCGCGCCCGCTCCCTCGCCTTCCTCGCCCAGGAGGAGGCCTCCGCCTTCCCCGCCACCGTCCGCGAGACCGTCGCCCTCGGCCGCCTCCCCTGGTCCGCCGGACTCTACGAATCCCCCGAGGACGACGCCGCGATCGCCCGCGCGATCGCCGCCGTCGGCCTCGCGGGTCTCGAAGACCGCCCTACCGACGCCCTCTCCGGAGGCCAGCGCCGCCGCGCGACGATCGCCCGCGCCCTCGCGCAAGAGGCCTGCGTCGTCCTCCTCGACGAGCCCCTCGCCCACCTCGACGTCGCCCACGCCAACGACGTCCTCCTCGCCCTCCGAGGCCTCGCCGCCGAGGGCCGCGCCGTCGCCGCGACCTTTCACGAGATCGAGCCCGCCCTCGCCGTCGCCGACGCCGTCCTCCTCCTCGTCGCCGGCCGCCCCGCGTTCCAAGGCCCTCCGCGGACTCTCACCCCCGACCTCCTCGCCGCCGCCTACGGCCTCCCCTTCCAGGGCACCCGCCCCCTCTGGCTCGCCCGACCGGCAGGGGTATAAAACCCTGTGGCCGTGCGCGTCGTGAGACCGGAGGATTGGGAGGCGGCCGACTTCGTCGAGGTCGAGTCCGATCTGGCGGATAACCTGAAGGCGCTCGCCGAGATCGACGATTGGACTCTCGACCACGGCTTCGTCCGCACGAACGAAGACTGGCTTCGCCGCGTCGTGCGCGACGACGGGGCGAAGGTCCGCCGCGCCGTGTGCTACCGCCCCTCCCGCGACGAGATCAGGACGCGAGACGACCGGATCGTCGCGCGCCGCCAAGCGCTCGGCCTCGAAGCCTCTTGAGCCGCCGCATCGTTCCCGACACCTCGGTCCTCGTCGCCGCGTCTTTCCGCGAACCGACCTCGCGCGCGGCGGAGCGGCTCGTCTCCGCGATCGAGACCTATCGCGTGAAAGCCTTCGCTTGGCCGGGTTTGGGGTACGAGTTCTTGAAGATCGTCGCCCTCCTCCGCTCCGGTCGCGATGGACGCCCCGTCCGTGACCCCGAGGAGATCGAAGCGGCCGTCGAGCGTTTCTTCGACCTCGAGCTCGTCCTCGTCTCCGAGCGGGCCGTCGCCCCCGACGTCTGGACGCTCGTGCGCGACCGCGCCATCTCCCCGCCCGACGCCTGGACCCTCGCCACCGCGATCGCCCTCGACGCCGAACTCTGGCTGACCCACGACCACGCCGACGGCTTCGTCCCCGCCGCCCGCGCCGTCCACCCCGAGGTCTTCACCCTCGAAGCCGACGGCGCCCGACTCCCCTAGAACTCCGCGTGCCCCGGCGTCCGGTGGTACGGGATCACGTCGCGGATGTTCTTCATCCCCGTCACGTACATCACCAGCCGCTCGAACCCCAACCCGAACCCCGCGTGCGGCACGCTCCCGAAACGGCGCAGATCCCGGTACCACCAGTACGGCTCGATCGGCAATCCCGCCTCCGCGATCCGCGCGTCGAGAACGTCCAGACGCTCCTCGCGCTGAGACCCCCCGATGATCTCCCCCACCCGCGGCGCGAGCACGTCCATCGCCCGCACCGTCCGCCCGTCGTCGTTCAGGCGCATGTAGAACGCCTTGATCTCCTTCGGATAGTCCGTCACGATCACCGGACGCCCGACGTGCACCTCCGTAAGCCACCGCTCGTGCTCGCTCTGCAGGTCGCTCCCCCACTCCACCGGGTACTCGAAGGCGTGCCCCGACGCGCGCAAGGCGTGCACCGCCTCCGTGTACGTCATCCGCTCGAACCCCGAAGCGACGACGTGGTTCAGCGTCCGGAGCAGGTCCGGCTCGATCCGCGCGTCGAAGAACGCGAGATCCTCCGCGCACGTCTCCAGCGCCTCCCCGATAACCTCCCGCAAGAACTCCTCCGCGAGCGCCATGTCCCCCTCCAAAGAGCAGAACGCCATCTCCGGCTCGATCATCCAGAACTCCGCGAGATGCCGCGAGGTCGAGGAGTTCTCCGCCCGGAACGTCGGCCCGAACGTGTACACGTTCGTCATCCCCAGCGCCAGCGTCTCCGCCTCCAGCTGGCCCGAGACCGTGAGGTACGCCGCCTTTCCGAAAAAGTCCTCCTCGAAGCTCTTCCCCGCCAGGCGCGGCGCCCCCCCGTGGCTCTCCAAAAGCGTCGTCACCCCGAACATCGCCCCCGCCCCTTCCGCGTCGCTCGCCGTGATCATCGGCGTGTGGATGTGGTGGAACCCCCGCCCCGCGAAGAACCGGTGCACCGCCTGCGCGAGCGCCGCCCGCACCCGGAACACCGCCCCGAACGTGTTCCCCCGCGCCCGCAGGTGCGCGATCTCGCGCAGGTACTCCATCGTCGCCCCCTTCTTCTGCAGGGGGTACTCCGCCGGGTCCGCCGCCCCGTACACCTCCACCGCGTGGGCCTTCAGCTCCACCGCCTGCCCCTTCGCCGGCGAGGCCACGAGCTCCCCCGAGAACCGCGCGCTCGCCCCCGTCGTGAGCTTCCGCAACTCCTCCTCCGGCACCGCCCCCGCCTCCAGGACGATCTGCAGATCCCGGAACGACGACCCGTCCGAAAGCTGCACGAACGAGAGCCCCTTCGAGTCCCGCCGCGTCTTGATCCACCCGTAGGCCTCCACCTGCCCGCCCGGCTCGGCGGAGAGAAGGTCCTTCACGTAGCTTCGGCGGTAATCCATGCGGGCGCCGCGAGTCTACCGCTGGGCCTCTGTGCCGCCGAGGTGCGTGAGAACCGGACGGCGCCGCGGGCGCGGCGCGAACGCCTTCGCCGCCGCCGCCTCGTAAAGGCCGAGCCGACCCACCCCCCCGCCCCCGGAGGATCCCGCCGGAGGGGGGCCGTGCCCCCACTCGTGCGGACTGAGCGGGAGGTCCCACGCGTCGCCGGGAAACTCCGCGATCGCGTCGAGGCCCTCGTCCGCGGCGCCCCTCTTGCCGTACCCCCTCTCCCGCTCGCCGTACGCCCTCTCCAAAAGCTCCCGGAGCGCCGCGACGACGTCCCGCCCCGGATGGAGCGCGTCCCCGTCCCCTTCGGCAACGAGCCCGCCCCCGCTCCACCCCGCCCCGAGCGCGACCCCCTTCGGGAACCTCGTCCGAAGCGCGACCCTTCGGAACGAGGAGGCCATCGAGCTCCTCGCCCCCGGGATCGTCTTGTTGTCGAGGATCCAGTCGAGCCGCGACTCGAACTCGCGGCGGTACGCCTCCTCGTCCCCGGGGCGCACATAGCGGCGATCCGGCAGAAGCACCGTCGTCTCGTACCGGGATCCCCTCACCCGCACCGCGTGCCAACCGATATAGCGGGCCCACCGGACCGACGTGGCCCCGTCCACCCGCGGTACCCTCGTCGGGAACCTCAGGTACGGAACGCTCCCCTTCACCTCGCTCTTCCCCTCGATGGAGCGGACGAGCGACGTGAGACAACCTCGCAACTCGCGCGCGACGACCCGGGGGTCCCGCGCCGTCCGGGGCTCCGGCGGCCCCGCCACCGCGAACGATCCCGACGGGGCGGCGAGGCTCACCTCGTACCCGGCCGGGGGCGCCGAGACGGACGGATCGAGCACCGCGATCCTCTCCGACCGCCACGGCACCCCCCGCGCGGGCTCCCGCGTGAAGTTCTGCGCGTAGGGGTCCCAGATCGGCGGATTCGGAGGGAGGACCTGGATCGGCGCGGGAAGGTTGCCGCCCGAGAGCGCGCCCGGAGGGGCCGGCGATCCCACCTCCCGCGCCCCTTCCAAAAGGAAGAACGCCGCGAGCAAAGCCGCGACGAGAGCGACGACCGCACTCCCGACAGTCCAGGCCTGGCGAGAGCCGAGCCCCACCCGCCGCGCGCGGCCCCACCTCCCGCTTCTCAAGAGGTGCGCGAGCTCCCGCACCTCCTCCGGAGACGCCCCGATCATCGCCGCGAGCTCCTCCGGCGCGGTCGTCTCCGCCAACCGCTCGCGCTCGGCCTGAGCCCGCGCCTCCTCGCGCGCGACGCGCTCCGCGTGCAACCGCGCGATCTCCGCGGCCTCCTCCGAGGTCAGCCGCTCGTCGTGACCATGAAGCATCGCCTGCGATCCATGCTACCATCGTGACCGAGACCAAAAGCCCCATGGACGAGATCATCAAGAAGCTTTCCGAAAAGTTCGGCGTGCCCGAGGAGACCATCCGCGAGAAGGCCGGCCCCCACCTCGAGTCGCTCGGCGGCCACATCCCCGACGACCTCAAGGACCGCATCCCTGGCCTCCTCGACTCCCCCCAGCTCGCCGGCCTCGCGGGACGCTTCGACCTCGGCGGCCTCCTCGGCCACGGCGGCGAAACCCCCGCCGCCCAGCCCGCCGCCCCTGCCGCCCCTGCCGCCACCGAGAGGGCGACCGGGAACGCGACCGTGGAGAGCGACGAGGACCGCGACGACGGCGACCCGGCCGACCCCACCGACGAGTCGTCCAACGACGAGGACCGGGGCGAGGCCGCCCGCGACGAGGCCCGCGACGACGAGGACGCCCTCGCCGAAGCCGACGAGTCCGACGATGTCGAGACCGACGCCGAGGCCGAAGAGGAAACCGAAGAGGACGCCGACGACGAGGAAGAGACCGAAACCGCGTAGAACCCCGCGTGAACCCGATCGCGCTGCAAGAGACCGTCCGGAGCGTCGCCGACCGCCTGAACCTCGACGAGGGCCAGGTCCAGGAAGAGGCCGAGAGGCTTCTCGGTACCTACGATGCCGGCGTCCCCGACGACTTCGAGTCCCGCCTCTCCGAAAGCCTCGGCGGCCCCGCGAGCTCCGGCCCCGAGCTCGGCGAGCTCCAGGGCCGCATGAGCACCATGGCCCCCGCCGGCGGCATCATCGGCGGCATGGGCGCCATGCTGGGCCAAGGCCGCGGGCAGGAGGAGCCCCACCAGACGTTCCAGGACCTCGCCGACGAGATGGCCGCCCCCCGCGAGCGCGTCGAGGCCGAAGCCGACCGCGACCTCGGCTCCGCCCCCGCCCCCGGCACGAGCGACTTCGAGGAGATCGACGAGACCGACCTCGCCAAGGGCGAGCAGTTCGCCCTCGACCAATCCCCCGACCTGAACCAACTGTCCGAGGACGACATCGTCACCGGCCTCGACGGCGCCGACGGCAACTCGCTCGAAGGCGACGAGACCGAGGGCCTCGCCCGCCCCGCCGACCTCGGCAACGACTAGCCCCCGCCCGGGTCCCCGTCGGCGCAAAGCCCCGGAGACCCGCGCGCCAAGTATCCTAAACCCCTTGAAGCGCGTCGGCATCGTCGGAGGAACGGGCTACACCGGGGCCGAGCTCGTCCGCCTCCTCGCCGCCCATCCGGCGATGGCCGTCGCCTGGGCCACCTCCCGCCGCGAGGCCGGACGCCCCCTCCGCGAGCCCTGCCCCTGGCTTGACTCCGACCTCCTCCTCTCCGACCCCGAGGGCGACCTCCCGGACGCCGACGGCGTCTTCCTCTGCACCGAGAACCGCGTCGCCGCCACCCTCTCCCGCCGCTTCCTCGTCACCGGCGCGAGGGTCGTGGACCTCTCCGCCGACTACCGCCTCCGCGATCCCGACGACTACCGGCGCGGCTACGGCGCGGACCACCCCGACCCGGCCCCCGAGTTCGCCGTCGCCTACGGCCTCCCCGAATGCGGGGACCGGAGCGCGATCGCCGGCGCCGACCTCGTCGCGAACCCCGGGTGCTACCCCACCGCCGCCACGATCGCCCTCTGGCCCCTCGCCCGGGCCGGCCTCCTCTCCGGCGTCCCCGTCATCGACGCGAAGTCCGGCGTCTCCGGCGCGGGCCGCTCCCGCACGACGACCGAGTTCCTCTACACCGAGGGCGAGGGCGACTTCCGCGCCTACCTCCCCATCGGCCACCGCCACACCCCCGAGATCGAGCAGTCCCTCGGCCTCCCCGTCCGCTTCACCCCCCACATGGTCCCCATGCCCCGCGGCATGCAGGCGACGATCCACGCCCCCCTCGCGTCGCCGACGACCGGCGAGGAGCTGCGCGCCCTCCTGCGCGAGACCTATCGGGACGAACCCTTCGTCCGCGTCCTCGAGACCCTCCCCCAGACGAAGGCCGTCCGAGGCTCCAACCGGTGCGACCTCTGGGGGGACTACGACCCCCGCACCGGCCATGCCGTCCTCGTCGCCGTCGTGGATAACCTCGTCAAGGGCGCGTCGGGCCAAGCGATCCAGAACATGAACCTCCTCCTCGGCCTCCCCGAGGCCGCCGGGCTCCCGGTCCACGGAGTCTGGCCGTGAACCCCTCTCCCATGATCGGCTCCCCCATGATCGTCCCGCGCGGCTTCCGGCTCGGCGGCGTCCGGTGCGGCCTGAAGAACAAGCGCCGGGACGTCGGCGTGATCCTCTGCGAGCCCCCCGCCCTCGCCGCCGGGGTCTTCACCACGAACGCCGTCCGCGCCGCCTGCGTGGACCTCTCCCGCGCCGCCCTCGCCGGCGGACGCCTGAGCGCCCTCGTCGCGAACTCCGGCAACGCCAACTGCTGCACCGGCGAGACCGGCGAGCGCGACGCCGCCCGCACCGCCGCCCTCGCCGCCGAGGCCCTCGGCCTCGCCCCCGAGACCATCGCCGTCGCCTCCACCGGCATCATCGGCGTCCCCCTCGACATGACGAAGCTCGCTTCCGGCGTCCTCGGCGCCTGCGCGGACCTGACCCCCGACGACCCCCGCCCCTTCCTCGAGGCGATCCTCACCACCGACCTCGTCGAGAAGTGGGCGTGCCTCTCCCTCGCGCCGGACGGCGCCTTCGCCCTCGCCACCCCGAAAGGCGGACGGATCGAGCGCGGCGAGGCCACCGTCCTCGGCATGGCGAAAGGCTCCGGCATGATCGCCCCGAACATGGCGACGATGTTCGGCTTCGTCCTCACCGACCTCGACCTCTCCAGCCTCGATCTTCCCGCCCTCTGGCGCGAGGTGAACGACGCGAGCTTCAACGCCCTCACCGTGGACGGCGACACGAGCACGAACGACATGGCGATCCTCCTCGCCTCCGGCCTCTCCGGCGTGAGGCCCACCCGGAGCGACGCGAAGGAGATCCTCCTCGCCGTCGCCGAGTCCCTCGCGCGGCAGATCGCCCGCGACGGCGAGGGCGCGACGAAGACCGTCGAGGTCCGCGTGAGGGGATCGAGCGACCCCGCCCGCATCGCCCGCTCCATCGCCGACTCGCCGTTGGTGAAGACCGCGATGTTCGGGTGCGACCCGAACTGGGGCCGCGTGATGATGGCCGCCGGCAAGGCCGGCGTCCCGTTCGACCCCGCCCGCGCCGCCCTCACGATGGGCACCGTGGAGAACCCCACCCTCGTCTTCGCCGGCGGCACCCCCGCCCCCTTCGACCCCGGCGCCGTCAGCGCCGCCCTCAAAGCCGACGAGATCGTCATCTCCCTCACCCTTGACGACGGCGAAGCCGAGGCCAAACTCTACGCCTGCGACCTCGGCTACGGCTACGTGAGGATCAACGCCGAGTACCACACGTGAGAGTCTTTGGTGACCACGAGATCCCTCTTCATCACCCCGATCCGCGACGGGAGCGACCACCGACGCGCCCTCGCCCACATCGACGCGCTTATGGAGGCGGAGCCCGCTACCCCCGAGCTCAACGTCCTCGCCACCCTCGTCGCGGCTTACGAATGTCGCCACCACGGGATGCCCCCACCCACTTCCCGCCAGGGGATCCTCCTAGATTCGAGTCGTTGCGCCAGTGGAGAAAACCCCCCGCGCAAGGGTTTTCCCTCCAAAGCGAAACCCAAACGATAAAAGGAATCTCCCCGCAGACGCCCACGCCGACGAAAACATCACATGAGCCGCTACGATCTCGGCACGCCAAAAGATGAGCACGAACCGGGGTCCGGCGGCGCGGTCCTCCGTAATCGGATCGGCTTGAAGAACCCCGCCGAGGTGGATCGACGCGAAACAGTCCTTCTGTCCCTTGCTGTAGCGAGATCATTCGGACGTGTCGAACCGACGACGCGACTGACCGTGGATCTCCTTCGAGAGCTCCATCGTTCTTGGCTCGGGAGCCTCTACACGTTCGCTGGCGAGATCCGCACAGTTGATATGTCGAAGGGAGCCGTGCGCTTCGCACCCGTCGCTTACCTGGCGAACTCCCTGCGCGACCTTGATACGGTGCTAGCGAATGAGACGCCCTGTCACGGGATGGAAGGTGATCGTCTGGTCGAGGCTATCGCTCGGGTCCACGTTGAGATCCTTCTCGTTCACCCGTTCCGAGAGGGAAACGGACGCCTCGCTCGCTGGGTAGCCGACCTTATGGCGCTCCAAGCGGGACGGCCTCCCTTGGACTGGGCCTTCGATGTAGAGACCGACGCGCGCCGAGACGCCGACTTCGCCGCCCTACGCCGCGGGTTCGCGCTCGACTTCACGCCTTTGGGCAATCAGGTCCGCGCCGCTCTGACGCGGGCCGCCCGTTGAGCGGAAGATCCTCCCGGCGTACCCGGATCCCCTCGCACGCCGAGGACGAGATCACGCTCCGCGCGATCGCCTCCTTGCGCTGAGCCTTCGTCCGGATATAGGCGTTCGTCTCGCGGAGCGTGGCCACAGCCCATTCTACGCCGAACACCTTCGCAAACTTGGCAAAAGGGTAAACCCCGACCCGTGCTCGCCTTCGTCGCCGCCCTCGCGATGGCCCCCGCCGCCCTCCTGAGCGCCGGACCCTACCACACCCGCCACGCCGAACTCCTCGCCACCCGCGACCTCCCCACCCCCAACCGCGAGGTCCTCGCCGCCGTGGACCGGATCCAGGCCCGCTTCCCAACCGGCGGCGGCTACTTCACCGGCGTTAAAGCCGACCCCCCCGAGTGCCCCGTCGGCTACGCGCTGACCCTCAAAGGAAGCCCCCTCCTCGCCCCCGCCCGCACCACGAGCTACTGCTCCGGCTCGAGCTACGCCGCCCTCGTCGAAGCCCTCGACCGCCTTCTTCCCGGGGCCCCCTCCCCCGAACGCCTCGAAGCCCTCCGCCTCCAAGAACCCGACGGAGGCCGCCGCGAGGACGAGACCAAAGCCTGGGGCTGGTGGAACGCCGACGGCTTCGGCTGCGACTTCGCCCTCGTCCAGTACCTCGGCGCGGGCGAGCGCGTCCGGGCCCGCGACGCCCGCCCCGGCGACTTCATGAACCTCTCTTGGAAGTCCGGACTCGGCCACTCCGTCGTCTTCCTCGGCTGGACCCGCGACGCCCAAAGCCGCCCGAGCCTCGTCTTCTGGTCCTCCCAAAAGAGCACCAACGGCCTCGCCGACTCCGTCGCCCCCCTCGACTCCGTCCGCGAGCTCTCCACCGTCCGCCTGGTCCACCCCGAGCGCCTCCTCACCTTCACCCCCGCCCCCGTCGACCGCAAAGCCGCCCCCGCCGAACCGCCCCCGACCCTCGATGAGTAGCGCGGAACCGAAGTCCGAGCTCGAACGCGCCCTCGAGACCCTCGTCTGGAGAGACCGCGTCGCCGCCTTCCGCCGCCCCGAGGAGTGGCTCCGCTGGACCACCGTCCTCGCGTTCGCCCCGCTCCTCGGCAGCGGTCGTTGGCCCCTCGCCATCGCCCTCTTCATCCTCGGCGCGATCGCCCAGAACGCCCTCGCCCGCCGCCGACTCGGGGCGAGAGGCCGCGACGGGCTCCTCGCCCGTGCGCTCGAAGACTCGTTCCCGAAAACCGCCCGCCGCATGCTCCGCCGCGGCGAGCTCGACCCCGCCGTCGGCCCCGAGGCCCGCGCCGCTCTCGAACGCTGCGCCCGCCTCGCCAACGCGACCTCCCGTGCCGCCGCCGAGGCCTTCACCTTCGGAAGCCCCCGCCACCGTCCCGCCGCCCGAAAGCTCCACCGGTCCGTCGAGACCCTTCTGCGCGCCGCCCTCGCTCCCCTCGCGCACACGACCCTCCTCCGCCGCCCCCCCGGCATCCCCGCCCTCACGCTCCTGCGCGAGACCGAAGCCGCCTTGACTCTCCTCCGCGCCGAAGCCGAGCGCCTCCGCGACGAGGGCGCGAAACCCCCGACCGCCCTTCCCGAGAGCGCCCGCGCCCACCTCGCCGAGATCCGCGCCCGCGCCGAGATGAACCGGACCGAACCCTAACCCCCCACCACCGGAGGCCTCCGGCGCACGACCCGCCGCCGCACCGCGAGCCCCACGAGCCCCGCCCCCCCGAGCGGCAAGACCCACGGCGCCGCCGCCACCCCGAAGAGCAAAAGCCCCGTGCCGAGCTCCGCCAGCGCGTCCACCGAACCCCCGAACGTCCGCCCCACCCGCGTCCGCAAACTCGGCGGCCCCGCCGGCACGAACGCCTTCGCCTCCTCCATCGTCACCGTCACCGTCGAGAGCTCCGACTGGTGCGAAAGGAACCGCAACCGCCCCTCGACCCCTTCGATCTCCCCCCGCACCCGGCTCAGCTCCCCCTCCACCCGCAGGATCTGATCCAGATTCCCCGCCACACGCTTCAGCATCTCCACGAGCCGCGCCTCCTCCACCCGCTTGTTCCGCACGTGCGCCTCGGCGTCGTAGTACTCCTCGCTGACGTCCTGCGCCGTCCGCGCGCTCGACTGCAACTCCCCGAGCCCCGGAAGCGTCGCCAGAAACGCGTCGAACCGGTCCGAAGGGACCCGCACCGTCCACGTCGCCCGCCGCGCCGCCCCCCGCGTCCCGTCTCGGCTCGCATCCCCCACGTACCCCCCGAACCGCCTCACCCGCTCCTCCAGCCCCGCCGCCGCCCGGTCCAGACTCTCGCACGCGAGCCGCACCGTCCCCGTGAACACGATCCGCCGCGGCACCTGGGCCCGCGCCCTCTCCAGACTCGCCGTCTTCGCCCCCGCCCCCGCCGTTGCCCCCGCCGAGGCTCCCTCCGCCGCGCTCGCCGCCGCGCTTCCCCCCGACCGCCGCGCCAAGACCACCCCGTCCCCTGAGGGAGACCCCCCCTGCCCGCACCCCGCGAGCACCGAAGCCAAAACCAATGTCGAAAGCGGAAGAAGAGGGGATCGGGTCAAGGCGCACCGCCGCCCCGGCGCGCCGGAACGGTGCAAGGGAGTGCCCCCGCCCCCCCGAACCGTTCGATCCCGTCGCCCCACCCCGTCGCCCCATCCCGTCGCGGTACCCTTCCCCGTAGAAATGCTAGACCCCCGCGTGAGCGCCCTGGCCGACGTCCTCGTGGACCACTCCCTCGACCTAGGACCCGCCGACGCCGTCCTCCTCCACGCCTTCGATATCGAACCCGCCGCCGTCGCCGCCGTCGTCCGCGCGATCCAAGCCCGCGGCGCCCGCGTCGCCCTCCGCCTCGAGAGCAACCGCGTCCGCCGCGAACTCATGCGCGGCATGACCGTCGAGGGCGCCCGCCTCATCGCCGACGTCGAGAAATACGAGATGGAGGCCATGACCGCCTACATCGGCCTCCGCGGCGGCGACAACCTCACCGAGATGAGCGACGTCCCCGGCGAGACCCTCGCCATGTGGCAGCGCGAATACTCCGCCCCCGTCGTCTTCGGCATCCGCGTCCCGAAGACCAAATGGGTCGTCCTCCGCTGGCCCGGCCCCTCCATGGCCCAGGCCGCAGGCATGAGCACCGAGGCCTTCGAGGACTTCTACTTCCGCGCCTGCACCCTCGACTACGCGAGGATGGCCCGCGCCGCCAAACCCCTCGCCGACCTCATGGACCGCACCGACCGCGTCCGCGTCACCGCCCGCGACACCGACTTCTCCTTCTCCATCAAAGGGATCGGCGCCGTCCCCTGCACCGGCGAGCGCAACATCCCCGACGGCGAGTGCTTCACCGCCCCCGTGAAGGACTCCGTGAACGGCTACGTCACCTTCAACACGCGCTCTCTTTACCAAGGCACCGTCTTCGAGGGCATCCGGTACGAGATCGAGCGCGGAAGGATCGTGAAGGCCGAGGCCGGCGCGAACACCGCGAAGCTGAACGAGATCCTTGACACCGACGAGGGCGCCCGCTCCTTCGGCGAGTTCGCCATCGGCTTCCACCCCTTCGTCACCGAGCCCATGCTCGACACCCTCTTCGACGAGAAGATCGCCGGCTCCCTCCACTTCACCCCCGGCAACTCCTACGATCCCCCGGGCGGCAACGGCAACGCCAGCGCGATCCACTGGGACACCGTCCTGATCCAGCGCCCCGAATACGGCGGCGGCGAGATCCACTTCGACGACGTCCTCGTCCGCAAAGACGGCCTCTTCGTCCTGCCGGAACTGAAAGCCCTCAATCCTCAGAACCTAGGAGTGTAGGGCATTCCCTCTCCTCGGCTCGCGAAACCCCGTCGTGAGCTCCCGGTGAGAACGCCGGATGGTGAAGGCACAAGGCCACGGTGATCAGTCCTCGGCGGCAACCTGTATCGTGCGCCGACCCAGCCCTGTCTCAACTTCGATGACGTACCCCGTGGCGCGGACTCTTCGGAGGGTCGCCAGAAGCTGCAGTGCGCGAACTCCTCCCTCACCTAGTGCGGCGGTGATCTCATCAGCCTTGCGGCCCGCGACGGAGACGATGGGGTTCCCGACGAATGGGGCGAGCAACTCCGCTGTCCGCGCATCTCGCGTAGCGCCGATAGTCAGACGGCCTGCGCCGATCGCAACCGGAACACCCAGTACCGCACCGAGGGAGGAGGACAGTTCGGCATCTGCGTCTTGATCCTCGACGAGGAGCCGTCTGCCGCCGAGGTCCAGCACCGCCCTTCGGCTCCCGATCTCGACCATCGGGACAGCACCGTCCACCTTCTCGTCGTAGGGAGCGTCCTCAACGACGGCTCCGATATAGCGCGCCTTCCCTCCTCCGAACGCGATCGGCCCTGCGATCCCCTCCTCAAGGTCTTTGGTCTGCGCGGTGAGTCCGTCGGTGTTCCTCGTCGTGGTCGCCCTCGCGTAGACGTCGCTCTTCGCCCGCTCCCGCTGGAGGGAGAGACCCGTGAGCGCCGACGAGAGGCGCAGGCGGCCTGGCGCGTCGCCTAGGCGGATCGGGATCGTCGGAACCCCGGACTGGAGCACGCCGAGCGACTGGATGCGTGTGCCGCGGACGTCCGGCAACGCGGCGATCCAAGCCCGCGCCGATTCGATCCTCGTCCCCTTGGGCCAGATCGCGAGTTGCCCCGACTCGAAGTCAAAGCCGATGAGACGGTCCCTGAGTACATCCGCGCCGAAGATGCCTTTCGCGCCGAAGGTGGTTTTCCGGGGGAAGGAGGGCGCGACGAAGGCGACGTCGCCGATGTGGAGGGTGGGAAGGCGCCCGCCGTCGCCCCCGGCGAAGTCGGGGTCGATGACGGATCGCGAGACGGTCGTCGAGAGGACGAACTCGGCGGTCCTTCCGTTGAGCCTCACGGGAACGAACCAGACGTTCCGGTCCAGCCGCGCCTGGACGATCTGAGGGACAATCTGAGGAGTTGCCCCATCATGCATCCTGGCGATGCATCCGGAAACAAGCATAAGATGGCTCAACATCAACATATCAAAGGCGGATAGGCCAGCCCACAGTTAATGTGCCGCTCCCTTGCCCCGGGTTATAGCCGATCTCGAAGTGAGGACCATCTTTACTGGGATGAAATCCAAACCCGTATCCGGGGGTGGTGCTCGAGCCTCCGGTTATCGAACCGGTGACAGGACCCAGTTTGCCGCTGAGGCCGAACTCGAAGTGAGGACGCCCACCTTGCTCAATCCCGCCACTCCCGTTAGCAGTGTTGCCTTTGCCATCATCGTAGCCAAGCCCACCCGAGGCTCCAGGCTTGGGATAGATGGTAACTGACCCGGACCCAGAAAGATTGCCGCTTTGGGATGAGTCGCCGACGCTCACACCTCCGGGACCCACCTTGACAGGACCCACATTCGTGTCTCCAGGTGGCACAGGCTTAGGCGGATCATGAGGGTTCACAGGGTATCCAAGTCCGGTGTCCGAAGGTTTGGGTTTGGGCTTGAGTTTGTCAACTGGGTTTACCCATTCAGGTTCAAGCCCATCTTCGTCAGCAAGGTCCACCGGGTCGTTCCCGCAGTAGGCGTACCAGTTCCGCCCGTCCCTCGCCGGGTCCCTACTCAGGAAGCGCCCCGCGCTACTGTCGTACAAGCGGTGCCCGAGGAGCTTGAGCCCGCTCGCGTCCTCTCTATAGCCGAAAGCGCCCCCGTACCCGAAGGGGCCCAGGAACGAGCCCGAGGATGCCAGCACGTTCCCGAAGGCGTCGTACTGGCGCGTGGCCGAGACCGCCCCCGAGAGGCTCGTCTGCGCCGCGACGCTCTTCAGCCCCGCCACGTCGAAGGTCGTCCCCGTGGAGGAGCGGCGAGAGATCCCCGGCGTGTAGTTGGCCTGATTATCGTTGAGCAAGGGCGCGGTCACCCCCGCCCCGTCCCGGATCTCGTACCGCGCGCTCCCGTTCTCCACCGCCCTCAGGCGCGTCCCCTCCCCGTTGTAGGCGTAGAAGGCGGAGAGGCCGGGGCCGCTCATCGCCGTCGCCCGCTCGTCCTCGTCCCAGGCCACCGTCGTCGTCCCCGCGGAGGTCGTGGTCGCCATGATAGAGGCCTCCTTCGTGGCGTTCCTCGTCAGAGCAACCACCCCCCGGCTTCTTGAACCCGCCATGCGATCGTCCTTCCGTCGCGGTATCCCACGATGACGGTGACGAACCTCGGAAGGAAGGAGGCCTGAGGCTTCCTCCCGAGGATCTGCCGGTCGAAGGAGGAGGGCCGGGTGGCCTGCGGGGAAACGATGACCTCGTACCCCTCGGCGCGCAACCGGCTCTCCAATTCTGCGACGGGGGCACGCCTAACGCCCATCTCCCCTACCCACGCCGTCGCTCGCTGAATCTCGCGTCGGATGCTGAGTTCAGGCCATGCCAACAGACCGACGAGGCCGATGAGGATCAATAGCCCCGCCCGAGACCGGAGTCGGTGGCGACGGCCAAGTCCGCTCATCAATACCAAACCTTCTTGTCCCAGCCCGGTATCCACGGCGTACCGCCGCGCTTCTTCTCCGCCGCCGCGTAAAGACCGCTCAGCCCAGAGCTGTCAATAAGCTCATGCGACCAGCCGTTACTGTTCGCCTCATTCCCAAGAGGACTCGGCACAGGACTGTAGCTCGGGCTGTTGTTCGCCGCCATATCAGCCTCGATATCTTTGAACTGCTTGATCCACTCGGATGCGGGGCGATTGTCGTTGACGAGGACCATACCGCTACCATTCCACTTGCCTCCGGTCATGTCGTAATCTTGAGTCCCAGGAGCCCAGGGGCCAGATTTGCTGACCAAGTCGCCGGGGGAGATGCCGGACCCCGATGGCCCGCCCGCGAAGCTGTAGATGGGCTGAGTGCCCCCGTTGGCATTGTCTATGATGAGTATCCCCTGATGGTATCCTCCTGCCAGAACGTGGTACCAGAACACCACAACCTTGGCTAGCCCCGTCGAATCGCTGAGGTCCACCGGGTCGTTCCCGCAGTAGCTGTACCAGTTCCTCCCGTCTCTTGCCGGGTCCCTCGACAAGAAGCGCCCCGCGCTCGCGTCGTAGAGCCTATGGCCCAGGAGCCTCAGCCCGCTCGCGTCCTCCCGGTACCCGTACGCCCCGCCGTAACCGAAGGGACCCCGGAACGAGCCTCTAAAGGCGAGGGCATTGCCGAAGGCACCGTGTCCCACCGACTGGTTGAGGCAATCCCCGTATACGGGATCCGCGCCGTGGTTTGGGTGTGGGAGAGTCTCGGTCGCGCCGGGGGTAGCACGCAATGTCCTCCCAGCTAAGGTCACAGCTCCCACCTCACGAGAAAGGGTCCGTATCCCTCGTGGTCCAAACAAGCTAGGGTCAAGTCGCTTCCCCACCACAGGTAGACGTCCGCTAGGTCCCGAGGCTCCGGCAACCCGCCTGCGGAGATCATGTACCCGCCAGCGGATTCATTCTCGAAGCACGCGGCGAGCGTGCTCGCTCCCGCAAGTGCGCGCGCACACAACTCCCATGAGCTCGCGTAGTCGTGGAGACGGTCCCAAAGGAAAATCCCTTGGATCCCCGAACGGAACGAAAGGTTTTGTCGCCCAGTCTTCCTCTCGCAGAGTTGCAGAATTGCGCGCCTGGTCTCGGCTAGTTCAACCATTGAGAGCGGCCGTTCGACTCTCCAACGGATATGGTCGAAATAGTCCAGGGCCGTCCCGACATCTTCTACGAAGAAGGGACCGAGAAGCTCGTCGGATCTATCAATCATCGCCAAGCCACCGATCGATCCTTTGGCGCCTGTAGCCCGCCGCCGCATCTTTAACGTAGGGGTCGATTGCGTTACCTCCAGCCGCGCCAGCGTTGATGATGTCTCCCGGTTCGATAGGTACCAAACATGCGGACAAGAGTTTGAGCAGAGTCGTCGGCAAGGGTCCCAAACGGTTCTCCCAATCTCCCCATCCTTGGGCTCCGCTCGCCTCGGCGGCGTCTGCGCCAGCTTTGTCGGTGATGTGAACATCAAGTCGGCGGACCTCGGGAGGAGCGTTGCTAGGATGGACGTGAGGCGGGCCGGGCGGAAACCCGTGCCCATTCGTGTGAGGCACTGGCTCGCCGCCAAGCTTCACCGCGACTTCTTCAGCTTCCTTGAGTCCGTCCGTCACGATGATGTACCCGACCTTTTTCCCTTTGGCGACCAAGATCTCAACGAGACCAAGAATGCTCAGCCCCGTCGGGTCCGCCCCGTCCACCGGGTCGTTCCCGCAGTAGCTGTACCAGTTCCTCCCGTCTCTTGCCGGGTCCCTCGACAGGAACCGCCCCGCGGAGGGGTCGTAGAGCCGGTGCCCCAGGAGCTTGAGCCCCGAGGCGTCCTCCCGGTACCCGTACGCCCCGCCGTAGCCGAAGGGACCCTTGAAGCTCCCGGTGGAGGCCAGCACGTTCCCCCAGGCGTCGTAGAGCCTGGTGGCGCTCACCGCCCCCGCCGAGGAGGTCTGCGCTCCCACGTTCTTGACGCCCGCGTTCAGGAACGTGCGGACCCCCGCGCGGTACTCCGAGATGCCGGGGGTGTAGTTCGCCTGGTCGTCGTTGAGGAGCGGTGCCGTGACCCCCGCCCCGTCCCGGATCTCGTGCCGCGCGCTCCCGTTCTCCGTCGCCCGGAGCCGCGCCCCCTCCCCGTTATAGGAGTACGTCCCGCTCATCCCCGGCCCCGACATCCCCGTCGCCCGCTCGTCCTCGTCCCAAGCCACGTTCGTCGTCCCCGCCGACGTGGTGACCGTCTTCGCGCTCCCGGCGGCGTCGTAGGTGTAGCTCCGGATCGTCGCCCCGCCGACCTTCACCGCCAGGAGCTTGTCCCCCGCGTCGTAGCTGAGGGTCTCGGTCGTGCCGTTCACCGTCCGCGTGAGCCGGTTCCCGTTCGCGTCGTAGGTGTACGCGCCGTTGTAGCCGGGCCTGGTCTCGCTCTGGAGCTGCCCCGCGGCGTCGTAGCCGTAGCTCGTCGCGGCGCCGTCCACCGTGTGGGTATCGATCTGAGAGGCGTCGGTGTAGTGGTAGCTCTCCGTGCGGAGCACCGTACCGCCCGCATTCTTCAGCGTGATCCCGTCCTTCCGGTCCCGCCCGTCGTAGTGGTACGTCTCGACGGTGCCGTTCGCGAGCGCCTTCGTGAGCGGGAGCCCCAGCGTCGGGTCGTAGGAGAACGTCGTCGTCTCCCCGAAGCGGTTGGCGATCGTCCAGAGCCGCCCCGCCGCGTCGTAGGTCGTGACCGTGTCGCCCGAGCCCACCTCGGTGAGCTTCTTCCGCTGGTCCGCGTCGTTGTACTCGTACTTGACGGTGCCGTACGGCTGGGCGAGCTGCGTCACCCGGTCCGCGTCGTCGATCGTCCAGGTCGTGGTGCCCGTGGCGTCCGTCATCGAGGTCCGCCGCCCGTCGTCGTCGTAGACGTAGCTCTCGTCCCCCGTCGCCCCCGGATAATTCGTGAGCTTCAGCCGCATCGCGTCGTCGTAGCCCTGGTACACGACCGTCCCGTCCGCGCGCTGGTGGTACACGTCCTCCCCGCGCCCGCTCTTCGAGTAATAGTCGATGGTGCCGTCGGCGAGCCGGAGCCAGTACACGTCCCCGCGCGGGTTGTACGCGTACTCCCGCCCGTGCCCGTTCCCGTCCGTCACCGTCCCCAGCCACCCGTTCGCGTTGTAGCCGTAGTCCTGCCGCTCCCCCTTCGGGTTCACCGTCCCCGTCATCCGGTTCGCGTCGTCGTACTCGCGGTAGGTCGTCCGCCCGAGCTCGTCGCGCGCCGAGACGGCGTTCCCGTTCCCGTCGTACTTGACGAGCGTGGACGCCCCGCCGGGGAACGTCGTGCCGGTGGACCGCCCCCACCCGTCCCAAACGTGGTAAGTGAGCTTGCCGGCCGCGCCCCTCATCCGGACCATCGCCCGCGACGCCGGGTCGCGAAGGGCGGGCGACCTCACGTCGGACACGGGAGTACGTTACCCAACCCGCGGCCCGCCCCGGGGCTGAAGAACGCGCGCAAAGGACCCCTCCAGAAGGCGTCGCGAAGGGTTCCGCCCTTCCTTTTCGCCGAACCCCCTTCATCGCGCCCTCCCGCCGACGTAAGGGTGTGCCCCTCCCGCAGACCCCTCCTCCCACGACGACCCCCGACGTGACGCTCAGGCCCCCCGAGGCCCGAGCGTCACGCGCCCGGGACCCCCGGAACCCCGCCCGCGACCCCCGCCGGGTTCGCCGGGCCCCCGCGAGCGTCACGCCGAGCGTCACCCTGGCGAGAGACGCGCCGCGTGATGATCCTCGCCGGAGAGGAAGCCGAGGCCGCCCCCCGCAAAATCGCCGGCCCCCCCCGCCCCCGGCTGCGGAAAGCCCTGGGGTATGTCGGCCCACGCCTCCCTGAACGTCTCCCGCGGACTCGCGACCGGCGTCGAGACCGGCCTGCGCACCGACCCCCGCGTCCTCCTCACCGCCCGCCTCCTCGAACTCTCCGGCCACGAGCTCGAAGGCGCCATCGAAGCCGAACTGAGCGAGAACCCCGCCCTCGAGCGCGCCCACGAGGGCGAGATCGCCCTCCAGGACCACCACATCCTTCCCCACCTGAACGCCGGCCCCCTCAAACCCCGCGGCGACGACCGCGAGCTCTGGCGCTCCCTCCCCGCCGACGAGACCATGCCCGACTGGCTCGACCTCGCCGCCGCCCACACCACCCTCGAACAGCACCTCCGCGCCCAGCTCCACGGCTCCCTCCCCCCCCGCCTGCGCCGCGTCGCCATGTACGTCGTCGGCTCCCTCGACGACAACGGCTACCTCGCCGAGTCCGTCCCCGAGGTCGCCCTCGCCTGCGCCTGCCCCCTCGAGGACGCCGAGGCCGCCATCGCCGCCCTCCGCGCCTGCGATCCCCCCGGCGTCGGCGCCTCCGGCGTCGTCGAATCCATCGTCCTCCAACTCGCCGGCGACGACTCCGTCGAGGCCCGCCTCGCCGCCGAGATCGTCCGCCACCACCTCGACGAGTTCGCCGCCCGCCGCACCGCCCGCCTCTCCCGCCGCTACGGCGTCACCCCCCCCGTCGTCGCGGCCGCCTTCCGCCGCATCCTCGACTGCTCCCCCTTCCCCGCCGAACGCTTCGCCCGAAGCCACCGCGTCCACCGCAGCCTCGCCGCCCAGCCCGACCTCGTCCTCCGCGCCACCCCCCACGGCCTCGCCGTCGAGACCCTCGGCGCCGACCCCCACGCCTTCGGCATCGAAGCCGCCTACGCCGACCGCCTGAAGTCCCTCCCCAAACGGCGCGACCTCGCCGACGAGCGCCGCCACCTCGCCCACTACGTCGGTCGCGCGAACGACTTCATCTCCTCCCTCGAACAGCGCCGCCGCACCCTCGCCCGCATCGGCGCCTACCTCGCCGAGCACCAGGCCGACTTCGTCCTCACCGGCGACTACGCCTACCTCCGCCCCCTCACCCGCACCGCCGTCGCCCGCGCCCTGGAGATGCACGAGAGCACCGTGTCCCGCGCGACCCAGGGCAAGTTCGTCGGCATCGCTACCGGCGAGATCGTCGGCTTCGACGTCTTCTTCAAACCCGCCCTCCGCGTCCAGAAGATGATCGAGGGCCTCCTCGCGACCGAAGACCCCGCCGCCCCCCTCTCCGACGAGCGCCTCGCCGCCCTCCTCGCCGAACGCGGCGTCCACGTCGCCCGCCGCACCGTGAACAAATACCGCGACAAGAACCGCCTCCTAAGCTCCCGCCGCCGCAAAACCGCCTGACCCCCGAATGATCCGGCCTCCCCGCGTCGTCAAGGATCCATGCACCGATCCTCTCCGGCCCGAGCCGTCTTCGGACTCCTCGCGGCAGGCGCCCTCGTCGCCACCGGCGCGACCCTCCGCTGCCCCGCCCGCGACGGCCGCGCCGAGGCCCGCGCGTTCCTGCGGAGCTACCGGGCCGCCCCGACCGGAACCGCCTCCCCGTACCCCGCCGGCCACGACATCGCGAAGGGCGTCTTCGTGAACCCCTCCGCCGAGTCCCCGAGCGAGGTCGCCCGCGCCGCCCGCGCCTTCGCCGCCTCCGCCGGCTGGACCCTCTCGTCCCCCGCGAAGGACGCCTCGTTCGTCAACGCCGGCACCCTGCCGGATCGCGACGCGTTCCGCCGCCTCGGGTTCGGGCGCTTCTCCCGAACCGCCTTCATGGCCCTGACGCTACGGCCCCGACCCGGCGGCGGATGCGAGATCGTCATCCTCTCGAGCGGCGGCCCCATCGTCCTCTAGAGAACCTTCCGTCCCCCTCGCTGCGTCCTCAAAGAGTGCGGAACCGCCGCCTCCTTCTCCGCCCTCGCGACCCTCCCGCCCCTCGCCGCCCTCTAAGGCGCCTGGTACGCCGGGACCCCGGACCGCGAGATGCGGGCCGTCGCCGGCTCCCGCCTCCTCAACGAGCGGGAGTTCCCGTCTCGGGCCGTCTCCGGCGGCCCGAAGGCGCCTCCATGCCCGACGCGCTCGCCGGAGCCCGTCGCGTCCTCGGAGACGTCGGCTGGAAAGAGGGCCGCGTGCCGAAGGATCCCTGGAACGACGGTCGCACCATCGCATTCGCCCACGACGGCGTCTCCCCCCTCGACCCTTATGGAAGGAGACTTCCCCCCCGCCTCTTTCCGAGACGCTCCCGGATGCTCCGCCTCTACCCCGCCCGCGACGGCAGGAGCACCCGCATCGTCTTCGTCGTGAGCACTTCCTATTTAGCGGTGCGGTAGAACCGGTCGAAAGCGCCCCGCCCGCCTTCTCGCCGCCGCTCTCCCGGTCGCCGCCGCGACCCTCGCCTGGACCCTCGCTCATTCCGATCCCGAGCGCGAGATGGCCGCCCTCGTCGCCGACGGCGCCGCCGTACCGTCGTGGCGCTCCGCCCCGGGCACCTACGACGCCGCGACCCTCTACATCCTCTGGACCCCCGACTTCGACGGTGTCGCCCGCCGCGCCCGCGCCGGTCTGAACCCCCGCCTCTGGACCGAGACCCGCCGCCCCGACGGCGCCCTCATGTTCGCCCGCACCGACTCGCCCCCCTTCGAGAGCCTCTTCGCCCTCCTTGCCCGTCCGAACCCCTTCGGCACCCCCCGCGCCTACAAGCTCACGCTCCGGCCTTATCCCGGTCACGTCCTCGCCGCGACCTCCGCCCCCCGCCCCGATCCTAGCGTCGCCCCCTGAGTCCTCTCCGTCGCTCGGCGAAGCCGGAGCGCGTTCGCGACCGGTCGCCTTGTACCCATCCCGCGCCCCCGCCGAAAGCCGTCCGCGCCGCAGGATCGTCGCCGGGGCCTCCATCGTCGCCCTCTTCGTCGCCCGCTCGAACATCGACCGCCCCGAGCGAGAGATGGCTGCGGCCGTCAGGGCACGACCTTCGTCTGCCTCATCGAAGGGCCCGATCCCGTGATCCACGGCGACACCCGCACCCTCGTCGTGGAACGTCTCGGGGACGAGAGCCTCGCCGACGCCGCCGCGCGGATCGAGCGCCGCCTCCCGGCCCCGCGCTGGTACCGCTTGGACGGCGTCCGCGGCGAACGCGTCCTCTTCTCCTTCCAGGGACGCTCGGCGCTCGGCGAGCTCGCCGAGCGGTACCGCTTCCTCCGGCCCGTCTTCCCCCGCCGCTCCAAGAGCCTCCTCCTGCGGGCGGTGCCCGGCGGGGTCGAGGCCGCCCTCTCCTCCCGCGCCGCTGATCTCCCAGGCCCACCGCCCGCGCAAAGGGAGCGGATGCGAGTTCGTCGTCCTCTCGAACGAGGGTCGCCTGGACCTCCGGAGACATCCTGAGACCCCTGCGAACCTTTCGCTTCCCTCGCGGCGTCCGGAACGCGTGCGGAACCGCCGCTCCCTCCTCACCCTCGGCCTTGCCCTCGGCATTCCCCTCCTTCTCGCCCTCGGGGCCGATACGCTCTCCGGCATCGGCCCCGAGGCCCGCGCTTACGAAGACCGCCTGAGGGAGGCGAAGACCCTCGGCTTCGACCCCGGCTTCCGTCTCCGCCTCGCCCGCGACGCCGCGAGGCCCGCCTCCGCCCGCCGCGCCTTCGAAGATCTCGAGACCCTCCTCTCCGGGCGCGACCCCTTCCTCATCCTCGTTCCGCACGACCCCAAGAATCCGAACGCGAGACCGAACGGTCGCCCTGCCGGAGCCGTCCGCGCCGAGCTCGCCCGCGCAGCAAACCTCGCCCGCGCCGCCGAAGGCGGAGACCACCGCGAGTGGAGCAAGGGCGCGGCCCTGGCTTTCCCCGACCTTGCCCCTCTTAAGTCCGCCGCGAACGCCGCCGACGCCCTCGCCCGCGACGCCGCCCTCCGCGGCGACTACCGGGGGGCGACCGACGCCGTCCTCGATGCCGCCGACCTCTGGCGCCCCTTCGCCGACGAACCTCTCCTCATCACCGACCTCGTCCGCACCTCCGCCGGAGCCATCCTCTTTCGCACGAGCGGCGCCCTCCTCGCCGACCCCGCCTACCCCTCCGCCGAGGCCGCCCGCCTCCTCGCGATGGCCGAGGGGCCGGACTTCGCCCCCACCGTTCCCCCCCGCGCCTTCCTCGTGAACGAGACCGTTTGGGGCTTTGACGTCCTCACCGATCCCGCGGGAGTCCCTCCCGACCTCTTCTCGAGCCTAGCCTCCGGTTCCTCCCCGGACCGCGCGCTCGAGTACGGCATGAAGCTTCCCCGCGTCCGCCGCGCCTGGGCGAGCGACGGCCTCCGCCTCTTCATCGCGACCGCGCGCGCCCTCCCGAGCGACCCCGCCGACTTCGACCGCGCCGAGGCGGCGTGGGCGGCCCTGGAGCGCGACGCCGCCGCCCCCCGCGGCCTCAAGGGCAAGTTCTCCGAGATGGTCCTTCCCGTGTTCGGACAGTGGGTCGAGGCCTCCCGCCTGCGCGAGGCCCGCCGCCGCGTCCTCCGCCTCGCCGCCGGCCTCCGCGCGGGGCGCTCCGAAGCGTCTCTGCGAAGGAGCCCCTTGGCCCTCGACCCCGGCGACGGCGCCCCCCTCCGCATCCGCGCGAACGCGAAGGCCCCCGACTGGCTTCTCGCTCCCACCATTGGCTACCGCAAAGACCCCGCCCGCCCCCTCCCCGTCGCCCCCCGTCTCACCGCCGTCTACGCCGTCGGCCGCAACCGCCGCGACGACGGCGGGGTCGTCGGCAAAAAGCCCGAGGACGGCGACGAGGTCCTCGCCATCCCCAGACGATGAGACGATCCCGCCGGATCCTTCTCGCGTCGGCTCTCCTCGCCGCCGCCCTCCTCGCCGCCTACTCCCTCCGCCGCACCCCCCGCGACGATCTCCGCGACTTCCTTCGTCCCTACCGCCTCGTCGGTGCCGTCCGCAACGGCGGGGCGAGGAGCGCCGGCGGAGGCCGCTCCCGCCCCCTCTACGAAAGCCTCTACGCACTCCCGAACGGCAACGTGAGCGCCGAGGTGGCCCGCGCCGCCCGCCTCCTGCGTCCCGAGAACGGCTGGTTGCGCCACCCGAACGGAGACGATCCGCGCGGAGCGAGCTTCCTCCGCCCGAGTCCCCATCCTCTCCTCATGCCCCTCGCCCGTCGCGGCGTCGAGATCCCTGGCCTCGCCCCCTTCGAAGACCTCACCGTCGAGATCCCCCGGTCGTCCGGCTGCCTTCTCGCCTCGCCGAGAGGCGCGCTCACCGTCCGTGTCTGGGACGTCGACCGCCCCTTCCTCCCCTGACCCTTCCCCCTGGAACCCGCCCCCGAACCATGCCTCTACCCGACCCCCCGAGACGACGCTCCTCAGTCCGGCGCCTCCTTATCCTCGGCGCCGCCCTCGCCCTTCCCCTCGCCGCCGGAGCCGGAGCCTGGAACGCCACCCCCGACCCTTTCCTCGAAGCCGAGGCCTTCCTCGCGCCCTACGACGAGGTGGATTGTGAACCCCCGACGCCGAGCCCCGTCGGCGTGAGCACGAACGGGACCCTCGCCCGCCGCGCCTGGCTTGTGGACGAGGAGGCTCGCCTCCGCCGCATGCTCCCCGCCTCCCACGGCTGGAAGATCCGCCGCTCCACCTCCGGCCCCGCCTCCGATCTCGACGTCCGCGTCGTTGCGAGCGCCTCCGGCCCGCCCCGCCTCCGCTACTGGCTCCGCAAGCTCCCCTTCCTCCCCGCCCCGAACCCCGACTCGGATAGCGTCCTGTTCCTTGAACTCTCCCCCGCCCGCCCTCTCGCGCGCGAGAGGGATCCCGGCGCCCCGCCCGAGACCGTCGGCTGGACGACGGCCGCCGTGATGACCATGTGGCGCCCCTACCCCTTCCACCTTCCCCCGACCACCGGTACCCGCTACGAAGCCCATACCCCCGCCTCCCCGCTCGCGAGAGCCATCCCTTGAATCTGAGCCTCCACTTAGTTAAGTGCGCCCGCGCGCCGAAAAGAAGGCGGCTCCGGATCATCTTTCCGCTTGCCGCCGCATTTTCCCTCGCCGCCTACCTCTTCTGGCCCCCGGGCCACGACCCCGACGCCGACCTCCGCGCCTTCCTCATCGGCTACGCTCCGACGGGCTCCGTCCGGGCCGGCAGAGACCCTTTCACCGCGCGCGGACGCGTCTCGTCCCGGCCCTACAAGCGCCTCGACCGCGACGCCGAAGGCGAGATCGCCCGCGCCCGGACCCTCTTCCGCCCCGAGGACGGTTGGCGCGAGGAGCCCCTCGGCCGCGACGGGTACCGCGCCGCCCTCTTCGCCTTCTGCCGCGCCCCCCGCGGCGTCCGCCTCGCCTCCGACGCCGGCCTCCGCCCCCTCTGGAGGACCCGCCCCGCCTGGATCTTCGTCTGGGTGGACGATTCCCCGAACACCGGCGGCGCCCACCTCCGCCTTCCTTATCGATGGGGGACCCCCCTCACCGCCGGACGCACCTACGCCCGTGTGGAAGAGGCCGAGTTCGGCCTCCGCACCCTCTTCCGGTAGGAAACGCGGAGAATCTTCGCCGAGGCAGTTGTCAAACTCCCGAGCCACCACCTAAAGAGATGTGGCCCCCGAAGACTTCAGCCCCCCCGCAAAATACGTGATCTCCGTCACGGGGACCTCCGTCAAAAAGTCTCACACGCACGCGGCGCGAGGGCGGGATGCAACCGGATGCAAGGGGCGCGTCACGCTGCCCCCTCCTCTTCGGCCCCCTCCTCGCCGTCGGTTTCGGTCTCGGCCTCCGCCGTCACGAACACGAGCTCGTCCGCGAGCGGCACCCCCCGCTTGTACAGCCGGTCGTACGCCCCGTCCAGCGTCCCCTTGAGATCCGGCTTGAGCTCCGTCATCCCCCGGAGCGAGCGCCGCACCTCCGTCACCCGGTACACCCCCGCATCCCCCTCGATCTCCAGAAGCTCGTCGAGCCCCGGCGCCGAAGCCACGATCCCCGCGAACCGTCGCGGCTCCCCCTCCAAAGGGTACAGCGAGACGTGCACCTCCACCCCCGCCTCCGGTCCCTGCGGATCCACCGCCGGGGCCGACTCCTGGAGCGACTTCGGAATCTTCATCCCGCCGAGGGTACCGCCCCTACAAGATGGCCCATCTCTGCAATCGGCAGCGCACAGTAGCAAAGGGGATTCGGCTTTCTATGTAGGTGCCCGCGGAAATGACACGATCGCATCATTTCCCGCGCTTCTGACACCTTGGGCGGGCTGAACCACGCCAAAATGATGCGATCGCATCATTTTTGGGTGCATACTGGGCCGATGAGACGGGAGGATCGGTTGATGAGGGTCGCGACACCCTACCGTGAACTCGCCGAAGCCGTGCGGCAACGACGCCAAGAACTCGGGCTGACCCAACCGCAGGTCGCTGAGCTCGGTGGGCTGAGCCTCGTCTTCGTGGTGCGGGTTGAGGCGGGAAAATCCACCGTTCGGCTGGATCGCCTCATTGAACTGATGAGCACTCTTGGACTACGCTTCCGGCTCGAAGAGGGACGCGACGGGATCGTGATCGCCCATGAGCTCGGCTGATACGATCGTCGTCCACCGGAGCGACCGGGTCTGCGGACGCATCTTCGCCCACGAACGCAACACCGTCTTCCGCTACGAGGACGATTACCCGGCGAGCGAACTTCCCGGAGGGGGCATCGCCGTCTCTCTCCCGAGGGACCGTGGGGAATTCGAGACCCCGGGCCGCTTCCTGCCCACCTTCTTCAAGAACCTTCTTCCGGAAGGATTCCGGGCCAAAGCCTTCCGAAGCCGTCGGCGCATCTCCGCCGACGACGCGTTCGGCATGCTCCGTGCCGTCGGTGGCGACACGATCGGCGACGTCTACGCAGAGGTCCCCGTCGACGACGCCTCGGCGGAGAGCGAACCCCTTGACGATCCCGGCGATCTCGACTTCGGCGAGATGCTGGAGAGGGAGATCAGGAGCGGCTCCGCCTCCGTCGCCGGAGTCCAACCGAAGCTTTCCGATTCTCGCCTCACGATCGTCCGCGAGGGGCGCGACATCCTTAAGCTCGCGCCCGAAGGCTCTCCCGGCCTCGTTGAGAACGAGGCGCTCGTCATGGAGATCGCGCGACGCGACTGCAAGATTCCCGCCGCCGAGGTTCGCGTCGTTCGGGACCGGAAGAGAGTCGCCGGACTCATCGTCAAACGATTCGACCGAACGTCCGATGGGAGGCGCCTCCATCAGGAGGACTGTTACCAGATCCTCGACCTTTACGCCGGGAGCAAGTACAACTCCTCCTTCCGCGCCGTGCTCGAACGCGCGCGCGAGGTCTCCTCCATCCCAAAGATCGTTTCCCAACAGTGGCTTGACCTTCTGGGCCTTCATCTACCTCGTCGGCAACGCCGATCTCCACCTGAAGAACTTCAGCCTCCACGCGCCGCGCCCCGGTGCGGGCCTCGTCCCGGCCCCCGCCTACGACCTCGTCTCGACGGTGATGTACCCCACACTCAACATACACATGGCATTGCAGATGCAAGGGAAAGGGAATGGGTTCCGCACAAGCGATTTCACCACCTTCTTCGGACGCTACGACCTCAACGAGGAGGTCGTCAAGAAGACTCTGGCGCGCATCGCCCAGGCAGTCGCCCGACGCTACGACGACCTGCGCGACGTAGCCCCCGAGACGAAGGTAGGGGGGGCGCTGATCGAAGTCCTCAAGGGCCGCGCCGACCGCCTCTAGCCCCTCACCAGCCGCGGTCCGCGAGCCGGCCTTCCTTCGGAAGCGACGAGCAGTTGATCCCCACCATCGGCTCTCCGAGCCCGCGCGAGATCTCCCCGAGCCGCTTCGCATCCTTGTGGAAGAGAACCGACTCCACGATCGCCCGCGCCCGCTTCGCCTGGACCGCCAGCCGCTCCGAACCGGTGAGCCCCGGCGCGCTCTTGTAGATCCCCGAGCCGACGAACACCGTCTGCGCCCCGAGCTGCATCATCAGCGCCGCGTCCGCCGGCGTCGCGATCCCTCCCGCCGAGAAGTTCGGCACCGGAAGCTGGCCGCGCTCGTGGACCTCGCGCACGAGGTTGTACGGCGCCATCATCTCCTTCGCAAGAACGAAAAGCTCGTCCTCGCGCGCGTTCTGCACCCGCCGGATCTCGCTCTGGATCGTCCGCATGTGGCGGACCGCCTCCACGACGTCCCCCGTCCCCGCCTCGCCCTTCGTGCGGATCATCGCCGCCCCTTCCGAGCACCGTCGGAGCGCCTCGCCGAGGTTTCGCGCCCCGCACACGAACGGCACCGTGAACGCGTGCTTGTCCACGTGGTTCTCTTCGTCCGCCGGGGTGAGGACCTCGCTCTCGTCGATGAAGTCCACCTCGAGCCCCTCGAGGATCTGCGCCTCGACGAAGTGCCCGATCCGGCACTTTGCCATCACCGGGATGGAGACCGCGGCCTGGATCCCCTCGATCATCTCCGGGTCGCTCATCCGCGCGACGCCCCCGTCCCGCCGGATGTCCGCCGGGACGCGCTCCAGCGCC
Source organism: Fimbriimonas sp. (assembly GCA_965249475.1). Classification (GTDB taxonomy): domain Bacteria; phylum Armatimonadota; class Fimbriimonadia; order Fimbriimonadales; family Fimbriimonadaceae; genus Fimbriimonas. The sequence goes on along the minus strand of CBDFMD010000003.1, from coordinate 1,075,025 downwards.
ATCACCGCGACCGCCCCCGCGTCCTCCGCGATCCGCGCCTGCTCCGCGTCCACGACGTCCATGATCACGCCGCCCTTGAGCATCTCGGCAAGCCCCACCTTCTCGCGCCACGTCTTCACGGCGGGAGGGGTCGGCATGTCGGAGATCGGGGACGGAAGGGTCGCGGCCATCGTGGGTTCCTACGCCGAGTTTACCGGGCGTATGAGACGATCCCCGCCCGCGGCCCCTAGTACCCGTCATGTCGCGAGACTCCAAGCACGAAGACCACGCCCTCACGCCCGAGGAAGAGAAGAAGGCCCAGTCCGCCGCCTCCGCCGCCGGACGCGCCCACCCCGACGCCACCGACCGCCGCACCGTCGTCGAGGAGAGCGAATCCGAGAAGGACCAGCCGAAGAACTCGGGCAACCCTCACCCGACCGGAAGCCAAGCCGAGAAGAAGAACCATTCCGGCCCCAAAGAGCACTAGAGTCCCGAAGAGCACCCGGATGGGAACACCGGGATCGAGCGCCACCGGCGCACCACGAGAGGCCGGCGGAGGGTAGACCCCTCTCGTTGCCCCCGCCCTTCTCCGACGCACCCTTCTCCCACGCGACCCTCTCCGCCCGTCTCGCCGCCCTCGGTGGCGACGAGACGACGCGGGAGATCGCCCGCCGACTCGGCGAGGACGCCGCCCGCTGGGCGGGCCTTCAGCGCGAGCTGAAAACGAAGGCCCGCGCGAAGTTCGGACCCGACGCCGACAGGATGCTCTTCGTCCGCGAGGCCCTCGAACAGGCGAGCGACCCCCGGTGCGCCGCCTACCGCGCCGCCCGCTTCCCCGCCGGAGCCGAGGTCATGGACCTCACCGCCGGGATCGGGGCCGACCTCCTCGCCCTCGCGCGGCGCGGCCCCGCCCGCGGCATCGAGCTCGATCCCGAGCGCGCCGCCTACGCCGCTCACAACGCGGGGGTCCCCGTCCTTTGCGCCGACGCCCTCGCGACCCCCCCGGCCCCGTACTGGACCGCCGACCCCGCCCGCCGCGCGGGCGGTCGCCGCCTCGTCGCCGCCGACGATTACGCCCCGCCTCTCTCCGCCCTCGTCGCGCGCGCCGCCACCGCCCGCCTCGCCGCGATCAAGCTCAGCCCCCTCCTCCCCGATCCCGTCTTGGAGGGTCCCCTCCTCGGAGCCTCCGGAGGCGGTCTCGAGTTCCTCTCCGCCGGAGGCGAGTGCCGCGAGGCCGTCCTCTGGCTCGGCCCCGAGGCCGCCCCCGGTCGCCGCGCCGTCCTCCTGACCGGAGCCGACGTCCACACCCTTCCCGCGAGCGACCCCGCGCGCGAGGTCGCCGGGGTCCCCGCCGCCTACCTCTTCGACGCGGACCCCGCCGCCGTCCGCGCCCACGCCCTCGGTGCTTTCGAGGGTCTCGCCCCCCTCGGCGACGCCCCCGGCTACCTCACCGGCGATCTCCCTCTCGACACCCCCTGGCTTCGCCGCTACCGCGTCCTCGCCGCCGCCCCCCTCCACGCGAAGGACCTGCGCGAGACCCTCCGCCGCCTGAACCTCCGCGTCTTCGAGACGAAGAAGCGCGGCGTCGGCGAGGAGCCTCTCGCCAAGCTCAAAGCCCTCCCCAAGGACGGCGACTCCGCCTCCCTCGTCCTCTACGCCGTCGGCAGGTCCGTCCGCTACGCCCTCGTCCGCTACGAACCCTGACTACGAGGGGTCGAAGTTCTCGCGCACGACGTCCCGAAGCTCCTGACGCCGCTCGTCCGCGACGAACGCCGCGTTCGCCGCGTTCAGCGTGAGCGAGTACAGCGCGTCCCGGTCGAGCCCGAACGTCCCCGACGCCCGATGGAGCTCGTCCGTGAGCGTCGTCCCGAACATCGGCGGGTCGTCCGAGTTGATCGTCACCAAAAGCCCCGCGTCCAGAAGGTAGGGCAACGTGTGCCCCTCCAGGCTCGGGAACACCCCCAGCCGCACGTTGCTCGTGGGGCACACCTCCAGCGGGATCCGCCGCTCGACGAGCTCCCGCACGAGCCTCACGTCCTCCACGCACCGCACCCCGTGCCCGATCCGGTCCGGCACCGCGAACTCGAGCGTCTCACGCACCGACTCCGCCCCCCGCGTCTCCCCCGCGTGCGCCGCGATCGGCACCCCCCGCCGCCGCGCCTCCGCGAAGACCGGCGCGTGCGGCGCGACCGGGAACTCCCCCTCTTGCCCCGAGAGCCCGAGCGCCGCCACGAGCCCCCGCGCGTGCCCGTCGAGCGTCCACTCGAGGTTGCGCTCCCCCCAAGCGACCGGATGGTTCCGGCACACGTCGAGAATGAGCCGCACCTCGGCCCCCGTCTCCTCCCGCGCCCGCGCGAACCCCTCCGCGAGCGCGTCCCGCTGCTCGCTCCACGGGATCCCCGCGTGCTCCTCGATCGTCAGGGCCGTATACGTGACCTCGGTGTAGAGCACGTTCTGATCCGCCTGCCCCGTCGCGAAGTCGTACGCCACCCGCCGCAGGTCCTCCGGGCGCCGCACGCACTTCGACACCGCCACGTACACCTCCACGAAGTGCGGGAAGTCCCGGAACGTGAAGAACGCCTCGAGCTCGGAGAGCGTCCGCGCCGGAAGCGCGATCCCGTTCGCCTCCGCGAGAGCCAGCACCGTCGCGGGCCGGATCGAACCCTCCAGATGGACGTGGAGCTCGATCTTCGGCAGATCGAGGATCTCCTCGCGCGTGGGAAGAGGAGCGGCGGGAGAGGGGGTCGCTTCCGTGCGGTCGGCCACTCCGGGAGTGTACGCTTTCCCAAACCGATGACTCGCACCGCCAACGCCGTCTGGACCGGGGACCTGAAGGAGGGCGAAGGCCGCCTCTCCACCGGGTCCACCATCCTTTCCGACTCCAAATACTCCTTCCGCACCCGCTTCGAGGGCGAGCCCGGCACGAACCCCGAGGAGCTCGTCGCCGCCGCCCACGCCGGTTGCTTCGCGATGGCGACCGTCGCCGGACTCGGCGAGGCCGGGATCACCCCCGAGCGCGTCGAGTCCACCTCCGACGTCACGATGGAGAACCTCAAGCTCACGAAGAGCGCCCTGAAGCTGAAGGTCGTCGCCCCCGGCGCCTCCGAGAGCGCCGTCCGCGCCGCCGCCGAGAAGGCGAAGGCCGATTGCCCCATCTCCAAGGTCCTGAACCTCGAGATCACCCTCGATCTCACCGTCGAGGTCTGATCCCCCGGGGCCTGGGAACCGGAGCGGGAGCGAAACCTCCCGCTCCCGCCTCACGGCTCGAACCGCACCAGGATCGGCACCCACCTCCACCCTCCCGAAGACCGCCCTCCCGGAGACCCCGCCAGCCGCACGATCCGCGTCTTCGTCTCGAAGTCCGTGGAGTCCCCGAAACTTATCGAGAACGGCTCTGCCGAGACGATCTCCCCGGTTGTCGTCAGCACCGCCCGGCCGTCATTGTGGGGCAACGCCTCCGATCTCCCCCGCGACCATAGGAACGTCTCCTCATGCCCTTTCGCCGGGAGGTACTTGCGGTAGAGCACCCGCCCCGCCGCGTCCGCGCTCGTCTCCGCAATCGTCGCCCCCGGCAACTTGAAGACGCTGACGAGGTTCGCGTACCGATCCAGCCGCCCGATCCACGCGTCCCTCTCTCCCCCGCTCCCCGGACGCGACTCGACCCACAGCGCGAACGCGCGCGTGAGCCGGAGCGGCCTCCCTTTCCAAGGCCGCGCGAGCACCCGAGGCCCCGCCTTCCCCTCGTATAGGAGGATCTCCCCGCTCGACCCCAGCGCAAGACGGTCGTCCCCCTCTTGGAGCCCGTACCGCCCCGGATCTCCCCCCGCCCCCCGCCGCGCGACCGGCGCCGGGTCCCGAAGGCGGAAGGTCCAGTTCCCTCGTCGAAGCGCACGGTCACCATATCCCGCCCGCTCTCGACGAGAGATCCCGCGTACTCCGTCTCGATCGTCCCCGGAGGAAACGGCCGCCGGGGCCGGGAGAGATGCCAGACCAACGCCCCGAACGATATGCCCACCGCGACGAAAGAGAACCACCGGGCCTTCGGCGCGGCCAGCGCGGCCCTAGACATGGAGCGTCGGCCACGCGATCAGCGGCCGCCCCGAACGCTCGAACCTCACGGGGATGGGGACCCACCGCCGGCGCCCGCGCCCTCCCTCCAACCGCACGAGCCTCGTGCGCGTCTCGTTGCGGAGCGCCAAGAGGTACCGCGCGCCGACCTCCTCCACCGCGACGATCCTTCCGTCGCCGAGCAGGAGCGGAACGCCCCGGAGCGGGGGAAGCCCCTCAATCCCGCCGTCCGCCCTCCACAGGACCGCCCGCGCGCTCTCGCCCGTCGAGGCTCGGCCGGGAGAGAGGAGCACGTTCCCCTCGGCGTCCCCGCTCGCGCCGCCCACGAACGCGAGCTCCGCGCGGTCGTAACGCGTGGTCCCCGGGCGTCGGTCGCGGCGCCCGCGGAACGTCCCCGCGTAGGCCTCTCGACCCGCCGGCCCCGCGAACCGCGCCTCGATCCAAACCGCCGCGCCCGCCGCCAGCCGCACCGCCCGCGCTGATCCCGGCCGCGAGAGGACGCGCTCGCCTCCGCCGCCCTCCCGCAAAGCCACGACCCCGAGCCCATCCGGACGCCGCCGCTCAAGGAGCCGATCCCCGCCCGCGACGAGCGCCGCCCGCTCCGGCGCGTCGGCCACCGACCGCGCGAGCGGACGCGCGTCGAAGGGGCGGACGATCCAGACCCCGTCGTCCGAAACGAGCGCGACCTCCCCCGCGCCGCTCTCGTAGGCCTCCGGGGCGTACCGAGTCGTGAGCTCGCCCGAGACCCCGCCCCGAACCGCCCCCCATCCGAGCGGGAAGGCGATCGCGACGCAAACTAATCCCGCCGCCCACCAGCGCCTCGTCACGACTCCGTGCCCTCCACGAGCGAAAGGGGGTTCTCCACCGCCGCCGCGAGCTCCGCGAGCGCGAGGACGCGGAGGATCTGGACCCGGGCCTCCCCGAACGCCCTTTCGGCGGAGATCCGGGCGTTCGGTCCTTCGAGCGGCGCGAGCGCGGCCATGCCCCGACTCTACCGCGACTCGACCGCCGCGACCGCCGCCTCCAACTTCGCCGAGAGCATCCTGAGCAACGCGCCCTCGTCCGCCCCCGCTTCCATCTCTCCTCCCCGCTTCGCGAACGACGCCGCGAGCTCCCCCGCCGCCGCTCCTTCGAGGATCGCCGGATGGATGTAGCTCGCCCGGCACACCGCCGGCGTGTTCCCCAGATGCCGCGCCACCGTCTTCACCGCCTCCGTCACCGCCCTCTTCGAGACCGGCGGCTCGAGCTCCCGAAGCGTCTGCGCCGCGAGGAGCGTCCCCGCCCACGTCCGGAAATCCTTCGCCGTGAAACCCTCCCCCGAGATCTCGTGGAGGTAGGCGTTCACGTCCGCGCTCGTCACGTCGTGCAACTCCCCCCCGTCCCCCCGGTACCGGAAGAGGTGCTGACCCGGCAGCTCCTCCATCGTCCTCAGAAGCCGCGCGAGCCGCCGGTCCCGCGTCTCGATCTCGTGCTCCTTCCCGCTCTTCCCACGGAAGTGGAACCGGATCGCCTCCCCCTGCACGTCCACGTTCTCGTTTCCCATCGTCGTGAGCCCCTTCGAGTCGTTCTCCCGCTCGTACTCGACGTTCCCCACCCGGATGTGCGTCGTATCGAGAAGCCGCACCACCGAGGCGAGGACCCGCTCCCGCGGCAACCCCTTGAGCGCCAGATCCGCCTCCACCCGCGCCCGGATCTTCGGAAGCGCCCGCCCGAAGAGAAGCATCCGCGCGAACTTGTTCCCCGCCCGCGCCGCAAGGAAGCCCGGGTGGTACCGGTACTGCTTGCGCCCCCGCTCGTCCCGCCCCGTCGCCTGAAGGTGGCCGCACGGGTCCGGCGAGATCCACACGTCGCGGTACGCCGGCGGGATCGCGAGCCCTTCGATCCGCGCGATCGTCTCCCGGTCTTTGATGACCCGCCCCTCCTCGTCCCGGTAGACGAACCCCTCCTCCTTCCGCACCCGCGAGAAGCCCGGCCCCGAGTCGTCGAGGTACGCAAGCCCCGCCGCCGCCGCCGACCCCTCCGGCCCCGTCAGCATCTTCCGAATCTCGCCCACGCGCATCGCCGGGTTCTACGTCGCGAGACCGAGGAACCTGCGGACCCACGCAAATGGAGAGGGTGGACGCTTGAGCCACTCGTCGTTGTCCACCCAGTGCGCGAACCGTTGCACCTGCTCCCACCCCTCGGCCGCGGTCTCCCCCTCGCACGCTTCGACCCGCTCGCGGATGGCTCGCTCGACCGTATCCGCGTCGAACGCCGCCATCGACACGTATAGGACCGCGTCGTCCGTCACCGACTGCGGCGCGTGGGCCCGGCCGGGATCCGGCGTCACATGGAGACCATGGAGCTCCTCCCCTTCCTCCCCTTCGATCCCGACGTGGAACTGCACCCAGACGTCCTGCCCCTCGGCGCAAGCGAGCGTCTCCCCCTCGGTGTCGTCCCGCAGATCGTTCGAGGAGGCGTTCGAGATCCCCTGGACCCGCGCCCGCTTCACGCCGACCCGGCGACCGGCAACAGCTCGTCCGCGGCGAACGTCGCCCCCGGAAGGCACAATGCATCGAGCGACTCCCCCGGAAGCACGAGCCGCACGCTCGCGTACTCCCCGCCGCCCAGCTCTCGATAGACCTCGATCTGCCGCGCCCCCGGGTTCACGATCCAGTACTCCGGAACCTCCGCCTCCGCGTAGTACCGCGTCTTCCTCTCCCGGTCGTAGGCGAGCGACGACACCGCGACCTCGACGGCGAGCCGGATGCCCCTTTGTGGGACGATCTGCGAACCCGAAACCCCCGACGCCGACACGACGGCCACGTCCGGCTCCAGCCGACGCTCCCCGAAGTCGCTCGTCGCCTGCGTCAAGACCTCCAGATCGCGGGAGACGGAGCGGAAGAGAACCCGCAAGAGGGCGGAGACCGCGCGCGCGTGAAAGAGGTTCTGTCCCATCTGGTAGATCAGGAGCCCATCCACGAGCTCCACTCGCACGCCCTCGAGCGAGCCGCCTCGCACAAGGGCGTCGTACTCCTCCGGCGTGACCCGCGCCTCCGGGGAGTCCAGCGGCGCGAAGAGCGCCGACCGATCGAGAGCCCTCTCCAGCGTCGCCATACGTCGCATTATAGCCCCCCACGGCGTCATACTATAGGGATGCCAGAGACCGCTTCGCGATCCGCCACGAAGGTGAAGATCGTCACCCTCGGATGCGCGAAGAACGAGGTGGACTCCGAGGAGATCGCCGGCGTCCTGCGCGGCGCGGGCCACACCATCGACCCCGACGCGCGCAAGACTGACGTCACCGTCATCAACACCTGCGGCTTCCTCGAGGCCTCGAAAGAGGAGTCCATCAAGGCGATCAAAGAGGCCATCCGCGAGAAGCGCGCCGGACGCACCGGGCGCGTCGTCGTCGCCGGATGCCTCGCCCAGCGCATGGGCGAGGAGCTCGCCCGCATCGCCCCCGGCGCCGACACCTACGTCGGCGTCGGCCAAATGGGGCGCTTCGACAGCATCGTGAGCGACGCCATGGCCTCCCGCGAGCCGAAGATGGACGTCGAACCTCCCCACCACCGCTGGGCCGACGTCGCGAGCCGCGCCCGCGCCGGCGCCCCCTGGTCCGCCTACCTGAAGGTCTCCGAAGGGTGCGACCACAAGTGCACCTTCTGCACCATCCCGTCCTTCCGCGGCGCCCACCGGAGCAAACCCATCGAGCGCGTGGTCGAAGAGGCCCGCCACCTCGTGAGGACCGGCGCGAGGGAGCTCAACCTCATCGCCCAGGATGTCACCCAGTACGGCTTCGACCTCTACCGCGAGTTCACCCTCCCCCGCCTTCTGCGCGAGCTGAACGCGGTGGACGGCGTCGAGTGGATCCGCATCCTCTACTTCTATCCGAACCGCCTCACCGACGAGGTGGTCGAGGCGATGGCGACCCTCCCGAAGGTCGCCAAGTACCTCGACATCCCCCTCCAGCACTCCCACCCCGAGGTCCTCCGCCGCATGCGCCGCCCCTGGGAGGGCGAGCGCTACCTGAAGGTCCTCGATAAGGTCCGCGCCGCCATGCCCGAGGCCGCCATCCGCACGACCTTCATCGTCGGCTTCCCCGGCGAGACCGACGCCGAGTTCGAGCACCTCCTCGACTTCACGCGCGAGGCCCAGCTCGACCGCGTCGGCGCCTTCACCTTCTCCCGCGAGCCCGGCACCCCCAGCTTCGACATGGAGGGCCAGCTGAGCACCAGGGTCAAGCGCGAGCGCTACGACCGCCTCATGGCCCTCCAGAAGCGCATCTCCCGAGCGAAGAACGAGGCCTGGATCGGACGCGAGCTGAAGGTCCTCGTCGAAGGGCAGCAGGACGGCTGGCTCGTCGGCCGAAGCCACCGCGACGCCCCGGAGATCGACGGCTTCGTCTACGTGAAGCCCGGCCCCGCCCCCATCCCCCCCGGCACCTTCGTGACCGCGAGGGTCACCGGAGCCGAGCCCTACGATCTCTACGCTTCCCCCCTCGGCGCGACGATCCCCACCCGCCGCCCCCTCGCCGGCCTCCGCCAAGCCGCCCCGGCGATGCCGCTTTAGCCGTTCAGTCCCTCGGCGCGAACCCCGTCGCGGGCTGGTCGATCGCCCGCTCCGCCGGACGCGCGACCGGGGCTGGATCCGCCCGCTCCTGCGCCGCCCACACGTAGCCCCCCGCCACCGCTCCGAGGAGCGGGCCGACGATCGGGATCCACACCGACGCGACCGAGCCCCCGTGCATCGCCGCCGTGACCGCCGCCCCGATCGCGACCGCCGGATTGAACGCCCCGCCCGAGATCGGCCCACCGACCGTCGCCGCCACCACGATCGTCGCCCCGATCGCGAGCCCGTAGAACGAGTTCCCCTCCGTCTTGCGCGACGCCGCCGCGTTCAGCACCACGAGCGCGAGCATGAAGGTGAACACCGCCTCGACGAGAAGCGCGACGAGCGCGGAATGCCCCGCCCCCGGCGCGACGAGCACCGGCTTCCCGACGACCGCGTACCCCAGCGCGAACGCGAGGACCCCCGCCACGATCTGCGCCGCCACATACGCCCCGAGCTCCGCCGCCGTGATCTTCCTCTGGAGAAAGAGCGTCAGCGAGACCGCCGGATTGTAGTGCGCCCCCGACCGGTGCCCCCCCATGTACACGAGCGCCGTGAGCGCCCCCCCGATCACCACCGGCGTCAACACCGATCCGCTCGGCCCCACGAGGGCGATGATGAAGAGGAACAAGAACGTTCCGACGAACTCGGTGACCGCGCGCATGAGAGGCCGCAGACCTTACCTCATCCGGTGCCCCGGAATCGAACGATGGCACGGGCCCCCGACATCAGGAGGCGCTCGGCGCGATCGTAAGCGGAAGGTTGAGCGCCATGCACCCCGTCCACGCCCGGGCGTACAGCCGCGGCGCGGCGAGGGCGGCGCAGGGGTTCGCCCCCCGAGGCGCGGGCCGATCCAGCGCCCGCTCGAACCCGTGCTCCATTCAGAGCGTGTACTCCCCTGGGGGCAGGTCGCGCTTCGGCGCCGTCGTCACCTCCGAGATGAGCGAGGGGCGCGATCCCGAGACGTACTCCTTCCGGTGGAGGACATCCTCTAAAGGCACGCGCCCTCCTGGCGCGAGCGTCAGGAACGCGGAGGCGTCGTACTCGCTCGGCGAGACCCATTGTCCGCCCCACTGTCCGCCCCACTATCCGCCCCAGCGCCCGCCCCGCTCCGTCGCCACCTCCTCTCCACCCCGCCGAACCCCTCCCTCGAAGTGCGAACCGAGGCCTCCGGCGACCCGGTTAGGGGCGACGAGGTGAACCGAGGCCTTCGAGCGGTCAACGAGCCACGTCCGCACCCGGAACGGCTCCCTCGCCCGCGCGGAGCGTCGACCTTCATCCTCAGGGCAGAGGGTGATGGAGGCGACGGGGGCAGGGGATCGGCGGAGCCGGGAGCACGGCGGTCCATCCTGCCGCGCCCCCGGCCGAGCGCCGTCAGCGGCTCTCGGGAACCTCGTCCTTGCCGCCGGTACCCTCGACGTGGTTCTTGATCGAGTGGAGCGAGCGCTCGATCCCCTCTTGCATCTGGCCCGCCCAATCGCCGCCCGATTTCTCCTCCATCCCCTGCTTTCGATCCTCCGGCGGGTTCATGTGGAGCCGGATCGTCACGTTCGTCCCCGTCCCGTCGGGCGAGAACTCCATGCTCCCGTTGTAGTCGTGGTCCTCCGAACCCCACTCAAGCTTGCGGTTCGGCTCGACCGTGCGGAAGAACCCCTCGCCCGTGTACTCGTCGTCCTCCATCTCGCCGTGGACCTTTACATGGTCCGCGCTCGTGGACTCCGCGCTCTTGATCGTCGGAAGGTACTTCGGAAGGTTCTTCACGTCCACCACGAAGTCGCAGACGGCTTCGGGCGGAGCTTGGACGAGAAGGGTGCTGGAAAAGTCGGCCATGACGGTCTCTTCGGGAGGATGCGCCCCCCGCCTCTCGGTCTACGAGGCTGCTCCCGGAGAGTTGCCCCCGATGACGATTTCTTAACCATCGTCTCGGTGGCGCCGAAAACTCGATCCTCGCCGACCCGCCGATCTGCGCCATGAGCCCCGCCATGTCCGCGACCGACCAATGCTCGGCGATCCTCCCGCCCACGAGCCGGTCCACCCGGATCGTCGCGAGCTCCACCGCGCGTCCCGTGGGAGCGGCCCCTGCGAATGCTCCCGTGTGCCGCCCGCGCGTGACGAGGTGCGTCGCGACCCGACCGCCCTCCGCCACCTGCTGGACGACCTCGATCCTCACTTCGGAAAACCCCGCCATCGCCGACGCGAACCCCTCGTGGTACGCCCTCAGCGCGGCGAGCCCGGTCCGCGCCCCCGCCGGCGCGGCGTGGTTCACCGCGTCGGCCGTCCAGAACTCGGGGAGCGCGTCGAGCCGACCCTCCGTCCACACCTCAGCCAGAAATCGCCCCACGACCCGCTTGTCCTCCGCGGCCGAGGCGAAGAGACGGCCCGGCACCCCTGCCGCCGCCCCTGCACCGAGCACCTGCCGCCGAGTGATGCGAAACGTTCCCAGGCCCCGAGTTTAACTCAGCGGGTCTACTCCCCGGATGCCCGCGTCCCCCGCGACCGTCGCCCTCTCCACCTGGACCCTCGACCCCCTCCTCGCCGCTCGCTACCCCGATTCCCCCGCCGCCGGACCCGGGGGCCGGAAGCCCCACACCGGCCCCCTCGACATCCTCGACCTTCCCGCCGAGGTCGCCCGCCGGGGCTACGACCGCCTCGAGGTCCCCCACTTCCACCTCCCCCACGAGAGCGCCGCCCAGGACAAGTTCGCCGCCGCCGCCCGGGGCGCGGGCGTCGCCCTCCAGACCCTCCTCGTGGACGACGGCGACCCCGCCGACCCCGAGCACGGCGGACGCGACGAGGCCTGGGCCGCCGGCTGGATTCGCACCGCCGGGGCGCTCGGCTTCGAGCGCGTCCGCCTCACCACTGGTCACCAGCCCTACGCCCCCGAGGCCTTCGCCCGCCTCACCGAGGCCGTCGAGCGCCTCGTCGCCGTCGCCGAAGGCGTCGGCGTCCGCCCGAGCGTCGAGAACTGGCACCGCCTCCTCGGATCCCCCGAACCCGTCCTCGCCCTCCTCGACCGCCTGAAAGGTCGCCTCGCCCTCTGCGCCGACTTCGGCAACTGGGCGCCCTCCATGCGCGAGCGCCTCCCGGAGATCCTCCCCCGCGCCGAGACGATCCATGCCAAAGCGGAGTTCGCCCCCGACGGAACCCTGGATGAGCCTCTCCTGAGAGTCCAAGTCGCCCAGGCCGTCGCCGCCGGCTTCGACGGCCCCTACGTCCTCGTCGCCGGCGGCCCGCACGACGTTTGGGACGGTGCCGCCCGCACCCGCGACCTTATCCGACAGACCGTGGCGACCGCGACCTCGTGACCCTCAGCGCGTGACCGGCCCCGTCGCGAGCCCCCGCACCGCGTCGTACCCCACCGCCCCCGGCGGCAACTCCTTCACGAGACCCCCCGCGATCTCCCGCACCTCCGCGAGCTCCCGCGACGAACCCCCGCCCCCGCGCCGGATCGAGGCGTCGAGCGCGAGCAGAAGCGTGAGCCGCGAGAGCGGCGAACCCCCGTCCCGTGCCGCGTACCCCCGCGCGATCTCCACCGCCTTGCGCCGCTCCTCCGGGGCGCCCCCCCGCAACGCCGCGATGTAAGCCCGCACCGCCGCGTCGTCCCCCGGGTTCGCCGCCACCACCTTCGAGAGCGGCCCCGTCTGGTCGTGCGGGTCCTTTCCCGCCCGCGACTCGTACAGCGCCCGGATCCGGCCTCCCTCGAACCCAGTCGCGGGCGAGAGCCGCCGCACCGCCTCCGCCGCGAGCGCGAGCGGCAACCCCGCGTCCTCCGCCGCCGTCGGCCGCCGCAGATCCCGGCTCGGCTCGTGCGCGAGCCACACCGCCGTCGCGTCCCGGAACACCGCGTCCTCCTCCGTCTCGCTCGCCAGACGCCCCCGCGCCTCCGTCGCCTCGCGCACCACCCCGTCCCGGTCCCGGGCCATCCGCCCCTCCAGCGCGTACCGGATCGAGCCCAGCGCGAGCCGCTTCCCCGACTTCGGCGCGTTCACCGTCTGCACGAGCGCGAGCACCCCCGCCCCCGCCATCACCGCCGCCGCGATCTTCACCGGATTCATCCCTCCTATTGTGAAAGGCCGGACGCGCGAAAAAGCCGCCCCCCCGCACGGACGCGGGGAGGGCGGCGGGCGGCCCCCGGAGGAGAGGCCTGGACCGGCCCCTGGGGCCGGTCCAGGCCGTAGGCGGGGCCTTACCCCTTGATGAGCGAGAGCACCGCCTGCGGCGCCGAGTTCGCCTGGCCGAGAACGCTCAGACCCGCCTGCTGGAGGATCTGCATCTTCGTGTACGTGCTCATCTCCGCCGCCACGTCCGTGTCCCGGATCGCGCTCTCCGTCGCCGAGAGGTTCTCCTTCGCGATCCCCAAGGAGCGCACGTTGCTCTCCAGAATGTTCCGTTGGAAGTTCCCGATCCGGCCCCGCGCCGCGCTCACCTGGTTGATCGCCTCGTCGAGGACCGCCATCGCGTTGTTCGCCCCCGTCGTGCTCGTCAGATCGATGTTCGCCAGCGAGAGCCCCGCCACCGCCGTGCTCCCTAGCTGGGTCGCCGCGTAGTTCCCCAGCGAGAGGAGCGCCGTCTGGCCCTGGTTCCCCCCGATCTGGAACTGCGCCGACCCCACCGAGACCTGGCCGACCTTCGCCGCCGCCGCCACCGCGTTCCCGCCCTCGGCGAGCCGGATCTTATTCCCGTCCGCGTCGGTGAGCGTCAGGCCGTCGTTCCCCTGGAGCCCCCCCGTGAAGGTCGCCGTCGCGGTCGGCGTCGCCGTCGGGCCGAGGGTCACCGTCGCCACCGCGTTCACGCCCGTCTGCGTCCCCGGCGCCGTCCCCGCCGCCGAGAGGAGACCCTGCGGGTCCACGTAGTCGATCTGGCCCGCCGTCCCGTACTTCACCGCATCGAACTTGATCTTCTTCCCCGCCGCCGTGTCGATCGAGGCCGTCACCCCCGTGTTCCCGCTCGCCGCGTTTACCGTCGCCGCGATCTCCTCCGCCGAGGTCCCCGCCGCGAACGAGAACGTCGTCCCGTTGAGCGAGAACGATCCCGCCACCGCCGTCCCCGCCGCGATGTCCGTCGCCGTGGAGTACGTCGCCCGCGTCGCCGCCGTCGTCACCTGGACGTTGAGCCCCTGGCTCGCCGTGAGGCTCTTCCCCGCGAACGTCCCGCTCGTGAAGATGGACTCCACCTTCGTCGCGTCCGACACGTCCGCCCGCACCCCGGAGGACCCGTCGAGAAGCTTCTTCGTCCCGAACTGCGTCTGCTGGGCGATCCGCGTCACGCTCGACGCGATCGAGGCGAGCTGGTCCTGGTTCGCCTTCAGCTGCTCCGACGTGAGAACCCCCGAGTTCGCCGACGCCACCGCGAGCGACCGCGCGTCCCTCAGCAGCGTGTTCACCTCGTCGAGCGCGCCTTCCGCCGTCTTCGTGTAGTTGATCGCGTCCTGGTTGTTCCGCACCGCCTGCTCCAGCGACGAGATCTGCGTCCGGAACGTCTCCGAGGCGATGAGCCCCGCCGGATCGTCCGCCGCCGAGTTCACCCGCAGGCCCGTGCTCAGCCGGTTGATGGACTTGTTGAGCCCGTCCGAGCTCATGTTCACGTTGCGCAAGGCCCCCATGGCCGCGGTGTTGGTGTTGATCCGAAACGACATTCTTTTCCTCCGTGAAGCGGAGTGGCGAGCCCTCGCCCGGGGGCGTTCCGTGCCCCCTGGTTCTTTTGCGGGCTCTCTCCGCGTCAGGGGTGAGATTCCGTAGGATTACCAGGGGGCATCCTAGTAATAATACGGGGATTTTCCCCGTCGTCCATAATCCACCATGCCCCCCGAGATCGCCGAACCGGCGGCCGCCCCCCTCCCCAAGACGCCCTCCGGCACCCCCCCCGCCTGGAACCTCGCCTTCCTTTTCGACGGTCCCGGCGACCCCCGCATCGAGGCGTCCTGGACCGACGCCCACGCGAAAGCCGACGCCCTCGCCGCCCTCCGCGGCACCGTCGAGTCCGGCGCCATCTCTCCCGAGGATCTCGCCGCCGCCCTGGGACGCCTCGAAGACCTCATGGTCGAGAGCTACAAGCCTCTCCTCTTCGCAGGCCTCCGCTACGCCGCCGACGCCTCCGACCCCGCCAACGGCGCCTTCTACCAGGCCCAGTCCGAAAAGGGCACCGCTCTCAACGTCAAACTGATGTTCCTGGAGCTCGAGCTCCAGGGTGCGCCCGGGGAGGCCGTGGAGGGCTGGCTCGCCCACCCCGCGATGGAGGAGTACGCCCACTACCTGAAGATGGTGCGCGTCTACGCCCCCTTCCGCCTGAGCGAGAGCGAGGAGGTCCTCCTCGAAGAGACCGCGAACACCGGAAGCCGCGCTTGGAACCGCCTCTTCGACGAGGTCCTCTCGAACGGGAAGTACCTCGTGGACGGCGAGAGCCTGAACCAGTCCGGCGTCCTCGACCTCCTGCGCGAGGCCGACCGAGCCAAGCGCCTCGCCGGAGCCGAGGCCTTCTCCAAAGGCCTCGAGGCGAACGAGCGCGTCCTCACCTTCGTCTTCAACACCCTTCTCCAGGACAAGGCCGTCGGCGACCGCCTCCGCGGCTACGACGAGCCCGAGACCGCCCGCCACCTGAGCAACGAGCTCGCCCCCGAGACCGTCGCCATGCTCGAGCGCGTCTGCCGCGAGAACTACGGCCTCGTCGCCCGCTACTACCGCGTCAAAAAGCGCCTCCTCGGCCTCGATGAGCTCACCCACGTCGACCGCTACGCCCCCCTGAAGGAGCCCGAGGGCGAGCTGGGCTGGGACCGCGCGAGGGAGATCTGCCTCGCCTCCTTCGCCCGCTTCTCCGGGCGCATGAGCGAGCGCGCCGCCGAGTTCTTCGACCGCGAGTGGATCGACGCCGCCCCCCGCGACGGCAAGCGCGGCGGCGCCTTCTGCCAGTACAACACCCCCGACCTGAACCCCGTCGTCCTCATGAGCTACAACGGCAAGCTCGACGACGTCATGACCCTCGCCCACGAGCTCGGCCACGGCGTCCACGCCGCCCTCTCGCGCGGCCAGAACCTCTTCGACTTCCACGGCACCCTCCCCATGGCCGAGCTCGCGTCCACGTTCGGCGAGATGCTCGTCTTCGAGTCCCTCGTCGCCGAGGCCTCGCACGACGACCGGGTCGCCCTCTACGGGGGCAAGATCGAGGGCGTCTTCGCCACCGTCTTCCGCCAGATCGCCATGTACGCCTTCGAGCGCCGCCTCCACCGCGTCCGCCGCGAGGAGGGCGAGCTCACCCCCGGACGCATCGGCGAGATCTGGCAGGAGGAGATCGGCGCCATGTTCGGCGACTCCGTGAAGCTCGGCGAGGAGCACCGCCGCTGGTGGAGCTACGTGAGCCACTTCACCCACTCCCCGTTCTACGTCTACGCCTACTCGTTCGGCGAGCTCGTCGCTCTCTCCCTCTACGAGAAGGCCCGCGAGGGCGGCCCCGAGTTCGCCGAGCGCTACCTCGATATGCTGAGCCTCGGCGGCTCGAAGAGCCCCCAAGAGCTCATGGACCTCCTCGGCGTCCGCCTCGACGACGAGTCCTTCTGGCGCGCCGGCATCGCCGCCGTCGAGCGCCTCGTCGCCACCTTCGAAGGCCTCGTCGCTTGATCCGTCGCGCGGGGCGAGGCCCTTAGCCTGCCCCCCGCGCCCCCGCGACGTCCCGTCCCGGCGGGCGCCCGAACGCCCGCGCGTACTCCCGGCTGAACTGCGACGGGCTCTCGTACCCCACCCGGAACGCCGCCCCCTCTACGTTCTCCTCGCTCGCCACGAGCAACCGCCGCGCCTCGTGGAGCCGCAGCTGCTTCTGATACTGCAAGGGGCTCGTCGCCGTCAGCGCCCGGAACCGCACGTGGAACGTCGAGAGGCTCATGTTCGCCGCCCGCGCGAGCTCCTCCCCCCGCACGGGCTCGGCGAACCGCTCCCGCAAGAGCCGGATCGCGTCCACGATCGCCCGCGTCGGCCCGCCCAGCCGCGCCACCCGGCACACCTCCCCCGCGTGCGGCCCCGTCAGAAGCCAGTAGCTCATCTCCCGCCGGATCGCCGGCGCGAGCGCCGGGATCGCGCGGGGCGTCTCCAAAAGCCCCACCATCCGCCCCGCGCACTCCGCGAGCGGCCCCCCGAACCCCACCCGGAACACCCCCGCCCCCGCCCGATCCTCCGCGCCCCCGGCCGGCGGGGCCGGAGCCTCGATCTCCTCCAGCACCTCGCGCAACGTCGCCGTGTCCAGCTCGATCACGAGCCCGAGATACGGCGACTCCGGGCTCGCCTCGACGACCCGGCCCGAAGCCGGGGTCGCGATCCCCACCATCAGCGCCTCCCCCGGCCCGCAGTCGAGCCGGAGCGTCCCGAACGTCGTCTCCTTGCGCCCCTGGAGCGCCACGCAGAGACACGGGCGGTAGAGCACGAGGCTCGGGCTCCGCTCGTGGTCTGAACGCAGGAGCGTCAACCCCTCGATCGCCGTCGGGAACGCCGAGGTGCCCCCGTACCCTTCCCGTCCCTCGGTGATCCTCCTCACCGCCTCGATCAGCCCTTCCATCGTCGCTCCCCCTGGGGTCTACCGGATTCCACCGTCGTTGCGAGGGAACTCGGGAGGAATAGGCAAGAATCCGCGCCGATCCGATCTGGACCGCTCCCGCACCGCCCCGGTACCTTCCCCGTTGTGAATCCCGCTCAAAAGATCGCGATCGTCACCGGCGGAAGCCGCGGCCTCGGCCGCAACACCGTCCTGAGCCTCGCCCGACGCGGCGTGGACGCCCTGCTCACCTACCGCTCGAACGAGGAGGAGGCGAAGAGCGCCGTCGCCGAGATCGAGGCCCTCGGCCGCCGCGCCGTTGCCCTCCCCCTTGACGTCGGCGACGCCGCCACGTTCCCCGCCTTCGCCGAATCCGTCCGCCATGCCCTCGCGGGGCTCGGGGCCGAGCGCTTCGACCACCTCGTGAACAACGCCGGCGACGCCCTCTACAAACCCTTCGCCGAGACGACCGAGGAGGAGCTCGACCGGGTCTACCGCGTCCACTTCAAAGGCCCCTTCCTCCTCACCCAGACCCTCCTCCCCCTCCTGAACGACGGCGGGCGCATCGTGAACGTCTCGAGCGGCCTCGCCCGCTTCTCCTTCCCCGGAAGCTCCGCCTACGGTGCCATGAAGGGCGCCGTTGAGGTCCTCACCCGCTACATGGCGAAGGAGCTCGGCGCGCGCGGCATCGCCGCGAACACCGTCGCCCCCGGCGCGATCGCCACCGACTTCGGCGGCGGCCGCGTCCGCGACGACCCCGACATGAACCGCATGGTCGCCGGCATGAGCGCCCTCGGCCGCGTCGGCGAGCCCGACGACATCGGCCCCATGATCGCCGCCCTCCTCTCCGAGGACAACCGCTGGATCAACGGCCAACGCATCGAGGTCTCCGGCGGCACCTACCTCTAGGATCCCTCCGATCCGCCCGACACCGTGACCGCCGCCGGGGCGGACGACTCATAATAAGGCCACCCCGCCGAGCGATGAGCCAAGCCGCCCCCCCGAAACCCGCCCTCGGGCCGATCCTCGAGCGATCTGCGCCGATGGAGATCGTCGTCCCCGACGAGTACAAGCCCCTGTACGCGACGAACGCCAAGCGCCCCGTCCTGAAGGTCCCCGACCCCGCCCTCCTCAGGGTCGCCGCCCCCGTCGAGCGCCTGAGCAAGAAGACCGGCTTCCTCATCGACGAGCTCATGCGCGTGATGAAGCTCGCCAACGGCGTCGGCCTCGCCGCCCCCCAGCTCGGCGTCCTTCAGCGCGTCGTCGTCGTCCACCCCCCCGACGAGAAGCCCCACGCCCTCGTCAACCCGAGGATCGTGAAGGCCGAGGGAAGCCAGATCGGCACCGAGGGCTGCCTCTCCATCCCCGGCCTCTACGGCGACGTCGAGCGCTTCGACACCATCGAGGTCGAGGCCCTCGACCGCAAGGGCCGCGAGTTCGTCTTCGAGCTCGAAGGCCTTCCCGCCCGCATCGTCCAGCACGAGATCGACCACCTCGACGGCATCCTCTTCACCGACCGCGTGGACCGCGCCACCCTGCACTGGAAAGACCCCGACGGCGACGACGAGGCCGAGTAAGGCCCGCCTTTGAAGATCGTCTACTTCGGCACCGGCCCCTTCGCCGTCCCCGCCCTCGAGGTCGCCGCGCCCCACTGCGCCCTCGTCGTCGCCCAGCCCGGACGCCCCGCCGGACGCGGCCTGAAGGTGCGCCCGTCCCCCGTCGAGGAGCGCGCCCGCGCCCTCGGCCTCCCCGTCGCCACCCCCGAGAGGGCCCGCGACGAGGGGTTCATCGCCCGCGTCCGCGACCTCGCCCCCGACCTCCTCCTCGTCGCGAGCTACGGCCAGATCCTCCGCCCCGCCCTCCTCGAAGCCGCCCGCGTCGCCCCCATCAACCTCCACGGCTCCCTCCTTCCCCGCTGGCGCGGCGCCGCCCCGATCCAGCGCGCGATCGAGGCCGGCGACCGCAGGACCGGCGTCACCCTCATGCGGATGGACCCCGGCATGGACACCGGCCCCACGATCGCCTTCGCCCCCACCCCCATCGCTCCCGACGAGACCGCCGGCGACCTGAGCGAACGCCTCGCCGCTCTCGCCGCCGACCTCGCCCGCGACTGGCTCCCCCGCCTCGCCGCCGGCGACTTCGAGGCCCTCCCCCAACCCGGAGAGGGCGTCACCCTCGCCCCGAAGATCGCCCGCGACGACGCTCGCCTCGAC
The DNA here is from genome assembly GCA_965249475.1 of Fimbriimonas sp. Classification (GTDB taxonomy): domain Bacteria; phylum Armatimonadota; class Fimbriimonadia; order Fimbriimonadales; family Fimbriimonadaceae; genus Fimbriimonas. The sequence goes on along the minus strand of CBDFMD010000003.1, from coordinate 1,055,661 downwards.
CCGCGCGGCGACGCCCGGACCCAGTACGACCGCTTCCGCGCCTTCACCCCCGCCCCCGGCGCCTGGCTCGAAACCCCCGCCGGCCCTGTGAAACTCCACCGCGCCCGCCTCGTGGCGAGCCCCGAACCGGGAACCGACGCCCCCCCCGGAAGCATCCTCTCTACCGACGACGCCCCCCTCCTGAACCTCGCGGACGGCGCCCTCGCCCTCCTCGAGGTCCAACCCGCCGGAAAGCCGAGGATGTCCGGCCGCGACTGGCTCAACGGCGCCCGCCTCACGACCCTCTAACATGGACGAGAACCCCACCCCCCAAACTCCGGCGCCGGAGCGCCCCGCCGCCTACACCGGCACCGCGCGCGGCGCCAAGCCCCCCGTCGTCCCCAAGGCCGTCCAGCGCCTCGCCACCCGCACCCTCGTCCTCCTCCTCGTCGTCGGCGCCGTCGTCTTCGGGCTCCAAAGGTTCCTCGCGCTCCGCGGCGACCTCGACGTCGGCGCCTCCGACACGAAGGGCTACGTCCTCGCCGTCCGCTACGAGCCCGAGGGCGGCTCCTGCGTCGTCGCCATCAAACCCGGCGGCGAGGTAATCGAGTCCGCCGGCTACGAGAGGGGCAAGACCGACCGCGACCCCGTCTGGTCCCCCGACGGCAACCGCGCCTTCTTCATCTCCGACCGCCAGAAGAACGCCTTCCACGTCTACCGCTGGAACCCCGCCACCAACAACGACCCCCAACAGCGCTCCGTGGACAACTCCGGCCGCGGCGCCCCGAGCTTCCCCTCCGACGCCGCGACCTCGGGCGATCCCGACGCCGCCAAATCCATGCTCCTCGCCGCCCGCGGCAACATCGAGGAGTTCAACCCCACCGACTCCAAAAGCCAGCGCGTCCTCCCCCCCACCACGAAGGAGATCGCCCAGACCGCCGGACCCGCCGGCGGCGACGAGTCCGGCACCCAGGGCGCCTTCCAAGCCGTCTACGAGCGCCTCGGCGACAACTTCCGCGCCGCCAGATGGGCCAAGGGCAAAACCTACGTCGCCGCCATCATGCGCCGCGAGGCCCGCGAGACCCTCCCCGCCGGCGAGGTCCTCATCCTCCAATCCCTCGTCCCGAACGAGAAGGGCGCCCTTCCCCGCCCCATCCCCCTCGTCGCCGGCGAGCGCCTCGCCCTCGACGTAAGCCCCGACGGCAAGACCCTCGCCTTCGCCGTCTCCGGCTTCGAGTTCGCCACCGAGGAGGAGGTCGCCGCCCTCACCGAAGGCGGCCGCAAGCCCGCGAAGCGCCCCTTCCGCCACGCCCTCGGCCTCGCCTCCCTCGCCGAGGACCGCCCGAAGCTCGAGATCGTCGCCGCGTCCCCGAACGACGACGCCGCCTTCGGCTCCCCCGCCTTCTCCCCCGACGGCGCCCGCCTCCTCGCCACCGGCGGCCCCTACGCCGACGGCGCCCTCCAGCCCAAGGGCCTCGTCGTCTTCCCCGCCCGCGCCGCCGGCGGCGGCGCCGGAGCCCTCATCGTCCGCGGCGAGGTCTTCGAGCCCGCCTGGTCCCCCGACGGCACGAAGATCGTCTATGCCCGCCGCGCGAACGGCGCCCGCGCCCTCTTCCTCAACTCCGCCGACGGCTCCTCCGAGACCGCCCTCACCCGCGCCGGCGACTACGCCACCCCCGCCTTCTCCCCCCAGAGGTAGACGCCGTGCCCCAGCCGCCTCTCCGCCCAGGGAAGCGGGGGCTCTAGCCCCCGATCCCCAGCCGCGCCAGGAACGGGTTCTGGAACACGCCCCCCGGATCGAACCGCCCCGCCAACCCCACGAAATCCCCGAACCGAGGGAACGCCGACCGCACCCGATCCCCCCCCATCGCGAAAAGCTTCCCCCAGTGCGGACGCGCCCCGAACGGCGCGAGCGCCTCCTCCACCACCGGCAGCACCGCCGCCACCTCCGCCCCCAGCGGCTTCCACGTGAAGTGCAGGCACGTCGCGTCCTCCCCGTACCCCCCCGAGAGCCACAGATCGTCCCCCGCCATCGTCCGGACCTCCGAGACGTACAGAAGCGGCGCGATCCGCGGCGCGATCCCCGAGAGCGCCGAGAGCGCCTCCGGTGCCAGACGCCGCGGCACCATCCACTCCGACTGCAGCTCCTCCCCCGAGCTCGGCGTGAACCCCAGCCGGAAGTGCGCGAGCCGCTCGCTCCAAGGCCCCGGAACGCCCCCCTGCTCCGTCGTGTTCACCGGCGACATCCCCGGCACCGGATGCCGAGGCCCGTCCGCCCGCCGCGCCCCGAAGAACGCCTCCGGAAACCCGCCGCCCCCCCTGTCCGCCCGCCGCTTGACCCAGACCTGCTCGAACCCCTCCCCCGCCCAGTGCGTGAAGAGGCTCACGCTGTATCCCGCCGACGCGATCTCCTCGTAACGGGAGACCCCCGTGTCGAACGCGAGCCCCTCGTACACCGTCTGCGCCACCTCGAACGACTGCTCCACGCGGAGCGTGAGCCGCACCGCCGGACCCAAGGCCCCTAGGCTCACGACCGCACCCGCAAAGACGTCGGGGTCCCCCTCGCGCGAGAGCCGCACCGTCCCCCCGTCCCCCCGCACGATCTCCAGCCCGACGACCTGCGTCGCCAGACTCCCGTTCCGCACTCCCGACCCGTGCGTCCCCGTCGCCACCGAGCCCCCCACCGAGATGTGCGGGAGCGACGCGAGGTTGTGAAGCGCGAGCCCCTCCCCGTCGAGGTATCGCGCGAGCACCCCGTACCGGATCCCCCCCTCCACCGTCACCGTCATCGCCTCCCCGTCGAGCCCTGCCACCCCGTCGAGCCCCTCCATCGAGAGGAGCGCGTCCCGCGAGTCCGCCACGTCGTTGAACGAGTGCCGCGTCCCCAGCGCCCGCACCCGCCCCCCGCGCCGGGCCACCCCCGCCACCATCTCCGGCACCTCCTCCACCGATCGGGGCCGAAGGACCTCTCCCGCCGAATACCGAAGATTCCCCGCCCAGTTGAGGAGCGGCCCCGCCGCCAAGAGAGATGCCATGCCCCCAGGCTATCCCAAAAACGACGCGGCAACCACCCCGCCCCAAGGGGAGGGAACCGTAGGGAGCTCGCGTCGTCCCCCAAACGGGAGAAAACTCTCCCGGACACCTTGTCGGAGCCCCCTCCCCGACGACTATAGGGTGTGAGCCCGAAGAAACCCGCCCCCCTGGTGGCACCGGCGTCCCGCCGGTGCGCCCGAGACCCCCGACTCCGCCGAGAGGACCGTTCCGCACGAACGGGTACCCCCGTCCGAAAAACGCGCGCGCACGCGTGGCGCGCAATGGCGCGCAACGGCGTACAACGGCGCGCAAGGCCCTTTACCGGGCCTCCCCCTCCGGAACCCCGCCCTCCGGGCGCAACGACTCCGCGAGCGTGAGACCCACCCGCGTGATCCGCCGCCGCGCCATGTTCTCCACGCGGATCGTCCCGAGATCCGTCGTCACCACGTCCCCCGGGCGCGGCACCCGCTCCAGCGCGTTCACCACGAGCGTCGCGAGCGTCTCCGTCCGATCCGCCGCGTCCAGATCCAGCCGTAGCCGCGCCACCACCTCGTCGAGCCTCAGATCCGCCCGTGCCGAGATCCGCCCGTTCGCGAGCTCCTCGATCGCCGGACGCTCGCTCTCCAGACGGTCCTCGAGCTCCCCGAACACCTCCTCCACCACGTCCTCCAGCGTCACGAGACCCGACGTCCCCCCGTACTCGTCCATCACCACGAGCAGCTGCGTCTTCTCTTCCCGCATCGTCGCCACGATCCGCTCCATCGTGAGGTTCTCCGGGATGAGCATCGCCGGCCGCACGATCTCCTCGAGCGAGAACGTCGGTCGCAAGAGCGCCCGCAGGATGTCCTGCAGGTACGCGATCCCCACGATGTCGTCGATATCCCCCCGGCACACCGGGATCCGCGTGTGCGGAAACCGCGCCGCCGCCTCTAAGACCCCTTGCCGGTCGAGCCCCGCGTCGATCCAGTGGATGTCCACCCGGTGCACCATGATGTCCCGCGCCGCGAGGACGTCCAGCCGGAGCGCCCGCGTCACGAGGTCCGCGTGCGCCTGGTCCAGAACCCCTTCGGAGCCCCCCGCCTGCACGAGCATGAGGAGCTCCTCCTTCGGGATCGCCTCTCCTTCCCCGTGCTCCAGACGGATCCCGACGAGCCGCAGGAGCGCCTCCGCCATCCACCGCGCGAGAAAGATGAGCGGCCGGAGCACGACGACGAACACCGCCAGAACCCGGTAGTAGAGAAGCGAGATCCGCTCCGGAAACCGCAGGGCCACGTACTTCGGGCAGAGCTCCCCGATGACGAGGAGCGAGAACACCACGACGAAGAACGACACCCCCGTCTGCACCGCCTTCGGCGCCCACGGCATCGCCCGCTCCAACGAGTGCGAGATGTACGGCTCCGCGTACGATCCCATCGCGATCCCCACCACCGTGAGCCCGATCTGCAACCCCGCGACGTAGGGCGAGAGATCGTCGAGCGCCGGCAACAGCCGCTTCGCCGTCCGGTTCCCCTTGCGCGCGAGCGTCTCGATCCGGCTCCGCCGCGAGGACACGAGCGCGTACTCCGCGCTCACGAAGAACGCGCTCCCGAGCAGGAGAAGCAGGGTCAGCAGGAGTTCCAAAACCGGGGGTCCCCCGCGAACGGGGTCCCGCTATTGTGGCGCAGAACGCCCGACCTTCCGCGCCAGACCCAGGAACAAGGCGTCGTAGCGCCCCGGGTCGCTCTCCCGGCAAAAGGCGTGCGCCGCCCCCGGAAAGACCTCGTCCCGCGTCCCCGCTGCCGCCGCGAACCGGTCGCCCATCGAGACCGGGAACAACCCGTCCGCCCCCGCGTGCATCACCACGCTCGGCCCCTTCCACCGCCCCGCCGCCTCGATCGGCCGGATGGACCCGATCGCGATCCCGCTCCGGAGCGTCCCGAACCACACCACCGGCCGCAACGCGACCACCGACCCCGGAAAGAGCCGCCCGAGATACAGGTCCGTAGCGGTCGCCATGTCCGTGTACGCGCTCTCCGTGACGACCCCCGAGACCCAAGGCGCCTTCTCCGACGCGAGCCACGCCGCCGCCCCGCCCATCGAGACCCCCCCGACCACGACCTTCGGCGCGCCCGGCAGCCCCCGCGCCTCCTCCGCAATCTTCACCAGGAGATCCGCCTCCTCCACCCCGAACCCGATCCGCGGCGCCGGGTTTGCGTCCTGACCCGGCATCGGCGGCAGGATCGCCCCGTACCCTGCCCGGTCCAGCGTCTGGGCGACCCCCGCGAACGAGTCCCGCCCGCCCCCGAGCCCGTGCGCGAGCACGAACACCACCGGCACCCGCTCCCCCCGCGCGAGCCGCGGCGTGACGAAGCACTCCTGCCCGCCCCACGTCCCCAGCGCCATCCCCGCCGGCACCGTCGTCAAGCGCCGCTTCGGCGAGAGGTACCGCCCTGAGAGCGCGAAGCACGCCCCCAGGTACAGACCGAGCAGAACGAGGAGAGGGACGAGCACCCTACGGAGACGCTTGCGACGTGCCACGAGAGACCGAACGCTCCGCCGCCTCCACCGCGTTCGCCAAAAGCGACGCGACCGTCATCGGCCCGACCCCTCCCGGCACCGGCGTGATCCACCCCGCGACCTCGCTCGCCTCGCCGAAATGGACGTCCCCCACGTCCCCCGACCGCCCCTCGACCTTGTTGTAGCCCGCGTCCACGACCACCGCCCCCGGCTTGATCCAATCCCCGCGCACCATCTCCGCCCGCCCCACCGCCGCCACGAGGACGTCCGCCTCCCGGCACCTGGCGGGCAGATCCTCCGTTCTCGAGTGCGCGATCGTCACCGTGAGGTCCCGCGAGAGGAGCATGAGCGCCATCGGCTTCCCCACGATGTTCGACCGCCCGATGACGAGCGCCCGCTTCCCGCGCAGCGGCACCCCCGCGCTCTCCAGCATCCGCATGATCCCGAGCGGCGTCGCGCACTTGAACCCGTCGAGCCCCGCCGCCAGCCGCCCGAGCGACTGCGGCGTGATCCCGTCCACGTCCTTCTCGGCTCCGAGCGTTAACAGCGCCTCGCTCTCGTCCAGCTGCTTCGGCGCCGGATGCTGAACGAGCACCCCGTGCACGAGCGGGTCCGCGTTCCGGTCCCGGATGAGCCCTAGGAACTCCGATTGCGTCGTCCGCTCGTCGATCTCGAAGCTCTCCCCCGCCATCCCCGCCGCCTCCGCCCACCGCCGCTTCATCCGCACGTACGCGAGCGACGCCGGATCCTGCGACGCCACGATCACATCGAGCCGCGGCACGATCCCGACCTCCCCCAACCGCTCCACCCGCCCCTTGAGCTCCCCCCGCAAGGCTTTCGAGAGAGCGAGACCATCGAGGATCTGGGCGGGCATGGCGACAGTATCCCCCCGCGATGGCCCATGCCGTCGCCCTGTTTCGACTCTCACCCACGTAGCGTAGGTGAGAGTCGGAGGAGCGGATAAGCTAGAGGCATGGCCCCCCTCGTGGCGCTCGCCCCCGACGACACCCCCCGCTCCGCCGTCACCGCCGACGAGTTCGACGCGATGCGCGAGGCCGGGGCCTTCGGCGACGCCCGCGTCGAGCTCCTCAACGGCACGATCACGTACAAAATGAGCCAGAGTTCCCTTCACATCGACGCCCTCACGCTCGTCTTTGAAGCCCTCGTCCGACCGAAGAGCCCGATCGTGATGATCTCTCAAAGTAGCGTCCGTCTGAACCTCCTCAACGTCCCCGAGTCCGATGCCGCCCTCGTGCGGCGCGACCCGCGACGCCCGAAAGGCCCGATCCGCCCCGAAGACGTCCTCCTCTGCGTCGAGGTCGCCGTCTCCTCCCTCCGGAGCGACCGCGCCGTCAAAGCCGCCGTCTACGCCGAGGCCGGCATCCCCGAGTACTGGATCGTGAACCCTGTCGCGGGCCAGGTCGAGGTCTACCGCAACCCCGCGAACGGCGTCTACACGACCCTCCACGTCGCCCCGCCGGGAACGACGATCGCCCCCCTCTGCGACCCCGCCCGCACTGTCGCCGTCGCCGACCTCATGCCCGCCTCCGACGAGGACTAACCCTCGTCCTCGCTCAGCCGCGCGACGTCCTCGCGCCGGAGCGTCCACTTCCCGAACTTCTCCCCGAGCCTCGCCTCCTCGCTCTCCGGCGCGACCGGCTCCACCGGAATCTCCGGCTCCGGCGTCCGCTCCACCCGCTCGATCTCCGGCAGATCCGGATCGGGAGGCCCCGAACCCGGCCGCCAATCCCGCTTCGCCGAGATCTTCGCGTATGACCCCAGCACCCCGTTCACGAACCGGCCGCTCTCCGTCGTCGAGTAACGCTTCGCCAGCTCCACCGCCTCATTCAGCGTCACCGCCGGCGGCACGAACGGCACCGCGTCGAGCTCGTACGCCCCCAGCCGCAGGATGCTCCGGTCCACCGCCGCCAGCCGGAAGAAGTCGTACTTCGGGATAAGCCCCGCAAGCTTCGGATCGATCTCGCCCCGCGCCCGCCACGCCCCGTCCGCGAGCTCCTCCGCGTACCGCCGCACGAGATCCATCCCCTCCCCCGAGAGCTCCGCATCCTCCCCCACCGTCTCCGCCTGGTCCTCGTCCGTAAAGGCCGCGAACGCCTCTTCCAGCGCCGTCGCCGTCGTTGCCTGACCGATCTCGATCGAGTACAGCGCCCGCAGGGCCGCCTCCCGCGCGAGCCGCCGAAGCCGGGAGCGCTTCAAACGGGCGACCCTTCCGCGAGGAACCGCCCCACGTACCCCGTGTCGAACTCCCCCGTCCGGTACCCCTCGCTCGCCACGAGCCGCCGCAGGAACGGCAGGTTCGTCGCGATCCCCGCGACATGGAACTCCTCGAGCGCCCCCGCGAGCTTCGCCACCGCCGCCTCCCGCGTCTCCGCCCGCACGATGAGCTTCGCCAAGAGCGGGTCGTAGAACGGCGACACCGGGAACCCCGCGTACACGTGGCTCTCCATCCGCACCCCTCGACCCATCGGCGCCCGCCACTCCGTCACCATCCCCGTCGAGGGCGCGAAGTCCCGGTCCGGGTCCTGCGCCGTCACCCGCGCCTCGATCGCGTGCCCCTTGAGCGCGACGTCCTCCTGCCCGAACGGCAGACGCTCCCCCGCCGCGATCCAGAGCATCAGCTGCGCGAGGTCCACCCCCGTCACCTCCTCCGTCACCGGGTGCTCCACCTGGAGCCGCGTGTTCATCTCCAAGAAGTAGAACGACCCGTCCGCATCCAAGAGGAACTCCACCGTCCCCGCGTTGAAGTACCCGACCTGCCTCGCGACCTTCACCGCCGCCGCCCCCATCGCCGCCCGCGTCTCCGGATCGAGCCCCGCGTACGGCGCCTCCTCCACGAGCTTCTGATGCCGCAGGTTCTGGATCGAGCACTCCCGCTCTCCCAGATGCACCACGCTCCCGTGCTGGTCCCCGAAGATCTGGATCTCCACGTGCCGCGGCCGGATCACGCACCGCTCCACGAGCATCTCCCCCGATCCGAACGACGCCTGCGCCTCCGCCGAGGCCGTCTTGAAAAGCCCCGCGAGCTCCCCCGGCGTGTCCACCCGGCGGATCCCCCGCCCGCCGCCCCCCGCGACCGCCTTCAAGAGGATCGGGTACCCCACCTCCTCCGCCGCCCGGAGAGCGTCCGCGTCCGTCGCCACCGGTCCGTCCGAACCCGGCACCACCGGGCACCCCGCCTCGATCGCCGCCGCCTTCGCCCGCGCCTTGTCCCCCATCGCCTCGATCGCCGCCACCGGCGGCCCGATGAAGACGATCCCGAGCGACTCCAGGGCCTCCGCGAACCGCGCCCGCTCCGAGAAGTACCCGTACCCCGGATGCACCGCCTCCGCCCCCGAGATCTGCACCGCCATGAGCACGTTCGCAAGGTTCAGGTACGAGTCCGTGTTGCTCCCCGCCCCCACGCAGATCGCCTCGTCCGCGAGCTTCACGTGGAGCGACTCCCGGTCCGCCTCCGAGTACACCGCCACCGACCGCACCCCCGTCTCCCGGCACGCCCGGATCACCCGGCACGCGATCTCGCCCCGGTTGGCGATGAGAACCTTTCCGAACGGAGCGTCTCCCAAGGGCGCCATCAGTACTTCCCGTGCCCCGGGTGCGGGCACTTCACCGCCCCCGTCGCCGGATCGTAGAGGTACGCCTCGTGCCCGATCGGGCAAGACGCCACCGACCGGATGTTCGGCAACGCGTCGAGCGAGGCCGGCCCCGTCTCGTCCTCCCCCCGCGCGATCCCCACCGCCATCCGCACCTGCGAGAGGTTCGAGCGGCACACGTCGTCCTGCGCCGCCGCCTTCGCCGCCCCCAACACCGTCCGCCCCTTCCCGTCCGCCCGCGTGGACTCCCCCACGCTCAACGGGCTCGCCCCCTTTCCTCCGCCCCCGAGGAACACCACCGCGAGCACCGCGACGATCGCCACCGCCACGAGCATCCCGATGAGCGTGTTGCCGCTCTGAGTCCGTGCCACGGGCATCCTGCCCGTGCCGCGCGGGGCGTCCTGGCCTGCGGGCCGACGGACGCCGAAGAGACCCCTCAAACCCCCGCCTCCACGACCGCGAGAATCTGCCCGAACTCCACCGCCTGACCGTCCTCGATCCGCCACTCCCGCAACGTCCCCTCCTGCGGCGAAAGGACGTCGTGGACGATCCCCAGCGCCTCCACCACCGCGAGCACCGCCCCCGCCTCCACGACCGACCCGACCGGCAGATCCGCCGGATGCGCGTACCCCACCATCGTGGACCTCACCTCCGCGCTCCGAGGCCCCGTCGCCATGGAGGAGGCCGACGGACCCGGCACGCCCTCCGAGCCCCGCCGCCGCGCGAGCGTCCCCACGAACGACTCCTCCCCCGACCGAAGCTCCACCTCGTCCACCCCGTGCCGCCGCGCGAGCTCCAGCGCGGTGCGGATCGTCCGGGGATCGAGCGCCGTCATCGCCCCGGAGTCTACCGCCGACGCCCCCACCCCTCCCCAACCCGAAGGCGGACAAAAAAAGGGCCCGGCGACCTCGCTGGTCGCGCGGACCCCGATGAGGAGTTGCTCTCCGCGTCGTAGCGCAGACGGCCGGTTCGCTCCGGCTCTAACCTCCTGTACGACTCCCGATCCCCCGCCCGAGTTCCCGCCCGAGTTCCTGCTCGGACCGCGCCCGCCCCGCTCATTTACCGGCGGAACCCGCCCCCGGACGTGGCATTCGGGAGGAGGGCGGAGCGAGAATCCGTCGAGGAGCACGAGCGATGGGATGGTTGACGGGAGAGGGCAAGGCCGCGAACGGGGCGCGCACGGTGGCGATGGGGGAGATCGCCGTCGCGGACCCCGGCGAGAGGCTCCAGTGCGTCGGACTCGGCTCGTGCCTCGCCATCGTCGCCTACGACCCCGGAGCCGAGGGTGGACGCGGCCTCGCCGCCATCGCCCACGTCGTCCTCCCCCGTCCCCTCGGACGCGATGGAGCGAGGGAAGGATGTCGGGACGGCGAGCCGCCCCCCGCCAAGTACTCGAGCGACGCCGTCCGCAACCTCGGATCCGCCCTCGTCGCGCGCGGCTCCGACCTTGACGGCGTCCGCATCGCCCTCGTCGGGGGCGCGCAACTCCTCGCCGGTTCGGGAGCCCCCGGCTTCGCCCTCCCCCAGCTCGGTCAGCGCAACGTCGAGGAGGCCCGCCTCGGCTCCCGCGCCTTTGGCTTCGTCGTCGTCGCCGAGGAGGTCGGCGGGACCCTCGGGCGCGCCGTCACCGTGGACGCCGCCACCGGTGTCGTCACCGTCCGCACCACCCTCGGCGGCACCAAGCACCTCTGCTGCCTCCGCGACGAACCGAGGGAGATGACCCGGGACGAGCTGCGCTTCGGGACCGAGCCCGCTCCGCACGCCCCGCGCCTGAACGCCGGAGACCTCGCGTGCGCGGCCTGACCCCCTCGCCCGAACGCCTCACGAGACCCGCCATGACCGCCGCCCCGACCGCCGCCCCGACCCGACTCCCCGAACGAACGATCCCCGGACGAACGACCCCGGAACGAACGCCGCCTCGGAGCGGCCCCGCGCCCGCCCCCCCCACGCTCGACGCTCTCGTCGCCGCCGCCGCCGACCTCCCCGCCCTCTCCGCCGCCGTCGGCGTCGTCCTCGCCGAGACGGGCTCCGGCCGCGCGACCTCGAACTCCGTCGCCGCCGCCATCCTCACCGATCCCGGCCTCGCCGCCCGCGTCCTGCGCCTCGCGAACTCCGCCTACTACGGCCTCCCCCGGGAGGTCCTGCGCATGGACGAGGCCGTCACCGTCCTCGGCTTCCGCACCGTCCGCTCCCTCGTTCTCGTCGCCGGAACCTATCCCCTCCTCAAACGCCCCCTCGAGAGCTACCGCCTCGATCCCGAGGAGCTCTGGCGCTTCTCCGGCGCCACCGCCGTCGCCGCGTCCCTCGTCGCCGCCGAGACCGGCGCCGCCGACGCCGACGCCGCCTTCGGCTACGGCCTCCTCCACGACGTCGGTCGCCTCGCCCTCGACGAGTCGCTCGGCGACCGCCTCGCCGCCGTCCTCCGCCGCGTCGAGTCCGGCGAGAGCTTCACCGACGCCGAGCGCGCCGAACTCGGCTTCGACCACGCCGAGGTCGGCGCTCACCTCGCCCGGGGCTGGAACCTTCCCCGACCCTACGTGGCCGCCATGCGCTGGCACCATCGCCCCGACGACGCCCCCGAGACCCTCGCCCCCGAGGAACGCGCCGCCGCCGACTGCGTCCACATCGCCGCCGCCCTCGCCCTGAGCCTCGGCCACGGCCTCGGCGTGGACGGCCTGAACCACGCCCTCGCCCCCGGTGCCGTCGCGCGCCTGAACCTCGACGCCGACCTCTACGACACCCTCGCCATCCGTTTCCTCGAGACCCACGGCGCCCAGTCCCCCCTCCTCGCCTCCGCCGCCTGAAGCCGCCAAAGAGCCCTTCCCCTCGCTTGCGGGGGAAAGGAGGACGAAGGCCTCCCCGGTTAGCCGCCGCAAGGAGGGGGTGCCCCGAGGAGAGCCGCCCTAGAGGGGCGGAGGAGAGCGGCTAGGGCGGTCTCCGCGTGCAAGCGGCGCTCTCCAAAAAGGAGAACGGGGGAAACCCCGGAGCCGCCGGAGAGCCCGCCGAAAGCAGAATCCGCCGTACCCGCCCTTCGAGGCCGTCGACGCCTCTCCCTCCAAAGCCCGCAAGAACATGCCCCTCCTCGCCCTGAACGGCCCCGCCCACCGCCCCGCGGTCCACGCGTCCGTCCGACCGTTCGACGTTACAGAGCGATCCTGGTCTTGGCGGCGGTTCGCAGAGGGAATCACCAGGGGGGAGTCTGGAGGTCGAAGAAGGATCCGTCCTCGAAAGGCCGGTCGCCATCGGCATCGGTCGGGAAGCCTACCGGGGCAAGGTTCAAGCGCTCACGGAGCGCTCCCTCCTCATGGTCGCCCGCGCCTTCGGAGAAGAGGCTCGTCTTGCCGAAGGCGATCTTCTCGTCGGCGGTCCCGCGCGCGGCGTGCATCGCGCCGAGGTAGACGCTCTGCTTGCCCCAGCGGTTGTTCACCGCGTCGAGGCTCCGGGCGAAGACGCTCGGCGCGGGGGGCGGGGCTTCGTCGAAGAGCGAGGGGGTCAGACGGTCCCCGCCGCAGAGATCCCAAAGCCCGACGGCGACGGCGGTGGGAGCGGGGACGTCCGCCGCGTCGAGCCATGCGGCGAGGATCGGGACGAGGTCGCGGTCGTCCTGGGTCGCGGGGATCCGCCGGCTCGATTCCCACCGGGTCTGGCCCTTCACCGTCGCGGAGAGGCCGTTCGCCCACTGATCGCGGAGCCGGAGGCGGGCGCACGCCTTGCCGAGGAGCCGGAGCGCCACGGCGCGCACGCCCGCGCGGTGGCGAAGCTCGGGGGGGAGGACGTGGGAGTGGCCGAGGGTGCGGGACTTCGTCTCGGCCTCGGCGAGGTCGTAGCCGCGCAGGAGGTACCACCACCGCTCGCCGACGACGCCCCCCCAGACCCGGCGGAGATCGGCGGGGGAGGCGGAGACGAGATCGGCGACGGTGAAGATGCCGCTCGCGTTCAGGCGGAGCTTCATGCGCCGGTTGATCCCGCAGAGGTCGTCGAGGTTCTCGATGACGTTCAGGCACTCGGGAAGGTCGCGGGAGGGGAGGACGACGAGGCCGTTCGGCTTCTCCATGTCGGTCGCGACCTTGGCGAGGAAACGGTTGGGAGCGATCCCGGCGGAGGCGGTGAGGACGGGGCCGATCTCGGTGCGAAGCCGGCGCTTGATCTCCAACGCGATCTCGCGGGCCTTTGCGGCCGCCATCTCGCCGCCGAGGAGACGGAGGTGGAGCTCGTCTATGGAGGGGGTGGCCGCGATGGGGAGAACGGTCTCGACGACCTCTCTGATCCGGGCGAAGTAGGTCGTGTAGACCGAGGGCCGGGCCTGCAGGACGACGAGGCCGGGACAGATCTCGCGGGCGTCGCCGATACGGACTCCGCACTTGATCCCGAGCCGCTTGGCCTCCACGCTGGAGGCGATGACGAAGGAGGTGTCGGAGAGCACGGGGACGACCGCGACGGGGCGGCCCCGCAGTTCGGGGCGGTCCTGTTGCTCGACGGCGGCGAAGAAGCCGTTGAGGTCGAAGATCATCCACCGGAGCGGCGCTTCGGGTTTCGGTAGATGTGTGTCTACCACGCGCAGAGATTATAGACTCTGGGGCTGGCAACGTCGAGGACGCGCCGCCTGTCGGGTTCAGTCTGAGGGGACCGGCTCTTCGCCGCAGAGCCCCGGACGAACCGCGGGCGGGTAGGTAGACAAACGGTGCCGCTCCACGTTACACTCCCTCGCACCGGATGAGCACGGAGCGCGTAGGAAGGGGTCGGACCGGGGGTCCGGAAAGAGGATGATCGTCGAACTCTCGGTCGAGGACCTCGCCATCATCCGCCGGATCGACGTCGGCCTCGGGGGCGGGTTCACGGCGCTCACGGGAGAGACGGGGGCGGGCAAGTCGCTTCTCATCGACGCCCTGGAGCTGGCCCTGGGGCAACGGGCGGACGCGGAGCTCGTGCGCGCGGGGGCGGCGAAGGCCTCGGTGGCGCTCACGCTCGACCTCTCGGCGCGGCCGGACGTGGTGGCGCAGCTCGCGGACGCGGGGGTCGAGGCGGAGGAGGCGCGGCTCTTCCTCCAGCGCGACGTGAGCGCGGAGGGGCGCTCGACGTGCCGGATCAACGGACGGCTCTCGCCGGTCGGGACGCTCCGGGCGATCGGGCGGCTTCTCGTGGATCTTCACGGCCAGCACCAGCATCAGGCGCTCATCGACGCGGGGACGCACCTGGGGTACCTCGACGACTGGATCGGGGAGCCGGCGCACGCGCTCCGGCGCGAGGTCTGGGTCGCCTACGACCGGATGCGGCACCTGATGGCCGAGAAGCGTGCCCTGGAGAAGGGAGTCGCGGAGCGGGAGCACCGGCTCGATCTTCTTCGGTTCCAGATCGGGGAGATCGAGGAGGCGGACCCGCATATCGGGGAGTACGAGGAGGCGGCGAACGAGATGCTCCGGCTGAAGAACTCGGAGCATCTCGTCCAGGCGGTCGGGCAGGCGCTCGCGATGACGGCGGAAGGGGACGTCTCGGCGCTCGACATGATGCGCGGGGCGAGCAAGACTCTGGACGGGGCGACGAAGTTCGACGAGGCGCTGGAGCCGGCGGCGGAGGCGATCCGGGACTCGCTGTACGCGGTCCAGGACGCGGTGGAGACCCTGCGGGACTATCTCGCGCGGCTAGAGGTGGATCCGGCCACGCTTGACGCGATGCAGGACCGGCTCATGCTTCTCAAGCGGCTTCGGCGCAAGTACGGGGAGACGGAGGCGGAGATCCTCGCGTTCGCGGCGTCGGCGCGGGCGGAGCTCGCGCGGCTGGAGGATTCGGAGGCGGCGCTCGGGACGATCGAGGCGGATCTGGAGGAGGCGCAGGAGGGGCTCGGCCGGCTCTGCGCGGATCTCTCGCTACTCCGGCGGGGGAAGGCGGAGCTTTTCGCGGCGGAGGTCGCGGGGCAGCTCCACGAGCTCTCGCTTCCGAAGGCGCGGCTCTCGGTGAGCCTAACCGACAAGGAGCCGGACGGGGACGGGGCGGACGCGGTGGAGTTCCTCTTCTCGGCGAACGCGGGGGAGGAGCCGCGCCCGCTCGCGAAGATCGCCTCGGGGGGCGAGCTCTCGCGGGTGATGCTCGGGCTGAAGATCGCGCTCGCGGGGCGGGCGGGGGTGCCGACGCTCATCTTCGACGAGGTGGACACGGGGCTCGGCGGGCGGGCGGCGGCGACGATGGGGCGCAAGCTCCGGGAGCTCGGGCGGAGCTATCAGGTCGTCGTCATCTCGCACCTGCCGCAGGTGGCGAGCCAGGCGGACGCGCACTTCCGGATCGAGAAGACGGAGGTCGAGGGGCGGACGGCGAGCGGGCTCCACCGGCTCGGGGAGGACGAGCGGGTCGAGGAGGTCGCGCGGATGCTCTCGGGGGAGCGGGTCGGGGAGTCGGCGCTCGCGGCGGCGCGCGAGATGGTCGGGACCTAGGCGCGGCCCTCCGGAAGACCCGATCAGGGCGGTCGATCCGTCGAGAGGGCCGTAGACTCTGCCATGGCCCTTTGGCGGTTCGACAACACCTACGCCCGCTTGCCCGGGGCGTTCTTCCAGAGGGCCACCCCGGCACCGGTGCGCGAGCCCCGTCTCGTCCTGCTCAACGAGACGCTCGCGCGCGACCTCGGCCTCGAACTCGACGGCGATCCGGCCTCCCTCTTCGCGGGGCAGGTTCTCCCACCGGGCGCCGATCCGATCGCGGAGGCCTACGCGGGGCACCAGTTCGGGCACTTCGCGATGCTGGGCGACGGCCGCGCGATCTTGCTCGGCGAGCACGTCCGGCTGACGGGCGAGCGGTTCGACATCCAGTTCAAGGGATCCGGGCCGACGGCCTACTCGCGGCGCGGCGACGGTCTGGCGGCGCTCGGTCCCATGCTCCGCGAGTACGTCGTGAGCGAGGCGATGCACGCGCTGGGGATCCCCACGACCCGGAGCCTCGCCGTCGTGGCGACCGGGGAGTCCGTTAGGAGGGAGACCCTGCGGCCGGGCGCGATCCTCACCCGCGTGGCGGCGAGCCATCTCCGCGTCGGGACGTTCGAGTACGCCGCCGCCTTGGGCGATGAGGGGAGCCTGCGGGCGCTCGCCGACTACGCGATCGCGCGCCACGACCCCGAGTTAGTGGACTCCGACCCTGACTCGGGCGAGAAGTACGCCGCGTTCCTGCGGGCCGTCGTCCTTCGCCAGGCGAGGCTCATCGCCGGGTGGCAGCTCGTCGGGTTCGTCCACGGGGTGATGAACACCGACAACATGGCGATCTCCGGCGAGACGATCGACTACGGGCCGTGCGCCTTCCTCGACGCCTATCATCCCGACACCGTCTTCTCCTCGATCGACCGGGACGGGCGGTACGCCTACGGGAACCAGCCGGGGATCGCGCACTGGAACCTCGCCCGCTTCGCCGAGTCGCTGCTCCCCCTTCTCGGCGACACGGAGGACAAGGCCGTCTCGGTCGCGACCGAGATCCTGAACACCTTCCCCGATCTTTTTCAACGGGCGTGGCTCACGGGGATACACCGGAAGCTCGGATTGAGCACCCAAGACGAGATCAGCGCGGAACTCATCGCGGCTCTGCTCCTCTGGATGGAGCGGACCGGGGCGGACTTCACGAACACGTTCCGCGCCCTCGCCTCGCCCGATGGGGCCGCCGGTGCGTCGGAGGAGTTCCGGGCGTGGCACGGGCGCTGGCTTCTGCGCCGCCGGAGCGAGGCGATCTCCGACGCGGAGGGGCTCGACCTCATGCGGAGCGCGAATCCCGACGTGATCCCGCGCAACGGTCTCGTCGAAGCGGCCCTCGCCGCCGCCGAGGAGGACGGGGACCTCGCCCCTCTGCACGAGCTGCTCGACGTCCTGAAGGACCCTTACGCGCCCCAGGCGCACCCGTCGAAGTACCACGAGGCCGCCCCGGCGGGCGCGAGCCCCTACCGGACGTTCTGCGGGACGTAGCGCGTCCGGAACCGTGCTCACGCTTAGACGCGGCCGCGGATGGAACCGGTCGCGTCGAAGAGATCGCCCGGACGCTCTCGGGGGAGCAGGTGGGCGATCGCGGCGGCGCGCGAGATGGTGGGGGTCGCCCTTTAGGGAACGACCCTCCCGGCGATCAGCGGTAGTTGACGAAATCGACGGGGAAGTCGAGGTCGAGCCCCTTCACGAAGGCCATCGTCTTCTGGAGGTCGTCCTTGCTCTTGGAGGTCACGCGGATCTCCTCGCCTTGGATCTGGGCCTGGACCTTCAGCCCGGCGTCCTTGATCTTTTTGATGAGGGGCTTGGCCTTGTCCTGGGCGATGCCGGTCTTCAGCTCCATCTCGCTCCGGATCGTGAGGCCGGCGGCGGGTTCGGGCTTTTTCCAGGAGAACTGGCGGGCGTCGATGCCGCGCTTGAGGAGCTTCGAGAAGACGATGTCCTGGACCTGGGTCATGCGGAATTCGTCGTCGGCGATGATGACGACTTTATCCTTGCCGTCGAACTCGATCTCGGACTTGCTGCCCTTGAAGTCGTAGCGGCCGCCGAGCTCCTTTTGGGCCTGGTCGATGCCGTTCTTGAGCTCCATGAGGTCGGCGCGGGAGACGATGTCGAAGGAGAAGTCGGCGGCGGCCATCAGCGGCTCCCTCCCGCGACGGGCTCCAGGTCCGCGCCGTCCACGAGGAGGACGTAGTGGACGGGGAAGTCGAGCTCCTCCTTGGTGAAGTGCTTGCGGGCCTCCTCGGAGAGGTCGTTCACGACCTTCGCGCGCATGCGCTCGGAGGCGACCTTGTGGACCTCGGCGGTGATGGGGGTCATCGTCTCGTTGTCCACCTTCACGGCGTACTGGTCGCCTTCGTAGGCGTTCTCGATCGTGCCGGTGAGGCCGGCCATGTGGGGGAAGTAGCGGCCGGTCTTGCGATCCTCGGCGCTCGCCTCGCGGGCCTTCACGCGGACGCGGGCGCCCTCTTGGAGCGCGGGAGGGGTTTTCGCCATAGGGATCAGTTTACCGGCGGGGCCTTTCTGGGCTTGCGCGCCGTTGCGCGCCACGTGCGTGTGTGAGGTTTTTTGACAGAGATCATTGTGAGTATCGTACTCATTCTCGTCGCGTCGGGAAAGGGTCGGAGGGGCCACATCCTTTCGTCGAGTGAGAGGGGGTTCTGACAAGGTGTCGGAGGAAGATTCTTCCTCTCCGGGGCGCTCACCTCGTGGGTTCTTCCCGGCCCCTCATCCGGTCCTTCGGACCACCTTCTCCCCGGGGGCGGGGAGAAGGGCCTGTGTTCGGGGGTTCGCCTGGTCTGTGGGCTCCCCCATCCGCCCCTTCGGGGCACCTTCCCCTCTAGGAGGGAGAAGGATCTTTGGGTCCATCCCCTTTTCGGGGACGTCTTGCCAGCGGGGTCAGGATTCGCCGAGGACGACGGCGTGGGCGGGGGTGGCGGCGGGGACGGAAGAGGGAGAGGGGTCTCTGCGGCGGTTCAGGGCGGCTTCGACGAGGCCGGCGAAGAGGGGGTGGGGGCGGTTGGGGCGGGACTTGAACTCGGGGTGGGCCTGGGTCGCGATGAAGAAGGGGTGGTCGGGGACCTCGATCATCTCGACGAGGCGGTAGTCGGGCGAGACGCCGGAGATCGCCATGCCCTTCGCCTGGAGCTCCTCGCGGAAGTCGTTGTTCACCTCGTAGCGGTGGCGGTGGCGCTCGGAGACGCGGGACGTTCCGTAGAGCCTCTGCGCGAGGCTTCCGTTCACGAGGTTGCAGTCGTAGGTGCCGAGGCGCATGGAGGCGCCCTTCTCGATGACGCCGCGCTGTTCGGGGAGGAGGTGGACGACGGGGTAAGGGGCGTTCTCGTCCATCTCCTCGGAGTTCGCGCCGTCGAGCCCGCAGACGCTCCGGGCGTACTCGATGACGGCCATCTGGAGGCCGAGGCAGATGCCGAGGAAGGGGAGGCCGGTCTCGCGGGCCCAGCGGATCGCGGCGATCTTCCCCTCGATCCCGCGCACGCCGAAGCCGGGGGCGACGACAAGGGCGTCCACTCCGGCGAGGAAGGCCTCGGGGGGCTCTCCCCCTTCGAGGGAGTCGGACTCGATCCAGCGGATCTTCACGGCGGCGTCGTTGGGGATGCCGGCGTGGACGAGGGCCTCCTCGATGGATTTGTAGGCGTCGCCGTTGCTCGTGTACTTGCCGACGACGGCGACCTCGCACCGGCGGGCGGGGTCCTTGAGGGTGTTCACGAGGCCGCGCCACTCGGCGAGGGAGCCCTCGTTCGCGGCGAGGTTCAGGCGGCGGCTCACGAGGTCGCCGAGGCCGGCGTCCTCGTAGACGAGGGGGACCTCGTAGATCGTGGCGACGGTGCGGGATTCGACGACGGCCTCGGGGGCGACGCCGCAGAAGAGGCTTATCTTGTCGCGGACCTCGGTGGCGAGGGCGACGTCGCTGCGGCAGATGAGGATGTCGGGAGAGATGCCGATCTCGCGGAGCTTCACGACGGAGTGCTGGGTCGGCTTCGTCTTCACCTCGGCCCAGGGGCCGACGGTGGGGACGAGGGTGACATGGACGTACATCGTGTTCTCGATGCCGACGTCGGCGCGCATCTGGCGGATGGCTTCGAGGAAGGGGAGGGACTCGATGTCGCCGACGGTGCCGCCGATCTCGGCGATGACGACGTCGGCCTCCTGCTCGCGGGCGACGGTCGCCATGAGGCGCTTGATCTCGTTCGTGACGTGGGGGATGACCTGGACGGTGCCGCCGAGGTAGTCGCCGCGGCGCTCGGCCTCGATGACGTTGCGGTAGACCTTTCCGGCGGTGATGGAGCTTCCGTAGGAGCAGGCGACGTCGATGAAGCGCTCGTAGTGGCCGAGGTCGAGGTCGGTCTCGGCGCCGTCCTCGGTGACGAAGACCTCGCCGTGCTGGTACGGGTTCATCGTGCCCGCGTCCACGTTGATGTAGGGGTCGAGCTTCACGGGGGCGACGGTGAGGCCGCGGTTGCGCAGGAGCCGTCCGAGCGAGGCAGTGGCGATCCCCTTGCCGATGGAGGAGACGACGCCGCCGGTGACGAAGATGTATTTGGTCAAGTCCCTCTCTGCGGAGGCCTCGCCCGTGAGAGCCGCCGAGACAGTATAGCGACCGGGCGGCGGCGATTCCTAGCCCGTCGGACGGCTGTGTGGGGGGGGAGGGTCACCAGCGCCCGTGGTCGCCCATGCCGTAACCCTCGAGGACGATCTCGAGGCAGTCGGCGATCTGTTGCTGGAGGGGGGCGTGGGTCTCGCCGTGCCAGCGGTGGCCGTGGTGGTCGCGGATCTCGGGGGGGTAGCTCAGCGGGGGGACGGCGCGGTGCTCGGGCTCCTCCCAGTCGTAGCGGGGGACGACGTGGGCGTGGAGGAAGGGGTCGAGGTTGCCGTAGACGGAGAAGTTCACGCGGAGGCACTCGGTCGCCTGCATCACGGCCTCGCCGAGGATGCCCATATCGTCGAAGAAGAGGTTGCGGTGGCGGCGGTCGAGGTGGAGAAGGTGCTTCGCCTCCGGGTAGCCGAGGAGGAGGCAGTAGCCGGGGAGGAACTGAGTGTCGCTCATGACGGCGAAACCGGAGCGCATCCTCCGGATGAGGCGCAGGTCGCGCCCCTCGGCCAGTTCGATGAGGCGCTCGGTGCCGGTCATGGTCCTGAAAAGCAGTATGCCCCCGCCGTCCCCTTGCGGGGGCGGGGGCTTCGGTTCCGACGCTCGGGGCGCGGTTTAGTTCGCCTCGGTCGCCGCGTTCTCGCCAGGGGTGGCGGACCCGACCGTCGGAACGCCCTCGCCCTGGAGGGCCGGGCGGGCGACGTTCACGGTGATCGTCTTCGGCTTCTCCTCGGGGAGGCGCGGGATCGTCAGGGTGAGGACGCCGTTCTTCGACTCGGCGGTGACGTTCGCGGTGTCGAGGCGGTCGGAGAGGCGGAGGGAGCGGACGAAGACGCCGTAGGCGTTCTCGCGGCGGTAGACCTTCGCGTCCTCGCCGAGGCTGTCGGCCTTGCGCTCGGCGCGGATGGTGAGGACGTCCTTCTCGACCTGGACGGAGATCGCCTCGGGCTCGACGCCGGGAAGGCTCGCGCGGACGAGGAGGGCACCGTTCGTCTCCGCGACGTCCACGGGAACGAGGCGGCTGCTCGCGTTGGTGTCCGCGGCGTGGCCCATGAGGCGGTCGAAGATCTCGTCGAACTGGCGAAAGTCGTTGGTGAGGGGGGCGAGGGTTCTCATGGTCTTGTCGTTCTCAAGCTCCAATGACTTGAAGCTTTATGATCCATACTACGTGAGCGTGGGAGGCTCAAGTTCCACAATCTTGGTCTTCCGGGTCGCGATGTACAGGGTGAGGGAGACGGCGACGAGGAGAAGGAAAGGGGGGAGGAGAAGGTAGGGATGGGTAGAGGCGGGGGACGCGCCGGCGAGGACGGCGCGCCACTCCCCCTCGCGCTTGCGGACGAGCCCGGCGACCGAGGCGAGGATGGCGAGCCAGATCATGCCGATGGCGAGGATCTTCGTGCGGAACCTCATCGAGCGGTCGCGGTCCCAATCGCGCAGGACGCTCGCGACGGGGGAGCGGGTGAGAAGCCAGGTCTCGAGACGAGGGGAGGAACGCTTGAAGGCCCAGAGGGCGACGATGAAGAAGACGGTCCCCGGCATCACCGGAGTGACGTAGCCGATGAAGCCGAGAGCGACGCAGACGGAGCCGAGAGCGAGGTAGCCGAGGCGGAGGGCCTCGCCCCCGAAGGTCTTCGGCAGGGATCTCGGATCGGCGGGGCTCGGATCGGCGGGCGTCGGATCCGGAGGCATCGGGTCCATTGTACGGGGGCGGGACGCGCCGGGTCTTTGGACCCAAGCCGCGCGAGTTCTGCAACCGAAGGGGCATGCTGGACGGATGGGGTTGGGATGATCGCGATCGGGGACGTCTTGTCGGTGGTGGCCGTGCTCGGAGGGCTTTGGCTCACGTCGTCGGCGACGCTCGTGGCGCTCGCGTTCCTCGCGCCGGGGGCGGTGGCGCGGGGGCGGGCGCGGATCGAGAGGGAGCCGGGGGGGACGGTGTGGCTCGGCGTGCTGTGGACCCTCGTGCCGTTCTTCGGGCTCCTGGTCGCGGGGGCTCCGTTTCCGCTCGCGAAGATCCTCGGGCTCGTAGTCGTCGCGGGGTCGTTGCTCGTCGCGGCGGTGGGGGTCGCGGGGGTGGCCTCGATCGTGGGGGAGCGGATCGAGGGGGCCTCGGGGCTCTCGCGGTACGCGGCGACGATGAAGGGGGCGGGGATCGTGGCGGGGGCGGCCCAGCTTCCGGTGGTCGGTTGGTTCCTGGGGGCGCCGCTCCTGCTCCTCATCGGGATGGGGGCGGGGTTTCCGGCGGTGCTCCATCTGAAGCCCCGTCGCTCGGCGGTGCCGGTCGCGGCCTCAATCCGGGAGGAGGGGCGGTGACGCTCTCGCGGCGGGAGGCGCTCGCGGCGGGGGCGGGTGGGGCGGCCCTCCTTCTGGGCGGGTGCGCGAGGCTCACGCCGCTCGCGCGGGAGGGGGCGGGGCCGGGGGCCTCGTTCGACCGATTCGATCCGGAGACGGCGATGTTGCGGCGGCTGACGGTGGAGCCGGCGGGGGAGGACCGGGCGCTTCTGCGCGCGGTGGGGCGGGAGGCGTTCGTCGGGCGACTTCTCGACGCCTCGGAGCCGGAGCCGGTCGGATTGACCTTGCGGCTTCGGCGGATGGACGGGCTTTGGCTCGATCCGGTGACGGCGATGGACGTGCCGAAGGAGCGGGTGATCGAGGACCTTCAGGCGGCGGCGATCCTGCGGGCGACGTACGGGGCGAACCCCTTGCGGGAGCGGGTGGCGAGCTTTCTCGCGGAGCATTTCAACGTGTCGGCGCGCAAAGGGGACGGGGCGTTCTATCGGGGGACGGAGGAGCGCCTGATCCGCGAGGGGGGGATGGGGTCGTTCCCGGCGCTCCTCGCGGGGGTCGCGCGGGGGCCGGCCATGCTCGCGTACCTCGACAACGACGCGAACCGGAAGGGGCATCCGAACGAGAACTTCGCGCGGGAGCTCTTGGAGCTTCACACGCTGGGGGTGGACGGGGGGTACACGCAGCGGGACGTTCAGGAGGTCGCGCGGTGCTTCACGGGGTGGACGGTGGAGCGGCGGTTCCTGCGGCCCAGGGGGGCGTTCCGGTTCGACGAGTCGGTGCACGACGGGGGGGCGAAGACGGTGCTGGGGCGGGCCATCGCGCCGGGGGGAGTGGAGCAGGGGAAGGCGGTGCTGGGGATGCTGGCCTCGCATCCGGCGACGGGGCGGCATCTCGCGCGGCGGCTCACGCTGTTCCTCACGGGGTCGCCGCATCCGGCGACGGAGGCGCGGGCGGCGGAGGCGTACCGGGCGAGCGGGGGGGAGATCCGGGCGACGGTGGGGGCGATCGTGCGCTCGGAGCATTTGCGCGAGGCGGAGCCGGCGCTCCGGCGGCCGGCGGACCTTCTCGTGGCCTCGCTTCGGGCGACGGGGGCGGAGACGGACGGGGGGGCGGCGCTCCGGGGGCATCTGCGGGCGATGGGGCAGCCGCCGTACGAGTGGCCGATGCCGGACGGGTATCCGGTGGGGGGCCGGGAGTGGGGGTCGGGGATGCTCGCGCGGTGGACGTTCGCGCACGCGCTCGCGCACGGTCGGATCGAGGGGACGTCGGTGAGGACGGGCGATCCCTCGGCGCTCGCGCTGGATCTGGCGGGGCCGGAGTTCCAATGGACGTAGAGGGCGTGAAGGGCGGCGGGTTCTGCCGGGGGTACGAGGAGGCGACGGCGTCGCGGCGGGGGGTGCTGAAGGCGGGCGTGGGTTTGGGGATGGGGCTCTTGCCGTGGTTCGGGCCGAGCGCGCTGGGGCAGGTGCGGGTATCGCCGGGGGGCGAGCGGTCGCTCGTGGTGGTCTTTCTGCGGGGCGGGGCCGACGGGCTGAACCTCCTGGTGCCGCACGGGGAGGACGGGTACTACCGGGCGCGTCCGACGCTGGGGATTCCGGCGCGGCGGCTGCTCGGGCGTTCGGGGCCGGACGGGGGGCGTTTCGGGTGGCATCCGGCGTTCGCGCCGCTCGTGCCGTTCTGGGAGTCGGGGGAGCTCGCGGCGGTGCCGGCGTGCGGGTCGGGGGACGCGTCGCGCTCGCACTTCGAGGCGATGGCGACGATGGAGCGGGGGGCGGGCCTACCGAGCGAGCGGGACGGGGGGGGCTGGCTCTCGCGGTACGTCGCGCTGACGCCGGAGCGGGAGGCCCCGCTCCGCGCCTTGGCCCTGGGGAGGACGATGCCGGACTCGCTCCGGGGGGCTTCGGGGGCGATCGCGGCGGCGCGGGCGGCGGATCTCGCGCTTCCGGACGACGCGGAGTTCGTCGCGGGGCTCGCGGCGCGGTACGGGGCGGGAAGTAGCGAGACGCACGCGCTGGGGCGGCGGTCGCTGGAGGCGGCGGCGCGTCTGAAGGGTCTGGCGGACGGCGAGAGGGGGGCGGGAGGAGGGAGCGGGGCGTATCCGGACACGGCGTTGGGGGCGGGGCTTCGGGAGGTCGCGGCCCTTCTGCGGGCGGGGGTGGGGCTGGAGATCGCGTGCCTGGACCACGAGCTTTGGGACACGCACGTGGCGCAAGGGGGCGAGGCGGGGTGGCAGGCCTCGCTTATCGGGGGGCTCGCGTCGGCGCTCGCGGCGTTCGCGGGGGATCTCGGTCCGCGCCTGGGGAAGACGACGGTGCTGGTGATGACGGAGTTCGGGCGCCGGGTGCAGGAGAACGCGGGGCTCGGGACGGACCACGGTCGGGCGGGGCTCCTCATGGTGCTGGGGGGCGGGGTGCGGGGCGGGCGGACGCACGGGGCTTGGCCGGGGCTGGAGGCTTCGGCGCTCGACGAGGTGGGCGATCTTCCGCCGGCGAACGACTACCGGGGGGTGTTGGCGGGGGTGCTGACCTCGGGGCTGGGGTTCGAGGGGAGCGTCTTCGGGGCGGGGGTGGGTCCGCTGGCGGGGCTTTTCGGCGGGACGGTCGCTTGAAGCCTGACCATCCTGACCAGCTTGACCACGGTTTTCGCGTTTTTGTGCAAGGTCAGACTTCGGGGTTCCGGTCTCCGAAGGAGGGTTTTCAAGCGATCCCTGGGAGGGCTGGGAAGCCCCGGAACGGTCTGGCGCGTGTGCGCGCACGGTTCTAAGGTCCCTCGCGCCGTGCGGGGGGTGGTTTTCCGGGACATCACTCTTTAGTGTCTCGGGAGCGGCTTCCGACAACGTGCCGGAAGAAGATTCCTCCGTTTTCTTCTCGAAACGAGAGGCGCTCAGGGCATCCTCTCTCCGCGCGTCGCGGTGCACTCCGATCCGGGCGTGGGAGGATGAGCGCCGGGGTACGTCTCTGCGAGGAGTTCGACCAGGGCGGCGTCGCCGCGGCGGGAGAGGCGGAAGGCGCAAGCGTCGAAGGCGACGTCCCCCTCGGCGTCCACGGTGAGACGGTGGCCGTCTCCGAAGTCCACGGCGAACCGGACGAAGGCGTAGACCGAGGCCGCGAAGTCCGCGCCTTCCGGGATCTTCCGGGTGCACGCCTTCAAGAGCCCTTCCCTACCAAGCGGATGATCGGTGTCCGTGGAGAACGGCAGGTACGCCACGCGCGCGATCGCAAGGTTCTCCGGCTTCGCGTCACAGGCAAGGAAGCGGAGTTGCCCGCACGAGGCGGCGCCGGCGAGCATGAGGGGGATTATCGGCTCTCCTACGTACCCCGTAGCGGTCTACCGACGGGTTAACCCGAGAGACGGAAGGCGCTCGAGGGTCTTCCGGTAGTGATTCAGCCGTTCCCCCTGCGATCCCCTTCCTGCGCGATGCGTCGGACGATCGCATTATCGGTGTCGATGAAGGAGTCGTTGCCCATCAGCGTCGAGAGGGCGTAGCGGAAGTCGCGGACGGCGCCCTACCGGTTTCGCGGCGTACCCGACCACGTCATCCCTTCCGTTCCACCGGCACCTTCCGGAGAGCGCATCGGGGTCGTAGAGGGAAGCGAGGGCGTCGCGCCGTCGGCGCGAGAGGACACCGTCGAAATCGTTCGAGGAGGCCCCAAGCACGTAAACGAAGGACAGTTGAAGACCGCCTCCATCGCCGCGCTTCGGACGGTTTCGTCGGGGCTCATCAGGTCTCTGATGTCGTTCACGATCCGATCAGTCGCCATCAATCTTGAAACCTACGTCGATCCGACGACGAACGACCCGTGGTTCACGAGCCCTTGAAGGTCCGCCCCGTTGCATGGTTGGCAGTCGTCCGACTCGCTCGGCTACGGGCGGCCTCGGTCGTAAGGCTGTTGCGCGGAGTTGGGGTGGCGTCCGCAGACGGGATCGCGAGGACGGGGTCTACACGTCCGCCGCGCGAACCGTCCCGCGGGGCGTCATGAGGCGGTGGAGGAGCGGCACGCGCGCCTTCAGGCGCTCCCACCACCCCTCCACCTCCTCGCCGTCGTACCAGACGATGTAGAGCGACATCATGAGGAACGAGAAGAGCGGGATGTTCATCGAATACTCGATGTACCCGTGGAGCAGAAGGCCCGAGAGCAGGACCCACTTGCGCAAGGGGCGGAACCACACGAGTACGGCGAGCGCGAACTCCGCCGCGAGCGTCCCCCACGTCGTGACGTACACGAACGGAAGCTCGTTGAACATCCCCGGCACCGGAAAGCGCTTGAACTCGTTCAGCCGGGCCGGAAACCACGTCGCCAGCCCGCTCTTCCAGTAGACGCCGAAGTACTTTCCCCACGTCGCCGTGAAGTAGAGGAGCGCCATGTTGAACTGGATGAGGCGCTGGGGCCAGAGCGACACCGGGGCCGGCGGCCCCTCGCCCCGCCGCGAGCGCCGGATCGCGTCCACCGAGAACGCCGCCCCGCTCGGCGCGAGCGCGAGGTAGATCGCGCCGAGCCGGAGCACCGAGTCGCCGCCGTGCAGGACGAGCGCGTTCCGGTGGTGGAGCGCGACGACCCCGGCCGCGAGCCCGATCGACATCAGGCGCGTCTTCCAACCGATCGCGGTCGCGAAGGCGAGGGCGATGACGAGAAGGTACACCGCGAGCGCCACGCGGTCGTCGGTGATCGAGTTCAGCGGGTTCCACCGAGGAAGATTGAGCCCGTAGAGGTCCGTCCCCGGCGAGATCCAGCGGCTTCCCGCCCAGGCGGGCACGTACCCGCGCTCTCCGAACCACGAGCCCCAGTAGGGGAGCATCATGAGGAAGTTCATCCCGATGAGGCTCGCCATCACCGCGCGGAAGACCCCGAGCGTCACCGGCGAGCCGTACCCGAACCAGAAGCGGTCGAGCGTCCGCAGCGCCTCCCTCACGGGGGACCTCCCTTCAGATCCTCCGGCAGGACGATGTACCGGAAGTACGTCTCGTCGGTGTAGACCGTCGTTTGACGCTCTCCGGGCGGGGCGACCGGGAGCGCGTGGCGGCGCAGCGTCACCGCGACGGGGGGGTTCGCCGGGTCCCCCGCGACCTCGCGGGCGAGGACGCGGGCGAAGATCGGCCAGAGGTAGACGTTCTGACCGTCCCCTGCCCGTTCGTAGAACTTGCGGTAGCGCTCCTTCAGGTATCGGTCGAAGAGGTTCAGGCGGTACATCCGCGGGTAGCTCGCCAGGCGGCGCGTCCCGTCGCGCATCTCGATCTCCGCGTCGCCGTAGACGTCCACCCGCGCGGGGTCGGGGGCGAACATGTCCCAGTACTGCCACGCCCCCGTCGTCTGCAGGTATCCCGCGATGGGCGGCAGGGCGCGCATCGTCCGGTCGTTGAAGAGCAGGAGATGGTCCGAGCCGTACGGCTTCGCCCGACCGGCGAGGACTTCCGGCTTCGGCTTCGGGAGCGACCAGACCGTGATCGCGAGAACGTGGAACGCGACGAGCGCCTTGACGAAAGGCGAGACGCCGCGCCCGACGGTCGCCGGGGTCGGCGCGGGCGAGGACGCGGGGGCGGACCGCTCCGCCCGGACCCGCGCCTTCGTCGTCGCCATCGCCTGTCCGGGGGAGGGCTTAGACCCCGATCTCCTGGAGGATGGGCGCGATCTCCTTCATCGCGTCCTCGTTCCCCTGGAGGGCGTCGCGGATGCCGGTGGCGAGCGTCGTCGCCTCCTCCTCGTGCCCCGCGCGCTTGGCGGCGAGGGCGAGGTTCAGGTGCGCGCCGAGCGACTCGGGCATCCGGTCCACGGCGTAGCGCATGAGGTTGTACGCCTCGTCGTTGCGCCCTTGCCCGTTGAGCGCCTCGCGGTACTCGCCGTAGGCGGGCTCGCACCCGGGAAACATCTCCAGCAGGCGGCGGCTCGACTCCTCCGCCTCGGCGAACTGTCCCAAGCGGTTCTGACACGAGCTCAGGAGCGCCCAGAGCTTCCAGTAGTCGGCGAGCCAGTTCCGCATCGGCTTGAGGTCGCGCGCGGCGCCCTCGAAGTCCTCCGCCTGCATCTTCGTGCGCGCCGCCTCGACCGCCTCGGCGCGCTTCGGCTGCTCCAGCTCGATAAGCCACGCCTGCGTCTGCGCGCGGGCGTCCGGGTCGATGTTCAGCGCGAGGACGCGGCGGAGGACCTCGGGGATCTCGAACGAACGGTCAGCGGCCTGGAGGGTCTGGGCGTACTCGAGGTTCAGGGGGACGTCGGTCGGGGCGACGTCGAGGACGTCCTCGTAGAAGTCCATTGCGCGGTCGAACTCGCCCTTGCTCGCCAGATACGGCGCGTAGGCGCGCTTGACGACGGTGTTGTCCTCGAGCGATCCGAGCGCGTCCTCGAACGCCTTCTCCCCCGGCTCGGTCTGGCCGTCGTTGAGAAAGCTCAGCGCGTACTTCACGCGGGCGGCGGCGTCGGCGGGGTTCGCCTCGATCTGCGCCTTCCAGAGCGCGGGGATCTCGTGGGCGCGGCCCGTCTGGCCGAGGACGCCCGCGAGGAAGTCGAGCGAGGGCTTCTCCTCGCCCTCGAGCTCGATCGCCTTGCGGAAGTTGCGCTCGGCGTTCACCGGCATCCCCAGAAGCATCTGGGCGTTGCCGAGCCGGTTCCAGATCGCCGGGTCCTCGGGCTGGAGGCTTCCCGCCTTCTCGAAGAAGTCCACCGCTTTGGGCAGGTCGTTCACCGCCTGGTGGAGCTCGCCGAGGGCGTAGTACGCCGCGAAGTCCTCGGGCGAGAGCGCCGCCGCCTTCGTGAGCGCGTCCTTCACCGCGTCGAAGTCGCCGATGCCGTAGGTCGCGCACCCGCGGGCGAGGCCGACGAGGACCTGGTACGCCCCCTCGAACTCGCGGTCGCGCTCGATCGCCTCGAGAAGCGCGTTGAAGGCGGGCTTGGGGTCGAACTCCACCGCGACCGCGCCGTTCGACTGTTGGATGTAGTTCAGCGCGTCGAAGCCCTCGAGGAAGAGGACGAACGCGCGGGCGTCGTCGGTCCCGAACTCCATCGCGTCCCCCGCGAGCGACTCGGGAAGGGCGATCCCGCCCTTCTCGGCGAGGCGCTTCACGAGGGTGTGGAGCGTCGCGAAGATCTCGGACTCGTCGAAGGCGTGCGTCTCCTCCTCGGCCTTCCGGTTCTCCTTGTGCGAGAAGCGCACCGTCACCTCGTGCTTCGTCCCCGAGTCGTCGGTCTTCAGCATCCCGTCCATCGCGAGATCCACCCCGGTCTGCTGGAAGAGCTCGTCGAGCTGCCCCGCCTCGAGCATCCCGTCGGAGAGGTTCACGAAGGCGGTCTTCTGCTGGCCGTTCTGCTCGATCTGCGTGAGGTACGAGATGCTCTGGACGTCGGCCTCGGCCCCGGTGCGGAGTTGCTCGCCGACGAACGCGGAGATCTGACGCCCGAGCTGGGGCTTAGCCCCTTCGGCCGCGTTGAGGGGCAGGACGGCGATGGTCATAGAGCCCCATTCTACCGCCCGACCCCCGTCCGGGAGAGAGCTTCCCGCAGGCTGTAGACTCTCCCGCTAGTGAAGGCGATCGCCAAGACGCGGCCCGCGCCGGGGGTCGAGATCATCGAGACCGACCCGGCCCCCCTGACCCCCGGGAGCGTCCGCATCCGGCTCGAGGCCGCCTCGGTGTGCGGGACCGACCTCCACATCTGGGGCTGGGACGCCTGGTCCGCCTCGCGCATCCGGCCGCCCCGGATCATCGGGCACGAGTTCTGCGGGACGATCGTCGAGGTCGCCCCCGACGTGACGGACCGCGCCGTCGGCGACTTCGTCGCGAGCGAGTCGCACATCGTCTGCGGCCACTGCCGGCAGTGCCGCGCGGGGCAGGCGCACGTCTGCCGGAACACCCTCATCCTCGGGGTGGACGTGGACGGCGGCTTCCGGCCCGAGACGGTCCTTCCGGCCGCGAACGCCGTCCCGACCCCCCGCTCCGTCCCGCCCCATATCGCGAGCTTCCAGGACGCCCTCGGCAACGCCGTCCACACCGCGACGGCGGGTCCGGTCGAGGGCCAGACCGTCCTCGTCACCGGGCTCGGCCCGATCGGGCTCATGGCCGCGTCGGTCCTGCGGGCGCTCGGGGCGGCGCACGTTTACGCGACCGAGGTCGCCCCGTACCGGCGCGCGCTCGCCGAGGGGATGGGCGTCCAGACCCTCTTCGACCCGACGGCGCAGGACGTCGCGGCGGAGCTTCGGCGTCTGGAACCCGAGGGGGTGGACGCGGTGCTCGAGATGTCGGGCCACCCGAGCCAGCTCGCGCTC
Organism: Fimbriimonas sp.; assembly: GCA_965249475.1. GTDB lineage: Bacteria > Armatimonadota > Fimbriimonadia > Fimbriimonadales > Fimbriimonadaceae > Fimbriimonas. Next base: position 1,024,945 of record CBDFMD010000003.1, on the reverse strand, counting down.
GCGGTGGAGGCGGTGCGGCCCGGGGGGCGGATCTCGTCGCTCGGGGTCTTCAAGGACCCGGTCCAGCCGGTGGACGTGGACGCCCTCATCTTCAAGGGGGTCGCCCTGCAGGGGATCGTCGGGCGGCGGCTCCCCGAGACGTGGGAGACGATGCAACGCCTTCTCGTCGGCGGCGCGCTCCACCTGGAGACGGTCGTCACGCACCGGATGCACTACACCGAGTTCCAGTCCGCGATGGAGCTGATGGCGGGCGGAAGGGCGGGCAAGGTCGTCTTCTCGTTCGAGTAGGCCGTCCCCTTCGAGATCCGACCGGCCTTCCGAAGGAGAGTTTCAGAGCGATTCCTGGGAATCCTGGGAAAGCTTTTAGGCGTGTGCGAGCACGATTCTAAGGTCTCTGCTCCCCGATTCCTGACCATGCTGACCACGGTTTCCGGCGTTTTGTGCAAGGTCAGAGTTGGGGGTTGAGCGCGCATCGGCGGGACGCCGGTGCCACTGGGGTGTTACAAGGGGGCCGTTCTCGAGGGATCACATCCTTACGTCGGCGAGAAGAGGGTTCTGACAAGGTGTCGGGAGGAGACTCCGGGAGATCCGTCCCCTTACAGCGCCAGCGGGGGTTGGGCGCGCGGGTCGGCGGTGCCGCGGAGTGCGGCCCACCGGGAGCCGAGGTCCTCGGTCCGGGGCGTCCCGGCGGCGAGCTCGACGAGGGCGAGCGCCTCCTCGGGCGACGCGACGGGAAGGGCCCCGAGCGCGGCGAGCGCCTCCGCCCCCTCGCCCGCCCCCGGCCCGACGTAGACCGAGAGCGCGGCGCGGGCGCGGAGCGCGCCGACGGCGGCGTGCCACGAACCGCCCTCCCCCCGGCGGGCCGAGGCGACGACGGTGAGCCCCGCCGCTCCGACGATGAGCGCGTTGCGACGCATCGCCCGCTCGCGCGAGAACGGCGCCTCGGGCGCGAAGGGAGAGAGGGCGACGGCGCACCCCCGCAGGTCGGGGCGCGGAAGGTCGAGGCCGTGGGGGAGCAGGACGGTCGCGCCGCCGTGCCCGACCGCGAAGGCGTCGTCGCACCCCGGCGCGCCGCCCGAGACGAGGGGGGTCTCCCCTCCGGCGAGGAGGGCGCCGACCTCTCGCGCGAAGGCGAGCGCCGCCGGAGCGGCCGTGCGCCCCCCGATCCCCGCCGCGGGTCGTTTCGACGTCTCTTCAAGGCTCTGCGGCAACTTTTCCGAGTCCGGAGAGATCCACCGGGTCCAGAGCGCGGCGGGCGGCGGGGAGGCGTCGAAGGTGGGGGCGAGACCCTCCCCCGCGCGTCCGAGAGCGGCGCGGCGGGCGGCGGGCCAGAGGTTCGGCAGGGCCTCGCCTGCGGCCGTCGCGAGGCGGCGCTCGTCGAGCCACCGCCGCGCCCGATCGCGGCGGAAGGGATCCTCCAGCGCGATCGCCTCGGCCGGAAAGGCGGCGAGGCCCTCCCCCCGCCGCCACGCGCGCACGAGGCGCGGCCAGTCGCGGGAGGGTCCGACCTCGAACCCCGGCGCGTAGAGCGCGGCGAGAAGAAGGTCGAGCCCTCTGTCCTCAGGCGGGTCGCGTTCGGGGAGCGAGGCGGACATCGCGGGCGTCTCGGGCGTTTGCGGCGTTTCCAAGCCTCTCGGATGTACGCGCCCGCGGCGCGGCGCGTCCCCGTCCGGCGCGTCCCCGTCCGGCGCGGGAGGGGAGCGACCGGGATGGGTACGCTCGCCCCTGCGTCTATGCTTAAGCATCCCGACCTCACCCGGCGGCGGCTCACCCAGTTCCTTCGGAACGAACTCACCCCCGCTCTCGTCGGCGAGCGGCTGGAACTCAGGATCGAGACGAACCCGAACCCCTGCCGCACGCAGGCGGAGGCGGAGGCGGGGCCCTGGGAGGAGATCGGCAAGGGGTTCGAGTACGGCCCGGCCTACACCGTCCGGTGGTTCCGCATCTCGGGGCGCGTGCCCGAGGGATGGGCGGGGAAGCACGTCTCGATCATCGCGGAGATCGGGGGCGAGCGGACGCTGTGGAAGGACGGCGAGCCGTGGCGCGGGGTGGACCTCGAGCACTCGGATATGGGCGTGCTGGAGGGCAAGGGGTTCTCGCCCGAGGACACCGTCGCGGGGGGCGAGGAGGTGAGCTACGTGTTCCAGGTGTACACGCGGAACCCGCAGGTGCGCGTCGCGGGCAAGGAGCCCCCGCGCGAGGCGCTCGTGGAGCGGGTCGAGGGGGCGGAGATGTTCGTCGTGGACCGGGAGCTCAAGGCGCTCGTCTACGACTTCGAGTTCGCGATGCTCCTGCTGGACGAGTACCCGGAGAAGGACCCCGGGGCGGCGGTCCTCCTGCGCGCGCTCAACGACGTCGCGAACCTCTGGGCGCGCGCGGGGCGGCGCTCGCTCGCGGGGGCGAGGCGGCTTCTTCGGGACGCGCAGAGCTCGCTCAACGGAGAGCTCGCCCACACGATCGTGCCCGTCGGGCACGCGCACCTCGACACGGCGTGGCTCTGGCCTCTCGCGATCACGCACCTGAAGATGGCGCACACGACCGCGACCCAGCTGAGCCTCATGGAGCGCTACCCCGAGTACGTCTTCGCGCACTCGCAGGCAAGCCAATACGAGTGGCTGGAGAACGAGTATCCGGGCCTCTTCGAGCGGGTGAAGGCGGCGATCGCGCGGGGTCAGTGGGAGCCGGTCGGCTCGATGTGGGTCGAGGCCGACTGCAACCTCACCGGGGGCGAGTCGCTCGTCCGGCAGTTCCTCTACGGACGCCGCTACTTCCGCGAGCGGTTCGGCGTCACCACGATCGACATGTGGCTTCCCGACGTCTTCGGGTACTCCGCCGCCCTTCCGCAGATCCTCGCGAAGTTCAACATTGAGGCGTTCATGACCCAGAAGATCTCGTGGAACCAGGTGAACAAGTTTCCCCACCACACCTTCTACTGGCAGGGGATCGACGGCACGAAGATCTGGACCCACTTCCCCCCCGCCGATACCTACAACGCGAGCGCGGAGCCGAAGGAGGTCGTCTACTCCGTCCACAACTTCAAGGACCACGGGCGGAGCGACCAGTCGCTCTACGTCTTCGGCTGGGGCGACGGGGGGGGCGGCCCGACCGAGCGCCACCTCGAGTTCCTCCGGCGCGGCCAGCAGGCCCCGAACTACCCCGAGGTCGCGCTCGGAAAGAAGGCGTCCGACTTCTTCCGCGAGGCGCGCCGGGGCTCGAAGGATCTCCAGACCTGGACCGGCGAGCTCTACTTCGAACTCCACCGGGGCACCTACACGAGCCAGGCCGCGAACAAGAAGGGGAACCGCGAGAGCGAGTTCCTCCTGCGCGACGCGGAGTACCTCGCGACGTTCGCGCGCGGGGCGCGCCCCTACCCGGCGGCGGAGCTCGAGGCGACGTGGAAGCTCGTCCTTCTGAACCAGTTCCACGACATCATCCCGGGAAGCTCGGTGAAGGAGGTCTACGACGACTCGGCGCGGGACTACGCGGAGATCCGGCGCGCCGGGGAGGCGATCGTCGCCGACTCGATGCGCGCGATCGCGGGCTCGCTCGGCACGGCGGGCCTGACGCGCCCGGTCGCGCTCTTCCAGAACGCGACGGTGGGGACGCAGGGCGAGATCCCGCTCGGGCCGGAGGAGGCGGCCCCCGCCGCGCTCGTGGTGAACGGCGAGACCGTCCCGGCGCAGACGGTCGAGGCGTTCGGCGAGCGCTCCCTCGTCTTCGCGGTCCCGGCGGCGGCGCAGGGGACCGTCGTCGTCGGCGACCTCGTGGAGACGGCTCCCGACGCGCGGCGCGGCGACGGCGCCCGCCCGCGCCTGAAGGCGGGGACGCGCCGCCTGGAGAGCGGCGAGTGGGTCGTCCGGTTCGACATGAACGGCAACCTCTCCTCGATCCAGAGCCTCGAGGACGGGACCGAGTTCCTCGAGCCCGGGCGCCTCGGCAACGTCTTCCAGCTCTTCGACGACCATCCTCTCTTCTGGAGCGCCTGGGACGTGGACGCCTTCGCCCTCGAGACGGGGACCGACCTTCTGCGCTCGGAGAGCTTCGAGATCGTGGAGCGGGGGCCGGTGCGCGTCGCGGCGGAGCTCGTGAAGCGGTTCGGAGACTCGACGATCCGCCAGCGCATCTCGCTCGGCCCGACCCCCGGGATCCGGTTCGATACCGAGATCGACTGGCGCGAGGAGGACAAGATGCTGAAGGTCGCCTTCCCCGCGAACGTCAACGCGAGCCGCGCCACGTACGAGATCCAGTTCGGCAACGTCGAGCGACCGACCCACGTGAACACGACGTGGGACTGGGCGCGCTTCGAGGTGTGCGCCCAGAAATGGGTGGACCTCTCGGAAGGCGACCAGGGGCTCGCGCTCCTCAACGCGGGCAAGTACGGGCACGACGTGCGCGGGAACGTCCTGCGGATGACCCTCCTCCGCGCGCCGAAGGCGCCCGATCCGACGTGCGACATGGGGATCCACCGCTTCACGTACACGCTCCTTCCCCACTTCGGCGGGTACAAGGACGCGGGGGTCGTCGCGGCGGCCTACGCGCTGAACGCGCCTCTGCGCGCAGTGCCGCTCGACCCCGGCGCGGGCGAGGGGGCCTCGCTCCCGCCCTTCGCGCAGTGCCACGATCGGAACGTCGTCGTGGAGACCGTCAAGAAGGCCGAGGACTCCGACGACGTGATCGTGCGCCTCTACGAGTGCCACAACACGCGGGGGCACGCCGAGCTCCTCCTCGCGGCCCCGCCCCAGGCGGCGTGGCTCTGCGACCTCGAGGAGAACGTCCTCGGCGAGATCGAGATGACCGACGGCGCGGTGCCGTTCGCCTACAAGCCGTTCGAGATCGTGACGCTCAAGATCCGGCTTTAGCCGGATCGGGCCGGCGGGGGAGATCCACGGGCTCCCCCGTCGCGCGGCGGAGGGCGGCGCGGGCGCGGGCGAGATCCCCGCGCGCGAGCTCCGCGCTCCGCTGGGCCGCGAAGAGCGCCGCCTGCGCGTCGGTGATCTCCAGGAACGTCCCCACGCCCCCCCGATACCGCCCCTCCGCGAGCCGGAGCCCCTCCCGCGCGTTCGCGACCCCGACCTCGGCGAGGCTCGCGCGGCTTCCGGCGTTCGCGGCGGCGAGGACCGCCTGCGCGACCCCCGAGACGACGAGCTGCCCCGCGCGCACGAGCGTCGCGCGCGCGGCGGACTCGACCGCGCGCGCCTCCTCCGTCCGCCCGCGCGTCAGGCCGCCGTCGGCGAAGTTCCAGGTGAGGGTGAGCCCGAGCGTCGCGGTGGGGTTCGTGAGCAGGCCGCTCGAACCCCGCGTCCCGGCGGCGAGGCTCAGGTCCACGCTCGGCGCGTTCGTCTTGCGCGCGAAGCTCACGCCGTACCCTGCGGCGCGGACGCTCTCGCGCGCGGCGGCGATCTCCGGCCGACGGGCGAGCGCGGTCTCGACGAGAGCGCGGGCGTCGAGCGCGTCGAGCGCCGTCCCCGCGTCCTCGGCGGGGACGATGGGGGTGAGCGGGTCCACCCCGAGCGTCTCGGCGAGAAGGACGCGGGCGACGTCCTCGGCGTTCCGGTCGGCCACGAGGGCCTGCGCCGCGTCGGCGAGGCTCGTCTTCGCGCGCACGACGTCGGCGGGCGGGCCGAGCCCGGCGTCGAGCCGCGCCTGCGCGAGATTCAGCTGAAGCTGACGGTTGCGGACGTTGCTCTCGCTCACCGCGACGAGGCGGGCGTTCTGGGCGAGGTTCGCCAGGCGCAGACGCGCCTCCTGCGCCACGTCGAGCGCGGCGGTCGTGAGGTTCCCCTCCGCGACCCGCGCGAGCGCGTCGCGCTGGCGCACAAGGTCGCGGGTCCGGTTGAAATCGAAGAGGAGCTGGCTCAGCACGAGGTTCGTGCGGAGCGTCCCCACGCCGTTCCCGAGAACGCCGCCGAAGGCGGAGCCGAGGATCGGGTCGCTCCCCGCCGACCCGCCCCCGCCCGTGCCGCCCGTGCCGCCACCCACGTTGACGTTGCTTCCGGAGCTCAAGGGCTCGGCGAGCGAGTAGCCGGTGGTGAAGCCGAGCGCGGGGCGGAGCGCCGCGCGCGCCTGGGTCGTGCGCCCCCGCGCGGCGAGAACGTCCGCGCGGGCGACGTCGAGGGTCGGCTGGAGCGCGAGCGCGAGGCGCACCGCCTCGTCGGCGGTGAGCGGGCGCGGGCGCTCGTCGGCGGGAAGGACGACGCGCGGGGGGATCGCCACGTCGGGCGTCGTCACGCGCACCGGCGGGGTCGCCCCGGCCCCTTGCCCGGTGCCTTGCGGCTCGCGCCGCAGGACCCGGTCGCGCGCGTTGAGCGCCCACAGCGCGGCGGCGAGAAGGCCCGCGTCCAAAGGCTAGCGCTCTCCCGTTCCGGGCAGCGCCGGCTCGGTGTCGAGTCCGTCGGGAGGCCCCCCGACGGCGGCGACGCTCGGCGGCACCCCCTTCGCGCGCCCGAGGTCGCGGGGGTCCTTGCGGAACCGGCGCGCGAGGTCGTCGAAGAGCGTGTAGACCACCGGGACGATGAAGAGCGTAAGGAGCGTCGAGGTGAAGAGCCCGCCCACGACCGCCGTGGCGAGGGGGGCCTGGAGCTCGGACGACGCCCCGATCCCCAGCGCGAGCGGAAGCATCCCGAGGATCGCGCAGAGGCTCGTCATGAGGATCGGGCGGAGCCGGGTCGGACCCGCGCGGTAGATCGCCTCGTCGCGCGGGAGCCCCTCCGCCCGCAGATGGTTCGTGTAGTCCACAAGGAGGATGCCGTTCTTCACCGCGATCCCGATGAGCATGAGAAGCCCGACGAACGCCGTGAGCCCGAACGCGCGGCCCGAGAGGAAGAGCGCGAGGACGACCCCGATGGAGCACAGCGGGACCGAGCACAGGACGATGAGCGGGTCCACGAACGACTCGAACTGCGAGGCGAGAAGCATGTAGATGAGCGCGATCGCGAGGAAGACGGCGAGCCCGAGCCCGCCGAACTCCTCGCTTTTGCGCTTCTGCTGGTCGCCGAGATCCCAGAACGTCCCCTGCGGAAAGTCGATCCTCCGCATCGCGGCGCGCACGTCCGCCTCGACCTCGCTCGCCGCGCGGTCGGCGACGCGCCCCGACACCGCGACGTAGCGCTGACGGTTCAGGCGCGTGATCTGGTTCGGACCGGTCCCCGTGATCGGGGTGACGACCTGCCCGAGAAGGATCTGGCGCGGGTTCGGGGCCGCGCCCCCCGCCCCCCCCGCGCTCGCGAGCGAGGGGCGCAACGGAAGCTGGAGGATCGTCTCGACCGTCCGCCGCCGCTCGACCGGGACCTGGACGTAGATCGGGTACTGGTACCCCTTCTCCTGGTAGTAGGTCGTGAGCTGGCCGTTCGTCGCGGCCCCGACGAGGTTCGCGACGTCCGCGTAGCTCACCCCGAGGGCCGCGGCCTTGTCGCGGTCGATCTTCCACTGGAGCTCGGGGCTCGCCTCGTCGATCGCGAGGTCCACCGCCTCGAGCCCCGGAACCTCCGACATCGCCTGCCGCACCTCCTTCGCCTTCGCGACGATCTCGGTCAGGTCCTGCCCGAAGACGTCCACCTCCATCCCCTGGTTCTGACCCCCGAGCGTGTTCGCCACAAGGTCGTACGGCGTGATCGAGACGTTCACCCCCGCAAGGGCGCGCGTCTTGCGCCCGATCCGTTTGACGACGTCCTCGGTGCGCGCCTTGCGCCCCGGCTTCAGACGCACGGTCGCCGAGCCCTGGTACGAGATCGCCGCCGACGTCGTGCCCCGGTTCGAGAGGTTCGCCCCCGAGGCGAGAAAAACCGTGCTCACGTCGGGGTCGCTCCGCAGGATGCGCTCGACCTGCATCATCTTCTCCGTCGTCTTGTCGAGCGCGGTCCCGATGGGAAGCTTCACCCGCACCTGGAAATCGCCCGAATCGGTCTGGGGAAGCGTCTCGGTCCCGACGAGCGGGACGAGCGGATACACCGCCGCGATGCACGCGAGCGCCCCCCCGATGACGACCCACCTTCGCTTGAGCGCGAACTGGAGCCCCCGGTGGTAGCTCGCGTCGAGCGCGGCGAACCAGCCCCCGAACCGATCGAAGAGCCGCGTGAGCGCTCCCGGCTTCGTCCTCCGGCGCTCGGGGTGTTCCAACGCCTCGATCTCGTCCTCCCGGATGAAGCGCGAGGCGAGCATCGGGACGACGGTGAGCGCGTCGGCGAGCGAGACGAGGATCGAGAAGATGACGACGAGGGCGAACTGGGTGAACGTCTGGCCCGACTGTCCCTTGATGAGAAGAAGGGGCAGGAAGACGACCATGACGGTGATCGTCGAGGCGACGACCGCGCCGAGGATCTCCTGCGTCCCCGAGACCGCCGCCTCCGGCGCCCGCTTCTTATCCCGCTCGATGTGGCGGAAGATGTTCTCCAGCACCACGATCGCGTCGTCCACGATAAGCCCCGTCGCGAGCGCGAGCCCCGAGAGCGAGATCGTGTTCAGCGTGAAACCCCCGAAGTAGAGGAGCGCGAACGTCGAGACGATCGAGATCGGGATCGAGAGCGCGACGACGAGCGTCGAGCGCACGTTGCGGAGAAAGAACGTGATGACGAGGACCGCGAGGACGCCCCCGACGATCGCCGTCTCCTTCAGCTCGGAGATCGAGCCCTCGACGAAGCCCGCCTGACCGTAGGCGGCGGTGAACTTGAGGTCGGGGTACCGCGCCTCGATCTCCCGGATCTTCGCCTCGACGTTGCGCGAGGTCTCGACCGTGTTCGCCTCGGACTGCTTCGAGATCGAGAGGCCGACCGCCTTCCTCCCGTCCATCCGGGTGAAGATGCGTTGCTCCTGCCCCCCGTCGCGCACCTGGGCCACGTCGCCCAGCGTGACGATGCGCCCGCCGTACACGCCCAGCGGCACCCGCGCGGCCTCCGCGACCGAGGCGAAGTAGCCCGTCGAGCGGATCGTGGACTCGGTCCCCCCGGTCCGCGCGATCCCGGCGGGAAGCGAGACGTTCTCCGCCGCGATGCGGCGCGTGACGTCCGAGAGGGCGAGGCCGTATGACTGCAGCTTCTCCGGGTCCACGTCCACGATCACCGCGCGGTCCTGACCGCCCGTGATCGTCACCTGCGCGACCCCGCCCGCCGACTCGATGAGCGGCGAGATCTCGTTCGTCAGAAGCGTCTTCAGCCGCACCGGGTCGTCGTCGCCGGTGACCCCGTAGATGAGGATCGGGAGGGTCGAGGGGTCGAACTTCACGACGGTGGGCGCCTGAAGGGTCGGATCGTTCGGGAACGCGCTCCGGGCGCGCTGGACGTACTGGAGCACGTCCACCGCCGCGCGGTTCACGTCCACGCCGTAGTTCAGCTGGACCCGGACGTTCGACTGACCGAGCGAGGACGTGGACGAGACGTTGTAGAGGCCGGGGACTGTCGAGACCGCCTGCTCGATCGGGCGCGTGATCTGCGCCTCCATCTCCTCGGGCGCCGTGTTCGGCCACGAGGTGTTCACCGAGACCGTCGGGATGTCCACCCGCGGCAACAGGTCGATCGGAAGCCGGAAGAGGCAGATGATCCCGAGGAGCACGAGCGCGGCGATCCGCATCGTCACCGCGACGGGCTTCGCTACGGACCAGCGGGCGAGGTTCACGCCCCTCCCACCCGGCCCGATCCCGAACCGGCCCCCGCGTCGCCGGACGCGCGGGCGCCCGTCGTGCCTCCCCGACCGCCCGGCCCCGCGCCCCCGGCGGCTCCCGCGGTCCCCCCGTCGCTCCCAGATCCGCGCCCAGAGCCGCCCCCAGAGCCGCCTCCAGAGTCGCCGCCCCGTCGGCGACCCCCGTCCCCGGCGGCCGCCCTCCCCGCCTTGCCGCTCTCGTCGGGCCTTCCGATCGTCACCTTGCCCCCGTCCTTCACCGCCTTGTAGGCGAGCGTCACGACGCGCTCGCCCGCCCTCAGCCCGCGCCGGATCTCGACGAACCGCCCGTCGCGCGCGCCGGTCTCGACCGGGCGCCTCTCGGCCACGTCCCTTTCGCCCACGACGGTCACAGACGCCTTTCGCCCCTCGCCGTTCACCGCCTCGATCGGGACGGCGACGGCGGCCTCGGTGCTCCGCGTGACGAGCGTCACCCGCGCGAACATCCCGGGGCGCACCGCCTCGTCCGCGTTCTCGATCCGGACGCGGATCGTGAAGCGCCGGTTCTGGACGTCCGCCGCGCGGTTGACCCCCGCGACCCGCCCCTCGACCTCGCGCCCCGGCAGGGCGTCGAACGCGATCTTCGCGGGAGTGCCGGGGCGGATCTCCCCGCCCGTCTCCAACGGGATCGCCGCCTCGATGAAGAGCGGCCTGAGCGCCTGCACCGTGACGACCGGCGTCCCCGGGGCGGCGAGCGAGCCGGGATCGGCGTCGCGCGCGGTGACGGTCCCGTCGATCGGGGAGCGCAGGGCCGTGTCCGCCCGCCGCGCCTCCGCCTGGGCCTCGGCGGACTCGGCCGCGCCGACCGCCGCCCTCAGCGCGGCGAGGTTCTCCCGGTACGCCGCCCCTTGCGCCCGGTTCGCCGAGGCGGTCCCGAGCGTCGCCCGCGCGCTCCGGAGGGCCGCGTCCGCCGTCGCGATCGTCGCCGACGACGTGCGCCGGACGATCGCGACCTGCGCCTCGGCCGCCTTGCGCTGGGAGGCGAGCGCGCGCGCCGTGTCGCGCCGCGCCGCGACGGCGGCCCTCGCGACGGCGAGCGCCCCCTCCTGCACCCGCACCTGCGCCCGCGCGTCGTCCACGTCCTGCGCGGCGATGTAGCCCCCCCGGTACAGCTCGGCCACCCGGTCGTACCGGATGCGCGCGTTGTTCAGGTTCGCCTCGGCCGCGGTCGCGTTCGCCTCGGCGCTCCGCACGTCGGCGTTCGCCGCCGAGATGCGCGAGGCGAGGTCGGCGACCGACGCCTGCGCGGCGGCGATCTGGGCCGCGCGGTTCTGCCGCACCCCGTTGAGACCCGCCTGGGCCGAGAGGACCCCCGCCCGCCCGCCGACGATCGTCCCCTCGATCCCCACGAGCGTCGCGCTCGCCGTCGCCTGCGCCCCCGCGAGCCTCGCCCGCGCCTCCGCGACGGCGGCCTTCGCCGCGCTCACCCCCGCCTCCACCTCGCGCGGGTCGATGCGAACGAGGACCTGCCCCGCCCTCACCTCGTCCCCCTCCCGCGCCTCGAGGAACGTGATCGGCCCCGCGACCTTCGGCGCGAGGCGCGCGGCGGTCGGCGACTGCGCGTCCCCGACGACAGTGAGCACCGCCTGGAGCGTCCGCGGCCCGGCGCTCGCCACCTCCACCGCCGGGGCCGCGTTGCGCCGGGCGCTCGCCCCCTTCGTGAGATCCGCCGCCTTCGCCCGCACCGCGACGAGCCGCGCCCCGACGAGCCCCGCGAGCACGAGCGCGGGCACCCCGATGAGGAGCGCCCGCTTCAGGAGCGAGCCGCGGGGAGCCGCGTCGGGGTCGGGGGACGCGAAGCCGGGCGAAAGGGGGCCGGAGGTCGGCACGGGATCTCTCGTCTACGAGACGAGAGGCCCCTTCTGTTCCCTCCGCTCGCCCCAGGAAGGGCGGGAGGGCGGAAGGGCGGAAGGGCTAGCCCGAGAACTTGTAGCCGATCCCGCGCACCGTCGTCAGGTGCTCGGGATCGTTCGGGTCGCGCTCGATCCGGGTGCGAAGCCAGCGGATGTGGACGTCCACCGTCCGCGACGAGACGTAGTTGTCCTTTCCCCACACCCGGTCGAGCAGGACCTCGCGCGTGAAGACCTGCCCCGCGTTCTTCGCGAGAAAGTAGAGGAGCGCGAACTCCTTCGGCGAGAGCGTCAGCCGCTCGCCGCGCAGGTACGCCTCGTGCGTCTTCGGGTCGATCCTCAGATCGCCCCGCTCGACCGTCTCGTGGACCGCCTCGGCGGTCGAGCGGCGCAGGATCGCCTTCACCCGCGCGGCGAGCTCGGCCATGTTGAACGGCTTCACGACGTAGTCGTCGGCCCCCATCTCGAGCCCCGCCACCCGGTCCCCCTCGTCCGCTCGGGCCGAGACGAAGATGACCGGGATCGTGCTCTCCTTGCGGATCGCCTTCAGAAGATCGAACCCCGAACGCCCCGGAAGCATGATGTCGAGGATCGCGAGATCGGGCTTGATCCGGCGGAAGAGCCCGAGCCCCTCCTCGGCCGAGGCGGCCGCGAACGTCGTGAACCCCTCGCGGCGGAACTTCGCCTCGAGGGTCTCGGTGATCGCGGGCTCGTCGTCGACGATAAGAAGCTTCATGGACGTCGGTTCGGGGGTCTTTCGCTCCGCCGGGAGCGGCCGGTCGGCGATCGCCATGCCCCGCAGTATCGGGGGCGCTTGTTAAAACGCGGTTACGGAAGCCCCCTCCCCTCAGCCTCCCGTCGCGATGATCTCCACGTTCGCGCGGGGGACCGTCACCTCGCGCCCGTCGTCGAGCCGCGCCGCGAGCACGCGCACCGTCGTTCCCGAGTCGAGGGTCACGAGTTGCGCCGGAAGCCCCGTGACCGTCCCCAGAAGCCCGAAGAACGGCTCGCGGATGACCCGCACGGGGGTGCCGACGACGAGCTCCAGCGCCCCCCCCGCCCGCTCCGCCGCGACCGCCCCTTCCGCGTGGGGCACGATGATCTCCGGCCGGATGACCCCCGCGCGGATCTGGGTCGCCCCGTTGATCGAGGCGGCTCCGCCTTCGAGCGTCTTCAGGAGCTCGAACGTCCGCCGCGCCATCGCGAGGTACCCGAACCCCTCGGTGACAAGGATCGTGAGCGGGATCGCCTCCGCCCCAGTGATCGCCACCCCGATGTCGTAGCCGAGAAAGTCGGTGAGGTCCGAGTCCTTGATCCCCCCCGCGACGAGCCCGACGACCCCGACGCTCGCCGCCCGCCGGATCGCCGCCGCCGTGATCCCCAATCCCCCGACGAGGACGAGCCCCCGGTCGGAATCGCGGATGCTCCCCTCGTCGAGCGGCTCCTCGGGCGTGGCGACCGCGACCCGGACGGTCCCCCGTCGCTCGCCTCCGACCCCGAAGATCCCCTGGACCATCGCCCCGCGCGTCTCGACGATCGCGCCCTCGCCCGGAAGGATCTCCGCGACCCGCCCGGTGATGTAGGCGTCGATGTCGATCGGCAGGCTCGCCTCCCGCACGAGGACGTTCCCGGTGACCTCGCTCACGGACTCGATCGTCCCCGCGTAGTCGCTCGTGACGAGGGGCGCCTTGAAGAGCCCGAAAAGCTTTTTCCCCTCCGCGAGCACCTCGTCCTTCGCGACCGGCGCCCCGACGGCGAGCCTCATCACGGACGGAACGTCGCGCGCCTCGACCCCCAGCCGCTCGGCGACCTTCATCGTCTGGAGCGCCCCCGGAAGCTCGGCGCGGGCGACGACCGTCTCCGGCCCCACCTCCTGCCCCGCCGCCACCAGCACCTCCCCCTTGATCGGGAGCCTCCGCGTGCGCCGCACGACGACGTCGCGCGAGACGGTGAGTCCGGGGGTGTATGCGCCTGCCAAGTCCGTGTTTCCTCTCGCGGGCCGTCTCCGGCCCGAACGATGATACCGGGGCGTCCCGCCCCCGGCTTAGGCGCGGCTCAGGCCGGGGCGGCGTCGGGTTCCAGAAGGTCGCGGTACATCTCCGAGAACGGGCGCCACTCCCCGGAGCCGATGTCGTACACCTGGAGGCTCGCGGTGCGAAGGTCGAACCACCAGCCGTGGAGCTTCAGCGCCCCCTCCTTCATCCGGCCCTGCACCGCCGGGTAGCTTGCGAGATGTTCGAGCTGGAGCGTGACATTCACGCGGGAGAGGATGTCGTACGACGCGAGCCCCGCGTCCTCCTCCCGCTCCTCCTGCCCCATCACGAGGTGGCGCAGAAGCGCGGGCCGCGCGTTCGCGAGCCACGCCTCCAGATGCGGAAGCCCCGAATCCTCCTCCTTCTCCAGCTGCTTCATCGCCCCGCAGTCGGCGTGGCCGAGGATGATGACGTCCTGGACCCCCAGAACCTCGATCGAGTACTCGAGCGCCGCCCCCGTCGAGGCCCCGAACGAGTTCACCTCCGGATGCGCGCCCCCCTCGGCGATCGGGACGATGTTCCCGACGTTCCGGATCGTGAAGAGCACCCCGGGCTCCGTCGAGGCGATGATGCCGGGAACGACCCTCGAGTCGGCGCAGGTGAGGAGAAGCGCCTCGGGCCTCTGCCCCTCCTCGGCGAGCCGCCGGAGAAGCGGGAGGATCTCGGGCATCCGCTCCCGTTGGTACGTCTCGATCCCCCGGACGACCGTCTTCATCGGCGGACCGGAAGAGGGCGAAGCCCCCGCGACGCCACCGGCCGGCGGGCCCCGGCCGAAAGGGCCCCGGCCGAAAGGGGACCGGCCGGGAGAGCTCCGGCCAGCGGCGTCACTCGCCGTTCCCGCGCTGGCGGCGGAGGAAGGAGGGGATGTCGATGTCGATCTCGTCGAGCCCGATCGCCCCCGGCACGCCCGACGGAGGCGAGACGGCGGGGGAGGCGGCGGGGGAGGCGGCGGGAGAGGAGCCCGCCCCCCCCTCGTGGCGCGAGGGCGCCGGAACCGGCTCGGGATCGAGGCGCGGGGCGTCGTAGCGGGTCTCGTACCGGGGCGTCTCGTAACGCGCGGGCTCCCGGACCGGCTCCCGGACCGGTTCGGCAGGCTGAGGCTCGCGCGCCGGGGCGGAGGAGATCCACGCGGGCGACGGGACCGACGCCGGGAACGACGACGGGGCTGGCGACGGGGCCGGCGAGCTCGCGGGCGCCGGCGCGGAGGCGGAGGTCGGGGCCGCCCCGAAGACGGGGGGCGTGTAGACGGGGAACGTCGGGATCGTCGCGGGGGCGACGACCGGCGACGGACCCGCGGAGGGCGCCGGGGCGGGGGTGTGGAAGACCTCCGCGTCGCGCCGCGCGACCGTCGGGGTGTTCGCGTCCATTCCGGCCGCGAGGAGCGTGATCTGGACCTCGCCCTCGTGCCCCTTCGCGTCCTCGCGCATGACGTGGCCCATGATGATCTCGGCGTCCTGCGCGTCGGTGAACTGCAGGATGTAGTCCATCGCGTCGTGGATCTCCCCGAGCGAGAAGTCCGGCCCCGCCGTGATGTTCACGAGAAGCCGCCGCGCCCCCTGGATGTTCGTCTCCAGAAGCGGCGACTGAGCCGCGGCCTGCGCCGCGATCTTCGCGCGCTGATCCCCCACCGCGCGCCCGAGCCCCATGAGCGCGACCCCCGCGTCGCTCATGACGGTGCGGACGTCGGCGAAGTCCACGTTGATCATCCCCGGAAGCGTGATGATGTCCGAGATCCCCTGCACCCCCTGGCGAAGAACGTCGTCCGCCTGCGCGAACGCCTCCTGAAGCGTCGCCTGCCGCGCGACGGTGTCCGTCAGACGGTCGTTCGGGACCGTGATGAGCGTGTCCACGTGCTCCTTCAGAAGCGCCGCCCCCTGCGCCGCGAGCCGGTTGCGCTTCGCGCCCTCGAAGGTGAACGGCTTCGTCACGACGCCGACGGTGAGGATCCCCTTGCGCCGCGCCATCTCCGCGACGACCGGCGCCGCCCCCGTCCCGGTCCCCCCGCCCATCCCGGCGGTGACGAAGACCATGTCGCACCCCTGGAGTTCCGCGTCGATGAGCGCCTCGCTCTCCCGCGCTGCCCCCTCGCCGACCGTCGGGTTCCCCCCGGCGCCGAGCCCGCGCGTGAGATCGTTCCCGAGCTGGATGCGGACCGGGGCGAGCGTCTGCGCGAGCGCCTGCGCGTCCGTGTTCAGCGCGACGAACTGCACCCCCGTGAGCCCCTCGCGGATCATGCGGTTCACCGCGTTGCACCCGGCGCCGCCGACGCCGAAAACCTTGATCGTCGCTTGGGTCTCGATAGGGGCGCCGGTCTGCATCTCGTTCCTGAAAGGGGGTCCCGGGGCATCCCGGCCCCAGGCGCCGCCGCGGGGCACGCCCCGCGCCGACGCCACAGTTTAACCTCTGAGCGGAACTTTTTGAGGCGTTCGCGCGACGGGAGTCTCTCCCCAAGTTTTCCACAGCCCCCGCCACGGCCCCCGCCACGGCCCCCCGACGATCCCCCGACGATCCCCCGACGATCCCCCGACGATCCCCAAAGGGGGCGTAGGGTCAGCGCAGACGCTCGACCGCGTACCGCGCGAGCGCGCCGAGCGCCTCGCGCGCCTCGCTCCGAGAGAGCGCCCCGAGCGACGCCACCGCCCCGTCCGCGAGCGCGAGCGCCTTCTCCCGAGAGGTCGCCACCCCGAAAAGCGCAGGGTAGGTCGCCTTCCCGCGCTCCCGGTCCGAGGCCGCCGCCTTCCCGAGCGCCTCCGGCGTCGAGGTCTCGTTGAGCACGTCGTCCGCGATCTGGAACGCGAGCCCCACCCCCCGCCCGTACTCCCGCAACGCCTCGGTCTCCGTCCCCGAGGCCCCCGCGAGGAGCGCCCCGATCCCGCACGACGCCGCGATGAGCGAGCCGGTCTTCTTCGCGTGGATCTCCGCGAGCGTCTCCGCCGAGACCGCCACCCCCTCGCTGAGAACGTCGATCGTCTCCCCCCCGACGAGCCCCTCCGGCCCCGTCGCCGCCGTGAGCTCGCGCAGGACCGCGACGACCCTCGCGGAGGGCGCGTCGAGCCCCCCGATCGTCGCGAAGGCGAGCGAGAAGAGCGCGTCCCCCGCGAGGATCGCGACCGCCTCCCCGAACGCCCGGTGGCACGTCGGACGCCCCCGGCGCAGATCGTCGTCGTCGAGCGCGGGCAGATCGTCGTGGACGAGCGAGAACGCGTGCACCATCTCCACCGCGCACGCCGCGTCGAGGATCGCCCCATCCGGGGGAGCGGCGCCGGAGCCGCCGCACGCCTCCCCCGCGAGAAGGACGAGCGCGGGGCGGAGCCGCTTCCCGGGACCGAGCGCCGCGTACCGGATCGCCTCGTGGAGCGGCGCCGGGGTCCGATCGGCGGGCGGGAGAAGCTCGCCCAGCCGCCCGTCCGTCCGAGAGGCGAGCGCGGCGAGCCTCGCGACGAGCGCCTCCGAGGAATGGGCGGCGGAGGGGACGGCGGGAGGGGCGGCGGTCGCGGGCTCCACGGCGGCAGAGTACCGCCGCGCCGGGGGCATCACCCGCCCCCCGCCCCGGCGGGAGCAACGGGGGGCCGCCGCGCCGCGACGACGCGCTCGATCCCCGCGAGATCGGTGTGCGTCCGGACCCCCTCCCAACCGTGCTCGGAGAGGATCGCCCCCACCGCGCGCGCCTGGGTGTGCCCCACCTCGACGAGGAGGCGCGAGGTGAGCGGCGCGGCCTCCACCGCGAGCCGCCGGTACACCGCAAGCCCCGCCTCCCCCGCGAAGAGCGCCTCCGGCGGCTCGTACCCCCGCACCTCGGGCGCGAGCGCCTCGTCCTCCGCGATGTACGGCGGGTTCGACACGACGAGGTCGAACCGCTCCCCCCCGAACGGCGCGAGAAGGTCGCCGCACCGAAGATCCACCGTCGCCGCGAGACGCTCGGCGTTCCCCCACGCGATCTCCAGCGCGCGCGCCGAGAGGTCCGTCCCCGCGACCCGCCAATGGGGCCGCTCGAGCGCGAGCGTCGCCGCGACGCACCCCGAGCCCACCCCCACCTCCAGCACCCGCGCGGCCTCGGGAAGGCTCAGGGCGAGCGCGGCCTCGACGAGCGTCTCCGTGTCCTGGCGCGGCACGAGGACGCCGGGACCGACCCGGAACTCGCGTCCCCAGAACTCGCGCCGACCGAGGATGTAGGCGAGCGGCTCGTGACGCTCGCGCCTTTGCAGAAGCCGCTCCCCCCGATCCACCGGGAACGGCGCCTCGGGCCGCGCGAGGAGCGCCGTCCGCCCGATCCCCATCGCCTCCGCCGCGAGCACCTGCGCCTCCAGCCTCGGCGTCGGCGTGACGTGCCGGAGCCGCTCCGCCGCCGCGCGGAGCCACTCGCCGACGCTCGCCCCCTCGCTCCGAAGGGGTTCGGACCGCCCGGCGTTCGTCTCCATAGACCCTCTTCTACGCGATAGTGAACGTTTTATCAACCCGCCCGTCTCACAAGCCCGGGAGGGCGGGTAGCCTCCCGCGCATGGTCGAACCCGACGCGACAGACGCTCCCGCCCCCGGCGCCCTCTCGCCCGACGCGGCGGAGGACTCCATCGCCCTCGCCGACGGCGCGGCCTCGACCCCCGCCGCCCCCCACCCGAACGCCCCCCATCCCGCGCCGACCGACGCCCACGGCATGGGCGGCGTCGCCACCCGCGACCCCGGCGACGAGCCGTCTGCGACGAGCGGCGCGACGACCACCGGCGCGCGCCTCGTCGTCAAGCGCAACGGCGCGGAGACCGACGAGATCTTCCCCGTGAGCTCCCCCGCGACGATCGGGCGCTTCGACCCCGCCGTCGGCCCCATCGACGTGGACCTCGGCCCCCTTCCCGAAGGCGCCTACGTCTCCCGCAAGCACGCCCGCCTCACCCAGGAGAACGGGGTCTGGACCGTCGCCGACCTCGGCTCCTCCAACGGCACCTTCGTCCTGAAGGACGGCGACTTCGCCCGCGCCGAGAGCGCCGAGCTCGCCGACGGCGACGAGTTCGCCCTCGGCAACGCCCGCTTCGTCCTCCGGCTGAGCTAGACCTCCCGAAGACGGTTCCGAGCACGCCTCGCTCCCCCCATCAGGGGGAGGCGCCTCGCTCCGTCCCGATAGGGGTCCCGGTCGGGGTGCCCAGACTCATGACGCTCCTTCCGACCACGGGCGTGAAGCCCACCGAAGCGTAGAGCCCCCGCCCCGCCTCGTTGCCGTCCAGGACGACGAGCTCGATCCGGTTGAGCCCCGCTCCGGCGGCGAACGCCACAAGAAGCCCCATCAGCGCTCGACCGAGCCCGCGTCCCCGCGCCGCCTCCACGAGGAAGACGTCGGTCGCCACGCCGATTCGCCCCCCGGCCTCCGCGTCGTACCCGTAGGTCAAGACGCAGTAGCCCACCACCCGTTCCCCGACCCGGGCGAGGAAGGCTTGCCCGAGCCGCTCGTCCCCCAACAGCTCCCGCACCGCCGCCTCGACCTTGCCATCGTAGACGAGCCCGTCGTAGGCGAAGTACCCCCGGACGAGCGGGAGGACGATCTCGGCCGCCTCCGCCCCGACCGGGTCCAAGCGAAGGGGCGACGCGCCCACGCCGGCGGATCCCTCAGACGATCTGCACCTCGGGATTCCCCTGGTGGATCTCCCCGATGATCGCCGCGGACTCGCCCGCCTCGTTCAGCCGCTGGACGACCCCCGCCGCGCTCCGCCGGTCCACCACCATGACCATCCCGATCCCCATGTTGAACGCGCGCATCATCTCCGCGTCCTCGATCCCCCCGACCTCCTGGATCATCCGGAAGATCGGGAGCGGCGTCCACGCCCGCCTCTCGATGACCACCCGCCGGTCCGAGGGCAGGACCCGCGGGATGTTGTCGTAGAACCCTCCGCCCGTCAGGTGCGCGAGCGCCGTGATCCCCGGCGTGTCCTGCAGGATCGGATACACCGCGTTGTAGTAGCACCGGTGGACCCGCAGGAGCGCCGCGCCGACGTCCATCCCGAGCCCCGGCACCTCGTCCCTCACCGAGAGCCCCCCCACCTCGAAGAGCGCCCGCCGCGCGAGCGAGTACCCGTTCGTGTGGAGCCCGTTCGAGGCGATCCCCACCACCGCGTCCCCCGGCTCCATCCCCGCGCGCGGCAGGCGGTTCTCGAAGTCCACCGTCCCCACGATCGCCCCCACGATGTCCATCTCGTCGTCGTGGTACACCCCCGGCATCTCCGCCGTCTCGCCCCCCACGAGCGCGCACCCGACCGCCGCGCACGCGTCCGCCATCCCCCCGACGACCGACTCGAAGACGCGGCTTCCCGAGCTCGGCCCCGTCAGGCGCGCGCACCCGTAGTAGTCGAGAAAAAAGAGCGGGCGCGCCCCCTGGCACAGGATGTCGTTCACGCAGTGGTTCACGATGTCCGCCCCGAGGCCCGAGTAGTCCCCCACCATCGCCGCGACCTTCGTCTTCGTCCCCACCCCGTCGATGCTCGAGACGAGGAGCGCCCCCCCCGGCGAGGCGCCGACCGGGGCGCGGAAGAGCGCCCCGAACCCGCCCACGCCCCCGATCACGTCCTCGTTCGCGCTCGCCCGGATCCGCCCCGCGACCGAACGGAGCGCGCGGTCCGCCTCGTCGATGTCCACGCCGCTCGATCGGTACGTCAGCTCTTCCGCCATGCCCTCCCAGGCTACCGCCCCCTCCCTCTCTCGCGGCAAACTAAGGCCGTGCGCCTGCGCGAGCCGTTCTCCGCCCTCTCCCACGCCGCCGGAGTCCCCCTCGCTCTCCTCGCCGTCGGCGGGCTCGTCCTCTCCGCCCGCTCGACCCCCGCCGTCGTCGGGCTCCTCGTCTTCGGCGCGTGCGCGCTCGCGCTGTACGGCGCGAGCGCCGCGTACCACGCCGCGGGCGAGGGCGCGGCGGGCCACCTCTGGCTTCAGCGGCTCGACCACGCCGCGATCTACTTCATGATCGCGGGCACCTACGTCCCCGTCGCCCTCGTCGCCCTCCACGGCGCCGCGCGGTGGGCCGTCCTCGGCGCCCAGTTCGCCCTGGCGACCCTCGGCGCGGCCTACTCGCTCCTGAGCCCCAGGACGCCCGAGGCCCTCCGCATGGCGCTCTATCTCCTCATGGGCTGGATGGCCCTCCCCCTCCTCGGGACGATCGCGCGCGGCTCCTCGCGCGAGGTCGTCCTCTGGATCGCCGCCGGCGGCCTCACGTACACCGTCGGCGCCGTCGTCTACGCCACCGAGCGCCCTCGCCTCTGGCCCGGACGCTTCGGAAGCCACGACCTCTGGCACCTCTTCGTCCTCGGCGGCACCGGGTGCCACCTCATGATGATGCGCGCCCTCGTGGGATAGGGCGCGGGCGGTATCCTAAAGGGGTGAGCGGGCTTGTAGCTCAGCGGTAGAGCATCGGCCTTTTAAGCCGCTGGTCGTGGGTTCGAATCCCACCGGGCCCACCACCCCCTTTCCGCTGAACTCCCCCCGTTCGAAATCCGCCGGTCCGACTGCTCCGGATCAGCCTAGGACCGAACAGGGGATCCTCCTACGACTTCGCCTCAAGAAGCGATCTGCGCCGCATGCGCTCGCACGAGTCTCGCATGGACTGGCCGTAGCTCCGCTCCTCGCGATCCTCCGAGAGCGCGACGTAGCGGTCGAAAGAGGCCAGCGCGTCGTGGAACCTTCCCTGCGTTTGCATCAGGAATCCCCGGTGTAGAAGCGCGAACCGGTTCCTCGGGTTCCAGGAGAGCATCAGGTCGAGGACGCGACCGGTAAGACGTCGGTTAAGGCTTTCGTACTCACGCACGACGGAGACCGCCGCCATAAAGAGCGCGTCGTCGTGCGGGTCGCCGGTGAGATCCACCCCAATGTACGAAGACCCCCCGAGCGACCTGTAGTGGGCGGCGACCTGCTCGTCCAGCGAGCGGCTCCGCACTCCCATGAGGAGCGCTGCGAAGGGGTACAGAGTCCGCGTCTCGGGGGTGCTATATCCCCGGAATTCGACCGTGTCGGCGATCGCCGCCATTGAGGTGGGCGTAAGCTCGATCGTGGCCTGTTGCATCGTTCCAAACTCCCATTCATTCCAGGCGGCGCTCCTCGAAATGAGGTTGAGCGACGCGTCGTCCTTCAAGACGTTGAGCTTAGCCAGCGCGCGCCGCGTGGCGAGATCGTCGGCTTTCAGGGACGCCTGCCGCAGGTCCGCGCACGCGCGCACGACCCGTTCGGAGATCGGCCCGGAGAGTCCGACCAGAGGCGTATCGGTGCGCTGGTCGTCGGCGACCCCCGACCTTGCGTTGAACGTACCGATCGGTCCGGGGAGCATCGTCCCATCTTCGACGGGGGTCTTCTCCCGGCGCGCGGACGGCACCCCCTTTGCCGGCGAGTTCGCGCTCGCGTGCGCGGCCCGGGTCGCGAGACGCCAATCGAGATTGAGAATGCGGGGGATGGCGATGAGGAGGAGGAGAGGGGACATGGCTTCTACACTTTGACCTGCTGGGTCCGCTCGGAAGGGACGGAGGCGAGGAGGAGGCGGCTCGGGTCTAAGGCGCCGCCGATCCCGCCGAGACGTACAGCCGGATCTTTCCCCGCCGCGCCCGCGAGAGGTAGTCCTCGATCCCCTCGCCCCCGTGGCAGCACACGATCCGCCGGATCGCGTAGGGCGAGAAGCGCCGGTCCTCGGGCGAGAAGCCCGCCCCGTAGTACGCGAGCGCCGCGTTCGCCTGCCTGTACACCTTTCCCCGGTACCGGAACCCCTTCAGGAGCGACCGGTCGCGCGGGAAAAGCCCGTACGGCGCCGCGAACGAGAACGGCCCCTTGAGCCCCATCCCCTCCAGACGGTCGATCGCCCCCGCGAGCTCCCGCTTCACCCGCTCCGACGAGCACCGCGCGAGGTTCGGGTGGGTCACCGTGTGGCTCGCGATCTCGCACCCGAGACCCCGCAGGATCGCGAGCTTGCGCTTGCGGAACTCGGACTGCCCGAAGAAGTGGGGGAGCACGTAGAACGTCGCCTTCGCCGGAAACTCCGGGTGCGCCCGCGCGAACGCCATCAGGATCCCCACCGCGCACCCCGGGTCCACCGATCCGTCGCGCCGAAGCTTCAGCTGGCTCGGGTTCGAGTCGTCGAACGTCATCGCCACCGGCGAGGCGCCCTTCGGCAACGTCATCCGGTTCGACGCGTACTCGGCGATCGTCACCGGACGGAAGCCGAGCCGCCACAGCCGCTCCAGATCCGCCCGGAACTCCGCCGCCGTCCGGAACATCGGCCCCCGCCGCGACGAGATGTGGTGGTACTCGGGCACGAGCACGAACCCCTTCGTGTCCGGCTTGCGCGAGGAGAGCGAGACGATCCCCGAATGGTCGGCGGACAGAAGAGGCAGAACGAAAGGCGCGGGGATCATGGCACTTCGGGAGGGACGCGGAAGTATCGCAGAAGCGTGGCGGAAAACGCGAGCCTCACACCTCGAAAGTCAGGCCGTCGTACCCCGGCTCGGCCCCGAGCGGGGCCAAAAGCCCCAGAAGCTCCGCGTGCGTCGCCCCCCCCCGCGCCGAGTGGTGCGTCGTGACCACCCGCGCCCGCGGCGCGAGCGCCCCGGACTCCCGAAGCCGTTCGAGCACCGGCGCGAGCGTCGCGAGGCTCAGGTGCCCCGGGTACTCGCTTCCTGCCACCCCGTCGGTGCACTCGATGACGAGCGCGTGGACCCCCACCCCCGCGAGGAAATCGAACGTCGCCTCCCCGTACACCCCCGTGTCCGTCGCGTAGAGAAAGCGCCGCCCCGCCCGCTCGATGAGGAGGTTGTGGCACTCCTCCCCCGGCGAATGGGTGGCGAGCACCGGCGTCACCGCGTACCCGTGCGTCTCGACCGGGCAGAAGGCGCGCGTCTCGTGCGTCTCGATGGGCCAGTCCGGAAAGCGGGTCCGGATCCGCGCGACGACCGCCGCGTTCCCGTAGATCGCGAACTGCGCGTGGTCCTCCGCCGTGAACGGGTACAGCGCGTACTGGAGACCGTTCACCGCGAGATGGTCGTCGTCCGAGTGCGTGAAGAGGATCGCCTCCCACTCCGTCGCATCCACCCCGTGCGCGTGGCACTGCGCGAGCGTTTCCGGCGGCAGATCGAGCTTCAACACCCCGTCCACGAGCGCCGACGCCCGCGAGCGCACCTCGCGCCCCCCGACCGCGCGCGCGTTCCGGCTCACCCGGTCGCTCCCGAAGAGCGCCGGAATCCCGTCCGCCCCGCCGCTCCCCAAAAGCTGCACCCTCATCGCCGACCCCTATCATCCGCCCCTTAGGGAAAATCCGCCAGGCTCCACATCGCGAGCCCGGACGGAAGCCCCACCCCGCCCGCGAGCGGAGACCCCGGCGCGACGACCGCCACCGGCACGAGGTCCTCCCCGATCTCCCCCTCCCGCTCCCCGAGCGACGCTCGGAACGCGAGCGCCGCCTCCACCGTCTCCCGCCCCCGCACGAGCCGGAGCGCGAGATCCCGCCCGTCGTCCGGAATCCTCTCGACGGCCGCCTCCCCCCCCTCCCCGACCTCGATCCCCTCGCAGGTGGCGAGCGGGAGCTCCACGTACGTCCGCGTCGCCTCCAAAAGCCGCAACGGCTCCTCCTTCGGCCTCGCCGCAGGCCCGGCGAGCTCGCCCGCGCGCACGAGCCCCACGAGCGCCGCCCCCTCCGGCGTCCGGACCCGGTACAGCGCGGGCGAGCCGTCCGGAACGAGGACCCCCGCGCGCCGCGCCTGGGCGAGCCCCGCCGCCGCGTGCGCATACCGGACGTACTTGCTCCGGTCGTCCCCCGAGGCCGGGGGCGGGTAGAGGTGGACCGCGTGGTGAGGGTTCCGCCCGAGCGCCGCCCGAAGCTCGGACGCCAGCGCCGCGCTCGGCGGCGCGAGCAGGCCCTCCAAAGCCCCCGCCTCCCGCGAGAACCGCAAGGCCCGGAACGGTCGGAGGCGGGCCATAGGGACGGCAGGATACCTACGCGCCCCCTTCCCCGCGATGGGCCGGGGACCTAGCGGTCCCCGAGAACCTTCATGAGCCCCTTCACCGAGACCCGGATCTCCTTGTCGTGGTGCATCTGGGCCGTGATCTTCTGGTACGCGTGCATCATCGAGGTGTGGTCCCGGTCGCCGAAGAGCGTCCCGATGTGCTTCCACGAGTCCCCCGTGATCTCGCGCATGAGCCACACCGCGACGTGGCGCGCGTGGACGATCGGCGCGCGCCGCGACGTCCCCCGGATGTCCTCCTCCGAGATGTTGAAGTGCCGCGAGACCTGGTCCACGATCTGGTTGAAGTTCGGCTTCGCCACCACGCTCGTCCGCACGTAGTTCTCCGCGAGCGCGCGCGCGAGCTCCAGATCCAGCGGCTTGTCCTCGACGCTCGAGAGCGCGACGAGCCGCGTGAGCGCCCCCTCCAGGACGCGGATGTTCCCCGGCACCGACTCGGCGAGAAACATCCCGATCTCGAGGGGGATGTCGATCCGCTCCTGGCGCGCCTTGCTCATGATGATCGCGCACCGCGTCTCGGTGTCGGGCATCTGGACGTCCGCGACGAGCCCCGACTCGAACCGCGACCGGAGCCGCTCGTCCATGAGCGCGAGGTCGCGCGGGGGGCGGTCCGAGCAGAGCACCACCTGCTTCGCGAGGCTCTGCATGTGGTTGAACGTGTAGAAGATCTCCTCCTGCGTCCGGTCCTTCCCCGCGATGAACTGGATGTCGTCCACGAGCCACACGTCGAACTGCCGCTGCGAGCGCCGGAACGCGTCCACCCGGTTCGACTGCACCGCCGCGATGAACTCCTCGGTAAAGCTCTGCGCGCTCGTGTAGACGAGCTTGTACGAGGGATCCCTCGCGAGAAGCTCGTGCGCGATGGAGTGGAGAAGGTGCGTCTTCCCGAGCCCCGAGGGACCGTAGATGAAGAGCGGGTTGTACTTCTCGCCGGGGGAGTCGGCGACCGCTTTCGCCCCCGCATGCGCGAGCCGGTTCGACATCCCGACGACGTACGAGTCGAACCGGAACCGCTCGTGGGGGCGGAACTCGTTTCTCGCCTCCGTCGCCCGCACCGCCACCGCCGTCGGCGCGACCGGCACCTCCTCCGCCCGGTCCCGGGGGGCCGCGACGATCCCAATCGAGAGGCTCTGCCCCATCTCGTCCGAGAGGTAGCTCTGGATCTGCCCGATGTGGCGGGTGCGGACGTACTCGGCGACGAAAGTCCCCGGAGCCGCGATCCTCACCGTGTCTCCTTCGAGCCCCTGCGGGTCGAGCGGGTCGATGAAGCGCGCCATGATCGCCGCCGGAAGCTCCGCCGAGAGCCGCCCGCGCACCGTGTCCCACGCGACCCTCAGCCGGATCGCGTCGTCGGTGTCCTCAAGCGTGTACTGGTGGCTCATGGCGTCGTCCGGCCCCCCTCTCCGTCGTCGGCGAGAGACCGGGAGGGCGAGTATACAGGGGTCTTCGGCGGCCCGCGCTAGGGCCTCAGGTCCCTTCGCCCCCGCAATTTTCCGGGCCAGGTTAGAAGGGCCGTCGAAGCACCTTTTTGTTCATCTCTCGTTCAGATTAAGTGTTTCGACATCCTCTCCGAACCTGGACGGAAGGGTTCATTACGACGGAGTTCTACCCATCGTCCTTGCCCGAGCCCGTCTGGGGTATGCGTAGGGGGCTTTGCCGGAGCGGATTCTCGGGGTGCTCGCCGGGGGGGATCTCCCCCTCCCGCTTCTGGGAGCCTGGTGCGCCTCCGCGACCCGGATCTACGCCGCCGACGGAGGGGCCGACCGCGTCCTCGCCGCGGGCCACCGCCCCCACGTCGTCGTCGGCGACCTCGATTCGCTCTCCGCCCGGCCCGGTACCGAGGGCGAGGCCCTCGCCGGGATCGAGGTCGTCCCTTCGGACGACCAGGACACCACCGACGCCGAGAAGCTTCTCGCCCTCGTCGCCGCCCGAGGCCACGGGAGCGTGACTTTGGTCTCGCTCGAAGGCGACCGCCTCGACCATCTTCTCGGGACCCTCTCCGCCGCCGCCGCCTCCCCCCTGACCCTCGCCCTCGGCCTCCGCACGACCCACGCACGCCTCGTCCAAGGCCCCGGCCGTTGGTGCGGCGAGGCGCCCCCCGGCGCGCGCGTCTCGGTGCTCCCTCTCGGCGTCGCCGAGGGCGTGACCCTCGCCGGGGTCCGCTGGCCGGTCGAGGGGCGCGCGATGGCGCTCGGGGGCTTCGTCTCCGTCTCGAACGAGGCGCTCGGCGGCCCCCTCTCCCTCTCCCTCGACGCGGGTGCCGTCCTCGTCCTCGTCGGGACCGACGCCCGACCCCGCTGGTGAAACCCCGCTGGTAGCCCCGCTGGTAACCTGACCCCGGTGAACGGAAGACGGTGAACGAAGGGTTGCACGTCGCGATCGTCGGCGCGACGGGAGCCGTCGGAAGCGAGTTCCTCGCCCTCTTCGAGGAGCGCGGCTTCCCCGTTCACTCGCTCGCCCTCCTCGCCTCCTCCCGCTCGATCGGCAAGACCGTCGCCTACCGCGGCGCCTACCTCCCCGTCCGCGAGGCGACCGCCGACGCCTTCCGCGGCGTGGACGTCGCCTTCTTCTCGGCCGGAGCGTCCCGCTCGCGCGAGCTCGCCCCCGCCGCCCTCGCCGCCGGCGCCCTCGTCGTGGACAACTCCAGCGCCTTCCGCATGGACCCGGAGGTCCCCCTCCTCGTCCCCGAGATCAACCCGGGGGCTCTGGGCGGCAACCGGCTCGCCGCCGTCCCGAACTGCACCGCGATCATCCTCACGATGGCCCTCCACCCGCTCCGCGCGCTCGGCACCGTCCGCCGCGTCGTCGTGAGCACCTACCAGTCCGCCTCCGGCGGCGGCGCGGGGATGATGCGCCTTCTGGAGGAGCAGACCCGCGCCGCCCTCGACGGCGACCCCGGCCCCGAATCCCCCTGGGGCGAGCCCTACGCCTTCAACCTCTTCTCCCACAACACGCCGGTGGGCCCCGACGGCCACAACGAGGAGGAGAGCAAGGTCATGGCCGAGACCCGCAAGATCCTCGGGATGCCGGGGCTCGGCCTCAACGTCACCTGCGTCCGCGTCCCCGTCCTCCGCGCCCACACCGAGTCCGTCACCGTCGAGTTCGACGGCCCCGCCCCCTCCGTCGAGGAGGCCCGCCGCGCTCTGGAGGCCGCCCCCGGCGTGAGCCTCGTGGACGACCGCGAGGCGAACCGCTTCCCCACCCCCCACCGCGCCTCCGGCGGCGACGACGTCCTCGTCGGCCGCCTGCGCGAGGATCCCTCGAACCCGAACGCCCTCTGCATGCTCGTCGCCGGCGACCAGCTGAGGAAGGGCGCCGCCCTCAACGCCGTCCAGATCGCCGAACTCGCCCTCGGCCTGACTCCCGCCGGCTCCGCTGTAGGCCCGGCTCCGCTGTAGGCCCGGTTCCGGTGTAGGATAGAGGCATGGCGACCCTCGCGCCCCTCACCGGCCCGAACGCGCGCGTGAGCCCCGAGCTCTTCGACGCGATGGTCGAACGGGGCGACCTCGCCCACGTCCACGTCGAGCTTCTCGACGGTACGATCCTCTTCAAATTGCCCCAG
This sequence comes from Fimbriimonas sp., assembly GCA_965249475.1. Lineage (GTDB taxonomy): Bacteria > Armatimonadota > Fimbriimonadia > Fimbriimonadales > Fimbriimonadaceae > Fimbriimonas. Next base: position 996,885 of record CBDFMD010000003.1, on the reverse strand, counting down.
GGTGCTCTCCACCTGCTCGCCCTTGCAATGATCGTACGGGCTCTGAACCGGTTTGCGGAGGCGAACGGATCCATCGTCGTCGCGCAGGGCACCGTGCCGATGGGCGACGACCGTCCCGAGCCCGACGTCGCCCTCCTCGGCTTCAATCCTCGTGACGAGTTCCGCGCCTTCGACGGCTCCGACGTCCGCCTCCTCGTCGAGGTCTCCGTCTCGTCGCTCGCGCTCGACCGCCGCAAGAAGACCCGACTTTACGCCTCCCACGCCATCCCCGAGTACTGGATCGTGAACCCCGTCGCTCGTCAGGTCGAGGTCTACCGCGATCCCTCCCCCTCGGGATATGCCTCGCTCGCCGTCGCGGGCGAGGAGGGGACGATCTCCGCGCTCGCCCTCCCCGGATCGTCGTTCTCCGTCGCCGACCTCATGCCGAGATCCGACCCCGAGGACGGCGCCGGCTCGGACCGCGACCTGTCATCCTGAACGCGTGATTCTCGCCCGCGCGACCTGGATCGAGGTGGACGCCCTCGACCGGGAGGCGGTCGTCGTCGTCCCCGTCGGCGGGTGCGAGCAACACGGCCCCTCCCTCCCCCTCGGCACCTCCACCTTCGTCGCCGAAGCCGTCGCCCACGGCCTCCACGACCGCCTCGGCGACGACGTCATCGTCGCCCCGACGATCCCCTACGGCGTCTCCGGCATGGACAAGTCCTTCCCCGGCACCGTGGACCTCGGCTACGAACCCCTCATCGCCACCCTCCGCGCGGTCGTGGGATCCTTTGTGCGGCACCGCTTCCGCCGCTTCCTCATCCTTTCCGGTGGGTTCGAGGACACCCGTGCCGCCGTCAGACTCGCCCTTCGTGCGATCAAAGACGAGAGCCCAAACCTTCAACTCGCCGATCGCAGAGCTGTCCCTAAGTTCCGCCGCAACACGGTACGCGGAAGGGTCATGCTCCACCTCCACCCCGACCTCATTCGACGAGCAACCGAACGCCCAACGCACATGCGTCTGGCGATGGACGTGCATCTCGACATTCAGCGCGACATCGTCACCGACGGAGAGGAGCTTCTCGCGTCCGGCCTCAACGCCGTCCCGGACAGCTATACCGAGACGGAGGGTGCGGACCTTCTCGCCTACTCGGTGGAGAAAGCCGCCGATCTCGTCGCCCTCATGCGCGAGGGCCGGATCTACGTAGAAAGGGATGTGATCGGCTCCAGCACAGGCGAGACCCTCACCGAAGAGAAGACAGAAGCTTGACCAAATACAGCGACACGAAGACGGACGTCGAAAAGGCGGTGCTCGTCATGATCAACGAGGACGAGACCGAGGACGGGATCGTCGAGGACGAGCTCGAAGGGCTCTGCGAGGCCGCGCACGTCGAGCCCGTCGCCATCATGCGCCAGCGGCTCGACCGCCCCCACAAAGGCACCTTCGTCGGCTCCGGCAAGGTCGGCGAGATCGCCGCGATGGCCGCCGACGCCGAGGCCGACCTCGTCCTCATCGACGGCGAGGTCTCCGGCATGCAGCAACGCAACCTCGAAGAGGCGTTCGGGCGCAAGGTCGTGGACCGCACCCAGCTCATCCTCGACATCTTCGCCCGCCGCGCCCGCACCCGCGAGGGCATGCTCCAGGTCGAGCTCGCCCAGCTCACCTACATGATGCCGAAGCTCATGGCGGTTTACACGAAGTTCGAGCGCCAGAAAGGCGGCATCGGCATGCGCGGCCCCGGCGAGACGAAGCTCGAGTCCGACAAGCGCCTCGTCCGCGACCGGATCGCCAAGCTCAAGGACGACATCGAGGACGTCAAGCGCGTCCGCGAGCAGCAGCGCGCCACCCGCCGCAAGAACCCCTTCCCCTTCGCCTCGATCGTCGGCTACACGAGCGCGGGCAAGAGCACGCTCATGAACCGCCTCGCCGGCACCGACGTCCTCGTGGACGCGATGCCCTTCGCCACCCTCGACCCCACGACGCGCAAGATCGACCTTCCCGACGGGTACGCGATGTTCCTCACCGACACCGTCGGCTTCATCCGCAACCTTCCCACCCACCTCGTCGCCGCCTTCCGCTCCACCCTCGAGGAGACCCTCCACTCCGACTTCGTCCTCCACGTCGTGGACGTCTCCCACGGCGCGTGGGAGATGCAGCAGTCCTCCGTCCTGGAGACCCTCCACGACCTGAAGGCCGACGGCAAGCCCACCCTCACCCTCTACAACAAGATCGACGCCGCCGAGGACCCGGGGGCGATCCGCGCCCTCGCCGAGGCGGACCCGAAGACCGTCTGCGTCTCCGCCCTCACCGGCGAAGGGATCGAAGAGCTCATGGCCCTCGTCCGCGCCCAGGTGCAGGAGCTTCTCGGCTTCGTCCGCGCCCTCGTCCCCTACTCCGAGGGGGGCCTCGTCCAGCAGAGCCACGACTTCGGGCGCGTCCACACCGTCGAGTACCGCGAGGACGGCATCTACATCGAGGCCGAGCTCGTCCAGGAGATGCGCAACCTTCTCGACAAGTACCGCGTCGCGTCCTAACCGTGCTCGCCCGCCGTCCGGGCGAGCACGAGGTCCCGGAGCCCCGTGAGGAGCGCGAGGACCATCGGCCCCGCCATCAGACCCACCGGCCCGATCGCCGCCGCCCCGCCGAGGAGGAAGACGAACACCGCGAGCGGATGCAGATCCACCCGCCGCCCCACGATGAGCGGGCGCAGGACGTTGTCCACCTGGCTCACCAGCGCGAACCCCGCCACGAGCAGAACGCCACCCCCCGCCGTGTTCCCCCGCAGAAAGAGCCACCCCGCCAGGGGAACGTACACGATCGGCGCGCCGAGGATCGGGACGAGGCTCGCGACGAACGTCGCGAGCCCGAAGGCGAGCGGCGACGGCCCCCGCACGAGCGCGAGAAGGACCCCCACCAGAACCCCCTGCGCCGCCGCGACGAGGATCGTCCCGACGAACACCCCCTGGATCGTATCCCCGAGCCGCCGAAGGATCGCCCGCCCCGCCTCTTCCGGAAGCCCCATCAGGCGGAGCCCCGCCGGCTCCCAGCCGTCCGCGTCCCGCAAGAAGAAGTACGCCGCGAAGAGCGCGACGAAGAGGTTCAGCGCGAGCGACCCGAGGTACCCCGCCGCCGCCCCCGCGGGAGCGCGGGCCGCCCGGAGAAGCTCCGCCCGGTTCGTATCGAGCCAAGAGGCGATCTCGAAATCCCCGAACCCCAGCCGGTGAGCGAGCGGCTCGATCGCACGCTGGATCTCGGCGACGAGATCGGTGGCGCCCTGCCCCTCCAGATCGCGCGCGAACCCCGCCGCCCGCACCCCCGCCGCCGCGCCGAGCGCGAGCACCGGCACCCCGATCGCCAGCACGACCGCGAGCGTCGCGAGCGTCGCCGCGACCCCGCGCGAGAACCGCCCCCGAAGCCGCGCGTTCAAAGGCCAGAAGAGCACCGCGAGCACGATCCCCCAAAGGAGCGCGGGCGCGAACGGCAGGATCACGAACGCCCCCGCGAGAAGCGCGAACCCGGCGATCGTCCAAAGGGCCACTCTCGGGTAGATCGCGCGAGGGTCCATCGTTGCGAGTGTACGATGCGGCATCCTAAGGGGATGCTCCCGATGCCCCCGACCACCACCGTCGAGCTCTGGCCCGCCGGTCCCCCGAACGGCTGGCGGATCGAGGGGGCCGAGACCCGCACCCGCGACGAGGGGGGCGTGCTCCACATCGCGAACGTCTCCCGCCCGCGCCTGGAGATCTTCCCCCCGGTCCGAGGCATGGGCGACCCCGTGATCGTCGCCCCCGGCGGGGGCTACTGGATCGTTGCGGGCGAGCACGAGGGGACCGCGATCGGCGAGTGGCTCGCCGCCCGCGGCCGCCCTGCCTACGTCCTCGTCTACCGCCTCCCCCGCCCGGACCTCGATGCCCCGAGATGGGCCGTCCCCCTCGAGGATATGCGCCAGGCGCTGAAACTCGTCCGCGCGCGCCACCCCGGAAGGCCCGTGACCGCGCTCGGCTTCTCCGCCGGGGGCCACCTCGCCGCCGCCGCGGCGCACAGGCCCGACGGCCCCGATCGCCTCGTCCTCGTCTACCCCGCCTACCTGGGGGCGGAAGGCGGCGGCGTCGCGCCCGAGGTCCTCCCCACCCGCGCCGTCCCCACCTTCGCCGCGGTGGCGCTCGACGATCATCGCAGGCCTGCGGAGCTCGCCGCGTGGGCCGCGGCCTCGAAAGCCGCCGTCGAGCTCCACCTCGAGGGGGACGGCGGCCACGGCTACGGCTTCCGCCCGCACGGAAAACCCGCCCCCTGGCTCGGTGCCCTCGAACGCTGGCTCGCCGCGCGCCCCTAACGCCCGAGCCCGATCACCGCCGGAAACGACGCCGCTGATCCTCGAACCAACGCCCCGCCTCCTCCACCGCGTTCGCCGGACGGGACAGGCTGAACCGCTGAACCGTGCGACCCTCGCCCTTCTTCCACCGCATCACCGCCGTCGCCCCCTCCTTCCCGCGAGACCAGGAGCGAAAAAGGCGATCGCGCTCGGTGAGACGGAACCCCTGCGCCGTTAAGTCTCGGTCGAGCTTCGCCACCGCCTCCTCCCAAGGGCCGGGGATCTTCACTTCGATGTAGTGGGTCGCAGGAACCGTCCCCGTCGGCAGGCGGAACGTCGGCGTGACGTGCGAGAAGCGCGACGCCCCCGGGAACGAGGGCAACTCCACCTCCGGCGTCCGGAACGCCCACCACGCGGCGAGGACCGCGCCCCCCCCGAGCGTCGCGACGATCAGAGGCCATCGCCGCCTCCGCCTCGCCACCCCGTTCCCCGTGCCCGCCCGATCCATCGGACTCACGACGCGCCGGAGGACCCGTTTGGTTCGAGCCTCGCGCCAAAATAGAGCCCTTGGTCGCCTACGAACTCCTCGCCACCTGCCCGCACACCGGGGCGCGGCGGGGACGGCTCCACACCCCCCACGGGCCGGTCGAGACCCCCGCCTTCATGCCCGTCGGCACCGTCGGGACGGTGAAGACGGTCGGAAGCGAGGACCTCGAGGCGATGGGCTTCGAGCAGATCCTCTCGAACACCTACCACCTCGCCCTCCGCCCCGGCTCCGACCGGATCGAGCGCCTCGGCGGGCTCCACCGCTTCATGGGTTGGAAGGGCGCGATCCTCACCGACTCGGGCGGCTACCAGGTGATGTCCCTCTCGAAGACCCGCACGATCGACGACGACGGCGTGACCTTCAAGTCCCACCTCGACGGCTCCCCGATGCGGATGACCCCCGAGCGCTCGATGGAGATCCAGAACGAGCTCGGCGTGGACGTCGCGATGATGCTCGACGAGTGCCCCCCCTACCCCTGCACCCGCGAGGAGGCCGCGCGCGCGATGGCCCGCACCCACGCCTGGGCCCCCCGCAACCTCGCCGCCCGCCGCGAGGGCGAAGCCCTCTTCGGGATCGTCCAGGGCGGCGTCCACGAGGACCTGCGCCGCGAGTCCGCCGCCTACGTCTCCTCCCTCCCCTTCGCCGGCGTCGCGATCGGGGGCGTCTCCGTCGGCGAGCCCACCGAGATGCAACGTCCCGTCGTCTCCCTCGCCGCGCCGCTTCTTCCCCCGGACAAGGTGCGCTACCTCATGGGCGTCGGGCACCCGGGCGACATCCTCCACGCCGTCGGAGCGGGGGTGGACCTCTTCGACTGCGTCCTTCCCACCCGCGCCGCCCGCCACGGCACGCTCTACACCCTCGACGGCCGGATCTCCGCCGGTGCCGCTCGATGGGCCGAGCACGACGGCCCCTACGACGAGGGGAGCGTCTTCCCCGCGACCGAGCGCTACTCCGCCGCCTACGTCCGCCACCTGCTGAAGAGCGAGGAGGCCCTCGGCGCCCGCCTCGCCACCCTCCACAACCTGAGCTTCTACGCCCGCCTCATGCGCGAGATCCGGGGGGCGATCGCGGGGGGGACCTGGCCCGCGCTCCTCGCCCGCTACGCCCGCGCATGAACCCTTCATTAAGAGGGGATAAAACGTGCTGAGGGCCTCCCGCTCGCCCCGTAGTAGGGCGGGTAAGACCCGGACCCGAAAGGGACGCGGGCGAAAGGAAAACCCAGATGCCGAAGACGCTCGACGATCTCTACCAGGACACCATCAAGGACATCTACTCGTCCGAGACCCAGCTTCTCGCCGCGATGCCGAAGCTCTCGCAGGCCGCGACCGATCCCGAGCTGAAGGCCGCGATCGAGAAGCACGCGCAGGAGACCGAGCAGCAGATCGAGCGCATCCGGCAGGTCGCGCAGATGGGCGGCTTCTCCCCCGAGGGCGTGATGTGCCAGGGCACCGTCGGGCTCATCAAGGAGGCCGAGGAGCACCTCGAGGAGTTCCAGGGCGAGCCCACAGGCGACGCCGCGATCATCGCCTCCGCCCAGAAGAACGAGCACTACGAGATCGCGAACTACGGCACCGCCGCGACGTTCGCCGAGACCCTCGGCTACTCCGAGGCCGCCATGCTCCTTCGCCAGACCCTTCAGGAGGAGGAGAACACCGACAAGATCCTCACCCAGCTCGCGACGAGCGGCGCGAACCAGGAGGGCGTCCAGACTATGACGGGGCAGGGCGCTTCCGCTTAAGCTCGCCTCGTAGAAGGAGTCCATGCCGAACGACACCGACGCCCCCAACGGCAACCTTGGGGGACCAGAGCCCGACAACACCCTTTTCGCCCCCGGTGCCCAAGGGGATTCGACGGCGGGTCTGAACACCGGGACCGGAGCGGGCGACCGCTCCGGGGTCGGCACGACCCAGGGTTCGCCCACCGAGGGAGACCTCTCCACCGGCTCGGCTCCCGACTCGAACTGGTCCGACGAGACTGCCGGCGCGAACAACGCCGGGAACACGAACGCCGATCACCCCGACGTGGACTTCCGCCCCGACGGGAACACCTCTTCCGGCCACGGCACCGCCGCCGCTTCGATGATCAATCCCGGCGACGTCGGCACCTCCGACCTCGGTGGCTCGACATCCGGCAACGGCGGCGCCCATGCCCCCGGCGCCCAGACCCTCCTCTCGCAGAGCCTCATGGCCGAGCGCGACGACGCGACCTCGAGCACCGGCAATGGCTCCGAGGTCGAGGGCGAGTCGCTCGAGACCGTCCTCGCGGGCGGCGAGCCCCCGGCGGGCGGCGCGGGCCTCGCCGCCGAAGGCGACAACGCGACCTCGAACTCCGCGTAGAGACCTTTCGCCGACGCCCCGACGGGAATACCCGCCGGGGCGTCGTGCTGTCACACTCACCCCGTGGCTTCGGTCGGTCGGTTCATGCTCGTGCTCCACTCGCACATGCCGTACGTCCTGAGCCACGGCAAAAGCCCCCACGGCACCGACTGGCTCGACGAGTCCGCCGCCGAGTGCTACCTCCCCCTCCTTTCCGCCCTCGACCGGCTCGAACGGGAGGGGATCAAACCCCGCTGGACGGTGAATGTCACCCCCATCCTCGCCGAGCAGCTGGAGGACCCCGCCTGGAAGAGGGGCTTCGTCGAGTACTGCGACGAGAAGATCGCCGCCTCGCGCGAGGACCGGATCGGCTTCCGCGCCGCGGGCGAGACCCACATGGAGGGGCTCGGTGCCTTTTGGGAGCGCGTCTACGCCCGCGCTCGCGACGAGTTCACCGATCTTTGGGGCTCCAGCATCGTCGGCGGCTTCCGCCGCTTCCACGAGTCCGGGGCGATCGAGGTCATCACGTCCGGCGCGACCCACGGCTACCAGCCCCTCCTGGCGACCGACGAGAGCTGCCGCGCCCAGGTCCGGCTCGGCATCGAGACCTTCACGAAGCACTTCGGCGGCAAACCCCGCGGGATCTGGCTTCCCGAGTGCGCCTACCGCCCCGCCTACGACTGGAAGAGCCCCGTCGAGGACGATGCCCCTCTCGAACCCCGCGCCGGGACCGACGAGATCCTCGCGAGCGAGGGGATCGAGTACTTCTTCGTGGACTCGCACATGATCCGCGGCGGGTCCCCCTTGGGCACCTACGGCACGAAGTTCCCCCAGCTCGCCGAGCTCTTCGCCCGAAGCTCCAAATACTTCACCCCCCCCGCCGAGCACCGGAGCGAGTACGAGCACTACCGCCTCCCCACCGGCGTGAGCGTCTTCGCCCGCGATCCCGAGACGACCGTGAAGGTCTGGTCCGGCGACGTCGGCTACCCCGGCGACCCGAGCTACCTCGAGTTCCACAAGCAGCTCTATCCCGGGCGATTGAAGTACTGGCGCATCTCCGAGAACAAGGCCGACCTCGGCCAGAAAGGCCCCTACGATCCCTGGCGCGCCTTCGAGCGCGTCACCGACCACGCGAAGGACATGGTCGAGGTGGTCAAAGCGACCCTCGCCCGCTACCGGGGCTCCTCGGGCCGGCGCGGCACGATCGTCGCGATGTACGACACCGAGCTTTTCGGCCACTGGTGGTGGGAGGGGCCGGAGTTCCTCTACCAGCTCGGCCGCAACATGGCCCTCGACGGCGACGTGGAGATGTGCTCCGGGGGCAACGTTCTCGACGCCGATCCCCCGCGCCACACGATCACCCTTCCCGAAGGAAGCTGGGGCGAGGGCGGCTACCACTACATCTGGCTTAACGGCGAGAACTCGTGGACGTGGGAGCGCCTCTACCGCGCCGAGCGCCGCCTGCGCGACCTCGTCGCGGCGGGGCTCGAAGGCCGCTACGCCGACATCCTGACCCAGGCCGCCCGCGAGATGCTCCTCGCCGAGGCCTCCGACTGGCAGTTCCTCATCTCCACCCAGGCCGCCCGCGACTACGCCGAGATCCGCTTCGCCGACCACTGCGAGCGCTTCGAGCGTCTCGCCGACCTCTACGAGGCTGCGCGCGCCGGGACGGAACCGACCGAGGCCGACCGGGCGTTCCTAGCGGACTGCCGGACGAAGGACGCGCCGTTCGCCGACCTCGACCTCGCGATCTGGTCCTCCCTCCCGGCCCCCGTCTCCCGATGATCCTCGCTCCCCAACTCTCTCAGAAGCCGCCCCAGATGCCGCCGAAGCCGCCGAAGGTCGGCCCGATCGCCCCGATCCCCGCCCCCGGCACCGGAGGTTGGCGCCGAGTTACGATCGCCCCCGCCGCTCTCGCCGCCCGGGGCGACGCCCGCCTCAACGGACTGAAGAACGCGATCGCCAACTGGGCCGCGTTCGTGAACCTTCCCGCCGGATCGGGGCAGGCCTACGGGCGCGACGTCGTCTGGTCCTCGGCCCACTTCCGCATCGAGACCCTCGGCCCCCTGAGCGCCGTCCGCCGGATCGGGATCACGAAGACGACCTGGCGCGCCGAGAACGGCCGCCTCGCCGTTCTCGGCGCCGGGGCCTGGGAGCCCCGAGGCCGGCCCGCCGCCTACGCGACCCTTCCCGCGCCGATCCTTCCCGCCTTTCTCACCGGCTTCGACGGCATCCTCAAGCGCGGGATCGCCGGGGGCAAGCCCTTCGCCGCCCTCGTGAAGGCCGCGACCGCGAAGGGGTACCGCGTCCTCGCCGAGCGCCGGGTCGCGTCCGGCGAACCCGAGCTCCGCCTCTTCCTCGCCGGGGGCGCCGCGCGCTACGCGGTCGTGTTCAAGGAGCGCCAGATGCTCCCCACCGACGTCGGCACCGAGCTCCTCCCTCCCGCGAAGGGGAGGGCGGGCGGCAAGCCCACCCGCATCCTTTGGCTCGGCGCGTGGGCCGTCAAACGCACCCCGCTCACCGCCGCCGACGCCGCGGGCTACAACCCGCCCCCGATGGACCCCCGCGAGCGCTAGAGGGCGCTCAGCCTCCCGTCTGCGCCGCGAGGGCGCGGATCTCCCCGATCCGCGCCTCGCCTCCTTCGGGGAGCACGAGCCTCAGGAATCTCCCGCGCTCCGCCGTTCCCCGGTAGAGGACGCCCTCGCCCCCGAGCACCGCGTCGGGCCGGTTCGCCCGCGTCCAGGGCCAGTCCCCCTCCGAGGCCCACCGCGTCGCCCCCGACGTTGTCTCCCCCGTCCCCCGAAGCCGCCATTCGAATCGTCGCGGCAACGCCGCCGCGAGAACCTGCACCTCTCCGAGCGTCCGGTCGCGCCCAAGATCGATCTCGATCCAACCCCCCGCCGGGTACGTCGCCGCGAAGGTCGTCCCCGCGTTCTCGTCCACGAGCGCCCCGAGCGCCGCCGGGGACGACCCGAGCGAGTCCGTCACGATCTTTGCCGAGGAGAGCGCCGCGTCGCGCACGATCGGGAGCGTCGGCAGGTTCAGCCGCAGGTCCGCGACCGGGGCCGAGACGTTCCCCCGCGCCGCCGCGACCCGGAGCCGGGAGCCCTTGACGAACCCGACCTCCGTCTCCCCGTTCGCCGACGCGACGACCGCGAGCAGAGGAGTATCGAGAACTCCCGCCCCCAGCACCGCGACCCCGTTCGCGTCCGTCTTCGCCTCTCCCTTCGGAACGTGCTCAAGCCCCCCGTAGAGCCTCAGCGCCGTGTTCGCGAGCGGGCGCCCTCCCGGCGTCGTCACCCGCAGGACCGCGAGCTTCGGAAGCGGCGGTTCCCCCCCCGCCTGCAGGAAAGCGGCCTCGTAGAGCGAGAGCCCCCCCGTCGGCTCCGGCGCGGCGCGGCTCAGGAAAGGGTCCTCGTCGGGCGTTCCTGGAAGATCCACCTGCACCGGGAGAGCCGCCTCCCCCCGCGCGTCCCCCCCGCCCGAGAGGCCGGGGAACCGGTCCCCCGCCCCCCGTCTCGGCGCCCCCGGCACCGGCGGCATCGCCGCCGCGTCGAGGTTCAGCGCCGCCACGTCGGGAAGCCCGACGAGGCGCGCGAAGTCGGCCCAGACCCGCGGCGAGTTCGGATCGGGCGTCCCCGCATCCGGCCCGCCGACGAACGTGAGCCGCGCCGCGACCCCCTCGGGCGCGAACGAGTACCGGCTCGCCTCCGCCGCCGCGTTCCACAGCCGCACCGCGAGGGCGTTGCGAAGACCGGCGACCGTCGGCCCGCCGAGCACGCTCTCCAGCGCGTCGTTCCGGGGGTTCGGATCGTTCGACGACTCGACCTCCAGCACGAGCCGCGCCCCCTTCCCACCCCGGACGTCCCCGTCCGGAAGCGTCACCGCCGCGCTCGCCCCCGGGGCGAGCGGCGGGAGCGGCGCGCTCCAGTTCCCCCGCCTTCCGTCGAGCACCGCGCGCACCCGGTAGTCCGAGGAGGGCGCGTCCCCGACGTTCGTCACCGTCGCCGCGCCTCCCGCGTACCCTGCGAGAGCGAGGTCCGGCGCCCTTGGCGGGCGGGGCGCCCCCGGCCCGATCTGGACCTCCAGCTCCGGCCTCCCGCGCGGCGAGAGCGAGGAGCCGATCGTCCCTTCGCTCTCGAACGTGACGAGAAACCCGCCGTTCTCCCACCACCGGTCCGCCATGCTCTGCACCGCCCCCGCCAGCCCCGAGACCGTCGTCCCCGTCGCGTCGGCGGCGAACGTCGCCCCCTCGATCGGGAGCGAATCGGTCTCCCCCGTCGCCCCGGCGCGCGCCCAAGGCCGCCCCGCCGCCGCGCTCCGCCACGTCGCCGACGTGCGCGGCGCGGGTCCTGCCGCAACTCTCGGCTTTCCCGCCTTCGGGTCCGGCTTCGCACCTGGGTCCACCGCGGCTCGGATTCGCCCCGTGAGCACCGAAGGCCCCGCCGCCTTCCAAGAGGCGACCACCCGCCGGATGGACCGGATCTTCACCGGCGCCCCGTCCGCCGAGCTCAGCCGGAGCGTCGCCCCCGTCACGAGCGTCCCCGCCGGAAGCGCCGCGTCGAGCGACCCGAACCGCACGAGGAACGCCCGGCGCGGCCCCACCGCCGCCGCGAACTCCTGCGGCTGGGGCGCGCTCTCGTCGGCGGCGTCGAGCACCGCCTCCCCCACGTCGAAGTACCGCGGGACCCCCGGCGCGAGCGGAACCTCGGCCCCCCGGAAAAGCCTCGCCGCCGCGACCTGAGGTTGGGGGAGGGGCAGGGGGAGGATCATCCCCAGAGACTACCGACCGGAGGGACGGGAGCGTTACCCGCCCACGCTCGGCCGCTTCGCCATCCGAACCGAAGCCATGCCCATCCCGCCGGACGTCGCGTACTCACGGAGCCCAAGGTCGGCGTACCCGGCCCGCGCGTAGGGGGCGACGGCGTTGAGCGAAGCGTCGATGGCGATCTCCCGGACTCCCATGCCCAGGAGCGCGGCCTCGGCGGCCTGAAGGAGCGCGGTCCCGATCCCCTGCCGGGCGGCATCCCCCCGAACGTACACCGCGGGGTGCGGCTCGGCCTCGTCCGTCGGCGGGCGGAACGCCGAGGAGAATCCCCGGATTCTTTCCACAGGATCCCTCCCGACGCATCCTCGGCGACGGAGTACGCGAACCCCGCGCGCAGAGACCGCACGTAGCGCGCGCCCTCGCGCGGAGCCCCCGGGCGGCGACGATCTCCGGAGGGTAGGCGGCGGGGCCGAGCTTCAGGATCGAGTCGGTCCGCACCGAGGCGACCGCTTCGGCGTCCGCTCCCGTCGCCGGACGAACGCGCCCTCCGAGGGGATCCCGAGGGGTCGGCAGGCGCGGAGGACGTTTACTTCGCCTTGGCGGGCGCCTTCTTCGCGGCGGGCTTCTTTGCGGCGGCCTCCGCCTTCGCGGTGCGGACCGCGTCCTTGATCGTCTGTTCCTTGCGGTGGCGGCGGGCGCGGAGCTCCTTGTTCTTGATGCGCATAATCGGGCGTCAGGGTACCTCTTCGGCCGGATACGAAGCGAGCGCGCGCTCGATCTCGCGCAGGTCGCCCTCCGTCGGCACCGCGACCCCCACCTTCCGCACGACCGCCGCCGCCGTGTGCGCCGCCATCCGGAGCGCGCCGAGCCCCGACTCCCCGAGCGCCGCGCACAGCGCGAGCGTCGCCACCACCGTGTCCCCCGCTCCCGCCTCGTCGTACACCTCGACCCGGATCGCGGGCACCCGCGCGACCCCGTCCGCCCCCGCGCACACCATCCCCGACCCGCCCAGCGTCACCACCAGCCGCTCCACCCCCAGCCGCTCCCGAAGCCCCCGCGCGACCTCCGCCGCCTCCTCGTCCTCGATCGGCTCCTCCCGCCCGAGCACCTCGCTCGCCTCGAACCGGTTGAGCGTCACGAGCGACGCCCCCGCGTACGCCTCGATGGACTCCGGCTTCGCGTTCGCGCACGCCGCGATCCCCCGCGCGCGCGCCGCCGCGATCGCCGCCGCGATCGCCGGGGGCGGAAGCGTCCCCTTCCGGTAGTCCGACAGGAGCAGAACCCCCACCCCTTCCCCCTGAAGCGCCCTCTCCAGTGCCGCGAGCACCCCCGCCTGAACCCCCGCCGAGGCGTCGTGGTCCGCCTCGTGGTCGATCCGGAGCACCTGGTGCGCGTGGTTCGCCAGCACCCGCGTCTTGCGCGTCGTCGGACGCCCGGGGTCCGTCACGATCCGCGGCGCCGAGACCCCCGTCACCGCGAGCGTCTCGCAAAGCGTCCGCCCCGGCGCGTCGTCCCCGACGACCCCCAGAAGCTCCACCGACGCCCCGAGCGCGACCATGTTCGTCGCCACGTTCGCCGCCCCCCCCGGCACCGCGCTCGTGCGCTCCTGCCGGATGACGAGCACCGGCGCCTCCTGGCTCACCCGCGTCGCCCGCCCGAAGACGTACTCGTCGAGCATGAGGTCCCCCAGCACCACCGCCCGGACCCCCCGGAACCGCTCGAACCGCAGGCTCACGCCGCCCGGACCGCGCCTCTCCGCACGGAGCCGAACGCCACGAGCCCGAGCCCGAAGAGCGACACCGCGAGAGCCATCGCGTGCCCCTCCGTAAAGGGGAGCGGGCCGAGCCGGAACCACACCGTCGAGCTCGCCCCCGCCCGGAAGAACTCGTACACGAACCGCGCGAGCCCGTGGAGCACCAGCACCAGCCCCGTCGCCGCGAACGGGCGTAGACCCCGCCGCTCGGTCGCGAGCACCGCCCCGAGCGCGGCGAGGTTCATCGCCGAATCGAGCACCTGCGCCGGATAGTGGTACCCCCCGTCGTCGGCCCCGAGGACCGCGTACCACGCGTGCGGGTCGCACGCGCCCCCCACGCAACACCCGTTGAAGAGGCACCCGATCCGCCCGATCGCATGCCCCAGAAGGAACGCCGGCGCGACGAGATCGAGAAGCGCCGAGGCCGGGATCCCCCGCTTCCGCCCCACCGCCACCGCCGCGAGCCCGCCCGCGATGAGCCCCCCGAACGACGTGAGCCCCTGGAACTGGACCGAGAAGAGCTCGTTCGTATGCGAGAGGTAGTGCGGAAGCTCCTGAAGGATGAAGAGGACCCGCGCCCCGAGGATCCCCGCGAGGATCGTCCAGAACGCGACGTCCGTGATCGCCTCCTTCGTCGTCCCGAACTTCGCCGCCCGCGCCCGCAAGAGCGCGATCGCCGCGAAGAACGCGAGCGTGAGCATCACCCCGAAGGTGTGGACGGGAAAGCTCCCGATGTGGAAAAGGATCGGCCGCATCTGTCGTAGGGTTCCCCCCTCGGGTCCAACACCGGCGGGTGCGAAGACGTGCCGCAAGGGTACCTTTCGAGTCCGATGCGCCTCTCCCCGAACGCGGCCCGCCGCGTCTGGAACCTCTCCGCCGGCCCCTCGGCCCTCCCGGCGGAGGTGCTGGAGCGCGCCCGCGACGAGACGCTCGACTACGCCGGCACCGGCGTGAGCGTCATGGAGACGAGCCACCGCTCGGAGGCGTTCGAGGGCATCCTCGCGGGCGCCGAGGCCCGCCTCCGCCGCCTCTACGGCCTCGATGGCGACTGGACCGTCCTCTTCCTCCAGGGCGGCGCGTCGCTCCAATTCTCGATGGTCCCGATGGCGTTCCTCCCCGCGCGGGCCGCCTACGCCCTCTCCGGCGCGTGGGGGGTGAAGGCCCTCGCCGCCGCGCGCCTCGTCGGCCCCGCCGAGGCCCTCTGGACCGACGAGGCGCGCGGCTTCCGCGCCGCCCCCGAACTCGCTCCCGGAGTGGCGACCGGCTACGACTACCTCCACGTCACCACGAACGAGACGATCGGCGGCGTGGGGATGCCCGATCCGCCCCCCGGCCTCGGCGCCCCCGTGATCGCCGACGCCTCGAGCGACTTCCTCTCGCGCCCCCTCGACCTCTCGCGCTACGCGATGCTCTACGCCGGGGCCCAGAAGAACCTCGGCCCCGCCGGACTCACCGTCGTCCTGCTCCGGAACGACCTCCTCGCCCGGTGCCGCACCCCCCACCCCATGCTCGACTACCGCGCCCACGCGAGGGCCGGGTCGCTCCTCAACACCCCCCCGACGTGGAGCGTCTACGTCGCCGCCCTCGTCCTCGAATGGCTCGAAGGGCTCGGCGGTCTCCCCGAGATCGCCCGCCGGAACAGGACGAAGGCCGCCCTCGTCTACCGCGCCCTGACAGGGGCGGAGGGCTTCTACCGCCTCCACGCCGACCCCGGCGCGCGCTCGCTCATGAACGTCGTCTTCCGCCTCCCCTCCCCCGGGCTCGAGGAGGCGTTTCTGCTGGAGGCCGCCGCGAACGGGATGATCGGGCTCCGGGGCCACCGCGACGTCGGCGGCCTGCGCGCCTCGATCTACAACGCCTTCCCCCAGGAGGGATGCGCCCTCCTCGCCGACCTCCTCGCCGACTTCGCGAGGCGCAAGGGGTGAGACCCCTCCTCGCCGAGGCTCTGGGCGAGTCGCTTCGGGCCGTGAGGTCCGTCCTGCGCCCCTTCCTCGCGATCCAGGCCGCCATGCTCGCGACGGCGCTCGCCTACGCGCTCCTCCCCGCGTTCCGCGCCTCCTTCGTCGGGCTCGCCGCCTTCCGCGAGCGCGGCGGGACCCTCTTCTCGGCGGCGGGGATGCTTCTCGCGGGCGTCGTCGTCCCCGAGCTCTCCCGTCGCCTCGCCGGGCTCCGCTCCGAGATCCTCTCGCTTCGCCTCCTGGCGTTCTACGTCGTCTACTTCGCCGGGCTGGGGCTCCTCATCGCGGGGCTCCAGGACACGATGGCGGGCTTCCTCGGCCCCCAGGACGCGCGCGGGATCGCCCTGCGCGTCCTTTTCGACCAGCTCGCCTTCACCCCCTTCCTCGCCATGCCCCTCGCCGCCGTCGTCTTCGCCTGGCGCGACGCCGATTTCCGCGCCGCCGGCGTCGGCGCGGCGTGGCGCTCGGGCGAGCTCGCCCGCCGCTACGTCCGCCTCCTCGTGACGTGTTGGCTTTTCTGGTTTCCCATCCTCGCCGGCGTCTACGCCGTCCCGCTCCCCTTGCAGTACCCCCTCGTCCTCATCGCCGAGGCCGCGTGGGCGCTCCTCGTCCTCGCGCTCGAACGGCGCGGCGCGCATGAGGAGGCGATCCCCACGTGAAGGGCACGCTCCTCAATGCCGGCACCGTGGTCGCGGGCTCGCTCGGAGGCCTGCTGGTCGGCCGGGTCCTCCCCGCCGCCCTCGGCCCCGTCGCGATGGGCGCGCTCGGGCTCGTCACCCTCGGTACCGGACTGAAGATGTTCGGCGCGAGCAAGAACGTTCCCCTCGTCGCCGGAGCGCTCGTCCTCGGCGGACTCCTCGGCGCCGCGGTCGGGATCGCCCCCGCGCTCGAAGCCGTCGGCGAGTGGGTCCGCGCCCGCGTCGGGGGCGGAGGCTCGTTCACGCAGGGGTTCGTCACCGCCTCGGTCCTCTTCTGCGTCGGCCCCATGACGATCCTCGGATGCATCGAGGACGGCCTCACGGGACGCTCGGAGACCCTCCGCCTGAAGAGCACCCTCGACGGCGTCGCCGCCCTCTTCCTCGCCGCCCCCTTGGGGCTCGGCGGCTTCGGCGTCCTCGCCTCCGCCCTCTCGGTCCTTCTCGTCCAGGGCGCGATCACCCTCGCCGCCCGCCCCCTCTCCCCGCTCCGAGACCGCCCCGCGGCCCTCGCCGAGCTCACCGGCGTCGGCGGCCCGATCGTCGCCGCGATCGGCCTCTCCCTCCTGGAGATCAAGCGCCTCCCCGTCGCCGACTACCTTCCCGCCCTCGTCCTCGCCCCCGGCGCGGCGCTCCTCCTCGAACGGCGGAAGGGGCGGCCCGCGTGAGAACTCTTCTGAGCCTCGACGCCCTGCGCTGGTCCCTCGTCGCCGGGGTCCTTCTCGGTATGGTCGCCGCCCGCTGGATCGCGCGCGCCTTCGCCCGCCGCGTCCTGCTCCGCCGCGACCGCCTCCTCGGCACTCCCCTGCCCGAGACCGTCCGCCGCGCGACCCTCGGCGCCGCCGGCCTTTGCGCCGCCGCCGCCGTCGGCGCCGCCGCCCTCCCCTTCCTCGATCTGAGCGGCCGCGCCGCCACCCTCGTCGAGCGCGCCGTCGAGGTCCTCGCCGTCGTCGGCGCCGCCCTCCTCGGCCTCGCCCTCCTCGAGGTCGGCTCCGCCACCCTCGAGGCCCGCGCCGCCGGAAAGAGCGACCGCGCCGAACGCCTCCTTGTCCCCGTCACCCGCAAGCTCGCCCGCGCGAGCATCCTCGTCGTCGCCCTTCTCGCCGTCCTCGGCGTCTTCGGCGTGAACGTCGCCGGCATCGTCGCGGGGCTCGGGATCGGCGGCCTCGTCGTCGCCCTCGCCGCGAAGGACTCCGTCGAGAACGTCTTCGGCTCCCTCACGATCCTTTTCGACATGCCCTTCGCCCTCGGCGACTGGGTGAGGATCAACGGCGTCGAGGGCCGGGTCGAGGAGATCAACCTGCGCTCCACCCGCCTTCGCACCGAGGGCGAGACCGTCGTCCTCATCCCCAACGCGAACCTCGTCCGCGCCTCCGTCGAGAACCTCGGCCCCCGCCTCCTGCGCCGCCAGCGGATCGTCGTCCCCATCGGCCACCCCACCCCCGTCGAGGCGACCGAGCGCTTCCTCGCGGAGATGCGCGCCTGGCTTCTCGCCCAACCCTACGTGGACCCCGGCGAGGGCCCCGAGCGCGTCGTCGTCGAGGCGGGCGAGTACCTCGAGGGCACCCTCAACCTCGTGGTCCAGTGCTGGACCCGCTCCCCCGACCCCGCCGCCGAAGCCGCCCACCGCGGCGAGATCCTCCTCCGGATCGAACGCCTCCGCGAGGAGTGCGGCCTCCTCAAGCCCGGCTTTTAAGCCCGCCCCTACGCTCCCAAACTCCGCGGCCCCTCGCCTCCCGACTCGCCCGCCCCCGGGAGGAAGAGCGACTCCATCCGCGCCCCGAACGCCTCCCACGTCGCCGGGTACCGCTCGCGCAGACGGTCGAGCCCCGCGCGGATCTCCTCCGGATCGTCGGCGAGAACCCCCGCCCGGAGCGCCTCCACCCGCTCGAGGTACGGCGCCGCCTGCGCCCCGCGCCCGAGTTCGATGAGCGCGAACCCCGCCGCGACCTGCGGCAACAGCCCCTCCTCCCCCCGCAGGATCGGCACCTCGCCCGCAAGCTCCGCGAGCCGCTCCAGCCGAAGCGCCCGCGCCTCCCCCGCCTCGCGCGCCTCCCCTTCCGGAAGCCGCGCGAGCGTCTCCCGCGCGAGCGCCAGAAGCCGCCCGGGGTCCGCGTCCTCCCCTTGCGCGAGCCGGAACGCCGCCTGCCCGAGAAGCCGCGCCGCCCCCTCCTCGACCGGCGCCGCCGGGTCCTCCAGCGCGTCCCGCATCGCGTGGAGCGTCCCGTACTGGCCCATCGTGAACCCCGCGTCCGCGTAGGCGTCGAAGAGGAGCTGCAAGAGCCCGAAGTCGCTCCAGTCGATCGTCCGGTCCTCTAAGACGTACCGCTCCGCCTCCCGCACCGCCATCGGGAGCGCCCCGAACGTCTGCAGAAGCCGCACGTACTCCGTCTGGTACCGCCGGTCGTTCCCCGAGGCCGCGATCGCCCGCCGCGCGAGGTCCAGCGCCTCGCGCCAACGCGCCCGCGCCGTCTCGCCCGGGTCCTCCCCCGCCTCCGCCGGGGCCGCGAGGCTCGCGAGCGCCGCCTGGTGCCACACCGCCGGATCCCCCGGCGCCGCCCGCGTCCCCGCGAGCGCGATCTCCCGCGCCCGCGGCGCGAGCCCCGCCGCCCCCGCGATCCGCGACGCATCCGTCCAGTACGCCCCGTTCTCCGGCGCGAGCTTCGTGAGCTCAAGCGCCCGCTCGAGCGCCCCCGCCGCGTCCCCCCGCAGGAACGCCGCCTCCCGCGCCGCGTACGCCCGCCGCACCTCGCGCCCGTGGAGCAGGAGCGCGTCGTACTCCCGCCGCCGCTCGGGATCCCCGAACGCCCGCCCCGCGTCGGCGAGATCCTCCGGCGAGACACCCTCCGGCGGCGAGCCGAGCGCCGCCGCCACCTCGTCCGCCCCGCTCGACGCCGGGATCCCCAAAAGCCGGTAGTAGTCCTTCATCCTCCCCCTTCCTACGTCGAGAGCCGCCGGGACCTGTGAGGGAGGCGGGACCCTCGCCGGTAAACTCCCCCTCCGCCCCATGGACTTTCGCGCCACCCTGAACCTGCCCGATCCCGGCGCGACGATCCCCATGAAGGCGAACCTGCCCGGGATTGAGCCCGGGATCGCCGCCGGGTGGAAGGCGCAAGACCTCTACCGGAGCCTTCAGGCGCGACGCGCGAACGCCCCCCTCTTCGTCCTCCACGACGGCCCCCCCTACACGAACTCCCCCATCCACCTCGGCACCGCGCTGAACAAGATCCTCAAGGACATGGTCATGAAGTCGCGGAGCATGATGGGCTTCCGCACCCCCTACGTCCCCGGCTTCGACAACCACGGCCTTCCCATCGAGCAGGCCGTCGCCCGCGCCTTCGCCGAGAGGAAGATCGAGCCGACCCAGGACGAGCTCCGCAAAGCCTGCCGCGAGCACGCCGCCCGCTTCATCGCCGTCCAGACCGCGCAGTTCGAGCGCCTCGGCGTCCTCGGCCTTTGGGAAGCCCCCTACACCACGATGGACCCCCGCTTCGAGGCCGGGATCGTTCGCGTCTTCGGCAAGCTGCTCGCGGCGGGCTACGTCTACCGCGGCCTCCGCCCCACCCTCTGGTCCCCCACCGCCCGCACCGCCCTCGCCGACACCGAGATCGTCTACAAGGACGACTATGTCTCGAAGGCCATCTACGTCGCCTTCCCCCTCCGCGAGGATCCCAACGGCGTTCTGAACGGGTTGGAGAACGCCGCCGCCGTCATCTGGACCACCACCCCCTGGACGATCCCCAGCAACCAGGCCCTCGCCTTCCACCCCGAGTTCGTCTACGCCGTCGTGAAGGTCGGCGACCGCCACTTCGTCGTCGCGAAGAGCCTCGTCGAGCGACTCGCCGAGGTCTTCGGCTGGGAGGGCCGCGAGATCGTGAGGGAGATCGAGGGCGCCGCCTTCGAGCGCGCGCTCTTCTCCCATCCCATCTTCGACCGACCCTCCCTCGGCGTCCTCGCCGACTACGTCACCGCCGAGGACGGCACCGGCATCGTCCACACCGCCCCGAGCCACGGGCGCGACGACTTCTTCACGGGAGGGCGCTACGGCCTCCCCGTCCCCAACACCGTGGACGAGCGCGGCATCCTCACAGGCGAGGCGGGCGAGTTCGAGGGCGTCCACTACAAGGCCGCCGACACCGTCGTCGTGGACCGCCTCCGCGAGGTCGGCGCCCTCCTCGCCGCGAGCGATTACAAACACGCCTACCCCCACGCCGAGCGCGACGAGCTTCCCGTCATCTTCCGCGCCACCGAGCAGTGGTTCGTCTCCATGGACGCCGAGGGCCTCCGCGCGAAGGCCCTTGGCGAGATCGGCGACGTCGGCTTCGTCCCCCCCTCCGGCGAGGCCCGCATCGAGGCGATGGTCCGCAACCGCCCCGACTGGTGCGTCTCCCGCCAGCGCCCCTGGGGCGTCGGCATCCCCATCCTCTACACGAAGCGGGGGCGCAAGCCCGTGGACGACCCCGCCGCGATCGAGGCGATCGCCGCCCTCGTCGGGCGCGAGGGCTCCGACGCCTGGTTCACCCACCCTCCCGAGTCCTTCCTCCCCCCCGGCTACGCCTTCGACGGCGAGACCGAGTTCGAGAAGGAGACCGACGTCCTCGACGTCTGGTTCGACTCCGGCTCCACCTCCCTCCTCGTCCTCACGGGCGACGTGGACCCTCGCTGGGCGTCCCGCTGGCCCGCCGACCTCTACCTCGAAGGCTCCGACCAGCACCGCGGCTGGTTCAACTCCTCCCTCCTCCTCGGCACCGCCGTCCGGGGCGGGGCTCCCTACCGCGAGGTCCTCACCCACGGCTTCGTCGTGGACGACGCCGGACGCAAGATGAGCAAGCGCCTCGGCAACGTCATCGACCCCATCGAGGCCTGCGACCGCTTCGGCGCCGACATCGTCCGCCTCTGGACGGCCTCCGTGGACTACCAGGGCGAGGCCCCCTGCTCCATGAAGATCCTCGAGGGCGTCGGCAATACGTACCGCGACCTCCGCAACACCCTCCGCTTCCTTCTCGGCAACCTCGCGGGCTACCGCCCCGACGCCCCGCTCATCCCCCTCGACGAGTGGATCCTCATGGAGACCGAAGGCCTCTGCGCCGACGTGCGCGACCGCTATCTCGCCTACGACTTCACCGGCGCCGTCACCGCGATCTCCGCCTTCTGCCGCGAGCGCCTCTCCCGGCTCTACCTCGACGCGATCAAGGACCGGATGTACTGCGACGCCCTGGGCTCCCCCGAACGCCTCTCCGGCGCCCGCGCCTGCGCCGAGATCGCCCGCCGCCTGATCCTCCTCCTCGCCCCCGTCCTCGCCTTCACCGCCGAGGAGGCCTGGGAGCGCCTCGGCGCCCTCACCGGCGAGATCCCCGAGGGCGAAAGGGCCGAGTCCGTCCACCTCGGGACCTTTCTCGTCCCCGACGACGCCCGCCTCCTCGAGATCGAAGGCAGCGACCTCGCCGCCCGCTTCGCCGCGCTCGTCGAACTCCGCGAACGCGTCAACGCCGCCTTCGAGCCCTTCAAAGGCACGGACCCGGACGGCAAGGGACCGATCAAGAACTCCCAGGAGGTCGTCGCCCGATTCGGAGACCGTCGTTACGACGACGCCCTCGAAGGGTTCACCTGGGGTGAGGTCGCGAACTTCCTCCGTGTCTCATGGGTCGAGTTCGACGCCGAGGAGCCGGGGATTACCTTCTCCCGCTCTCCTTATCTCGAGTGCGCCCGGAGCCGCGTTCGCCGCCCCGACGTCCGCAGGGTCGAGTACGAGGGCGAGAGCGTCCCCCTCTCCGCCCGCGACCGCCGCGTGCTGGGGATCGCCGAATGAATCCGAAGGCGCGGCGGCTCGCCCTCTTCCTCCTCCTCGCCGTCGGGGTCGTCGCCCTCGACCAGGGCGTGAAGCTCTGGACCCGCGAACACCTCGCGATCGGCCAGAGCTGGCCCGGCGGACCCCTCCCCGGGGTCTTCGAGCTCACCCTCACCTACAACAAGGGCGTCGCCTTCGGCGCGATGCAGGGCTACTCCCTCCTCGCCACCCCCGTCGCCCTCGCCATCGCGGGCGCGTGCGGCGTCTCCGCCTGGCGCGGCGGCCGGCCGTTGAAGCTCGTCGCCCTCGCCCTCATGGCCTCCGGCGCGCTCGGCAACATGCTCGACCGCCTCTTCGACGGGCGCGGCGTCACCGACATGTTCCTCCTGCGCCTCGCGAACCTCACGAACGGCCGCCTGAGCGACTTCCCCGTCTTCAACGTCGCCGACGCCGCGATCACCGTCGCCGTCGTCCTTCTCGCCTTCGTCTGGCTTCGCGAGGGCGAGCGCAAACCCGCCGCGCTCGCTCCCGGCGACCGGCCCTCGGCCTGACCGGCCCACCGAGCCGCGACCCCCCACCCGGAAGGGCCGCGTCCGGACGCGAAGACGCCCCCCGACTCCGCTTCGAGTCGGGGGGCGAGGATCGCCGGACGCAGGTCTTACGACTTGCGGGCGCGGCGGCGGCGGAGAAGGCCGAGCGCGCCGATCGAGAGGACCGCCATCGTGGCGGGCTCCGGAACCGGGGTGTAGGTGTACGTGAGCGTCGCGATGCCGCCCGCCTTCTGCGAGAGGTTCGTGACGATGTTGCCCGAGCCGCTGACGGTGGAGTTCCCGTTGGCCGAGAGGTTGATCGTCACGTTGTTCGTGCCGACGTACGAGCCGAAGCCCGACGAGAGGCTCGACGACTGCGTGTCCGTCGCCGAGAGCGGATCGAGGGTCCGGCCCGAGGTGCCGCCGAAGTCGATCGTGCCGTCGTAAGCCGTCACGTTCGTCGTCGTCGAGGAGAGGGGGACCGTCGTGATCGCGAGCGCGGCCGGGCCGGACGCCGAGATGGAAGCGGTGAGGTTCGCGAGGATGGCCGCCGCCTGCGCGTCGAGCGACTCGAAGCGGATCGAACCCGTCGCGGTGCCCGCGAGCGTGAGCGTCACCGACGTGAGCGTGCCGAGCGAGGGGTTGAACTGGCTCAGCGAGAGCGGGATGTTCGTGAAGTCCGTGGTCTGCTGGGGAACCGTCGCCGAGTACGAGACCGTCGCGGCCTGGGAGGCGGCGGCGATCCCAACGATCGCCAGCGAGGCGAGAAGAGTTTTGTTCATGGGTTTCCTGACGACGGCTCCTTTGCCATCCCGCAATACCCTACTACATAAAGGCGGCCGAAGTCGCGCCGGACTCCCGAAAAGCGCGCGTCCGTTAACAGACTGGCACATTTACCTGATTCTACGCCCGCGACGACCGAGAATCCCGAAAGTTCCAAAAAAAGATTCTGCCCGGCCGCGCGAGGCGAAAAGGGTAGAACCGTCCCGATGCGCGTCCTCGGGGCTCTCCCCCTGCTCCTCCTTTCTACCCCCGCCACGCTCGGCCTCGCTGGGGACCGCCTCCCCGCGATGCCCGGCTACGACCGGTACGTCGCCGCCGGGCGCGAGATCGCCGCCCTCGATCTCTCCGTCCCCCGCGCCGTCCCCGACCCCGCCACCGGCGCCCTCGCCTTCGAGGTGAACGGCAAATGGCTGGGCTACGACCCCGCGACGAGGGATCTCAAGCCGCGCGACCGCCCGAAGACGCCCGCCCCGCGCCCCCCCCGAGGCTCCGCCCCCGCGCGCGGACGCCAGCGCGACGCCGCCGAGAGCCCCGAAGGCAAATGGCGCGCCGTCTACCGCGACCGCAACGTCGTCCTCGAATCCGCCGACGGAACGACGAAGCTCCCCGTCACTAAGGACGGGAGCGCCGCGACTCGCGTGAAGTACGGCACCGCGAGCTGGGTCTACGGCGAGGAGCTCGACCAGCGCGAGGCGATGTGGTTCTCCCCCGACGGGAGGAAACTCGCCTACTACCGCTTCGACGAGTCGAAGGTCCCCGACTACTACCTCGCCCTCGACCAGGCCGAGATCCACGACCGCCTCGCCGTCGAGGCCTACCCCAAGGCCGGCGACCCGAACCCCGTCGTGGACCTCTGCGTCTACGACCTCGCGACGAGGACCACCCGGCGCGTGGACGTCCGCTTCCCCTCGTTCGACCCGGATCGAGGCGAGAACGGCCTCGGCCACTACGTCTACGGCGTCCGCTGGACCGGACGCGACCGCCTCCTCTTCCTCCGGATGAACCGGCGGCAGAACGCCCAGGAGATCTGCCTCGCCGACGCCGCCACGGGCAAAGCCCGCGCGATCCGCCGCGAGACGAACCCTGCCGGCTGGACCGACTACCGCCCCGGCAACGTCTGGACCGACTCCGGCGCCGACCTCACCTTTCTGGACGGCGGAAGGCGCATCCTCTGGATCACCGAGGCCTCCGGCTACCGCAACCTCGTCCTCCTCGACGCCGAGGGGAAGGCCGCGCCCGTGACCCTCACGAAGCACCGCTTCGACGTCCACGACGTCCTGAGGGTGGACGAGGCGCGCGGCGAGATCTGGTACGAGGCCCGCGACGGCGGGGTCGCGGGAAGCGAGATCCGCGCGAACCTCCTCCAGCTCCACCGCGTGGCCTACCGCGGCCCCAAGGCGGGCGAGGACCGGCTCCTCACCCTCACGAATCTGAGCCACGCCGTCACGATCGCCCCGGACGGCGAGACCTTCGCCGACCGCGCCGAGGCCTGGGACGTCCCCCCTTCGGTGACCCTGCGCGGGCGCGACGGCCGGGACCTCGTCCGGATCGGCGCGGCCCCCGCCCCCGCCGGCTGGCCCCTCGCCCAGCGCCTCCTCGTCCGCGCCGACGACGGCACCCCCCTCGTCGGACGCGTCCAGACTCCCCGGAATCCCGAGCCCGGCCGCCGCTACCCCGTGATCCTCGACGTCTACGGCGGCCCCGAGTCCGGCACGAACCGCGAGCGCTTCGTCGGCCCCGATCCGCGCACCGAGCTCGGCTTCGTCGTCGCCTGGCTCGACGGTCGCGGCACCCTCGGCCGGGGCCGCGCCTTCCGCCAGTCGCTCTACGGAAGGCTCGGCACCCTGGAGATCGACGACCAGGCGGCGTTCGCCCGCACGCTCGCGCAACGCCCCGACGTGGATGGGAGCGCCATCGGGATCTCCGGCGTGAGCTACGGCGGCTACGCCTCGATCATGGCCCTCCTCCGCCACCCCGACGTCTTCGCCGCCGCGAGCGCCGGAAGCCCCGTCACCGACTGGCGCAACTACGACTCGATCTACACCGAGCGCTACATGGGCCTTCCGGCGGAGAACCCCAAGGGCTACGCCGCCGCGAGCGCGATGACGTACGCGAAGAACCTGAGGGGCCGCCTCCTCCTCTTCTTCGGCACCGCCGACGACAACGTCCACCCGAGCAACACCTACGGCCTCATCCGCGCCCTCGACCGCGCCGGCAAGGGCTACGACCTCGCCGTCGGCGTGGACCGCGGCCACTCCGGCGTCCGCCGCGACCGCGAGCTCGAGTTCTTCGTGGACGCCCTCGTCCTCAAACGCGCGAAGTAGCTCTCGAAAGACGCGGGACCCAAAGATCCTTCTCCCTCCTAGAGGGGGAAGGTGCCCCGAAGGGGCGGATGGGGGAGCCCGTAACGAGGGCGGACCCCCGGGGTTTGAAGACGTCCCCAGAAGTCAGAAGAGGACCCCGAATGAGACCGACGCCTCCGAAGATCGCCCGCGCCCGCACGCTCCGTGCTCGCCTGAGCCTTCCCGAAGCCCTTCTTTGGCGCGAGATCCGCGCCGCAGGGAATCCCGTCCACCTGCGCCGCCAATCCCCCGTCGCCAGCCTCACGGTGGATTTCGCCTGCCGCGCCGCCCGGCTCGCCATCGAGGTGGACGGCGCGGCCTACCACGACGAACGCCTCGACGCCGCCCGCGATGCCCGCCTTGCCGCCGAAGGATGGACCGTCCTCCGCCTCCCCGCCGCCACCGTTCTCGCCGACCCCGAATCCGCCGCCCTCGCCGTTCTCGAACTCTGCCGAGAACGCCTCGTCGAACGAGCAAGAGAGCGAACGTCCGAAGATGACGAACCCCAAGGGAGGTGACGAAAAGATCCCCCTCCCAGAGGGGGAAGGTGGTCCGAAGGACCGGATGGGGGAGTCCACAACCGGGGCGAACTCCTAACGTCCGAGAGAACTCCCCCGAAGCGGCCTCCACCCCCTCCCCCGCCGAACCGACGTTCCCAACATGACCCGCGACAGGGCGATCGCCCGCCACGAAATCACCCTCGCCCCCCTCCGCCGCCCCGCCGTCCGCCTCGTCCCCGGTGGCGGCACCGGCTGGAGCGTCTTCGGCGGCGGCAAAGCCCTCCTGCCCCCAGGGATCGACTGGCCGACCTACCGCGGCCCCGACGCCTGGAAACCCGGCCCCGACGGCTCCGAGCCCCTCTTCCTCCACGCCCAAGTGGATCTCGCCGAGGTCCGCGCCGCCGCCCCGGAATGCGCCCCCGATCTGCCCGCCGGGGGCGTCCTCCAGGTCTTCGTCACCGAGGAGGTCCCGGTTCTCCCGTGGGCTCCCGAACTCGGCCCCGACGCGAACCCCCGCGTCCACCTCTGGCCCGCCCGCACCCCCCTCCGCGAGGTCGCCGGCCCCCAGAAGACCGACCCCGCCCGCCTCCGCTTCGAGCCCTACGCGACCTTCGCCGACCTCGACGGGACCGACCTCGAAGAGGACGACGAGGAGGCTTACGACGCGCTCACCGAGGACGACGAGGACGATCCTCTCCACCTGATGCTCGGCGTCGCCACCCCCGTCCAAGAACCGCCTCCGGAGGATAGGGAGGACGCTCTGATCCTGCAACTCGCCTCCGACGACCGCTTCGACTGGTGGTTCTACGATAGGGGGACGCTCGCCTTCCACGCCGACCTCCGGGCCTGGCGCGAGGGGCGGCTCGAACGCCTCCGCTTCCGGTGCGACTCGTACTGACGCGACGCTAAACTCCCTCCATGACCCGAAACGCGATGAACCGGCGCGACTTCCTCGCGGGCTCCGCCGCCCTCGCCCTCGCTCCCGCTCTCGCCGGCGCGAAGCCGACCCCGAAGCGTCCCTTCCGCTTCGCCTTCCTCACCGACACCCACCTGAAGGACGCCCCCACCGTCCGCGCCGTCGGACGCGCCCTCGCCGGGCTCCGCAAGGAGGCCCCCGACGTGCGCCTCCTCCTCCACGGCGGCGATCTCCTGAACGCCGCCGACGCCCGCCCCCTCGACGAGTCCCGCGCCCTCATCGCCGCCTGGAAGGAGATGACGCGCGGGTACGAGACCCGCCACGTCCTCGGCAACCACGACCTCGCCGCCCTCGCCACCCCCGAGGCCCCCGGCTACGGCAAAGCCCTCTTCGAGCGCGAGATCGGTCCCCTTCGCCGCTCCTTCACCGCCGGAGGACTGACCTTCCTCCTCTTCGACACCGTGCGGATCGAGGGCGGGGGTTTTCGCGGCGCCGTGGACGACGCGACCCTCGCCTGGCTCGCCGCCGAGCTCGCGAAGACCCCCAACGAAGCCCCGATCGTCACGATGGGCCACGTCCCCCTCCTCACCGTCATGCCCCTCTACGACGCAGGCGCCACCGTGGCCCCAAGCGACAAACTCGTCGTCGCGAACGGCAAGGCCGTCGTAGACCTCCTCCGCACCCGCCGCGTCGTCGCCCACCTCCAGGGCCACACCCACGTCGGCGAGGTCTGCGACGACCTGAGCACGAAGTGGCTCACCGGCGGCGCCGTTTGCGGCGACTGGTGGAAGGGCGACCGCTTCGGCCGCTACGCCCCTGGCTACGGCCTCTGCGCCTGGGACGGCGAGACCTTCGCTTGGACCTACCGTCCCTACCCCTGGTCCCCCCTCGCCTGAGGGGAAGAACTCCTAACCCCTATGGAGTGCGCGACCCCGGTCGCGCTTTTCCCCGGGCGACCCGTCGCCCGAACGGCAAGCGACCCCGAAAAGGAGGGGGAATCTCTCCCCAGAGACCTTGTCAAAAGCTCCTCTCGACGACGATAAGGTGTGAGCCCCCGAGAGACGATCGCCGAAAACGAAAGAATCCCGAGCGAGAGGGTCATACGCCCGTCCCAAAAGGATGGGCGCGCGCGCGGGATCCCGCGGGACGCAGCGGGATGCGAGCCCCGACGCCCCCTCCGAAAGGACCCGAAACGTAGATCGGGTACCGAGATCCGAAGGGAACGCGCGCACGCGTGGCGCGCAATGGCGCGCAACGGCGTACAACGGCGCGCAGGCCCCCGGATGCCGCGCGGACGCATCGGGTAGAAGAGAGCCGATGGTGCCCGCCGCCGCGCTCCTCGCCCTCCTCGCCCCCCGAGCCGAGACGCCCCCGAGCTGGCCCTTCGCCCCCGCCGCCCCCAAGGACGCCCCCCTCCTCGTGGACCTCACGAGACTCAACGAGCGCGTCGCCGGCGAGACCGGCTACGTCCGCCGAAGCCCCGACGGGAACGCCTTCGTCCTCGGCGACGGCAAGCCGGTCCGCTTCTGGTGCGTGAACTCCTTCGTCTACCGCGACAAGCCGGAGGAGATGGAGGTCCACTGCGCCTTCCTCGCCCGCCTCGGCGTGAACATGGTCCGCCTCCACGCGAGCCTCACCCCGAAAAGGCCCGGAAGCGGGCTCACCGACGTGGACGCCGACGAGATCGCCCGCATCCAGAGGTGGGTGAGCGTCGCCAAGCGCCACGGCATCTACACGACGATCTCCCCCTTCTGGGCGAACGGCGGCCACGCGGGCACGAAGGCGAGCTGGGGGCTCGCCGGTCTGAAGGACGGCGAGGACTTCTGGGGCCGCGTCTTCTTCGACGGGCGCCTCCAGAGCGCCTACCGGGGGTGGATCCGCGCCCTCTACGAGCCGAAGAACCCCTACACCGGCATCCCCCTCGCGAAGGACCCCGCCGTCGCCATCGCCCAGATCCAGAACGAGGACTCCCTCTTCTTCTGGACCGTCCAGGGCATGCGCCCCGCCTGGATCGCCGAGCTCGCCGGACGCTATGGCGAGTGGCTCAAGGCGAAGTACGGCACCCTCCCGGCGGCGACGAAGGCCTGGGACGGCGCGACCGTCGGAGGCGACGACCTCCCGAACGGCAAGGTCGCCCTGACGAACGTCTACGCGATGACCCAACCCCAGACCGGCGGCATGGCGAGGCGCGTCCGCGACGAGACCGAGTTCTTCGCCCGCCTCCAGCGCGGCTTCTACGACGGCGTGACCGCCTTCATGCGGCGCGACCTCGGCATGAAGACCCTCGTGAACGCCGGGAACTGGACCACCGCGTCCCCCGAGCGCCTCGGCGACCTCGAACGCTGGACCTACCTCGGCGGCGACGTGATCGCCACGAACCGCTACACGAACGGCGGCCTCCATCTCGGCCCCAACTCGAGCTGGCGCACCGAGCCCGGCCACGACCTCGCCTTCGAGGACCCGATCCGCCGCCCGGATACCCTCCCCTTCGGCCTCCGTCAGCCCGCCGGTTACCCGATGATGGTCACCGAGGGCGGCTGGGTCACCCCGATGCCCTACGTCGCCGAGGCCCCCCTCCTCGTCGCCTCCTACGGCGCCCTCACCGGCCTCGACGGCTTCTTCTGGTTCTCCACCGGCGTCCCCGGCTTCCTCGACGACCCCTACTTCCCGTACCAGACCTTCCCCCTGGACGGCGTCCCGGCCGGGCGCAAGGCCTGGACGAAGTTCGGCCTCGACCCCCTCACGATGGCGAGCTTCCCCGCCGCTGCCCTCGCCTACCGCACCGGCGCGTTCCGGGAGGCCCCGCCCGCCCTCTCCGAAGGCCGCGCCGACGCCGACCTCTTCGACCGGACGCCCCCCGCCCTCGTCGAGGGGAAGGCCTACGACCCGAACCGCGTGAGCGGCCCTTCGCAAGAAGGGCAGGGGGCCGGGGGCGAGAAGGACCCCCGCACCTTCCTCCTCGGCCCCGTCGTCGCCCGCATGGGTCCCGACGCGAAGAGCGGCGTCGCCGTCCGCGGCGGGCTCCCCAAAGCCGGCGCCTCCGCCGTGACGAGCCTCACCGGCGAGCAGACCCTCGACCCCGCGAACGGTCTCTTCCTCACCGTCTCCCCCACCTGCGTCGGCGCGGCGGGCCGGATTGGGACGCAGACCCTCGGCCCCGTCACGCTCACGCTGAGGAACCCTTTCGGGTGCGTGACCGTCGTGAGCCTCGACGGCAAACCCCTGACCGTCTCCCGCCGCGTCCTCGTCCAGACCGGCACGAGGATCGCCCCCACCGGCTGGCGCACCGAGCCCGCCGAGTTCAAGAGGGAGGACGGCAAGTCCACCGTCCGCGGCGAGCGCGTCGCCGACACCGGCACGACCCCCTGGCGCGTCGAGAGCGCCTCCGGCACGTTAACGATCGCGAACCCGAACCTCCGGCGCGCCACCGTCGCCGACGTCGAAGGCCGCGCCCTCCGCCCCCTCCCGGTCGTCCGCTCGCCCCGCCTCTCGTTCGACCTTCCGCCGGACGCCCTCTACGTCGTGCTCGAAGGATGAACGTCCGGGCCTTCCCAGGACGTCCGAAGAGAACGATGCGGCGAGCGACGAAACGGGTGGGGGCCGCGGTCGTCGCGACCGGCGTCGGCGTGGGGGTCGTCGTTGGGGCGCTCTCGGGCGGGTCGCCGTACGCGTTCCCGGCGATAGACCAAGCCGCCTTGGCGCGAGCCGACGCCGCCTTCGCTAAGGCGGCCGAAGCGGCGGTCGCGAAGAATCTACCCTTTCCCCTCGCGCTCCGCGCGGCGCGGGCGCGCGCTCTCGTCCTCGTCGCGGGGCGGCGCTACCGCCTCGTCGGGGCGAGACCCCCCCGGCTCTACCCCGGAGGATGGACGGGGGGTTGGACCTCGCTCTTCGGGCGGATCGAATCGGGCGTGTACGCCGCCCCCGACGTGCGCGGCGCGCGGCTCTTCGACCTTCTCACCGAGTACTCGGGCGACGCGCCGCGCACCGTGCTCGTGCGCCTCGTCGCCGATCGCCCGCCCTCCGCGCCCGAGCCTCCCCTCGTCGCCGACGCGGAGTTCTCGGCGCATCCCCCGCCATCGACGCCGCTCCTACCGCCCGGCGTCGTGCGCACGCTCGTCCTGCCGCCTCCTCGGCTCCTCGCCTGCGCTCTCGGACGCGAGGAGGAACCGCCCCCCGACCCCCGGCCGCTCGCCCGTGAGGCCGGCGCGTTCCCGATCCTCGTGGATGGAGGCGTGAGGGACGAGCCGGGGATCGCCATCCTTCCCTTGAGCGATCCCAACGAGACGGTGCGAACGTGCCGCGTCGGTCCCCTCGGCGCGCCGCCTCCGCTCCCCGCCCGCGGACGCACGTCCGTTCCCGCATCGCGGAGCGTCTGGTACTCCCAAGATGCGCCGGGGGTCGGGATGACGGTCCCGCACCCGCTCTCCGCATTCCTCTCGGCGCGGCTCGGACGCGAGGTGACGCCGTTGCCCTCCCGTATCCATTACGGCGCGACGACCTCGTGGACCGGTCTCGCTCTCACCGACCGCTACGAGGCGGCGGGCGGCGGATGGCGGTACGTCGGCACAGTCGTCGCGAGCGGCACCTCCCTCGGTCGCAAATCCGCGACGCCCGACCTCGCCCGCACGATGGGCGTCCCCGCCGATGGAACCCCGAAGGAGTGGGCGATCGCGAACGATCTCGTCGCCGAGGGCGCCGTCGCGCCGCCGTAAGCCACCCTAGGGCAGAAGGTCCGCGACCCGCAGATCCCCGCCGAACGGCGCCGGGAGCGCGTCCCCTTCCGCGAAGACCGCCGGGATGAGAAGCTCGTCCCCCTCGCTCCGGTAGCGCAGGAGCCGTCGGTGCGGAAGATCGAGAAGCCACACCTCGGGCACCCCCTCGGCGAGGTACATCGGCACCTTGTCGCGCCGGTCCTCGACGATCGACGAGTCCGCGACCTCGACGATGAGGAGCGCCTCCCCCGGCGTCGGATGCGCCCGGGCGTAGTCGCGTGCCGATCCGCGGCCGACGAGAACGTCCGGCTCCGGCTCGCTACGGAGCGAGAGCGCGATCGGCATCTGGACCCGGATGCTCGCCCCCGCGCCGAAGACGGCGCGCAGAGCGTCCGCGACGAGCGTCGTCGCTGTGCTATGGGAGGGCTTCTGCCACATCTTACGAACGATCGCCCCGTTGAGGAGCTCGACCCGCTCCTCCGGGCGGATGAGGCCGAACTCGACCATCTGGCCGTACTCCTCCCGCGAGGTCGGGCGGACGCGCGGGGGAAGGGCGATCACGGCTCGTGTCTACCCGCCTAGATCGTCCCCGCCGCCCGCATCGGCCCGTAGTGGCACGACTTGAACTTCAGCCCGCTCCCGCAGGGGCACGGATCGTTCCGCCCGACGCGCTTGGCGTCCACGTCCCCCGGGAACGGAAGCGTCCCCGGCTCCGCCATCGCCACCATCGTCGCGAGCTGAGGCCCGTCCGGCGATTCGAGCGCCACCTCCTCGCCCACCGTGAGCTCGGGCGGGACGCTTTGGAAGTCGAGCCCCGCGAGAAGGTCCGCTTGCGTGAGGAAGTCGTCGTACCGAGGCTGGATCCGCGCGTGGAAGATGCTCTTCGCCGCCTCCACCCGGATCTCCTTCAGCGTCCCTTGGAACGCGTCGTACGTCTCGCGCTTGTACGCGACGAGCGGGTCCACCTGCCCGTACCCGCGCAGGCCGATCCCCTCGCGGATGTAGTCCACCGTCTGAAGGTGCTCCATCCACTTATCGTTGACGGCCTTCAGCATCACGTACCGCTCGATCTCCGTCAGGTCCGGCCCCGCCGCCGCCGAGAGCTTCGCGTACGCCTCGTGCGCGAGCCCCTGCAGGTACTCCGCAAGCGCCGGCCCCGGCTCGTACCTCTCCAGGTCCGCGATCGTCGCGTAGTCCACGAGCGGGAAGACCTCGTTGAGGTCCTCGTACAGGAGCGCGTGGTCGTAGCTCCGGTTCCCCTCGTCGTCCACAAGCCAAGCGTCGTTCACCATGTCGGTCACCGCCTCGTCGATCGAGGAGAGCACCTCGCCGTGGACGTCCTTCCCGAGAAGCACCTCGCGCCGCATCCCGTAGATGTGCTCGCGCTGGGAGTTCAGAACGTCGTCGTACTCCAGAACGTGCTTGCGCGACTCGAAGAAGTGGTTCTCGATCCGCTCCTGCGTCTTCAGGATCATCCGCGACAGGAAGCCCGCCGTCACCTCCTCCATCGGCGGCCACGCCTTCAGCATCGGGTTCTCCAGCATATTCGCGTTGAAGATCTTCCAGAGCTGGTCCTCGAGCGCGACGTAGAAGCGCGACTCGCCCGGATCGCCTTGGCGACCCGCGCGGCCCCGGAGCTGGTTGTCGATCCGGCGCGACTCGTGCCGCTCCGTGCCGAGGATGTACAGCCCGCCGAGCGCGCGCACCTCCTCCGCCTTCTCCCGGCGCTCCTGGTCCGAGAGCGGGAGCGGCGGCGCGGCGCGCTCGTGCCCGCCCCGGCGGTAGCTCACGAACGTCTCGCCGTACTCGTCCACCCCGTCCTGCGCGACCTCGACCCCCGCCCGCGCGAGCTTCACGAGGTCGTCCTCGACGCGCCCGCCGAGAAGGATGTCCACGCCGCGGCCTGCCATGTTCGTCGCGATCGTCACCGCCCCCTTGCGCCCCGCCTCCGCGATGATCACCGCCTCCTGCTCGTGGAACTTCGCGTTGAGGACGTTGTGCGGGATCCCGTGCTTCAGGGCCTCCGCGAGAAACTCGTCGTTCTCCTTCTCCAGTCCGAACGCCTTCAGGCACCACGCGCGCCACTCGTCCCCGAGCACGTCCGTCGAGACCCCGAGCCGGCCGAAGAGCGTCGAGACCTCGCCCCGGTTCATCTCCGGCAGGTCCGTCTGGTACAGCCGCTTCGCGTCCTTCGCGTCGTCCCCCTTCACGCTCTTCTCGACCTCCAGCATCTCCTTCAGCCGTTGCGAGATCGCGAGCCGCTGGAGAAGGTCCGCCGTGATCCGCGCCGACACCCGCTCCGACATCTCGATCGAGCGCGTCCCCACGAGCACCGGCTGCTGCTTCGACCAGAGCCGAAGAAGCTCCCAGGCGATCCCCCGGAACTTCGCCTCCATCGTCTTGTAGATGATGTCGGCCTGGTCCGTCCTCTGCGTCGGGCGGTGCGTCGGGACCGACACCACGTCGAGCCCGTAGATCTTGCGGAACTCGTCCTCCTCCGTCTTCGCCGTCCCCGTCATCCCCCCGAGCTTCTCGTAGAGCCGGAAGAGGTTCTGGAACGTGATCGTCGCGATCGTCTGGCTCTCGCGCTGGACCGTCACCCCCTCCTTCGCCTCGAGCGCCTGGTGCAGGCCGTCCGAGTACCGCCGACCGAACATCATCCGCCCCGTGTTCTCGTCCACGATCACGACCTCCCCTTGCTTCACGACGTAGTCGATGTCCTTGTCGAAGAGCGCGTACGCCTTCACCGAGGCGTTCACGTGGTGGAAAAGACGCGGGTCCGAGGCGATGTTCTCGATCCCGAGAAGCTCCTCCAGCCGGTCCATCCCCTCCTCCGTAAGCGAGGCCGAGTGGTTCTTCTTGTCCGCGATCCAGTGGACGTCCTTCTCCAGCGTCGCGACGTGCGCGTTCACCTGCTCATAGACCGACACGTCCTCCAGGCTCGGACCCGAGATGATGTGGGGCGTGCGCGCCTCGTCGATGAGGATCGAGTCCACCTCGTCCACGATCGCGTAGTGAAGCTCGCGCATGACGAGCTCCTCCTCGCGGAACGCCATGTTGTCCCGCAGGTAGTCGAACCCGAACTCGTGGTTCGTCCCGTACGTGATGTCCGCCCCGTAGGCGTCGCGCCGCGAGCACGGCGTGAGGTTCTGGTACCGCGGATCGTTCATCTCGTTCGACCCCGGCGCGTAGAGGTAGCTCCCCCCGAGCTCGTCGCTCTCCTGGCTCTGACCCTGGATGATCCCTACGCTCAGACCGAAGAAGTGGTAGATCGGCCCCATCCACACCGCGTCGCGCCGCGCGAGGTAGTCGTTCGCCGTCACGAGGTGCGACCCCCGCCCGCTGAGGGCGTTGAGGATGAGCGGCGCCGCCGCGACGAGCGTCTTCCCCTCGCCCGTCTTCATCTCCGCGATCCGACCCTGGTGGAGCACGAGCCCGCCGGTGATCTGCACGTCGAACTGGCGCATCCCGAGCGTGCGCTTGCTCACCTCGCGCACCGCCGCGAAGACCTCGGGCGCGACCGAGTCCGTCGTCGCCCCGTCGAGCACGCGTTGCCTCATCTCGTGGCAACGCGCCTTCAGGGCCTCGTCGTCGAGCGCCTCGAACTCGGGGGAGAGCGACTCGACCCTCTGAACGAGCGGACGGACGAGCTCGACGTCCTTCTTGGACGTGTCGAAAAGCTTGCGGAGGAAATTCATTCTGGGGGGGTTCTAACGGGACGGCCGCGCGCCCGAAGGGATCGGGCGCGGCGAAGGGGGGCGGAACGCGGGGGCGCTCAGACCTTCGGACCGTCGCGGTCGCGCGAGGGCTTCCTCGCGCCGGGGATCGCCTTCGCGTCGGAGGCGGGGACGACCCGCGCCGAGCGCACCCGCGCCGGAGCGGCGGGAGCCGCCTCCTCGCGCGCCGCCTCGTGCCGCGCGGACTGCACCGCGAGCGCCAAAAGCCGCACCTCCGACCGCACCGCCGCCCCGGTCGCCATCCCCTCGTGCCCCCGCGCCGGCAGAGCGCCGGGGAAGAGCAGAAGGAGGAGCAGGGGCAGGATCGGAAGCATGAGAGGGGCGTTCGTTAAGCATTATGACGCGCCCGCCCCCTCTTGGCATCCCGTTTTCTCCGCTCCGATGGTCGTCAGCGGGCGATAAGCTTCAACTCGATCCAGGTAGACCCGGAGGACTCGCTGAAGTAGTGAATCATCGGAGTCCCCACGAGCACCCTCACCCGGGTTCCCGCCAGCGCGTCGTCGGTCATCCCGGCGAGCTTCGCCACCTTTGCCTTCGCGCCCGCCGATAGCAACGAGTAGGCGACGTCCTCCTCTTTCCGCACCCCGAGTTCGCCTTCAAGCCAGCGGCTCGCCTCGTCGTTCACAGCGCGCAATTCCTGCTCGGCCTTCTGCGCGACGGCGTCTTCCCTCTCCTTAACGAGCGGACGGAGCGCGTCCCAAGCCGCGAGGACGTCGCCTTGACCCCATCTTCCGGGCCAGAAAAGTCGGAGCTCGAGGCCAGGAGCCTCGCGCTCACCGGCGTGGGGGGCGCGCGAAGGGTCCTCGGGAACGGGAAGATGGGAGAGGGACGGCAGGGCTCCGGGCGGAGGGTAGCTTTCGATCCGGCGGTCCCGCCCCACTCCGGCCGGGAGATTCAGCCGGAATGGGGCCGCGATCCCCACGGACACGGTGTTCGCGAGCGCCGACGTACGCGTTTCGCTATCAGGCCGGATGCTGGTGATCGTATCCACCATCGTCTCGCGCAGGTCTTCGGGCAAGTCCCTGACGCTCGTCGGGGTCTCGCCCCGGGCGACGAGAAAGCTAAGAAGCCGCACCCGCGCGACCTCCGGCCGACCCGTGAGGATCGTGCGGTCAAGCGCGAGCGCGAGCCCGTCCTTGCGGAGCACCTCGTAACCGAGGGGCTCGAACGTCGCCTTCGCCAAGGCCCAACTTCGGATTGGTTTGGCGAAATCGGACCGTCGGTGGCGCAGGGTGGCGACGAGCACCTGACATTGATCGGGAGCCAGCTTGGACGCGCCCGCTCCCTGTTGCCGGAGGCGAGGCCCAAGAAGGGCACCCGCGATAAGGAGGGGGAGAAGTGCCATGCGTTCAAAAGCCGCTGGAGCGCCCACCGAACTCGGTGATGACGAGACCAGGGTACACCCCGAAGTCGGTCGTGCGCCCCCGCCCGATCCACTTGGTGCTGAGAGGGTCCTCTCGGGTGAACGATTTGGCCTTCTGCACCCGGTTCGTATACAGAAAGGTCTCCCCCTGGTGGTACGCCGGGAGAGTGTAACCCGGAACCGTCTGCGTATAGGTCTTGCTCACGTCGCGGATCTGGTAAGCCGACCCCCAGTCGAACGTTGTGAGGTCGTCGTTCTCCCAAGTCCAGGCCTGCGGTCTCTGATCGGGATCGTAGACCGCCACTTGATAGGTGAACTCGACGCAGAAATCGAGGAGCGTGATCTCGTGGGGGCAGGGGCCGACCTGCACGCTCTCCGCCCCCGCGACGGTGACCAACTCCGTGCCTCTCTGCTGGCTTGTCACGATCATCTCGCCGCCGGGAACCCAAGGGTTCGTCGCCATCGTGACAAGACTCAAAAGCGTTGTAGAAATCATCGCCTTGGACGTTACCACCCCGCCGAAACTGAACACCAGATGAAGAGTGTGGAGTGCGTCTTGTCACGTCTTTGTGGCGTCACTCGCCTACGGCACGTCTAAAAGGAAGTGTTTCCCGATTCTCGTTCTGTTCTCATCGCCTCCTCGCCGCCCTTAGGGACATGAGCTACAAAGGCCACCTCCTCCTGTTGGAGCCGTCCGCGACGAGTTCCTAAAGACCCTGAGCCCCGATGCTTGAAGCCTCGCTTGCGGCTCACCGCACGGCGAGAGAGCCAGCGGAGGAGCGGAGGTAGGATCGGAAGTGTGAAAGGGGCGTTCGGTAGAGGTGGCGAGGTGCCGGTACCCCGTCGCCACATCGTTTCCGCGCCCCTCATGCTGCGCCTCGCTTCGTGAGTCTTCCCCGATCCCCGCTCCGCGCCGCGATCCGCGTCGCCCTCGTCCTCCTCGTTCCGCCCCTCCTCCTCCTCGCCGCGCTGGGTCCCCGGCGCCAAGCCGAGACCCTCCCTCTTCCCGACGGCACCCGCCTCGAGGCGACCGATTGGATCCGTCGGAATCCGGGGGACCTCTTCACGACCGAGTCCGGCGTCCTCACCCTCGTCGCCGTAAGCCCCGGCGGCGCCCGGCAGACCCTCGTCGAACGCCGCCCCGTCGCCTCCACGATGATAGGCGAGCTTCGCCGATCTGCGAAACTCGAGGTCGTCCCCGGACATCGCCTCCTCCGTACCCCCGTCGGCGTCTGGGAGAGCGTCCAGGGCGCCCCGTGGACCTTCGTCGGCTGGAGCGTCACCGGCGCCGACCCGCTCCAAGGACCCTAAGCCTGGGCTAGACTCCCCTATGCCGCTCGTCCCCCCGCTCGCGCTCCCCCTCGCCCGGGCGTCCGGCCAAAACCCCGCCGCCGCCCTCCGTGCCGAGAGCCGCCCTATCGCTCTCAAGGACCTCCCCGAAGGCGTCCGCGCCGTCGCCCTCGGCACCGGAAGCTCCTCGCTCTTCCCCTCGAACGGTCTCCTCGCCTCGCGGTACTCCTACTACTATTTCGCCCCCGAGGGGCCGGGAGCTGGCGAGGCCCCTGCCGCCCGCGCCCTCCGCACGGGCCGCGACGCCCTCTGGGTGGACCCCGACGAGTTCGCCGCGCTTCTCGACGGCAAATGTCCCCGCCTCCGCGCCTACCGCCTCGACCCCGATCTCCTCCTGGCGTTCCAAAGAGGCCGAAGCCCCGCCCTCCCGCCCCCCGTCTTCCGCGCGACCTGGATCGAGGCCGGGCGCATCGGATCGTGGACCCCGCTCCCGGGCCTCTCCAAGCCCGACCTTCTCCGCGCCTTCGCCGCGCCGACGACGAACGAGGGCGCGCAGATCGCCGCCCTCTCCGCCATGAGGCAGATCGCGGCGGGAACGATCCTCTACGCGAGCGACTCCGAGGATCGCTTCCCGAAGGCCCCTTTGACCGCCGAGGCGAAGCGCCTCCTCAACCCCTACCTTGGAGACATGGAACTTCTCTCTCCATCCCCGGTCGCGGGGCGCGTCGTGATAAATCTCGCCCTCGCGGGAGGATCGCTCGAAGACGTGGCCCATCCGTCCCTCACACCGCTCCTTTGGGAGGAGCGCCCCTGGCGCGACGGTCGCCGCGCCGTCGCGTTCGCCGACGCGAGCGTGCGTCGCGTCCACGGCAAGTGGAACCCGCCAAAGGGCGTAGAAATCGCGTGACCCCCGCCCTCGACCGTCTCCGCGCCGCCCTGAGCGGCACGCGCTATGAAGGCGACCTCTTCCTCGTCGGCGGGGCCGTGCGCGACGAACTCCTCGGCGCCCCGAGCCCCGACGCCGACCTCGTCACCCGCGCCGATGCCCCCGCCCTCGCCCGCGAACTCTACGCGCATGGCATCGGCGATCACCCTCCGGTCCTCTACGAGCGCTTCGGTACCGCCCTCCTCACCGTCGGCGGCGATCCCGTCGAATTCGTCACCGCCCGCAAGGAGAGCTACGACGAGGGCTCGCGCAAGCCCAGCGTCGAGCGCGCCACCTACGCCGAGGACGCCCAACGCCGCGACTTCACCCTCAACGCGCTCTACAAGGACCTCTTCACCGGCGCGCTCATGGACCCCCTCGGCACCGGCCTCGCCGACCTGCGCGCCGGGGTCCTCCGCACCCCCCTGGATCCCGAGGCGACCTTCTCCGACGACCCGCTGAGGATGCTCCGCGCCGTCCGCTTCCGCCACCGCCTAGGCTTCGCCTACGCCCCCGGCCTCGAAGACGCGATCCGGTCCCAAGCCCCTCGCCTCGCGATCGTAAGCCCCGAGCGCGTTCGCGACGAGCTTCTGAAGATGCTCGACCGCCCGAGCGCCCCCGACGCCCTCGCCGACCTCATGCGCCTCGGCCTCGTCCCCTTCGTCCTGCCCGAGCTCGCCGCGATGCCCGGCGTGGACCAGGGAAGCTTCCACCACCTCGACGTCTGGGAGCACACCCTCCTCGCCCTCCGCAACCTCTGGGCGCAGGAGCCCCCCCCCGACCGAGAGACGACCCTTGCCGTCCTCCTTCACGACGTCGGCAAGCCCGCCACCCGCGAGATCCGCGACGGCAAGATCCGCTTCTTCGGCCACGAGGCCGTCGGCGCCGAGATGACGCGCGAGGCCCTCGCGCGCCTGCGTTTCCCCAACGCCGCGATCGAGCGCGTCGCCCGCCTCGTGAAGGCCCATATGCGCCTCGGCACCGCCCCCGAGTTCACCCCCTCCGCCGCCCGCCGCCTCCTGCGCGACATGGGCGAGGACACCGATCGCCTCCTGCGCGTCGTGGACGCCGACGCGGGCGCCCTCGCCCCCGGCGTCCGCGCCCTCGACCTCGCCCCCGTCCGCGCCCGCCTCGCCGAGGTCGCCGCCGCCGCCCCGAAGACCGGCTACGTCAGCCCCCTCTCCGGCGCGGAGATCATGGCCCTCACCGGCCTGGGCCCCGGCCCCGAGATCGGCCGCCTCAAGGCCAAACTCGAAGAGGCCGTTCTCGAGGGCAAGCTCGCCCCCGAGGACTGCGCCGGGGCCGAACGCCTCCTGCCTGGTCGAGGCTAGGGGATCGCGCCTGAACCGTCCGCCCGTGCGGCGTCGGTCGC
The DNA here is from genome assembly GCA_965249475.1 of Fimbriimonas sp. Taxonomy (GTDB): domain Bacteria; phylum Armatimonadota; class Fimbriimonadia; order Fimbriimonadales; family Fimbriimonadaceae; genus Fimbriimonas. The sequence goes on along the minus strand of CBDFMD010000003.1, from coordinate 956,299 downwards.
GAGCGCCCCGGCGAGCGTGCGGCGCAAAGCCGCCATCTCCTCGCCGGACGCGAGCGGAAAGATCTCGCGCTCGACGCGAGCCACGATCTCGCGCCCCGCCTCCGCGGCGCGAAACCCCGCCTCCGTCACCCGAAGGCGGTTCCGCCGTCGATCGTCCGGGTCCTGCACCCGCTCGATGAGCCCTCGGTTTTGAAGTCCGTCGAGGATCTTGACGAGCGTCGCCGGATCCAATCGTCGCGCGCGGCTGAGCGAGAGCTGGTCCGAAGCTGGGATCTCTCGAATCGACGACAGGACTCCGAACGCCCGCGAGCTGAGTCCCAGATCTCCGAGCGCGGCGTCGGTGCGCTGACGGATGAGCAGAGCCGTCTCCACCAGAAGATAGCCCACATGCTCCCGATCCCCCGGGGGATCGGCGTCGGCGAAGCCTTCGCGGGGCGTCAGCGGCTTCTCCCGCGAGAAGAGGCTAATGATTGAAACGATAAATGATTTTGCGAGTAGATCAACGGGACGGTTCGCGTGAGGGCCGCTCCCGATGGGGAGCTCCCTTCCTAAGGGCTAGTCAACCTCAACGCCCCGCAATAGGCGGACGAACGTCGCGAAGGACGCCCTCGCCCCCGTCGCTAGACCTCTCCACCTCTCCCAGAACCCTTCACCCCCATGGTTGCCTCCACCCCCTCCAAACCATCGCTCCCCGCGACGGGCCGGCTCTCCGGACGCGTCGCCGTCGTCACCGGAGCCGCCCACGGGCTCGCCCAGGCGTTCGCCGAGCGCCTCGCCGCCGAAGGCGCCGACATCGCCGTCGCGGACCTCGTCCCCGCCGACGACACCGTCGCCAAAATCGAGGCTCTCGGACGCCGAGCCTATTCCGAGACCCTCGACGTCACCGACGAGGCCGCCGTGAACCGCTTCGCGAAGAGTTGCGACGAGCGGCTCGGAAAGGTGGACATCCTCCTCAACATCGCCGGGATCTACCCCTTCCAACCGTTCGACGAGATGACGTTCGCGGATTGGCGCAAGGTCATGAGCGTGAACCTCGACGCCGGGTTCCTTCTCGCTAAGGCCTTCGTTCCGGGCATGAAGGCCCGCCGCTGGGGCCGCGTCGTCGGAGTGACGAGCAACACCTGCTGGGTGAACGACCCGAACTTCCTCCACTACGTGACCTCCAAGATGGGCGTCGTCGGCTTCACCCGCGCCCTCGCCTCCGAGGTCGGCGGCGACGGCATCACCGTGAACTGCATCGGACCCTCGCTCACCCGCACCTACGGCACCGAGCACTCTCCCGCCGCCGGGATCTTCGACACCTGGCACAAAGGCCAGGCGATCCCCCGCCTGGAGGAGCCCGGCGACCTCGCCGGCGCGGTCGCCTTCCTCTGCTCCGACGACGCCGCATTCATCACCGGCCAGACCCTCATGGTGGACGGCGGGATGGTGCGCCTGTGACCGACGCCGAGATCCGCGACCACGTCGAGATCCGCGCCCTCGGCGACCGCTTCGCCGACGCCGCGAACCGGCGCGACTACGACGCCTTCGTCGCCACCTTCGCCCCCGACGGCGTGTGGGACATCGGCGCCCCGATGAACGTCCGCGTCCAGGGTCACGACGAGATCGCCGGAAGCATCCGCAAACTCCTCGAAGGCTGGGAGTGGTTCGCCCAGATGCCCCACGCCCCCTCGATCCGCGTACGCGGCGACGAGGCGAGCGCGACCTGGACGATGAACGAGATCGGCCACCCCGTCGGCGCCCCCGGCGGGCACTTCAACATCGCGATGTACGTGGACCGTCTGCGCCGCGAGAACGGCGAGTGGCGATTCACCGAGCGCGTCTACCGCTTCGCTTACCTCGACGAGACCCCCCTCGCCGGAAAGATCTTCGGCATCCCGAACGAGGCGAAGCCCGAGGCGCTCGCGAACCGCCCATGAACGGCTCCGAGGCGTTCGCCGCGCGCGCCGCCGAATCCCCCGCCTACTGGATGCTCGACATCCTCTGGACGATCCTCATCGACAACCGGAAGACCGGCGGCCGCGCCTCGCTCCTGGAACAGCTGATGCCCGAGGGCGCCGCCCCCCCGCCCCACGTCCATCCCTTCGGCACCGAGCTCTTCTTCGTCCTCTCGGGCGAGATCGCGTTCCAGGCCGGGGACCGTGCCCTCCGCGCGACCGAGGGCACGGCCGTCGCCATCCCGCGCAACACCGTCCACTCGTTCACCGTCGAGAACGGCACCGCGCACGTGCTGAACTTCTACGTGCCCGGCGGCTGGGACGAGGTCTTCCCCGATCTCGCCCGAAGGGCCGAGCGCCGCGAACTCCCGCCCCCCGGGCTCGACGACGTCCGCTCGCCCGAGGTCACGCAGTTCCTCACGAACTACTGGGGCACCCCCGCGAGCCACGCCTTCGCCCGAAGACCCTCGACCGGACGCGCTTTCGCCCCGCTCGCCGCCGCCGGCGAGGCGCTCGTCGGCCCCGACGACACCCCCGAGGGACTCACCCTCCGGCTCGTCCCCCTCGCCCCGAACGCCCCCCTCGGCACCCCCCTCGCCCTCGGCTACGTCGTCGAGGGCGAACTTCTCTCCGGCGAGGCGCGCCTCGCCGGAGGCACCGCTTTCCTGCCCGGTAGGGTCCCGTTGAGCGCGGGCAGGGCCGGAGCCCGGGTCCTCGCCCTCGCCCTCCCCCCTTCCGAGACCCCCGCCCCAGCGACCCCCGCCACAGACCGATGAGCGCCCTCGCCTACACCATAGACCCCGCCCACAGCAAGGCCCGCTTCAGCGTGCGCCATATGGGCATCGCCTGGATCCACGGCGCGTTCAATGGGCTCGTCGGCACCTTGACGTACGACCGCGAGAACGTCGCCGCCTCCCACATCGAAGTCGAGATCGCCGTGGCGAGCGTGGACACCGGCCAACCCCACCGCGACGAGATGATCCGGGGCGACATGTTGCTCCAAGTCGGCGCGTTCCCTAAAATGACCTTCCGTACGCGCGAGGTGATCCCCCGGGACGACGGCGCCGAGGTGCGAGGCGACCTCACCCTCCACGGCGTCACGCGCGAGGTCGTCCTCCAGGCGGGCCTCCTCTCCGAGGAGGTGCTGGACCCCCAGGCGAAGCTCCCGCGCTCCGCCCTCGCCGCGACGACGAGTCTTAAACGGTCCGACTACGGCGTGACCTGGACCGTGCCGCTCGAGAACGGCCGCGTCCTCGTCGGCGACGACCTCGAGATCTCCCTCGAGCTCGAGTTCCTCCGCGGCTCGCCCGCCGCTTAAAGGGCGGGCGAGCCGCCCGAACCGCAACCTCGGCGCGGGGACCCTGGTAATGTAAGGATGGGAGGCTTCCCACCACCTTGTCGCCCATCCTAGACACCCTCTTTCTCATCGTCCTCGGAGCCGCCGTCGCCGTCGCCCTCCTCGCGCTCCTCTTCCGCCAACCCCTCGGTCGCGCCCGACGCTACCTCCACGCCTGGCAATGCCAGGACGAGCAGGCCCGCCTCGACGCCGAGCGCGACGCCGCCCTCCGCGAGCGCGCCGAAGCCGAGCTCCACCGCGACCTTCACGGCCCCGACCCCGCCGCCGACCCCTACGACCTGAACGAACTGAAGAGGAGCTCGTGAGACGCCCGCCGCTCCGGACCGTCCTGCGCGGGACCGCCCTCGCCCTCGGACTTCCCCTCGCCCTCTGGCTCGCCGCCCTCTCGCGCACCGAGTGGATCCCCGCCGGCCACGTCGGCCTCGTCTACGACGCGAGCTCCGGCCTCCGCAACGAGGTCTACGACCCCCGCGCCCTCTTCATCGGACTCCGCCAGCAGCTCTACGTCTACCCGACGAAGCTCCAGGCCGCGATCTACACCCAAGACCCCACCGCGGGCGAGAACAAGGCCGCCGACGGCATCCTCGTCACCACCAACGACAACGCGAACACCACCTTCGACGTCACCGTCGTCTACCGCGTCCGCAAGGAGAACGTCACGAAGATCTTCAACGCCTTCGGACCCCGACCCATCGACGAGCTCCAACGCACCGTCATCCGCCGCAACGTCAAAGAGGCCGCGAACGAGGTGAGCACCCAGTACGACCTCTTCGCCCTCATGGGACCCAAGCGCGAGGAGGCGAGCCAAAAACTCACCCGCCTTCTCCAGAACCGCCTCGGCGACAAGGGCTTCGAGGTCGAGATCGCCATGCTCGGCGCGAGCTACCCCTCCGCCGAGATCCAATCGAAGATCACGAGCCGCGTGAACTCCTACGTCGAGCTCGAGATCTCCCGCCTCAAGCGCGAGATCGCCGAGATCGAGCGCCAGATCGCCGTCGTCGGCGGCACCGCGAGCCAAAAGGCCGCGAGCCTCGCCGCCACCGGCACCAAAGACCGCTCCATCGCTCTCCTGAAGCTCGAGGCCACCGGGGCCGCTGTCGAGAAGTGGGACGGCCACCTCTCCCCCATCTCCCCCAAAGCCAGCCAAACGATGTTCCTCCCGAGCGAGATGCTCAAAGGCGTCAAGTGAAAAGAACCCCCATCCTCCTCGCCCTCCCCGCCGTCCTGACGACCGGGTGCATGAAGCAGATCCCCCCCGCCTCCGTCGGCATCCGCTTCGACCCCGGCTCCGGCATCAGCCAGTCCCTCGTGAAGCCCCAGGTCGTCTGGCTGAGGTTCCGCGAGCAGCTCATCGTCTACCCCACGAGCATCCACAACGCCACCTACACCAAAGGCGGTACCGAAGGGGAACGGGCCGGCGACGACTCGATCCCCGCGAGCACCGTCGAAGGATCCATCCTCCCCGTGGACGTCACCGTGAGCTACCACGTCGAGCCCGGCGACGTCGTGAAGACCTTCGGCAACTTCGGCACCGAGGACCTCGACGACATCCAGAAGGTCTTCATCCGCAACTCGACGATCTACGCCGTGAACGTCGTCACCGGCCAGCGGAGCATCTTCGACCTCACGAGCAAGGACCGCGCCGCCTTCTCGGGCCAGATCAAAAAGATCGTCGCCCCCCTTATGGCCGACTGGGGCCTCACCGTGGACGACGTCTACGTCGGCGAGGTCTACCCGAACGAGCAGGTGAAGGCCAAAGTCGAGGAGCGCATCGCCATGCGCAACGCCCTCGAACTCGCCAAGGTCGGCCTCCAACGTGCCGAGATCGACGCCGAGACCACCCTTACCAACGCGAAGAAGGACGCCGAGCTGAACGCCCTCCTCGCCCAACAGGGCGAGAAGACCCTCCAACTCCGCCGCCTCGAACTTCTGAGAAAAGCCATCGACAAATGGGACGGCAAAGCCCCCCTCATCGGCGGCAACACCATCCCCTTCACCGACATGAGCCCGCAACCATAGCCGCGCGGCGAACCTACCCGGGTAACGTCCTTCAATGAGGCCGCTCTTCCTCGCCGCTCTCGTGTCCCTCGCCCTGGTCGCCGCCGGATGCGCTGGCGATCTCGGTGCCCGTGTCGGGAGCGACTACGCGAACGTGAACTTCTCCGGAGCGTCCGACTACAACGGACGCTCCACCCAGCTCGTCAATGGCGTGAAGTTATCGCGCGAAGGCGCCCGTTCGACCGTGACGGCGACCGACCCATGGTCAACACCGGCCAACACCGACCTCGCCGTCACGCGCGCACTCACCTTAGTGGACGCCGCATCCCCCGAGCCCGGAACAGGTTCGGGGGAGACGACCCCCGTCGATCTCGCCGCGAGTTCCCGCGCGAGCCTCACCTACGTCGAACCCGGCGCGACACCCAAGGCGTGGCGCGCCGTCGCGGGAACGATCACGATCTCCTACTTCGGGGGAGGCGGACCCTCAGCGACCTTCCGCGATCTCCGCCTCGAACCCGATCCCTCCGTCGTGCCCAACGCCGCTCGCGGCGTCCTGCGGCTCACCGGATTCCTCAACCCGAACGCTCCCCAATAACGACGTTCCTGCGCGTTCCCGTCGTCGACCGCTGCTCGACTCACCGGCCTTGCGAACTCGGAGGCCCTCCCCCCGCAGACGGTCCTTCACGCGCACGCGACGACCGTCGCGACCTCCCCGCCGCCCCTCGGCGGACCCCACTCCATCCTCACCATTGAGGCCGTTCTCTCCACCTGCTGACGCCCGAGGATCGTCCGCTCCCCGAAGATCCACGACGCCCCGAACCGCCCCTCCTTCCACCCGACCTGGCAAGGCGCCCCGAACGCCGCCCGCATCCGCCCATACGACCCCGCGAACCAGCTCCCGTCCTCGTCGGGAAACGAGAGCACCCACCCGAGCACGAGGTCGGCCCCCTTCACCATAAGAAGCTTCGACGCCCCCTTCGGAAGCGCGCACCGGTAGTACGCCACCCCGCTCGCCCCCCGGGCCGCGAGATCCCCCTGCGCCAGATCCCCTGCTGCGATCCGGTCCCCGAACGCCGCCGAAGGCCACGGGTCCCGTTTCGAGGTGACGAGGAACGTGCTCGGGATCCGCGGATGCCCTCCTGCGAACGCCGGATCGCCCGACGGACTCCCCGAGGTCGAGGGCCGGAAGTTTACATACCGCGCGTCTACCGAGAGGTCGAGCCCACGCGCGAAGGCGGGCGGGCCCCCCTGAACTATCGGGGAGGGACGGGCGAGCACGAGCGCCAACATTGCCGCATTCTACCGAGCGCCCGCCCCCCTCGCGCCCTCTACCTCCCGAGCCGCCCCACAGCGATCGCCACGTCTCCGAGAAGCGCCGGCACCTCCACCGTGAGGGCGCTGTCGCTCCGCACCCTCCCCTCCGACACCACCGCCCCCGCTGCCGTGTCGAAGAGCGAGACCCGGTACGCCCCCGGCCGAAGCCCCGGCACCGAGACCCTCACCGCCACCGGCCCCGCCGGGGCGAGCCGACCCTCCGGCCCGACCGAGTCCGTCCGCAGGAGCCACACCACCGCCCCGTCCCCGTCCCCGCACCCGAACGCGGCCACCCCCGGGTGCGACACCCCGATCTCCTCGTTGAGGTTCCGCCGCCGGAAGCGCGCCCAGTCCACGAGCGGCAGGAACGCCGCCATCGCCCGCTGGGCCTCCCGCATCCCCGGCGTGAGCGTGTGCGGGTGACGGTTCGGCCACCGCATCCCGCCCCCCGCGCCCCCGCTCGCCAGATGCGCCCACTGCATGTGCCGGAACATCTCGTCGTCGAACGCCGCCGGCAACGTCTCCTTGTGGTCCTTGAACCGGTGGATCGGCCCGTGCTCCGAATCGAACACCGGCCGCAGGTCCCGCGTCTCCTCCACCGCCTGACGCATCAGGCGCCCCACCGCGAGCGCGGGCGCGACCGTGTCTCCCGGGTCGTCGATCGTCCCCTCCTCGTACAGGTGCGTGTTCGCGAAGTCGAGGTCCGGATGCCGGAAGATCGGCTCGACCGCCCCCGGATGCGCCACGAGCTCCGGCCCGAAGATCGAGACCGTCTGCGGGTGCGCCCGCCCGTGCCGCTCCTTCTCGAACGCCCGAAGCCAAGGCCCCATGTCCGCGAGGAACGGCGCGAACGTCCCGACGTTCCCGCCCCCGTGCGCCGGGTGGATCTCGTTCCAGAGATCCCACGCGAAGAGCGCCGGCGAGCCTCCCCACCGATCGCTCGCGAACGCGAGCCGCCGCTTCACTGCCTCCCGCATCGCCGGCGACGTGAGCGCCTCCCGGGGACTCGCGAGCGGCCCCCCGTTCGCCGCGTTGTAGGGATGCCGCGCCCACCGGATCCAGAGGAAGAACGTGTCGTAGGGCGTCAGCAGAAGGCGAAGCCCCACCCGCTCGCACATCGCGAAGAGATCGTCCCACAGCCGCACCATGTTCGGCACGAACCGCCCCGCCGGACGCTCCAGATACCGGTGCTCCCCCTGCCCGTACTCGAGCATGAGCCGGAGCACCGTCACTCCGCTCGCCTTCAGCGACCGCAGGTGCCGCTCCACCCCCGGCAGATCCCGCCGCCGGAAAAGGCCGTCGAGCTCCGGCCACGACACCGCGTCGTTCTGCCCAATCGGCGTCCACGCCTCCCCCGTCTCGGTGACGAAGTACGGAAGCCCGGGCCGCACCTCGATCCACCCCGTACGATCAAGGGGGCGAGTCTCGGGCGAGAGGCCGAGGGGGTCGAGCCCGCCGTCGGTGCCGAAGAGAGGGTCCGGGACCGCGCGGCCGTGACTCGTCATCCGGAGGGGATTATGAAGCCCCGTCCCCCGCCCTCGCCGACCCCCCGCGCCGAGCCTAGCCGCCCCCGGCGCCCGCCTCCCCGTCCGAACCCCCGCACCCGGCGCCCCCGGCGCCCGCCTCCCCGCCCGCCGCCTCCGCCCCCCGCCCGAGCGTCCGAAGAAGCCCCCCGAGCGCCTCCTGCTCCTCCGGCGCGAGCACCGACGCGAGCAGGACCGTCCGCGCGACCACGAGCGGCAGCACCTCCTCCACGCACGCCCGGCCCGCCTCCGTCAGATGCACCGAGTACGCCCGCCGGTCGTGCGGGCATCCCTCCCGCCGCACGAGCCCGTCCCGCTCGAGGTTCCCGATCACGAGCGTGAGGTTGTTCCGGCTCTTGAGGTTCTTCTCCGCAAGCTGCGACGGCATGAGCGGACCCAGGTGGTACAGGCTCTCTAGCACCCCGAACTGCGACGGCGTGAGCCCCGCCTCCGCGAAGATCGGGTGGAGACGCCCGAAGAACGCCTCCCCCGCCCGCGCGAGCTTGATGAGCAGGTCGAGCGCCCGCCGCTCCTCCTCGGTCCCGTCGTAATGGCTCGGCATGATGGGCGGCTCCCCGCGATCGGGGAGCCCACCTCAGAGCATACGGCCCTTCAGCGCGATCCGGCGAGCTCGGCGATCCGCGCCCGCGCCGCCGCGAGCTGGCCGTTCTTCACGTCGTCGCCCCCCGCCGTGTTGTTCACGTGGACGAATTCGATGTCCGTCACCCCCGCGAGCCCGAACGCCGCCCGAACGAGCGGGTCCTGGAAGTTGTACGCCTCGCGCTGTTCCCCCGGCCCGTAGCCGCCCCCGCCCCGCGCCGCCACCACGATCGCCCGCTTCCCCTTAAGAAGCCCCTCGTACGTCCCCGGCACGAACGTCGCGTTCGCCCGCACCACGAGGTCGATGTACGCCTTGAAGACCGCCGGGACCGAGAAGTTGTACATCGGCACCCCGAACACGTAGAGATCGGCCGCGTGGAGCTCCGCGATAAGCTCGTCCGAGAGCCTCAGCGACTCCCGTTGCTCGGGCGTCCGCGCGTCCTCGGGCGTGTACATCCCGTACACGAACGTCTCCGAGACGAACGGCAAAGCCCCATGCCCGAGATCGCGGTACGTCACCGTCGTCGAGGGGTCCTTCGCCCTCAGCGCCGCGACGAGCTCGCCCGAGAGCTGGCGCGAGTGCGACGCCTCGCCGAGCGCGCTGGAGTCGATGTGGAGAATGTGGCTCATGGGGGTTCCTGGAGAGCTCCGGCCGCGAGCGGCGACGAGCCCTCCCCCGCTCCCTACGACGCCCCCGGCCGTGTAGTTCCACATGGAACTAGAACGCGGAGGCGTCGCGCGTCTCCGGTAAGTTAGAGCCCCGCGCCATGAAGATCCTCTCCCTCGCCCTCCTCGCCCTCCCCCTCGCCCTCTCCCTCGCCGGGTGCGGCGGCTCCGGCGGCGCGGCGAACCCCGACGCCACCCTCACCGGCGTCGCCGCCTTCCGCAACGCCACGAGCGACTACAACGGCACCACCCTCGACATCCCCGGCACCCAAGGCGCGAGCTCGACGAGCGGGACCACCTACACGATCGTCCTCGGCACCGCCCGCACCCTCTCGATCTCCCTGCCCACGAACCTCGCCGTCCCCGGCACGATCGTCCCCTACACCGGCTCGCTCGCGAACGCCGTCGCGACCTACCGAGAGGCCGACCCCTTGGGCGTCGCGCGCACCTGGCGGAGCTACTCCGGCACCGTCACCGTCCTCTCCCGCGCGAACGGAGCGACGATCCTCCGCCTGAACAACGTCGCCTTCGGGCCCGACGACGCCACGAACGCGACCCGCGGCGGCTTCTCCCTCGTCGGCACCGTCCAGGGCGCCGACGCGATCCTGAACTAGCGGCCCCCGTCGCGCCCCGCACAGGGCCTCGCGGGATAGAATCCGGGCGTGCCCGCCCTCCCTCGCCTCCGCCGCCGGGTCCCGGCGGCGCTGCTCCTCCTCGTCGCCGGGTGCGGCGGCGACGCCTCCTCCACCAACTCCTCCACCGGCTCCTCCCTCGACGTCGTCGCGTCGAGCGAGTTCAACGGCACCCCCGGCACCCTCGACGCCGACCCCGAACGCGAGATCGGCCGGAACCGCACGACCCTCGCGATGGAATCCGGCGCCCGCAAGTTCGTCTTCGGCCTGAACGTGGACACGATGCGCAAAGGCCAGGATCTCGACCTCGCCACCGACGCCGCCGACGCGACCTACTCCGAGGGCGGGAAGCTCTGGATCGCCACCGCCGGCCGCGTCCGCGTGATCTCCGAGCTCGGCAAGACCTACCTCGTCGAGATCGAGGACGCCGACTTCCGACCGAAGGACGAGTCCGGCGAGGCCCTCGGCACCTTCCGCGCGAACGGCACGCTCCGACGTTAGGCTTCTCCCGCTCGGTGGAACGCTCGCCCGCGGCGAGCGTTCCATACGACGAGGGCCATGAAGCTCCGCGACGCCGCCGCCCTCGTCCCGATCGCCCTCGCCCCGATCGCCCTCGCCCTCGGCCTCTCCGGTTGCGGCGGCGGCTCCGCTGCCCCCCTCGCCTCTCCGTCAGGAGGCCCGATCGCTCCCCCAGGCGGCACCGTCGCCGGATCATCGACGGCGACCATCGTCGCGAAAGGGGGCGCCAAGGCGTACAACGGGAGCACCTCCGCCCTCGCCGGGTGCGCGATCGCGACGACCACCGACGGAACCGTCACGGTCGCCCTCCTCGGCGACGGCCGCACCATCGCCGCCACGTTCCCCGCGGACGCGCGTCCGGACGAGCCCCTCCGCATCCGTCCCCTCCGCACAGGCCCCCTCCGCACCGGCCCCGGCGGGAACGGCGACGGGGCGACCGTGACCTTCGCCGAGACCGACTCGGAGGCGGTCGAGGGCGACGGTACCGCCGGAACGCACGTCGCCCGCGCCCGCGTCTGGAAGGCCGTCGGCGGTGCCGTCACCGTCGCGAGCCTCCAAGCCCTCCACGTCTCGTTAAAGGAGATCGCCTTCGTCCCGAGCGACGCGACCGCCGCCGAGGGCACCCCGGCGAACTCCGCCGCCGGAGCCTTCGACCTGAACGCCGTCCTCGCCGGGACCCACGAGGTCGGGCTGTGATCCGCCTCCTCCCCGTCTGCGCCGCCCTCGCCGGATGCGGCGGCTCCGGAAGCGACGTCCCTGCGACCCGTTTCGACTTCGCCGTGGATTCGAACTCGTTCAACGGCAACGGCGTCCGGATCTTCTCGGACGGCGTGCTGACGCCCGGAGTCGCCGGTCGCGCCCGCGCGACCTTCGCCTCCGGCAACCGCCTCCTCAACGTCGATCTCCCCGCCTCCGGCGCCCCCGGCACCTACGCCTTCGGGGGGACCTCGGACCGGGCCTCCGCGACCTACGGCGAGGTCGGGATCGCCAGCACGAGCGGCTGGGACGCCGCCACCGAGGGGAGCATCGTCGTCACGCGCCTCGCGAACAACGCCGACCCCGGCGTCCGGATCGTCCTGAAGGACGTCCGCTTTCTCGCGAACCCCGGCACCCCCGCCCGAGGCTCCTTTCTCCTCTCCGGCCCCGGCAAGGCGCTCCCTGGCGCGACGACCCTCCGGCGCTGGAACGGACGATTTCCGACGGCGCCCGGCGCGGGGCGGGAACGATCCGCCCCTGCCCCTCCGCTAGACTAGGATCATGACGAAGCTCTCCCGCCCCCCCGCGGTCGCCCCCGCCCTCCTCCTGGGCCTCGCCCTCACCTCCGCCGGGTGCGGCGGCTCCGGCACGAGGGGCGGAGTCGCCTCCGCCGGACGCTTCGCGGTGACTCCCGCCGCCGCCTACAACGGCGAGACCGCCCCCCTCGTCGCCACCGGCACCGTCGCCGCGAGCGGCGCCTCCGGCTCGATCTTCACCTTCGTGAGCGGGATCCGCACCCTCACCCTCGAGATTCCCACCCTCCGCCCCGAACGCTTCCCCGCCGGCGGCGCCGTCTTCACCCTCGCCACCGGCCCGAGCGCCCCCGCCACCGCCCTCTACCGCCAAGAGGTCCCCGCCTCCCCCGGCAACGCCGCCATCTGGAACGCGACCGGCGGCACCCTCACCGTCGCCGCCTCCGGCGACCGCCTCGTCGCCACCCTCGCCGGCGCGACCTTCTCCCCCGTCGCCCTCCCCCAGAACCCCGCCGCCGGAACCTTCGCCCTCGCCGGCTCCGCCGACGCCCGCCCCTAAGGTGAAGCCCCTCCTCGCTCTCGCCCTCCTCCCCCCTGCCTTCGTCGCCGGATGCGGCGGAACCGGGAACGCCGCCTTCGCCCCCACGTCCCGCACCGACCTCGAACCCTCCCGCGGTTACAACGGCGTCCTCGCCCCCCTCGTCACCTACCGCTCGACCGCCCTCGGCTTCGTCCGGGCGACCGCCCGCACCGCCGACCGGGGCCCCGAAGCCGTCGTCGAGGCCGTCCGCAACGGCCGCTCCGTCGCCCTCGTCCTCCCGAACCCCGGCGAGGGCCTCGCCTACGACCTCGCCGCCCCGCAGGCCTCCGCCCTCCGCGCCACCCTGGCCTACGCCGAAGGCGCCCCCTTGACGTTCAAAGCCTGGCGCGCGACCGCCGGCACCGTCCGCATCCTCCGCGCCCGCCCCCCCACCGCCACCGACGAGGGCCTCTTCAGAGTCCGCTACGACCGCGTCCTCCTCTCCCCCGACCCCGTGCCCTCCGCGAACGCCGCCGCTGGCGCGCTGGTTCTGACCGGCGAGATCGACGCCCCCTATCCATCGCCCGAGCCCTGAGCCGCCTCACGTTAAGAGGAGACTAAGATTCGACGGGGAGAGAAAAAGGCCTGGGCCGAAGGTCCCGAACCCCGGATCCCGTACGGGGTACCCCCCGGTAACGTTCGTTGAGATGTCCCCGGACCGTCGCCCCCTCGCCTTGCTGACCGCCCTCCTCTTCGCCGCCGGTTGCGGCGGCTCGGGCGGCGACGATCCCGTCGCCCCGAACGCCCTGCGCGTCTCCGCCGCCTCCGCCACCAACGCCACCACGAGCGCCTTCGTCGCCGTCCAGGTCACCCGCTACGCCGCCGGGACGAACGTCGGCGTCCTCGCCCGCGACGCCACCCTCGCCCGGAGCCTTCGGATCGTCCTCCCCGCCGGAGCCGCCGGCTCCTACGTCCTCACCGACCCGAACGCCGGCGTGAGCCCCGGCTCCGGCTCCGGCGCGAGCGTCGTCTACGGACAGGACCTCCCCGGTACGAAGCCCGGCACCGCCGTCGCCGGAACCTGGACCGCCGCCGGAGGCACCGTCACCGTCCTCGCTCTCTCCTCCACCGGGATGCAGGCCCGCCTCGCCGGCGTGAGGCTCGTCGCGCTCCCCGGCACCGGCGCCTCCGGCTCCATCACCCTCGACGGCACCTTCGCCTACGAACAGACGCCTTGATCCTCCCGCGCGCGGACGGGGCTAAACTAGCCCCAGGACGAGGACGTCCCCCATGCCGCTCACCAACCGCGAAAAGATCGCCCACCTCCACCGGCGTCTCGGCTTCGGCGCGACCCTCGCCGAACTCGACGCCGGCGAGCGCCTCGGCCCCGAAGCCGTCGCCGCCCGCCTCATCGCCTGGGAGACGGCCCCCGCCCTCTTCGACGTCCACCCCTTCGAGTGCTTCTGGCGCCACCGGGAAAAGGAGGAGGCCGACCCCGGCGCCTACCGCCTGAGGATCTGGTGGACCCTCGCCATGCTCACCACCGGACGCCCCCTCCAGGAGAAGCTCGCCCTCTTCTGGCACGGCCACTTCGCCGTGAGCGACGGCAAGGTCGAGCACGGCCCCATGATGCTCGACTACCTCCAGACCCTCCGCCGCCACGCCGCCGGACCCTTCCCCACCCTCCTCAAAGCCGTCGCGAAGAACCCGGCGATGATGAGGTACCTCGACCTCGACCGCGCCATCCGGGGCCACCCCAACGAGAACTTCGCCCGCGAGGTCATGGAGCTCTTCACCCTCGGGATCGGACACTACACCGAGCGCGACGTCCAGGAGCTGAGCCGCTGCCTCACCGGCTGGGCCTCGCTCGATTTCTGGTGGGAGTCCGGGAGGACGAACGACGAGCGCCTCGCCGTCGGGCTGAAAGAGCGCCGCCCCGCCGCCGCCTTCGCCCTCCTCCCCGCCATGCGCGACGACGCCCCGAAGACCCTTCTCGGCGTCACGAAGGACCTCGACGGCGACGCCGCCCTCGACCTTCTCGCCGCCCGCCCCGAGACCGCCGCCTTCCTCTGCCGCAAGCTCTGGCGCTTCTTCGCCGGCACCGAACCCGACCCCGCCGCCCTCGCCGCCCTGACGAAGACCTACGCCGCGACCGGCGGCTCCATCCGATCCGTCCTGAAGACCCTCGTCGCCGGACCCGCCTTTTGGTCCGCCGAATGCGTCGGGCAATCCGTCAAAAGCCCCGCCGACTACGCCGTCGGCATCGCCCGTCAACAGGGCGTCGGCCCCGCCCTCCTCGCCCTGAGGGAAAAGGGCGCGACCCCCCGCACCCAGCTCGCCAAACGCCCCTTCGAGGTCGCCGGCGACCTCGCCTACCACATGGAGAAACAGGGCCTCTCCCTCCTCTATCCCCCCGACGTGAGCGGCTGGAAGGGCGGCCGCGACTGGATCGGCCCCGCCGCCATGGCCGAGCGCATGAAGTACCGCGGCGAGCTCCTCTGGGCGGACGGAGGCCCCGCCCCCGGAAGCCTCGCCACCCTCGCCCAGGTGAAGGCCGCCGACCCCAAGGACCCCGACGCGATCGCCGCCCGCCTCCTCGCCGTCTTCGACGCCCCCCCCGACCTCGTCGCGGGCGCCTCCGTCGAGCGCCGCGCCGTCGCGAAGATCGTCGCCGACCGCGGCGGCCTCAAAGCCCTCGAGAACCCCACCCTCTTCACCGACGCCCTCTACCACACCCTCCGCCTCCTCTCCGCCAGCCCCCGCATGCACCTCTGCTGACCCCTGAGGAGGAGAACGGAGAAGATCCTTCTCCCCCCCAGAGGGGGAAGGTGCCCCGAAGGGGCGGATGGGGGAGCCCCCAACCGGGGCGAACCCCCGAACACGAGCCCTTCTCCCCGCCCCGGGGAGAAGGTGGTCCGAAGGACCGGATGAGGGAGGGGGAGAACTCCCGAAAACCGAACCCTTTACGGCGTCACAAAGTAGAACGCGATGCACAGGATCCCGTACACCCCCAGCAGAAGCACCCCCTCGAACCAGTTCGTCTCCCCGTCCCGCGAGATCGCGTTCACGCAGAACGCCGCCGCCGCCACCGCCACCAGCTCCAGGGGCGACCGGAACACGAGCGTCATCGGCTTCCCCATCGCGAACGACGCGATCACCAGAATGGGCGCCACGAGAAGCGCCACCTGGATCGTCGAGCCGAGCGTGATCCCCATCACGAGGTCCATTCGGTCCTTCCGCGCGAAGTACACCGCCGACAGATACTCCGCCGCGTTCCCCACCACCGCGAGAAGCGTGATTCCCAGGAAGAACTTCGAGAGCCCCAGGCTCGACGACGCCGACTCCAGCGACCCCGACACGATCTCCGCCTCGATCGCCACGAACACCGTCGCCACGACGAGCGTCGCCACCGAGCGCCACAGCGGCGCCCGCCCCTCGCCCCCCACCCGCTCCGCGTTGAGCGCCGGGTCGTAGTCCCCTTCCGACTCCGCCCGTGCCTCGTCCGCGTCCGCGAACGTGTCCCGGTGCGTCACCAAGGTGTAGAACAGATTCGCCAGGTAGATGAGGATGAGCAGCACCGCCACCCCCAGACTCATCCGCTCGTCGAGCTTCGTCGGGTCCGGCACCCCCTTGATCCCCCGCTCCGTGTAGTCGAACATCGCCGGGATGAGGAGCGCGAACACCACGAGCACCAGCAGGCTCGAGAGCGACCCCACCCGCGCCGCGTCGAACCTCTGCCGCGCGTACTTGAACCCCCCGAACGCCGCCCCCAGTCCCAGCCCCAAAAGCGAGTTCCCGATGAGCGACCCCGTGATCTGCGCCTTCGCCACGTTCGCCTCCCCCGCCCGCAGGACGAAGAGCGCGAGGATGAGCTCCGCCGCGTTCCCGAACGAGACGTTCAAGAGCCCCCCGATCGTCGTCCCCACCCGCTCCGCCACCCCTTCCGTCGCGTCCTTCACGAGGCTCGCCAGGGGGATGATCGCGAGCACCGAGACCACGAACACGAGCGTCGCCGGCGCGTGGAAGACGTACTCCATCGCCAGCGACACCGGAACGAGCGCCAGCATCCACCGCATCATCGCCCGGCAAGGTACCGCAAGAACGCGACCGAACACCCCGCGCCGAGGACCCCGCGCCGAGGACCCCGCGCCGAGGACCCTCCGCTCCGCGAGCAACGATCCCGGACGCGCGGAAAACGGGGATCCGCCATCGGGGCGAGCCCCCGAAGAGGACCAGAGATCGAAGGCTCCCCGTTTCCGCCCAGGGCGGAAGATCCGGGCGGAAGATCCCGGCGGAAGGTCTCGGAACGAGTAGAATCCGCCCGGAGCACGAGAGGCCCTATGACGCCCCCAAGCCCGAAGGGTGCTCCGCGCCCCGAAGATGTCCCGCGCCACGCCGTCGGGCAGCTCGTCCTCGACGACGCCCCGGGCCACCCCACGACCTACACCTACGACGCCAACGGCAACCGCCTCACCCGCACCGTCAACGGCGTGAAGGCGACCTACGCCGACACCGGCGACCGCCTCGACTCCATCACCCTCCCCTCCGGCGCGACGAATACCTACGCCTACGACGCCGCCGGACGCCCGACGAGCGTCCGGGGCTACGGCGGCGCCGTCCGCGCCCTGAACTGGGACGACGAGGACCGCCTCACGAGCGCCCCCGGCGTCCTTCCGGGAACCCAGGTCTACAACGGCGACGGCGCCCGCGTCCGCCGCAACGGGACCTGGTACCGCCGCGCCGGAAGCTCCGTCACCGCCCCCGTCGTGAACGACGGCCCGAACCGCTCCCTCGTCCCCGGCGTTGCCGAGCGCGATGGCGCGGCGAAGTACACCCTCCTGAGCGACCGCATGGGCTCGGCGAACATCGCCGTCGAGCCCACCGGCGCGAGCGTCCCCCCCGCCGTCGAGACCGACGCCTTCGGCCTCCCGTACCTCTCCCCCGGCCAGCGCACGCGCTTCAACTAGAACGGCGGCTCGGGCGACTACGACGAGGACGGCGGGGCCTACCTCGTCGGCCACCGCTGGTACGACGCCGACGCCGGGCGCTTCCTCACGAGGGACCCCGCGAGGCAAGGCAGGAACTGGTGGGGCTACTGCGGGAACGACCCCGTGAACGCGGTGGACCCGACGGGGCTGGACAAAGTCTCAATCAGAGTTCATCTTGGCGACGCTAACGATACTGGCTTTGTTGGTCATGTATGGATCGTCATATTCCGCGATAACGGTCAGGTCGAAACTATAGAGATAGGACCACACGGCGCATTCTTTGGTGGCGGTCGCAAAGACGACATCGTTATTAATCAGGATGGCACTGCATCACGTCCTTTTGATGAAGAGATCACTATGGAATTCGATGGTAGTGCATATCCTACAGCACAAAGCATTGTCAAGCGTATACAAAATCATGATTATGATGCATTGTACAATAACTGTGGAGATGTAGCCACTAGCATCTTCTTGATGCTGACCGGAATTAATATGAGGCTCGGGACCTACGGGCTAGATTCAGGACCCATCTTGGGGCATGGTGAACGCCCTTGGGAAGTCTACTACGCCATTCTTCTGTACAAGGCTGTGGGTAGCAAGCGGAAATCTATTAGGCCAGGGCGTTTGGTCCCCAAAATGATCAAGAAGACGCCGTTTCCTAGGTCGAGCACCTCCCTGCGATGAGGAGGCTCCTCCCGCTCCTTGCGGTCGCCCTCGCCGCCTCCGCGCTCACCGCCCTCCTCCTTCTCCCCCAGCCCCACCGGCTCGGCCCCCGCGCCACCCTCCGCGCGAGCGTCGTCGAGCGCCCCGGAGGGGACGAGGCGCTCCGGATCGAGATCGCGGACCCCGAGGCCCCGAAGTTCGCCCGCGCCGCGTTCGCCGGCTACGAGTACGCGAGCGAGCGCGAGCTCACCGTCCGCACGATGTTCACCGCCGCCCCCGTCGGCCCCGCCGTCTTCGGCGCGTACGTCGTGGACGTCCCCTTAGGCGAGCTCCGGTCCCTCACGGGCGACGTGGTCTGCGTCACCGTGGACGCCGCCCCGGCCAAAAGGGTCGTCGCCACGTGGGACAAGCGTACCGAGCCGATCCCGCGGATCGTTCCTTAAGAATGGTGGGGAGACGTTGGAGAACTCGGGGGATCTGACGGGAAAGTTCTTCGACGATCTCATTCCGATCCCCCGTCGAAAACCCTCTCCCGCGCACTAGAGGGTATGAGACGACGAGAAGCCGAAACGAGGAACCCGCCCCCGAGGGCGAGGGACCTTAGAGACGTGCGCGCGGGCGGAAAACCGTTTCGGGGGTTCCCACCTTTCCCAGGAATCGCTTCCAAAGCCGACTTCGGAAGCCGCGAAGCCCATTCCTGACCATGCACAAAACGCCGAAAGGCGTGGACAGCATGGTCAGAGTGGTCGGGGTGGTCAGGCTTCGGGCCCCCCGCCCCCGCCGCGAGTAAACTCCCGCGACCCATGGACAGGCCCAGCAGCGACCCGCTGAGGATCGGCATCGTCGGCGCCGGCAACATCTCCGGCATCTACCTGACGAACCTCGCCGCCTTCCCCGGCACCGAGGTCGTCGCCCTCGCCGACCTCGACCTCGACCGCGCGAGGGCCGTCGCCCAAAAGCACGGCGTCCCGAACGCCCTCGAGACCGAGACCCTCCTCGCCCACCCCGATGTGGACCTCGTCCTCAACCTCACGATCCCCGCCGCCCACGCCGACGTCGCCCGCCGCGCCGTCGCCCACGGCAAGCACGCCTACAACGAGAAGCCCCTCGCCGTCGAGCTCGACGACGCCCGCGCCCTCATGGCCGAGGCCGATGCGAAGGGCCTCCGCGTCGGCTGCGCCCCCGACACCTTCCTAAGTGCGGGCCAACAGCGCTCCCGCCGCCTCATCGAAGAGGGGCGCATCGGCACCCCCGTCCTCGCCCACGCCTTCATGATGTCCACCGGACCCGAGTCCTGGCACCCCTCCCCCGAGTTCTTCTACAAACGGGGCGGCGGACCCCTCCTCGACATGGGCCCCTACTACATCACCGCCTTCGTGAACCTCTTCGGCCCCATCAAGTCCGTGACCGCCGCCACCCGCGCCACCTGGAACGAGCGCACCATCGGCTCCGAACCGATGAAGGGCCAAAAGATCCGGGTCGAGACCCCCACCACCATCGTCGGCACCCTCGAGTTCCACTCCGGCCCCATCGCCCAGCTCACCACCACCTTCGACGCGGGAGGAAACTTCCCCAACATCACCGTCTTCGGCGACGAAGGCCATCTGATCGTCCCCGACCCGAACAACTTCGACGGCCCCACCCTCCTCTCCAACGGGGGCACCGAGGAGAAGATCGAGACGAAGCTCCCCTTCGCGAAGAACTCCCGCGGCCTCGGCGTCGTGGACATCGCCTACGCCGTGAAGGAAGGCCGCCCCCACCGCGCGAGCGGCGCCCTCGCCCTCCACGTCCTCGAAGCCATGCTCGGCCTCCTGAGGTCCGGCGAGGAGGGCCGCCGCATCGAGATCGAATCCGACCCCGGCCCCAACCCCCTCGTCGGCGAGGACGAGTTCCCCGCCGAGCGCCCCTTCATGGACGCCGAACCCGCGTGAGGCTCGACTGGAAAGGCGGCCTCGCCTTCGAGGCCGCCGCCGAAAGCGGCGCGACCCTCCGATTCGACGCGAGCCCCGAGCACGGGGGCCGCAACGAAGGCCCCACCCCCGGCGACGCTCTCCTCGCCGCCGCCGGAGCCTGCGCCGCCATGGATGTCCTCTCCATCCTTGTCAAAAAGGGCCAGCGCGTCACGAGCTACCGCGTCGAGGTCGAGGGCAACCGCCGCGAGGCCGGCGACTGGCCCCGCCCCGTCGAAGCCGTCCGCATCCGCCACATCCTCCGGGGCGTAGAGTTGGACGACCACGCCGTCGCCCGCGCCGTCGAACTCACCGACGAGAAGTACTGCGTCGTCGTCGCCACCCTCCGCCCCACCGCGCACGTGACCATGACCTACACGATCGAAAGCTGATGCCGGACAGCAAAGCCGCCACCGTCGGACGCGAGCTCGAAGTCCTCTTCCGCGCCAAATACCCCATCCTCACCATCGTGAGCTGGGAGGAGGCCCGCGTCGAGGAGACCGTGAGGGGCGTCGCCGAGGGCCTCCGCCGCAAGTTCTACTCCTGGTCCCTCACCCAAGGCTTCAAACCCCCCATGCCCGACGACGGCCGCGCCGGCGGCGGCACGAAGATAAGCCCCGAGCTCGAAGCCCTCGCCCGCGTTTACGAGGCGAACGAGGCCTCCGTCTTCCTCCTGAAGGACTTCCACCCCTACATGAGAGACCCTCGCGTCGTCCGCCTCCTGCGCGACATCGCCGGACGCCTCCGCGGCCGCTCGCAGACCCTCGTCCTCATGGGACCCACCCTCAACCTCCCCACCGAGCTCGAGAAGGACGTCACCGTCGTGGACTTCCCCCTCCCCGGACCCGACGAGATCGGCAGCCTCCTCGACCGCGCGTCCGACGCCGTCCGCGGCACCCCCGGCGTGGACGTCGAGATGGAACCCGCCTTCCGCGAGGCCCTGATCAAAAGCGCCCAGGGCCTCACCCGCGACGAGGTCGAGTCCGTCTTCGCCCGGTCCCTCGTCGAACGCAAAGGCTTCCACCTGAGCACCGTCCTGCGCGAGAAACAGGGCATCATCCGCAAATCCGGCCTCCTCGAGTACTACCCCGCCGCCGACAAGATGGAGGACGTCGGCGGCATGGACGCCCTCAAGTCGTGGCTCGACCGCCGCGGGAAGAACTTCACCGACGAGGCCCGCGCCTACGGCCTCCCCGCCCCCAAAGGCGTCCTCCTCCTCGGCGTCCAGGGGTGCGGCAAGTCCCTCATTGCCAAAGCCATCGCCGCCCAGTGGCGCCTCCCGATGCTCAAGCTCGACGTCGGCCGCATCTTCGGCTCCCTCGTCGGCCAGAGCGAGGAGAACATCCGCAAGGCGATCAACACGAGCGAGTCCGTCGCCCCCTGCGTCCTCTGGGCCGACGAGCTCGAAAAGGGCTTCGCCGGCGCGAACTCCTCCGGCGTGAGCGACGGCGGCACCACCGCCCGCGTCTTCGCCACCTTCCTCACCTGGATGCAGGAGAAGACCTCGCCCGTCTTCCTCATCGCCACCGCGAACGACGTCTCGGCCCTCCCCCCCGAGATGCTCCGCAAAGGCCGCTTCGACGAGATCTTCTTCGTGGACCTCCCCAAAGCCGAGGAGCGCGCCGCGATCTTCCGCATCCACCTCGCCAAACGCAAGCGCGACCCCGCCCTCTTCGACCTCCCCGAACTCGCGTCCCTCGCCGAGGGCTTCTCCGGCGCCGAGATCGAAGGCGCCGTCGTCTCCGCCATGGCCACCGCCTTCGCCGAAGGCCGCGAGGTCACGATGGCCGACCTCGCCGACGAGACGAAGAACGCCGTCCCCCTCTCCCGCACCATGTCCGAGGACATCGCCGCCCTCCGCGCCTGGGCCGCCACCCGCGCCCGCCCCGCCGCGTAAAAACCCCTCCCCGCAAGGGGTACGGTTCTACCGATGACCGCCCCGACCCCGGCCCCGATCCCAGCGCCGAAGCTGGAGCCGCACGAGTCCGACACCGTCGCCGTGGAGACCCTCCCCGCCCGCGAAGAGGCCCCCCGCACCGGGGGCGTCGCGAGCGCCGAACGCCGCTACGCCATCGGCGTGGACTACGGCACGAACTCCTGCCGCGCCCTCCTCGTGGACACCGCCGACGGCGAGGAGATCGCCGTCGCCGTCTACGACTATCTCGGCGGCGAATCCGGCGTCTACCTGGACCCCGAGGACCCCAACGTCGCCCGCCAGGACCCCCTGGAGTACCTCACCGGCTTCAAGCACACCGTCGCCGCGATCGTCCAGAACTCCCGCGTCGAACCCCACCAGGTCGTCGGCATCGGCATCGACACCACCGGAAGCTCCCCCATGCCCACCGACTCCGAAGGCGTCCCCCTCGGCATGAAGACCGAATGGGCCGGAAACCTCGACGCCATGTGCTGGCTCTGGAAGGACCACACCTCCTTCGCCGAGGCGCGGGAGATCACCTCCCTCGCCGAAGAACGCGGCGAGCCCTACCTCGCCAAGTGCGGCGGCACCTACTCCTCCGAATGGTTCTGGAGCAAGATCCTCCGTTGCGCCCGCGCGAACGAAGCCGTCTTCGACGCCGCCTGGGGCTGGATCGAGCTCGCCGACATGGTCCCCGCCCTCATCACCGGGACGCTGAAGGCCCCCAAGCGCTCCGTCACCGCCGCCGGCCACAAGGCGATGTGGAACCCCCAGTGGGGCGGCCTCCCCTCGGAGGACTTCCTCCGCGCCCTCGACCCGCGCCTCGCCGACCTCCGCGGCCGCCTCTACGAAGAGGCCGTCCCGAGCGACCACCTCGCCGGCCTTCTCACCGAGGAGTTCGCCGCCCACGTCGGCCTCCGCCCCGGCATCCCCGTCGCCGTCGGCTCCTTCGACGCCCACATGGGCGCCGTCGGCTCCGGCATCCGCCCCGGCATGATGGTGAAGATCATCGGCACGAGCACCTGCGACTGCATCGTCGGCGCCCCCGGCCAAGAGGTCCCCGACATCCCCGGCGTCTGCGGCGTCGTCCCCGGATCCGTCCTCCCCGGCTCCGTCGGCATCGAGATGGGCCAATCGGCGGTGGGCGACATCTTCAACTGGTTCGTGAAGAACCTCACCCCCCCGAGCTACGAGGACCTCCAGGATCTCGTCGAGGTCGCCTCCGCGAAGGTGCGCGAGGAGGACGAGACGCTCGAAGGCCTCGGCCAAGCCCTCGACCTCATCGGCTCCAACGTCGGCTTCCGCAAGCTCCGCCGCAAATCCCCCCACGACCTCCTCACCGAAGCCGCCGATCGCCTCGCCCCCGGCGAGTCCGGCCTCCTCGCCCTCGACTGGAACAACGGCAACCGCACCATCCTCGTAGACCCCCTCCTCACCGGCCTCCTTATGGGCCAGACCCTCCACACCACCGCCCCCGAGGTCTACCGCGCCCTCATCGAGGCCACCGCCTTCGGCGCCAAACGCATCGTCGAGCGCGTCGAGGAGTACGGCGTCCCCATCGAGGAGGTCGTCGCCTGCGGCGGCATCGCCGAGAAGTCCCCCATGACGATGGCGATCTACGCCGACGTCTTCGGCAAGCCGGTGCGCGTCTCCCGCTCGCCCCAAACGCCGGCGCTCGGCGCCGCCGTCTTCGCCGCCCTCGTCGGCGGCGCCCACAAGGACCTCGCCACCGCCCAGCGCCGCATGACCGGCGTCAAACCCGAGGTCTACCTTCCCGACCCCGCCCGCGCCGCCGTCTACCGCCGCCTCTACGGCCTCTACCTCGGGCTCCACGACGCCTTCGGCACCCGCGAAGGCCAGTGCGACCTCGGCAACGTCATGAAAGACCTCATCATGATCCGCACCGAAGTGCGGGCGAAGCGCGTAGATTAAGAGAAGACGAACCGTCCGCAAAGGGGTGCCCCGCGACTCGCGCGGGGCTGAGATCACACCCTTAGACACTTGATCCGGATCATGCCGGCGTAGGGATTGTGGAACGGAGCCCGGACGGCACCCGCCCCCGACTCCGCCACAGAACAGTGGCGGGTCGCCGGAACGGAAAATGAAACGGGCCTTCACCCTCATCGAACTTCTCGTCGTCATCGCCATCATCGCGATCCTCGCCGCCATCCTCTTCCCCGTCTTCGCCCAGGCGAAGGAAGCCGCCAAGCGCACCGCCGACCTCTCGAACGCCCGCAACGTCGGCGTCGCCACGAAGCTCTACCTCGGCGACAACGACGACGTCGAACCGATCTTCTGGGCCTACGACACCGAGCCCCCCGCCGACCGGCCCGGCCACGTCGGCACCGAGACCCTCCTCCTCCCCTACGGCAAGAACAAGGGGATCTTCCGAAGCCCCCTCGACTCCGGCGGCCCCTATCTGAAGGAGGACCCCGGCCTCCTCGCCGCCGGGGGCTCCTACGACACCTACTGGAAGGCCTACGGATCGAGCTACCGCTTCGGAAGGTGCGCCTTCACCGTCGTCGCCGGGGTCTCGCGGAGCAACAACGCCCCGAAGACCGAGACCGTCGTCGTCACCGACACGGGCTTCGAGGACCCCGCGAACACCCGCTCCCTCCGCCTCGAGATGATGCCCTTCTTCGAGGCGAAGAACGACCCCGACTGCACCCGCTACGGCTACGACTGCGGCTACTTCCGCCGCTGGGCGAGCACCGGCCCCGTGATCTTCGCCGACACCCACGCGAAGGCGGTCGGGAGCGCCGCCGCCTTCGACGCCACGAAGGTCGACCCCGCGGGCCACGCCTCCGGCGAGAGGACCGGAAGCCCCGACGCCTACGACGACACCTGGTACTGGCGTTGCGACTAATGTAAGATACCACAAAACCCATACAAGTTCATAGACGAATCCGTATGGGCCCCGGGTCAGAGATCTTCCGGCTCGAAAGGGATGTGAAGCACAAAATTCGACAAACGTTTCGCTTCCCGAGCGGTCAGGTCGTTTGGAACAAGGATTGTAGCACTTACCCCAGGTCGAACTTCAATCGTGTAACGTGAGTTCGTAATACGATCGGTGTGATTGTCGCCTGGCACCGCTGAATCGACTTCGCAAGGTTGTCCCTCTTCAACATCTGCATCTTCGGGAGATACAACATCCACCTCTGGCTTATTACCTTCCGGATTAAGGGCGTAATCGGCGGCTTGGCGTGAATGAACGGACCACACTAGGCGCGTTTTGGTGGAGAGCCGTCCTTTGTTGAAGGAGCCGCACCCGCACAAAGCGAGGGTTCGGAGCACTCGACCGCCACTAATACTTGGAAATGTCGCTCGGAGCAGATTTTCCACCTGCTCCTTCTTTGTCACGTGCATTCGCGAGGAACGGCGACGCGTGTGTTCGAGAAAGGCTCGAAGTTCTGGATCACCCTCAATCAAGCGACGCAACTCATCGCCGTTGAAGTCAGACATACTGGCTCTCCAATAGATCAAGGGTGCGGCGAGCGGCAACACGCACGTCCCCCACCCACTCGAAGCGAGGAGGGCGACCAGCGTAGCCTCGGGTCGCCTTACCACCACCCAGCTGTTGAAGCACTAGAAATGATCGGTGCACTTCGCTCACAGCTACACCGTAGGTCTTGGCAGTACGTACGGCTAGAGCATATGATACACGACGATGGGCTTTTGCTACGCCAAGTGAATGGAGGCAAAGGCAAGTGGCGAGATCTTGGTTTGTACTTCCGTTATACATTTTTTAGGCTGTTGCGAGGAGTCGCCTTAGGATCATGCACCGTATGGAACAGCTATGTCAAGTCATTAGAAAGATTTTTCTCAACTTTCTTTAGTTACTGAGGGGAGACTTGAGGCGCACCCGCAGGGGAGGTGTCCAGGTGGCTCACTCCCGGCTGAACGTCAGCGTATGCGACCCGAGTCCCGTCCCTTCCGCGCACGGGAGCACCGGCGCGTTGAACCGGAACGTCCGGCACCTGCTCGCGCTCTGCGCGGAGTCAGACGAGAGCGCGTCGTTCCCCGCGCTCACCCGGAGCGGCCGAAGCCACCGGGCGTGTCCGTCGAGCGCGGCGAAGTTCGACCCGCCCCCGTGGCGCGGCGCCTCCCCCTGGATGTCGTCCCCAGACTCCCCGCCCCCCGCGTTGTCCATCGCCCCCGTCGCGTACCGCGTCCAACGCCCCGCCCCGAACCCCGGCCACACCGCGTTCGCGGAGGTGATGTCCGCGTGCGTCCCGTCCGCCGTCGGCGACACGAGGCGGTACCCCCCGGGGCCTCCCTCCTCGGGGTCCGTCACGAGCCCCGCCCCGCCGACGACCTCGAAAAGGAGCACCGTCCGCGCCGGACCCTCCGCCGAGGACGACGCGGCCCGCGCGAGGTTCGCGTTGAGTCCGTACGACACCACGCTCATCCCCGGCAAGACCCCCGGCCCCGAAGCCCGCGCCGCGTCCGTCCCGCACCGGAAAGCCTCCCTCGATTTCGCGTAGGGGAACGCCCGCCCCGCCCACCCGATCCCGAACGTCGCCCGCCCCCCGAGAAAGCCCGGCGGCCGCGAAGACGGCGTCCGGTCGTCCGCGTCCCCCGCGTAGAGCGCGAGCGCCTGCCCCAACGACCGCTCGTTCGCCGCGCACCCCGTCCGCCGCCCCGCCTCCCGCGCCGGAGGAACACCGGCAGAAGGATCGCCGCCAGAAGGGCCACGATCCCCACCACGACGAGCACCTCGACGAGAGTGAACCCGCGCCTCATCCCCCTCCGACGCCACGAAGTCCCGAGAACGTTCGCCCCGAGGACGAAACCCGTCGGATCTTCTCTCGAACCCCTTGTCGAAACCCTCTCCCGCGAACGTAGAGATGTGCCCCCACCGAACGGTCTCCCCACCCTTCCGCCGAAAGAACCCTCTCGCACATGGCGTGAACTTCGTCCCAAAAACTCGCGCACACACGCGGGATCCAGCGGGATGCAACGGGATGCAACCCCCGACACCCCTCCCGAAAGGACCCGAAGCGCAGAACGCGTACTCCAATCCGAACGACATGCATACACACGTGGCGCGCAATGGCGTACAACGGCGCGCAAGCTCCTTCCCCCTAGACGTCCGAAGAGAGCAAACCGTATGGAGTGCGCGGATTCATCCGCGCCTTCCCCCGCGCGATCCATCGCGCGAACCGGAGGGCGCCCCCGGCAAAAGGGGGAGAATCTTCTCCTGGACACGTTGTCGAACCTCCCTCCCCGAGAACGTAAGGGTGTGAGCCTCGAGAACCCCCCAGTGGCACCGGCGTCCCGCCGGTGCGCCCCGGCCCCCGACCTTGCACAAAAAGGCGAAAACCGTGGTCAGTGTGGTCAGCGTGGTCAGACTTTCGGGAGAGAAGGAACCTTAGAGACGTGCGCGAATGCGCCGAGAAGCCTTCCCAGGAATCGCTCGCAAACTCTCCTTCGCAGGCCGAAGACGGAGGAGGAGGGCTTCAGAGGCCCCCGACGCCCCCCCGCTCCAGACCTGCGACCCCCGGGTCCCGCCCCGCCCGGAGCCGGATCCGCGCGAGCCGCTCGTCCGGCGTGAGCGCCTTCCACGCGTCCCCCGCCTCCTCGCGGAAGACCCCCGCGTACTTCCGCGCGTTCTTCGCCAGAGGATCGTTCGGGAACCGCGCCGCGAGCGTCTCCAGATGCCCCGCCGCCGCCTTCCAAAGGTTCAGCCGCTTCGCCGAGATCCCCCGCCACTGCGGGTTGAAGTCCGCGAGCCGCCGCTCCGCCGTCGCCGCCCGGTACAGCGCCTTCGCCGCCCACGGCGAGTCCGGCGCCTCCTTCACGATCTGGAGGCACGCCGCCCGCGCCCGCCACAGGCACTCGTGCTCGTAGAGGTGTGCCTCGATCCGCCGCCCGTCGTTCGCGTCGTTCGCCTGCGAGGCCGTGTCCGCGAAATCCATGACCCCCCGGCCGCCGCTCCAGAGGGCCGCGTTGTAGAGAAGAAGGTTCCGGCGCGTGTAGTAGAGGCTCGCGAGCGCGTACATCGCCCCCGCCCGCTCCTCGCCCTTCGTCCCGTCGAGCGTCTTGCGGAGACGCCGAAGCTCCCGCGCCGTCTCCAACGGGTCGTACAGCTTGTCGATCTCCGTCTTCGACTCGTCCGCAGCCCACGCGTACTCCCGCGACCCCGCCTTCGCGAGAGCGGCGCGCCGGTCCCCGAGATCGAGGAACAGCGCCTCCGCCTCGTCGTACCGGTCGAGCCGCAAGAGGCGCATCCCGAGCGAGTACCGCACGAGATCCGCCCGCGCCCCCGCCGGCTGCCGATCGAGGTAGCCCCGCACCTCGTCCGGCGTCATCTTCACGTCCAGAAGGTACGCCCGGTCGAGGTCGTACCCGAGATCCCAGTAGAGATCGAGCGCGTCCCCGAGCCGCCCCTGCCTCTCCAGCGCGAGCGCCAGCGGCTCCTTCGCCGCCCGCGCGAGCGAACCGGGCCGCTCCGCGACCGTCCGGAACTGCCGCTCCGCCTCCGGCCACCGCTTCGCCCTCAGCGCGACCCCGCCGAGCACGTACCGCGCGAGATCGCTCCGCTCCGCCCCCGCCGCGAGCGCCGCCGACGCCTCCCGGCCCGCCCCCTCCCGGTCCCCCGCCGCGAGCGCCATCTCCGCGAGGTACGCCCGCAGGTCGCCCCCGAGCCTCACCGGCCCCCCCGAGGAGAACTCGCGCACGAAGGCGTAGAGCGACGTCCGCCCCGCCGCTGTGAGCACCGTGTGGTGGATCCGGTAATCGAGATAGGGCCGCAGAAGCGACGGATCGCGCTTGACTTCCGCCCGGAACGCCGCCGACCCCGCCGCGTCGAGCCCCGCGAGCACGAGCCGGGTCGAGGCGAGCGCGTTGATCCGCTCCGGCGTCGTCCGCGCCGTATCCGACTGCTTCAGGTACGCCGCGAGTGCCGCTCCTCTCTGCCCCCGCAGAAGCGCGAGCCGCCCCCGCCACCCCCGCGAGGACCACGCGAACCGCCCGCCCCCGAACTCGGCGTCGAGCGCGTCGAGCGCCGACTCCGCCCGCGCGAGATCCCTCGCCGAGGGCTTCGGCCCCCGGAGCAACGACCGCGCCGCCATGATGAGCGCCGGCGCCCGCCGAGGCGACGACTTCGCCCGAGCCGCCTCCTCGAAGCAGGCCGCCGCTTCCGAGAGCCGCCCCCGGTCGTAGAGAAGGATCCCGTCCAGGTACCGCCACTGCGGAGCGAGCGGATCGCCCGCACCCGTCGCGGGGGCTTTCGCGAGAAGTGCCGCCGCGTCCGCCGGCTTGCCCCCGTCGAGCCGCGCCCGCGCCTCGAGGTAGGTTCCGAGCGTGGCCGACGGGGCCTTGGCGACGACCTCGAAGACCTCCGCCCGATCCCGCGCCGAGTCGAGCCCGTCCCCCTGGGTGGCCTGCGCGAACTCGACTTTCGCCCGCGCGGCCACCGCCGCCGCCCGCAGGGTCTCCGGCGTCGGCGAGGCGACCGCCTTCGCCTGAGCCGCGGCGAGCGCCTCGTCGATCCGCTTGCGCCGCACCTCCTGCGCCTCGTACTCGCCCTCGACGTACCGGTACGAGGGCTCCGAGGCGTCCCGCGTGAGGTGCTCGTCCCAGACGTTGAGGACGATCGCCGACGGCGGCAGGGCGAGATCGGCCCCCGCCGTGTTGAAGTGGACCGACGAGACGAGCTCCCCGATGCACGCGAGCGCCACGCTCCCCACCAACGCCGACCCGACCGCGACCCATCGCATCCTCAAAACTCTCTCTCCACGGTCTCGTCCCCGGCGTAACCCGAAACGACGACCCGCGCCCGCAGTTTCCCCGATCTGAGCACGATCGGACCGAGCGAAAGCGGGTGCCCGGCCCGAAGCCAAGGAAACGTCGCCTCGGCCCCCGCCGCCCGCGCGAGCGAGACCCCCGGCCTCCCGTCGGGTCCGAGAGGGACGAGCCCCCGGAAATCGCCCGGCAACAGCGACTCCGCCGCCCCCGCCGGAAAGCTCAGCCGGACCCGCACCCCGTCGGAGCGAAGGGGCGGATCGACGGGCGACGCCACGCTCAGCCGGAGCGCGACGCTCCGGCTCACCGAAGTTGAGGCGGCTTCCCCCCGCGGAGCCTCGATCGCCGAGAACGGATCGCTCCGGGCCTCCGCCTCGACCCGGAGGCCCCGCCTTTCGATCGGGGAGGCGAGCCCCCGCGCCGAAGGGGTGAGCTCCTCGCCCTTCCCCGCGACCCGGAAGAGGATCCCGCCCGCGCAGAGTCCCCCCGCCCGCGCGACCTCGCCTCGCGCGGCGAGGACCGCCGTCCTCGAGGGCCGCCGGAAGACGAGCGTCGTCCCCGCGTCGAGCCGGTACCCCGCCCGCTCCTCCCCGGCGTCCCCCCGGACGCTCGGATCTCGGGGGTACAGCCGCGCCGCCTCGCTCGGCGAGAGGTCCCGGTACGTCCCCGCGAGCCGCCCCTCCCGGTAGACGAGTGCCTGCCCATGCGCCGCGACCCCGACCCGGTACGGGATCCCGACCGCCTCCAGCCTCGGGAGAAAACCCGCGATCCCCGCCCCGGCGGAGACCGGCGCAGGGTGGCGAAGATCGGTCGGAGCCTCGAACTCGTAGAGTTGGGGGCACCAGAAATCCACCGGCGCGAGCGCCGCGCGAACGTCGCCTCCGAGCCACGTCGCCAGCCCCGTGACGGAGAGCAGGGTCGGCCGCGGGACCCTCGCGCGGAGCGCCCGCAGGACCTCGCCGTACCGCCCGAGGCGGCGCGTCGGACAGTCGAGATCGAGTTGGAGCCCGATCACGCGCCAGCCCGCCCGCTCTGCCTGCGCCCGGTCCTCCCGGAACGTCCGCGCGAGCGAGGCCGCCACGCTCTCCGGCGGCGCGTCCAGCGCCCGATGAACCCCTCCGGTGTCGAACCGGTAGACGAGGTGCAGATCCCGCAGCCCGCGCGGCCGCTCCCGAGCCGGGAACGTGCGGCGGAGCCGAATCACGAACCGCTCGCCGTCGTTCGAGTACGTTCCCGCGAGCGCGTAGATCTCGCGGACGCCGAGCCGTTGCAAACCTTCGTCGGTCCCCCGCGCCAGCGCGACCGGCTCGGTCCAGAGCCAAGCGCCGTCCGCCCGCGCGAGCGGCGCTCGCGAGGGCGTCCGCCCGCACCCGGCGACCCCCAGCGCCAAACCGAGGAGGCTAGGCCGGACGCGCATTCCGAAAGCCGTCGGCAAGGTCCCAAACTCCGGCTCGGGAACCCCGTTGAGCGCCCCGGGCGACCGTACTCGACGCGGAGAGCATCGTGGCGATCGCCGAGAGCGCCGACGGCGGTGGGCTGGGCGTCCAGTCGGAAAACCGCTCCGCGACGGTCCCCGTGTGCATATCGCCGGAGGCGAACGCCGCGTCCTCCAACACGTCGATGAGGAACGCCGCGTTCGTCCGCACCCCGAGGACGTGGGTCTCCCGAAGCGCCGTCACAAGCCGTCGCCGCGCCGCCTCCCGATCCGGCCCGTGCGCGATGAGCTTGGCGAGAAGCGAATCGTAGAATGGCGTCACCTCGCTACCTGCTTCGTACCCGGAGTCCACGCGAAGCCCCGGCATCGTCGGGAACCCGAGTCGTTCGATCCCTCCGACCGAAGGGAGGAATCCCCTCTCCGGATCCTCCGCGATAAGCCGCGCCTCGATCGCCCACCCGGAGATCCTCCCCCGCTCCAGAGCGGAAAGCCGAAGCGGCCGCCCCTCCGCGACCTCGATCTGGAGCCGGACGAGGTCCAAGCCCGTGACCGCCTCCGTGACTGGGTGCTCGACCTGAAGGCGGGCGTTCACCTCGAGGAAATAGAACGCCCTTGTCGCCGGATCGACGATGAACTCGATCGTTGCCGCCCCGACGTACCCCGCCGCCCTCAGGAGCGCCTCGGACGCCGATCGCATCGCCGCGTACATGTCGGCGTCCACGAAGGGGGAAGGCGCCTCCTCTAAAAGCTTCTGGTGCCGACGCTGGATCGAGCACTCGCGCTCGAAGAGGCAGGCGACGCGGCCATGTGCGTCGGCGATCGCCTGGATCTCGATGTGGCGGGGACGTTCGACGAGTTTTTCGACCATCATGGCGCCGTCGCCGAACGCCTTCTGCGCCTCGTCGCGGGCCCGGGCGAGCTCCCCCCGAAGCTCCGCGTCGTCACGGACCACTCTCATCCCGCGCCCGCCCCCTCCGGCGCTCGCCTTAAGCATCACCGGGTAGCCGATCTCCTGCGCGGCGGCGTGGAGAGCTTCATCCCCAGCCCCCGGCGCGAAAAAGCCCGGCACGATCGGAACTCCCGCGCTCCGAGCGAGCGTCTTCGCCGAGATCTTGTCGCCGAGCGCCCGCATCGCCGACGCGGGCGGCCCGACGAAGACGAGCCCCGCGCCGGCAACGGCCGAGGCGAACTCCGCGCGCTCGGAGAGGAAGCCGTAACCCGGATGGATCGCGTCCGCTCCGGTTTCGCGCGCGGCCGCGAGCACCTTTCCGATGTCGAGGTACGAGGCGGCGGGCGGTCCCTCTCCGAGCACTACGAGCGCATCGGCCTCGAGGGCATGGGGCGCGTTGCGGTCCGGTTCGCTCGCGACGGCGATGGTGCGCAGCCCCATCTCGCGGGCGGTCCGGAACACCCGGCGCGCGATCTCGCCCCGGTTCGCGACCAACAGGGTGCGGATCGGGCGGATCGCCGCCCCTGGCATCGGGGTCGTCGTGTCGGGCGCGGCGTTGGGCATCGCGTGGAGTTTAGCGCGGAGGAGCGACCTCTCGGAGGCGCAACCGGGTTCCGGGAATCGCCTGGGCGATGATTGGCAGATCGGCCCCGAGGGCGACGAACGGCTTGGGGTACCCACCCACCACGGGACCGTCGGGACCCAGCGCGATGAACTCTCCGGCGGGAGTCCATTGGAACGAACCGACGACGCAAGGCTCGCTCGGGATCTCGACCCTGTGAGAGCGGCCGCAGGAGAACCGCACCCCGCGCCGATCCGAGGACGCGCCCGCGACGATCTCGGGAGCCTCCCCTTCCCACAGATTTCGCTGAGGACCGGGGAGGACGCGGACGACGTCCCGGACGAGATGGGGCCGCGCGAAACGTACCCGTGTCCGCAACCGGATGCCGGGACATGCGAGAACGTCCCCGGCATGGATCTGAAGTCTCGCCTCAGAGTCGGGTTGAGGTGCAGGGAGCACCCACCCTCCCTCCGCCGCGATGTAGAGGCGCGCTCCGGACGTCGGAGCGAGGGTCACCGTATCGCCGGAGTGGACCGGAAGCCGTTCGCGTCGGTTCGAATCGGCGATGCCGAGTGTTCCTCCTTCGAGCACAAGGAACTCGACCGTTCCGTACGCGAGCTCGACGGGCGCATCGGATCCGACGATCGAGCCCGCCAATGCCGCTGACTCCTCATCGAAAGGACCGCCGGGAGGAACCCCGTAACGGCGCAACGCAGGGCTTCGAGCCGTGTGCGTCAGACCGCCGTAGAGAGCGACGACGCGAAGCCTCACGCGCCGATCCGCCATCCCGCCGCCTCGAGCGCCGCCCGGACGGCCGTGGCGATCGCGACGCAGTTCGGCGAGTCGCCATGGATGCAGATCGTGTCCACGTTCGGAGCGAGGACGAGCGCCTGACGCGCCGCAAGATCGGGGCTCTCGATGAGGTACCCCGGTTCGCCGCGCGGGATGAGACGGCCATCGGAGCGGTACCCCCGCTCGGCGAAGCCCTCCCGGAGGAGCCGCGAGCCGAGGCCCTGATGAGCGTGGAGACCGATGAAGGGGCGACCGTCGAAGAAGGGCCGGAGCTCTCGATGGCGCCCCGAGGCGAGATCGTGGTACAGCCCGCCGTGCGGCTTCACCGCGTCGAACCGAAAGAGCGTCAGTTGGGAGAGGAGCCAGTTCTCGGGCAATTCCGCGAGGCTCTCGCGGGAGAGGCGCCCGTAAGCCGGACCAGGGTAGCCCGGGTGGGCCGCGACCCGAAGGCCGCGGCTCCTCGCCTCTTCGGCGGTCGCGCGAGCGAGATCCTGCGAACCGGCGTGGACCCCGCACGCGACGTTCGCCGTCGTGACGATCCGCAGGAGCTCGTCGTCGTACGGCGCACCCTCGCCGACGTCGGCGTTCAGATCGACCCTCATCGGATCCTTCGGAAGCGTACGCGATCCCCCGCCCGCAGGAGGAATCGTCCCGCGCCGACGTCGACCATCCCAAGCTCGGTCCGCCCGAGGAGCCACCACCCGCCGGGACGTTCGAGCGGATAGACCGCCGTCCGCGAACCGGCGGTCGCGACCGATCCGGCGGGTACCCGCGGCCGCGGGGTCTGCCGGCGTGGGAGGTCGGCAAGGCGGGGGTCCACGCCGTCAAGGTAGCCGAACCCGGGGCAAAAACCGACGAAAGCGCACACGTAGCGGCCCTCTGAATGAGCCCTCACGACCTCCTCGACGGTCAGGCCGAGCCGTTGCGCGACCTCGGTGAGGTCCGGGCCGTCGTAGATCGCCGGGATCTCCACTTCTCTCGTCTCCGCGGGGAGAGCCGTAAAGGACGCGAGGGCGCGTTCCGCCTCGCGGCAGGGAGCCGGGAGGGAGGAGAACTCAAGCGCGAGGCGGTCGCCGCACGACCAGGCGTCGGAGAGCCACGGGGGAGGGGACGCCATCAGGGCCTCCGCCGCGCCGGGGGGGACGGGCTCGACGATCCATGTTCTCTCGCCCAACGGAGTCCAGCGCATGGATCATCATAATGGAAGAGCCCGATGAAAGTCCCGGTCCACCCCGAGGGGGGCACGTCCCTCCCCGAGTACGCGACCCCCGGAGCGGCGGGGATGGATCTTCGTGCCCGGGAGGGATTCACCCTCACGTCCCTGGAGCGTCGGCTCGTGCCTACGGGGCTTCGTATCGCCGTTCCCGCGGGGTACGAGGCTCAGATCCGGCCGCGCTCGGGGCTCGCGCTCCACAAGGGGATCGCGATGGTGAACTCGCCGGGGACGATCGACTCGGACTACCGGGGGGAGATCGGGGCGATCCTTATCAATCTCGGCCCCGAACCGGTCGTGTTCGAGCCGGGGGAGCGGATCGGGCAGATCGTCTTCTGCCCCGTCGTCCGCGCCGAGTGGGACGAGGTGGCGGCTCTCGACCGCACCGAGCGCGGGGAGGATGGGTTTGGCTCGACCGGGCGCTGAGGGAGTCGCTCCGGGCGGCGGCCCGGGACAAGCGGGCTCCGCCGATCTGGCGCGCGCGAACCTTCTGCGGGTCCGAGGGGAGATCGCGGAGGCGAAGGCGATGCTTCGCACGATCCTCGCGGGCGATCCGCACCACCGGGACGCCCTCGAGCTCATGGGTCGGGCCTGCGAGGACGCCGGGGAGGCGGACGAGGCGTCCCGATGGCGACGGCTCGCGCGGGAAGTCCTGCCCGTGGAGACGCGAGGGGCCGCGCAGGCGTCCTTCGTTCGGACCGGAGCCCGCCGCATCCTCGTCGGGACGGCGTGCGTCGGGGGTCTGGCGTTGACGGGGCTCGTCGCCCTTGTCTCGGTCTGGCGCAAGCCTCCCGCTTCGCCCGTTCCGGGGACCCTCGACAGCCGAGTGGAGGCGATCGCCCCGGTGAGAGATGCCACGCCGGTTCTCTCGCCGTCGTCCGCGCCGGTCGCCGATGGCGGGGCGCGTGCGGGAGGACGTCCGGCGGCGGCTCCTCCGGCGGCGACGGCGACTGAGGAGGAGGCGCTCGCGCGATTGCGGGGCCAGGGCACGTCGGGCGCGAGGGTGCTCTCGCTCCAGCACGATCCCCGGGCGGCCTTGCTGACGATCACGTTCCTTCTTCAGGAGGGCGACGCGCCGCGCCAGGTCGCGGCGGCGGTCGCGCGACGGGCGTTCGCGACGTTCCGGTCGCCTCGGACGCTCGCGCTCCGGGGAGTCCGGGGGCGCGACCTCGTCTACCTCGCGGGGGCGACGCGGGAGCGGTACGCGGCGGTGGACACCGACGAGTGGCGGGCGACGCACGCGGGGGATCTTGATGCGCTCGCGGGGGCGTTGCTCGCGGACGAATGGCCGGAGAGCGGCGCCTCGCCCGAGACCGACGCCGGTCCCTGACCCTCAGCCTCCCTACGGAGCGGGATAGACTAGCGGGCGATGCGGCTCTCCGTCCAGCTCTACACCCTCCGCGACGATCTCGAAAGCGATCTGAAGGGCACGCTCCAGAGGGTGAGGGGGGCAGGGCTCGAGTACGTCGAGCTCGCCGGGATGTACGGGCGGAGCGGCGAGGAGTGGCGGGCGCTCCTCGACGAGATCGGGCTCAAGGCGAGCGGGTCGCACGTCGGGCTCGAGGCGTTCGAGGCCGATACCGAGGCGGCGGTCGCGGAGGCGAAGCTCTTCGGTCAGCCCTACGTCGTCGTGCCCTACGTCTCGGGAGACTCGTTCCGGGAGAAGCTGCCCGAGCTGAAGGCGCGGATGCGGTCGGTCTCGGACGCTCTGAAGGCGCACGGGATGAGCCTGCTGTACCACAACCACGACCACGAGATCGCGGAGGGCGACGGCGGGAAGACGCTCCTGGAAAACCTTTTCGAGGGTCTCGATCCGGCGGTCGTCGGGGCGGAGCTCGACGTCGCGTGGGTGAAGGTCGGCGGGAGGGACCCCGTGGAGTTCATGCGGACGCTCGGGCCGTACCTGAAGCTTCTCCATCTGAAGGATTTCAGCCAGGAGGGAGGCGTCCGGAAGTGGGTTCCGGCCGGATCGGGCGAGATCGACTTCGACGCGATCCTGCCTCTGGCCGAGGAGATGGGCGTCGCGTTCGGGGCGGTCGAGCTCGACGAGTCGAAGGACATGCCGGCGATCGAGGCGGTTCGCAAGAGCGTCGAGTTCTTCCGCTCGAAGGGCCTGAGCTAGGCTCGTGACGCTCCGGGTTCCCTACGAGGGGTTCGCCCCGGCGGTCCGGGAGGTTCTCGGCGTCGCGCGGGCGTTCGCGCTCGAGGGGGCCGGGGGGACGTACCTCTCGGCGGGGCGCGCCGAGGGGGGGGCGGTCGTCCTGTGCCGGGTGGAGCGGCCGCTCGCGGCGCTCCGGCCCGAGCTCGAGGCGGCGGGGCTCTCGGTCGCCGAGGGGGCGTGGTCGCTCGACGGGGCGGCGGAGATGCCGACGATCCCCTACGTCACGGCGGTGGCGTACCGGACGGGGGGGGAGAGGCCCGGGGTGTGGATCGACGCGCATCCGGAGAGCCGGGCGAGCGGGGCGTCGCTGCAGGCGATGTACGACGAGTTCCACGCGAGCGGGGAGCTCGGCGGGGCGACGTTCGAGCAGTTCCTCGAGGCGGCGGGGCCGACGGTGATCGAGGTTCCGCCCGGAGACGTCGCGCTCTTCGCGCGGCGGAACGCGGGCGCGCACTAGAGCCCCATGCGCCACCAGCGCCCGGGGGCGCGGGGGGCGTGCCCCGGGGCGACCTCCCACCGGTCAAGGACGATGAGCCCCCCGGAGCCCCTCGTCGGCGGGTTCCACCACGCCTTCAGGTAGCGGTCCTCGGTCAACTGACTCCAGCTCACCTCGCGGTTGCCTTCGAGGTACCCCACGATCTCCAGATCCGGGCTGGCTCGGGTCGAGCCAGCGGGGGACCTCGGCGGCGCTCAGGCCGCGCTTCAGGCGAGGCACGCGGGCGAGGCGGATCCTGCCGCGCGGGTACCGGTCGCGGAGGGCCGAGGCGAGGGCGGCGGCGCCGAAGAGGACGACCAAGACGACGAGGACGATCCGGTTCACCCCCCTCTGACGGGTTCGGCGGGGGCGAACGTTCGGTCAGTACCGGATGCGGTAGCGGCCGAGTTGGAGGGCGCGGTCGATGGTGACCTCCTCCTGTTCGGGAGCGCCCTTCCGGACCTCCCAAAGGAGCAGGCTTTCGGACCTTGCGGCGGAGAGGCGCGCTTTCCAGATCGTCCGGAGGTAGCGGTCCCGGGTGGGCGCATGGGTCTGCTCGGAAGTGCCGTCCGGGAGCGTGCGGAACGAGTAGCCCGTTTCCGACGCCCTTCGGGTTCTCTCCGGATGGATGACGGCGAGGGCCTCCATGACGGTCATCCCCTCTTGAGGCTCGTGACGCGGGCGAGGGCCGCGGGGCCACCGGGGTACTCGTCGCGGCGGCAGGTGAGGCCGGCGGCGAGGAGGAGGGCGAGGCCTCCGGCGACGGCGGCGATCTTCGTCTTCGAACGCACGGGTCTCCGACGCGGCGGGGGGCGGGTTCCGTTCGCCTAGTAGGCGATGGTCATGCGGAGCCCTTCGGCGTCGCGGGGGATGCCGTCGGTGACGGTTCGGTGCTCGCCGCGGGCGATGCGAGAAGCGGACCAGGCGGCGGCGAGGGCGTCGAGGACGTCGTCGGGGGCGGTCAGCGATCTCGGCAGGGCTCCGAGCGCGCGTTCGACGCGGGCCTCTCCGAGCCAGGCGGCGAGGGCTTCGCGGCGGAGGCGGGCGCCCTCGTCGGTGCGCTTCCCCGCCCTCAGGGTCGCGCCGCCGGAGAGGGCGGCGAAGCTCGCCTCGGGATGGATCTCCCAGGTGCGCTCGCGGATTGCCTCGTCGGCGGTGCGGAGGGCGGCGTCCATCTCGGCGACGTGGCGCATGAAGCCGAAGCTCTGGGGGGTGAGGCCCTTGCCGGTGCGCTCGCGGTAGCGGGCGTTCGCGTCGGGGTAGGTCGCGATCCCGACGACGCTCCGCAGGGGGACGTTGAAGACGGACGAGGACCTACCGGGGATGAGCCTTCGGGCGGCGGCGTCGCAGGGGCGGACGCCCGCGTCTTCGGGCGGACCCTCGGGGAGACCGATGGGCATGTCCACGGCGAGGAGGTCGGTCTCCATCGCAAGGAGGGCGGCGGCGTCGGGGGCGGGGGAGAGGTCGAGATCGAGCGTGGCGGGGTCGAGGCGGGCGACGACGTAGACGCCGCGGCCCCAGTCGGCGCCGAGCACGGTCATCGCGGGTTTCTCGCCGGGAGGGCGCCCATACGGAACGAGTATCCCGAGGGCGGTTCCGGCCCGCTCGCCTCTCTCGGCCTTCTGCCCCCAGGCAAGTTTCCGAACGATTCCCCGGAACGGTTTTCGGCGTTCGGGCAAGGTCGGGGCCAGAGAGGCGGTTCCAGAGCGACGTGCCTCTCCATCGGCGGGAGAGATCTCCGAGAAGGCGCTCGGCGGGGGATCGTGGGGATCGTCGGGATCGTCGGGCGCGGCGTGCCACGGTCCGGGCGGCGCGGGTCTACGGGGAGGGGGGCGGAGTCGGCGTCTCCGGGCCTTGCGCGCCGTTGCGCGCCATTGCGCGCCACGTGCGTGCGCGAGTTTTTCGGACGCGGGTACCGGTTCTTGCGAGAGGGTCCTTTCGGCGGGATGGAGGAGGAGATCGGCGGGGCCACACCCTTACGTCGCGGGGAAGCCCTCTCGACAACGTGGTCGGGGGATTTTCCCTTCTCCTCCCGCGCCTCGTCCCGTCCGGGCTACCGGTCGCCCGGGGAGGGCGCGGATGGGGCCGAGCCCTCTCAGGGTCGCCTCTCGCACCGGGAGAACTCCCCTCTTTCCCCTCCCCGCGCGAGGGGCGGGGGTGCCGGGATCCCGCTTCCGATCATTCCGGCTCGCGGGGGTCGGTGCCCGAGGGCGCGTGGGCGTTTCGGAGGAGGGCGAGGGAGTCGGGGTCGGCCTTCAGGCCGGTGAGGCGCTCGAGCCGGGCGACGGTCTCGGGGCGGTAGGGGCCGTAAACAGGAGGCCACTCGGTCGTGCGGCGCTTCTGACGAGCGAATGCGACGAGGTTCGCTCTGAAGATCTGTACGGGCGAGAGTCCCCCCGGAGCGGTGAAGACGGGCCTCCGACGAGCCGGATGAGATCGGCGTTCGGGACGGAGACAACGTGCGAGCATCGGAGCGCGGCGGCTCGGCATGGAAAGTCGTAGCCCATAGCCAAGGCGGCAGTATCCTTCTCGGTGAGGTAGACGACTTCGAGTTAACGACGGTCCCGCCGACGAAGGCCGACTGGGGGAGATGGGTGATCGCCCTTCCAAGACACCTGAGCCTTGAGAGCGGAGGAACAACACGTCAACCCCGGTAGAGCGTCGCCCTCGCGGGAGGAATGACGAAGATCGAATTCAGGCGGATGGGGCTCGGCTCTACCGTGCGACGAGAAAAAGGAGAAGAAGTCGTCGCCGGACTTAACCCGACTCTTCCGGGGAGGTACCGTATGCAAATGAAGCGATACATCGAGGTATCTGCGCTCCTTGTGATCGTCGTGTTCGGGGCAGGGCTCGCGATGGGCACCGCGCGCTGGCGACACCCGCCGCTCCCGACTGCGGTCTCCGCGGACGCACTCGCCCTCCGTGCCCGCCCCGGCGACGTCGCCGAGGGCTCGTTCACCGTTCGCAACCTCTCCGACCGCCCTATAGAGCTCCTCAAGCCGGTCACCTCGTGCGGTTGCACCGTCGCGCAGGCTCCGGCGACGCTCTAGGCGCGGGGGAGCGCGCGCGTCCGGGTGAGGGTCTCGACGGACGAGAGCGGCGGGCCGAGTCTCCAGGTTGTCTCGTTGAGGGTGAAGAGCCGCCCCGAAGAATCCTTGAACGTTCGGGTCGCCGTCAACGGCCCGACGATCCGCCCGTCGCCGAGCGCCGACTCCGGTTGCAAAGCGCCTTCCACCTACCCGGCGAACGATCGCCCCTGACCCTTGAATCCACAGGATACGAAGACCATGCAACGACGCTCCTCCTCACTCGCGAGCCGCCTGCTCGCCCCTGTCCTCGCCCTCTTTCTCGGCTTCGCCTCGATGGCTCTCGCTGAAAAGTACCGCAACCCGATTACCGATGGGGTCTGGATCGGTCAGGTCTGTCACGACAACTCCTCGGGCCGCACCTGTGAGCAGTGCGCCCGCGCCAAATGCGACGCGATCTACCAGCCGCCCGTCGGAGGCGGTCCACGTCCGGACAACAAGCGGTGCTATGACTGCGGAGTGCAACTGTGCTACTACGGAGGGTACGCCTGCATCATCCTCGTTGACGACACTACGTTGCCTCCTCTGGAGGGGCAGTGATGACACGGACGCTCGGGCTTCTCCTGGCAACGAACGTGGTGGTGCTCCTCGCCTGGGGCGGGTCGCAGGCGTTCGATGCTCGGCAGGAGAGCCAGCGGCAAGCGAAGGAGGCCACGAAAGACCGCGCGATCCTGAGGGATCGCTTCTTCCTCTCGCCGGATGACGCCGCGTTCGTCCACGATCTGCCCTACCGCATCCGGAAGACCGGGGCGATCTCCGACGCGGATCTGCGGAGGGTCCTTGCCATCGTGAACTCAGGTGGCCCGAAGGACGAGACCCGCTGGACCGACCCGGTGCGCCAATCGCGGACCTCCGCCGCCACCTCGCCCCTCTTGGGGGTGAAGCACATCACCGAGGGTCAGCGCGGGCTTCTGGAGGCCGGGCTCCCGCCCTTTCCCTCGCCCGGCTGGGCCTCGCGCGTCGAACGCGGCTGGGAGGGGCCGACCCTCACCGGGATGGCGAACGTCATGCTCGCGAGTCGGGCACTCGGTTCGCCGGCGCTCGAACGCCAGATCCGAGAATCGGCGGCGCGGCGGCGCGAGGCCGCTCCGGCCGTGACGCGTTGAGCCTCACGCGTGGATCGCCCTACTCGGTGGCCATCGTACGCGACTTCGGGATCGGGAGAGCGTCGGTCATCTGCACGTCACGCACGACGGGCGGCTTCAGCGGGCGATCGTTCGGTTCGACCGGCAGGGCGGCGATTCGGCTGAGGACGGCGGGGCCGCGGACGAGCTCGCCGAACGCCGCGTACTTGTGGTCGAGGCGGGCGGTGCCGGCGCGCGAGAGGGCGACGAACCACTGGGCGCCGGCGGTGTTGGGATCGGTGCCCCGGGCCATGGAGATCACGCCGAAGTCGTGCGGGAGGGCGGAGTCCTCGAGCGGGATCGCGTAGCCGGGGCCTCCGGAGCCGGTGCCGGTGGGGTCGCCGCCCTGGATCACGAAGGGGTCGCCGCCGCGGCCCTTGGCGACGATGCGGTGGACGATCGTGCCGTCGTAGAAGCCGCCCGCGACGAGGGACAGGAAGTTCGCGGCGGTGTTCGGGGCGAGGTCGGGGCGGAGGCGGAACTCCATCTCGCCTTGGGGACTCGCGATGACGACGTGGCGATCGGTGTGGGCGCGGTAGCCGGCGAAGGCCTGGTCCTCGTCGGGGGCGAACTTCGGGGCCTTCGTCGCGGGGTCGAGGGTGGCGACGGCGGGGTTCGTCATCGGGACGAGGACGACGGCGGGGCCGATCGGGACCGCGCCCCGGTACGCCTGGAGGTAGAGGACGCCGCCGGGGCGGGCCTTCGTCCCAAGGATCGGGAAGAGCTTGGCGAGGTCGGCCGTTCCGGGGCGGGTTCCGGACTCGGCGAGGGGTTCGGCGGTGACGGGGCGCAGGAGCCTCAGGCGGTCGGCGCGGGCGACCTCGACGAGGAAGGGGCGGCCGACGCCGTTGTAGGGCTTGAGGGGGGCGATCGTGGGGCGGGAGGGCGTCGTCGCGATGAGGAGGGCGAGGACGGGGGTCATGGGTGCGGGGGAGTCTACTCGCGGGGGGTTCCTCCTCGATCCGGGATTCCGGCGGGTTTGGTGCCGTCCCTCCGTCCACCCACCCCTCCGCTCGGAACGGAGAGGGTGGCGTCGCGACCGGGGGGTCTCTCGCAACCCGAACCAGGGGTTGCTTTTTTCCGGTGGGTAAGGTCACGGCCGACGGCCAACACGCGTATCGCGGCACTCGTCGGTTCGGGGAGCGTGCTCGTGCGCGGCGGGAGTGGATCGCCCCGCCCGAGCGCCTCTACGCGCGGGCCTTCGGGCGTCGCAGGCGAGCGAGCCGCACCACCGCCACCCCTCCCAGCAACGCGAGCGATCCGCCGAGGATCAGGGTGGAGAGGGGCACGCCCGGCGCGTCGGGCAGACGGTCGGGGATGCGGGTCGGCTTGCCGGAGAGCGCCTGCTTAAGGATCGGCGGGCCTTTCGGGAGGTAGACGAACTGCCTCGGCGGGTTCGTCCGGTAGTCCACCGCTCCGATCGGGGCCTTCACCAGATCGGTGAGCTTCGGGATCTTCGGGTCCGTCAGCGGCTTGCCGATGAAGGTGTACACCGTCTGCAACCTTCCGTCGTCCGCCGGACGGCGCTCGTAGACCATCCGTCGCGGGAGCGGGATCGGCCCGCCCGTGTAATCGGAGTAGCGCGTGCGCTCCCACTTCAGATCCGCGGTCTCCAGCCGCCCGTCCGCGAAGGTGACGAACGCGTTCGCGTACTGGGCGTCGGCGACGCTCGCGCCGAGCGCCCTTCCGAGAGTCCGCCCCTCGTACGGGCGGAAATCGACGAACGTTTTGAGCCGGGGAAGTTGAACCGGCAGGACGGGGAACTCGGCCTGCGTGAGGACGTAGGGCGATTCGGTCGCCCGGATCGCGAGCCCATCGCCCCCGAACCACGGCCGCCCGATGGCGACCCCGTCCTCCAGGATCATCCACCGCTCGCGGAAGTCTTTCCCGCCTGCGACCATGATGCGGGCTCCATCGAAGATTACGCGTATCTGCCCCGTCTTCGTCTGTTTCTGCGGTTCGCCATCGCTGGGACTGACAAGGTTCGTCTCCTCGGTGAACGCCCACTCCATCCCGAACGGCTTCGTTTCGCTCGTCACCGCCGGGATCGACGAGATGGACGGGGGCGACTGCGCCCACGCTCCGGACGCGCCGACGAGCAACGCGAAGATGAGGGGCTTAGAGCGAAGCGAGAGCGGAGGGGTTTTGAACTTCATAGACGGCACCTCGCGAGACGAGGAAGAGGGTGGGGGTGGCGTCGACGGCGGCCCGTTCGGCGAGCCGCGCGTCCGCGCTCAGCTCGGCGGC
This sequence comes from Fimbriimonas sp., assembly GCA_965249475.1. Taxonomy (GTDB): domain Bacteria; phylum Armatimonadota; class Fimbriimonadia; order Fimbriimonadales; family Fimbriimonadaceae; genus Fimbriimonas. The sequence goes on along the minus strand of CBDFMD010000003.1, from coordinate 912,699 downwards.
GACGGCGGCGGGGCTCTTCGGTCGGCGGAGGGGGTGCCTCCCCACCCACTCCCGCCATGTGTCCTCGCTGAAGAGCAGGGTTTCCAGGCTTTCGTGGATCGCGCGGGCGGAGGGGGGGTCTCCCTCCGCCAGGGCGTATCGGGCGGCCCTTTCGGCGAACGGGTGAACTTCCTTTAGCGGGAAGTGCCGGAGAACGAGCGCGAACCGTCCGCCTGCGACGAGCGGGCGCAGGGTCCGTTGCAGGTCTCGGCACGGGCCGCACTGGTAGTCGGAGAACACCACGAGGGTGAACTTCGCCCTCGGATCTCCCTCGATCGGCGCACGATCCTTCGTCAGATCCTCGGCCGGGAACGCGACCCGTCGCCCGACCTGAGCGGGGACGTCGTTCGCGGGCACGCCGCGAACGAGCGAGACGACGCCGAAGATCGACACGCCCGCGACCGCGCTCCAGATCAGAGCTTCCGACCTCATAGGTACTCCTGATTGCCCTGATACCAGAGACAATCGGTGGCGCAGTAGACGGCGGCGAGCCCGCGGTTCACCTCGCGCGGGCGGAGCGTCCTCACATGCCCGTCGGCGTGGAGGGCGTTGTAACGGAAGCCGGAGAAGAGGAGGCCGAGTTCAGGCCCGTTGCCGACATAGATCATCCGGCCGGTCCCGTGCCACGCTCCGGCGCGATCGAAGAGGAGGATAGCCTTCGACGGCAGGACCACGCTCGTGGTGGACTCCTCGCTCAGGTCGTCGTTCCACCAGTAGCTCGAACCGGTGGATGCGAAGCTCGTCGGCCACTGCCTGGAGGCCTCTTGGGTGAAGTCGAGCACGTCCAAACCGGTGTCGGCGGGGCAGTGCCAGACGTCGCGATCGGTGATATACGGGGCGAGGGTCGCGGCGGGGGATGGGAAGTCGCAGAAGCCCCGTTCGAGGGCGAAGGGGGGCGGCTCCTCGCAGACGACGTTCTGCCAGTAGCGATCCGCCGCACGGGGGTAGCGGTCGTCCCAATCGCCGGCGTAGAGCGTCACGGCGACATGGAGGTTGCGCTCGTTCCCGACGCAGACGGCTCCTTTCGCCGCCGCCTTCGCCCGCGCGAGCACGGGCATGAGGAGGCCCGCGAGGATCCCGAGGATCGCGACGACGGTCAGCAGTTCGAGAAGGGTGAATGCGCGCTTCATTGCGATCGGTCCGATTCAGCGAAGGGGGCGAGATGACGTCCCACCCTCATCGATGGGGTCGGTCGGGCGACGGCGGAGCGACGGGGGGTGGTACGAGCAAGCCGTTCGCGCAAGGGTTGCCCGCCCTCCCCTGGGGGGGCGAGCGGTCCGAGCAGCCGCGCGTCACCGTCGGGTGGACGCCGGGCGACGTGGCCTTTCGGCAGGTCGCCGCGTACGCGTACGTCCGGGAGGCGAGGATCGCGGGATTGAAAGCCGGACCGCCTTTCAAGCCCGTCCCGCGCGGGGTTCTTCGTGCGAGTCGTTTCGTGTTCGGACTTCATCGTTGCCCTACCTTCCCCGGTCGGCGAGGTAAGCGCATTCTACACGCCCTTCCACCGCGTCGCGCGATTCTGGAGCGAGAGATTCCGCTTTTTCTCTCAGCCGTTGTCGGCGAAGGCTTTGTAGAGGGCCATGCCGCCGTCGATGAGGAGGCTCGTACCGACCATGTAGTCGCTCGCGTCGCTCGCGAGGAAGACGGCGGCGCTTCCGATGTCGTCGGGGACGCCGACGCGCTCGTAGGGGATGAGGGTGTTCAGCGCCTTCTCCGCCTCGTCGGTCTCCCAAGCGGTGTGGTTGATGGGAGTGGCGATGGCGCCGGGGGCGATGGAGTTCACGCGGATGCCCTCGGGGGCGACCTCCTGGGCGAGGGACTTCATAAAGAGCATCATGCCGCCCTTGCTCGCAGCGTAGTTCACGTGGCCCGCCCACGGGATGATCTCGTGGACGCTCGAGACGAAGACGATCTTCCCGAGGGCGCGGCTGGGCGCGCGGCGGCCTTGGGTCCGGAACGCCTTGACGGCCTCGCGGGCGGTGAGGAAGGCGCCGCGAAGGTTTACGCCGAGGACGTGGTCCCACTGAGCGACGGTCATGTCGGCGATCCTCGCGTCGTCCTGGAGGCCGGCGTTGGCGACGGCGACGTCCACCGCCCCGAACTCGGCGACGGTCCTCGCGTAGAGGTTCAGGACGTCGTCCTCCTGCGAGACGTCGGCGCTCACGGGGAGGGCGCGGCCCCCGGCGGCGCGAATCTGCTCGCCTGTGGTCTCGGCCTCTTCGGCGTGGCGGCCGTAGGTGAGGGCGACGGCGGCTCCGGCGGCGGCGAGGTGGCGGGCGATGCCCTCGCCGATGCCGGAGCTTCCGCCGGTGACGATCGCGACCTGATCCTTCAGAGGCCGGTGTGGGTAGAGCTCGACGAGGCGTTTCTGAGCTTCGAGGTCGTAGTGCGGGGCCTTCATGCCCCGCGTTCTACGAGGTCTGTCCCTAGACGTGGCAGGAGGCCATGCCGCGCTTGGCGAGGTAGGACTGGTGGTAGTCCTCGGCGACCCAGAAGGTCGGGGCGGGCTCGATCGTGGTGGCGACGGGGCGGCGGAACTTGCCCGAGGCGCTCACCTCATCCTTCACGCGGCGGGCGGTCTCGGCTTGCTCGGGGGAGTGAGCGAAGACGACGGTGCGGTACTGGTCGCCGACGTCGGGGCCCTGGCGGTTCACCTGGGTGGGATCGTGGAGGGTGAAGAAGAGGCGCACGAGGGCCTCGTAGGTCGTCTTCTCGGGGTCGAACTCGACCTCGACGACCTCGGCGTGGTTCGTGTTCTCGTAGCAGACCTGCTTGTAGGTAGGGTTGTCGATCTTGCCGCCGGCGTAGCCGACGCGGGTGGCGACGACGCCGGGAGCGTTCTGGAACTCGAGCTCGACGCCCCAGAAGCATCCGGCGCCGAAGGTGGCCTTTTCGGTGGTCATAGGATCCTTTCTACGCTCAGCGGGGCGTCATCGCCTCCCGGGCAGGGAGCGGAGCGTCACGAGTTCGAGAGGGCCGAGGTTCGGGACGACGAGGGTGCCGTCGCGCATGACAAGCGGGGGGGCGGGGGCGTCCTCGACGCCGGGGCCGGAGCGGCGGACGGCGAAGCGGCGGGTCCCCCTCATCCCGGGGATGCGGACGGCGACGTCGAAGGTGGCGGCGGGGTAGCCCGCATTGTGGCGGGCGAAGCCCTCGGGGCTCTTCGCGGCGAGATCGGCCTCGTCGGGAAGGAGAGGCGGGAAGGTCGGGGCGGTGAAGTTGCTCAGGGCGATCGTCCAGGTGCCGTCGGGGTTGCGGGCGGCGGCGGCGTTCACGCGCGGCTTGCGCCCGTACTTGAAGGTCATCTCGCCGTCGAGGGAGCTCGTGCAGTGGCGGAGAATCGCGCCGACGTCGAAGGCGCGGGCGAGCTGGCGGTAGGAGAAGTACTTCTTGTAGGTCGTGAGCCGGAAAGGGCTCGTCGCCTCGCGCGGGCGATAGCCGAGGATGCGGGTGGCGTCGTCGTTGGGATCGTCGGCCTCGAAGCCGACGAAGTGGATCCAGTGGGTGACGCCGTGGTTCGCGTCGTTGAGGAAGCGCGAGGCGAGGCTCGCGGCGCGCGGGGCGTCGCCGGGGGCCTCGGGGCCGTTGTCGCTCGCCTCGGTCGTCCAGTACTCCTTGCCCTCGCGCCGCCCCGCCATCTCTTCGGTGGCGGCGTTGTTGTAGGAGTGGGTGGCGATGCCGGCGAGAGCGCGCCAGGCCCCGGGGTCGGCGCGGATCGCGTCCACGGCGGCGTAGGCGTCTGGGCCGCAGTTCGCGGATTCGGGGGCGACGATGCCGACGGTGCGGAGGCCGCGGGCGTCGAGGGCGGCGCGGAGGGTCCGGATGAGGACGGGCCACTGGGCGTCGGAGGGTTTGACGGGGCGGTCGTTCGGTTCGTTGAGGACGCCGCACCGGTCGATGAGGATGCCGGTGCGGTCCTTGAAGCCGCGGATGAAGTCGGCGAGGAGGGCGGCGTAGGCGGGGATCGCGTCGTCGCGGACGAAGCCGCGGCCGTCGCCCATCGCGGGGGGGATGCGCTCGGGGGCGAGGAGGAGGCTCGCGGCGCCGGCGGCGATCGCGGCGGGAAGCTTGCCGGTGCCGACGAAGCCGTCCACGTAGTAGGCGAGGGGCTCCTCGCCGGGGTGGATCCAGAGGCGGACGCTCCGGAAGCGGGCGTCGCGCCAGATCCGGCGGGCCATGGCGCGGGTCTCGGCGGGGGTGACCTCGGCGTTGTAGACCTTGGCGGGGGTCCAGGGGAAGAGGCTCGCGCCGAGGCCGCGGAAGGTCTGGCGGGGGACGGGCTCGACGGTGATCGTCAGGGAGGCGGCGACGATCAGGGGGAGCATGGGGTTAGGCGGCGGCGGGCTCGGGCCGCTTCTGCGGTTTGGCCTTTCTGGCGGCGGGCTCGGGAGGCTCTGAAGCCGGGGCGGGCTTCGGCGGGGAGTCCGGGACGGGCTCGGGGAGGGAGTGTCCGGCGCGGGCGAAGATGTCCTTCAGGTAGGCGCCAGTGTGGCTCGCGGGGAGGGCGGCGATCGCCTCGGGGGTTCCCATGCCGACGACGGTGCCGCCGCCGGAGCCGCCTTCGGGGCCCATGTCCACGATCCAGTCGGCGGTCTTGATAACGTCGAGGTTGTGCTCGATGACGAGGACGGTGTTGCCGGTCTCGACGAGCTGGTGGAGGACGCCGAGAAGTTTGCGGACGTCCTCGAAGTGGAGTCCGGTGGTGGGTTCGTCGAGGATGTAGAGGGTGCGTCCGGTCGAGCGCTTGCTCAGCTCGGTCGCGAGCTTCACGCGCTGGGCCTCGCCGCCGGAGAGGGTGGTGGCGGGCTGGCCGAGGCGGATGTAGCCGAGGCCGACGAGTTGCAACGTGTCGAGCTTGCGGAAGATCTTCGGGATGGGGCGGAAGAAGTCGGTGGCCTCGTCGATGGTCATGTTGAGGACCTCGGAGACGTTCTTGCCCTTGTACTTCACCTCGAGGGTCTCGCGGTTGTAGCGCTTCCCTTTGCAGACCTCGCAGGGGACGTAGACGTCGGGGAGGAAGTGCATCTCGATCTTCAGGACGCCGTCGCCTTTGCAGGCCTCGCACCGGCCGCCCTTGACGTTGAAGGAGAAGCGTCCGGTGACGTAGCCGCGGAGCTTGGCGTCGGGGGTCATCGCGAAGAGGTCGCGGATCATGTCGAGGGTGCCGGTGTAGGTGGCGGGGTTCGAGCGGGGGGTGCGGCCGATGGGGGCCTGGTCGATGTCGATGACCTTGTCGATCTGGTCGGTCCCGAGGACGGCGTCGTGGGCCTCCCAGACGCCGCGGGTGCCGTGGAGGTCGAACATGAGGCGGGGGAAGAGGGTGTCCTGGATCAGGGTGCTCTTGCCCGAGCCGGAGACGCCGGTGACGCAGACGAAGGTGCCGAGGGGGAAGGCGACGTCCACGCCGCGCAGGTTGTGGCCGCGGGCGTTCTTCACGACGATCCAGCCGTCGGCGGGGCCCGCCGCTGGGCTTGGGGCGGGCGCTCTCTTCTCGTCCGGCACTAGAGGTTAGTCTACGCCTTTCGGCCTCGCCGGGTCGCGGGGGGGGGGGGCGGCGGGAAGGCGGAGCGTTTTTCCTCATTCTTGATCTATTCTTAAAGATGGGGTTTCATTCTTAGAGAACTCCAATGAAGCGTTCCGCCTTCACCCTCATCGAACTCCTCGTCGTCATCGCGATCATCGCCATTCTCGCCGCCATCCTCTTCCCCGTCTTCGCGCAGGCGAAGCTTGCGGCGAAGAAGACGGCGGAGCTCTCCAATGCGAAGAACCTCGGGATCGGGCTCCAGATCTACCTCTCGGACTCGGACGACACGTACCCCTCGGGCAACTTCCGGGTGGCGGCGAACGGCTCCTCGACGGAAGGGGAGCTCCACTGGTCGTACGTCCTCGATCCGTACGTGAAGAACAAGGACGTCTGGGTGAGCCCGGCGGATCCGAACGGGGGTTGGGCGCCGACGTGCTACAACGCCGCGACGAACAACTCGGGGAAGGGCGCCCCGGCCGGGCAGGCGGCGGCGAACTGCGTGTACTCGGGCTACAATGCGGGGATCTACACCGCGCAGGTGCCTCGGTTGAGCTACACGGCGAACCAGATGATCCTTCCGCGCAAGCGCTCGGCGACGGACACGTCGAACGTCATCTCGGCGACGGCGATCGACGACGTGTCGGGGACGATCCTCATCGCGCCGACGACGGACTCGACGCAGTGCATGAGCAACGGCGGGGAGTACAAGTCGTACCGGGGGGCGCTGGGGGTACGGGATTCCGCGAATCTCACGAACTCGTTCTCCGCGGCGCTTCCGGCGACGAGCCAGCTTTGGGCCCTGAACCAGGCGGAGATCGACGGGATCACGAAGTGCAAGAAGGGTCCCGGCTCGACCGACCACGTTCTCCGGTACACGAACGCGGGGCGGTTCAATCTGGACGGGAACGGCGTCTACGGGGGGAACAACTACGTGATGGCGGACACGAGCGCGAAGTTCCGCGACTTCAAGTCCACGTTCAACCCATCGCGCTTTCTATGGGGAAAGCAGGGGTATTCGATCGGGGGAGCGGCGGTGCTCGATCGGACGACGGGTCGGCCGGTCCAGTGATCGCGCTCGCGGCGGCGGTCTCGATCGTTCCCGTCGTCCTCGTTCCCACCGGCTTTACCGAGCCGGTGGGGGCGGACGCGGACGATCCGGCGGTGTGGCGGGACGCGCGGCGGCCGGAGCTCTCGCAGATCCTCGGGACGGACAAGGCGGGTTCGGGGGCGGGGGCGATCTACGTCTTCGGGCTCGATGGGAGGGTGATCCAGCGGCTCGGGGGGCTCGACCGACCGAACAACGTGGACGTGGAGTACGGGCTTCGCTCCTCGGTCGGTCCGATGGACGTGGCGGTGGCGACCGAGCGCGAGCGGTCGCGGCTCGTCGTCTTCGCGGTGGACCGAGCGACGCGGCGCTGGCGCGACGTCACGGGGGCGACGGAGGTGTTCCGCGGGGACGCTCCGGGGGACCGGCATCCGATGGGGATCGGGCTCCTCCGGCGGCGCGACGGGCGGATCTTCGCGTTCGTCTCGCGCAAGGCGGGGCCGAAGGAAGGGTATCTGGAGGTGGACGAGCTCGTGGCGAACGCCTCGGGGACGGTGGACCTGCGGTTCGTGCGGAGGTTCGGGGCGTACTCGGGGACGAAGGAGATCGAGTCGGTCGTGGTGGACGACCGGGCGGGGGACGTGTACTACTCGGACGAGCGGTTCGGGGTGCGGCGGTACGCGGCGGAGCCTCTCACGCGTCCGGGGGCGGGGTTTCCGGCGCAGGCGGAGATCTTCGAGACGACGGACTTCGTCGGGGATCACGAGGGGCTCGCGGTCGGGGGGGATCTCCTCGTGCGGTCGGACCAGATCGAGGGGGACACGGTCTACCGCCTTCTTCCGCGGCGGGGGCCGAGGCGGGGGGCGCGAGCGGCGATCGCGGCGTTCCGGGGCGGGGTGGACGCGACGGACGGGCTCGAGGTGTGCGACCTTCCGTTGGGGCCGCGGTATCCGGGCGGGGTCATGGTGGCGATGGACTCGGGCCCGAGGCGGTTCACGATTTGGGATTGGCGAAAGGTCGCGGCGCTCGCGCGGCGGTAGCCTCCCGAAGGCGATATGCTGGACGCTATGGACTGGTTGCGGCTCTCCAAGGAACTTCTCCCCCTGTTCAAGGGGAGAACAGATCTCCGTGTTCAGCGCGTCGGCCCTACGGTTCCCACGCCAGGAGAGCCCTTTTGCGCTCTCGTCCGCAAAGACGGCGCTCGCTTCACTCTGGAGGCGGCCGAGGGGGACACAGGCGGGGTGCCGATCGTCCTTCTCTACGCCTACCCCACAATGAGGCGTGTGCGTCTCGTCCGCTACGAGAAGGTATCGCCTTCCTCCCCGATCGAGACGGGTTGGGAGATCCACAGTAGCGACGGCGTCCCTTTCGGCTACGATCTCACCTCCGTGACGGCTCCCGATCTTCTCGATCGGCTCGCCTCCGTCGCCACGCCCGGTCGTGCCGCGTAGCCGAGTCCTTAAGTCGGCGCTTCCCGACCTCAAAGGAGTCATCGACGCGCACGCGACCCTGCGTCGTCTTTGCGAGAAGGAGTTGCAAAGGAACGACCTCGGCCTTACGGAAAGGACGAACCTGGAGCGCCTTCTCGCCGCCTCGGAGGTGCTCGCCCTCGGGCGTCTCTACTCCGTTTTCGAGCGTGGCCTCGCCGACATCGGACCGCATCTCACGAGGCCGGTGATCTTCGGCACAGAGGATTCCCTTGGAACGAAGCTCGACCAGATCGGAAGAGCGATGGATCTTCCACAAACCTTTCGTGACGCGATCGACCGCGACCTACGCGCTCGGCGCAACGATCTTCTGCACGGTCGTACCCTCGTCCCTCTCGTTCCTCTTGAGACCACCTACGATCTCATGAAGCAGTTCCTCAAGGGTTGCCACTGATGGGGCTCGCGTTGAGGCGCCTCGATCACATCGTTCTTCAGGTACCGAGCATTGCTTCGGCGCACGAGGAGCTTCTCGGGCTCGGTTTCGAGGAGGCTTGGCCCGTCGGGCGGAGTTGGCCGGCGGGGAGGACGAGCGGGGTGGCACTCGGGGGGATCAATCTGGAGCTTCTCCAGCCCGACGTCGAGCCGCCGGGGACGCCGGTGCTCGCGGAACTCGTGTTCGAGCCGTCGGCGGGGGCGGATCTCGCCCGGTTCGGGCGGATCGTTGAGAAGATCGAGAGCGATCCGGAGCGGCTCGCGGCGCGGGGGTTTCCGCCCGAGACGCGGGCGGAGCCTCAGAGGATCTGTACGAACGCGTATCCGGGGGCGGAGTCGCGGTGGCCTTGGTTCGTGTGCGACTACGCGCCGTTCCTGAAGGAGAGGCTCGGGGCGGGACGGTTCGGGCGGCCGTTCGGGGAGGCGGTCCGGGTGGAGGTCGGGCCTTTGCGCGCGGTGCCGAAATTCGTCGCGATGCCGGAGGCGGCGGATCTCGGGGCGTTCCTCACGCGGCTTCCGGCGTTGGAGGGGGCGGAGGTCGTCCGCGCGGAGGAGGACGCAGTCGTTTTCGGCTCGGGGGCGCAACTGAGGCTCGGGAGCCTCACGATCGGGAGGTGAACGTTCGATAAAACGTCGCGTCATGAGGCGGATGATCGTCTCCGACTTTCGTAGTAAGAGGCATGAAGGTTTCCGTGGTTTCGACCGCCCTCATGCTTGCCGTCGCCGCCTCCTACGCCCAGACCGCGCCGAAGGGCCAGACCGGGGCCAAGGGCACCAAGATGCTGTCCTCGAAGGACAAGACGTTCATGAACAACTCCGGGCACTCCGATGCGGCGGAGATGGAGCTCGCGATGCTCGCCCAGAAGAAGAGCAAGAACGAGAAGGTGCTCGAGTACGCGAAGATGATGATTGACGAGCACACGCAGATGCACTCCGAGCTCAAGGCGCTCGCCGCCCAGCGCGAGACGCAGGTGCCGGACGCGCCGAACGCGAAGCAGAAGGCGGTGAAGGCGAAGCTCTCGAGGCTCAACGGGATGGCGTTCGACAAGGCCTACCTCGCGGCGAATGTGAAGGGGCACCAGGAGGCCTACGCGAACGCGGTGAAGGCGAGCAAGACGGCGAACGACGCCGCCGTGCGCGATTACTTCGCGAAGGGCGCGCCGAAGATCAAGAGCCACCTCGACATGGCGAAGATGGACGCGAAGATGCCGATGGGCGGAACGAAGTCCGGCGGCATGAAGATGGGCTCGGGCCGCTAAGCGCTCCCTCCCCTCCATGCGCCCCGCTCCCCTTTTGGAGAGCGGGGCGCGTTGCTTTCGGCCTAGCGACCGAAGGGGAGGGGAGCGGTCGCTAAGACGCCGGAGACGAGGGCGAGGCTCGCGGCGGCGAGCAGGGCCCACGCGAGACAACCTTCGAGGGCGAGGCAACCGACGAGCTCGCAACCACTGCCCAAGATCTCGGCACCGGCGCAACCGGCGGGCTCGCGCCACTCGGAAGGGCCCTCGGGGCTGCCTGGATCGGTACCGGGAAGCGGATCGTCTTCGGGACGTGCGGAGGGCACCTCCCCTCTACCGATCGGCTCGGTCGGAGGTTGCGCGAACCGTCCGATCCCCCCCTATCGACGCGCCGCGGTCAAGAAGGCGAGCACCGCGACGAGGGCTCCGAACATGGGGAGGGCGCATCCGGCGCATCCATTCCCGAGAGCGCGCACAAGGGATCCGCACCCGCTCGCGTCGGCGTCGCGGAGGCGGCCGGGGAGATCCCTTAGGCGCACAGGGTCACCAAGGGACGGACGGGAGGGGGCAGGGGGTTCTCGGTTGCCGACGCTCGCCCGGGATCGCGATCGTCTCGCGTCCGGAGAGGTACTTCGCGGTGATCGCCTTCGACTTCAGGAAGCTCTTCACGTTGCCCTCGGCGACGACCTCGCCGCCGTGCTCGCCCGCGCCGGGGCCGATCTCGATAAGCCAGTCGGCGGCCATCATCGTCTCCTCGTCGTGCTCGACGACCAGGACGGTGTTGCCGAGATCGCGGAGGCGTTCGAGGGTACCGATGAGCTTGCGGTTGTCGCGTTGGTGGAGGCCGATCGAGGGCTCGTCGAGGACGTAGAGGCACCCCATGAGGCCAGAGCCGATCTGGGTGGCGAGGCGGATACGTTGGGCCTCGCCCCCGGCGAGGGTGCGGGCGTTCCGGTCGAGGGTGAGGTAGCTCAGGCCGACGTCCTGGAGGAAGGTCAGGCGCTCGACGATCTCCTTGACGGCGCCCGCGCCGATGGCGAGCTGGCGGTCGGTCATCCGGGACGAGAGACCGGAGAAGAAGACGAGGGCCTCGTCGATCGCGAGGCCGGTGATCTCGCTCATGTCGCGCCCGACGAGGCGGACGGCGAGGGACTCGGGCTTCAGGCGCTTCCCTTCGCAAACGGGGCACGGTTTGGTGCTCATGTACTGCTCGAGGTCGCCGCGGACGTTCTCGGACTCGCTCTCGTCGTAGCGCTTGCGGAGGGACCGGAGGACGCCCTTCCACTCGGTGGTGAAGGTGCGCTCGCGCTTGCCGTACTTCATCGCGACGGCGATGGGGTGGTCGAGCCCGTTCCACACGGCGTCCATGCCGGCTTCGGAGATGTTCGGGATCCTGTCCTTCGCGTCGAAGCCGACGGCGCGGCCCACGGCGTCGAGCATCTCGGGCCACCAATCGCGGACCTCGCCGGTCTTGTAGACGAAGGGGCGGATGCCGCCCCCGCGCAGGGGCCTCGCGTCGTCGCGGATGAGGTCGGGGTCGAACTCGGTCTTGGTGCCGAGACCGGTACATTCCGGGCAGGCACCGAAGGGGGAGTTGAAGGAGAACATCCGGGGCTCCAGATCGGGGAGGGAGAACCCGCAGACGGCGCAGGAGTACGCTTCGGAGAAGAGAAGGTCGTGCCAGCCCTCCTCGGCGGCGCTGGCGGACGCCTGGGCCTCGATGAGGCGCGCGATCGTCTCGGGGAACTCGCCGTCCTTCGGGGGGGCGAGGGACAGCGTCACCTGGCCGGAGCCCATCTTCAGGGCCATCTCGATCGCGTCGGTGAGGCGGCGCTCGAGGCCGGGCTTGACGACGATGCGGTCCACGACGACCTCGATCGTGTGGGCCTTGTAGCGGTCCATCGGGATGTCGTCGGTGACTTCGTACATCCGGCCGTCCACGCGGACACGGACGAACCCTTGCGCGCCGATCTCCTTCAGCTCCTTCTTGTACTCGCCCTTGCGCCCGCGGACGACGGGGCCGAGGACGTTCATCTTCGTGCCCTCGGGAAGCGAGAGGGCGAGGGCGGCGACCTGGTCGATGGACTGGCGCTCAATGGGGCCGTGGCCGTTGACGCAGTAGGGGGTGCCGGTGCGGGCGAAGAGGAGGCGGAGGTAGTCGTAGACCTCGGTGACGGTGCCGACGGTGGAGCGGGGGTTCTTGCTCGCGGACTTCTGGTCGATCGAGACGGCGGGCGAAAGGCCGTCGATGTGGTCCACGTCGGGCTTGTCCATCTGGCCGAGGAACTGGCGGGCGTAGGCGCTCAGCGACTCGACGTAGCGGCGCTGGCCCTCGGCGTAGATCGTGGAGAAGGCGAGGCTCGACTTGCCGCTTCCGGAGAGTCCGGTGATGACGACGAGCTTGTCGCGGGGGATGCGGACGGTGACGTCCTTGAGGTTGTTCTCGCGGGCTCCGACGACGACGATCTCGCTTTGGGACATGGGGGACGGGGGGCGGGCCCCCGATCAGTCTACGCCGGGGAGGAGGCGGGGACCGGTAGAACTCCGGTGAACCCGCCCCCGCGGACGAGGGCGTCAGCTCCGGCGGCGGCGGAGGAGGGCGAGGGCGCCAAGGGCGAGGGTCGCCATCGTGGCGGGCTCCGGGACAGGCCCGCCGATCCGGACGGTCGCTGTGACGGGCTTCGCGCCGATGCCGGAGCCGGTGGAGCGGCGGAGAAAGACCTCGAGAGTGTCGCCGACGCTCGCGTTGACGGGGGAGACGAAGGAGTAGGACTGGGCGGTCGAGACGTTGGGGGTGGTGGAGACGGTGAGGCCGTTGACGGCGACGACGATGTCCACCGCGCCCGGGTTGCCCGCGCCGATGCTCCCGTTGAGGACGAGGGGTCCGGCCTCGGGGGCGGTGAAGCGGAAGCCCGACAGAAGCGACTGGCCCACTCGGATGCCGATCTGTCCCGACGGGACGCCTTCGATGGTGTTGCCGTTATGGTCGCGGAAGAGGCCGGTCCCGCCGGGGCCTTCCGCCGCGGTGTAGAAGCCGGTGGTCTGGCCGTTGTCGGTCACCGAGTCGAAGAGGGCGGAGTTCGGGCCGAAGAGGCCGACGGTCGCCGTGCGGTAGGACCAGGGGCCGTTCGGGTTCGTGCCGGTGACGTTCGGGAACGACGCGGTGAGGTCGTAGGTGGCGGCCTGGGAGAAGGTAGCGGCGGCGAGGAGGGCGAGGACGAGGGGGATCTTCATGGGTTCCGCAGCCTCCCTGTCGAAGAGGCGCGGTCATCCTATCCGGACGTCCGTCAGCCGAACGTCAGATCTTAACGAGGGGGCGCAGTCGTTCGGCGAGAACCGGTATTTCGGCGGGGTAGGCGTTGCCGGCGCGGGCCTCGGGGGGTTCGTCCTTGAGGCTTTCGAGGCTTCGGGCGACGAGGGAGGTCGCCTCGCGGGTGCGGCCGGAGGCGAGGAGGGCGTCGGCGAGGGGGAGGGCGGGGACCGCGAGGCGGAGCTCGCCGAAGAGGGCGGTGTGGAGGGCGTACGCCTCGCGCAGGAGGCGGACGGCCTCGGCGGGGCGGCCGAGGCGAAGGGTCAGGCGGCCGAGGCCGGAGAGGGAGGTGAAGAGGCCGAGGCGGTCGCCGGACGCGGTGCGGCGGGCGAGGGAGCGGCGGTGGGATTCGAGAGCCGCCTCGAAGCGGCCCTCGGCTTCGTCGAGATCGGCGAGGGCGCTGACGATGCCGACGTAGGGGAGGTCGAGGTCGGTGCCTTCGAGAAGGCGGGCGGCCTCGTCGAGATGGGCGCGGGAGGCGACCGCGTTGCCCGCCATCGCATGGGCGCGGGCGAGGCCCTGCAGGACGTTCGAGGCGAAGCGGCGGTCGTCGCCGCCCCCGGCGCGGGCGCGCTCGAAATGGCGGCGAGCGGGAACGGAAGCCCCGGAGGCGAGCGCGGCCCAGCCCGCGACGTTCTCGCAACGGGCGACGAGGTAGAGGTCGCCCCCCGCGACGGCCCGGGCGCGGACGAGATGGTCGTCCGCGCGCTCGGGCCGCCCGCGCAGGATTTCGGCGGCGCCGAGCATGCACTCGGCGAGGACGGCGGCGTTCGTCTCGCCACATTCGAGAGCGAGACGGGCGGCGAGGCGGGCGGCGGGGACGACGCGGGCGAAGTCGCCGGAGCCGTAGGCGGCGCGGGCCCTCCAAACGGTGACCCAGACGGCGGCGGCCCCGCTCACGCCGAGGACTTCGGCCTCGCGCGCGTGGCGCTCGCACGCGGCGTAGTCGCCCGCCTCGAAGGCGTAGCCCGCGCGTGCGACGAGGAGCGGCGGGCGGAGGGGATCGCCTGACGCGAGGCTGGCGAGGAGGCGATCGGCCTCGGCGGCGGGGGCGCGGAGCTCGCCCGCGGCATAGCGGAGCGGGGCGCGGGCGCACGCGAGTCGCGCACGGTCGCGGGGAGAGAGAAACGGCGGATCGGGGGCGGCGATCTCGGAGGCGCGGGGGCGGGCGCGCAGACGGGCGATCAGGGCCTCGGCGGCTAGGGAATCCGGGGCGAGGCGGAGGGCGCGCTCGGCGAGATTCAGGGCGGCGAGAGGCTCCTCGGAGGCGAGAGTTTGGGCGTCGAGGACGAGGCGGGAGGCGCGGCGGTAGGTGAGATCGTCGCGGGCCTCGTCGAGCCACTCCCCTTCGAGCCCGGGGGCGAAGAAACCCTCCGACGGCGGGTCCGAGGTGAGGTCGGTCGCAACCCCCGGGGCGAGGCACACGCGGTCGCGAGCGATGTCGAGGAGGCCCTCGCCCCGATGACGGAGCTCCACGAGCAGGGTGCGGAGTCGGTGGCGGGCGGCGGGCTCCGGGGCCTCGGGCCAGAGAAGCGCGGCGATCTCGGCGCGGGGGACGCCGGCGGGGCGGTAGGCGAGAAGGGCGAGGAGCTCGGCCTCCTTGCCGATGGGGAGGCGGACGCCGGGGCCATCGCCCCACCGGAGTTCGAGCGCATCGAGAAGTCGGAGGCAGACGTCGGAGGGCATCTTCGCCGCGCGGGCGGGTGGACTTTAGCACGTCGGACCTTCGCTTTGCGAATCCCGCGAGTGCGACGAGCGGACGGTCGCACGGTGCGCCCTCATCGGTTAGGGCGAGGGGGTCGTGGTGGGAGTCCGCCGGCTCCGAACTCACAAGGGGGGATCAGACGTCCTAGGCTCGTGACCCTCCGCGCCAAGATCTTCGCCGCCGCGGCTCTCGTCGTCGCGGTGGGGTTCGCCGTCCTCCTGCGCGAGGAGCCGGATCCGACCCTGCCCCTGACCGAACTCCGCTCCTCCTCATCGGTCAAGCGGTTCGTCGGCGATCCGATGCTCATCGGCGGGGGACGAACCGGATGGGGGGTTTAGCGCGAGCTACGGCACGAGCGTGCCGTGGAGCCTCGCCGGGCCTCGACTCGACAGGTAGCTACGGGGATTGGGATTCCGGCGGCGTTGGGCGCTTCGCGCGAACGGGGCGGAGTGGGACCGCGCCGATATGGTCGTGGAGGCCCAGACGTACTGGACGCGGGAGACGGGAAACCGGCTCTCCGACCTCCGTCTCGTGCGGCCCGCGACGTTCGGGGAGATCGCGCGGGAGAAGCTCTCCGATTGGTGGCGGCTCGTGCGGCGCTGAGGTCGTCAGGCGGGCGCGATCCGACGGGGCGAGTCGTCGAGCCGGTACCTTGGGCGAACCCCTCGGGGTAGTAGGAGCGGGGGCGGTGGGAGCGTCGTCCCCTCTTTAGGAGAGGCGAGCCTCGGGCGACGATTGGGGAGCGCGCGAGGGAGTGGGTCGAGGGGCGTCTTCGGCATCGGTAACCCTTCGCCTCCCGGCGCGTCCTTCTCCTGACATGCCGGTTCTCCCGCTCCTCGCGCTCGCCGCCCTCGCCCAGACGGCGCCTGCCCCGAAGATCGTAGCGCCGAGGATCGTGCCGCCGAGGATCGTGGGGGTCTCGATGTTCAAGAACGGGTATGCGTTCGTGACGCGGGAGATCCCGCTCACGGGGACGACGGCGGACGTCATCGAGGTGCCGCCGGCGTCGGTGGGGACGCTGTGGTTTACCACGGACGGAGGGGCGCTGGAGAGCGTGACGAGCGCGCTCGACCTGATGGAGACGCAGGTGACGAACCCGCTCAACGGGTTCGGGGAGATCCTCAAGGCGAACGTCGGACGGGAGGCGACGGCGCTCATCAAGGGGTCGGCGGGAGGCGAGGAGCCGAGGGGGACGTACACGGGGAAGATCGTGGCGGCGGCGGAGGCGACCTTCGTGCTCGAGAACCCGACCGGACGGGTGGTGCTCCCGGTCGCGGCGATCTTCTCGCTCATCGGGAAGGGACCCGATTTCAAGGTCTCGAAGACCGATACCGAGACGGGGGAGCGGCGGTACTACCGGATCGCGACGAGCGGGGGGGCGAAGCGGGTGATGATGATGGCGCTGGAGCGGGGGCTCACGTGGGCCCCGGCGTACGCGCTGGACATCACGGACCCGAAGGCGCTCACGTTCGTCGCGCGCTCGACGGTGCTGAACGACGCGTTCGATCTGAAGGACGTGGACGCGAAGCTCATCACGGGGTTCCCGAACCTCCCGTACCGGCAGATTCTCGACCCGATCTCGGCGAACCTCTCGATCGACCAGTGGCTCGGACTGCTGGGGGGCGGGGAGATGGCGAAGCCGGTGAGCCGGGCGCGGGAGTCGCTCATGACGCAGAACGCGGCGGCGCCGATGGCGGACGCGCCGGGGGCGAACTGGAGCTCGATCCCGGAGAACGCGGGGGACGGGGAGTCGCTAGGGGACCTCTTCTTCTACAACATCCCGAAACTCACGCTCGCGAAGGGGGCGCGGCAGAGCCGGAACCTCTTCCGGTTCGAGTCGCCCTACGAGCACGTCTACACGTGGGATCTCGCGGCGGAGTACGACCCCTACAACTACCAGTTCCGCCCGGTGCCTCGGGAGGCGGACGAGGTGTGGCACACGGTCGCGTTCACGAACACGAGCCCCCAGCCGCTCACGATGGCGGTGGCGACGGTGGTGCAGAAGTCGCAGATCGTGGGGCAGGCGATGCTGAGCTACATCGCGCCGGGGGCGAAGGCGGAGGTGCGGATCGGGAAGGCGCTCGACCTCGCGCCGGAGCGGCTGGAGGAGGAGACGGCGCGCGAGCGCGGGGCGATCAAGGACCGGAACGGGAACGCCCAGTTGGATCTCCTGACGGTGAAAGGGACGCTCGTAGTGACGAACCGGCGGCGGGAGGCGGCGAAGCTGAGGGTGACGAAGGAGGTCGTGGGGGAGATCGTCGCGACCTCGCCGCTCGCGAAGGTCACGAAGTCGCCGGGGGGCCTGGGTCAGCAGAACCCGACGGGGAAGGCGGTGTGGACGCCGACGGTGGCTCCGGGGGCGAAGGTCACGCTCACGTACTCGTACCGGGTGTACGTGCGGTCGTAGGTTCGGCGGGGGCGGGGGATGCGTCGCCTCCGGCGGTTCGGGTGCCGCGGGTCGAGGGGGCGCGGGCGGGACGCCCGCGCGACGCATCGGCGGGACGCCGATGCCACAGTTCAGCGGCCGGGGATGCCGGGTTCGGTGAGGAGGGCGGGGTCGAGGGCTTTGCGAAGCGTGTCCTCGTCGAGAAGGCCGCGCTCGCGGACGACGTCGGGGATGCGCTTTCCTTCGGCGAGGGCCTGCTTCACGACGGCGGCGGCCTCCTTGTATCCGATGTAGACGTTGAGGGCGGTGGCGAGGGAGGGGGAGGTCTCGGCGTAGGTCGCGCACCGCTCCTTGTCGGCGACGATGCCGACGACGCAGTTGTCGGTGAAGGTCGCGAGGGTGTTCGTGAGAATCTGGAGGGCGAACCCGGCGGCGAAGGCCATGCCGGGCATCATGACGTTGAGCTCGAGCTGCCCCGCCATGACGGAGTTGTCGATCGCGTTGCACTGGCCGAGGACCTGGTAGAGGACGATGTTGAGGTTCTCGGCCATGCTCGGGTTCACCTTGCCCGGCATGATCGAGGACCCGGGCTGGACGGCGGGGAGGGTGATCTCGGCGAGGCCGGTGAGGGGGCCGGAGCACAGGAGGCGCAGGTCGTTCGAGACGCGGGTGAGCTCCCCGCAGAAGAGGCGGAGCGAGGCGGCGAGGGCGGCCATGCACATCTGGGACTGCATCGCCTCGCGGAGGTCGTCGGTGGCGCGGAAGGGGATGCCGGTCGCCTCCTTCAGAAGGTCGCAGACGCGGAAGCGGTAGTCGGGGTGGGTGTTGAGCCCGGTCCCGGCGGCGCTCCCGCCGATGCCGAGCTCCTCGAGCTCCCCGGCGGCGCTCGCGATCCACCGGCGGGTGCGTTTGAGAGCGGCGGCGTAGGCGGCGAACTCCTGACCGAGGCGGATGGGGACGGCGTCCTGGAGGTGGGTGCGGGCGGACTTGAGGATCGGGTCGAACTCGCGCCCCTTCGCCTCGAAGGCGGCGATCAGGCGGTCCACCTCGGCGAGAAGGGGATCGAGCATGAGGCGGGCCATGATCCGCATCGCGCTCGGGAAGGTGTCGTTCGTGGACTGGCCGTAGTTCGGGTGGTCGTTCGGGTTCACGCGCTTGTACTCGCCCTTCGCGCCGCCGAGGATCTCCTCGGCCCGGTTGGCGAGGACCTCGTTCACGTTCATGTTCAGCGAGGTGCCGGCGCCCATGTGGAAGACGTCCACGGGGAACTGGTCGCGCAGGGCGCCGCCGAGGATCTCGTCGGCGGCGGAGACGATGGCGCCGCCGATCTCCGCGTCGAGGAGGCCGAGCTCGACGTTCGCCTGGGCGCACGCCTTTTTGAGCATCACGTAGGCGTCGATCATCGTCGGGTGCTCGGTGAGGCCGGAGATGCGGAAGAGGCCTCGGGTGCGCTCGGCCTGGCTTCCCCAGTAGGCGTCGGCGGGGACCGGGACCTCGCCAAGGGAGTCCTTCTCGGTGCGGAACGTCATCGCGGGGAGTGTACTTCTCGCGTTTCGCGGGTAGAGTCCCCCCCGATGGAAGCGGCGCTCGCGGCGTACCTCGCGGAGCACATCCCGCTGTCGGGGGCGATGGGGGTGGCGGTGGAGGTCGCCTCGCCCGCGCGGGTGCTGCTGCGCGCGCCTTTGGAGCCGAACGCGAACCACCGGGGGACGGCGTTCGGGGGTTCGATCGGGTCGGTGGCGATCCTCGCGGGGTGGTCCTGGCTCTGGGTCGTGCTTCGGGAGCGGGCGCGGATGCCCGAGCTCGTGATCCGGGAGGCGCGGACGGAGTACGTGCGGCCGGTGCCGGGGGCGTTCTCGGCGGAGACGCGGCCGCCGGACGAGGAGGCGTTCGCGCGGTTCGTCGCGGGGCTCGACCGGCACGGGAGCGGGCGGTTGGAGCTCTCGGCGGAGGTGCTGTCGGAGGGGGAGATCGCGGCGCGGTTCGTCGGGACCTACGTAGCGCTCCTTCGTTAAGGGACGCGCTTTTCCGTATACTCCTCTTCGGCATGGGGATCGACGAGGCTCTAAGGGAGATAGGGACCCTTTTCGCCGAGTTCGGGCTCGCGGAGGCGCGGTGGGAGACGGCGGGGTTCACGGTCGGTTTTCGGCGCGCGGCGACGCCGGTCTCTCTCTCCGAAGGGGCGGCGGTCGAAGCGGCGGTCTACGAGCCGGAGGCCGCCCCGGCCGCCGCGCCGAGGGGGACGCCGGTGAGCTCGCCGATGACGGGGGTGTTCTACGGGGCGTCGTCGCCGGGCTCGCCGCCGTTCGTCAAGGAGGGGGACACGGTGGCCGCGGGGGACGTCGTGGGCCTTATCGAGGCGATGAAGGTGTTCAACGAGATCACGGCGCCGACGAGCGGGACGGTGCTCCAGATCGTCGCCCAGCCGGGGGCGGTCGTTTCGCCGGGCGAGCCGCTCCTGTACATCGGGTAGGTCCGCGTTCCGACGCACTACCGTTTCGGGGGCGGGTAGACGACGGTCACGTCGTCGGTCTTCGGGTTCTCCTTGCGGGTCGCGCCGCCGTCGTCCCTCCCGTCGGGGCCGAGGGACCAGAGGCGGAAAGCCTCGCCCTCGCGGCGGGAGCGGTAGGGGCGTCCGAAGGGATCGTTTCCCGTCACAAGGACGGTCGGGAGAGATCCGGCGCGGCGGCGGGCATCGAGCGCGCGCAGGTAGGCGAGGGTGAGGGTGCGTTCGGCCCCGAGCTTGGCGAGGGCGGCGCCGACGGTGGTCATGGGAGCGACGACGACGCGGGCGAGGCGGTGGGAGCGGCCGGGTTCGCGCGCCTCGCGCGCGGAGAGGCGGTCGATCGCGACGCCGAGGGCGTAGGGATCGCGGGGATAGCGGCGCCTCTCGGCGGCGACGGCGGTCCAGAGCGCGAGGACGCGGGCCATGTAGGCGCGCCGGGTCTCGCTCTTCGGAAACCCGGTCCGGAGGATACGCCTCGGGTCGGCGAGGGAGCGGAAGTCGCCGTTCAGCGGGTCGGGGTTCAGCTTCGTGAGGTTGCGGGCGGAGGCGACGGCGAGGTACGCCTCGCCGCGCAGGGCGCGGGGGAGATCGGGGGGCGGAGCGGGACGGTCGAGCTCGGTGATGAGAGCTGGGCTCAGGGCGGGCGTCTCGGCAGCGATGCGACGAGTCCCATCGTAGACGGCTCTCTCACCCGCGACGCGCACCACGAGCGCGAGGAGGTTCGAGTCGGCCTCCGCGAGGCGGGCGAGCGCCCGCGCGGTGCGGAGGTCGGCGAGAGCGGACGCGGCCTCGCCGCGCGACGCCTTCAGGCGAGCGCGGAGCGCGAGGGCCTGGACGCCGCCCTTGATCCCGGCGTACTCGGAGAAGAGGACTTCGACCCCGAGATCCCAGTCGCGGCCGAAGTCGGCTCGGGGGCGTTTCGCCGCCTGGGCGAGGGTGGCGAGCGCGGGTTCGTAGCCACGAAGGGCGGCGGCGAGGTCGTCCCAGCGCCCCTCGTCGGCGCTCCGGCGGATCGCGCCGAGGGCGCCGCTCCAGCCCCGGCGGACCATCTCGGCCGCGCCGCGGCGAAGGAGAGGGGCGGCGTTCTCCTCGGGACGTACCGAGGGGTCCGGCGCGAGGTCGCGGGCGATCCAGGGGAGTCCGGTGGCGCGGTACGCCTCGGCGGCGGCGGGGAGATCGCGGGCGGCGGCGCGGAGATCGCTTTCGGTCCCGGGGGTGGGGCGGCCCCTGCAACCCGAGACGGCGAGGAGCCCTCCCGTCGCGGCGCCGACGAGGGCATTGCGGACCATGGCGAGAGTGTGGCCCGGAACGCGTAGAGGAGGCATGGGAACGGGCGAGGATCGGACGGGCGGCGTGACGCGGTGCGAGGTGCTGGCCGCAGGGGTCGCGGCGGCGGGGGTCGCGGCGGCCTTGCCGGCGAGCCTTCTGGCGGCGAGCGAGCCTCGCAAGGTCGGGATCGCCGTCGTGGGGCTCGGCGGGTACGCGCAGGGGCAGATGCTTCCGGCGTTCGCGCGGGCGAAGAACGTGAGGATCGCGGGGCTCGTCTCGGGGACGCCGGGGAAGCTCGCGGAGCTCGGGACGAAGTACGGGGTTCCCGAGCGGAGCCGGTACTCGTACAAGGATATGGACCGGATCGCGGAGGATCCGGAGATCGAGGCGGTCTACGTCGTCACGCCGCCGGGGACGCATCCGGAGTACACGCTTCGGGCGGCGAGGGCGGGCAAGCACGTGCTGTGCGAGAAGCCGATGGCGGCGACCTCGGCGCAGGCGCGGGAGATGATCGAGGGGTGCCGAAGGGCGGGGCGGCTCCTCATGATCGGGTGCCGGTCGCTTTTCGAGCCGCACAACCTTCGGGCGATCGAGGCTTGCCGAAAGGGGGAGTTGGGGGCGATTCGGAGCGTGGCGAGCGAGCACGGGTTCTCGGCGGGGCGGGGGACGTGGCGGCTCGACAAGGCCCTGGCAGGGGGCGGGGCGCTTTGGGACATCGGGATCTACGGGGTCTCGGCGGCGCGGTACCTCACGGGGGAGGACGCGGTGGAGGTGACGGCGATGGGAACGGAGCTCAAGGGGGACGAGCGGTTCCGGGAGGTGGACGACGTGACCCACATGGTGCTGAGGATGCCCGGCGGGGCGCTCGCCTCCATCTCGACGGGGTACTCGTGGTCGGGGGCGAACAACTACCGGGTGATCGGGGCGCGCTCGAGCCTGGTGGCGGAGCCGGCGACCTCGTACGCGGGGAACCGGCTGACGATCGGGGGGAGGCCCGCCGAGGTCCCGGCCGGGGACCAGTTCGCGGCGATGCTCGACCATCTCGGCGAGGCGGTGCTCGCCGGGGCGAGGACGACGCGGGCCCCGGGGGAGATGGGGCTCACCGACCTGCTCATCCTAGAGGGGGCGCTCCGCTCGGCGCGGGAGGGGCGGTCGGTGCGGCTCGGGGGCTGATGCGACGGTAGACTCGCCCTCGCTCCCTCCGTGTCGCTGAACATCAAGAGCGAGGAGGTGGCGAGGACGGTTCGCACGGCGAGCGGGGCCACGGGGGCGGGTCAGACGGAGGCGATCCGGGTGGCGATGGCGGCGGCGCTAGCGCGGATGGGCCTGGCCCCGGACGAGGAGCGCGAGCGCGAGCTCCAGTCGGCGCTCGCGGAGGCTCGCGCCGGTCTTCCGGCGAGCGCGTTCGTCCCCAGGATTCGGGACGATCACGACCGTCACTTCGAGGATCGATGGTGCTCGACACCCCGGCGGTCGTCGCGATCGCGATGGACGAGCCCCCGGCACCGCCGGTGAAGGCGGCGCTCGCCACGGGCGAGGTCGCGATCATCGGCGCTCCGACGCTTCTGGAGGTCCACATGGTTCTTCGCGCGAAGGCGGGGGATTCGGCGGAGCGGGTCGTCGCGGCGACTCTTCGGCGTTACGACGTGGCGGTGGTGCCTTTCGGGGAGAGTCATCTGGCGGCGGCCCGGCGGGGGTTCGATCTCTTCGGCGAGGGACGTCATCCGGCGCGGTCGAGCTACGGGGATCGTCTCTCGTACGCGTTGGCGAGGGTGTCGGGGCAGAGGTTTCTGCACGTGGGGGACGACTTCGCGCTCACGGACGTTCGGGGAGTCGGGGGATCGGGCGGGGGATCGTCCGGCGGTCCGATCTCGTAGACTCTGGGGAGAGA
Organism: Fimbriimonas sp.; assembly: GCA_965249475.1. GTDB lineage: Bacteria > Armatimonadota > Fimbriimonadia > Fimbriimonadales > Fimbriimonadaceae > Fimbriimonas. The sequence continues at coordinate 889,870 of CBDFMD010000003.1, read as the reverse complement.
TGGCGAAGGGGCGGTTGCCGCGGCATATCGGGTTCATCCCGGACGGGAACCGGCGTTGGGCACGGGAGCGGGGACGACCGGCGCACGAGGGGTACGCGGCGGGGCTGGAGAAGGGGTTCGCGCTCTTCGAGGAGTGCAAGCGGCTGGGGATCGAGGAGGTGTCGGTGTACGGCTTCACGCACGAGAACACGCACCGGCCTTCGGATCAGAAGGTCGCGTTCACGGGGGCGGTGGTCGAGTTCGCGGAGGCGATCGTGGAGACGGGGGCGGCGGTGCAGGTCATCGGGAACGTGGCGTCGGCGGCGTTTCCGGAGCGGCTCCGGGAGTTCGCCGCTGAGCGGCAGGGGAAGGGGCTGAGGGTGAATCTCCTAGCGAACTACGGTTGGGAGTGGGATCTGCGGCAGGCGATCCTGCGGGGGGGGTTGCCGGAGGCGAAGGGGGTGGCGCTGATGGAGCTGCTCGGTTCGCGGGCGGCGTCGCGGGTGGATCTCGTGGTCCGCTGGGGGGGAAGCCAGCGGCTGAGCGGCTTCCTGCCCGTGCAGACGGTGTACGCGGACTACGCGTTCCCGCCGGAGTACTGGCCCGACTACCGGCCGGAGCAGTTTCACGCGGCGCTCGACTGGTACGCGCGGCAGGACGTCACGCTCGGGGGTTGATCCGTTCCGCTCCGGAAACGAGGCGGGACGGGCGGCGAGGGCTTCGGGGCGGCGGGGACGGGGGCCGCTTCGGGGTCGCCTCTTGGGAGACCCCGGAACGCGTTCTCGCCGGCGCGCGCACGTCTCCGGGATCTCTCCCGCCTGAACCCTGACCATCCTGACCATCCCCACCACGGTTTTCGGCGTTTTACGCAAGGTCAGGACGGCTTTGAGGAGGCTCACACCCTCTCGTTCGGGTCGAGTCTCCGCGAAGGAGGGTATTCCCCGGCCCTTCGGGGGGCTTGGATTCCGCTGGATCCTGTCGGATCCTGCGTGCGTGCTTTTTCCGGACGGGGGTTACGAATCCCTGCAGGGTGGTCCTTTCGGCAGGGTCGTGGGCGGGAATCTTTCGGAGCTCACACCCTTACGTCGGCGGGAGGGGGTTTCGACAGGGTATCGGGAGGATTTTCTCCGCGTTCTCCGAGGGCATCTTCCCCTTCCGCGCTCGCCGTGAGGGCTCCCGGAGGATCGCGGGCTCAGGCGGTGACGAGGTTGGCACGGGCCTCTTCGGCGGGAATGTTGAGGGTAACGGTCTCGCCGGCGACCTCGGCGACGAATTCGCCTTTGAGATAGTGGTGGAGGTCGTTGATGGAGGGATCTTTCCGGGTGAACTTCAGGCGGGCGCCGTCCACGGCGTCGACGGTGCCGACGTGGGCGCCGTCGGAGCCGACGACCTTCATGTGCTCGCGGACGCTTTGGAGGAGTTCGACGGGCATCGCTCTCCTACTCTCCCGCGGGGGTGAGGGCGGCGCGGGCCTCGGCGGCGGAGACCTTCAGGACCACGCGGTTCCCCTCGACGCGGGCGACGTGGGCTCCGTCGAGGAGGTGGTGCTGACCGTCGTCGGAGTCCTTTCGGGTGAGTTCGAGGGTGGTGCCCCGGACGTGGTCCACGGTGCCGACGTGCTCGCCGTCGCTACCGACGACCTCGGCGTGCTCGCCGATCTGGGAGAGGTCTTCCATGCCTCGTTCTACCGCCCGGGGGCGGGGATCGTCGGCGGCGCGCCTCAGGTGTTCGGCGCGGGTGCGGAGGAAGCGTTCGAGGTGGGGTTTCAGGAGAAGGCGCTCGACGAGGGGACCGACGAGGGGGCCGCCGGGGGCGGCGAAGGCGAAGAGGTCGGTCATGAGGGTTCCGACTTCGGCCCGCTCGAAGCGGTGTTCGTGGACCATGCGGCGGAAGGGGCCGCGGGTCTGGGCGTCGGTGAAGCCGTGGGGGCGGTCATAGGCGACGATGCGGGAGGTGAGACGCCAGACGAGGCCGAGGTGGCGGGCGGCGAAGGTCGCCTCGTCGCCGAGCCCAAGCGGGCCGTCGGCGGTGGTGCTCACGATACGCTCGCTGGTGGACGCGGCGGAGCGGGCGTGCTCATCGAGGTCGAGATCGAAGGCGCGCTCGGGGGTGGTGGGTAGGAGGGTCTCGCTGCGGAGGGTGGTCATGGGAACTGGCGCAGGGGGCGACTCGACTCGAAGGTCTCGGTCACCTGCCATTCGCCGTCTATGAGGGAGAGGAGTTGGACGGGCCACGTCGCGGGGTGAGGGCCATAGTTCCAGCGTCGGGCCATCGCGGCCATGAGGTCGTGGCGCTCCTCGGGGGTGCGGCGCGCGAAGTCGTCGGCGAGGGCGGTCTCGGCCTCTTCGGGGGTGGCGAAGGGGTCGAGGAGGCGATCGTAGTCGGCGGGAGTCATGTTGTGGACGGCGTTTCGTCCTTCTGGAGCCGATGGTGACCTCACGGAGAAGGGATCATTTGCCGCTCTTAATGCGATTGTCGCGCTGGCACAGCATCTGGCAGTTGTCGGCGTCGGTCTTGCCGCCTTTGCTCCAGGGGACGATGTGGTCGGCTTCCATCGCGCCGAAGTCGTAGTGCTTTTTGCAGACGGGGCAAATGCCTCCCTGCTTCTCGTAAGCGGCGGTCTTGATCTTGTCGGGAAACGCTCGGAGGCTCAGGGTCTTTTCGTCTCCCGTGAGGAGGTACTCGTAGATGCCCTTCTTGCTCCCTACCTCGTCGTCCTCAATGAGGGCGGCAATCCGCGTTTCGAGTTGCGCCGCGTTCAGAGTCTTGTCCTTGTGGTCACGGTAGAAGCGTCCCCAATCGAGTCCTTTCATGATCGCGCGGTGCTTCGGGAAGACGCGCTTCGTCCAGTCTATGACGGCCTGAAAGTGTTGCCAGAGCTCCTGGGCATCGGCGTCATGCTGGTGGACGCTCATGTAGGTTTCTACCTTGTTGTTGGATATCCATTCGAGGGCGGTCTCAAGGAGCTCCTGGCGGATGGGGGAACCGTTGACGTACTTATCGGAGATTCCGGCGGCGGGGCAACCCGAGCGGGAGAACCAGCGTTTGGCGTCCGCGAGCCAGGGGCCGGTGTAGATCGCGTTGCGGAGTTCCTGGTCCGTGAGCTTCTCGCCCGCGATGTTGATGGTCTTAAACCAGTCGAGCTTCTCACCCGCTTCGCCTTCACAGATATAGATCGAGAGTTCGTAGTCGAGGATCTGCTTCTGTTTCTCAGAGGGAAGGTTGTGGAAGTACATGGGCGAGCCGTCCACGGGGATCGAGAAGTCCCCCGCAACGTATTGACAGATGCTCACGGTGCGTTGCTGACCGTCCATGAGTTCGTAGCCGTCCTCCGCGACGGCCCAGTACATCGTGTTGAGGGGGAAGTTCCGGCGAACGGTGTGGATGACCTCGGCGCGTTGCCCTTCCTTGTAGACGAACTCGCGCTGGTAAGCAGGGCGGATGTTGAGTTTTCCGCCGTAGCCGCGCACGCCCTCTTCGGCCCGATCCTCGTAGCCCTCGACAAGCGCGACTATCTTGACGGTGTGAAGTTCTATTTTCATATTTAGCCTTTCCTCTTGATGAGCAATCTGGAGTACAGACGGCCTCCACTCACATAACCGCGATCAAGTTTGCCACTCCAGTCGGGTCGCACCACTCCCGGTAGAACCCCCTCCTTCACTTCATAATCGCTCCCCACAATCTCGAACTGTTCGGGGTTGTACTTGTCAAGGAACGTGATCGGAACACCCATCATACCGTCGTAGTCGGAGGGAATGTCTGCGATTTTACTCACCTCGATAGCGTTGTAGTTATCGTATGCTGGGTAATCGCTGGGCGAGTACCGTCGGAAAAGAGGAAGAGCTTCGTGCCGCCTCGCGTGGTCCATATTTGTGAACCACCCTACGTTGCGAAACTTTACTAAACCCGTTGTTGAATCGTATACTCCTTCCGCGAAGTCTCGCGCATTTTCCGCTGGTATTCGAAAGTAGGCATTACCGGCACTGAATCCAGTTCCCAACCATAGTTGGTTTTGCTTGATGAGGCTGAAAACCTCCCTATAGGTAATTGCGTTCTTCGGCCCCACAATCAAGAACTGCTTGTCGTGCGCCACGAGTTGGGCAACGTACTCGCGGAAGAGGGAGAAGGGGGGGTTTGTGACAACCACGTCGGCGCCTCGAAGGATCTCGACGCACTCGCGACTTCGGAAATCGCCCGCGCCGTAGGTCTCGTCGCCCCTTAGAGGCCGGGTCGTGTTCGCGTCGTGGCGGAGGAGGTGCTCGACGTCGAGGAGATTGATGGCTCCGTCGCCGTTCGCGTCGGGGACCTCGTTGATCTCGACGGCGTAAGGCTCGCGGTGATCGGGTTTGAGGCCTGCGAGTTCCTCGAACGGCAACGTGTTGCCGACGATCGGCGATCCTCCGTAACTCGTCGCGATGAGCTTTTTCAATCCGAGGGCGTTGAAGTTCAGGGCGAAGTACTGGAAGAACTGGCTCTCGAAGGGATCGTCGCAGTTGCAGAGGACGACCTTGCCGCGCAGGTGCGCCTTGTAGTGCTTCAACTCGTTGCTGATATCGCTCAGCTGGGTGTAGAACTCGTCCTGCTTCGCCGCCTTCGCGCTCGAAAGGGATCGGTTGCCCGAGGTAGACCCACCGTCGCTCATCCGCGTGAGATTACCTTCGTCGCGCGAAAAGCCGGTGTGACGATGGCCGTTCCTTTCCGTTGGCCTCGCGTCCGCGCCCGGCTCGATCTCCGATGGAGGTTTTCGCGCCTCGACGTAACGGGCGCGCGATGGAACCCATCCGGCCTCTCGCCCCTATCGTCCACGCCTCCGCCGACGCCACGAACCTCTTCCGGGAGTTCTCCGACGACTTGCGTAAGGGTCGGGCTATGTCCACTCTTCCGGGCCACACGGCTTGGATCCTCCTTCAGATCGGCGGCTTCTTCTACGGATGGGATCCCGTGTCCACCGACGAACTCGCGGGGCGGGCTCGCGAACTCCTCCCGCTCTTCGAGGCGTTCGTCCGTGGGGCTTGGACGTCTCGGCGGGGTGGGGGCCGCTCCTCCTGAGTCAGAAGAATCGGGCGGGGTGCGCTTCCCGCCCGTCGAAAATTGGATCCGCCCGGCACCTCTTGACAGAGCGCCTCCCTAGGCGGTAATCTCGCCGAACCACTGGCGGAAGGGTTGGCTAACTTCTATAGGATTAGTACAAGTTAGACCCGCCTCGTCCGGCGCGGTCGAACACACCGACCCGCGCCAAGACGAGGGGCGAGGCGGACGGCCTCGACGTCCTCGGGTGTGAGGCTCGGGTAGGAGGCAAGGATCGCCTCCACGGCTTCGCCCGCGCCGAGAAGGCCGAGAATCTGGCGGACCATGATCCGCGTTCCGCGGATGACCGGTTTGCCCGAGCAGACCTCTGGATCGGAGACGATGCGTTCGCCCATCAGCCGACGTTTCCTTCCAGCGACGCGCCGAGGAGATTTCGGGCTTCGATGGCGAACTCCATAGGGAGCTCGCAGGGAACGCTTTTGCAGAGGCCGGGGACTCTCCTGTTCACAGCGTCCGGGCTGGCAATACCTTTCATGCGGCCTCGCGGTGGAGCTGGATCCGCATGAGGGTGCGGAGGGCCTCGTTGACGGCCTGCTCGTTCGGGAAGGCGGCGCGGACGTCGTCGTCGAGCTTCATCCAGCCTTTGTAGCGGAGGTGGTCCTCGTAGAAGACGCCGCGGCGGGCGGAGGCGATCTGCGCGTCGGTGAACTCGAACTCGTCGGGGGTCTCGTCATCCGGCGTCGTAGAGAGACCGCTCTCGGGCGGTCGCTCGGCGGGCGGAGACGATTCGGATGGCTTCATGGCGGTGGACGTGGATGACGGTAAGGATCAGCTCGGCCCCGCTCCGACCGATGGCAACGAGGCGGTCCTCGTCTTCGGAGTGGCGCGGGTCCGATAGGATGATAGCGTATGGATCGCCGAAGACCTCGACGGCCAGGGCGAACGAGATGCCGTGCTTGCGCTCGTTCGCGAGCGCCTTCTCGTCATCCCATTCGTACCGGTCGGTCACCGGAGCTTAGCCGACGCTCCCTTCGAGGCTCACGCCGAGGAGCTTCTGCGCCTCGATGGCGAACTCCATCGGGAGTTCGCGGAAGACGTCCTTGCAGAAGCCGGAGACGATCATGTTCACGGCGTCCTCGGTGGGGATGCCGCGCTGGTTGCAGTAGAAGATCTGGTCCTCGCCGATTTTGCTCGTGCTCGCCTCGTGCTCGACGGTGGCCGTCGGGTTCTTCACCTCGATGTAGGGGAAGGTGTGGGCGCCGCACCGGTCGCCCATGAGCATGGAGTCGCACTGGGAGTAGTTGCGGGCTCCGTCGGCGCCGGGGTTCACGCGGACGAGGCCGCGGTAGGTGTTCTGGCCGTTGCCGGCGGAGATGCCCTTGCTCACGATCGTGCTCTTCGTGCGCTTGCCGATGTGGACCATCTTCGTGCCGGTGTCGGCCTGTTGCTTTCCGGCGGTGAGGGCGACGGAGTAGAACTCGCCGACGGAGTCGTCGCCCTGGAGGATGACGGAGGGGTACTTCCAGGTGACGGCGCTCCCGGTCTCGACCTGGGTCCAGGTCACCTTGCTCCGGTCGCCGATCGCTCTCGCGCGCTTCGTGACGAAGTTGAAGATGCCGCCTTTGCCGGTGTTGGGGTCGCCGGGGTACCAGTTCTGGACGGTGCTGTACTTGATCGTGGCGTCGTCGCCGGCGGCGACGAGCTCGACGACGGCGGCGTGAAGCTGGTTCTCGTCGCGCATGGGGGCGGTGCAGCCTTCAAGGTAGGACACGTAGCCGCCCTCCTCGCAGATGATGAGGGTGCGCTCGAACTGCCCGGTGTTCTGAGCGTTGATGCGGAAGTAGGTGCTCAGCTCCATGGGGCACCGGACGCCCTTGGGGATGTAGACGAAGCTTCCGTCGGAGAAGACGGCGGAGTTGAGGGTGGCGAAGTAGTTGTCGGAGTAGGGGACGACGGAGCCGAGGTACTTGCGGACGAGGTCCTCGTGCTCGCGGACGGCCTCTTGGATGGACATGAAGAGGACGCCCTTCTCCTTGAGCTTCGCCTTGAAGGTGGTGACGACGGACACGGAGTCGAAGACGGCGTCGACGGCGACGTTGGACGTGCCCTCGACGGGGCGCTCGTCGTCAGTGATCTCCTTCGGAAGGTTATGGGCGTCGGCGGGGCTCGCGGCGGCGCCTTTGACGTTCAGGAGGACCTTCTGCTCGCTCACGGGGATGCCGAGCTTTTGGAAGGTGCGCAGGAGCTCGGGGTCGGCCTCGTCGAGGGAGTTCAGGACGGGCTTCTTCTTCGGCTCGGAGTAGTAGGCGATGCTCTGGAGGTCCACCGGGGTGTAGGCGGCGTTGGGCCAGGTGGGCTCCTTGAGGGTGAGGAGGTGGCGGTAGGCCTTCAGGCGCCAATCGAGAAGCCACTGCGGCTCGCCTTTCTTCGCGGAGATGCGGCGGACGGTGTCCTCGTTCAGGCCGATGTCGAAGGTGTCGGACTCGATGTCGGAGGACCAGCCGTGGGGGTACTCGCGGGTGGCGAATTGGTCAAGGAGGGCGGTGGAGGCGTCGAGGGTCTGTTCGGACATGGCGTTGCGGAGGGGCGCCCACCCGGCGGGTCGCCGGCATCGCGCTCTCTTCTCCTTTAGTCTACGCTCGCGGGGGGTCGGGCGGGGCGGGTAGGAGGCGGGCGTCTGCACGAAATACCGGATTTTCTGATCGTGAGATGAATGCCGCGTGAACCATGTCGTTTTGTAGCAGGCGAGGCGGTACCTTTATCGGGTTCGGGGGGATCAAGGTCTCTTCGACGCGGGTTCTATGACTCTCCTCGCTTCGCGTGCACTCGTCGTCTCCTCTCTCGCCCTTCTCGCCGGTTTCGCGGGGGCGCAGACGTTCAAGATCTCGGCCGGGTTCGCGCCGAACTTCTACGGCTCCCCCTCGTACTCGGGTTGGGCGAGCAACTTCATCCAGGCTCTCCAGACGGGGGCGAACTCGGCGGGCGATCAGAGCCTTCCAACGGGCTATCAGAACGTCGTCGGGGGGACGTTCGACGCGCGTCTCAACGTCGCGACCGGCTTCCCCTCGTGGAAGGGTCAGGCGAACCCGACGGGCGCGTTCGCCAGCGAACTCGGCAACCGCTTCACGTTCGGGGCGAACATCGTCTCGACGGCGCAGACGTTCACGCTCGCGCAGCTCTCGGACGGATCGGAGTCTTCGATCCCCGACAAGAGCCAGGGGTTCGACTACGCGCTCCAGTCGTATGCGGGAGCGACGTTCTCGGCGACGCGGATCGGGACGTTCTACGGGGCGGACGGGATCAAAGGGACGGCGGACGACGTGGTGTACAACGCGAGCAATCCCGGCACCGACGCGACGCTCATCAACGAGATCTCGCTCATCTCGTTCGGCGTCGCGAACGACACGAGCGGGGCTCCGGCGAGCGCGACGGACCAGCAGAAGATCGACTATGCGGGGCGCGAGTACGGGAACTACTCGTCCAACGGGATCTACCGGCTGGACCTCGGCGGCACCGCGGGGACGGTCCAGCGCGGCGGGGTGAAGCTTCAGGCGGTGCCGGAGCCGGCCTCGATGGCGGCGCTCGGGCTCGGGGCGCTGGGGCTTCTGAAGCGGCGTCGCAAGGCCTCGCGCTAAGCGAATCCTCTCTTCTTTCGGCCCTCTCCGGCGTTCGGCGGGGAGGCCTTCCCTTCGTCCGACGCACTCCCCTTTCCAACCATGAAACTCTCGCACTCTCTCGTCGTCCTGTCGCTTTCTCTTCTCGCCGCCCTCGCCTCGGCGGAGAAGGAGGTGGTGGTGCTCGCCAACAACCCGGCCGGGGATTCGGTCGCTGCCACGGGGGCCGACACGTTCTTCCCGATCGCGAGCGCGCCCGGCTTCGGCTACAACAACATCCGCGTCGGGACGGCGGGGATCGACGGGACGTACGCGCGGTCGGGGAACGGCTCGGCGCACTTCGTGAACAACAACGGGAAGGGGGATATTGAGTTCTACAACCTGGCGGGGGTCGGGCTCGCGCCGCTCGGTCGGCTCGCGGACGTGACGACGTTCGGGTACGACTACTACCGGTCGAGCGCCTCGACAGCGGGGGCGACGTTCTCGCCGGTCATCCGTCTCTTCGTGGATCTCGACGGGAACCTCGCGACGACGAACGACCGCGGGCTCGTGATCTACGAGCCGTACTACGACGGGGTCACGGCGAACGGGAGCTACACGGCGCCGACGAACACCTGGACGACGAGCACGACGACGCAGACGACCGGGCGCTACTACACCCGCTTCGCGGGGACGAACCAGTTCCAGATCGAGAACGGCAAGACGCTCGCTTACCTCACCGATCCGAACACGACGGGGCTTCTCGCGCCGACGAACAACGGGAACGCGGTCGTGTACGGGTTCAACGCGGGCGTGGGCTCGGGTTGGAACGGGACGTTCGACGGAGCGGTGGACAACGTGCGGCTCGGTTTCGGGACGAGCGAGGTCACGCGGTACAACTTCGAGCGTTCGGCGGTGCCGGAGCCGGCTTCGATGGCGGCTTTGGGTCTTGGGGCGCTGGGGCTCCTGAAGCGGCGCAAGAAGGCGGCGAAGTAACCCTCCGGACTCCGGATCGTCTTAGAGGCCGCACCCCCCGCACGGGGGGTGCGGCCTTGTTATGTTTCACTTCAAGAGGAACTCGATCATCGGTCTCGTCGCGCTCGCGGCGCTCGCCTCGGCGTTGGAGACGGCGACGCTCGCGCCGAAGTGGAGGGCGGGAGCGTCGCGGACGTACACGGCGACGCTCCTTTCGGAGACCGGGGGCAAGGAGCTGGGGAAGGTGGCGGTGAAGGTGCTCTCGGTCGCCTCGGACGGCTCGGCTCAGGTGCGGATGACGAACGCGGGAGATCAGTCGGCGTTCACGTTCACGCTCGGGGACCACGGGAAGATCGAGAAGGATCCGGGCGGGAAGCAGGGGTTGGCGGCGGGGCTCTCGCTCCTCTTCGTCGTGCCACGCGGGGAGGCGACGCTCGATAAGGCGATGGAAGTGGCTCCGGGGGAGTACGGGCTCGACGGAAAGGCGTCGGTCACGGTGAGGAGGAACGAGGACGGCAAATCGCTCGACGTCGCGTCCGCGATCGTTCCCAAGGAGGGGAAGGCGAGGTACGTGTTCCTGACGACGTACGCGCCAGAGGGGGGCCTTCCGACGAGCGCGACGCTCGTGATGATCCCCGGCGAGGGGGAGCGCCAGATCGTCCTGTACAAGGCGGACGATGTGAAGTAGGAGGCGAGGCCCCGACTCAGGCGAGCGCCCAGGTCGTCGTGCCGTCGGGGTGGTCGGTGAGGAGGACGCCCTCGGCGGCGAGGGCGTGGCGGAGGGCGTCGGCGGCGGCGAACTCCTTCGTCCTCTTCAGGGCGGCGCGTTCGGCGATGCGGGCGGCGATCCGGGCCTCGTCCACCTTCGGGTGGGTCTCGGCGGGGGGGGCGGGGTCGTCTAGGTGGAGGCGCTCGGCGTTCGCCGGGGTGTGCTCGATCACGCCGAGGAGGTCGTTCGCGAGGACCAGGAAACGCAGGGCGCTCCCGCCGGAGAGGCCCTCGCCTTCCTTCAGGACGAGGCGGGCGCCCTCGAGGGTCTTCGCGAGGGCGACGGGGGTGTTGAGGTTGTTCGCCATCGCGTCGAGAAGGTCGGCGCTCAGGGCCTCGAGCTGGGGGCTCAGCCGGTCGGGACCCTCTTTCGCGTTCCGCGCGAGGTCGAGGGCGCGGCGGAGGCGGTCCACGTTCGTCTTCGCGTCGTGGAAGCTCGCGTCGGTGAAGTTCAGGGGCTTGCCCCAGACGCCGCCGATGAGGGCGTAGCGCAGGGCGAGCATATCGCGGGGGTCGCTCGCGGCGAGGCCGCGGACGGTGTGGAAGTTGCCGAGCGACTTGCTCATCTTCTGACCGTTCACCTGGAGGAAGCGGGTGTGCATCCAGTGGTTCGAGAAGGGCTTGCCGGTGAGGGCCTCGCTCTGGGCGATCTCGCACTCGTGATGGGGAAAGATGTTGTCCTCGCCGCCGGAGTGGAGGTCGATCGTCTCGCCGAGGTACTGGCGGGCCATGACGGAGCACTCGATGTGCCAGCCGGGGAAGCCCCAGCCGTAGGGGGAGAACCACTGCATGAGGTGGCGGTCGTCCTTCTTCCAGACGGCGAAGTCGGCGGGGTCGCGCTTATTGGGGTCGGCGACGACCTCGCGGGTGCCGGAGCGCAGGGCGTCCTGGGTGTTGCCGGAGAGCCTTCCGTAACCGGGAAAGGCGGCGACGGAGAAGTAGACGGCGTCGGGGGTCTCGTAGGCGTAGCCCTTGGCGACGAGCTCCTCGGCGGCGAGGATCTGCTCGCGGACGTGCTGGGTCGCCTTCGGGCGGACGGTGGGGGCGGTGAGGTTCAGGCGCGCCCAATCCTCGAGGTAGGCGTCGGTGTAGAACTCGGCGAGCTCCCAGACGTTCGCGAAGGCCTCGCCCTCCTTGCTCCGAAGCGCCTTCTCCATCTTGTCCTCTCCACCGGCGTCGGCGACGTCGTCCTGGGTGAGGTGGCCGACGTCGGTGACGTTGATGACCCAGGTGGTGCGGAGGCCGAGCTTGGCGGCGGTGCGGACGACGAGGTCGGCGGTGAGAAAGCTGCGGAAGTTGCCGATGTGGGCGTACGAGTAGACGGTGGGGCCGCACGAGTAGTAGCGCAGGTGGCCGGGCTCTGCGGTCTCGAGGGGACGGACCGTCCGGGTCATCGTGTCGTAGAGCCGGAACGTCGGGAGAGCCATCGGGTCCCTCTAGTCTACGTTCCGCCGGAGAGGGTGTTCCGGGAGGCTCAGGGGCCGAGGCGGGCGAGGCGGTGGACGAGGGGTGCGCCGGTGGCGAGGCGGGTCTCGGTCTCGCAAAAGCGGGGGAGGCCCTCGGAGGGGAGGACGATGGTCTTGCGCCAGCGGGTGCCGAGCTTCGCGTCCTCTTCGACGATCTCGTAGCTCCTCGCGCCGCCGTCGCCGGGGAGGAGGGCGTAGGATGCCGACGGGCGGAGGCCGGGGGGTTCGAGGCGGAGGAGGGGATCGAAGACGTCGCCGGCCTTCGGTTCGGGGCCGTGGCCCTCGCGGACGCGGGTGAACCAGCGGTCCACGGCGAAGCGCTCGACGGTCGGGACGGGGGCGGGGTCTCGCTCGACGGCGACGGTCGCCTCGATCGAGGCGACGCCGTTCCGCCCGACGCTCCGAACGGCGAGGGTCACGAGGGCGGAGACGCGGGGACGGGGCTCGGCGAGGATCTCGTAGCGGTAGCGGGCGGTCTCGCCCACGCGGTAGGCATAGGCGGGGCGCGGGGGGAGGCGCGACGGGGGAAGGGGGGAGATCGGGATCATCGAGGCTCCTTGCGCTCGAGGGTGACGACGACGCCGACCCCGCCCTTCGCCTCCACGCGCGAGGAGAGGAGACGGCCGCGGGCGGGGTCCACGACGACGCGGCGGGAGAGGGTCTGGGGTCCGGACGCGGCGCGGACGCGGTAGGTGAAGACGGCGCGGCCCGGGGCGAGACTCTCGAGGGTCGCGGCGACGCTTCCTCCGGGGAGGTCGTAGGCGGCGGCCTCATCGAGGGGCGTCGATCGGCCGACCTCGAGGGGTCGCGGGGGGAGGCGCAGGGCGTAGGCGAGGAGGACGCCGTCGGGCTCGAAGCCCTTCACCTCGCTCGCGCGGCCGTAAGGGTCGAGGCGGAAGGAGCCCTCGGTGTTCCGGCGAAGGCCGCCGCCGGCGGAGCCGCTCCGGGCGCGGTCAAGGAAGCGGACGCGGAGGCGGGCGGAGCCGTCGGGGAGGACGGCGAGGACCTCGGTGGCGACGGTCTCTCGGACGGCGATCCCCGCGCCGCCATTGTCGAAGTCGAGCTTCGCGGCGTAGCTCGCCCGGTCGCCGACGGCGTAGCGGTAGACGACGGGGGCCGGAGCGAAGGGGATCATCGTTCGCGAGAGTTTAACCTTTGGCGAGCTTAACCTTCGGAACGGGAGGTGGCAAGGTGGGCGCGCACCCTCCGCGCGGTCGTCCGGTCGCAGACGAGGGTGCCATCGGGGAGGATGGGCGGGCGCGGGGGATGGAGCGGCTCGACGAGGCCGACCTCTTCGGGGAGGGCGTCGAGAAGGCCCAGCCGGGAGAGGTCCGGGGCGCCGGAGAAAAGGGACGCGTCGTCGGGCATGCGGATCGTTACGGCATCCGGCGTCGAGGATCCCGGCCCCCCCGCTTGGCGCGGGAGAGGCGGAAGATCGAGGGAGGCCGGCGATGGCCTCCCCGCGGTCGGGTCCTCGGCGGTCGGTCCTCGGAGTGCGTCTTAGTTCGAGGAGCCGGAGAGCTTCTGGCCCTCGCTCGAAAGCTTGGAGGCGATCGTGGCGAGGACGGCGGGGGCGCCGGAGTGGGAGCTCACGGCCTGGACCGAGGCGCCGACCTTGCTCAGGTGCTGACCGATCGTCGCCGGGGAGAGCGGCTGGGCGCTCAGGGCCTCGTGGAGGCCGCCGAGGTCGGAACCAACCTGGGCGAGAGCAGGGTTGTCGGAGCCCGCGAGCTGGCCCTTCCAAGTGGCGATGACGCCCTTGGCGGCGCCGATTTCGATGGCGGCGACGCCGGAGGCGAGGGCCGAGTTGAGGTCGTCGAGTTTCTGGGAGATTCCTTCCACACCCCGTGCTACGCGATCCAGGGGCCCGGTCTTTCAAATGTGGGCGAGAATCGGTGAAAATCGCTCGGGGGGATGGACGGCTCCGGGCGGGGGGGCGAGAGCGTTCGCCGACTCGCGAGCCCCCTAGCGGCGGTCGAGGGTCATGGCGGCCTTCACGCCGCTGGTGACCGCTTCGAGCCGGGCGGAGAGAAGGAGGCCGCGGCCGGGATCGAAGAGGACGCGGCGGGCGAAGGTCTGCTTTTGGGCGTCGGATGTCGCGCGGTAGGTCCACTCGGCGCGATCGGGGCGGAGGCTCTTCAGGACCGCGTACACCTTCGCATCGGGGAGGTCGTAGGGGACGCCGTCCTCGATCTCGGCCTCCTTCCCCGCTTCGAGGGCGACGGGGGGAATCCGAAGGGAGAGGGCGAAGACGCGGGCGTCGTCTTTGAGGGTCTCGATGCTCTCGACGCGGCCATAGCGGTCGAGCTTCAGGGTCTTCTCGAAATCGGGGTAGCTCGTCATCCCGGGGATGCCGGAGGGTTTGCGCGCGGTGAAGCGGACGCGGAGTTCGGCGGTGCCGTCGGGGGCGATGGAGAGGGTCTCGGTGGAGATCGTCTCCTTCAGTCCCATGCGGCCTTTGCCACCGACGACGGTCAGCTCGGCGGCGTAGGCGGCCTTCTCCCCCGCCTTATGGCGGTAGACGATCGGGGACGGGGCGGGAGGGAGGGGGAGCATGGGGGTGAGACGAGCTTATCCGAAGTCGGCTTCGGTTCGGCGGAGGCCCTTCGGACGTAGACTGAAGGGAGTATGGACACGACGGTGTACGGCGACGCGAAGCGGCGGCTCTCGCGGATCTCGGGACAGGTGGGGGGGATCCAGAAGATGGTGGACGAGGGTCGGTACTGCGTGGACATCCTCACGCAGGTCTCGGCGCTTCGGGCGGCGCTCGATCAGCTCGGGATCGTTCTTCTGACGAACCACATCGAGGGGTGCGTCTACGGGAACGACGAGGATGCGAAGCACGCGGAGTACGCGAGCTCGGCGGAGCGGATGGGGGAGTTGAAGACGACGCTCGACCGGTTCCTCAAGTAGAGGCTTCGCCGGCGGCCTCCTCGGCGAGCCAGTCCTCGAGCTCGGCGATGTGGACGTCGTCCTTGGAGCGTCCGGCGGCGCGCTTCATGTTGAGGAGGTCGTGTAACGAAGCGACCCTCAAAGTCATGTCTCTGAAGTCGTACTCGTCCGCACCGGCTTTCAGAGACTCGTAACCTCCGGACCCTTCGGCCTCAGCGAGGAAGTCCACGTCACCGAGATCCGTCGTGAGCGTCGCGACCGTGACGTTGTTCAGGGTCGCTTCATCCCAGATGAACGGTAGGTCTGGCGGGAATCCTCGTGGCCGGGGGTGCAGATCCGCCAGGGCTTCGACGACTTTGCGAACCTCGTCCCGGCTACGGCGATACATGACATCCACATCGAAGGTGGCCTTCGAGCTTCCGTGGATCACCATCGCGATCCCGCCGATCACAATGAAGTCGAGGTCGGCGGCGCGCAAACGCCTTAGGATCTCAGCGAGGTCGAGGCCGCTTGACGCCACGGCGCAAGGATACTAGACCTCGCAGGTTGCGCTCGAAACGATCCCAACGCTCTTGGACAGGCAACTTCCGATTGCGACGACCGATGGAAAGATCGGTGCCGGTTTTGGGGTCGATCGTCGGTCTCTCCACGGCCCTAGTGTACGTCGCAGGGCGGCCTGGTTCTAGAACGCGAGGCCTTCGTAGTCGCGGAGGAGGCCGATGACCTTGCCGATGACCTCGCTGGGGGTCTCGGGGCGGACCTCGATGGGGTCGTAAGCGGGGTTGCTGGCGACGAGCATGACGCGACCACCGGCGTCGCGGTGGAAGCGCTTGACGGTCGCCTCGCCGTCCATGAGGAAGGCGACGAGCTCGTTCTGGCTCGCGGTCTTCTGGGGGCGGATGATGACGAGGTCGCGGGGGAGGATGCCGTCGCCGGTCATCGAGTCTCCGCGGACGCGGAGGAGGAAGGCGTCCTTGGAACCGCGGAGAAGTTCGCGGGGGACGGGGAGGTGGTCCTCGATCTGTTGCTCGGCGGCGATGGGGACGCCCGCGGCGATGGAGCCGAGGAGGGGGACCATGGCGACGCGGTCGTTCGGCTGGTAGGCAGGGTGGACGACCTTGATCGAGCGGGGGGTGTTCGAGCGGGAGATGTAACCCTTCTTGTCGAGGGCGTCGAGGTGGACGGTGACGCCCCGGAGGGAGCCGATCTCGAACTTCGTGCCGATCTCGCGGATGGAGGGCGGGTAGCCCTCGTCCTCGATGTAGGCCACGATGTAATCGAGGATCTCCTCTTGCCGCTTCGTCAGTCCCTTGGCCATTGCGCTCTTCCCAGTTCTACGCGCCCGCGCGCGAAAGGTAGACGGATTGTACCCACACCTTGTCTACCTTTCGGCAGGTTTTCCCCACGTTGGGGAAAAGCCCTCAGGGGCGGGAGGGGGCGGGAACCGGGGCGTGCCATAATCCCCTTCTAACTAAGGGCGCCGCGCGTGCGCGCGCCCGGGGTTCCCTGCGCTTTGTCGATCTCTAAGTTTCAGAACGTCATCCACGGCGGTTGCGGCCGCGTGTTCATCGTCGGCATCTCGGTCGTGTTCGTCGGGGGTCTGCTGTACCAGGGGTGCGGCGGTCGCGCCGGAATCGCGGCGGAGCAATCCGGAGCCTCGCGCGGGGCGGGGCGGGCGGAGACGGAGATCGCCCAGGTCGCGGGGGCGCCGGTGACGGCGGGGGCGATCCAGGCGGCGCAGGAGAGGCTTCTCGGCGGCCAGCCGATGCCGCCGACGATGGCGCCCGCGCAGGAGCTCGCGCTCGCGGGGGCGGCGCTCTCGGGGGCGATCGAGACGACGAACGCGCTCGCGCTCGCCAAGGGGAAGGGGATCGACACGAGCGACGCGGCGGTTCTCGCGTTCGTCGGGCGGGAGCTTCCGAAGATCCTTAAGGAGCAGGTGCTCCAGAGTCCGGGGATGAAGCCGGACGCGAGCGACGCGGACGTGGACGCGTTCGTGAAGAAGCAGGCGGGGAAAGGGCTCGGGGATCTTGTGAAGGAACAGCTCGCGGGGTTCACGAAGAGCCTCGCGGACCCGCAGAAGGGGCCGGCGTTCCGGGCGCAGGTGATCCCGCTTCTCGTCATCGACGCGGGCAAGGCGAAGATCCAGGTGTCGGACGAGGAGCTTCGCAAGAGCTTCGACGTGGTGGAGGTCAAGCGGCTCGTGGTACCGTCGTTCGGGACGGGGGGTCCCGACGACGCGAAGGCGAAGGCCAAGGCGGACGAGGCGCTCGCGGCGATCCGAGGGGGGCTCTCGTTCGACGCGGCGCTCGACAAGTACTCGTCGTCGGCGGGGGCGCCGGGGCAGAAGCCGAGCGCGGCGCCGCCGCTCCCGGTGCCGGCGAGTCAGATCGGGGAGAACCCGCAGTACAAGGCGCTCGTCGGGCTCAAGCCGGGGGACGTGTCGAACGTCGAACGGGGGCCGGAGGGGTACATCCTCATGAAGATCGTGGGGGCGAAGAGCAACCTGCCGAAGGACTTCGAGACGCGGAAGGAGCGGTATCTCGACGCGCTGAAGACCCAGCGGTCGCAGAAGGCGTTCACGGAGGAGCTCAAGCGGTTCGGGGAGACGAACCCGCCGAAGTTCTCGTCGGACGGGTACGCGGCGCTGTACGCGTACACGAAGCTCACCTCCCCGCCCTCGTCGCTCAATCCGGCGGCGACGCCGCCGGCGCCGACGGAGGCGCAGTTCCGGGGGATCATCGACGGAGCGAAGCGGGTGGGCAAGTCGGACGAGGGATACCGGCTCGCGACGCTCGTGCGGGCGCAGGCGTTCGACCGGCTCTACGCGCTCTCGAAGAACCAGCCCGCCCTCGCGGATGAGCGGATCGAGACGCTGCTCGCGAGCGTGGAGGCGAAGGACGACTTCGACGCGCGGCTGACGCTCGTGGACGCGTACCTCGGGAAGCGGGACTACAAGGCGGCGGCGGAGCAGCTGCAGGCGGCGGCGCGGGCGAACACGCAGTACGACGCGCAAGGCCAGGACCGCTTCGGTAAGATCGCCTCGAAGCTTATCGCGTTGAAGAAGGACGGGCAGCTGCCCGCCGATCTGGAGGCGGGGGTGCAGGGGGAGCAGGACCGGTGGCGAAACGAAAAGAAGGCGGCGGACGACGCCCAGGCGCAGGCGGCGAAGCTCCAGGCCGAGGACGCCAAGCGTCAGGCCGACGCCCAGAAGGCGGCCGAGGCGGCGGCGAAGAAGGCCAAGGCGAATCCGCGGATCGAGGACGTGACGCCTCCGAAGAAGTAGGCCCTCCGGTCGCCGGAGAGGGCGAGGCGCGGGCTCCGCGCCTCGCCCTCGTCGCGACGCCGATCGGGAACCTCGGGGATCTCTCGCCGCGGGCGGCGGCGGAGCTTCGCGGGGCGGACCTGTGGTTCGCGGAGGACTCGCGGGTGTCGGCGAGGCTCGCGGCGCATCTGGAGGTGCGGAAGACGATGCGGCTCGTGAACGAGCACACGGGGCCGGAGGCGCTCGGGCGGTACCTGGACGAGCTGAGGACGGGGAAGGTCGGGGCGCTCGTGACGGACGGAGGGGCTCCGGCGGTGAGCGATCCGGGGTCGCGGCTCTGCGACCTCGCGCACGAGGCGGGGATCGAGGTGGACGCGCTTCCGGGACCTTCGGCTCCGGTGACGGCGCTCATGGCGAGCGGGTTCTTCGCGCAACGGTTCGTCTTTCTGGGATTTCTCGGGCGGAAGGCGGGGGATGTGCGGCGGGAGCTCGAGCCTTTCGCCGACTCGCCGTACACGGTGGTGCTCTTCGAGTCGCCGCACCGGTTCCGGCAGACGCTCGGGTGGTGCGGGGAGGCGCTGGGGGAGCGTCGTTACGCGATCTGCCGCGAGCTCACGAAGATGCACCAGCAGATTTTCCGCGGAAAGTTGCCGATACTCCCTAACGAGGCCGAGGTGCCGCCCAAAGGGGAGTTCACGATCGTCGTCGAGGGGCGTCGAAAGGGGACCCTTTAACGCCGTCCGGGGCGATTCGTGCTAGAATCCCTCGATCCGGCGGGTTCGCCCGGCGATCGAAGCGGTATGAGGGGTCTAAGAACACGGTCGGTCTTCGCGGCGGGGCTTCTGCTCCTTTCCTCGGCGGCCTCTCCTCTCGCGGTCGCGCAACAACGCACCGACACACGGACGAGCCCGGGGAACGCGAGCGGGACGAACGGTCTGCCCTCGGACCCGATCCGCGCCTCGCGGCGGGAGACGACGTACCGGCTCCAGCCGGAGGACGTGGTGCGGGTGCGGGTGTTCGGGCGGCAGGACCTTAACGACGACGTGCCGGTCGCGCGCGACGGGAACATCGCGGCGCCGTTCGTCGGGACGCTCCGGGCGGCGGGCAAGACGACGGCCGAGCTGGAGGCGGATCTCTACGAGCTTTTCGTCAAGCGGCTGAAGTTGCGGAACCCGATCGTCTCGGTGACGATCACGCGGTTCCGGGAGCTCCGGGCCTCGGTGGGGGGTTTCGTGGGGCGGCCAGGGCAGTTCTCGATTCGACCGGGGGACACGCTCGTGACGCTCTTGAACCAGGGCGGGGGGCCGATCCCGGACCGGGCGGACCTGCGGCGGGCGACGCTCCGGCGTTCGGGCACGAACGAGCTCATCCCGATCGATCTCTACGCGATGCTCGTGCAGGCGGACGCCTCCCAGAACTTCGAGATCCAGGACGGGGACGAGCTGAACGTGCCGGAGGAGACGGTGAACCGGATCCTCGTGCTGGGGGCGGTCCAGCGTCCGGGGTACTACCCGTACAAGGAGCCGATGACGCTCGCGGACGCGGTGGCGCTCGCGGGGGGCGAGATCCAGACGCGGACGCGGTTCTCGCGCACGGAGGTCATCCGGCGCCAGATCGGGGACCCGACGAAGTTCTACCGGATCAAGGCGGATTTCGTGGCGTTCATCCGGAAAGGGGACTCGTCGCAGAACGTCGTCCTGCGGCCCGGGGACATCGTGAACATCCCGACGACGAACACGCCGGACCTTACGCAGGTGAACTCGATCGTGAACACGATCTTCGTGATCGATTCGCTCGGCGGGCTCTTCGGGTTCCGTCTGAGGCGCTGATCGTCGGTCGCTAGTCGTTCAGGAAGTCCCTCACCTTCGCGGCGAGGGTCTTCGTCATGGTGGGGACGGAGGCGATCTCCTCAGGAGTGGCGCGGCGGATCGCCTCGAT
This sequence comes from Fimbriimonas sp., assembly GCA_965249475.1. GTDB lineage: Bacteria > Armatimonadota > Fimbriimonadia > Fimbriimonadales > Fimbriimonadaceae > Fimbriimonas. Next base: position 869,966 of record CBDFMD010000003.1, on the reverse strand, counting down.
CGAGCCGAAGGTGCGCAGAAGCATCCGGCGGCGCCGGGGGCCGACGCCGGGGATCTCGTCGAGCGAGCTTCCGTTCATCCGTTTGTCGCGGACCTTGCGGTGGTAGGTGAGGGCGAAGCGGTGGGCCTCGTCGCGCAGGCGGCGCAGGAGGAGGAGGCCGGGGGAGTTCAGCGGGAGCATGACCTCGCGGTACTCGTACCTCTTCGGCGCGAAGCGAGGGAAGGTGCGGGGATCGCTTCCCCGCTCGCGCGAGGCGGCGAGGAGGGCATCGCCGACGGGAGCGGGCCGGTCCTCCGTCTCGGCCTCGTCCTCGTCGTCGTCGTCGTCGGCAGCCTCGAAGGGGGTGCCGGCGAGGAAGTCGCCGGCGGGATCGTGGACGGCGCTCTCGCCGCCGGTCGTCGGGAGGCTCATGGGGACGTCGGCGGAGAGGGCGTCGGCGAGCGGCTCGCCGACCTCGCCGGGAAGGACGGCGACGGGCGGGGGGACGAGGTCCCCGCCGCCCCCATCCACCTCGATGGGGACGTAGAGGAGCTCGTGGCGCTTGGCGAGGCCGACCATGGGGACGGTGAGGCCGAGCTCGTCGCGGGCCTTGAGGGCGGCCGAGAGCTGGAGCTTGCCGCCGTCCACCATGATGACGTCGGGGAGGCGGGCGAACTTCGCGTCGCCCTCGAGGTAGTTGTGGAGGCGGCGGGTAATGACCTCGTGCATCATCGCGTAGTCGTTCGGCGTCTCGGGGTGCCAGCGGACCTTGAAGCGGCGGTACTCGGCCTTGGCGGGCTCGCCGTTCTCGGTCACGACCATCGAGCCGGTGGGGGCCGAGCCTTGGGTGTTCGAGATGTCGTACCCCTCGACGCGGACCGGCGGGGTGGGAAGGCCGAGGGACTCCTGGAGCTGGGCGTAGGCGTCGTCGGTCCACTCCTGCTTCGCGGCGAGCTCCTTGGCGAAGGACGCGAGGGCCTGCTCGGCGTTGCTCGCGGCCATCTCGACGAGCTTGAGCTTCTCGCCGCCCTGGGGAACACCGATGGTGACGGCGGAGCCCTTGCGGCCCCGAAGCCAGGACTGGACGATGTTGCGCTCCTCGATCTCGACGGGAAGGAGGATCTCGCGGGGAACGTCGGGGGCCTCGGCGTAGTACTGCTTCACGAACTCCTGCACGGCCTCGCCGGGGGCGGAGTCGCCGGCGCCGTCGAGCATGTACTGGCGCTGGCCGATGAGCTTGCCGCCCCGGACGTAGAGCATCTGGATCGCGGCGCCGCGCTCGTCCTTCACGACGGCGATGACGTCCTGGTCGGCCTCGTCGGAGGAGAGGACCTTCTGCTTCTGGAGGGTGTGCTCCATCGCCTTGATGCCGTCGCGGAGCTTTGCGGCGCGCTCGAAGTCCATGCCTTCGGCGGCGGCCTCCATCTCGGCGCGCATGTCGTCCACGACGGACTCCTCCTTGCCCTTGAGGAAGCGTTCGACCTTGTCCACGACGGCGGCGTACTCCTCCTTTTTGGCGAGTCCGGCGCAGGGGCCGAGGCACCGGCCGAGGTGGTAGTAGAGGCAGGGGCGCTGCTCCTCGCGCCCGGACCAGGATTTGCCGCAGGGGATGAGGGGAAAGACCTTGTGGAGGGTCTGGAGCGTGTCGCGGACGGCGAAGGCCGAGGTGTAGGGGCCGAAGTAGCGGCCGCCGTCCCCTCTCGGCTTGCGGGTGAACATCACGCGGGGGAAGGCCTCCTTGGTGATGGCGATGTAGGGGTACGACTTGTCGTCGCGCATCCGCACGTTGAAGGGCGGGCGGTGACGCTTGATGAGGTTGCACTCGAGGACGAGGGCCTCGAGCTCGGAGTCCACGACGATCCACTCGAGGTCGCGGACCTTGCTCACCATGCGGGCGATGCGGGCGCCGTGTTTCGTAGAGCCCTGGAAGTAGGACCGGACGCGGTTGCGGAGGTTGATCGCCTTGCCGACGTAGAGGATCTCTCCTTCCGCCCCTTTGTGCAGGTAGCACCCAGGGGCGGGGGGGAGAAGCTTGAGCTTCTCTTGGACGCTCTCGGCGACGACTCGTTTGGGCATCCTGACCTCTCTTCTACGTGGCGGCGGAGGACGGGCGTTCACTCTCCGAAGGGGCCTCGCGGGGGCGGGGGGCGGGTTTTCCCGCACCAAGCTGGGCGAGGACGGCGAGGAGGAGGGGGGGCGGCTCGCCGGGGAGGACGGGGCGTTCGGGGGCGATCTCGACGCGGCCGGCGGGGTCGAGGAGGAGGGCGTCGCCGTCGCGCAGGGGGTGGGGCTCGTCGTCGACCCAGATCGTGAGGGCGCCGCGCACGCCGTAGAAGCAGGCGGCGTTCACGTGGGGGGCGAAGGCGACGTGCTTGCGCGCGAAGGACTCGTAGACGAGGCATCCGAGGTAGCCCGAGGGGAACTGGCGGCGGAAGACGCGGGCGAAGCCGACGGCGAGGCCGTTGCGGCCGAGGCGGGCGCGCTCGTCGGGGGCCTGGATCGCGTCGGGGTCGATCCGGCGGGGGTCCTCGTTCAGAGCCCAGGCGGCGGCCTCCTCGGCGGTGGCGAAGCGCCAGCGGGTGTCCTCGGGGCGGAAGAGAGCGGCGCGGCCCTCGCCGAAGAGGTTCGGTTCCCAGAGCGAGGAGACGGCGGTGGCGAGGGCGGCGGCGAGGCGCTCCTGGGTGCGGACGGAGCATCCGGCGCCCGCCTCGATGCGTTTGAGGGTGGTGAGGCCGACGCCGGATCGTTCGGCGAAGACGTCGAGGGTCCAGCCAAGACTCTTGCGGAGGGATCGGACGTTGCCGCCGAAGAGGCTTCGATCCTCGGATCGGGCTTTTTCCATCGCTTTCCGGCCCATTCTACGCGAGCGTCTGTGCGGGACGCATGGGATCGAACCGGAGACGCCGCTAGAATCACCTTATGGAACGACGATCCCGATCGCCCCTCTCCGAGCGGCGGGGCTTCACGCTCATCGAGCTCCTCGTCGTCATCGCGATCATCGCCATTCTGGCGGCGATCCTCTTCCCCGTGTTCGCGCAGGCGAAGGCGGCGGCGAAGAAGACGAGCGATCTGTCGAACGTGAAAGGGACGGGGACGGGGTGCGCGATCTATCTGGGGGACAACGACGACAACTATCCCCTCAGCGCGGGCGCGTACCCCGGGTTCGGTTGGCTTAACGGGTACGGGGCGACGACGCCCGCGGGGTGGGACCCGACGCTTGGAGCGGCTCAGACGGCGGCGGATCGTTGCGCGTGGGCGAACGCGATCCAGCCGTACCTGAAGAGCTGGGACCTTCTCGCCTCGAACGCCCAGCGGGTGGCGGTCTCCCCGGACGCGCCTTACGACAAGGCGACGGTGCGGCCTCAGTCGGTGGAGCTCTCGTTCAACGGTCTGCTCCACAGCGCGTCGGCGTCGTCGGTCGCGGCTCCGAGCGGGCTGATGGCGTTCTCCCAGATCAACGGGACGTACGCGCTCAAGGGGTTCGCGAACACGAATCCCTATCTTCTTTGCGCGAACGACGCGCCGTGCCGGTACGTGCCGACCTCGGCGACGTGCGACCCTCGCCAGAACGGTCAGACGAGCTACGCGATCACGATCGATCCCGAGCGCGGCTACTACTTCGCGAAGGGGCAGACGATGTGGGTCCACACGATGGGGATGATCGCGGCGTTCGCGGACACCTCGGCGAAGTGGCGGCGGGTGGGGGCGAACCTGCTCGGCTCGACGGACTACACGAAGGACCCGTTCTCCTACTACCGCGAGGGGGGGGTGCCGTACAACTCGTGGTACGACGAGAACTACTGCCACGCGCTGCTGTACCGCCCGGACTCCGACTTCTCCGACTATGGGACGCCGATCGAGGCGTACTAGGCTCTGGACCCTTTTGGGCCTGATCCTTCTCGCGGGGTGCGGGGAGCGGGTGCCGGTGGGGGACGCTCCGAACGTTCCGGGGGGGCGGCGGGGGACGAAGGCGGAGTCCTCGGCCGATCCGCACGTGCAGAGGCTTCTGCAGGAGCGGGCGGCGGCGCGTCAGGGGGGCGGCCCGGAACAGCGACGTTGATCCCGCTCCCCGTTCGAGGCGGGATCTTTCGCCGGTGGCGCGGTGTCAGACTAGGGGTATGGCTACGCTTCGCGCGGTGATTCTCGTTTCTCTCGTTCTCGGCGCGGCGATCTCCGGGGCGCAGACGGTGACGAAGGTGACGGCGGCGGCGCCGCAGGGGTGGGGGTTCTGGAACGAGTCGTTTGCGGGCGGGGCGTCGTCGGGGCTCACGGTCGTGGGGGCGGGGTTCCGGAGCGGGACGACGGCGGGTTCGGCGGCGCGGGGGGCGCTGTGGATCCTCACGGGGTCGCAGTCGCCGTCGCTTTCGGACGGCGGGGCGTACCTGAAGCCGGCGGTCGCGCGGACGCTCGGCGACGCGACGAACCTCGGGTACTCGTTCTACGTGAGTTCGGGGAGCGCCTTTCCGGATGCGGCGTCGCGGGTGCTCGCGCCGCAGATGTACCTGAACCTCGACACGAACGGGGACGGGAGGACGGACGACGCGCTTATCTACCGACCGGCGGACAACGGCTACAACGGGGCGGCGGCGGACCTCAACCGGTTCGTGGAGGTCAATAGCCTCACCGGACGGTGGCGGCTCGCGTCGGAGTTCAACGCGGGGCGGGGAGAGTCGAAGCTCCTCTCGGTGTGGCGGGGGACGTACGGTTCGGCCCGGATCGTGAACGTCTCGGTGGCGTTCGGCGGGTACGGGGCGTCGAACGCGCACAAGATCGGCGGAGTGGACAACGTCGTCATCGGCTACAAGGGCGAGGCGGCGCGCAAGTACGACTTCGAGTGAGGGGCGGGGGGTAAGGGGCGGCTCTCGCCGCCCTCCGCCGGCCCGCGCCCCTCAGCGGGCGCGGACGAACTGGTAGTAGCGCTCGCCGTCGCGCTCGACGGTGCGGCGCTCGTAACGGACGCCGTCCCGGGTGAACTCGGGGCGCGAGAAGTAGGCGGCGCGGCCCCGGTCGAGGTCGTTCTGACTCTTGCGGTCCTGTTCGTAGCGGTACGTGGAGTAGAGCGCTCCGGCGGCGCCGGCGAAGGTGAGGGTGCGGTCGTTCCTCAGGAGCCCGAGGATGCCGACGGCGCCCGAGGCGATGGCGATGTTGCGCCACTCGTTCTTCGTCGTCTGACGCCGGTCGGGTCCGCGCCGGTTGCCGCCGTCGCCGTACCCGTCGCCATAGCGATCGTCGCCGTTATGGTAAGGGTCGTTGCGGTAGCGACCGTCGCGGTCGTCGTTGCGGCGGTCGTCGCGATCGTCGCCCCTGCGCCGGCCCCAGGCGTTGCCGCGGCCGCCCTTGCCCCGGTTGCGGCTCTCGTCGCGGCGGTCGCGGTCGTCGTTGCGGCGCTCCTTGCGATCGTTCCCGTCGCCGCGGTCGTTTCGGTCGCCGCGATCCTGAGCGGAGGCGACCATCGGAAGGGCCAGGCTCGCCGCGAGGGTGGCGAGCGCCGTGAGGGTGGTGAACTTCATCGTCTTGCTGACCGCGGGATCTCTCGATCTCCGGTCCTCATCGTTAGGACGTTCGACCCTCCGAGGCGTATCATCCCTTCGGGAGCGAGAGCTCGGGGCGGTTGCCGAGGCCGCGCTCGCGCATGAGGGCCTCGATACCGGGGACGTCCTTCACGAGGGCGCCGGAGAGGACCTCGGGCGCGCCGGCGGTCACGAGGACGTCGTCCTCGATGCGGACGCCGATGTTCCACCATTTGGGGTCGCAGGGGCTTCCGGCGGGGATGTAGATTCCGGGCTCGACGGTGAGGATGGAATTCGGGAGGAGGTTGCCCTGTCCTTGGGGGTCGTGGACGTCGAGCCCGACGTAGTGGCTCGTGCCGTGCATGAAGTAGCGGCGGCTCTCGGCTGGCGCCTTGACGATGCCGAGGGCGACGAGGCCCGCGCCGACGATCTGTCGCGCCGCCTTGTCGGCGGAGTTGAAGGGGGCGCCGGGCTTGCACTCGGCGATGCCGGCGAGCTGGGCCTTCAGGACGATCTCGTAGACCGCCTTTTGCTCGGCGGAGAAGCGGCCGCTCACGGGAAAGCTCCGGGTGATGTCGGCGGCGTAGCCGTGGTACTCGCCGCCGACGTCCATGACGACCATCTCGCCGGACTTCATCGTCTTGCGGTCGGTCTCGTAGTGGAGGGTGCAGGAGTTCTCGCCGGAGCCGACGATGCTCCCGTAGGCGACGGCCTCGCACCCGTTGCGGGCGAAGAGGTACTCGACGAGGGATTGGACCTCCCACTCGCGCATGCCGGGCTCGGCGGAGCGCATCGCCTCGCGGTGGGCGAGCATGGATGCGGCGATGGCGCGGCGCTCGCAGGCGAGCTCCCAGGGGGATTTGACGGTGCGCTGGAGGCCGATCGTGCGGGTGAGGTTCGGGTCGTCGTTCTTCGGGGCGTAGCCGACGCTCGCATGGGCGATCATCTCGGCGAGGCGGCCGGTCGCGCCCTCGATGCCGCGGACGCGGCAACGGGCGAGGCCGCCGATCGCCTTCAGGGCGTCCTCGAAGCGGGCGTTGGGGAGGGCGGTCTCGAAGCCGAGACGCTTCGCGGCGACCTCGGCCCCCATGCGTCGGCCGGTCCAGGTCTCGCGGGCGGGGTCGCGAGGGAGGACGAAGAGGGCCTCGCGGACCCTTTTGCCGTCGAGGGCGAAGCCGCCGGGGGCGAGGATGACGGCGGACTCGGGCTCCTCGCACCCGGTGAGGTACCAGAAGTCGGAGTTCGGGCGGAAACGGAAGTCGGTGTCGTTCGAGCGCTGGTGCTCGGGGTTCGTGAAAAGGACGGCGACGGAGTCGGGGGGCATCGCGCGCATGAGCGTCTCGCGTCGGGCGCGGGTCTCGGCGGGGCTGACGAGGTCGGCCTCGTCCACAGGGTAGGCGGTCGCCTGCCCCAGCGCGAGGGCGACGACCAGGGCGAAGGGCATGGGCTTTACTATATCCGTGTTGCCGCTCCCTCCCGCCCCTCCTCAGGCCCGCCCAACGCCGAGCGCGCACGTCGCGTCGAAGGAGGTGACGGAGCTCAGCGGGCTCGCGGCGTCGCGGCGGCATCCGGGGGTCTTCTGGGGGCTCAACGACTCGGGGGACTCGGCGCGGGTGTTCGCGATCCGGCGGGACGGAAGCGTGGCGGGGGAGACGCGGATCGCGGGGGCGCAGAACGTGGACTGGGAGGATCTGGCGATCGAGCCGGAGCTTCGGGGGGACACGCTGTGGATCGACGATCTGGGAAACAACGGGAACAGGAGGGAGGACCTCGCGTTGTACGCGGTGCGGGAGCCGAGGCCAGGCGCGGCCCGTTCGGCTCTGGCGGTGCGGTACCCGGTGCGCTATCCAGACCAGACCGAGTTCCCGCCCCCGAAGGCGGGCCGCCGGTTCGACGCCGAGGCGATCTACGTGCGGGGGCACAGGCCCTACGTGCTGACGAAGTGGCGGCAGAACGGGTTTCCAGGACTCGGGACAGCGCTCTACCGAATGGACACGCGGTTCACCGACCGTCCGAACGTGCTCACGAAGATCGGGGAGAAGCCCGACATAGGGGGCTGGGCGACGGGGGCGAGCCTCTCGCCGGACGGGCGGAAGCTCGCAGTGCTCGTGCATCTGCCGGTGCCGAGCGTGTGGATCTTCGACGCGTCGCGCGGGGAGAACGCGCTCGCGCATCCGCTCTCGCGGCGGGCGATCCCCTTCACGGGGCAGTGCGAGGCGCTGGCGTGGATCGGTGGGGATCGGCTCCTCGTCTCGAACGAGCCGGGGGATCTTTTCGAGTTCCCGCTCGCGTCGTTCGGAGCGTTGCGCTGAGCGGGGGGGCTCCGCGCGCTCTCCCTTCGTTAGATTGCTCCGACGTTAGGTTGCTCCGAGGGCGGGAAGCCGAGGTCATCTACGGCGCCATGTGCGCGTCACCTCGCGCAAGGCTCCGGTACCGGGGAGAAGCGCGGGGGGTTCGCGGGGCGGCGTAATAAGGGGTGATGCTCGCACTCGCGGTGGCCGCGGCGCTCCAGACGTCGGCCCAAGCCTCGCCCCCCTTCGCCGGTTGGCCCGACTCGCGGCCCGTCGCCGCCGATCCGCGCGAGACGCACCTGCGGAACGTGCGGCAGCTCACGTTCGGGGGGCAGAACGCGGAGGCGTACTGGAACGCGGCGGGGACGATGCTCACGTTCCAGACGCTTCAGCCGGGGTACCCGGACGAGCAGATCTTCACGATGAGGGCGGACGGCTCGGGGAAGGCGCTCCGGAGCACGGGGCTCGGGCGTTGCACGTGCTCGTACTTCTCGCCGGACGGGCGGTACGTCTACTTCTCCTCGACCCACGGGCGGAACCCGGGGCCGCAGGCGCCGGTGGACCGGTCGAAGGGGTACGTGTGGAAGGTCAACCCGGACTTCGAGCTGTACCGGACGCCGGTGGGGACGGTGGGGAACGCGAAGCCGCAGCTCGTCCTAAGCCGGAAGGGGTACGTCGCGGAGACGACGATCGACCCGCGGGGGCGATACATGGCGTTCACGAGCGACTTCGAGGGGGATCTGGAGATCTACCGGAGCGACCTGAACGGTCGGAACGTGCGGCGGCTCACGCACCACGTCGGGTACGACGGGGGGCCGTTCGTGAGCTGGGACGGGTCGAAGATCGCCTACCGGCGCGACACGCTGGGGACGGAGAGGGAGGTGGCGGACTACCGGGCGCTTCTCGCGGAGCATCTCGTGCGCCCGAGCAAGCTCGAGATCATGGTGATGGACGCGGACGGGCGGAACGACCGTCAGGTGACGCGGCTCGGGGCGGCGAGCTTCGCGCCGTTCCTCTCGCCAGACAACAGGCGGGTGATCTTCTCCTCGAACTGGGAGGATCCGAAGGGGCGCGAGTTCGACATCTACCTGTGCAACCTCGACGGGAGCGGGATCGAGCGCGTGACGCACGCGGCAGGGTTCGACGGCTTTCCGATGTGGACGCGGGACGGCAAGCGGCTCGTCTTCGCGAGCAACCGGGGCGGCGCTTCGGGGAGAGGAGGCGGGCCGGGCGAGACGAACCTCTTCGTCGCGGACTGGGTGAACTGAGCGGTTCGCCCATCGGATGACCGGTGGGAGGAACGTCCCGCCCGAGGCGGCGGGGCGATCCCATGCGCGTCGTTAGGCTCTGGAGCTCGCCTCGAATCCTCGCATTCCCGTCGAAAACCCAGATTTTTTTGCGGGGCGACGAAAAGGTTCGCCGAATCGCGATCTTTTTCGTAAAGTTCCTTTACAATGCGTCTCACCGGCCCTCAGGGCCCGGTGCGGCGACGTGGCCGCGCGGGCTCTGGGCTGGATCGGAGGCATCCTTATGAAGCGCGCCTTCACCCTCATCGAGCTCCTCGTCGTCATCGCGATCATCGCGATCCTCGCCGCCCTCCTCTTCCCCGTCTTCGCCCAGGCGAAGGCGGCGGCGAAGAAGACGGTGGACATCTCCAACTTCAAGCAGTAGGGCACGGCGACGGCGCTCTACAGCGGCGACTCGGACGGCGGTTTCCCGCTTTCCGACACGGGGGGGCTCTGCTCAGTCGTGCAAGGGTGGGGGTTCGGCCCGCCGGACTCGGTTCCGGGCCAGGTGCTCTACCGGTACTTCAAGAACACGGACGTGTTCCTGTGCCCGATGGACCCTTGGGGGGACGCGCAACGTCTGAAAGACCAGCTTCCGAACCTCGGTCCGGGAGGGACGGCGGAGGAGCGTCGCCTGTACTCGCTCGGCGTCCGGGCGAACATGGGCTACAACTATCAGTTCTTCTCCCCGTGGCGCTGGATCACGAACCAGCCGGGCGGCACGATCTGCACTTCGGCCTCGTCGAGCGAGTCGCAGATCGCCAACGTCTCCTCGACGATCATGTACGCGAACTCGATCTGGGATCGGGACGGCGGCGGCAATCCGACGGGCGGCGGCAACTGGGTGATCGAGACCCCCTGCTGGCTCGACGAGAACTCGAAGCTCATGGCTCCGATGTCGCAGTACGCCTCGGGAACCGGGGACGGGACCCTGTGGAGCTACGCCAACGGATGGGCACCGCCGACGAAGGTTTTGACGTCCGATTCGTGGCTCGTCTACGGCGGGATGTGGCCCTTCCACGCGCAGACCTCGCTCTCGAACATCCAGCCCGGCCTCAAAGACGGGCAGGCGGTTGTCATCATGGCCGACACCTCGGTGAAGTCGCGGCCGATCAAGTCACTCACCGACGGTTGCTCCGCCTACGGCGTCGGGACGCGCCAGGGCAAGGTCACGGACCGTTCGAAGTTCCTGTGGGATTTCGAGTGAGAGGTCTCCTGCTCCTGATCGCGGGGCTTCTGACCGGCGGTTCGGTCGGTTGCTCCCCCGGCGATGCGGCCTCCGCCGGAAACGATTCCATGGCGGGGGACATGCAGAAGGCGCAGCAACAGGCGGCCTCGTCGCCCCCTCGCAAGGGGGGGCGGACGAACCAGCGGCCTCCGGCGGGAGGCGACGCCTTGACCAAGGCCGCGGGGACGACCGCGGGCGCGGCTTCGGGACCCTAGCCAGTCGCGGTGAGGACGACCGGCGAGAGGGTATTCTCTCGCCGTTCGTCGGGGCATGGCGCAGTTTGGTAGCGTGCTTGCATGGGGTGCAAGAGGTCGTGGGTTCGAATCCCGCTGCCCCGACCAGAAAGCTCGAGCGCGGCCTCCTTCATGTGAAGGAGGCCGCGCTCTTCTTCGTATGGAGGTCGTCGGTCAGGACGTCTTCTTCAGCTCGTCCGGCTTGTGGGCGGCCTCGGCGCCGGTCTTCTCGCTCTTCACAAGGATCTCGGGGTTCTCCTTCGTGGCCCTCACCTCGTGACCCTTGATCTTCATGGGGCTCGTGACGGTCTTCACGACCTCGCCCTCGACTTTGCCCTGGGACGAGTCCCACTCCACCCCGTCGCCCTTCTTCAAGCTCCCTTCGGCCATGATCCTTCGGTCTACGAGACGAAGGCCGGCTCGGACCGCACGGGTTCGAGGCGGAGCTGGGTGTAGAGCTCGTAGACGACGGTGTTGAGACCGAGGCCACGGGGGAGGAAGACCATGCGGCCGCCGCCCTTTTTCGCCTCGTCGAGGGCGTCCTTGTACGAATGACGGCAAAAGCGGACGAGGAGGCAGACGACGTCGGCGCTCTTGAGGGCCTCGACGAGCGAGCCGACGGCCTGGTGCTTCTCGATGTCGGGCCAGAGGATCTCGCGGGCGCCCAGCGTGCGCTTGAACTCCTCGACCTTACGGTCCACGCCGCGCCGGGACCCGGCGAAGCCGAGGACCTTGCCCTTCAGGTACTCGCGCACGGCGGCGAGGCGCACCTCGTGTTCGGGATCGTTCGCGTGGAGGTCGGGCTCGGCGGGGACGGCGCGACGGGCGAGAAGGGCGGCGGCGTACTTCGCGATCTCGAGGGTGAGCCCCTTGAGGGCGGGATCTCCGGCGTAGTCGGGCTCCTTCAGCACCTCGAGGTACGGCATCATCGGGTCGCGCAGGCGGGGGGCGTTCGGGCGGACGCCGGCGGCGAGGGCGTCGCGGGCGGCGTTCACGAGGCGGTCCACGAAGCTCTCGTCGGCCTCACCGTCCTTCAGGAGCGCCTCGAAGGCGGCGAGGGCCGCCTCTCCCTTCGCGCGCTTCTCGCCTTCGGTGCGGAGGCGCTTGGCCTGGGCGGGAAGACCGGTCGCCATCGCCTCGTAGCGGGGCCATTCGGCGGGCTTGCGCTTGATCGCCTCGACGATCTCGCGGACGCGGGGGAGGCGGCCGATCCCTTCGAGGGCGCTTCGGAGCCTCGTCGCCTCGGCGTCGCCGACGCCCTCGGCGTAGTAGCCCATCGTTCCGAAGGCGAGACCGACGGCGGCGGCGGCGGCGTCGGCGGCAGCGTCGCGGTTCGGGCCGGTCGCGGCCTCGTCGAGGATGGCGGGGAGGGCCTCCTCGGCCTCGGCGGTGAGGGCGAAGGCGCGGGCGAGGCGATGCCAGCCCTCGGGCTCGATGTGGCGTCCGGGGTTCAATCCGAAGAAGTCGTGGGAAATCTCAGCGTTCCAGCGCTCGCGCAGGGCGCGGACCTCTTCGTTCACGAGCCGGAGCGCGTCGGCGTCGGGAAGGGTGCCGGCGAGGGCGCGCCCGAGGCAGATCGCGCTTTTCAGCCTCGCGGCGCGGATCGGGCCGGAGCCGGGGCGGGCAAGAAGGGCACGGGCCTCCTCGAAGAAGCGCGTCCGCGTCGCGACGAGCGAGCGGCCTTCGAGCGGGCCTTCGGGCACGGGGGGGGCGGGGCGCTCTGGGCGCGCGGCTTTCGGGCGGGGGGTGGGCCTCGCGGCGCTTCCGTTCGGTTGACTCTGCGTCCGTATCGCCTCTTGCGCGATGATCGCGGGGGGAGTCGGCGCGGAGACCGACGGCGTGAAGACGGTCTCCTCAGGAGCGGTGGGGGCCTCTCGGGCGGCGAAGCGTTCCTCGGGAGCCGGGGCGGGAGGTGGGGCGACGATCCGCTCGCTCGGAGGGGTGGGTTCCCCGGCCGCGGAGGGCGCGGCGACGAGGCGCGAGACCGGGACCTGGGCAGGCGCCGCTCCCCTCCAGCGCGCGAGGGTTGCGGCGAGATCGCCGAAACGGGCGCGCTCGTCCACGAGGGCGAGAATGCGGTCGCGGTCGCCGGCGCGGAAGGCGGCGAGGGCGTCCGTTTCGAGACGGGCGAGGGCGGCTTCGACCTCGGTACGAAGCTCGGCGGCGAGGGCGTCGAGGCGCGACCCGGCGTCCAGCGAAGGGATCATGCCCTCAGCGTACATTAAGGCGCGTCGGGCGTTTGCGAGCCCGGAGTTTCCGATCCGGCGTCGGGCGCGTTGCGCGCGACGGGGGGGCGGTTGCGCTCGAGCATCGTTTGGATCTCGCGGACGTAGGGGCCGACGGTCTCGACGGTGGCGAGCTTCGCGAGGATGCGGATGACGATCGCGATGACGACGGTCGCGCCGACGACCGTCCCGACCCCCTGGTAGAGCCCGCCGAGGAAGCGCCAGCGGAAACTCATCATACCGGCGGCGTTGAGCTTCAGGAGGCGGTTGTTCTCCTTCAGCTCGCGCAGGAGGGCGACGTCGGTCGGCTCTTCGGGGGCGGGCTCGTGAGGCTTGTGGAGGTGCATCGTGGCTCGCTACGTCCTCGCGGCGACATAACTATACGACGCCGCGAGGCCGTCGAACGGATCCCGCCCGTAGGTCTCGTCCTGCTCCACGATCCCCCATTCGACACCCGCCGCCTCGCACGCGGGGAGGATCGCGTCCCAATCGAGGTTGCCCTCGCCGACGGGGGCGAAGCGGACCTCGCGCCCGACGGGGAGGAGGTCCTTTAGGTGGACGCACCGGACGCGCCCCGCAAGACGGGGGAGGAGACGCGCGGGGTCGAAGCCGCCGACCCAGACCCAGTAGGTGTCGAGGATGAAGCCGAGACGGGGGATCTCCATCAGACGCTCGAAGTAAGGCGCGTCGCCGAGGCGGGAGAACTCGATCTCGTGGTTGTGATAGGCGAACTCGAGGCCCCGAGCGTGGAAGGCGTCGGCGACGCGGGCGGCTTCGGGGAGGAAGCCGAGAAGGTCGCTCGGATCGAAACCGTTCTCCGCGGGGAGCATGCCGAGGCCGACGACCTTGCAACCGAGGGCCCGGTGGAACGCGGCCTCGGCGTCGGGGGCGTGCTTCAAACGGCCCCAGGGGCGATGGGTCGCGCAACAGGCGAGGCCGTACCGGTCGAGGAGGGCGCGGACCCCCTCGGCGTCGAGCGCGGGGGAGTCGCCGGCCATGCATCCGACGGCGGAGAGCTGGACCCCGGCATAGCCGATCGAGACGACGCGGGCGAGGCAGTCCTCGAGGCCCTCGCGCGTTCCGGTCAGATGGCGGAGGGTGTAGAGCTGGGCGGCGAGCTTCATTCGGGGGCGATCTCCACCCGCTCGCCGCCGCGGCGGGCGCTCTCGTAGATCGCGAGGACGATCTTCAGCGTCTCGAGGGCCTCGCGGCCGGTGATGGCGGGGGGGCGGCCCTCTTCGACGGCGAGGGCGAAATCTTCGATCTGGGTCCGGTGGAGGGCGTCCCAGCGGGGCTCGGCGCCGATGTGGCTCAGGCCCGCGAGGGCGACGCTCTTTCCGAAGGCGGGGGCGTCGGCGGGGTCGGCGGTCTCGTTCAGGAGGAGGCGGTCGCCCTCAACGACGAGGGAGCCGCGGGCGCCGTGGATCTCGATTCGCTCGGCGAAGCCGGGGAAGGCGGAGGTGGAGCCGACGATGGTACCGAGGGCGCCGCTCCGATACTCGACGAGGGCGACGGCGGTGTCCCCGACCTCGATGGCGTGGGTCGCGGTCCTCGTGCGGGCCTGGACGGCGGCGACGCCGCCCATGATCCACGCGACGACATCGATGGTGTGGACGCCCTGGTTCATGAGGCATCCGCCGCCGTCGATCGCCAGGGTTCCGCGCCAGCCGGCGGAGTCGTAGTAGCCCTGGCTTCGGAACCACTTGACGCTCGCGTCGGCGAGGTGGATCGGGCCGAGGGTGCCGCAATCCAGGGCGGCCTTCGCGGCGACGATGTCGGGGGCGAAGCGGTGCTGGCTTATGCATCCGAGGAGGACGCCGGCGCTCTCGCAGGCGCGGACCATCGCGCGGGCGGGTTCGAGGGCGACGTCGAGAGGCTTCTCGGTGAGGACGTGCTTTCCCGCCCCCGCCGCCGCGATCGTCGCGGGGGCGTGGAGGCCGCTGGGGAGGGCGACGACGACGGCGTCGCAGGCGGCGAAGAGAGCCTCCTGCGAGGGAGCGGCGGGGACGCCGTAGCACTCGGCGACGGCGCGCGCCTTTTCCGGGACGACGTCGTAGACGGCGCTCAGGGCGGCGCGGCCGGAGTCGGCGGCGATCTTCGTCAGGGCGTCGGCGTGGGTGGCAGCGATGTTGCCGCACCCTAGGAGTCCGAACCTCGTCACAGCCCTTCGGCCTCCTCCCGGAGCTCGTTGAGCGCGCGGACGGCGCGGGCGAAGAGCTCGGGGCCGGAGAAGCCCGCGGACTCGCCGGCGTGGGCGAGATGGGGTTCGAGGGCAAGGTGGCCCTTCCAGTCGGCGAGCATCTCGAACGCCCGCCTCATCTCTCCGTCTCCCTGTCCGGCGGGGACGACGGCCCCGTGGCCGTCCTCCCCGACGCGGGCATCCTTGATGTGGAGGGTGTCGAGGTGGGGGACGATCCAGCTCAGCCAGTCCTCGACGGGGCGGTAGCCGATGAGGACGGTGTTCGCGAAGTCGAGGGCGGCCCGGAAGTGGGAGCCGCCGAACTCGGCGAACAGCGCGCGGGCGTTTTCGGGGAAGGCGCCCCAGTAGCGGGCGTCGTTCTCGTGGAGGAGGATCGCGCGGGCGTCCTCAGCGCGGCGGAGTTGCGGCTCGATCCAGGGTGCGACGGCGGCTAAGTCCCCCTCAACCGCGGGCGTGAAGACGCGGACGCGCTCGGCGCCGACGATCGCGGCGATCTCGAGGGCGCGGGCTAGCCTCGCGTCTTCGACCGCGGGGGAGGACTCGGCGGCGGCGACCTTGTTGACGGGGGAGCCGATCCCCTGGACGCGGAGGCCCTCGCCCTCGCAACGGGCGCGGACCTCGCGGGCCTCGTCGTCGGTGAGGGCGAGGACGTTCTTGCCGAAGGCGGTTCGGAGTTCGATCGCGTCGAGGCCGTGGCGGGCGCACTCGGCGAGCTGGACGTCGAGATCGGGGCTTATCTCGTCGGCGAAGGCCGAGAGGGTGAGAACGTTCATGCGAGCGTCTCCATTCTAGTTCCGGGCGCGATCTCGGGGCGGAGAAAGCGGGTGTACCCCCGCTCTCGGAGCGCCCGTTCGAGGCCGGTGGCATCCTCGGTCAGGGCGACCACGGTGCCGCCGAGGCCGGCTCCGGCGAGTTTGGCCCCGAGGGCGCCGGCGGCTTCGCACCGGGCGACGAGGGCGTCGACCGCGTCGCCGCTCCCTCCCTCGCGGGCGACGAGGGCGTGGTTTCTCCGCATGAGTTCGGCGAGGGCGGCGAGGTCGCCGCGGACGAGGGCGTCGGCGCCGGGGGCGGCGAGATCGCCGATCCGGCGCATGGCGTCGCGGACGGCGGGGTCTCCGGCGCGCCATCGGGCGATCATCGGAGCGTGGACGGAGCCGGAGAGGCGCTCGACGCCGGTGGTGACGAGGAGGAACGGAAGCTCGGCCTTCAGCTCCGTGTGGCGGACGGGGGCGGCGCTCTCGTCGGGGGTCCGGCCGGCGAAGTCCATGAGGCGGAGGCCGCCGCGGACGGTCATCTGGGCGTCCTGGTAGCCGCAGGCGATCCCGGCCCCTTGGCTCTCGGCGCGCCGGACGTCGTCGGGATCGGGCGGCGTTCCCGCGAGGGCGGCGAGGGTGGCGGCGAGGAGGGCGGTGGAACCCGCGAGGCCGGAGGAGCGGGGGATCTCGGAGGTCCACTCGACGCGCCACGCGCCGCCGGAGGCCACGTCAGCGGGGATCGCGCGGCGGGCGGCGTTCCAGAGGCGCGGGTCCTTGGGAGGGACGTCCCTCTCGGCGGGGGTCAGGCGGCAGGTCGCGCGGACACCGAGGGAGCAGGCGAGGACGGCTCCGCCGTAGATGTCGCTCGGGTTCCCGAGGAGGCCGCAACGGCCAGGGGCGGAGGCGATCCTCACGGGCCGAGCACCCTCACGGCCTCGGCGTAGCCCTCGGGCGAGCCGCAGTCGTAGCGGCGCTCGTCCTCCATCAGGGGGACGGCGAGGCCGATCGCGCCGTCGTCGAGGGCGGACGCGAGGACGCTCGTGAGGTCGAAGCCCTCTGTGCGCGGGTGGGTGCGGAGGCGGGCGAGGATCGCGGGGCCGAGGGCGTAGCGTGAGGCGACGGCGAGGCGGCTCGCGGTCTCGCCGGGGGCGGGCTTCTCGACGAGGCGCTCGATGCGCCAGTCCTCGTCGCCGGCGATCTCGGCGACGCCGTAGAGCCTTCGGCGCGCTTCGGGGACTCTTTCGACGGCGAGGGCGAAGTCGGCCCCGGCGGCGAGGGCGTCGGCGAGGCGGGGGAGGGGCGAGGCACCCGCGTAGACGACGTCGGGTAGGGCGACGAGGGCCTCGGGCGCGCCCTCGCCTTCGATCGCGCGGGCGAGGGCGTCGCTGAGGCCGAGGGGTTCGGGCTGGTCCACGGTCCTCACGCCGGGGAGGGGCGGGGGGCCTTTGGCCTCGCTCCAGACGAGGAGGAGGTCGTGGCCGCGGCACTCGTCGGCGAGAAGGTCGAGGACGCGGCGGCCGGCGAGGGGGAGGGTCTCCTTCGGGGCTCCCCCGGTGACGCCCGCCATACGGGCGCCGCGTCCGGCGGCGGGGAGGATCGCGAGCACGGGGTGAGTCTAGCCCTCTTCCGGCGCCAGGGGCCTCCGCGCCGTGAAGGAGGGGCCGGAAGGCCCGGGGCGGGTCTCGGCGTCCCGCGCGGGATCGGGGGCCGGGGGCGGGGTCTCCGGGGCGAGGATCATCACGCGGTGCGTTCTCCGGCAGGGTGACGCTCGGCGTGACGCTCGCGGGGGGTCCCGCGAACCTGGGGAGGGGTGCGGGCGGGGTCTCGGGCGGGGGGATCGCGTGACGCTCGCGTCGTTTGGAACGGCGAGCGTCACCTTGCGGGCGGGGCGTCGGGGGGCGGGGAGCGTCGGAGGCGGAGGAGGCGGGGGAGGGGGTCACACCCTTTCGTCGGCGGGAGAGGGGTTCGACAACGTGCCGGGGGGAGATTCCTCCTCCTTTCCTCGCGCGTCCCCTCTGTACGGCCTCCTCTTCTTCGGGGTTCTCCCCTTCCCCTCATCCGGTCTTCGACCCCTCGCTCCCCGGGGGCGGGGGGTGAGGGGCTCCGACGTTGCGGGGCGACTTCCCCCTGGAGGGGGGGGGATCTTCAGGTTCTTCTGGGGTTACTTCGCGGGCTTGGCGTCGGGGTGGAACTTCAGGACCTTGCCGTTCATGCAGTAGCGGAGGCCGGTGGGTTGGGGGCCGTCGTTGAAGACGTGGCCGAGGTGGCCGTCGCAACGGGCGCAGAGGACCTCGGTGCGGGCCATGCCGAACTTGCGGTCGGACTTGATCCAGATCCGGTCGGGGGCGATGGGTTTGAAGAAGCTCGGCCAGCCGGTGCCGGAATCGAACTTGTCGCCGGCGCGGAAGAGCTCGAGGCCGCATCCGACGCAGGTGTAGGTGCCCTGGCCCTTCTGCCCGAGGTTCACGCCGCAGAAGGCGGGCTCGGTGCCCTGGTCGCGGAGGATGTCGTACTGCTCCTTCGTGAGGCGCTTCTTCCACTGGGCGTTCGGGAGGAGAAGCTTGTCGGCGCGCCTCGGGCTCGTCGTCGCCATGCCGGGGACCTTCACGTCCTGGGCGCGGGAGACGGCGAAGAAGGCGAGGCCGAGGGCGGCGACGGGGAGGAGGGCGAGGACGGGCTTCACCCTCCTTTCAACGCTCGGCGGGCGCGGGGGACTCCCGGTCGGTGCGTTCTCGCCTTCGAGATCGCTCCGGACCCCCATCCGGTCCTTCGGACCACCTTCCCCCCGAGGGCGGGGAGAAGGGCTTCGGCGGGGGTTCTCCCCGTCCGCCTTCCCCCCGCGGGCGAGGGGAAGGGGCTTTCGGGTCAGGCGGCTTTGCGGACGCCGCGGGCGGCGTCGAGCTGGGCGGGGCTTGCCGAGAGGAGGAAGTCGATGACGAGGGAGAGGGCTCCCTTGCTCGCGTCCTCGTCCACGCCGTAGGCGGCGAGCACGGACTCGCGGACGGTGCCGAGCTCGCCTTCCGAGAGATGGCGCTCGCCCGCCTTGACGCGGAGCATGCGGAACTGGTTCTCGGTGGCGGCCTCGCCCATCATCTTCGCGCTCGGCCACTTCGGGGGGGTGTAGCCGTGGGCCTTGCCGGGGACGGGGTCGGGGGTGACGACCTCGAGCTTGGGGGCGTCGGGCTTCGTCGCCTTCGGGAAGGGCTTGGTGCCGCGCTTGACGAGCCCCTTGGCGAGAAGGTCCTCGGCGTCCATCATCTGAACTCCGGACATCTGGACGCCGGGGGCGGGGGGGTCGTCGACGGGGGCGGCGGGGCCGGGGGTGGGCATGGGCTCGGGGGAGGGGCCGGGCTCGTAGGGGTCGGCACCGGGCTCGCCGGGGGTGCCGGGGACCTCGGGAGTGCCGGGGATGAGGGTGCCGGGGCGGCGCTCGGGCTCGGGCTGGACCTCGGGGGCGACATCGGGGGCAGGGTCGGCGGCGCGGTGGGCGGGCGCGTCGAGGACGGCGGCGTTGCCGCCCGCCTGGGCCATCTCCTCGTGGACGTAGAGGCCCGAGAGGTCCGCGGGGAAGGCGCGGCGGAGGGCGAGGGCCTCGGCGCACTTGGCGAGCATGGTGTGGGGCATCTTGCGCCAGGTGAAGCCTTGGGACTCGCCGGGGTAGTACTCCTCCCAGCGGGCGGTGGCGGAGAAGGGGCAGCGGACGCCGCCGACCATCTTGTAGACGGTGACGCGGGCGATGGCGGGCATCCCGGCGTCGGTCTCGCCGAGGAACTCGGCGGCGTCGCCCCCGGCGTAGCGCCCGGTGCGGTCGGCGATGAGGCGCAGGCCGTCGATCGAGACCTGGACGGTGCCCTTGCCCTGGCGGCGGACGTAGTAGATCTGGCGGGCGAGGGGGTCGAGCCCGGCGCGCTTGGCGGTGTAGAGGAAGAGCCTCAGCTCGTCGGGCGACGCCCCTTGGGCCACCGTCCGGCGGATGAGGTCGACGTGCGACTCCCAGGTCGGATCGAGGTCCGAGAGGGGGGTCTTGGCATTGTCCGTGAGAGTCGTCATGGCGTCCTTGTCTACCTACGTTCAACAGGTTCGACGTAGGTTCGGTTCCGGGGTTCCTTATAGTAGACAAGACGTCGACGCTTTGTCAACGGTTTTCTCCACCTTTTTTCCACCGGGGCGTTTCGTGGGTCTTCAGCTCTACAGTCGGTTCCGGGAGAGGCCTCCCGTTCGCGCGATGGATCGCGCGGGGGAAGGCGCGGACGAATCCGCGCACTCCAAGGGGCGTCCGTCTTCGAGCGCATGGCTTCGGGTGCCACAATAGCCGGTCATGGCCGACGCGTCGAAGGTCCAGCGCGTTCTCGGGGTGGTCGCACCGATCGCGGCGGGGGTCGGGCTGGGGCTCGCGGGGGCGATAGCGCTCGCGGGGACCTCCTTCGGTGCGTTGACGTTGCCGGGGTGGGGGACGATCCTCGCGGCGGGGGCGGGGCTCGGGGCGGGGCTCCTCGCGCTCCGTTCGGGGCTTGCGCTCCGGCTTCTGGCGTTCGCCGCGCTTCTCGGGGTCGCGGGGGCTTCGCTCACGCGGTTCGGGCCGGGGGTCGCGCTCGCGTTCGCGGCGGGGCCGCTGTGGCTCTGGACGGGGCGGACGTTGCGAGGGTTCCGGGGGGACGGAGGGTTTTCCCTCTTGCTCCTCGCGGCGATCGCCACGATCTTCGCGCTTCCCCGCTCCGGGGGCAGGTTCCCCACGAACGGCTCTTCGGCGGCGTTCGTGGCGGGGGCGCTCGTCCTCGCGGGCGTGCTCGCGGTGGCGGTGACACCGCGGGAGAGGTCGGGAACGGTGGTGCGGTTCGATCTGCGGGCGGCACTCGCGGTCGCGACGCTCGTGCTCGTCGGGTTCGCGCTCGCGTTCTTCGCGGGGCAGGGATCCGCGCTTCTCGCGACGCCGCGCGAGTACGGGGGGCTCGAGACGGGCCGGGTCGCCTGGAACCTCTGGATGACCGTGGGGGCGATGTTCGGGTGGTCGGTGGTCGCCGGGTGCGAAGCGCCGACGCGGCTCCTTCTCGGCCTCGGGGGGCTCACGACCGGGTTCCTGCTCCTGACGCTCGGGCCGGTCGCGGCGACGTTCGCGGGGCTCTTCCTTCTGCTGTTCGCGACGCGGGCGGTGGATGCGTCGCTCAATCGGCTCTTCCGGGTGCGCGAGGGGGTGGGGCCGGCGGCGCTCGGGCTCGCGACGTTCCTCGGGATGCCGCTGGCGGGGGGGCTCGCGGGGGCGTTCTCGAAGCCTCTGCCGGGGCTTCTCGCGGTGGGCGGGGTGGAGGTGGCGCGGCGGACGGATTGGACGCCGGTGCTCCTGTTCTATGCGGCGCTGGGGCTCGTGGTGCTCCTCGCGCACCTCGCGCACGTCTACGAGTTCGGGGTCGCGGCGCTCTCGCCGGAGGACGGGCGCGACCCGCTCCCGATCCTGCGCAAGGGGTTTTCGCGGGGCGCGCGAAAAGGCTAAGCTAGGGCGAACCTTCGTCCCGGTCCGGGGCGTCGGGTTCGGGAGCCCCATGATCCTCGCCGCCTTCGTCCTCGCCCTCGGGCAAGCGCCCGCTCCGCTGGAGGTCCGGGCGGAGCCGCTCTCGCGGGCGCTTCCGGAGATCGGGCGGGCGCTGGGGGAGCCGATGGCGGCGGCGCCGGCGGTGGGGGGCGAGCTCGTGGTCGTCTCGATCCGGGAGCGGGATCCGGCGGCGTTCCGGGCGCAGCTCGCGAAGGCGTTCGCGGGGGAGTGGAGGAAGGACGAGGGGGGGACTTGGATCTTCAACCGCTCGGTGAAGGCAAGGGACGAGGAGCTGAAGGCGAGCGAGGCCAAGCGAGTGGAGACGATCCGGAAGGGGCTCGCGAAGGCGCGGGGGCTTTCGGAGCTCGACCGGCCGTTCGACTCGGGGGCGGCGGACCGGCTTCTGAAGGATCTCGGGAAGTTCCAGGCGATGCCGCGTCCGAAGGACGGGACGTACGACGAGAAGTTCTACGGTCAGGCCCAGCGTTTGACGGCCCGGGGGCCGGGGACGCGGGGGGTGCGGCGGATCTTCGACCTTCTGCCGGCGGAGATCGTCGCGGGGAAGCCGGGGGAGGGGCGGGTGGTGTACTCGACGAAGCCGAACGGGCTTCAGCGGCCGATGCCGGTGGACGTGTGGCCCGCGATCCGGGCTTGGGTCGCGGAGCAGAACCTGTGGGCGGAGACGATCTCGGGGCAACCGGCGGGGGGGGGGCGAGGAGGACACGATGTACTCGAGCCTGCAGTACCGGAAGGAGCGGGTGGAGACGATGCCGACGCTCGTGCTCCTTTCGGTGCGGGACCAGTACGGGTACCGGCAGATCTCGGTGAAGGCGTTCGACGCGAAGGGGAAGGCGGTGTTGGAGGAGAACGAGTCGCCGGGGGGGTTCTACGATCCCGAGTCGGAAGGGGCGGCGAAGCCCGACGCGAAGCCGCCGGAGCCGGAGACGGCGAAGATCGAGCCGAGTCCGGAGGCGAAGCGGTTCGCGGAGATCTTCACACGGTACGGGCCGGACCGGGAGAAGCGGGCGCGTCCGGAGGAGTACGGGCCGTTCCTCGACGTCCTGAAGCGGGACCCCTTGAGCTACGGGGCGTCGGAGGCGCTCTTCGCGTACGCGCGGCTGAAGGGGAGGAGCCTCGTCGTGCGGGCGCAGGACCAGTTGATGTATCTCTCGGCGGCGGCGAAGGAGTTGGGGGACAAGCCGTTCGACTTCGGGATCTTGAAGTATTTCTGCGAGACGACCGAGGAGGGGGGATGGCTTCGGATGGGACCGAAGGACGTCGCGGACGCGCGCAGGACGTTCTACGACCGGAAGGATCTCGCGGCGGCGCTCGCGATCGCGGCGGCGCCGGGGCGGGCGACGGTGGAGCGGAAGGCGGCGATGGCGATGGCGACGCCGGAGGACGCGCAGCAACGTCCGGCGTACTCGATGGTGACGGCGGTGAGCGGGGGGAACGAGTGGGGTCGGGAGGACCTGTTGCGGCTGTACGGGTCGCTCTCCCCGGCGCAGATCGCGGGGGCGAAGCGGGAGGGGGGGATCCCGTTCTCGGCGCTGGGGGACGTCTCACGGGAGATCCTGCGGAGGTTCGTGTACGAGGGGGACGAGTGGCAGTTGCAGTACGAGCCGAGCGAGGCGTACCGGGAGCGGATGGGGGAGAGGACGAACGAGGAGCAGAACCTCTTTTACGGGGGGTATCTGCGCGAGCCGACGCTCGCGATGCCGAGCGGGTTGCCGGGAGGCGGGAAGCTGAGGATCGTGGCGGATCTGGGGGACAAGGTGAAGACGGGGCCGATGACGCGGCGGTGGGGGACGCAGCCGGGGGAGATCCTCGGGGCGCAGGAGCTCGCGCAGGCCTGGTTCGAAAAGGAGAACCCGCGTCGCTTCCCGTGGAACCAGGGGAACGAGTGGGGCAAGAAGAACTGGGACGAGCTCACGCTCGTGAACCAGCAGTCGGTGGCGCTGTCGCTGCGGTTCGACGAGCGTCTGACGGCGAGCGCGACGCTCACCTCGGACGAGCCGGTGGAGGGGGGTCCCTATACGATGAAGACGTTGCCGGAGCGTTTTCAGGAGTCGTTCCGGAAGGCGTACGCGGAGATCGAGAAGGGGTACAAGGACCAGCCGTATCCGGATCCGGGCGACTACGGGGGTCGGAGGAGGGGGGGGCCGCCTCCGCCGCCGGGGCCGTGATGCTCTTTCCTCCCGCGCCTTTGGTCACGCTCGACGTGCGGGCGACGTCGCTCGCGAGGGCGTTGCCGCTCGTGGGGAAGGCGTTCGGGGTCGCGATGCGGGCGGCGCCGGCGATCGGGGGGGAGGTCGTGATCCTCTCGCTCCGGGGGGCGGATCTGGCGGGGTTTCGGGCGAGGCTCGCGGCGGCGTTCGCGGGGGAGTGGTCGGTGGATCCGGACGGGACGCTCGTGCTGAACCGCTCGGTGCGGCTTCGGGAGGCGGAGGCGGCGGCAGGGCGGGCGAAGCGGCGGGGGGCGGTGGAGCGGTGGCGGGCGCACAACGCGGAGCTCTCGGCGGGGGCGCCGACGTTCGGGGCGGCGGAGGCGCGGGCGCTTCGCGCGGCGGTGGACACGTACGGGAAGCTGCCGAAGCCGAAGGAGTTCTCGATCCCCTACGCGCGGCAGGGAGAGGCGCTGAGCGGGCGGACTCCGGCGCGGCGGGCGTTCGTGCGGGCGCTTCTCGGGATGCCGGACGGGGCGCTCGTGGCGACGGACGCGCAGACGCGGGTGGTGTACTCGTCGCGCCCGACGGCGACGCAGAGGCCGCTCCCGTTCGACGGGGCGGCGCTCGCGCGGCGGTACGCGGCGGAGGCGAACGCGTGGGCGGACGCGACGGCGGATCTTCCGGCCCCGGCGGCGTTCGCGCGGTGGCCGCGGATCGACCGTCGGGCGGCCTCGGTGGCGGAGCCGCCGGCGCTCGTGACGGTGGCGGTGCACTCCTCGTACGGGATCGCGGGGGTGGATCTGACGATGTACGACCGGGACGGGCGGCGGGTGATGACGGAGGGCGGGTTCGCGGGGGACGACGAGTGGGAGACGGAGGGCGAGCGGACGAAGGCGCGGGAGGCGACGGAGTTCGAGGTGGCGCTCTCACCCGAGTCGCGGGCGTTCCTCGAGGCGTTCTTCCCGAAGGAGGACGGGGTGGGGGACCCGGCGAAGGCGCGGCCCTTCTTCGACGTTCGGGCGCGGGATCCCTTGAGCTACGCGGCGTCGGACCTGCTCTTCTCGCTCGCGAGGGCAAGGGGGATGAGCCTCGTCGCGCGGGCGGGGGACGACCTGATCGACGTCGGACGCGGGGCGGAACGGGGGAAGGCCTCGACGGCGCGGTTGAAGTACTTCGGGTACGAGCCGCGGGACGAGGACGGGTGGACGCTCCTCGCGCCCGAGGACCCGGGGCACGCGGCGGTGGAGTTCCTGCCGCGGGATCGGCTCGCGCGGATGCTGGAGATCGCGGGGCGGACGGGGCTCCGGGAAATCGAGGAGCGGGCGGAGGTCGCGCGGCTCTATACGGATCCGCTGGAGGATCCTCCGATCGGAGAGCGGATCGTCGAGTTCCCGTTCCCGCTCGGTTACAACCGGGAGGCGCTCGCGCTCTACGGGGAGATGTCGGAGGAGGCGCGGGCGGGGGCGCGGCGTCCGGAGGGGGTGGCGCTCGGGTCGCTTCCGAAGGCGGCGCGTGACCTTCTCGGGCGGATCGTCTTCGGTTCGCGGAGCCGGTTCCTCTTCGCTCCCGAGCACAAGGACATCGACGGGGAGGCGCGGTGGCAGGCGCTCCAGGAGACGGCGCGGGGGGAGATCACGTTCGCCCTGCCGAACGGGCTTCCGGCGGACGCGCGGGTCTTTCTGCGCGACGCGACGGTGGACGCGATCCGGATGGGGGAGGGGGGGTTCGTGGACGCGCTGACGCCCGCCGAGGCGGCGGAGGCGCTTTGGCGCGAGCGGCATCCGGAGCGCTTCCCGGGGCGGACGAACGATCCGGTGGAGAAGGACGCGCTTCTGCCGGTGCGTCAGCGGCGGCTGGTCTTGGAGGTGCGGCTCGCGCCGGGGCTCACGTACGCGCGGACGCTCACGAGCGAGGTGCGGGAGCCGGGGGCGGCGGTGAAGCTCGCGGACCTGCCGGGGCGCTGGGGGGAGGCGTACCGCGCGGCGTATGCGGCGGTGGAGGCGAAGTGGCGGGGGGTGCCTCTGCCGCCCCAGGAGCCGAAGGAGGGGGAGGCTCCGCCGCCTTGGTGATCGTCCCTCTCGCGGAGCCGGTGACGCTCGACATCCGGGCCACGTCGCTCGCCAAGGCTCTGCCGGTCTTGGGCAAGGCCTACGGGGTGGCGATGCGGGCGAGTCCGGCGATCGGGGAGGAGATCGTGATCCTCTCGCTGAAGGGGGCGGAGCTTCCGGCGCTCCGCGAGAGGCTCGCGGCGGCGTTCGCGGGGGAGTGGTCGGTGGATCCGGACGGGACGCTCGTGTTTGGTCCCTCGGCGAGGCTCCGGCGAGGCGAGGAGCGGGGGGATCGGGAACGGCGGCTCGGGCGGGTGCGAGGGTTTCTCGCCGAGATGAGGAAGACAGCGGCGGAAACGGTTCCGTTCACCCCCGAGATCGCGGTGGCGAGGCGGAAGGCGACGAAGATCCTCGACGAGGAGGGAGAGACCGGCGAGTTGCCGGGAGGGCTCAAGGTGGCCGTGCCGGGGCGAAGGGCGTTCGAGCGGATCGTCGCGCGGTTCCGCGCGGAGGATCTGGAGGTCGGCGCGGGAGGACGCGGAGTCGCGCGGCGGGTGTTCTCGACCCGGCCGACGGCGATGCAAAGGCCGTTCCCGTTCGACCCGGGGCCGATGCTCGCGCAGTGGGCGCGGGAGGAGGGCGTGTGGCGCGAGTCGGATCCGGCATCGGCGGAGACGACGCCGGGAGCGCCCGCGCTCGCGACGCTCGCGGTGCAGACGGAGGGGGAGACGCTCGGGCTCTCGCTTCGCGGGTACGACGGGCAGGGGCGATCGGTGCTCGAAGCGAAGGAGCGGCTTTCGCTCGAGCGGGAGGAGGGGGAAGCGGCACCGGACGGGGGGACGGTGCGGCTCGCGCCCACGCCCGAGTCGCTTCTGTACGCGCGGGCGTTCGACGACTCGGGGGAGCGGCGACCGCTCGGGGAAGGGACGGTTCCGTTTCTCGATGCGAGCGTGCGGGAGCCGCTCTCGTTCGAGACGACGGACCTGTTCCTCGCGGTGGCGCGGGCGACGGGTCGGTCGTTCGTCGGCGCGCCGGAGGATTCGCCGCCGGGACTCCTGCGGATGCTCCGGGCGATGGGAGATCGAGAGGGGAGGGCGGAGTTCCCGATGAGTACCTTCGCTCCCTTCTTGAACCTAAAAACGCCGGGGTGGGCGGTGATGCGGGCGGAGTCGCCGCCGGCGGCGCGGCGGGGGTTCTATCCGCGGGCGGCGCTCGCGCAGGGGCTGAGGATGGCGTACGCGACGGATCGTCCGGGGATCGCGGAGCTCGCCGCCATCGCAGCGACGGTGCCGGACCCGAACGGGGATGGGGCGGAGCCGCCGCTCATGGCGCTCGTCGTGTCGCTCGTGCGGGGGTACGGGCTCTCGAGCTGGCCCATGCTCGCGCTCCTCCACGACGCGGGGTCTAAAGGGGGGTCGGGGGCGTTCTCGGAGGAGGGGGTGCGGGTGGGGGATCTGGCGCCCTCGGTTCGGGCGCGTGCGGAGCGGCTGGCGTTCGGGCTCTACGCGGACGACTTCCGGGTGGAAGGCGGGCAGGATGTCGAGGGGGAGATCACGACCTCACTCGGCGGAGGTTTTCCGGCGGAAACGCGGATCTTCGACCGCGCGACGGGGGACGTGGTGATCTACGCCGAGCGGCGGGGCGGGGGCGAGGGGCGCGCGATGCCGCCCGCCGCGTTCGCGCGGGTACTTCGCGGAAGGGACGCGGAGGCGGGGGAGTTGGATCTCGATCGCCTCCACCTCATGGATCGCCATATCCATGAGGTCGGCCTTCGCTTCTCGGCGCGGGCGAGCCTTTGGGTTCCGGCGGTGACGTTCGGGGGGCCGGGAGGGGAGACGTACCGCCGCGCGACGCTCCCGCCGGAGATCCGGGCGAAGGTGGACGCGGCGCTCGTCCGGCTTGACGCGCGAGCGCGGGAACCGGTCGGGGGTTCGGGCGGGGCGCCCCCGCCTTAGCGGATACACTCCCGATCCGATGCCTGACCGCCACGACCCTTCGAGTCCTGCCGAGACCGTGCTCGTCTTGGGTTCGGGGCCGATCCGGATCGGGCAGGGGATCGAGTTCGACTACTCGTGCGTGCACTGCGTGCAGAGTCTGCGGGCGATGGGGTACCGGGCGATCCTCGTGAACAACAACCCGGAGACGGTCTCGACGGACTTCGACACGGGGGACGGGCTGTACTTCGAGCCGGTGACGCTGGAGGACGTGCTGGACGTGGTGGCGCACGAGCGCCCGATCGGGGCGGTGTGCCAGTTTGGAGGGCAGACGGCGATCAACCTCGCACAGGGTTTGGAGGACCGGGGGGTGCGGGTGCTGGGGACCTCGCCGGGGGCGATCGCGCGGGCGGAGGACCGGGAACTCTTCGAGGCGATGCTGGAGGCGCTGGACATCCCGCGCCCGAAGGGGCGGGCGGTGCGCTCGCTGGAGGAGGCGCGGGCGGCGGCGGCGGAGGCGGGGTATCCGGTGCTCGTGCGGCCGAGCTTCGTGCTGGGGGGTCGGGCGATGGAGATCGTGTCGAGCGAGGCGGGGCTTGCGGGGTTCTACGCGCTCGCGGAGGACGCGAACCCGGGGCAGCCGGTGCTCGTGGACAAGTATCTGGGGGGGATCGAGGCGGAGGTGGACGTCATCTCGGACGGGGCGGAGACGCTCGTGCCGGGGATCATGGAGCACGTCGAGCGGGCGGGGGTGCATTCGGGGGACTCGATGGCGGTGTATCCGCCGGTGACGCTCTCGCCGGAGATCCGGGCGCGGATGGTCTCGGACGCGTGCCGGATCGCGCGGGAGCTGGGGGTGCGGGGGATGATGAACATCCAGTTCGTGGTGGCGCCGGGGGCGGACGGGGCGCCGGTGCCGTACGTCCTGGAGGTGAATCCGCGGGCCTCGCGGACGGTGCCGTATCTGAGCAAGGTGACGGGGATCCCGATGATCGACCTGGCGACGCGGTGCATGATGGGGGATTCGCTCCGGTCGCTGGGGTACGAGAGCGGGCTTTGGGAGCTCTCGGGGGGAGTGGCCCCGTCGGGGGAGGTTTGGGGGCCGCGGTTCCGGGGGCGGGTGGTGCCGCTCGCGGAACTCGTCGCGGGGGCGGTCCCCGCCGAGCCGATCGTGTACGCGGTGAAGGCGCCGGTGTTCTCGTTTCTGAAGCTTCGGCTCGTGGAGCCGGCGTTGGGGCCGGAGATGAAGTCCACGGGGGAGATCCTGGGGATCGACCGGACGTACGAGGGGGCCCTTTACAAGGCGCTGGTGGCGAGCGGGGTGGTCTTTAAGAACGACGGTCTCGTGGCGATCACGGTGAAGGACGAGGATAAGGCGCAGGCGGTGGCGCTCGCGCGGGGGTTCGTCGCGGAGGGGTACGGGATCGTGGCGACGCCGGGGACGGCGGCGGCCTTGGAGGGGGCGGGGATCGCGTGCGAGCGGGCGGTGAAGCTTCAGGAGGGGTCGCCGAACCTGCGGGACCTCTTGTTCGCGGGGCGGATCGCGCTCATGGTGAACACGCCGGGGCTCGACGAGACGAGCGAGGGTCAGGCGGCGCTCATCCGTCGGGCGTGCATCGAGGGGGGGATCCCGTGCATCACGTCGCTCGATACGGTGGGGGCGCTCGTGCGGGCGCTCGCGCTCTTTCGGGATCCGGAGCGGGCGGAGGTGCTTCGGCTGGAGGAGTACTACGCGGCGCGGTAGGAAGGGGCGATGAGTCGAAGGGAGCTTCCGAAGCCCCTCCGCACCAACGGTCGCGAGACGGCGGGCGAGGGGGCGCGGCACGCGTACGTCGTCAACCCGGCGAACGGGAAGGAGGTCGTCGGTGCCGCGACACAACGAGATCCGGCGCGAGCTCGCGCGCAGGATACGCCGCGACCTAGGGATCGCCGTCCCTTCCGAACCTCTCTAGCCTAGAATCTCTTCGATCTAGGCGACGAGCAGTTCGGCCCGGGGGGCGATGCGGGCAAGGGTCTCCTGGCGGGCGGGCTCGAGGAGTTCGGCGAGCGCCTCAAGGGCCGTGTCGGCGGCCTCCTCCTTCGTCTCGCCTCGGGGGTTCGCGCCGGGGTACTCGGCGATGTAGGAGACGTCGCCCTCCTCCTCGGCGGGTTCGAGCACCACGGTCCAGGTCGTCGTCACGGGGATAGTTTAGCGTGGGAGGGCGGGTCCCGCGCCTTTTCAGGGGGTCGCGTAGCCGGGGGCGCCCGCGCGGAAGGCAGTAGAATGCACGGGTGGGTCGCCTCCTCCCCGGTCTGGCACTGGGGGTTCTGACGGCGCTTCTGCTTCGGCCGTTGGGGATCGTCTCGGCGCTGGCGGTCGGGGGGTGCGTGGGGGCGGCGTGGCGGTTCGGGAGCTCGGTCGCGCCGCCGCGGTTCGCGAGCGGGCATCGTCTGGAGTTCCTTGACGCGGCGCGGGGGGTCGCGGCGCTCATGGTGGCCCTGGACCACGTTCTGGAGGTCCACGCGCACCCGTTCTATCTCAGCCTCAACCGGTGGGTGTACTGGGGGCACGTGGGGGTGACGCTCTTCTTCCTCATCTCGGGGTTCATCATTCCGGCGACGTTGGAGCGGGGGGGATCGCCGTGGGGGTTCCCGATCAACCGGGGGTTCCGCATCCTGCCGCTCTACTACCTCGCGTTCGCGGCGACGCTCGTCGTGCGGTACGCGATCCCGGGGATGCTCTCGCCGGATCTCGCGGCGCATCCGGGGCGGACGATCCTTTTGGGGCTCACGCTCGCGCACAACTTCGCGGGGGTGGAGGGGGTGCTTCCGCTCTCGTGGACGCTCTGCGTGGAGGCGTTCTTCTACCTGGCGGCGTGGCTTTTGCGGCGGGCGGGGCTTTTCGTGCGGACGGAGGCGGTGGTGCTCGTCGGGTCGGGGTTGCTTCTGATGCAGGGGGCGCGGACGGCGCTGGGGGGTTCGAGGTCGGGGCTGTACCTCTTGGCGTGGACGCTGGTCTTCCTCGCCGGGGGTCTCGTGTACCGGGTCGCAACGGGGGCGCTCTCGGGGCGGCGGGCGCTGGGGCCGCTTTTGGCGGCGCTCGTGGCGGTGCCGGCGGGTCTGATCCTTCAGGATCTGCACACGGGGGGCGGGGCGATCGGGCGGGGGCCGGCGGACGTGCTTATCGGGGCGGGGCTTTTCGGGGGGTTCTACCTCTTGCGGGGGCGGGCGTGGCCGCGGCTTCTGACGTGGCTCGGGCGGATGAGCTACGGGGTGTACCTGTGGCACGGGGTGATCCTCCTGGCGGTGCCGGGGGGATGGGCGGTGGGGCCTTCGCTGGTGGCGATCGTGGGGGGGGCGCTCGGGCTCGCGGCGCTCACGCACCGGTGGGTGGAGGAGCCGGCGATCGCGTTCGGGCGGCGTCTGGCGGGGCGGATGGCGGGGGCGGACCCTTTGCGCCGCGCCGGGGCTTAGGGCGTCGTTCGCGAGTTCCCGTTCAGGCGCGGGGTTCGTCAGCGGGGCTCGGGGGTGGCCAGAGGGGGCGACGGAGGCGTTCTCGGGGAGGGTGTCGGGGCTCCGGGACCCGCCGCCTTGCGGGTCGCGGCGGATCTCGACCCGACGGGAGACGGGGTTCGCGATCCGGTATTCGGGGATGCCAGCCTCGGCGTGGAGGGCGGCCTTGTCCTCGCGGTCGGTTCCGAGGGGGCTCACGCCCACCTCGGCGACGAGGAGGGCGCGGTCGGCGCGAAGGGGTTCGAGGGCGGTCGCGACGAGGTGGCGGGCGATCTCCTTAGATCGGCAGAGAGGCGCCACGGGATCTCTCCGACCGCTACGGCGACCTCCGTTCGGGGGACGACGCCCCTCGGGACGCGGGGGTTACCGCGACGTCCGTTGGGGGGCCGGCGCGGGGGAGGCGTAGATGGACGGGCCTCTCAGGAAGGCGCGGCCCAGACCGTCCGGATCGCTCGGGGCGAAGCCGAAGAACCGGATCCCGACGTCCTCAGGAGAGGAGTACGCATCGCCGACGATCCCGAGGACCCGCGGGTCGAGCGCGCCCTTCGGGCGCGGCCCGATGAGGGCGGCGATCTCGCGTTCGCGTCGGAGCCGCGCCTCGCGGCTCTCCAGCGCGTCGAGGGCCGCTTCGACCTCGCGCCGCGAGGGGAGGCCGACGGCGATCGCGGAGGTTCCGGCGGCGGCGGAGAAGCCGCGGATCGTTCCTCTCGCGAGGGACGGGTTGAGATCCTTCGTGCGCGCCGGGCCGGAGGGGGGTCTTCCGGGGGCGGTGACCACGAACGTGACGCTCGCCTCGGCGGGGTAGGCGGTCAGGGTGCCGGTCGCGTCGGTGCGCCGCAACGCCCCCTCGGGGGCCGGGATGAAGAAGCCCTCGCGCAGGGCGGCTTCGAGATCCGGGCGGTTCGATGGGGGGAGGATCGCCGCCTCGACCACGAGACGGGCGCCGCTTGAGTCCGAGACGGCGCGGGCGCTCCGCACCTCCAGCGGGACGCCGCCGAGCTCGAGGAGGAGCGGGGTGGGGGGGAGCGGGTATTTCGGCGTTTGGGCGGCGAGGACGAGGGCGAGCGGCATGGATGTATGTTAGCCGAGAGCCCGCGTCGTCGGGCACACTTCCCTGTCCTCTCCCCGATGCGCGTTCTCATCCTCTCCCAGTTCTTCGATCCCGAGCCGACGCTCAAGGGGCTCGCGTTCGCGAAGGAGCTCCAGAAGCACGGGTGCGAGGTGGAGGTGCTGACGGGGTTTCCGAACTATCCGGGGGGGAGGGTGTACGAGGGGTACCGGCTCCGGCTCTACGAGCGGGAGGTTCTGGACGGGATCCCCGTCCACCGGGTGTGGCTGTACCCGAGCCACGACGCGAGCGCGAGGCGGCGGGTCCTGAACTACGCGAGCTTCGCGCTCTCGGCGTCGCTTCTCGGGATTTGGCGGGTGCGGCGGCCCGACGTGGTGTACGTCCACCATCCGCCGGCGACGATCGGGCTTCCGGCGAACCTTCTCCGGCTCTTCCGGGGGGCGCCGTTCGTGTACGACATCCACGATCTGTGGCCGGACACGTTGGAGGCGACGGGGATGGTCGGCGGGGGGCGGGTCGCGCGGGGCGTCGTCGGCTTCGTGGGGAGGCTCATGGAGCGGACGTACCGGCGCGCGGCGGGGATCCTGGCGATCTCGGAGGGCTTCAAGCGGCGCTTGGTCGCGCGCGGGGTGCCGGCGGAGAAGATCGAGGTGGTGCAGACGTGGTGCGAGGAGTCGGCGGTGCGTCCCGAGCCCCGCGATCCGGCGCTCGCCCGCGAGCTGGGGATCGAGGCTCCGTTCGTCCTCATGTTCGCGGGGAACCTGGGTCTCGCGCAGGGGCTCGACGCGGTGCTCGACGCGGCCGCGCTCCTTGCCGAGGAGGGGGCGGGGATTCTTCTCGTCTTCGTCGGGACGGGGCTCGAGGAGGGGCGTCTCCGGGCGCGGGCGGAGGCCGAGGGGCTCGGGAACGTGAGGTTCGTCGGGCGGCGCCCGCTCGGCGAGATGGGGCGCATCCTTCCTCTCGCGGACGCGCTCCTCGTCCATCTGCGGGACGATCCGCTCTTCGCGATCACGATCCCCGGGAAGACGCAGACGTACCTCTACGTCGGGCTTCCGGTGCTCATGGCGGTGCGGGGGGACGCCGCCGACGTGATCTCGTCGGCGGGGGCGGGGGTTCTCGCCGAGCCCGAGAACTCCCGGTCGATCGCGGACGCGGCGCTCCGGCTCGCCGCGATGCCCCCGGCGGAGCGGGGGGCGATGGGGGCGGCGGGGCGCGTCTACTACGATCGGGAGCTCTCGCTCTCCGTCGGCGCGGCGCGGCACGCCGCGGCGCTCGCGCGGGCCGTCGCGGGAGGGGGGGCGAGGGGTTAGATCCGCTTCTCCATGCGGAGGGAGGTCTGGCGGTCGAGCCAGGGGAGGGCGTCGTCGAGGTCGCCCGAGACGACGAGGAGGGCGCGCTCGGGGAAGGCGGCGGCGATCTGCGGGGCGAGGGCGAGGCTTCCGGCCATGAGGCGGAGCGCGGCGCCGCCGAGGAGGCCGAGGGTGACGCGGCCGCCCGGGAGGTCCACGTCGGCCTTCGAGAAGCCCTGGCGGGCCTCCTCGGCGAGGGGATCGGGGGGGAGGTCGAGGCGCGGTCCCGGGGTCCGGAGCGTGGCGAGGTCGAGGAGGCCGGTCTCATCGCGCGAGGTCTCGCGGTAGCCCGCGCGGGCGTACCAGTCGCGGGCGGGTCGGTTCGAGTCGAAGACGTCGAGGGTGGCGCGGTCCGCGCGGTGGGCGCGGCCCTCGCGCTCGAAGGCGCGCAGGAGGTCGCGGCCGAGGCCGCGGCCGGAGAACTCGGGGTGGACGCCGATGTAGTTGAGGTGGATCGCGCGCTCGGGGGGGTCTCCCCGGACGACGGCCTGGACGTAGCCGGCGAGGAGATCGCCCTCCTCGGCGACGAAGATGGGGTGTCGGGGGGCGAGGGCGGGGGTGGTCAGGGCGCGCAGGTAGGCGGCCGAGTTCGGGGAGGCGAAGACGGTGTAGGGGAGATAGATGGGGCCGAAGCACGCGCGCTTGAGGGCGTAGAGCCGCGCGGCGTCGCTCGGCTCGGCAACGCGCAGGATCACGCGCCGGTCCCGGCCCCGATCGCTCTCTCGCCGGCGGCGAGCGCCTTGCGCCGCCGCTCCTCGTCGAGGTCGAGCATGGACGCGCCAGGGTCCACCTGGAGTCCGTCGCGAATGAAGACCTTGCGGACGGTGAGCAGGAGGATGCGGAGGTCGAGCGCGAAGGAGAGGTCGCGGACGTACTCGATGTCGCGGGCGAGGCGGTCGTCCCAACGCAGGTCGTTGCGCCCGTTCACCTGGGCCCAACCGGTGATGCCGGGGCGCACGTCGAAGCGCGCCCGCTCGGCCCCGGTGAAGTAGGGGGTGTAGCGGACGAGGAGGGGGCGGGGGCCGACGAGGCTCATCTCGCCGCGCACGACGTTCACGAGTTCGGGAAGCTCGTCGAGCGAGGTCGCGCGTAGGGCGCGGCCGAACAGGGTGAGGCGCTCGGCGTCGGGGAGGGGCTCTCCGTCGGGGCCGCGCGCGTCGGTCATCGTGCGGAACTTCAGCATCGGGAAGAGGCGTCCTCCGCGTCCGGGGCGCTCTTGGCGGAAGACGACGGGGGAGCCGAGGCAGAGCCGGACGAGGAGCGCGAGGAGGGCCATCGGCGCGGCGAGAAGGAGAAGGGCGGGCACGGCGACGGCGAGATCGAACGCCCGCTTGCCCCACGCCCGGTACATGGGTCGGCAGTGTACCGGCCCCGCTCGCGGCTCTCCGGCGGAGGGTCCGGGATTCTTGCGGAGGGTCCCGCCGTATGGTGAGGTGGGTCCCCTCCGATGTTCCTGCCGGTCCTCGCTCCGCACCTTCCCTCGCCCTCTTCGGGGCCGGGGGAGTTCGCTCCGGTGGACTCGCGCTTCGCGGCGGGGGCGGTGCTCGTTCGGGTGGAGTCCGGGGGCGGGCGACGGCCGTGGCTTCTCGTGGATTCGGGAACGGTGGAGACGCTCGTGCGCCGCGACCGGGTGGACGCGGGCGGGACGCTCACGCTGAGGCTCGGAGACGCGAGGGTGGCGCTTCCCGCCGTACCCGTGGCCCGGTCGGAGTTCCCGCCGACGGTGGCGGCGATGGGGGCGGACGGACTCCTGGGGAACGACGGGCTTCGGAGGCTCGGGGTCTTTATCGACTACTCGAGGCGGCGGGTGTTCGCGCGGGCTTCGGGCGGCGGGAGCGGGTTGGAGGGGGCGCTCGCGGCGGCGGGGAGGGGGGAGGCGGAGCCCCTGAGCTTCCCGCTCGCGCTCGACCGGGAGGGGTGGTACCACACGGCGGCGGTGCGGGGGAACTCGCCGCTGGGGGCGATCTGGGACACGGGCTCGACGGGGTACGAGGTCGTTCCGGGGCGGGAGGATCTGGGGCCTCAGCTCGGGCGGATCGAGGTGGCGCGGCCGAACGGGACGACGTTCCACGGGGTGCATCTCATCCCGCTCGCGCTCGGTGAGGCGACGATCCCGATCCTCGCGTTCCGGCGGCGGGCGGACGATCCCGATCCGATCACGATCGGGCCGCACGCGCTCACGGGGGAGTGGACGTACCTCGACGCGGCGGGGAGGACGGCGGCGATCCCGCGCCCCGACCCCAAGGCGGCGGCGGAGCGGACGCTCGCGAACCTTCTGCGGCGGACCTCGGTGCCGACGACGCTCTTCGGGCGTCCGGCCTCGGAGGCGGTCGCGGGGATGGCGGACGTGGGTTCGGACGCGGGGCTCGCGCGGGCGCGCCGGATCGCGGCGCGGGCGGCGACCCGCTAGAGAGCGACGCCCAGGTGGGCCGCGACGGCGCGCCCGACGGTGGCGAGGCCATCGAGATCGCCGAGGTCGGCGGCGCCCTCGCCGCGCCGGAGGGCGGCGTAGGGGACGAACTCGCGGGTGTGGTCGGTGCTCGCGTCGGTGGGGTCGTTGCCGTGGTCGGCGGTGAGGATGAGGAGGTCGCCCTCGCCGAGGAGGGGGAGGAGTCGGGCGAGGGTCCGGTCGAAGGCCTCGAGGCAACGGGCGAAGCCCGGCGGGTCGCTCCGGTGGCCGTAGAGCATGTCGAAGTCCTCGAAGTTCGCGAAGACGAAGCGGGCGTCGCCCGCGAGGGCTTCGCGGAGCATCGCCTCGTGCTCGGCGTTGCTCCCCGTTCGGCGGACGGGGCGGAAGCCTCGCCCGCCGAAGAGTTCGGGGACGACGCCGATGCCGAAGACGGGTCCGAAGGCTTCGGCGACGCGGTCCACGAGGTTCGGGGGGGCGGGGAGGGGAAAGTCGCGGCGCCCCTCGGTGCGGACGAAGGCGCCGGGTACGCCGCGGAAAGGGCGGGCGATGACGCGCTGGGCCCTTGTGAGGCCCCGGGCGACCCGGCACATCCCGTAGAGGTCCACGAGGGGGATCGCGTCCTCGTGGGCGGCGAGTTGGAAGACGGAATCGGCGCTCGTGTAGAGGATGGGGCGGGCGGTGGCGCGGCTCTCCGCGCCGAGGCGGGCGAGAATCTCGGTGCCGCTCGCGGCGACGTTGCCGAGGACGGGGCGGCCGATGGCCCTCTCGAAAGCGGCGACGAGGTCGGGGGGGAAGCCGTCGGGGTAGGTCGGGAAGGGTTCGGCGACGAGGGCGCCCATCATCTCCCAATGGCCGGTGACGGAGTCCTTCCCCGCTCCCCGGGGGCGGAGGCGAGCGCGTTCGACCCGGAAGCCGGGGAGGCCCTCGCCTCCGCCCTTCAGGAAGCCGGCACCCCCGAGGTTCGGGCAGGCGAGGGGGCCGGCGGCGCGTTCGACGTGGGCGCGCTCAACGTGGGCGAGGGTGTCGCCGGGGGCGGGGTCGTAGTCGGGCCAGTCGGGGGCGGGGCCCGCGCCGCACCCGTCGAGGACGAGGACGATCGCGCGGGTCACGAGGCGCTCCAATGGCGGAGGAACGCCTTTTGAGCGGATTGGGCGCGTTTGCGGGCTTGACTCGCGTTGAGGCCGACGACGTTCACGTGGCCCATCTTGCGGCCCGGGCGGCTCTCGCGCTTGTCGTACCAGTGGAAGCGGGCGGAGCGGTGGACCTCCTCGAGGCTCGCGCGGATGGCGGCGAGGTGGCTTCCGGCGTTCGGGACGCCGAGGAGGTTCGCCATCGCGGTGGGACGGCCCTTGGGGGAGTCGGGGAGACGGACGCCGAGGGCGAGGCGCCAGTGGGCCTCGAACTGGCTCGGGCCGCCCCAATCCTGGGTGTAGTGGCCGGAGTTGTGGGGGCGGGGGGCGATCTCGTTCACGAGGATCTCGCCGGACGCGAGCTCGAAGAGCTCGACGCCGAAGAGTCCCACGCCGCCGACCGCGGCGACGGCGGCGCGGGCGATGCGTTCGGCCTCGGCGGCGATCTTCGCGTCGTCGAGGGGGAAGACGAGGTCGCAGACGGAGTCCTTCTGCTCGGTGACGACGGCGGGAAAGTTGCCCGGCTCGCCGGTGCGGGAGACGAAGGCCATGACGGCGAGCTCGCGGCGGAAGGGCACCCACTCCTCGGCGAGCCAGCCGCTCTCCCACGTGGGGCGGAGCGCCTCGTACTCGTCCGTCGTGCGGGCGTAGCGGGTGCCTTTGCCGTCGTAGCCGCCGAAGCGGGCTTTGAGGACGACGGCGTCGCCGAGTTCGCGGGCGTCCTTCGCCTCGACGGCGCGGGGGGAGGGGACGCCGGCGGCGGCGTAGGCGCGGCGCTGGAGGAGTTTGTCCTGGACGACGGCGAGGGTCTCGACGTCGGGCATGATCTCGGCGCGGGCCTCGCGGACGGCGTCGGCGGGGACGAACTCGTTCTCGAGGGTGAGGGCTCCGCACGAGGCGGCGACGCGGGCGATCGCCGCGGGGTCGTCGAGGGCGCCGATCTCGACGGCGGCGACGTGGCCGGCGGGGCAGGCGGGGTCGGGGTCGAGGACGACGGTCGAGACGCCGGCGGCGCGGGCGGCGAGGGCGGTCATCCGGGCGAGCTGGCCTCCGCCGAGGATGCCGAGGTCGTAGAGTTCCGGCACAGGGGGACAGGGTACCGGGCGACCAGGGTGCCGGGGTCTGCCGCGCGATGGCGTCGCGGGAGGCGGTCAGGGGGACGGTTCAGCCGCCAGGCTTGGGACCGGCGAGGGGGATGCGCACGGCGGCGGCGATGCCGAGACCTCCGATGCCCGCCACGATTCCTGAGAGGACGCCGGGCACGATCCCGCGGAGGGATCCTAAGCCCGTGATCCGGAGCGCCCCCGCGCTCGCCGCGTTGAACGCGACGATCCATACGGCCGCCGACAGCAGGTTCGGGAAGCGATCGTGCCACCCGGTCAGGAGCAGGAGGAAGCCGGTCCCGATCCCGAGGGAGAAGCCGAGGCTCCGCTTAGAGAGGGGTCGGCCGAAGAGGAGGATGGAGTCGGTCGCCACCGGTCCGGCCTACGGGCTCCGGCGAAGCCGCGACTCCGTAGGGCGCGAGGGCGGCGGGGAGGATGGCGAGGGCTTCATCAGGGGGATGGTACGACGAATCGTGGGGAGATGGATGGCGGGCGATCCGACCGGATCGCCCGACCACGGATGTCGAACTCCGGGTTTAGAGCATCGGGATGGCGTTCTTGTCCCACGCCATCTCCATGAGGGCGCTCCGGGTCCGTTCGGCGTCGCCGGTCTCGGCGAGGTCGATGAGGCGGCGGATCTCCCCTTTGAGGCGGGCGAGGTCGGCGGGGCGGGCGTTGCCGACCATCCGGATCTTCGGGTGGGTGGTGGGCCGGAGGTCCTCGGCGTCGTAGAGGAGCTCCTCGTGGAGCTTCTCGCCGGGGCGCATGCCGGTGTACTGGATCGCGATGTCCACGCCGGGACGCATGCCGTGCATGCGGACGAGATCGAGGGCGAGGTCGTCGATCTTCACGGGGTCGCCCATGTCGAGGACGAAGACCTCGCCGCGGCTACCGATCGCGCCGGCCTGGACGACGAGCTGGACGGCCTCGGGGATCGTCATGAAGAAGCGGGTCATCTCCTTGTGGGTGATGCGGAGGGGGCCGCCGCGCTCCATCTGGGCTTTGAGCATAGGGATGAGCGAGCCTCGGCTACCGAGGACGTTGCCGAAGCGGACGGCGGCGAACTCGGTGTCGCTCGCGTGGGCGAGGGCGGCGACGACCTTCTCGCAGACGCGCTTCGTCGCGCCCATGACGGAGCTCGGTTTGACGGCCTTGTCGGTGGAGATGAGGATGAACTTCTTCACGCCGTGGCGGACGGCGAGTTCGGCGGTGTTGAGGGTGCCGAGGACGTTGTTGCGGATGGCCTCGTAGGGGTTTTTCTGCATGAGCGGCACGTGCTTGTGGGCGGCCGCGTGGAAGACGACGCTCGGGCGGTACTCGGCGTAGACGCGCTCCATCGCGTGGGGGTCGCGGACGTCGGCGATGACGGCGATGGGGGTGAAGCCGGCGGTCTGGACGAGCTCCTGCTCGATCTCGTAGATGGAGTTCTCGCCTTTGCCGACGAGGATGAGGGAGGCGGGGGCGAGGCGGGCGACCTGGCGGGCGAGCTCGCTTCCGATGCTCCCTCCGCCGCCGGTGATCATGACGTGCTCGCCGGAGAGGTAGCCGGCGATCTCGCGGAGGTCGGTGGAGATCGGGGCGCGGCGGAGGAGGTCCTCGATCTGGATCTCGCGGAACTGGCGGGAGAGGCCGCCGGGGGTCGCGGCGACGGCGGCGACGGAGGGGAGGGTGCGGACGCGCGCCTTGCTCGCGGCGCAAAGGTCGTAGACGCGGCGGATGGTGGGGCCGCCGGCGCTCGGCATGGCGATGAGGACCTCGTCGATGGAGTGCTCGCGGACGAGGGTCGGGAGGTCGTCTATGGTGCCGAGGACGGGGCGTCCGTGGATGACGAGGTGGCTCTTCTCGGCGGAGTCGTCCACGAGGCCGACGATCTCGTGGCCGCCGTCGCCGCCGCGGGTGAGCTCGCGGACGGTGGCCTCACCGGCGTCGCCGGCACCGACGACGAGGGCGCGGTCGCGGTGGCCGCCGGGGCTCCGCGTGCGCCAGGCGAGGGAGCGCTGGTAGATGCGGAAGGCGCAGAGGGCGGAGGCGACGAGGAATCCGAAGAGGACGGGGACGAGGAGCGGCGGGGCGGGGGTGCCCTTGGGGAGGGCGAGCTCGCCGAGGAGGAGGACGGCGGCGAGGAGGGCGCAGGAGCGGAAGAGCTCGACGAAGTCGGTGATCGCGAGGTAGCGCGGGAGGACGGCGTAGTGGCGTCGGACGACGAAGAGGACGCCGTAGACGAGGGCGACGGGAAGGGCGGCGGCGGTGAGGAAGGGGACGAGGCGGAAGGGGGGGGCGAAGCCTCCCGAGAGGGCGTAGGCGAGGACGAGGGAGGTCTCGACGATGAGGAGGTCCTGGGCGAGGCGCCGGACGACGCGGCGGCGGCCCCGCGCGCCCTCGATGCGTCCGAAGCCGACGACGGCGGTCGCCGGCTTCGGGGCCTCGCTCGCCCCGGGAGTCGCGGCGTCCTCCTCGGCACCCACGGGGGGTGCGGGTCTCGCCTCGTCGTTCCGGTTCGCCATCGCTCTCCTCCCCTCTCCACGAGCCGCGCGTCCCGCGGAGCGGGGCGGGCCTCTGCAAGATACCCGCGGTTAGACGACGGGGGTGGGGCTTTCGGTCCCCGTAAAATCGCCGGGGGGCTCGCTGGGCGTCGAGGGGGCTAGAAGTGGAGGGCGACGGCGAAGGTGGCGTATCTGCCCCGGACGAGGCCGAGGGAGAGGGTGGTGCCTCCTTCGGGGCCGATCCTCAGGGGGGGCGAGTAGGCGAGCATGGCGTTGACGCTGAAGCCGTCGTGCTCGACGGCGAGGCGGGCGCGGCGGAAGAGGGGGGCGCTGACGGAGCCGAAGCCGAAGCGGAAGCGGCCCGAGCCGACGCCCGCGGAGACGTAGACCCCGTGAGGGAGAGCGTCGGTGGCGACGACGTAGACGGAGGTCGAGCTCTTGCGGTCGGCGGCGTCGAGGGCGGGGTCGGCGCCGTTGGTGTCGCCGGAGGTGCCGCCGTCGCCGAAGAGGTCCTGGACGCCGAAGGCGAACTGGAGGGGCCGGAAGCCGCCGTGCTCCTCGTCGTAGTCGTCGCGGGCGTTCGGGGAGAAGTGGAGGTTGTAGCCGTTGTCGAGCTGGCCCGAGTAGATCATGTCGGCGACGGTGAGGCGCCCGACCTTCAGGTCGGTGCCGTAGAGGATCGCGCCGGTGCCGTTGGCGTCGACGTTGAGGTCGCTCCCGCGGCTTTGGAAGCGGAACCGGCCGTCCTGGGAGATCGAGGAGAAGGCGAGGACGAACCCTCCGGGTCTCAGGGCGTAGGCGACGGGGGAGGAGAAGGCCATCGCGCCGTCGATCGAGGCGGCGCCGTCGGGGCGGACGCCGAAGCCGCCGCCGGGGAGGGCCGAGAGGCCGCGGAACTGGGGGTACGAGAAGCGTCCGACGAGGCCGGTCTGGGCGCCCGCCCCTGCGGCGAGAATCGTCGCGAGGGCCGCCGCGAGGGTCAGGGCGGCGATCGGGGAGAGGGCGCGGCGCATCGTTCCGGATTGTGCCACGTCCTTCGGGGGGTTTGCTCCCCTCGGCTCCTCCGGGTCCCCTCTCCGATCTCTGGGGATCATCGCGTCCCTGGCGATCATCACGGTGGTGCGGGGCGGGGCTTATGACGCTCGGCGTGACGCTCGGCGTGACGCTCGCGGGGGGCGACGCGGACCCGGCGCGAACCCGGGGGGAGGGGTCTCGGGGGTCGTCCGTGTGACGCTCGCGCCGTTTTCGGGCGCGAGCGTCACACGGACGGTCGGGGCGGGTCCGTCGGGGCGGGTTCGGGGGGTGCGGGGGCTCACACCCTATCGTTCGCGGGGGAGGCTTCCTGACAAACAGGCGGCGCGAGATTCCCGCGCGTTCTTCGTCGGGGGGCTCGCCGTCGAGAGGCCCGTCGTCCGCGGATCGTGCGGCCTCTGGGGTTCGGGAGGCGGTTTAGGGCCAGAGGGCTTCGTAGACGGTGCGCGCCTCGCCGATCACGGTGAGGGGGGCGTCCCAGGCT
Organism: Fimbriimonas sp.; assembly: GCA_965249475.1. Taxonomy (GTDB): domain Bacteria; phylum Armatimonadota; class Fimbriimonadia; order Fimbriimonadales; family Fimbriimonadaceae; genus Fimbriimonas. Next base: position 828,030 of record CBDFMD010000003.1, on the reverse strand, counting down.
TCGAGGCGGACGACGACGGTGCCGCCGGGGTTGCGGACGGCGATCTCGGGGTCTCGGGGGAGCCCGGCGCTCTCGCGGCGGCGGGCATGGTCGGCGGCGGCGGCGGCGGAGCCGGTGCCGCACCCCTGGGTCTCGCCGACGCCGCGCTCCCAGATGCGGATGGAGAGGCTCTGCGGGTCGTCCGCGCGGGACCAGACGACGGACGTGCGCTCGGGGAACTTCTCGTCGCGCTCGATGAGCCGGGAGACGGCCTCGAAACCCTCGTCGGCGGGGAGGGCGGCGGTGGGGAGGATCACGTGGGTGCTCCCGGTGGTGAGGGCGCTTCCGGAGACGACGAGGGGCATCCCGGACTCCATGCCGGCCCAGATCTCGGCGTCGAAGCGTTCGGGGCCGAGCATGGGGATGCGGGCGGGGTCGTAGCTCGCGGGGCCGAGATCGGTCTCGATCCGGCTTCCGGCGATGCGGACGGGGACGCTTCGGCCGCGGTGGGCGATCGCGGCTTCGGCGGGGATGAGGCCGCGGTCGAAGGCCCAGCGGGCGGCGGCGCGGAGGCCGTTGCCGCAGAAGTCCTCGGTGCCGTCGGGGTTGAACATCCGCAGGGTCGGGCGTCCGTCGGGCAGGCCGAAGGCGAGGAGGCCGTCGCCGCCCGCGCCGAAGCGGCGGTCGCTCATGCGGACGGCGAGGGCGGGGAGCTCGGCCTCGTCCACGTCCTCGAGGCGGACGAGGGGGAAATCGTTGCCGATGGATTCGACCTTCCAGAAGGGGAGGGGGCGGGTCACCCTGTCCCTTTACGAGTTCGGGCGGGGTTCGGTTCGGGGTTCGAGGGCTTGCGCGCCATTGAACGCCGTTGCGCGCCATTGCGCGCCACGCATGCGCGCACGTTTTTCGGACGGGGGTACGCGTTCCGGCTTCCGGGTTCTTTCGTCTTCGAGAGGCGGGAGAGGGTTCTCGGGGGCTCACACCCTTACGTCGGCGGGAGGGGGTTCCGACAACGTGCTCGGGGGTCGATTCTTCCTCTTCCGGCAGGTTTCCTCCGGCCCTCATCCGCCCCTTCGAGGCACCTTCTCCCCGGGGGCGGGGAGAAGGGCTTGTGTTCGGGGGTTCGCCTTTGTTACGGGCTCCCCCATCCGCCCCTTCGGGGCACCTTCCCCCTCTAGGAGGGAGAAGGATCTTTGGCGTCGTCCCCTCGGGAGCGTCCTTTTCCTCCCGAGAGGGGGAGAAGGACTTCATTCGGGTGTTGCCCGATCAGAGTTTGTGGATGGCGTGGCCGGCGGCGTCCTCGTAGGCTTCGAGGACGGCTTCGGCCATGGTGGGGTGGGCGTGGATCGTGTCGATCATGGACTCGAGGGTGGCCTCGAGTTTGAGGGCGACGACGGCCTCGTGGATCATGTCGGTGACGTGGGCGCCGATCATGTGGACGCCGAGGACCTCGCCGTACTTCTTCTCGGCGACGATCTTCACGAAGCCCTCCTGCTCGCCCGTCGCCATCGGCTTGCCTAGGGGGCGGAAGGCGAACTTGCCGATCTGGACGTCGTAGCCCTTGGCCTCGGCCTCGGCCTGGGTGAGGCCGACGCTCGCGACCTCGGGGGACGTGTAGACGGCGTTGGGGACGGCCTTGTAGTCGGCGAGCTTATGGGTTCCTTTGACGATGTTCTCGACGGCGACCTGGCCTTCGTGGCTTGCGACGTGGGCGAGCTGGATGCGTCCGGTGACGTCGCCGATGGCGTAGATGCTCGGGACGTCGGTGACCATGGTGTCGTCCTTCACCTGGATGCCCCTTTTGTGCATCTTCACGCCGATCTCCTCGAGGCCGAGGCCTTCGGTGTTCGCCTTGCGTCCGACGCCGAGGAGGACGACGTCGGCCTCGATCACCTCGGTGGCGTCGCCCTTTTTCACAGTGACGTGCCAGACGTCGCCCCCCTCTCCTTTCGTGCGCTTGCAGGAGTCGATGGTGGAGCCGGTCTTGATCTTCATGCCGGAGCGGCCGAGGATCTTCGCGAGCTCGCTTCCGAGGTCGCGGTCCATCTGGGGGATGAGGCCGTCGGCGAGCTCGACGAGGGTGACCTGCGAGCCGAGGCCGGAGAAGACGTAGCCGAACTCGCATCCGACGGCGCCGCCGCCGAGGATGACCATGCGGGGGGGGACGTGGTCGGCGGTGACGGCGTCGTCGCTCGTCCAGACGCCCTCGGCGCGGCCGCCCTCGAGGCCGGGGATGGCGAAGCGGATGGCTTTGGCGCCGGTGGCGACGACGAAGGCCTTCGCGCGGATGGTGCGCTCGGTGCCGGCGGCGACGGCGCCGGGGGCGGCTCCGGCGACGGGATCGGGGTTCGTGACGACGATGGTGTTCGCGTCGGTGAAGCGGGCGGTGCCCATGACGGACTCGACGCCGTTCTTCTTGAAGAGCATGCCGACGCCGCCGCGCTGGGTCTGGACGATCTTGTCCTTGCGGGCCATAATCGCGCCGAAGTCGGCGGTGGCCCTGACGGGCTTGCCGTCGGGGCCTTCGGGGAGTTTGACGCCCATCTTGTCGGCGCCGTTCACGTGGTGGAGGCGTTCGACGGAGGCGATCATGGCCTTGGAGGGGATGCAGCCCCAGTTCAGGCAGGTGCCGCCGAGGTACTCCTTCTCGACGCAGATCACCTTCGCGCCGAGTTGGGCGGCGCGGATCGCTCCGACGTAGCCGCCGGGTCCGGCTCCGATCACCACGATGTCTGCGTCGAAATTCTCTCTGGCCATGCTGGTCTCGGTCTGGGGGTCGGGGATGCCTTCGATCTCCGCGACGAGCGCGCCCCTCGCGGTCCCGGCGGCCTCGGCGGGGGTCGCCACCTGGGGGACCTCCACCTGGGGCACGGGGGGAGCGAGGGCGGCGCTTCGGGGGGTCGTGTCGGGCATCGCGCGGGACCTGCCAGGTCGTGTTTCAGTCTACCAGGGGGCGTTTGGGGGGTCGGGGCGGGGAGATTCGTCGCTTTTGCCCGGCTTTTCGGTCCGTTCGCGCCCGGGGAGGAACGGGAGGGGGGTTGGACGGTGTACGATGGATCGCGCCCCCGGCGACGGCGTCGGGGCGCTACGACGATGAAAGCACTGCGGCGCATGGTCCTCCCCTTCGTGCTCGCGCTCGCGGGGCTTCTCGCGGGGCTCGCGGGGGGGGCGGAGCCGATCACGCTCCGGGTCTCGACGTGGGACGGGGACATCGCGCTGAAGACGATGCGGGAGCTCACGAAGAGCTTCGAGCGGGAGAACCCGGGGGTCCGGGTGAAGCTCGAGTCGTACCCGGACTACAGCATCTACCATCAGAAGATGATGATCACGTACGCGGCGGGGGTCGCGCCGGACGTGGCCCTCATGGATCCGAACAACTTTCAGCGGCTCGCGCGGCGGGGGGCGCTGATGCCGCTGAACCCGTTCTTCGAGCGGACGCCGGGGTTCGACATCAAGGCGTACTACCCGGAGATCGTGAAGGCGCACTCGTACAAGGGGACGTGCTACGTGCTGCCGCGGGACATCGCGCCGATCGGGATCCTGTACTACGACCGTCAGGCGTTCCTCGACGCGGGGCTCGGCGATCCGAAGACGTACGACAAGGAGTGGACGTGGGATCTCGTCCCTCACCCGGAGCGGGGTCGGCTGGACTTTCTCACGGTGTGCGCGCGGCTGATGAAGAGGTCGGGCGGGAAGACGACGCGGTGGGCGTTCGCGGGGGGGTGGCCGGACCTCGTGGCGCAATCGGCGGCGATCGGGATGGGGGGGGACCCGGTGGACGATCCCGAGGAGCCGAAGAGGATCACGACGGACGATCCGCGTTGGGTGGCGGGGTACCAGTACACGGCGGACCTTATCGGCAAGTGGGGGTATATGCCCTCGACGACGGAGACGGCGTCGGTGCTCATGGCGACGACGACGCAGCTCTTCATCCAGCGCAAGATCGCGATGTTCCAGGACGGGATCTGGGAGGTGCCGAACATGCGTCGGGACATCAAGCCAGGGACGAAGGAGTACTTCGACTGGGACGTGTGCCTCGCGCCGGGGTTTTGGAACGGGGGGAGGCCGACGCGGCGGTATCTCTCGGGGGGTTCGGGGTTCTCGGTGTTCTCCTCGACGGAGCATCCGGAGGAGAGCTGGCGTCTCGCGCGGTATCTCTCGGGGGAGCCGGGGATGACGGCGATGGCGAAGGCGGGGGTGGCTCAGCCGGCGATCGCGGAGCTCGCGCGGCGTCCGGGGGTTTGGGTTCCGGGTCCGGCGACGCCGGCGTCGCAGCTCATGCCTCGGAACCGGATCGCGACGGACGAGGCGGTGCCGTTCACGCACTGGACGATGACGTACGAGAACGGGAAGACGGTGGGGGACCGGATGGGGAAGGGTCTGGAGCTCGTGTGGACGGGTCAGCGCCAGCCGAAGGAGATCCTTCTTCAGAACCGGGCGCTCGCGCAGAACCGGCTCGACGCGTTGCGCCGGGAGGAGACGTTGCCGCCGTTCCGGTGGGGGATCGGCCTGCTCGTGGGGATCGCGATCGTGGGGGGGATCCTCGCGTGGGTCTACGGGCCGGAGGTGAGGGCGCGGCGATCGGGGGAGCGGATGACGCTGCACCGTCGGGGGGAGGCGAGGGCGGCGTACAAGTTTCTCTCGCCGTGGCTTATCGGTCTCGCGGCGTTCACGCTGGGTCCGATGGTGCTCTCGCTCCTCATGGCGTTCGCGGACTGGGACGTCATCACCCCGGCTCGGTTCCGGGGGTTCGGGAACTTTCGGGAGGCGTTCACGGACGATCCGTCGTTCTGGCCCTCGCTTTGGGTGACGCTGAAGTACACGACGATCTCGGTGCCCCTGGGGATCGCGGGGGCTTTGGGGCTCGCGTTGCTTCTGAACCAGAAGGTGCGGGGGGTGGCGGTGTACCGGTCGCTTTACTACATCCCGAGCATCGCGTCGGCGGTGGCGGCGTCGCTCATCTGGCGGCGGGTGCTCAATCCGGAGTCGGGCCTTCTCAACACGTTGCTGTACGGGACGTCGGGGCACTCTTGGATCGGGGAGCGTCTCTCGGCGTGGGCGGGGACGCCGGGGAAGCCGGTGGACTGGCTCGGGAACGACGGGACGGCGCTTCCGGCGCTCATCATCATGAGCGTTTGGGGGATCGGCGGGGGGATGGTGATCTTTCTCGCGGGGCTCCAGGGGATCCCTCAGTACTACTACGAGGCGGCGACGCTCGACGGGGCGGGGGCGATCGGGCGGTTTCGGAACGTGACGCTGCCTCTGTTGACGCCGACGATCTTTTTCACGCTCATCACGGGGCTCATCGGATCGTTGCAGGTGTTCACGCAGGCGTTCGTGATGACGGGGGGCGGGCCGAACGACGCGACGCGGTTCTTCGTGTTCCATCTGTACCAGAACGCGTTCGACGCGGTGCGGATGGGGTATGCGTCGGCGCTCGGGTGGGTTCTGTTCGGGATCGTGCTCGTGTTCACGCTCATCCAAGTGAAGGGGAGCAAGTGGGTGTACTACGAGGCGGACGCGCGATGAGGGGGGTGGGGCGATGAGCCGGGTGCTTCAGCCGGACCCGGCGGAGCTTGCGGCGATCCCGGTGATGACGGAGGAGGAGCGCTACCGTCGGGCGGCGCGTCGGGCGGCGACGGGGTACGCGGTCGCGCGGTTCCTCATGTGGTTCGCGCTCCTCTCGGGGGCGGTGCTCTTCCTCATGCCGCTTTACATCATGGTGGCGATGTCCCTGAAGACGCCGGGGGAGCTTGCGGCGACGTCGTCGTTCGCTTGGCCGAAGGAGCCCACGTGGGACAACTACCGCCAGGTGCTGACGAACGAGAACGCGCCGTTCTTCACGTTCTTGCGGAACTCGGCGCTCGTCTCGACGCTCTCGACGCTCGGGGCGTTGATGTCGGCGGCGCTCGTGGCGTTCGCGTTCGCGCGGCTGAGGTTTCCGGGGCGGGACCGGTTGTTCCTCATCCTGCTGGCGACGATGATGTTGCCGGGGATCGTCACGATGATCCCGACGTACGTGGAGTTCAAGTACCTGCACTGGGTAGATACGTTCTTGCCCTTGACGGTGCCGGCGTTCTTCGGGGGCGGGGCGTACAACATCTTTCTCCTGCGGCAGTTCTTCATGGGGATTCCGCGGGACATCGATGAGGCGGCGCTCCTCGACGGGGCGAGTCAGGCGACGATCTTTTGGCGGCTCATCCTGCCGAACTCGGGTCCGGCGCTCGCGACGGTGGGGATCTTCGGGTTCATCTATTCGTGGAAGGACCTCATGGGGCCGCTTCTGTACCTCAACTCGCCGGAGAAGCAGACGTTGGAGTTGGGGCTGAACACGTACCGGACGTTGCAGAGCGAGCAGTGGCATCTGCTGATGGCGGGTTCGGTGCTCGTGATGATCCCGCTTCTGGTGATGTTCGTGCTCGGTCAGCGGTACTTCGTGAAGGGGATCGTGATGTCGGGGATCAAGTAGGGCGGGCGTGCCGCGGATCCTGACGGCGGGGTATGGGAACCGGGGGTTCCCCGCTTTCATCGAGCTTCTGAGGGAGCACGGGGCGACGCACTTCGTGGACGTGCGGTCGGTGCCGCAGTCGAGCTACTGGCCGGATTTCCGGCGGCCGAGTCTCGAGCGGCTGGTGCCGGAGACGGGGCTGAGATACGTGTGGATGGGGGACACGCTGGGGGGCGTCGCGGACTCGCCGATCCTGTGCAAGGATCCGGGGGCGATGAAGCTCGGGCCTTTGCGGGAGGGGGAGAGCTTCCGGCGGGGGGTGCGGACGCTGATGTCGGCGGCGTCGGATCCGTCGCGGACGATGGTGCTCGTGTGCGGGTGCATGCGGCCGCACGGGTGCCACCGGTCGCGGCTCATCGGGCCGGCGCTTGTGGAGGCGGGGGCCGAGGTCGTCCACGTGGACGAGCGGGGGGGGCTGAAGGATCAGGCGGAGGTGGAGCTGGAGGCGTCGGGGTTCCAGCCGGGGTTGTTCTAGAGGCTCCCTCACCCTCATCCGGTCTTCGACTACTCCCTCCCTGGGGGCAGGGAGGGGGCTTCGGCGGGGATTCTTTTCCGCTCCTTCCCCTCCCTTCATCGGGGGCTCGCCTTCGTTGGGGGCTCCCCCATCCGCCCCCGCGGGGCACCTTCCCCCTCTAGGAGGGAGAAGGATCTTGGAGTTCTCCTCTCTTAGCGGCGGCGACGGTTGTTGCCGTTCGGGCGGCCGCCTTCGCGTCGGGCGGCGGGGGCGGGGCGGTGGAGCTCGAGGGGGGAATGGGACGAGAGGGGGAGCTCGGCTTTGAGGAGGCGCTCGATGTCGCGGACCTCGTGGGCCTGGTCGGGGGTGACCATGGTGATGGCGCGGCCCTTGGCTCCGGCGCGGCCAGTACGGCCGATGCGGTGGACGTAGTCCTCGGCGTGCTCGGGGACGTCGAAGTTCAGGACGAGGCCGATCTCCTTCACGTCGATGCCGCGGGCGGCGATGTCGGTGGCGACGAGGACGCGGTAGGTGCCGGTCTTGAAGCCGTGGAGGGCCTCGCGGCGCTGGGCGAGGGTGCGGTCGGAGTGGAGTTCGGCGGCGGAGTGGCCGTAGTCGCGCACGTCGCGGGCGAGCTTGCGGGCGCCGTGGCGGGTGCGGGTGAAGACGAGGACGGTGCCGCCGAGCCCGGTGGCGTGCTCGGCGAGGAGGTCCACGACCATCGCGTGCTTCTGGCCCTGGGGAAGAACGATGAGCTCCTGCTCGACGTCGGCGTTGGGAGTGCCCTGGAGGGTGACCTCGATGCGGACGGGGTCGTTCAGGTAGCTTGCGGCGAGCTCGGCGATCTCGCTCGGCATGGTGGCGGAGAAGAGGAGGGTCTGGCGGCCTTTGGGGGTGCGCTCGAGGATGCGGCGGATGGCGGGGGCGAAGCCCATATCGAGCATCCGGTCGGCCTCGTCGAGGACGGCGATCGCGACGTTGCGAAGGTCCACCGTCTTCTGCATCATGTGGTCCTCGAGGCGTCCGGGGGTCGCGACGATGACGTCGGGGCGGTTGCGGAGCCCCTGGATCTGCTTGCCCATGGGGGCGCCGCCGATGAGGAGGGCGGTGCGGGCGCCGAGGGAGCGGAAGTCGTCCTCGATCTGGGCGGCGAGCTCGCGGGTGGGGGCGAGGACGAGGCCGCAGTCGCCGCGCTGGAGGCGGGCGGCCATGGGGAGGGCGAAGGCGAGGGTCTTGCCGGTGCCGGTCTGGGCGATGCCGACGACGTCGCGCCCCTGAAGGGCGACGGGGATCGCCTGGGCCTGGATGGGGGTGGGAACGGTGAAGCCGAGTCCGTCGACGTGGGCCTGGACGTAGTCGGGGAGGCCGAGGTCGGGGAAGGTGACGGCAGGAAGGGAGGTCGGGGCGGTCGCGGCGAAGGCGACGGCCTCGCGGCCGGAGTCTTGGGTTTTCATCTTGGGGTTGCCCCTAGCCCCGCGAGAGGACCCGGCCGAACCCGCTACGGAAGGTAGAAAGGGGCTCGCGGTCGACCGTGCGGAGGCCCTGTGGAACGGGGCGGTTCGTTTCGGTGGAACCTTCGGTCTTCGTCGAGGCCTCGCCTTAGAGGGCCTTCCCATGAAGGGGTTCGGGTTCGATTGTTGAAGTGGTGGAGGTAAGGGGGCTCGAACCCCTGACCTCTTGCATGCCATGCAAGCGCTCTCCCAGCTGAGCTATACCCCCCACCGTGGGAAGGGATAGTATGCCCGATCCCGTGCGTGCGTGTCAAGCGGGGGGGGCGGTTGCGGCGGGCGCGGGGGGCGGGGTACTCTCTCGGCTTCCTGGGGATGTGCCCGAGCGGCCAATGGGAACAGACTGTAAATCTGTCGGTTAACGCCTTCGTAGGTTCGAATCCTACCGTCCCCACCAATAGCCTTCGTAGCTCAGCGGCAGAGCACTTCTTTGGTAAAGAAGAGGTCACGGGTTCGATTCTCGTCGAAGGCTCCAGGCTCTTCCTAAGCGTTCTCTTGAAGTGCCTTGAGGAGAAAAGGAGAGCGACGTTGAAGCTGGCCTTCCAATCGGCAAGGACTTGTTGCCCACACTAGTAGGCCTCTCGCGACTTGGCGAGGAATACGCCCCTGCGCAAACGTCAGTCGAAGTGGAACCCAAAGAGGCTCCCTGAAGGAGTGTCGTCAAGCCGGAGTCGGACGTAGCGTTCGTACTCATGGTCCAGGGCTTGGGCGGGGATCGCGTCAGTGTTCCAGAAGGTGATGTACTGGAAGCCGCATCTTTCGGACTCCTCTCGGGCGAGATCCAAAGCGATCCGGCGCTGGCGCTCCTCGACCGCGTCGAACAGGGTCGTGTCGTGGATCAGGAAACCCGGGGAGGTCTGATGTACGGACCATAATACCGCGAGCGTAAGGTCGTAGCAGAACACCAGCATTCGCTCAACGCCCTCGGCCCCGTCGCGGGGGCAGTGGACTCTGAACCGGTAACCGTCCTTCGGCGTGTAGTCCATGTCCAAGCTGCCGTCCCGGTCGTAGAGCTTGCGGATGTAGCCTGAGAAGAGGGTTTGCGCCTGACGACGCATGGAGGCGCGTTCGATGTGATCGCCGTAAGCCTTCGCGGCAAGATCGGACCGATCCCGTTCTAAATCCAGCTCGCGTTGTTCGGCACCGAGGATCTCGGCGACACGCTGACGGCGGAACTCGATCTGCCCGCCGATCTCTCCAAGACGGTTTTGGAGGACATTGAGCTCTTCTAAAGCGCCTCCCGCGGAAAGCTCGCTTAAGAGACGGGACCTCTCCTCATCCAGTTCACGCTCGCGTTCGGCAGCACGGTCTAGACGCGCTTGAACCGCGAGCACCGCCTCGAAGAGGCGCTTTTTCCGGTTGCTCTCAACCTGCGCGTGGAAGTTGCGAACCTCCTCCAGAGAACGACGTACGCGCTCGGGGAAGAAAAATTCCACCTCAGCATAGAGGTCCGCGAGTGCAGGAATATCCGCGACCGACTCGACAGGTAGCTCGGCTTCGTACATCTCGAGAAGTTGCCGGTCTTGAAAGCGCTCGTCTCGCACCTCGCCTAGGCGCCGGGTGACCTCATCAGCGTCCCGGCGCAAGCTCGCGAAGTTCTCCAAGACACGGAAGCCGTTCAACTCTCGCTGGAAATGGTCTCGCCTGAGCTCGAGGTCGTTCAGCTCCGACTCAAGGCGCGAGGCCCCCTGCCCTTTGTCGGAAAGCCGCTTGACCTCGGCTCGGGCTAAGCCGAGTTCCTTATCGATTGCCTCGAGCTCGACCACGTACTCCCACCCTAAGGACAGCAGGAAGGCCGCGCAGGCGCGCACCGTACGCGCGGGCATGTTGACGAAAGCCTTAAAAGCATCCGCGTAAGACTGACTCTCGTAGCGTGCGAAGAAGAGGAGGAGAGTTCGGAAACTGGGGGGCTTCGGCCCTGAGTCGCGCGGAGCGAGACCGAACCAACGCGGACCGAGGTAGGCCGATACGCCCTTCTCATCGGTTTGGAACGAGCCGTCGAGGGTCTCCTCAAATCCGTACGCGATCGCGTCAACCCGGGACAGTCCGGCGACGCGGATCTCCTTGGCCGCGATGCCGCGGGAGAACGTGACCCGGTCGCCGCCGACGTTCACGACGACGGTGAAGACATACGACTCATCGCGCTGGGCCAGACGGCCGAGCGTCGTCCCTGAACCCAGGCTGCCGCCGAGGCAATGGTGCAGAATACTGATGAGACTGGTCTTGCCGACCCCGTTGCGCGTGTCGGTGGGCGAGGAGACGGCGAGCCGGTCGGCCACGACGAGGTTGAGCCCCGCCTCGAACTCGACGCTCTTGAACCCAGGCTTGTCGCATCGGATCGCGTAGATCACGGGGAAGCCTTCCGGACGAGACCGTTGTTCAGGTCCAGGCACCCTATCAGATAAAGGAAGTCCAGGGTTAGAAGGAATCGCTCGTACGTCTGGAGCGTCGATTGACGACTTACGCGGTCGAAAAGCGCGCGTGGAGGGAGTGGACGGTCTAGCGCCTTCAGGATCGCCCCTCCTTGGCCTAGGAGCGAGTAGGGGATCGTCGTGTGCTTGTCGGGGAGGATCATTCTTTTTGGAAGATGTCGCACTCAACGAAGAAGTAGGCGAGGACACTAGCGGCGACCGCTTCCATAAGCGGACCCGTGGCCGAACCGCGGACGTCCTCGTAGAGGCGTACATAGATGACGTCAGCCTCCTCTTTGCCATGATCGGCATAGTACACCCCATAGCGCTGGATGAACCATCCGGTGAGGCGATTTCCATACCCGGGTTGCAATTGTTCCTGTTCCCGGATGAAGCTCTGAATTCGCTTCTGCCGCATTTCTCCAAGCTGGATGAGCGCGTTGAACTCCGGCGCGATCCGGTTGATTCCCATCTTCTGTTCGGGGTCGATCAGGTGCACGTCAGTATATCCCGGTCGTGACAGCTGTCCGACCAGATGACCGCATACCGCCTGAAGATCGGCTAGTTCAAACCTCGGGATGTGTCTCTTCAAGCTGGCTGCGTAAGCTCCCAAGCCAGCCATCCGCCAATTTTGCAGAAGCTCAACCGTGTACACGCCGAGATTCTGCGGGGCATCGACCATGGCGTGGCAGACGTCGCACAGGATCAGGAGATTGCCGAACCGATCACGCTCCTCCAAGGGCATGGAGGGATCGGCGCGAGGGCCATCGTCGGCGGAGGCGACGATGTGGGCGATCTCGGCGGTCACCGTCGGATTGTTCTCGGTGGCGAAGCGGACGACGTGGGGAGCGCAACAGTCCGGATTCTGGCACTTCCCACCGCAAATGGCGTGCAAGGCGTTCCTAGTGCCAACGCTATATCTGCGGGACGATTGACGGACGGATCTCCCGACGCTCACTCGAAGTGCCTCCGGGTGAAGCCGGCGTACTGGTGGCAGAGGATCCCGGCGGAGCCGCGGTCGCCCCAGACGCCGACGAATTCGCCGATCGCGGCAGGGGTCATGCGCGTACCACCCTGCCGGCGACCATGTCGGCGAGCGCCTGCTGGCTCATGTATGGCCGGACGCTGGCGCGCACGATCGCGACCTTCTCTTCCGGCGTCGTCGTGAGGTAAGAATAATGCTTCAACAACCTTGAGGAAGTCTGCATGAATCCGATCCATTATGGTGCATAGCCCCTCCGACGGGATGGAGTGCCGGCGCCAGACCCACCGGAAGGCCGCATCTCGTGAATGGGACCGGACGCAAGCTCATCCGACCCTGTACTACGACCTGATGAAGACCGCCACGGAGATCCAGCGCGACTTCTCCCCCGGTTGAAGCTTTCCTCATCCGCCCAATCGCCCAGCGCGAGCAGAAAATGAAGACTGCTCCCGCTGACGCTGGGGGTAACCTCCACGGGTCGCCGGGGGGTTCAGGGCTTAAGAAGTGGCCTTCAGATGGAGGGCGGCGGGGCCGGGGACGGGGGGGGTGAAGAGGACGCCGCCGGCGAGGCCGCCGCGGACGCCACCACGAACGGGGGGGGCGGCGATGGTGCGGCGGGTGGCGGGGTCGTACCAGCTCGCCGCGTAGCGGCCGGGGGCGAGGTCGAGGAGGATCGTGCCGGGCTTCGCTTCCGCGAGGCCCTTGGTGGCGTCCGGCTTCGGGGGGGCGGGGCGGTAGGCGAGGTACTCGCGGCCGGGGTCGGCGAGGAGGTAGCCGGTGGAGCAGAGTTCGCCGCGGGGGGTCATGCGGGCGAGGTCGAGCCTTAGGGACCAGGCGCGGACGTCGCCCATCGCGCGGCGGACGGGCTCGAGGTCGGGGCTTCCCTTCGTCGGGAAGCCGGTGAGCTTGGGCACGGTGTCCATCAGGAGGATGTTGTGCCCGCGCAGGAACGCCTTCCAGACCCAGTCGGGGTTGCCGCCGACGCCCCAGAGGTGGTCGGTGTCGAGGAGGGTGACCTTGCGGCCGTCGTTGACGGGGGGGTCGTCGCGGTAGTTCTCCTTCGCGGCGTCGAGGGCCGGGGGTTTCATGCCGTCCTCGGGCCAGTAGCTTCCGGGGCCGATCCAGTCGGCGGGGCCCGCGAAGAGGGGGGCGTTGCTCTCGCCCGCGTACTGGAAGGTCATGCCGACGGGGTGGCGCACGAAGGGCCGGCCGTCGCGGCCCTTCGCCTCGGTGGCCTTGATGAAGCGGATCATACGGTACTGCCACTCGGTGGAGGGGCCGTGGTTCTCGTTCGAGATCTCGTACATGACGTTGTCGAGGTCGCCGAGGGTCTCGACGACCTTCCGAACATACGCTTCCTGGGCGGCGGTGACGGCGGGGTAGCGGTCCTCGTAGATGCCGACGCCGGTTCCGACCTCCTTCGATTCGGGGTTTCCGGGGGGTGGGCCGGGGAGCTCGCCGACGTGGTTCGTCGGATAGTACGGGTGCTGTTGCCACGCGCCCTTGACGAACTGCATCGCCCATCCCTCGAAGAGCATGACGGAGGCGTACATGCCCTCCTTTCGGGCGGCGAGGACGCGCTCGCGCAGGCGCGCGAAGTAGGCGGGGTCGAAGCGGGAGAGATCGAACTTCGGTTTGCCGTCGGCGGCGAGGCCGGGGCCGGTGCGGAGCCAGGGGTGGGGGGAGGAGACGTTCGTGCGGTCGGGGTCGAGGTCGTCGCCGGCCCAGGCGGGGAGCTCCCAGCGCCAGAGGCGGACGAGGTTGTGGCCGCGCGCCTTGAGGAAGGCGAGGTAGGCGGGGTAGTCGAACGTGCTCGCGCCGGGGAAGAGGCGCGAGTCCTGAAAGTTCGACCAGGTGTGGGAGCCGGTGAGGAAGATCGGCTTGCCGAGGTCGTCGGCGAAGTAGCGAGGGTTCGCGGCGCACACGCGCAGGGGGCCGTGGAAGGGGGAGGAGCCGGGGGTCTCGGTCATGGGGAGGAGGGCCGCGCCGCCCGTCGCGGCGAGGGCGAGCGGGAGGAGGCGCGACGCGAGGATCGCCGGACGGGCGTTCAGGGCCATCGGCTCACGTTACCCACGGGGCGCGGACGCGGGGCCGCGTTCCGGGGGGGGCGTCGAGGCGGGGGGGCAAAAAGGGCGGGAAAATCAGGTCCGTTCATCGTTCGCGCGCCTGCGGCCTCTCGGGGTCGGGCGGTTTGGGCTAAACTCGCGTTGCGATGGACGGGCGACAGATCGGGGCGGCGGCGTGCCTCGGGGCGGCGGCGACGCTGGCCCTCGGGGTTCTCATCCAGGGGTGTCAGCCGAAGACGCTTCCGGAATCGGTGGCGAGCGTGGTGCGTCCGGCGGCACCGGCGCGGCGGGCGCACGGACCCTCGCGGGAGCCGGTGAAGCGCGGGCTCGACGCGGACGCGGCGAAGATCCGGACGTCGGCGCGGCCGACGACGCTCGCGGCGATGGCGGCGGTCCCGCGTCCGGACGGGCTGGCGGGGGATCTCTCGACGGCGTCGTTCCAGAGCCGGCGGGTCGCGCCGTTCGAGACGCAGGTGTGGCGGGTGGAGGCGACGGTGGAGAGCGTCGTTCTGCGCGAGGACGGGGACCTCTACATGGTCGTCTCGGAGCCGGGGGGGTCGAAGAGCGTGATGGAGGTGCCGGACCCGGCGAAGTGCGCGGGGTCGCCGCTCCTGCCGAAGATCGCGGCGACGCGCGCGGCGCTGGAGGCGAGGTTCCACCCGACGAAGCAGATGAAGGCGGTGAGCGCGAAGGCGACGCTGGAGGGGGTGGGGTTCTTCGGGTTCGCGGGGGTCGCTCGGGACGGGAAGCCCCGGCCGGGGGCGAAGAACGGGGCGCGGCTCATGCCGGGGCTCGCGGTTCGCTTCAAGTAGCGCGAGGACGGGCGGCCGCTCGGCGGCCCTCCGGTCCCTTCGGTCCCTTGCGTCCTAGGGGGCGAGCGGCTAGGGGCGGCTCACCACTTCTCGCTCGCGTCGTCGAGCCAGGGGAACCATTGGGGGTAGGGCTGGAGGGCGGCGGCGTCGGGGTCGTTCCAGACGGTGGCGGGGATCGTCTTCCAGGCTCCGGGCATCTTGTGGTAGCGGGCGTGGGTGTCGGCGTAGACGTAGTTGCTCCCGCCGAGGTGGCGCTCGTAGGTGACGGTGCCGTCGGGGGCCTTCCAGCGCCCCGGGGTCATGAGCTCCTGGTTCGTGTTGCTCGAGGTCTCGGCGACGAAGATCTTCGAGCCCGTGTTCGCCATCTCGCTCATCGAGCCGCCGGTGAGGGAGAAGCGGCGGACGTTGTTCGGCTGGCGGAAGAAGTAGAGATTGAGGCCGTAGCTCAGGAGCTTGCCGGGGACCTTGGTGCCCGAGCCGGCGGGGAAGGTCGCGAGGCCGGTGGCGTCGTCGGGGCACTTGAAGATCTCGACGTTCTTCGTGTAGGGGAGCAGGAGGTCGGCCCAGTTGAGTTCGGCCTTGCCCTCGCCGGCGTGCCAGGAGAAGACGGTGAAGGGGGGTCCGACGTAGGCGGGGGCGCCGGGGTAGTTCGCCATCGGGAGGGTGTCGTCGGAGTCGCCGACGTAGAGGTAGAGCCCGGTCCCGATGTTCTTGCCGTTAGAGAGGCACTGGGTCTTCTTCGCGGCCTCCTTCGCCCCGGCGAAGACGGGGAAGAGGATGGCGGCGAGGATGGCGATGATGGCGATCACCACCAGCAGCTCGATGAGAGTGAAGGCCTTACGCATGGACGGCGGGATGTTACCGCCAGAACCCCGCCTCGGCGATAGGAGAGATCTCGGCCTCGGTCTCCCGCGCGCGACGGGACGCCGGATCGGGAGCTTGGATCCGGCGCCTATCGGCTGGCGATCCGGCGCTCTAGCGGGGAAGGACCCTCGGGTGGGGGTAGCGGGCGCGCAAGGGGACGATGGGGACGCGGGCGTCGGGAGGGACGGACCAGTCGAGGCCGTCCTGGAGGGTGTCGGGGTAGAAGCGGTAGGCGAAGTAGCCGTTCACGCCGGGGACGCCGGCCTTGATCCTCTGGAAGACGAGGCGCCAGCATTCGGCGCGGGGTTCGGGGCAGTCGCCGCTCGCGATGTAGCCCTCGGTGATCCAGAGTCCCTCGGCGCGGTTCAGGGCCTTTCGGCCGGTGCCGGCGGGGTAGGGTTCGGCGAGGACGAGGGCGGCGCGGCGGGCGAGTTCGGCGACGTAGGCGTCGGCGTAGGCGCGGGGGGACTTCAACTCGGGGTGGTAGAAGCGGAAGTGCATCGCGCGCCGGTCCACGGGGGCGGTCCAGTCGAGGCCTTCGGGGACGCGGGCGGTGGCGAGCTCGGTGGCGGCGACGGGCTCGTCGAGCATGGAGAGGGCGGGGCTCGCGACGGTGAGGTCGCCGTAGAGGTCGCCGCCGCCCCGGTGGAGCTCGTACCAGAGGGCGTGGGCGCTCCAGGTTCCGCGGGGGAGGGTGCCGTCGCCGCCGGGGTGGCCGCTCGCGGGTTCGTTGCCCCACTGGACGGCGTTCTCCCCTTCGGGCATGGCGTTGGCGGCGAGGGCCTCGCGGTACCAGGCAATGGACCGGCGGTAGCGGTCGGCGATCGCGGGGAACCACTCGGGGAGGGGGTGGCCCCAGTCGCGGTTCGTGGGGGCGCCGTCCCAGCCGGAGCCGGGCCAGGGGTGGGGGGTGAACTCCATGAGGGAGCGGAGGCCCTGGCGCTTGAGGAGGGCGAGGGCGCGCTCGGCGCGGGCGTAGCCGTAGCTCGCGCCGGGGTTCCACCAGATCTCGTGCCAGAGGCCGTCCCAGCGGACGAAGGCGCCGGGGCCGAAGGTCTCGCGCACTCTGGCGGCGGCGGCCTCGGCGGCGTCCCAGTCGGCCTGGGGGGCGGCGCCGTTGGGGAAGTGGATCGCCGCGCCGAGCACGGGGTCGGGGGGGGCCTGCCGGACGGCGGGCGCTGAGAGGGTCAGCATGGCGGGGGGGGTTCTCCGGTGGGGCCGAAGACCTAGTAATCCTACTAGGATAAAACGAGATTTTGCAACCGTTTTTCAATAATTAGGACTTACTTCCCGTCGCCGCTTCCGAACGCGCCATACTCGCGGGCGAGGACGGCCCATACGTCCGAATAGGCGCGGTGGCGGCGGGGATCGGCGACGGAGGCCTTAAAGTTCCCGTACCCGATGGTGGCGAGTGCCTCGGCGAGGGCGGCGGCGACGGTCTCGCGGGGGACGTCGGCGCGGTAGCGGTAGTCGGCGCTCGGGTCCTCGTAGACGTCGGCGCCGGGGAGGGCGCGCTCGATGTCGCCGGGGACGCGGCTTCGGACGAGGAGCTTTCCCGGCTCGTCGAGGTGGGCGACGATGGAGAGGACGGCGTCGTTCTTGAAGATCCACATGGGCCTTTCAGCCTACGCGGAACGGCTCGGGGGCGAGGGTGGGAACCCGTTTCGGATCGCGGCGTTAGAATGGGAAGGCCACCATGACGATCAAGACCCCTCTCGCCCTTCTCGCGCTCGCCGGCGCGGCGTCGCTCTTCGCCCTCGTCCCGCTCGGGGGGGCCGCCAAGGCCGGGCTCAAGCTCGGGGAGAGCGTCACGGCGTTCCACCCGAGGCATCTCTCGGGCCCGCTCGCCGGGACGACGAACTGCTTTCCCTGCACGTTCCAGAACCGGCCTCAGACGCAGATCTGGGTCCACGGGGATTCGGAGGCGAACGTCGGGGCGGTGGCGAAGATGCTCGACGGCGAGATGACGTCGAAGTCGGGGAAGGAGTTCAAGGCGCTCGTCGTGGTGCTGTACGACAAGGGAGGCGAGGCGCAGGCGGAGGCGTTCGCAAAGGCGATCCCGGGCAAGTACGGGGCGAAGAGGGTCGGGGTCGCGGTGCTCCCGACGACGAGCGAGTACGTGGCGAACTACAAGATCGACCTCAAGGCGAAGAACACGGTGTACGTGTACAAGGATTGGAAGGTCACGGCGGCGTACGCGGACGTGAACGCGGCGAAGGACGGGGCGAGGATCGCCTCCTCGATCGACGCGATCACGCGCTGATCGGGCTTCGCCTCCTTTAGGAGGGGTCGGACGGGGCTTCCGTCCGACCCCTCTTCGTTTCGGCGGGTCTCGTCCGGGGTTACTTCCCCGCCTTCGCGGGCGGGACGGTGCGGACGAGGCCGAGGTCGATGTAGCGGTCGCCGCCGGTATCGCGGCAGGTGACGGCGAGGACGTGGCGCCCGGCGCTCAGCTTGCCGAGGGGGAGGAAGCTCGCGGCGAGGCCCACGCGGCGGTAGGTGCCGCTCGCGCCGTCGAGGGTGGCGACGCGGCCGCCGTCGAGCCAGACCTCGGCGTCGTCGTCGTGGGCGACGCGGAGGGAGAGGTCGCCCGCGGCCTCGGCGGGGAGGGTGAACTCGCGGCGGAGCCAGATCTCGCGGCCGGTCCAGGGAGTGCGGACGGGGCCGGCGGTCTCGCGCCCGCCGCCGAAGCCTCCCTCGCCGGATCTCCAGGCGGAGTCGTCGTAGGCGAGGGAGGTCCAGTCGCCGGTCGGGGGGTCGAAGCGGAAGCGGTAGGAGGCGGGGGCGTCCTCGGAGGTGGGGAGGATCGTCTCGTAGGCGGGCGGGGTTCCGTAGAGGGAGAGGACGGCGCGGCGGACGCGGTCCTCGTCCATCTTCAGGACGCGTCGGTCGTAGGTCATGAGGCCGTTGAGCTCGGTCTCGACGTCGGTGGTCTGGGTGTAGATCGCGGCGGAGAGGCCGGGGGCGCCGATGAGGTCGCGGGTGGCGTCCATGAGGCCGGCGAAGGCGTTCGTGAGCTCCTCGCCGGTCTTCAAGCTCCGGTAGCCCCAGCCGGTCGCGCGCCACATGTGGTCGGGGGTGGGGAGGCCGAGGCCGCCGAACTCGCCGAGGACGGCGGCGCGGGCGAGTTCGGGTTTCGCTGAGCCGGGGCCGGGGTAGACGTGGAGGTCGCGCATGTCGCCGGTGCCGCGGTCGGCCCAGCCGGTGACGGCGTCGAGGAGGCGGGTGGGGTCCTGGGCCTTCGCCCAGGCGCTCATCTCGGCGGTCTTGAACTGGCCCCAGCCCTCGTTGAAGAGGACCCAGGCGACGACGCTCGGGTGGCCCTTCAGGCCCTCGACCATGGCGCGGTACTCGCGGCGGAAGATCGCCTCGGAGCGGGGGGTGCGGACGGTATCGGGGTCGCGGTCGCCGATGGAGCGGTCGCCGCTCGGCATATCCTGCCAGACGAGGAGGCCGAGACGGTCGCAGGCGGCGTACCAGGTCTGGGGCTCGACCTTCACGTGCTTGCGGACGGTGTTGAAGCCGAGGCGCTTGGTGATCTCGAGGTCGAAGCGCATGGCCTCCTCGGTGGGGGCGGTGTAGAGGCCGTCGGGCCAGAAGCCCTGGTCGAGGGGACCGGCCATGAAGAGGGGCTTGCCGTTGAGGCCGAGGCGGGTGCGCCCCTGGGGGTCCTTCACGAGCCCGACGGAGCGGAAGGCGACGTAGGAATCGACCGCGTCGCCCCTCCCGACGGTCACGCGGACGCGGTAGAGCTTCGGGGAGTCGGGGGACCAGAGCTTGGGATTCGGGATGCGGGCGGTCAGCCGCGCGCCGTCGCGCAGGTCGGTGGCGGCGAGGTGGGCGACGGGGCGGGAGCCGTCGAAGAGGTCGAGGGCGACGGGGTTCCGGGCCGGTCCCCAAAGGCGGAGGTCGGCGGTGAGGGTGCCGTCCATCGCGCCGTCGAGGGCGAGGCTCCTTACGGCGTCGCGGGCGACGCCTTCGATCCAGACGGTGCCCCAGAGGCCGGAGGTGGGGGTGTAGTAGATGCCGCCGGGTTTGCGGACCTGCTTGCCGCGGGGTTGGACGTCGGCGTCGGTGGGGTCGGTGGTGCGGACGACGAGCTCGTGGGGGCCGCTCCCCTTCAGGGCGTCGGTCACGTCGAAGGCGAAGGGGTCGTAGCCGCCCTCGTGCTCGCCGACCTTCGCGCCGTCCACGTAGACCTCGCTACGCCAATCGGCGGCCTCGAAGTGGAGGATGGCGCGGTCGCCTTTGGGGCGGGCGAAGGTGCGGCGGTAGACGAGGGTCGCGCCGTCGGGGACGGGCTTCATGACGCCGGAGAGGTATGACTCGGGGGCGAAGGGGACGAGGATCCTCCCGACGAACAAGGGCGCGTCGCCGGGGGCGGCCTCGACCGTGAGGTCCCAGGGGCCGTTGAGGTTCGCCCAGCCCTTGCGGACCATCCCCGGGCGGGGGTACTCGGGGTGGGGGAGGGTGCGGGAGACCTTCGCGGTCCAGGGGGTGTCGAGGATCGGTTTCGGGGGGGCTTGGACGGGGGGGAGGAAGGGCATCGGGACGGCCCGAGTCTACGCCCTTCCCGCCTTTACGAGCGGAATGCGGCGCGGACGTGGGGCTTGCTCGGGAGGATGAGCCCGTAGACGCCGAGGGATGCCGAGGGCGGTGCCGATGGGCGTCCAGAGGAGCAGGAGGCCATCCACGACGAAGACGGACCCGTGGCGCTCGCGGCGGGAGATCCAGCCGGAGGCGAGGGCGCAGGCGACGGAGAGAGCGATGTGGAGGGCGACGACCCCTCCGACGAGGGCGAAGAGTCCGCCAAAGAGGGCGGGGGTCGGTTCGCCGCGGCCGGCGGGGATCGCGCCGCTCATCATGGCGAGGCCGATGGTGAGACGGGGGAGGCCGCAGAGGGAGAACGCGCCGAAGACGAACGCGGTGACGGGGTGGAGGAGGGCGAGGGGGCCGAGGCTCTCGACGTCGCGGGCGAGCAGGGCTTGCCAGAAAGGATCGCCGAGGCCCGGATCGGAGGGGACGGGGCCGTTCGGGGTCATGAGGATTGTCCGCCGGAGTCTACGCGGCGGGGCGGCGTAGACTCGGAGAGCGGTGGAGGCGACGGGCAAGGGGCGGCGGGCGCGGTACGAGGAGGTGCTCCAGGGGATCGTGGGGTTGCCGCTCACCGACATGTGGCGGCCGATCGGGCGGGATTTCGAGTTCGGTCCTCAGATCGAGGAGACGAACCGGGAGGGAGATGTGGTGGAGCGCGCCGAGACGACGCTGCGGCTCGTGCAGGGCTGGCGGATCTGGCGGGACGGGGCGACGGTCTTGGGGAGCGACGATTTCGGGCGGGGGGGGGGGGGGCGCGGCGGTTCTTCGACCGGAAGACCCCGCCGCGGGATCGGGACGATCTTCTGCGTTGGAATCGGGCGAAGGCTTGGTACGCCGAGGTGGAGGCGGGGGCGCGGACGGTGGTCGAGGCGACGGTCTCGCCCGCGTTCGAGCCGCGGCTGAGGTTCGACGACGGGACGCGCCTCGACGCGCTCCACACGTCGTCGGACCCGGGGCACGAGCTGTGGTGGTTCGGGCAGGGCGGGTTCTCGATCCTCGTGTGGCCCGACAGGGCGGGCGATCCTTCGGATTGGATCTAGGTCGGAACGGGATTCGGGCGGCGGACGGGGAGGGCGATGAGGACGAGGAGGGCGGCGGCGACGGCGAAGAGGAGGGGGGTGACGGCGTTCGGAGCGAGGCGCGACGCCCAGAGGGGGGTGAGGGCGGCCTCGGTGCCGAGGGTGGCGGCGGAGACGGCGAGGGCGGCGGCGAGGCGGCGCTCGGGCGGGACGCCGAGGGCGAGGCGCAGGGCGGCGAGGCCGGCGAGGAGGCCTCCTAGGGTGGGGCCGAGGAGCGTCGCGGGGTAGCGGGCGCCGGGGAGGGACCAGGCGAGGACGAGGAGCGCGGCGGCGAGGGCGGCGAGGATCCGCAACGAGAGGCCGAGGCCCGCACAGCGAGCGAGGAGCGCGGCGATGAGAAGGAGGGGAAAGGCGTCGGCGGCGATGCGGAGCGCGAGTTCGGTGCCCTGCCGTCCGAGGCCGAAGAGGTCCAGCCGCGCGATGCGGAGTTCGGGGGCGCAGACGAGGACTCCCGCCGCTCCGCCGAGAGTGGCGAGGGCGAGGAGGCGGGTGGCGATGTAAGGATCCGGCGACGTGGACGCGGGTTCGACCTCTTCCGTCGCCTCGTCGCCGAGAAGGACGCGGGATGCGACGGCGAGGGCGACGAGAAGGGCGGCGCTCAGGACGAGGTAGGCCTGCGAGTGGGCGTAGGCGCTTCGGAAGCTCGGTCCGACCCAGCGCGCGAGATCGCGGGCGGCGAGGCCCGTGGCGGGCAGGAAAAGTAGCCACGGGCGCGGGAGACGCTCGACGGCGAGGGCGACGAGGGACGCGCCCGCGACGCCCGTGCCGACGAGGCCGAGGGTGCGGGAAGCCTCGTAGGCGCCGAAGGTCGGGGCGACGGCGGCGAGAGCGGCGGCGAGAGCGCTCGCGACGAGGCCGAGGGCGAGGGCGCGGCGGGGGTACAGCCGGACGCGGGGGAGGGCTCCCAAGGCGAGGGCGAGGGCGGCGAGAAGCCCGAGGACGGCGAGCGGGGTCGTCCAGAGCGCGCTCCCAAAGGCAAGGTTCCCCTTTCGTACGATAAGGTCATAAGCCCGGCCTGATTGTCCGCTCCGGATGAAGACGCGGAGAACGCTCGCCCCGGCGGCGAGGAGGAGGAGATCGCGGGCGCGGGGGGGCACGTTCGTGCTCTCTACGTACTTCGGCACCGTTACTTCGGCGTCGGGGGGTTCGTGGCGCCGGGGGTGTTCTCCTTCGCTTCGCCGTAGTCAATGGGGAGGCCGAAATAGGCGAGCTTGGGCCATGGGAAGCCCTTCGGGTCGTTCTTGCGGCCGACGGGGCGGGCGATGAACTCGTGGCTCTCGAGGCGTTTGATCGGGAAGCGGCGGCGCATGCTCGCGACGATGCCGCGGAGGGCCTGGATCTGGGCGTCGGGGTAGGGGTCCTTGCCATCGTTGAGGTTCACGAGCTCGATCCCGATGGAGAAGTCGTTCACGTTCTTGTGGCCGGTCGCGTCCACGGAGACGCCGGCGTGCCAGGCGCGGTCGAAGGTGCTCACGTTCTGGACGATGCTTCCGTCGGGGCCGATGGTGAAGTGGGCGCTCACCTGCGAGGCGACCCGTTGGAACGCCTCGGTCGTGAGTTTGAGGGTGGGGATGACGGTGGAGTGGACGACGATGGTGTCCACGACGGCGTCCTTCGGGCGGGGGCCGAAGTTCGGGGACTGGATCCACCAGATCTTCAGGTAGCCGGGCTCGACCCAGGGGGTGGGCATGGGCATCCGGGGGTCCTCGCCGAGGGCGGGGACGCGGGGGTAGGGGGGGTTCTGGAGGGCGGCGAAGAGGATCGGCAGGGCGAGGAGCGGCGCCATGGGCGAACGTTACCCCCTGGCGCGCCGCTCGGGGGGCTTCGGGGGCACACTCCTCCCGTGGATCGGGGCTTGGAGGCGGATCGAGGGGAGGAGGGGGCGGTCGAGCGGACGGCGGCGCGGTTCGTTCCGGAGGAGCGGGGGCTCGGGCTCTACCTTCTGGACAGGTCGGTCCGGCGCGGAGGGGAGGACGGGGCGGGGCGAGCGGGGGGGGTGTCCCGGCGGTCCCAGTCGAGGCTCCACCGGCACCGGGAGGTCGAGATCGACGTGGTGACGGCGGGGGCGTGCCGGTTCGTGTGGGAGGACGGACGGGCGGTCGTGGTCTCGGCGGGGGAGGCGGTGGCGTGCCGGGGGGATGGGGCGCATCGGGTGGAGGCGGAGCGGGACGCGACGGTGCGCGGGTTCTGGATCGCGCCGGAGGCGTTGCCGGGTTTCGCGCCGGAGACGCCGGGGCAGCCGGAGCTGTCGCACCGTCCGGGGGCGCACCGTCCGGGGGGGCACCGTCCCGGGTCCTATCGTCCAGGGGCGCGGGAGGCCCTGGGTCTCTCGGGGGGGCGGCAGGGGGCGCTGTGGCCGGAGTTCGCGCCGGGGCCGATCCGGGTGGCGCGGGAGGGGGCGTTCCTCGCGCGGCTCGGGGCGCTTTGGGAGCTCGCGGCGGAGGCGTCGGGGCGGGTCGGGTCGGAGGAGGAGTCGGGGCATCTCGCGGCGCTCGCGGGGATCGCGTGGTCGCGGGGGCCGTGGCGCTCGCCGGACGGGGCGGGGGCGGGGGCGGAGGAGCGGGTGGCGGCGGTGCGGGCGGCGATGGAGCGCCGGCCGGAGCGGGCGACGAGCGTGAGCGACCTCGCGGACGCGGCGGGGCTCTCGCCTTCGCGCTTCGGGGCGACGTTCCGGGCGATGTACGGGGTCGGGCCGTGGGAGCATCTCGTGCGGGCGCGGCTCGCGCGGGCGGCGGAGATGCTTCGGGAGGGTTCGCGGCCGGTCGGGGAGATCGCGGCGGAGGCGGGGTTCGCGAGCGTCGCGAACTTCCACGCGCGGTTCTCGGCGCGGTACGGGGTGTCGCCGCGGGCGTACCGGGCGGGCGGGGGCGGGATGGGGGGCGGGGCTTAGCGTCTGCTCCGGGGGCGGGGCTCGGACGCGCGGGGGTGTTCCGACGTAAGAAGCGCGGATGGAGACGGTTCGGGTCGGTTTGCTCGGGTTCGGGACGGTGGGGACGGGGGCGTACCGGATGTTGGAGGACAACGAGGCGGGGGTCGCGCGGAAGGCGGGGGTGGCGTTCGAGGTGACGCGGATCGGGGTGCGGGACGCGGCGAAGGAGCGGGCTTTGCCTCTGGGGGAGGTGCGGGCGCGGTTCACGACGGACCTGGGCTCGATCGTGGACGATCCCGAGGTGGACGTGGTCGTCGAGGTCATCGGGGGGGTGGACCCGGCGGCGGGGCTTGTGGAGCGGGCGCTTCGGAACGGGAAGCCGGTGGTGACGGCGAACAAGGAGCTTATCGCGAGGCACGGGTCGCGGCTGGTGAAGCTCGCGAAGTCGCGGGGCTTGGATCTGCACTACGAGGCGGCGGTGGGAGGGGGGATCCCGATCGTGCAGCCGCTGAAGCACCAGCTCGCGGGGAACGACATCGTGCGGATGATGGGGATCCTCAACGGGACGACGAACTTCATCCTCACGAGGATGGAGGAGGACGGGCAGGAGTTCGGCGAGGCGCTCGCGCGGGCGCAGGCGCTGGGTTACGCGGAGGCGGACCCGACGGCGGACGTGGACGGGTTCGACACGCGGTACAAGATCTCGATCCTCGCGAGCATCGCGTTCGGGCGGCAGGTGGATCCGGAGGCGGTGTCGCGGGAGGGGATCCGGGGGGTCTCGAAGGCGGACATGGCGTACGCGGAGGTGCTGGGATACCGGGTGCGGCTTCTCGGGATCGTGGATGCGGTCGGTTCGGACCGCGTCCGGGTGCGGGTGCATCCGACGCTGGTGCCGCGCTCGCACCCGCTCGCCTCGGTGAGCGACGTGTACAACGCGCTGTGGCTTCGGGGGGATTTCGTGGGGGATCTCATGTTCTCGGGGCGGGGAGCGGGGTCGGACCCGACGGCGAGCGCGGTGGTGGGGGACCTCGTGGACGTGGGGCGGAACCTCGCGACGGGGGGGACGGGCTCGGCGATCCCCTACGAGGAGGGGATGCCGCTCGCGCCGATGGAGGATCTGCGTTCGTCGTACTATCTGCGGCTGACGGTGGCGGACCGGCCGAACTCGCTCGGGGCGATCGCGACGGCGTTCGGGGCGCACGGGGTGTCGCTCGCGGCGATGGAGATGCGGACGCTTCCGCCGGGGGCGGACGAGGGCGCGAACGACGGGGCGCGGGGGGAGGTGGTGTTCCTCACGCACGAGTGCCGGGAGGGGTCGTTCCTCGGGGCGCTCGCGTCGCTCCGGGCGCTGGAGGAGGTGCGGGCGGTGGAGAGCTGGATGCGGGTGGAGCCGATGGGGCTCGAGATCGGGCGCTGAGGGGCCTTGCGCGCCGTTGCGCGCCATTGCGCGCCACGCGTGCGCGCGTTCGTTTCGGACGGGGGTACCGGATCGTGCGGGAGGGTCCTTTCGGAGGTGGGGTCGTCTTTCGCGGGGGCTCACACCCTCTCGTTCTCGGGGAGGGGGGTCTGACAACGTGTCGGGGGGATTTCCTCTCCCTTTCTCACGAGGGCGTCCTCGGGTTCGGGCGATGGATCGCCCGGGGGAGGGCGCGGATGAATCCGCGCACTCCAAAGGGTGTGCTCTCTTCGGGGGCTCTTCCCCGGCCCTCATCCGGTCTTCGACCACCCCCTCCCCGGAGGCGGGGAGAAGAGCTTGGCCTCGGGGGTGTTCCCCTGGATGCTTCCCTCGGCCCCTTCGGGGCGCCTCCCGGGTTTGGTCTTGGGGGCGTTCTCGGTCTTTGCGGTCGGCGGTGCGGGCGGGGTTCAGGCCATGCGGCGGAGGCGGTCGTGGACGGCGGTCCAGGGGGCGGGGGGGGATCCGACGACGATCTCGCGCACGCCCTCGCGGTCGAGGGCGGCGAGGGCGGCGTAGAGGGCGGCGGCGTAGGCGGCGGGGTCGTCTGGCATCGCGATCTGGCGGGGGTTCGCGGGCGGGTCGAGGGTCAGGCCGGCGTCGTCGGGGGCGAGGCGCTCGGCGAGGCGGACGGGGGTCTTCGGGGCGTAGTGGCGGCGGTAGGCGCCGGGGGCCTCGCGGGGGCCGTCGTCCTGGGACCCGGCGCGTTCGGCGACCTCGGTTTCGAGAGCGGCTTCGATCTGGGCCTTCGTGACGGCGCCGGGGCGCAGGATCGTGGGAGGGCCGGTGAGGGAGAGGACGGTGGATTCGAGGCCGACGGCGCTCGGGCCGCCATCGAGGACGGCGAAGGCGCCGGCGCGGATCTCGCGGGATACGTCCTCGGCCCGGGTGGGGGAGAGGGCCTGGAAGCGGTTCGCGCTGGGGGCGGCGAGGGGGCGGCCGGACTCGGCGACGAGGGCGAGGGCGACGGGGTGGTTCGGCATGCGGACGGCGACGCTCGGGAGCCCGGCGCTCACGGCGTCCGGGACGGCGTCGGCGCGGGGCAGGACGAGGGTGAGGGGTCCGGGCCAGAAGCGGTTCACGAGGGTCCACGCGGCGTCGGGGATGTCCCGCGCGACGCTTTCGAGCATGGGGGTGGTGTCCACGTGGACGATGAGGGGGTTGTCGCTCGGGCGGCCTTTGAGGGCGAAGACTCTCGCGATCGCGTCGGGGTTCGTGGCGTCGGCGGCGAGGCCGTAGACGGTCTCGGTGGGGACGACGACGAGCCTGCCGCGGCGGATGGCTTCGGCGGCGCGCTCAATCTCGGCGAAGGGGGGCGGGGTCATGGGGGCGGGTCCAGTGTTCCCTAGAGGGGCTCAGCTGGGTCGGGGGTCTCGGAAGTCGGGGGAGCAGGATGCTCCCCCGACCACGGGCAGGATGCCCGTGCCACGGTTTTCGGGCCACGATCGCCGAATCCGGCGCGGGCGAGACGCCCGCGCGACGCATCGGCGGGACGCCGATGCCACAACGCATCAGTCTAGGGCCTCGCGCATGATGCGCCGCAGCACATTCTCCCTAATTCCCGGTGGGTTCAGGCGGAGAGGAAGTCCCCACCATACGACGGCGAGCGCGCCTTGTGCGGCGAGCATCGCCCGTCCGTCGCGCGTCCTGAGTCCTGCCTCCCGCGCGCCACGCAGGAACGGAGCTTCGTCCACTCCATAGGCGAGATCGTAGGCCAAGGCGTTCGGCTTCGCACGGGACCAGTCGAGTCCGAGGTTCTCGCCTTTTAGCGAGGCGGCGGTCGCGTTGACGATGAGGTCGTAAGTGGCGAGGTCGGGGGTCGAGACGACGTTCGCGCGCTTGAAGAGGTTCCGGCGGCGAATCTCCTCTTTCGACCTACCCGGGCTCTGCCCGGTTAAAAGGGGGTCGGAGGAGGTGGCGAGACAAGCGACCGGATCGGCGGGGATGCGGGGCTCGAGCCGTTCGGCAGTGTTGCGGAGGAGGGCGGCGGCTCGTTCAGGATTTCGGTTCCAGATCGAGATTCCGCCGCGCTCAGCCAAACGAAGGAGCGCGAGAAGGACGGCCGCGGCGCTTCCGCCCGCCCCTAGGATGAGAGTGCGACGCCCACGGGGTTCCCAGTCGAACGAGAGATGGAAGCCCAGGATGTCGGTGTTCGTCGCCCTCCGGCTGACGAGGTTCAGGGTGTTCGCGGCCCCGGCCTCGCGGGCTTCGCGATCGGGGCTTACCGCCCACTCAAGGGCGGCCTCTTTGTGGGGGACGGTGCAGTTGACGCCGCGGTAGCCGAGGGTTTTCAGGTGGTCGAGGGCTTCGCCCAGTTCGCCGCGGGGGATGTGGATCGCGCGGTAGGTCAGATCGAGGCCGAGGGCGCGGTAGGCGGCGGCGTGCATGGCGGGACTTTTGGAGTGGGCCACGGGGTCGCCGACGACGGCGTAGTCGCCGGGGGGGGCCTTTCGCCAGGGGTGGGTCTCGGTCATGAGGGGTTTACGGGTTTCGGCGTCACGAGCGGCGACTCTCGGATCCAGGGCGTTCTCGCCGGGGTCGGGGGCCTCTTCCGAGGGCGGGACGCCCTCGGGACGCATCGGCGGGACGCCGATGCCACAGCCGCCGACGCCGCAGAGGTGACACCTCTAGCGGAAGGCCCAGAAGCGTTGGCCGAGGAAGTTGTAGCTCGCGACGACGGCGGCGGCCATGAGTTTGGCGACGAAGATGCTCTGGCCTTGGTGGCCGGGGATGATGTTCAGGAAGAGTTGGGAGAAGGCGGCGTTGAGGGCCATGCCGACGTAGCCGAGAAGGTAGACGCGGCGGAGCTGGCGGGCCTTGCCCTCGTCGCCGGTGACCCCGAAGGTCCAGCGTCGGTTCCAGTAGAAGCCGTTGTAGGTCGCGATCGTGGCGGCGATGAGGACGGAGATCCAGAAGGAGGCTTTGCCGGGCTCGCTCGCGCCGCCGAAGAGACTCGGGAAGTGGGCGATAAGCCAGCGGCCGGCGGTGTCGGAGACGAGGACGCCGCCGACGCTCAGCTTCTTATGGAGGAGGTAGGTGATGGTGAAGTCGATGAGGAAGCTCGACGCGCCGACGACGAGGAACTTCGTGAGCTGGCCCACGAGGCCGCCGGGTTTGGCGTGCTCGGCGGGGGTGTGGTCGGGGTGCTCGATCCTGTCGAGGACGGCGGCGGGGGAGTCGAGCACGGGTTCGTCGTTCATAGCGTGGGGGGTCGGGGAGGCGACGAGGGTTTTGTAGATGACGCGGGTGAGGGCGCGCTCAGCGAGGCGGTTCACGCGGGTGCCGACGAACTCGCGGGAGCCGGGCATGCGCTGGACCCAGACGGCGTCGATGCCGGCGCGGTTCGCGCCGAGGACGTCGGTCATGAGCTGGTCGCCGACCATGAGGGTCTCCTCGGGTCCGCGGCCGAACTTCAGGAGGGCCATCTCGAACATCGTGCGGCTCGGTTTGAAGCGGCCTCGGACGACGCTCACGCCGAGGGATTCGGCGATGGCGGCGAGGCGGTCGTGGCGGTTGGTGTTCGAGACGATGCAGAGGTCGAAGCCGAGAGCGTGGGCCTTCGCGATCCAGGCGGCGACCTCGGGGGTGGCCCCGTCGGCGTTGTGGTGGACGAGGGTGTTGTCCACGTCCATGAGGAGGAGGCGCTTCCCCTCGGCGTGGAGGGCGTCGAGGTCGAGGTCGGTGAGGGCGGCGACGGCGTGGGCGGGGGTGAAGGCGCGGACGCGGGAGCGGGACCTCTCGAAACGGCCGGTGCGGAAGGTCATCCCGCCCGTCCCTCTCCGGCTCCGTTGGCGGCGCGGGCGGCTTCCCGCTCTCTGACGAGTTTGCGGCGGAGGGCGACGTTCTTCAGGTGGGACTTGTAGTCGGGGGCGTAGAGGGTGGTGCCGTCGGGCAGGGCGACGTAGTAGACGTCGTCGTGCCGGGCGGGAGCGAGGGCGGCCCTCACGGCGTCGGGGGAGGGGGTGCAGATGGGACCGGGGGGGAGTCCGGGGACGAGGTAGGTGTTGTAGGGGGACTTCACGCCGGTGTAGTCCTTATAGTAGAGCCTTCCCCACTTTCCGCGGCCGTAGTTCACGGTGGCGTCGATCTGGAGGCGCATTCCCCGGCGGATGCGGTTCTCGATGACGCCGGCGATCTTGCGGCGGTCGTCGGGTCGGCTCGCCTCCATCTCGACGAGGCTCGCGAGGGTGAGGGTGCGGTTCGGGTCGGGGTCGCCCTTCAGGAGAGGGGCGACGGTCTTGCCGAAGTTCTGGAGCTGCATGGCGACGACCTGCCGGGGGGGGAGGAGGGGGGGAAGGTCGTAGGTGTCGGCGGGGAGATAGCCTTCGAGGGAGCCGGATTCGGGGACGAAGGGGAACGCGGGGCGGTAGAGGGCGGCGTCGGAGGCGGCCCTCGCGTAGTCGGCCTGGGGGCAGACGGACTCGCGCTGGAGGCGAAGGCCGGTGCGGGCGATCCAGCGCATCCGGTAGAGGCGGAGCATCCGGCGCATGGGGGCGCGCGCGGTGCGGGCGAGGGTGCCGGGGCCGTCGCCGGGGGCGAAGGCGTAGGTTCCGCGCCGAAGGACGGGGGGGGCGCCGAGGAGGCGGAGGGCGAGGCCGGTGGCGTTCGCGTCGCGGATCACGCCTTTGGCCTGGAGGGTCGCGAGGACCTCGGGGAGGGGCCGGGGGGTCTCGTAGCGGACGTAGAAGCGGCGTCCGGGGGGCATGGGGGCGACCCTCGCGCGGAAGGCGAGGCCGCCGGCGAGGGTTCCGGCGCCGAGGAGAAGGGCGCCGAGGGCGAGGGCGCGTTTAGCCCGCGTTCGCATCGGCCCTCCGTTCGGTCTCCCAGTACGTCTCGAGGATGCGGCAGGCGGCCTCGCCGTCCACCTTGCGGCGGGACTCGGCGATGGAGAGTCCGGCGTCGCGCATCGCGCCTTCGGCGGCGGCGGAGGTGAAGGCCTCGTCGGCGAAGGCGACGGTCTCGCCGAGGGCTTCGAGCTCGCGGGCGAGGAGTCGGGCGGCGCGGGAGACCCGGCTCTCCTCGCGCTCTCCGGTAGGGGAGAAGGCGAGGGGGAGGCCGAGGACGACGCGGTCGGCCTCCTCGCGGCGGGCGAGGGCGGCGATGGCCCCCGCGTCCCGCTTGAGGGTGCCGCTCGCGGCGAGGGGGGGGCGGGGGCCCGCGACGAAAGGCTCGGTCTCGGCGACGGCGAGGCCGATGCGGACGGTGCCGAGGTCCACGCCCAGGAGTCTCATCGGGGCTCTCTCATCGGGGCTCTCATGCGAAGGCGGCGAGGACCTCGCGTTGGACGCCGGGGGCGGCGGAGACCATCTCCAGGCCTTCGGTCCGGTCGAGGGGGTCGCCGCCGTCGAAGTCGGTGGCGAGGGCGCCGGATTCCTTCAGGATAGGGATCATGGCGGAGATGTCCCAGCGGGAGACGACGGGGTCGATCATGGCGGCGATGCGGCCGCTCGCGACGAGGGCGTGGCCGTAGGCGTCTTGCCACGTGCGGGTGGTCATGGCCCGGGCGATGAGGGTCTCGAAGCCCCTCCAGCGGTCGGCGGCGATCATGTTCGAGTGGCCGCCGCAGGCGAGGGTGGCCGTCTTGAGGTCGGCGAGGTCGCTTGCGCGGATGGGGCGTCCGTTCCAGTAGGCGCCGCCGCCGATCTCGGCGTGGACCATGACGTCGAGGGCGGGGAGGTAGCAGACGCCAAGGACGGGGCGGGCGTCCACCTCGTAGGCCAGAAGGGTGGCGTAGGTGGGGACGCCGCAGACGAAGGCTTTGGTGCCGTCGATGGGGTCCACGACCCAGCGGTCGTCGCCGGCGCCGGTGAGGCCTTCCTCCTCGCCGAGGACGGACTCGCCGGGGTAGCTCGCCTCAATGGCGGTCCGGATGAGGGTTTCGGCGCGTCGGTCGGCCTCGGTGACGGGGGTGGCGTCGCCTTTGAGGTCCACGGGGGCGCCGGTCTCGAAGAGGGCGAGGGTGGACCTTCCGGCGCGGTGCGCGGCGTCGAGGGCGAACGCGAGGCGCGGGGACATCGCCCTCTAGTTTGGCGCATGGCCCGGATTTTCCGGCGGGCTAGGCGGCGGTGGCGGCGGCGAAGCGGACGGACTCGGCGGTCTCGCGGCATTTGGCGGCGCAGCGGCGGCAGTGGTCGTGGTCGTGCTGCTCGCACTCGGCGGCGCAGACGTCGCAGGCGTCGGCGGCGAGCTTGAGGCCGGTGGTGCGCCCCTGGCCCAGGTCGTGGACGCAGGCGCGGAGGGCGGCTTCGCACCGGACGCACTCGGCGGCGCAGGTCTCCATCTCGCTGTGGCCTTCGAACGCCTCGCGGCGGGATTCGGCGGCGCAGGTCGCGCACTCGTCGGCGCAGGCGCGCACGCTGTGGAGGAGGTCGTCGTAGGCGTCCATATCGGGGCTTTCTACGCGGGGGCAGGGCGGGAAGTCTGACCAGCCTGACCACGCGTTTCGCCTTTTTGTGCAAGGTCAGGCTTTGAGGCTCTCTCCTTCCGAAGGAGCCTTTTCAGCCGATTCCTGGGAGGGCTGGGAACCCTGGGAGCGGCTTGGCGCGTGTGCGCGCACGGTTCCAAGGTTCGGGGCGGGGTTGAGGAGGGAGATTCGGCGGGGCCTCATCTCTTCGTGCGCGGGGGAAGCCCTTTGACAACCACTCCGGGAGATTTTCCAAGACGTTTCGAGGCTCTGCGGGCGAGGCTCCCGGTCTTTGCAAGGCCTTTGCGCGTAGGATGGGGGGGCGGGTCTGCCTGCGGGAGCGAGGGATGAGCCTTTACGAGTTGTTGGAGGATCGTCGGGCCGAGATCCTCGAGTTGTGCCGGACGAAGATGACGGAGGCGCTGGGGCTCTCGCCCGCGGAGCCGCTCCACGCGGGGCTTATCGAGCTTTACGACGCGCTTTTGGAGGTGGTGCGGCTTTCGTTCGAGGGGGACTCCTCGTCCGCGCGGCAGGGGTACGTGTCGAGGGAGGTGACGGCGGAGGCGAGTCGGCGGCACGCGCGGGAGTCGCACCGGATGGGCTACACGATCACGCAGCTCGTGCGCGGCTACGGGAGCGTGTTCCAGGGGATCACGGAGTACGCGCTCGTCGCGGGGGAGACGATCACGTCGGCGGAGTTCGCGCAACTGAACCTGTGCCTCGACGTCGCGATCGCGCAGGCGGTGGAGGAGTTCCAGACTCTCGGGGCGAGATCGGCGCGGGACGAGGCGCAGCTCCGGGTGGGTTCGCTCGTCCACGAGATCCGGAACTACCTCACGAGCGCGGTGCTCGCGCACGAGCTTATCCGGATGGGGGAGGTGGGGGCGGGGGGCGCGACGAGCGCGGTCCTGAGCAACGCCCTGCGGCACATGCGGGAGGTCATCGACCGTTCGATCGCGGAGTTGCGGCTCGAGACGAAGGCGGATCTGAGCCCGACGACGTTCCGGGTCGTCACGCTCTTGAGCGAGGTGGAGAGTTCGCTCGCCTCGGAGGCGAACGCGAAGCTCATTCGGGTGCGGGTGGAGGCCGATCCGGGGTTGGAGATGACGGGGGACGAGCATCTGATGGTGTCGGCGGTGACGAACCTCGTTCAGAACGCGATCAAGTT
This sequence comes from Fimbriimonas sp., assembly GCA_965249475.1. GTDB lineage: Bacteria > Armatimonadota > Fimbriimonadia > Fimbriimonadales > Fimbriimonadaceae > Fimbriimonas. The sequence continues at coordinate 794,878 of CBDFMD010000003.1, read as the reverse complement.
CACGGGGGTCGGGGGGTTCGTGTGGATCCGCGCCTTCGAGGAGGGGGGCGGCACGGTGATCGAGGTCGAGGACCGTTGCGGGGGATTGCCGGAGGGGATGGCCGAGGGCCTCTTCCGGCCTTTCGTGCAGGGGGGGAGGGACCGGACGGGGCTCGGGCTGGGGCTCGCGATCGTCCAGCAGGCGGCGGAGGCGAACGGGTGCGCGCTCACGGTGCGCAACATCCCGGGGGTCGGTTGCGTCTTCGGCCTGCGGTGCGGGGCGCGGAAGGGGGCGGGCGCGGAAGGGGTGGGGGGCGCTTCGTGAGCCGCCGCCCCGCGCGGGGGCGGGTCGGGGATCGGGGAGCGATCAGTCGGCGGGGCGGATGCAGTCGTCGGTGACGTAGGTTTCGGGGGCGGGGATCCAGGCGGGGAGGCCGGGGGGGGTGATGGGATCTCCGGCGGCCTCGCGGGCGGCGAGGGCGAGGTTCAGGGCGAGGAGGTCGGCGAGGGGGTCGGGGGCGGTCGCGGCTCCGTCGGCGTTCGTCGCCCCGTCGGGGAAGGCGTAGGCGCGGCGGACGGCGCGGTCGAGGGCGTCCTGGGCGTCGCGGAGGGGGTTTTTGCCGGGGGTCTCGAGGGTGCGGTAGAGGGCGCGGTAGCTCAGGCGGTGCTCGGCCATGAGGGATCGGCGGAGGGTGCGGAGAGCGACGGCGGCGTTCGCGACGGCGCGGATCTGGGCCTCGGTGGGGGCCTGGGGCCAGGGGAAGGAGTCGAAGACGGTCTCGGAGGTGTAGCGGTAGTCGCCTTTGAGGCTCGAACAGCGGGCGCGGAACCAGGCGAAGTGGAGGCCGGACTGGAGGATGCCGAAGGAGTAGTCGTCCTCGAAGGCGAAGACCTGCAACGCGCTATCGGGCATGATCTCGCATGAGATTTCCTCGAAGATCGGTCGCTTCGTGACAATGGAGCAAGCCACGTACCGATTGCCGCCTCGAGCGATCGCGGCAAGAACCTGACTTCCATCGCGTCGAAAGCGCCACCATCGGCCAAGTCTCCGCTCGAACTCACGGTTGCCGCCCCCCAAGTTTTCCTCTTCCTCTAGCTTCCCATTAACAAAGGGAAGCACGGTGGCCTCAAGGTGCTTGAAGGCAAGGCGGTGACTTTTGGCGGCGAGAACGTCCTGCGCCGCATTGAGATCAATGACGCAACGCCGAGGCGTTCCAAAGGTGAGCAAATCATCGCCGTTCAGTTGCGGTTTAATCTGAGCAGCACTCGTCGGGTCCTTACTCAATTCCCGCGCGCGATCTAAGCTGACGAAGAATCCAGGGGCACCCGGCTTCGGACCCTGGAAGCAGACCTTCGCCTTGGCGTTTGCTTTGAGCACGGCAGCCTTGCTGACATCCGTCCCAGCGGCAAGACTTGGAGCGAGTAGGGGCACCTCGACAAGATCAAGCGGGGCGTCGCGCTTCTCCTGGTGTTGGAAGTAGAGGCGTTTGGGGGCGGCGATCTCGTCTTCGGTGAGGGGGTTCTCGGCGGGGAGGGCGAAGCCGATCTGGCCCTCGCCGCCGGCGGTGGGGCGGTCGGTGGGAGTCTCGAGGCGCTTCGCCCAGTTCACGATGCTCACGTAGACGGCGGCGTCGCCGGACCAGACTTGGGAGGAGACGGCCTCCAGCAGGACGCCGCCCTCCCTCACGATGTAGTCGAGGGAGGCTTCGCGGGTCTCGTTCTGGCGGATGGTGTTGGTGCCGACGAGGCCGGCGCGGCCGCCGGGCTTCAGGCTCTCGTGGGCGCGGCGGAAGAAGTAGGCGACGAAGTCGGCCATACGGGGGACCCCGGGGTACGCCTCGGCGAGTTTGCGGGCGTAGGGGTAGCCGAGCTCCTTCGGGAGGAAGCGGGAGCCGAGGTAGGGCGGGTTGCCGACGATGGCGTCGGCCTCGGGCCACGCGGTGAAGAGGGCGTCGGCGCAGAGGAGGTTCGCGTCGAGGTTATCGAGGGGGAGGGCGCGCTCGACCTCGGCGATGCGGGCGGTGACCTCGGGGTCGTCGCCCTCGGGGTGCATGATGGCGAGCTCCTTGGCGAGCATGAGGGTGACCTTCGCGAGCTCGACGGCGAAGGGGAGGACGTCGAGGCCGTAGAATTGCCTCACGCCCACGAAGGGGATCCTGCGAAGGGCGGCGTCGGTGGCGCTTCCGCCCCCGTTCGGGCCGCCGGGATCGAGGTCGAGCATGCGGCGGACGAGGCGGCGTTCGACGGCCTTCAGTTCGCGGTAGGCGACGTAGAGGAAGTTGCCGGAGCCGCAGGCGGGATCGAGGACGCGGTAGGCGGCGAGGGAGCGTTTGAGGGCGAGGAGCTCCTCGAAGGTCCTGGCCCCGGCGATGCGGCGGTCCCAGGGTCGGACGATCGTGGGGACGACGACCTTCATGATGTCGATGGGGCTCGTGTAGTGGGCGCCGTAGGCGTGGCGGGCCTCGCGGCCCATGCTCGCCTGGAAGAGGGTGCCGAAGATCTCGGGCTCGACCTGGCTCCAGTCGTGGTCTTTGGAGGCTTTGGCGAGGCCGGCCATCTCGGCGTAGTTCAGGGCGAGGGGTTCGACGGTGGCGAAGAGGCCGCCGTTGAAGTAGCCGACGCCGGCGTAGCGTCCGGCGGGGGCGGGGCGGGGGTCGTTCATCTGGCGGAAGAGCCCGCCGACGAGGTCGTAGGCGTTCTCGGTGCGGCGGGCCTCGGTCACGAGGGTGCCGAAGAGACCTTCGGGGAGGAGGTCGGCGTCCTCGGAGAAGAGGGCGACGAGGCATTGGAGGACGTATCGCTGGGCCTTCTCGGGGGGGACGTTGCCGCTGGGGCGGTCGGTTTTGGTGCCGACGAGGGAGTTGTAGACCTCGGCGACGAGGGCGGCGGCGGCTTTGGTGACCTTCACGCGGTCGCCGGTGAAGACGGGGAGGGCGGCGTCGGGGCCTAGGAAGGTGAGGGCCTTGTAGTCGGCGTTGTCCTTTTCCCCGAGGCGAGCGGCGCGGATGCGTTGGAGGGGTTCGCGGAGTTGACGGTTGAGGTCGTAGACCCAGATCTCGTCGAAGTTCGAGAGGAGGACGTAGGTCGGTCGGTTCGGGACGAGCTCGAGCCAGTAGTCGAAGGCCTGTTGGTAGTGTTTGGCGAGGTTCTCGCCGCGCCGTTTCATCTCGACGAGGACGCGGCCGGGCCAGACGAAATCGGCGAACTTGGTAGTCGCGGCCTTCGCGTCGGTGGGGGGCGTCTTGATGCGGAGCTCGTGGGTGCCGCCGGCTTCGACGGAGCCCTCGTGGCCGAAGGCGCGCATGAGGCGGTCCACGTAGAGGACGGCCTCGCCCTTCTCGTCGCCTTTGAGCCCGCCGAGGAAGTCGGCGAAGGCGCGGAGGGAGTCGCGGGTGGGGGGCACGGGAGGTTTGTACCCTTTGGTTCGGTGGATACGTCGGGGGCGGGGCGGGTAGGCTCGGGGCGGCCGTGGGGGCTTAGCTCAGTGGGAGAGCATCTGCTTTGCAAGCAGAGGGTCAGGGGTTCGAATCCCCTAGCCTCCACCAGGATTTCGGGCCTCGCATGATCGTTTACGTGGACGTCGACGACACGCTCGTGCGGACGGTCGGGGAGAGGCGGATCCCGATGCCGGGGACGGTGCGGCATCTGCGCGCGCTGAAGGCCGAGGGGGCCGAGCTGTATCTTTGGAGCCGGGGCGGGGCTGATTACGCCCGGCGGAGCGCGGAGGAGCTGGGGATCGCCTCGCTCTTCGCCGCGTTCTTGCCGAAGCCGGAGGCGCTCTTGGACGACGAGGAGATCGGAGCGTGGCGCGGTCTTCGCACCGTGCATCCGAACGCGTGCGAGGGGATGACGCTCGCGGACTACCGCGGAGGATCGGGGGTTTAGCCTCTCCGGGGGCGCTCACCTCTCTGGAAATCCTCCCGACCTTGCGGAAGCGCAAGATCTTCGGCTCTTTGGGGGAGCCGTCCGAGGCCTCGGGACGTTCCACGGGTCGGTGAGGCGCCTTCGACGTTCGGAAGCGACGGGCACGTCCTAACCCGCGGACGTGAGCGCCGCTCCCGCGCGGCGTTCGTCGGACGCGAGGCCGCTGACGTTCGTCCCGGAAGAGCGGGGCTCTGGGTAAGATGGGCGGCGATGCCGGTGTGCCGCGAGATCGTCGCCGAGGGGTGCTCGCACCCGGTGGAGGCTTCGTGGACGTTCTGCGCGGCGTGCGGGCACCGTTTGGGGTCGCTGGCGTTCGGGGCGCCCCGGGTGGAGGCGCAAGGGGACGCGGGGTCCATCGAGGTGCCGTTCGCGCGGGAGGGTTGGGCGAGCGTGCGTCTGGCGACGCGCCTCGTGGGAGACGCGGGAGGGCGGGCGCGGGGCGTCTCGGCGCCGGATCGGGCGACGGGGAGCGGGAGCGTGGTGGTGCGCTACGCCGGGGCGGACGCCTCCGCGTACGAGGCGAGCGTGGGGTACCGGACGGACTCGGTGCGGCGGGAGGCGACGAACCTTTGGCTTCCGGATGAGTTGGGGGAGGAGCGGATTCTCGGGGGCCTTGCGGTGCGCCGAGAGGAGGAAGGTCGGATTGAGTTGGAGCCGGCGGTGTTGCCGCTCGGCTCGCGGACGCCGAAGCGGCGCTTCGCGGTGGTGAACGCGGGGGGTCGGGCGTTGCGGGTGCGGACGCCGACGTTGCCGCCGGGTTTCCGACTTCGCGAGGCGGAGCCGTCGCCGAGCGGGTTGCACACGGTCTATCCGGGCGGGGGACGGGTGGAGTTCGAGGCGGAGCGGGTCGAAGCGGGGGCGCCGGGGAGTTCGGTGCGGTTGGAGGACGAGGCGGGTTCGGCGGTGGCGTCGCTCTCGCTCCTTTCGCTTCCCGAGCTTGCGGCCACGGAGGTGGCTCAGTTCTACATCGGGGTGGATTTCGGGACGAGCAACACGTCGATCGTGGTGTACGACTCGTACAACGAGGACCGGCGCCTCCTGCCCTATCCCGGGGTGTACGCGAAGGGCTTCGACGACGAGTTCCGGTGGCCGACGGTGATCGGCCTGCGCGGGGGGGAGGCGACGTGGACGTACGGTTACGAGGCGGCGGCGGAGATCAGCGCGGACACGAGATATCCGATCCTTCGGGAGCTTAAGACGATGTTGCGTCGGGAGACGTTGCCGCTCATCGGGGGGACGGGGGTGGACGCGGGCGAGGTGGCGGCATGGTACTTCGAGCGCCTGCTCAGAGACGTCGTGGAGCCGCATCTGGCGGGGGTCGTCCCCGGCGTCACGCCGACGGTGGAGTTCGTCCTGAGCCTTCCGGTCCTGGACTCGGGAGAGGAGGGGATGGAGGCAGGTCGTCAGCGGGACCGGACGTTGGCGGCGTTCCGGCGAGCTTTGGAGCGGGCGGGGTTTCCGGAAGGGACGCGGGTGACGACGGTCTCGGAACCGGTGGCGGCGGCGACGTACATCCTGCAGAGCTACTTGAAGGATGGAAGCGCGTTCGGTGCGACGACGGTGGGGAGTCTTGCGGACGGGGATCTCGTGGGGATCTACGATTCGGGGGGCGGGACGACGGACGTGGTGCTCTTCCGGGTGGATCTGAAGACGACGCCGATCGGGATGCGGGAGTTGCGCCAGTTCGGGACGACGAGCTTCGAGGCGGAGGATACGAGAGCGGGCCGTTTGGAGAAGACGTTCGGGGGGGAGGTGGTGACGCGGGAGGTCGGGCTTCGGATCGCCCTCCGGACGCGGATGGCGAAAATCCCGATCACGTACCATCTGGATCGGGAGGCGAGGTATACGGCGCCGGACAAGGAAGGGCGGAAGATGCCCTCCTTCGACGCGGCGCACCGCTTCGTCAAGGGGCAGGACGGGAGGGATCACATCGTCGCGACCGTCTCGGAGGGTGGGGCGGGGTCCGTGGAGTCCTGGACGACGCGCTTCCCGAGTCTGTACGGAAAGATCGAGTCGTTGAAGAAGGATCTGACGCAGGAGAATCTGAGGTCCAACACGGACGGCGTGTCGAAGCTGGATCTGGCGATCGAGCTGAACGAGGGGGACGCGGATCCGATCTACGGCGATCCGACGCGTTACCGAAGCCTCGAGCCCGCCGAGGCCTTCAGGGAGTACCGGGTGAAGGCGGAGGATCTGGAGGCGACGCTCGATAGCCACGTTCCGGCGATCCTCGACGAGATCGACCGTTTGGCGCGAGAGTCGTTCGGCGGGGCTCTCAAGTGCCTCATCGTGGTCGGGGGGAACACGCGGTTGGAGCCGATGATGGCGATGTTGCGGAAGCGGTACGGTTCGCGGCTCGTCGTAGGTCCGGCGGCGGAGCGGAGCCACGCGGTGGCGGAGGGGACGGTGACGTCGGTGGCGACGCGGCTGGAGCGTCCGGACTACGCGCTCATTCTTCGCGACGCGGAGGGGAAGGATCTCGACGTGATCGCCCCGGACCGGCTGTTGACGGAGGATCGCAAGGGGAGTCTGTACTCATTGCCCGCCTACGGGCACACGGATCTCGAGCTCCACATCGGGACGCTCGGGAAGACGGCGTTGGCGCACCGGGTTCGGGTGGCGAACGACGCCCCCGAGCCCAAAAGGATCAAGATCTCTTATGGTTTGGAGAAGGACAAGTACGTCGTGCGGAGCGAAACCCAGGGTCGGGAGGGGGTGCGCGATCTTCTCGTCTGGCCTCTGTAAACGTCGCGCGGGAGCGTTCGCGTTGGCGGCTCTGGCGTCGGGCGCGGCGTTGGGTCGAGGGCCGGGTGGGCCCGCGGGCGGCGGCACCGAAGGGCCGGCGGCCGCGGCCAAGGGATTCAACCCGCCCGCAGATCAGCGTCCGGCAAACAAACCCCCGCAACAGGCGAAGATCGCCCCTCATCAGAGTACAATTTCATCTCCCACGGACCCGCAGACCACGGCGACGGGTGGGACGGCGCTCGAGCCGAGCAGTCGTGCTCAAGCCCCCACGAACAAGGGAGAGACACAGACCGGTGGGGTGTCGCCTTACTGGATCGGGCTCGGGGCGTTTCTGGGGGCGGGCCTCGGGGTCGGGGGGGCTCTGTTGATCCGGCGGCGGCGACCTGCGAGCAACGTCGCGGCGCTTTCGGCCTCACCGGGCGCGAGGGAAATAGGGGCCATGAACGGGACGATCCAGTCGCTCGCCCAGAAGGTGGAGACCGGTTTCCGGGGGGTTCAGGCCGACGCGCAACAACGGGATGCGGCGACGAGGCAGGAGATCCTCCAGGGGGTGCAGATCATCCCGACGAAGTTGCAAGCTCAGATCGGCGATCTAACGCAGGAGATCGCGCGGACGGCGAACGTGGAAGAGGCGAGACACCGGGATCTCAGCGAGGGTCTGGAGCAAACGCAGACTCGGATCGGGGCGGCTGAGTCGGAGAGCCGGAACGTGTCGGGGCGGCTGGCGCTTCTTGAAGAGGCGGTCGGGCGGATGGAGCAACAGGGGCTGGTCCTTAAAAACCGCCATTCCGCCGACGTCACCGCCTGGGCCGCCGAGTTCGGCACGGCGCTTCGAGACCGGCAGGGCGCGACGCTAGGGAAAGGTTTGGGAGGGTTCATCGCGACGTTGGAGAGAGGGACCGAGTATCTGCGCGACCTTGGGGCGCGGCATGCGGGAGGAGCCGCGATCGATCCGGTCGCGCCGGGCTGGTCCTACCTCTACGGACCCAATAGGCCGCTCTCGATCGACGGGGTGGAGTTCGGTTCCGAGGGCGAGGCGACGGCGTTTCTGCGCGAGTACCGGACGCTCCAGGGGGCTATGGTTCGCCTGTTCGAGGCTCGCGGGTTGCAACCGATCCGTCCGAACGTGGGCGACGCGTTCGATCTGGCCTTGCACGACGCGCAACCTCGGTCGAACCGGGTGGCGGAGACGTCGGAGCAGATCGGTCGCATCCTGAAGGTCGAGGAGTATGGTCTGCAGACGGTCTCGCCGGATGGGCGAGGCGGGACGGTTCATCTGCGGGCGAAGGTTGGTCGATATCTCGCGTCGGAGGCGGCGGAGGCACGCGACCCCTCTCCGGAGAAGGCCGAGCAACGTTCTTCGGACTCCGCGCCGTTTCGCCCTACGGCGCCCGCAACACCTTCAGGGGACGGCATCGCGCCCGATCCCGAACCGGCGTCGGAACCTGCGGTTCAGGAAGCCGCTTCTTTCCTTGTTGCCAAGCCTCTACCTGTGGCGGGGACGTTCACGGGGGAGGTTTTCCGGGAAGCGGATCCGCCTCCTCTCGACGCGATTCCGGCTTCGGCGGTCAAGCCGAACCTCGATCCGCCCACGCTTGATCCGGGGGGTCGCGACGGGAGCTCGAAGGGAGAGGAGGCCGCAGACGATCGCGGCAAGCCAGCTCCGGCAGACTACGGCATCTCGGTCTAGAGGCCGAAAAGGACTGTGGGGCCTCGCCCTCGCCTCTCCATGCCCGTCGCCTCTCAAGACTCTCTTCTCGACGAGCTCTCCCGCTGGAAGAGCCAAGCGATCGTGTTGCAACGTCGGAACGAAGAGCTCGAGGAGGAGAGGCGGCAACGGAGACGAAGCGGGCCTCCGTCCGGCTCTCCCCCTCTCGACGCGGCGCTCGCCGTTCTGCAGGGGGATCCCCGAAGCAAGGGGTATCTTCGGCAGCTCGTCCAGGAGCGGGGGATGCTCGCGGAGGTTCAAGGGATCGTCGCCGCGGGGGTGCGGTTCGATGCAGAGTTCTGCGAGAGGGTTCTCGTCCCTCTCTACTTGCCACCGCGCGAGTTCGATCCCTGGAGGGCGTTTCCCCGTCGAAAGTCGGAGACGGAGGCTTTTCTCTCCTTCGAGGAGCATCGGTGGCGCGCGGTCGCCCAGATCGAACGCAACCTCGGTTACGAACTGATCGCGCCCGTGGCCGACCTGGACCCTTACGACGTGGGCCTGCACGAGGACGCGCCGGTACACCGGCTCTCCGTTCCGGAGGAGGCTCCGGAGCTAGCGTCGCGGGTCGCGCGTCTTCTACGTCCGGGGTTTCGGACGGCCCAAGGCGTGGTGCTGCGGGCGCGGGTCAAACGCTATCTGGAGCGGCCGTGAGGCTTCAGCCAAGGGGGATGACTTTCGGCTATCCTTGAGGCCGAGGATGGACGGCACGAGGACGGAGAGCTGCCCACGCGCCTTTTGCCGCGCCCCGATCCTCCCGGGGGCGGCGTTCTGCACCTCTTGCGGCTATCCCGTGCAACAGGATTGCCCTTACGACGGTTGCGCGGGGCGGGTCCCGCTCGTCACGGGCGGGCGGGCGACCTCGCAATGTCCGGTTTGCCAAAGGTCTTTCTCGGCGAGTCCCGCGCTCGGGAAGCTCTTCGTACTCGGGACGGAACGGAACGACGTTCCGGGGTTCGAGACGGAGGCACTCCTCGCGACGGTCGAGTCGTGGGGCGGAGTGGGAGGGGGAGGGGGTCGGACGCTGGCGGGGCGGGGCGGGGCGAAGCGCGCGGCGCCGTTCCGAGAGGACTGGAAGGTGAGGCTTGCGGACGGGTACGCCGTGACCACGCGCGGTCTCGTGCTCGCGGGGAACCGCTTCGCGACGCTCGCGGGTCCGAACCTCGCGTTCGGCAACCCCTCGGGGGCGGAGTACACGCCGTTGGGATTCGCCGCGGGTTCGGATCCGGAGAGCCTTCTTCTCGTGGGCGACCGCGTCGCGGTGATCGGGACGGACGAGGTGCGCTTCTACGATCTCGTGACCGGGGTGCAGAAGGGGGCGGTTCCCGGCCGGTTCGTCGCCCATTGCGTCTCGCCTTCCGGGATCTGGCACGGCCTTGAGGATCGGAACGGGGGCATGGGGGTACGACGCCTCGCATCCGGGGCAGGGGTTTCGCTGGACCCTTGGCAGGCCACTCTCGCGGGGGTCTACCGACAGATCGTCGCGTTCGCGTCGGGGGGCGTCGCCGTCGCAGACCCCCAGGGGGAGGTCCGGCTTATCGGCGCGGACGAGGTGTCACGGGGGCTTCAGCCGCCGATCGGGACGCCGGACGGGGCTCTCCTCGCTCTTTCGGCACGGGAGGGGACGGGTTACGTCCTCATCAATCGGCTTTCGGGGGCGGAGTTCGCGTCGTTCTCCGACGGGGGTCAGCGCGGGGCGGTGGGGGCGGTGGGACTCTCGGGGGTTCTCCCGAGGATCGCGGCAACGTCGAGTCGGACGACGCTCTTCGGGAGGCGCGCCGACGGTTCGGGCGGGGCCGTGGCCTTTCGGGAGGCGGAGGGCCTCGGAACGTTCACGGTCGTCGGGGTTCCGAACTGCCGCCGGATCCTGGATGCGGCCGTCGTCGAATCGGGAGAAGGGGACGAGACGCTCGTGCTCGCGGTGGAGGAGGCGTCTGGGTTCGGCGGGGTTCTCCTCTTCGATCCGGCGACAGCCAAAAGCGAGCGGGTGGACACGTTTCCGGCGGGGGTGCCGTTCTCGCTGGCGTACGCGGGGGGGCATCTCGCGACACTGTCCTCGGAAGACCGCCCAGGCGGTAATGTCCTTCGGTCTTACGATGTCTTTCTTTAACCTCCCTTGTGTTCCGGCGCCCCGTCGGCTCCTCACGGCGCTCACTCTCACGCTCACGCTCCTAGCTGCGTCGGGGATCGCGCAGGAGCCTCGTGTCCCGGCGGGGGACGGGGCGTCGAGCGCCAAAGCGTTCGGACTCGATCTCTCGGCGAGGCTGAAGGCGAAGGGGGCGGCGCCGGCCGAGAACGCGCTCCACTACGTCTTTCTCGTCGATACCTCGCAAGCGGACACGCTCAGTCCTCTGGTGATCTGGAACCGCGATTTCATCAAGTCCTTCCTCAGTTCGCTCGTGGAGTTCGAGGGGAAGGCGCGCCTTCCGGCCGCTTCGCGATCCCTCGTCTCCCTTCACCCTTACCAGCTCGATCTCTACCGGGAGCAGACTTATGCCGGGGACCCGACGCGCGGGACGTGGGCGCTGGAGGCGAAGACGCTGGGGGGGGACGAGGTGGGGCGCGAGGTCGGGCTTTTGCGGGGCACGATTCCCTTCCGTCCGAACGGCGAGCCGTACCGCCTCCCGGGGTCGCGCGCGCCGTGGTTCGGGCACGACAACGTCGGGCCGCGCACGGCGTTACTCAGCGCCATCGGTCCGAGCCGGGACGGGCGGCCGAACGTCGTCGTGCAGATCACGCCGAACCCTCTGAACGAGGCGCCGGGGCGCGAGGAGTTGGGGAGGCGGATCGCGAACCCCGATCCGAACTCGATGACGGCGGGGATCGCGGGCGCGGGGTACGAGCTTCTGCTCGCCACCGAGTACGAGGTCTCGCTTCCGGACGGAACCCGCAAGCGGATGAGCGTATGGGCTTACACGCCATTGGGGCTCTCCACCGCGCCGAAGATCGGGCGCAAGCCAGGCCCCGCCCCCCCTCCCTCTTCGTTCCCGCCTCCACCCCCTTCACACAATGCTCTCTCGACCGGCCCCTTCCTCGGGCTCCTCGGGCTTCTTGGGGTCGGAGGACTCTGGTATGCGTTCGCGCGGAAGACGAAGGTGGAGGTCGGGGGGACGCTGATGACGGTGAGGACGACGAAGCCGACGCCGGTGATCTTGCCGCTCAGGACGGGGGGCGATCCTCAACACGTGGCGGATCTCAAGCTCAGCCCTCTCGCGAGCGCGCCGGTCCTTGAGGCGGTAGGATGTACGCTCCAGATCGACGGGAGCCAAACGGATCGTTACCAGTTGAGGCGTAACTCCTTGATGACGGTTGTTTTTTCCAAGGGAGGTACGAATGAAGGTTCTTTTGCCCAGACTCAGATCCGTTGTCAGTAGGGGCGTCCCTTTGCCGGTGTTCCTTCTCTCGGCGGGGGCTCTCGCCCAGCTCGTTCCCGATCCGGCGGGCAACGCTCCGGCGGGTGACCCGGCGGTGAACTCTGCGGCGGTGAACTCTGCGGCGGCCAACTCTGCGGCGGCCAACTCTGCGGCGGCCAACTCTGCGGCGGCGGGGAACGCCGCGGCGAACGCCCCGGTCGCGGGGGGGTCGGGCTTCGACCTTCCGACGGTTCTCGACGCGATCTCGCGCCATACGATCGCGCTCGTCTATCTCGGGCTCGCCTTCGCGCTCATCTACGGAGCGGGGTGGCTCGTGATGCGCTCGCTCATCGGGGCGCGGAACGGGCCGGGGGACTCGGGGTGCCTCGGTTGCCTTTTCTCGGTGGGTTTGGGGCTCGTCTTCCTTTTCACGGTGTTCTTCGGGGTGCTTATCGCGCCGATGCTGCCGCCGACGCTCTTTTGGGCGCTTCTTCTTCTCGTCGGCATCGCTCTGCTCGTTTTCGCGTTGGCGAAGGGAGGCCCCCTGAAGGTGCCGCTCGCGCTCATCGTGGTTCTCGTGCTCGTCGCGGCGGGCGGGGCGCGGCACTTCCTTTTGGAGAGGCCGGTCGGCGAGCCTGCCGACCGGCCCGCGCCGGCCCCATCCTCCGGAGCCAACTCCGTCAACGCCGCGGAGAACGCGGGCGCCTAAAGCCTCTCTTTCCAGACTCCCATGGCTCAAAAGACCCTTATCGTCGCCCTCGGTTCGACCGGGATGCAGATCGCGCTCGACGTTCTCGGCCGGATCGAGGACGAGTACGGCTCGACGGGCAGGGTCCCGTGGGTCGAGGCGGTCGTCTTCGAGACGGCGCAGAAGGGGACGGACGATCCCCTTCTTAAGGGGCGTTTCGTCTCGCTCGGGATGGAGCCGACGGCGTTCACGACGGCGCTCGACAGTATGAAGGGGGGGAACGGAATGGATCTGGGCGAGTGGTGCGACCCCGAGCAACTTCGGCTCGCCCAGGTGCAGGGGACGACGGCTGGAGCCGGGAACATCCGGATGATCGGTCGGTTCTCCTTTCTCCATCCGACGAACGGAGCGAAGATCCTGCCTCTTCTCACCGCGAAGGTCAACGCGCTCAACGGTCTCACCGCCGTGCAAGCCTCGGCGGCGGTGGGAGAACTCCCTTGGGGCGGGGTGGCGAACATCGAGTTCGGTGAAGCAGGAGGTACGGGGTCGGTCGAGGTCTTCGTGTGCGGGACGCTCACAGGGGGGACGGGGAGCGGGAGTTTTCTCGATATGGGCTACTTCCTCAAGGCGGCGGGGATCGGCGCGGGGGGCGGGGTCGGGATGTTCCTCGTTCCCCACCCCCAGTGCGCGACGGAGGTGTTCAAGGCGAACGCCTACGCGGCGCTCACCGAGCTGAACCACTACCACACGGCAGGGACGAAGTACACCGCGCGGTTCTCGGCGCTCGGAAGGACGGTCGAAGATGCCGGCTTGCCGTTCAAGTCCGTTTTCCTCTGCGCGCCGGCGGCGGACACGTCGTCGGGGATCGAGGACGCGGTGCGTTCGATCGGTCAGTTCATCTACTTGCAAGCGGTGTCGGGCGTCGGCGACGCGGCGCGCGCGGCGCTCATCAATCCGGGCACGGTGTTCGCGGCCTCGCGCGACACGGAGGGGAATCCGGTCTCGTTCAACTCGATGGGCGTCTCGGTCATCGAGTACCCCGCGGCGCACATCGTCAAGGGTTGCACGGCGCGGCTGTTGGAGCGGTCTTTGGCGCTCTGGTCCTCCGGCGCGGGGGTTCAGCAGGGAGAGGCGATGGGGCTTCTCGCGCAACGGGACGGGTTGGACCCCTTGAGGCTCGCCGAGCACCTGATGCAGGCGGGCGCGGAGGGGACGGCCTCGCTCGACGCTCTCCTGAACCAGGAGGTCGCGCGAGCCGCGGGCTCCGCGCGAGCCGGGGGGATCCAGCAGGCCCTGGAATCGGAGGCGGCGATCGACGTCGGTTTCAACTCGAGCGCTCCGGCGACGAGCCACCCGATCGTGCCGGGTCATTTCCTCGAAACGATCCGGAAGAACGGATCGAGCCAGATCGGGACGAGGCGCGAGAGCGTTCAGAGCACGTTGCGCGAGGCACTGTTGGACGCGGATCGCGGTCTCGTCTGGGCGAAAGACTACGTCAAGGCGCTCGGGGAGCTTGCGGAGCGGGAGACGAGGGCCTTGGAGGGGGAGGCGGATCTGCTGAAGCAAAGCCAGAGCCAGGGCAAGCTCGCGACCGATACGGCGAGGGGGCGGGTGACGGAGAGCCACCGGGCGTCCGGGCTTCTGCCGCCCCTCTACCGGGGGACGGCGGTGGCGATCACCGTCGGCGAGTACGAGGCGGCGCTGGGAGGAGCGAGCCGGGCGCGGCTCCGCACGGCGGTGAACGCCCAGCTCGGCGAACTGTGGAGGGAGATGGGTCGGATGGCGGCGGTGTACGAGCACCGTCTCAACGATCCGGCTACGGGGCTCACGGCGGCGGCGAGCGAATTGCAGGCGCGTCTTGCGCGCCGGGCCAACGATCTCGACACGATGCCGCCGCGCGCGAACGGAACAGTCCTTTTCACGCCAGGGGTGACCATCCCGCACGACTACAAGGCTCAGATCGCCCAAGCGCAAGCCGGGCCGGGGCAGGGTTTCGGCGCGGTCATCCAAGGGGAGGCGTTCGCACAGCGCGCTACGATGCGGGCCTGGTCGTGGCTCGCCGCCGACGTCGTCGCGTTGAAGAGCACGTTCGATGCGGCGGGGGGGCGCGGTTCGACGGTCAAGCGGATCCTGAGGGATGAGGAGTTCGCGGAACCGTCGAGGATGGCGCGGAGCTTCTTCGAGGGGTTGATGGCGACGAGCGTCCTCGACGACCCGGGGTTGACGGCGGACACAGACGCGGTGATCTCGGGAGCTTTGACGCTCTCGGCGGCTTCCCTTTCGGTGGACGATAACCCGCGCAACACCCTCACCGCGTCGGGTGGGGGTTACACGAACCCGATGTTCGCCTTCTTCCGGGGTTCCAAAGCGACACCCTCAGACGATTCGGACGCGCCTTTGGCAGCGAAGATCGTCGGGATTCTCAAAGGGAAAGGGGCGAACGTCGAGAGCCTTGAGGAGCCTTACCGGATCGCCTTCGTGACGGCTCGGGCGGCGTTCTCGCTCTCGATGGTGGCGGGGCTTCAGCCGGAGGGCACCCCGACGTTCAAGATCGCGCACGACAACCGGGTGAGGAGCGACGGGCGGGGGTTCCACAGCCGCGTCTTCAAGAAGGGCAGTTGGCGCTCGCTCGAGTCGAGCGTGCCCGATCCGGGGCTCTCGCTCACGCGCGCGAAGCTTCTCGTCG
The DNA here is from genome assembly GCA_965249475.1 of Fimbriimonas sp. Taxonomy (GTDB): domain Bacteria; phylum Armatimonadota; class Fimbriimonadia; order Fimbriimonadales; family Fimbriimonadaceae; genus Fimbriimonas. The sequence goes on along the minus strand of CBDFMD010000003.1, from coordinate 779,798 downwards.
CGCTCGCGAACGGGAACGCGAGTCTGAACATGAACGGTCTGACCCTGCTCGACATTCCCCGACCGGGAGACTCCCTTCCGCTCGGAAACGATCTGGACGAGGCGGCGTTCGAGCTTCACCGCAAGGGTCCGGGGGGGCAAGCGGTCTACAGCCGGGAGCGGATCGCGCTCGACACCGCGCTCAAGGAGAGGGAGGAGAATCCGGCGGCGATCGCCAGGAATCTTATCGAGATGACGGGCACGATCACGGGACGCGGTCTGCACGCCGGGGATCAGCCCCTGGACCGGGTTCTTGCCGAGAGGCTGATCAGACCCTACGTGCCGACGGTCTCGGGCCTTCGGGAGAACCTCAACGCCATCTTTCCGGCGAACCCCACGAAATCCGATTACCTTACCTTCGATGGCAACGGAAAGCCGTACTACGCGTGCAAGAGTTGCGGCAAGTTCCTCATGTCCGGGAACGACGGCTCGCCGATCCCCGAGACCTGCCCGCAGTGCGGGATGCCGCTGACGATCTAACGCGATGTTCAGCCTCTTCACCACCCCGCACGGGTTGATCGTGCTGGCGATTCAGGCGGCGTTGTGTCTCTACGCCTTTGTACAGCACCAGAGCGCCGAGGCGTTCGTCGTCGGGTTGCGCCGCGAGGTCGAGAGTTTCAAGGCGCATCTGCGCGAGGAGAGTCTGCAACCTTGGATCGAGCGGGTGCGGGTTCTTTGCGGAGAGAGTCCGGGATCGGTCCTTTCGGAGCGTTTCATCGTGCTCTCCGGTGCCTTCCGCTACGGGGCGGTGCCGCACGATCAGGGGGCACTCGACGACGCGCTCGCGGACCGCGCGGAGGAAGCGGTGGCCCCGTTGCGGCGGGTCGCTTCGATCGCGGTGCTCGTCGGGCTCGCGGGGACGCTCTTCGGGTTGGCGCAAGGGGTCGCGAATCTGCGTCCCCCCAAAGCGGCGGACAAGCAGTCGCTCGACCTCTTCTTCGAGCAGATGCGCGAGGTGCTCTCGGGGTTCGGCGGGGCGTTCGGCTCGGCGCTCGTCGGGGTGCTCGTGGCGGTGCTGGCGACTCTTGCGAGCGCGCGTCTGGATGCGCTCGCCAGTCGGGCGGTGGCCGACGTCCGAACCTTCGCGCGCGACGTGCTTCTTCCGACGGCGGCGCGGGCGACGGAAGCGGGCAATCTCGTGGGCGCGCTCGGAGGCCTCACCGCGGCTCTCGCGGGGACGAGCACGAGTCTGCCGGCGGCGATGGAGGGAGCTACCCGTTCGATTGCGGCGCTGGAAGGCGCGAGTGAGACGATGGCGCGGGCGAGCGAGAACTTCAGCCGGGATCTGAACTCGTCCGGGGTGCTGTCGGAGTCGCTCGCGCGTCTGGAAAAGATCCTGCTCGACGCCGGTGCGGAGAACAGGCGCTCGGTTCAGAAGATCGAGGAGACGGTCGAAGGGACGATGAACGCGATCGTCGAGATGCAGACGCGTCAGATTGAGCTTGCCGAGGCGCTCGCCCGCATGGTCGTGGAGCGGCCGATGGAGGTCGCCGCCTCTCGGCTTCTCGTCGGTGATCGGGAGGAGTTCCGGCGCCTGCGGACGCTCGTCGAATCGATCGATACGAAGAGCCGGCATATTTCGTCCCGGCTCGATCAGGAACCCTCTCCGAGCGGGAGAAGCTTCAAGCACTGGATCAAAAGCCGGTTGCCCGGAGGGAGTTGACGCGTGCGGCGCCGCAACCGCGCGGAGGGGGTCAACCCGTTCGTCGTCCTTTCGGACGCGACGATCGCCCTAAGCTTCATCATGCTCGTGTACGCTCTCTTCGCCGGGATCGCGGCGACGAAGATCGTGATCGAGGCGAACCGGCGCGAGCGGCAGAGGACGATCCGGGAGAGCATCGTCGCCGCGTGGCGCAAAACCCGTGCGAGTCTCACGGAGACGGCAAGCGGCTCGGAACAGACGACGCGGCTCTACAGCCAATCGGGCCAGGTCTTCGCGCGGATCGACGAGAACGCGAGCTTCCAGCGTATCCAGGTGTACGCTCCCCAGTATTCGGACGGGCAGGCGGTGAACCCTCTCACCACCGGACACAATCTGCTCGACGACGCCTTAGAGGCGGCCGCTCGAAACTGGGCGGAGCTCAGCTACATTCAGATCCATGGGCTCGCCTCCACACCTGGACGAGATGGGGTCGCTCTGAGCCAGGCGCGAGCGAACGCCATGGTCGAACGGTGGCAAAGACTCGGCCTTATCGAGAGCTACGACGCTCACTACCGCTCCTCTTCGAGGGCTTTGCCACAGGGGGTCGTTCCGATCCAGAACGTCAATGCGTATGGAACCGGCGATCTCATCTACTCGAGTCCTCTTCCGGACCGGGTCGACGTCGTTCTGTTCTTCAACGATAGGGGTAAGTGATGGACGAGCCGGGTCTGGAGATCAAGGATCGCGATGCGGTCGGACTCGAGATCGCTCGCAGGCTTCGCGCCGGAGACCGCGAAACCTCCTTCGCTCTGTTCGAAGCGATCGAGGATTGGGGAGTCCTGGATTCTCTTCTTTGGGGAGGCGTCGAGAGGCGCGAGGTGGGGAGCATTCTTCTAGAAGGGGCTCGGTCGGCGTCGGCCCGAGCCGACTCCGGACGCGAGGCGCGTCTTCTCGAAGCAGGGGTACGGCTGGGCGCGGGCACGAAAGCGGATCGGATCCGTCTCGGTCGGCTTCTCGCGGAGAATCCTCGAAGGAGAGGATTCTTCGAGTGCATCCTCTACGTCGAGGCTCTCGCCGACTTCCACTCCCGTGGCGACAGCAGCATCGAGGCGAGAGATTTGAAGGTCCGTCTTCAGGACGCGATTCGTGAGAACCCCCTTTGGGGAGACGTTCTCCTCGCGTCAGCTCGCGCGAGAGGAGTCGCGCTGTAGCGCCCACGGTCGTTCAAGCGAGTGGTGCTGGAGATTGATCGGCCACTCTTCGGCCTTCTCCCCTCGGTTCGTCGTTCGAGCCCGGTGGGCGGGAGAACTTTGGGAGAGAACCTAGAACAATGGGGTCCCGTCCGCCAAGATTCTCGCGCGCTTCCGTATAGATGCCGCGAGCGTCGGGCTCCAGCACCTCGGGCTCAGCATTCAGGCTCATACCGCGTCGCTTTCATCCTCCGGCGACGACGCGGCCGGCGGGCATCTCCTCGGGGCGGGAGAGGGCGGTGACGACGAGGGTGAGGACGCCGAGGCCGAGGAAGGCGTTGCGGGCGTTCGGGACGTCGGCGAAGCGCAGGATCCACGGGAGGGCGAGGACGGCGAGCGCGCCGCCCGCGTCGAGGAGGCCGAGGTGGACGCGGAAGGGGATGAGCTTCAGGAGGCCGAACTCGGTGCGGGTGAGGGCGCCGCCGACGAGGACGAGGATGCCGACGGCGATCGCGGCGGCCTTCGGGACCGGCTCGCCGGAGAAGCCGAAGATCCACGGGGTCGCGAGGGCGAGAAGGCCGTAGCCGTAGTCGAGGAGGCCGTGGACGGGGCGGGGGATGAGCTTGAACATATCGGCTTCTACTCGTCTCGGGGGCGGGTCGTTTTATCTCGTGGCGTCGGCGGGGGGCGGCGGCGTAACGCGGGAGGGGGCAGGGCGTCGGTCCTTTGCTATGCGGACCCGGATCGCGCTCCTTCTCCCTCTTCTCGCCCTCGCGCCTCTGGCGCGGGCGGACGACGCGGCGAACGTCGGGCGGCGGGCGGTGACCGACCTCATCGAGCGGAAGCTCGGGCGGGGGGTGAAGGTCGTGTTCCAGACGACGAACGGGGAGTTCGTGGGGGCGAACGAGCGGCGGATCACGGGGCGGGGGTACACGCGCCAGGGGCGGATCGGGCGCGACTTCACGTACGACGCGCGGGCGCGGACGGACGGGAGCCTCGCGCGGGACCTGAAGGTGCGGTTCGAGGACGGGGCGACGCTCTCGGAGGCGGGGCCGTTCTACGACCGGGGGAACGGGGGGGTCGGGCGCGATCCGGGGACGTTCGGGAGGCCGACGTTCCGGAAGCCGGGCGCGGGGTTCACGGACAAGGACGGGGACGTGACGTTCTCGGGGGACGCGCGGGGGGAGTCCGTGAACCTCGTCATCGAGCGGCGGAGCGGCGGTCGGGTCGAGTCGCGGCGGGTGGACGTGCGGAGCGGGCGGTGGGAGACGAACCTGCGGCTGGCGCCCGGGGCGTACACGGCGCGGGTCTCGAACCCGAACGTGCGGGAGGCGGCGCAGGGGGAGAGCCTCGTGGACTTCCGGGTGGCGGATGGGGCGGATCGTGCAGGTGGGTCGAACGATCTGCGGGCGCGGTTCACGAAGCCGACGAACGGGTTCGCGGACCACGACGGGGACGTCTCGTTCGAGGGGGCTTCGGAGGGGCGCGAGGTGGAGCTGAGGATCTTTCGGGGGAACCGGGAGGTGGCGACCCGGCGGGTCTCGGTGAGCCGGGGGCGTTGGAGCGCGCGGCTGAACCTCAAGGACCAGGGGCGGGGGGAGTTCCGGGCGACGGTGCGCGACCTCGCGGGGAACCGGACGGAGGAGGTCCGGTTCTCGGTCGTGGGTTAAGGGCGCGGGTTAAGGACTCGGGTTAAGGGCTCGGGGGCTCTTCCGGGAGGAAGCGGCGGCCGGCGATCCCTTCGGGGAGGCGCCGGGCGTCGCCGTACATGGCGTAGCCCTCGCCGTAGCCGAGGGTCTTCATCAGGTCGGTGGGGGCGTTGCGGAGGGACAGGGGGACGGGGAGGTCGCCGGAGGCGCGGACCTCGGCCTCGGCGGCGCGGAGGCCGTCGTAGGCCCGGCGACTCTTGGGGGCGAGGGCGAGGGCGACGGCACCGTGGGCGAGCCCTATCGCGCACTCGGGGAGGCCGATCGTCTCGCACGCGCGGAAGACGCTATTGGCGAGGGCGAGCATGGCGGGGTCGGCGAGACCGACGTCCTCGCTCGCGAAGACCACCATGCGGCGGGCGACGAACTTCGGGTCCTCGCCCCCTTCGGTGAGGCGGGCGAGGTAGTAGAGGGCGGCGTCGGGGTCGCTCGCGCGCATGGATTTGATGAGGGCGGAGGCGAGGTCGTAGTGGCTCTCGCCGTCCTTGTCGTGGCCCAGCTTGCGCTCGCCGGCGGCGGCGGCGATCTCCTCGGGGGCGGGGCTCGGGCCGTAGAGGTCCACGGCGGCTTCGAGAAGATTGAGGGCGCGGCGGCCGTCGCCGCCGGCGAGGCCCGCGACGAGGGCGAGGGCGTCGTCGCTCAGGGTCGCGCCGAGGCTCCGGGCGCCGCGGGCGACGATCTCGCGCTCGGCGTCGGGGCCGAGGGGTCTCAGGACGAGGACGCGGCACCGGGAGAGGAGGGCGCCGATTACCTCGAAGCTCGGGTTCTCGGTGGTCGCGCCGATGAGGACGATGGTGCCGTCCTCGACGTAGGGGAGGAGGAAATCCTGCTGGGCCTTGTTGAAGCGATGGATCTCGTCGAGGAAGAGGACGGGGGATTCCTCGGCGAAGAGGGTTCCGGCGGCGTTCGCGGCGCGCAAGGGCTCGACGATACGGCGGAGGTCCTCTTTGCCGGCGGCGACGGCGCTCAGTTCGTAGAAGCGGCGGCCCGTGCCGCGGGCGAGGATGCGGGCGAGGGTGGTCTTCCCCACTCCCGGGGGTCCCCAGAGGAGAAGGGAGGGGAGGCGTCCGGTGGCGAGGATGCGTTCGACGGGGGCGCCGGGGGCGGTGAGGTGGGCCTGGCCGACGACCCCCGCGAGCGCGTCGGGGCGGAGGCGGTCGGCGAGGGGCGGGGGCATGGGCCTAGCGTACTAGCCGGTAGAGGCCGTAGGCCCCGAGAAGCCAGAGGGCGGCGACGGCGGCGGCTCCGGCGAGGCTCCTTGGCGGGCGGGCGGCCTCTGCGGCGCGGGCGTCGGCCAGGACCTCGGGGGGGATAAGACGGAGGGCGAGGGCAAGGCCGAGGGGGACGAGGATCAGATCGTCGAGGAGGCCGAGGACGGGGACGAAGTCCGGGATGAGATCGATCGGGGAGAGGGCGTAGGCGAGGGTCGCGGCGGCGACGACCTTGGCGATGGGGGGAGTGCGCGGGTCGCGGGCGGCGAGGCTCAGGGCGCCGAGCTCGGATCGGAGGGCGCGGGCGCGGCGCTTGAGGTCCGCGACGAGGGGCACCCCGCGACTCTACCCGCCAGAATTCCCGTCGGGAGCGACGCTAGGAACGCAGACGACGGTGCCGCGCCCGACGAGGGATCCTTGCCAGAGGGTGAAGGCTAGGCCCGGGACGAAGTGGGGGCGGTGGACGCTCTCCCAGAGTTCGCGGCTGAGGCACTCAAAGCCGATCGCGCCGTCCTCGGCGATGGTGACGGGCCAGATGATCCAGTGCAACCGCGGCTCGGCGTCGTAGGCGAGGTCGGGCTGGTACCGCCCCGCGACGATCCACTCCTCAGAAGGGGGTGGGACGCGGGTCCAGACGACGGTCGCCCAGAAGTCCGGCGTCGGCCCGCTCCCCTCGGGGGCGGGAGGGGTATGGGAGGGCGGGGCCACGTCCTCGATTCTGAACCGTCGACGGATGGCCCTGCGCTGGGCAAGATGCCCGGGACCGCAACGGGAGTCGCTTCCGAAGGCGGGACGCCCTCGGGACGCATCGGCGGGACGCCGATGACGCGGGCGGGCGCGTAGTAGGGGCGGATGAGCGCGTCGGTTCCGGTCCCCCCGCCCCGCGGCTCCGAGGGGCCGCCGCAGGACGTGGTGGTGCTCGTGAACACGAAGAGCCGGCGGGGGGAGCTTTGGTACGAGGGGGTGCTCGACGGGCTGAAGAGCCGGGGGGTGACGGTGCGGCACGCGGAGTCGTTCAAGAAGCCGGCGGGGCTTTTCGAGCGGGCGAAGGCGGCGGTCGCAGCGGGGGAGCGGTACGTGATCCTGGGGGGCGGGGACGGGACGTTCTCGGGCTCGGCGCGGTTCTTCGACGGCTCGGAGTCGGTCATCGGGGTTTTGCCCTTGGGGACGGGGAACGCGTTCGCGCGGGATCTGGGGATCAAGACGGACGTGGACGCGGCGTGCGACGTCATCGCGGCGGGGAACGTCGAGCGGGTGGACATGGGGCTCGCGGGGGGGAAGCCGTTCGTGAACGTGGCGACGATCGGGTTGACGTCGAGCATCGCGCGGAACCTCAATCCGATGGAGAAGCGGTACCTGGGGCCGCTCGCGTACGGGCTCTCGCTCATGCGCTCGCTCGCGCGGATCCGCCCGTTCGAGGCGACGATCGAGCTCGACGGGAAGCGGGAGACGTTCGAGTCGCTCCAGGTGGTGGTGGGGAACGGGCGGTTCCACGCGGGGCCGTTCCTTCTCGCGCCGGACGCGGACATCGCGAGCGGTGAGCTCGTGGCGTACGGTCTGAACTCGACGAACAAGGCGGATTTTTTGCGGCTGGGGGTGGCGCTCGCGTTCGGGCGTCAGCTGGAGCTGGAGAACGTCGTTTCGCTCAGAGGCCGGGAGGGGCGGATCGAGGCGAAGCGGGCGCAGCGGTACATCCTCGACGGGGAGGTGGCGGGGGCGACGCCGTTCGCGCTGGGGATCAAGCCGGGGGCGTTGCGGGTTCTCGCGCCGCCGGCGGAGGTGAGGATGTCGGCGGAGGGGGACGAGGCGGGGATCGAGGCCCTGCGCGGGATGGGCGACCAGTAGACTCCTTTCCTATGGCGCGCACGATCCCGATCCGGTCCGACCGGCTGACGATGACCTTTTCGACGGGGGCGACGCTCGCGGACGAGACGAGCGCGTTCCAGCGGATCGAGGTGGTGGAGACGGACGTGTTCGGGCGGGTGCTTCTGCTGGACGGTCACATCCAGCTCGCGACGTTCGACGAGGCGGCGTACCACGAGCTGCTCGTCCAGCTTCCGGCGGCGCAGGTGCCGGCGGTGCGGCGGGTCCTCATCGTGGGGGGCGGGGACGGGGGGGCGCTCCGGGAGGCCCTGCGGATCGAGGGGGTGGAAGAGGTGGTGATGGTGGAGATCGATGCGCGGGTGATTGAGGTGGCGAAGGCGCATCTGCCGACGCTTTCGGAGGGAGCTTTCGAGGATCCGCGGGCGAGGGTCGTGGTCGGGGACGCGTTCGCGTACGTGGAGGGGGCGGAGGGGCCGTTCGACCTCATCGTGGTGGATTCGACGGACGTGTACGAGGAGGAGGAGGGGGAGCTGAGCGAGATGTTGTGGACGGCGGGGTTCTACGGGCGGCTTCTGGGGCTTCTCTCGCCGGGGGGGATCGTGGCGACGCAGGCGGACAACCTCGTGTTCTGCCCGTACTCGACGGAGGAGGTGGCGTCTCTCTTCCGGTCGGTGTTCCCCGCTTCGGGGGTGTACTGGGGGTTGGTGCCGTCGTTCGGGGGGTTCTCGGGGTTCTGCTGGGGTCGCCGGTCGGGGGGGCTGGCGGCGGAGTTCCGCCCGAAGGCGACGTGCCGGGCGCTCACGCCGGAGGGGTACGCGCTGGCGCTGACCTCGCCTCGGTTCGGGTGATCCTCCGAGTGGATCTTAGGATCCCCGGTGCTTCCTGTAGGGTCAGCGGTTTGCGAGTCGGGCGTTCGTTCAAGAGGCGTCAGAATCTGTCGAGACTGTGGAACGTAAGGAGATCAAGACGTTCGTGGACGAGCGAATTAGGGGAGGAGGGTTCGAGAGAGGCGCGAGGTCCGACCCCGAGCGCTACTCCCTTCCCAGCGCCTTTCTCGATGGTCTAACACTCGGGCTCAACGTTTCCTATGTGGGACGAGGCGGGAGAACGACGATCCAAGTGGTGTTCAGCCTCGAACCACACGGGTATCTCACCCGCGTCCTCGGGGTACCCGGAGGCATTTGGGGAGACAGGCTCTGCATGGCGGGGAACGTTCTGGAGAGCTTTCTGCTCCGCCGACAAGCTGACACGACCCTTTGGTCCACCGAGCAAGGCGGGGAGACGAAGCTGACGCAACTGACCGATAGGATCACGGACGATCTGTCGAAGTGGTTTCTGACTCTCCGCACCTCCGACGATCTCCTCGCTCTTCCCGAGGATATGTGGTGCCCCTATGGTCCCGTCGCGCGAGCCCTGATCTTTCTGTACGCCAAGGATGATCGGCGGAGCGCCCAAAGGGAGATGGAGCGGATGCATTGGGTGGGCGCGGAAACCTCTCCTGTAGCGAGAGAGCGCGTGAATCGAGTTTCAGCCCTCCTCGCCGAGTAGGACTGGGGCGGCGAGGAGACGGGGATACTACGACCTGATCTGCGGGATCTGGGATCTCGCAGATGCACTCGCGTCATGACCCGACTCCTCCTTCTCATTCCTGCCGTCGCGCTCGCCTTCGGCGGGGCGGCTCTCGCCCGGGCGCCGCAGAGGTCCATGTACGACGCGGCGTTCTCGAAAGGGGGTGGCGTCGTGCGGGACGAGCGGACGGCGGTGCGGCTCTGCGACGTCTACCTCGGTTCGATCCTGAGCGAGCCCGCGCGGGGCGAGTTCCGGACGCCCGCGGCCCGCCGCGTCGGGAAGGCGTGGGTCGGGCGGGCGTCGGCCGTCCTCTCGCCTCTGGGGGAGGATGCGCTCCAGGAGCCTCTCTACATCGTCCTCGACGCGCGGACGGGGGCGTTCGTGCTCGCGCGGTTGCGGAGCGAGCCGACCGCGAAGGAGATCACGCGGCTCCTGAAGTAGAGGGTCGTCCTGAGGACCCTCCGTTTCGGGGGTTCTCCCCAAGCCCCTCATCCGCCCTCTGGGCACCTTCTCCCTGGGGGCGGGGAGAAGGCCTTCGGCGGAGGTGTTCCTTGGGCGTTCGCCCTCGCCTCCTGGCGGGCCAAGGGGAGGATCTTCGCGGGCTTTGGGGGTTCGCCTTCGCTGGGGGCTCCCCCATCCGCCCCTTCGGGGCACCTTCCCCCTCTAGGAGGGAGAAGGATCTCCTTTCGTCTTCTCCTTCGACTACCTTCCCGCGCTGGGGGAGGGAGCTTTGGGGTTCTCCTCCCTGCGAGGGCGAGTTAGAGGTCTTCGGGGGTTTTGATGGAGCGGGCGGTGGACTCGGGTTCGGTGCGGCGGATGAGGGCGCCGAGGATGTCGCCGGCGCCGAACTCGACGAAGACCCGGGCGCCGAGGGCGTGGAGGGTGCGGACGGACTCGGTCCAGCGGACGGGGGAGGCGAGTTGCCGCTCCAGGAGGTCGGGCCAGGCGTCGCCTTCGCTGAGGAAGGGGCCGGGGGGGGCGGCGAGGACGTTGGCGACGACGGTTCCGCCCCTCCTGAACTCGGCGGCGGCGAGGGCGGGGCGCATCGCCTCGGCGGCGCAGGCCATGAGAGGGGAGTGGAAGGCGCCGCTCACGTTCAGGGGCAGGACGCGCTTCGCTCCGGCGACGGTGAGGGCGGCGCTCGCGGCGGCGACGGCGGCCCTCTCGCCGGAGATCACGAGCTGGCCGGGGCAGTTGTCGTTCGCGACGACGACGGTGCCCTCGATCGTCGCCAGGGTGCTCTCGACGCTCGCCCGGTCGAGGCCGAGGACGGCGGCCATCGCGCCGGGGGCGCTTTCGCCGGCCTCGGCCATGAGATCGCCGCGGGTGCGGACGAGGCGGGCGCCGTCCCTGTCGGAGAGGATCCCGGCGGCGGCGAGGGCGGCGTACTCGCCGATGGAGTGGCCGGCGAAGAGGTCGGCGCGGTGGCCTCTCGCGGTCCAGGCGCGGTAGGCGGCGACGCCGCAGGCGTAGAGGGCGGACTGGGCGACGCGGGTGTCCTTTAGGGTCTCGTCGTCGCCCTCGAAGACGAGGGCTTTGAGGTCACGGCCGTCGGCGGCCTCGGAGTCGGCGCGGGCGATGCGGTCGAAGGTCTCGCGGAAGACTTCGTCGGCGTCGTAGAGGGCACGGCCCATTCCGGGCTTTTGGCTTCCCTGCCCCGGGAAGACGGCGGCTGTGAGGGGGGCTTCGGGCATTTGGGGGAGAAGCTACCCTTTCGGGGTTCGCAGGGGCGGGGGCTTTTGTCGGGCGGGCAGGATGCCCGCCCGACCATCGGCAGGATGCCGATGCCCCAGAGGAGCGAGCGTCTCCTCTCCTCCGGGGGGTAGAGCCCCTTTCCGAGGGCGGGACGCCCTCGGGACGCATCGGCGGGACGCCGATGCCACAGTTCTGCGATAGGGGCGAGTCTTAACATTCGCCCCGGTAGAATGAGGGTCGCCCCATGAAGAAGTCCGGCACGCGCTCTCTCTAGCGCCCTCGTTCGAGGGCCGTTCGTCCCCCTCTTACGACCCTCTGCCTCTTCTCTATGCGCGAACTTCTCTCCATCCCGGCGTTCCGGGCGCTTTGGCTCGGTCAGGCGATTTCGCGTTTGGGGGACGGGCTGTACTTTATCGGCTTTCTCTTCATGGTCCGGAAGGTGACGGGTTCGGACGCGATGGTGGGGTACGTGGGGGCGGTCGAGGCGCTTCCCTACCTCTTGCTGGGGCCGTACGCGGGGACGCTGGCGGACCGAATCGACCGGAAGCGGATCATGCTCGTCTCGGACGCAGCCTCGGGGGGGCTTCTGCTCGTGCTCGCGGGGATCGCGGCGGTGGCGGGCTCGCCGCCGCTCTGGTCGCTTTTCGTCTTCGGGTTTCTGCTCTCGTGCGCGCGGGTGTTCTTCATGCCGGCGAAGAACGCGGCGGTCCCGAATCTGGTGCCGGAGGAGCGGCTGATGGCGGCGAACTCGTTCGCGGTGGCGACGGACCAGAGTCTCTGGCTCGTCTCGATGGCGTTCTCGGGGGCGGCGCTCGCGGCGCTGTACTCGCTCGACCGGACGCTCTTCTACCTCTCGTTCATGGGGCTCAACGCGCTGTCGTTCTTCGGATCGGCGCTCTTCATCGCGAAGCTGCCGCCGATCGTGGCCGTGCGGGAGGGGACGGCGAGCGGGTGGGCGGACGTTCTGGAGGGGGTGCGGTACGTGCGGACGCGGCGGTTCCTCGTGCTGACGCTTCTCGCGCAGGTGGGGATCACGCTCTCGATCTCGCCGTTCTTCGTGGTGTACCTCGCGTCGAACGAGAAGTGGTTCGGGGGGTCGCCGCGCTCGCTCGCGCTCATCGAGGTGGGGTTCATGGCGGGGATGATCCTCGTGTCGCTTCTCGTCATGCGGCGGCGGATCGAGCGGGTGGGGCTCGCCTACTCGTTCGGTTTGGGGGTGGGGGGTTTCGCGGTGGCGATGATGGCGTTCTTCCCGACGCTGTGGGTCTTTCTGCTGTGGAACTTCGCGGCGGGGCTCGCGATCGGGTTCGTGGATCTGCCGACGCAGACGTACACCCAGGCGACGGTGCCGGACGCCTTTCGGGGGCGGGTGATGTCGCTGAAGGGTCTTCTCATGATGGGGCTCCAGCCGGTGGGGATGGCGCTCGGGGGTTGGTTTCTGAAGTCGTTCGGGGTGGAGGCGATGTACGTGGCGATCGGGACGGGGTTCGGGCTCTCGGGGATGTTGCCGCTCCTGTCCCGGACGTTCCGGGAGACGCGGATGCCGGCGCTCGGCTCTCCGGCGGAGGTGCCGGAGCCGGACGCGCCCGAGTCGGGCGCGCTCGTCCCGGGGGGCGCGACGCCGGAGTACGAGCGCGTCTGAGGGGTTCGGGGCCTAGGGGTAGACGAGGGGGTTGATCTCGCTCGCGGCGAGGTCGCCGGGCTTCAGGCCCGGAAGCCAGCCGCTGAGGTCGTTGCGCTGGTTTTCGTTCTGGGGCTCGCCCACCTTCGTGCCGTCGGCGAAGTAGATGATGGTCATGACCTCGCGGGTGACGGAGCCGCCGTTGGCGTTCGCGCCGTGGAGGTTCCAGCCGGAGTGGAAGGTGGCGTCGCCGGCCTTCATCTCGCCGGCCTCGACGACGGGGTAGCCCTTCTCCCTCAGGAGGTCGGCGAGGACCGCCTCGGAGCCGTCGGAGATGGGGAGGTCGCCGAGGTAGCCGTTCTCGCCGGAGCGGGAGGCGAAGCGCATGGTGCCCATGCCGGAGCCGGCGTCCACGAGGGGCATCCACATGGTGATCGTGCGGTCGGTCTCGAGGGGCCAGTAGTGGCCGTCCTGGTGCCAGGGGGTGCCGCCGCCGCCCGCCTCCTTGAAGAGGGCCTGGTCGTGGTAAATGCGGACGCCCTCGACGCCCATGAGCTCGGCGGCGATCCCGGCCCAGCGTCGGGCGAGGGTGAAGCGGCGGACGCGCTCGTCGCGGGTCCAGAGGTTCATGATCTGGAGGAAGGCCTTGCCGTAGGTGTCGCGGTCGGCGAGGGCGCGGGTCTCGGTGTTGAAGCGCTCGACGGCGGAGAGGATGGCGGGGCGGTAGGCGGCGATCTCCTCGGGGGAGGCGACGGCGCGGAGGAGGACGTGGCCGTCGCGGGCGTAGGATTCGGCGGCACCTTCGGGGAGGGCGTAGGGGGCGTCCAGGGAGGGGAGGGCTTCGGTCGTCATCGGTCCGCCCCGAGTTTAGCCCGACCGGCCCGGCAATGGGGCCGGTCGGGGGTGGGGCTTCCGCTCAGACCCACTCGCCGCGCGGTTCGGCGGCGGCCTCCTCGGTGAGGGCCCGGAAGAGGGCGGTCTCGGAGGGTTTGTAGGGGGTGCCGTCGCGGCGGAAGAGGTCGTGGAACCAGATCTCGGGCTCGCCCTGGGGGTAGGGGGTGTTCCAGGCGTGGATCGTGTTCGTCTTACCGTCCACGAGGCCCCAGTTGAAGCACCCGACGCGCTTCTTCTTGAAGACGGGGAGGCACCGGTAGACGGTGGAGCCAGGCTTGCGGGCCATCCACTCGGTGCAGATGACGGGGCGTCCGAGGGCGCGCATGCCGAAGACGTGGCCGGTGAGGTGGTCGTCGCTCTCGTAGTTGTGGAAGGTGGTGACGTCGCTCCGGCGGGCGAGGATCTCGTTTAGGAGGGGGAAGTCGTACCAGTGGCCCGAGGTGAGGGGTTGGACGGGGTCGATCTCCTGGGCCCAGTCGAAGACGAGGTTCAGGAGGTCGGCGCTCTTGGCTCCGGAGCCGAGCGAGGCCGTGTCGCCCGAGGTGCCGTTGCCGGCCTCGTTGTAGAGGTCCCACATGAGGACGCGCTCGTCGTCGGCGAAGCGGGCGAGGACGGCCTTCACGTAGGTCTCGAGGCGGGGTCGGTCCTCGGGGCCGCGGTGGCGGGCGAGGGGGGACTGGAGCCAGCCGGAGTTATGGACGCCGGGGGCCGGTTCGGGCTGTTTGCCCGGGGCGCCGTCGGAGTTCCAGCAGTCGTCGAAGAAGACGAGCACGGGGGCGATGCCGCGGGCGGCGGCGAGGCCGAGGAAGACGGCGACGCGGTCCAGGAAGCCCTCGGGGTCGGCCTCGTAGGCGAGGTCGTGGAGGTAGGTCCGGACGGAGTTCATCCCGATGGACGCGGCGAGGGCGAGCTCGCGGTCGATCGTCTCGGGGTCGAAGGAGTCGGCCTGCCACATCTCGAGCTGGTTAATGGCGTTGCTCGGGATGAAGTTGCATCCGACGATCCAGGGGCGGGCGCGGTACCACTGCCAGGCCTCTTCGGGGCTCCAGCGGGCGTCGCCCCGGAGGGTCCCGGGGCGTCGGGCGCTCTCTCGGGCGCGGGCGGGGGAGGTGCGGGTGCGGGAGGTGGCGCCCTCGCGCCCCGGCTCCTTCGTCTCTCGGGTGATCGTCTCGACCATTATCACGACTCTACATCGTTCTTGGAATAAGGATTCCGACTTTGGAGGGCGAAAATCAGGCCCCGTTCAGGAAAAACGATGCATCGGCGCCGGTCCCGCCTTGACGGGTGGGTCTTTCGGCGGGGTTCAGGCGCCGTAGCGTCCGAGGGCGACGCCGATGGCGAAGACGACGCCTCCGCCGACGATGACCTGGGCGACGGTGCGGCCGAGGGAGGAGCGCATGAAGTGCCAGCGGATGTAGGCGATGGCGAGGAGTTCGCCCACGACGACCACGTACGAGGCGAGGAGGGCGGTGGGGAGGGAGGGGAGGAGGAAGGGGAGGGTGTGGAGCATCCCGCCGATCATGGTGCCGGCGGCGGTGACGAGGCCGCGCCCGAGCGAGCCGCCGCGCCCGGAGACCTCGCCGTCGTCGGAGAGGGCCTCGGCGAGGCCCATGGAGAGGGCGGCGCCGAGGGAAGCGGCGAAGCCGACGAAGAAGGCCTTGTGGGCGCTTCCGGTGATCTCGGCGGTGGCGAAGAGGGGGGCGAGGGTGGAGACGGAGCCGTCCATGAGGCCGAGGAGCCCGGGCTGGACGCGCTGGAGGACGAAGTCGCGGTCGTGGGCGGGAGCGGCGGGGGTCACGGGCAGGAGGGTACCCGCTTAGCGAGACCGGTTCTCGTTAATAGGCTCTAAGCGGGGGCGTTCTCGGCGCAGTCGGCGCAGAGGACGAGGACGTCGAGGCGGACGGCCTGGACGCGGAGGCCGAGCCCCTCGGCGTGGGGGGCGATGGCGGCGAAGGCGGGGATCTCGACGTCCTCGACGCGCCCGCAACGGGTGCAGACGGCGTGGGGGTGGGGTTCGGGGCGGAGGGCGTCGTAGTGGGCGCGTCCGTCGCCGCCTTCGATCTCGACGACCTCGCCGAGGGCTTTGAGGGCGTCGAGGGTCTTGTAGACGGTGGCGCGGGCGCTTCCGGGGACGGCGCGGAGGATCTCGTCGGCGCTCCGGTGGCCTCCGACGAGGGCGCGGAGGATGGCGACGCGCCCAGAGGTGATCCGTCCGCCGCTCTCGCGGAGGCGGACGAGCATCTCGCCGACCCGGGTCTCCTGCGCGCTCGTCACGGTCCCTCTATTGTGACCTCTACCGGACGGCGAGAAGGGCGGCGGTGGAGGTGGCGAGCCAGAGGGCGGCGCCGAGAAGGAGGGGGCGTCCGCCGACGGCCCTCAGGGCTTCCCGCGAGAGGCCGAGGCCGACGAGGAGGAGGGAGAGGGCGAAGCCCGCGCCGGCGACGGCCTTGACGCTCGGGGCGAGGGCGGCGACGCCGGGGAGGAGGGAGCGGGCGGCGGAGGCGGCGAGGAAGCCCCCGACGAACCAGGGGAGGGGCGGGGGCTTCGCGCCGCTCCCGCGGGCGGGGCGACGCTCGGGGGCCGCGCCGCCCGGGGCGGGACCCCTGGGGGCGGGGCCCACGCCTCGGCACGGGTCGGCGGGGGACGGGTCTCGGTTCGCGGCGCTCCGGCGTTCGGCGAGGGCGAGGAGGAGGACGACGGGGACGAGGTAGAGGACGCGGGCGAGCTTCACGGCGGTGGCGACCTCGAGGGCGCGGGGGCCGTAGGCGGTTCCGGCGCCGACGACGCTCGCGACGTCGTGGACCGCGATGCCCGCCCACGTCCCGAAGGCCTCTTGGCTCAGGCCGAGGAGGCGGCCGAGGGGCGGGAAGAGGAGGAGGGCGAGGGCGTTGAGGAGGAAGACGGTCGCGGCGGCGACGCTCACGTCCTCGTCGCCCGCCTCGACGACGGTGGCGACGGCGGCGATCGCGGAGCCGCCGCAGATCGCGGTGCCCGCGCTCACGAGAAGGGCGACGCCGGGGCGGACGTTCAGGGCGCGGCGGAGGACCGCACCGAGGGCGAAGACGGCGGCGATGCTCAGGAGGGAGAAGACGAGGCCGTCGCGTCCCGCCCTCGCGACGACGCCGAGGTCCACGGAGACGCCGAGGAGGACCACGCTCGCCTGGAGGAGGGGGCGGCTCAGGCGCTTCGTCGCGGTCGGGAAGGGGTTGCCGAGGGTGAGGGCGAGACTCGCGCCGCCGAAGAGGGCGCTGGGGGCAACGAGGGCGCGGAGAGCTTCGGGGAGCGGGAGGAGCGGGAGGAGACCGAGGGCCGCGAGGAGGGCGAAGGCGAGTCTCGCAGGGGCCTCTCGCGGCATAGAGAGTAGTATGGCGGGGAGATGGGGCCGGTCCCTCCGCGCGTAAGCCCGCCTCCGGGGCGGAAGGGGCGGATCCTCGTCGATCCTCTTGCGCGCGGGAACGTCGCGATCGGCCTCTTTGTCCTCGCCGGGTTCGCGTTCGCGATCGCGGGCTTGGGGGGGTTGGGAGATCGGCTTCCGGGGTTGCCTTACCCCCTCGATGCCGGGCGGCGCGTCGTCGGCAGCTTCGCCGCGGCGTGCGCGTGCGCGTCCGTGGGCGTGCGGTTGCGGCGGGGGATCGGGCGCGAGGACCGGTGGAACCTCCCGACGACCGCCGGGGCGGCGCTCTTCGTCGCGGCGGCCCTCCTCGTCGCGCGGGAGACCGACACGAGGACGACCTTCGCGGCGTTCGGACTCGGCCAACTGGCGGCTCTCGCGCTCGGCTTGGAGTCCTCGTACTGGTCGAAAGAGGCTCCATCGCAGGATGGACGGGGGGTGTCCGCTCCGGATCCGGAGGGTTCGGGATGAGTCTGCCGCTTCGGGCGTTCCTGGCGAACGTACTCTTGACGGTCGCGGGGGGGTTGGGGCTCGTCGGCTCCTTCTTCCTCATGGGCGATCCGGTCGATCGTCCGGCGCGTCCGGTGGCGCCCGCGCCGAACGCCGACCGGACGGGCTGGCTCGCGGTTTTCCTTTTCCTCTTCGCACTCTCCGCCGGGTGCCGGCTCCGGGGCGGGCTCTGCGAGGCAGACGGGTGGGGGCCGCGGACGGGGCTCGCGCTCGGGGGGTTCGCGGCGGCGGCGGGGATCGTTCTGGCGTCGCGGGCGGAGTCGGCGGCGAGCGCCGGGGCGCTCCTCTTGGCGCTCGCCGCCTCGTTCGCGCTGTGCCGGGAGGAGCCGTTCCGGGGCGGGCGCTTGTGAGGCACGTGGAGCGGTTTCCGGGTGGGTGACTCCCCGCCGCCTCAAGAAGGCGGGGGTGCTCTTCGGGGAGCCTTCCTTGGGGACGAGGGACGGATCCTCCTGTTCTCCACCAACCTTGCTTTGGGGGCTTCGCGCGTCGCCCCTCACCCCCCACCCCCTCTCCCCGCGAGCGGGGCGAGGGGGCTTTTTCGGTTCCTCCTACCGCCTTCTCCTAGGCGGGAAGGCGCGTCGGTGTTCGGGAGTCCTCTCCACGCGCTCCCCTCCTCGGGGGCCTTCTCGCGTCGGCCCCCTTCTCGCGGCTCCGTTCACCTCCTGCCTGCGGGGAGAGGGGAGACGAAAAGGAGCCCTTCCCGATGGGGGAAGGGCTCCTTGGGGGGAAGGCTCGCGCCTACTTCCCGGCGTCGGCGAGGTCGCGGAGGATCTCGTCCAGGGTCTCGGAGGGGTGGGGGGCCCAGCAGGGGGCGGTGGCCGCCTTGCCCTTGAGGCCGCCGCCCATAAGGAGTTCCATGAGGTTGAACGCGGGGGCCGCGCCGGGCTTGGAGTACTTGTCGTCGAGGATCTTCACGATGTCGGAGCGGACCTCGGCGAGGTGGGCGGCGGTGACGGGGTCCTTCACGGTCGGCATCCTCGCGTCGATCGCCTTGGCGGCGGCGCGGAGCTCCATCTTGGCAAGGGCCTTCAGATCGGTCTTCGTCGCGCTCGAGCCGTTGATGCGGCCGTCGAGGGAGCGGAGGAAGTTCCGGTGGAGGGCGCGCTTGTTCGCGTCGAGGGCGAGGGGGGTCCCGGTCGGGGCGGGCGCGTAGACGTCGGCGAAGACGCCGTGGAAGACGTCGTGGGCGAGGTCGGCGACGGTGTAGGCGGCCGCGCCGTTCCTCACCTCGTTGTCGGCCATGCGGCGCAGGCGCGACTCGCTCATGAGCCCGGAGAGGACGAGGGACTGGGCGGGGTTCGCGTCGTAGCTTCCGACGGGGGCGACCTTCGCGAGGACGGCGGGGTCGTTCAGTCCGGCGGGGAGGAAGAGTCCCTTCTCCAGCAGCAGCCTCACGGCGGCGCGCTGGCGCTCGGTGGCGACGGGGGTGAACACGGGGGTGTCCACGCGTCCCGAGTGGACGTCGTTCTCGACGACGCCGCCGACCTGGGCGACGACGTGGACGAGCTCGGTGAGGTACTGGCTCACGAGCTCGGTCCGGGCGTCGGCGAGGCGCTCGTAGTCCTCGCCGAAGCGGGTGGTGCCGGAGACGAGGGTGTTCTTCGCGATCCGCTCGAGGTTCAGGATTCCGAGGCGGGTGGCCTCGACCTGGTCCTCGCCGATGAGCTCGGACTGGGTCGTGGGGTCGATGCCGGAGTACTTGTAGTTGCCGAAGCGCAGGAACGGGTCGCGGATCTGCCCGCTCAGGAAGAGATCGAGCTGCGGGCGCTCGGCCTCGGGGGTGGGGGCGTTCAGAGGCTTATAGCCGTACTCGATCGCGAACTTGTCGTAGGGTCCGATCATGCCGATGATGTTCGTCACGCCGTCGCCGGGCTGGGCGACGTAGTTGAAGCGCGAGTAGGACATGATCGAGCTCGCGACGCCGTGGGTCTTCGTGAACTCGGGGTCGCGGAGTTGCTTCGTGGAGTAGGCGACGGACGCGCGGAAGTTGTGCTCGAGGCCGAGGGTGTGGCCGACCTCGTGGGCGACGACGTAGCGCATGAGGCGTCCGATGGTCTCCTCGGGGAGGGGGAGTTTCTGGGCCTTCGGGTCGATGGCGCCGGCCTGGGCGAAGTACCAGTTCTGGACGAGCTTCACGACGTCGTTCCAGACGATGATGTGGGCGGAGATCGTCTCGCCGGAGCGGGGGTCCTGGACGGAGGGTCCCATGGTGTTGGCGACCTCGGAGGGGGCCCAGCGGATGACGGAGAAGCGGGCGTCCTCGGCGTCCCAGTCGGGGTCCTCCTTCACGGACGGGGCGTCCTTGCAGACGATCGCGTTCTTGAAGCCGGCCCTCTCGAAGGCGACGTTCCAGTCCTCGACGGCGGCGTGGAGGTAGGGGCGCCAGCGGACGGGGACCTCGCGGGCGAGGTAGAAGGTGATGGGTTCGACGGGCTCGGAGAGGGGGGCCTTGGGGTCCTTCTTCTCGAGGCGGAAGCGGTTGATGTACTGGACGTCCTTCGAGGAGGGGTCGTCGCTCCGGCCGAACTCGGTGTAGCCGGTGGTGAAGTAGCCGATGCGGGAGTCCTTCAGGCGTCCCATCATGGGCTTTTCGGGGAGCTCGACGAGGGAGTAGTGGACGGTGAGGGTGGCGGTGGAGGCGTCGTAGGCCGACTGGGGGGCGAAGGGGTTGCGCGAGGGGCCGTTGCCAATGCGGACGGTCATCGAGGTGCGGGTCTCGATGTTCTTCGGGTAGGCCTTCACGCGGTCGATGTAGGTCTTGCTGGAGTCCACGCCCTGGAAGCCGGGGACGGCGGCTCGGATGGAGAAGTCCTGGGGGTCGGAGAGGAAGAGTTGGGTGACGTCGATGAGGGGGTTGCCCTCGGGGGACTCGCCGGCGAGATCGAACTGGAAGAGGATCGGCTCGATGGTGTTCGCGGCGACGCCGGCGTTCGTGCCGTCGTCGGTCCCGACGGCGCGGGTGGAGAAGGTGGCGTTGCGGAGTTGGAGCTTCTTCTCGCGCCGGGTGAAGCGGATGGTGCGGGTGCCGACGGCGGTGCCGGGGTAGCCGAGCTCCTTCGGGAGTTCGGAGATCTCGGTCTGCCAGAGGAGGAGGCGTCCGAGCTTGGCGGTCGGGACCTCCCAGTAGACGCGCTCGTCGGTGCGGAGGACCTTGAAGGCGCCGGTCTGAACCTTCGCGGTCTTCGCGATCTCGTCGTACTTCTTCTGGAGGTCGGTGCGCTTGTCCTCGGGCTTCTTCGGCTCCTCGGGCTTTTTCGCATCGGTCTTCGCGGGCTCCTTGGCGGGGTCCTGCTTTCCGGGGACGGGAGCCTTGGGGTCCTTGGGGGCGGGCGGGGGGGTTTGGGCGAAGGAGCCGGCGGAGAGGACGGCGGCGAGGGCGAGCGAGAGCAGGGAGAGCTTCATGGAAGGGCGGGCGCGCGCGGGGCTCCCTCTATGTTAACCGTTCGCGGGCGGGAAAGGATTCCGTTCTCTCCGCTCGCGCGTCTGAATCCCCTCGGCCCGTAGAAACCGGGGTGGCGAGCGTGGTGTTGCGGCGGCGGGTGCAGACGTACCAGATCGATTTCTCGGGGCACGTGAACAACTCGGTGTACACGCAGTGGCTCGAGGAGGCGCGGGTGGAGCTCGTGCGGCGGGCGGGGTACCCGGTGGAGTCGGCGGTGGCGGGGGGAGCGGTGCCCGCGCTCACGGAGACGCACATCGTCTTCCGGCGTCCGCTCGTCATGGGGGACGAGGTCGAGATCGAGTCGTGGGTGGAGAGCCTCGGGGGGGCGTCGGGCTGGATCGCGACGGAGGTGCGGAACGGTCGGGGCGAGGTGGCGGCGACGGCGCGCCAGCAGGGGGTGTGGATCGACGGGGCGACGGGGCGTCCAAGGCGGCTCTCGGGGGAGGAAATCGCGGCGTACGGGGGGTTCGGGCGTACACTGGAGCCGTGAGGCAGGTCACTCTCGATCTGAGCGAGGAGGAGGAGGCGCTCCTCTCGGCGCGGGCGCAACGTCTCGGGACGTCGGTCGATCGGCTCGCGAGCGAGGCGTTGCGCAAGAGTCTTCAAACCTTCGCGGGCCTTCCTAAACTCCCGGGCCCGATCCAAGTTCCTCCCGACTTCGATTGGACGAAGAACTCCTCCTGGTTCGAGCTCATCGAGAGGTACGAGGCCGAGGAGGGAGCCGCCCAGGAGAGAGCCTCCCAGGAAGGAGCCGAGGAGTGATCCCTTCGGGGATCCTTCCGCGGACCATCCTTCTCGATGTCAACGTCCTTCTCGCCGCGATCGTCGAGGTTCATGCGCACCACGAGGTCGCGACGGACCGGCTCTTTCGGGCCGATCTCGCGGGCGAACGCGTCCTCGTCCCTGAGGAGGCGTGCGCGAGTTTTCTCCGGATCGTATCGAACCCGACGCTCTTCCCTTCCGTCGGCGGGACACAGGCGGCGTCCAGTCGGTTTCGCGCGTGGCGGGACGCGGGCGCGATCGAGGTCGCGCTCCCGGGCGGTGCCCGGCTCGATCGGGTGCTGGCGCTCGTCGGCGCCCTGGCGTTGAATCCGCGCGACGTTCCCGATGCGTTTCTCGCCGCATTCGCGATGGAGCGGGATGCGACGCTCGTGACGTTCGATCGAGGGTTCGGGCGGTTCTCGGGCCTGAAGGTCGAGATCCTCCAGGTCGCATAATCGCTCGGGCCATGCGGATCCTCATCACGAACGACGACGGGATCGCGGGGGCGGGGCTCAGGGCGCTCGTGGGGGTCGTGAAGGGGATGGGGGAGGTGAAGGTGTTCGCGCCGGATCGGGAGCGGAGCGCGTGCGCGCACGGGATGACGATGCGCGAGCCGCTGAGGGCGGTGGAGGCCGAGGGGCTGGGGGTGGAGGCGTGGGCGGTCTCGGGGCTGCCGGCGGACTGCGCGATGCTCGGGCGGGAGCTGGGGTTCCCGGGCGGGCTGGACCTGCTCCTCTCGGGGATCAACGCGGGGCCGAACCTGGGCTTCGACACAACGTACTCGGGGACGGTGGCGGGGGCGATGGAGGGGGCCGCGTACGGGGTCCCGTCGATCGCGCTGTCGCTCGCGACGTTCGTGCAGGGGCAGCCGCTCCCGTGGGAGGAGTGCGCGTCTTGGCTCGGGGAGCATCTGCCGCGGCTTGTGGAGGCGGCGGGGACGCTTCCGGACCGGACGTTCCTCAACGTGAACGTTCCGGCGATCGGGGCGCAGGAGATCCGGGGGGTGCGGACGGCGCGGCTCGCGGGGCGGATCTACGAGGAGCGCGTTCTTCGGCGGGACGATCCGTGGGGACGGGCGTACTGGTGGCTCGGGGGGACGGTACCGATGGATCGAGACCAGCCGGGGACAGACGTGGAGGCGATCCGGGCGGGGTTCGTCTCGGTCACGCCGTGCTCGCTCGACTGGACGGCGCACGGCGAGATCGCGGGTCTCGCGCGGATCTTGGGTTAGCGAGCGAGCGGAGGCTCCAGCCAGACCATGCGGTCGCTCCAGAGGATGCGGACGATGCGGCCATCAAGGCACACGCCGTTGATGGCGCCGTTAGGAAGCGGGACGCCGTGGAAGGGGATGAACTCCGAGGAGAGAAGCGTTCGTGAGGGATCGGCCAGCGGCTCGTCGCCTCTCGCGATGAGGCGCTGGTTGTAGCCGTAGCTCGCTCCCACGCGTTCGAAGTAGGTGCCCCCGGCCGGGTAGCCGGGAACCGGTTCGTAGTGGTCGTCGGGGCAACGGAGGATCTCGCGGGCCTTCGCGTACGGCGCAACGATCTCGGGGAGGCGCGAGACGAAGGGGCGTCCCTCGCCCGACTCCCACGGGGAGAGACGATCGTCGTGGTCGCCCCGGTAGAGGGCGAGAGCCCCTCCGATGGACCGGAGGTTGGAGGCGCACAGCGTCTGGCGTCCACGCTCTCTGGCGCGCGCGAGCACCGGGAGGAGCAAGGCGGCGAGAAGGCTCAGGATCCCGACGACGATCATCGTCTCCCACAACGTGAATCCGGCGAGCGGACTCCTCGCTCGCTTCTTAGAACTTCTCTCGATCGCGGACGCCCCCTTGGTAGCGCTTCTGATCCAGGGTGCCGTCGAGGATCTGACGGATTTTCAGCTTTCCGACGGGGATGTTCATCTCGGGTTCGAGCCCCCGCGCGAGAGCTTTCGCCCTCTCGGGGTCCATGCCGTAGATCGTCTTGATGCAGGTGAGCCGCGTCAGGGGCGAGTTGCCGGGACCGGCTCGCTTGGCGAGCCAATCGAGGGCTCCCTGTTGCCCCGAGCCCTCCCGGGCTCCGGCAAGGACGAACGCGAACGCGCC
Source organism: Fimbriimonas sp. (assembly GCA_965249475.1). Taxonomy (GTDB): domain Bacteria; phylum Armatimonadota; class Fimbriimonadia; order Fimbriimonadales; family Fimbriimonadaceae; genus Fimbriimonas. The sequence goes on along the minus strand of CBDFMD010000003.1, from coordinate 756,220 downwards.
GCGGAGGCTGTCGTTGCGTCCGTCAAGCTCGCGGGTGAACGCGGTCACGTCGTCGCGGTCGAGTCTTTTCCCGCGATAGAAGACATCGTGGGAGAGGTCGTCGTACCGCTTGTACTCGAGCGCGCCGATTCCGAACTCGGTCAACGTGGCCGGACGAACATTGACGAGGGCAGGGTTCCGCCGCGCGTACCAGATTCCACCGAGGAGGCCGAGCCCGAGAGCAACGCCGGCGTAAGCGAAGGGGCGGACGCGGCGGGCGTTCATCAGCAACCCGCGCGGCAGTTGATGTTGTCGGCGTATCTGGTGCAGCAGGCGTTGCAGGCCGCCACGCAACAGGCCGGCGTGTGGCACGCGGCGCACGCGCCGCCGGGGGTCCCGCCGCCGACGTAGTCGCAACAGGCGGGGAACGCGGCGGCCTTCGCCCAAGCGTAGGTGGAGAGCCCGCCGATGCAGGAGAGGCTGACGAGGGTCAGGAGCGAGGCGAGTTTCCTCATACCCGCCAGCATTCTCTCTCTTTCTCTCTCTCATTTGTCAAGAGTTTCGAGGGAGATTTTCAGTTTTTCCGTGGTGATTCTAGACGTCGGGGTGGTTCTCGACCACGAGGGTCTCGGCGAGGAGGGCGGCCTCGCTCTTTCCGCCGAGGGCGCGCAAGGGGACGAAGGCGAAGGCGAGGGGGCGGATCTCGAGGACGAGGGCGTCGCCGCGCAGGACGGCGGAGCGGACGTCGCTCAGCCTCACGCGGTAGGAGCGCTCGCGGGGTTCGGTGGCGAAGTAGAGATATTCGTCGTCCTTCAGGAGGATCGTGGGGAGGGTGAGGCGACGGGAGACGCCGCGGGTGGCGAGGGTGGAGCGGGCGGGGATCGTCAGGGGCCAGACGACAGCCATGACGCCGATCACGCGCATGACGCCGCGACCGAAGACGAGGAGGAGGACGCCCGAGAGGGGGATGGCGACGAAGGCCCACCAGAGGCGGCGCACGTACTCGCGCGCGCCCCAGTAGGCGACCTGGCTTCGGGTGAGCCGGTAGGTCTCGCTCAGCGGCGTCATCCGTAGATGAGCGTACCAAGCGCGTCGGGCGGGCATACTCTTCGGCGTGCTTCAGGTCTCTCGCGAGGGTGCGGCCCTCCATCTCGTCCTCGACCGGCCCGAGGTGCGGAACGCGCTGGACGAGGGGCTCATCGCGGCGCTCACGGAGACCCTGACGGGCGATCTGGGCGGGGCGCGGGCGGTGGTGCTCTCGGGGGAGGGGAAGGCGTTCTGCGCGGGGGCGGACCTCGGGTACATGCGGCGGACGGCGGGGTTCTCGCCGGCGGAGAACGAGGCGGACGCGGGGCGGCTCGCGGCGCTCTTCGCGGCGATCGATGGGTGTCCGGTCCCGACGGTGGCTCTGGCGCACGGGAGCGTGTTCGGGGGGGGGAACGGGCTTCTCGCGGCGTGCGACGTGGCGATCGCGGAGGAGGGGACGCTCTTCGCGTTCTCGGAGGTGCGGCTGGGGCTGATTCCGGCGACGATCTCGCCGTTCGTGGTGAGGCGGATCGGGGTCGGGGCGGCGCGGTCGCTCTTCGTGACGGGGGAGGCGTTCGACGCGGAGCGGGCCTTGCGGATCGGGCTCGTGCAGAGGGTCGTGCCGGCGGGAGGGCTGGAGGCGGCGGTCGCGGAGACGCTCGCGACGCTCGCGAGGAACGGGCCGCGGGCGATGGTGGCGGCGCGGGGGCTTGCGCTGGAGGGGCCGCTGGATCTCCCGGAGTGCGCGCGGCGGCTCGCGGCGGCGCGGGGATCGGAGGAGGGGCGCGAGGGGCTCGCGGCGTTCCTCGAGCGGCGGGCGGCGTCGTTCGCGGGTTAGGAGGCGGGGGATCGGTCGTCCTCGCAGGGGCGTCCCTCTCTCGGCGGGCGGCCTTTGGGACCCTCGCGCCGTTGCGCGCCACGTGTGTGCGGGGCTCTTTCGGATCCTAGTCCTCGTTCCGTCCTCGCGCTCCTTTGGGGAGGGGGGCTCGTCCTCGTCGCCTCCCGGTCGCAGGAGCCGCTCGGGCGGGACGCCCGAGCCGCGGGCGCTGCCTCTTCCCCGTCGGGCGCGGGCGCGCCTTCTCGCGCCGGGGTTCTTGTATCGCTCGGAGGGTTCGCGGGGGCCATACCGTCACGTCGAGCGGGAGGGGGCTCCGACGATGGGTCCCGGGGCAGATTCCCCAGGGCAGATTCTCCGGGCTTTAGCCCCGAGGGCCTTTTCGGGGGTCGTTCGGAAGGCCGCTCGGGCGGGACGCCCGAGCCACGGGGGGCGTCCTCCCCCGCGAGTCTCGGGGTAGAAGGGTGGGGTTTGGGTTCACAATAGAGGCGGATGACGCAGGCGCACGGGGGCGAAACGGGGATCCAGGCGGGGATCGGGAAACGGGCGCTGGACGTTGGGCGGGGGCGGCGGGTCCGGGCGGCGTTCCCGCGGGCGCGGGACGCGTTCGAGGCGGTGCTCCGGGCGATGGGAGTGGGGGCGGGGGATCTCGTGCTCCTTCCGGCGTACGTGGGGTGGTCGCCGAGAGAGGGATCGGGGGTGTACGACCCGGTGCGGGCGGTGGGGGCCGAGGGGCTCTTCGTCCGGGTGGACGCCTGGCTGAACGTGGACGTTGAGGACTTCGAGCGCAAGCTCGTGGGATCGCGGCCGAAGATCGCGGTGCTCGTCCACTACTTCGGGTGGCCCGATCCGGGGTACGCGGAGATGGCGGCGATGTGCCGGCGGGAGGGGGTGCCGGTTTTGGAGGACGAGGCGCACGCGCTCTTCACCGATCTGGTGAACGGGACGGCGGGGCGGCTGGGGGATGGGGCGATCCTCTCGCTCCACAAGATGCTTCCGTGCCTTGCGGGGGGGGAGTTGCGGGTGAACGAGGGGGCGCCTCCGGCGTTCCGGGCGGCTTTGGAGCGGGGGGGGCGGGCCGAGGGGGCGCTCGATCCGGCGGAGTACGACCTGGGGACGCTCGCGGGGCTTCGGACGGGGAACGCGCGGCTTCTGTTGCAGGAGCTCGACGGGCGGGTGGAGACGCTGTGGAGCGCGAGCACGCTCGGCGCGATGGGGTGGGGGTTCGTGCCGCAGACGCTCCCCATCCTGGTCCCGGAAGACCGCGACGAGCTGTACGAGCGGTTCAACGCGGCGGGGTGGGGGGGGACGAGCCTGTACCACACGATGATCCCCGAGATCACTCCGGCGGAGTTTCCCGAGTCGCACCGGCTCGCGCGGACGGTGTTCAACCTGCCGGTGCACCAGGACGCGGACCCGGATCTCCTTCCGGCGATGGCGGCGGATCTCCTGAGGCTCATGGGACTTTGATCCGGCGGCTTTGGGCGGACGTGCCGGGAGAACGCGCGGAGTGGCTCGCGCTGTGGGAGGAGTCGCCGGGGCGGGAGCCGTTCGCGCACCCGGCGTACGCGGAGATCTTCGCGCCGGCGGGGGAGCGGGCGTTCGCGCTCGTGGGGGAAGGGGCGCTCTTCCCTCTGTTGCACCGGGAGGTGGCGGGGGGCGGGCGGGATCTCTCGAGCCCCTACGGGTACGGGGGGCCGTTTCTGACGGGTTCGGGGGGCGCGGGGGGGTTTTGGCCCCTCGCGCGGGAGTGGACCCGCGCGGAGGGGTACGCGTCGCTCTTCGCGCGGCTCTCGCTCTTTCCCGAGGATCTCGCGCCGGTCCCGGTGGGGGAGACCTTCGAGGTCCAGCCGAACGTCGTGCGGACGCTGGGGCTCGACCCGGAGGCGATGTTCCTGGACTACGACCACAAGGTGCGGAAGAACGTGAAGCGGGCGGCGCGGGGGGGGCTGACGGTCGAGTTCGACGAGGCGGGGGCGGAGGTCGGGCGGTTCGCCGCGATCTACCTCGAGACGATGGAGCGGAACGAGGCTTCGGCGTCGTACCGGTACCCCGAGGCGACGTTCGCGCGGCTCGCGCGGGAGATGCGGGGGGCGTACGTCTTCGTCCACGTGCGGAAGGGGGGGCGGATCGTCTCGACGGAGCTCGTCTTGCGGTCGGCGCGGCGGCTGTACTCGTTTCTCGGGGGGACGGAGGCGGGGGCGTTCGAGGACCGGCCGAACGACCTCTTGAAGCACGAGACGATCCTGTGGGGGCTTCGGGAGGGGTACCGCGAGTACGTGCTGGGGGGCGGGGTGGCGACGGCGGAGAACGGAGGGGAGGACGGGATCTTCCGGTACAAGCTCGCGTTCGCGCCCCCTAGAGGGGACTCGGGGGGGCGGGTGCCCTTCTCGGTTCTGCGCGCGGTCGGGGACGCGGGGGAGTACGCGCGGCTTTTGGCTTTGCGGGGGGAGGGTTTCGCGCCGCGGGCGGGATTCTTTCCGGCGTACCGGGGGTAGGGGTCTGCGGGCGGGTCTCCTCGGGGGCCGCTCGGGCGGGACGCCCGAGCCACGGGGGTTGCCGGGAGGGGAGGCTCTGGTACAAAGAGGGGGTGAGCCTCGCGCCCTCTCCCCCGCTCCCGAAGGTCGCGTTCGCGCCGTGGCCGAGCTTCGGGCGCGAGGAGACGGAGGCGGCGGCGGAGACCCTGCGCTCGGGGCGGGTGAACTACTGGACGGGGACGGAAGGGAGGGAGTTCGAGCGGGAGTTCGCGCGGTACGCGGGGACGGGGCGGGCGATCGCGCTCTTCAACGGGTCGGTGGCGATCGAGCTCGCGCTGGAGGCGCTGGGGGTGCGGTGCGGGGACGAGGTGGTGGTCACGCCACGAACCTTTATCGCGTCGGCGTCGTCGTGCGCGATCCGGGGGGTGCGGCCGGTGTTCGCGGACGTGGACCGGGATTCGGGGAACGTCACGCCGGAGACGGTGGCGGCGGCGATCGGGCCGAGGACGCGGGCGATCGTCGCGGTGCATCTAGGGGGTTGGCCTTGCGACATGGCGGGGATGATGGACCTTGCGCGCGACCGGGGGCTCTTCGTCATCGAGGATTGCGCGCAGGCGCACGGGGCGACGATCGGAGGGCGCTCGGTGGGTTCGTTCGGGCACGCGAACGCGTGGTCGTTCTGTCAGGACAAGATCATGACGACGGGGGGCGAGGGGGGGATGCTCACGCTCGACGACGAGGAGGCGTGGAGCCGGGCGTGGAGCTACAAGGACCACGGGAAGAGCTGGGAGGCGGTGTACGAGCGGGAGCACGCGCCGGGGTTCCGTTGGCTTCACGAGTCGCTCGGGACGAACTGGCGGATGGCGGAGTTCCAGGCGGCGATCGGGCGGGTCCAGCTTCGGAGGATGCCCGGGTGGACGGAGGCGCGGGGGGCTCACGCGCGGACGCTTCTCGGGATGCTGGGCGATCTCGACGCGGCGCGGGTCCCGGTGCCGGGGGCGGGCGTGCGGCACGCGTACTACAAGTTTTATCTCTACGTCCGGCCCGAGGCGCTGAAGGCGGGGTGGAGCCGGGACCGGGTGATGGCGGAGGTCTCGGCGCGGGGGGTGCCGTGCTTCTCGGGGTCGTGCTCGGAGATCTACCTCGAGCGGGCGTGGGACGGGACGGGGGCGCGTCCGGAAGCGCGTCTGCGGGTGGCGCGGGAGCTCGGGGAGACGTCGCTCATGACGCTCGTCCACCCGACCCTCTCCCCGGAGGCGGTGGCGTACGCGGGGGAGACGTTGCGCGACGTGCTTCTGGCGGCGACGCGCTGAGGGGGAGCGGCGGGATCGTTCGGTTCGGGATCGTTCGGTTCGGGATCGTTCGGGGCTCCGGGTTAGGTACAAACAACGGGACGCCCGCGCGACGCGGGCCCACCTTTCGGAGCCCTCTCTGAGCGAGATCCCTTCCCCGCTGCCCCCCGAGCCCCTCGGTTCGTCCCCGCTCGATCCTCTGGAGGCGCCGTCGCGGGAGGTCGCCGCTCCCGCGCCGGCTCTCGTGCCGGTGATGCCGCCGGACGAGGACGTCGCGCTCTCGGCGGCGTTCGCGAAGATCCGGGCGCACAAGTGGCCGGTGCTGGGGCTCGCCGCGCTTCTGGCGGGGGCGGGGGCGCTGTACACGTGGCGCAAGGCGCCGACGTGGCAGGCGCGCTCGACGCTTCTGCTGGTGGTGCCGGATCCGACCCGGAACCCGCTCGCGCTCTCGCTGGGGGTGACGCAGACGTCGCCGCTGGGGGTGCTCCAGGGGGTGGTGAAGAGTCGGAGCGGGATCGACTACGTGAGGAAGCGGACGGGGATCGACCGGGAGGATCTGGAGCGGTGGCTCGAGGTGCAGACGGATCCGACGGCGAACCAGATCACGATCGGGGCGACGAACAAGGACAAGGCCATGGCGATCCGGATGGTCGCGACGGCGATCGAGGGGCTCACGGTCCTTAACCGGGACGTGGGGTTCTCGACGGCGCAGACGCAGGTGAGGTACCTCGAGGGGACGATCCGGGAGCGGGAGCGGGAGCTCGACCAGAAGCAACGGGCGTTCGTCGCGTTCCAACGGACGCTGAGCGTGCCGATCGATCCGACGAAGCCGGAGACGGCGGGGATCCCGGCGCAGCAGCTGAGTCAGGCGCGGTTCGAGCTCGGTTCGATCGAGAAGAGCCTGAGGGTCGCGCGGGCGGCGGCGAGCGCGAGCGCGGCGACGCTTCCGCGGGTGCCGACGACGGTGCCGAGCATCAACGGGTGGCGGACGCGGCTCGTCCAGCAGGAGTACGACCTGCGGGTGCTCGGGATCCAGCTGGGGCCGGAGGCGCCGGACGTGGTGGCGAAGATCCAGCAGATCGCGATCACGCGCAAGGCGCTTCAGGACGAGACGCAACGGTATCTGCAGTCGGTGACGTCGAACGTGGACCCGCGGATCGCGGAGCTGGAGGCGCGGCGGCTCGTCGTGGCGGACCAGGTGGAGCGTCTGAAGCCGCTCGCGGCGAAGGCGCCGGTGGAGGCGGTGCGGCTCGTCCAGCTGTACCGGGAAGCGACGGGGGCGGCGGCGATCGTGCAGACCCTGCGCGAGCAGTACGAGCGGGCGCGGACGGAGGCGCAGGTGGACAAGGTGCGTTGGAGCGTGCTGGACGCGCCGTATCTGGAGGATAGGCCGAACAACAAGAACTACTGGCGCAACGGGGCCTTGGGGGCGTTCGTGGGGCTCGGGCTCGGGTCGTTCTGGGCGTTGCGGCGCAAGCCGCGCGTCTCGTGAGCGCGGTCGTCGCGTCCGATCCGACGGCGCTTCCGGGAGCGCGGGGGGCGGGGCGGTGGTTTGCGGGGGGGCTTCTCGCGCTCTTCTCGGCGGTGAACCTCTTGCTCCCGATCGAGCGGGGGTTTCCGTACATCCGGGTGGGGCCGTTGCCGCTCTTCCCATCGGTGTTCCTCTCGATCGTCGCGTTCGTGCCGCTCCTCCTCGCGCGGCCGTTGCGGACGCTCCGGGATTTTCGGCATCCGCCGCTCTTTTGGAGCCTCGTGCTGACGCTCGTGTTGCTCGCGCGGGCCGCGTTCTCGCGCGACGCCTCGCTCGCGCTCGCGACGGGGATCATCTACGGGGCGACGTGGGTCGCGCAGTTCGCGCTTTTGCTCTCGCTCGTCGAGTGGCTCGGTCGGGAGCGGTTCGCGCGGATCCTGTGCGCGGTGGCGGCGATCGCGGCGACGCTGGGGGTGCTCGAGGGGCTCTTCGGGGTCGTGCTTCCGCCGTACCACGCGGTGCGGCTCCTCTACGCCTTTCAGCAGGGGTACCTGGAGACGAGCGGGGGCCGGGTGGACGGTCCGGCGGGGAACTCGATCCTCTTCGCGTTCCAGATGGTGCTGGCGGTGCCGTTCGCGTTCGATCTGAGGACGCGGTGGCTTCGGTGGGGGCTCACGGGTCTCTTCGCGCTCGCACTCGCGCTCACGATCGCGCGGGTCGGGTATCTCATGCTCGCGGTGATGGCGCTGGGGGCGCTTCTCGGCGGGGGGAGGGCGGCGCGGGCGGTGCTCACGGCGGGGGCGGTGGGGGCGGTCGCGATCGTCCTGGCGGCGACGGTGTTCGCCTCGAACCCGGCGGTGGAGCGGATCGGGGACCGGTTCTTCGGAGGCGGGGCGGAGGCGTCGGCGGGGAACGTGAGGTTCCGCCAGCAGGCGATCCAGGGGGTGTTCGAGCGGACGACGAAGGACGGACGGTTCGACATCCTCGTGTGGGGGGAGGGGATCCGCGCCGGGGACCGGATCGGTCAGACGCTCGCGGCGTCGGTGACGACGATCGACAACGCGTACGTGACGCTCTTCTATGAGGCGGGGCTTGCGGGGACGCTCGCGTTCGTGGGGGTCCACGCGTTCCATCTGCGGCGGCTGTGGGGGCGGTACGGGCCCGCGCGGCTGTACTGGTTCGCGGCGGTGGCGGGGCTTGCGGGGGGGATCGCGTTCGTCTCGATCTACTCGTCGGTGGCGAACTTCCCCTTCGTCGCGATCCTCGCGGTGCTCGGGCACGAGCAGCGGACTAGGCGGCGTCTCGCGCGGGCCGCCGCTCGCGCAGAAGGCGGGCGAGCTCCGGTCTCGAGGCCATGAAGGCGGCGGTCTCGGCGCGGAGGCGGGATTCGCGGGCGGCAAGGGCGGCGTAGTGGCGGGGGAGGAGGGCGCGGGCGGCGAGGGGCTTCGCGGCGCGGAGGGCGCGGTAGGAGGGGGGGACCCGCAGGCCGAACTCGGCGGCGAGGGCCTCGCCCTCGCGGCGCTCCTCGGGGGTGCCCAGGAGGGCGGTGCGGGCCATGAGGCGGGCGTACTCGGCGGCGATCTCGGCGCGGGCGGCGCGCTGAGGGAGGCCGAGGGCGGCGAGCTCGTCGAGGCGCATCCGCCAGACGCCGGCGGCGGAGAGCCAGCGGAACCTCGCGGTCCCGTCGGTGCGGGTGCGGGCGCGGATGAAGGCCTGGGGCTCGCGCACGTAGCCGACGCCTCCGAGGGCGGCGAGGCGGAACCACATGTCCTTGTCGCATCCGATGCCGTAGCGCGAGTCGTCGTAGGGTCCGGCCCTGCGGTAGGCCTCGCGGCGGACCATCGTCGTCGCGGCCATGACGGGGGAGTGGGGGGAGTGGGCGAGGACGGCCCGGAAGTCGGGGCCGGGCATCGTCTCGGGGAGGTCGCGGACGTCGGCCTCGAGGGGGCCGAGGCGCTCGTCCACCATGACGACGGCGGTGTGGACCATCGCGAGACCCGGGTGGACGTCGAGGAGGGCGGCGCTCCTCTCGACGATCGTGGGGAGGTAGACGTCGTGGTCGTGGTAGATCGCGACGTAGTCGCCGCGGGCCTCGGCGACCATGGCGTTCCAGTTCTCGTAGATGCCGAGGTTCGTCGGGTGGAGGAGAGGACGGACGCGCGCGTCGGGCCAGGCGCGGAGGAGGTCGGGGGTGCCGTCGGAGGAGGCGTCGTCGCCGACGACGATCTCGAAGTCGCCGCGGGTCTGGGCCTGGAGGTCGCCGAGCGCGAGGGCGAGGTCGTCGCGGCGGTTGTAGGTCGGGACGCAGAGGGAGATCTTCACGGGCGGATCGGGGCGCGGACCTCGCGGCGCACGCGGCGGTAGAAGCGGAGGAGGAGGGCGAGGGTCGCGGCGTAGCTCGCGACCGAGACCCACGCGGCGCCGAGGATGCCGAAGCGGGCGAGGACGAGGGGGAGGCCGACGGCGGTGGCGACGAGGCCCGCGCCCTCGGCGAGGCTCGGGAGGAGGGGGTGTCCGGCGGCGCGGAGGCCGATCGAGAGAAGGTAGTTCAGGCAGAGGAGCACGGCGCCGAGAACGAGGACGACCGCGGGGAGGACGGAGCCGGCGAAGCCGCGCCCGAACGCCCCCGGGATGAGCCAGGGGGCGAGTGCGGCGAGGGGGAGACCGACGGCGAGCGCGAGGCGCGCGCCCTGCCTCAGCGCGCGGCGGAGGCGATCGAGGCGCTCGGCGGGGTCGCCCTCGGCGGCGAGCTTCGGGTAGACGACCATCCCGAGGGCGGAGACGAGGGAGACGAGGACGCCCGCGTAGCTCGCGGCGTTCGCGTAGAGGCCGAGGGCGCGCTCGCTCACGGTGACGGAGAGGATCATCTGGTCGAGCTTGCCGTTGGCCATCCAGGCGAGGTTGCCGAGGTGGGTCTTCAGGCCGTAGGCGAGGAGGTGGCGGGCCTCGCCGCGCCTCACGCGCCAGCCGAGGGCGGTGGAGCGGCGGTGGACGGCGAGGAGCGATCCGAGGGCGACGAGGATCTGGAGGCCCGCGACGAGGCGCAGGATCGCGGCGGCGTCGCCGAGGTCGCTCAGGACCCCGCCGATGAGTCCTCCGGTGTAGGCGGCGCTCTGGGCGAGGCGGATGCCGTTGAAGGTCCGGAGGGCGCCGAGGCCCTGGGCGCCGAGGGAGGCGTACGTCGAGAGGAGGGTCGCGGGGATCGAGGGGAGGAAGGCGAGGGTGGCGGCGGGTCCGACCCCGCCGTGGGCGATCTGGAAGGGGACGACGACGAAGGCGCCGGCGAGCGCGGCGAGGCCCCCGGCGAGGAGAGCGAAGACGAAGCCGGTGCCGAGCGCCTCGCCCGGAGCCATCGCCGCGCGGGCGCACCGGTAGGGAACGGCTTGGGAGACGCCGAGGTCGCCGAAGGCGGAGAGGAGGGCGCACCACGCGGTGGCGGCGGCGAACTCGCCGCGGACCCCGACGCCGAGGCGGCGGGCGAGGAGGACGCTCCCGAGCAGGGCGGCGGCCTGGATCGCGCCGTTCGAGCCGATGGTCCCCAGAAGCGGGGCGAAGGTGGCGACGGGGATCTTGCCGGGGAGGCGCGGGAGAGGCCTTCGGCGGAGAGGTGGCACGGCGATCCTCCCCATGGTCGGGGAGAAGGTTACTCGCCCCGCCGGCCGCTCGTCGGGGGCGCGCTTCGTTCAGACTCTCCTCTGATGGGCGAAGAGGACGGGCGGGATCGGGAGACGGGGTCGGGACGGACGCGGCTGTTCCTCCGGCGACCGTACCCCGGGCTCTACAGCATCGAGCGGCTCTTCGGGGCGCTCCTGCCGCATCTGGAGGCGGAGGCGCGGACGCTTCCGGAGCCGAGCGTCGGGGTGCGGGGGCGGGGGCGGAACCTCGCGTTCGTCCGGCGCGAGCGGGCGCGGGGGGGGGCGAACCACATCTCGGGGGACGTGAACTACGTCGCGCTCGCGCTTCCGCGGCGGGGGCTCGTGATCACGGTCCACGATCTCGCGACGCTCGAGCGGTTGAGGGGGGTGCGGCTCGCGGTCTTCCGGACGCTCTGGTTCGCGCTCCCCCTGCGGCGGGCGGCGGTGGTGACGACGGTCTCGGAGGCGGTGCGGGAGGACGTGGAGCGGCGCTTCCCTTTCGTGCGCGGGAGGGTGCGGACGGTGCCGAACCCGCTTCTGCCGGAGTTCGCCGCCGCCCCGCGTCCGTGGCCCGGTTCGGGGGAGGGGCCAGTCCGGGTCCTCCTGATCGGGCGGGCGTGGAACAAGAACCTCGAGCGCCAGGCGCGGGCGCTCGCCGAGGTCGCGCGGGGGGGGCGGGAGATCCACGTGACGCTCGTCGGGGAGCCGTCGGAGGAGCTCCGGGGGACTCTCGCGGGGCTCGATCACGCGGTGCGGAGCGACCTGACGGACGCGGAGACGCTCGCGGAGTACCGGGGGTGCGACGTGCTCCTCTTCGCGTCGCTCCACGAGGGGTTCGGGATGCCGATCGTGGAGGCGCAGGCGACGGGGCGGCCGGTGATCACGAGCGACCGGGGGGCGATGCGGGAGGTCGCGGGGGGAGCGGCGCTCCTCGTGGACCCGGAGGACGAGGGGGCGATCCGGGGGGCGATCGAGACTCTTCTGAGCGACGCCGAGCTTCGGGAGCGTCTCGTGGCGGCGGGGCTCGAGAACGCGCGGCGGTACACGGTGGAGGCGGTCGCGGCGCTGTACCGGGACGCTTACCGGCACGCGCTGAGATGAGCGTCCGGGGGCAGGACGGTACTCTCATCGGGTGGAGAGGGTGCGGCTCGGGGTGGTGATCCCCGCCTACAACGAGGAGGCGCGCCTTCCGCGCACGCTCGCGCGCGTCTCCGAGTACTACGGGGCGCAGGGGTACACGTGGCGAGCGCTCGTCGTCTCGGACGGTTCGGGGGACGGGACGGAGGCGGTCGTGCGCGAGGCGGGGGGGCGGGACGGGCGGGTCGGGCTTCTGGCGTACGCGCCGAACCGGGGGAAGGGGGCGGCGGTGCGCGAGGGGATGCTGAGCCTCGACGCGGAGCTTCTCCTCTTTTGCGACGCGGACCTCGCGACGCCGCAGGAGGAGACGGAGAAGCTCTTCGCGGCGATCGAGAGGGGGGCGGACGTGGCGATCGGGAGCCGGCCGGTGAAGGGGGCGGAGCTCGTCGTCCACCAGCCGCTGTACCGGGAGATGCTCGGGCGGGGGTTCAACAAGGCGGTCCAGCTCTTGGCGGTGCCGGGGATCGACGACACGCAGTGCGGGTTCAAGATGTTTCGGCGCGAGGCGGCGCGGGACGTGTTCTCGCGTTGCAAGCTCGACGGGTTCGGGTTCGATTTCGAGTCCATGATGGTGGCGCGGGATCTGGGGCTGAGGATCGAGGAGGTGCCGATCCGGTGGTCGCACCAGGAGGGGTCGAAGGTCTCGATGCTTCGGGACGGGACGCGGATGCTCGCGGACCTCGTGCGGCTTCGGCTCGCGGGGCGCAAGGCGCGGCTCGCGCCGAACCCCCGTCTGCCGACCCCCACGGCGTGAGATGCACGCCGACGAGTACCGGCGGATGTACGAGGCGGAGGACGCCTATTGGTGGTTCGTCTCGCGGCGGCGGCTCGCGCGGCGGTGGCTTGCGGGGCGGGTCGCGCCGGGGGCGACGCTTCTCGACCTCGGGTGCGGGACGGGGGCGGGGCTTCGCGACTTCGCGCCGCTCACCGAGCCCCCGGGGCTTATCGTCGGGCTCGACTACAGCGCCCAGGCACTGAGCTTCGCGCGGGGGCGCGGGTTCGCGCGGCTCGTGAACGGGGACGCGCAGGCGTTGCCGTTCCGGGATGGCGCGTTCGGGGGGGCGGTGGCGCTGGACGTTCTCGAGCACGTGCGGGACCATGAGGCGGCGGCGCGGGAGATCTTCCGGGTGCTGGCGCCGGGGGCGGGGCTCGTGGTGAACGTTCCGGCGTTCCGGTGGCTTTGGAGCGGGCACGACGCGGCGCTCATGCACCACCGGCGGTACTCGCGGCGGGAGCTCGTCGCGCTTCTGGAGGGGGCGGGGTTCGAGGTCGTGCGCGCGTCGTACACGATGTTCCTCCTCTTCCCGTTTGTGGTCGTCCAGCGGCTCGCGTCGCGGGCTCTGGGGAAGCGGGGCGGGGCGGCGGTGCCGCGGGTCGGCGCGGGGGTCAACCGGCTCTTGCTGGCGGCGCTCCGGGAGGAGGAGCGGATTTTGGACCGGACGGCGCTTCCGTGGGGGTCGTCGGTGACGGCGCTCGCGCGGAAACCGGGAGGGTGATAGAGGACGACGCCCCGCCCGTTGATTGGGCGGGGCGTCGTCCTCTTCTGTTCGAGGCTTAACCGCCGAGGGCGATGAGGCGGGCGAGGTTGCCGTTGACGCCAGCCGGGAAGAAGCCGCCCGCGTTAGTGGGGGTCGTCGCGTTCGCCTGGTTCAGGACGATGCGGAGAACCTGGAGCGGCGTGCGTGCGAACGCAAGAGCATTGGCGTCACTAGCGAAGAAGTCGGCCGTGGTCGGGAGCGAGTCCTTCGAATCGAGCGGCTGACCCGTGGGCGAGCCGGACGCGCCGTTAAGGACGGCTTGGAGGCGGAGGTTGCCAGTGTGGAGAGCTTCGACCGCGAGGATCGAGGCGGCGTTGCCGAGGGTCGTCTTGTTCGTGATGAACGGGGCGGCGCCGCGGTAGGCGGTGACTCCGACGTCCTCGAACGCGCGGGCGTAGTTGATGAAGACCTTCTCGTTCGTCATATCGAGTCCGAAGGGGTTCAGGTTGATCGCGGGCTTGGCGATGAAGCCGAGTCCGTAGGTCTGCGGGATGTAGGCGCGGAGGAGCTTCACGTGAGTGGTCTCGTCGGCGGTGATCTCGGCGGCGATCTGCGCGCCGTACTGGCTCGTGAAGTTCACCTTCGCGCCGCCGGTGGTGGCACCCGCGACGTTCTTCCCGCCCGCGAGCCCGCCGGTGTTCGTACCAGCGGAGGTATCGGCGGCGGAGAGACCCTGCCCATTGACGGCAAAGTTGTAGAACTCCGCCTCGAGGTACTCAAGGTTCAACGCGAAGTTGAGGATGTCGGCATCGGTCGCGTTGGCGGTCGAGGTGTTGCCGCTACCGCTGTTGTTGTCGTTGTTCGAACCGCCACAGGCCGAGAGGACGGTCATGGCGAGGGCGGTGCCGCCGATCGCTTGGACGAGGGAGCGACGGGAGACGGCGGCTTCGGGGGAGTCGGGGAGGATGGCGTCGAGTTTCGACATGATGGTGTGTACGGCGGCGTCGCCAGATCGTCCGCATACGGTTTGCGCCGCGCCGCGATCCGCCTGGGGGTATCTACCGCCGCCGGGGTGAGTCCGTTCGCGAGTGTCGGACCCCTTTTCCACCGTCGGTTTTTGCACCGACACCCTTGGGAGCGCCTTCAACGGCCTTGCTCAGCCCCCCCGGGACGTTTCTCACCCCGATCTCCGTAGTAGGACGCGGTCCCGCTCCCACACGGTTCTGCGGCGACGACCCCCTCTATGAAGACCCGAACCTCCGGCGACGTGGCCGAGGCGCCCCGCCTCGAACCGACCTCGGCCCCCGCCACGATCGCGCCGGAAGCCGGGGCCGCGAGAGGGGAGGCGGAGGGCGAGAGGGGACCGCTCTCCCCCCGTCAGCGGCAGATCCTGCTCCTTGCGGCGGAGGGGCTGACGGACCGGCAGATCGCGGGGCGGATCGGGCTCGGGGAAGGGACGGTGCGGACGTACTGGGAGCGCATTCGGGCGCGTCTGGAGGCGCGGAGCCGCTCGGAGGCGATCGCGCGGGTCTTGGGCGACGAGTACCGGAGCGCGATGGAGGAGCTTGCGCGGATGCGCGCGATCCTTACGGCGCTTCCGCAGTTCGTGTGGACGGCCCAGCCCTCGGGGGAGGTGGATTGGACGAACGACTGGTTCGGGCGGTATTCGGGGCGGAGCGTCGCGGAGTTCCTGCGGTCGGGGTGCCGCGCGCTCATGCCAGAGGGGGAGATCGCCGCGAGCGCGGCGCGCTGGCGAGAGGCGCAGAGGACGGGCCGGGGGTACGAGGCCGACGTGCATTTCGAGAGCGAGACAGGGCTTCTCATCCCCCACCGCATCCGGCTCCAGCCGCTCTTCGATCCGGGGGGATCGGTGCAGAGTTGGGTCGGGCTCGCGTACCCGGCGATCCTCGGCGCGCTCGAACTCTTGCCGCCTCTCTAGAAGGCGGCAGAAGCCAGTGTCCGCCAGAGAGGGGCTTAGTGGCCGTCCACGACGGGGGGGACGATCACGGCCGGCGACGCGACCGTGGGGGCGGCGAAGTCGAACGGCTTGCGCTCGGGCCTCGGCGTCTCGACCCGTGGGGTTTCGGTTCGGGGGGTCTCGGCCCTCTCGGCGGCGCGGGGGGCAAGGGGGGCCGTCGCGCCATTCGTCGCGCCGTTCGGGGCTCCGGCGCCGAGGCCGTCCATGCGAAGCTGGCCGTTGACGAGCTGGGTCGCGATGAGGGTCTGGATCACGCCGGTGATCTGGTCGGTCGCGGCACCGGCCGCGCCGCGCGAGTCGCCGCCTCCGGAGATCTGGATGAGCTTCGCGGAGGCGAGGGCCTTCGCGATCTCGGGGGTGATCTGGGGGAGGAGCTCGAGCTGCTTCAGGGCGAAGTAGGCCTCGCCTCCGGCGGCGACGGCCTCGTTCACGGCGCGGATCGCGTCGGCCTGGGCCATGCCGAGGGCGCGGATGCGGACGGCCTCGGCGGCGGCGCTCGCCTCGGCCTGGATGCGGACCCTTTCGGCGTCGGCACCGGCTTGGGCGACGACGGTGGCGCGGAGCTCGGCCTCGCGCTGGAGGGCGAGGGCGTCCTGGCGCTTGGCCTCGGCTTGGGCGACGGTGGCGGCGTTCTCGGCGCGGCGCTGCTCGAGGTCGCGCTGCTTGTCGTTGATCGCCTGCTCGGCGGTGAGCTGGGCCTCTTTGGCGCGGCGGGTCTGGTCGGCGGCGACGATGTCGGCGTTCGCGGTCGCCTCGACGGCGGACTGGCGGCGGCGGGCCTCGGCGACGTCGGACTGGACGCCCTTGATGTTCAGGGAGTTGAAGACGAGGCCGAGGTCCTGGAGCTCGCGGGAGCAGGCGGACTTGATGATGAGGGCGAGGCGGTCGTCGTCCTCGACGGCGTTGAGGGTGGAGACGAGGGAGCCGCCCGCGACAGGGGGGGCGGCGGAGGGGGCGCCGGAGGGGTCGCCGGCGGAGTTCACGGGGCGGGACTTCGTCGAGTAGAGCTCGTCGTGGTTCAGGAGGTTGATCGCGCGGCGGCCGGTGGAGGTGAGGAGGTCGGAGAGGATCGCGGTCTGCTCGCCGATCGAGCGGGAGAAGAACTTGTTCGCGGCGGTGGTGATCATCTCGGCGGAGTCGCCGACGGAGACGATGGCCGAGGCGAGGACGCGGACCTTGATGGGCTTGGGGACGCCGTTGCGGTCGAGGTCGGCGGTCTGGTCGGCGATGTCGAGGTCGATGTTGATCGCCTTGGAGGGGATGGAGGTCGCGGTGGTGAACACGGGGATCTCGATCGCCTTGCCGGGGCCCTTGAAGATCTTCGTGCCGCCCTTGTACCAGCTCACGAGGCGGATGGTGCCGGCCTCGACGGTGGTGAGGAAGCGGGAGACGACGAAGGGGACGACGACGAGGACGAAGAGGACGACCCCGACGATGAGGATGAGAGAGCTGGAAAGGAGGGAACCCATTCGGACGTGTGCCTGTCCCTAGTTACCCCATTCGGGATGAAACGGATGCATCATGCTCCTCATGCGTTTCGGGATCTGCGGGACGGAGGAGGACTGGGGGGCGGCGCTCGGGGCGGGGTTCGACTACGTGGAGGTGGCGGCGTCCGGTCTGACGGATGCGGGGGGACCGGAGCTGTACGCGACGAACCTCTTCTTCGCGCCGGGCGTGCGCCTCTTCGGGCCGGAGGCGACGGCGTGGTACGAGGCGGCGGAGCGGACGATCGCCCGCGCGGCGGCGCGGGGGGCCGAGGCGATGGTCGTGGGGAGCGGAGGGCAACGGCAGTCGCCGGAGGGGTTCGACGGGGAGGCGGGGTTCGCCGCCGTCGCGGGGGCGCTCGCGAGGTTCGGGGAGGGGCGGGGGGTGACGATCGCGCCGGAGTCGCTCAACCGGCGGGAGACGAACGTCGGGAACGGGCTCGGCGATCTCGCGCGGCGGATGCGGTCGGTGGGGGCGGGGTTCACGGCGGACTCGCACCACGTTCTCGTCGAGTGGGACCTCGACGGACGGCCCGGGGCGGTGGAGGAGCTTTGGGAGCGCGAGGTGCCGTTCGCCCCCGACCACGTGCATCTCGCGCCGCTCGATCGGTCGCCGCCGCGGCGTGACGATCCGATGCTCCGGGCGTTCGCGGGGCGGTTGAGGGCGCTGGGGTACGACGCGGGCCTGAGCTACGAGGGGTCGCGTCCGGACGGATTCTCGTTCGCGGGGCTTCTCGCGGAGATGCGGGCGCTCCTCGGGTGAGGAAGGGGCGTCAGCCGATCGAGGTGCGGCGGGCGAAGAGGGATTCGTAGCGGTCGATGTAGAGGTCCATCTCCTCGCCGTTCGTCTCGGCGTAGTCGAGGGCGGCTTCGAGATCGTGGCGGGGGATCGAGGGGAAGTCGCGGGCGAGGCCTTCGAGGGAGCCGTGGCGGCGGAACTCGCGCGCGATCTCCCAGACGGCGACGTGGCTTCCGCGCAGACGGGGGCCGTTGGGGCCGCCGTCGGGATCGATGGCGGTGCCGTTGCGCCGACGGTGGGCGATCACGAGCCGCGTGAGCTCGGGCAGGGCGAGGTCGAGCCGCTCGGCGGCCTGGGAGAGGGAGATCTGGTCCTCCTCGGCGGCGCCGACGACGACGGCCTCGCGCAGGTCGGGGTGGGCGGCGAGGAGTTCGACGAGCGCGTCGGAGAGCCGCCCGGGCTCGCGTTCGGCGAGGCGTTCGAGCTGTCTTAGGGTCCAGAGGTCTTCGTGCATGCGTCTCTTGTCGCCCGGCGTTAGGATCGGGCGTCCTGCGGGGGCGGCGACGCTGCCGCGCTCCCATCCGTTCCTACGCCGCCGGGGGGCGGGAGGCCGATCCGGTCGAAGAACGCGCCGAGGGCGGCGCGGTACTCGTCGGGGTGGAGCCACCGCATCTCGGCGTGGTCGCAGTGCTCGAACCATACCACCTCGACGGGTCCGGCGACTGCGGCGGCGATGCGTTCGGCGCAGAGCGGGGGAGCGATCGTGTCGGCGCGGCCGTGGAGGAGGAGGACGGGGCGGACGTAGCCGCGCAGGCTCTCGGCGACGGAGATCGCCTTCGGGTCGAAGCCGGCGAAGGGGCGGGCGAGGCGGGCGACGGGCCAGAGCCAGACGCGCAGGAGGCGGCCGGTGTTCGTCATCGCGCCGAGGAAGTCCCACCAGCCTCCGGCGGCGTCCATCAGACGGTCGTAGCACGAGTCGAGGACGAGGGCGTCGGCGACGGCGGGGTCCTCGCCGACGGCGAAAGCGATCGCGGCGGAGCCCATGCTGGAGCCGAGAAGGAGGACAGGCACCCCCGGGGCGCGGCGGCGGGCCTCGGCGGCGGCGGCCTTCACGTCCTCGCGCTCGTACCAGCCGATGCCGCACCGTCCCCGCGCGGAGCCGCCGTGGTTGCGGAAGTCGAAGAGGAGGACGGCGAGGCCGCACGAGGCGAAGAAGCCCGCGAAGGCGGCGAGCTCGCTCCGGTTCATGCAGTACCCGTGGGCGCAGACGATCACGCCGCGCGGGTCGGGATGGGGGACCCACGTTCCGCGGAGGCGGGTGCCGGAGGCGTTCGGGACGTCGAAGACCTCCTGGGGGAGCCCCATCGCGCCGGGGGAGAAGAAGACGGGGGAGCGGAAGGGGTGGAGGGCGATGTAGCCCGCCGCGACGATCGCGACGACGTAGACGGCGAGCGCGACGGCGAGGAGGGTGAGAAGGACCGCGGCGAGAGGGCTCACGCGAGGGGGCTCACTCGTCGACGCGCGAGAAGTAGATGACGGTGACGGTGTGCTTCGGGGTGATGAGGTCGCCGTAGATGCGCCCGAGCATCCCGAGGACGTCGTCCTGGGTGCGGAACTCGGGGTTCTCGCGCTCGATGTCGCGGGGGGAGAGGTCCTCGACGGTCTTCACCTCGACGCGGTCGAGGATGGCGGAGTAGAGCTTCTGGCGGCGTCCGAACCGGGGACCGATCGTGATCCAGACGACCATGCCCTCGACGTACTTGTCCGACTTGTCCCCGACGCGGATCGAGACGGTCTTCCGGTTGTTCTTTAGAACGTCGCCGTAGAGGTCGGAATAGAAGTTCAGAGCGTACATCGGGGGCGTTAAGATTGTGACGCCCGGACCCCCGGTCCCGCCAACGGCGGACGGTAGCCTAAGGGGAATGAGGACGCTGACGATCCAGGTGGACGAGCGCACCGAGGCGGCACTCAGGCGCCATGCCACCGGTCCCGAAGAGACCCCGGAGGGGGTCGCGGCGCGGCTGATCGCCCATCTTGCCGAAGAAGAGGTGGATCCACGGGATGACGGGAAGGAAGAGCCCGAGTGGGTGCGAAGACTCGGTCCGGAGGCGCGTGAGCGCCACCGCCGGCTCCGTGCCATGAACGAACGGTTCGGGCTCCGCGGGGTGGTTCTCACCGATGCGATGTTCGATCGAGCGAACGTCTTCGGCGCCGACGATTAGCTCCGGGTCCCTCTCCGGAGAGGCCATCGGATTCGATACGAACGTTCTCCTGCGGTCCACGCTTCTGGACGACCCGGCGTTCGAGGAGATCGCCGAACTCGTCGCCTCGCTTCGGGCACAAGGGCGTCGCGCCGTCTGCACAGACCAATCGTTGCGGGAGCTCTACCGGATCGCAACGGGGACGAGCAACGGACTCGCTCTTGGAGTGGAGGCGGGCCTCGCCTTGACCGAGGACATCCACCGCGATTTTCCGGTTTTGCGCCCGACCGAGGCGACCTTCGATCTGTGGCACAGGCTTTTACGCGCAGGGGACGTCCGCGGGCCTCGGACCCACGACGCCCACGTCGCGGCGACGCTTCTCTCCCGCGGCGTGAGGACGATCGTGACGCTCGACCGGGGGTTCCGGTTCGCGGGGCTCGAGTCGCTCTCGCCCGGCGAGGCGCTCGCGCGGTTCGGCGTCTAGGGTCCGCGTAGAAGAGGGGATGACGGACCGGGAGCGCGCGGGGGGGCTCGTGCGCGAGCACGGGTGGAACACGACCTGCGCCCAGATCCTCAATCCGGGGCTCTCGCTGTGGTTCCCGCCGGAGGGCGACGCGGTGGTCGGCTACGTCCGGCGGCGGGGGGTCGCGGTCGTCGCGGGGGCGCCGGTGTGCGCGCTCGCGCGGGGGGACGCGGTGCTCGACGCGTTCGAGAGGGCGATGGGGCGGGCGTGCTACTTCGGGGCCGAGGCGCGGCTGACGGAGATCTGCCGTCGGCGGGGCGGGTACGCGGAGGTCGTGCTCGGGGCGCAGCCGTTCTGGTCGCCGGAGGGGTGGGCGGGGGCGGTGGACGGGGACGCTTCGCTCCGGGCGCAACTCGCGCGGGCGCGGAACAAGGGGGTGGGCGTGGTCGAGCGGACGGACACGCGCGACCCGGCTCTCCGGCGGGTGCTCGACGAGTGGCTCGCGTCGCGGCGCTTGCCGACGCTCCGGTTCCTCGTGGAGCCGGAGACGCTCGGGGAGCTCGGCGACCGGCGGCTCTTCGTCGCGGAGCGGGAGGGGGTTCCGGTGGGGTTCTGCCTCATGGCCCCGATCCCGCTTCGGCGGGGGTGGCTTACCGAGATGTTCGTGCGGGGGGCGGGGGCGCCGAACGGGACGGTGGAGCTCGCGGTGGACGCGGCGATCCGGGCGTGCGGGGGCGAGTACGCGACGATGGGGATCGTGCCGCTGGCGCGGCAGGGCGGGGAGACCGGGGGCCCGGGGTGGCTCCATCCGTTGACGCTGTGGGCGCGGGCGCACGGGCGGCGGTTCTACGACTTCGACGGGCTCGAGTGGTTCAAGGCGAAGTTCCACCCCGAGGGTTGGGAGCCGGTGCGGGCGATCGCGAACGAGCGGGCGTTCTCGCTCCGCACGCTTCTGGCGATCGGGGAGGCGTTCGCGCACGGGCCGCTCCTCCCGGCGACGGCGCGGGGGCTCGCGTGGTCGCTCCGGCGCGAGGCGAAGGTGCTCCGGCGCTACCGAGCCCGCTGACGCCCCTGGCGGCCCGGGCGCTCCAGTTCGCGCAGGACAGCGAGCGCCGGCGTCTCCTCACGTCGGTTCCGCCGCCACGGTGAGGTTGACGGCGGCCGCCCTCAGGGGAAGGGCGCCGATGACGCGGCCGACCCCTACGGATCGGGCCTTGAGCGGGTCGATCCGAGGAGGACGGCGTGGCATCAGAGAGGGGACCGCGCGAGAAGCTCGCGGCGGAGCGCCTCGATCCTCTCGCGGAACCGAGGGTGCTTCTCGAGCCCGTCGTCCATGGCCGAGTTCACTCTCCCCATATACGTCAGCGGATGACCGAAGGCGGCGATGTCCGTGTCGTAGAAGTCGTGGGACACCCCCTGCCGCCAGACGCGGTAGTGCCCCTCCGGCCCGGTGCGCGCCCGCGCCCACGCGGCCTCCTCGCTCTCCCCCACCGCGTCCGCCAGGCGGGCGTAGAGGGCCATCTCCCCGTCGTCCGGAGCATTCCATTCGTCCCAACGAGCCTTTGCCCGCTCCACCTCGAAGGCGACCCGCGCCTCGCCGCGTTCGGAAAGGAGGGCGGCGAAGAGGGGGCGGGAGAGATCGCCGGGCCGCAGGGCGGCGATCGTCCGGCGCGCCTCGACGATGCCTGCGGCGTCGTTGTTCCTAAAGGCTTTGAGTGCCGCATTGATCCGCTTCACTTCAGCCTCTTCCCGACGGATGAGTTCGGGGGACGCCCTCTTGGCGACGACGTGCTTCTGTTGGAGGACGGGAAGGCCCACGGCGGCTATGGCGATACCGGCGACGAGGGGCGGGAGAGCGGCGGTGAGTTTCATGGGCAGAGGTCCGGTGATCGGAAGGTTAGCGACGCCGCCTCCGCGCGGCGAGGAGGGCGGAGAGCCCTGCGCCGACGAGCGCGCCGTAGAGCGCGCCTTGGAGCGCGCCCCAGACGTGGCCCGCGAGGCGGGCGTAGCGCTGGACGTCGCCGAGGCGCTCGGCGGCGACGGAGGAGCGGGCACCGACGATCCCCCGCGCGAAGTCCATCGCGAACTCGGGGACGCCGAGGAGGGAGCCGCCGAAGATCCAGCCGAGGAGGGCTCCGAGCGCCGTCCCGAGGACGACGAGGGCGGCGGTGCGGAGGCATCCCACGCCCCTTCCCTACGCATCCGTAAGCGGCGGGGGTGCGTAGACAGGGGAGACGTGTACGCGATCCTCTTCGCCCTCGGAGCGGTCGGGCTCCTCGCCCAGGCCCTTCTCGGAATGGCGCACGGCGGCGGGCACGGCGGCGGGCACGGCGGCGGGCACGGCGGGCACGGCGGCAGTCAGGGGCACGGCCTCTTCGGACACGGACACGGACACGGACACGGACACGGGCACGGCTCGCACGGTCACGGCCACGGTCACGGGGAGTCGCACGGGCCGAACTGGAGCCTGTTGTTAGGGATTCTCTCGCCGATGACGCTCTTCGCGGTCGCGCTGGGGGCGGGGGCGGTCGGGATCGCGCTCCGGCTTGTGCTGCGGGAGCCGCTCCTCGCGCTGACGGCGGCGGCGGGGGGGCTTCTCTTCAACGCGCTTCTCGTGCGTCCTCTCTTCCGGCTCGCGCTGAACTTCGGCTCGACCCCGGCGGCGGCACTCGAGGGGGCGGTGATGTCGAGCGCGGAGGCGGTGTCGCGGTTCGACGAGCACGGGCGGGGGGTGGTCCGGATGACGATCGACGGTCAGACGGTGCGGCTTCTCGCGCGGCTCGACGCGCACGATCTCGGGGACGCGGCGGGGATCGTGCCGGGGGACGCGCTCACGGTGACCGAGGTGGATCCCGCGCGCAACGCCTGCCGGGTCGCGCGGCTGTAGGGGACTCTGGACGCGCCCAGGACGCGCCTAGATCGGGGATGCTCGGGGCGTGAGGACGTTCGCGGGTCGCTCGATCGTCATCGTGGCGGCCTGTCTCACCTTCGTGCGGCACGATCCGAACGCCTCTGCTCCCGTCGTCGGCTGCCCCCTCCTTCCTACCGGTTCTCCCTGCTCCTCGTCGCCCTGCGCCGCGGAGGACCGTAGCGGGCGCGCTACGCGGCTTGCGAGCCGAGCATGCGGGTCCAGCGGGCTTGGTCGATGCGTCCGACCTCGGTGATGAGGAGCCCGATGCGGAAGCGTCCGGGCTGGGTGTGGTCCGCGCGGCAGTAGCGGACCTCGGCGGCTCCCGCGACCTGACCGTAGAGACCGTCGATCGCGAAGCGCACGGAGGTCCCCCGGGCGAGCTCGGAGCCCACGTGCCCGCCGAGCCCCTTGCTCGAGATGTCGCCGATCTCGAGGTCCACCTTGCGCGCTCCAGTAAGGAGGGTCCCCGACATCGCTTCGGTGCTGTAGCGGACGTCCTCGGTCGCGGGCCCGTACTTCGGGGTGCCTTCGATGAGGAGGGTCGCCTCGCATCCGGCGAGCCCCGTCACCTCGGCGTGGAACGTCGCGCCGAAATCGGCGGCGGCGAGGCTCACGAAGATCCGGTCCTTTAGCGCGAGGTCGCCCCCGGGGGCGAGCCGGAGCGAGAGATGGTTGCCGAGCGACCCCGAGACCCAGCCGGAGAAGAACCGGGCGTCGCTCAGACGTTGGAGTCGCGCGCGCGTGTTCAGAAAGGCGTCCGAGAAGGTGGAGAAGATCATGGCGGGCCTCTGCGGGCGCGGCCCCGCCGGCCCGCCCATCGCTCGGGGGGTTCTTCCACGTCCGGATGCGCGGGAACCGCACCTTTCCACCCGCTCGAACGTTCAAAATATTTGAAAGATGGAGAGTTTCCCCGCGGACGATCGCTCGAACCTGGAGAAAGCCCAGGACCTCTTCGTTCTCGAATGGGGCCGGATGAGCTCGTCGTGGGGGATCAACCGGACGATGGCGCAGATCCACGCGCTCCTCTTCATCACGGGGACGCCGATGGACGTGAACGACATCATGGACCGGCTCCAGATCTCGCGGGGGAACGCGAGCATGAATCTGCGGGAGCTTATGGATTGGGGGATCGTCCGGCGGCACCGCCAGCCGGGGGATCGGAAGGACGTGTACGTCTCGGAGAGCGACCCGTACCAGATGTTTCTGCGCGTGGTGCGCGAGCGCAAGCGGCGGGAGATCGATCCGACGGCGGACGCGATCCGCGAGGTCATCGCGAAGCTTCCCGAGTCCGACCCGGCGCCGGAGAGCCTCGCGCTCCGGCGGCGGCTTCTCGCGATGCTGGAGATCTTCGACCTCATCGACGTCGCCTACGGGCAGATCTTCGGGGCGGAGATGTCGCTCGACCAGATCAAGGAGATCGTACGAGCCGGTTCCGACGAGTGACGCCCGTCCGGGCGACGGGTCGAATGGCCTAGGGCGCGGCCCGTCGGGATGCGGGTTTTCGCCCGCATCTTTGCCGGTTTTTCGATCGAACGCCCCAGGTTGGCACGCTTTTTGCGGAAGGATCCCTCTGTCATGCCCCGCCTCATGCCTCCGGCTCAGGCGGACGCGCCCCGTCCCGACGAGGAGCGTCGCCCGAGCGCTCTGCGTCCCGGCGAGGTTCGCCTGCCCTATCTGGCGACCCCGGACACCGTCGTCGCGCCCGGTCTCATCGGGACGTTGACGGTCGTGCGGGAGACGTCGCGCGCGGCGCTCGACCGGGCGTTGCTCGGTTCGCGGCGGGTCGTGCTGTTGCTGGAGGACGGAAGCGGGGGGCTCGCGTCGGTGGGGACGGTGTGCGAGGTCATCCACCGGAACCTTCTTCCGCACGGGAAGGTGCGGGTCGTCCTGAAGGGGCTCGCGCGGGCGCGGGCGGTGCCGGACGGGGAGGGGGCGGTCGTCTCGGAGCTCGTCGAGCCGGTCGCGCCGTCTGCGGAGTCGGAGGCGGCGCGGCGGGTGCTGGTGGAGGCGTTCGCGGCGCTCGCGGCGCGGGACGCGCGGATCCCGGCGGAGGCGCTCGACGCGTTGGAGGGCGCTCGCTCGTCCGGTCCCGCGGCGGACGCGGCGGCGCACCATCTTCCGGTGCCCGTGCGCGAGCGGCAACGGCTTCTGGAGACGCTCGACCCGCTCGCGCGGGCGGAGGCGGCGCTGAGGCTCGTCGCGGCGGAGACGGAGCTTCTCGACCTCGAGGAGGAGCTGAGGTCGCGGACCGAGGGGCGGATCGGGCGCGAGCAGCGGGCGATCCTTCTGCGCGAGAAGATGCGCTCGATCCAGGAGGAGCTCGGGGACGCGGCCCCGCCGAGCGACGCCGAGATCCTGCGGGGGAAGGCGGAGGGGGTGGCGATGCCGGAGGGCGTGCGGGCGGCGCTCGCCGCCGACCTCGCGCGGCTCGACTCGGGTCCGCGCGACACGGCGGAGGCGGCGACCTTGCGGCACTCGATCGAGACGGTCCTCGCGTTCCCCTGGACGAAGCGGGCGGCGATCGAGGGGGACGTGGGGCTCGTGCGGGCGCGTCTGGACGCGCGTCACAGCGGTCTGACGGAGCTGAAGCACCGGGTGGTAGAGCTTGCGGCGATGGCGCGGCTCGGGGGGAAGGGGGCGATCCAGCCGCTTCTTCTCGTGGGGCCGCCGGGGGTTGGGAAGACGAGCGCGGCGCGGGGGATCGCGGAGGCGCTGGGGCTGCCGTTCGCGGCGGTCGCCCTCGGGGGCGTGCGCGACGAGGGGGAGATCCGGGGTCACCGGCGGGCGTACGTCGGGGCCTCGATCGGGCGGCTCGCGGGGGCGCTCTCGCGGGCGGGGGTGACGAACCCGGTCGTGCTCCTCGACGAGCTCGACAAGATCGACCCCTCGGGGGGGCCGGCGGCGGCGCTCCTCGAGGCGCTCGACGCGGAGCAGTCGGGGGCGTTCCTCGACAACTATCTCGGGCACGCAATCGATCTCTCGGGGGCGCTGTTCGTCGCGACGGCGAACTCGCTCGAGACGATCCCGGGGGCCCTGCGCGACCGGTTCGAGATCGTGGAGATGCCGAGCTACTCGGCGCGGGAGCGGCTGGAGATCGCGCGGGACCACCTGTGGCCGCGGGCGCTCGCGCACGTGGGGTTGGACCCGGTGGCGGATGCGGACCGGCTGTCGCACCCCGCGCTGACGCTCCTCACCGAAGGGTACTGCCGGGAGCCAGGGGTGCGGGATCTCGGGCGCAAGCTCGCGGCGATCGCGCGGACGCTCGCGCTGGAGGAGTGCGAGCGCGGCGAGGAGCGACGTCCGGCGGTGAAGACGGACCAGCTGGAGCGGATGTTCGGTCCGCCCGAGCCCCCGCGGACCCCGCGCCGCGCGCGGCCGGGGGCGACGTACGCGCTCATGGTCTCGGGGCGGGGGGGCGAGGTCGTCCCCATCGAGGCGGCGATCCTCTCGGGGGAGGGGTCGGGTCAGCTCACGGTGACGGGGCTCGTGGGTCCGGCGATGCTCGAGTCGGCGCGGACGGCGCTCGCGTGGCTTCGGGCGAACGGGGAGTGGCCTCGGGGGCGCGAGGCGCACGTCCACGCGGGGGAGGCGGGGGTGCCGAAGGACGGTCCGAGCGCGGGGCTTCCGCTCGCGCTCTCGCTCGCCTCGGCGGCGGGGACGCTCGCCTTGCGGGAGGAGATCGCGGCGACGGGGGAGATCGACCTTCTGGGGATGGTGCACCCCGTCGGGGGCGTGCGCGAGAAGCTTCTCGCGGCGGCTCGGGACGGGATCAAGACCGCGCTCATCCCGATCGCGAACCTCGGGGAGACGCGGGGGTACGCGGAGGACCTTCAGGGGCTCGAGGTGTGCGGGGTGCGGACGGTCGAGGAGGCGCTGGCGATCGCGCGGCGCGATCGAACTCCGGGCGACCGGGCGGCGTCGCTCGTCTAGCCTCCGACGGAGAGCATGCGCCGGAGGGCGACGAGGGCGGCGTCGCGCACCCCGTCGGGGACGCGGACCTCGTTCATCACGCGTCCGGCGACGAGCTCCTCGAGGGTCCAGAGGAGGAAGCTCGGGTGGATGCGGTACATGGTGGAGCAGGGGCAGACGAGGGGATCGAGGCAGGCGATGCGCTTGTCCGGTTGCTCCTTGGCGAGACGGTTCACGAGGTTGATCTCGGTGCCGACGGCCCAGGCGGAGCCGGGGGGGGAGGCGGTGATCGTCTTGATGATGTACTCGGTCGAGCCGGCCTCGTCGGCGGCCCGGACGACGGGGAGCTCGCACTCGGGGTGGACGACGACGCGGACGGCGGGGTCTTCGGCGCGCGCCTTCGCGATCTGCTCGACGGTGAAGCGGGCGTGGACGGAGCAGTGGCCCTTCCAGAGGATGAAGCGGGCGGTTCGGAGCGCCTCCGGCGTGTTGCCGCCGAGGGGTTTGAAGGGGTCCCAGAGGACCATTTCGGTCTCGGGATCGAAGCCGAGCCCCACCCCGGTGTTGCGCCCGAGGTGCTGATCCGGGAAGAACATCACGCGGGACCCCTGGGTCAGGGCCCAGGAGACGGCGGCGGGGGCGTTGGTGCTCGTGCAGACGGTGCCGCCGTGCTCGCCGACGAAGGCCTTGAGGTTCGCAGCGGAGTTGATGTAGGTGACGGGGACGACGCCCGCTCCTCCCGGCCCTTCGGGCCCGAGGACGTCGTGGATCTGGCGCCACGCGCCGCGGACCTGGAAGAGGTTCGCCATATCGGCCATGGAGCATCCGGCGGCGAGGTTCGGGAGTAGGACGCGCTGGCGCTCGGGGGTGAGGATGTCGGCGCTCTCGGCCATGAAGTGGACGCCGCAGAAGACGATGAACTCGGCGTCGGGGCTCGCGCTCGCGTCCTTGGCGAGCTTGTAGGAGTCGCCGCGGAAGTCGGCGTGGGCGATGATCTCGTCACGCTGGTAGTGGTGGCCGAGGATGACGAGGCGGGAGCCGAGGGTCTCGCGGGCGGCGCGGATGCGGGCGTCGGTGTCGGCCGCGCCCAGCGCGGCGTACTCGGGCGGGAGCGGGGCCTGGTACATGGCGTCCTACCTCTTATTACGCCCGACGACGGTGGTCCTTTGCGTGAGGACCTGGCCGCGCACGTAGGCGCGCAGGGTCGCGGCGCCGGGGGCGAGGGGGCGGACGGTCCCGCCGCCGTCGATCCAGGCGGCACCCTGCATCGTCCAGAAGACGTCGGTGTTCGGGATCGGGCTACCGTCGGTGCCGGTGGCGACGGCCTCGTACCGAAACCCCTCGACGAGGGTCTTCGGGAGGCGGAGGCGGACGACGCCCTCGACGGGGCGGGGGCGGAGCCCCTTGACGACGAGGGCGTTGGCGACGGGGCGCTCGCCGGTCTTGTCGCTCGGACGGTTGACGGTGAGGCCGAGAAGGTTCATCGCGGAGCTTCCGCCGCCGTCGAGGTTCAGGGCCTCGGTGCATCCTTGGCGGCGCATGATCTCGGCCATCTCGGGGAGGGTGGCGCCGACGGAGATCTCGGAGCGGCCGTCGGCGACGGCGAGGATCCAGTCGCCCTCGGGGGTGATCCCGACGGCGGTGCGGGGGTTGCGCCCTTCGGAGAAGGCGGCGCCGAAGCCCTCCTCCTTGTAGGGAACGTCGATCTCGCCGCCTTTGAGGAGGCGGGGGCCGCCGCCGATCGCGGCGTCGTAGCGGTCCCAGGCGAAGCCGGTGGTCTCCAGGCGGAGGCTCAGCTTCTCGCCGGGCTTGAGGTCTCGGATGGCCTCGGCGCGCTCGCCCTGGCCGACGAGGACGGCCCCGCCCGGGGGGACCGCGAGGGAGTCCTGGCCGGGGATGACGGCGGTCACGGTGAGGGTGAGTTCGGAGCTGGGAGGAAGACGGTCGCCGTCGATCTTCACCAGGGCCATCGCGTTCGGGGCTTTGGCGAGAGCGCGTCCCGCGACCGAGGTGTCCAGGGTCACGCGGTTCGCGGGGCACTCCTCGTTCAGTCCGTCGATGGCGAAGAGCTTTTCGCCGGCGCGAGCGACGTAGCCGGAGAAGGCGCTGCGCCCGATCGCGGCCTCGGCGGGCCCCCAGGCGAAGAGGGAGCGTTTCGGGTTCGGGAGGGAGACGAGCGCGCCGTCGCGGACCATAAGGCCGAGGGGGTCGCCGGTAAAGGGGAAGAAGTCGCCGTTCACGGCGGCGAGGGCGTCGTTCTCGCGGGCGATGCGGGCGGTGGTGCCGCGCCCTTTGGGATCGCTCCCGGCCGAGGGGGCGTCGCCGACGTCGCGGCCTTCGGCGTTCTCGCCCTTCGGCGCGTCCTCGTAGACGGTGCCCCCCGCGAGGGCGGGGGCGAGGGTCGCGGTGCCGGCGGTGGGGGTGAAGCGCAGGATGTGGACGACGCGGGCGGGCGAGCGCTCGACCTCCATCCGGTAGACGAGACCGGGCACGACGGGCTTCTCCCACGCTTGGACCGCCGGGGCCTGGGGGGCGGGTCTCGCGAGCAGGAGGGGGAGAAGGAAGGGGATCACGGGTTGCGCCGAGCTTACACGAGGCGGAGTCTTCCGGCATCGGCGTCGAGGCGGACGCGGCGCCCATCGGAAAGGGGACCGAGCGGGAGGGTCATGCGGAGTTCGCCGTGGCCGAAGGGGAGATCGGTGGCGAAGGGGACGCCGAGGGGGGCCAGGCGCTCGCGGACGATCTCGCGCCAGGGGTGGGGACCGATGGTGGCGTCGTACTTCCCCTCCGCATCGGTATGGGTCATCTCGCCCATCGCGATCCCGACGGCATTTCGGAGACGACCGGCGCTGAGGAGGTGGGTGAGCATCGCGTCCACGCGGTGGGGGGCTTCGTCCACGTCCTCGAACAGGGCGACGCGGCCGGCGAAGTCGATCTCCTCGGGGGTGCCGACGAGGTCGCAGACGAGGCAGAGGCAGCCGCCGACGAGCTCGCCCTCGGCGACGCCGGGTACGACGGTGGCGCCGCGGGGGGCGTCGGGCTGGATGGGATCCTCGCCCTTTAGAGCGGCGAGAAGGGAGTCCCAGACCCACTCGGGGCGTTTGCCGAAGTCGGTGTTCGGCATCGGGGCGTGGTAGCTCGCGAGTCCGCGGCGGTTGAGGGCGGCGTGGAGGACGGTGACGTCGGAGAAGCCGAGGAGGGCCTTGCCGGAGGCGGCGATCGCGTCGAGGTCGAGAAGGGGGAGGAGGCGGGCGCACCCGTAGCCGCCGCGGGCACAGAGGACGGCGGCGACGCCGGGATCGGCGAAGGCGCGCCGGAGGTCGGCGGCGCGGTCCTCGTCGCGTCCGGCGAGGAAGCTGGCGCGGTCGAAGAGGTGCTCGCCGAGGCGGATCCTGTAGCCCTCGGCGCGAAGGCGCGCGAGGGTGGGCTCGATCTCCTCGGGGCGCACCGCGCTCGCGGGCGCGACGACGGCGATCGTCGCGCCCGGGGGGGCCGGTCGGGGCGTCATAGCCTCAGTCGGGGCCTCGGTCGGGGGCCTCTCAGACGGGGGCGATGACGACGCGGCGGTTGGGCTCCTCGCCCTCGCTGTACGTCTGGACGCCGTCGATGTCCTGAACGATGCGGTGGACGATGCGGCGCTCGAAGGCGGGGAGGGCATCGAGGAGGGCCTCCTCGCCGCGCTCCTTCACGGCGGCGACGATCTCGAGGGTATAGGCCTGGAGCTTCTCCTCGCGCTTCTCGCGCCAGTCGTTGCCGTCGAGGACGACGCGGACGCCGTCGGAGAACTGTTGCTTGCCGATGAGGTTCGCGAGGTACTGGAGGGCGTTGAGGACCTCGCCGCTCCGACCGATGAGGTAGCTCGCGTCGCCCTGCTTCTCCTCGTCGTCGCTCGGGACGTCGTCGATGCGGAGGTTCACGTACTTGCCCTGGATGTCCACGACGTGGAGCTCGACCTGGAGGCCGGAGGTGACCAGAAGCCCCTGGAGGAGCGCGCGGTAGCGCTCGGCGTCCTCGTCGGTCGCCTGGACGCCGTCCTCGTCGCCCTCGGGAGCGGACGTCGCGGGGGCCGGTGCGGCGGCGGTCGGCGCGGCCTTCGGGGCTTCGTCGCGGCGGCCACGAGCGGGGCGGGCCGGAGCCTCGGCGTCGCTCTCGGCGCCGGCGGGCTTGGAGGGGGCGGAAGTGGCGGCGGGCGGGGTTGGGGCGGCCGGCGTCGGGGCGGCCGGCGTCGGGGCCGGGGGGGAGAGCTTTTTGCCGAGGCGGCGGGGGGCGGAGCCGGTCGAAGGGGCCTCGGTCGCGCTCGTCTCGAGCGTCTTCGCCTCGGCGTGGGTCGGCTCGGTCGCGGCGGGCGTCTCCTCCGGGGCGGGGTCGGCGGCCTTCTTCGTACGGGCGCGGGCGGTCTTCGGCTTCGTCGCGACCTCCTCCGAGCCGTCGCCGGAGGCGGCGCTCGCAGGCGCGGCGCTCGCGGGCGCGGCGGGCGGGGTGGAGGAGGCGAGGACGGTGGCGGAGAGCTTGAGGCTCGGACGTCCGAAGAGGCCCTTGCCCTCCTCAAGGACCTTCAGCTCGACCCGGTCGGGGGCGACGCCGAGCTTTTCGGCGGCCTGCTTGCGCCCCTCGTCGAGGGATTTGGCGGTGAGTTCGATCGACTCCATCTCGGTGATGGGAAGAAAGGTACCCGCTTCCCCGCCCGAACGGGAGGCTACTTGCGCTTCTTAGGGCGGTGCTGGGCGGGCTTTCCGGTGGATCCCTTCGGGGCGGAACCGTTGGAGGGGGGGCCGTTCGGGCTCGCGCCGTTGGGTCGCTGGGCGGCGGCGCGGAGAGCGTCGAGGGGGAAGACGCCGCCGCCTTTGGCGTTCACTTTCACGAGGGGGGCGAGGGGGAGGCGGTAGGCGCGCAGGGACTGGAGGGTGGAGAAGACGTTCGTGAAGGTCCAGTAGAGGACGAAACCGGCGACGACGGGGAACATGCCGGTGAACATGAAGAAGGTGAAGATGAGGGCGGCGCCGATGCCGAGCATGCGTTGCTGGCGGGCCTGGCTCGGATCGTTGATGGGGGTGAGCATCGTCGTCACGATCATCGAGATGCCGTAGAGGACGATGAGGATCGTGTCCATCTGGCCGAGGTTCGCGGCGAAGAAGCCGTGGCTCGCGCGGTTCGAGGCGGGGTTCATCCACAGGAAGGTGCCCTTCTGGAACTCGAACTGGTAGAGGAGCATGCACTGGTAGACGGTGAACGTCAGGGGGATCTGGACGAGGGCGGGGGCGCACCCGGCGGCGGGGTTCAGGCCGTACTCCTTGTAGAGCTCCATCGTCTTCGCCTGCTTCTGTTGGGGGTCGTCCTTGTACTCGTCGGCGACCTGCTTCACGAGGGGGCTCAGCTGGTTCATCTGGCGGGAGAACATCAGTTGCTTTTGGGAGAAGGGGAAGACGAGGAGACGGACGACGAACGCGAGGAGGAGCGCGGCGAAGGCGTACGAGAAGCTCGGGACGCGCCCGGTGGCGGCGACGAGGGCGTCGATGAAGGCGTAGCCGCCGGGGAGGAAGCCCCAGACGAGCTCGTGGCGGTTGCGCGCGGAGAGGAGGTCGCCGGTGCGGTCGAAGAGGGCCTGTCCGTTCCAGGCCTTCCAGCCGAAGCGGGGATCGTTCGTCGTGTCGGCGACGGCGACGGTCTGGACGGGCCAGCCGGGGTGCTCGGCCTTCTTCTTCTCGAAGGGCCAGAGGGTGTTGTAGGCGGCGCGGAGGCGGGAGGTCTCGTTGCGGGCGAGTCCGGCTTTGAGCTGGGTGTCGGCGACGAGGACGGCGGCCTCGAGCCGCGCGGCGTCGGCCCCGTCCTTCGTCAGGCGCTTCGCCTTCTCGTCGTCGTTGATCTTATTCTCGTAGGCCGAGCGGGTGGTCACGATGCTCTGGTCGAGAAGCTTCGCGTTCTGCTCGCGCATGACCTTCAGGAGGTCGCCGACGGGGCGCTCGTCCTTCGGTTTGTTGAAGAACATCTGGTAGCCGAAGAGGATCGTCGTCGTCCAGAGGAGGAAGAGGACGAGGTTGTTCCCTTTCGGGGCGCCGGTCGCGGGTTTGGCCATGGTGGGTTGGGAGGGCGGGTCCTTAGGGGACGGGGTCGGGGCCGCCGGGGTGGCCGGGGTGGCAACGGGCGATGCGCCTCGCCCCCAGCCACGAACCCTTCAGGAGTCCGTAGCGCTCGATGGCTTCGAGCGTGTACTGCGAGCAGCTGGGGGTGTAGCGGCAGGTGGGGGGCATCCAGGCGAACCCGCGTTGGTAGCACCGCACGAGGAAGACCCCGACCTTGCGGGGGAGGGTACCCGCGGGCGTCACTGCGCTCGGGTCTCCTTCAGGGCGAGATCGAGGGCGGCGACGAGGTCGGGGAACGGCGCGTCGAGGCACTTCAGTCCGGCGCTCACGATCACGTCCCGTCCCTCCATACGCTCGGGGAGGCCGGGGACGTTGCGGAGGGCTTCGCTCAGGCGGCGCTTGATCCGGTTGCGTCGGGGCTTCGTGCCGGCCTTCTTCGTCACGGCGAACGCGACGTCGCCGCCTCCTTCGGACCACCTCAGGGTGATCAGGGGGAAGCGGCGGCTCTGGCCGCCCTCGAAGACGGCGGCGAATCTCGTCTTCGTCAGCGCCCTTCGGTGGAGATTCAGGCCGAGATGAGGTGGCGGCCCTTGTTGCGGCGGCGCTTGAGGGTGTTCTGGCCGTCGGTCGTCGCCATGCGGACGCGGAAGCCGTGCGTCTTGCTCCGCTTGCGGTTGTTCGGTTGGTAGGTGCGCTTCATGGGCCTCTTCGTTCGCCTGATCGCAGGGCGACCCAGATCTTACCCGGAACGGCGGCGCGAGGTCGCTTCGATCCGCAGACGGAGCTGCGACCCGCTCTTTAAAGCCGCGACAAGTTTCGATTAATCTCCGTTTAAACCCGGTGTTTCCTCTCGTTCGCGCGTTGACGACCGTGTATGATTCCGTCGGATGAAGGTATCCGCTTTCCTCGCACCCCTCCTTCTGAGTGTCATCCTTTCCGCGAGTGCGCGCGCTCAGAAGGAGATCATCGAGATTCAGAAGCACCAGATCACGATTCAGGATGTGCTTCTTCAGCACCGCGTCTATAAGTCGGCCCAGAACTCCGATTCGAACCTTAGCGGGAGCGCAACGATCGGTCATTCGGAACTCTACGCGTGGTTCGTCGAAGAGCCGAGTCCCAACGGGATGTCCTCGGATATGTCGTGGGACTCCCGTTTCGCCACGTTGGCTTCGGGGCAAATTCGCTTGGGGAGATCGACTGCGTATTACCTCCCGGCTTTGAAGGAGGCTCTCACAGCGGTCTATGTGCTCACCGAGCGCCAGATCGTTACCGCTCAAGATCCTGAGGATCCAGAAGCGACGATCACAGCGGTCATTCCCGGAACCGAGCTTTTCGAGGGACAGGCCGGTCCCGAGAGGAACGGTCGCATCTGGGAGCCGAGCCCCTTCTCCTGCTACCGTGGGCGGTGGATGCCCAAGGAGATGTACCTTCAAACGAAGTCGAGGCCACTTACCTCTCTTGCCCTGTACCAGGACGTTACCTGGGGAGACTACGATGCTCTTCCTTAAAAGCCTCGCGATGTTCGCACTCGCTCAGGATGTCACCCCTTCTTCATCTGACGAGTTCGCTTGGGTTGCTATCGGCGCGTTCACGGAGAAGCAAACTCAGTTCGCGCGGCAGATCAAGGATGTTCTCAAGAAGACCGAGCTTCGGCGCGTTGCCGAGACGGCGGGGTTCGATACCATCGTGGGCAAGGACGGTGGGGCCTTGCTCATTCCTAGCCTCTCCCTTGTTCGCAACGACGTCGAAGATTTACGCAAGCTGGGGCGTTTCGCGCTCGACCGGGATCTGCTCACACCCTCGGCGGACGGAACCCGTCACTTCGCACGTATTGGCGATCTGCCTGAGGGTTTGCGCGAACGGGTGTTGCGGGACATCTCATTTATCGGAGCCGCGAAACTCGACATGGACCAGAAGGTCACCGGGTCCGCAGGGCTCGACGTGACGCTGGCGGGTCCCGATGGGCGGAAGCTACGGCTTCCGCTTACGCTGGGACAGAAGAGTCGAGCCACCTCATGGACCCCCTACGAGGCTCAGGCGGCGGCCTACCGTCCGCTCACCCAGGAGGACGCAAGACGGCTTGATCAAGCGGTTCCCCCTGAGCACTCCGGTCTCTCACGGTACTTCTACGGATCGTTGAGGGTCGAGCTGTGGGGTTCACCCATCTACGACGAGCGGAACGCGGCGGCGGCGACGCGGGCGGTGACGGCGGAGATCTCGAAGCGGGTGGACGAGTCTCAGAGGCTTATGGCCGAAGCCCGCTCGGGGATGGCGGATCTCTTCGCGCGGGCGGAGCCGAAGCTTGCCGAGATCGCGGCGGCGAAGGGTCGCTCGACCGACACGCTTCCCGCCGACGTGCGGCGGCAGATCGGCGACCTTGCGGCGAACGCGAGGCAGTACGGCTTTGGGTCGCCGGAGGAGTTCCGGGCGTTCGTCAAGGGGGCGACGGTGACGGACCTCTCGCTCGGGCTCGGATTCATGACGGCGGCCCGAGGTCCAGAAGGCCTGAAGGTCTTCGGAAGCGAGTATTAGCCAACGTAGCGGCTAGCGTGGGCGGCGGGGCGAGGCAAGGAGGCCCAACCTTCTGCCCGCCTCGTCCGCTGAGGCTCTTATGTTAGCGAGGGTCTTTCCATCGAGGCCGGTGAGGGTCTCGAGGGTGTGGGGATCGAGGAGGGCGAGGACGTCGAGGGAGCCGCGGAGCCTCCAGAGGGCGACGACGAGGTTGCGCTTCTCCTGGAGAGAGGAGCCTACGCCCCGGCCGATCTTCGTGGCGAGGGTCGTCGCGGCGTCTTTTACGCCCGAGAACCGTTTGGGGGCGGCGCGGACGAGGGCCTCGGCCTGAGACGCCTTCAGGCGCCGGACGGCCTCGCGCCCGCCGCGGGCGAGCCAGGCGCGGGCGACGTCGTAGGTCGAGGGGATCGCTTTGCGGAGGACGGGCGCGGGGGCGCCTGTCGCCTCGGACGACTGGGCGGGCGTCGCGGCGACGAGGGCGGCGAGCAGGAGGGCGGCGGGGAGCGCGCGTCTCATAGATAGGCCCGAGGGTCGGTGAGGCGGCCTTCGAGGGCGGTGGCGGCGGCGGTGAGGGGGCTCACGAGGTGGGTTCGGGAGCCGGGGCCCTGGCGGCCTTCGTAGGGGCGGTTGCTCGTGCTGGCGCTCCGTTCGCCGGGGCGGAGGATGTCGCCGTTCATGCCGAGGCACATGGAGCAGCCGGCGCGGTGCCACTCGAAGCCGGCGTCGAGGAAGACGCGGTCGAGGCCCTCGCGCTCGGCGAGGAGCTTCACGGCCTCGCTTCCGGGGACGACCATCGCGCGGACGCCGAACTTCGCCTTGCGTCCGCGGACGATGCCGGCGGCCTCGCGGAGGTCCTCGATGCGGGCGTTCGTGCAACTTCCGATGAAGACGGTGTTCACGGGGAGGCCGGCCATCGCGTCGCCGGCCTTCAGGCCCATGTAGCGCAGGGCGCGGGCCTCGCCCTCGCCTTCGGGCTCGGGGATCGCCTCCTCGATGCCGACGGTCATGGCGGGGGTGGTGCCCCAGCTCACCTGGGGGGCGAGGGCGGCGGCGTCGAGGGTCTCCTGGCGGTCGTAGTCGCCGGGGGAGTCGGTGCGGAGATCTTCGGAGTCGCGGACCATGGCGTCGAAGGCGGGGCCTTGGGGGGCGAAGGGGCGGTCGCCCTCCGCGATATAGGCGAAGGTCGTGGCGTCGGGGCGGATCATGCCGGCTTTGGCGCCCATCTCGATGCTCATGTTGCAGATCGTCATGCGGCCCGACATGGGGAGGGCCTCGATGGCGGGGCCGTAGTACTCGGCGACATGGCCGGTGCCGCCGTTCGCGCCGAGGGCGCGGATGACGGCGAGGATGACGTCCTTCGCGGCGACGCCCTCGCCGAGGCGCCCGGCGATCTCGATGCCGAGGGTCTTCGGCTTGCCGCTCGCGCGGAGGGTGCCGGTGGCGAGGACGTGCTCGACCTCGCTCGTGCCGATGCCGAAGGCGAGGGCGCCGAAGGCGCCGTGGGTGGACGTGTGGCTATCGCCGCAGACGACGGTGAGGCCGGGGAGGGTGAGGCCGAGTTGGGGGCCGATGATGTGGACGATCCCCTGGCGGGGGTCGCCGTAGCCGAAGAGGCGGATGCCGAACTCCTTCGCGTTGCGGGCGAGGGCGGCGAGCTGCTGGCCGGAGACGGACGTCTCGTCGATGGGGCGTCCGTCGGTGGGGACGTTGTGATCCACGGTGGCGAAGGTGAGATCGGGGCGGCGCACCGTCCGGCCCGCCTCGCGGAGGCCGTCGAAGGCCTGGGGCGAGGTGACCTCGTGGACGAGGTGGCGGTCGATGAAGAGGAGGGTCCCGCCGCCGGGGAGGTCGGCCACGCGGTGCCGGTCCCAGACCTTTTCGAAGAGCGTCGCCATTCGCTTCAGTTTACTGGGGCGGGTCAAGGGGCTCCTCCCGCTCGGGCGTTGGGGACTGCGCGCCGTTGGACGCCATTGCGCGCCACGCGTGCGCGCGTTCGTTTCGGACGGGGGTACCGGATCGTGCGGGAGGGTCCTTTCGGCGGGGTCGGGGGGATGGGCGCACCGGCGGGACGCCGGTGCCGCTGGGGGAGGACTCTTCGGGGGCTCACACCCTTACGTCGTCGGGAGAGCCTTTCGACAAGGGGTTCCGGACGAGATCCGGGGCGGATCGTCAGGAGCGGGGGGCGTTCGGGCGGACGATCCAGGTTCCGGAGGCGGCGAGGGTCTGTTGGGAGATGGTCTTCAGGTGGCCGTCGGCGAAGGCGGCGTTGTAGCGGCGGCGTCCGCCGAGTTCCATCGCGGGGTCGCGGTCGCCGTGCCAGAGGCCGTAGGCGTCCCAGAGGATCGGGACCTCGGCGGGGCCGTGCTCGGTGCCGTCGTAGGGGCTCGCGAGGGTGGCGGGGTGGCTTGCGCCTTCGATCCCGAGGTCGTCGCGGAACTCGTAGGAGGCGCCGTAGCGGACGTACATGGAGGGGGCGGTGCCGGGGAGGTCGCACTCGAGGCTCTCGCCGTAGTCCCTCGCGGGGACGTTCGGGACGCCGGAATCGAGGGGGCACCGGAAGGCGCGGGGCTCCTTCACGTAGGGCGCGACGACGGCGGCGAACTGGGGGCCGGTCTCGGGGGTGCGTCCGCGGCACTTCGTGTAGGCGTCGGAGGGGTTGACGCCGAGGGGGTAGCGAGCGTCGTGGTCGCCCGCGTAGAGGTCCACGGCGAGGCTCAGGGTGTGGAGATTGCTCGCGCAGGCGGCGCCGTTCGCGGGGATCTTCGCGCGGGCGAGGACGGGGAAGAGCATGGCGGCGAGGGTCGCAACGAGGGCGATGCAGACGAGGACCTCAACGAGGGTGAAGCCACCGCATCGCGTCGGCGGACTTCCGCCTTTAGCGCAAGCGATCGGTGCATTCCTCTTCATCAGCGTCTACCCACCACCTTTGGAAAGTCTGCCCAGGGCATTCTGAGCAATCGCGCGGAGTTCGGGCCGGGGGGAGTCGAGCGCCCGTCGGATCAGTTCGGCGGCGCGGGGAGTGCGGTGCTCTGCCAATATTTTGATCGCGTACTCGGTCGGGTACGTCTGGCGGCGGTCGGCGGTCGGCGCGAAGAGCGGCTCGAAAGCCTCATCCAACCGGGATTTCTGTCCGTCGGTGAAGCGTGGGAGGAACATGAGATAGGAGAGGACCTTGAACCTTTTAAGAGCGTTCGCCTCATCGGTGTCGAGCGGCGAGGGGCTCTTCAGAAGCGACAGCAAGCTGTCCAGTTCGCTGTCGCTTATTGCCTGTTTGCGCCAAGAGGAGCGACCAATTTCAGCGAGGTTCATAGAGTCCTGCTGAGACATCACTCCCCACTTCTCGTCTTGTCGAGCCATGATTCGAGATCTACGCTCACCCTCATGCGCCTTTTGCCATACGGCCCATCCCTGCCGCCCTACGAGAGCGGCAAGGACGATAACGTTCAGTACGAGAAGAGTCCAGATCGGCTTTGAGAGGTTCGGACGAGGAAACTTCATGCGATGAGACTAGGCTAGAAGGACAGGGTTGGGGGGCAACGGCCTGCCCCTCAACAGATCGTACTTGATCTGGTTCTCACATCCTCGTATGCAGTCATAGGCGGCGCCGGCGTTGTTCGAACCCTTGTAAAGGTTATGACAGTTCCAGCTGCAACACTCATAAGGCTGGGCCGTCCAGAACTTCGACCAGCAGACGTCGGCGACCCAGCCGCTTCCCGCGTCCCAGGGGGTGACAGGGACGAGAGCCACGGCGAAGGTCGAAAGAGCCAGCACGGCCGCGAGGACGAAGAGGACGAGCGGGTTGGAGGCGCCGCGTTCGGGGTTTCGGTTCATCATTGAGGGCTCCTGAGGTCGGGGCGCTTTGGCGGGGCCGGGGCGCGGGAGGGGCGAGGAAGGACGGCTTTGGGGTCGGCGGCGCAGATCGCGGGGTCGGTCGGGGGAGCGGGCGCGACGCCGGGGGCGTCCCCGGTCGTGCCGACGACCTCGATGAGAAGGGGGGAATGCTCGTAGCCCGCGAAGAGGACGGTGACGCCCTGGCGGACGGGGCCGGTGGCGGCGGAGCGGTAGCGGACGGTCAGCGGGGCGCGGCCGTGGGCGGGGACGGTCTTCGGGGCCTCGGCGACGGTGCAACCGCAGGTGGAGCGGGCGGAGAGGACGGTCAGGGGGCGGTCGCCGGAGTTGACGAGCATCGTGCGGGCGGTGCGGGTCTCATCAGGACGCACGCGGCCGAGATCGAGGCGAGCGGGGCTCAGCGTCGCGGGGGGGACGCGTTGCGGAAGGCGAGGAGGGCGAGGCCGCCGCCACCGAAGGCGAGGCCGCCGAGGATCGCGTTCCGCTCTCTCCTGTCCATACTCGGAACTTTAGCAGGGTCGGGCGGGAAAGGCAAGGGTTCTTCCGAGGTTTTTTCGAGATCGGGGCGTTCCTTGACACAAAGTTCGGGGAGGTTAGGATTTATGGCCTACCGTAGGTGGGGACTTCACCCCTACCGTCGGGGTTCTCCCTGACCCCTCATCCGCCCCTCCGGGGCACCTTCTCCCCGAGGGCGGGGAGAAGGCCTTTTCTTGGGGGTTCTCTCCAACCCCTCTCCTCCGCCCCTGCGGGAGGAGGATCCTCCCTCCCGTGCTCGGGGGCGAGCCTGGGTCGGGGCTCCCCCATCCGCCCCTTCGGGACACCTTCCCCCTCTGAGAGGGAGAAGGATCTTCGGGGGTTCTCTCCTGTTCGGTCGGGCGTTCTTCTCGATCCCTGCGGCGTCTTCCGAACGGATCTTGGGTTAGCGGCCTCGGCCGAGGACGGCGGTGGGGTAGAGGGCGTGGACGGCCCTCTTCAGAGCTTCCCTATCGTTCATGAGCCATTGGAGGCGGCGGCGGAAGGGGGCGGCTTTGGTGGGGGGGAGGTCGGCGCGGACCTCGCCGCATCCGAAGCAGAGCTCGAAGGCGGGGGGTTTGGGGGCGGCGGGGGACGCGGGGGCGGGGACGAGGGCGACGTCGGCGTGGAAGCCGCACTTGTACTCGTCGTCGTTCGGGCGTTTGGCGAAGTCGTCGGCGAGGGCGGCGAGGAGGGCCTTCGCGCCCGGGTCGTCGCGGCGGAGGGTCTTGCTCTCGAGGACGACCGGGCCGTCCACGTGGCGGACCTC
The DNA here is from genome assembly GCA_965249475.1 of Fimbriimonas sp. Classification (GTDB taxonomy): domain Bacteria; phylum Armatimonadota; class Fimbriimonadia; order Fimbriimonadales; family Fimbriimonadaceae; genus Fimbriimonas. Next base: position 715,483 of record CBDFMD010000003.1, on the reverse strand, counting down.
GACGCGGGGGGCGCTCCGGAGGGCGGCGAGGGCGGCGGCGTTCTCGGCGAGGGGGCCGGGCTTCGTTCGGGGGCCGCTCGGGCTTTGGAGAGCGGTCGCGAGGAGGAGGGGGAGGAGCATCGGGGGGTCTTCAGTTTACGACGGGCGGGGAGGGCGGAGGTTGCGCCGGGTTCGATGGTCTCTTCCCCCGGCCTTCGTTCCTCCGGCGGGGGCAGGAACTCGGCTCCGGGGTCGGCCTGCGCCGGGGGCTTCCCCATCCGCCCTTTCGGGGCACCTTCCCGCTCTGCGAGGGAGAAGGATCTCCGCCTTCACCCGGTCGGGAGTCAGAGGCCCGGTCGGGAGTCAGAGGTAGGGGGCCGGGTCCACCCGGCGGCCGCGGACGTGGACCTCGAAGTGGAGGTGGGGGCCGGTGGAGAGGCCGGAGGAGCCGATGGCGCCGAGGCGCTGGCCCCGGGCCACGCGGGCGCCGGGGGCGACGGCGAAGCTCGAGAGATGGCCGTAGACGGTGCTGAGGCCGCCGCCGTGGTCCACGATGACGACGCGGCCGTAGCCGCCGAGGGTCTCGGCGGCGACGACGGTGCCGGCGCGGGCGGCGTAGACGGGCGCGCCGAAGCCGCCGCCGAAGTCCACGCCCCAGTGCATCCGCACGACGTGGAGGATGGGGTGGAGGCGCATCCCGAAGCCGCTCGTGACGGGTCCTGCGGCGGGGCGTCCGAAGCGTCCGGCGAGGGCGCTCTCGGGAGGGGACGGGGGACGGACGGGGGGCCGGACGGGCGGACGGGGGAGAGGGACGGCTCGGCGCGGGGGGCGGGGGAGGCGGCGCGGAAGGCGGCGAGGGGCGGGCCTTCCCCGCTCTCGGGCCTCGTCGGCGGCGCGGCGGGCGTCCTCGCGGCGGCGGGTCTCCAGGGCGGCGCGGTAGGCGGCGAGGGCGCGGCGGTACGCCTCGCGCTCGCGGCGGGCGCGGTCGCGTTCGCGGGCCTCGTAGGCGGCGATCTCGGCGGCGATGCGGGCCTCGTCGCGGTCGAACTGGGCGATGGCGGCGACGAGGCTGCCTCGGCGGTCGCGGAGGCGGGCGAGGAGGGTCGTTTTCGCGCGCTTCGCGCCGTCAAGGTCGCGCTTGCGGCCCGCCTCCTCGCGGGTGAGGGCGGCGAGCCGGCGGGTGGAGCGGGCGCTCTCGTCGCGGAGACGTCGGAGGCGGCGGGCGGAGGCGCGGAGGGCTTCGTAGAGGGCGCGGTCGCGCTCGGCGAGGCGGGAGGCGAGGAAGCCGCGGGCGGAGAGGTCGCCGACGGAGCGGGCGCGGAGGAGGGCCGTCTCGGGGCGGGCGTCGCCGAGGACGTAGATCGCGCGGAGGCGTCGGCGGATCGCGCCCCGGCGGGAGGCGACCTCGGCGTTCGCGGCCCGCACGCGCTCGGCGAGGCTCAGGGCGCGGGCCCTTTCGTTGCGGAGGGCGGCGCGGGTGAGTCCGAGGCGGGCGGCGACGGCCTTTGCGTTCGTCTCGACGCGCTCGAGCTGCTCGCCGGCATCGGCGGCGAGGGCCTGGTTTTCGCGAAGCTCGCGCCGGAGCTTCGTCCCGCCGCGGCGGGCGTCGCCGAGGCCGTTGGCCATCCCCTTCGGGGCTCCGGCGGGACGGGTCCGGGGGAGATGGGGGCGGCGCGGCTGGGGGCGTCCTTGGGCGGGGGCGAGGGCCGCGAGAAGGAGGACGAGGGTCGCGGCGAGGAGAGGGCGGGCCGTCCGCGCGGGCGACGAGGGCGGGGGGCTCGTGCCGAGGGGGGAAGCTCCGGGGCCGCTCGGGCGGGACGCCCGAGCCACGGGGGGTCGGTCGCTTCGTTCGGGCGGCATCAGCCGGGGGGCCAGGCGAGGGGGCGGCCGGCGAGGAGGTGGACGTGGAGGTGAGGAACGCTCTGACCGGCGTCCTCGCCCTGGTTCACGACGAGGCGGTAGCTCGTCAGGCCGAGGGTCTCGGCGACGGAGCGGGCGGCGTTCAGGAGGCGGGTGTGGTCGCCCTCGGCGGGGACGTCGGCGACGCCGGGGACGGGCTCGCGGGGGACGATGACGATGTGGACGGGGGCCTGGGGGGCGATGTCGCGGAAGGCGACGGCGTGGTCGTCCTCCCACACGATGTCGGCGGGGATCTCGCGGGCGACGATCCGGGAGAAGAGGGTGGGCACCCTTGCGGTTCTACCCCGTAGACTCCTCCCGCGTGGGGGTTGAGGACGTTTGGTTCGGGGGCTCGTCCGGGGCGCGGCTCGCGCGGGGGGCTCTGACGCCGGCGTCGTGGCTTTACGGTCTGGGGTTCCTCGCGTACCGGGCGGTCTACGATCTGGGTCTGAAGCGGGGGTATCGGGCGGGGGTGCCGGTGGTGTGCGTGGGGAATCTCACGGTGGGGGGTTCGGGGAAGACGCCGACGACGCTCCACGTGGCGGACGTGGTGCGGGGGCTCGGGTACGGGGTGGTGGTGTCGGCGAGCGGGTACGGGTCGCCGCGCGCCGAAGGGGCGAAGGTGGCGCCGGGGGGGCCTTTGGACGCGCGGGAGTGGGGGGACGAGCCGGCGGAGATGCGGATGCTCCGACCGGATCTGCCGCTGGTGGTGGGGCGTCGGCGGGCGCTCGCGGCGCGGCTCGCGGCGGAGGCGCATCCGGGATCGGTGCTGGTGATGGACGACGGGTTCCAGCATCTGCCGCTCGTGAAGGATGTGGCGCTCCTGCTCGACCCGGGCGGGGCGAACCGGCGGTGTCTTCCGGCGGGGCCTTACCGGGAGCCGCGGGGGTCTCTCCGGCGGGCGGACGCGGTTTTGGACTCGGCGACGGGCGGGGGGCGGTTCCGGGCGGGGTTCGAGGACGGTCCGGTGGCGTCGCCCCTGGGGGAGGCGATCGCGGGCGGGGAGGCGGGGGTTTTGACGGCGGTGGCGCGGCCGGAGCGGTTGCTCGCGACGGTGGCGGGGCTCGGGGGTTTCGCGATCGGGGAGGCGGTCTTCCGGCCGGACCACGACCCTCTGGACGCGCCGGATCTGCTCGCGCGGTTCGCGCCGGGGGGCTTGGTGCTGACGACGGCGAAGGATTGGGTCAAACTCATGCGGCGGCCGGACGTCGGGGCGCACCGGTTCGGGATCGTGAGGCGATCGGCGCGGATCGAGCCGGCGGACGCGTTCGCCCATTGGATGAAGGCGAGGTTGGAGGCGGCGTTTGAGGCGAGGTTTGGGCAGGTTTAAGGAGCGTCTCCCGCTTGCGGCGTTCCGGGCGGGGGAGCGGTGGCTCGGTCTCGCGGACGTGGCGAGGGCGGAGCGTCGGGGGGCGCGGCTGGGGGAGCTGTGGTTCCGGGCGGACAAGAAGCGTCGGCTCCGGGCGATCGACAACGTGAAGCTCGCGTACCCCGAGTGGGACGAGGCGAGGCGGGTGGCGACCGTGCGGGCGGCGTGCCGCCACTTCGGGATCGTGGCGGCGGATTTCATGCGGACGCCGCACCGGACGAACGCGGAGCTCTTGGCGACGGTGGAGTTTCCCGACGACGCGGACTATCTCGCGGCGAAGGCGGCGGACAAGGGGATCATCGCGGTGCCGCCGCACTACGGGAACTGGGAGCGGTTCGGGCACTGGCTTCTCGCGACGGACCGGATGATCACGGTGGTGGCGCGGGACGCGAACGAGGGGGACGTGAACGAGGCGGTGAACGCGCTCCGGCGGCTCAACGGGATGGGGGTGGTGGCGCGGGGGGACTCGGCGCGGGAGATCCTACGCCTGCTCCGGCGCAAGGAGATCGTGGGGCTGTTGCCGGACCAGAACTCGCGCGAGTGCTTCGTGCCGTTCTTCGGGCATCCGGCGGGGACGGTGCTCGGGCCGGCGGTGCTCCATATCCGGACGGGGGCGCCGATCCTGCCGTGCGCGTGCGTGCGGATCGGGGTGGGGCGGTACCGGGTGATCTCGGAGCCGCCGCTCTTCGCGCGGGAGGGGGAGAGTCCGGAGGAGCTCACGGGGCGGATGAACCTCGCGATCGAGGCGCTCGTGCGGCGGCATCCGGAGCAGTACCTGTGGATGCACGACCGGTGGAAGGCGGCGCGTCGACGGGGGATGATCCCGGAGGCGATGCCGGAATGAGGAGGATCGGGTGAGGGGGCGCGGGTGAGGGTTCTGGTCGTCCGGACGTCGGCGATCGGGGACTGCGTCATGGCGACCTGGGCGGTGTCGGCGCTTCGGCGGGAGGCGCCAGGGGCGCGGATCGTGTGGCTGGTCGAGGGGCGTTGCGCGCCCGTGATCGAGGTCGGGCGCCTGGTGGACGCGCGGGTGGAGCTTCCGCGCAAGGGGGCGGACGGGCGGAAGCGGCGGGGGACGCTTCTCGCGCAGCTGAGGATGTGCGCGGGGCTCGCGCGGGAGCGTTTCGACGTGGGGGTGGACCTTCAGGGGCACGCGAAGACGGCGCTGGCGCTCCGGCTCGCGCGGCCGCGGGTGCGGGCGCTCGCGCGGGCGAGGGACGCGCTCGCGGCGCGGATGGGGGAGGTGCTCCCCCCTTTGCGGACGCACGAGGCGGAGTTCTCGGCGGACGCGCTCGCGCGGGCGACGGGCCTCGGGGGGGTGGCGCGGCTCGACGAGCGGCCGATCATGCCCGACTCGGGTCCGGGGGGGGAGCGGGGTCTCGCGACGATCGCGGTGTCGGCGGGGCGGGCGGAGCGGGCGCTCGCGGCGGAGGCGGTCGCGGAGGTCGCGCGGGGGCTCGTCGCGCGGGGGATGCGGGTGGAGCTCCTGGGGGGGCCGAGGGACCGGGCTCCGGAAGGCCTGGCGGGTTCGGCGGGGGGGGCGATCCTCGACCGGGTGGGACGGCTGACGCTTCGGGAGACGATGGGGCGGATCGCGGCGAGCGAGATCCTCGTCGCGGGGGACACGGGGGCGGGGCACATCGCCGCCGCGTACGGCACCCCCGTCGTATCGGTGTTCGGGCCTTCGCCCTCGGCGAAGACGCGGCCGTGGACGTCGCGGCTGGAGCTCCTCGAGGGGGGGGCGCGGTCGGATTCGGTCGGGGGGGAGGCGATCCTCGGGGCGTGCGACCGCTTGCTGGCGCGCCGGTCGAGCGGGGTGGGGGTCTGAGGATCCTCGTCGCGCGGCTCTCGGCGCTCGGGGACGCGGTGTGCTCGCTTCCAGCGGCGGTGGCGCTCAAAGGGGCCTTTCCCCAGGCGCATCTGGCGTGGGCGGCGGACGCGCGGTTCGCGGGGATTCCCGAGCGGTGCGGGGCGGTGGACGAGGTGGTGCGGGTGCGGCCGGGGCTCTCGCCGTCGTCGTGGCCGCGGTTCGCCGAGCCGTTCGACGTGGCGCTCGACCTTCAGGGGCTCGCGAAGAGCGCGCTCGTGGTGGCGCGCTCGGGGGCGAAGGAGCGGTACGGGTACCACTGGCAGAGGGAGGGGGCGTGGCTCGTCTCTCCGGCGGTGGCGCCCGATCCGACGTCGTTCCACATCGTGGACCAGTACGTGGACGTGGCGCGGGCGGTCATCGCCCATCACGGGGGGGAGGACGTCGCGCGGGGGTCGTTCGGGCTCTCGCCGGACCCGGAGGATCTCGAGCGGGTGCGGGGGCTTCTGCGCTCGAAGGGGGTGGGGACGGGGTTCGTCCTGATGAACGCGGGGGCGGGGTGGGCGAGCAAGCGGTGGCCGCCGCTCCATTTCGCGGCGCTCATCGACGCGCTCGCGAAGCGGGGGGTGCCGACGTGCCTCATCGGGGGGAAGGCGGAAGGGGACCGGGCGGCGGCGCGGGAGGTGATGGACGCGTGCGCCTCGGCGCCGGCGGACCTCTTGGGGGAGACGTCGGTGCGGGAGCTCGTCGCGCTCGTCGCGCTCGCGCGGGCGCACGTGGGGGGGGACACGGGCTCGACGCACCTGGCGGCGGCGCTGGGGGTGCCGGCGATCGGGCTGTACGCGATCACGCGGCCGCAGAGATCGTGTCCCTACGGTGGGATCGGACGGTGCCACTACGATCCGGGGGGGCTCGGGCTCATCCCGCCGGGTGAGGTGCTGGCGACGGTGATGGAGGCGCTGGCTTGACGCTGGAGGAGGCTTTGGTGCTTCGGCGGGGGCGGCGGCTCGTGTTCACGAACGGGGTGTTCGACGTTCTGCACGCGGGGCACGTCCGGTATCTCGCCGGGGCGAGGGCGCTGGGGGATCTTCTCCTCGTGGGGATCAACTCGGACGAATCGGTTCGGGGGCTGGGGAAGGGGGCGGACCGGCCGGTGAATCCCGAGGCGGACCGGCTCGCGGTGATCGAGGCGCTTCGGGCGGTGGACGGGGCGATCGTTTTCGGGGAGCCCACGCCGGCGGCGCTCATCGCGGCGCTCCGGCCGGAGTTTCACGTGAAGGGGGGGGACTACGACCGTGAGACGTTGCCGGAGGCGCCGCTCGTGCGCTCGTATGGGGGGGAGGTGGTCATCCTGCCGACGCTTGCGGGGCGTTCGACCACGGAGATCTTGCGGAGGGCGAGGGGGGTCTGAGGCTTTTCGACGCGGACCCGTCGCGGCGGTGGCTTTTTTGCCTCACGCATCCGGACGACGAGATCTCGATCTGCGCGTGGGTGCGTCGGCTGGCGAGGGCGGGGGCGCCGGTGTACCTCTCGTGGACGCACGCGACCGAGGGGCGGCGGCGGGAGGCGGAGGGGTTCGCGCGGGCGGCGGGGGTGCCGCCGGAGCGGCTGTTCTTCCACGGGGCGACGGACGGGAGCGTGTGCGACGAGATCGGCTCGCTCCTTCCCCGCTTCGACCGGATGATGTTCGCGGCGAAGCCGGACGTCGTCGCGTGCGGGGCGTTCGAGCAGGGGCATCTGGACCACGACGCGACGAACTTCCTCGTGAACCGGACGCACGGGCGGCGGGGGGGGACGGTGGCGGAGATCCCGTTCTACCACGCGTACACGTCGCGGGTGCAGCGGTTCAACCGTTTCTCGGGGGTTGGGGGCGAGGTGGAGCGGCGGGATCTGGACGCGGAGGATCGGCGGTTCAAGACGGCGGTGGCGCGGGGGTATCCGAGCCAGAACATCTACGCGCTCATCCTCTGGCACGAGGCGGCGCGGCTGGCGACGGGGCGGCGACCGGACCTGCGCGGGCGGGAGCTGTTGCGGGTGCAGACGCACCGGGAGTGGCGGGCGCCGAACCATCCGGCGCGATTGCGGGCGCGGGTGGAGCGGTGCGCGCGGTGGGGGCGGTGGCTCGCCGCGATGGAGAGGCTGTCGGTACCCTGAAGGCGTATGTTCAGGAAGCTTCTCGGGACCGTCGACCGGATGCTGGGGCGGGGGCGGGTGGACGAGGAGTTCTACGAGGGGCTGGAGGAGGCGCTCATCGGGGCGGACACCGCGCCGATGGTCACGCAGCAGATCCTCGCGGAGCTTCGGGACGAGCGGCTGACCTCTCCGGAGGCGGTGCGGGAGCGGCTGAAGGCGATCATCGCGGCGCGGTTCACGCAGACGCGGGCCGAGGCGGGACTCTCGGTGGCAGACGAGGGGCCGACGGTGTACCTCTTCGTGGGGGTGAACGGGGTGGGGAAGACGACGAGCATCGCGAAGATGGCGCACCTGCTGGCGAGCAAGTATCAGAAGAAGGTCGTCGTGGCGGCGGGGGACACGTTCCGGGCGGCGGCGATCGAGCAGCTGGAGGTGTGGGCGGGGCGCGCGGGGGCGGAGATCGTGAAGGCGCAGCCGGGCTCCGATTCGGCGACGGTGCTCTTCGACGCGATCGCGGCGGCGAAGGCGCGGGGGGCGGACTTCGTGCTGTGCGACACGGCGGGGCGTCAGCATAGCAAGGCGAACCTCATGGCGGAGCTCGAGAAGGTCGCGCGGGTGACGGGGAAGGCGCTCGGGCGGGCTCCGGACGAGGTGCTGCTCGTGCTCGACGCGAACACGGGCCAGAACGCGGTGCGTCAGGCGGAGGAGTTCACGAAGACGGCGGGGGTGACGGGGATCATCCTCACGAAGCTCGACGGGACGGCGAAGGGGGGGGCACTCATCGGGCTTTTCGAGCGATTGAGAGTGCCGGTGAAGTTCATCGGGGTGGGGGAGGGGATGAACGACCTGAAGGACTTCAAGCCCGCCGACTTCGCGGCGCGGCTCTTCGATTAGACCTCTGATTCTGACTCTTTTAGGTCACAATTACGCTGTGAAGCGGATCAGCATGGCCGATGCCAAGGCGAACTTCAGCGCGGTGGTCTCGGAGGCGGAGGACGGGGAGACGATCGAGCTCACTCGGCACGGGAAGGCGGTGGCGCGGTTGGTCCCCGCGACGCCCACTCCTCAGCCGAGCAAGGTGGATTACGAGGAGGCTTGGGCCTCCCTCGCCCGGTTACGCGCCCGGTTGCCGCCTCGTGGGGAGGGTCCGACGGCGGTGGAGATCGTTCGCTCGATCCGCGAGGAGTAGCCTTGACGATCGTCATCGATGCGTCGCTCGCGCTGAGCTGGGCGCTACCGGACGAGGGCGGCCCGCATCCGGATGTGGACGAGGAGACGATCTTTCTCGTTCCGGCGGTTTTCCCCTACGAACTGTTGCACGCCCTGCTTCGGGCGAAACGGGCGGGACGTATCGACGAGGCGGGCATCTTGGAGGCGTTGGCGACGCTCTCTCGATTTCCTTTTCGGATCGCACCGGCGCCGGACGCCTTGTTGCTGGAGGCGATCTGGCTTCTCGTGACGACCTATGGGATCAACTCCTATGACGCGGCGTACCTGAGTTTGGCGGCGGAGGCGGGGATCCCTTTGGCGACGCTCGACGAAGCTCTCGAGGGCGCGGCGCGGGCGGCGGGCGTGGCGGTGTACGGCTTCGGGGCGGCGTAGAGCCTCTCTCTTACAGGCGGCGCGAGCACCGACCGAGGATCACGTCATGCCGATACGGTCGCTTCTCTCCCAACTCGCGAGTCCCCTCCTTTGGAGCGGATTCGCGGTCGTCCTCGTCGGGCTCCTCCTCTTGCGGGCGATCTTTCGTCGGGTCGCGCGGGGGCGGGTGCGGTACCGGGCGAAGGGGTTTCTTCTCTCGGCGGGGGAGCGGCGGTTCGCCGAGGCGCTGGAGGAGGCGTTGCCCTCGGGGGTCGTCGCGTGTCCGAAGGTGCGGCTCCGGGACGTCATCGAGGTGCCGGTGGGGGAGCGGTCGCGGGCGGCGGGGGGGCGGATCGCGTGCAAGCATCTCGATTTCGTCCTTATCGAGGCGGGGACGAGCCGGATCCTCGCGGCGGTGGAGCTCGACGACCGGTCGCACGACCGGGCGGACCGGCGGGAGCGGGACGCGTTCGTGGACGCGGCGCTGGGGTCGGCGGGGGTGCCGATCCTGCACGTCCGGGTGGCGCGGCGGTACGACCCGGAGAGTCTGCTGGACCCGATCGCGGGGGCGTTGCGCCGGGCGCGGCGGGCGGCTTAGGGAGTTCGGTCTCGTCTCCGCTCACCGGATATGATGAGCGGTGCAAGGGAGGAGGGCGTTGCGGTTCGATTGGCGAGGGTGGCTCGTTCTCTCCGGGGTCCTCTCCGGAGCGGGAGGCTTCACCCTCGGATTCGTGTTCAAGGGAGAGCCGATGCCGAATTGGGCCGGGACCGTCTGGACGCTGGGTGCCCTTCTTCTCCTGCCGACGCTCGTCGTCGGTACATGGCTCTGGATCGATCTCCTCGATTGGACATGGCGGCGAGTGGGGGACGAGAGATCCCTTGGGGCATGCCTCCTCATGGGCGGTCTGGTCGCCCTTGCGATCGCGGCTTTGGGGCTTGGCTTTCTGAGCGTCCGCTGGTCGCCGGTGGGGTACTTCGCCGCTCTCGTCGCACTCGGCGCGAGCCCCTTTGCCTTCGCTTTGGCGGTCGCAGGGGCTTTTGGACGATCGCACAGGGGATGACGCTCAGCGCGCGATGCGGTTCGCGGGGGCTTTTAGGTTCGGGTGGGCCTTGAGGTAGTCGGTCCAGAGGTCGATGTCGATCTTGCCGGTGTCGGTGCGTTTGCCCTTCGCGTCGCGGAAGGCGAAGACGGAGTCGCCGCCGTTGGCGAGGAAGTTCAGGGTGGCGACGCGGTAGGTCCTCGCGGGGTCGAGGGGGACGCCGGCGAGGACGACGTCGGCGGGTTTGCCGCCGACGAGGCGGTAGGTGGTGCCCTCGCTCGGGAGTAGAGGGAGCTGGCCGAGGGCGGCGAGGATCTCGGCGCCGGTCATGTCGAGGAGGACGAGGGTGTTGCGGAAGGGGACGATGGAGCTCGCGGCGCCGTAGGTGACCGTGCCCTTCTCGAGGTTCGCGCGGACGCCGCCGGGGTTCATGAAGGCGACGACGGCGCCGCTCGGGCGGCCGCCCTCCAGAAGCGAGTCGGCGATGACCTGGCCGAGGAGGGCGCGGTCCTCGATGCTCTCGGAGGCGGAGCCGACGGGGCCTGCGGCGACGGCGGCGATGGGTTTGGCGAAGGCCTCGACGAGGGTCTGGACCCCGGGGTCGGGGGCGACGGACTCGTCCACGGGGATCGGTTCGGCGGCGACGACCCTCGTGAGGTTGCCGGCGGCGTCGAAGGCGAGGCGGATGCGGCCGAGGACCTTGCCCCACTCCCAGGCCTGGACGATGGGGACGTCGTGGCCGTCGGCGGCCTTCACGATCGTGGGGTAGGGGCCGGCGGCCTCGCGCCAGCCGGGGAGGCCGGGCGTCCCGAGGGGGGTGTGGGAGTGGCCGCCGATGATCAGATCCACGTCGCGGAGTTTGGCGGCGAGGGCCTTGTCCTCGTCGTAGCCGATGTGGGTGAGGAGGACGATCTTGTTCACGCCCGCCTTCGTGAGGCGGTCCACCTCGGCCTGGGCGGACGCGAGCGGGTCGAGGAAGGTCACGCCGGGGCCGGGGCTCGAGATGTTCGGGGTGTCGGGGGTGACGACGCCGACGACGCCGACCTTTTGGCCCCCGACGGTGAGGATCGTGGAGGGGACGATGCGCCTCGCGAACTCGGCCTGTTGGGGGCCGAGTCTAAGGTTGCAGCAGACGATCGGGAAGCTCAAGGCCTTCGCGAAGGCGGTCGTGGGGCCGGTGCCGCGGTCGAACTCGTGGTTGCCGAGGGTGGTGGCGGCGTAGCCGGTGCGGTTCAGGATTTGGGCGTCGGCGAGGCCCTCGTAGACGTTGAAGTAGAGGGTGCCCTGGAAGGTGTCGCCGGCGTTCAGAAGGACGACGTTCGATTCCTTCGCGCGCCAGGCGTTCGCGAGGGTCGCGATGCGGGCGTAGCCGCCGTAGGTCTTCCCTTTGATGGCGGTGGGCTCGACGTGGGCGTGGAGGTCGTTCGTGTGGAGGAAGGTGATCTCGATCGGCCTTTGGGCGAGGGCCGGAAGCGAGAGCGTCAGGAGAAGACCGGAGAGGGCGGCGCGCACGTAGGATTCTAGACGATGGCGCGTTCGGGGTCGGGGGTTTGGGGGCGGCGGCTCGGGCGGATCGGGTTTCTGACGGCGGGGGCCCTGGCGATCCTCTACCTGTGGAACCCGCAGAAGATCGACTTCTTCCCGAAGGCGGCGCCGGGGGGGCCGCGCCTCACGCCGGAGGAGACGGGGATGTTCGCGCCGGGGACGCGGGTGGCGGTGGTGTTCGCGCATCCGGACGACGCGGAGTTCTACCTTTCGGGGACGCTTCTGAGGCTCAAGGCGAGCGGGGCGAGGCTCTTGTTCGTCCTCACGACGGACGGGGGGAAGGCGTACTACCCGCCCTTCACGACGGACGTGGCGGCGAACCGGCGGGTGCGGCGGGAGGAGCAGCTCGCGTCGGCGCGGGAGTACGGGGCGGAGGTCGTCTTTCTGGACGCGCCGGACGGGCGGTACGTGCCGGACGCGGGGGAGCGGGGGAAGCTCTTGAAGGCGCTTCAGGCGTTCGATCCGGAGATCGTCCTGACGTTCGATCCCGAGTATCCGCCGCGGGTGCAGCACCGGGACCACCGGAACTCGGGGGCGGCGACGGAGGCGGTGATCGGGAGGACGGGGGCGCGGTGGCTCCTGCGGTTCTCGACGCGCGCCCCGAACCTCTTCGTGGACACGTCGGGGCTTTGGGGCGAGCGGGAGCGTCTTCTGGCGATCCACCGGAGCCAGTTCACGCCGGAGAAGATGCCGATGATCGCTCGCGTGGTGCGGGGGATGTCAGAGGAGGACGGGGCGCGGGCGGGGGTGGAGCTGGCGGAGGGGTTTCGGGCGACGCGGTTGCGTTAGGGGAGGATCGGGCGGAGGCGGAGGTTGCGGAAGGCGACGATGCCGTGGTCGCCCTGGAGGGCGATCGCGCCGCGGTCGAGGCGGGCGAAGGCGGGCATGGCGGCGAACTTGCTCTTGGCGACGCGGGCGCGGAAGTCGTCGCTTCCGAGGGTGAACGTCACGCAGGGGACGTCGTTCAGCTCGGTCTCGCACCCTCGGGGGGTGACGAGGAGGCGGAGGTGGTTCCATTCGCCCTCGGGGCGGGCGGCGTCCACGCTCGCGGGGTAGAGGCCGTAGAGCCAGCCTGTCCTCTGGCTCTCGCGGCTCGTGCGGCTGTCGTGGATCTGGATCTCGGGGCCGCTCTGCCAGGTCGCGTCGCCGCTCTCGGCGACGTGGAACATCACGCCGCTGTTGCCGCCAGGGGAGAGGCGGTAGTCGAGGATGAGCTCGAACCAGTCGTACGTCGCGTCGGTGACGATGTCGCCGGCGGCGCGGGGGTCGGCGCAGACGAGCGCGCCGTCGGCGACGCGCCAGCCCGGGCGGACGCCGCGGGCCCGGAAGTTGTGCCAGCCGCGGGTGGTGCGGCCGTCGAAGAGGGAGCGCCACGCAGTGGGCGGGGCGGGTCGCGCGGGGAGAAGGACGAGGGCGGCGAGGGCGGCGGTCACGACGATCTAGTTTCGCCCATCGCAGGGACTTGAGGGGAGTGGGTCGGGGAGAGGTCAGGCGAAGAGGCTCCGTTCGACGGTCGCGCCGGCGAAGAGGGCGTGGCGGGCGGCGTCGGAGGCGGGGTTCGAGAGGGCGTAGACGCTGCCGAGCTCGAAGCCGGTGGCCTCTTCGAGGCGGGCGATGGTCTCGGGGGCTAGGGAGACGTCGAGGGCGGCGAGGTTGTCCCGGAGCTGTTCGGGGGTCCGCGCGCCGAGAAGGATGGAGGCGACGCCGGGGCGGGCCAGAAGCCACGCGAGGGCGACTCGGGGCATCGAGAGGCCGAGCTCGCCCGCGACCTCGCGGAGGGCGTCCACGGTGCGCCAGTTCGCCTCGGTGAAGAGGGTGTCGCCGAAGGGGTTCGCGCCGCTCAGGCGGCCGCCGGTCTTCGTGTCCTCGCGGGCGTACTTGCCGGTGAGGAGGCCGTAGCCGAGGGGGCTCCAGGGGACGAGGCCGAGGCCGAGTTCGCGGGCGGCGGGGACGTGCTCGCGCTCGGGGGCGCGGGAGACGAGGGAGTAGAACTCCTGCATCGCGACGGGGGCGGGGGCGTTGTGGGCGGTGGCGAGGGTCGCGGCGCGGGCGGAAACCCAGGCGGGGGAGTCGGAGAGGCCGTAGTAGCGGATCTTGCCCTCGCGGACGAGGTCGCCCATGGTGCCGACGATCTCCTCGACGGGGGTCACGCCGTCCCAAACGTGCATCCAGTAGAGGTCCACGTACTCGGTGCCGAGGCGCTTCAGGGAGCCTTCGAGGGCGCGGCGGAGGTTCTTGCGGCTCGAGCCGCCCGCGAGGGGGTTGGGGGCGGCGTCCGCGTCCCCGCCCGTATCGAAGTTGAAGCCGTACTTCGTGGCGAGGACGATGCGGTCGCGGAGCCCTCGCTCGCGGACGAAGCGGCCGACGAGGCTCTCGCTCCGGCCGGAGGAGTAGACGTCGGCGGTGTCCACGAACGTCCCTCCGGCGTCCACGTAGGCGTCGAAGACGGCCTTCGAGTCGTCGTCGGCGGAGCCCCACGCCGAGTTGCCGAAGGTCATGGTGCCGAGGGCGAAGGGGGGGACGAGGAGGCCGGAGCGGCCGAGGGGGCGAAGGTCGGAGAGTTTCACGGGAGGGCTTCAGTGTGCGGCCCCGAGATGGCGCGCGGGATGGACGATGCTCGCGGTCTCTTGGACGATCCTGCAAAACGGGGGGCGCGGGGCGGGAGCGCGGGTGGATACTGGAGGGCGATGGACGACGATCTCGGTCCGGGGCTCGCGGGGCTTGCGGCGGTGGAGCGGGCGGTAGGGCCGGCGGGATCGGCCTAGATCCGCGCATGGGGTCGCTCCCGCTTCCCTCTCGCGGAGCGAGGACGCCGAGGCCGATGCGGCGGGCCGCTTCGGCGAGCTTCGCGTCGGTGGTGGCGAGGGGGAGCGCGAGGCGGACGGCGAGCTCGAGGTAAGCGGCGTCGTAGGCGTTCACCGCGTGGTCTCGGGCGAAGGTCCAGACGGCGCGGGGATCCATCGGAGAGGGGTTGAATTCGATGGGAAGAAGGTCGAGGGTGTCGAAGCTCTCGATCGCCTCCGCCTCCGGGAGCCGGTCTCGGCGACTCGCCTTCTGCAGGGCGTGAACGATCTCGTATGGGAACACGCTCGGCACGCGAAGGCGCGCCTCTGGGGGGAGGGGGAGGAAAAAGGCCTCTTCGTCGGGCAGAATCCAACCGACGGCGACGCTCGCGTCAAGGACGACGCTCACGACTCGCGCAACTCGCGGATGTCGGCGACGGCTTGAGGAGACCCGCCTTGGGGTAGCGAGGAGCGGAGCGCGCGGAACCGATCTCAAACGGCGGCGAAGTCCGTCGCCCAAGAAGGATCGGGCAGGAGGGTTCCGACGGGCATCCCGCCCTTCACGAACTCGACGGTCTCACCGTGCTCAAGGGCGGCGACGAGTTCGTCCCAGCGGTTCACGGCGCGGTTCAGGTCGATCGTCTTCACCTCGTCAGCTTACGCGACGGGGATTCCGGGGACGGGGAACGCGTTCCGTCGCCCCCTACGTCGCCTCCGTACAGGATGAGTTTAGGCGCCGTTTTCCAGGTAGTTCACCTCTTCGGGGGTGAGGGCGATGTCGCCGGCGGCGAGGTTTTCCCTTACCTGTTCGGGGGTGCGGAGGCCGGAGAGGGCGAAGGTGGGGTAAGGCTGGTTCAGGACCCAGGCGAGGGCGATGCCGACGGCGCTCGTGCCGTACTTCGCGGCGAGCTCGTCGGCGCGGTCGCGGCGGGCGCGGCTCGTCGGGTTGTCGTAGCTCGCGTTCACGTGCTCGTCGTCGGGGCGGGCGAAGTAGCCGCGGGCGGTGGAGCTCCAGGAGAAGAGGGGGAGGCCGGTCGCCTCGTGCCAGGCCCTTCCCTCCTTCCCAATCGTGAGGCAGTCGTCCCAAAGGGGCTTCGTGTTCTCGGCGAGGGTGAGGTTCGGGTTGCTCAGGGAGAAGCCCTGCTTGCCCTCGCGGTGGGCGTACTCGTTCGCCTCGGCGAGGCGCTCGTGGGTCCAGTTGCTTCCGCCGAAGGCCGTGATCTTGTCCTCGGCGACGAGTTCGTTCATCCAGTCCACGATCTCGCCGACGGGGACCTCGCGGTCGTCGCGGTGGAGGACGAGGAGGTCGTTGCGCGCAATGCGGAGGCGGTCGAAGTTGCGTTCGAGCTGGCGGCGGATGGCGTCGCGGCGGACGGTCTTCACGGTGGCGCCGTCGCGGCGTTCGGGATGGCCGACCTTGTCGAAGTAGAGGACCTCGTTCGCGACGCCGCGGTCGTTCACCCAGGCCCCGAGAAGGTTCGTGTTCGCGCCGTAGACGTAGGCGGTGTCGAACATGCGTCCGCCCGCATCCCAGTAGGCGTCGAGGGCGGCGAACGAGTCTTCGGGGGGGGCGCCGAGAAGCCAGTCGGTGCCCGAGATGATCCTCGGGAGTTCGCGGTCGAGGTGGGGGATGCGTCCGGTCTTCATGGGTGGGGGTCAGGGCTTGTCGGCGTCGAAGACCAGGCCCGCGCTCGCGCGGAGGCGATCGAGGGTGCGGACCTGGATTCGAGTTTCCTCGATCGTGAAGTGCGGGCACTCCTTCGCCTCGAGGTACTGGGCGACGGCGTCGGCCTCGGCGGCGTAGAGCTCGGCGTTGCCGAGGCCGAGGTGGTGGGACTCGGGGGTCCCTGCGGCGGGGGTGACGATGAGGGCGGCGTCGGGGTCGGACTTCCAGGGGCTCGTGAGGGTGATGTGGCCCTCTTCGCCGTAGATGCGGGCGTCGTTCCTCATGTTCAGGTGGATGCCCGCGCCGAAGTGGGCGAGGCCGCTCCCCCCGTTCTTCGTGGCGTATTTGAGGGCGCCGACGCCGACGCCGTCGTAGCCCGCCTCGTCCATCGCCTTGGCGTAGAAGGCCTCGGTCGGCTCGCCGCCGAAGACGAGCAAGGCGAGGCTCACGCAGTAGCCGCCGACGTCGAGGAGGCCGCCGCCGCCGACGCTGGCCTCGGTGCGGAAGTTCTCCCAGCCGCGACCGGCACCGAAGGAGAACTCGGCATTGACGGCGCGGGGGGTGCCGATGGCGCCGGAGGCGAGGATCTCGCGGAGCTTGAGGATCTGGGGGGAGCAGCGGTACATGAACGCCTCCATGAAGAAGACGCCCGCCTCGGCGACGGCGGCGAGGGCCTCCTCGGCCTCGCGCGCGTTGAGGACGAAGGGCTTTTCGCAGAGGATCGCCCTCCCCGCTCTCGCGGCGGCGATCGTGTGGTCCCTGTGGACGTGGTGGGGGGAGGCGATGTAGACGGCGTCCACGCCGGGGTCGGCGAGGAGGGCCTCGACGGAGTCGTACGCCTTGGCGCTCGTGCCTTCGGGGGAGAACTCGGCGGCGAAGGCGTCGGCCTTCGCCCCGGAGCGGCTCGCGACGGCGGCGAGGGCGCCGGTGCGAGAGACCCTCAGGCCTTCGGCGAACTGTCGGGCGATGCTCCCGGTGGCGAGGACGCCCCATCTCACTCTATCGGCCATGCGGGCGGGAGTCTACTCGCGGGGCCTTCGGTGCGGCGCACGGGTCGGGCGGGAGTCGGACCCGGAACCGTACACTCGTCTTGGCGGTTGCTCCCCGTAGCCCCCGCCGACGATGCCCCACTCCCACGAGCGTCCGATCTTCTCCGACCCGAGCGGTCGCCGCGCGCGGCGCGCGGGGATCCTCGTAGGGGTGTTCGGGGCGCTTCTCGCGGTGTTGGGGGCGGGGTTCCTCCTTTCGGTGCTCGTCCCAGCGCGGCTTCCGCAGGCGTTGCGGGCGCGGCGGTTCGCGCTGAAGCCCATTGAGGCGCCGAACCGGCGCGAGGCGGCGTACGCCTCGCAGATCGAACGTCCGGTGGGGCGTCCTCTCGCGCGGCGGGGGGGGAGGCGGACGGTGGCCGGGTACCTGCCGATGTGGGCGCCGTCGGCGTTGGCGTCGTTCGAGACGCACGCGAAGAGCCTCAACGTCGTGTACCCGACCTGGCTCACGCTCAAGGGGGACGGCACCGTGGCGCCGGAGACGAGCTCGGGTCCGGAGGCGGTGCGGCGGGTGAGCGAGATCGCGCGTCGGAACGGGATCTCGGTCGAGCCGGTGCTCGCGAACGCGAGCGGAGGGGATTTCGACGCGGGGGGGGTGGCGCGGATGCTCGCCGACCCGGCGAAGGCGGAGGGGGCGATCCGGGCGGTGGCTGCGCGGGCGAGGGCGGAGGGCTGGGGCGGGGTGCAGGTGGACTTCGAGCGGTTGCCGCTCGGGGATTCGCTTCGGCTCGCGGCGTGGATGACGCGGCTGAAGGGGGCGATCGCGCCGGGGCGGCTCTCGGTGGCGATGGAGGTGGGGGCGGACCCGAAGGTCATGCGCGCGCTCGCGGGGGCGGCGGACACGGTGGTGGCGATGGCGTACGACGAGAACGAGGAGGCGGGGGAGGCCGGGCCGATCGCGTCGCTGGGGTTCGTGCGGGACGCGTTGGAGACGATGCTGGAGAACGTTCCGCGCGAGAAGCTCGTGCTGGGGATCGGGACGTACGCGTACGACTGGCAGCTCCCCTACAAGGAGGGCGGGGCGAAGGCGGAGTCGCTCACGTACGACGAGGCGATCTCGACGGCGGCGGGGTACCGGGACGAGGAGGACCCGCGCGAGGTGGCGAGGTTCGATCCGCAGTCGCGCAACTCGTGGTTCGAGTACACGGACGACGACGGGGACGCGCACGAGGTGTGGGTGCAGAACGCGGCCTCGGCGTACAACGCGGTGCGGGCGGCGTCGCCGTTCGGGATCCAGGGGGTGGCGCTGTGGAGCCTCGGGGGGGAGGACCCGGGGGTGTGGGAGGCGATCCGGACGAACGATCCCCGGCCCGACGCCCTCGCGAAGGCGCGGGTGACGAGCACGGTGGGCGAGATCCAGTACACGGGGGACGGCGAGGTGCTCCAGGTGCAGAAGGAGGAGACGCGGGGGCGGCGGGAGTTCGCGTTCGACGGGAACGGTTTCGTGAAGGACGTGGTGGTGAGCGCGTTCCCGACGGGGACGCTCGTCCACCGTTCGGGGGCGAGGCCGAAGGCGGTCGCGCTCACGTTCGACGACGGGCCGGACCCGACGTGGACGCCGCGGATCCTCGCCGTCCTGAAGGAGAACGCGGTGCCGGCGACGTTCTTCGTCATCGGGGAGGGGGCGGCGCGGGACCCGGGTCTCGTGCGGCGGATGGTGGACGAGGGGCACAACGTGGGGAGCCATTCGTTCTCGCACCCGAACATGGGGGTCGTCGGTCCGGAGCGGGTGCGTCTGGAGCTCGACGCGGCGCAGCGGGCGATCCAGGCGGCGACGGGGCGTTCGACGGTGCTCTTCCGGCCGCCGTACAACGCGGACTCGACGCCGCAGACCCAGATCGAGATGATCCCGGTGGTGGCGGCGTCGAAGCTCGGCTACCTCACGGTCGGGGAGTCGGTGGACCCGGAGGACTGGCTTTTGCGCTCGTTGGACGGGCGGGAGCGGACGGCGGAGGAGATGGCGCGCGAGACGATCGAGCGGGTGGAGAAGGGAGGGCCGGGGGCGGCGATCCTTTTGCACGACGGCGGGGGGGACCGCTCGCGCACGGTCGCGGCGCTCCGCCTCATCATCCCGGCGCTGAAGGCGAAGGGGTACCGGTTCGTGACGACGGCGGGGCTTCTCGGGCTCTCGGACGACCGGGTGATGCCCCCTTTGAGCGGGCGGCAACGGACGCTCGTGCTCTTCGACTCGCTCGGTTTTCGGATCTCGAGCGGGTTCGAGCGGGGGCTTGCGCTGGCGTTCGGGACGGCGATCGTGCTGGGGGTGGCGCGCTCGCTCCTCACGCTCGGGCTCGCGCTCACGCACCGGCGGTGGGGAGGGCGCGGGGGATCGGGAGTCGCGCCGGGGTTCGCGCCGCCGGTGGAGGTGTTGGTGGCGGCGTACAACGAGGAGAAGACGATCGCGCGGACGGTCGCGAGCCTTCTGGCGAGCGACTACCCGGACCTGCGGGTGCTGGTGGTGGACGACGGCTCGAAGGACGACACGGCGGGGGTGGTTCAGCGCGAGTTCGGGGGGGACGCGCGGGTGCGGCTCGTGCGGAAGGCGAACGGGGGGAAGGCGAGCGCGCTGAACCTCGCGCTCGAATCGGCGACGGCGCCGATCGTGGTGGGGGTGGACGCGGACACGCTTCTGCCGCCGGACGCGATCCGGCTTCTCGTCGCGCCGCTGGCGGATCCCGAGGTGGGAATGGCAGCGGGGAACGTGAAGGTGGGGAACGCGCACAACGCGGTGACGCAGTGGCAGGACGTCGAGTACACGACGAGCCAGAACCTCGATCGGCGGGCGTACGCGGCGCTCAACTGCGTGACGGTGGTGCCGGGGGCGATCGGGGCGTGGCGGCGCGACGCGGTGATGGCGGTGGGGGCCTACCAGACGGACACGCTCGCGGAGGACATGGACCTCACGTGGCGGATGCGCCGGGCGGGGTGGCGGGCGGAGACGGTGCCGGAGGCGCGGGCGTACACCGAGGCTCCGGAGACGGTCCGGGCGTTCTTCAAGCAGAGGTTCCGGTGGACGTTCGGGACGTTGCAGTGCCTTTGGAAGCACCGTTCGGCGCTTGGGCGGTACGGGTGGTTCGGGGGGTTCGCGTTGCCGTCGCTTTGGATCTTCCAGATCGTGCTCCAGATCATCGCGCCGCTCGTGGATCTGCAGGTGCTCTGGTCGCTCGTGGCGCTGGCGGTCTCGGTGCTGAACCCGGTGCCGCCGGAGACGACGCGGGAGTGGAACCCCCAGGGGGACGCGATCACGTCGCTCGTGCTCGTGCTCGTCTCGGCGGGGGCGTTCGTCCTCATCGAGCTTGTGGCGGGCCTCGTGGCGTACCGGATGGACCGGGAGTCGCCGCGGCCTCTGCTGTGGCTTCCGCTCCAGCGGTTCGTGTACCGGCAGATCATGTACCTCGTGGTGTGGAGCGCCCTGCGGGCGGCGTTCCGAGGGGTGCGGACGGGTTGGGGGAAGCTCGACCGGACGGCGCGGGTGCGGCTGAAGGCGTCGGGCTAGGGGAGGGTAGGATCGCCTCCGTGCCCCCCTCCCCGCAGAGTCCGCTTCCCTTCGACGCCGCCTGCCGGATCCTATCGGGCTACGGCACTGGGGCGGGGTTTCTTCTCACCCACGACGGCCTCGTCGCCTCTTGCGCGCATGGGGTGTACGACGGTCAAGAGGTGCGGGTGGAGGTCGTCGGAGGGCGGCTGTACGACGCGCGCGTCGTGTCGCGCCAACCTCGACGCGACTTGGCGCTTCTGAAGATCGAGGGGGTCGCGGGGCTCCCCTCCGTCCGGCTCGGCGACCCTCGCGAGCGCACTCCGGGGGAGAGGTTCTTCATCGTGACCTTCGATCAGCTTCCCGAGTCCTCCCTCGCGCCGATCTATCTTCCCGAAGGTTCGCGCGAGGGGCGCATCGTCGGACCTCTCGCGCTCGATGTCGGCTTTGCGGGGATGCTCCACGTCTACGCGCAAGGCGACGACCCGGGGTTCGACTGCGCGCTGACGACGCGGACGGCCCAGGTTCGCCCCGGCTCTTCGGGGGCGATGGTGTGCGCCCCGGACGGAAGCGTCGTCGGCGTCCACGTCGCCGCTTTAGAGCTCGGCGGCTTCGGGCAGGAGATCTCGGCGGTGGAACTCGCCTCTCTGGTTCAGGACCACTGGCATCGTCCTTCGGACGCGACGCCTCCGGATGCGACGCCTCTGGGCGCGCCGCCCGATGCGGGGGCCTCGGAGCGGTGGGAGCGGGTTCTCTACG
This sequence comes from Fimbriimonas sp., assembly GCA_965249475.1. Lineage (GTDB taxonomy): Bacteria > Armatimonadota > Fimbriimonadia > Fimbriimonadales > Fimbriimonadaceae > Fimbriimonas. Next base: position 694,401 of record CBDFMD010000003.1, on the reverse strand, counting down.
CGCTCCAGTGCCTCGAGCTCGACCGGCGCGACGTCGATCGCGAGCCCCAGTCGCATCGGCGCGATCTCGAACGACTCGGAGACGAGCCTACGCGCGACGCTGAGATCCGGCTCGCCCAAATGACGGCGCACAAAGCCCTTGAAGCTTGGCCGGAGGCGATCGCCTGTAGCCTGGATGCGATCCGTCTGGGCGGCATCAGCGCCTGCTGGTCCTTGCGCGGTCTCGCGCAACGGGGCGATGCCGAGGCCATCGCGGGGTTTCTCGCGGAAAGGGTCGAAGGCATGCCCGAACTCAAGCGGCGCGTGGCCCTGCGGGAAGCGTTGTTGGGCGTCCTCAACGATGCGGGGCGCTTCGAGGAGGCAGCGAACTGGGCCGAAGCCTCGGAGGCGGACGCGCGCGAGCATGACGATTCAGCGACTCTGCGTCTGGAGTGCGCTCGTGCGTACCACGGCCTGGGGGACCAGTCCGAGGCCGAGAGTTGGCTTCTTCGGGCGGCATGGGCGCGCGACGCCAAGGATCTAAAGAAGAGCGAGATCGCGCGCATCGCCTCGAACAGCACCGACCTCCGTACAAGGTGGTACGGGTTTCGGCAGGGTTTCTCCGCGCTCGCCTCGGGCGAGGGCAACGCCGCCGTCGTCGGTTCGCTCCAGCGCCTCGTCGGGGGTGAGGATGCGACGGAGGCGGCTCGCTTCTTCGGTTCCTTGGCGCGGGCGTTCTCCGACCGCGCGAAAGAGGGGCGTTAGAGGAAGAGGCCGCCGTCCACGGCGAGGGTTTGGCCGGTGACGTAGCCCGCGTCTTTGGAGGCGAGGTAGAGGACGGCGGCGGCGACGTCCTCGCCGGTGCCGAGGCGGCCGGCGGGGGCGCGCTCCTCGACGCCGCGCTTGAACTCCTCGGGAAGGTCGGCGGTCATGTCGGTGGCGATGAAGCCGGGGGCGACGGCGTTGCAGGTGATGCCGCGGGAGCCGACCTCTTTGGCGACCGAGAGGGTGAGGCCGACGAGGCCGGCCTTGGCGGCGGCGTAGTTCGCCTGGCCCGCGGCGCCGTGGAGGCCGATGACGCTCGAGACGTTCACGATGCGGCCGTAGCGGGCCTTCATCATCGGCTTCAGGGCGGCTTGGGTCGCGAGGAAGGCGCCTTTGAGATTCACGCCCAGGACGCGGTCCCAGTCGTCGTCCTTCATGCGGAGCAAGAGGCCGTCGCGGGCGATGCCGGCGTTGTTCACGAGGACGGACGGGGCGCCCATCTCGGCGACGCCGCGGAAGAGGGCCTCGATCCCGGCCCGGTCGGAGACGTCGCACGCGAAGGCGCGGGCGTTCGGGAGGCCGTCGGCGGTGCGCTCGGCGTTCGCGAGGGTCGTCGCGACGCAGGCGACGCGGGCGCCCTCGGCGGCGAAGGCGCTCGCGAGGGCGGCGCCGATGCCGCGGCTCGCGCCGGTGACGACGACGATCTGGCCCTCGAAGCGGTTCACCGCCCCGCTCCGTTGGGGGCGGGGAGTCGCAGAAGGGCGGGGGCGGTTCGGGGGCGAGGATCGGGGGCGGGCATTCCCAAGAGTTTGCCCGACCGGGGCGGTTCGCCTCCGGCGGGGGAACGATCGGCGGCGGGCCTGAGGGGAAGGCCTCCTAAGCGAGGTCTTTGCGGAGGAAGATCTCCGTCGCGGCGGGGCTGGAGCCGAGGGCGGGGATCGATTCTTCGAGGCGGCCGAACTCGGTGTAGCCGAGGGCGCGGTAGAAGCCGGGGGCTTGGAACTCCATCGTCTCCAGCCGGATGTGGCGGCAACCGAGGCGGCGGGACTCGTCCTCGGCCCGGCGCATGAGTTCGGCGCCGAGGCCGCGGCCGCGGTGGGTCTCGGCGACCCAGAGATGGTGGACGTGGGTCCAGCCGGAGTGGGGAGAGGCGTCGGCGTTCAGGCCGCCGACGACCTCGCCCTCTTCGCGGGCGAGGAGGCGGAGGGGGACCGGCGCGCGGTTCGGGTCGGAGAGGGCCTCGTGGGCGAGGGCGTTCGCGCGGCGGAGGCCGGCGAGGACGACGGCGAGACCGGCCTCGTCGTCGGGGGAGGGGGCGATCCTGATCACGACTTCTCCTCCCCTCCTTTCTCCTCCTCTTCTTTACGGAAGGCGGCGAGTTCGGCGCGGGCGGTCTTCCCCACCGCCTGCAGGTGGGACTTCCACACCTCTTCGTGGGGTTCGAGGGCGGCGACGAGGAGGCGGGTGAGGGCGAGGTCGCGGTACCACTTGCGATCGGCGGGGATCACGGTCCAGGGGGCGTGGGGCGCGGCGGTCGCGCCGATCGCGTCGCCGTAAGCCCTCTCGTAGGCGTGCCAGAAGGGGCGCTCCTTCCAGTCTCCGACGGAGAGTTTCCAGAAGGCGTGGGGGTCCTTCTCACGTTCGAGGAGGCGCTCCTCCTGCTCCCCCTTGGAGACGTGGAGCCAGACCTTCACGATGATCGTGCCGCACTCGCCGAGGAGGGTCTCGAAGTCGCGGATGCGCGCGAGGCGGCGGTCGGCCTCCTTCCGGTCGATGAGGCCGTGGACGAGGGTCACGCCGACGTCCTCGTAGTGGCTTCGGTTGAAGAGGACGATCTCGCCGCGGGCGGGGGTCCCTTTGTGGACGCGCCAGAGGAAGTCGTGGGCGGCCTCCTCGGGGGTGGGGACCTTGAAGTTCGCGACGCGGCAGGACTGGGCGTGGGAGAGGCTCAGGATGTGGCGGATGGCGCCGTCCTTTCCCGCCGCGTCCATTCCCTGCAGGACGATGAGGAGGCCGTTCCGGGCGGCGAAGTTCTGGAGGTCGAAGAGTTCTTCGAGGCGGGGGGAGAGGCGCTCGATCTCGGCGCGGGCGGCCTCCTTGCCGCCGTCCCGCAGGGCCTCTTTGGGGGCGTCGGTGGAGAGGTCGGCGAGATCCACTCTCGTCGGTTCGGTGAAGGTGAGGTCGTGGAGAGGATTTTGGGACACGGGCGCTAGTCTATGCTCTTGCGGTGACCTCTCTCCAAAAGACGCTTCTCGTCGGGGCCGGGGGGTTCGTCAGGGCGAACGCGCGGTTCTGGCTCGGGGCGTGGCTCTCGCCCCGGCTCGGTGGGCCGGGACCGACGCTCGTCATCAACCTTCTGGGTTCGCTTCTGCTCGGGATCTTGGCGGGGGCGTCGCGCTCGGAAGGGGCGCGGCTTTTTCTCGGGGTCGGGGGGCTCGGCGGGTTCACGACGTTCTCGGCGTTCTCGCTGGAGGTTTTGGGATTACTGGAGGGGCGGGAGTTCGGGCGGGCGGGGGTGTACGCGGGGGCGTCGCTGGCGCTCGGGATCACCGCGGCGGGGGTGGGTCTCGCGCTGGGACGTCTGCTCGCGCCTCGGGCGTAGGGACCGTTATGGCCCCGGTCTTCGCGCTCCTTCTCGTTCTCGCCGGTCCCGATCTCGCTTCGCTGAAGGACCGGGCGCGGGTGGGGGTGGTGTTCGGGTCGGGGGCGCTCGCGCGGCGTCAGCGGGAGGCCCTCGCGGGAAAGGGGGCGCGGGAGCGGGATCTCGTCGTTCTGACGGGGACGCCGGGGATGGCGCGGCGGTTCGGGCTCCCGTCGGCACCGGGGTTCGCGTTCGTGCTCGTCGGGAAAGACGGGGGGGTGAAGCTCGTGCGGCGGACGTTCGTCTCGCGGCGGGAGCTCTTCGCCCTCATCGACGCGATGCCGATGCGGCGGGCGGAAATGGGGCGGCGGGGGTCTTCTTGAAGAGAGGGGATCTAGAGGATTCCGCGAAGAGTCGCGAGGACACGCTGGAGGGCTGGATCGGTCAAAACGCCGCGCACCTCCGAGAAGCGGGCCTCGGCTCCGGCGAAAAGGTACGTCGGGCGCACGAAGACGCGCGGAGCGGCGGTGGGCCAGTCCAGGCGCTCGAAATCGAGGTCGCGGTCGAGTTCGAGCGCATAGGGGTCGCGCGGGATCTGCGACGACATCATGCACAGGAGCAGGTCGCGCGCGTCCGAGTTCAGATCCCACCCGGCGAGCACGAGGCAGGGTCGGACCTTGACGGTCGCCTCGCCGGAGAAGGGGAACTTCCCGCGCACGATCGAGCCGGTGGGAACGCGTCCGGGGATGGTCACCAATCCTTCCAAACGGCGTCTTCGGCGGGGTCCGCTAAGGCGTCCGCCCCTCCGACCCCCATCGCGAGGACGGTGCTCTCGGCGGTGGCCTCCTCCGCGTCGTCGCGGGTCGCGTTCGGGCGGAGGTCGGCGAGAAGGTTCCGGGCGACGCGCGTCTGCTCCTCCGCGGAGAGCTTCGCGGCCTCGTGGAACGCGCGGAGGAGGAGCTCGGTCATGAGCGGAGGGCCCTTCAGGAGGCGAGGAGTTGGCGAAGGACGTAGGGGAGGATGCCGCCGTTCACGTAGTATTGGAGCTCTTGGGGGGTGTCGATGCGGACGCGGACGGAGATGGTCTTCTCGGTCTTGCCCTTGAGGTCCTTCGTGCGGAGGGTGAGGACCTTGCCGTCGGGAAAGCCCGCTTGGACGGCGTCGGCGAGGCCGTCGAGGTCGAAGAACTCGCGCCCGGTGAGGGCGTGGGTCGTCGCGGACTCGCCTTCGAGGAACTCGAGGGGGAGGACGCCCATGCCGACGAGGTTCGAGCGGTGGATGCGCTCGAAGCTCTGGGCGAGGACGGCGCGGACGCCGAGGAGGAAGGTGCCCTTGGCGGCCCAGTCGCGGGAGGAGCCGGTGCCGTACTCCTTGCCCGCGATGACGAGGAGCTTCGTGCCGTCGGCCTTGTAGCGGACGGCGGCGTCGTAGATCGTCTGGACCTCGTTCGTGGGGAAGTAGGTCGTGTAGCCGCCCTCGGTGCCGGGGGCGAGGGAGTTCTTCAGGCGGATGTTCGCGAAGGTGCCACGGACCATCACGTCGTCGTTGCCGCGGCGGGAGCCGTAGGAGTTGAACATCGCGGGCTCGACGCCACGCGCCTGGAGGAACTTGCCCGCGGGGGAGTCCCTCTTGATGCTTCCGGCGGGGGAGATGTGGTCGGTGGTGATGGAGTCGCCGAGGAGGGCGAGGACGCGCATGTCCTTCAGGTAGTCCACGCGCTCGGGGACCTCGCGCCTCATGCCGTGGAAGTAGGCGGGCTCCTTGATGTAGGTGGAGTCGAGGTCCCACTTGAAGCGGTCGGAGGGGGGGACCTCGATCGCGCGCCACTTCTCGTCGCCGGCGAAGACGTCGGCGTAGTTGCGGGCGAAGAGTTCGCGCGAGACGCAGGCGCGCATGGCGTCGGCGACCTCGGCCTGGGTCGGCCAGACGTCCCTCAGGAAGACGTCCTCGCCGTCCTTCCCCTTGCCGAGGGGATCCTTTTGGAGGTCGGTGTCGATGGTGCCGGCGAGGGCGTAGGCGACGACGAGGGGGGGCGACATGAGGTAGTTCGCCTTTACGTCCTGGGAGATGCGGCCCTCGAAGTTGCGGTTGCCGGAGAGGACGGAGACGGCGACGAGGTTCTCGTCGTTGATCTTGCGCGAGATCGCCTCGGGGAGGGGGCCGGAGTTGCCGATGCAGGTCGCGCAGCCGTAGCCGACGACGTCGAAGGCGAGGGCCTCGAGGAAGGGCATGAGTCCGGCTTGGACGAGGATGTCGGAGGCGACGCGGGAGCCGGGGGCGAGGCTCGTCTTCACCCAAGGCTTGCTCATGAGACCCCTTTCGACCGCCTTTTTCGCGACGAGTCCGGCGGCGAGCATGACGGAGGGGTTACTCGTGTTCGTGCAGCTCGTGATGGAGGCGATGACGACGGAGCCGTTCTTCACATTGGCGACGGCCTCGTTCGCCTCGGTCTCTCGCTCGGTGCGGGCGGGGGTCTCGGAAGGGGGCTGGGGGGTGCCTTTGGCGGCGGCGCCGAGGGCGGGGGAGAGGACGGGGGAGAAGGTGTGGCGGAAGTTGCGGGCGGCCTCGGAGAGGCGGAGGCGGTCCTGGGGGCGCTTGGGTCCGGCGACGGACGGTTCGACGGTGGAGAGGTCGAGGCGGAGGAGGGAGGTGTAGTCGGCGTCGGCGGCGTCGGGGCCGTAGAACATCCCCTGGGCCTTGTAGTAATCGCGGGTGAGCTCGATCTGCTCCTCGCTCCGGCCGGTGGTGCGCATGAAGCGGAGGGACTCCTCGTCCACGGGGAAGATCGCGCAGGTGGAGCCGTACTCGGGGCTCATGTTGCCGATGGTGGCGCGGTCGGCGAGGGGGAGGGTGGCGAGTCCGGGGCCGAAGAACTCGACGAAGCGTCCGACGACGCCGTGCTCGCGGAGCATCTGGGTGACGGTGAGGGCGAGGTCGGTGGCGGTGGAGCCTTCGGCGAGGCGGCCTTCGAGGCGGAAGCCGACGACCTGGGGGATGAGCATGGTGACGGGCTGGCCGAGCATGGCGGCCTCGGCCTCGATGCCGCCGACGCCCCAGCCGAGGACGCCGAGGCCGTTGATCATCGTCGTGTGGGAGTCGGTGCCGACGAGGGTGTCGGGGTAGGCGACGCGGGAGCCGTCGGCCCCTTCCTTCACGAAGGTCACGCGGGCGAGGTGCTCGAGGTTCACCTGGTGGACGATGCCGGTGTTGGGGGGGACGACGCGGAAGTTGTCGAGGGCCCCCTGGCCCCACTTGAGGAACCGGTAGCGCTCGCCGTTGCGGTCGAACTCGAGGTCGCGGTTGATGAGGAGGGCGGCCTCGCTCCCGTAGGCGTCGACCTGGACGGAGTGGTCGATGACGAGCTCGACGGGCTGGAGGGGGTTGATCTTCGCGGGGTCGCCGCCGAGCTCGGCCATGGCGTCGCGCATGGTGGCGAGGTCCACGACGCAAGGGACGCCGGTGAAGTCCTGGAGGATCACGCGGGCGGGGGTGAAGGCGATCTCCTTGCTCGGTTCGGCGGCGGGGTCCCAGCTCAGGAGGGCCTCGACGTCGGCGGGAAACACGGACTTCTCATCCTCGTTGCGGAGGAGGTTCTCGAGGAGGACCTTCAAGGAGAAGGGGAGGCGGTCGGGGTTCAGGCCGCGGGCTTCGAGCTTGGGGAGCGAGAAGTAGGAAAGCGTCTTCCCGCCGGAGACCAGTTCGGAGCGCGTGTCGAAGGAGTTGAGCATGGGCCTCGCCGCCCCCTTCGGCTTTGGCCGTGAAGGACCGCGACTAGAGTCTACCTAGGGGGGGCCGGGCCGTCGGGAGCCTATACTCCTGCGTATGCCGCGGCCTTCGTTCAGCGTGGTGGCGGGGACGCTCACGGCGCTCGTGGCGCTGGGGCTCGTGCGGCGGTATCTCGGCCCGCTCGTGCCGCCGTCGCGGGGGGCGGTGTCGCCGGAGGGGGCGGACTACCTGAGGGCGGGGGACGCGCAGACGCTTCCGTGGCGGGCGCTGTCGCCGGAGCTTATGGCGGAGGCGAAGCGGCGGGGGCGGCCGGTGCTCCTCGTGTTCGGGGACATGGCGAGCCGGGCGGCGCGGGAGCTCGACGCGCGGACGTTCGGGGAGGCGGACGTGGTGCGAGCGATCGGGGGCGAGTTTCTGTGCGCGCGGGTGGATCTCGCGGTCTCGCCCGAGTGGCGGGCGGCGCTCTCTCCGGGGGCGCGGACGGCGGGGTACCTCGATCCGGGGTTCGCGGTCGTGGCGGTGGGACCGTCGGGCGAGCCGCTCGTCGCGCTCGCGCCCGGTCGTCTCGACGAGATCCCGGACAAGTACGCGCTCCTCTCGTTTCTGGACGACGCGCGCGGGGCTCTGCGAGCGGGAGGGGTCGCTCCGCTCGCGAAGGGGGGGGCGGCGGAGCGGGCGCGGCTGGCGGGGGGGGTGCCGGCCTTGCCGCCGCCGGACTTCGCGCTCGGTTTGCGGGACCGGACGGATCGGGGGACGGGGCTCGTGGCGGTGCCGGGGGGCGGGCGGGTCTCGCCGTGGGCGCTCGACGCGATCGCGCGTGCGGGGGAGCCGCGGTTCGCGGTGGACGCGTTCGAGGCGCTCGCGCAGTCGCCGATGCAGGACCCGGTGGCGGGGGGGGTGTTCGCCTCGGTGACGATCGGGCCGGGGGGGCGGCGGATCGAGTGCACGAAGTCGCTCGCGACGAACGCGGCGCTCGCGGAGTCGGCGGCGCGGGCGGGGGCGCTGGCGGGGGACGCGGGGTGCCTCGATCTCGCGCGGCGGACGGCGGGGTGGTGCCTCGACCAGTTGGCGGCGAAGGACGGGGCCCCCGCGACGCTCGTCTCGGATCAGCGGCCGGACGGGTTCTCGCCGTACTACTCGCTTACGTTCCGGCGGCTTGCGGACAGGACGGTGCCGGGACGGGCGGAGGAGATCCGGGCGGCGCTGGGGGCGGATCGGGACCCGCAGGCGCTCGGGCGGCTTTCGCGGCCCCCTTCGGTGACGGTGGCGGCGGCGTTGCGAGCGCTTCGGGACGCGCCGCCGTTTCCGGAAGGGGCGAACCGGGGACGGGCCGAGACGGCGCTGACGGCGCTCGCGCGGCTTCTCGGGACGGCGCGGCTTCTCGGGGACCGGGAGCAGGGGGAGCGGCTAGGGCAACAGGTGGAGACGCTCTCGCGGGGTTTCGATCCGACGACGGCGGACCTCTCCTCGTTGCTCGCGTTCGCGGACGCGCGCTTCGCGGACTTTCTGACGAACGGACGGGCGGAGGGGCTGGATCTTGCGGCGCGGGCGCTGGAGCGGGCGATCGCGCGGTTCGGGGGGGCGGGGGGGGCGCTCCGGTCGGGGGACGGGATCGCGGGGCTCGGGATCGCGCCGGACGCGCCGGATCTTGCGGACGGGTACGGGGAGGCGAGCGCGGCGACGGCGGTGCGTCTTTGCGACGCGGTCGGGCGGGCGCTCGACACGGGAGCGCCGGGGACGCGGGGGGCGGCGAGGCGGTTGCGGCGGTTCGCGCGGGGGTGCGCGTCGCGATACGCGCCGTCGCTCGGGACCGACGCGCGGAACCCGATGGGGTCGGCGACGCCTCAGGCGGCGGGGTTTCTCGCGGCGTGCGCGGCGGTGGCGCGGCCCACGTGGCGGGTGTGCGGGGGTCCGGACCCGGTGGGGGAGGCGGCGCGGGCGGCGGCGCGGGCGCCGTACGATCTCGCGGTGCCGGCGATCGGGTCGGCGGCTCCGCCGAGGCCAGCGGACCCGCGGGGACCGCGGGTGCGGACGATGAACCGTCCATGAACACTCGCCCGGCGTGCGAATCGCGGACGAGGCCCGCGCGTCCGAAGGATCGAGGTTAAGAGATGAACTCGCTACGCAAGACCCTGATCGCCGGACTCCTGAGCGCGACGGTGCTCGCGCCGGTGACGCTGATGCCCGCCGAGGCTCACGCCCAGAAGAAGAGCCTGAGCCAGGAGAGCAAGCGGCGCCAGAGCAAGAAGAACGAGTGGCGCAACATCGGGATCGCCTCGGCGGCGGCGGGGGTGTACGGCTTCGTGAAGGGGGACAAGACGCTTGGCGTGCTCGGCGCGGCGGGGGCGGCGTACTCGGCGAGCCGGTACGAGAAGGACCGGAAGAGCCAGAGCGCGACGGACCGTCAGCGGGCGGCCCTGTACGGGCGGCGCTCGTTCACGCGGAACGGCCAGCGCTACGTGCGGAAGGTGAAGGTCCGCGACGGCCAGCGGTACTACTACTTCGCGAAGGCGTAGTCGCCCCTGTTCGATGCTTCGGAAGCCCCGCCCCTTGAAAGGGGGGCGGGGCTTCTGTCATCATCTCCCCCGGAGAGGTCGCATAGTGGTCTAGTGCGCCGCACTCGAAATGCGGTGTGGGGCGACTCACCGTGGGTTCGAATCCCACCCTCTCCGCCATTCCTCGCCTTCTCTAACCTTTGAGGGCGATGCCGACGCCGAGGGCGACGACGGCGGCGCCGAGCAGAGTGGGGGCGGTGGGTTTTTCCTTCAGCAGGAGGATGCCGAGGGCGACGGCGACGACGAAGCTCAGTTTGTCGAGGGGGGCGACGACGCTCACGGGGCCGCCTTTGAGGGCGCGGAAGTAGAAGAGCCAGGAGAGGCCGGTGCCGACGCCGGAGAGGGCGAGCCAGCCCCAGGCGGCCTTCGGGACGGCGGCGAGGTCGGTCTGCTTCGAGACGGCGGCGAGGGTCCAGGCGAAGAGGACGACGACGCTCACGCGGATGGCGAGGGCGAGGTTGCCGGGGACGCCCTCGACGCCCTTCTTCGCGAGGACGGCGGTGGCTCCGGCGAAGAGGGCGGAGAGAAGGGCGGCGACGCGGTAGTCGTTCATGGCGGGCCTCTCCATGTTAGCGGGGGCCTCTCCCCCTTAGGAAGGAGGGCCATCGGACGATTCCTGGGAATCCTGGGAAGCCCCGGAACGCTTTTCCGCGCGTGCGCGCACGTCTCTCAGGTTCGGGCCTGACCATCCTGACCACTCTGATCACGGTTTTCGCGTTTTTGTGCAAGGTCGGCTTTGGCCGTCGGGGCGCGCCGGCGGGACGCCGGTGCCGCTAGGAGGGTGGGGTTCTCGGGGCTCACACCCTATAGTCGTCGGGGAGGGGGATTCGACAAGGTGCTCGGGAGGTTTCCTCCTCTTTTCTCCTCGGAGGCGCCCTCTGCTTGGGGCGATGAATCGCCCGGGGGAAGGCGCGGATGAATCCGCGCACTCCCTACGGATCGCTTCGGGAGTGGGGTTCGGTCAGGGGCGGAGGGGTTCGAGGCGGGCGGTGGCGGTGGCGGCGACGGCGCGGGTCCAGGCGCGGTCGGGGCTTACGAGGACGAGCCACCAGGCGCTCGGGCGGAGGGCGGCGTGGGCGAGGCCCTCGCCGGCGAGGACGGACTCGCGGACGAGGGCGAGGCGCTCGCGCTCGGCCTCGGTCTCGATCGCGCGGCGTTCGGCGACGGCGGCGCGGACGCGGGGGTCGCGGGCCTCTTCGCCCTGGCGGCGCAGGAGGGTCTTCAGGGCGGCCTCGGTCTCGGCGGTCTCGCGCAGGACGAGACCGAGGGCGCTTCCCCGCTCGCGGCGGCGGGCGAGGGCGGCGGGGCCGGGGTGGGCCTCGAAGATCTCGGTGCGGAACTGGACGCCGCGGGCGTGCTCAGCCTCGGCGCGGGCGCGGCGGAGGGCGCGGCGTCGGTCGTAGAGGGCCTTGCGCTCGGCGCGCCCGGCCTCGGTGCGGGCGACGAAGGCGTCGAGGTCGCGGGCGAGGGCGGCGTAGCGGTCGCGGGGGGCGCGCCACGCGCCCGGCTCGCGCTCGGCGAGGAGGGCGAGAAGGTCGGCGGGGCGGCGGGTGCGGGCGAGGGTGGCGAGGAGCGCCTCCGCCTCGGCGGCCACGGTCGGGAGGGCGGCGGCGAAGTCGCGGGCGGGGAGGGTGTTGGAAAGGGGCGCGGGCCGGGGCGCGGGGTCCGGTTGCTCGCGCGGGAGGCGTCCGGGATCGGCGGGCGGGGAGGGGGCGAGGTGGGCGGCGAAGGGGCGGCGGAGCTCCTCGGGGAGGGCGAGGTCGCGCTCGACGGCGGCGAGGCCGCCCCAGGTGTCGTAGCCGACGCGGAGGATGGGGTGAAGGGCCTGGCACCAGGCGAGGCGCTCGCACAGGAGGCGGTGGAGGTGGGCGCTCCGCCAGGCGTAGCCGGAGGCGCCCTCGTGGAAGACGAAAACGTGCTCGGCGGCGAGCATCCCGAGGAGGGTGACGGCCTTGCCGATGAGGGCGCAATCGGGGCCGAACTTCGCCTCGACGGCGGCGGCGAACTCCTCGAGGGATTCGACGGGGCGCTTGAAGGAGAGGAAGAGGGGGGTGCGGGTGCCGACGACGGCGCCGCGGGCGCCGAGGCGGACGACGCCGCGGCCGTGGCCGGGGATCACGAGGTCGAAGGGGATCGCGCCGGTGCCGAAGCGGGCGAGCTCGTACTGGCCCGCGTTCGGGCCGGGGGCGGTCACGGCCTCGTCGTAGGCGCGGCGGGCGGCGGGGCGGGTGGAGGACTCGACGAAGAGGCGGGCGAGGGAGAAGCGGGGCCTTCCGCACGTCTCGCGGTTGAAGCGCAGAAGTCGGGAGGTGCGGTCGGTCTCGACGCTCGCCCCTCCGATCCCGGCGTCGGGGTCCACGAGGGCGTACATCCAAGGGGCGAGGCGCTCGTAGGCGTCGGCGAGGGTTCCGGAGGCGCACGCCTCGGCGACGCGGGCCTCGATCTCGGCGGCGGCGCGGCGGCCCTCTTCGCTCGGCGCGGCGGCGAGGGCGCCCTCGAAGGCCCAGGCGAGGACGCGGAGGAGCTCGGGGAGGAGGGCGAGGGCGGGGACCTCGCTCGTGAGGGGGGGCGACTCGTCGAGGGACACGATGCCGCGCCAGCCCCAGGCCTCGGTCGCGCGGTCGAGGATGTGGGGGTCGCCCTCCCTCAGGCGGTCGAGGGCGAGGCCGGCCTTCAGGAGGCGCTCGCGGGTGACGACGGTCTCGGAGCCGAAGAGGGTGGAGAACTCGGCGGCGGCGCTCCAGAGTCCGCGGGTGGTGGTGTCGTTGTGGCCGACGGTCACGAAGGCGCCGGGGCGGCGGGGGCCGGCGGGGAGCTTGGCGAAGAAGTCGGTGTCGTGGACGCCGGCGACGAAGCGGCGCCCGCCTCCGCCCCTCTCAGCGGCGGCGCGGGCGACGAGGGCCTTCATGGGCTCGTCCCAGAAGACGGTCTGGCCGAGGGCGAGGAGGGGGACGCCGGGGGCGACGCGGTCCAGCTGCGCGAGGGTCTCCTCCAGACTCGGCGCCTCGCTCACGACCATGCTCTCCTCTTTACGAGCCGGGGGGCGCGGGCATCGCCGGACCGAGCCGCTCGCGGAGCTCCGGGGGGATGCCGACGGCGCGGCGCTCGCGGCCCATGACGACGTGCCAGGTGTGGCCCTCGGTGGCGCGGGCGCCGGTCTCGAGGTTCGTGACGGCGTAGTCGAAGCGGAGGGCGGCGCGACGGGCCTCGCTCAGCCAGACGGCGACCTCGACCCGTTCGTCGTAGCGCACCTCGGCGCGGTAGCGGACGTGGCACTCGACGACGGGGAGCATGAAGCCCTCGGCTTCGAGGTCGCGGTAGGAGAAGCCGCGGTCGCGGCAGAAGGCGCCGCGGGCCTGTTCGAACCAGAAGAGGTAGTTCGCGTAGTAGGCGTGGCCCATCTGGTCCGTCTCGCCGTAGCGGACGCGGATCGTCTCGCGCGTGGCGCCGGGGGGGATCTCGACCTTTTCGGCTCTCTCCACGTCCGGGGAGGGTACCGTCGGATCATGCCTCTTTTCGCGTGGGTCGGGATGGGGCTCGGATTCTGGGGGATCCTCGTCCTGCAGGCGCATCTCCGGCGGCTTCCGCCGGTGGTGCGGTGGACGCTGTCGCTCGTCTCGTGCGCGCTCCTCTTCGGGTCGGCGGCGCTCGGGGCGGAGGCGCGCAACGACCGTCGGGAGCGGGAGTTGCGGACCGAACTCGCGGGGCGGGTTCGGTAGCGGCCGGGGCGGCGGGGCGGGAGGCCCGTCGCGGGGCTCTTTCGGTACCCTGCGGCGATGTTGGAAGAGATCCACGGGATCGTGCGTTCGGAGATCGAGGACGCGGCGCGGGTGTACGGGAAGGACCTGGCGGCGTTGCCGGAGGCGGAGTTGACCCACGACCGGGGCGGGCGGCTCGCGATCGACTTCACGTACGAGGTCGTGCTCATCAACCGGCGGATGGCGGCGCGGCTTCGGCGCGCGGAGCCGGAGGCGATGGCCCCGGGGTTCCTGGTCGCGCCGGAGCTTTTCCGGTCGAAGGCGGTGGCGCTCGACGAGGTGGCGAGTTCGGCGGGCGAGCTTCTCGCGGCTTGGGACGCGGTGGGGCCGGGGGGGATGGCGGAGCCGGTGCCGACCTCGGGGGCGCCGGAGCCCGCGTTGGGGCTCGCGATCTTCGCGGCGCGGCATATGCAGCACCACGACGGCCAGCTGACGTACCTCCAGTCGCTTCTGGGGGACGGGGCGAACCACTGGGCGGATTGAGGGTCCATCGCCGAACGGCCTCGAAGCGAAAGGCGTCGCGTGGGGTTTGGAGCGGGGCGGCGAGGAGCGGGGGCCTCAAACAGAGGTTCCGGTGCGTCTTCGATCCGTTAGACTGACGTCATGATGCTCCTTTCGGCGCTCCTTCGCTTCGATATGACGATCTCCCAAGGGGGAGCGGCGGAGTACGACGTCAACCGCATCGTGGTCGCCTCCACGCGCCATCGGGCGAGCGATCTTCCGGCGACCCGCCGCTCGGGAGAGCTCGACCGGATCGCGAAGGCGAAAGGGTACGAGGTGTTCCACAAGGACGCGGAGTACCTCTTGGTGGACCGGAGCCTTTTCGGGGCATTGCCCTCGGTGCTCCAGGCGCGGACGCTCGAGTACTTCTCGGGGCGTGGGTACGCGTCGGTTCCGCTCGATCAGATGCCGGCGGGGTTGCGGGAAGGGGTGGCGGACGCGTTCTCGGCGACGCTTCCTCCGGGGGATTCCTATGATCCGCGGACCTCGGTCGAGTTCCGCGCGGAGGTGAGGGTCAAGCCCGTCGGGGTGAAGGAGGCACCGGGGCGACCCGCGGCGCGAGACATCGTCGTTCCTCACGACGCTCTTCCGAAGGTGAAGCTTCCCTTCGGGGACTTTCCAGAGGCCGAGACGCCCGTCCGGCTTCCGATCTCCCGCGAGGTGCGGATCTTTTTCTCTGGGCACGCGAGCGAGGCGGGGGTGTTGGAGGCTTGGGACGAGTTGCGCCCGCTCATGCTTGAGCGGCAGAAGGAGTACGTGGCGGCGAGCCGGGCGGCGGTCGGCGCTTACAAGGCGGCGACGGAGGGGTGGTTACGAGGCAAGGCGGGGTTCGCCGCCAAGGGCGAGCCGCAATCGTTCTCGGCGATGAGCGCCGAGGGGCAGGCGCTCGTCAAGGACGCCTTCGCCACTATGGACAGGAAAGGCACCTTCGGATGGGCGAGGGGGGGTCTCGCGGGGGAGCGGTACACGATGGGAGACGCGACTTGCTCCTTCGGGTACCACGGCGCGAAGGGTTCCGATGGGTTCTACGATCTGAACATGATCGGGCGGACCTGAGAGGCGGGCTCTAGCGCAGGGCGTAGGGGGCGGCGCTCAGGCGGACGGCGGCGGCTCCGTCGAGCGGGGCGGCGGCGCTCACGTAGGCGGCGATCGTCAGGGCGCGGGGGGCGCGGGCGAGGGCGTCCCAACCGCCGACCTCGGCGGCGACGGAGCCGGCGACGCGCAGGCGGACGTAGCGGGGGCGCACCATCGGGAGGACGCGGCCGTCAGCCTCCTGCTCGGCGGTGAGGAGGAGGGTGACGGTGCCGAGGGCGCCCTCGAGGCCGGGGTCCACCCGGCGGACGCACCCCTGGAGGCGGAGCTCGCCGGGGCGGGGGCGGGCCTCGGGGGCGGGAAGGCTAGGAGTGGGGCGGGCGAGGCGGGCGGCGGCCTTCAGTGACGGGAGGGGATCGCGGACGCGGGACGTGGTGGGGCCGCGCGTGGTTCCGCCGGGGCCGGGGGCGTAGAGCTCGAAGTGGAGGTGGGGGGCGGTGGCGTCGCCGGATCTGCCGACGTAGCCGACGAGGCGCCCGCGTTCGATCCTCTGGCCCGGGACGAGGTCGGGGGCGAACATGACGTCGCGGTCGCCGCGGTGGTCTCTGCGGCCGAGGTCGTCGTCGTTCAGGTGGGTGCCGAGGACGGCCCAGCCGTCGTCGCCCCAGATCCAGAAGGACTCGCGCTTGAAGCCGAGGACCCCGGAGATGGGGGCGACGATGGGGGTCATCTTCGGGGCGAGGAGGTCCTCGCCGGTGTGGAGGAAGCCGTCGCGGCGGGCGCCGTAGCCGTCGGCGTAGCGGAAGGGGCCGACGAGGGGGTGGACCATCGGGAGGAGGGCGCGCGCGTTCGGGAGGGGGGCGTTGCCGTAGGGGGCGACGGGCGGGGGCGGCCCCCACTCGGGGTGCCAGGGGGCGGCGAGGGCGGCGAGGAGGGCGGCGGCGAGGAGGGGCATGGGGTCCGGCGGGTTGCGGGGAGTGTAGCACCGGGTGCGGGGCGCGTCGGTTCCGGCGGGTCGGGGCGGGTCGGGGCCGGGGGCGGGGGGTACCCTAAGGGCTTCCCTATGGCGGCTGAGGCTTTGGAGCGCGTGGACGTGACGGTGGTGGGCGGGGGGCCTTGCGGGCTCTTCGCGGCGTTCTACGCGGGGCTTCGGGGGATGACGGTGCGGATCGTGGACTCGCTTCCGGAGCTGGGGGGCCAGCTCACGGCGTTGTACCCGGAGAAGTACGTGTACGACATGCCGGGGTTCCCGAAGGTGCTCGCGAAGGATCTCGCGCGGGACCTTATCGCGCAGGGGACGCAGTTCGGGCCGGACCTTCAGCTGGACGAGACGGCGGAGGCCTTGGAGGACGACGCGGAGGGGTTCGTGCTGAGGACGAGGGGGGGGAAGGCGCTTCCGACGCGGACGGTCATCGTGGCGGCGGGGGCGGGGGCGTTCTCGCCGACGAAGCTCGGGGTTCCGCGCGAGGACGAGTTCGTCGGGCGCGGGGTGGGCTACGGGGTGCGTCGGCTCGCGGAGTACGCGGGGAGGGACGTGGCGGTGGTCGGCGGGGGGGACTCGGCGTTCGACTGGGTTCTGATGCTGCTCCCGGTCGCGCGGAGCGTGACGCTGGTGCATCGTCGGGACGGGTTCCGGGCGCACGACGAGAGCGTGCGGCAGGTGCAGAACTCGCCTTGCGCGATGCGGCTCTTCAAGGCGGTGGAGGCGTTGCACGGGGGGGAGCGGCTGGAGCGGGTGACGATCAAGGACCTCAACGGGGGGCCGAGCGAGGATCTGCCTTGCGACGCCTTGGTGATCACGGTGGGGTTCAAGTCGTCGCTCGGGGCGATCAAGGAGTGGGGGCTGGAGATCGCGAAGAACCAGATCGTGGTGGACGAGCGGTTCGAGACGGCGCGCAAGGGGGTGTTCTCGGTGGGGGACGTCTGCACGTTCGGAAGCAAGCTCAAGCTTATCGCGACGGGGATGGGGGAGGCGGCGACGGCGGTGGGGTTCGCGAAGCTTCGGCTGGACCCTTCGGCGAAGCTCTTTCCGGGGCACTCGTCGGACCGGGAGCTTTAGGGCGGCGATGGCGAAGGAGGACCCGCCGCCGGTCGCGGGGTACCCCCGTCCCGGGGGGGCGGCTCCTGAGGTTGAGCGGGGGGCGATGTCGCGCCTCTCGCGGGCGCTCGGATGCGGGTGCCTCTTCGTCCCGGCGGGGCTCTTCGCGCTCGCGATGGGGTTCGGGCTCATGATGGCGGAGGGGCCGCGGCCGGACGGGAGCATCGGCCAGGAGCCGGGGCGGGGGGTGAAGATCCTCGCGGCGCTGGGGGTCGCCTTCGCGTGCGCCGTTCTGGGGGCGTTGTGGAGCGGGGGGAGGCCGAGGCAGGAGCACGCCGGGGGGCGGCTCGCGCTCGGCGTGGTGCTGACGGTACCGGGGCTTCAGCAGGGGCTCATCGCGGGGAACGTCGCGCTCGGGGGGGTGCTCGCGCTGTTCGGGATCGCCCTCGTCGTCAGCGCGTTCGTTTGGGATCGGCCGGTGGATCGGTCTTGACGGGCATCCCCGCGGCCTCCCGCGGCGTAGCTTAGTTCGACATGGCCGCGCCGCTCGGGATCGTGCTCACCGCTTTGGAGCTCGCGGGGAACGAGCGCGTGCAACGGGGGTTGCAGGGGCTTTGGGAGCGGACGCCCTGGGGGCGGGACCGGGCGAAGGTGCTGAGGGCGAACGAGGCGGCGGAGAGGATGCTCGGGGACGTGCGGACCCTGGCGCGGACGCTCGGGGCGGGGGCGCTGGAGCCGGCGGTGGAGAAGCGGCTCGGGCTCTTCGAGCGCGAGGTCGCGGAGATGGGGACGCCGGAGGGGTCGGCGCGGGAGATCGTCGCGGCGCTGAGGGAGCGGATCGAGGACACGGTCGTCGGGCCGGTGCGCGAGCTCCGGGCGTTCGGGGAGCGGCTGGAGGAGGCGGAGCGCTCGGCGCGGCGGGCGGAGGAGGCGCTCGCAGGGCTTCGGACGCGGATAGAGGGTTTGCGGGTTCTGGCGTTCGCGGGGGTGGGTCTCGGGCTGTTCGCGCTCTTGGGGCTTCTGCTCGTGTGGGTAGGACGACGGTAATCGGGGGGAGGCTCGGGATGGAACGAGCGGGACGCCCTCCGCTCGCGGAGGGCGGACGACGAAGGAGAGGCCATCGGCCTTGCGGGCGGAGTTCGCGGCGCGGCTCGCGCGGACGGTCTGCTCGGCGAGGGAGGCGCGGCGACGTGGTAAGTAGAAGACGATGGTCGCGGCGTTCTCCTGGCTCGTGGGGCTCGCGCCCGCGCTCGTCGCATCGGGGTTGACGCTCCGGGGCGTTCTGCCCTCGCCGTGGGGCTACGCTCTCGCGGCGCTCCTGCTCGCACCGGCGGTCGTGGTCGCAGAACGGGTTTGCGGCCGGATCGAGCGGCGGCATTGCAGGAGGCCGCGATGAGGGTGGCGCGGCGCATCGTCTCCATCGGGTTGGACGAGCCGTGGTACGCGCCCCTCGTGGCGGCGGGGGTGGCGTTCGACGTGGAACGTCGCGAGGTCGCGCCGGGGATGGAGCCCATGGCGCGGCTCCACGCGACGGCGGTCGCGCGCGTGGACGAGGCCGACCCGATCTGGCCCCGCGCCGAGGCGATCCTGCGGGCGCACGGGGCGTCGGACCATGTCGCGAGCGTCGAGCTGTCGTTCGACGAACCCGAGCGCGCCGGGGCGGCGTGGCTCCATCTGCGGAGCGTCTGGCACAACGGGTTCCCGCAACCCGAGGACGACTGGCCCGAGGGGAGCGGCACGCTCGATCTCTCCGGGCGGTGCCCCGTATGCGGCGTGGGGGTGCGGCAGGTCGGGCCGTACCGCCTGAAGCGCCCGCCCAAGTGGGGGCGGCGGTGGCTTATGGGGCTGAACTGGGAGCCTTCGGCGCTCTTCGCCCGACGCGACGTCTGGGAAGGAGCGCTGGCGCCGCTCGGCGCGGCCTCGCGCGAGGTGCTCCTGCACCGGGACGGGTCCGTGCTCCCCGGCGTGGTCCAGCTCGTTCCGGTCGAGGGGCTCCTGCTCGATCCCTCGGGCCTGCGGGGCGAGCTTTGCGGGACGTGCGGGCAACGGCGGTACGCGCCGCCCGAGCGCAGCCCGTACCCCCGAGTGGTGGGGGCACCAGAGGTCGCGCTCGCCTCGGCGACGGAGTGGGTGGGGCACGGGTTCGCCCTCTCGCATCCCGTGCTCGCCTCGGGAGCCTTCTACCGCGCGGTGCGGGGGGTCGAGGGGCGCACGGTGGAGTGGCACCCGTGCGCGCGATGGGGCTAGTCGCCGAGAATCTCGCGTAGGAGCGGGTACGGCGGCCTATCTTCCAGAAGCCACTCGGAGCGGGGCCAGAAGGCGGGGAGGGTCTCGAACGAGAGCTTGCCCTCCGCATCGGGCGGGATCAGGCGGTAGCGACCCGCTTCGAGGCGGAAGAGCTCGACGCTCGGGCGCAGGGGGTCCACGAGCAGGTATCCAGGCGTTCCGGCGGCCTCGTACTCCACGAACCTCTCGCCCCGGTCGGTGCCGATGGAGCCCGGGGGGACGATCCCAACGGCGAGGGCCGGGGGTGCGTCGGCGTAGGCCGCGTGGACGCGGTGGAGGTTCTCGGTGCGAAGGAAGGAGGCGTCGGGCATGCGCACGTGTCCCTCGCTAAAACGGATCGCGAAGGCCTCTCCCGCGACTTGGCCCAGGCCCCTCGCCGAGGCGTAACCCTCCAGAATGAATTCGAGCCGCGAGTGGCGTCGGGCACGATCGAAACCGACGGGAGGCGCGACGATCAGTTTGCCGTCCGCGAGCCCGACCCTCTTGGCGGGGTGGGCGAGGAGGTCGGCGAATGTCGCCGGGACTTCCGCGACGGGCGCGCCCGGGGCGGCGGCGGTCGCGAGGACCATGAGGGGTTTTAGCCCGCTTCCGCGGCGGGGGTGTCGGCGGCGGGGATCTCGGCGGCGGGGATCTCGGCGGCGAGGATCTCGGCGACGAGGTCGTAGGCGGAGCGGTTCGAGAGGGGCCATTCGGGGCGGACCCAGAACCCTTCGATGGTGGAGGAGCGGACGCGGCCATCGGCATCGAGGGGGGCGGGGAGGTAGGCGCCCTCTTCGAGGCGGAGGAACTCGGTCTCGCCGCGGGCGGGGTCCACGATCCAGTACTCCTCGATGCCAGCGGCGGCGTACTCGGCGCGCTTGGCGATCCGGTCGGTGCGGACCGAGGACGGGGAGACGATCTCGACGACGAGATCGGCGCCGCCCTCGGCGTAGGTGGGCCTCACCCGGGGGAGGTTCTCGGTGCGGAAGAAGCTCACGTCGGGGGAGCGCTGGCGGCCTTCGTTCAGGCGGAGGATGAAGGTCTCGCCGTAGACGCGCCCGAGCCCCTTGTGGGCGACGTAGGCGCCGAGAAGCCCGCCGATGCTCAGTTGAATCCCGGAGTGATCGGAGTTGCTCGGTGGCACGGCCAAGATTCTGCCGTCCACCCGCTCGGCCTTGCCGGGGAGGGCGAGAAGCTCCTCGAAGGTGCCGGGGACTCCGGCGGGGTCCTCGCGCCCGGGCTCCGGGGCGAACTCGGTGGGTCCGTCGAAGGAGAAGGCGAAGAAGTCGTCCAGGTTCCGAACCGAGGCGAGGCGCAGGACCTCCTCGGGGGTGAGCGGAAACGTGAGGGCCATGCCCCTATTATAAGCGTCAGGGGGGCCTAGAGGACGCCGAGTTCGCGCAGGACGGCGGTGATCTTCGGGCGCTTCCAGAGCCAGCTCACGCGGAGGTAGAAGCCGGGGATGGTGCTGGAGTGGGCCCGGCCCTCGGCGTCGGGGAGGACGGGGAGGTAGCGGCCCTCGCTCAGGCGGTAGAACTCGGCGGTCCTGCGCTCGGGGTCGATCATCCAGTACTCCTCGACGCCGGCGGCCTCGTATTCGTAGAACTTCTCGCCGCGGTCGATGCGGGCGGTGGAGGGGGAGAGGACCTCGATGGCGAGGTCGGCGCCGCCCTCGACGTAGGTGCGTTTGACACGCCCGAGGGAGGATTTCCTGAAGAAGCCCACGTCGGGGATGCGGGTGTCCTCGGGGGTGAGGTGGGGGGGGAAGGTCTCCCCGGCGATCCGCCCCGAATCGGTCTCCTCGACGTAATCGCCGGTCGCCCGGAGGAGGTAGCTCGTCAGCGCGTCGTGTTCCTCGGAGGGGGGCTCCACGGGGAGGACCTTGCCGCCGACGAACTCGAACTCTCCGTCGTCGGCGATCGCGAGCTACTGCTCGAAGGTCGTGACGTTCGCGAGCCGCTCGATCTCGGGGCGGGGGAGAGGGGGAAGACGAGGGCCATGCCTCCATCTTAGCGCGGAGCGCGTACTCCCGGGTCTGCGGCGCGCGCGGCGGGCGGCCGGGAGATCGGATCGAGCTTGCGATGCTCGCGATCGGCGGGGCGGCGGTCGCGGGGGCGGCCCTCGTCGGGAGCGGGCTGGGGGTCGCCCTTATCGGGCGCGCAAGGTTCGCGGCGTGGTGGTGGATCCTCCGCGGCGGGGTCGCCAGGGCGGGGGCGGCGCTCTGCGCGCGCTTCGGGCGTCGCTTCCGGCAGGGGTCGCGGCGGCGGGCGGGGGGCTGTGGATCGCCTTCGAGGCGGCGAGACTCGTCGGAGAGGTCCCGCTCCCTCTTTGGGAGGGGATCAGGAGCGCACGCCGGTACCCGAACCGCGAGGGCTTCCGGCTCGTGCGTCCGCGCCCGGAAGATCCCCGGACGTAGAGAACCGTATGGCGACGGGTTACGGGATCGTGGGGGCGGGGGCGTTCGCGCGGTTCTGCGTGGAGACGTACCGGCGGCTTCCGGGGGTGGAGGTGCTCGCCGCCGCGGACGCCGATCCCGAGGCGGCGCGGGGGTTCGCGCTGAGGTTCGGGATCGAGGCGATGGAGTTCGAGGCGATGCTCGCCGACCCGCGGATCGGGATCGTCCACGTCGCGACGCCGCCGGGAACGCACCAGGAGCTCGCGGGGCGGGCGCTCGAAGCGGGCAAGCACGTCCTGGTGGAGAAGCCGCTCGCGACGACGGTCGCGGACGGGGAGGCGCTCGTCGCGCTCGCGCGGGAGCGGGGGCTTCTTCTCGCGGTGAACCTCGTGATGCGCCACAACCCGCTCCTGCAGGCGGCGAAGAGGATCGTGGACGCGCGGCTTCTAGGGGAGCCGCTTCGGGCGACGTTCGAGAACCTCGCGAAGGACGCGGCGCTGGGGCCGGGGCACTGGTTTTGGGATCCGGCGGTGTCGGGGGGAATCTTCGTCGAGCACGCGGTGCATTTCTTCGACCTCTTCGCGTGGTGGTTCGGGCCGGGGGAGGTGCGGTCGGCGGACGCAGTAGTGCGTCCGGGGTCGTCGGCGGTGGAGCAGGTGCGGGTCTCCGTAAGGCACGGGGACGTGCTGGCGGACGCGTACCACGGGTTCACGCAGGCGGAGGCGATGGATCGGCAGGAGATGCGGCTCGTGTTCGAGCGGGGGGACGTGAGGCTGAGCGAGTGGGTGCCGACGCGGGCGGAGATCGCGTTCGTCGGGACGATGGAGGAGGGGGACGCGGTGGAAGCGCTGTTGCCGACGGTCCTGTCGCGGGAGCGGTCGCCGCTCGAGGGGCCGGTGCGGCACCGGTGGAAGGATTCGCCCGCCGACGGAGTGCATACGCTCGTCGCCACGACGGGGCTGGAGAAGCCGGCTCTCTACCGACGGGTGGTCGGTGACCTTCTGTTGGACCAGCTCGCTTGGATCGGGGACCGGGGGCACCGGCGGCTCGTGACGGAGGAGGACGCGCTCGCCGCGCTCCGGACGGCGGCGGATGCGTCGCGGGCGGCGGGGATCGGGTCGAAAAAGACGGGGGACGGATGAGGGTTCGAGCGGCGACGCGGGTCTATCTGGCGAGCCGGCGGGCGCACGTGGCCTTCGCCCCGGTCGCGCACACGGACGTAGGCGAACGCGGGGGCGCGACGGTTTTATGCGCGGGAGGGGTTCACCGAGGCGGAGTTCGGCGACGGCTCCGGGGACGAGGAAGGGGTTCCCGACGTGCGGACGGTCCGGCGACCCTCCCCGGGGAACGCTTAGAGCGGGTGCGAGGCGCCTTCTCCGCCGTCGGCAAGGGTCCTCTTCCGGCGTGGACGAGCGGGGGCCGGGTGGTGTAGAGTCGAGAGGCCGTGAAACTCGCCGAGGCTCTCATCCACCGCGCGGATCTCAACGCGCGGCTCGCGCAGGTGCGGGAGCGGGCGCTCCGGGTGGCGCGGGTGCAGGAGGGGGACGAGCCGGCGGAGGACCCGGGGGCGCTTCTGGCGGAGCACGGGCGGATGGCGGAGGAGCTCGAGCGGACGATCGCGCGGATCAACCGGACGAACCTCGCGGTGCGGCTCGGGGCGTCCGGGGGCGTCGGCGGGGGCCTGACGATGACGGACGCGCTCGCGCGGCGGGACGCGCTCCGGGTGCGGGGGGAGTTCCTGCGGGCGATGGCGGGGGCGGCGTCGGGGACGAACGCGCGGGTGACGCGCTCGGAGCTTCGGACGGTGGCGACGGTGAGCGTGCGGGAGGTGCAGGCCGAGGCGGACCGGGTCGCGCGGGAGCTTCGGGAGTTGGAGGCACTCATCCAGGGAGCGAACTGGGCGAACGATCTTGTAGAGTGAGTGCGGCGCGCTCCGAGCTTCGGGGCGGGCGCGGAGCCCGCCGCGGGGTCAAGCGCGGACCTCTGGTGACGGTGAGAGGGCACCGTCGACCGGTTCGATCCCGGCACCGACGACGCATCCCCCGACGCGGCACCCGCGCACGAGGCATCCCGCAACCCGCACCACCCCCGCGCCGACCGGGGCGAGGGCGCGCCGTTCCTCCGCTCGGTCGGACGACGTTCGCGCCGGTCGGCGCGTAGGACCGCGCGATGATCCGTCGTCTCGTCCTCGCCTCGCTGTTCCCCCTCGTCGCGGCGGGGGCGTTGGCGGCGGGTCCGCTCGACGGCACCTGGAAGGCGGTGAAGACGGGTTCGGGGCCAGACACGACGTTCCGTTTCACGGGGAACCGGATCGCGGTGCGGATGCAGGGACCGATGGCACCCGGGAAGGTCGGGGCGATCGACGTAACGGGAACGTACACGCTCCAGGGGGATCGCCTTACGCTGAAGTTCACCGACGCGAAGATGGACGAGTCGCTCATGGGGGCCGCGGATCGGAAGAAGTTCGCGACGCCGCAGGGGCGCGCGACGATCCGGCAACGGTTCCTCGCGAACTCGCCCCCGCCGTTTCGGGTGAAAGGGCTGGGGACGAACCGGCTTCGTCTGGCGAACGGGAAGGGGCCGGACACGGTCCTCGTGCGGGCGCGCTGAGGCGGTCCGGCCCTCTTCGCAGGGCCGGCGCTCAGACGGTCGAGCTCGCGGAGCAGAAGGCGCTCGGCGAGTGGACGACATGGGCGATCTTCAGTTCGGCCTCGAGCGAGTCCCCGGGGGTGGGGAGTCGGGCGACGGTGGGGTTCCAGTCGAAGCGGGGGGCGTCGGGGAGGAGCTCGGCGTGGACGCGCCGGGCGAGGGGGACGAGGCGGAGGCGGCGCTCGACCCATTCGGCGTCCCAGGGGCCCTCCTCGGCGATCATGGCGGCGGAGCGGAACTCGTAGTAGATCGTGCGGCGGAGGGCGGCGCCGAGGGCGCGGGGGCTTCAGTGGACGACCATCGTGTCGTGGAGGAGGATGTCGCCGGGCTCCATCTCGACCTCGACCGCGCCGGGGACGTCCCAGCCGTGGGTCGCTTCGAGGGCGCAGGCGTCGAAGCGCGCGTGCTGGCTTCCGGGGACGACCCAGAGGGCGCCAGCGCCTTTGCGCGAGGGGTCGAGGTAGAGGTCGAGGTTGAAGACGCGGTGCCTTCGGGCGTGGACGGCGTCCTGGTGCCAGCGGATGCGCTCGCCGTCGCCCTCCATTTTGAAGACCATGCTCTCGTAGGTGGGGACGAAGTCGCGGCCGCAGAGGGACTCGGCGGCGGCGAGGACCTCGGGGCTTCCGAGGAGGGCGAGGGAGGCGGCCTCGCCCTTCTCATGGACGTAGTTCACGCGGAAGAGAGCCTTGCCGCTCTCGCGGTTCGCCCAGTTGTAGTCCTCGTCCGCGACGCCGTGCTCGAGGCCACGCTCAATCCAGCGGCGACCGGCCTCCTGGAGGAGGGCGAGAAGCCTGCCGCGGACGCGCCCGGGGAGGACGAGGTAGCCGTCGCGGTCGAAGGCGGCGACCTGCTCCTCGGTGAGGTGGTAGGGAGTCGGCGTGAGAGGGGCCGTCGGGAGGGAGGCCGTCGGGGGGTGCGTCGTCGTCACGGTAGGGGATAGTCTAGGGCATGGCGGGAGGGTTCGCGATGCCGGATCGGGATCGGGAGGTGCCGGATCGTAGCCCTTTGGCGGACTCTTGCCCCGTCGGGCCGGTCGAGCTTTTCGAGCGGACGGATTTCGTGGCGGAGGGGCGGGTGGAGCCGATGGCGCGGGCGCACCGGCATCTGGACGTGGAGGTGAACGTCGTGCTCTCGGGGAGGATGACGTACTCGCTCGGGGGGCGAACGGTCTCGGCGGGGGCGGGGCGGCTTCTCGCGTTCTGGGCGGCGGTGCCGCACTGGCTTATCGTGGGCGACGGCGGCTCTCGGACCGAGGGGACGCGTTGCGTGTGGGCGACGGTGCCGCTCGCGCGGATCGCGCGGTGGGACCTGCCGCACGGGGGGTTCGACCGGCTGATGGCGGGAGGGACGCTCGAAGGGGAGGCTCCGGCGGGGGCGACGCGGTGGGCGGGGGATGCGGAGTCGGGCGATCCGGCGCGGCGGCGGGCGCAAGGGCTGGAGCTTCAGGCGGCGCTTCTGCGGGCGACGGGAAGGGACGCGCTCGGCGGGGGGACGGGGGCGGCGGCGCGGATGTGCCGGTTCGTGGCGGAGAACCTCGGGCGCCCGCTCGCGGCGGCGGAGATCGCGGGGGCGGCGGGGTACCACCCGACCTCGGCGATGCGGCTGTTCCGCCGCGAGACGGGGATGACGCTGGGGGCGTACGTGGCGGGCCAGCGGCTCGCGGCGGCGCAGAGGCTCTTGCTGACGACGGGGCTCTCGGTCGAGACGGTGGCGCGGCGGTGCGGGTACGGTTCGGCGAGCCGGTTCCACGCGGCGTTCCGGAAGGCGACGGAGACGACGCCGGGGGGTTTCCGGGCGGGGCGGGCCGACGCCCCCTCCCTCTCCGGCAGGGCCGCGGGAACGGGGTCCGGCTGAATCACGGGCTCCCCCGCTCGTGAGAAAGGGGGCGGGGTTCGTCCCCCGTTCGCGGGTCCTCCCCCGTTCGGGCGACAGATGGCTCGGGGCAAAGCGCGGATGAATCCGCGCACCGCAAACGGATTCCCCTCTTCGGGGGGTGGCGGGCGGCGTAGGAGGGGTGTGCCGACGCTGGTGTTCTCCGATCCGATGCCCTGCTCGCTCGACGAGCTGTGGGCGTTCCACTCGTCGGCGGAGGCGTTGAGGACCCTCACGCCGCCGGGGCAACGGGTCGAGGTGGAGGGGGAGACGCGGGTGGAGGCGGGGGCGCTCCACCGGTTGCGGGTGCGGCGGTTCGGGGCGACGCTGTTGTGGCTCGCGCGGATCGAGGTCGCGGAGCCGCCGGACGGGATGCGGGCGCGGTTCGTGGACGTGGCGGAGCGTTCGCCGTTCGCGGCGTGGCGGCACGAGCATCTTATGGAGGCGGAGCCGGGGGCGATCGGGGGGGAGGGCTCGCGGCTGACGGACCGGATCGAGTACACGCCGCCATTCGGGCCGTTGGGGCTTCTCGCGGACCGGCTTTTTCTGCGGCGGGACCTTGAGCGGATGTTCGCGTACCGCCACGCGGCGACGCGGCGGACGGTCGCGGGGGGGTAGACCCCCCTACTTCCCCTTCCGGAGGGACCGGGCGACCTCGGCGTGGAAGGCGTCGAAGACGGTGGGGTTGTTCGTGGCGACGAAGCGGAGGGCGTAGCCGGTGGCGCCGTCGCAGACGAGGTAGCTCACGTGGCGCTCGATGTCGCCGATGCGGTTCTGGCCCTTGTTCTCGTACATCCATCCCTTGCCGACGGGGAGGTCCACGGCCTTGCCGGCCCCCTCGTTGCTCAGGGAGTCCTTCTCCTGGGCCTTCAGGGCTTCGAGGCCGCCGCAGTCCTTGTACTCCTGGAGGTAGAAGCGGGTGGGCTCCTCGCCCATCGTGCCGCTCGCGTCGTTCACCGCCTGGATGAGGACGCCGGTCTTGCGGAGTTCGGCGAGGGCCTTCCTCTCGGCGGCGGCCCGGGCGGCCTGGAGGTTCGGGTCGTTCTCGCCCTCGGGCATTCCGCCCCTAGCCGCAGGGTCCACGCCCGCGCCGCCTCCGCCGCCGATCATGTCGGCGACGCCGGGGTTCGAGGAGTAGCCTCCGCCGGTGGCGAAGCCGCCGCCCTGGCCCCGCGGCATCCCGACGCGCCAGCCGGGGGGCATCGCGAGGCTCAGGCCGGACTCGGCGTCGCGGGCCTTCGTCCAGCCGGGGGCGAGGGTCGCGGCGGCGACGGGCTTGAACGGCTCGCCGGACTTATGGCATCCGGAGAGGATCGCGAGGGAGAGGAGAAGGTAAGGAAACGGGGACCGGAATCGCACGGCGACCGGAGCTTAGCCGCTCGGGAGGCGGGGAGTCAACACCTTCGGCGGGCTTCTCACTCGGGAGCAAGGAAGAGGTTGTTCAGGCCCTCGGCCATCGTAGGGTGGGCGAGGGTGGACTCGCGGAGGTCGCCCGCGGTGAGGCCGCCCTTCATGGCGAGTTGGAAGAGGGCCATGACCTCGCCGCCGTCGACGCAGAGGCAGGCGGCGCCGAGGATGCGGTCGGTGTCGGGGTGGACGAGGGCCTTGACGAAGCCATCGGTCTCGCCGCGCTCGATGGGGCGGCCGAGTTCGGTCATCGGGAGCTTGGCGAGGCGGTAGGAGATCCCGGCGCGCTTCGCCTCGGTCTCGCTCAGGCCGATGCGGCCGAGCTGGGGGTCGGTGAAGACGCAGGAGGGGACCTCGCGGCCCTCGGTCGTGCGGCTTCCGCCGCGCAGGAGGTTGTCGCGGAGGATGCGGTGATCGTCGTAGGCGACGTGGGTGAAGGCGGGGCCGCCCTTCACGTCGCCGAGGGCGTAGACGCCCTCGGCGGTGGTCCCTAGGCGCGCGTCCACCTTCACGTAGCCCGCTTCGGTCGTCTCGACACCGCCCGCGGGAAGATCGAGGAGCTCGACGTTGGGGCATTGGTTCGTCGCGACGAGGAGGTGGGTGCCGGAGACGGTGCGGCCCTCGAGTTCGACGGCAACGCCGTCGCCCGTCCCTTCGACGCGGCGGACGCCCCGGCAGAACTCGATGGCGATCCCCTCGGCCTTCAGGAAGGCTTCGATGGCGTCGGTGACGTCGGGATCCTCGCGGGAGAGGACGCGCTCGCCCCCCTCGATGACCGTGACCCGGCTTCCGAAGCGGCGGAAGGTCTGGGCGTACTCGAGGCCGATGTAGCCCCCGCCGAGGACGACGAGATGGGGCGGGAGATCCTCGAGATCGAGGAGGGTGCGGCTCGTGAGATAGGGGACGTCGTTCAGGCCGGGGATCGCGGGGATCTTCGGGCGGGAGCCGGTGTCGAGGACGACGGTCTCGGCCTCGACGGCCTCGCGCCCGACGGCGAGGCGGCGCTCGCCGACGAAGCGGGCGTCGCCGCGGAGGAGCTCGACGCGGGGAAGGGCTTCGATCGCCTTCGTGGTGCCGGCGCGGAAGTCGGCGACGATGCGGTCCTTGCGGGCCTTGACCTCGCGGAGGGAGACGGCCGGAGGGGAGGCGTGGACGCCGAAGTCGGCGGCGCGGCGGGCGAGATGCGCGACGCGGGCGGAGGCGGCGTAGGTCTTCGTGGGGGTGCAGCCCCAGTTCACGCAACTTCCGCCGACGAGGTCGCGCTCGGCGACGGCGACGCTCCTTCCGGCCTCCGAAAAGGCGCGGGCGAGGGGCGCGCTCCCCTGGCCCGCGCCGACGATGAGGAGATCGAAGCGGCGCATCGGTGCGTTCCTACGCGCGGGGCGGTCCGGAGTGCGGCTCGCCCGTCCAGGGTCCGGCGGCGAGGCGGGCAAGGGCGTCGGCGTCCTCAGAAGGCGCAACGGCATCGGCCCGGGCGGCGCGGAGGTGGACGAGGGTCTCCTTCAGGCGCCGATGGAAGCGGTCGCACCGCGCGCACCCGGAGGTGTGGGCGGCGACGTAGAGGCGGACGAGGGGGTTCGCGGTGCCGTCGGCGACGCTCTGGAGGTGGTTGTGCATGAAGCCGCAGGGGGGACCCTCGGCGTCGTCTTTGTGGAGTCTCATGGTGGGTTCTTACGCGGGAAACGAGCTGGCGAGGGCGGCGCGCAAGAGGCGGCGGCCGCGGAAGAGGCGGGAGCGCACGGTGCCGACGGGGACGGACATGGCGAGGGCGGCCTCGTCGTAGGACATCTCCTCGACGTCGCAGAGGGCGACGGCGAGGCGGTACTCCTCGGGGAGGGCGTCGAGGGCGGCCATGAGGTCGCTTCCGACGGCGCGCCACTCGATCTCGCGCCAGAAGCCCTCGTCGCTCGGCTCGGCGACGGCGTCGAGGGCGGTCTCGGGGCGGGCGGCGCGCTTGCGGGACGCGCCGTAGCACTCGTTGCGGAGGATCTGGACGAGCCAGGCGCGAGGGAAGCGGCCGTCGAAGGCCCCGTAGGCGCGGGCGGCGAGGAGCAGGGTCGCGCCGACGAGATCCTCGGCGTCGGCGGGGCGGGGGGCGAGGCCCTTGGCGACGCGGTAGAGGAGGGGGAGCTCGGCGCGGACGACGGCGTCGAAGGGGGGTTTCAGGCCGGCCGGTCGCATCGCTCTTCTCCTCTCTCCTCTCTTCCGGTCGCGGGTCAGCGGGCGGACGATCCGAGGGGGATCGTCTTCCCGAAGCTCGTCTCGCCGAGGAGGACCTCGGCGAAGGCGCACCAGATCTGGACCTTCGCGACGGAGGCAACGTACTTGGGAAGGACGATCTCGCGATGGGTCTTGTCGCCGACGACGGTGAGGCGGGCGAGGAGGTAGACGTTGCCGCTCCCGTCGACGATCTGCCAGTGGGGGGCGGGGGCCTTCGGGATCTTGAAGTCGGAGGAGAGGCGGAGGACGGAGCGCCCGTTCTCGCGGACGAGGGAGACGGTGCCGCCGTTGACCTCGGCGCCCCTGAAGGGGGCGGAAACGATCGCCGCGCTCGCGGCGGGGGCGGCCCTCGGAGCGGTCTTGGGGACGGTCGGGGCGGCGTGGGCGAGGGTGGGGACGCCCGCGGCGGAGGCGAGGGCGAGGACAAGGGAGAGGGAGTTGAGCTTGAACATGGTCGTGTTTTCGGGTTGTGGGTTGGGGAGTTAGGGTTCGGGGCCGGGCGGTCAGGCGAGGGGGGCGTGGGGCTTGCGGCCGCGCTCCTGATCGGAGCGCAGGAGGGTGGTGGCGAGGGAGCGCCCGGGGATCGAAAGGGAGACGGTGCGGTAGAGCCAGGCATCGACGGACTTCGCGATGGGGAACTCCTGGACCTTCGCGCCAGCTTTGAGGGTGCCGAGGTCGATCTTCGGGGCCGCGTGGATCGCGGCCTCGGTGGTGGCGGACTCAGCCTTGAGGAGAAAGACGCGGGTGCCGGCGGGTGCCTTCGCGCCGACGACACGGAGGACGCGGCGTCCGTTCGCCTCCACGATGGCGGCGGTGCCGCCCGTCCTGAAGGCGCCGGAGGTGACGACGATATCGGTACCATAGCCGTAGCCTGCGAGCCGGAGTCCGGCGTCGAGCAAGGCCGTTTTAGGAGTTTCAGGCTCCGAGGCGAGGGTCGCGCCGCCGAAGTCGACGCCGAAGCGCTTGCACCAGATCGCGACGGCGCCGTACTCGGCGAGGTGGGTGCCGGCGGGGACGGCGTAGTTCTGGTCGCCGCGGTTGCCCTTGATGGTGCCGAGGTCGAGGTAGCCGGCGGCGTTCACGGCGTCTTGCGTGCCTCTGCCGCCCTTCACGAGGTAGACGTGGACGTCGGGGCCGTTAGAGGTTGAGAAGCCGGAGAGGCGGACGAGGGTCTCGCCACCCGCCTTCACGAGGCTCGCCCTTCCGGTCGTCTCATGGGCGTATCCGGTGAAGGCGCCGGAGGCGAGGGTGACGGCGGAGGCGGCGGGGGCGCTCTCGCTCACCGTCCGGTTCACGAAGAGGAGCTCGGGGCGGAAGGCGGCCCAAGCGCCGACCAGGGCGAGAGCGGCGACGGGGACGGCGACGAGGGCGAGAGCGGTGCTCGGTTTTCTCATGCCTAGGGGAATGGCGGCGGGGCCGGATCGTTCCCAGGCTTTTTTAGAAGTCCGGGAAACAGTAGACTGAAGCCCGCGCGGCCTCGTAGCTCAGTGGATAGAGCGCCTCCGTCCTAAGGAGGGCGTCGGGGGTTCGAGTCCCTCCGAGGTCGCCACGCCGTCTCTTTGCCGCTACTTCTTGACCGGCTTGGCGAGGGTGGGGGCCCAGCCGCCGAACTTCGCCCAGGCGTTCGGGCCTTCGATCTCGGAGGGGCGGAGGCCGTAGGGGAGGAAGGCGGCGGCCTTCGAGCGGGCGGCGGCGCGGAGGGCGGCCTCGCGCCAGGCGCCGAGGTCGGACTCGGGGAGGTTCGGGCGCCCCACGTCGCCGGGGGTGACGTAGGCCTCGGTGATCCAGACGGGGGCGGAGCGGCCCTTCCAGCGCGGGAGGGCGCGGAGGGTATCCACGGCGCGGTCCATGATCTCCAGGGAGCGGGCCTCGTAGGCGGGAGAGTCGAGGTTCGGGCCGGAGAGGCGGAGGTGGACGGCGAGGGCGCCGACGCGGGACTCCCAGTGGCCTTCGGGGAGTCCTTCGGGGGAGGTGCAGGTGGCGAGCTCGCCCTTCGCCTCCTCGGGACGGTCGGTGAGGCAGGAGATCGCGGGGCCGACGAGGCGCTCGGGGGGGAGACCGAGCCCCTGCGTGAGAAAGCCGAGGTAGGCGTGGAGCGCGGGAGACCACTCGCCGGGAGGGCCGGACCTCGGGCCGCCGGGTTTGCCGGGGCTCGCCTCGTTCCAGATCTGGTAGATCGGGGGCGGGAGGCGGTAGCGCTTCGCCTGGCGGTCGTACTCGGCGACGGTGAGCCTCGTCGCGGCGAGGGCGGCGGGCCAATCCGCGCGCGGGGGGACCCACTCGCCGCGCCCGGTGGGGCCGGTCCAGGAGGGGGAGAGGAGGACGAGGACGCCCGCGCACCCTCGGCAGACCTCCATCTGGCGGGCGGTCTGACCGAGGTCCACCTGGCCGCGCCCGGGAGGGAAGGGGCCGAAGCCCTCGGGGAAGCTCGCGTGCATCGCGGCGGGGACGCGGGCCCAGCGGCCCTTGAGCGCCCAACCGGCGAGGCCGCCCGCCTCGCCCCACTGGGCCTCCTTCGAGTAGCGGTTCACCTGGGGAAGGTTCGCCCCGATCCGGATCGGGACGGGGGCGGTCTGGGGCGGCCTCGCTCCCGATTTGGGCTTCGGGGACCTCTGGAGCGTGGGGTCCAGCCGGAGGAGCAGTACCGGGAGGAGCGCGGCGGGGGTGAGGGCGACGATCCTCTTCGCGGTTCTCATCTCGCCTCTCACCCTTTCTACGTCGGCAGATCGCGCGGGAGGTCCCTCGCCCCTCCCTTCTTTCCGTCCGCGGAGGGTCTAGCGCTCGATCTCTGCGAGGAAGGCGCGGAGGGCGTCGAGCTCGGCGTGGTCGAAGGTGCGGTCCACCGAGGCGAGGGCGTAGCCAAAGGTCTCCAGCTCGATCGCGAGGTGGCGGCGGGCGGTGGGGCGAGCGCGGGCGAGGCTCATGAGACGGCTCGGGCGGGGCGCGGGGGGTCCGGGGCTCAGGCGGGCGACGGCGGCGGCGTAGTCGGGGTCGCCGGCGAGGACGCGCTCGAGGGCCTCCTGCTCGCGGGCCTCGACGAGGCCGTCCGCTTCGGCGAGGCGGTGCCAGAGGGCGTAGACGAGCCAGCCGACCTCGTCGTGGACGTCGATGGGCGCGGCCTCGGTCCCGTCCTCGTCGTGCGGGTCGCGGTCGAGGACGATCTCCTCGGCGGTCTCGACGATGCGGGCGAAGCTCGCGAGGGCCATCGCGACGTACTCCTGGCGCGGTTCGAGGGAGGAGGGGTCGGGGTCGTTGAGGGCGGGGTTCATTTGGATTTGACCTTGATGGGGCCGAGCTGGGGGTCTTTGGACTTCGCGTCCTTGCCCTCGCGCGGGATGCGCGGGGGGAAGCGGTTGAACTGGCGCCAGATCTCGGTGCCGAGGGGGACGGAGTCGAGCATGATCCAGCCGTAGGCCTCGGCGCCGGGGCGCAGGCGCGCGGGGTCGGGCCAGGGGTCGTCGTAGCGGCCGCCGGTGAGGATCTGGCGGTCGGGGCGGACGAGGACGCGATAGCGGGCGGCGCCCGCGCCCTCCTTCGCCGCGCCGTAGCCGCCCCCGTAGCCTCCGGGCGAGGAATCGGCGGGGACGGGGTCCACGAAGGCGACCTCGCCGCCGAAGGATCCGGCGGCGACGCCGGGAAGGCCGCTCACCTGGAGGGCGGGCCAGCCGGCGAACTGGAGGCGGACCTTGCGCCCGATCGCGACGAGGGGGACGTCGTTGTCGGAGACGTAGAGGGCGACCATCCGGTCCTTCGTCTCGGGGGCGATGGTGGCGAGGACGTCGCCCGCCTTCACGGTGCCGCCCGCGCCGACCTCGAGGAGGCGCACGACGCGTCCGGCGCGGGGGGCGCGGACGGTGCGCTGGGCCGCACGGCCGCGAATGTTGCCCTCCTCGTTCTCGGCCTTCCGCAGGTCGCCGCCGTTCTTGGCGAAGCTCTCGCGGGCGGACTGGATGTCGGCGCCGACGCGGGAGAGGCCGGCGGCGGTGTCGGCGACGAGGCGGGAGAGGTTCAGGCGGGCGTTCACGACGTCGGTCCTCGCGACCTCGCGAGCCTCTTTGGCCCCTTGCAGAGCGGCGCGGGCGCGCTCGGTCTCGAGGGCCGCGCCCTCCTGGGCAAGCGCCCCGACGGAGAGATCGCGGCGGGCGATCGCGAGCGACTTGCGGGCGCGCGCGGTCTCGGTGTCGGCCTTGGTGAGGTCGTTCTCGGCGAATTCGAGCCCCTGGCGCGAGTTGAGCCCTTTGGCGACGAGATCGCGGACGCGGTCGCGGCGAAGGAGGGCGGTCCTCGCGTTCTGGACGGCGGCCTGGAGGGCCTGGTCGGCCTGGACGATGCGGTCCTCGGCCTGCGCGGCGCGCTCGCGCGCGCTTCCGGCGGCGACGCGCTCGGCGATGCGGAGGTTTCCCTCGGCGGCGCGCACGGATTGGCCCGCGGAGCGCTCGCGGGCCTGGGCCTGGGCGATCGCCCCGGTCGCGGCGCCGATCGCGCTCGTTCGCGCCTTCTCGAGCTCGCGCCGCTGCTCCTCGAGCTCCGCGATGCGTTCGGCGCTCTCGCGGCGGGTGGCCTCGGCGAACTCGCGTTGCTCGCGGATCCGCCGAGGCTGGTCCCCGTCGAGGAACTTCGAGTCGATGTCCTCGAGGCGGGCGACGATCTGCCCCGCCGCGACGAGGTCGCCCTCCTGGACGCGCCATTCGACGAGGCGGCCGGGGATCTGGGCCTCGACGGTCTGGGGGCGGTCCATGGGGGCGAAGACGACGACCTCGCCGGAGCCGGGGACAGTCTGGCGCCAGGGGACGAAGGCGAGTCCGGCGGTGAGGACGAGGAGCCCCCCGAAGAGGGTGCGGGCGGCGCGGCGGGCGGAGCGGGCGCTCGCGACGCGGGCGAGCGAGCGCGAGGCGCGCAGGGCGGGGGCGGAGCGGACGGCTTCGGTCACGGGCGGGGGGTCTCTGAGCGGGGGGTCTCTGAACCGGGGGTCTCTGAACCGGGGGTCTCGGCGCCCCCGGGGCGCGCTTTGAGGCGGGCGCGGGGAGGGTTGTCGAGCGGGAGCGGGGCGGCGTCCCGAGGGGCGGCGTTCCGGGGGGCAGGGTCCTGGGGGGCAGGGTCCCGAGGGGCAGGGTCACGGGGCGCGCGGGCGGGGCGGGGCGGGCGGCGGAGGCTGGCGGAAAGGAGGGGGAAGAGGCGGCAGAACTCGGTGGCGGGGTCCTGGCTCAGCTCGTCGGGGGTGCCGGCGGCGACGACGTCGCCGCGCGCGAGGACGTGGATGCGGTCGGTGCGGCGGACGACCTCGGGGTCGTGGCTCATGTTGAGGATCGTCCAGCCGTTGGCGGCGTCGAAGAGGCGGTCGAGAATCGTCGTCACGAGGGCCTCGTCGATGCCGGCGAAGACCTCGTCGAGGATGAGGAGGCGGGGGCGGGCGGCGATCGCGCGGGCGAGGACGAGGCGCTGGACGCCGCCGCCCGAGAGGCCGCCGCCGCCGCTCGTGAGGCGGGTGGCGAGCCCCTCGGGGAGGGCGGCGAGATCGTCGTCGAGCGCGACGACGGCGAGGGCGCGGCGGGCGGCCTCGGGGGTCACCTCGGGCCGGCCGCAGGCGACGTTCTCGAACGCGGTGCCGGCGAAGATCTCGCGATCGGTCCCGGCGAGCCCCACGGCGGCGCGCCAGAGGTCGAGGTCCGCGCTCCGGACGTCGAGGCCGTCGAGCTCGATGCGGCCCCGGTCGGGGGTCTCGAGAGCGGCGGCGAGAAGAGCGACGGTGGACTTCCCCGCCCCGCTCGCGCCGACGAGGGAGGCGCGCTCGCCGGGGGCGAGGCTCAGCGAGAGATCGGAGAGGACGGGCGCGCCGGACCGGTAGCCGAAGGCGACGCTCCGGAGCTCGAGGGCGGCGCCGCGAGAGGAGGGGCGCGGGGGGAGCGCGTCGCCGCCCTCGCGGTCGGGCTCGAGGTCGGTGACGACGCCGATCTTGTCGAGGGCGGCGAGAAGGTCGTAGAAGCTCTCGGCGTTGCGGACGGCCTTGTCGAGGGCCGCGACGAGGAGGGCGACGAGGATCTGGGCGGCGACGACCTGGCCGAGGGTGAGGCCGCCGGCGAGGACGAGGCCGCCGCCGACGGCGAGGACGGCGGCGTTCGCGAGGGCGGCGAGGGCGAAGGTCGCGCCGAGCTGGCGACGGACGACGCGGAAGTGCGCCTCGCGGGCATCGAGGTAGCGGCCGGCGGCGTCGTCGGTGCGGAGGGCGAGGGCGGCGCGGTCGCCGTGGACGCGCAGGCTCGCGCGGCACCGGGCGAGATCCTCGAGCTCGCCCGCGAGGGCGTACTTCGTCTTCGACTCGGCGACGGCGGTGCGGACGGCGCCGTGACCGAGGGCGAGGACGGCAAGAACGAAGAGCCCGACGACGAGGACGGTGGCGAGAAGGAGGACGGGCGAGAAGAGCCCGAGGACGATCGCGGCGACGACGCCCTGCACGACGGCGGCGAGACCGTCCACGAGGATCTTCGCGAGGGTCTTCTGGACGGTGAGGACGTCGAAGAAGCGGTTGACGAGCTCGGGGGCGTAGACGCCGCGGAACGCCTCGTTGCGCGCGGCGAGGAGGCGGTCGCCGATGCCGAGGGCGGTTCGGACGAAGACGCGGCGCTGAAGGATCTCGACCACGCCGATCGCGCTCAGGGAGAGGCCGCCCGCGAGGAGGAGGCCGCCGAGGACGATGAGGGAGAGAAGGACGACGGGGCCGACGAAGAGCCCGGTGGCGACGTTCGTGACGAGCGCCTGCATCGCGAGGGGGACGGCGAGGGTGAGGAGGGCGACGGCGACGGCGTAAACCGCGAGGACGCCGAGGTCGCCGCGCTCGGCGGCGACGAGGCGCAGGACCCGGACGAGAGGGGCGGGGGCTCCGGGGCTCGCCAAGACTAGAGGCCCCCCTCGGCGGCGAGAAGGTCGGCGCGCGCGGCGTGGTACTCGACGAGGACGTCCACGAGGCGGGACTCGGACTCGGCGCGGGCGCGCTCGCGCTGATTGAGGAGGAAGAGCGTGCCCTCCCCGAGATCGAACCGGTCGCGCTCGGCGCGCTCGAGGCGGCGGGCGAGGGCGAGCTCGGTCTCGGCGGAGACGACGCGGCGGTAGGCGGCGCGGACGGCGGAGACGGCGTCGGCGACCTCGGCCTCGATCCGTCCGGAGAGGTTCAGGCGGTCGGCCTCGAGCTTGGCGAGCTTCGCGTCGGCGTCCTCGATGCGCCCGTCGGCGGCGTTCTGGCGGAGGGGGACGGAGTAGAGGAGCCCCGCCTTCATCGTGTTGCCGATGCCCCCCACGCCCGAGTCCACGCCGGGGTTCAGGATGAGGTCGAGCTGGGGACGGCGATCGGCGCGGGCGAGATCGCGCCCGAGGGTCAGGGTCTCGCGCTGGAGGGCGAGGCTCGCGAGCTCGGGACGGGCGTCGCGGGCGCGGCGGAGGACGGCGTCGGCGGCGACGGAGTCGAGATCGGTGGCGCGGGGAAGTTCGGGGGGGCGCAAGGTCGTCGGGGGGGGCTGGGGGCGTCCGTCGGGGGTCCAGAGGTAGAGGCCGAGCTTGATCGCGGCCTTCTGGAGGTCGCGCTCGGCTTTGGCGAGGGAGCCGCGGCGGCGCTCGGTCTCGCCGTCGGCCTCGATGGCGTCCACCTCGGGAAGGTCGCCCGCCTGGAAGCGGGCGCGGATCCCCTCGGCGCGAAGACGCGCGATGGTCAGGAGGTCGCGGGCGATGCGGAGCCTGCGGGCGGCGCCGGCCCACTCCCAGTACGCTCCGGCGCCCGCGCGACGGACGTCGAGGCGGGTGCCGTCGAAGGCGCGCTCGGCGAGGGGGACGCCGAGGCGGGCCTGGCGCTCGGCGACCGCCTTCTCGTTCAGGGGGCCGCCGCCGCGCAGGAGGGGCATCTTCAGGCCGACGAAGGTCTCGCCGAGGTCGCCGGTGGCGACGGCGGGGCTTTTCACCTTGCCGCGGTTCAGGCGGGAGCCCGCGAAGATCTTCATCCCGGAGGGGAGGGTGAGTTCGACGGCTCCCTCGGTCAGATCGGTCTGACCGGCCTTGCCGGGGGTCGTCGAGGGGTTGTAGCGGAGGGTGTCGGAGCCGAGGGTGAGGACGGGATCGAACGCGCCGCGCTTCTCGCGGGCCTTGCCACGGGCGGCGGCGACCTCCTGGCGGGCGGCGGCGAGCTTCGGGTGGGTCGCGTCGATCCGGGCGAGGACGTCGGGGAGTGCGACGGGGGCGCCGAGGAGGGGGGCGAGGAGGGAGAGAAGGAGCGGGGCGATGGCGGTGGTCCTCTGGGTCCGCGCGCAGGGTTCGGGGGGCGGAGACCCTCGAGCGACCACGCGCGGCGCGGTCGTCCGAAGGTCTCACCGCGAGACGCGGAGCCGGAAAGCCTCTCGGCCTTCGTACTGACGACTCCGCGGCCCCGTCGCCGGGACCGGCTACTCCCCTTCTTTCCAAAGGCTATTATGCGCGGGTCGCGACGGAAACTTCAAGGTCTCTAAGAAAAAGACGGGGTGGAACTCCGCAGGTGTTTACCACAAGGGTGGAGATGAACCGTTCGGGTTCACGGCGCGTTCATCGGGGAGTCAGAAGTGGCGTTCGGACGGGGCGTAGGGATAGGGGACGCCGACGTGCGCCACAGGATCCTCCAGGAAGCTATGACACCGCACCTCCCCTCTCGCCTTCTCCTCCGTTTCTCCCTTCCGGTTCTCGCCGGGGCCGCGCTCGTGGCGCCGTCGGTCGCGCAGAAGCCGCGTCCGGTGACCTCGGCGCAGGACGTGACGGTCTCGGTCAAAGGGGAGCCGGTGACGTTCACGGGAGGCAAGCCGCTCGTTCAGGACGAGAGCGTGCTCGTGCCGTTCCGGGCTGTGCTGGAGAAGATGGGGGCGACGGTCTCGTACGAAGCGGCGTCGCACCAGATCAACGCGAAGCAGGGGACGCACACGGTCCAAATGTCCCCGGGGTCGAAGGCGGTGAAGGTGGACGGTCGGGAGTACAACCTCAAGACGCCGCCGAAGGAGGTCGCCGGGACGGTCTACATCCCCTTGCGGTTCGTGAGCGAGTCCTTGGGGGCGAAGGTCGGCTACGACAAGGCGGCGCACTCGGTGACGATCGACCCCTCGAACACGACGGCTCCGGCGACGAACGCGGCGTCGGGCTCGGGTGCCAACGAGGCGGGGAACCCGTCGGCGAACGCGGCGAATCCCGCGGGCAACGACGCGAACAACGCGGCGAACGATGCGAAGAACGCCGCGAACGCGGCCAACGAAGCGGCGAACGCGGCGAACAACGCCGCGAACTCGGTGAACGCCGCGAGCGCGAACGCCACGGCGAACGCGGGGACGAACTCGACGAACGCGGCCAACACAGTGACGAACGCTCCGACGAACACCCCTGTGAACGCCGCGGCGAACGCGGGGACGAACGCCGGGAGCGCGGCCGCCACCAACGGGGCGACGAACGCGCCCCCGCGGGTGCGGCGCGCGCCGACGACCGCCGCCAACACGGCGGAGACCTCAGAGCCGGCGGACCTCTCGTGGGTGAAGTACCTTCTCGGCCTTCTCGGGCTCGGCGGACTCGCGGGGGCGGTGTACGTCTTCCTGAAGAACCGTCGCGCGGGGCAGGTCATCGCATCGTCGGACGACACGAAGAAGCGCTGATCGCGAATACGCGCGGCGAAATGACGTAGACGCTTTGTAGGCAGATACTCCCATGAACAACGACTCCCAAGCTTTCAGCAACCCTTACACGAACACCGCCACCAACGTCGAGTCGAACACGCTCGCCACGACCTCCACGGGGACGCTCCACACGGGCGCCGCTTCGACGGGCCTCGAGCGTCCGGCGAGCGAGCGCGTCGAGGAGGCGAAGAACTACCGCGAGGGAAAGAAGACGGGCAAGCAACTCATCGGGATGCCGATCATCTCGCTCAGCGACGGCGCGGAGGTGGGCACGGTCCATGACGTCATCTACAATCCGGGCCAGGGGCGGCTCATCGCGGTGACCTCCTCGGTCGGCGCGGGGCTTTTCGGGGGTGGGCGCACGCTTCTTCTCCGCACGGAGGACATGCACGCGCTCGGCGAGGACGCGATCGTGGTGAAGGATAGCAACGCGGTGCGCGAGATCGACCGCGCGGCGAAGGACTTCGGGGACGAGGCGGGGATCGCGGTCCTCGGTAAGCGGCTCATGACGGACGACGGTTCGTTCCTCGGCAAGATCGACGACGTGCTCATCGACCGCGAGTCGCGCCGTCTGACGGCCTACGAGGTCTCGGGCGGCCTCTGGCACTCGCTCATGCGCGGTCAGACGGACGTGCCGGTCGAGCACATCACATCGATCGGGGCGGACGTGGTGATCGTGCCGGCCTCGGTGAAGACGATGGTCCACGAGGTCACGGGCGGTCTTATCGGCACGGCTCAGGTCGCGGGCGAGAAGGCGGCGGCGGTGAAGGACTCGGCGGCGGAGAAGATCGCCGACGCGCGCACGGCGGCGGCGGAGCGGATCGAGGACAAGGAGATCGACTACTCGATCGGCAAGGTCGCAGGGAGCGACGTGACGACGGACTCGGGCACGACGATCGTGCGGACTGGCGAGACGATCACGGAGTCGCACGTTCAGCAGGCGCTCGCGGCGAACAAGATCCACGCGCTCGCCCTCGCGGCGGGCAAGGCCCACGCGGCGGACCTGTACGATTCGGCGAAGGAGAAAGCGGCGGCGGGGGTCGATTCCCTTAAGGACAAGCAGGGCGAGATGCTCGTCGGGAAAACGGTCGGACGCGACGTGACGTTCACGGACGGCGGCCTGCTCATCGCGAACGGCTCGACGATCGAGGAGACGCACGTCTCGGCGGCGAAGCAGGCGGGCAAGCTCGGCGACCTTACGGCGGCGGTCGCGGCCGACCGGGTGAACGCGGCGAAGGAGGGCGCGTCGGCGAAGTACGACGAGTTCAAGGAGAAGCGCGAGCAGGATGCGGCGCAGCAATCGGCCCTGCAGACGTCGCAACCGTCCTCGGGTGGCACGATCATCAACGCCGAGACGGTCATCGTCCAGGCTGGCCCTGGGACGGCCTCGATCGTTCCCGACCCGGCGCTCGGCTCCTCGACGGGGGGTTCGACGGGCGTCTCCACGACCTCGACCACTCCCGACGCGGGAACCTTCAGCGACCCGAACCGGCCTCTCTAAACCGGCTCCTCGCTCATGACGCCTCCGCTTCGGCGGGGGCGTCGTCGTTTTAGGAGATCGCTCCGAATCGGGCGTCGAGAAGGGCGCGGTAGGTCGCCTCGACGCCCGTGTCGGGAGGGTCGGTCTCGCGCTCGGCGCGGAGGGCGGCGGAGCGGTGCTCGGAAGCCTGAACGGCCATGCGGGTGTGGACGAGGTAGAGGCCAGCGGCGAGGAGGCGGACGCGACGCCAGTCGCGCACCGCGAGGATGCGGGCGGCGAGGGCCGTGGCGTCCCGGACGTGACCGGCCTCGGCATAAGCGGCGACGCATCCGGCGGCGACCGCCTCGCGTCCGGCGACGAGGCGCATGAGGGGGTTGTCGCCTTCGGGACCCTCGGGCTCCTGGGCAAGGAGGGCCTCGGCGGCGACGAGGGGCTCGAGGGGCCGGAGGAAGCGGGCGTTGAGCCACTCGGCGCGGTCGCGGGAGGGGTCGAGACGGCGCTGGAGAGCCGCTTTCGTCCACCAGAGGAGGGGATCGTCGGCGTTCCAGAGGAGGGCGTCGTCGAGAGCGGCGTCGGCGGCGCCGTCGTCTCCCTCCAGGGCGGCGCGGCGGGCGCGCTCGAGCGCGGCGAGATGGCGAGTCGCGGGAGAGCGGGCGAGGCGGGCGAGGTCGGCGAGGGTAAGGTCGCTCCAGGCGACCGTGGGCTCGGGCGGGCTCGGCTCGGTGGGGGGGGAGAGCTCGGGAGGGGCGGCAAGGTCTATGCCTTCGGCGCTCCGGAGGACGGCGGCGACGGGGCGGACGCCGCCGAGGGGCAGGACGAGGGCGCGCTCGGGGCCGACGGGGGCGGGGGCCTCGAGGGTCTCGCCGGACTCGGTGCGGAGAAAGAGGCGGGCGTCGGAGTGGGGACGGGCGACGCGGACGGTGACGACCTCGGGGTCCCAGCCGACGGCGGCCTCGGCGCCCGTGGCGCGAGCGAGATCCGCGCCGAACGCGGCGGCGCGGACGGCGAAGGTCGCGGTGGTGCGGCCCGCGAGAACGAAGCCGTCGGCCCAGCCACCCTCGACCCGGGCGAAGGTGGGGGGGTCGAAACTCGCGGCGGGGCCGTGCCAGCGGAGGCGCAGGGGGATGGGGACGAGAGTTCGGTTCGTGAGGGCGATCTCGGCGGCAAGGGCGTTCGCCTCGGGATCGAGATGGTAGAGGATCTGGACGGCGACGCCTCCGTGGCCGAAGGGGTCGTACAGGAGGTGCTCGGGGGGGGCGTCCTCCCCCTCCTCCGGCTCCTCGACGCTCGCGAGGGAGCCGAGGGGGTCGGGGGGGAAGTCTTCGAGCTCAAGGCCGACGGGGGCATCGAGGAGGGGGAGGCCGGTGGCCTTTTCGGTCCAGGCGACGACGCGGGCGTTGCGCCGGGAGAGCTCCAACCGGACGACGGGGTTCTCCAGGATCAGGATCTCGTCGTCCTTCGGGTCTTCGGGCATCGAGGAGGAGTGTACGGGAGGATAGACTGGGCTTGTCATGGCGAGCGAGCTCACAGGCTTCGGAAGGTTCTGCAAGTGGATCGTGGTCCCGGCGTTCGTGTTCGTCCTCGGGAGGTACGCGGTGGGGCCGCGGATCGGGGGGCTCGGGGCGAAAATCCCGCAGGTGAAGCGGCTCGGGCAGTTCGTCCAGAAGGTGAAGGGGACGGACTCGCTCCCGGCGGACCCTCGCATCTCCGGCGTGGGCGCGCCTAAACGTGCGCCGAGGCCTCTGGAGGAGACGGGGGCGACGGAGTTCCAGCGGATCCGGGAAGAGGGGCGGACGCAGAACGCGCCCGCTCCGGACGCGGCGGTCGACGGGGGGTCGAGCTCCGCCGACGCCCCGACGCCGCGCACGAAGCCGAAGCCTCGCCCGGCTGGGCCGAGCGCGTCGGTCCAGCGGACGCCGATCGATCAGGTCGGGAACGAGTAGCGCTCGGCGAGGCCGAAGAATGCGCGGGCGTTCGCGGTAGTGATCGCGGCGACCTCCTCGGTCGGGCGGCCGTGGATCTCGGCGAGCCGCGCGGCGAGGAGGGGGACGTAGGCGGGGCGGTTGGTTTTGCCCCGATGGGGGACGGGGGCGAGGTAGGGGGCGTCGGTCTCGAGGACGAGGCGTTCGAGGGGGACGGCGGCGAAGACGTCGCGGAGAGCCTGCGCCTTCTGGTACGTAATAGGGCCGTCCACACCGAGGAGCGCGCTGAGGGCGACGGCGTGGGCGGCCTCTTCCCCGCTCCCGGTGAAGCAGTGGAAGAGGTAGGGGAGGCGCTTGGGGCGGCGTTCGAGGATCGCCAGGAGGTCGGTATAGGCCTCGCGGGCGTGGAAGACGACGGGGGTCTCCAGGCGCTCGGCGAGGTCGAGCTGGGCGAGGAGGGCCTCGCGCTGGACGTCGGGGGGGACGAAGGCGTGGTGGTTGTCGAGTCCGATCTCGCCGAGGGCGCGGACCTTCGGGTGCGCCAAAAGCCCCTCAAGGTCTC
The DNA here is from genome assembly GCA_965249475.1 of Fimbriimonas sp. GTDB lineage: Bacteria > Armatimonadota > Fimbriimonadia > Fimbriimonadales > Fimbriimonadaceae > Fimbriimonas. The sequence goes on along the minus strand of CBDFMD010000003.1, from coordinate 651,030 downwards.
TCAGGCGCGCAGGGTCCCAGGTCTCGAGGGCGTTTGGGTGCCAGCCGAGGATGGCGTGGACGCTCTCGTGGCGCTCGGCGAAACGAAGGGCGACGGGCCAGTCCTCAGGGTCCACGCCGACGACGACGATCCCGCCGACCCCGGCCTCGCGGGCGAGGGCGACCTCGCGGTCGGGGTCCTCGAAATAGCCGGGGTGGTGGAGGTGACAGTGGGTGTCGATGAGCACTAGATCTGGAGCGTGGTCTTGAAGTGGAGCTTGGCGACGCGGTTGAGGGTCTCGCGGCCGTGGAGGGCGACGTACTTGCGCGCGGTGGGGAGGACGACGGTGGCGCCCTTGGGGAGCTCGACGCCGGTCTCCTTCGAGAGCGAGGCGAGGATGCGCAGGAACGCGGCGCGGGCGAGGATGGAGGCGGCGGCGACGGCGGGATCGGACTCGGCGCGGACGCGGGAGACGAACTCGCACCTTTGCCCCAGCGGCCCGAGGCGCTTCTTCACCTGAGCGCCGCCCTTGGCGAACTCGTCGGAGATGATGCGGGTGGCGGGGTGCTGTTCGAGGACGGCCTCGATCGCCTTCGCGTGACCGTAGGCGAGGAGGTGGTTGAGGTTCTTGTAGTCGGCGTACATCGCGTTGTACAGCTCGGGCTTCCAGGGGATCACGGCGTGGGGGCAGGCGGCCTCGATCCTCGGGGCGAGGGCTTTGACCTGGGCGTCGGAGAGCTTTTTGGAGTCCTTCACGCCCTCGATCGCGGCGAGGTGCTCGGGGCCGACGTAGCAGGCGGCGATGACGAGGGGTCCGAAGTAGTCGCCCTTCCCGCTCTCATCCACGCCGATATGGCCTTCGTTCATCTTTAGGGAGAGTCTACTGGGGCGCTCGTCTCCTACCGGGTCCTCAGCGGGAGGCGGAAAAGGGCGAGGGCGGAGCAGAGGAGGCCGTAGGCGCCGCCGAGGGCGGCGAGGGCGGGCATCGCGGCGTTCGGGAAGGCGGGGAGGGTGGAGAGGTTCGAGAGCGAGCGGACGAATCCCGCCAGCACGATGTGCGCGCTCCGGAGCATGAGGGCGGCGAGGAGTCCTCCGACCGCGCCCTGGACGAGCCCTTCGATGAGGAAGGGGGAGAGGACGACGTAGCTCGGCGCCCCGACGAGGCGCATGACGCGGATCTCCACGCGGCGGGAGAGGAGGGCGAGGCGGATCGCGTTGAAGACGAGGATGCCGGCGGTGAGGGCGAGGAGGGCGCCGACGGTCGCGCCGAGCCAGCGCAGGACGCGCAGGGCGCTCTCGGCGAGGCGGCCCTCGTCCTTGGGGTAGCGGACGCCCGCGGGGTCCATCTCGGGGATCTCGGCGACGCGGCGGGCGACGGCGTCGGCGCGGGCGAGATCGTTCAGGACGATGCGGAAGCCCTCGGGGAAGGGATTCTCCAGGCCCTCGACCAGCGCGGGGTTCTCCTCGGAGAAGCGGCGCCAGGAGGCGGCGCGGGGGATCCAGGCGGCGGAGGCGACGCCGGGGAGGGCGCGGATCCTGCGGGCGGCGAGGCTCACCTCCGCCGGGGTCGCGTCGTCGCGCATGTAGGCGCGCATCTCGAAGCGGCCGGGGAGGCCCCCGGCGTAGTCGGCGACGGCGAGGTAGCTCAGGGCGAGGCCGCCGAGGACGAAGAGCGAGAGGGCGACGGTGGAGACGGCGGCGAAGGTCATGCCGAGGTTGCGGCGGAGGGCGGTGGCGGCCTCGGCGAGGATGAAGAGGGCGCGGTCCATCGGAGTTCCTTAGAGGCCGCCTCCGGCGAGGCTCTCGGCGACGATGCGGCCGGACTCGAGGCGGACGGTGCGCTCGGCCATGCGCTCGATGACGAGGGTGTCGTGGCTCGCGACGAGGACGGTGGTGCCGCGGCGGTTGAGGTCGCGCAGGAGGGAGACGATCTCCCAGCTCGTGGCGGGGTCGAGGTTGCCGGTGGGCTCGTCGGCGAGGAGGAGGGGGGGGTCGTTCACGAGGGCGCGGCCGATCGCGACGCGCTGGCGCTCGCCGCCGGAGAGCTCGTCGGGGTAGGCGTCGGCGCGGTGGCCGACGCCGACGGAGGCGAGGATGTCGGGGACGCGGCGGCGGACCTCGGCGCGGCGGGCCCCGACGGCGCGGGCGGCGTAGGCGACGTTCTCCCAGACGTTCTTCCTCGGGAGGAGCGCGTAGTCCTGACCCACGATGCCCATGCCGCGGCGGAGGGCGGGGACGCGCCAGGGGCGCAGGCGGGCGAGGTCGCGCCCGTCGAGGAGGACGGTTCCGGCGGTGGGGCGGGTCTCGCCGGTCAGGAGGTTCAGGAGGGTGCTCTTGCCCGCGCCGGTGCCGCCGACGAGGAAGACGAACTCGCCGGGGGCGACGGCGAGATCGAGGCCGCGCAGGGCGTGGACGCGCTTGCCGTACCGGACCTCGACGCCCCGGAGCTCGATGCGGGCGCCTTCGCGCCTCACGCCCTCCTCTCCCTCATGTCCCCCTCTCACGCTCCTTTCTCCGTGGTCAGGGGTGACGTTACCGGACGGGGGGCCGAGCGCGTCCTCCCTCGCAGGGCCGGGGATCATCACACCCTGCTCCGTCCGGCGCGGTGACGCTCGGCGTGACGCTCGCGGGGGGCGGTTGGAACCTGGGGAGGGGCTCCGGGGGCGTCCGGGAGGCCTATATCGGGCCGGGGAGCGTGACGCTCGCGCCGCTTTCGGGGGGTGGGCGTCACGTCGGGCGTCACGTCGGGCGTCGCGGGGGGGGGGCGGGAAGGTAACGGGGGCGAAGACGGGGGCCACACCCTCTAGTTCTTCCGGAGGGGCCTCCGACAGCCCTGCGGCGCGAGATTCCCGCGCGTTCTTCGTCCGGGGGCGCGCCCCCGGCGCTCTCTTGGGAGGCGCCGGTCGTCGGGGGTCTCGCGGGGGAGGGTTAGCGGAGGGGGAGGGTTAGCGGAGGGGGAGGACGAGGGTGGGGGCGGGAAGGGGGGCGGGGTCTGGGAGCTCGGCGACGGCGGTGCCGATGGAGAAGAACTCGACGAGGTGGCTTCCCCAGCCGTGGCTTCCCTCCTCGACGCGGGAGCCGACGATGCCGACGGCGCCCTCGCGCTCGGCCTCCGCCTGCATCCGGGAGATCGCGAGTTCGCGGGCGTCGTAGACGGCCTGGGTGTAGTTCTCCATCTCGACGTTGCGGCCCATGCGTTGCATCGTCTGGAGAAACCCCTGCGCGGCGACGTGGTAGACGCAGGTGCCCATCGTGAGGGCGACGGGGCGGTAGCCGGTCTTCAGGAGGAGGGAGAAGTCCTGCCCGGTGAGCTCGGAGGTGAAGGGGCGCCCGCCGGGGGTGCGCCAGTGGGGGGCTTCCGTCCGGCTCTTGACGGCGGTGCCGATCGCCATGAACTCGGCCATGTTCTCGCCCCAGACGTTCGTGTTGACGGTGAGGCGGACCCCCACGACGCCGTCGGCGCCGAGGACGTCGGCCTCCTCCTCCATGCGGGTCATCGCGAGCTCGCGCGCGTGGTAGAGCGCGCCGGTGAGGACGTCCATCTCCTGGCTTTGGAACATCCGGGGGATCTGGACGCCGATGTGGTAGATCGAGGATCCCATCACGAGTCCGAGGGGATCGAAACCGGCCTCTTTCACGAGGAGGAACTCGCTCACGGAGAGGTCGCTCGTGAAGAGCCTCGGCCTCTCGCCGGAGCCGCGCATCTCCTTCAGGCGGCGGACGGCGGATTCGGGGAGGCCGGCCTGGCCTCCGGGGACGTAGGCTTCAGGCGTGTTCGCGTCCGGCATGCCCTCTACTCTACAGGGGAAGGACGATCTCGGGACGCATCGGGCGGGTCGGTCCCGCGCGACGGACGGCGATGGCGGAGAGGACGAGGGAGATCGTGGCGCGCTCGCCGGCGTGGACGCGGCACAGGTGGGTGCGGAGGCCGACGAGGCCCTCGCCGCCGCCCGCGCGGGCGTCGCGCTCGAGGCGCGCGAGGGCGAGGGCGTTCGCGGCGCGGAGGGCGCGGGTGAGATCCGGGTGCTCGACGTTGCGCCCGAAGGGGCCGAGGCTCGCGGCGAGGCTCGCGGCCCGGTAGCCGGGGGACTGCGCGTAGAAGGAGTACCCGACGCAGAGGCCGGTGGGGCGCCATCCGGCGAGGAGGAGGCGGGCGACCTCGCCCCCGGAGAGGTTCGTGAGCGCGGGGGCCTCGCCCGGGTTGTGAGCGCAGGCGTAGGCGGTGCCTCCGGCGGAGAAGACGCCCCCAGCGCCCCTCCCTGCGGCGAGCCCCTCGGGGAGGCGGAGGTCGAGATCGGCGACGAAGGCGGCGTTCTGGGCGGCGGCCTCGGCCTTCAGGCGGTCGAGGCCGGTCGCGACGGCGTGGCCGAAGGCGGCGACGACGGCGGGGCGCTCGTCGCCGTCGAGCCCGCTCACGGCGGGGTTCGTCGCGGAGATCCTCACCGCGCAGACGCCGAGGACGGGGGAGAGGGGGCGGAGCCCGGCGGCGCGGACGAGGGGGGCGTCGCCGGCGGGGGCGAAGGAGGCGAAGGGGCCCTCGTTCATTCGGCCTCTATCCGAGGGAGAGGAAGCGGTCGAGGGCCGCGCGGGCGCGCTCCCCTTCGGCGGCGCGGGCTTCGAGGGCGGCGGCGAGGGTCGCGAGGAGTTCGGGAAGGGGGAGGGGCTCGGTCTTCAGCCGGATGCCGCGGACGGTGTGGGTCGCGGTCCCGGCGAGGAGGCCGTCGGGGCCGGGCTCGAGGCGGTAGAGGGTGTCGCCGTCGGCGAGCTCGAGGGCGACGAGGCGCTTGGCGGAGAGGAAGCCGCCCCGCTCGACGCGGCGGGCGGCGGGGCCGAAGGCGGCCCCGAGAAGATCGGCGAGGACGGCGAGGAAGGCGGGCGTCTCGGCGCGGGACTCGCGCAGGAGGGCTCCGGCGAGCGCGGCGCGAAGGCCGGGGCCTTCGGGGGATCCGGTGCCTTCGGGGGATCCGGTGCCTTCGGGGGATCCGGTGCCTTCGGGGGATCCGGTGCCTTCGGGGGCGTCGGGCATAGGGGCGAGTCTACTCGCTCTGATGTTTGATGCAGAGGGTGCTGATGTAGACTGCGAGCGTGAGGATCACGTTCGCGCCGGAGCCGGGGGTCGAAGACCGGTTGCGGAGTCTCGCCTCCTTGAGCGGGCGATCTCTCAATTCGGTGGTGAACGATCTTCTTCAGGCAGCCTTGAGTTCTGAGCCCACGCCGCGACCACGCCCGTACTTCAAGGTCGAGACCTTCCCCTTAGGATTGCGCCCCGGTTTCGATCCGGACCGTCTGAGCAAGGAGGTTCAGGATCTCGACGACCTCGAGTGGGCGCACAAGAGGGCTCGCGAGGAGGACGAGGAGCGCGCTCGGCAGGCCTCGACGCGCGGCGGGGACTCCGCGCCAGCCTCTTCCCCGAAGGTCGAGGCGACCGCTTGATCCTTCCCGACGCGAACCTCCTCATCTTCGCGACGGATGCGAGTTCTCCGTATCACGGGCGCGCGCTCGCCTGGTGGGAGGGAGCGCTGAACGGCGACGAGACGATCGCGTTGCCCTGGGCGGTGGCGCTCGCGTTCCTCCGTCTCACGACGAAGCGGGTCGCGATGGCGTCGGCTCTGGAGCCGGCGACGGCTCTCCGTATCGTTCAGGGGTACTACGCATCGCCTCGCGTCGTCGCCTTAGAGCCGGGGCCCCGCCATTTGGATCTCCTCGCGGGGCTTCTTCGCGAGGCCGGAACCGCGGGAAATCTCGTGCCGGACGCGCACCTTGCGGCGCTCGCGATCGAGCACCGGGCGACGCTGTGCTCGCACGACGGGGATTTCAGACGGTTCTCGGGGTTCGCGCTCTTCGACCCCTTGGGGTGATGCCTTTAGAGGATCGGTTGGCGAAGGAGCGCTTGGCGCCCGCTTACGCGCTTCGCGAATCCTTTTGGCAGTCCATCCCCGCGCTCGGGTGGATGGTCGAGAGCGCCCGGTGGATGCGGATGGCGCGCCCGATCGCCGGGGGGATCGACGCGGTGCTCGCGGCGCGGGGTCCGGTCCCGATCGAGGTCTGGGGGAGCGATCCCGTCGTGCGGCGGGTCGCGGCGGCGACGCTCAGGGCGATCCGCGACGAGATGACGTGGACGAACGACCGGTTCCGCCCGGACGACGACGCGGGGGTGGCCTTCTGGGCATGGGCCGACGGTCTCGACGATGCCGGAGCGTTCTCGCTCCTTGAGGAGGAGATCGGGATCGAAGTCCTCGACGACGCGGCCGCGCTCGCCGCGGGAACGTTAGGCGAGTTCGTCGAGGAGCTCGCCCGACGGGTGAGGGAGCGAGGACCCGTCGCGGAGGCGAGCCCGCGGGGGGGTGCTCTCGACGATGGTTTAGGGGGCCGGACCCTCGGGCATGATGCGGCGCATGAACTCGTCGAAGAGGGGGACGGTGAACGCGGTCCCGCCGTGTTCCGGGCTCCAGATCATGCCCTTCTCGATGAGGCTGCTCCGCGCCTGTCCGACCTGTTGTAGGTTTCTTCCCAGAGCACCGGCGACGTCCCCGGAGCGATAAGGGCCGGGGCCGAGCGAGGCCATCGCCCGCAGGTACTCCTTCTCCTTCGGGGTCAGTCGGTCGAAACGCACGCGGAAGAAACTCTCGTCCAGGGTGGCGACGGCGACCTCGGCCGCCCCCTCGACGTCGGCGCGAGTCACCGGAGACGCATCCGCCTCCTCCCATGTGTGCTTCCCCCATTCTTGGACGAAGTAGGGGTAGCCCTGCGTTCTCTCGAAGATCGCCTCTATCGCACCCGGCTCGATGTCCGCGCCCTCGGAGCGGATCGGGACCGCGATCGCGCGTTCCACGCCAGCGCGATCGAGCGGACCTACGCGCGGGAACTCGAACATGCGTTCGGCGTACGACTTCGCGTTGCCCAAACGCCCCCTCAGCTGAGGAAGGCCCGCTCCGACGAGCGCGATGGGGAGGCTTAGTTGCGCGCAACGATGGAGCCCCATCACCAACGCGCCGAGTTGCTCGGTCGGCACGTACTGGATCTCGTCCATCGCGATCACGACGACGGTCCCGCCCGCCTGCGCGGCTTGGCCGACCGCCACGAGCAGGTCGGTCAGATCGGATTCTAGATCCCCGTTGTCGGCCAAGCCGGGCTCCGGCGCATAGTCAAGGCCGACCTCGACGTCGTTGTACTTCAGTTTGAGGCCTCCGACCAGACCCGCCAATCCGCGCAAGGCCCGCCGAGCCAAATCCCCGGCGCGCTCGGTCCTTGAAAGTTTAAGGAGGGTGATGCGGAGTTTCGGCGCCAGCAAACCGGGCAGGGATCGATCCTCGGCGGCTTCGACGGCGACGACCGAGTGTCCCTCCGCCTCAGCGTCCCGCATCATGCGGTTGAGGAGAACGGTCTTGCCGACTCCGCGCAATCCGACGAGAACGAAGCTCTTTTCCGGCCGCCCGATGCGGATCCGTTTGAGCGCCGTCTCGATCTTGCGTCGCAGATCGTCGCGTCCGGCGAGCTCGGGGGGCTCGTTTCCGGCTCCAGGAGTGAAGGGGTTCCGGACCGCGTCCATCTATGAAGAATCTACTCTAGTATGAGAAGAATCTTCATACACGGGTAGATTCCTTATACATCGCCTCGTCAAAGCCCGAGGATCCTCTGGAGGAGCGCCTTCTGGGCGTGGAGGCGGTTCTCGGCTTGGGTGTAGACGACGGACTGGGGGCCGTCGATGACCTCGTCGGTGACCTCGAGGCCGCGGCGGGCGGGGAGGCAGTGGAGGAAGACGGCGTCGCGCTCGGCGAGGCCCATCGCGCGGGCGTCCACGCGGTAGGGGTCGAAGACGCGGAGGCGCTGCTCCTGCTCGCGCTCGTCGCCCATGCTCACCCAGACGTCGGTGTAGACGACGCGGGCGCCGGCGAGGCCGTCCTCGAGGCTCGTCGTCTGGACGAGGCCGGGGGTGGGCTCGAGCCAGAAGTTCTCGGGGCCGACGAGGGTGAAGCCGTAGCCGAGGCGGAGGGCGAGCTTCGCGAGGGAGCGGGCGACGTTGTTCCCGTCGCCGACGTAGGCGATCTTCACCGGGTCGTCGCCGAAGCGCTCGCGCACCGTCATCATGTCGGCGAGGGCCTGGCAGGGGTGCTCCCACTCGGTGAGGGCGTTCACGACGGGGACGTCGCAGTGGAGGGCGAGCTCCTTCAGGTCGCGTTGCCAGTAGAGGCGGGCGACGACGAGCGAGGTCCAGCGCGAGAGGTTCGCGGCGATGTCCTTCACCGACTCGCGCTTGCCGAGGCCGACGTCGTCCTTGCCGAGGTAGACGGGGTGGCCGCCGAGCTCGGCGACGGCGACCTCGAAGCTCATCCGGGTGCGCAGGGACGCCTTCTCGAAGAGGAGGGCGACGGCGCGGCCTTCGACGGGGGTGACGGCGGAGGGGGCGAGGCGGCGGCGGCTTTTGCTGTAGGCCGCGAGGTCGAGGACGTCGCGGATCTGGAGTTCGGTGAGGTCGTCGATCGCGAGGACGTCGCCGTAGCGGGCGGGGGCGGGGGCCTTGGCGCCGGCGGTCCTCGGCGCGCCGATCTTCGGGGCGGGGACCTCGAGGGCCTCGGCGAGGATCGCGAGGGCGTCGTGGACCTGGGGCTCGGTGAGGATGAGGGGCGGGACGAAGCGGAGGGTGTGGTCGTCGGTGGCGTTGACGATGAGTTTGGCCTCGAAGCACCGTCGGACGACGTCGCGGGCGACGGGGCGCTCGAGGCGGGCGCCGAGCATGAGGCCCATGCCGCGCACGTCGGCGACGGCGGGGGCCATCGCGCGCAGGCCCTCGGCGAGGACGGCGCCGACGCGGGTCACGGAGGCGAGAAGGTCGGTGTGCTCGATCGTGTCGAGGACGGCGAGGGCGGCGGCGCAGGCCATGGGGTTGCCGCCGAAGGTCGCGCCGTGGTCGCCGGGCTCGAGGACGTCGGCGGCCTTGCCGGAGGCGAGGCACACGCCGATGGGGATGCCGCCGCCGAGCCCTTTGGCGAGGCAGAGGACGTCGGGTCGGACGCCGTGGTGCTCGAAGGCGAACCATCTGCCGGTGCGTCCGACGCCGGTCTGGACCTCGTCGAGCATGAGGAAGGCGTCGTGCACGCGGCAGAGGCGCTCGGCCTCCTGGAGGAAGGCGGTGGTGAGGGGGGTGACGCCGCCCTCGCCCTGGATCGGTTCGAGCAGGATCGCGGCGGTGCGGTGGGAGAACGCCTCGCGGAGCTCGTCGAGGTTGTTCGCCTCGATGTGGACGAAGCCGGGGACGAGGGGCTCGAACGCGCGCTGGTACTTGCGCTGGCCCGTGGCGGAGAGGACGCCGAGGGTGCGTCCGTGGAACGAGCGTTGGAGGGTGATGATCTCGTAGTCGCCGTCGGGGCGCTTGGTCAGGCCGTGCTTCTTCGCGATCTTCAAGGCGGTCTCGTTCGCGGTGGCGCCGCAGACGCCGTAGAAGCCGCGGTCCATGCCGGAGAGGCGGCAGAGGCGCTCGGCGAGAAGGGCCTGGGGGGCGCTCAGCAGAAGGTTGCTCACGTGCATGAGCTGTTGGGCCTGGCGGGTGATCGCGGCGACGACGGCGGGGTGGCAGTGGCCGAGGGAGCAGACGGCGATCCCGGCGAGGAGGTCGAGGTACTCGCCCCCGCGGTTGTCCCAGAGGGTGCATCCGGAGCCCTGGACGAAGAGGGCGGGCATCCGGGTGTACGTCGGCATGACGTACTCGTGGTCGGCGGTCTTGATGGTGTCGTACTTGAGCATGAAGGGGGTTGGGGCGGGGGGGCGGCGCGGGTCCTTTTTGCGGGGAACGGGCGGCCTGTCCGGGTCAGGCGGGCGGTTCCCCTAGATACGCGCGGCGGTACGCGCGGCCGCGCGGGCGGCGAACGGGGCCGCGGCGGGGGTCGGGCGGTCGCCCGGGACGGGGCGCGAGGCCGGCGTCATGCGTCCCGCTAGTTTGCCCGAAAGGCGCGCGGGGGCGCTCGGCGACGCGGGGGGAGCCCTGGGGAGCCCTGCGGGACCCCTGGGCGGAGCCCCGTCGGGGCGGCCTTAGACGAGGCTCCGCGGAAAAAAGCGGCGGAATCGCCGAAAAAGTCTTTTGCAACGGCTTCCTGTGAGTTCTCGTAGGTCATACTGTCCTCGTCTGAAGGGTCTTCACGGTCCTGCGGGCAGGATAGTCCAAGCCTGGCTTGGAGGTGCAAAAAGTATGAGAAAGATTTACGCTTTGGTGATGGTGCTCGGTATCGTGGGTGCCGTTCTCGGTGGTTGCAGCAAGGGCGAGGACGCCAATGCCACGAACGCGACCAACAACTCCGCGAACGCGACGAACAACTCCGCGAGCTGATCCTCATGACCCGCCGACCCTGGACGCCACGTCCGGAGGCGGCGAGGTTTAAGGCGAGCATTTAGCCACCCCTAAGGACGACGGGCCCGCTCCTCTTCAGGAGCCGCCCGTCGTTTTCCTGCGTCCGGGCCTCTCGTCCGGCCCGTTCTCAGTCCCGGTCGCCGTGGCGGATGGCCTCGGCGAGGTCGCCCTCGCTCCGGACGCTTCCGCCGAGAAGGGCGCGGCGGATCTCGCCGCCCGCCTCGACGCTCGCGCCGGGGAGGATCACGGCGTCCCTGATGCGGGTCGCGCGGACGCGCGCCCCGGCCCCGATCGCGACGTTCGGGCCGATCCTCCCCTCGACGTCGGCGGTGGGGTCCACGACGGAGCCGTTGTCGAGGAGGAAGCGGTTCGTGCCGAGGAACGAGTCGAGGGTGCCGGTGTCGAACCAGACGCCCTCGTACACCCCGGCGAGGACGCGCCCGCCGGAGTCGATGAGGCGCTGGATCGCGTCGGTGATCTCGTACTCGCCGCGCGCGGAGGGTTCGAGGCCGTCGAGCGAGGCCCAGATCGCGGGGCCGAAGAAGTAGACGCCCGCCATCGCGAGGTTCGAGCGCGGCGCCTTCGGCTTCTCGACGAGGCGGACGATCGCCTCCCCTTCCGTCTCGGCGACGCCGAAGCGCTCGGGGTCGGGGACGGGCTTCACGAGGTTCAGGTTGTCGCACCCGGACGCCTCGAAGCGGTCCTTGAACGGAAGGAGGGGGTCCGAGTAGACGGCGTCGCCGAGGTAGAGGCAGAAGGAGTCGCTCCCGACGAAGTCGCGGGCGAAGCCGACGGCGTGGGCGAGGCCCTGGGGATCGGGCTGGCGGATGAGCCTGATGGAGACGCCGAAGGCGGAGCCGTCGCCGAGCGCCTCGCGCATGACGCCCTCGTTCTCGCCGACGACGATCCCCACGTCATCGATCCCGGCCTCCTTCAGACGCTCGAAGGCGTAGGCGAGGGTCGGGCGGTTGGCGAGGGGGAGGAGGGGCTTGGGGACCACCTTCGTCACGGGGAAGAGCCGGCTCCCCTTGCCGGCCGCGAGGACCACCGCCTTCATACAGGCGGCATTCTACCGTCGCGGGAGAGCGGGTACACCGGTGGGGATGCGGGGAAGCGTGGCGGTCGCCGGAGGGGTCCTCGCCCTGGCGGGGCTTGGAGGGGCAGGACTCGCGGGGGCGGGTTGCCGGCGCGAGCGGGAGGCGGCGCTGAGGACGTGGGCGAAGCCGTCCCCCGCGCCCGCGCCGTCCCCGGCGTTCGCGGAGCTCGTGGCGATCGGGCGGGAGGCGGAGGCGGGGGCACCGGGGCTTCTCGGGCGGACGCAGTTCTTTCCCGGGCACCGGAAGACGGCGGGGCGGGTGTGCGGGCCGCTTCTCGCGCGGCTCGCGCGGGCGCAGGCGGGGCCGCTGGCGTTCGCCTACGCGCCGGTGGGGATCGACCTGGGCGGTCCCGGGCGGCGGGGGTGGCGGCTTCTCGGGCGGGAGGCGTCGTGGGAGATCGGGGACGCGCTCGCGGCGGGGGACGCGGCGCGGGCGATCGGGCGGTACGGGGTCGCGACGCGGCTGGGGTTCGACCTTACCGGGGGCGGGGCGGCGGACGCGTCGCTCGGGCTCGCGATCGCGGACGAGGCGCGGCGGGGGGTCGTGCCGGGGCTCGCGAGGATGGACGCGGGCTCGCTCGACGCGCTCGCGGACGCGGCGGAGGGGGCGCTCCTGCGGCGTCCGCCGCTCGCCGGGATGGTGGCGAACGAGGCGGCGAACCGGCGGCTCCTTCTTCAGCGGCTTCAGGACGCCTGGGCGGCGGGGCGGCTCGTGGAGGAGGCGCGGGCGTACGGGCCGGCGGTGGCGGACGACGCGGGGCGGCTGGCGAGCGGGTCGCGGCGCGAGGCGGCGGCGTACTTCGCGGGGGTGGGCGAGGAGATCGAGGGGATGGAGCGGGAGCTCGCGAAGGACACGACGCTCGCGGCCCCGAACCGGACCTGGGAGCCGGGGAAGGCGCCGCCGCGGGGGCGGGCGCTCCGGCGGGCGGTCACGCTGGGGATCGAGCCGATCCTGAAGATGAACGACGCGACGCTCGCGCGGACGCGGCTTCTCGTCGCGGAGTGCCGGTTGCGGGCGCGGGCGAAGCGGGGGCTCGCGCTCCCGCGGTCGCTCGGGGAGATCGCGGGGGGGGCGGGGGAGCTCGAGGACCCGTTCTCGGGGTACGGGCTCGTGTACCGGCGGGACGGGAAGGAGTGGGCGGTGTACTCGGTGGGGGCGGACGGGAAGGACGACGGGGGGGAGAGCGATGCGAGCGGGCTCGCGCCGGACCTCAGGCTCGAGCGCGGCTAGGATCGGTTAAGACCCTGACAATGACGCCCACTTAACAGGAGAGGGGTTTATTCCTCATCGCGGTTCGCCGCGGCTCTCCTATGAAGCGCATCTCCTCCCTCGCCTCGAAGGGCTTCACCCTCATCGAGCTCCTCGTCGTCATCGCGATCATCGCGATCCTCGCCGCCATCCTCTTCCCCGTCTTCGCCCAGGCGAAGGTCGCGGCGAAGAAGACGCAGGATCTGAGCAACACGAAGCAGATCGGGACGGGGATGCAGCTGTACCTCGCGGACTCGGACGACACGCTCTTCCTCTACCGCTGGAAGGACAAGAACGCCACCGACGGCGCGGCGGCGGGGTACCCGACGTACCACTTCTACAACCAGCAGCTCCAGCCGTACATCAAGAGCTACGAGATGTGGCGCGGGCCGGGGCGCAAGAACGCCTGGGTGAACAACAACGGCAAGGGGGACGGCTACGGCGGGCAGAACTCGTACACGCTCAACCGGTACGCCTTCAACGCGAACATCGCGCCGATCAACGTGAGCCAGATGAGCGAGTCCTCGAACACGCTCCTGCTGATGACGGGGAACTACTACAACGCGATCGCGAAGTTCAGCGACCGGAACGGGGTGTACACGATCGAGGGCCAGCTGGCGGGGGACGGCACGTTCTCGGACGGATCGCCCTACAACCCGACGAAGGACGGCTACAAGGACTACTGGGTCAACGTCTCGGATGGGACCGGGAACACCGAGAAGGAGATTCTCGCCTCGGACCGGGCGCTCTACGCGGGGACGATCTCGTGCGTCTTCGCGGACACGCACGCGAAGTCGCTGAACGTCGAGAAGGTGCTCTACGACCTGCAGGACAACCCAAAGTCGTCCATGTGGGACCCCTACAAGGCGGGCGGCGTCGTCAAGTGAGGGGGCTTCTCCTCGCGCTCGCGACGGTCGGGATCGGGCTGACGCTCGCGGGTTGCGGCTCGAAGTCGGAGCCGACCCCGGCGGAGACGCAGAAGGTCGAGAAGAACAAGGCCATCGACGAGCGCTGAGAGGGCTCGGCGTCTAGATCGCGGCCAGCCCGGAGGGATCTCCGGGCTGGCCGTCCCCGTCCTCGTCGGGCGGAGGCATGGCGGCGAGGAGGGCGCGGGCGGAGCGGGGCGTCGCGACGCGCTCGTCCCCGACGATGCGCCCGTCGCGGAAGCGGACGATTCGCCCGCAGTGGGCGGCGACGTCCTCCTCGTGGGTCACGACGACGACGGTCTTCCCCGCCCGGTTGAGAGTCTGGAAGAGGTCGAGGATCTCCTCGCTCGTGCGGGTGTCGAGGGCGCCGGTGGGCTCGTCGGCGAGGAGGAGGACGGGGTCGTTCACGATCGCGCGGGCGATCGCGACGCGCTGTTGCTGGCCTCCCGAAAGCTGGCTCGGGGTGTGGTCCATCCGTCCGGCGAGGCCGACGCGCTCGAGGGCGGCGCGGGCCTTGGGGCGGCGGTCGCGGACGCCCGCGTACTGGAGGGCGAGCTCGACGTTCCCCTGCGCGCTCGTGCGCGGGAGAAGGTTGAACCCCTGGAAGACGAAGCCGATCTTGCGCGAGCGGACCTCGGCCTGCCGGTCGTCGTTCATGCCGGCGACGGGGAGGCCGTCGAGAAAGTACTCGCCCGCGCTCGGTCGGTCGAGGCATCCGACGAGGTTCATGAAGGTGGACTTGCCGGATCCGGAGGGTCCCATGATCGCGACCATCTCGCCGGGCTCGACGACGGCGTCCACCGCCCGGAGGGCGTGGACCCTCTGGCCGCCCATCGCGTAGGTCTTCGTGAGTCCGACGGTGCGGATGACGGGCTCGGGCATCTCGGGTTCCATACGCCCGCCGCGCCCCGAGGAGTGCGAAGGGCCTAATCCAAGAAGAGCGGGCGAGGGGCGACGGGGGCGTCGGAGATCTCGATCGCCCCGCGGAGGGCCTCGGCGGCCTCCCTCGCCCTCTCGGGGGTGCGGGCGCGAACGGAGGCGAGCGGATCGCCAGCCTTCATGTGGGCGCCGACGCTCGCAAGGACGTTCACGCCGACCTCGTGGGCGATGGCGTCGCCCTTCGCGGCGCGGCCCCCGCCGAGGGCGACGACGATCTCGCCGACGCGGCGGGCATCCACGCGGGCGATCCAACCCTCACGATCGGCACGGACGACGACCGTAAGGGAGGGATCGGGATCCCCCTCGGCGACGAACTCTTCGGGCGCGGTCGCGCCCTGGGCGCGGAACCATTCGTGGGCCTTAAGGAGGGCGGCGCGGGAGGCGAGGGCTTCGGCGACGCGGCGACGAGCCTCGCTTTCGGGGCACGTCCCACTTGTCGTGAGGGCGAGGACGGCGAACTCGGTGCAGAGGTCGCGCAGACGACGGAGGCCCAGAGGCTCGGAGGGGTCGCCCCTCAAGCCCCCGAGAACGGAGAGCGCCTCCCTCACCTCGTTCACGTTGCCGACCGCGACGCCGAGCGGTTCGTCCATGTCCGTGATGCGGGCGGCGACCCTCAGGCCGCATCCCTCGCCGATCCTCACGAGCCAGCGTTTGAGCTCCTTCGCCTGCGTCAGATCGGTCATGAAGGCGCCGGAGCCGCACTTCACGTCGAGGACGACGGTCTTCGCGCCGCCCGCGATCTTTTTCGAGAGGATGCTCGCGGCGATGAGCGGGATCGAGTCCACGGTCTCGGTGACGTCGCGCAGGGCGTAGAGGCGGCCGTCGGCGGGGGCGAGGCGCGGGGTCTGGCCCGTGAGGGCGAGGCCGATCCGCCCCGCCTGGGCCTTCATCCTCTCGATCGAGAGATCGGTGCGGAAGCCGGGGATGCTCTCGAGCTTGTCCACGGTGCCGCCGGTGATCCCGAGCCCGCGCCCGGACATCTTCACGACGGTGAGCCCGCACGCGGCGAGGAGGGGGAGGAGGACGATCGTGGTCTTGTCCCCGACGCCCCCGGTCGAGTGCTTGTCCACCCACGGCTCGGGGAGGCCCGTCAGGTCGATGCGCTCGCCCGAGGAGGCCATCGCGAGGGTGAGGTCCACCGTCTCCCCTTCGTCGAGGGGGTTCAGGTAGGCGGCCATAAGCCAGGCGCTCAATTGGTAGTCGGAGATCGTGCCGTCGGCGGCGCCTCGGGCGAGAAGGTCGAGATCCTCGCGCGAGTGGCGGCCTCCGTTTCGGCCGGCGTCGCGCCGGGTGCGGAGGAGGTCGCGGACGGTGGGCACGCCCGTCAGTGTTCCCGATCCGCCCGTCTGAGCGGCGGCGATCAGAGGCGCGGGGGTTTGCGGCGGCGGGCGTCCCATTGGCCCCAGAGGACGAAGGGGAAGAGAAGGGCGAAGGTGAGGGTGCGGGCGGCGGGGCGCAAGGGGGCGGGGCCGCGCTCGCCCGCGAGGGCGTTCGTCAGGAGGGCGAGGACGGCCATCGCGAGCGGGAGGAGGAAGAGGACGAGCCCGAAGGCCTGGCCCCGGAACTCGGGCGGGGCGAGGCTCAGGAGAAGCCAGATCCCGGCGGCCCAGAGGGCGACGCCGAGCGGGTAGGCGACGAGGGGCGGCTCGCCCTCCGTCATCGGCCCGTCCTCATGTTAGGCGGCGGCCCTCGGCGTCGAGGAGGGAGTCGGTGGCGATGCGGACGAGGTCCACGAGGGCGATGATCCCGGTGACGATCCCGCCCCAGCCGCAGGTGAGGACGAAGAGGAGGAGCATGAAGATGCCCATCGCGTTGTGCCCGAGGTAGAAGCGGTGGATCCCGATGCCCCCGAGGAAGAAGGCGAAGAGGAGGGCGACGACCTTGTTGCGGGGCGGAGTCGCGGGGTAGCCGGCCGTCCCGTACGGACCTGTCGCGTGGGGGTAGGGGGCGACGTTCGGGGAGCCGTACGCGTTGGGGTTGCCGAAGGGGCCGGGGTTGAAGGTGGCGTTGAAGCCGACGCTCGGTCCGCCGGGGTGGGCGACGGGGGGGGCGGTGGCGGCGAAGGCGTCGGCGAGGGCGCTCGACTGCCCGGCGGCGAGGACGCGTCCGGTGAGCGGCTCGATGAGGTTCGTCGTCGGGACCACGCGCCCCTGGGCGATCCAGGCGCGGATCGTGGCCTCGTCCACGGGTCCGTACACCGCCCCGTCGCTTCCGACCACCGAGAACATCGGGGGCCAGCTTATCCGTTTCTCCGCGCCTCCCGAGCCCGCAGAAGAAGCTTGACCGGGAACGTCGGCACGACGAGGATCAGGAGGACGACGCGGAGCGCGCGGGCGCTGGGCTTTACCGGGTCCGTCCTCGGGTTGTCGTAGATCATCCCGCCGACGGTGAGCACGCCCACCACGACGGTGAACGTCAGCCCCGGGCGCAGGAACGCGCATCCGAACAGGAGCGCGATCCAAAGCGGAGCGCCGAGCCACGCGGCGCGGCGTTCGAGCGGGGTGAAAAGACGGGTCATCGCCGCCCCCGCCGTTCGGCGAGAGCCGGCGCGAGAAGGAGAAACGGCAGGACGAACGGGGCCGCGAGCGCGAGACCGAGGGCGCGCACGGGGTTCAGGCGGTCGCCCGGAGCGAGGTGGATGCAGACCAACCCGCCGCCGACCAAAACCGGAGCCGATTCGGGAAGCCCTCCCGCGACGGCGGCGAGCGCGTAGACGGAGGCTCCGCCGAGCGCGGCGACGCGGACGCGCGGGAGGAGGTCGCTCGCCAGCGCGGCGCGGATCTCGGAGGGCGAGGGTTTCATCTTCAGGAAGCCGCGAAGCGGTAGGGGGGGCGGTGGACGGTGCGCTCGTCCACGATGCCGGCGATGTAGCGGGCGGGGGTGACGTCGAAGGCGGGGTTGAAGACGGGGGTGCCCTCAGGCGCGATGGGGACGCCTTCGGCGTGGGTGATCTCGCGCCCGTCGCGCTCCTCGATGGGGATGTGGCCGCCGTCGGGGAGGGCGGGGTCGAAGGTGGAGCTCGGGGCGGCGATGTAGAGGGGGACCTTGAACTCGGCGGCGAGGACGCCGAGCATGAAGGTGCCGATCTTGTTCGCGGCGTCGCCGTTCGCGGCGATCCGGTCGGCCCCGGCGACGACGGCGGCGATGGGGCGGGTGGCGAGGATCGTCGCGGCGGCGGAGTCGGCGACGATCGCGAAGGGGATCCCCTCGGCTTTCAGCTCGTAGGCGGTGAGCCGGAGGCCCTGCTGGCGGGGGCGGGTCTCGAGGGCCCAGACCTTCGCGAGGCGGCCCTCCTCGCGGAGGGACCGGACGATGCCGAGCGCGGTGCCCCAGCCGGCGGTGGCGAGGGCGCCGGTGTTGCAGATCGTGAGGATTTCGAGACCCGCGCCGGGGATCGCGGCGGCGCCGTTCGCGCCGATCGCGCGGTTCATCGCGAGGTCCTCGGCCTCGATCGCGCGGGCCTCTTGGAGGAGGCGGTCCTTGGGGGCCCTCTCCATGCGGTCGAGCGCCCAGAAGAGGTTCACGGCGGTGGGGCGGCTCGCGCGGAGGACGGCGAAGCCCTCGGGGGTGCCGCCGTCGAGGGCGACGCCGTAGGCGGCGGCGATCCCGATCGCGGGGGCGCCGCGCACGGCCATGCCGCGGATCGCGGCGGCGACCTCCCCGGCGCTCCGCAGCGCGAGCCAGACCTCGCGCCGGGGGAGCTCGCGCTGGTCGAGGAGGAGGAGGGCGCCGTCCTCCCAGCGCATGGGCGAGAGGCGGGCGGGGACGGACACGGCGGAGGGCATCGTCGCCCTCCAGAGTACCGGCAGCACCGGCGGGGGCTTAGCCGCGCCGGATCCTCAGGACGACGAAGGTGCCGGGCTTGTAGCCCCGGCGGCGGGGGGCCTCGCCGTTCGGGGGAGCGGCGGGGGCGGGGAGGGTCTCGGCGGTGCAGGTGTAGACCGCGCCGGTGCGCGCGTCGAGGGCCATGGTGCGGGCGCCGGGGAGGGTGGGGACCGTCTCGGCGGGGCCTCCCGCCTTAGTGGAGAGGACAGTGAGGGTGCCCTCGCCGTTCGAGGCGTAGACGGTGCCGGTCCTCCCGTAGAAGGCGCAGGCGTCGGGGCCTCGCCCGATGGGGAGGGTGAGGGCGAGGGAGCCCTTCCTCGCGTCGGAGACGGCGAGGAGGCCGTTGCCGCACACGGAGTAGAGGCGGGCGGCCTTCGGATCGTAGGCGAGGCCGGAGGGTCCCTCGGCGGGGGCGATCTTCCAGCGGCGGGTCTCCTTCAGGGCCTTCGCGTCGAGCTGGGCGACCTCGGAGGACTCCTCCATGTTCACCCAGACGGTGCCCGCGCCGTCGGTGGCGGCGAACTCGGGCTTGCCGCCGAGGGGGAGGGTGCCGACGACCCCCAGCGTGCGCGCGTCGATCGCGGTGGCGTTCTCGCCCCCGCCGTTGAAGGTGAGGACGCGCCCGGTCTTCGGCTCGAAGAGGATCGCGTCGGGGTTTCCGCCGGTGGGAGCGGTGCCGAGCGGCTTCAGCGTCTTCAGATCGAAGGCGAGGACCTCGTTGCTCCGCCCGCAGGAGACGAAGCCGCGCCCGAGGGCGGGGGCGAAGGCGACGCCGTGGACGCCCTTGAGCCCCGGGATCGTCCCGACGACTTTGCCGGAGTCCACGTTCAGGACGTCCACGCGGTCGCCGCGCGAGAGGAAGAGGCGGGGGGTGCCGGGCTCGAAGGCGAGGTAGTCCCAGCCGCCGTCGCCGGGGACGGGGATGCGGGAGACCGTGTAGACGGGCGGGGCGAGGCGAGCAGGAAGAATCGGAACCGGGACGATCACCCGATGAGCTTAACCGCCGGTGGGTCGGCCGGGAGCTTAGAAGGCACGCATAAAGACGCTCTCTCGCCACGCACAAGAGGTGAGGGGCGGAGACGTAGACTAGGGGGATGATGTCCGAGATGGATTCCAAGCTCCGGGAGACGCTCCGGCGGTGCCAGGAGAGCGGGGAGATGGTGGAGATCTACTCGGACCCCGACGACGTGGACCGGTTCAACGTCGGGGTCGTGGAGAGCGTGAGCCACGCGAGCTACTGCATCCGGTCGGTGGACTCGTACGGGGCATTCGACGGGCGCCAGATCGGGCGGATCGACGAGATCGTCCGGCTCGTGACGGGGAGCGAGTACCTTGCGGCGCTCCGGCTTCTCCACGAGGCGCGGGACACGATCGCGCGGACCTCGCCGCCGACGCCGGAGGGGTATGGGGAGCTCGACTTCGAGGCGGCCTTGAAGTTCGCGCAGGAGAAGTCGCTCATCGTCTCGCTCGTGGATCGGGACCGGACGGCGATCATGGGGTTCATCACCGACTTCGGGCGCGAGTTCGTCGAGCTTCGCGAGCTTCGGCGCGACGGGCACGAGGACGGGACGATCATCGTCGCGCTCGACGACATCTCGCGGATCGACGTGGGCGGGCGGACGGAGCTCGCGCGGCAGTTCCTCCACCGGGTGCGGATGGGGCTTTAGGGGGCGAGCCTAGCCGGCGAGGTTCCGGTCGTCGGTCAGGATCGCCGCTCCGATCTCGCGCGCGACGGCGACGAGCCAGGCGTCGTGCGCGCGAAGGCCGACGATCCCTCTCTCCTGAAGTACGACGGCCCACATCGCGACCGTCGAGCTCGGTTCGGGGAGTACCGGCACCGCGAGCGCCAGATCGCGCACCGCCTCGACCGCGAGGGCGTTCGACACCGAATAGCCGTTGTCCCCCGTCTGGGTGAGGACGACGTAAGCCTCGCGTAGCTGACCCGCGAGGCACCGAGCGCGGTAACCGCCTCGCACGAGCCTGCGCAGGGGCTCGACGGTCGAGCTCCGGTTCGGGAGGGTCAGATTCGTGAGCCCGAGGAGAACGTTCGGTCCAGAAGGAGGACGGCGTTCCCCGCCGGCGGCTCTTCACACCCCATAGGCGCGCTCGAGAGTGAACTCGACGGGGGGGAGAGGACCGACCCCCGCCAAGGGTTTTCCGAAGTCGCCGCATCCCCTCGTCGAACCGGGCGAGTTCTTCGGCGACGGAGGCCTCCCCGACCGCGCCTCTCGCCACCCATTCCGCCGCGATCTCCTCGCGCGGGCGCGCCTCGCGGGCGGCGGTCTCGTCGAGGATCGCCTCGACCTCGGGGCTCAGCTCGATCGTGAGGGGCATCGGGTCCAGCCTACGCCGTCGCGTCTATACCGTCGTGGGGGCGGGCTCGCCCCAGACGAGGTCGGGGCGGGCGACGATCGTCTCGTCGCGGTCGGGGCCGACCGAGACGATCGCGACGGGGACGCCGGTGAACCCGGCCATGCGGTCGAGGTAGGCCCTCGCCTCGGGGGGGAGGCTCTCCATCGTGCGGCACCCGCGCAGGTCGCCGGTCCAGCCGGGGAGATCCTCGTAGACGGGTTCGAGGCGGGCGAGGACGTAGGCGTCGCCGGGGAGGTGGTCGATGACCCTGCCGTCGAGCCGGTAGGCGGTGCAGACCCTCAGGGTGCCGTAGTCGGAGAGGGTGTCGAGGCGGGTGACGACGAGGCCCGAGAGGGAGTTCAGGCGGGCCGAGTGCTTCAGGGCGACGAGGTCGAGCCAGCCGATGCGCCGTCCGCGCCCGGTCGTCGTGCCGTACTCGCGCCCCTTCTCGCGGATCGAGTCGCCGATCGCGTCGTGGAGCTCGGTGGGGAACGGGCCGGAGCCGACGCGGGTGGTGTACGTCTTGCACACCCCGAGGACGGCGTCGATGTCGCGGGGGCCGACGCCGGTGCCGAGGCACGCGCCCCCGGCGACGGGGTGCGAGGACGTCACGTAGGGGTAGGTCCCCGAATCGAGGTCGAGGAAGGTGCCCTGCGCGCCCTCGAAGAGGACGCGGTCGCCCCGGTGGACGGCCTCTTGGACGAGGTGCTCGGCGTCGCGGACGTAGGGTCTCAGGCGCTCGGCGTAGCCGGCGTAGAGGGCGTGGAGGCTCTCGTAGAGGAGGGGCTCGCCGCCGAGGAGGGCGAGGAGGCGGTTCTTCACGGTGAGCACCTCGCGCAGGCGCTGGGCGAAGCGGGGCGGATCCACGAGCTCGCCCATGCGGATGCCGAGGCGGGCGACCTTGTCGCCGTAGCAGGGGCCGATGCCGCGCCGGGTGGTGCCGATCCCCTCTCCGCCGCGGGCCTCCTCTTCGAGGGCGTCGAGCATCCGGTGGTAGGGGAAGACGACGTGGGCGGCGGAGGAGATCACGAGCTCGCCGAGGTCCTCTTTGAGGGCGCGGGTCGCGTCGAGCTCGTCGAGGAGCGCGCCGGGGTCCACGACCATGCCGCTTCCGACGACGGCGACGGTTCCGGGGTGGAGGATGCCGGCGGGGACGAGGTGGAACTTGAACTCCTGGCCGTTGGCGATGACGGTGTGGCCGGCGTTGTTCCCGCCCGAGTAGCGCACGACGAGCGAGGCCTGCGCGCCGAGGACGTCGACGAGCTTTCCTTTGGCCTCGTCGCCCCACTGGGCGCCGACGATGACGAGCGTTGGCATCTGGTCTTTTTCTCCTGGGCCTTGCCGGGCACAAGAAAGGCCAGCGAACCCGCTGAGGATTCGCTGGCCCAGCGGGCTTAGCCTTTTCTCGAAGGGGAGTGTACCGTAGAATGGAAGGGTGAGCCTCACGATCCAGCTTTCGCCTGAGGCGGAGAGTCGCCTACGCGAGATCGCGTTGCAGGAGCGACGTTCCGCGGACGCGATCCTGAACGATCTTGTCCTCGGAAGACCCGATCTCCCGGCACCGGACCCTTCCATTCCAGACGGGGCGCGTGCGCGAGAGGTGTACGCGGTGTTCGATCGGGTCCGCGAGATCATCGCCGCTCATGGGGCGTTTCCGGTCTCCGCCTACGATAAACGCTGGGCCTATGAGGACGCGGATTGATCCTCGTGGACACGAACGTCCTCCTGCGCGCGGCCCTACCCCGCTCGGTCGAGGATGGACGCTACGTGGAGGCGATCGCGAGCGCCCATGCAGAGGGGAAATCACTCCGTTGCCTCATCGGGCAAGCGCGTGAGGTGTACGTGGTGTTGACGCGCAAGGGTGAGCGGGCGAACGGCTTCGGTCTGAGTCCCGATGAGGCGAACGCGGCCCTCGGGATCATTTTCGGTCTGTGCCCCTTGCTCCCCGACGAGCCCGCCTGGTTTTCCCGATGGCGCAACTTGGTCGTCGCGACGAACACGACCGGAATCCAGGCCCACGACGCTTATCTGGCCGCCGCAGCGATCTCGCTCGGCTGCCCCGTGCTCACCGCCGACGAGGGGTTCCGGCGCTTCCCGGGGCTTCAGATCCGTGCGGTGGATGGAGAGGCGGGGAGCGGAGCGCGCCCCGCCTAGACCGCCGCCTCGCCTTGCTCCGCTCCGGCGGCGCCGAGGGGAGGGGCACCGGGAAGCATGTGGTCCATCTTGTCGCGCTTCGTCGCCATGTAGCGCTCGCGGGCGGGGTTCTCGGGGGCGACGAGGCTCACGTGCTCGACGATCTCGAGGCCGTAGCCTTCGAGGGCGGCGACCTTCGTGGGGTTGTTCGTCATGAGGCGGAGGCGGCGGATGCCGAGGTCGGCGAGGACCTGGGCCCCGAGGCCGTAGTCGCGCAGATCGGGCTTGAAGCCGAGGGCGACGTTCGCCTCGACGGTGTCCATCCCGCGGTCCTGAAGTTCGTAGGCCTTGAGCTTCGGGACGAGGCCGATGCCGCGTCCCTCCTGGGCGACGTAGAGGACGACGCCGCGCCCCTCCGCCTCGATCCGGGCGAGGGCGAGGTCGAGCTGGTCGCCGCAGTCGCACCGGAGGGAGCCGAGGAGGTCGCCGGTGAGGCACGAGGAGTGGACGCGCGCGAGGACGGGCTCTTCGGTGCACACGTCGCCCTTCACGATGGCGAGGTACGGGTGGGGCTCGACGCTCGTCTCGTAGGCGTAGAGTTGGAAGTGCCCGTGCTTCGTGGGGAAGTCGACGGGTCCGGCGGCGCGCTCGACGAGCCGCTCGTGGTGGCGGCGGTAGGCGATGAGGTCGGCGATCGTGACGATCCTCAGGCCGTGCTCGGCGGCGAAGGGTTGGAGTTCCGGCAGGCGCATCATCGTGCCGTCGTCGTTGAGGATCTCGCACCCGACGCCGACGGGCTTCGCCCCGGCGAGGCGGCAGAGGTCCACGATCGCCTCGGTGTGCCCCGCGCGGCGGAGGACCCCGCCCTCGACGGCGCGCAGGGGGATGATGTGTCCGGGGCGGCCGAGGTCCTCGGGGACCGCCGCGTCGTCCACGAAGACGCGCACCGTCGCGGCGCGGTCGTGGGCGCTCACGCCGGTGGTCGCGCCGTGGATCGCGTCCACGGTCTCGGCCATCGCGGTGCCGTGGCGCGCGGTGTTTTGGCGCGTCATCATCGGGATGCGGAGCGCTTCGAGCCGCTCGGCGGTCGTGGGGATGAACGGGACGCCGCGCCCGAAGCGGATCATGAAGTTCATGATCTCGGGGGTGCACGCCTCGCCGAGGCAGACGAGATCCCCCTCGTTCTCCCGGTCGGGATCGTCCACGACGACGATCATCCGACCCCGCTGGAGGTCTTCGACGGCTTCGGGGATCGTGGCGAACGGCATAGAGGTCCTATTAGGATGTACGCCGGAGGGCGTAGGATGAGAACGCCATGGGGTCCGACCTCTCCCCGGAAACCGGCGTGGGCCGCCCGTCCGGGGGGCGGCCTTGAGGAGCGGACGCCCGGACGCCCGTCCCGCGTCTGCTATCCTTTGGGCGTATGGCGATCACGCTCGATGAGGTGAGGCACGTCGCGACGCTCGCGCGGCTCGAGCTGGGGGAGGACGAGGCGCGGCGCTTCCAGGCGGAGCTCAACGCGATCCTCGGGCACTTCGAGGACCTTGCGGCGGTGGGTCTGGAGGGCGAGCCGTCGCCCGTCGCGGTGGATCTGACGAACGTGTGGCGCGACGACGTGCCGGGCACGCCGTTCCCCCGGCCCGCGGCCTTGAAGAACGCGCCGCTCGCCAAGGCGGGGCTCTTCCTCGTCCCGATGATCTTCGAGGACTGATGGTCGAACTCTCCGCAGGCGAGATCGCGCGGCGGGTCCGCGCCCGGGAGCTCTCGTGCCGCGAGGTCGCGCAGGGCTTCCTCGACCGGGCGGCGACGCTCGATCCGAAGGTGGGCGCGTTCCTCCGGCTCGATCCCGAGACGACGCTGGCCGAGGCGGACCGCGCGCAGGCGCGGGTGGACGCGGGGGGCGGCGGGCCTCTCGCAGGGGTGCCGGTGGCGACGAAGGACAACCTCTCGACCGAGGGGATCGAGACGACGTGCGCCTCGCGGATCCTGGAGGGGTACGTGCCCCCGTTCGACGCGACGGTGGTGACGAGGCTTCGCGAGGCGGGGGCGATCGTCTTCGGGAAGACGAACCTCGACGAGTTCGCGATGGGGACCTCGGGGGAGAACTCGGCCTACGGGACGACGCGGAACCCGTGGGATCTCGGGCGCTCGCCGGGGGGATCGTCGGCGGGGTCGGCGGCGGCGGTGGCGGCGGGGCTCGCGCCGGTGTCGCTCGGGTCGGACACGGGGGGCTCGATCCGGATGCCGGCGGCGCTCTGCGGGGTCGTCGGGTTCAAGCCGACCTACGGGCGGGCCTCGC
The DNA here is from genome assembly GCA_965249475.1 of Fimbriimonas sp. Lineage (GTDB taxonomy): Bacteria > Armatimonadota > Fimbriimonadia > Fimbriimonadales > Fimbriimonadaceae > Fimbriimonas. The sequence continues at coordinate 625,890 of CBDFMD010000003.1, read as the reverse complement.
GGTACGGGCTCGTGGCGTTCGCGTCGTCGCTCGACCAGGTGGGGCCGTTCGCGCGGACGGTGGAGGACGCGGCGCTTCTCGCCGCGGCGATCACGGGGCACGACGCGCGGGACGCGACCTCGCTCCCCTCGCCGCCGATCGACGCCTCGGCGGTGGCGTCGGGCTCGCTCCGGGGCAGACGGATCGGGGTGCCGGCCGAGCTTATGGGCGAGGGGATCGCGCCGGGGGTGCGGGCGCGGGTCGAGGAGGCGCTGGAAGCGATTCGGGGCGAGGGGGCGACGGTCGAGACGATCTCGCTCCCCTCGATCGCCCGCGGGGTCTCGACGTACTACGTCCTCGCCCCGGCGGAGGCGAGCTCGAACCTCGCGCGCTTCGACGGGGTGCGTTTCGGGCCGCGCGTGGACGGCGAGGGGCACATCGGGACCGTGGCCCGGACGCGGGGGCGGCTCTTCGGCCCCGAGGTGAAGCTCCGGATCATGGTCGGCACCTACGTGCTCAGCGCGGGCTACTACGACGCGTACTACCTCAAGGCGCTCGCCGCGCGCGAGGAGACGAAGCGCGAGTTCGCCCAGGCGCTCGAGCGGTTCGACCTCGTCGCGTCGCCCGCCGCTCCCACGGCGGCGTTCCGTCTCGGCGAGCTCAAGGACGATCCGCTCGCGCTGAAGCTTCTCGACTTCTGCACGATCCCGGCGAACCTCGGGGGCTTTCCCGCCCTCTCAATCCCGTGCGGGCTCACGGACGGGCTTCCGGTCGGGCTCCAGCTTCTCGGGCGCATCGGCGGGGACGAGGCGCTGCTCGGGGCGGCGTTCGCGGCGGAGCGGGCACTGCCCGCCATCGGGCGACCGTCCTTGTAGGGGAGATGGACGAGCTTCAGCGCGGGGATCTGCGGCGGTTCGGGCTGGGGCTCCTCCGCTGGCCCGCGATCGGTCTTCTCGTCGCGGGGCTCGCGCTCCTCTACGCCACGCTCGCGCGCGGGGGCGGGCCGACCGCGATCCCGCTCGCCTCGGCGGGGCTTCTCCTCGTGTTCGCGCTGGAGACGGCGCGCAAGTGGTCGCGGGCGCACGAGTTCCGCTCGCCGAAGCTCCGGTATCTCTGGAGGCTCTGCGAGGAGCGGCTCGAACGGTTCGAGGAGGCGCGGCGCAAGCACCGGCGGACGGATCTTCCCGAGCTCACCGAGATGCCCGTCACGATCCGGGGGGTCTCGCGCAACCTCCGGCTCGCGCTCCGGCGGGCGGACGTGCTCCTGAAGGAGGTCGAGGCGAGCGAGGGGGTCTTCGGCGGCGTCGCCGCGCCGCCGGTCGCCGCGCCGCCGGTCGCCGCGCCGCCGGTCGTCGGGCAGGCGTTCGGGGGGCAGGCGTTCGGGGGGGGGGCCGTCTCGCCGGAGATCCTCTCGGACCGCGACACGAACACGCTGTACCAGCTTGCGGACCGGAACGTCGCGGAGTACCGGGCGGGGCTCGGGAACCTTCTCGCGGGGGTCGCGCGGACCGAGGCGCAGGCGACGGTGTTCGCGACGACGCTCGACACGCTGAGGGTGAAGATGCTCGGCTACCGGCTGGGCACGCGGCGGCCGGAGCTCGAGACGCGCGAGTTCGTCGGGAGCGTCCACGAGGCGAAGGCGCAGATGGACGCGATCGAGCGGGCCTTGGAGGATCTGGAGCTCGGGGTCTTCGCGCGCCCGCTCGTGGACCCCGGACCCCCGATCGTCGGCTCTCCGGGCGCGAGCGCGCCGCCGGCCGCGCCGCCCGTGCAGAGGATCGGGGAGGGGGGAGAGGAGAGGTGATCTCCGTCCTCGCGCCGGCGAAGCTCAACCTCTTCCTCGCCGTCGGGCCGCGCGACGCGCGCGGGTGGCATCCCTTGCGGACGGTCTTCCAGGCGATCTCGCTCGGGGACACGCTGGAGATCGAGAGGTCGTCGGCGCTCGAAGTGACGTTCGACGATCCGGCGGTTCCGGAGGAGAACTCGGTGACGCGCGCGGTGCGGCTTCTGCAGGAGGTCGCGGACTATCCGCCGGTGCGGGTGCGGGTGACGAAGCGGGTCCCGACGGAGAGCGGGCTCGGGGGCGGGTCGAGCGACGGGGCGGCGATCCTGCGCTCGGCGCACCGGTTCATGCGCGGGGCGCTTCCCGCGCACGAGGCGCGGGCGCTCTACCGGGCGCTCGGGTCGGACGCGCCGTTCTTCGCGGTCGGGGGTCGGGCGCGGGGCGAGGGATACGGGGAGCGGCTCACGCCCCTTCCGGACGCGCCCGAGCGGTGGTACGTGCTCGCGCGGCCCGAGGTCGGGTGCCCGACCCCCGCGATGTACGCGGCGCTCGACGCGGCGAGCTACCCTTTCTCGGAGTTCGAGGAGGGGCTGTACAACGACTTCGAGCGGGTGTGCCCGCGCGAGTGCCTCGATCTTATCGGGGCGATGCGGACCTACGGCGCTTCGGCGGCGGGGCTCACCGGATCGGGCTCGGTGGTGTTCGGTCTCGCCGGGGGCGAGGCGGAGGCGCGGGCGATCGAGGGGCGGGTGAAGGCGCTCGCGCCGTGGACGGCGACGGCGCGGAGCCTCACCCGCGCCGAGTCGTTGCGGGTGGCCTAATCCTCGTCGTCGAGCGCGATCTCGGCGGGGATCTCGTCCTCGGGGACGGCGGGCTTGGCGACGGGGTCGAGGGAGACGAAGGCGATGTTCTTCATCGTGCGGTTCGGGCAGTTGTTGCACACGAACTCGGTCTTGATCGAGGCCATCCAGTTCGGGATGCGCTCGATCGGTTTGCCGCAGGAGGTGCATTGGACCATCAATCTTTCTCTTCCTCGTAGTGCCGGAGGGTCAGCCGGTGGCTCAGGGCGCCGTTGAACGCCATGAGAGCGGCGGCGGCGAGGTACCACAGCCCGAGGTGCGACTCGGGGCGCTGACCGGGGTCGCGGATGGTGCCCTCGCCGCGCGCGAGGCCGATGAGCCCCACCACGACGAGAAGTCCGGCGATCCAGAAGTAGGTGTTCTTCCAGGCGACGGGCCGGGGGGTCGGCTTCGTCTCCTTCTTCTCGCTTTTGGACTTGAAGGGGAACACGAGGAAACGGGAGTTTACCCCCGGCGATCCCTCACGCCCGGATGTCGAGGACCTGCCCCTTCCCTTCGGTCTCGCGCAGAAGCACGGCGGCACTCTCCTGCTGAGCGTCGAGCGCCTTCTTCAGCATCGCGATCTGGAGCTTCATCCGCGCGTCGGCGGGTTTGGCGGCGGGGGGGGCCGCGGGGGCCAGGGACGAAGAAGCCGAGACGTCCATGTGAGAAGTCTCGGCTTTCGGAGTCGGGATCTGGAGGGGCCGGGAGGCGGGGGGGAGGCGGATCAGGCGACCCGGGGGAAGGCGTAGCCGTTCTTCGTCACGATGTCGCGAAGGAGGCGGCGACCCCGGTGGATGCGCGAGCGGACAGTGCCGATCGTGGTCCCCTGCTGGTCGGCGATCTCGTGGTAGCTCAGCCCCTCGAGGTCGCACATCGTGATCGCGGAGCGGTAGACGTCGGGAAGCTGGCCGAGCGCGGCGTGGAGCTGGTTCTTCATCTCGTCGTGGATCACCTCCTCGTCGGGCATCGGGGCGGTGTCGGCGATCGGGAGCTCCTGGACCTCGCCGTCGGTGGGGGAGACCATCGAGTTCAGCGACTCGGCCTTGCGGATGGGATTGTCGCGGCGGCGACCGTCGAGGTACGCGCGCTGCATGATGCGGAGAAGCCAGTTGAGGAAGGGGCGCCCGGGGGTGTAGCTCTCGAAGCCGCGCCACGCCTTCACGTAGGTGTCCTGGACGAGGTCCTCGGCGTCGGCGGCGTTGCGGGTGAGCTGGAGGGCCATCGTGTAGGCGCGGCGCTCGGTGTCGGCCATCATCGCGTGGAAGCGGTCGAACTCGGCGTCCACCCGGTCCATCGCCTCGTACCCGCTCGCGCCGGCGCTCATGGCCGCCGGGGCCGGAACCGTCTGGATCTCCTTCGTCATCGTCGCGCTCATTTCGTGTCCCGTCGCGTCCCTCGGGGCCGTTTCCGACCCGCTCCGTTCCGCCCCTATGTTTTAGCCCGCTCCGAGGGCCGTCTCGCGCCCTCCGCATGAACGTTCGCTGAAGGCTCGTCTAGCCCAATGAAAGGTTCGTCGGGGTCCCCGGCTCTCGGGACGTCGCGGATCGGCTATGATACGCGCGGAGGGTCCGTCGGGAAGGATGCACAGAGCGTGAGGTTCGTCGTGGTGACGAAGGACGAGGAGATGGCGGCCGCCGCTCGGGAGGGGTTCCACCCGAGCGACGAGCTCGCCGTCTACGACGATTGGAAGGAGGCGCTGGCGGCGGCGGAGGGAGCCGACCTTCTTCTCGTGGACCAGATCGCGACGCTCGACGAGCCGCACAAGGTCGCGGGCTACGAGCGGTTCGCCAACGCGAAGATGGCGCACGCGAAGGCCGCCTCGGTCCCGCTCGTCCTCATCTCGCCCGAGCCCGACTACGAGATGGACTTCGTCGCGGGATGGCCGGACTTCGTCTTCGCGAACGTGAGGCGGCCCGTGACGTACAAGCTCTTCCGCCGCGCCTCGACGTGGGTCTGAGGCGCCTCTAGGCGTTCGGGCGCGCGTTCGGGTGAGGCCCGGAGCGAGAATGCGGGTGCGCGTCGTCCACCGTGCGCTTCAGGCGCTCGCCCGAGAGGTGCGTGTACACCTGGGTCGTTTCCAGGGACTCGTGCCCCAGCAGCTGCTGGACGGTCTTCAGGTCCGCGCCGCCGTCGAGGAGGTGGGTGGCGAAGGAGTGGCGGAGGGTGTGGGGGCTTACCGAGGGCGAGAGCCCGGCGGCGCGCGCCCAGCGCTTGACGACGTTCTGGACGGTGCGGGTGGTGAGGCCGCGGCCCCGGTCGTTGAGGAAGAGGGCGTCCACCCCTTCCGCGGGGGTGCGGCGGCCTATGTAGACCTCGAGCGCCTCGCGGGCGGGGGGGCCGAAGAGGACCATGCGCTCCTTCGCGCCCTTGCCCCGGACGCGGGCGCAGAGCCCGTCGAGCGAGACGTCGGAGGCCCGGACGGTCACGACCTCGGCGGCGCGCAGACCGGCGGCGTACATGAGCTCGAGCATCGCGCGGTCGCGCTCGGGGGAGCGCCCGGGGGGCGGTTGCTCGACGAGGCGCTCGGCCTCCTCGGCGGCGAGCGCCTTCGGGAGGCGCTTGCGGCGGTAGGGGGCCTCGAGGAGCGCGCAGGGGTCGGTGGAGAGCTCGGCGGTCGCGAGAAGGTAGCGGCAGAGGGCGCGGACCGAGGAGAGTTTGCGGGCGCGGGTGACGGGGGTCGAGCCGTACCGGCGCAGGTACCGGCGCACCGAGTCGGGCGAGAGGTGGCGCACGGTGGCGGCGAGCTGGGCGAGGTCGCCTCCGTAGGCGCGGACGGTGTGGGGGGATCGCCGGGAGGCAATGTGGTCGAGGAACCGCCGGATCTGGGGATCGAGGGGGTTCTCGTCCAAGGGGTTAGACCTCGTGCCGCCGGAAGACGAGCGAGACGTTGTGCCCGCCGAAGCCGAACGAGTTGTTCAGGACGGTGTTCAGGACCGCGGCGCGTTTGACGTTCGGGACGAAGTCGAGGTCGCAGGCGGGGTCGGGGTCCTCGAGGTTGATCGTCGGGGGGATGCATCCGTCGCGCATGGCGAGAAGGCAGACGAGCGACTCGATCGCCCCCGCCGCGCCGAGGGTGTGGCCGTGCATGGATTTGGACGAGGAGACGAGAAGCTTTGAGGCGTGGTCGCCGAAGACGCCCTTGATCGCGCTCACCTCCATCGGGTCGCCGATGGGGGTGCTGGTGCCGTGGGCGTTGATGTAGTCCACCGCCTCGGGCTCGAGCCCGGCGGTGCGGAGCGCCATCCTCATGCTCGCCTTCGCCCCGCGCCCCTCGGGGTGGGGGGCGGTGATGTGGTGGGCGTCGGCGCTCATCCCGTAGCCGACGATCTCGGCGTAGATCTTCGCGCCGCGCGCGAGGGCGTGGTCGCGGTCCTCCAGGACGAGGACGGCGGCTCCTTCGCCGATGACGAAGCCGTCGCGCCCCGCGTCGAAGGGTCGGGAGGCGCGGCGGGGCTCGTCGTTCCACTTCGTCGTCATCGCGCGGTTCGCGCAGAAGCCCGCCATGCCGATCTCGTTGATCGGGGCCTCGGTCCCGCCCGCGAGCATCACGTCCATGTCGCCGCGCTTGATGAAGTGGTAGGCGTCGCCGATCGCGTTCGCGCCGGTGGAGCAGGCGCTCGTGACGCAGTGGTTCGGGCCGCGCAGGTCGTTCTCGATGGAGATGTAGCCGCTCGCCATGTCGCCGATCATGTAGGCGACCCAGAAGGGGCTCACGCGGTCGGGGCCGCGGTCGTGGAGGATGCGGGTCTGCTCGCCCATGAGGGTGAGGCCGCCGATGCCGGTGCCGACGATGACGCCGGTCCGGTCGCGGAGCTCCTCGTCGAAGACGAGCCCGGAGTCCTTCAGGGCCATCGTCGCGGAGGCGGCGGCGAAGTGGATGAAGGGGTCGGAGCGGCGGGCGTCCTTCTTGTCCATCCAGTCGGTGGCCTCGAAGTCGGGGACCTCGGCGGCGACCTTCGTGGGGAAGAGGTCGGGATCGACGTGGGTGACGCGGCGGACGCCGGACTCGCCGGCGAGAAGCCGGCTCCAGAAAGGCTCGACCCCCGTCCCGAGCGGGGTGACCGCTCCGGCTCCGGTGACGACGACGCGGCGATTGAGACTGGGCGGTCCCGCCATCTGCAATTCGCTTAGGACTTCTTGAAGAACGCCCGCGCGTCCTCAACGGCGAGATTGAGGTTCTTCATCCACATGTCGGTGCCGCCAGCATCAGGGTGGACCTCTTTAGCCAACCGTCGGTAATTAGCCTCAGCCTCCTCAATCGAAGAGGGGTTCTCGAGCCGCACTCGCCAGTCCTGATCGTTGCGACCGCCGGTAAGCGCCTCTGCTTGGGAGGTGCTCCCACTTTTGGCGGTAGCGCCGCCCCCAGAGGAATACGGAACGCCGGACTTGCCCGAGATGTAGGTGACGGCGTCGCCCACGGTCTTGATGCCGCCCACCTCGTCGTCGGGGATCTCGATGCCGAACTCCTCCTCGAAGGCCATGACGAGCTCGACGACGTCGAGCGAGTCGGCGCCGAGGTCCTCGGTGAAGCTCGCCTCGGAGACGACGGCCTCGGGCTTGACGGAGAGTTCCTCGACGGTGACCTTCTGGACGCGGTTGAAAATGTCCTCGGACATAGGAGAGCAAGATACCCGGAAGGCCCGACGGGGCACCGCGCCCCCGCTCGCCTCCCCCTCTCGCCTCCCCTGCTCCTAGTAGGTGGGGTCGGGATCGCCCCGGGCGGGCGGGAACATCCCGGCGATCGCGGAATGTCGTGCAAATGGCGCGGAATGTGTTATCGTAGTGACAGGTGACACGTTTCAACGATGAGCGCGCGCGAGATCAAGAGGAAGGTTAGAGGGAGCGACGTCGCGGCCCGCGCGGGCGTCTCGCGCACGGCGGTGAGCTACGTTCTCAACGGGCGCGAGGGGGTCTCGATCCCCGAGGGGACCCGCGCCCGCATCCTCGCCGCCGCCGCCGAGCTCGGCTACCGTCCCAACCGGGCGGCGCGGGCGCTCGTCTCGGGCCGCACCGGGCTCGTCTCGTTCTGGACGATCGGCTCGACCGTGCGCGTCGAGTACGAGGCGGTGCGCCGGTTCGGCCGGCTTTGCGCGGAGGACGGGCGCGAGCTCATCGTGGCCCGCTCGGACGCCGCCCCGAACCTCGCCGCCGGCGCCGGCCCGATGCCCCACGCGGTGGGGGATTGGCCCGTGGACGGGATCGTCGCCTACAACGTCTTCGCCCATCTTCCGCCCGCCGAGCGTCTCGGCGTCCCGATGGTCTCGTGCGGGGTGTACGTGTCGCCGGAGGGCGACGCGGTGAGCGTGGACTTCGTCCACGGGGCCCGCGAGGCGGTGGGGCACCTCGCGGGGCTCGGGCGTCGGCGGATCGCGTTCCTCACGAGCGAGTTCGGCGCGCGCGCCGACCGGCCGCGCGTCCGGGGCTACCTCGAGGGGATGCGGGGGGCGGGGCTCGAGCCCGACCTGTGGATCACGGGCGGGGCCGAGAAGCGCGACGGCTACCTCGGCGTCGCGCGCCGCCTGCGCGAGGGGGGTCTGCGCGACGGGGCGCGCCCGGACGCGATCTTCGCGTTCTCGGACGAGCTCGCGGTCGGCGCGGCGCGCGCCCTGCGCGAGGCGGGGCTCTCCATCCCGGGGGACGTCGCGCTCGTGGGGTGCGACGGGATCGACGACCTCGAGTACCTCGCCCCGCCCGTCTCGACCGTCGCGGTGCCCTACGACGCGCTCTGCCGCCTCGCCTACGAGCTCCTGAACGCGAGGATCGCCGATCCCGCGCGCGCTCCCGAGCGCCACGTCTTGAAACCCGATCTCGTCATCCGGGGCTCCTCGGACCCCCTTGCTCTTCTCCCCCTCACCCCTCCCGACGCCGAAGCCGGCGCCGGCGCCTCTCCGAAGCTGGAGACACCATGAAAAAAGCATTCACGCTCATCGAACTCCTCGTCGTCATCGCGATCATCGCGATCCTCGCCGCCATCCTCTTCCCGGTGTTCGCGCAGGCGAAGGCGGCGGCGAAGAAGACGCAGTCCCTCTCGAACACAAAGAACCTCGGCCTCGGGGTCATCATGTACACGGGCGACGTGGACGACGTCGGCCCCTACGCGAACCCCTATAAGGACGCCGCGACGGGCGAGTGGGAGGAGGGCGGCAGCTGGTGGGGTCCGGGCTGGGTTTTCAAGACGCAGCCCTACATCAAGAACTTCGCCGTCTTCCAGGCTCCCGGCGAGCCCGCGAGGACCGGCGGCGCGTGGGACCGGCCGACGCTCTCGTACCAGATCAACGCCTACGTGGACGAGTTCTGGAACGGCAAGTACGGCGCGGTCTCGACGGGCGGCGATTGGACCATGACGAAGCCGAGCTTCGGCTCGATCGGTCGCCCCGCCGACACGATCCTTATCGGCGAGCGCCACCACAGCGACTACCAGCCGAAGCGGCTCGCCGCGTTCGGCAGCCCCGAGGGACAGGGCGTCCAGGGCTCGGCCCCGTTCGTCGGGGTGCCGTGGATGGATTCCTGGCTCGGACCGGGCGAGACCCCGAACGGGGACGACAAGAACGGCGCCGGCGCGAGCAACGACTGGCCCAACGGCTTCAACGGCACGGTGACCCCGGCCTGGAGCGGTTCGGCGAACTTCGTGTTCGTGGACGGGCACTCGAAGGCGATGAAGCCGGTCCAGACGTGCCCCGGCAAGTGGACCCAGCCGGAGAAGAACATGTGGGACGGCTCGCGCGGATGAGGGCTTTTGCCCCCCTGTTCCTCCTCTCCGCCCTCGCCCCTCTCCTCGCCGGTTGCTCCGGCGGGGAGCAGGCGGAGCGCAAAGAGCCGTTCAAGCCGACCCCGATGCCCGCGTCAGTCGCGGCGGAGCACGAGCGTCTTCTGCGCGAGCGTCCTCCGATCGGCGGCCCCCCCGGCGCGCGCCCCACGGGAGCGCCCTCCGGCCCGCCCACCGGAACCCGCTGACCCCCGCAGCCTCCCCCCGAAAGGAGGGAGGCGAACCGACCGGACCCTCCGTCGCGCCGGACGGAGTCATAGCGGACCTAGAGATGCCAAAGCCGCGCGCGACGCGGCTTCGTCCCACGTCGGGCCGTGCGCGAGATGAAGGAAGAACGTCTTCAACCCCTCGCCGTCCGTCAGGAGGATGAAGACGCTCCAGGCGGAGGCGCGACGTCGATCGCGGAAGGTGCGCGTCTCCACCGAGGCCCCGCCGCGCCAAACCCCGACCGCGAAGGGGCGCCCGTCCCGTGCGAGACGCGGGTTGGACGAGTGGATCGGACGAGCGAGCTCAAAGGCTACCGCGCGGATCTCCGGCGGCGGGTGGGACTCGAAGGCGAGCCGCAGCCGGTCCCCGGCCGCGTTCTCGAACTGCGCGGCCCCGGTTCCGACCGTGCCCCGCCTCGGCGCGAGCGGTCGCCATCCTTTCGGCAGATCCACCTGGAACGGCTCCCCCTCCTGCGGCCGCACGACGTGCCGGACCCACCCCGGAGCGACCGGGGGAGCGACCGGGGGAGCGGCCGGAGGAACCGAGCGGGCGCAACCTGCGGCGAGGACGGCGAGCGCGCCGAACCGGAGGCTCAGCCCTCGCCGCCCTCGTACTGCGTCTTTAGGCTCGCGACGACCGCCGGGTCGGCGAGGGTCGTCGTGTCGCCGAGGGCGCGGCCTTCGGCGACGTCGCGGAGGAGGCGGCGCATGATCTTGCCGGAGCGCGTCTTCGGCAGGTCGGCGGCGAGGATCACGTCGTCGGGGCGGCAGACGGGGCCGAGCTTCGCGGCGACGTGGCGCTTGATCGCGTCGGGTTCGGCGCTCGCCCCCGCGCGCAGGACGACGAAGGCGGCGATCGCCTGGCCCTTGATCTCGTGCGCCTTGCCGATGACCGCCGCCTCGGCGACGGCGGGGTGCGAGACGAGCGCGGACTCGACCTCGGCGGTGCTCACGTTGTGCCCCGCGACGAGCATGATGTCGTCGATCCGGCCGAGAAGCCACAGGTCGCCGCCTTCGTCCACGCGCGCGCCGTCCCCGGCGAAATAGCGGCCCTCGAACTTCGACCAGTACACGTCCACGAACCGCTTCGGGTCGCCCCAGATCCCCCGGGCCATGCTCGGCCACGGGCGGGCGATCACGAGCGCCCCCTCGCGCGGCTCGGGCGCGCCCGTTCCGTCGAGCACGCTCTCCTCCCCGTCTTCGGACCTCACGCGAAGCTCGATCCCCGGAAAGGGGCGCGTCGCCGAGCCCGGCTTCGTCGTCGTGAGCCCCGGGAGCGGGGTCGCCATGATGGCGCCGGTCTCGGTCTGCCACCAGGTGTCCACAACGGGGCACCGCCCGCCCCCGATCTCGCGCGCGTACCAGCGCCACGCCTCGGGGTTGATCGGCTCGCCCACCGAGCCGAGGAGGCGCAGCGACGAGAGATCGTGCCGCCGGGGGTACTCGGTCCCCCACTTCATGAAGCTTCGGATCGCGGTCGGCGCGGTGTAGAGGATCGTCGCCCGATGCCGCGCGACGATCTCCCAGAGGCGGTCCTTGTCGGGGTAGTCCGGCCCGCCCTCGTAGAGGAGCACCGTCGCCCCGTTCGCCATGGGGCCGTACACGATGTACGAGTGCCCCGTCACCCACCCGCAGTCGGCGGTGCAGAAGAGGAGGTCGCTCTCGGGCTTCAGGTCGAAGACGAGGTTCGCCGTCGCCATGACCCCGGTGAGGTACCCCGCCGTCGAGTGGACGATCCCCTTCGGCTTGCCGGTCGAGCCCGAGGTGTAGAGGAGGAAGAGCGGGTCCTCCGAATCCATCGGGACGCAGGGGCAGCTCGGGCGCTCCTTGTCCACGAGGTCCGACCACGCGACGTACTGCACCCCGTCGGCGGACTTCGGGAGGTCGAGCCCCCCTTTCGGCGCGATGCGTTCGAGGACGAGGACCTTGTGGACCGTCGGGACGCCGAGCGCGACGGCCTCTTTCGCGATCTCCAGGAGCGGGACGACCTTTCCCCGCCGGTACCCGCCGTCGGCGGTGACGATGACCCTGCTCGCGGCGTCGTTCGTGCGCTCGGCGAGCGCCTCGGCGGAGAAGCCCCCGAAGACGACGTTGTGGACGGCCCCGATGCGGGCGCAGGCGAGCATCGTCATCGGGAGCTCGGGGACCATCGGGAGGTAGACGCTCACGCGGTCGCCTTTGCCGACGCCCAGCGCGGTGAGCCCGTTCGCGATCCGCTCGACCTCGCTCTGGACCTCGCGGTAGGTGAGCGTGCGCGTCTCGGGCTTTCCGTCCTTCAGGGGCTCTCCCTCCCAGACGATCGCGCGCCGGTCGGGGTGCCTCTCGGCGTGCCGGTCCACGCAATCGTAGCAGGCGTTGAGCCTTCCGTCGAGAAACCACCTCGCCCCGCCGGAGCCGTCGGCGCGGGGCGTCTCGAACTCGCTCACCTTGCTGAACGGGTGGAACCAGGTGAGCCTCCGCCCCCAGTCGGCCCAGAACCGCTCCGGGTCCTTCGCGGCCCGCGCGTAGATCTCCGGATCGTGCGCGTTCGCCTTCGCGGCGAACTCGGGAGGGGGCGGGAAGGTCGTCTCGTCCTGGGGCATCTCGGTCTCGGGGAGTCTATCCCCTCGGGGGGGCGCCGGGCCTCACCCCGCGATCTCGGCCATGTCCTCGGCTTTGTTCGCGGCGACGACGCGGGCGGCGCCCTCCTTGTCCATCTCCAGCTCCTCGGTCGTGCGGGTGTGGAGGCGGGCGGCGCCCGCGTAGCCCTCGCGCACGGGGACGCGGGGGCCGTCCTCCAGCCTGCGCCTCGCGGCCGGGATCTCCCCGGCGTACTGGGGAAGCCAGGGCGCGAGCGCGACGAGCATCTCGTCGGTCATCTGCCAGATCTCCCGCGGGTCGCCCACCGCGCCGGTGAGCGGGTCCATCATCATCGCCTGCTTCAGGAGCGTCGCGTCGCCGCGGACGGCCGCCTCGACCCCAAGCCGCTGGACGCTCACCGAGACGTTGCAGACCGCCGCGCATCCGAGGGGGAGCTCGCCGACGAGGGGGGTCGAGAGGCCGTTCCCGTCGGCGTACCCCGGCGCCTCGACGATGCAGTCGGGCGGCAGGTTCTCGATCGTCCCCCGGTTCACCCGGTTGAAGTGGCCCCGGTACGCCCGCCCGGTCTCCAGCGCCTCGACGATGAAGCTTCCGTGCTCGTGCCCCCGGTCCTCGGGGCGGAAGGTGTAGGGCGCGTCCTCCATCCACTTCGGGAACTCGTGCTCGAACCAGCGCCGCCCCTCGGTGCACACGCGCAGGTAGCCCCCGGTCTCCCCGTGGATCCAGTCGCCGAGGTCGATCCAGTCGGCGATCGCCTCGGGGCGCTTGCGGTACCAGGGCACGTACTCGCTCAGGTGCCCGTTGCTCTCGGTGGAGTAGTAGCCGAAGCGACGAAGCATGTCGATCCGGACCTTCTCGGTGCGCGCGTACTTCGGGTGCGCCTCCATGCGCTCCAGAAGGCCGGGGACGAGGTCGCGACCCTTGTGGCGGAGCCGGACGAACCACGTCTGGTGGTTGATCCCCGCGCACACGTAGTCGAGCTCCTCCTTCGGGATCCCGTAGGCGTCGGCGATCTGGACCGCTCCGCCGAGGACGCCGTGGCAGAGCCCCACCGTGTCCACCCCGCCGTACTTCGCGCACGCCCAGGTGAGCATCGCCATCGGGTTGCTGTAGTTGAGGAAGAGGACGTCGTCGCGGGCGACCTCGCGCATGTCGCGGCAGAAGTCGAGGAGGACGGGGATGCCACGCTGGGCGTAGAGGAGCCCGCCAGGGCCGAGCGTGTCGCCGACGCACTGGTCCACCCCGTAGCGCAAGGGAATGTCCACGTCGTGCCGGAACGCCTCGAGCCCCCCGACGCGCACGAACGAGAAGACGTACTTCGCGCCTTCGAGCGCGGCGCGGCGGTCGGCGTATCCCGCGACCGCCGCCGGCAGGCGCGAGCCCTCGATGTCGCGCCGCACGAGCGACTCGACCATCTCGAGGTTGTGCGCGTCGATGTCGTGGAAGGCGAACTCGGTGTCCTGAAGCTCGGGGACGCACAGAAGGTCCCGCACCATCGTGCGGGTGAACCCGACGCTCCCCGCCCCCAACACCGCGACTTTGATCGGCATGAGTCTATGTTAACCGATGCCGCCTGCGGAGGTGACACGTTTCAACGCGCGAGCTTCCAAATGCCGTAGCAGCTCGTCGCGAACCACGGCTCGCGCGTCCTCGGGTTCACGCGGACCCAGATCGCCTCGCGCCCGCCATCGAGCTCGCCCGCCTTCGGCGCGCTCTGGAGGTTCAGGCGCTCCCACGTCTTTCCCCCGTCGCGCGAGCGCATCGCGGCGTTGAAGGCGTTGTGGGTGTTCGCGGCCGCCGCGGTGTAGACGACGCTCGGGTCGCCGGGATCGAGCGCGACCGAGCGGATGCGGAGCGACCCGAACTGATCCTTCGGCGGGTCGAGCCTCGTCGTCTTCTCCCCTTCGATCCTGTAGAGGTCCATCGCCGCGACGTAGACCGCCGCGCCGTCCGGCGTCGCCGCCACGTCGTTCGCCTCGCCGGGGACGCGGGCGAGGACCGACCACGCCCTTCCGGCGTCCGAGGAGACCACCGCGTCCGCGCCGTCCTTTGCGCGCTTGAGCCCGTAAAGCCGCCCCCCGCTCGCGCAGAAGACGCCGTCGCACCCCGGCATCGCGGCCCAGGTCTTTCCCCCGTCCTCGGTGCGGAGGTTCGAGGCGAACGCGACCCTCGGGCGCTTCGGATCGCCGAGGCTCGTGTCGTAGCCGGCCATCTTCAGCCCGGTGTCGCGCCAGGTCGCGCCGCCGTCGTCGCTCACGCGCAGGATGCGCGGATCGCCCCACCCGGCCGCGTTGCCGACGACGAACGTCCGGTCGTTCAGCGCGTACCCGCCGTAGGTGAATCCGCCCCAGCCGTTCCCGGCCGGGTTGCGGTACGTCCAGGCGCGCCCGCCGTCGGTCGTCGAGGCGCCGTTGTAGTCCTGGCTTCCGAAGTAGAGGAGATCCGGGTCGCGCGCGTTGAAGTGGAACGCGCCGCCGACGAGGATCGCGTTCTCCCCCTGGGCCGAGTAGCGGTAGGTGCGCCCGCCGTCGGTGGAGAGGGTGGGCCAGTCGCCTCCCATCGAGTAGAGGCGCGCCGGGTCCTTCGGGTCCCACGCGAAGAGCGCCTGCCGCGCATTGTCGGGAAGGAACGCCCCGGTGGCGTCCTTCTTCCCCTCCGCCCAGGTCCTCCCCCCGTCGGCGCTCCAGTAGCGCGGCCAGTCGAAGTTCCCGCGCTCCGTCCACAGGACGATCCGCCTGGGGTCGGCGGGGCTCATCTTCACGTCGTGGAGCGCGCCGACCCCGTTCGGTCCCCCGATCCTCACGAACCGCGCGGCGCCGGGTGCGCGGACGAAGACCGCCTCCTTCGTGCAGTAGGCGAGCGTTCCGTCGGGGGCGGCGTCGAACCCCGTCGTCTCGGCCGGCGCGATCTCGCGCCACGTCGCGCCCCCGTCGGCGCTCGCGACGAGGGCGGTCGGGGTGTTCGTGAGGAGGACTCCGTTCTGGACGCGCAGGACGCCTCCGGCGTAGGTTGCCGACCCGGGGATCTCGCGCCACGTCTCCCCTCCGTCGTCGGTCCGGTAGATCGCGGGGTGGTTCTCGACCGGGCCCCAGGTCGCAGCGTCGGTCCTCAGGCGCGACCAGTACGCGACCCTGGTGCGGTCGCTCGCCTTCGTGCGCGCGTCGAAGACGATCTGCTCCCGCATCTCCTGAAGGCCCGAGATGTTCGCCGGGAGCACCTGCCGCCACGACGCGCCGGAATCCCCCGAGAGGTAGATCCCGTGGTGCCCTCCGGCGAGCGAGTTGCCGCCGACGGCGAGGACGCGGCGGGGAAAGTTCGGGTCGAACGCGAGTCCGACGCAGCCGCGCGGCGAGTAGCCGACGTTCGCCGGGGTCCAGTGGATCCCGCGATCGGTCGAGCGGTAGATCCCGCCGACGTCGATCCCGAGGAAGAGCGTGCTTCCGTCGGGGCTCACCGCCATCGAGCGGGGGACCTGGGCGCCCTCGCCTCCGGCGAAGCCCGCGGCGCGTTGGGCGGCGGTCACGAGGGGGACGGGCGCCCAGCGGCTCGGAAGCGCGGCGGGGGGAAGCGTGGGGGCCGCGCGCGGGGCGGGCGGCGTCGGTGCGACCAGCATGGCCTCACGATACCCCGGTGAAGCGTATCACCGGACGTGGCGTCGCCAGGGAGAGGGGTTCGAAACGAACAAAGCCCGATCGGTTGGCCGATCGGGCTTCAAAGCGGGAGGAAGAAATGCCATAGACCTAGAGATGTCGGCCCCTGACGTGCAGGTTCCGAGTGCGTCTCTTTTAGGAGGTGATCCACCCACACCTTCCGGTACGGGTACCTTGTTACGACTTAGTCCCCCTTACCCCCCTCACCTTCGACCGCTCCCTCCCTTACGGGTTGGGCCACGGGCTTCGGGTGAAGACAATTCAGGTGACTTGACGGGCGGTGTGTACAAGAGCCGGGAACGTATTCAACGCAGTATAGCTGACCTGCGTTTACTAGCGATTCCGCCTTCATCTAGTCGAGTTGCAGACTAGAATCTGAACTGGGGATGTATTTTTGGGATTGGCTCCACCTCGCGGTCTTGCTGCCCTCTGTTTCATCCATTGTAGCATGTGTGAAGCCCCAGGCGTAACTGCCATGCCGACTTGACGTCATCCACACCTTCCTCCGGCTTACACCGGCGGTCTCCTGTGAGTCCCCGACTTTACTCGCTGGTAACACAGAACGTGGGTTGCGCTCGTTGGCGGACTTAACCGTACACCTCACGGCACGAGCTGACGACAGCCATGCAACAAGTGTCTTCATGTCTTCTTGTGGAAGAGGACCGACTTTCATCGGTTTGCAATCGATGTCAAACCTGGGTAAGGTTCTTCGGTTAGTATCGAATTAATCCACATGCTCCACCGCTTGTGCGGCTCCCCGTCAATTCATTTGAGTTTCAACCTTGCGGCCGTAGTCCCCAGGCGGGATACTTATTGCGTTAGCTGCGACACAAAAGGGGTCTATACCTCTTACGTCTAGTATCCATAGTTTAGGGCGTGGACTACCAGGGTATCTAATCCTGTTTGCTACCCACGCTTTCGCGCCTCAGCGTCAGATGTCAACCAGCAACCTGCCTTCGCCATGGGAGTTCCTCCTGATATCTACGCATTTCACCGCTTCACCAGGAATTCCAGTTGCCTCTTTGACCCTCAAGATCGCCAGTATGCAGAGCAGTTTCCGGGTTGAGCCCTGGAGATTTCACTCTACACTTAACGATCCGCCTACGCGCTCTTTACGCCCAGTAAATCCGGATAACGCTTGCACCCTACGTCTTACCGCGGCTGCTGGCACGTAGTTAGCCGGTGCTTATTCTTCGGGTACCGTCCTAAGTCTTTCCCGAAAAAAGGAGTTTACAATCCGAAAACCTTCATCCTCCACGCGGTGTCGCTGCATCAGGGTTTCCCCCATTGTGCAAGATTCCCAACTGCTGCCACCCGTAGGTGTGTGGGCCGTGTCTCAGTCCCACTCGAGCGGACCATCCTCTCAGACCCGCTACCCGTCGTCGGCTTGGTGAGCCTTTACCTCACCAACTACCTGATAGGCCATGAACCGCTCCAAAAGCGAAAAACCGTTTAACGACGTCTCGATGCCGAGTCGTCGCCACATCTGGTATTGCCCAGAGTTTCCTCTGTATATCCCAGGCTTAAGGGCACGTTGTTCATGTATTACTCCGCCGTTCGCCACTGAACCCCGAAGGGTCCCGTTCGACTTGCATGTTTTAGGCACACCGCCAGCGTTCATCCTGAGCCATGATCAAACTCTCCGAAGAAAGTGATCACAAATCCCCGATCTGATCGGGGCTCTGTTGACCGTTCTCAAATTCGGTGACCCGCTGCGGGTACGATCCCGAGCGTTGCCTTCCACCGCGACGAGCGCGCAGGTCGGCAGTCACCGTTGACGAGTCTCAGGGCCTTCGCCCTTTACTCATCTTGTTGTTTACTGACTATTTCTTCCTCTATTCCGCTTTCAAGGTTCGCGTCTCCGGGTCGTTTCCTTCCCGCTGACGAAGAGTATTGTTCCACACGCCGCCCCGGGCTGTCAAGGCCCCCGGCGACTTTCGGGGCAAAATCCCGAAAAAAGTGCGCCGAACCTCCCGGACGCCCCGTCTTGAACCTTTTGGGAGCCTCAACCCGGCCCCTCCGGACCTCGCCGCACCCCGACACTGCGGCATTTTCGGGCATCGAACCTGAAGGGTCCGCCTCGACCGTGGCGCTTAGGGCCACAGCGAGATCGAGCCGAGGCTCTTTCCTTCGGAGGGGCCCGCGTGTTGCACGTCGAAGCCGATCCGGCGCGAGGCGAGGGTCGCGCCTCGAATCCAGGTGCGCCTCTCCTCCACGGTCATTCCTCTGGGACCGCCGAACTCGGTGAGCTCACGTTCTAGAGTCGGCGCGATGTTCGGGGGAAGTCCGTTGACCTTCGCCCCCAACTCGAGCTCCATGGTCCGCCGACCCTCGGGCCAAAGGGCGATGAGAGCTTCGACCCTCGTCCTCATCGCCGCCTCGCACTCCCTTGTGATCTCGTCGATCGTCTCGTACGCGATCTCCACAGACCGTCTCCGGGCCTCCGGCGCGCTCGGGGATCGCGGGCTCATGCCCGAGAACCAGATTTGCCATCCCTCCGGGTTCGCGGCGAGTCGAGCCGCGTCGGCCTCGACCCGTCGGACGTCCCAGACCACCGGGTGCTCGAGCAACATCTTCCTGCGTGCTTGCGCCTCCGGCGAGTTCCTGTCTTGGGTCGAGGACCCGAGGACGTTCGCCGTCGCTCGCTTGCCATCCCCCGCGAACGTCAACGCGATCGAGGGGCAGAGCGCGAGCGCAGGGTCGCCGAAAAGCAGACCGTCGTCCCCCACGGTCCCGGGTATCCAGTACCCCATCATCTCCGCCACGGTGCGGCGGCTCTCCAGAGGCAAGGTGCTGATCACGACCGGACGACCCGTGGCCGCGCTCGGCCCGAGCGCATCCAGAAACCGTAACGCCCGTCGTGCGGCGCGGATTTCGGGAAGCGTCTCCGAAATCGCGTAGTTCACGCCCCCCTTCCGTAAGATCCGCCAGTCCTTCGGCGGTTTCCCCTCCCGGATCGCTACGATCGCCCGATCGTCGTACCTCCGGGACTCGGCGGAGACGAAGACGATCGGCGTCGGATCGGAGGCCTGGTTCGCCCCACCCTGCGCGAGGAGGGCAACGAGCGCGAGTGGAGTCACAGCGGGATCGTCCGGTAGCCGATGTCGCCGAACGTCACCGAGTTGGACGTGCGCGTGAAGGTCGTGCTTGTCCCATCCTTTTTCCAAGTCTCCGTACCAGTCTGAGACTGACGGTAGCAGGCGATGTCAACCGCCGCACCAGGCCGGCAGTACACGTTGGCTTCGTAACGCTCGGACCAGTGGTTGTCCGCCAGTTGAAAGTACTGGCTCCAGTTGATGGGCTGTGTGGAGTCGCCGATGCACCGGTAGTACGAGGCTTGCTCAGTTCCGAGGAAGAACGTGCCGCCGACGTTCCCGTTGGAGTAGTTCGGGCTGAGGCGGTAGTTGTCCTCCGAGAAACTGTTGATCTCGAAAACTGTCCGGGTGTACCCATTGCCTGTGGTGGGAGGGGTGCCCGTGCCCGGTCGCTGGGCGAGGGCGGTCATGAACGTGAGGGCGAGGGCGAGGGCAACGATGCATCTCATCTCCGTCACTCTACCGGGGGGGGGGGGTTGATGCAAGCCCTCACGCGAAATCGGGCCAGCGACTCCGCAACGTCATAATCCTCTATTCGCAGGTCTCTCTTCACAGCGGCGATCGGCCTCAACGCCTTCCTCCTCTTCCTCGTCCAGCCCCTCGTCGCCCGGATCCTCCTCCCCGTCTTCGGAGGGTCGCCCGCCGTCTGGAACGTCTCGATGCTCTTCTTCGAGGTCCTTCTCGTCGGGGGCTACCTCGCCGCCCATCGCGGCCCCGAGCGTCTCGGTCGCCGGGGCCACGGCGGGCTCCACCTTCTCCTCCTCCTTCTCGGAGCGGGGGCCGCCCTCCTTCTGCGCGCGCCCGTTCTCGCGCTCCTGCGCCGCGGGGCGCCCGACGCCGCGACCCCGATCCCCCTCCTCCTTCTCGGGCTCCTCGGGCTCGTCGGCCTCCCCTACTTCGTTCTCTCCGCCGGGTCGCCCCTTCTCCAGCGCTGGTTCGCCGCGACCGACGACCCCCGCGCCGCCGACCCCTACTTCCTCTACGCCGCGAGCAACGTCGGCTCGCTCGGCGCCCTTCTCGCCTATCCGCTCCTGCTGGAGCCCCGGCTCGATCTTCTCGCCCAGTGGCGGCTCTGGCTTGCCGGGCTTCTCATCGCCGCCGGTCTCATCGCCCTGTGCCTCTGGCGCACGCCCGGCGGCGGGGGCAGCGAGGCGCGCGCCGACGCGCCGCGGGTCGCGACCCCCGACCGCCTCCGGTGGCTCGCGCTCGCCGCCGTTCCGAGCGTGCTCGTCATGGGCTCAACGACGTACCTCACCTCGAACGTCGCCCCCATTCCCCTCCTCTGGGTCGTTCCGCTCGCGCTCTACCTCCTCTCGTTCGTGCTCGCGTTCGCGGCGAGGCCCCTCGCCTCCTCGCGCACCGTCGGGCGCGCGTTCGCGCTCGCGGCGACGCCGCTCCTTCTCACCCTCGCGCTCGAGGCGACCGAGCCGCTCGGCCTTCTCGCCACGCTCCACCTTCTCGCGCTCCTTCTCGCCT
Organism: Fimbriimonas sp.; assembly: GCA_965249475.1. GTDB lineage: Bacteria > Armatimonadota > Fimbriimonadia > Fimbriimonadales > Fimbriimonadaceae > Fimbriimonas. The sequence goes on along the minus strand of CBDFMD010000003.1, from coordinate 605,513 downwards.
GCTGGACCCTCCACGCGCGGCTTGCCGAGTCGCGCCCCCCCGCCGCCGGGCTCACCGGCTTCTATCTCACGCTCTCGGTCGGCGGCGCGCTCGGCGGCGCCTTCGCCGCCCTTCTCGCCCCTCTCCTCTTCGCCTCGTTCGCCGAGTACCCCCTCGCCCTCGTCGCCGCCCTCGCCCTGCGCCCCGCGCTGAAGGCGGGCGATGGCTGGAGGCCCGCCGCGCTCTGGGCGATCGGCGCCGTCCTCGTCACCGGCGCGATCGGCGGCGCGGTCCATCTTCTGAGGCTTCCCCCCTCGGGCCTGCGCACCGGCGTCGCGATCGGCCTTCCGCTCCTCCTCGGCTTTCTCGCCTACGACCGACCGAAGCGCATGGCGCTCATGACGGCGGGCGCGTTCCTCACCGTAGGGCTTCTCGGGCTCTCCTCGCGGGGGCGCGTGATCCTTGCGCGCCGCTCGTTCTTCGGGATCCACCGCGTCGAGCGGGGGGAGGACCGCTTCACGACCGTCCCCTCGCTCAACGACGGTCGCCCCGAGCGCCTCCTCGTCCCCGAGGGCTCGATCCTCTCCCTCGTCCACGGCACGACGTACCACGGGCGCCAGGACCGGCGCCACCCGCGCACCCCCCTCACCTACTACCATCCGACGGGGCCCATCGGGATGCTCATGGCCTCGCCCTTCGGACGCGGGGCGAGGGACGTGGGGCTCGTCGGGCTCGGGGTGGGCTCGCTCGCCGCCTACGGAGGGCCGGGGCAACGGCTCACGTACTTCGAGATCGACCCCGCCGTCATCGCGATCGCCGAGGACCCCGCGCTCTTCACCTTTCTGCGCGACGCGCGCGCCGCCGGAGCGGGGGTGAGGGTCGTCCCCGGGGATGCGCGGCTCACCCTCGCCCGCGCCCCGGACGCCTCGTTCGACCTTCTCGTCCTCGATGCCTTCTCCTCCGACGCGATTCCGACCCACCTCCTGACGAAGGAGGCGCTCGCGCTCTACGCGCGCAAGGTGCGCCCTGGCGGCCTCGTCGCGTTCCACATCTCGAACCGGTACCTGGAGCTCGGCCCCACCCTCGGCGCGACCGCGCGCGAGGTCGGCCTGGCGGCCTACGAGCAGCTCGACGGCGCGACCGCCGAGGAGGCCGCCGCGGGCAAGACCCAGAGCCACTGGGCCCTTCTCGCCCGCGACCCGAGGGTGGTGAAGGGGCTCGGCAAGGGCCAGTTCTGGGACCCGGTCGAGATCGGGGGCGCAAGGCCCTGGACCGACGACCACACCGACCTCCTCTCCGTCTTCCACGCCCCGGAGTAGATCCCCCTCTCCGGCGCGCTCCTCCCAAGGACGAGAGGAGGCGCCGGGGGCGCCGGGATCCTAGGCCGAGACCTGCGCGTAGACGTCCTTCAGCCACTGCGCCGACTTCAGGAGCCCCTCGCGCTCGCCCGCGTCCACACTCGGCTCGATCACGCTCTTCACCCCGTGCCGCCCGACGACGGTGGGGAGCGAGAGCGAGATGTCCGAGATCCCGAGCACGCCCGACTGCACCGACGAGACCGGGAGGACCCGGTCCCGGTCGAGCGCGATGGACTCCACGACCTCCTTGATCGAGACCCCCACCGCGCGCCCCGCGCCGCCCTTGAGCCGGATGACCTCCGCCCCCGACCTCTTCGTGAAGTCGAAGACGCCCGCGATCCGCTCCGCGTCCACCCCCGGGGCCGACGCGAGGGGGACGCCCCCCAGCGTCGCCGACGAGAGGATGGGGACCATCGTGTCCCCGTGCTCGCCGAGGACGAGCGCCTTCACATCGAGCGCGTTCACCCCGAAGGCGTCCGCGAGAAGCGAGCGGAACCGGCTCGTGTCGAGCACCGTGCCGAGCCCCAGCACCTGCGACTCGGGGAGGAGCCCGCTCTTCGCGGCGAGGTGGGTGAGGATGTCCACCGGGTTCGAGACGATGAGGATCGTCGCTCCGTCGGCGAGCCCCACCCCTTTGAGCGAGTCGAGGATCCCCTTGAAGAGCCCGACGTTCCGGTTGATGAGGTCGAGCCGCGTCTCGTCGGGCTTGCGGCGAAGCCCCGCGGTGATGACGACGCAGTCCGAGCCCTCGACGATCCCGTACTCGTTCGAGCTCGTGAACGTGGTGTTCCCCGTGAGCGACGCGCCGTGGCGCAGGTCGAGCGCCTCGCCCGCCGCCATGTCGGCGTTCATGTCCACGAGCGCCATCTCGCGCACGACGCCTCCGAGTTGGAGCGCGTACGCCGCGTCCGACCCCACCCGTCCGCCGCCGCCGATGATCGAGACCTTGTAGCCCATGTCGCCCTAGAGTATGAAGCCTCCCGATCGGCTCAGTCGTCGAGGATGCCGCCGCCGTAGGGGGCCGCGAGCCCGAGAAGCTGGCGCCGCACCGGGTCGCCGCTCTCCTCCGCGTCGCGCAGAAGCCGCTCGGTCGGCTCGTAGCCGGGCCGCACCCGCATCCACAGGTGGCCGTAGTCGAACTGGAGCAGGCGGCGCGGGTTGTCACTCTCGTTATTGACCGCGCAGTGGAGCACGCGCCCGTTGAAGAGGTACGCGTCCCCCGCCTTTCCCGTCATCTGCACCGCCCCGGGCATCATCTTCGGGTCCTCCACCTGCGGGTAGCGCCAGTCGGCGGGAAACTTGTGCGAGCCGGGGATCACCGCCGTGGCCCCGCTCGTCCGATCCACGTCCGAAAGGAGGACGAACACCTTCACGAGAAGCACCGAGCGCGGATGGTACGCCCCCAGCATCCCGACCGAGTGGTGCCAGTCCGAGTGCGTCTTCGGCGTGCGCGGGGGCGTGATGAGAAGGTCGTTGTTCAGCATCGTCACGTCCGAACCGAGCGTCTCGCGCACGATGGGGAAGATCTTCGGGTGCCAGAGGAGATCGAGGAACGCCCCGTCGTACTCGATCGGCCCCATGATCTGGTCGAGCGTCGGCCCGCGCCGGCCCGAGCGGTGCGGGTCCATCCGCCACGCCCGCTCCGCAAGGTTCGCCGCCTCCAGCGCCCGCCCCAGCTCCTCGCCCGTGAGCAGACCGGGAAGGGTGAGAAGCCCGTCGGCCTCCCATCGGACGCGCTGAAGCTCGGAGAGTGCCATCTGCCTTAGATTCTACGCAGACGGGTTGCGCCCGCATCGTCTCAGCGGTTCGCGAGGAGGTACGCGACCATCGCCTTGTGCCGCCGCTCGACGACGTTCGGATCCTCCGCCTGGAGGAACTCGGACGAGGAGAGCGCCTGCCCCCCTTGCCGATTCTGCCCCGGTTCCATCACCTCGATGAGGACCGCCTCCAGGATCGAGATGAGCCCTCCCAGGTCGGCCGTCGCCGACGGGGGCGGGGCGAGGTGCCCGCCCGCGTCCACCGCGCACAGCCCGAACCACGAGAACCGGTTCCACCGCGAGCGCAGGCGGTTCTGGGTGTGGTCGCGGAGCCGCGCGACGAGCGGCAGATCCGTCGCCCGCCCGATGTTCACCGTCTCGCGTCCGTCGTGGAGAAGGTAGACCCCGCGTTGCTGAGCGAAGTTCACGGGGGTCGCCCCTCTGACCTGCTGACCGAGGAGCGGCGGCGACGCCCTCTCCCAATCGATCCCCTCGCGTTCCCAGAAGACCCCGTAGGCGCGGACGGCGAGGGCCTCCCGCGGCGCCTCCAGCCCCGCCACGGCTTCCGCTTCGGACGCCTCGGGCGCGTCGGACGCTGGCGCGTCCGAAACCTCGACGGGAGCGGTCGGCACGACCGCCCGAGCCCGGAGGTCGTAGAGCCCCTTGCCGACGCGTACGAACCGGCTTGCATCGCCTCTGGCGATCTCCATGCTCAGTCGCGCCGCCACCGTCGCCGCGGGCGTCGCCCCCCGGGTGGACTTCAGACCGAGCGCGGCGATCCGCTCGGTGATCGCCCGCGATCCCATCGGCTCGTCCGAGGTCTCGAGCGCCTTGGCGATCGCATCGTTCCAGGAGAGCGGCATGAGCCGAGAGTTTGCCCCATCCTCCCGTCCTCGCCCTCAAAGCGCCGGACGCGCGTCGCGGCGAGGAGCACCGCGAGTTCGAGAGCGATCCCGACGCCGAACGCGAGCCCCGTCGCCCCCCCGAGCGCCGCCGCGACGCAACCCGCCGCGACCCCCACGAGGATCGCCGCGATCCCCGAGACGAGCCCCGCCGCCGTCAGGAGCATCTGCCCCCGCGCGAGGACGAGCGGCCCGCCCGCCGCCCGCGCCGGATCGTACGGTCTCGCCTCGCGCCGAAGCCAGCGCTCGGCCTCGGGCTCCTGCGCGCGGCAGTAACGGCGGATGCGCGCGAGCTCCATCGCCAGCCGCCCGTCCTCCACCGAGCACTGGAGGAGCCGCGCGAACGTGACCCCCGCGAAGAGCGCGAGCCCCGCGCACACCCCCGCCGACGCCCCGAGAAGCCCCAGCACCACGAACCCCGCCGAGAGCGTTGTGAGAAGCGCCGACGTCCGCCCCATCGTCTCCCCGTCAAGCGCGCTCCGCTCCCCCGAGAGCACGAACGCCTCCGTCGTGAGGTAGGTGTCGAGGCGCTCCGACATGGCGGGACTCTACTCGGCGTCGGGCGGGGGGAGGATCTCCGCGACGACGATCTCGCCCTCCGCGCTGAGGGGAGCGACCCGCGCGGTCTCCGGGTGCGTCCGCACCTCCTCCCAAGAGCCGTCAGGAAGCGGTCCCCGGTGCACGACGAGCCGCCGCGCGTTGAGGTCCACGATCCAGTACTCCGCGATCCTGCCCCGCGCGTAGAGCGCCGCCTTGCGATCGCGGTCGTACGGGAGCGTGGTGTCGGAGATCTCGACGAGAAGCGCGATCTCATGCGGAGCCGGATGCCGATCCGCATAATCGAGCGCCCTCCCCTCGAGAACGCTGAGATCGGGCTCCGGCTCGCTCCGCTCGATGACGATCGGCCGCGCCTCGCGGACGTGGAACCCCCGTCCGTAAACCTCTCGAAGCGCGTCGGCGAGAGCGCCGGCGCCGGTGATGTGCGGCAGTTTCTGTCCCATCTTCTCGACGATCTCGCCCTCGACGAACTCGACCCGGTCCTCCGGCCCGATCGCTCCGACCTCGACGAAGCGCCGGTACTCCTCGAGACTCCACCGCTTGAGGCGGAACCCCGCCTCGGCGCGACCTTCGGCGACCATCCGCATAGTCTAACCCCGCGACTCCGTCATCGCGGCCGCGCCGCCCCGACGAGCGGGACGTCCGGCAGGAGCGGCGAACGGTCCCCGCTCCCCGCACCGCCCGATCCCCTCTGCCACCCCGGACGGCGACGCCCCCGCACCGAACGCGCGATGAGAGCGAGAAGCCCGAGCGCGAGCCCCCACGCGCCGACCTGCCCGAGCGTCCCCGCCCACATCCGCGTCCCTTCCCCGAACGCCATCGCCGCAAGGACGAGAGGCACCAACACGAGAGACCGTCTCACCGCGACCGAACTTCGCCACGACCGCGCGACGAAACCCCTCCGCGCCAACAACCCGACGCACCCCGCCACCAGCGTGAATGCGACGCCATCGGAGATGACCGGCATGCTCTACTTTACAACAGGCGCGGCTCGGTAACATCGGCCCGTGCTCCCGCGAGCCCTTACCCTCGCCCTCCTCGCATCCTCCGCGCTCGCGCGGAACGCCACGAGGGCCGAGACCGACCCGTTCGTCCTCTCGATCGTGGACCGGGCTCCGTTAAGCGAAACCCAGCGCCTCGCCTCCGCCTACGGTGACCTCAACGGCCCCTACGCCGGCTCCGGGTACGCAGTGGACCCTAACGCCACCCCCATCTACCACGCCGTGAGCCACGGCAACCTTCCCGCCTACCGGTGGCTTCGGGACCAAGGCGTGGACCTCGGCCCGAGGACCGGCCGCACCCTCCTTCACAAAGCCGCCGACATGCGCCTCCCCAAGGTCGTCGCCGACCTCCTCGCCCGCGGCTTCTCCCCGAACGCCCCCGGCGATGGGGCCAGCAACGCCCCTAAAGACGCCACCCCCGTCCGCCTCGCCTCGGACGTTTTCGGCAAGGACTCCGACGGCTCGCTCGCGACCTTCTTCCTCCTCGTGGACGCGGGCGGGAAGGCCGCTCCCGCCGATCTCGCCCGGATGCTCTTCGTCGCCGCCCACCGCGCCGCGCCCGTGCCCACGTTCGTCCGGGGAGGGGACGCCGCCTACCGCCGACGCTTCCTCGCGCAAAGGGCGGAGGGGCTCGCCGCCGTCCGACGCCTCCTCGCCCTCGGGGCCGACGTGGACGAGCCCGTCGCCTTCGCGCGCGGCCACGTGCTCAGCCCCCGACCGGTGTGGGAGGAGGCCGCCGCCTACGGCGACCTCGGGCTCCTCCGTCTCGTCCTCCCCCTCTCGCGCCGGGCGAAGGGGGCCGAGCCGCGCCTCACCGAGACCGCCCGCCGCAACCGGAACGAGCGCATTGTCCGCGAACTCCTGCGCCGAGGCTTCCCACCCCCGCGTTGATCCGAAGGATGCGCGACTTCGCGGCGGCACATCAGTCACATGATTCGGAAGAAGCTCTGACAGATCTCCGCGATGGCATAGATGGGGAGGAACAGCGCCGACGCGAGCACGGCCGCCCCGACCGCCGCCGCCCCGAACCGGCCCATCCAAAACGTGCGCCCGATCGCGACGAGCGAGATCGCCGCAACCGCTCCCGAAGCCCACAGGAACGCCCCCGGGATCGACGGCATGAAGCACGACCCGATGCTCCGCCGCCCCACCTCGCCGAAGGCGACGTTGAGGATCAGCGGCAGACCGATCGCCATCCGTCCTGCCGCGGCATCGAGCCCCTTCTGCGCCTTCATGCCTTTTCGACGCGAGGCGGGGGCTCGCCGGTTCGGTCCACCGCCTCGGGATGGAACCGGCGGAGGATGACGAGATCCGCCAGGTCCTTCGGACGCGCCACGGTCCGCTTCGTCGCCACGTAGTCCTCCAGCGACAAATAGTCCACCGGCTCCCCGTCAAGCATCCCTCCAACTCGGCGCGGCCAAGCCGTGTCGAAGTCGCACCCGTGGAGGAAGGCGAGGATGTCCACCTGGTTCGGCTCGCGCCCGAGCACGAGCATCTGATCGCGCTTCATGAACTCCCTCTCGCCTTCGTCGCCGATCCTGAACCCGAACTCGTCCAGCGCGAGCCGGACGCGGTGCACGTTCTCGCGCGACTGCCGGATCCAGAGATCCAGGTCGTAGGTCTGCCGCATCTCGGCCCAGAAGGCGAGCGCGTGCGCGCCGACCACGAGGAACTCAGCCCCGTGTTTGCGGAGCAAAGCGATGAGTTCTCTGGAGTCGTCCGAAAGCGGCTCCATGCTTCTCCCTCCTCATGCGTTGGAGCATCGCGACCCGCTCGTTGCCAGTCATCGCCCGTAGGCGCGCATCGGTCTCCCGCTCGTGCGCCTCGGGCGTGGTGAAGCGGAAGACGCGCTCGATGGCTCTCACTTCACGTCCCGCCCCGTCTGCTCCCGGATCATCGTCCGGACGCGGCGCTCCCACACCGCTTCGTCGAACTCTGTCCGAGAACGTTGCTCCTCCGCCAGCATCTCTTCGCTCGCCTTCTCCTGAGCGAGGAACGTCGCGAGCCGACCAGGGTCGGCGAGCGGAGCGGGGCTTCCGAGGTGTCCGTCCGTTTGCGCCGCCTTCAGGGCCTTCTCGAACTGGGCCAGAGGCTTGAAGGAGACGGCGAAGGGACGCCCCCAGCGCTCGAACCCGAACATCCACTCTGTCGAGAAAGGACCCGGGGCCGACCGGAGAAACTCGGCGAGGAACGAGCGGAGTCCCTTGACGGTCGAGGATGAGTCTGGAATCCAGATTCCGATCCTCGCGCTTCGGTCGCCGCCGAGCGCCCTCGTCGCCTTGGGCGCGCACAGCACGAGGAAGGGGACGCCCGCCTCGCGTAGAGCGCCTGTCACCTCGTCGTAGCCCCGCCCGAGCGCCGACAACGACTAAACTCCCAGGCCCGCGACCTCGCTCCGGCGCTCGCTCACGCGGCGCTCGGAGTGGTCGAGGATCTTCTTGCGGAAGCGGAGCTGCTTCGGCGTGACCTCCAGAAGCTCGTCGTCCCGGAGCCAGGCGAGCGCCTGCTCGAGCGAGAACTCCCGGTGCGAGTCAAGGACGCTCGTCTGCTCCGAGGTCGCCGAGCGGATGTTGTTCGCCGCCTTCTCCTTCGTCGCGTTCACGATCATGTCCTCGTCCCGCGCGCACGCGCCGACGATCATCCCGGAGTAGATCTCCGTGTTCAGGGGGTAGAAGAGCGTCCCGCGCTCCTGCACGTCCTCGTAGGCGTACCGCGTGAGGCGCCCCGCGTCCTTCGAGATGAGCGACCCCTGCGAGCGCGTCTCCACCGCCCCGCCGTAGGGCTTGTACGTGTCGAAGAGCGACGACACGAGCCCGAGCCCGCGCGTGAGCGTGAGGAACATCGTCCGGAAGCCGATGAGGCCGCGCGTCGGGATGCTGTACTGCAGGATCGTCGTCCCGTTGTCGTTCGGGCGCATGTCGAGAAGCTCGCCCCGGCGCCGGTTCATCTCCTCCATCGTCGAGCCGACCGCCTCCTCCGGCACGTCGAGCGTCGCGATCTCGTAGGGCTCGGTGAGCTTGCCGTCCTCGTCCCGGCGGTAGATCACCTGCGGGCGCGAGATCTGCATCTCGTACCCCTCGCGCCGCATCGTCTCGATAAGGATCGCGAGCTGGAGCTCGCCCCGCGCCTGCGTCTTCACCGCGTCGTGGGGCGAGTCCGGGTCGATCTTCACCGAGACGGACACCGCCTCCTCCCGCTCGATCCGCTCGCGGATCTTGTGGATCGTGAGGAACTTCCCGCCGTCCTTCCCGGCGAGCGGCGAGTTGTTCGCGTAGAAGTTCATCGTGAGCGTCGAGGGCTCCACCTGGATCGCTGGCAGCGCCGTCGAGGTGTCCACGAGCGCGATCGTGTCCGAGATGAGCACGTTGTCGAGCCCCGCGAGCATCGCGATCTCCCCCGCTGAGACCTCGCCCGTCTCCTTCAGCTCGATCCCCTCGTACGTCCACAGCTTCGTCACGTTGAAGCCCGACTTCTTCTCGACGCCCTCGCGGAGCATCTCCACCCGGTCCCCCACCCGGACCGAGCCGCGCAGGACCTTTCCGCCGAACATCCGCCCGAGGTAGTCCGAGTAGTCGAGGTTGTTCACCTGGAGCCGGAACGGCCCTTCCAGATCGACCTTCGGCTCGGGGACGTGGTTCACGATCGCCTCGAGGAGAAGCCGCATGTCGGTCTCCGGCCCGTCCGGCGTGAGGCGCGCGAAGCCGCCCGCCCCCGAGGTGTAGAGGTGCGGGAAGAAGAGGTCGTCCTCGTCCGCGCCGAGGTCGATGAAGAGGTCGATCGTCTTGTCGTAGGCGTACGCCGGGCGCGCGTTGTCCCGGTCGATCTTGTTCACGCACACGATGGGCTTCAGGCCGTTGGCGAACGCCTTCTTCAGGACGAAGCGCGTCTGGGGCATCGGCCCCTCCTGCGCGTCCACGATGAGGAGGACCCCGTCCACCATCGAGAGCACCCGCTCGACCTCGCCCCCGAAGTCGGCGTGCCCCGGCGTGTCCACGATGTTGATCTTGTAGTCCTTGTAACGAACCGAGGCGACCTTCGAGAGGATCGTGATCCCCTTCTCGCGCTCGAGGTCGTTCGAGTCCATGATCCGCTCGCCCATGTGCTGGTTTTCGCGGAACGTGCCCGCCTGGCGGAAGATCGTGTCCACCAACGTCGTCTTGCCGTGGTCGACGTGCGCGATGATGCCGACGTTGCGAATCTTGGGGGACATTCTGTGGTATTTTACCGCGCCGAGGGTCTGAAAAGCCCTCTTCGAGCTGGAGATCGCAGGATGAAGCGGGGCGAGACGGGGGTTGAGGCGACCCCTTGGGAGCGCCTCCCCCGGCCCCGGAAGATCCTCCTCGTCGCGGTCGTCCTCCTTCCCCTCGCCTTCATCCCCATCGTCCTCCGCAGCGACGCGCGGGCGTGCGCGGTCCCGATCTCGGCCTTCTTCGGGGCGCTCTGGGCCGTGCCGCGCTTCCTCGCCGTCTCGCGCGACGTGCGCCCGGGCCTCCTCCAGCTCTCCGCCGAGGCGTTCTCGACCCTCGTGGGCGCCCTCCTCATCACCGGGCACGACCCCGAGGGGCTCCGCTTCCTCGCCGCGTCCGCCGCCGCCTTCCCCCTCGGGTTCGGCGCGGTGGGCCTCCTCGTCGGGCGGAACCCGCGCGCATAATACGATCATGGCCCTCGCCGCCCCCCCCTTCCCGCTCTCCTGGCCGAGACGGAGGCGAGCGCCCCGCCCCTCGACCGCGAGAAGCGCTGGACTTTGGACGAGCTCCACCGCGCCTACGACCTCGGCCTCTTCCCCACCTCGGAGCGGTACGAGCTCCTCGAAGGCCGCCTCTTTCGCCAGATGCCCCGGAAGAACCCGCACATCGTCGCCACCGCCCTCATGCGCGAGGCGCTCCGAGCCGTGTTCGGACCGGGATTCTGCCTTTGGGACCACTCTCCCATCAACGCGACCCCCGGCACCCATCCCGAGCCCGACGTGATGGTCCTCCCCGGGGATCTCCGCGACTGGGACGGGCGCGACCCCGCCCCCGGCGACGTGGTCCTCGCCGTCGAGGTCTCCGACACCACGCTCCGGGAGGATCGGGGCTACAAGGCCGCCCTCTACGCCCGCCTCGGCCTCGCCGAGCTCTGGATCGTGGACCTCGCCGGTCGCCGCGTCGAGGTGCGGCGCGGCCCTCTCCCCGACGGCGCCTGGTCCCTCACCGGCGTCTACGGCGAGGCCGACGCTCTCCCCACGCCTGGGCGCGACGCCCTCATCCCCGTCGCCGACGTCCTCCCCCGCGCCGCGCCCTTCGCGCCGTCCGAGCCGCTATAATTCCGCTATGGCGATCGCGGGAGGAACGAGGACGAAGCGGTGGACCGCCGCCGAGGTGGAGCGCCTCGTCGAACTCGGGGTCGTGGACCACCCCGAGCGCTACGTCCTCCTCCACGGCGAGCTGAGAGAGAAGATGGGCCAGAAGAACCTTCATATCGCCGGAGTGAGACGCGGAGTGCGCGCGCTTCAAGCCGTCTTCGGAGCCGGGTACGTCGTGGATCAGCAACTCCCGCTCAAAGGGATGCCCGACTCCGAGCCCGAGCCCGATCTCTGCGTGAAGCGCGGGACCGTAGAAGCGTTCGACCGCCGCCCCGCCCTTCCCGAGGAGGTCGCCCTCGTCGTCGAGGTCGCCGACACCTCCCTCGCCGAGGACCGCGGCGAGATGGCCGCCCTCTACGCCCGCTTCGGGGTCCCCGAGTACTGGATCGTGAACCTGCGCGACCGCACCCTCGAGGTCCGTCGCGGGCCGCTCGGCGACGTCTGGCGCGAGACCGTGATCCACGCCGAGAGCGAGTCCGTCGCCCCCCTCGACGCCCCCGCCTTCCCCATCCCCGTCGCCACCCTCCTCCCGCCCCGCGACGAAGAGGATGCCGTCCCCCTCCCGGCCTGACCCTTTCCTCAAAGGGACGATGGAGCGGTGGGTACGCCTCGTCTCGTTCTGGAGGCTGGGTTGAGCCCCGGCGACGCCTTGTTCGCCCGGTGCGCCGCCCTCGCGCTCGTCTTTACTCTCCTCCCTTGCGCCGCCGCATGGCGTAAGGACGGTTGGCGCCAAGCTCTCAAGGCCGACACCGGCCCGGGCTTCCTCTTCCTCCCCCTCGGCATCGTCGGCTCGCGCGGAGGCGGCGCGATCCCCATCGCGGCCGGTTTCGCCCTCGGCTCCGGGCTCCTCCTCGGCGCGATCGGCGCGTTCGAGTCCTGGAGAACCCGCCGCCCCGAGTTCCTCCCTCTCGCCGCGTCCCTCGTCTCTGCCGCTCTCGGCGCCGCGACCCTCCTCCGGCCCGCCCTCTAGGGGGATCGCCCCGGAATCTTCCCGAAACACGTTGTCAAGGGAGTTCCCCGCCGACGTAAGGGTGTGAGCCCGAAAAACTGCCAGTGCGCCCCTACGAGGGTCGAAGGACCCCTGCGCGCGAAGCCGTACTCCGGTCGGAAGGACTCACGCACACACGCCGGATCCAGCGGGATCCAAGCCCTCCCGTCCCGCCCCCGCCTTGCGCGAAACGCCGGAAACCGTGGTCGGCGTGGCGACGAGTGGAGCGGAGGAAACCTTAGAGAAGAGACGCGCGCGCACACGCGAAAAAGCGTTCCCAGGTTTCCCAGCCCTCCCAGGAATCGTCTGAGAATCCTGCTTCGGGGAATCGGGAGAGCGATCCTTAGCCCCGGCCCAGGAGGGTCGCCCGCGACGGGTTCTCCTTTCCGTACACGCACGCCGCGACGAGGAACGTCTCCGGCGCCGAGCACCGGCGTAGGGCCGACGCCGCCTCGCTCAACGGGAGCCGCGCCATCGCCCCCCGCTCGTCGCCGAGCGAGTACCGCTCCAGCGCCGCCGCCTCCGCCGAGCCCGGGCGCGAGCCCCCGAGGACGGCGAGAAGCGCCCGGTCCCGCGCCATCCCCTCGGTGAGCAGGAGCCGGTACGCCTCCCGCTCGACCCCGAGCAGGCGCGCCGCCCCAAGAAGCGAGCGCCGCCGCGTCGTCATGCTCCCGCACTCGGCGGCGAAGTCGAGGATCGCCGGAAGGTCGCCCTCCTCCCCCACCGCCCCCAGCGCATACGCGACCTCCGCCCCCGCCTCGTCCCGGTACCGCGCGAGCGACTCCCGGAGCGCCGGGGCGAGGTCCCGCCGGTGGAGCTCCGCCGCCGCCTCGCTCGCCGCGATCCGGACCGAAGGGTGCGGCTCCAAAAGGCTCGCCGCAAGCACGGGACCCAGCCCCTCGATCCCCTCCGCCTCGTCGCCGAGCTCGCGCAGGGCCTGGAGCGCCCCCCGCCGCGCGTCGGGGTCGTTCGGCCCCGCCGCCGCCTGCAAAAGCGCCTCGCGCGCGGCCGGGTCCCCCGCGCTCGCCGGGATCCGCGCGAGCGCCCGCGCCGCCGCCCGCCGGAGCATCGAGCGCGGATGCGAGAGGAACCGCACCAGCACCGGGATCGCCGCCGCGTCGCCGATCTCGCCGAGCGCGCTCACCGTCTCCTCCTCCACGAGGTCCGGGTGCTCGTCGAGCTGGTGGACGAGCTCGCCCACCGCCTTCGGGTCGCCGAGCCGCCCGAGCGCGACCGCCGCCCCCCGCCGCACCCGCGGCGAGGGGTCGTGGAGCGCCGCGATGAGGTCGTCCGCCGCGAGCGCGTGGCTCGCCTCGCCGAGCTTGAGGATCGACGCCTCCCGCTCCGTCTCGTCCCCCGAGCGCCCGAGCGAGCGCATCGCCCGGAACCCCGTCGGCGTCACGGCCGCGATGTGCCGCAGGGTCGTCCGGAGGCCCGTCGAACCGAGCTCGCGCACGGGGATGAGGAAGAGAATCCCGAAGAGCCGGCACGCCATCGTCGCGCCGAAGACGATCTTGTACGCCGCCTCCGGCGGCAGGCCCGACCGGAGCGACGCCATGAGCGACGCCCCGAGAAGCGGCGAGATCCCGCCGAGCACCGACTGCGTCGCCATCCCCGAGGCGATGTAGCTCGCCCGGTCGTCGCTCCGGCTCGTCGAGAGGAGCAGGTTGAACTGGCAGAGCGCGACCCCGCTCCACGCGAACCCCATGAAGAAGTGGACGACGAGCAGGAGCGCGAGCGAGAACCCCGGATCGCTCGGACGCGTGAAGAGCCACACCGCCGGCGTGAGGACGATCCCCGCCCCCGCGAGGCCCAGGCACGGCTTGTTCCCGTACTTGTCCGCGAGGAAGCCCCACCCGCGCGAGGCGAGGATGTTCCCCGCCGCCTGCATCACCGTGAGCCCCTGGAGGGCCGAGAACGAGAAGCCGAGCGACTCGAGCGCGTACGCCGAGAAGAGGTTCCCCGCGAACCCCTGCCCGAAGACGAAGAGCCCGAGAAAGAGGAGCACGCGCCGGAACTCCCGGTCGCGGAACGGTCCCCCGAACGCGCGGAAGACCGCGCGCAGGTCCTGCCGCTCGGCCCGCTCGCGCGGAACGTCGTGCGTCCTCATGAAGGCCGCCATCGAGAGCGCCGCGCACGCGAGCCCGAGCCCGAAGATGACCGAGAACCCGAGCGCCTCGTGGTGCCGCTTGCGGAAAGCGTCGAGGAGGAGCGCGCCCCCCATGCCCCCCGCCGTCCCGACCGCCGTCCCCAGCGCGTTGCGGGTGGAGAAGAACGTTCCCCGCGAGTTCGCCGGCACGAGCTCGGCGAGCCACTCGCTGTACGTCGGGTTGATGAGCGTCGCCGAGATCGCCGCGAGCGTCACGCACCCGAGCAGGATCGCGAGCTTGATCCCCGCCGCGAGCGCGACGAGCGGCAGGACCGCGACCGGCACGTAGAAGAGCCTCCACAGGAGCCCGCCCGGCAGGACGTACCCCTTGCGCGAGACGAACCGCCGTCCGAGCACCGCCCCCGGGATCTGGAGAAGCCCGACCGCCGAGGGAAGCGCCGTGAGCGCCCCGAGCCAGAGGTCGGAGCCCCCGAGAAGCTTTACGAAGCCGACGAGGAAGCCCCCCGTGACGAGCGTCGAGAACGCCCCGGAGAGCGCCCCGTCCGCGTTCGCCGCCCGAAGCGCCCTCAGCGTCTCCAGCCGGTTCGGGGCGCGCTCAGGAGCCGGGGCCGGGGCCGCCATCGCCGGAGAGGTTACCGCCCCGAAGGGGGCGGAGGCGTCAGTCGCGCGAGCGGGTGAGCCGGTCCGAGAGGATGAAGAACGTCGGGGCCCAGAGCCCGACGAAGATGCCGAAGCGCTCGCCGTGGGGCGCGTCGCCCTCCTTCGCCTTCGCCCACACGGCGATGCTCGCGGCGATGGAGAGGAAGCCGAGGACGAAGCAGGCGTCCCCCAGGCTCTTCGCGCCGGGGGAGGGAGTGCGGGAGGGGAGTTCGCGGGACATAGCTGGCCTTGTGAGCCGCCGGACGGCCCTATCGCCCTCTACGCGCATCGGGAGGGGGAGGTCGCACGCGGGATCTCGGCGCGGCACACTAGGCACACTAATGGGGTGAACACGCTCTCGCCTCTCCCGCTCGACGCCGTGAGGTTCGATGCCGCCGGGCTCGTCCCGGCGATCGCCCAGGACGCCGCCACCGGCGAGGTGCTGATGATGGCGTGGATGAACCGGGAGGCGCTGGAGCGCACCCTGACGACGGGCCGCGCGACGTATTGGAGCCGGAGCCGGCAGAGCTTCTGGATCAAGGGCGAGACGAGCGGGCACACGCAGAGGGTCCTCGGCGCGAGCCTCGACTGCGACGGGGACGCGATCCTTCTGAGGATCGAGCAGGTCGGCGCCGCGTGCCACGAGGGGTACCGCTCGTGCTTCTTCCGCGACCTGCCGATGGAAGGCTCGGAGAGCGGGTCCGGGGAGTTGCGGGTGAACAGCGAGCGCGTCGCGTAGAGGGGAGGGCGTAGAGAGAGGCGTGCCTCTCGCCGCCGAGCTCGCCGCGCACCTCCTCCGGCTGAAAGTCTGGGCGGGGGTGTCGCTCCTTTGGGGCCTCGTCCTCCTCTTGGGCGACTGGCGCTCGGGCTTCGGCGGGATGACCGTGGGGTGGGCGGTGATCAATCTCCTCATCGCCTTCGCCGCCTCGCGGGGCGCCCCGCCCACGGACACCGACGGCTTCCGGCGCTTCCTCGCCTTCAACCTCGGCCTGAACCTCGTCTGGATCGCGATCGGCATCGCCATGACCCGCAATCGCGGCAACCCCTGGGTCGCCTCCGCCGGCGGCGCGATGATCGTCCAAGGAGGCGTCCTAATGGCGCTCGACCTTCTGCTCTACGCGCGTACCGGACGGTAACCTCCGCGCATGGCATCGCGCAAGGCGCTCGTCGTTCAGGGGGGCTGGGAGGGGCATCAGCCGAAGGAGGTCGCGGAGCTCTTTCGCGAGATCCTCGAGCCGGAGGGGTTCGAGGTCGAGATCTCCGACACGCTCGACGCGTTCCTCGACGGGGGGAGGCTCAACGGCCTCTCCCTCATCCTCCCCGTCTGGACGATGAGCACGATCTCCGACGCGCAGTTCGCCCCGGTGCAGATCGCGGTGCGCGACCACGGGGTCGGGATGGCGGGGTGCCACGGGGGGATGTGCGACGCCTTTCGGACGAACACCGAGTGGCAGTTCCTCACCGGCTCGCAGTGGGTCGCGCACCCCGGCAACGACGGCGTGCGCTACACCGTGACCATCGCCGACCCGATCCACGAGATCACCCAGGGCCTCGAGGATTTCGAGGTCGTGAGCGAGCAGTACTACCTCCATGTGGACCCGGGGGTCCAGGTCCTCGCGACGACGCGCTTCCCGACCCCGGGGGTGGACGGACCGCACGTCGAGAACCCCTGCGACATGCCGCAGGTCTACACGAAGCGGTACGGGGCCGGACGGGTCTTCTACAACGCCCTCGGGCACCAGCGGGACGTCATCGAGTCGGGGACGCCGCGCGAGCTTCTCCGGCGCGGCTTCCTGTGGGCGGCGAAAGGCTAGACCTCCCCCCGGCGAGGCGCGACCAGTACGGGGTCTTTCCGAGCTACTTCGCCGGCTACGCGGTCGAGCCCTCCGGTTACCGCGTCGTCCGCGAGACCGGGCTGAACAACTGGCTTCTCATCGCCACGCTCTCCGGCGGCGGACGGATCACCCTCGCCACGGGCGAGACGCTCGACATCGGGCCGGGCGAGGCGGTCCGTTACCGCCCGCGCGCCCCCAACGACTACGGCCTCTCCCCTCTCCATCCAAAGTGGGAGATGCTGTGGACCCACGTCGTCGCGCGGCCGCACTGGACGCCCCTCCTCGAATGGCCCGAAGCGGGAGCCGGGGTCGCGGTCTGCCGGTACGCCGAGCCCGACCGGGTCTACGCCCGCCTTCGCCAAGCGGTCGACGCCACCCGCGGCCACGGCGTCCTCGCCGAGATCGAGGGGATGAACGCGATCGAGGAGGCGCTCCTACTCTGCCGGCGGGGGATCGAGATCCCCGTCGAACGCGGGCTCGACGGGCGGGTGGCGAGCGCCGTCGCCTTCGTCGCCCGCCACTACGCGCGCGCCATCGGGGTCGAGGAGATCGCCGCCGCCGCGGGGCTCTCGGCCTCGCGCGTCTCCCACCTCTTCCGCCGCGACCTCGGGGTCTCCCCGCGCGAGCACCTCGAGCGCGTCCGGATCGAGAAGGCGCGGGGCATGCTCGAGATGACCGCGCTCCCGGTCGCGACGATCGCCGAGGCGGTGGGCTTCGCGAACCCCTTCCACTTCTCGGGTCGCTTCCGCGCCGTCGTGGGGACGAGCCCGACCGACTACCGCCGCCGGCCGTAGCGGGATGGAACCGCCTACTCGCGGAGGTCCATGAGGTTCACGGAATCTTTCTCGACCATCTCGACCCTGGGTCCGGCGTCGGCGTCCGTCCAGACGCCGCACCGCGAGCCGCCGGGGTTCACGGCGACCTCGACCTCGTCTCCGCGCATGTCATAGACGGGGCGGTACCACTCGCCGATCGCCTCGCCGTCCCCCACCATGTAGTGCCCGATGAGCGAGCGCCGGAACCGGTCCTCCGACACGTTCGGGTACGAGCCGTGGATGAGAGATCCGTTGAAGAAGAGGACGTCGCCCGCCTTCATCCCCACGGGCCGGACCTCCATCCCCTCGGGGATCGGGACGGCGATGTCGGTGAAGCTCGCCTTCACGTCGGCCTTCGTGATGCACAGGATCGGAAGATCCTGGCTTCCGGGGACGACCATCATGCATCCGTTCTCCTCGTCGCAGTCGTCGAGCGCGAGCCAAGCCGCGACGCACGTCGAGCCCTTCACCTTCAGGTAGAAGTTGTCCTGGTGGAGCGCCTGCCCCCGCGCCCCGGCGGGTTTGAAGTAGAGCATCGTCTGCACGGCGAGCGGCTCGTGCCCGGTGATCTCGGTGAGAAGCGCGTTGATCCGCGGCTCGATGAGCCACTCCATCGAGAGCGCGTCGTGGCGGTGCATATGGATGAGGCGGGGATAGCGCTTGAGAGGATCGGCCGCGTTCCCGAGGTCCACCCCCGCGTCGTCGCCCGGAAACGGCCCCGTCGCGCGCATCGCCATGTAGTGCGCCTTGTACCGCTCGACCTCCTCGGGCGAGAAGAGGCCGGGGGCGACGGCGTAGCCGGTCTCCCGGAACTCGGCGCGCAGGCGGCTGGCTGGGGCGGCGGGCGCGGTGAGTGCCATGCCTCTACTTTACGCGCCCCGCGCCCGCACGTCCATGCCGAAACGACGCGAAGACCTCTCGATTTCGCCTACGCGGCCTCGCTGAGACTCACCGTGCTCGCGAGGATCGCGGGGACCGCGCGCCGGAACGCGGCGACGAGCGAGGGATCGAAGTGGGTTCCCGCGCACCGTTCGATCTCGCTCAACGCGGCTTCGGTCGTCCAGGCTCGCTTGTAGGGACGCTCGCTCACGAGGGCGTCGAAGACGTCCGCGATCGCCGAGATGCGACCGGCCAAGGGGATCTCCTCCCCTTTGAGGCCGCGCGGGTATCCCGTGCCGTCCCAACGCTCGTGGTGCGTGAGAGCGATCTCCTCCGCAAGGAGGATGAGTTCCGAGTCGCCCCCGGCGAGCATCCGCGCCCCGACCTCGGCGTGGGTGCGCATCACCTCCATCTCCTCGTCGGTGAGCCGCGCGGGCTTGTGGAGGATCGCGTCGGGGACCGCGATCTTCCCGATGTCGTGCATCGGGGCCGCCTGAAGGATGAGGTCGCAGTAGGCCGGGGGGAGCCCGAACACCCGGGCGATCTCGGCGCACGTGCGGCTCATCCTCTGGATGTGCCGCCCGGTGTCGTCGTCCCGGTAGCCCGCCGCCCGACCGAGCCGCGCGAGGATCTCGCGCTGGGTCGTCCGAAGCTCGGCGGTGCGGACCCGGACGCGGTTCTCGAGAAAGGCGTTCGTCTCCACGAGCTCGCGCTCGCGCGCCCGCGCCTCGGTCACGTCGGTGGCGACGCCGATGACGTAGGGGTGCCCCGTTCCGGGGGCGCGGATCGGCACTTTGCGCGTGACGAGAAGGCGCGGCTCTCCCTTCGGCGAGGTGCAGGGGACCTCGTGCTCGACCATCTCGGTGCCCTGCCCGACCCGCCGGTCGAATTCGCTGATCGCCCCGCCGGTCGCCTCCCCGAAGAGGAACGAGGCGTCGCGGTCGATCGCCTCGCCCCGCTCGAGCCCGAAGAATCGGTCGCCCGCCGCGTTGAAGAGGACGAAGCGTCCGGTCACCGAATCCTTCAGGAAGACGATGTCGGGCATCTGGTCGATCGTCGTCGAGAGGAAGAGGCGCGTCTCCTCGAGCTTCCGATGCGCCTCGTGCTCGGTCGTGGTGTCGTGGACGAAGCCGTACCACACGATCGCCCCGTCCTCCCGCCGGACCGGGCGGCTCTCGCCTTGGATCCAGCGGATCGCGCCGTCGATCGTCCGGGCCCGACCCTCCCATCTCCACAGGGAGAGCGTCTCGGCCGATCGGGCGACCGAAGCGAAGAAGCCCTCGCGGTCCTCCTCGTGGATGAGGTCGCCGACCTGAACCCGGCGCCCCAGAAGCTCGGCGGCCTTGATCCCGTAGAGCGCCTCGCACCCCGGGCTCACGTACTCGAAGGCCATCGTGCCGTCGGGGTAGAGGACGAACTCGTACACCATGCCCGAGATCATCTCGACGATGCGGCGGAACCGCTCGGCGCTCGCCCGAAGCTCCCCCTCTAGTCGGAGGCGCTCGGAGACGTCGCGCATGGTGCAGGCGAACCAGAACCCGTCGCCGCACGGGAGGGCCGAGAGCGCGATCTCCAGCGGGATCTCGTGCCCGTCGCGGTGTTGCGCCGGAACCCCGATCCGCTTTCTGAGGGTCTCGCTCTCCCCGCTCCTTGCGACGCGCGCGAGACCCGCCTCATGGGCGGCGCGCAAGTGCTCCGGGATGATCAGTTCGGAGGCGAACCGCCCGACCGCCTCGGCGGCGGAGTAGCCGAAGAGCCGCTCCGCCGCCGAGTTCCATACCCGGATCGTCCCTTCGCCATCGGTCAAGGCGATCGCATCGAGCGAGTCCTCGAGGGTTCGGGCCATCAGCTTCGCCAACCCCTCCGTCGGGCCGGCCTCGCCGTAAGCCCCGCTCCTCTCGGGGGGCCTAAGATCGTTCACAGAGAAGGTATCGGTCGAAGAGGCTACACATCATTACACGTTGATGGAAACGACTTGCACTTCCCGGCGGCGGGGTCCTCCGCCGGCGCGCGCTCGCGAGGGCTTCGGACGCGGCACATCGAGCGGCTCGGTCGCATCGGGACCGGGGTCGAGGTGGAGCCCGTATCCACCGCGGAGCGGTTTGAGCCGCGTGAGGACGCGCCGGTAGACTCACGCCTTCATGCCGAAGACGACGATCGCCACGGCGATCCCCTACGTCAACTCGACGCCCCACATCGGCAACGCTCTCACGACCCTCTCGGGCGACGTGAGCGCCCGGTACCGGCGGCTTCGGGGCGAGGACGTCTGGTTTACCGCCGGGACGGACGAGAACGGGCTGAAGATCAAAGAGGCCGCCGAGGCCGCCGGGCGCCCCGTCGCCGAGTTCGTCGAGAGGATCGCGGGGCGCTTCGTGGAGATCTGGAAGGGGCTCCACATCGAGTACGACGCCTTTGTCCGCACCTCGCTCCCCGAGCACGCCCGCGCGACTCAGGAATTCGTCCGGCGGCTGACCGACGCGGGGCACATCTACTCGGCGACCTACGAGGGATGGTACGACGTCTCGACCGAGACCTACTTCCGCGAGAACGAGCTCGTGGACGGCAAGTCGCCCGACGGGAACGAGGTGCGCCGCGTGAGCGAGGAGAACTACTTCTTCCGCCTCTCGGCGTTCGCCGAGCCGCTCCTGGCGCATATCGAGGCGAACCCCGGCTTCATCGTTCCCGAGTCCCGCAGGAACGAGGTTCTCTCGTTCATCCGCGGCGGTCTGCGCGACATGGCGATCTCGCGCCGGAACGTCGGCTGGGGGGTGCCCTGGCCCGGCGACGAGTCCCAGGTCGTCTACGTCTGGTTCGACGCGGTGATCAACTACGTCACGGGGTGCGGCTGGCCCGACGGCGCGTGGAGGGAGAAGTGGCCCGCGTCCGAGCAGTGGGTCGGCAAGGACATCCTCACCCGGTTCCACGCGACGCTCTGGCCCGCGATGCTCCTGGGGGCGGGGCTTCCGCTTCCCGAGCGCGTCGTCGCCCATGCCTGGGTCCTCTTCGGCGGGGACAAGATGAGCAAGTCGCGCGGCAACGTCGTCTACCCGCTCCCGCTCGCGGAGGAGATCTCCGAACGCTCCGGGTGCGCGCCCGATGTCGGCGTGGACGTCGTGCGTTGGTACCTGTGCTCGACGATGGGTTATGAATCGGACACGGTGTACACGCCCGAGGAGTTCGACCGCCGCTACAACGGCGATCTCGCGAACGATCTCGGCAACGCCCTCAACCGCTCGCTCGCGATGGCGCACAAGTTCTCGGGCGGGGTCGTCCCGGCGGGCGAGGTCGAGGGCGAGGCGAAGGCGGCGATCGTCGCGTTCTCGAACGCCTACGCCGCCGCGATGGACGAGCGCCGCCTCGACCGCGCCGCCGCCTCGGCGATCGAGCTCGTCCGGTTCCTGAACAAGTACGTGGACGAGCGCGCCCCCTGGGCGCTCGCGAGGACGGGCGACGCCGCGTTGCCGAACGTCGTCCTCTCGATGCTCACCGTCTTGAGAGCGTGCGAGGGCCTCGTGCGACCCTACATGCCCGCTGTCGCGGACGAGATCGCGGCCCAGCTCGGCCAAGCACCCCTCTCACGCTGGGAGGAGATCGGAACGTTGCCCTCCGGGGCGACGCTCCAGACGCCCCGCCCGATCTTTCCGCGACTGGAGCTCGCGAAACCCGCCCCGGTCGTGAAGGCCCCAAAGCCGGAAAAGACCAGACCGGTGGAGGAGCCCACGGAGGAGATCACGATCGACGACTTCATGAAGGTCCGCCTGAAGGTGGCCCGGATCGTCGAGGCGGAGCCGCTCGAGGGGAGCGACAAGCTTCTCCGGCTCCAGGTCCGCGTCGGGGACGAGGCGCGTCAGATCGTCGCGGGGATCCGGAAGGCGTACTCGCCCGAGGAGCTTATCGGGCGGCAGGTCGTGGTGGTCGCGAACCTCAAACCGGCGAAGCTGCGCGGAGCCGACAGCCAAGGCATGCTTCTCGCCGCGACCGACGACGAGGGGAACGCGATTCTCCTTGAGCCGGATCGCGAGGCGCCGGAGGGCTCGCGCGTCCGATGAAGCCGCTCCGCCCCTGTCCACGGCGATCTCCTCGGGGTCAGCTCGCCTCCTCTCGGACTCAGGCCCTCCCGATCGGATCGGGAGGGCGGCTCAGATCTGGGCTATACCGCCATCGACGAAGAGCTCGACGCCATTGACGAAGCTGGAGTCGCTTGATGCCAGGAAGAGAGCGACGGTCGCGATCTCTTCGGGGCGACCGATCTCTCCACGGGGGACGAGAGCCTTGAAGCCCTCGTTGGCCTCGGGGCCAAGGGGGACGAGGGTAGGGGTATCGATGGGACCGGGGCTGATCACGTTGACGCGGATCTTGCGGTCCTTCAGGTCGTTGACCCAAGTGCGGGCGAACGAACGGACCGCGGCCTTGCTGGCAGCATAGACCCCGAAGGCGGGAAAGCCTTTGACGCTGACGGCCGAGGCGTTGAGGAGGATCGAACCCCCGTCGGTGAGGAGCGGAAGAGCCTTCTGCACCGTAAAAAGCGTGCCGCGGACGTTCAGGTTGAAGATCTCGTCGAAGTGCTGTTCAGTGACCTGCTCGAGGGTAGCGAACTCGCCGCGACCGGCGCTGGCGAAGAGAACGTCGATCCGGCCTTTCTTCCTCCTGACGATCTCGTAAAGCCGGTCTAGGTCGCCCGGATTCGCGGCGTCGCCCTGCACGCCGGTCACGTTCCGGCCGATCAGTTCGACGGCTTCATCGACTCTCTCCTGGCGTCGTCCCGTGATGAACACGTACGCTCCCTCTTCGACGAACAAGCGAGCGGTGGCCAGTGCCATGCCGCTCGTCCCGCCCGTGATGACCGCGACCTTTCCATCGAGTTTTCCCATGATTTCTCCTTTTGCAAGCGTCGGCAACACCCGTGACCGTGGAAACGATCCTCGGAGGGGCGACCCCCATCATCCTACTCCATAAGTTCGGATTTTATGAACTTTGAGGCGATCAAAGGGAGAATCCATACTGAGGGCGGACCCGATGAAGCCGCTTGTGCACCCCGCCATCGAAGATGTTTCGGTTGAGACCATCCTGCACGCGCTCTCCGATCCTGTGCGCGCGGCCCTCTTCTTCGAGATCGTCCATCAGGAACGTCCGAGGAACTGCACCAAGCTGGTGAGCGTGCTCGACCAGTCCATCCCGAAGTCCACTCTGTCGCAACACATGCGCATCCTGCGCGAGGCGGGTCTCATCCGCGGCGAACGCCACGGGATCGAGATGCGCAACACCTCGCGCTACGAGGAGATGGACGCGCACTATCCAGGCCTGTTGCTCGCGATCGTCTCAGCGCACGCGATCCAGCTTGAGGCGAGGATGAAGCGGAACCGCAGCGCGGGGACCTGACCGCTCTCGCGCGATAGCGGGGCTCACTCTTCGCCCCCTTCTCCGGGGAGCCCTCTTCCCGGGGCTCGTTTCTCCGGCCCCCGACCGAGCCATCACGCTCCCAGCCTTATAGAAACGCCGAGCTAGCGGAGTCGCGTGGCACGGGCGGCCGGGGAACGCGATCCTGCTCGGGCCTGATCGCGAGGTCCCCGAGGGGGCGAGGGTCCGCTAGGACCCTCGCCCCCCGGGGCGTGCTTTTCCCTTCAGACCGCGTTCTTCGGTCCGAACTGCCGAAGGAGAAGCACGAGGACGATCGCGCCGATCGTCGCGCCGACGATGCGACCGAGGAAGTCGCCGCTCCCGTGAAGGCCGACCAGATTCATGACGAAACCGACGAGGAGGCCGCCGACGATGCCGAGAATCGCCGTCATGATCCAGCCGCTCGGCTCGCTCTTGGAGCCGGGGAGGATCGCCTTCGCAAGAAGCCCCGCGATGAGGCCGACGACGATTGTGATGATCAGGTTCATGTCAGAGAAGAAGACGAGGCGAGGTGGCCTAGGGTTAGAGCTTTTCGCGCCGAAAAGATGAACGTTTCCTTTCGATCCGGTTCATCTCTTGAGCGAGTCGGCCACCGTCCACCCTGAGACAACGCCGAGATAGGCGAGGTTGCCCGCCCAGAGGAAGACCTGGCTCGGGACGAGGACCGGTGAGAACGCCGCCGCCACGGTGAGGACGAGCACCACCCCCGCCACCGCACCGAGCGTGCGGCTCGTCGAGACGTTGAACCCCCGCTGGGCGACCGAGAGCCCCAGATACAGTCCGGCGGCGGCCCAGAAGTTCACGATCGCGACCGTCGCGAGCGCGAGCATCGGGGTCGGCCGCCCGAGCGAGTTGGACGCGAGCGACGCGAAACGGTCCACGACGTTCGCCATCGACAGCGACGCGCCGAGGACAACGCCCGACAGGAACGCCATCACCACGAGCCCGACGGTGAGGCTGGAGAGCGGCCCGATACTGGGGAGGAGCGGCGTCTCGCGGGTCACGGCGAGGTACGCCGAGCCGATGAGGATGAGAAGCCCGCCGATCCCGAGCGCGGCGAGCCGCTCGTCCTCCTTCACCTCGGTTCGGAGCCCGCGGCTCTGAAGCCCGCGCTTCGAGGCGGCGTTGAGCAGGTCCTCGTACCAGCGCTGGTAGGCGGGGTCGAACTGGGCGGCGAAGGCGTACCGCCGGAGCGCCTCGTCGAGCCTCCCCCGCCCGCGCGCGATGTCCCCGAGGATCGCGTTCGGGAGCGCGAGCCGCGCCTCTCGGTCGAGCAGAGCGAGGGCGAGACGCTCCGCCTCGGCGGTCTGCCCGCGGTTGAAGACGAGCTGGAGCCTTGTGAGCTCTTGCGGCACCGTCGCGACCGCGGGTCGGGGGGGCGGCTTGGGAGCGCTCGCCTTCGGGGCGTCCGGAGCGGGTCTCGGGGAAGGGTGCGGCGGGTTGCGGACGCCTGGGGAGGCGGCCCTCGCGGCCGCCTCGCGGCGGCGTTGCTCTTCGCGCGCGACCAGGACGTCGTAGTGCTTGCGCCTTTCCGGGTCCTTCAGGACCTCGTACGCCTCGCCCGCCTGCGAGAAGATCCGGGCGCTCTCCGGAGCGGGGCTTTTGTCGGGGTGATGAAGAAGAACCAACCGACGGTACGCCGACTTGATCTCCGCCGCGCTCGCGTCGGGCCTCACCCCCAACGTCTCGTAGTGCCGCTCCAGGCTCATCCCCCTCGGAAGATCACGTGTTCTCCTTCATCATCCCACCGTAATAACCCGTGTAGAACGTGATCACGATGTATCCGATGTAGATCATCACCAGAAGCGCGATCGCGACCCCGAGGACTTGCGCCGTCTGCTGAGCCCGAACGGTGGCCTCCCCCTCGTAATACTCGCTCACCTTGTCGAGCATCTGGTCGAGCGAGCCGGTGGTCTCGCCCGTCGCCACCATATCGAGGACGATTGGGGAGAACACCCCGGCGCTCGCGAGGGTGGCGGCGATCCCCTCGCCGCCTTCAAGCCGCTTGCCGATGGGTGCGATCCGGGCGCGCATCCACTCGTTGCCGCAGGCGTCGGCGCCGAGCTCGATCGCGCGGGGGATGGGGACGCCCGAGGAGTACAGCGCCGAGAACGCGCGCCCGAACTTCGCCATCGAGAGCTGGCGCATCGTGTTGCCGAGGTAGGGCAGGTGCGACGTGAGCGTGTCCCAGAAGTATTTGACCCCGAAGTTCGCGAGCCCGACGCGGAGGAAGAGGAAGATGGCGATGAGGAGCGGGGCGAGCCAGATCCAGGTCGAGAGCGTCGTCAGCGGAGAGGAGAGCTTCTGCGCGCCCGCGTTGATCGAGCCGATGATGAGGTTCGCGCCGATGATGATGATGATCGAGAACGCGAGCTCGAGTTTGGGCATGAAGGTGACGCGGCGGTAGATGGCGCGGAGCTCGATCTCGCGGTCGGTGTAGTCGGCGGCGGTGTTCAGGGCGCGGTCCATGAAGCCGCCGGACTCGCCGATGCGGAGGACGGAGAGCATCACGGGGGAGAAGACCTCGGGGTAGCGTTGCATCCCGGCGGTCATGGGGCGTCCGGCGAGGACGTGGCCGCGCACCTCGGCGAGGACCTCCTTGAGCTTCGGGCTCTGGGCCTGGCGCGTCAGGGTGTCGAGGGACTGGACGACGGGGACGCCGGCCTGCATCATCGTTCCGAGCTGGCGGAAGAAGAAGGTGAGGTCCTTCAGCGGGACGCGCCCGACGAGCGGCCCCCACACGGAGGTCGCCATGTAGCTCCGGCGGTCGATCGGGGGGCCTTCGTAGGGACGCTCGCCACCGATCACGGGGCCGATGGTCTCCGCGGTCCCGTTGGGCGACGCGGCCTCGCTCCGGGGGGCGGTCGGAGTACCGATGGGGTCGGCGGCGGCGGGGCGGACGTCGCGCAGGTCGAGGCCGCGGCGGAGAAGGTCCTCGCGGGCCTTCGTCTCGTTCGAGGCGAAGACGCGCCCGGAGACCGCGGTTCCGGCGGGATCGACGCCCTGGTACTCGAAGGTCGGCACGGCTCTCTAGTCCCCCTTGGTGAACATCCGGATGATGTTCGTGTACCAGTATGAAGCCCCCGTCGCGACGACGAAGGCGGTGACGAGGGCCGCGAAGAGGTTCAGCAGGAGGAAGATCGTCTTGCCCGCGAGCATCGAGCGGCGTCCGGTCTCGGCGTGCTCGACGCGGGCGATCATAGAGAGCGCGCCGGGGAGGTCGCCGGTGGTCTCGCCGTTCTCGACCATATGGCGCAGGGTGGGATCGACGAGGCTCGTACTCGCCAGGCCGCGCGACAGGGGCGCGCCGACGGCGAGGCTCCCCATGCCGCGCACGAGCTCGGCGCGGAGCGCGAGGTTCGGAGCCGTCGCGGCGGCGAGGCGGGCGGACTCGTGGGCGGCGATGCCGGCGCGGGAGAGGCCGGCGAGATGGTACGCGAGCTGGGCCACCGCCTCTCCCTTCGCGCGTCCCGCGAGCGGGGGGACCGTCGCCGCGAGGCGATGGCGCGCCTCGCGGAAGGCGGGGAGCATCCAGACGCGCCAGAGGAGGGCGAGCGCGGCGAGGATCGCGAGGGCGACGACGGTCATCGCCGGAAGGCGGACGCCGACCTCGCGGGCGATGGTCCCGCCGGTCGGGAGCGTGCCCCCGGCGGCGTCCTGGAGCTCCATGCTCCTCATCGCGCCGTCCTGGGTCGCGCGGGTGAGGGGCGCGGCGGCGAAGGCGAGGCCCATCATCGCGATCGGGTAGGCGAAGCCGCGGCCGAGCCGGTGGGCGTCCATCGCGATCTCCCCGAGGCGGGCGCACGCCTCGGGGACGTAGCCGCCGCGCTCGGCGGCGGTGATCGCGTCGCGCTCGGGCTCGGTGACGTACCCGCCGCGGAGCGACTCGCCGAGGCCCATTCCTCCCGCGGCGCGGCGGGAGGCGGCATGGAGGTGCGCCTGCACGCGCCCGCGCGCCTGGTCGCCGAGGGTCTCCAGCGCCCGCGCGGGGGCGACCCCGGAGTTCAGGAAGCGCCCGAGCTGGTCGAAGAAGAAGGCCCGCTCCTTCGGGGGGGCGAAGGGGCAGAGGGAGTCCGGCGCCTCGGCGGGGACCGGGGGGTCCGGGCGCTCCCGAACGGGCGTCGGGGCTTGGGCCGTCGGGGCTGGAGGGGTCGTGACCGGGGCGGCGGGGCGCGGCGTCGTCGCGACCGCGCTCCTCGGAGGATGGGACGGCGAAGCGGCGGGGCGCGGCGTCGTCGGGCGGGGCGGCGTCGGGCGGGGCGGCGTCGGGCGGGGCAAGGCCGGCGCGCGGGGGCCGGGGGGGGTCGCGGGGGCATCGCCGTCGAACGCGATCTCGCGCAGCCCCATCTTCGCGAGCCGGGCGGCGGCGGTCGTCGCGTCCACGGCGTCGAGCGAGCCGCTCACGAGCGTCCCGGACGCGTCCTTCGCCCTATATTTGAAGAACGGCATCGCCTCGACCTCCCTTCATCCCTCTCTCCGACGCTCTCCGACGCTCGGAACGTTCTCCCTTTTCGGCGCGAACGGCGCAGATCGCCACCTCTTCGGGTCGGCGCGCTCCTGCCCGCGGACCGGGTTCGGTCGGGTAAACCGCCGGACGATGTACTCGGCTCTCTCCGCCGGCGCGATCGGCGTCCACTACGACACTCTCGACCGGGGGCTCGAGCTTGCGCGGATCGGCGGGTTCGAGGGGCTGGAGCTCCTGCCGGACGTCGTCCAGAAGGCGGTCGAGGCCGAGGGGCTCGCGGCGGTGCGCTCGAGGTTCGACGCGGCGGGGGTGCGCGCGGCGGGGTTCGGGCTCCCGATCGACTTCCGCGCGGCGGATTACGACGACATCGGGGGGGCCGAGCGGCTTCGCCCGATGGCGCGGACGATGAAGTCGCTCGGGGCGGATCGGTGCTTCACGTGGATCCTGCCCGGCGACGACGCGCGCAACTACGACGCGATGTGGGACTTCCACGTCTCGCGGCTCCAGCCGCTCAACGAGGTGCTTCACGAGGAGGGGATCCTCTTCGGTCTGGAGTTCGTCGGGCCGAAGACGCTCCGGGACACGTTCCGGTATCCGTTCGCCTCCACGGTGAAGGGGATGCTCTCGCTGTGCGCGGCGATCGGGCCGGGAGCGGGGCTTCTCGTGGACATCTTCCATCTCTTCACATCGGGGGGGTCGGTGGAGGATCTTCAGAAGCTCACCGCGAGCCGGGTGATCTACGTCCACGTGAACGACGCGCGCGCGGGGCGCTCGCTCGACGAGCAGATCGACGGGGAGCGCGAGCTCGTCGGGGCGACGGGGGTGCTCGACCTCCCGGGGTTTCTCAACGCGCTCAAGCGGATCGGTTACAAGGGGCCGGTGGTGTGCGAGCCGTTCCTCGCGCGGCTGAAGGAGCTTCCGGACGACGAGGCGTGGGTGCGCGAGGTGGGTCTCGCGGTGAAGGACGCCCTCGCGCTCGTGGGCGAGTAGGCGGTAGACTTCGCCCTTACGCGGCGGTTGTAGCTCAGGGGTTAGAGCGCCTGTCTGTGGCACAGGAGGTCGTGGGTTCAAGACCCATCAGCCGCCCCACCGCGCTCCCCCCTCGCTTCGCGATCTCCGGGCCCCTCAGGACCCGCGTCCCCGTGCGCGCGGCCTCGCGTCTCGCGGAGCCATCGGAGGTCCTCTATGTGGGCGTCGTCCTCGTGGGGAGTCTCGAGGATGATGGGGACGTTTCGGAGGCGCGGCTCCCGCGCGAGCGCCGCGAGACCCTCGCGCCCGACCTCGCCCGCGCCGACGTTCGCATGCCGGTCCTTCCGGCTTCCGCGCGGGTGCTTCGAGTCGTTCAGATGGATCGCCTTCAGCCGCTCCAGGCCGACGACGCGATCGAACTCGTCGAGGGTCGCGGCGACCGCTTCCGGGGTCGAGAGGTCGTACCCCGCGTCCCAGACGTGGCACGTGTCGAGGCAGACCCCGAGGCGCGCGTCGCCTCCCGCGGCGTCGAGCATCCGGGCCAGCTCCTCGAACGAGCCCCCGAGGCACGAGCCCTTTCCCGCGGTCGTTTCCATCAGGAGCGACACCGCGGGGTCGCTTCCGGCGAGTAGCCGCCGCGTCGCGAGGCCCACGAGCCGCACCCCTTCGGTCGTTCCCTGGCCCACGTGGGCGCCCATGTGGGAGTTCAGAAGGCCGATCCCGTAGATCGCGCACCGGTCGAGCTCGTCCGCGAGCGAGGCGTACGACTTCTCGCGAAGCTCCTCGGTGCCGGCGCAAAGGTTCACGAGGTAGGAGTCGTGGACGACGACGGTCATCGGCCCCTCCTCGACCGCCGCTCGGAACGCGGCGGCGCGCTCGGGGTCCACGGGCTTCGCGCGCCAGATCGCGGGGGCCTTCGTGAACACCTGGAGCGCGTCCGCGCCCAAGCCCCGCGCCTGCGCGACCGCGCCCGCCAGTCCTTTGCCGATCCCCAGGTGGGCTCCGACGAGGAGAGACGCTCGAGAGGATGGCGGGGTTTCGGGCCCGGACATGGAAGGAGGCTACCGGGAGGACGTTCCGAGCCGCCGTCGCGGGTGCGAACCCTCGGGCGGGAGGCCCCGTAAAACCACTTGGGTACGAAGCGGAGGAGAGGGGAAAGCCCGGGTGAGAAGTCGATGACGCCCTCGATCGCAGATAGGAGAGTCCAAGGCGGGGACGCGCGGGTCGCGGAGATCGATCTGACGAACGCGGAGGCGTTCGGCCATCGGAACACCGACCCGGCCGCGGCGCGGCGTCTCGCGGGGGAGGCGCTCGCGATGGCGGACGAGGCGGGGTATGCGCGGGGGCGAGCGGAGGCCTTTCGGACGCAGGCGCTCGTCATGCACACGATGGACGAGCACAGCGGGTTCGACCTCGCCCTCGAGGCGCTCGCGATCTTCCGGGAGGAGGAGGACGTCGCGAACCAGGCGACGATCCACAACATCCTCGCCTGCTTCTACCACACCTTTCTGCAGCACGACGCGATGCTGGAGCATCTACGCGCCGCGTACGAGATCGCGGAGGGGCTCGGGGACCGGCGGACGCTCGCGCTCGTCCTCAACAACATGGCGGGCGCGAGTGAGAAGCTCGAGGACTTTCCCGAGGCCATCCGGCTCTACGAGAACTGCCGGGCGATGTGGGGCGAGATGCGGGACGACATCTGGTATTGGATCTCGACGGCGAACATGGGTTACGCGCTCTACCGGGTGGGCGCCCTGGAGGAGGCGCGGGGCTCGCTCGAGGAGGCGGTTCGGAACCTGCGTTCCAGCGACCACGTGGGGGTCGTCGAGTCGCTCCTGAACCTTGCCCACGTGTACGTGGAGCTCGGCGACTTCGGCGAGGCCGAGGCGCGCATCGCCGAGGCGAGCGAGCGGTGCGAGGGGGGCGGGGGGACCGGGCGCCACGCGACGACGCACAGCCAGCTCCATCTGACGATCGGGGAGGTCAAGGCGCGCCGGGGGGACCGGACGGGGGCGATCGGGGCGTTGCTCGAGGCCCGTCGGTTGGCGATAGAGAGCGGGAACCGCAACACTCTACGTCGGACGCTCCGCCTCTTGGCGGAGATCGCGGAGGCCGAGGGGGATTTCGAGTCGGCGCACCGGCACCTGGACGAGTACCTGTCGTTCCGGGAGACCGTATTCACGGAGCAGATGGAGGCGCGCTCGCGGACCTTTCAGAGCCTTCACCGGGTGGAGTGGACGCAGAAGGAGGCTCAGCTCGTGCGTCAGCAGAACGAGGAGCTCCAGCTGCTGAACAAGCGTCTCGTCGCGACGATCGCCGAGAAGGACGCGTTGCACGCCGAGATGACGCGCCACGCGGTGACGGACGAGCTCACGGGGGTCTCGAACCGGCGGCACCTCATGGAGTTCGGGCGGCGCGAGTTCGAGCGGTACCGGCGGCTCGGGGCGCCTCTCGCGGTGATCATGCTGGACGTGGACCATTTCAAGTCCATCAACGATCGGTTCGGGCACGCGGCGGGGGACGAGGTGCTCAAGGGGATCGCCACGGTCGGGGGTCAGGGGGTGCGCGCGATCGACGCGTTCGGGCGTTGGGGCGGGGAGGAGTTCTGCATCGTTCTGCCGGGGGCGCGGCTGGAGACGGCGCGGCGGATCGCCGAGCGCATCCGGGTCCTTATC
Organism: Fimbriimonas sp.; assembly: GCA_965249475.1. GTDB lineage: Bacteria > Armatimonadota > Fimbriimonadia > Fimbriimonadales > Fimbriimonadaceae > Fimbriimonas. The sequence continues at coordinate 573,842 of CBDFMD010000003.1, read as the reverse complement.
GAGGGCGAGGGGTTCGGGGACGTGCTCGCCGAAGGCTCGGTGACGGCGAGCCTCGGGATCGCGGAGGTGGAGCCCCGCCACCGATCGCTCGACGACCTGCTCAACGACGCCGACGCCGCGCTCTACGAGGCGAAGCGCGGGGGGCGCAACCGGGTGACGGCCTACGCGCCTTGCGCTCTGGCGGCGTGATGAGGATCTCCGAGATCGACGCCCTCAACGAGGAGGCGTGGGGTTGCCGGGGCGAGGACAAGTCGCGCTCGCGCGATCTCGCGGAGGTCGCGCGGGCGAAGTCCGACGCGGCGGGGTACGAGTTCGGGAGGGCCTGCGCGATCCGAACGTTGGCGGCGTACGCCTACGGCATCCGGGCTCCAGGGGCGATCGACCTCGCGCTCGCGGCGCTCGACGGGCTCACGCGTTGCGAGCGCGACGCGCCGGGCGAGGCGATCGACGAGACCCGTGCGCTCGCGACGATCCAGAACGTTCTCGCGGTGATCCACTGCAAGTGGGGGCATTACGACACGACGATCGAGCATCTGCGCGCGGCGCTGGAGCTTAGCCTGAAGACGGGGGATCTCGGGATGCAGGCGCTCGTCGTGACGAACATGGCGATCGCGAGCACCCGGCTCGGGGATTACGAGGACGCGATCCGGTGGAGCGGGGCGGCGCGGGGTCTCCACGAGGAGATCGGGGATCAGGAGAACGCCTGGCACGCTCTGACGACGCACGGGCGCGCGATGGTGCGGGCCGGTCGGGCGGAGGAGGGGCTCGGGCCGCTCATCGAGGCCGACCGGGCGCTCGGGCCGTTTCAGAACCAGCATTCGGTGGAGGCGGCGTTGCATCTGGCGGAGGGGTACACGGCGCTCGGGCGGTACGAGGCGGCGGGGGAGGGGCTGGACCGGGCGGAGGGTCTCGCGGGGGCGGGTCGGTTCCCGATGTTGGCGGGGACGCTCGAGATCGCGCGGGCGGAGCTTTTGCTCGCGCAGGGGCTTTCGGCGGCGGCGATCGCGCCGCTCTTGCGCGCCCGGGACGAGTCGCGCGCGCTCGACGACGTGGAGGCGTTGCGCCATTCGCTCCGTCTTCTCGCGCGCACGTCGTCGTCGCTGGCGCGCTACGAGGAGGCTCACGGGCATCTGGTGGACTATCACGGTCTTTGCCGGACGGTCCTCACGGAGACGAGCGCGGCGCGGGCGCGGGCGCTCGCGGCGGCGCACCGGATCGAATGGGATCGTCGGGAGGCGGATCTCGTGCGTCGTCAGAACGCGGAGCTCTCGGCGGCGAACGCGCGGTTGCAGGCGGAGTTCCTGCAGAAGGAGAGGCTTCACGAGGAGCTCACGCGCCAGACGATGACGGACGAGCTCACGGGGGTGGGGAATCGGCGCCAGGTATCGGCGGCGGGTCGGATCGAGTTCGCGCGGTCGCGGCGGGGGCACGGCCCCCTGAGCGTGGTGTTGCTCGACGTGGACCGATTCAAGTCGGTGAACGACCGGTTCGGCCACGCGGCGGGGGACGAGGTGTTGCGGGGGGTGGCGACGCGTTGCGCGGGGGAGGCGCGTCAGACGGACCATTTCGGTCGTTGGGGCGGGGAGGAGTTTCTGCTCCTGCTCCCCGGGGCGCGGGGGGTCCACGCGTGCGCGGTCGCCGAGCGGATGCGGGCGCGTTTGCGGTCGGACGCGTTCGGGGACCTTCTGCCGGCGGGCTCGGTCACGGCGAGCTTCGGGGTGGCGGAGGTGGAGTCGGCGCACCGCGACATCGAGGCGGCGATCGCGGGGGCGGACGAGGCGTTGTACCGGGCGAAGGCGGGGGGTCGCGACCGGGTGGCGCTCGCGGCATCCCCGTCCGGGCTCGCCCGCGCGGCGTAGGTTGGTTCGGATACAATCCCGCCGCGATGGGCGTCTACTTTCCGGCTTTCAAGGCGTACGACGTGCGGGGGGTGGTTCCGACGGAGTTGAACCCGGACCTCGCGTACCGGGTGGGTCGCGCGTTCGCGGACGAGTTGAAGCCGAAGAGGGTGTGCATCGGCTACGACATCCGGCTCTCGGGTCCGGATCTGTACGACGCGTTCGCGCGGGGGCTCAACGACGCGGGGGTGGACGTGGTGCATCTGGGGATGGTGGGGACGGAGATGGTGTACTTCGCGACGGCGTTCTACGGTTACGACGGGGGGGTGATGATCACGGCGAGCCACAACCCGCCGGAGTACAACGGGTTGAAGATGGTGCGGGCGGAGAGCCGTCCGGTCTCGGGGGACACGGGTCTTTTCGACATCGAGCGGCGGGCGTTCGAGCAGGACTGGACCCCGCTCGGGGAGGGGCAGGGACCCGGGACGCGGGAGGACAAGGACGTGTACGACGACTTTGTGGCGCACCTGCTCTCGATCGTGCGTCCGGAGGAGCTGAAGCCTCTGAAGGTGCTGTGCGACGCGGGGAACGGGGCTTCGGGGATCGCGCTCGAGAAGCTCTTGCCTCATCTGCCGCTCGAGGCGGGGCGGCGGCTGTTCGAGCCGGACGGGGGGTTTCCGAACGGGGTGCCGAATCCGATCCTGCCGGAGTCGCGGTCGGGGACGGAGGACGAGCTCGCGGCGGGGGACTACGATTTCGGGGTCGCTTGGGACGGGGACTACGACCGTTGCTTCTTCTTCGACGAGGGGGGGCGTTTCATCGAGGGGTACTACATCGTGGGGTTGCTCGCGCAGGCGATCCTGGGGGTGGACGCGCGCCAGCGGATCGTGTACGATCCGCGTCTCACCTGGAACACGGAGGAGATCGTGGCGGGGCTCGGGGGGGAGGCGGTGATCTGCAAGTCGGGGCACGCGTTCATCAAGGAGAAGATGCGGGCGGTGGACGCGGTGTACGGGGGGGAGATGAGCGCGCACCACTACTTCAGGTCGCACTGGTACTGCGACTCGGGGATGATCCCGTTCCTGCTCGTCGCACGACTCGTCTCGACGACGGGGAAGACGCTCGGCTCGCTCGTCTCGGAGATGGAGGCGGCGTACCCGTGCTCGGGGGAGATCAACTCGAAGGTGCCGGACGTGCCGGGGACGATCGCGCGGGTGGAGGCGGCGTACGGCGGGGGCGGGACGATCGAGCGGATCGACGGGCTTTCGATCTCGTACGAGGCGAAGGACGGGGTGGCGGGGTGGCGCTTCAATTTGCGGGGGTCGAACACGGAGCCGGTGATCCGCCTGAACGTGGAGACGCGGGGGGACGCGGGTCTTATGCGCGCGAAGACCGAGGAGTTGCTCGGGCTCATCCGGGCCTGACGTTGCAAACCGCTTGCGGGAGGACGCCCGATTCGCCCAAGTCGGGCGGAAAGTTCGTGTCCAGGGTTCCATTTCGGGGTCCCTTTCGTTCAGAATAGAACCTGGACACCCCCCGAGTGAAGACGGTTTCGACGCTCTACGACATTCTCGGCGTCGCCCACGAGGCGGACACCGAAGCTCTCCGAAAGGCCTATCGCCGCTTGGCGCAGCGGCACCATCCCGACGTTTCGGACGATCCGCGCGCGCACGAGCAGATGGCGCGGATCAACGACGCGTTCGAGACGCTCATCGACCGCGAGCGGCGTCAGGAGTACGACTCGACCCTGCGCGGAAGCGAGCTGAAGGTCGAGGGGGCGCCGACGAGCGAGTTCGAGCCGATCGTGGTGCGTCTGAGCCAGAGGCTCCAGGGGCACCAGACCCCGATCTACGCGCTCGACTACGCGCACGACGGGAGTTCGGTCATCTCGTGCGGGTTCGACAACGAGCTCATCTGGTGGGACGCGATGGGGCTTCCCTACCAGCGGGTGAAGCTCGACGCGGGGGTCGTCTCGGTCGTGCGCTCGTGCCCCGACGAGAAGAGCCTCGGGGAGCGGGTCATCGCGGCGGGGGCGTCGGAGACCCAGATCTCGTACTGGCGGATCGAGGACGGGCGACCGACGGTCGCGAAGGCGATCCCGGAGGAGTGGGTCGGGGCGGTGGCGATCTCGCCGAGCGGCGACCAGATCGCGGCGGGCTCGGTGCACCGGCGGCTTCTGTCGGTGGACACGGCGGGGGGCGAGTGCGCCTACATCAAGAGCGACTTCGGCGACTCGGTGACGGCGCTCGCGTACTCGCCGGACGGGCGTCTGCTCGCGGCCGGGACCTCGGACGCGCGGATCCATCTTCTCGACGCGGCGACCGGGCGCCAGCTCGCGGTGCTCGACCGGGTGCGCTCGACGATCACGGCGCTCGCGTTCTCGCCGCGCTCGCGGTACCTCGTCGCGGCGGGGGTGGATCTCTCGCTCCGCGTCTTCGACGTCAGGACGGGCGGTCTGGAGAAGATGATGTTCGGGCACACGCGCTCGGTCGAGACGCTCGCGTTCCATCCGAACGGGTGGCTTTTCGCCTCCGGGGCGCGCGACGGCACGCTCGGTTTCTGGAACGCGGGGCAGGGGATCGGCAACCTGCGGATCGAGGCGTCCTCGCGCCCGATCACCACCATCGCCTTCAACGGCGAGGGGTCCTCGATCGCGGCGGGCGGTCAGGACAAGACGATCCGGCTCTGGAAGATCTCGCCTCGCGACTGAGGGCGAGAGGTCAGTTCGGGAAGAGGTAGTCGCTCACGTCGTCCGGCGTGAGCGGGCTTACGCGCGGCTCGACGTCGCGCAGGGTCTGGAGCGCCGCGATGCGTTCGTCGAGGACGGGGACGACCTCGGCGAACCGCTCGACGGTATCGGTCATCTCGAGGAGAGCCTGCTTACGGCGCTCGGGGCCTTCGATCGCGCCGACGATCGCGAAGGAGAGGGCGACGGGGTCGTCGCCGAAGCTCAGCTTCACGTCGAAGGCGCGGCCTTCGAGGGCGGTGCGGACGAGCTCCTCGAAGCGCTCGCGCGCGTACTCGGCGAGGCGCTCGATCTCGATCCCGTCGGGCATCCCCTCGTCGCGCACCGCCTCGACGCGTCCGATGAGGTAGGGGGCGGCGTCGCGGTCGAGCTCGCGGATGCGGAAGCGCTCGCCCCCGACGATGTGGACGTCCATGCGACCGTCCTCGTAGACGTGGACGTCGCGGAGCGTCGCGAGGGTGCCGACCATGTAGGGCTCGACGTCGGCGGCCTCGAGCTCGACCTCCAGCCCTTCGCGGATGAGGACGATGCCGAAAGGGCGTCCGTCCCGGCGGCACCGGTCGATCATCTCGCGGTAGCGCGGCTCGAAGATGTGGAGGAACATCGAGGCGTGGGGGAGAAGGACGCTTCCGCGGGGGAAGAGCGGAAGGGACGCGAGCCGCGAGGGCATTGGCGGAAGTATATCAGCGGGGGGAGGCGTCATACTTATGCGCAGGCGAGCCGGCCCCTGGTCTCCGTGCGCCGCTCCCCCGAGGATCTACCCAACCGTGGCATTGACGACATCCGGCAACATCGACGAAAAGGACGATCAGATCCGGCGGCTCACCGAGGCCCTCGACAAGGCGAACGCCCGCATCCGCGAGCTCGAGGTGGACAAGAACGTCGCGCCGACGACGCTCTCGCGGGAGGCGAGCGACGTCGTCACGCCGATCAACGAGGCCGACATCACCCTGCGCCGCCTCGTCCAGCGGATCGCGATGATCCTGCAGGCGCAGAAGATCGTCATCATGTTCCACGACCGGGAGCTCAACGAGCTCAAGGCGATCCCGCCCACCTTCGGGGTGGACGAGGAGAAGCTCTCGGGCTTTCGCGTGCCGGTGGACCAGGGCGTCTCCGGGCAGGTCTTTCGGGAGAGCGAGCCCGCGATCTACCACGACATCGAGCTCGATCCCCGCACCCAGCAGGACCCGTTCGAGATCGTCGGGGCGAACAACGGTCTGACGGTGCCGCTCGTCATCGAGAAGCGCGACGACGAGAATCGCGTCGTCGAGCGTTCGACGATCGGGGTCCTCCACGCGCTCGACAAGCGGCACGGGGACGAGTTCAACGACGAGGACGTCCGGCTACTGGAGCGGATGGCGCGCAACGTCGGTTCGATCATCGCGAACCTTCAGATGTACCGCGAGGTGGTGGAGGAGCGCGAGGAGCTCGCGCAGACGTTCGAGTCGGTCACGGCGGGGCTTCTCCTCGTCTCGCCGGAGTTCCGGGTCGCGCAGATGAACTCGCTCGCCAAGAGCATCTTCGAGGCGCCGAAGGACGCGATCGGCAAGCCCGCCGACGAGATCCTCAAGAACGAGGACACGGTCGCGATGCTCCGGCGCGCGCTCGACGGGGAGGACCCCGGGAAGTCGGAGATCACGGTGCACCTCTCCGGTTCGGAGCGGATCTACGAGGGTCAAGCGGCGAGCGTGACGGGCGAGGGCGGCAAGTCGCTCGGCGTCGTCGCGATCTTCAACGACGTCACGGAGGTGCGCAATGTGGACCGGATGAAGTCGGGGTTCGTCGCGATGGCCTCGCACGAGCTGCGGACGCCGCTCACGGCGATCAAGGGGTTCTCCTCGACGCTCCTCGAGGGGCTGGACGAGGACATGTACAGCAAGGAGGACCAGCGCGAGTTCCTCGGGATCGTCGTCGGCGAGTGCGACCGTCTGCGTCGCCTCATCGACGACCTCCTGAACACGAGCCGGATCGAGGCGGGCGAGTCGCTGAAGCCGGACTACCAGCAGATCGACATCGCGACGCTTCTCGACAAGGTCGCGAAGGTGCAACAGCAGTCATCGTTCAAGCACAACGTGAAGGTGGAGTTGGAGAACGAGTTGCCGAAGACCATCAACGGCGATCCCGACAAGCTCGATCAGATCCTGACGAACCTTATGAACAACGCGATCAAGTACGCGCCGAACGGGGGGGACGTCACGATCCACGCGAAGAACGAGGGGGACACCCTCCTCATCGGAGTGCGGGACCAGGGGCTCGGGATCCCGAAGGACTATCTCACGAAGGTCTTCGACCGGTTCACCCGCGTGAACAACGAGGACAACCGGAAGATCTACGGGACGGGGCTCGGCCTCTTCCTCGTGAAGCACCTCGTCGAGGACGTGCATCAGGGCAAGATCTGGGTGGAGTCCGAGGTCGGGGTCGGATCCGACTTCAAGTTCCGCATCCCCGTCGCGCTCGACATTGAGGCGGCAAAGGCGGCGGAGAACTAAGGATCGCGCCGTTCAGCGCACGTAGGACCTAAGATGGCGAAAGCGCAGTCCTCCTTCGAAGTGCCCGCTCCTCCGATCATCGTTCTGGATCTCATTAAGGGGACGCTTCAGGCGAACAACCTGAAGGTCGTCGCGCAGGAGGGCTGGACCGTCACAGGCAAGGAAGGACTCATCGGTCCTCGCCTCATCGGCAATCCCGCGACCGTTCACGCCACTTTGGGACCCACCCCGCTCGGGACCGCCGTCCGTCTCGAGGGTACGGCCTTCGGCATCCTCCTGAACCAGGTGCACGTCGAGACCGTCCTCCGCAACATCCAGGAGGGGGTCGCGGCCGCTTCGGCCCGGATGGCATCCTCGGTCGTCGCCTCGCCTCCCGTCGTTCTTCCCGACGATCCGAGCCTTCCGCCCCGGGTGGTCTGACGGCGCGGACCGCGGGTCAGCGGAGGCGGCCTAACAGCCATCGGTCGCCGGACGCGACGACGGTGAGTCCGGGGACGGTCTTCACCGGCGCGCTAGGCAGGTAGTACACGTAGACGCTCTCGCGTCCTAAAGCGGCCCTCTCGGCATCAACGCGCAACGCGGCGAGAGTGGCGGGAAGATCGAGCGTGATCCGGTAGTCGGCGATGGGACGGTACCGCTCTTGCAGGACGATCGGTTGTTGGGTCGGGTCGGAGAACGTGCCCGCGACGTAGTGACCCGACAACGTCGCGAGATGAGCCCCGTAGACGAGCGGCGGACGCCAGCCGAACGGGTCCCAGACGAGCGCCCGCTCATCCCTGATCGGGATGATGGCGGCGCCGGGGGGCAGACGCGCGAGCGCGACGCGCAGAGACTCGATCTCGCGCCCGTCGCTACGGAAATTCGCGGCGAGAGTCGTCGAGCGGAAGAGAAGAAGGCCTCCTAGAGCTATAAAGGCTGGAGCGGACCCCACCTTCGATGCCCGAGGGCCGGGCACGAACGCGAGCAGGAGCAGAAGCACGAACACGCCGGGGAAACGACCGTCGAGGTTCGCGGTCCCGGCGACCCCGAAGGGGAGCAGGAGCCACAGAGCGATGAAGAGGAGTCCCGGGAGGAGAAGGCGCCAGCGGACGGCGATCGCGTGCGTCGCGAGAAGCGCGACCAGAGCAAGCAGGGCGAGGGCGAGGAACGCGAGATCGGTCTTCGCGTGCCCCGTGATGAAGGTCGTCCCCAGTTGGATCCTCTTTAACGCGAAGCTCGAGGGGTCGATCCTCAGCCCGCCGCCCCCGCTCGGTCGCGGGGAGAAGAGAACGTACGCCAGGAGCGGGAGGAGAAGCGGCGCGGCGCGGCGGAACGACTCGCCCCAGGAGCGTCCGACGAGACGACCGAGGAGTGGGAGAAGCAAGAGAGCGAAGCCCAGCCCCATGAGGTGACACAGAAGGAGGGCGAAGCCGAAGACGATCGTCACGATCGTGCGGGGCCAGCCCGGTTCCGAACGCAGATCGGTCGCGAGGAAGTGGAGCGCGAGCGCGAGGCCGAGCTCGAAGTTCAGGAACCCGAACATCATCGGCAACGTGAACACGACGGATGCCCCGAGCGCGGCCCAAGGAGAGCGCTCGCCCGTGGCAGCAGCGTGAAGACGAGCGAAGCCGGTCACCAGAAGGACCACCACCAGAACGATCGAGAGCCGACCCGCGAGCGGCAGGGGGAGAAAGGAGGCGAGAGCGAGCATCAGGCCATCCATCCCTAGATTCGGGAGGAGGCGGAGATTCGGTGCGAACGCATCGGCAGGGCCGAGCCCCTTCAGGATCGCGATCCGGGAGAGATGGTTCGGGTAGTCGAGAAGCGGCGGGATCGGGGTCGCGAGGATCGGAAGAGCGGCGACGCACGCGACGAGGCCGATCCAGAGTGCGAAGGCCCCCGGGGACATGGCGTCCCGCCGTCGATCCTCGCCTTGAAGCACGGGGGGATGTTACTGCGAAGCCGTCGCGAGAGGCCGAGAGGCCTCTCGGACGATGCGGACGAAGTTCTCGACGATGCGAGAGCCTTCCTCGGTGAGGATGCTCTCCGGGTGGAACTGAACGCCCTCGATGGGGCGGGTTCGATGCCGGATGCCCATGACCTCCCCGTCGTCGTCGCTCGTCGCGGTGATCTCGAAGTCGTGCGAGAGGGTTGCGCGGTCGATGACGAGGGAGTGGTACCGGATCGCGGAGAAGGGGTTCGGCATCCCGGCGAAGACGCCGCGTCCATCGTGGCGGACGGGAGACGCTTTCCCGTGCATAAGACGGTCGGCCCGGCGGACGGTCGCGCCGGTACGCTCGCCGATCGCTTGATGTCCGAGGCAGACGCCGAAGAGGGGGACTTCAAACCCGGGCGTTCCAGCAAGCGCGGCGCTCACGATATCGAGGCAGACGCCGGACTCCTTCGGGGTGCAGGGCCCCGGAGAGAGTAGGATCCCGTCGGGAGCCAAGTCACGGACGCCGGCCACGTCCACGGCGTCGTTGCGGAGGACGACGACCCTCTCCGCCGCTTCCTGGAGATATTGCACGAGGTTATAGGTGAAGGAGTCGTAGTTGTCGACGACGAGGATCATGGGGTCAGCTTACGTCGAACCCCCGGTGGCACGCGCGTCGCTGGGTGCCGCCAGCGATGGCGGCACCGCGACGCTTACTTCCGCCGCCGCAGCAGCGCGAGTCCGCCGAGGCTAAGGGCGAGCAACGTGCCCGGCTCGGGGACGACCTCGACGCCCCGGAAGGAGCGGTTCGCGCCGGCGGTGGCGAGGACGGTGGTGGAGCCGGTCGCGGGATCGATCGCGATAAGCTGGCTTACCGAGGAGGCGGTCGTCGTGGCGTAGAGGGTCGTGCCGTCGAACGCGAGATGAGCAATGCTAGGGGTCCTCAAGTGCGTCGGGGTGCCGAACGCGCCGCCGGAACCGCTCCGCACGGAACGGTAGAGGTCGCCGCGCCCACCCGCGATGTAGAGGGTGTTCGCGTCTGCAAGGACGAAGTCGCCCGCCATGCCCGGAAAGGTAGTGCCAGCCCCAGCTCCCCCACCTGTGGTAGTGGGCAGGACCACCCCGGTCTGCGTTTCCACCCCGCCGCTGATCGTCACGATCATGTTGTCGCGGCTGGCGTAAATGGTACCGCCGAGGTTTTGGATGCTCCGGTAGCTAGAAGCCCCGATCCCGGTCGTGCTCGCCGAGCCGCCGGTTGCCGTCCCATTGAACGCGCCCCCGAACGCGCCGCTCGCTCCGCCGACGTAGAGGGCGTTGCCGACGATCTGCGCCGAGTGGACCGTCTCACCGACGGCACCGAGGTCCGCGTGGACGATCCCGCCCGTCGCGGCGTCGAATTGGACGACGCGGCGGGGCGCCGACGACGCGCTCGACGAAAGGCCCGCGACCGCGAGCCGACCGGGATTCGAGCCGTCGCTCGTGAGCGCGCCCTCCCAAGCGCTCGTCCCGAGGAAGAGCGGGAGAGCCACCTGGTTCGTGCCCGTCTGCCCCGTTCCCGTCCTGGCGAAGTTCAGGAGGCTGACCTCGCCGCCGTTGGAGATGGTCACGACCGCGAGCGTGCCGTTCGCGAAGGTCTGGGCACCGGAGAGGGCGGGGAGGGCGGAGGCGAGGAGGGCGAGAGCGGAGGCGGCGACGCGGCGCATGGTAGGATGGCCGCCGCCTGAACGGACGGACCTGACCACAACGTACCCCCCCCCCCACGGAATGCCAGGGGCGCGGACGAAAACCTGAGGAACCGGTGTTTCCCGGGTCTGGCCTTGGGTCTTTTAGCCTACTGGCCTTACCAAACGACGGCTTTACGGCTCACCAGCGGATGAGGTTCGCGCCCCAGGTGAGGCCCGCACCAAAGCCGACGGTCATCACGAGGTCGCCGGGGCGGATCCGGCGCTCCTCGGCGGCCTCGGAAAGGGCGAGGGGGATCGAACCGGCGGAGGTGTTGCCGTAGCGATCCACGTTGATGTAGACCTTGTCCATCGAGATGCCGATCGCCTCGGCGGCTTTTTGGATGATCCGGATGTTCGCCTGGTGGGGGACGAAGAGGGCGATGTCCTCGGCGCGGAAGCCGGACTCGGCGAGAAGCTTGTTGCAGGCGTCGGCCATCGCGCCGATCGCGAAGCGGTAGACCTCGTTCCCGGCCATGAAGATCGTCTCGCGGATGCCGACGGGGTGGGGCTTGCGGAGGGGGTATTTGGTGCCGCCGGTCTCGACGCAGATAAGGTTCGAGCCGGAGCCGTCGGAGAAGAGGGAGCTTTTGATGACGCCGCGGCCGCTCCGGTCGTCGGCGCTCTCCTGGGCTTCGAGGACCATCGCGCCGCCGCCGTCGCCGAAGAGGATGCAGGTCGAGCGATCCTCCCAGTTCAGTTGCTTGGAGAGGCAGTCCATACCGACGACGAGGGCGCGCTTGGCGGCGCCGGACTCGAGGAAGGCCGTCGCGGTGGAGACGCCGTAGACGAAGCCGGTGCAGGCGGCCGAGATGTCGAACGCGGCGGCGTGGGTGGGGACGCCGAGGGCGTTCTGGACGTGGCAGGCGGTCGCGGGCCAGAGGAAGTCGCCGGAGACGGTGCCGACGATGACGAGGTCGATGTCCTCGGGGCCGACGCCGGCTTTGGCGAGGGCCTTGCGGGAGGATTCGACGGAGAGGGAGTAGGTGCCCTCGTCCACGCCCTCGCAGATGTGGCGCTCGCGGATGCCCGTGCGCTGGGCGATCCACTCGTCGCTCGTCTCGACGATCTTCGCGAGGTCGTCGTTCGTGAGGACCTTAGGGGGAACGGCGTGGGCGATTCCGGTGACGACGGCGCGTTTCATGGATGGGTTTCGGCGCTCGCGCGCCGGATGGTGCCGGTGAGGTCGGCGTCGAGGGCGCGTCGCGCCTGGAGGAGAGCGTTTTCGATCGCGCGGGCGTTCGAGCGGCCGTGGGCGATGATGCAGACCCCGTTGAGTCCGAGCAAAGGCGAGCCGCCGATCTCAGCGTAGTCCATTTGCGATTTCAACGGGGCCGTCACGCGACGGACAGGCCAGTAGAACGGGCGGACGAGGGGATTTTCCGGCACGCCGTCGCGGATGGTGCCCATGATGAGTTCGGCGACGCCCTCGGAGGCTTTGAGGACGACGTTGCCGACGAAGGCTTCGCAGAGCACGACGTCGCAGGGTTCGGAGAACATCGTCTTGCCCTCGATGTTGCCGGCGAAGCCGGCTTCGCCCCGGAGCAGCTCGTAGCCGGCTTTGGCGAAAGCGTTGCCTTTGCCCTCCTCCTCGCCGATGTTCAGGAGGTGGACCTTCGGGTCTTTGCGTCCGAGGACGCCGCCGACGTAGGCGCGGCCCATGCGGGCGAAGCCGACGAGGTCCTCGGGGTCGATGTCGGGGCTCGCGCCGGCGTCGAGGAGGATAAAGCCGCCGTGAGGGTTGGGAAGCCAGCTCGCGATGGCGGGGCGACGGATGCCGGGGATCTGGCGCCAGACGAGGAGGGCGTGGGCGGTCGCGGCGCCGGTGTTGCCGGCCGAGACCATGGCGTCGGCGCGTCCCTCCTTGACGAGGCGGGCGGCGACCATGAGGGAGGAGTCCTTCTTCTTGCGGTAGGCGTCGGCGGGCTTCTCGTCCATGCCGACCTCTTGGGTCGCGGGGACGATCTCGATGTTCGGGGGGACGACGGAGGGGAGGAGGGGTCGGATGGCCTCGGGGCGGCCGACGAGGAGGAGGGGGCGTCCGAGCCTCGGAGCGGCGGCGACGGCTCCGGCGACGATCTCGCCGGGGGCATGGTCGCCTCCCATGGCGTCGAGCGCGATGGCACCGCGCGAGCCGCGCCCGGGCGAGGCGTGTTCGGGCGAGACGTGCTCGGGCGCGATCCCGCTCACGCGCCCGCAGGGTTCCGGTCGTCTTCGGCGGTTTCGCCGCCGAGACGGACGCGACCTCCCCCCCTCTCGAAGAGATCGGCCAGGGGGCCGCGCGGGCGCTCCTCGGCGGAGGCGACGGCGAGGTCGCTCCGGGGAACGACGCCGCGGGTGCGGGCCTCGGGGCAGTCGCTCTCCCATCCGTAGGCGCACAGGGGTTGGATCGGCATGTTCAGGAGGAGGGTCTGGCGCAGGAGGCTCTCGACCATGAGGTTGTTGCCGTCGAAGAGGGGGAACGGCTCGTCGGTGACAACGCGGGCGTAGTCCTGGGAGTTCAGCGAGGAGGGGGTGCCCTCGACGGGGAACTGCTCGTCGACCTCGAAGGCGACCTCTTTCTCGAGGGGGCCGGAGCACCGCGCGCACTCGACGACGGCGGTGGTCTTGAACTCGCCTTTGAGGATGAGGAGGTTGCCGGTGCTGAAGGCTTCGAGGAACCCTTCGAGCGACGAGACGAGGTCGAGGTCGCCCTCGTTCTCGAGCTCGGTCGCGATGTCCACCTCCAGGCGGCGTCCCGGGTGTTGCAGGACGTCGTTGAGGTCCAGAAGATCGTCCCTACGCACTTGTCATAGGGATTCTACCGGGCGGGCGGTTCTCCTCCTTTACACAGGGTCCCCACGGCTGGCTATACTGTGGCGCGACCCGGAGCGTGCCGGGTGCATCCCGATCATGACCGAGCGACGCGTCCCCCAGCCCGCCCTTGCGCGAACCCTCTCCCGGCGATCCACCACCGCCTGGGGCCTCGCCGCCGGCGCCCTCTTCGTGGCCCTCGTCGGTTGCGGCGGAGGCGGCGGCGGATCGAACACGACCAACGGCGGCACGACGGCGGGCGGCACGACGGCGGGCACCGGGGCGACGACCGTCGCGCAGGTGAACCTCGCCAACGTGCCCGGCAAGGTGGACGTGACGTTCCTCACCGGCGCGGGTCGCGCGGTCGGGGACCGGACGGCGGTCGTTCGGCGGATCCAATTGCAGGACGCGAACGGGGTCGTGGAGCCTCCGTTCGCGGAGAAGCGGCTCGTGCTCAACCGGTACTCGTCGCAGATCCTCGATCTCAACGTGCCGAACGTCGGCACGTCGCGGCTCTTCACGAACTTCCAGTTCGACGTTCTGCGCTACGAGTCGGAGGACGACAACGGAGCGGGCGGGACGACGATCACGCCGTACACGAGCGTCGGGAACCTGCCGGCGAACATCCCGGCGGCGATCCGGGTCTTCCCGGGGCGCACGACGCACGTCCCGTTCTTCCTCGACGTGGACGCGCTGGGGATCAGCGACACGGAGAGTGCCCCGTCGTTCAAGATCGCCCGCTTCAACGCGATCAACTTCCGCCCCGAAGAGGAGAACACGCTCAAAGGGCGCTTGGCCGACTACATGGCGTTCGACATCACGGGTCTCGGGGCGTCGGATCGCCCGACGCTCAGCAACGGCAACCCGGCGACGCGGGTGCTGTTCTCGGGCGACGGGTACGCGGCGAGCGACGGCGACCCGTTCGGCGGCACGGCGGTGAACTTCGAGCCGGTGCTCCCGGGCGGGCAGACGGACGTGATCATCGGGCGGCTCGCCGGTCCGAGCCAGATCCCGAGCCAGGGAGGCACTGAGGGCGAGACCCCCGGGACCTACTCGCTCATCCAGGCCGACCCGAGCGACGTGAACTCGACGTTGCCGCGCAACATCACGTCGCTCCAGGGGATCTGGCGCGAGCACTTCCGCCAGCGTCTGAACTCCACGGGGCAGATCGTCGAATCGGGGTACCTGAAGGACGTCCACGGCTTCGAGATGATCGCGATCCCGAGTTCGAACGACGATGGCCGTCAGGACGTCGTCGCGGTCTCGGAGAACGTCGTGACGAACGCGAACGGGACGAAGCGGGCGGTCGTGACGAACTGCTACTTCGGCTACATCGACTACGACCAGAGCAAGTTCTTCCTCTATCCGATCAAGAACCTCTTCGGGACGAACACGGGCTCGAACCTTCAGGGCGAGGTCTCCGGCACGATCTCGGCCACGACGACCTCAGGCGGGGTCGCGACGCTTCTGCCGGGTTCGATCGCGAACGGGAAGTTCGCGTTCACGACGGGGGCTCCGAACGGGTTCCCGTCGTCGGGCGGGTTCGTCGTCCTGCGCCGCTAGGCCGCGCGGCGCGCCTCGTGTCCCCCGCCCTCTTCGGGGGCGGGGGTCTCTTCAGAGGCGTCCAGACCCTTCCGACGGGCGAAGAGGGCGTCGCCCGCGATCTCGGAGAGGGCGACGAGGTTCGCGAGGTCGTCGGTGTAGAGATCGCGCGGGGTGTGGTCCACGACGCAGAGGGTGCCGTACGCCGCGCCCGCGGCGTCGCGGATCGGAGCCCCCGCGTAAAGCCGGATGTAGGGCGCGCCGACCACGAGCGGGTTCTCGGCGAAGCGCGGATCAAGTCGCGCGTCGCGGACGACGAACGGCCGGCGCTCGAGGAGCGCGTGGGCGCAGAAGGAGACGTCCCGCGGGGTGCCGTCCACCTTCAGGCCGTGGCAGGATTTGAACCACTGGCGCTCACGGTCCACGAGGGTGATGAAGGCGAGCGGGGCGCGCAGGAGTCGGGCGGCGAGGGCGGTGATCCGGTCGAACGCGGCCTCCGGGGGCGAATCGAGGACCCGCAGATCGGCGAGCGCGAGGAGGCGCGCCCTCTCGTCGGGGGGGAGCGGAGCGGGCACGCTCCCGTCGGGGCGACGCACGTACCCAGGCGGTAGGTCGGCCGGAAACATCATTCTCTTATCGGCGGCTCCCACGAGGAATCGCAGGGCGTAGAAGGGGGGACGAATGGAGACCTCTCGTGACATCCTCTGCGGCATCGAGACGGAGTACGGCCTTCTCGTCGAAGGCTCCGGGGCAGATCGGCAGGTCCAGCGCTCGATGGAGGTCGTCGAGAGCTACCCGGGCCCCGCGTTCGCGGGTTGGGACTACGCGTTCGAGTCGCCGCGGGCGGACCTGCGGGGATTCCGGCTCGATCGCCTGACGATCGATCCCGAGGACGCGAAGTTCGACCAGGGGAACGACTGGGAGCCGGTCGGAGAGGTGCGGGCGGACCGCATCCTGCCGAACGGGGCGCGGCTCTACAACGATCACGGTCATCCGGAGTACAGCACGCCGGAGTGCCGGTCGCTCGACGATCTCGCGCGGCACGACGCGGCGGGACTCATCGCGGTCCACCGGGCGGGGGCGGCGTACGCGCGGAGGACCGGGAAGGAGGTGAGCCTCTACAAGAACAACACCGACTTCCACGGGGCGAGCTACGGAACGCACGAGAGCTACCTCGTGCCGCGCGCGTTCGGATTCGACCGGCTCTTCCCCGCGCTCCTCCCGATGCTCGTCGCGCGGCAGATCCTTGTGGGGGCGGGAAAGGTGGGGGCGGAACACGGGGACCGGGTGCCCTACCAGCTCACCCAGCGGGCGGACTTCTTTACCGAGGCAGCGAGCGCGGACACGCTCTTCCGGCGGCCGGTGTTCAACACGCGGGACGAGGCGCACGCGGACCCGGCCGAGTGGATCCGGCTCCACGTCATCTGCGGGGACGCGAACATGATCCCGAACGCGACGAAGCGGAAGGCGGGGCTCGTGAAGCTCGCGCTCATGCTCCTCCTCCGGGGGGAGGCGCCGGCCTGGTCACTCGCCGATCCGGTGAAGGCGTTTGCGGCGATCTCGAAGGATCAGGACCACGAGTTCCGGGTGCCGCTGGAGGGGCGGAGCTGGACGACGGGGTACGAGATCCTCGAGAGCTACTTCGCGGCGGCGGAGCGGACGCTCGATCTCGGGGCGGACCCGGATCTCCGATGGACGATCGAGACCTCGCGGGGGCTTCTTCCCAAGATCAAGGGGGACCGGGCGGGGTTCGCGCGGGAGGCGGACTGGGCGGCGAAGCTCGGGATGATCCACCAGGTGCTCGACGCGGAGGAGGACCCGCTCGCGGAGGCGGAGCTTCAGAGCTACGATCTCGAGTACTCGAACGTCGATCCCGAGGCAGGGCTCTTCCCCGCGCTCGTCCAGATGGGGCAGGTCGAGGCGGAGGCGCCGGACGCCTCGCTTCTGGAGCGGGGGCCGGAGGACACGCGGGCCTCGGCGCGGGGGTACGCGGTCGCCGAGCTCTCGGGGGAGCTCGTGGCGGCGAGCTGGCGGGCGGTGACGTTCCGGAGTCCGGCGGGGCCGATCCGGGTCGAGCTGCCGCCGGACGCGGAGTACGCGGCGGGGGCGTTCCGGAGCGGCGGGGTCGAGGGGTTTCGGCGGGGGCTCGATCCGGGGGCCGGCTAGGGCGGTCACGTGGGGCGGGGGTCTCGGCGTAGAATGGGACATCGAGGCGACCACCCAGTGAACATCCTTAAGACCGAAGAAGGCGACCGGCTCACGCGGCCGCTGAGCCCCGAGCCCGAGCGGAAGCTCGGCGACGAGAGCGGCCCGACGCGGCCCGACGTGCAGCGTCCCGACGGCGGGAACGAGCTTCTCAAGCGCATGAAGCGCGTGGATCCCGATCAGGCGAAGAAGTACCGTCAGCGGTCGGGCCAGTGATGACGGCCGTTCCGACGGACTTCGAGAAGCTCGTTCCGGCGCCGTACCTTCAACCGACGGGCGCCGTCGGGGAGGAGACGCACGGGACGACGGTGCTCGCGATGAAGTACGCGGGGGGCGCGCTCATGCTCGCGGACCGGCGGGCGACGGCGGGCAACCTCATCATGTTCGACCAGGCGGAGAAGATCATGAGTCTGGACGACGCGACGATCATCGCGATCTCGGGGGCGTTCGCGCGGTCGGTCGAGGTGTGCCGGTTCCTCAAGCACTCGTTCAAGTATTTCCGGCGGACGAACCTTCACGAGCTCTCGCTCGAGGGGAAGCTCGCGGAGATCTCGCGGGCGCTCGCGGGGAACGCGCCGATGGCGGCGCAGGGGATCGGGGTCTTTCTGCCGATCGTCGCGGCCTACGACAAGAAGCGGGACGACTTCGACGTGTACTTCTTTGACGGGGCGGGGGCGCGGTTCCAGAACGGGGCGTTCGCGTGCGCGGGGTCGGGTTCGGAGCGGATCCGGGGGGTGTTCGAGTACGTCGTCCGGCGCTCGGGGCCGCTCGAGTCGCGCTCGATGGAGGAGGTCCTCGAGGAGGGTCTCCAGATGCTCGACATCGCGGCGGAGCTCGATTCGGCGACGGGCGGGTTCCACCGCTCGCTCCCGATCGTGCGGGTGCTGGACCGGGAGGGGAACCGTCCGGTGGACCCCGCTCTGCTGAAGGGAGCGGTGGACCGCGTGCTCCGGCAGGGCGACGAGGTCACGCGCGAGGTCGCGGCGGCGAACTGAGGCCTCGGCCCGTGCGGCTAGGGCCCTCTCCCGCTCTCTAGGGCGAGGATCATCACGCCGTCGTCCTCCCCGCAACATGACGCTCGGCGTGACGCTCGCGGGGGCGTTTGAAGCGGGGGGCGCGGGGTCCGGGGGTCTCGGGGGCGCTTTTCACGTGACGCTCGCGCCGTTTTCGGGGCGAGCGTCACGTCCTCCCTCCAAGCCCCACCGGCCCTACCGCGGGCTCCGGGGTTTCGGCCGAGGTCGGGGCGGGGGAGAGCGGGGTTCGGAAGGGCCACACCCTTTCGTTCGCGGGGCGGGGAGTTGACAAGGCGTCGGGGGAGAGAACGTCGGGGTTTTCTCCTCTCGCGCGCTCTCTCGGGGGTCGCTCGGGCGGGACGCCCGAGCGACGGGGGAGGGGAGCGGGGGCTCTAGAAGCGGTAGCCGCCGGAGATGGAGACGATGTTGGGGCGGGCGTTGCCGCGGTTCTCGCCGAAGTAGCCGCCGAGCTCGAAGAAGATGCGCTCGCCGAGCTCCGCGCCGACGCCGGCGTGGAGGACGAAGGGGACGTCGGTGCCGTTGCCGTTGTTGTTGTTGTCGAGGATCGCGAAGCCGAGGCCGATGAAGGCGTACTGGCGGCGCTGGACGGAGGAGAGGAGGCGGGTGTTGTAGAACCGCTGGTTCACGGTGATCGGGAGGACGTAGCCTCGGGAGCCGGAGTAGTCGCGGACGTAGATCTCGGCGGAGAAGTAGGTCTCGGAGTCGCGCAGGAGGGGACGGGTGAGCTGGTACTCGAGGCCGACCATCGTGAGGGTGGAGCCGAGGCCATTGTTCAGATCGCGGTCGTAGGGGATGCCGAAGCCGAGCTTCGCGGAGACGCCGGAGAGGTTCACGAGCGGGGCGTCGCTGCTGGTGCTCCCGACCTGGGCGGAGGCCACGCCGGAGGCGACGAGGGCGGCGGCGGCCGCGATGGACTTGGAAAGCGTCTTCATTTTCAAGCTCTGGTCAAGCGCGGGAGGGCGAGCCCTTCCGGATGCCGGGGAGTGTAACCCATATCGCGCGGGATTGCCGCGTTCCGGGGTCGGGAGGGTCGTAGACTAGGGAGATGACGCCCCATGCGTTCACCCCGGAGCGAGCGGCGCTCGTGCTCGTCGACATTCAGCGGGCGCTCGTTTCGGCGACGCTCGGGGGGGCGCAGGTGGTGGACCGGGCGCTCGTGCTCGCGAAGGTCGCGCGGACCCTCGGCGTGCCGACTCTCGCGACGACGCAGAACGCGGGGCGGCTGGGGGCGGTGGTCCCCGAGCTGGAGGGGTTCGCGTCGCGGACGTTCGACAAGATGGCGTTCTCGGCGGCGGGGGCCGAGGGGTTTCTCGGCGCGCTCGCGGAGCTGAAGGGAGGGGGGCGGGACCAGGTGTTCCTCGTCGGGTTCGAGGCGCACATCTGCATCGCGCTCACGGCGCTCGACCTCGCGCGGGAGGGGTACGCGGTGGGGGCGCTCTCGGACGCGATCGCGTCGCGGACGGAGGACCGGTACCTCGCGGGGGTCGCGCTCCTGAACTCGGGGGGGGTCGCGGTGCGGCATTCGGAGAGCCTCGTCTACGAGTGGCTCGGGTCGGCGGCGCACCCGGGCTTCCGCGAGGCGCTCGCGGCGGTGAAGGGCTCGCGGTACTGACCGGGGGCGGTACCGATTAGACTAGAGGGCCATGGCCCGCGTGACCCCCGCCGATCTCGACCGCTTCGTGGGGGTGGGCGATCCTCAGCTCTCGCCCGACGGGGAGCGCGCGCTGTTCTCGGTGACGCGGACGAACGAGAAGAACGCGCGGGTGAGCCAGCTCGCGGAGGTCGCGCTCTCGGGCGGGGAGCCGCGCCAGCTCACCTCGGGGGAGAAGGGGGCCTCGGGGGGTCGGTACCTGCCGGACGGGTCGGGGATCCTCTTCGTCTCGTCGCGGGAGGGGGATCGGGCGCAGATGTACCTCTTGCCGAGCTCGGGGGGCGAGGCGCGGCGGATCACGGATCTGCCGGAGGGGAGCCTCGGAGAGTTCCGGATCTCGCCGGACGGGAGGCGGGTGGCGTTCACGTTCCGGGAGACGCATCCGGACCGGACGAAGGCGGCGGCGAAGGCGCGGGAGGAGGCGGGGCTCTCGGAGCCCGCGTGGGAGGTGGACGATCTGTGGTACCGGCTCGACGGGGACGGCTACTTCGGCCCTCAGCGGTACAGGCTCCACACGATGGAGCTGCCGGCGGGGGAGGGTTTCGCCCAGGCGAGGCTTCTGAGCGAGGCGTCGCCGCACGGGGAGTACGCGTTCGACTGGGCGCCGGACTCGCGGCGGCTCGCGGTGGCGCACTCGGCGCGGAAGGATCCGTTCGTGGAGACGCCGAACGATCAGATCTGGATCTACGATTCCGACGGGTCGAGCGC
Organism: Fimbriimonas sp.; assembly: GCA_965249475.1. GTDB lineage: Bacteria > Armatimonadota > Fimbriimonadia > Fimbriimonadales > Fimbriimonadaceae > Fimbriimonas. Next base: position 553,203 of record CBDFMD010000003.1, on the reverse strand, counting down.
GATGGTGCCGGGACTGCCGGCGGGGGAGAAGTCGGCGGTGCGTTGGTCGCCGGGGGGGGATCTTCTCGCCTACGCGGGGGACGTGGACGAGGCGGACCCCTGGGGGACGCGGAACACGAAGCTCTACACGGTGCCGGTGGCGGGGCCTCAAGAGGGCGGGGAGCCGCAGAACCTCTTCGCGGGGACGGACTACGACCTCGGGGCGACGACGCTCAGCGACACGAAGGAGGCGTCGTTCGGGGCGACGTTCGAGTGGGCGCCGGACGGGTCGGGGCTCTACGGTCAGATCGGCTGGTCCGGGGCGACGTACGTCGCGCGGATCGGGGTCGAGGGGGGCGTGGAGCTCCTGACGCCGGGAGGCCGGTTCGTGGGGATGGGGGGGCTTTCGGGAGGCCGGGCGGCGGCGGTGCTGTCCGACGGGACGACGGTGCCGGAAATCGGGGTGGTGGAGCTCGCGACGGGGGAGGCGCGGGCGCTCACGTCGTACAACGCGGGGCTCGGGATCGAGTTCGTCCGGCCGGAGCCGTTCGTGTGCACGGCGGAGGATGGGCAGCCCGTACACGGATGGATCCTGCTTCCGCCCGATCTCGCGCCGGGGGCGAAGGCGCCGTGCGCGATCTCGGTGCACGGGGGGCCGCACGCGATGTACGGGGACGTGTTCTTCCACGAGTTCCAGACGCTCGCGGCGGCGGGGTACGCGGTGGTGATCAGCAATCCGCGGGGCTCGAAGGGGTACGGGGAGGCGTTCTGCGCGGCGATCCGGGGGGACTGGGGGAACAAGGACTGGCTCGACGTTCAGGCGGTGACGCGGTGGGCGCGCTCGCGGGCGGAGATCGACCCCGACCGGGTGGCGATCCTCGGGGGAAGCTACGGGGGGTACATGACGAACTGGGCGATCGGGCACGCGGCGGAGGCGGGGCTTCCGCCGTACCGGGCGGCGATCACGGACCGGTGCGTGAGCAACCTCGTCTCGATGGCGGGCAACTCGGACTTCCCCTTCAACAAGGACGGGTACTTCCGGGGCGTCGCGTACGGGGACCTGGAGGCGATCCGGGAGCTTTGGCGGCAGTCGCCGATCTCGGCGTTCGAGGGGGTGACGACGCCGACGCTCGTGATCCATTCGGAAGGGGATCTGCGGTGCAACGTGGAGCAGGGGGAGCAGGTGTTCACGGCGTTGAGGATGCAGGGGGTGCCGACGCGGTTCGTGCGGTATCCGCGCTCGACGTCGCACGGGATGTCGCGCTCGGGGCCGAACGATCTGCGGAAGCATCGGCTGGGGGAGATGCTCGCCTGGTTCGGGAGCCACTTGAAGTAGAATTGAAATAGGGTCGCGTAGTAGCGTCACCGCTCATGTCCACGCCGCAGGAACATCCGGACTCCGTGTCCGCCCGTGCGGAGATCGGGCGGCGGCAGGCGCTTCTCGCAACGTTGTTGACGGAGCTTCACATCCTGCGGACGACGTCGCTCGCGCACGCGGGGGCGATGTACGCGTCGCTCTTCGGGGCGCTGGTGGTGGCGGGGCTCGGGGCGGAGATCGCGTACCGTCGGGAGCGCAAGCGGCTGGAGTTCATCCGGGCGAGCCTCGCGGCGGGGGTCATGCCGGACGCGGAGGCGATCGAGGAGCGGCTCTCGGCGGAGATGACGGTATGGGAGGCGCAGCTGGAGGCGGCGGTGGCCGAGGCGATGCGGGGACAGGACTGGGCGGAAGGGGAGCACGACCCGGACCGGATGCGGGAGTTGCGGTCGCTCTTTCGGGATCTCGCGAAGCGGTTCCATCCGGACGTGCTGGCCTCGGGGGCGACGCGCTCGAGCCGACGGGTGTGGGAGGAGGGGCAGGCGCTCTACGAGGCGCGGGATCTCGAGGGTCTCCGGGCGCTTCTGGAGGCGAACGCGGAGACGGTCGGGGGTTCGGACGACGGGTTGGAGGCGCGGCTCGCGGCGTTGGAGACGCGGAGCGAGCGGGCGATGCGGGAGATCGAGGATCTGCGGGCGGTGCCGCCGCTCTCGTACTGGCACGGGATGCACGACGAGGCCTGGTGCGCCGGGCACCGCCGGGAGCTGGAGGCGCGGGTCGCGGAGTTCGAGGATCGGAAGCGGGCGGTGGAGGACGAGGCGTTGCGGCTTCTCGGCTTCGATCCGGACGGGACGTCGTCCTACGACTTCTCGGGGGCGTCGCTCGGGCAGGGGGGGGATCCGTCCGAGGAGACGTTCGGGGAGACGTTCGACGCGGAGCAGCTGGATCTCGCGGACCTGCCCCGTCCGCGCGAGGGGCGCGACGGGTGAGCGATTCGCTTCCGGCTCCGGTCTCGCTTCTGGTGCGGGCGGCGGGGTCGGGGGTCGTTCTTCCCTACGCGCGGCGGGTGCGGCTCATCGAGACGGCGGTGGCGGGGACGGGGCACGCGGGGGTGGAGTACTTCGCGGCGGAGCTGCGGGCGGGTTCGCGGGCGGCGCTCGTGCGGGAGCCGGGGAACGCGCACGACGCGCGGGCGATCGCGGTGCGGGACGATCGGGGGCGCAAGCTCGGGTACGTGCCGAGGGCGTGCAACGAGATCCTCGCGGCGCTTCTAGACGCGGGGAAGCGTTTGGAGGCGACGCTCACGGCGACCGAAGCGGGGACGATGTGGCCCGAGCTTCGGATCGCGGTGGAGCTGGTGGACGAGTAGGGGGCTACTTGCCGAGCTGGGTTTTCAGGGCGTCGATGCGGGCGGAGGCGGCGCCTTTGGTGAGGGTCTCGTCGAAGGGCTCGCCGGCTTCGTCGGAGAGGGTCTTCAGGTAGCTCATCTGGGCTCCGGTCATGGGTTCGCCGCCGGAGACCCAGTCCTTCGGGTCCTTCTCGGCGTTCCCTCCGACGACCTGGCCGCCTTCGAGGTGGGGGTCTTCCTGGCGGTGCTCGGCGTTCTGCGTGGTCGGTTCTACCATACGCTTGTCTACGTCTTTCGGGCGGGTGGGGTTAGCCGACGCGGGGGGTGAAATCGGTCTCGGGGGTGATTTTGCGGCAGTAGGCGGCCATGAGGCGGGCGCAGTCCTCGACGTCGGTGAGGGAGAGGAGTTCGCAGGGGGTGTGCATGTAGCGGAGGGCGACGCCGAGGATGCCGACGGCCATTCCGCCGAAGGGGGAGGGGTTCAGTTGCATCGCGTTGCCGTCGGTGCCGGTGCCGCCGGTGGCGACGTCCACCTGATAGGGGATGCCGTCCTCGTCGCCCGCCTGGCGGAGGGTGCGGAAGACGGCGGGGTTCGCGTTCGCGCCGCGCATGACGGAGGGGCCTTTGCCGATATCGAGCTGGCCGTGCTGGGTTTTGCTCACGGTGGGGGTGTCGGTGGCGTGGTTCACGTCGACGGCGAGGCCGGACTGCGCGCCGATCCAGAAGGCGCTCGTCCGGGCGCCGCGCAGGCCGATCTCCTCCTGGACGGTGGCGACGGCGTAGACGCCGACCCCGGGGTTCAGGCCGCCGTCCTCCTTAAGGAGGCGGAGAGCCTCGGCGACGATGAAGCATCCCATCTTGTTGTCGAAGCCGCGGGCGGTGGCGCGGTCGTTCAGGAGGGTTTGGAACTCGGCCTGGTAGGTGACGGGGTCGCCGAGGGCGACGACCTCGGCGGCCTCGGCCTTGGTCTTCGCGCCGATGTCGATCCAGAGTTCGTGGAGCTCGGGCTTCTTCTTGCGCTCCTCGTCTTTGAGGAGGTGGATGGCCTTGCGGCCGATGATGCCGGGGACGCGCTCGGCGCCGTCCTTCGTGTGGATCCAGACGCGCTGGCCGATGGGGATGGCGGAGTCGTGGCCGCCGACGCCGGAGAAGTAGAGGAGTCCGGCGTCGTCGATGTAGTGGACGAGGAAGCCGATCTCGTCCATGTGGCCGGCGAGCATGATCCTCGTGGGGGCGTCGGGGTTCAGGATGGCGGCGACGTTGCCGTGGGTGTCGGTCCTCACGGCGTCGGCGAAGGGGGCGGTGTAGCGGCGGTAGACCTCGGCGGCGCGCTCCTCGTAGCCGGAGGGGGAGGGGGTGTTGACGATCTCCTGGAGGAACGCGAGCGACTCGGGGCGCATGAAGACGGGAGTCTATCCCGAACGGGCGGTAGGCTCCTTCGCCATGCCCTCGCCGTACGACGATCCGGGACTCAGGGCGGCGGATTTTCGGGCGCGTCCCGAGCTGTACCGGGTGGGGCGGGGGGAGGAGGGGGTGTTCGTCGTTCAGCCGTACAAGGGGGAGTTGTCGCCGCTGTGGCGGTTTCGGACGCCGGAGGTCGCGCGGGAGTCGGCGGGGCGGTTGACGGCGGCGTTCGAGGTCTACCGGGAGGCGGGGGACTTCGTGGGGATGGACATGGCGCGGAAGTTCCTGCAGATGGGGTACACGCGGTCGCGGCGGTACGCGAACCACGCTTCGGGGCGTAAGCGGGGGCCAGGGGGCGAGGCCTTGCCGCAGGACGAGGGGAGCGAGAGCTCGGAGAAGGCGGAGTCGGCGCGGATCTTCAAGCGCGCGTGGGAGGGGGTGGAGGCGGACCCGGCGTACGCGGAGGCGAAGCGGGCTTGGAAGCGCGAGCGGGGCTAGCGGCGGGCGTCTAGTTCCCGCCCCGGGTGGCGCGGGCGCGGAGGACGATGGCGACGGAGTTCAGGGCGAGAAGGAGGACGAGGAGGACGACGATCGCGCCGGCGGCCTTTTCGGAGAACCCCGCTCGGGGGCGGGTCGCCCAATCGAAGATCTGGATGGGGAGGACCGTGAACCCGTCGCTCAGCCTCGTCGGGACGAAGTTCAGGGCCTGGACGGCGCCGATGGTGATGAGGGGGGCGGTCTCGCCGAGGGCGCGGGAGATGGAGAGGATGATGCCGGTCACGATGCCGGGCATCGCGGAGGGGAGGACCTGATAGCGGATCGTCTGCCAGCGGGTGGTGCCGAGGGCGAGGGAGGCGTCGCGGTAGCCTCCGGGGACGGCCTTCAGGGCCTCTTGGCTTACGAGGATGACGGTCGGGAGGATGAGGACGGCCATCGTGAGGGCGCCCGCGACGAGGCTTCGGTGGAGGTTCAGGACTCGGACGAAGAGAGCGAGGCCGAGGAGGCCGTAGATGATCGAGGGGACGCCGGAGAGGTTCGCGATGTTCACCTGGAGAAAGTTCGTGAAGCGGGTCTTCCGGTGGGTGAACTCCTCGAGGTAGATCGCGGCGGCGATGCCGACGGGGATCGCGACGAGGGAGGAGAGGGCGACGACGTAGAGCGAGCCGAGGACCGCGGCCTTGACGCCGGCCTTTCTCGGGTTCGAGCTGGGCATCCCCTCGAAGAACCTCAGGTCGAGGACGCCGACGCCGTTGCGGAAGAGGGTGAAGAGGAGGACGGCGAGAAGGACGAGGGCGACGAGGAGGGAGCCGAGGCAGAGGGCCTGGAAGACGCGGTTCTTCAGCTTGCGGCGGGCGGGGGTGGCCCAGCGGCGGCCGGACTCGGTGGTCGCGCCGGTGGTCGCCCCGGTGGCGGCTTCGGTGGGGAGGAGCCTACTCATAGCGGAGTCTCAACCTCTTCACGAGGGCTTGGGCGAGGATGTTCATGAGGAGGGTGGTGACGAAGAGGGTGGCGCCGACGGCGAAGAGGGTGCGGAAGGCGAGGGAGCCGTTGGGGGTGTCGCCTCGGGAGACGTTCACGATGTAGGCGGTCATCGTCTCGATGGAGCGGGCGGGGTTCAGGGTGAGGTTCGCGGTCTGGCCCGCGGCGATGGTGACGGCCATCGTCTCGCCGATGGCGCGGGAGAGGGCGAGGATGAAGCTTGCCATGATGCCGGAGAGGGCGGCGGGGACGACGGTCCTCGTGGTGACCTCGGCCTGGGTCGCGCCGAGGCCGTAGGCGCCCTCGCGCATGGCTTTCGGGACGGCGCGGAGGGCGTCCTCGCAGAGGGAGCTCACGAGGGGGAGGACCATGATGCCGACGACGATCGCGCCGGCCGCGGCGTTGAAGTAGTCCACCTGGACGAAGCGCCGGAGGAAGGGGGTGACGGCCTGGAGGGCGAAGTAGCCGTAGACGACGGTCGGGACGCCGGCGAGCAGCTCGAGGACGGGCTTGAGGAGGGTGCGGACGCGCGGGCGGGCGTACTCGCTGAGGTAGACGGCGGAGAGGAGGCCCATGGGGAGGGCGATGAGGGCGGAGCCGACGGTGATGAGGAGGGTGCCGGAGACGAGGGGGAGGACGCCGAAGGAGCCGGGGCTCGACTGGGGGGACCAGTCGGTGCCGAAGTAGAACCTCGCGGGGCTCACCTCGCGGAAGAAGTCGAAGGCCTCCTTGCCGAGGACGAGGACGATGCCGAGGGTGGCGGCGATGGAGACGACGGCGCAGAGAAGGCAGGCGAGGCGGACGAACCGGTCGCTGGCGTGGCCGGAGCCGCGACGGAGCCCGACGCCGCTCGACGTGCCGGCGGAGGGTCCGGCGACGGAGCCGGCGTCGGTCCCGGCGAGGTCGCTGGCGGGGGCGAGGTCGGCGGCGGGGCCGGCGCCGGGGATCGCGGCGGAGGCCGACCCGGAGGCTGACTCGGAGGCCGGGTCGGAGGCCGGGTCGGAGGCCGGGTCGGAGGCCGGGTCGGCGACGGTTCCGGAGTCGGGTCCGGCCTCGGAAGAGGAGCCGGGGGTCGGGTCGGGGGGCGTCACTTCGCTTCGCGGGCGAGGACGTCCTCGATCTTCAGGCCGGTCTCGCCCTCCTTGAAGCGGGTGCCGGCGATCTTGCCGTCGAGGATCTTCTGGCCCGAGGCGTAGGCGGCGTCGGGGAGGACGACGTAGCCGGTGGACTGGATCGCCTCCTTGCCGTTCGCGAGGATGAACTTCACGAGGGAGGCGACCTCGGGGCGGTCGAGGGAGGATTTCCTCACGTACCAGAAGAGGGGGCGGGAGAGGGGGGTGTAGGTGCCGGAGAGGATGGTCTCCGCCTTCGGCTCGACGCCGTTCACCTTGATGAGCTTCAGCTTGTCCTTGTTCTGGTCGTAGTAGGCGTAGCCGAAGTAGGCGAGGGAGTTCTTGTCGCCGGCGATGCCGCCGACGAGGGAGTTCGGCTGGGCGGAGGCCTGGTAGTCGGTGCGGGAGTCGCCCTTCTTGCCGCAGATGGCCTCGGTGAAGTAGTCGTAGGTGCCGTTGTCGGTGCCGGGGCCGTAGAGCTTGATCGGCTCGGCGGGGAGGCCGGGGCGGACGTCGGCCCAGGTCTTCACGGTGGAGCCCTTCTGCCAGATCCTTTTGAGCTCCTCGGGCTTGATGTCGTTCAGGAACGCGTTGTCCTTGTTCGCGACGATGGAGATGCCGTCGTAGGCGATGGGGAGCTCGAGGAACTCGACGCCGTTCCTCTTGCACGCCTCGGCCTCTTTGGCCTCGATGGGGCGGGAGGCGCCGGCGATGTCGAGCTCTCCGGCGGAGAACTTCTTAAAGCCGCCGCCGGTGCCGGAGACGCCGACGGTGAACTTCAGGCCGGGGTTCCCCTCGCCCCAGGCCTCGGTGATCGCCTCGGAGATGGGGGCGACGGTGGAGGAGCCGTCGATGGCGATGACGCCGGAGGGCTTGCCGCCGCCTTTGCCCCCGGACGAGGCGCCGGTCGTGGTCGCCGTCGCGCCGCCGGAGTTCGACGCCCCCTTGGAGTCCCCGCAGCCGCCACCGACGAGGGCGGCGGCGAGGGCGGCGAGCGGGAGGGCGAGGAGAGCCGGCTTCATAGGACGCCGTGAGGTTACCGGAGGGGGTTTAACCCTTTGTTAAGACGCGGCCTTGGGGCGGAGCTAGCCGCCGCGGGAGCCGGTGTGGGCGGCGCCGGGGGACTCGACCTTCGGGGCGTCGGCCTGGGCCTCGGCGTGCTCCCGGGGTTTGATGCCGCAGGTGAGGGCGGTGAGGAGGGGGAGGCCGACGAGGAGGGCGGCCCAGGGGAGGAGGGTGGCGAGGCCGTCGGGGTTTTTCGGGGTGACGTGGCCGACGGGGCGCCCGAGCTCGAGCTCGACGGGGGCGGGCTCGGTCGGGAAGCCGGCGACGGGGGGTTCGCCGAGCTTCGGGGCGTTCACGACGACGCGGCCCCCGGCCCAGCCGCCGACGGACGCCTCGAGCTCCTCGGCGGAGGGGATCATGCCGCCGGGGGTGAGGGCGGAGACGAGGCCGGGGAGGGCGACGGCGGCGCCGCGGCGGACGGCGTCCTCGGTGGTGCCGACGGTGCGGGCGGCGTCGCCCACGAAGCGGGCGCCGAGCATGGGTTCGACGTCGGCGGGGTCCACGAGCCCGGCCTTGGGGTCGTCGCCGAGCCAGCGGGCGAGGGTCTCGGCGTAGCCGCGGGCGCGCAGATCCGCCAGCAGGGGGGCGAAGCCGCCCTCCTCGTTGTGGAGGAGGCGGGCGGTGAGGGCGCGGAGGAGGTCGTCGGCCCCCGTCTCGGTGAGGCCGGTGCGGGCGGTGACGTCGTGGACGAGACTTTCGAACATGGGGCCGTTCCGAAGGGTACCCGCCGCCCTCCTTGGGCGGGGACGGCTAGGCGGGGACGGCGGCGAAGGCCCTCACGGCCTCGGCGGCGTGGAGGATCTGGGTCTCGCTCAGGTGGGGGCCGACGGGGAGGGCGAGGATGCGGCGGCTCACGGACTCGGTGACGGGGAGGCTTCCCTCGCCCCCTCCGAAGCGGGCGTAGGGGGCGTGGTAGTGGATGGGGACGGGGTAGTAGACGAAGGAGTCCACCTCGCGGGTCTTCAGGTAGGCCTGGAGGTCGTCGCGGGCGTCGGCGAGGATGGAGAACTGGTGCCAGGTGGCGTTGTTCCCCTCCATGACGACGGGGAGCTCGAGGCCGGCGCCGGCGAGCTCGCGGAGGTAGAGGTCGGCGTGGCGTCGGCGGGCCTCGGTCCAGGCGGGGAGGCGGCGGAGCTTCACGCGGAGGACGGCGGCCTGGATCTCGTCGAGGCGGGCGGTGTAGCCGAGGTGGTCGTAGTAGTAGCGCTCGCGACCCATGCCGTGGACGCGCATGGAGCGGCACCGTTCGGCGATGGCATCGCTGTTCGTGACGATCATGCCGCCGTCGCCGGCGGCGCCGAGGTTCTTCGTCACGTAGAACGAGAAGCCTGCGCCGAGGCCGAAGTTGCCGGCGGCGACGCCGCGGTGGCGGCATTCGACGGCCTGGGCGGCGTCTTCGAGGAGGAGGAGGCCGTGGCGCTCGGCGATCGCGGCGAGGGCGGTCATATCGGCGCACGCGCCGAAGAGGTGGACGGGGAGGATCGCCTTCGTGCGCGGGGTGATGGCGGCCTCGACGCTCGCGGGGTCGAGCATGAAGGTGCGGGGGTGGATATCGGCGAAGACGGGGGTGGCGCCGGTCTGGACGATCGTCTCGACGGAGGCGACGAAGGTGAAGGCGGTGGTGACGACCTCGTCGCCGGGGCCGATGCCGGCGGCGTCCATGAGGATGCGGAGGGCGTCGGTGCCGGAGTGGACGGCGATCGCGTGTTTCACCTCGTGAAAGGCGGCGAACTCCCTTTCGAAGGCGGGGTTCTCCCCTCCGCCGGAGATCGTGTAGACGCCGGAGGCGAGGACGCCGTGGACGGCGGCGTCGAGCTCGGCGCTCAGCTCGGCGTACTGGGCGGGGATGTCGTAGAAGGGGACTCTCATCGTGTCGCGCGCCTAGGGTTTAGTTTGACGCAGGCGGGGCGGGGGGCGTTCGGGGGTCTTCCGAAGGAGGGTTATCGTGCGATTCCTGGGAAGGCTGGGAAGCTTGGGAACACTTTTCCGCGTGCGCGCGCACGTTTCCCAGGTTTCTCCCCTCGCGAAGTCTGACCATCTTGACCATCCTGACCACGGTCTCCGGCGTTTTGTGCAAGGTCGGGACGGGGAAGAGGCGGGATTTTGGGGGGGCATACCTCTTAGGGGCGCTTCTCAGGGCTTCGACAACCCTCTTTTCGGAAAAAGGGGTTTTCTTCTGGCTGATGTTGATCTTGGCGAGCGCGTCGCCGCGGCGGGTGGAGTTGCTGACGGGGGCGGGGATCGCGTTCGAGGCGGTGCCGGCGGAGGTGGACGAGGAGGCGCTCGTCGCTCCGGGGGACCCGTGGCTCACGGCGGAGGGGACGGCGCTCGCGAAGGCGCGGGCGGTTTCGGAACGGTTTCCGGGGCGGACGGTGCTGGGGGCGGACACGGTGGTGGCGGTGGACCTCGGTTCGGGGTGGGAGCTTTTGGGGAAGCCCGCCGGCGAAGCGGACGCGGGGCGGATGCTGGGGCTCCTCAGCGGGCGGGAGCACGTCGTCGTGACGGGGGTGGCGGTGGTCTCCTGCTCGGCGTTCTCTTCGGGGGAGGTCGTGGCGAGCGAGGGGAGCCGGGTGCGGATCGCGATGTCCCCGGCGGAGATCGCGGCGTACGTGGCGTCGGGGGAGCCTCGGGGGAAGGCGGGGGGGTACGCGCTCCAGGGGGGGCATCCGGGGATCGTTCTCGTGGAGGGGGAGAGGGACAACGTGGTGGGGTTGCCGGTGGGGCTCGTGCGGCGGATGCTCGATGCCTCGGGTTTCGATGTATAGTGGAGGGATGTTCGAGGCCGAGCTGAATCTTTACGAGCGGGAGTTGGCGGGGCGCGTGGGCGGGCTCGCGGCGCGGGAGGCGCGAGCGGAGATGGCGGCGCACCTGGAGGCGGCCTACGAGGCGCGGCGGGAGATCGAGGACACGGGGGAGGAGGCGCGGGCGGGGGCGCTGGCCTCGATGGGCGAGTTACGGGCGGCGGCGCGGGGCGAGGGGCGTCGGGGGACGTGGATCTGGGGGCTTTTCGCGGGGCCGCTGGCGACGGCGGCGCTGTGGGAGGCGATCTGGACGTTCGCGGTTCCCGCCGGGTGGAGCTACCCTCTGCTCTCGCTTCCGCTCTTCGTCACGTTCGCGCTCTCGCGCCGGGACGTCCGGGTGCGGCTGGGGGAGATTCCAGCGGGGGCGGTCGCGGGGTTCGCGGGGCTGGCGGCGTACGTGCTCGTCCGGTACGGACCGCCCACTCACGCCAATCTGGACGACGCTCTCCTCGGGCTGTTGATCTTCGGGCTTCCCCACCTCTTCGCGCACGTTCTGGCGGTGGGGCTCGGGCGGGGGCGGCTCGCGCGGAGGTGGGCGCGTGGTTGAGTTCGAGGCCGAGCTGGATCTTTACGAGCGGGAGGCGGCGTGGCGGGTAGGGGCGTTTGCGGCGCGGGAGGCGCGGAGGGAGATGGGGGCGCACCTGGCGGCGGAGTATGAGGCGCGGCTCGAGATGGGGGTCTCGCCCGAGGAGGCGCGGGGGCAGACGCTTCGGGCGATGGGGGACTTGCGGGGGGCGGCGCGGGCGGAGGATCGGTCGCTCGGGCGGCTCTTCGCGCTCTCGGCGGTGTGGGGGGCTTCCCTGCTCATGCTGGGGAGTTGGTTCGTGCCCGTCCTCTCGGAGGGCGGGGCTCGGCTCGCGTGCACGCTTTGGGCGGCGGGGTGGACCGTCACGGGGGCGGTCGCGGGGACGCGGGGCGGGCCGCTCCGGTGGGGAGGCGTGGAGCGGGCGCTCGCGGTTCTGCCGGCGGTTCTGACGTTCCTGGCGTACGTGCCGGGGCTGGGCCTCTCTCTTCCGGGCTGGCTCATATTCGGGGCGATCCCTTCGGCGGCGGTTCTGGCTTTGGCGGCGGGGGTTCGCGCAGGACGGACGGCGTGGGGGGCGTGCCTGCTAGGCGGGGGGGCGATCTTCTTCGCGCAGTCGGCGGGGGTGGAGCTTTCGGCATGGCGCGATGGGGCACATATCGGCTACCCGCTCGATGTGACGGTGGGGACATGGCTCGCGTTCACGTTGCCGCTCCTCGTGGTCTCGGCGCTCGGGGCGGGGGTGGGCGCGGGGGTTCGGCGCGTTCGGGCGCGGGGGGTGCGGGCGTGACGCCGCGGTTCGAGGCGGAGCTCGACGCCTACGAGCGGGCGCTTGGGGGGCGGGTGGGGTCGGTTCAGGCCGCGGAGATGCGGCGGGAGGTGGAGGCGCATCTTCTGGCGTCGTACGAGGCGCGCTTGGAGGTGGGGGAGACGGACGCGGAGGCGCGGGCGGGGGCGCTCGCGTCGGTGGGGGACTTGCGGCTGGCGGCTCGGGGGGAGCGGCGGGATCGACGGGACGCGCTTCTCTTCGTCTCTCCGCCTCTGGTTCTTTTCGCCTTCGTCTTGGGCGCGTCGTTTGGCTCCGCCCTCAGTGCGGAGCTCGCCCTCCTCATCGTGTTCGGACCGGCAGGGCTTGCGGCGTTCGCCTCGGGGTTGGGGCAGAGGCGGGTCCGGTGGCGGCCGTTCTTCGCCGGGTGGGGAGCCGCGCTCGCGCTCGCGACGGGGGCGGCTTTGCTCTTCATCCGGCCGCTCGCGTGGTCGGACGTCACCGCTCTTTGGGTTCCCGCTCTCCTCTTCGCCTCTCCGATGGCGATGCATCTCGTGGCGGTCGGACTCACCCGGTTCGTGCTCTTTCGGCGCGACGGAGGGAGGGTGCGGCTCCGTTCGGCGCAGATGCTCGCAGGGCTTCGGTTCTTTGCGCCGCTAGTGGCGAGCGGCGTCTCCATCTTAGGTTTCCTTGTGCACTCGTTCGCGCTCAACCACGCCATGATGTGGATTCTTCTTGCGATGGTGGGAGCGGGGATGTACGACCGGCGGCGGCTCGATGTGCGCGCGATCGTCGGTGGGGTTCTCCTCGTCGTGTTGCCGAGTATCCCCTACGACCTCGTTTTAGGCGGCGGGTGGGAGACGGTGCGGCGGTACCTGCTCTTGCCGATGCTCACAGGAACGGGCTTGATGCTGGGGTGGACGTTCGCCGGACAGCTTTTGGGGCTTGGCCTCTGGGCACTCGTGCGGCGGGGTTCGGGGCTTCGGAGGGCGGGGTGAGTTTTCGGCCGGATCTGCAGGCGCTCGCGTTGGGGGTTTTGGAGGAGGGGGCGGCGCACGGGTATGCGGTGGCGCGGCGGATCGAGGCGGCGGGGCCGGGGACGCTGCGGGCGGGGGAGGGGCTTCTCTACCCGGCTCTGCACGCGCTGGAGGGGGCGGGGCTTATCGTCGGGGCGTGGGAGGGGGAGCCGGGGGGGCGGGAGCGGAAGGTGTACCGGATCACGGAGGAGGGGCGGCGGGAGCTCGGGCGCAAGCGGGCGGCGTGGCGGGCGTTCCGGGCGTCGGTGGACGCGGCACTGTCGCCGGGCCTGGGCTAAGGGGCTTTTACGAGGCGAAGGGGGCGGGGACGGTCAGGCCCTCGGCCTCGCGCGGCGTCGCGGAGGCGGCGGTCCTCGGCGCGGAAGAGGAGGGGCGCGGCCGGGGCGCGCAGGACGAAGGCGGCGGCGAGTTGAAGGGAGTCGGCGGCCTTCAGAGGATGGCGCGCGAGGAGGGTGATGGAGAGATCCCGTACTCGGTCCTCGGGAGCGACGACGGTGAAGGCGTTCGCGTCAAGGAGTTCGTCGAGATCCGCGCGGGCCTCATCCACATCTTCCGCGACGGACTCGCCGGTGCGGCGGCGGCGTTCGAGGGTGGAGACGATCTCGCTCGGGGTTCCCCACCAGATTGCGACGTCCGGGGCCGCTTCGAAGGCGTCCGCGGCGGCGTCGCTTCCCCGTTCGGAGACGAAGACCTTCACGAGGGCGGAGGAGTCCCAAAACTCGATCGGAGGAGCGGGTCTAGGCACGGTCCGCTCTTTCCGCTTCAATGATCCAGTCGCTCGCGGCGGTGCCCTCGCCCTCTCCTCGTCGGTGGATCCGGCGTGGGGCGTTCGGGTCGGCGCGGAGGATCGCACCTTCGGCGGCGAGGCGCTCGAGGTGCCCTTCCCAGGCGGGCTCCTCTCTCTCGGGGGGAGCAGAGAGGGAGCCGAGTCGGACGTTCCCGCGGGTGACGACGATGGGCTCGCCGGCGGCGGCCTCGCGGAGGAGGCGTTCGAGATCGTTTTGGGCCTCTTCGAGGGTGACGGTCTTCATCCCTTAGGATTGTGGCGCGGGCTCTCTCGTAGAGACCGGTTATGGAGCATCAGATCCCACTTTCGGCGTCGAGCCGGGCGGACGATCCGCGGGCGGACGAGGTTCGCGACGACGGGACGCACGAGGTGCGGCCGGACCTTGCGTACAAGCGGCTCGGGATCGTGAACGTGGCGTACGTCGGGGCGCCGGGGGGGCCTTGGACGCTCGTGGACGCGGGGGTGCCGGGGATGGCGGGAAAGATCGTGGAGGCGGCGGAGGAGCGGTTCGGCCCCGGGGCGCGGCCGGAGGCGATCGTGCTCACGCACGGGCACTTCGACCACGTGGGGTCGCTCGAATCGCTCTTGGAGACGTGGGACGTGCCGGTGTGGGTGCACGCGCTGGAGGCGCCCTACGTGACGGGGCTCGCGGCGTACCCGCCTTCGGACCCGCTGGTGGGGAACGGGATCCTGCCCTTGACGGCGCCGACGTTCCCGCGGGGGCCGATCGACGTGGCGAAGAACGTGGAGATCCTGCCGGAGGACGGTTCCGTGCCGCCGATGCGGGGGTGGCGGTGGGTCCATGCGCCGGGGCACACGCCGGGGCAGGTCGCGTTTTGGCGGGAGGGGGACCGGGCGTTGCTCTCGGCGGACGCGTTCATCACGACGGTGCAGGAGTCGGCGTACGCGGTGTGGGCGCAGACGCCGGCGATGCACGGGCCGCCGATGTACTTCACGCAGAACTGGGACGACGCGCGGGAGTCGGTGCGGCGGCTCGCGGCGCTCGCGCCGGATCTCGTGGTGAGCGGGCACGGGCGGGCGATGGCGGGGGCGGAGATGCTCGCGGCGCTCCGGCGGCTCGCGGAGGAGTTCGACGCGATCGCGCGGCCGGAAGGGGGCCGGACGAAGGACCATCCGGTCTCGGCGGCGGACGGGTCGGCGTACGAGGTGCGGTAGGGGAACCCCTCGACGGGTTCGGGACGAAGAAGAGGGATGCCGCTTCTCGCCTCGCTTCTCGCGGTCGCCTCGTTGCGGGCGGGGGAGCTTTCGCCCGCGCTCCACCCCGCCGCGCCCGCGGGGTGGAGGCGGACGGAGCCGAAGCCGGGGATCGGGCTGTACGTGCCGGGCGATCTGAAGTCGGGGGAGACGTACTCGGTCGCGCTGTACCCGGCGGAGTCGCTCGGGGGGAAGGACGCGAAGGGGTGGCTCACGGGGGCGATCGTGCGCGATCCGCTGGCGGCGGGGCCGGGTTCGACGGGGAGCCTCGCCTCGCCGCAGGTGCAGGCGACGGAGATGGGGCCGGTGACGATGGCGATGGCGGGCGGGCCGCTCTCGGGCGGGCGGCTCGCGGCGCTGTACATCGGGGCGGCGAAGGCGGGGGGCGACCGGGGGCGGATGGTGCGGATCGTGATGTCGTCGCAGTCGCTCTACGCGCGGTACGAGAAGCCGACGGGGGCGATCACGGGGGCGCTGGCGTCGGTCGCGTCGGGCGCGGGCGGTCCCGTTTCGGGCAGCCTCGGTTCGGGCGGTTCCGGTCCGGGCGGCTCGGGGAACGCGGGGGCTTCCTCGGGGGGCGCGGGAACGAAAAGCGGAGGCGGGGCGAAGGCGGGCGGGGAGGACGCGTCGCTCGGGGGGCCGATTCGGGCGGGGGTGTACGAGGGGGCGCAGACGTGGGGCGGGAAGCCGCACCGGAAGCTACGGGTGACGCTGTACGGGAACGGGGAGTACCGGCTGGAGTCGCTGGGCGCGGACGGCTCGGTGAACGACGCGGCGACGGGGGAGTACCGGTACGATCCGGCGAAGGGGACGCTCGCGATCAACTCGCTGTACAGCCTCGTGCATAACGCGAGCGATCCTCGGGACGAGACGTGCGTGTTCGCGACGGTGCACGGGACGCCGGTGATCTACGGAGACGAGGACCGGGGGTTCTCGCGGCTGAAGACGACGCTTCTCTGGAAGGGGGAGGCGACGCGTCCGGCGCCGAAGGCGGAGGCGGCGGCGAAGGGGGCGAGGGAGGCCGAGGAGCGGCGGTACAAGTTCGTCGTCCCGCCCGGAAAGGGGCTGAAGACGGAGGCGGTGGAGGCGGTCGTGCACAGCTCTCGGTTCGTGTTCAATCCGATGGGCTCGGTGATGAGCAACACGGTGACGGTCCTCTTGAAAGATGGGACGGCGCACGAGGACTTTCCGGCGCCTCTGGAGGCGTGGGACGTCGCGGCCTCGCGCAAGGGGGAGCCGAAGGCGTGGGGGAAGTGGAAGCGCTCGGGCAAGGGGTACGTCGTCTCGTGGGGCGGAAGGCCGTACGAGGATCTCCAGGGGTCGGTGGTGGCGCCGGCGCCGGCGAGCGGGCGTCTGGAGGGCACGTTCGGGGCGGGGAGGGGCGGGGGGAACCTCATGTTCTCTTCGTACTCGCTCTGGGGGGTGCGTCTGGGGAAGGACGGCCGGTTCCAGAAGAGTTCGTCGAGCGGGACGGGCTCGACCTCGACCTACACGGACGCGACGGGGGTGGTGGTCGCCACGGGGAGCGATTCGATCCCCGAGCGCAACCACGGGACGTACCGATTGGAGGGGTATACGGCGATCTTGAAGTACGACGACGGGCGAGTGGAGCGGACGCCGTTCTTCATTCTGGACGGGGAGATGATCTGGTTCGAGGGTTCGATCCTCCTGAAGGACGGGGGGAAATAGGGCATGGTCCTCGCCGCGTTCGCGCTCGCCTATGCCCTCTCTCCGGCGCAAGCGCCGCCCGCGCCGGAGGGTTGGCGGCGGGTCGCGGGGGCGGGGGGGACGTTCGTCTACACGCCCGGGGATCTTCGGGCGGGGGAGGTGTGCGAGATCGCGCTCTCCCCGACGGAGAGTCTCGGCGGCGCCTCGCCCGAGGCATGGCTCGCGGGGATCATCGGGCGGGAACCGGGGCTCGTCGGGAGGCCCGATCCGGCGAAGGTGCGCTCCATGGTCTCGCCGGAGCGGACGCTGACGCTCGGTCAGGCGATCCTAGGGCGGACGGTGGCGCTCTACGTGGCGGGTTCCAGGGACGGGCGGGGGCGGCGGCTCCGGGTCCTTCTCTCAATGGGGGTGAAGCCCGAGCGGTACCTCGAGGCGGTGAAGGCGCTCACGGCGGCGCTCGTGCCGGAGCCTCCGGGGGAGGCATCCGGGGCGGAGACCCCTGGGTCCAAGACGCCTGTCGCGAGGACGCCCGCATCGAGAACACCCGCCGGGGCGACGGGCGGGGCGTATCCCTACGTCGTTCCCGTCGGCCAGGGGGTGCCGGCCTCGAAGGTGGAGGCGATCGTGCACGATCAGACGTTCCACCAGAACGGGATGGACATGTGGTCGATCGACCGCGTTTTCGTCCTTCTGAAGGATGGGTCGGTGCACGAGGGGTTTCGGACGCCGCTCGATTCGTGGGACGTCGCGGCGTCGCGCCGGGGGGAGCCGAAGACGTGGGGCCGGTGGAAGAAGGCGGGGGCGGGGTACGTCGCCTCTTGGGGCGGGGGGGCGTACGAGCAGTTGCCGGGGGGCGCGACGATCGCGATGCCGACGGGCTCGCGGCTCGACGGGGTCTGGAGCCGGGGCGAGTCGCGCTCGTCGGGGATCGCGGTGTCGTCGTACCGGCTGGCGAAGGTGAGGTTCACGAAGGACGGCCGCTTCGCGAAGGAGATGCGGAGCGGGGCGGGGACAACGGCGCCCTACGCGAGCGCGACGGGGACGTCCGTGACGAGGACGTCCGCCGGATCGGGCGCGGGAACGTACCGGATCGAGGGCTACCTCATCGTCCTGCGCTACGACGACGGTGCGGTCGCGAGGGTGCCGTTCTTCCGGGATCGGCACACGGACGAGGACCTCATCTGGTTCGAGGACGCCACGCTGTACAAGAACTAGTGGGCGAGGGACTCGGCGACGTGGGCGGCGTAGGCGTCGAAGGCGGCTTCGTCGTAGACGGCGACGTCGCTTCCGGCGAGGGTCTCGCGGCAGGCGGCGAGGGCTTTGGCCTCGGCGGGGGTGTGGGGTTCGGCGAGGAGGATCTCGACGCGGGCGTCGCGGACGGCGGGGTCGGGGGAGTCCTTCAGGAGGCGCTGGACCATGCGCCAGTAGCCGGCGGTCTCGCCCGCCCGGTCGTCGAGGGCGATGGGGCGCACGAGGTTGAGGACGCCGTTGCGGTAGGCGTAGGGGGCGACGGCGGCGCGGATCTCGGGGACCCTGACGGCGCGGTCGCGCTCGATGTGCGCCTTGAGGTCGGCGCGCGAGAAGAGGCTCCGCACTCGGGTACCCAGGTGGGAGCGGGGGGCTTTCGCCGCTTCGGTGGGGGTCTCGACCCGTTCGGCGTAGAGGCGGTCGAGGTCGGCGTCGGCGTCTTCGAGGAGGATGCCGCGGGCGGGGGTGAGGAGGATGTCGTTGCCGAGGCGGGCGCCCCAGCGGTCGAGGGCCTCGGGGGCGTCGAGGGCGGGGTTCTCGCGGAGGAAGCGGCGGGGGAAGCGGGCGACGTTCTCGCGGACGTAGGGGATCTCGCGCGCGGCGACGCCGGCGCGGCGCAGGCGCGCTTCGGAGACGCCGGTGCGGATGCGGGGTCCTTCGCCGGGGAGGAGGAGGATGACGCCGACGTTCAGGCGCTCCATGCGCACGAACTCGGGGTCGTACTGGACGAGGGAGATGAACCCCCCTCTCCGGCCCTTGGGCTTTTCCGCTTCCGTCATCGCTGGCCCCCTATTCTACGCCTCCATTCGTCGGGTTCGATCCGGGCGAGGTGCGCGGCGCGGGCGACGAGGCAGTCGGCGAGCGCGGCGGGGGTCTCGGGATCGGGGATCCAGGCCTTCGGCACGCTCCCGATGATCCTTTCCACACGCGCGCGGTCGAGAGCGTTCCAAAGATCGCGCGCCTCGGCGAGGACGCCTTCGTCCCAACGGGGGCGGAAGGCCGGGAAGAGGCCGTAGACTCCGGCGTCCTCGACGGCGGCGGGGGACCGGAGGCCGACGGTCCACTCGCCGGTGCGGGTGAAGGCGTGGGAGAAGTCCATCGCGACGAGGGTGCGTTTTCCCGGGCCGGCGACCGAGTTGGCGAGGAAGACGTTCGCGAGGTTGCTCTGGGAGGCGAGGCGTCCGGGGAAGAAGCGGTCGCGGTTGCGGAGCCAGGTGTCGAGGAGGACGAGGCGGGTGACGTCGCGCCCGTCGTCGAGGTCGTCGAGTTCGGCGGCATCGCCGGTCCAGGCGACGCCCTTCGCGAAGCGGGTGAGGTAGCAGGGGGCGGGGGGGGCGTCCTTGGGGCCGAGGGGGAGGCGGGGTTCGCCGTCGTAGGGGAAGATCGCGGCGTCGAAGGTGCGCATGCCGAAGCCTTCGGCGAGGGCGCGGGCGATCCACTCGTTCGCGAGGGTGGTGGGGCCTTGGGGGTTCGCGGGGTGTTTGAGGACGGCACGCCCGGCGTCGGTCTCGACGAGGGCGGGAAGGGTGGAGGTGTCGATGGTGCGGACGAACTCGAGGAGTCCGGCGGGGCTCCAGGCCGGTTTGGGGTCCACGCGCGGAGGGTACCTAGGCGAGGGGGAGGCCTTCGGCGGTCGCGGCGTCGTTCAGGCGCGCGTCGGCGCACCGGAAGCGGAGGGTCGGGAGGTCGCGCCGCAGGTCGAGCGCGGCGGCGAGCTGGAGGGCGTCGGCGGCGCGGAGGCGGTGGCGGTAGAGGAGCCCGGCGGCGGCGTTGAAGATCGGCTCGCTCGGGTGGACGAACGTGAAGCCGTCGCCTCGGAACGCGGCCTCAGCGATCAGGCGAGCGTTCACAAGCTTGGATAGCTCATGCGGCTCGCTGGTTTCGCGTGTGCGCCGGGCAAGGGCGGAGGCGACCTCTACCGGCGTTCCGCGCCAGATCGCCACCTTCGCGAGGGTGGGAAGGATGCTTTGGAGGGTCGTCGTGCCGAGCTCCTCGACATAGAGGGGCACGACGACGGAGGTATCCCAGAACTCGATCACGCCCGTTCTTCAGACCCGGTCGTCGCGGCCCTCGCCGATGAGCCAGTCGGTCGCGGTCCGATCCGTTCCCTCGTCCAGCTTCGGCAGGGGGATCCAGGCGGGCCCTTTCCCTTTCGAGATGCGTCCTTCGCGTTCCAGTCGGTCGAGGATCTCGCCTTCGGTCTCATTCTCGCGTGCAGGGGCGGTGAAGCGGGCGACCTCGCGGCCGCCTTCGAGGACGGCGACGGTCTCGCCCTCCTTCACGAGGCGGATCATCTCGTCCAGCTTGGACGCGAACTCGGCGCGCTCGACGCTTCTCATCCCATCAGTCTAA
This sequence comes from Fimbriimonas sp., assembly GCA_965249475.1. GTDB lineage: Bacteria > Armatimonadota > Fimbriimonadia > Fimbriimonadales > Fimbriimonadaceae > Fimbriimonas. The sequence goes on along the minus strand of CBDFMD010000003.1, from coordinate 533,104 downwards.
TCGAAGACGTAGACCCGTCCGTTCCAATCGCCTTTCTTCACGTAGGCATAGCGGAACGAGCGTCTAAGCTTTCTCTGCGCACGGGCGGCGGAGGCGTAGTCCGCGAAGGGTCCGACGATGGTGGCGTAGACGCGGGGGGCGAATCCGCGCACGTCGCTCGTATGGATCGGATGTGCGACGTACCCGTAGCGGCTGGCAAGAGAAGAGCGGCTCATCAGATCGAAGAGTCTTTGCACGTGCCCTTCGGCTTCGCGTTCGGTGAGGCATTCCAGTACGACGAAGCGTCCGGCGAGGCGTTTTTGAGCGCCCTGGGAGAGGGTGGCGGCGAGAGCGAGGACGAGGGCGCACCGAACGGGGAAGGGAAACACGCGCGGAACATTACCCCCGTTCGCGATCCCCGGTTCGGCTACTCCCACGTCTTCTCGCGGTATTGGACGGCTTCGGCGAGGTGGGTTTTGGTGACGGTCTCGACGCCGGCGAGGTCGGCGATGGTGCGACCAACGCGGAGGAGGCGGTCGAAGACGCGGGCGGAGAGGTTGAGCTTCGTCGCGGCGATCTTCAGGAAGCCGGCGGAGTCGTCGTCGAGGGGGACGAGGTCGCGGATCTCACGGGGGGACATCTTCGCGTTCGTGCGGCCGACGCCGAGGCGCCTCGTCTGGACATCGCGGGCGCGCTCGACGCGGGCGCGGATGGCGTCGCTGGATTCGCCGGGGGTCAGGCCGAGAAGCTCGTCGGGCTTGAGGCGGGGGACCTCCAGGTGGATGTCGATCCGGTCCATGAGGGGGCCGGAGATCTTGCCGGCGTACTTGATGCAACTCGCGGGGGTGCTCACGCACCGCTGTTCGGGGAGGCCGCGGTAGCCGCAGGGGCAGGGGTTCATCGCGCCGACGAGGATGGCCTCGGCGGGGAAAGTGATGGTGGAACTCACGCGGGCGACGGTGACGACGCCGTCCTCGAGGGGTTGGCGGAGGGCTTCGAGGACGCTCCGGTCGAACTCGGGCATCTCATCCATGAAGAGGACGCCGTGCATCGCCATGGAGATCTCGCCGGGTTTGGGGATGCGGCCGCCGCCGACGATGGCGGCGTGGCTCGCGGAATGGTGGGGGCTCCGGAAGGGGCGCTCCCAGACGAGGCCGCCTTCGGACTTGCTGCCGCTCGCGGAGTGGATGCGGGTGACGGCGATGGACTCCTCGAGGGCGAGGGGCGGGAGGATCGTCGGGAGGCGGCGGGCGAGCATCGTTTTGCCGCTTCCGGGGGGGCCGACCATAAGGACGTTGTGGCCACCGGCGGCGGCGATCTCGAGGGCGCGGACGGCGTGGCGCTGGCCCTTCACGTCGCCGTAGTCGAAGGGGTACTTCACGGTGCGAAGGGCGGCTTCGGCGGGATCGAGGGCGGTGGGGGCGGGTCCGGCGCCGTTGAGGAGTTCGACGGCCTCGACGAGGGTGCGGACGCCGTAGACCTCGAGGCCTTCGGCGACGGCGGCCTCCTTCGCGTTCGGGAGGGGGACGACGAGGCGGCGGAAGCCCTTTTCGCGGGCCATGAGGGCGACCGAGACGGCGCCATCTATCGGGCGGAGCATGCCGTCGAGGCCGAGCTCACCGAGGACGAGGGTGTCGGCGAGCTCGTCGGCGGCGAGGGCGTCGTTCGCGGCGAGGACGGCGAGGGCGATGGGAAGGTCGAGCCAGGGTCCCTCTTTGCGGATGTCGCCGGGGGCAAGGTTTACGAGGACGCGCTTGTGGGGGAAGTCGAGCTCGGAGTGCTTGATCGCGGTGCGGACGCGGTGGCGGGACTCCTCGACGGATTTGTCGGGGAGGCCGACGAGCTTGAAGAAGTCGGCCTCGGGAGTGCCGGAGATCTTCTGGAGGTCCACCTCGACGACGATGGGGAGGGCCTCGATGCCGACGAGGGTGGCGGAGTGGGCCTTGGCGATCATCGGCGGGGCCGTCCTTTAGGAGGGCGGCTGGAAGCGTACCGTCGAACGCGGTACGGTGTCGCCTGTGGAAGATGCTCGAGCGGTGAACCTTAGGCTCGCGGCGCTGTACGGAGCGGTCTGGCCCTACTTCGCCGCTATGATCCCAATTGGGGAGGGCTACTCGAACCCCTTGCTTCTCAGCGCGACGATGAATTACGTCGACGCCTCTTGTCGCTTGATGGTGGTTGGGCAGGAGACGCACAGTTGGTTCGGCCCATTCGTCCCGGGGCCCACGCGGGATCGGATCGCCGCGCTTCAGCAGAGTTACAAAGAGTTCGAGTTCGGGCGCGCTTACCGGAAGACTCCCTTCTGGCGCGCCGCCCATTCTCTCCGTGAGCGGTTGGTCCCGGGGAGCGACCAGGACGCGCTTGTATGGTCGAACCTCAACGCCTTCGACCAGTTCAGGGGCAGAGCCTGGAGAGTGGAGCGCGATCTTGCCCGATTGGGCATCTTGCGCCAGGAGGTCTCTCTTCTGCGTCCCGATGTCCTTGTGTTCTTTACAGGTCCAAGCTACGACGCCCTTCTTCACACCCAGTTTCCCGAGATTAAGTTCGAGCCTCTCGCGACCTTCAACGAGCGGGAACTCGCCTATGTGAGACATCCGGACCTGCCCCGGCGCGCGGTGCGGCTCTACCATCCGGCCTATCTTCAAAGGACGAGGCGCTTCGACCCTGTGATCGGGGAGGTCGTGCGGGCTCTGGAGAGCGATCGTCTCGCGTAGAAGGTTCCTTCCGGCTTACCTCCGTCGCGATGTCCGGACGTCTTCGTCGGACCCTTTCCTCTACCCGGATCGGGCGATCAGCTTCCTTTCGGGTTTACGGGAAGATCTTTGCCGCGCACTCTTGCTTTAGTGGCGAGGAGGTTCACGGTGGTGAGGACCTCGGCGTCGCCGCCTTCGAGGTGGAGGCCGGTGATCTTCAGATTCCAGTACAGGGGCCAGCCGTTCGTCTCGTCCACGGCGGCGCGGCCGGAGAGGCGGACGGCCTCCTCGCGGTAGGCCAGGTCCACGGCGCGCAGGCCCTCGCCTCTCTTCCCGAGTTTGAGGCCGAGGGCGGCGAAGGGAGCGTTGGGGGCGCCTTCGTCGGGGTACTCGACGGCGGCGCGGCCGGCGGGGTCGCCCCCCTCCGGAGTCGGGAGAAGGGCGGCGAGGACGCGGTAGAGGCGGGATTCGAGGGCGGTGCGGGGGAGGGGGCGGAAGGCGAGGGCGCCGTTCGGCAGGAAGGTCCACGGCTCCTCCTTCGCGGCGCCCTTCGGGGCGGGGGCGATCGCGCCGTTCAGGCGGGTCTCGAGGAGGGTGCGGCGGAGTCGCGCCTGGACGCCCTCGGGGCCGGCGGTGCCGATCGAGAGGCGCCAGTCCTCGAGCTCGGTGAGGTCGATCTCCTCGCGCTCGTTCGTCATGTGGAGCTCGACGCGGGCCTCGACGAAGTCGCCGGTCCTCCAGACGGGGGGCTTCGGGGCGGTCTTCGGGGCGGTCTTCGCGGCGGTCAGGAGGAGGGCGGCGAGGATCACGGGGCGGCGCCGGGGGTCTGGTCGGGGGTCTCTTCGGCGGGGAGCTTCAGATCGAGCTCGCCCTTGCCGCGGAAGCCGGCGGCGCGGGCCTTCTCCTCGCGTCCGACGGAGGAGCGGGCGGCGGCGGCCTCGCGCTCGAGGGCGGCGCGCTCCTTCGTGGTCCTCCTCAGGTCGGCGCGGACGGCGGCGGCCTCCTCGCGCTGGACGAGGAGGGCTCCCCAGGGTCTCAGCGAGAGGACGATCCCGGCGGCGATCCCGAGGGCGGTGGCCGCGAGGATGAGGGGGTGGGGTCGGCTCATGGCGCTCGGTGAGGGTCTACCCGATCCGGTCGGGTTCGGCGCGCGGGTGGGTTCAGCGCACGGTCTGGACCATGATGAGGTTCGTGTTGCCGGGGACGCCGGCGGGGACGCCGGCGGTGAAGACGACGACGTCGCCCGCCTTCAGGCGTTTGGCGCGTCGGAAGGTCTCCATCGCGGCCGGGAAGACGTCGTCGGCGAAGACGGCGTCGGGGATGAGGGCGGCCTCGACGCCCCAGACGACGGCGAGGAAGCGGGCGGTCGTCGGGTTGTCGGTCGCGCAGAGGATGGGGGCGTGGGGGCGGTACTTGCTGACGAGGCGGGGGGTCTGTCCGCTCGTGCTGGTGGTGAGGATGGCGCGGGCGCGGATCTGGCGCTCGAGGGTGGCGACGGCCTGGGCGATGGCGTCGGTGGGCTGGACGTCCACGCGGGCCTTCACGCGGCGCTCGATGCGGTAGCGGTCGAAGCGGGACTCGCCCTCCTCGGCGAGGCGGGCCATGGTTCTTACGCACTCGGTGGGGTACATCCCGGCGGCGGTCTCGCCGGAGAGCATGACGGCGTCGGTACCGTCGAGGACGGCGTTGAAGACGTCGCCGGCCTCGGCGCGGGTGGGGCGGGGGTTCGTCACCATGCTCTCGAGCATCTGGGTCGCGGTGATGACGGGGACGCCTATGGCGGAGCAACGCTCGATGATGTGCTTTTGGGCGGGGGGGACCTCCTCGATGTCCATCTGGAGGCCCATATCGCCGCGGGCGACCATGACGATGTCCACGACGGGGAGGATGGATTCGAGGTCGCGGATGGCCTCGCGGGTCTCGATCTTCGCGCAGACGCGGGCGGGGCTTTCGAGGCGCCGCAGGTGCTCGCGGAGAGCGAGGACGTCGGCGGCGTGCTTCACGTAGCTCAGGGCGATCATGTCGCACCCGGCGGCGACGGCCTCCTCGAGGTCCTCGATATCCTTTTCGCTCAGGGCGGGGACGTCGAACTGGCGGGCGACGACGGTGACGCCCTTGCGGCTTTTGAGGGTGCCGCCGACGACCATCTTGCCGCGCCAGGCGTAGGGGGCGATGCTCGCGCCGAGCTTGATCTCGATCTCGCCGTCGCCGAGGAGGAGCCGGTCGCCGGGGCGCATGACGTTCAGGATCTCCTCTTGGAGGATGGGGACCGCGCACGCGACGCCCTCGACGGGGGCGCCGACGGTGACGGTGGTTCCGGTGGGGAGGTCCACGGCGTTGTTCGGGAGGTCGCCGACGCGGAACTTCGGGCCTTGGAGGTCGGCGAGGATGGCGACGGGGGCGATGGCGGGGGAGAGCTCGCGAAGCCAGGCGATCCAGCGGCGTTTGGTGGGCCAGTCGCCGTGGGAGCAATTCAGGCGGGCGACGTTCATGCCCGCGTCGAGGAGGGCTTTGATCCCCTCGCGGGAGTCCGTGGCCGGACCGAGGGTGCAGACGATCTTCGTCCGGCGCTTCATGGGGCGAGTCTATCCGGGCCGTCGGGGGATCGTCCTTCCGGGGGTCGAGTCGGGCGCAGGATGACCGTGGAGAGACGGGGGACGGTCGGAGGGCCCGGATGGAACATGACGTTCCCGTGAACGGACGCGAGACCCGGTCAGTTTACCGGTAGGCGTCGCGGAGGGAGTACGTAGGATAGGCAGGCCCTCGCGATGAGGCTCGGGTCAGGATTTCATGAACACCCCCATCAAGCTCTCGCTCGCCCTTCTGGCGCTCGCGGCGTTGCCCGCTCTCTCCTCGGCCGAGCTCGCCTACGGCGTGACGTTCGACAACCAGCTCGTCTCCTTCGACACGGCGAACCCGTCGTTCTTCCAGAACTCGTTCGCGCTCACGACGGCCTCCGGGTTCACGCCGGCGATCGCGGGGCTCGACTTCCGCACCAACGGGGTTCTCTACGCGGTCGGCGCGAACTCGTTCCTCTACACGGTGGACACGACGAACGGCAACCTCACGCAGGTGGGTTCGCGGTTCTCCCCGGTGCTCAACGGCGCGAACTTCGGGGTCGACTTCAACCCGACGGTGGACCGCCTCCGGATCACGTCGGACACGCGCCAGAACCTGCGCGTGAACCCCGACACCGCGGCGGTGACCCAGGACACCGCGATCACGATCGCGGGCGTGACGAACCCTCAGGTGACCTCGGTCGCCTACACGAACAACTTCGCGGGGGCCACCTCGACGCAGCTCTACGGGATCGACGCCTCGTCGAACTCGCTCGTCCTCTTCTCGAACCCGAACGCGGGCACGGCCTCGACCGTGGGTTCGATCGGGTTTGGAGTCTCGGGGCTCACGGGATTCGACATCTCGGGGAGCACCGGGATCGCCTACGCCGCGATCCAGCCGGACGCGGTGTCGGGCTCGTCGCTCTACACGATCAATCTCGCGACGGGGCAGGCGACGAACATCGGCACGCTCGGCGCTCAGGGTGCGGTGAACCAGTTCCGCGGTCTCGCGATCGCGCCGAACCCGGTTCCGGAGCCCGCGTCGCTCGCGGTGGTCGGGGTCGGCCTCGCCGCCCTTCTCCGCCGCCGCCGCAAGGCGTGAGGCGCGGCCTTCGGGCCGCTCCGCGAGGCCCGCTCCCCCTCTTTGGGGGGCGGGCCGCTTTCGTTAGGGGTAGCCTCAGCGGCGGATGAGCCTCGTGGGGAAGGTCGGGCGACGACGCCCGCGGGCGCGGCTGGCGATGGCGTTCGTCTATCTCATCCTGGGGTTGGGGGCGGTGACGACGCTGTACCCGTTCGTGCTCATGCTCTCGACGGGGCTCAAGGGGGCGACGGACCAGAACGACAACAAGGTCGTCCCGGCGTTCCTTGCGGACCGGGGGGAGCTTCTGGGGAAGTACGTGGACGACAAGTACGCGGGGGACGTGCCGCTCGTCGCCTCGACGCGGATCGGGGCGGGGGCCTCGGACACGGAGATCGACCGGTACGAGGGGTTTCTGCGGGACCTGCCGGTGGAGTTCTGGAGCGCAGGGTTCCGGCCGGCGGCGAACCAGGTGACGAGCCGGCTCATGGCGCGGTACCAGGGGTGGCTGAGGGGCCGGTTCGGGACGATCGATGCGCTGAACCGGGCGTACGTGGAGGAGAACGTCGCGTTCCAGACGGTCCAGCCGCCGAGCGAGCTTCTCACCCTGCGGCGATGGAAGCCCTCGGCGGATCGGAAGTACGGGGATTGGCTCCTCTTCAAGGCGACGCTTCCGGCGGAGTACCGGGTGCCGGTGCGGCTGGACCGGGGGTGGCAGGAGTTTTGGCGGGCGCGGGCGAAGAACCAGTTCTCGGGGGTTCCGGCGGAGTACGCGCGGGGGGCGAAGGACTTCGAGGGAATGACGGCGGTCGCGGCGGTGCGGAGCGGGCCGGTGTGGACGGAGTTCCTGACGACGCGGTGGCCGGACCGGTACGCGCGGGACAATCCGGACGCGCGCTGGGCGGCGCTCTCGCCCGGAGCGATGCCGATCGCGGGGCAGGAGGCGCGGGAGGTGCGGCGTCGGGCGGGGGAGCTCCGGGGGGAGTTCGCGGGGCGCAACTTCCGGTACGTGCTCGATTACATTCTGCTGAACGGGCGGGCGGTGCTGAACACGGCGATCTTCTGCTCGCTCGCGATCCTCACGCAACTGGTTGTGAACCCGCTCGCGGCGTACGCGCTCTCGCGGTACCCGATCCGGGCGAGCGGGCAGATTCTCGTCTTTCTGCTCGCGACGATGGCGTTTCCGGCGGAGGTGGCGATGATCCCGTCGTTCCTGCTCCTGAAGGATCTGGGCTTGTTGAACACGTTCGCGGCGCTCGTGCTTCCGGGGGCGGCGAGCGGGTACATGATCTTTCTTCTGAAGGGGTTCTTCGACTCGTTGCCGCAGGAGCTCTTCGAGGCGGGTCAGCTGGACGGGGCGCCGGAGACGACGCTCATGATGCGGGTGGCGTTGCCGCTGTCGCGTCCGGTGCTGGGGTATCTCGCGCTCACGGCGTTCATGGCGAGCTACGGGGCGTTCATCTACGCCTTTCTGGTGGTGCAGGACCAGCGGATGTGGACGCTGATGGTGTTCCTGTATCAGTTGCAGACGAACGCGCCGAAGGCGGTGACGATGGCGGCGCTCGCGCTCGCGGCGTTGCCGACGCTCGTGGTGTTCCTCGCGGCGCAGCGGGTGATCATGCGGGGGATCGTGCTACCGGGGGAGAGGTAGGGAGCGGGGCCGCGGGATAGACTCCTCCTCGTGAGCCAGCGACCGCGCGCCCTTCTTTCCGTGACCGACAAGGCGGGGGTCGCGGCGTTCGCTCGGGGGCTCGCGGGGCTCGGGTTCGAGCTTCTCTCGACGGGGGGGACGGCGGCCGCTCTGCGTTCGGAGGGGTTGGAGGTGACCGACGTGGCCGAGGTCACGGGGTTTCCGGAGATGCTGGAGGGGCGGGTGAAGACGCTCCATCCGGGGGTGCACGGGGGGCTTCTCGCGGATCTGCGGAAGGCGGAGCACGCGGCGGCGCTGGAGGGGGCGGGGATCGCGCCGATCGCGGTGGCGGCGGTGAACCTGTACGCGTTCGAGGCGAAGGTACTGGGGACGCACACGCTGGAGGAGGCGGTCGAGAGCATCGACGTAGGGGGGCCGACGATGGTGCGGGCGGCGGCGAAGAACCACGCGAACGTCGCGGTCGTCGTTGACCCGGGGGACTACCCGGCGGTGCTCGCGGCGTTGGAGTCGGGGGAGGGGTCGGGGGAGGGGCTGGCGGAGCTTCGGCGGCGGCTCGCGGCGAAGGCGTTCCGGCACACGGCGCTGTACGACGCGCTCATCGCGCGGTACCTGACGGGGGCGCTGGACCCCGCAGAGGCGCTTCCGGAGGAGCTGAGCTTCGGGTTCCGGCGGCGGCAGACGTTCCGGTACGGGGAGAACCCGCACCAGGGGGGGGCGTTCTACGCGGACCCGCTCGCGACGTCGGGGATCGGGCGGTACCGTCAGCTGAGCGGGAAGGAGCTGAGCTACAACAACCTTCTCGACGCGGACGGGGCATGGGAGCTCGTCGGGGATCTGCCGCGGGGGTCGGTGGCGATCATCAAGCACTCGAACCCGTGCGGGGCGGCGGCGCTCGGGGACCTCGCGGCGAGCTACCGGGCGGCGCGGGCGTCGGACCCGATCTCGGCCTTCGGGGGGATCGCGGCGCTCCACGGGACGGTGGACCGGGCGGCGGCCGAGGCGATGTGCGAGAGGGGGAACTTTCTCGAGGTCGTGATCGCGGAGGGGTACGACGAGGGGGCGCGGGGGGTCTTCGCGGCGCGCTCGGGGTGGGGTCAGGAGGTGCGTCTTCTGGAGGCGCCGCTCCCGGCTCAGGAGGCGTACACGACGGTGCGGACGGTGCGGGGGGGGGCGCTCGTGCAGACGAGCGACGAGTCGTACGAGGACCCGGCGCTTTGGACGGTGCCGACGGAGCGGAAGCCGAGCGCGGAGGAGATGCGGGCGCTCGCGCTCGGGTGGGCGATCGTGCGGCACGTGAAGAGCAACGCGATCGTGGTCGGCGCGGCGGATCGGATGCTGGGGGTGGGGGCGGGTCAGATGAACCGGGTGCAGTCGGTGCGGCTGGCGCTCGCGCAGGCGAACGGGGAGTCGGGGGACGGGGCGCGGGGGGCGGTTCTAGCGAGCGACGCGTTCTTCCCGTTCGCGGACTCGATCGTGGCGGCGGCGGAGGCGGGGATCGCGGCGATCGTTCAGCCGGGGGGAAGCAAGAAGGACGCGGAGGTCGTGGCGGAGGCGGATCGGCGGGGGATCGCGATGTGCCTCACGGGGGCGCGGCACTTCCGCCACTAGAGTCGTTTCGGTGTATAGTAGACGCCTAAGGCCATGCGCGACCAGACGAACATCATCGTGACCGTGGTGGCGGTCCTGCTCGGGATCATCGGGGCGACGACGCTCTTCTTCACGAAGCCGGAGCCCCAGCCGGTGTCGCCGGTGGAGACGGTGCCGCTCGCGGCGGCGAAGCTTCCGGCGGCGGAGCCTCTCGTGGTGAAGGCGAACGCGCTTCCGGGCGGGTCGGCGGCGGGCGGCGGGGCGGGGGGCGGCTTCGGGGCGCCGGGTTCCGGGTTCGGAGCACCCAAGGGGGCGTTCGGGGCGCCGAGCGGGTTCGGAGGTCCTCCGGGCGGTCCTCCGGGCGGTTTTCCGGGGGCTCCCGGTGGGCGGGGCGGGAAGCGCGGTCCGGTCGGAGCGGGGGGCTAGGGCTTCCAGGGTTCGCTTCCGGTCCCGACGGATCGGGTTCGGGACGGTAAGGGAGTACACTCCCCTGCCGCCCCGCGTTTTCGCGGCCCCCTCTCGCGAGGCTCTCTGCAGGGCGATCGAACCGCCATGCCTCTTCCGCCCGTGCTCAACGTGGGCCACTCGAACTTCGTGCTCACCGACAAGATCCTGGCGCTCGTGAGTTCGGAGTCGGCGCCGATGCGGCGTCTCGTGCAGGCGCTCCGTAAGGAGGGTTCGGGGGGCGAGGGGCGTCTTATCGACGCGACGCAGGGGCGCCGGACGAAGGCGATCGTGTTTCTCACGCACGAGGCGGTGGTGCTCTCGGCGATCGGTCAGGAGACGCTCGCGCGGCGGCTGGCGACGGGGATCACGGAGCCGGACCCGGTCGAGCCGGATCCGATAGAGCCGGACGCGGCGGAGCGGGACGCGGCGGAGCGGGACGGGGTTTCCAGCGGGGACGGGGGAGAGGACGAATGAGATCGGACGGCAAGCGCGTTCACGGGCTGATGGGGCGCTTTTCGCGCTACATCGGGATCGACCTGGGGACGGCGAACACGCTCGTCCACGTCGGGGGGCGGGGGATCGTTCTGCGCGAGCCCTCGGTGGTGGCGATCTCGAAGGACGACAACAAGGTCATGGCGGTGGGGGAGGAGGCGAAGCGGATGCTGGGCCGGACGCCGGCGAACATCGTCGCGACGCGGCCGCTGAAGGACGGGGTCATCGCGGACTACGAGCAGACGGAGAAGATGCTCCAGCACTTTATCGGGAAGGTCTCGAACCGGTTCCTGCTTCGCAAGCTCGTGGTGGTGGGGATCCCTTCGGGGGTGACGGAGGTGGAGCGTCGGGCGGTGTTGGAGGCGTGCAAGCACGCGGGGGCGACGCACGCGTACGTCATCGAGGAGCCGATGGCGGCGGCGATCGGGGCGGGGATGCCGGTGGAGGAGCCGAGCGGCTCGATGATCGTGGACATCGGGGGCGGGACGACGGAGGTGGCGGTGATTTCGCTCGGGGGGATCGTGTACTCGAAGTCCATCCGGATCGCGGGGGACGAGCTCGACGAGGCGATCACGGGGTACGTGAAGCGGGCGTTCAACCTGGCGATCGGGGACCGGACGGCGGAGGCGACAAAGATCGAGATCGGTTCGGCGTACCCCTTGGAGCAGGAGCTGGAGATGACGATCAAGGGGCGGGACCTTCTGACGGGCCTGCCGAAGAGCGCGGTGATCACGAGCGAGGAGGTGCGGAACGCGATCTCGGAGCCGGTGAAGGAGATCGTCAACGCGATCAAGCTCACGCTGGAGGCGACGCCGCCGGAGCTCTCGGCGGACGCGATGGACCAGGGGATCATGCTCGCGGGCGGGGGGGCGCTCATCCGGGGGCTCGACCGGCTCATCCAGCGGGAGACGGGGATGCCGGTGCACATCGCGAAGGACCCGCTCTCTTGCGTGGCGATCGGGACGGGGATGGTGGTGGAGAGCATGCACGAGAGCCCGCTCATCCAGAAGATGCTCGAACGGTCCTCGCGGCCGTAGACCGGGGATGGAGCGCGACCGCGAGCCGCCTCTCCGCGTCGTCCTCACGGCGCTCGTCCTTCTCGCGCTCGGGGTGGGGCTCGGGGTGTGGAACGCCTCGGCGCGGCGGCGGGGCTCTTCGGCGCCGCCGCTCACGCTCGCGCGGGCGGCGCTCGCGCCGGTCCAGAACGCCTCGCGGGCGGTTTTCGACGGGGCGGCGGATCTGGGGGGCGGGGTGACGGGGGGATCGCGGCTGAGCCGGGAGAACGCGGCGTTGCGGGCGCGGCTCGTGGCGCTCGCGACGTACGACGAGAGTCTTCGGCGATTGGAGGGGGAGGTGGACTCGCTTCGGAGGCTCGAGCGGCTTCCGGCGGTGGCGGGGCGGCGGTGGGTGGGGGCGGACGTGCGGGCGTACGCGCCGCTGGAGAACCGGATCGCGATCTCGGCGGGGGCGCGGCAGGGGGTGGAGGCGGGGATGCCGGTGGTGTGCGCGGACGGGCTCCTGGGGATCGTCGCGAGCGTGGGGCCGGGGGACGCGCAGGTGACGCTTCTGACGGCGCCCTCGAAGACGGTGGGGGCGATCGCGGCGGGGCACGACCCTCCGCCGGCGGGGCTTCTTCGGGGGGAGGGGGGGCGGACGCTCACGCTCCCGTTCCTCGATCCGAACGCGACGGTGGCGAACGGGGATCTCGTGGTGACCTCGGGGTTCGGGGAGCGGATCCCGCGGGGGCTCGTGATCGGGCGGGTGATCCAGGTGGACGACAACCCCGAGCTGGGGGCGCGGACGGCGAAGGTGTTCCCCGCCGCGCAGATCGGGCGGGTGCGCGAGGTGCGGGTGCTTCTATGAACCGCCCTCTCTCCGTTCTTCTGGGCGCGGTGGGGCTTTGGCTTGCGGCGGGGGTCGGGGCGACGGCGGCGCTCCGGTGGGGATCGAGCCCTTTCGCGCCGTCGCTCCCGCTCGTGGTGGTGGGGGCGTTGGGGCTCCACGTCTCGCGGCGGCGAGGGCTGTTGCTGGGGTTCGGAGCGGGGTTTCTGGAGGCGGCGGCGCTAGGGGCGAACCCGCTTCCGTACATCGCGACGCGGATGCTGGCGGGATTCGTCGCGGCGACGTTGGGGGCGCAGACGCCGGAGCGGGGGCCGGGGGTGGCGGCGGTGGCGACGGCGGCGGGGACGCTCCTGGCGAACGGGCTTCTGGTGTTCCTTCTCGCGCCGCGCTCGTTCGGGTTCTTCCTGCTCGCGGCGCCTGCGGGGGCTTTGGTGAACGGGGCGTTGGCGATGCCGTTGGCGTTGGGTCTCCGGCGGATCGCAGGGCGGGCGTCGTAAACTCTAGCCCGAATCCATGAGTGCCGACACCGACGTCCTTCAGATGGCCCGCCAGCAGCTCGCGCTGGCGGCGACGCACCTCGACCTCGACGAGGGGTTGCACGCGGTCCTCGCGCAGCCGAAGCGGCAGCTCATCGTCCATTTCCCGGTGGTGATGGACGACGGGGAGGTGCAGGTGTTCGAGGGGTACCGGGTGCAGCACAACACGAGCCGGGGTCCGACGAAGGGGGGGATCCGGTACCACCCGCACGTGGACCTTCAGGAGACGACGGCGCTCGCGATGTGGATGACGTGGAAGTGCGCGATCGCGAACATCCCGTACGGGGGGGCGAAGGGCTCGGTGAAGGTGGACACGAAGCTTCTCTCGCGGCGGGAGTTGGAGAAGCTCACGCGGCGGTACGTGACGGAGATCAACATCGTGCTGGGAGAGCGGAGCGACATCCCCGCGCCCGACATCGGGACGAACGCGCAGACGATGGCGTGGATCATGGACACGTTCTCGATGCAGGCGGGCTACACCGTCCCGGGGGTCGTCACGGGGAAGCCGGTGGATCTCGGCGGAAGCGAGGGGCGCGTGGAGGCGACGGGGCGCGGGGTCGTGGTGGCGGCCGAGGAGGCGGCGAAAGGGTTGGGGATGGACCTGAGCGGCGCGCGCGTGGTGGTGCAGGGGTTCGGGAACGTCGGTTCGGTGGCGGCGAAGATCCTGCACGCGGGGGGCGCGACGATCGTGGGGGTCTCGGACGCGGTCGGGGGGATCTACAACGAGCGGGGCTTGCCGGTGGACGAGCTCGTGACTCGGTACTACGGGCGGGACGGGGGGATCCGCGAGTACAAGGACGCCCAGGCGGTGACGAACGAGGAGCTTTTGGAGCTCGACTGCGACGTGCTCATCCCGGCGGCGATCGCGGCTCAGATCACGGGGGAGAACGCGGACCGGATCCGGGCGAAGCTCGTGGTGGAGGGGGCGAACGGGCCTTGCACGCCGGACGCGGACCGCATTCTGGGCGACAAGGGGGTGTTCGTGGTGCCGGACGTGCTGGCGAACGCGGGAGGGGTGGTGGTGAGCTACTTCGAGTGGGTTCAGGACCTGCAGAACTTCTTTTGGGAGGAGGGGGAGGTGAACGCGAAGCTCACGAAGATCATGCGGCACTCGTACCACGCGGTGGACGCGACGATGCGTCGGCACAAGACGGACATGCGGACGGCGGCGCTCATCATCGGGGTGAAGCGCGTCGCCGACGCGACGGTGCGGCGCGGGATCTTCCCGTGAAGGAGGTTGATCAGCGTTCTACGTTGATCGCGAAGCCGGATGTGCTCGCCGCGAAATCAGCCCGGGGGTTAGCAAAGATCTTTGGTCCGTAAGTGGGATCAATGACCTTCACCTCCCCGTCTTCTAACTTGGTGACGACCACAAAATGACCTTCGCTCAGGTGAATTATAGCCGGGAGGTGGCCATCCAGCTCCTCCAACTGAGTGAAGGTAAAGGTCCGTGCGGGCAACCCTTCCGCGTTTAGCCAGCTCGTTAGTTCGGAGACGCTCATCATGCCGTTTGATCGGAGGCGGGGTTCACGCACAGGGTGGTTCGAATTGTAGTGCGCCAGCAGTATACGCCCACACGCCACGCCACAAGATTCGGACTCTGGATGCCAAATAACTCTCATCGCGATCAAAGATAGCGCCACGCCACCAACGAGGAACGAGGGGACAACTTTCATTTAAGGCGGCGCCGCAATGCGATAGACCGAACAAGTGTACCACTGGCCACAAAAAGCAAAAGTGCCAAAGATCCGACGTAAAGTAAGTTTGTGACAGAATTCCTTTTGCCAACAGGTGCCTTGTTACGCAAAAAGATGGGCTTGCCTTCTGCACTCATTTGGTAAACTGAATTATCTCTCCAGCCGTAGACCCACGCGCCCGGACTGATGCTCACCTTCATCGGAACAGTTCCGTTGTTCACAGCAACATCCGTGTATACGCTCGTAATCGTGCTCGTTGATTTGTAGCTAGCTGAAGTGGATGAGCTAACGGTGCGTCGCGGAAAGATGTAATCACCTACTCTTTGGGTTTCAGCGATCGTTACCTGATGCACATTGCCGTTCTTGGACACGAACACTCGCGTCAGTAGATATCCGAGAGCAGGGGCCACCACGATCTGGACCGTTGCGCCCGAAACATCTCCCGTTCCCGTGAGAAGACCATCGGGAGTTGGAACGAGGGTAATGCTATCTAGTTCGCGTGAGGGTGGCACCTCCGGAACAACCAGGCCGCACGCCAACAGATCGTGACTTGTGGCAAGAATTTCCCAATCTCCACTTAGGTAATCTACCGAGGAAATGCGTTGTGCCTGACGATCCACGTTGAATCGATCCCCTGTTGGGGCAGTGGCTCCTCGTCTAAGAAAAATCGTCTCGTCAGTTGCATTTAATCCTTCGTGACGCACGCCATCTGAGCCCGTCCTTGTGAAGGTATAGCCTGTCGTACTGATCCGGCGGTATGTGTTCGTGTAAGTTACACTATCAAATAGAACCTTGCCAACGGAGTCACTTCCAAGTGGTGATTCATTGCCTTGACGCACTTCGGATCTTGAGGAGAATTCCGCCGAGCCGGAGACGAGACCGCGGCGGAATCTCACCGCGCGGAGCCTCGCCTCCCCAAGGGTCATCGGCTCTTGCGCCACGGCCCATGTTGCCAAAGCAAGAAGCGTGAGACAACCTGTGATTTGAGAAACATGACGCATGACCTTGCTTGCGCTAGCTTAATCTGATGTCGGGACAGAAGCTGTCGAGCACATACCGGTTTTCGTCTCGTCAAGCATTTCGCCACCGAAGGGGCAACCGGCGTAGATCTTGTTGCAGGCGACGTCGCCATACTTGTTCTCGCAGGTGTAAGGCATCCATGAGAAGCGACACTCGTAATGCGGAAAGTACTTCTTCCAGCGGTTGTTGTTGATGCAACCGTCAGTGCCCTCGCACCCCGCAAGACACTCGGAGCCGCTACCCACGGTCGAGGACGCCAATTTCACGTCGGGACGCGACGTCCGTTGAGCAGTGTCACTCCTGGAGGAGACGAGCGAGGAGGCGCTCGCGAAAAGAAACGCCGAAGTAAAGAGGGGGACGAGCTTGTTCACGGTGAATTCAGTGGTTTAGGGGCTGGAGGCACGAGGCCGAAGTGGGCGATGAGAAGGAGGCCGCTACACAGAGCAAGCCCCACTGGAGCCGTTATCTTGAAAAGAGGGCCGAAGCAGGTGCAGGGAACGCTGATCCCCTCATGCCAGCGCCATCCGTGGTAGGCCCCAAAGATTGAGAGGAGCCCAGCCGAAGCGAGCAAACCGAAGCGCCGGAACCTTAAAGAGACCAACAGGGTCAGGATGGTTGCTTCGATGAGCAACAGGCCGATGCCTGCTGCTCGCGAGAATTCTTTCGGGATCAGACCGCTCGCGGCGATCACACCGGCAAGCTCATCGAATACGAAGAGCTTCGAGGTGAGGGCGGTGCCGAGCACGACCGCGAGAAGCGCCGACGATCCGGCGATCCGGCGATCCGGCGATCCGGCGATCCAGCTCGCTACCCTCATGGTTGGATTGTACGACACGCGGAAGCCGGTGGAAGACGATTTTCGCGGCAATTGGGACCTTCGGCCCAGCATTTTCTTGATTTTTCCAGCTTTCTGCGCATGGGTCAGAATGAAAACATGGTGTCCAACCCCTGGAAGAAGGCGTTCACGCTGGTGGAGACGCTGTGCGTAGTGGGGATCGTCGCCGCACTCGCGGGGTTGCTCTTCCCGGTGTTCGCCGCCGCGCGTCTGCGAGCGAGGAGTGTGTCTTGCCTCGGCAACGTGCGGGCTGTAGGGCTCGCGACGCTGATCTATCAAGGCGATCACGACGACCGCTTCCCATGGGCGACCGACGATTTCTCGCGCACGTTCCCTTGGCTCCACGGTGCCGACGCCGATCTCGTGAAGACCCTCCCTCTCTACTCGGATGTGCTGCGGCCCTATGCGAAGAGCCGGGAGGTTTTCCGCTCGCCGGTCGACTCGGGTACGACGCTCATGGAGAACGGCGGGTTTCCATACCTGCGCCAGCCGAGCCTCTACGCCGCAACGGGTTCGAGCTACGACTACATGGTGTCGGCAGGGCTCAAGATGTCGGGTTCGACGCCGGGACTCTCGCGCTTACCGCTTCTCAAGTCGGCGGCGGGGCACTGGCTGTGCGGATGTGCGGAGATGCCGAAGGGTCAAGGCTCGCCTCAAGCCGACCCGGAGATGGCGCGGACGTTCCGCTACTCGATCGCGTTTGGCGACGGTCACGCCGAGACGATGTCCTACACGCGGTGGTACGGGCTTGGAGCGCCCGAGAACGCGCCCTGATCCGCAAAGGTCGGACGGAGTTCGACGCGGATCTTTATCCAGGCGGTTGTCGAATTCACGCTTCTAAGAACACGAGCCGTAGAAAGGTGCCGCCATGCTCGATTCGCAACCCCGTAACGGGCTAAACGCTCGTTTTCGTCGTTGAGGAATGAAGGAGGGATGGAGGATCGCGTTCCTCGAAGATGCGGCGGACGAGGTCGTCGACGGGGGTTTCCTCGAGCATGAGGTCGCTGACGGGGAGGTGGTCGAGGAGGGCGGCGACGCGGGCGCGGGTCTCGCCTTTGGGGATGTCGATCGTCGCGGTGAGGCCGTCGCACTCGCCCACGCGGCCGATGCCCTCGAGGTCGGCGCGCGCGACGGGGCGGTCGAAGGTCGCGCGAATCGTCTTCGTGTCGCCGTAGCGGGCGCGGAGGTCGGCGAGGGTGCCCTCGAAGACCACCGTCCCACGGTCAATGATGACGAGGCGGTCGCACAGGACCTCGACGTCCTGCATGTAGTGGCTCGTGAGGAGCATGGTGGTGCCCTCCTCGCGGTGGATCTCGCGGAGGAACTCGCGGATGCGCTTCTGGCTTACGACGTCGAGGCCGATGGTGGGTTCGTCGAGGAAGACGACGCTCGGGCCGTGGAGGAGGGCGGCGACGAGCTCGCACTTCATGCGCTCGCCGAGGGAGAGGCGGCGGACCTGCTGGTCGAGCTTGTCCTCCAGCTGGAGGGCGGGGACGAGGCGGTCCATGCGGCGCCGGAACGCGGCGTCGTCCACCTCGTAGATGCGGCGGAGGACCTCGAAGGAGTCGCGGGCGGGGAGGTCCCACCAGAGCTGGTTCTTGTTGCCCATGACGAGGGCGAGGCGCGAGAGGAGGGCGGGCTCGCGGCGGGTGGGGACGTGGCCGAGGACGCGGACCTCGCCGGAGGTGGGGTGGATGATGCCGGAGAGCATCTTCAGGGTGGTGGTCTTCCCCGCTCCGTTGGGGCCGAGGAAGCCGACGACCTCGCCGGGCTCGACGCTCAGGGAGACGTTCTGGACGGCGACAACCTCTTTGCGTTCGGGGCGGAGGAGGCTTTTGAGGCCGCCGAGGGCGCCTTCGGGTTTGACGACGGTGGTGAACGCCTTGCGGAGGTCGCGGGTCTCGATCGCGGGGGGCATCCGGCGGGAGCGTACCGGTTTAGAGGTCGGCTTAGAGGTCGCTCGGATCCACCTTGCGGCAGGCGGAGTCCGGGGGACATTCGGCGACGAAGGGGATCGTCGCCACCTTCAGGGCGCGGGCGGAGAGGGCGTCGGCGTCTACCGCAGAGTAAGCGGCACGGAGAGCGGCGTTCGTCGGGGCGAGAGCTCGCTCGGCGAAGCCCGTGCGGACGTTCAGGAGTTCGCCCGAGAAGAGGATCTTCAGGAGGTCGGGGCGGCGGGCGTCGGCGGCGAGGCGGGCGAGGGCGGCGAGGCGGCGCTCGTCGCGAGAGCCGTTGAGCGGGGCGAAGCGCAGGACGAGAGTTTTGTCCAACGGAAAGCGGCGGAGGAGGGCGGGGACCTCGGTGCGGCACTCGGGGCACTCCGGCGAGGCGAAGACGACGATCTCGCGGCGGGAGGAATCGGAATGGCCGGTGATCTGGGCGCGGTTGATGGAGGGGAGGGGGAGGATCTCGGCGGGCGGGATCGGGGCGGGGACGAAGCCCGCGAGGAGCATCGGGAGCGCGGCCCCCAGAAGGAGGGCGGGGGCGCGGGAAAGTCGCCACGGGGTGCGGGCGAAGAGAAGCGCGAGGGCGCCGAGAACGAGGAAGGCGGTCGTCAGCACGCACCAGGCGCAGGTCGCTTGGAGCAGAGCGGCGACGCGGATTTGGAGCCAGACGGCGTAGCCCGCGGAGGCGCATGCGACGGACTTGGCGAAAGGGAGCGAACGGCGGTGGAGCGTCAGCGTCAGGATCGCGCCGATCGTCGCAAGACCCACGATGCCGACGGGGAATCCCCCCCACAGTCTGGCGTCGGTGCGGGCGACGAGGTCGCATCCCGAACCAAGAAGGGGGGGGACGGTCTTCCCCAGAGCGACGTTGCCTACGACCATGAGAAGAGAGGCGGCCGCTCCGCCGTAGAGGACAAAAAAGAGGGGGGCGGCGATCCGGTCGAGGGGCGGCGCGGGTTTTCGCGGTCTCCTCACCGTTTGGTCCACTTACGCAAGGCGATGGCGGCCAGAGCGGCCGTCGCGACGAGGCCCACACCGATTCCGCCCCAGGGGGCGGTGTTCTTGGCGTCCTCTCGCGCCCAAAGTCGTTCGTAGCGGCGGTAGAGGGCCCACTCGTCGCGAACGTTCGGATCGTAGGCACCGCCGAAACCGTGATGGTCCTTTTCGATCTGGTAGCCCGATCCGGGGCGAACGAACGCGGCGCGCTCGGGGATCGTAGCGATCTTCCGGGCTTCGACAAGGATGTACGATGCTTGGGCGACGATCCCGCCGTTAGGATCGGTCTCTCGGAACTCGACCGTGCGGGCGTAGAGCCGGCCCGCCTCGGGCACGACGTTCCAAGCGAGAAGGACGAAGGGGCGTCCTTCGTAGCGATAGGGGGAGGCGGTTATCGTCGCGGCGCCGGGTCGCCAGCTTGCGGGATATACCTTGGCGTTGAAGTGGATGGGGACCCGGAGATCCGTGCATCCGGGCGTTTCGGAGCACCCCGCGTCGTTCGCGTCCCGTTCCTTCGGACTCGCGCGGCGTGTAAGCACCGAGGAGGCGTCGGGAGTTTGGATGTAACCAAGGGTCGGGAACCCGCCGGATTCCTCGGGTGGGTGGACGGTGAGTTGATCGGGTTGCGACGTGATGAAGCTACACGACTTCGCGTCCCGGTAGACGACCGCTAGGAGCCGACCCCCGAGCGTGTACCGAAGGATCTCGACGGAGCCGTCCGACGCGATCGTGTGTTCGACGATCGCGTCGGTGCTCGCGACCGGCGCCCTCAGGGTGTCGAGCTCGGAGGCGGTCTCGCCCTGAGTCCCGCGCAGAAGGATCCTTCCTTTGTAGCGGAGTACGATCCCGGTCACAGGGGCTCTCCGGAATCAGGGCTCATCACACAGCGGACAGGTTCTCCGCTGTCGGCCCCGTAGTTCGCCGTCGTGGCACCCGCTGAAAAGGTGGCGCAGACGATCGGCGTATGGAGATCCGGCTCATCATGAGCGTCCGTCAGGCAAAGAGAGGCCACGCGGACGACGCAACCTTGAGCGTTCGAGCCGGACGAAGAGCAGGTCCCATCGCGCACGACGTACGGGACCGCGACCCATAGGGAACCCTCGTGGTCGCAGAATCCCGGATCGTACGCGTACGGCTTAGGGCCACGGAGAGGATCGGAGCAGAGAGCACGCGGATGAGCTTGCCGCCGTTCACGGCGTCGCCTCCACCGGGTCATTGACGTCCACGGGGCAGGCGACCTGGGCGGTGGGGTCGGAGGGGTTCGTCGCGTGGGCGGCGATGGCGCCACCGAGGAGGAGGGTCGTGGCCGCGAGGGCGAGGAGGATGCGGACGGTTCGCGTCATCGGGATTTCTCCTCCCCTATCTCACCCCCCTTTCCACTCCCTGTCAATAGGTCTCCGGACCTTTTTGAATCTTTTTATGCCCTGAGCAAGACGGCGGCGATCGGGGCGGCGAGGAGGAGGGAGTCCACACGGTCGAGGATGCCGCCGTGGCCGGGGAGGAGGGTGCCGGAGTCCTTCACTCCGGCGCGGCGTTTGAGGAGGGACTCGAGGAGGTCGCCCGCGGGGCCGAGAAGTCCGGCGGCGAGGCCGACGACAAAAGCCCTCGGCAGGGGGACGCGGAGCCAGAGGGCGGCGAGCGCGGCGACGGCGAGGGCTCCGGCGAGGCCGCAGAGGGCGCCCTCGACGGTCTTCTTCGGGCTCACCTTGGGCAGGAGGGGGCGCTTTCCGAAGGCGCGGCCGCCGAAGTAGGCGAAGGTGTCGCCCGCCCAGATCGGGAGGAGAAGGAGGAGGACAAGGGGGCGGGGATCCACCGACGCGCCAGAGGGGTGGATGGAGGCGAGGGCGCGGAGGCCGGCGAGGCCGCCTCCGATCCAGACGATACCGGCGAGGGTCGCGGGAAGGCCGCGCTGGGGAGAGGCGACGAGGAGGGCGGCACCGAGGAGGGCTCCGGCGAGGGCGAGGGAGGGCGGGGCGGTCGCGGCGAGGATCGCGGCGAGGCAGGCGACCCCGAGGGTCGCGCCGGGATCGGAGCGGGGGGAGACGAGGCGGGCGAGCTCAACGCCGCCGGCGAGTCCGAGGGCAAGGGCGGCGAAGAAGGCGACGTTCGGGCTTGCGAGGAAGACGAGCGCGAGGGCGGCGAGGATGAGGAGGAGCCCGGTGACGGCGCGCTCCCTCACCTCCGCCTCGACGCGCTCGTCGTCCTCAGGGTCCGTCTCGTCACGGGCGCGAGTTTACGCCAGACGGGTTCGCCCGAAGGGGGGGGCTGAAGCGATTCAGCCCCCCCCTTCGGAGGAGAGACGGCGATGGGGCTCTCAGGCCTCGACGGCGTCGCCGGTCTCTTTCTCGATCGCGGCGGTCGCGCGCTCGGCCTTGGCGGCCTCTTCGGCGGATTTGGCGTAGTCGGCGTTCACGAGCTTCAGGGCGACCTGGACGCGGTTCTCGCACGACATCTTCCGCATGATGACGGAGACGAGGTTCTTCACCGACTGCTCGCGCAGGCCGGAGATGGAGGAGATGCGACGGTTGGAGAGGCCCTGGGCGACGAGGCGGGCGATCTCGTACTCGCGCCGGGTGAGGAGCGAGTCGTCGCGGACGCCGCGTCGGCGCTCGCGGACCATCGAGCGACCAGGGACCTTCACGTCCTGGCCGACCTCTTGGATCGCGTCGTAGAGCTCGTCGGCGGTCGCGTCGCGGGAGACGACGCGGTCGAAGGCGTCGCGCCCGAACTCGTCGCCTTTGAGCTCGCCGGTGATGAGGACGACGACGAACTCGCCGTAGGTCTTGGCGCCGAGGACGAACTGGATGTCGTCGGGCTCGAGGCCGGAGCCCTCGATGAGGAGGACCTGGGCCATGTTGCGCTTGGCGGCGAGGAGGAGCTCCCGCGCGCCTTTCTCCTGGGCGACGACCTCGAAGCGGCCGCGTCGGTCCAGGAGGCTCGTGAGCGCCTGACGCATGAGCGTCTCTTTGGCAAGAATGCCGATCCTCATCCCTTGGTGTTCCTCTCTTCGTTCATGACGTCAGCGGTCTCCTCTCATTCCCACTTCGCGATGATGCTTATGGACCTAGAATGATAGGATAGGATCAAGTGTAGCCTATCAAGCGATTTCGCGCCTATCGAGGGCTTTGCGGGGCCTTTCGGACCCCGCATTCCTCTCAGGAGCGTCAGCCGTTGACCTTCACCTTGATCGTGGTCGTGTACGGATCTTTCAATCCGTACTCGTCTTGGACCGTGATGGTGACGGTGAACGTTCCCGGCTTTCGGAACTTGTGCTGAACGGTGGGACCTTCGGCGTCGATGCCGATGCCGTCGGAGTCGTCGAAGTCCCAGGTGTAGCGCAAGACCGAGGATCCGCCCTCGCCGCGGACGGTGAGGGTCTTGATGTCGTTGAGGGCGAGGGTGACGTTGCGCTCGGTCGGTTCGGCGCGGATGGGGGTCGGATCGTTCACGACGCGGAGGTCGCCGAGGTAGAAGGCGCCGCTCGAATCGCCGGAGACGGTGATCTCCTTGATCGTCTTGTTCGTACGGTCGAAGCCTCGGATCGCCTTGAGGGGGATGCCGACTTGGCGCCAGCCGTCTTGGGCGGAGATGCTCGTCGCGACGGGCACGTAAGCCTCGGACTTCAGGTCGTCGGTGGTCGTGATCACGAGGCGGACGGTGCGGAGCGAGGGTCGGGCCGACGCGGTCGCGCCGCCCCGCCCCCCGGGGCCTCCGGGGAAGCCGCTCGCGCCTCCAGGGCCGCCGGGCAATCCGCCTGGACCGCCCGGGATGCCGCCGGGACCCCCCTGACCGCGCCCTCTCCCGCCGAGGCCGCCCGGGATGCCGCCGGGTCCACCGGGTCCACCGGGGATGCCGCCGCCGCGACCGCCGGCGCCGAAGCCCCCGCCGCGTCCTCCGGCGCCGGGGTCGCCCTCGTCGCCGCCGCCCGCTCCGCCGGGGAGGCCGCCTCCTCGGGCGCCGCCGCGCCCGCCGCCGATGCCGGTCACGGCGTCAAGGGGACGGAAGACGATGCGCAGAAGATTGGAACGGTCGCCGTAGGAGTTCGCGAGGGAGATGGGGTTCTCGTAGACGAGGGTGCCGCCCTGGAAGAAGTTCTTGCTCGCGATCCGGATCGAGGTGGTGCCCTCGTAGGCGGCCTCCTCGGTCTCGGAGATGATGCCGGAGCCCCAGGAGCGGAGGCGGATCTTCTGATCGGCGACGGGGCGACCGGGGGTGTAGAGGGTGGGGGAGGCTTGGGCCGCGCCCAGGGCGGCGAGGCCGGCGAGCGCCAGGGTGGAGAGAGGAGCGAGGGTCTTCATGGTGGTCTTCGAGCGGTGCGGGTCTATGTTAGTCGAAAAGCGGGGTCAGGCGAGTTCGCCAGCGCGGACGCGGGCGATGGAGAGGGCGCGTCCGGTGGCGCAGTCGGCGCGGACGACGACGCCGCAGACGAGGCCGGGGCCGGTGGCGGTCTCGAACCGTTCGGGGAGGCCGGAGCGGAAGCGGCGGAGGATGATGTCGCGGTCCATGCCGATCACGCCGTCGCGGGGGCCGCACATCCCGACGTCGGTGATGTAGGCGGTGCCGCCGGGGAGGACGCGCTCGTCGGCGGTCTGGACGTGGGTGTGGGTGCCGACGACGACGGTGGCGCGGCCGTCGAGGTGCCATCCGAAGGCGACCTTCTCGCTCGTCGCCTCGGCGTGGAAGTCCACGAGGCGGTGCTTCGAGGGGAGCATGCCGACGATCCGGTCGAAGGCGCCGAAGGGGTCGTCGTAGTGGGGCTCCATGTTCACGCGGCCGCAGAGGTTCGCGACGCAGAGCTCGATGCCGTCCTTCCTCACCGAGGTCCAGCCCCGTCCGGGGGCGTTGCCTCCCATGTTCATCGGACGGACGATGGCGCGCCCTGTTTCACCCTTGCCTCCCGGGACCATGCGGTCCATATAGGGACCGATCTCGCGCTTGTTGAAGGCATGGTTGCCGAGGGTGATCGCGTCGGCGCCGAGGGCGTAGAGCTCCTCGGCGATGGGGGGGGTGAGGCCGAGCCCCCCGGCGGCGTTCTCGCCGTTGACGACGGTGAAGAGGGGCCGGTGCTCCTCGATGAGGGCGGGGAGCCACTCTCCGACGACGGCGCGGCCGACCTTGCCGGAGACGTCGCCGAGAAAGAGGATGCCGTAGTCGTCCAAGGGCGTCTTCAGGCTACTCAGGTTTGGTGCGGGCGAGGTAGGCGTAGGCGTTGTGGTCGTGGATGGACTCGTGGTTCTCGACCTCGATGGTGTAGGCGCCGACGTTCGGGTGCCGGTCGAAGGCGACGGCGACCTCGCGGACGAGGTCCTCGACGAAGCGGGGGTTGTCGTAGGCCTGCTCGGTGACGAATTTCTCGTCGGGGCGCTTGAGGACGGGATAGAGGGGGGCGGAGCCGGCGGCCTCGATGAGGTCGATGACGTCCTCGAGCCAGAGGAGGCCGCGGGGTTCGAGGGCGACGGTGACATAGCCGCGCTGGTTGTGGGCGCCGTAGGCGGAGATCTCGCGGGAGCAGGGGCAGAGGGTGGCGACGGGGACGACGAGGTTCAGCCCGAAACGGTCGCCCTCGGGTCCGGCGGAGGCGGTGAAGCCGCAGTCGTACCCCATCATGCCGGTCTTGCCGGTGACGGGGGCGGCCTTCTCGCGGAAGAGGTTGAAACGCACCTCCAGGTAGGCGCGGTCGGCCTTCAGGCGCTCGCGGAGTTTGGCGAGGATGAGGGGGATCGTCTCGGGGGAGAGATCGTGGTTGTGCTCGCCGAGCACCTCGAGGAAGCGGGACATGTGGGTACCCTTGTACTCCTTCGGGAGGTCCACGGTGAGGGAGAACTCGCCGAGGGCGGGTTGGAGGCCGTCGCCTCGCTCGCGGACGTGGATCGGGTGCTTCACGCGGCGGACGCCGACCTTGTCGATGGCGATCTGGCGCTCGTCGGGGGTGCTCTGGATGTCGACGAGGGGAGGGGAGAGACTCATGGAAGGACGGGCTTTCTACGCCGGGCCGGACCTTTGCATTAGAGGGGCATTAGGGAGGCGGGGAGGCCGGAGAAGGCGGCTTCGAGGAGCTCGGCGGTGTGGACGACGCGCACGCCGCCCCTTTCTCTCGCGCCCTGTTCGATCCAGGCGTGGCATCCGGGGTTGCCGAGGGCGACGAAGGCGGCGCCGGTGGCGGCGACGCGGTCCATCTTGCGCTCGAGGAGGGCGCGGGCCATCGCGGGTTGGAGGACGTTGTAGACCCCGGCGGAGCCGCAGCAGACGTCGGCCTCGTCGAGCTCCACGAGAGTGAGGCCGGGGATCGCGCGGAGGAGGTCGCGGGGGAGGCTCCGGATGCCCTGGCCGTGGGCGAGGTGGCAGGCGTCGTGGTAGGTGACGACGGCGTCGAGGCCGGGGGCCTCTTTCAGCGCCTCGGCGAGGCCGCGGGCGTGGAGGATCTCGCTTAGGTCCACGACGCGGGCGGCGAAGGGTGCGAGGGCCGGGTCGAGCTCGGCGTAGGTCTTCATCGTGCTGCCGCATCCGGCGGAGTCCACGACGACGGGAGCGTCGCCGGGGAGGGCGGCGGCGAGGGCGAGGGCCTTCGCGCGGGCGTTCGCGAGCTCGCCGGCGTGGGCGTGCATCGAGCCGCAGCAGCCTCCGGGGCGCTCGATGGTCTGCAGGCCGACGCGGCGGAGGAGGCGTTTGGCGCTCGCGTGGACCCTCGGGTGGAGGGAGCGCATGGCGCAGCCTTCGAGGACGTCCACCCGGCCGGTGACGGGGGGGAGGGTCGCCTCGTCGAGGGGGCCGAGGTCGAGGGGCTGGCGGGTCGGGAGGTCCACCTGTTGGGGCTCGTCGGTGAGGAGGCGGGCGGCGAAGGCGGGCACGCGCATGCCGGGGAGGAGGCCGCCGGCGAGGGCCTGGGCGCGCATGGCGGGGGCGCTGGTGGCGACGGCGAGGAGAGCCTTTTTCGCCGGGGAGTTGCCGAGGCGCTCGCGGGTGAGTTCGAGGATCTCGCCGTACTCGACGCCGGAGGGGCAGGCGGTCTCGCAGGCGCGGCAGCCGAGGCACCGGTCCATATGGGGGCGGATCTCCTCTTCGGTGAGGACGCCCTCGTTCAGGGAGCGGGCGAGGTAGATGCGGCCGCGGGGGGATTCGAGCTCGGAGCCGGTGACGACGAAGGTGGGGCAGGCCTCGAGGCAGAAGCCGCACCGGATGCACCGGGAGGTGAGGTCCGCGAGGGGCTTCATGCCCCTAGTCTATTGCGTCCGTCGCCTCCTTCGGCGGCGGAGGAGGGGGAGGGTGGCGAGGGCGAGGGCGGAGAGGGTGGCGGGCTCGGGGACGGGGGCGGTGCGGGTGATCGCGCGGAAGGAGGCGACGTTCGGGCGGTCCACGAGGATGTCCTGGGTTCCGTCAGGGTTCGCGCGGATGACGCGGGAGCCCTGGGTCGTGAGGAGGGCGCCGTTGCCGAGGCGGACGGCGTCGCGGTTGCCGCCGCCGGTGTTCACCGTGGTCTTCAGGGCTCCGGTGGGGGAGTACTCGTAGATCCGGCTCGCGGCGGAGAAGCCGGAGACGAGGAGGTCGCCGTCGGTATCGAAGGCGATCCCCTGGGGGAAGAGGAGGCCGGCGGTGCCGCTGGTGCCCTGGGCGCTCGTGGAGACGACGAGGTCGGTGACGGTCGCGCCGTCGAAGCTCACCTTTTGGACGCGGGCGTTGGGGTTCGTCGTCGAGATCGAGGCGGAGTTCGTGATGTAGAGGCCGTCGGGGCCGGGGGCGATGCCCCAGACGGACGAGGCGCCGTTGCCGTTGGGGGGGACGGTGGCGAAGCGGGTGGGGACTCCTCCGGCAAGAGGGACGCGGTAGATGGTGCCCGCATCGCCGCCGGAGACGCCGAAGTAGAAGTCGCCTCCGTAGACGGCGCCGGGGCGGAACTGGTTCAGGGTCGCGGAGCCGACGACGTAGTCGAAGAGCTTCGTGCCGTCGGCGGCGTAGCGGCGGACGCCGCCGCCGGCCGCGCCCGCGCCCTGGTCCACGACGAGGAAGGTGCCGTCGCCGAGCCGCGTCGCCTGGAGGAAGGTAGTGAGGGAGGCGTCGGTGAAGACGTTGTCGGAGATCAGACTCCCATCGAGGGCGGAGAAGGACCAGAGCTTGTCGACGCCGGCGGTGCCGCCGGAGTCGGCGACGTAGAGGGTGCCGCCGGGGGCTTGCGCCCGGGCGAGGGGAGGGGCGAGGGCGGTCGCGAGAGTCGCGAGAGCCAGGAGGGTCGTCTTCACGGGGTTCATGTTGACAGAACGGCTCAGGACCCGCCCTCCTCGCCCGGTCCCTCGGCTTCGGCGACGAGGTCGGTGGCCCCTTTCTTCCTCCCCTTCTTCGGCTTTTCCGGGGGTGGGGGGGGGACGTAGGGGCCGCGGGCGGGGTCGAGGACGTGGAGGGCCTTCATGGCGCTCGTCTCCTTGTCCTTGATCTCGAGCATGACGTCGGCGTCGTCGGGGGCCTGCTGGAGGAAGGCGCGAAAGTCGTCTTCGACGAGGGTCTCGGTGTGGGCGCCGAAGCGCTTGTCCTCGTTCTGGCTCGAGTAGTCGAGCTGCATGGGGCAGCGGTCCCAGGTCGGTTTGACCTTCGCGTAGGCCTCGGGGAGGGCTTCGCCGTCGTTGTTCAGGGAGTGGTGGAAGACGTCGAAGATGACGGGGACTCCGGTGGCCTCGTTGAGCCTCAGGCAGTCCTTCAGGCCGAAGAGGCGCTCGTCGTTCTCGACGGCGAGGCGCCGGCGGACAGGTTCGGGGAGGATCCGGAAGGCTTCGGCCCATCTTCGGAGGGAGTCCTCGCGGTCGTCGTAGGCGCCGCCGACGTGGATCTGGAGGCGGGCGTCGTCCTCGACGCCCATGAGGTCGAGCATGTCGGCGTGGTAGACGAGCTCGGCGACGCTGGCCTCGACGACGCTTTCGCGGGGGGAGTTCAGGAGGACGTACTGTCCGGGGTGGGTGCCGAGGCGCATGCCGGCGGCGTTGGCAAGGCTTCCGACGGCTTCGAACTCCTCGCGGAGTTCGGCGCGCCAGTCCCATCCTTCGGCGACGGGGTGGCTGGCGAAGGGGACGACGCCGGAGGTGACGCGGAAGAAGCCGATGCCGCGCTCGGCGTTCCACTGGAGGCACCGGAGGGTGTCCCGGAGGTTTTCGCGGGCGGTCTCGGCGGCGCGTTCGCGGGTGAATCCGGCGAGGCGGAAGGTGCGGGTTTTGGTCCCGAGGCCGAGGTTGGACCCGACGTAGCCGATTCTCACCCTTGTTCTACGCCTCGGTCCGGTCGGGGATCATCACATCGGGGTGTCGGGCCCAACGTGACGCTCGGTGTGACGCTCGGGGCGGGGGTTTCGAGTCTGCGGGGGGTGGGGGCGGGGGGTTTTGAGGGCGGGATCGTGTGACGCTCGGGGCTTTTGGGGGCGCGAGCGTCACACGGGGATCGCCGGGAGTTGGATTGGTTTGTCGAGGGGGCACATCCCTTAGTTCGCGGGAGGGGCGTTCGACAACCCCGCCGCCGGAAAAAGGGGTACGTTTTCGCGGATGGCCGACCCTCGGGAGCTTCTCGTCACGCTTGCGAAGGGAGTGCGGCGGGAGATTCTTACCCCGGGGCCGGGGGATCCGGAGGCGAACCTCACGCCGATCGTGCGGGCGTTCCTCGAGGGGATGCTCGGGCATCATCACGCGGGGGAGTTCGCGCTCCGTCAGGAGCACCAGGTGGCGGGGGTGGGACGGCCGGATTTCGCGCTCGTGCAGGGGCCGCTCGTGGTGGGGCATATCGAGTTGAAGGCGGCGGGGTCGGGGGTGGACCCGGCGCGGTTCACGGGGCATAACAAGCGGCAGTGGGAGCGGTTCGGGGGTCTACCGAACCTCCTGTACACGGACGGGGAGAGCTGGCGGCTGTACCAGCAGGGGCAGGAGCCCTCGATCCTCAAGCTCGATCTGGACGACCCGGCGCGGGACTTCGCGAAGCTCTCAGGGATGGTCCTGCGGCTCGGGCAATGGGAGCCGACGGTGCCGCGGGCGCCGAAGGAGGTGGCGGAGTACCTCGCGCCGCTCGCGCGGATGCTCCGGGACGAGGTGACGGACGCGATGAAGCCGAAGGATTCGACGCTCCGGGAGCTGGCGGCGGAGTGGCGCAAGTTCCTCTTTCCGGAGACGAGCGACGCGGCGTTCGCGGACGCCTACGCGCAGACGGTGACGTACGCGCTCCTTCTCGCGCGGAACACGGGGGCTTCGACGCTCACGATGGCGTCGGCGGTGGCGGGGCTCGCGGAGCGGCAGGCGCTTCTCGCGCGGGCGCTCCAGATCGTGACGGACGACCAGGTGCAACGGGAGCTCGGGGCGTCGCTGGAGGTGCTCCGGCGGGTGATCGACCGGGTGCCGCAGAGGTTCGACCAGCTCGATTTCGAACGGAAGGAGCCGGGGGGGCGGGCGGGGGAGGCGCCGATCCCGACCGATCCGTGGCTCCACTTCTACGAGGATTTTCTCGCGCAGTACGACCCAAAGATGCGGGAACAGTACGGGGTGTACTACACGCCTCTGCCGGTGGTGAACCTGCAGGTGCGGTGGGCGGACGAGGCGCTGAGGACGCGGCTGGGGCGGAGCCGGGGGTTCGCCGATCCGGGGGTGACGACGCTCGATCCGGCGGTGGGGACGGGGACGTACCTCCTGGGCATCCTGCAACACGCCCTGCGGGCGGAAGAGGCGCGGCTGGGGGCGGGAGCGGTCGCGGGGGCGGCGTCGGAGATGGCGCGGTCGCTCCACGGGTTCGAGATCCTTGTCGGGCCTTACGCGGTGGCGGCCCTGCGGACGAGCGAGGCGATCACGGCGGCGAAGGGAGAGATCGCGCCGGACGGGGTGCCGATCTATCTCGCGGACACCCTGGAGTCGCCCTACTCGGTGACGCAGAGCTCGTTCGTGGGGCGGGCGCTTACGCAGGAGCACGAGCGGGCGCGGCTCATGAAGCTCTCGCGGCCGGTGCTCGTGGTCATCGGGAACCCGCCTTACGACCGGCACGACGCCTACAAGAAGGGGGAGAACGAGAGCACGACGGGGGGCTGGGTGCGGCACGAGGCGCGCAACGACGCGAAGGACACCCCGATCTTCGAGGATTTCGCAAGGCCGGTGCGGGAGCGGGGGTGGGGGGTGCACCTGAAGAACGCGTACAACCTCTACGTCTACTTCTGGCGGTGGGCGATCTGGAAGGCGTTCGAGCGGGACGCGGGGGATCCGGGGATCGTGAGCTTCATCACGGCGTCGTCGTGGATCGGGGGGAAGGCGTTCTACGGGATGCGGGAGACGCTCGCGAAGGAGTGCGACGAGGTGTGGATCCTCGACCTCGGCGGGGACAACCGGGGGGCGCGGCCCGAGGAGAACGTTTTCGACATCGAGACGCCGGTGGCGATCTGCCTAGCGCTCCGGAAGGGGGCGCGGCGGGCGGAGACGCCGGCGACGGTGCGGTACCGGCGGGTCTCGGGGACGCGGGAGGAGAAGCTCGCGGCGCTCGACGCGACGGGGTCGCTCGACGCGGGGCCTTGGACGCCCATCGCGGCGGGGGCGGAGACGTGGCTCCCATCGGCGGGGGAGGTTTGGGAGAAGATGCCGCTCCTGACGGATTTGATGCCGTGGCAGGTCACGGGGGCAAAGTTCAGCCGAACTTGGCCCATTGGACCGACGGAGGAGACGGTTGCACGACGTTGGCAGACACTACTGTCGTCAAGCGACCAAGCGACCGCATTTAAGGAGAGCCGAGATCGAAAGGTCAGTGGAGATTACGTGGATCTCCTCTCCCGCGTCAAATTGCCAGTCATTGCAACTCTTCCTGTAGGTACCCCCCCCCCCCCATGCGGTTCGCTACGCGCACCGCAGTTTCCAGCGCGTCTGGGTAACGTTCGACAACCGATTAGGCGATGTTCTGAACTCAAGCCTTTGGTCTTCGCGAGGTAGCCGCCAGCTCTACCTGGCGTTCCAAGCCGGGACGGCGCTCGGGCCAGGTCCGACGGCGACGGTCAGCGCGCACGTGCCCGACCTTGACGTCTTCCGGGGCTCGTTTGGACGGAAAACAGTCATCCCGCTTTTTCGGGACACAGACGGGACGCGGCCGAACCTTCTTCCGGGGCTTCGGCGGCAGTTGGGGGAGGCGTTCGGGCGGGAGGCGGTGACGGCGGAGGCGTTCGCGGCCTACCTGTACGCGATCCTCGCGCATCCGGGGTACCAGGCGACGTTCGCGGCGGAGCTTACACACGGGGCGCCGCGGGTGCCGCTGACGGCGGACCCCACGCTTTGGGAGGAAGCGGTCGGGATCGGGCGGCGGCTTCTTTGGCTCCACACCTACGGGGAGCGGATGGTTCCGGAGGGGGCGACGCCGGGGGAGGTGCCGGCGGGGGAGGCGCGGGTGCTCGAAGCGATCTCGGGCGGGGCGTACCCGGAGACGTTCGCCTGGGAGGCGGGGCGGCTGACGGTGGGGGCGGGGACGGTCGCGCCGGTCTCTCAGGAGGTGTGGGAGTTCTCGGTCTCGGGGCTGAAGGTCGTGCAGAGCTGGCTCGGGTACCGGATGCGGGTGCGGAAGGGGAGGAAGTCGAGCCCGCTCGACGACATCGGTCCGGCGGCGTGGACGCAGGAGATGACGCGGGAGCTTCTGGAGCTTCTCTGGGTTCTGGAGGCGACGGTGGCGGGGTACCCGGAGCAGGAGGCGTTGCTCGGGCGGGTGCTGGCGGGGCCTTTGTTGCGCGCTTCGGAGTTGCCGCCGGTGCCGGAGGCGGCGCGGACGGCGTCGGGGGTCGTCGGGGGGGTCGCGGGCGGTTCGGGGGAGGAGGAGGCGAGCTACGGGGGGCTTTTCGGGGGGTAGGGGGTTCGGTCTTTCGCTCGGAGGCGTCCTCTCGTCGCCCCTCGTCCCCGGCCCCCTCTCTTCGGGGTTCTCCCTAAGCGCCCCCATCCGCCCCTACGGGGCACCTTCCCCCGCCGGGGGCGGGAGAAGGATCTTTGGGTCCTTCCCTTTCGGGGGCGGGGGAGTGGTCGGGGTTGGGGGAGGCTCCTCCCGAGGTCGGTGGGTCTCCATCGGGGGTACATTGCTCTTGGCACCGTGGCATATCGGCACGGTGCCGATGGCCGGAGATCAGTATGGCGACGCACGAACTTCTCAACGAGGTCCGGAAGGTGGACACCTCGGGGCGTATCTCCCTCGGTCGCGAGAGGGCGGGGGAGCAGTACGAGGCGAAGGAGGGGCGCGACGGCGTCATCGTGCTGACGCCCGTCGCCGTGATCCCGAAGCGCGAGCTTTGGATCCACAACAATCCCGAGGCCAAGGCCTCCGTGTTGCGGGGACTCGAGCAGTCGGCGCGGGGGGAGGGCACGAGCCTCGGCAGCTTCGCCCAGTACGCCGAGAGCGAGGACGACGAGGAGTAGGTCTCTTGCCGTTCGACCTTATTTTCCAACCCGAGGCCAGGCAACAGCTCCATGATCTGGAGCACGACGAGAATAAGAAGGACGAGAAGAAGCTCAGGAAGGTGAGGCGGTGTCTTGCTCTGCTGGAGACCAATCCTCGTCATCCTGGATTGAACTGCCATATCTACTCGACCCTGTCGGGTCCCCAAGGAGTGAGCGTATGGGAGGCCTACGTCGAGAACAAGACGCCCGCCGCGTGGCGGGTGTTCTGGCACTACGGCCCCGGTCGAGGCGTGATCACGATCCTCGCCATCACGCCGCATCCGTAGGCGGGGATGGGCGCGGGACGGCGGGGGTGGGGTTCGGCCTCTTCTCGGGGGTTCTTCCCAAGCGCCCCCATCCGCCCCTACGGGGCACCTTCCCCCGCCGGGGGCGGGAGAAGGATCTTTGGGTCCTTCCCTTCCGGGGGCGGGAGGGGGATCTTGGGGGTCCTCCCCTTGGGGGGGCTTCCGTCGCCGCTCGCCCTCTCCTTTCCCGCTTCTCAGGGAGGGCGGGGGTGGGGAGGGCGTAGACTCGGGGGATGTTGCAGTTCGGAGTCATCGGTCTCGGTCGGATGGGCGGGGGGCTGGCGTGGCAGGCGCTGGGGAAGGGGATGGAGGTTCACGGGCACGATCTCTTTCCGCCCTCGGCGGAGCTTATGGCGGCGGGCCTTAAGAACCACGAGACGCTCGCGGGGTTCGTGGCGGCGATGGCGTCGCCGCGGAAGATCCTTCTTTACATCCACGCGGGGCCGCCGATCGACGCGATGATCGAGCAGCTGGCGCCGCTCCTTTCGGCGGGGGACGTGATCGTGGACGGGGGGAACTCGTACTGGGGGGACGACGTACGGCGTCACGCGAGGCTCGCGCCCTCGGGGGTGCGGCTCGTGGATCTGGGGACCTCGGGGGGTTGGGAGGGGGCCCGGAACGGGGCGTGCTTCATGGTGGGGGGCGATCCGGAGGCGGTGGAGCTTCTCGACCCGATCCTCTCGGCGCTTTGCGTGCCGGGGGGGTACGTGAAGACGGGGGGTCCGGGGACGGGGCATTTCGTGAAGCTCGTCCACAACGGGATCGAGTTCGGGATGTTGCAGGCGATCGGGGAGGGGGTGGATCTGTTGGAGCGGTTTCCGGGGGGTCATACGCAGACCGAGGCGAGGTTGCCGGTGCTGGAGATCCTCGCGTGCTGGCAGAACGGTTCGGTGGTGCGGTCTTGGTTGATGGACCTCATGCACGACGGGTTGAAGGCTCAGGCCGAGGGGCTGGAGGGGGTTCCGGGGTACATCGAGGACACGGGGGAGGTGAACTGGCTTGTGGGGGACGCGATGCGGATGGAGGTGCCGATCCCGATCATCGCGGGGAGCGTGATGGAGCTTTTCGCCTCGCGGGACGAGCGGAAGAACTGGGCGCGGGCGATCGCGATCATGCGCCACGGGTTCGGGGGTCATCCGTTCGGGGCGAAGCCGGAGTTGCAGACGGAGCGCCAGGTGTCGCGGGTGGGGGACATCTACCGTCCGCCGGCGGAGGGCGGGGCGTGATCGGGCTCGCGGCTTCGGTGGGAGCACCGGCACCGATGTTCCGGGCGCGGTTCGTGCCGTTCTCGGCGGGGGTTCGGACTCCGGGAGCGCGGGACCAGATCGTCATCGCGGACGCTCGGCGAGACGGGGCGGCGGTGGGAACGACGTTCTACACCATGACGAACTCGTATCCGACGCGGCCGTTGTACGTCTTCGGATGGCATCAGGTGCCGACGGGGGCACAACGGGACGAGATCCCGGATCTGTATCCGGTGGCGATCCTGGGGCGGCGTCGGGTGGTGGTCGCGAACGGGCCTTGGCGGCGGGCGAAGGGGGCAGACGGCGAGTACCGGGCGGCGGTTCTCACCGGGGGCGGGTTGCGGGTGGAGCCGAGGCCGCTTCCGCCGGGAGTCGCTCCGGCCCCCCACCTGGCTCTGCCGGAGGGAACGTACCAGGAGGGGGGTCTTCAGTCGATCGTGCCGGAGGAGCGGCTGTTGCCCACTCGGTACCAGAGGCGTCGGAACACGTTGGAGCGGGTTCTCGGACGGGTGGCGTCGCGGTGGTGGCCGGTGCGTCCGGGGGTCGCGATCGGGGAGATGAGCTTCCGCGAACCGGCGGGGGACACTCCGGACGTGGACTCGTTCGGCTGGAACCAGGACCACGTGGGGCTTCTGGCGATACGGGGTCTCGTTCGCCCGCTTCGGGACTACGTGGCGGGCGGGGTCGAGCTGAACCAGATGGCGTGGGCCTCGCCCGAGGGTTGGTTCGTGTACGGCGCCCAGAAGGGGGGGACGAGCGGTCTCGCGTGGCTTACCCCGATGCTGGGGCGTTAACGGCTCGGGGGTGCGCTCCTCTTAGAGCCCGAAGCGGCCCGGGAGGAGGGTCCAGGCGAGGGCGGCGAGGAGGGCGGCGGCGTTGAGGAGGAGGGCGAGGGTCGCGCGCCTCTCGCGGTCGCGGCGGGCCTTGGCGGCGAGGACGAGGCCGACGAGGGCGGCGGCGCCGGCGAAGCGGGCGAGGCAGGGGACGGCGGCGCCGACGAGGCCGAGGGCGGCGCAGATCCAGGCGTTGCGGAGTTCGGGGGAGGGTCCGGGGGCGAGCTGGGATCGGGGGGCGAGGCCTTTGGGGAAGACCAGGCCGCCCACGGTGCGGGCGGCGACGGTGGCGTTGGAGCCCTCGGGGCGCAGGAGGGTGTCGGGGCCGACGCGGCCCTCGGCGATCCAGGCGTTGAGGGCGTCGAGGTCGGCGGGTCCGTAGTCGGCGCCGTCGGGGGCGAGGACGCGGTAGGTCAGCGGGTCCTCGCGGGGAGGGTCCTGGGGAGGGTCCTGGGGAGGGTCCTGGGGAGGGGCCTTGGGAGGGTGGGGGTGCGCGGGGGCACCCCTCTATTATCCGGCTATTCCGTGGGCTCGGCGGTTCTTCGGGGGTTCAGCCGGGGCGTTTGCCGCCGGTCTTGGGTTTGATCTTCGCGGGGGTTTTCGTGGCGGGGACGGGTCCGCCGGGGCGGGGGAGGACCTTGGGGGCGGCGGGCTTCAGGCGGCGTCGGCGTTCGGCGTCCTGGAGGAGCTGCCATTCGCCGGTGTCCACGAGTCGGGCGTGGCCGTCGGCGAAGGCGACGGCGTATTTGCCGTCGGGGCCGGGGCGGTCGTCCCAGAGGAGGAGGGTCTCGGCGGGGGCTTCGATGCTCGCGAGGCTCTTCCGGGAGAGGGCGGTGTTGAAGAGGAGGCGTCGGCCGTCGGGGCCGGGGTTCGGCCAGAGTTTCGCGTCCTTCAGGTAGGGGAGGGCGGCGGCTTTGGCGGCGGCGGTGGATTCGGCGGGGGGGTAGATCTCGTCGTGGTCGCCGGTGTACATGAGGATGGCGATGGCGGCGGACTCGGCGTTTTGGAGGCGGTCGGCGTCTTCGGCGGGTTTGGCGGCGAGTCCCCTCTCCATCGAGGCGCGGTCGAGTCCGGGGAGGGGGGACCATTGGACGATGCGGCCGGCTTCGATCCAGGTCTCGGCGAAGCGGGGGGCGGGGGTGGAGCCGCTCTCGCCTTTGCTCGCGACCATCATGGCGGGGAGATCGAGGCGGTAGGCGCGGATGCGGGGGGTTTTGCCACCCAGGAGGGCCTCGAACTCGTCGGGGTCCACCCAGGTCGCGCCGAGGGCGGAGAGGAGGAGTCGGTCGGCGGGCTTGTCGCTCGAGCCTCCGGAGAGTCCGGCGCTCATGCCGAAGCCGAAGAGGGTGAGGAAGGACTCGGAGCCGGTGCCGAGGGCGACGGCGCGGTAGGTCGCGGGGAGGTCGGCGAGGGCGAGGGGTTTGGGCTGGGCGCGGAGGGCGGCGGCGACGCCGGTCTCGCCTTGGGGAGCGCCGGGGGAGAAGGCGTAGGCGGGGAAGGCGAGCCCGCCGAACGCGAGCGCGGCGGCGAGGAGGGGGAGAGCGGCGCGCGGGGGCTTCATCGTCTGGGGTCTACGCGCTCTTCCCTCCCGTTCGTCGGCAGGGGGCGGGTTTAGACGACGCGGTGGCTTCGGAGTCCGAAGCGGATGACGAGGACGGCGACGATGACGAGGACGTTGAAGACGACGGCGACCCATCCGGCGGGGTGGCCGTCCTCTTTGGCGGCCCAGGCGAGGCGGATGCCGTAGATCGAGAGGGCGATCGAGAAGAATCCGACGAAGACCGCGACGACGATCGCGGCGACGCCGAGGGCGAAGGCGCCGAGAAGCTTGCCGTGGTCGTTCTCGTTCTTGACGAAGGGGGCCGAGGGGGGGAGGTAGCCCGCTCGGGGGTAGGCGGCGGTGCTCGCGTAGGGGGAGGGGGTCGGGGGGGGTTGGAACGTCGGGGCGGCGAACACCAGGTCGGGGAGGGCGGAGGCGGGGAGTCGGCGTCCGGTGCCCTCCTCTTCGAGGGTGCTCGTCGGGTAGAGGCGTCCGGCGGCGATCCAGGTGTTGAGCGTGGGGATGTCGGCGGGGCCGTACTTCTGCCCGTCGGAGGCGACGACGTAGTGCACGGCGGGGAGTTTAGCCCAAGTGGGATCGGGGGCTCTCTCTTCGGGGGTTCTTCCCAGACCCCTCATCCGTCCTTCGGACACCTTCTCCCCGGGGGCGGGGAGAAGGGCCTGTTCCCGGGGGTTCGCCCCGGTTGAGGGCTCCCCATCCGGTTCTTTGGGGCATCTTCTCTCCGGGGGCGGAGAGAAGGGCTTGGGCTCGGGGACCCGCCTGCGTTATGGGCTCCCCCATCCGCCCCTGCGGGGCACCTTCCCCCTCTATGAGGGAGAAGGATCTTGGGCGTTCTCCCCGTTCGGGGCTTTTCGTCCTTCCTCTTGGGGGGGGTTCAGGCGTGTTTGGCGGCGTTGGCGTCGAACTTGGCCTTGAGGGCGGCGGCGGCGGCGTCGTAGGCCTCGGGGTCGTTCCACGTGGAACGGGGATCGAGGACCCTTTCGGGGACGCCGGGGATCGCGGTGGGGACGGCGAGGCCGAAGACGGGCTCGGTGCGGGTGGGGACCCCGTCGAGGGCGCCGTCGAGGGCGGCGCGGAGCATGGCGCGGGTGTGGGCAAGGTCCATGCGCCCTCCGACGCCGTAGCCTCCGCCGGTCCACCCGGTGTTCACGAGCCAGACGGCGGGGGCGTGGCGGTCGATCTTCTCGCCGAGGAGGCCCGCGTAGACGCTCGGGCGCAAGGGGAGGAAGGGGGCGCCGAAGCAGGTGGAGAAGACGGGCTGGGGCTCGGTGACGCCCGCCTCGGTGCCGGCGAGCTTGCTCGTGTAGCCGTTGAGGAAGAAGAACATGGCCTGCTCGCGGGTGAGGCGGGCGATGGGGGGGAAGACGCCCTCGGCGTCGGCGGTGAGGAAGACGATGGTCCCCGGGTGGCCGGCGACGGAGGGGTGGACGGCGTTCGCGACGTGCTCGATGGGGTAGGCGGCGCGGGTGTTCTCGGTGAGGCTCGCGTCGTCGTACTGGGGTTCGGCGCGGTCGTTCAGGACGACGTTCTCGAGGACGGCGCCGGCGCGGACGGCGCGGAAGATCTCGGGCTCTTTGGCCTCGGAGAGGCCGATGCATTTGGCGTAGCAGCCGCCTTCGATGTTGAAGATGCCGTCGTCGCTCCAGCCGTGCTCGTCGTCGCCGACGAGGCCGCGCTCGGGGTCGGCGGAGAGGGTGGTCTTGCCGGTGCCGGAGAGTCCGAAGAAGAGGGCGGAGCGCCCGTCCGCGCCGACGTTGGCGGAGCAGTGCATGGGGAGGACGCCCCTCTTCGGGAGGAGGAGGTTCATGACGGTGAAGACGGCCTTCTTCATCTCGCCGGCGTACTCGGTGCCGGCGATGAGGACGGTGCGCTCCGCCACGTTGAGGGCGACGGTGGCCTCGCCGGGGGTGCCGCTCCCGGGGTTCTCGGGGGTCGCGGGGTCGAGCTTCAGTCCACCGAAGTCCACGACGGTCCAGTCGGGTTCGAAGGTCAGGAGCTCGGCGGCGGTGGGGCGGATGAGGAGGTCGCGGACGAAGAGGGCGTGGTAGGGGCGCTCGACGAGGAAGCGGACCCTTAGGCGGTGGGCGGGGTCGGCGCCGGCGTAGGCGTCCACGACGTAGAGGCGCTTGCCCCTCGCATAGGCCTCGAAGACCCTTTTGAGGCCGGCGAAGACCTCGGGGGTCATGGGGTGGTTGTTCTCCCACCAGACGTCGGCCTCGGTCGTCTCGTCGCGGACGACGGCTTTGTCCTTGGGGGTGCGGCCGGTGTACTTGCCGGTCGTGGCGGCGATGGCGCCGGTGGGGGTCTCGCGGCAGCCGTCGCTCTCGACGCAGTGGCGGACGAGGGTCTCGAGGGCGGGGTTCGGGAGGACGGCGGCGCAGTCGCTCAGGTCGAGGACGGAGGTCCAGACCCTTTCGGGCTTCGCGTCGTGGGAGGGGCTCGCGTCGGGGGGTCCGCCGCCGGCGACGGTCTCGGGGACGCGGGCGGGGTCCTCGGCGCGGGCGGGGTCGGGGGGGAGGAAGCCGGGCTGGGTGGAGGCGGCGCGGGTGGGGCTCGCGAGGGCGGAGCCGGTCTCGCGGGGGGCTTCGGGGGCGGGTTCGGGGGCGTCGGCGCGGTGGGCGGCCTCGCCGACGAGGTCGGCCTCGGTCGGGTGGAGGTCGGTCGGGCGAGGGTCGGCGGGTTGGGCGGGGGGGTTCTCGGCGGGGAGCATGGGGACCACTCTGTCCGGCGAGGCCCCGCGCCGGGGGCGCCGCGCGGCCTCGATTCGTGAGGGGGAGTCTACCAGTCGGGTCGGAGGGGTTTCAGTCTCGGGAGGCGCGGCCGAGGAGGAAGCCGAGGAGGGTGGTGAGGATGGGGAGGAGGGCGGTGGAGACGGTGAGGTCGAAGACGGATTTCAGGCGGGCGGTCTCGATGTCGCCGAGCTCGCGGGCCTCTTTCAGGTAGGCGTCCCACTGGGGGGTTCCGCCGGGGCCGGGGGGCGGGGGCGGGAGGGCGATCCGGGGGTGGAGCCAGGAGTAGAGGAGCAGGAGGAGGATCCCGGCGATGAGGGAGCCGACGCCGATCGCGAAGCGGGCGGCGAACTTCTGGATGGGGGTGAGGAGCTGGGGTTTGTCGCCGCCGACGAGCGAGGGGGCCTCGGCGGAGACGCTGATCGCCCCCAGAGAGCGGAGCGGGGCCGGGTCCGCGCCGGTCGGCGTGCCGGGCTCGGGCGTGGGCGCGTCGGGCGTGGGCGCGTCGGCGGATCCGGAGCCGGGGGCGCTCATGTGAGGACGAGACGGGTTTGGGTGCCGGCCGCCTCGTCCACGATGCGGATCTCGGAGCCTTTCTCGATCGCCTCCGAGAGGATGTGGTAGCTCACGATCGCGCGGCGGAGGATGTCCGTCTTGGTGGTGCCCTGCTGGGCGGCGAGCTGTTCGAGGACCCCGTTGGTCCGGTCGGGGAACTCGACGGTCAATCGTGCCATGCACCGATTGTACGCCGAACGCGTGGGTTCCGGATGCATTGGGGGCGTTCGGGGGTGACCTAGAATCGGCTACGGGTCTTCAGCGAGCGCCGAGGGCGGGCGGGGCGGGGCACCCGTCGTCCACGACGACGATGCGGAGCACCGGCCCCATGATCTCGATCGTCTCGCGGTATCGCTTCGACTTGTCGTCGAGGCAACGTCCGTGGACGTAGGCGGTGTCCCCCCGCATGTCGATGGTGGTGAACTCCCCGTGGGTCGCGCCGAAGACGCCGTAGTAGGGCTTCCGGCTCCAGGGGCGCTCCTCCACAGCGATGCCCTTGTAGGGCGGGCCGGGGTCCCCGCGGAGGGAGACCTTGTAGTAATGGTCCGCCGTGACCGCGCTCACCGGGGTGCTGAGGAGGAAGACCGGCGTGTCGGCGTACCGCCAGAACGAGGACGCGCCTGCGACGAGCGCGAGGCCGACGAGGAGGAGGCGGTGGCGGCGCGTCGGGTTTGTGGCTCATCTTACATCGCGTATAGGGCTACCGGGGAGCCGACGGGGAGGGGCATCCATCGTCCACGACGGCGACGTGGAGGGTGTGGCCCATCGAGTCCACGTACTTGTCGAACACGTAGCAATCCTTGGCAAAGCACCGTCCGTGGACGGTGGCGGTGCCCCCCCGCATTTCGATGCGGGTGAACTCGCCGTTGCGTTTGTCGAGGACCCCGTAGAGGACGCCGTAATACGGCTTGCGCGTCCAGGGGCGCTCCTCGACGCCGATCGCGTCGTAGCGGCGCCCGCCGCTCATCTCGCTCGTCATAAGCGCGACCTTGAAGTAGCCGTCGGCGGTGACCGCGCTCTCCGGGGACTGGAGGAGGAAGATCGGGGTGTCGGTGTTGCGCCAGAGCGCGACGCCCCCTGCGATCAACGCAAGCCCTACCAAGAGGCGAGAGTAGCGGCGCATCGATGCTTCATGCTACATCTTGTGACCTCTACCGTCTTTTCCCGTTGGAGCAGGATCGTAGCGATGAGGGCCGAGTCGTGCGTCCTTGTTGCGTCCCCTCTACAGGGGCGGCGCGGATAGACTCTCCTTATGAGTCGGCGTGCGGTGGTTTTGCTCTCGGGCGGGCTTGATTCGGCGACGTGTCTGGGGATCGCGCGGGAGGGGGGGTACGAGGTGGCGGCGCTCGCGTTCGACTACGGTCAGCGGCACCGGGTGGAGTTGGGGTTCGCCCAGGAGCAGGCGCGGCTTCAGGGGGCGGCGGAGTTCACGGTGGCGCGGATCGATCCGGGGGCGTTCCACGGGGCGTCGGCGCTCACGGGCGGGGGGGCGGTGCCGAAGACGGGCGACGTGGGGGGCGATATCCCGGTCACCTATGTGCCGGCGCGGAACGCGGTCTTTCTGAGCTATGCGCTCGCGAAGGCGGAGGCGTGGGGCGCGTCGGCGATCTACATCGGGGTGAACGCGCTCGACTACTCGGGGTATCCGGACTGCCGGCCGGAGT
The DNA here is from genome assembly GCA_965249475.1 of Fimbriimonas sp. Classification (GTDB taxonomy): domain Bacteria; phylum Armatimonadota; class Fimbriimonadia; order Fimbriimonadales; family Fimbriimonadaceae; genus Fimbriimonas. The sequence goes on along the minus strand of CBDFMD010000003.1, from coordinate 491,453 downwards.
TCGTCGCGGCGTTCGAGGCCATGGCGAACCTCGCGACGAAGGCGGGGGTGGAGGCCCTTTCCCGCGGGGAGAGGTGGCTGACGGTCGAGGCGCCGCTCCAGCATCTGACGAAGGCGGGGATCGTGCGGGAGGCGCTGAGGCTGGGGGTGGACGTGGGGCGGACGTCGTCGTGCTACGATCCGGGGTCGGGGGGGGAGGCGTGCGGGCTTTGCGAGGCGTGCGTGCTGAGGGCGCGGGGGTTCGCGGAGGCGGGGGCGACGGACCCTGCGGCGGCGCGATGACGGGGCTCGTCGGGAGCGGGCTTGGGGAGGAGACCTCCGCGACGGGCAGGGGGTCGGGAACGAACGAGAGGTTGCGGATCGCGGAGATCTTCGTCTCGGTGCAGGGGGAGGGGATCCACACGGGGGTGCCCTCGACGTTCGTGCGGATCTCGGGGTGCAACCTGCGGTGCGGGTGGTGCGACACGCCTTACGCGAGCTGGAGCCCGACGGGGCCGACGATGACGGTGGGCGAGATCCTCGCGCGGGTGCGGGGCGAGGCGCCGCGGCATCTGGTGCTCACCGGGGGGGAGCCGATGCTCTTCGGGGGGATCGTGCCGCTTTGCGCGGCGCTGAAGGAGGACGGGTTCACGATCACGATCGAGACGGCGGGGACGGTGCTTCCGGGCGGGGGGGCGGGCGGGGGGGAGGTGGCGTGCGACCTCATGTCGCTCTCGCCGAAGCTCGGGCACTCGGCGCCCTCGGCCGAGAGCGGTTGGCGGGAGCGCCACGAGGCGCGGCGGCTGGACTTCGCCCTTCTGGGGGGGCTCGTGGCCCGGTACGAGCATCAGATCAAGTTCGTGTGCGAGCCGGAGGGGGCCTGGTGGGAGGAGATCGAGGGGGTGCTCGCGCGGTTGCCGCCGGTGCGTCCGGACCGGGTGCTGGTGATGGCGCAGGGGATCGAGGCGGGGGCGGTGCGGGCGAAGATGCTCGCGCTGATGCCGGGGTGTCTCGCGCGGGGGTGGCGGCTCTCGCCGCGGCTCCACATCGAGCTTTTCGGGAACGCGCCGGGGACCTGAGGGCGGTCGCGCTCCGGGGCGGATGAGGCGCGCGGACCTACAGACGCCCCCCGGAACTCCCGTTCTATAAGGGGGACCTGGAGATCGGAGACGCGTGAGAGGGGAGTTGCTGGCGGATTGGGGCGTGGACGCGCGGGAGATGTGGGCGGCCTCGTGCGTCACGGTCCGGCGGAGCGTCGCGCTCGGCGCGCTGACGGCGCTCGCGCTTCTGGGGTTCGGGGCGGCGCGGGCCTCGGGGTACGAGTGGGGGCTTCCCGCGACGGGGGCGACGCTCAGCCTCGTCGCGGCGGTCTCGATCGCGCTCGCGTTGCGTCACGACGGGCGGTTGCGGCGGGCGGGGGTGCGGGAGCCGGCGTGGCGCCTGTTCGCGGCGTGGTTCGGGTTGGATCTCGTCGGGGGGGTTCTCGCTCAGACGGTCGGGGGGGGCGAGCATCTGACGGCGGTGGGGCATCTTCTCGTGTCGGCGCCGTTCGTGGCGGGGGCGACGTTCGGGCTGGCGGGGTTGTGGTCGCTCGGTCGGCGGATCGATCCGGACGGGGGTCTCGCGGGGATCCTCGACGCGCTCATCACGACGACGTCGTTGGGGATCGTGCTGTGGTACTCGTTTCTGGCGGAGGTGTGGCGGGGGGCGACGCTCTCGCGGCTCGTGAGGTACGAGCTGGGGGGGGCGCCGATCTTCGATCTTCTCTTCGTGTTTCTCGCGTTCGTGGTGTTGCAGACGGGGGGTTTGGACCGGCGTCGGCGGACGCTCGCGACGCTTTTGGGTCTTTCGGGGCTTTTGCAGTGCGTGGCGGATCTGGGGACGGCGCGCTCGGTGGCGGGGGGAGGCGCGCTGGGGGCCTACGATCTCGTGTGGAGCGGGTTCGCGTTCCTGACGGCGGCGATCGGCCTCGCGCAGCTCTCGCGGGGGGAGGAGGGGGAGGCGGCCGCTTCGGCGGAGGGAGGTTCGCCCTCCGAGCCTCGGGTCATGGGGTTCGTGCGGGCGCACTCGCACTACGTGGCGGTGGGGTTCGCGCTTCTGGCGGTGGCGGCGTTCGACTGGCGGGTGCACGGGACGATGCACGTCGCGGGTTTCGGGGAGGTGACGCTTCTCATCGTGTTGCTGTTCGTGCGTCAGCTCGTGGTGGTGCGGGACAACGCGCGTCTGAAGGCGAAGGTGGATTCGTCGAACGCGGTGTTGCGGTCGCTCGTGGAGCATTTGAAGTCGCTCAACGAGCTCACGAGCGCGATCAACGTTCAGTTGGAGGCGCGGACGGTGCTGGGGACGGCGGCGGAGCATATCCGGGCGGTGCTGGGGGTGGACGCTCTGTGCCTCGTCCGGGAGACGGAGGGGCGGGTGGAGACGAACTGGTACGCGTCGGGCGATCCGGACGACCTCTTGGGGCTCATCCTCCAGGGTCGGGTGCAGAGGAACCTGCCGATCCAGCTCACGGAGTGCGACGAGGCGGGGGCTCAGAGCTTCGCGGCGGTGTGCCCGATCCTTTGGGACGGTTCGCTCGCGGGGCGGATCGTGGCGGTGCGGCGGGGGCGTTCGTTCGGTTACGGGGAGATCCATCTTCTCGCGAGCATCGCGGGGGAGGTGGCGAAGGCGCTTCTGAACGCGACGAAGCACGAGCGGGCGCTCGACGCGGCGGACCGGGATCCGGTGACGGGGCTTCTGAACCACCGGGCGTTCCACCAGCGGTTGCAGGCGGGGATCGAGTCGGCGCGCAAGGAGGGGGGGGTGCTGTCGCTCGCGATGATCGACATGAACAACTTCAAGCTGTTCAACGACACGTACGGTCATCTGGCGGGGGACCAGGTGTTGCGGCAGGTGTCGGAGGCGCTCCTTATCGAGTGTCCGACGGAGGCGATGCTCGCGCGGTACGGGGGGGACGAGTACGCGATCGGGGCGCCGGGCTACGGGGAGGAGGATCTTTTCCATCTCGCGGAGCGGATCCGGGACCGGCTTTTGCAGACGGGGTTCGTGGATCCGGGCGGGACGAAGGTGCCGATCGCGCTCGCGTTCGGGATCGCGTGCTTTCCGGACGACGCGCACCACCGTCACGACCTCATCAACGTGGCGGACGGGAACCTGTACGACGCGAAGCATTCGGAAGGGGGGATCCGGGGGGCGAGCGCGAGCCAGCGGGAGAACCGGGATCTGAAGGCGCACGCGAGCTTCGAGACGCTCGACGCGCTGGTGAGCGCGGTGGACAACAAGGATCGGTACACGCGCAAGCACTCGGAGGACGTGACAGAGTACGCGCTCTGGATCGCGGAGGAGGTGGGTTTCTCCGAGGAGGCGAAGCGTTCGGTGCGCCGGGCGGGTCTTCTGCACGACGTGGGGAAGATCGGGGTTCCGGACGGGATCCTGCGGAAGCCGGGGCGATTGACACCGGAGGAGTTCGAGATCGTGCAGCGTCATCCGCGGCTGGGGGAGCTCATCGTGAGCGCGATCCCGGGGATGGAGGACATCGTGGACGGGGTTCGTTCGCACCACGAGCGTTGGGACGGGGCGGGGTATCCGGACGGTCTGGCGGGGGAGCGGATCCCGCTCATGGGCCGTCTTCTGGCGGTGGCGGACGCGTACAGCGCGATGACGACGGACCGGCCCTACCGGAAGGGGATGGACCACGCGGAGGCGTTGCGGCGGATCGAGGCGGGGGTGGGGTCGCAGTTCGACCCGGCGCTCGCGGGGCACTTCCTCACGGCGGTGCGGCGCCGGTTCCCGGGGACCTCGGAGCCGGGGCCGGGGGGCGCGGGTTCGGGCGAGGAGCGGCGGGCGGCTTAGGGGGGCTCGCCCCGGCGGGCGGGACTCGGGCAAACTGTCGTCGGGTCGGTCGCGCCCTCGACGCCTTACCGGTTCCGGAAGCCATGTCACGAAAGCTCTCGTTCCCCCTCGCCCCGATCGTGGCCGTTCCTCTTCTCTTTGGGATCGTCGCGGTCGCGACCGCCGGGGGGTTCGAGACGCCGATGGAGGTGGCGGCGAAGCTGTCGAGGGAGTACCGCGCCTCGATTTTGGCGCGGGACGCGGATCGGATCGAGCGGGGGAGCACGGCCGACTTCGTGCTCGTGGACGCGCGGGGGCGCCGGATGGCGCGGGCTCAGGCGATGGGGGCGATGCGGGCGGGGCTCCGGGCGATGACGGCGGTGAAGAGCGTGGACGTGAGGGTGGTGTCGGCGCGGCGGGCCGAAGGGGGGATCGTCTATGTGTCCGAGTCGAAGATCGTCGCCCTCATCAACGCGGGGGGGCCGAAGCCCGCGAAGATGGAGGCCTCGTTGCGGGACGAGTGGCTCGCGGTGCCGAAGGGGGGGCGTTGGCTCGTCAAGCGGGCGCGGATCCTCAAGGACGACACCCGGATCGACGGGAAGCGGACGGTGGGAGGGTGATCTCTCGACCGTCGGGGCGGGCATCGGGCGGAAGCCTCGGATGTGCTCGGCGGGATCGCGCTAGAAGCCGATCTTGCGACCATCTGGCTCGGGGAGCGCGAGCATTCCCGAGAGGACGCCCCATACCTCTCGCATCTCGTCCGTGAGGTGCGCCTCCAAGGCGTCCACTCGGCGCGAGAGACCCTCGTAGGTCTTTGCAACGGCGAGGTCGCGGCGGAGGCGGACGAACTCGCGGACGATGAGGATCGAGACCTCGACGGCGCGCGGCGACCGGAGGACGGAGGCGACCATACCGACGCCGTGTTCGGTGAACGCCCAAGGAAGATAGCGGCGACCGCCGGGGGTGCCATCGCCGCTTGAGGTCACAGATTGTGACCTCAAGCGCTCGAACTCCTCCGCCGTGAGTCGGAAGGCGAAGTCCTCGGGGAAGCGCTCAGGGTTCCGGCGCACGGCCTGGTTCAGCACCTTCGTCGGAACTTCGTAGAGGGCGGCGAGGTCGCTGTCGAGGATGAAGGAGAGGCCGCGCACCTCGTGGATGCGAGCGGTCGGCGTGGAGAGGGAGTCGTCAGCGGGCATCGTCCGCCGCAAGGAAGGGCTTCAGGCGTTCGAGTTCGGCCATGAGGCGGCGGAAGGCGGCGGGGGGGAGGGCCTGGCTTCCGTCGCTCAGGGCCTCTTTGGGGTTCGGGTGGGTCTCGATCATGAGGCCGTCGGCGCCGGCGACGAGGGCGGCTTTGGCCATGGGTTCGACGTAGCGGGCGACGCCGGTGCCGTGGCTCGGGTCCACGATCACGGGGAGGTGCGAGACCTCTTTGAGGGCGGGGACGGAGGCGAGGTCGAGGAGGTTGCGGGTGTAGGCGCGGTCGAAGGCGACGAGGCCGCGCTCGCAGAGGACCACGTTCGGGTTGTTCTGCGAGAGGACGTACTCGGCGGCGAGGAGGAAGTCGTCGAGGGTGGCGGAGGGGCCGCGCTTGAGGAAGACGGGCTTGCCGGACTTCCCCGCCTCGATGAGGAGGGGGAAGTTCTGCATGGAGCGGGCGCCGATCTGGAGGATGTCCACGTAGCTCGCGACGAGCTCGACGCGCTCGGGGGACATGACCTCGGAGATCGTGACGAGGCCGGTGGCGTCGCCGACGCGCTTCATGATCCTCAGGCCCTCCTCAGCGAGGCCCTGGAAGGAGTAGGGGGAGGTGCGAGGCTTGAAGGCGCCGCCGCGCAGGACAGTGGCGCCGGCGGACTTGACGAGTTCGGCGGAGGCCATGAGGGACTCCTCGGACTCGATGGAGCAGGGTCCGGCCATGACGACGGGCTCGCCGCCGCCGATGGCGACGCCTTTGACCCGGACGACGGTGTTCTCGCGTTGGGCCTCGCGGCTCGCGAGCTGGTAGGGTCGGCTCGTCTGGACGACGAGGTTCACGCCGTCCATGGCGGCGATGCGGGCCTCGAGGTCGAGGCGCTCGTCGGGGGTGAGGGCGGCGGGGACGCCGATGGCGGTGCGGTTCTCGCCGGGGAGGACGAGGGGATCGTGGCCGGCCCCGCGGATGAGATCGGCGACGGCCTCGATCTGGGCGGGCTGGGCGTCGCTCTGCATGGTGACGATCATCGTTAGGGAGAGGGTACCGAGTCCGGGGGGCGGGGCCTTCCTAGGGGTGGGGCCGTCTTCCCCGACGCGGACGCCGCGAGCCCTCCCCGTCGTCGCAGACGTCTACCCTAGGGATGGTGAAGACGCGGAGCTTGCGCGCCGAGGCGCGGGATCTCAGAGCGGCGGTGGCGCGGGCGGACGCGGGGCCAGGCCCGATCTCGGCGGGGTGCCTGAGAGTGGCGCAGATGTGCGAGTACCTGGCGGCGAGGCTGGACTGGGAGGCGGGCAAGGGGGCGAAGCCCGCCCCGCCGAGCGCGGAGGTGCTCAGGGAGATGTCCAAGGCGAGGCGGGCGGGGCAAGGCCCGACGGTGGAGCGGATCCGCGCGGAGCTCGCGGCGGAGACGGCGGCGGAGGCGTCCCGGTTCTGCTCCCCCGGCGAAGACGAATGAGGTGGAAGCGACTCTCCACGGGCGAGGACGCGACGATCCCGATCCCAGGATCGGAGAGGGTGGAGGGGCTCCGAGCGGAAGCCCAGCGGTGGAGGGTCTCGGTCCCCGAAGAGGAGCGGGGCTCGGAGGGGCCAGGGATGCGGATGGCGATGCGCAGGATCGAGACGTGCGAGTACCTGGCGGACCATCTCCTCTGGCGCGAGGGGCAGGGGCCGAAGCCGACGCCGCCGCGCCGCGACGTGGTGGACCTGATGATCGGGGAGGTCGAGGCCTCGGGCGCGGCCTGGGTGACGGAGATCGGCAAGGAGATCGCCTCCGATGTTCCGGGTTCGGCGGCGCCGACCCCTTGACCGGGGTTCGTCGCGCCGGTCTCGGGTCTTGAGCTTTTCACCCGTTCGGGCGACGGGTCGCCCGGAGAAAAGCGCGGACGGGTCCGCGCACTCCCTACGGCGTGCTCTCTTCGGGGGTCTCCCCCGGCCCCTCATCCGCCCTTCGGGCACCCCCTCCCCGGGGGCGGGGAGAAGGGCTTGGCCTTGGGGGCGCTCTCCCGTCGCCTCCCAACCTCCTGGCCCCTCCCCCCCAGAGGGAGGGGGGCTTTCGTCAGGGGGCGAGGGACTGGAGGAGGGTGCGGGTGCGGGGTTTGTCGAGGGACTCGTTGCCCTGGGGGCAGCGGCTCGCGAGGAGGCAGCGGGGGCAGCCGTCGTCGCAGGGGCAGTCGGCGACGAGGGCGGCGGCGGCCTTCAGCCATTCGGCGCGGCGGGTCCAGATCGCCTCGGCGAGGCCGACGCCGCCGGGCTGGCGGTCGAAGACGAAGACGGCGGGGAGGCCGGTGCCGGAGGCGTCCATCGTCCAGGCGCTGCCGAGGTCGTTCGGGTCGCACCCGGCGAAGAGGGGGGCGAGGGCGAGGAGGGCGTGCTCGGCGCCGTGGAGGCCGGCGGCGAAGAGGAGGGGGTCCTCGTCGGGATCGGGCGGGGGGAGCTCGACGAGGAGGCCGGCGGTGTCGAACTCGCGCGGGGGGAGGTCGAGGGCCTGGGTGTTCAGAAGCTCGTAGGTCACGAGCGAGCGGGTGCGGAAGCCGACGACGGTATCCCTCACGCGCATGGGGGCGAGGGCGAGGGCGCCGCCGGGGCCTTCCTCGACGGACCAGGGGGTGCGGAGGTCCACGGCGGTCTCGACGACGGACCCGGTGAAGACGCGCTCGTCGGTCCTCTCCAGGTGGGCGGCGCGGTTGTCGAGATCGAGGGCGAGGACGCGGTAGGTCTCGCCGCGGTGGAGGTAGATCGCGCCGGGGTGGGCGCTCACCATCGCGCGCCAGCGCTCCATGGTGCCGAGCTCCTCGCCGTCGAGGAGGAGGCGGAAGGTCTCGTCGCCGGTGCGGAGGGAGACGCCGAAGGCGGGGGGTTCGGGGCCCGCGAGGTAGAAGCGGCCGCCGCGGAAGGACAGCTCGCCGGAGCGATCGAGGGCCTCGGCGCGGGCGAAGGCGCCGGGTTCCGCTTCGGCGGCGGGGAGGAAGTCCTCGAGCTCGCTCGGGGCGAGGGGGTTCTCGTAGGCGGCGCAGAGGAGCTGGGATCCGAGGATGCGCTCGTTGCCGGGGTTCAGGTGGATGCGTTCGACGTCGGCGTCGAGGAGGAGGTAGGGGTGGCGGAGGAGGTGGGTCTCGAGGGGATCGGGGCGGGCGACGAAGAGGGCGAGGCCTTCCCTACCGCCGCGGCCGGCGCGGCCGATCTGTTGCCAGAAGCTCGAGACGGTGCCGGGGAAGCCGTTGAGGAGGACGGCGTCGAGGCCGCCGACGTCGATGCCGAGCTCGAGGGCGTTGGTGGTGGCGAGGCCGAGGAGGTCGCCGGCGAAGAGGCGGCGTTCGATGGCGCGTCGCTCCTTGGGGGTGTAGCCGCCGCGGTAGCCCTCGATCCAGTCGGCCTTGCCGCCGTCCGGGTCGTCGCCTTCGAGGCGGGCGCGGGTCTCGCGCAGGAGGAGCTCGGTCTCGAGGCGGGATCGGGAGAAGGCGAGGGTGCGGCGTCCGTCGCGGACGAGGGCGGCGAAGAGGTCGGCGGCGAGGCCCCTTCCCCGCCCTCCGCCGGGGGCCAGGGGGTCGGTCTCGTACATGAGGAGGGTGCGCTCGCCGCGGGGGGCGGCGTCGTCGTTCACGACGGACGCCTTTCGGCCCGTGAGCTTCAGGAGCATCTCGCCGGGGTCGCGGACGGTGGCGCTCGCGGCGACGATCCCGGGTCGGGAGCGGGCGAGGGCGCACAGGCGCAGGAGGCGGCGCAGGACGCCGGCGACGTGGCTTCCGAAGACGCCGCCGTAGACGTGCATCTCGTCGAGGACGACGAGGCGGAGGGAGCGGAGGAAGCGGGACCAGACGGCGTGGGCGGGGAGGATGCCGACGTGGAGCATGTCGGGGTTCGTGAGGACGATGCTCGCGGTGCGGCGGATGGCGGCGCGTCGGGAGGGGGGGGTGTCGCCGTCGTAGATCGCGGCGGAGATGCCGAGGGCCTTCGCGAGGGGGGCGATCTTCGTGAGCTGGTCCTGGGCGAGGGCCTTGGTGGGATAGACGAAGAGGGCGCGGGCCATGGGCTCGCGGCGGCACAGGTGGAGGGCGGCGGCGATGGAGGGGAGGGATTTGCCGGAGCTCGTGCCGGTGGCGAGGGCGACGTCGTCGCCGGCGAGGGCGAGCTCGAGGGCCTGGGCCTGGTGGCGGTAGAGGACGTCGATGCCGGACTCCTTCAGGGCGGCGACGACGTGGGGGTCGAGTCCGGCGGGGTAGGGGGCGGTCTCGGCCTCGGCGGGGGGGAGGATCGTGCGGCGGAAGGGCGGGGGGAGGTCCGGGCCGGTCGCCGCGCCGAATCCGGTCCGGGGGGGGCGGGGGGTCAAGCGGTTTCTGGTCCGGCTACTGGTCGAGGGGGCGGATCTCGTCGCGCTCGGGGAGGGGGTCCGGATCGGTGCCGTCGGTGAGGACGGGGCGCTTGCTCTGGAGGCGCTTGACGGCGTAGACGGAGCCCATGAAGAGGGCGGTGAGGGGGATCGCCATCATGAGCATGGAGAAGGGGTCGTTGCTCGGGGTGATGATGGCGGAGGCGATGAAGATGAAGGTGGCGGAGTGGCGCCAGTACTTCACGAGGGTGTCGGCGGTGAGAAGGTTCAGCATGCCGAGGACGAAGACGACGAGGGGGAGCTGGAAGCCGATCCCGAAGGCGGTCATCATCTTGATGACGAAGTAGGAGAGGGTGCCCGCGCCCTGGTAGAGGGAGGTGTTGGGGTACTCGTCGAGGTAGGAGGTGAACCAGACAAGGGCGCTGGGGAGGACGAGAAGGGACATCCCGGCGCCGGCGAGGAAGAGGACGATCGTCCAGGGGGCGAGCTTGCGGAAGGGGGCCTGCTCGCTGGGCCGGAGGCCGGGGGCGACGAAGCCCCAGACCTGGCGGACGACGAAGGGGATGGCGAAGAAGAGGCCGATCGAGAACGAGAGGCGCATCTTCAGCATGAAGGGGTCGGTCGCGTTGGAGAAGACCTCTTTGAACTCGGTGCCCTTGGGAAGATGGGGGACGATCGAGTGGCGGGCCATGCGGTCCACGGCCCCGTAGAAGTAGGGCTGGAGGAACCAGCCGAGGACCCACGCGGCGGCGATGACGAGGACGCACCGGATGATGCGGGTGCGGAGTTCCTCGAGGTGGTCCACGAAGGACGCCTGGAACTCGTCCGGATCGTGGTCCGGACGGGTCCAGGAGGGCGGGGAGGGGCGGCGCAAGCGGGGTGGCCCTTTACTTCACGAGGGTGAAGACCTGTTGCTGGCGGATGCGGATGTAGGTGGCGGCGGGGGCGTTGCCCTGCCCTCCGAAGCCGGGGCCGCCGGAGCCGGGGGCGCCGGAGCGGCCTCGGGGGCCGCCAGGGCCGCCGGGGCGGGAGAAGCCGCCGGGTCCGCCGCGTCCTTTCTGGAGGTCGCCGGCGGCGGGGGCGAGGCCGGGGAGGTTGACGTCGCCGGGGAGATGGACGTCGCCCTCGCCGCGTCCGCCGCGGCCTCCGGGTCCGCCGGGCCGTCCGAGGCCGGGGCGTCCGCCGGGTCCGCCGGAGGGGCCGGCGCCGTCGCCGCCGAAGCCGCCGGCGGCCTCCTGCTTGCCCTCGATGGTGATGTCGCGGACGACCTTGATGATCTGGCGGGTGTCGAGGGCGAAGTAGATCGTCTCCTCGAGGCTCACCTTCCGGTCGGAGATGGCCTCTCCGCCGGCGGTGGCGAGGCCGTTGCTGGTGGGGGCGGCGGGGGCGTTCTTCTTGCCGTTGAGGGCGGCGGCGCCCTGGGCGATGGAGTTGCGGATCTTTGCGCAGGGGTGGCCCATCTCCCATTCGACGCCGACGAACTCGCCGCGGGCGGGGTACTTCTCGACGAGGGTCTTCGAGTTGTAGATGTCGGCGAGGTTCAGGGCGCCTTGCTGGAAGGCGGTCTGCCAGGAGTCGCCGGGGCGGACGGGCTTGGTGGGGAGGATGGGGAGGGGAAAGGCGGCGTAGAGGTTCGTGAGGGAGGCGGGCTTGCCGGGGCTTCCATCGAAGCCGGGGTAGGCGGGGACGGTGCCGAAGACCTCGCGCCCGGTGCCGGAGACGCGCATGTAGATCGGGGACATGTCCTCGGGGTAGAAGCGCTTGGGGACGCCGCCGGAGTTGCTCGTGGTGAGGACGGCGTACTCCTTGTGCTGGAGTCCGCGGTTGGGGACGACCTGGAGGCGGACGAGGGCGTCGCCGTTGGAGTAGGCGTTGTCGACGGCGTAGAGGAGGCGCAGGCCCTCGCCCTCCTGCTCCTGTCCGAAGGCGCGGGCGTCGGCGGAGTTGTTCTGGGTGGCGTTGACGCTCTGGCGGAGGCGGAGGGTGTAGACGTTCTCGGTGCCGGGGTTCCAGCGGTAGCGGAGGGAGACGCCGCCGTCGGGGACGCGGATGCCGCCCTGGTTCTGGACGTTGATGTCCACGGAGGAGGTGTCCACGATGCGGGACTGGTTCCCGTAGTCCACGTAGAGCTTCAGCTCGAGCTTTTTGGGGCCGTCGCTCACGCCGGTGTTCTTCGTGTCGATGGTGTACTGGTAGTACGTCTTCGTGGCGTCGAGCTGGGGGGCGGTGGCGTCGAGGAGCTTGCCGTCGAGGAAGACGCCGATGTAGCCGCCGGCGGGGACGGAGTTCTTCGGGACGAGGATCTTCACCTTCTCGCGGACGCGGGCGCCGTCGTAGGGTCGCACGATCGTGAACGACGACTGGGCCGTCGCCGCTCCCGCCGCGGCGACCATCGCGGCGCCTACCAAACCTTTCATCATCGACCTTTCCATGCGGATTCTCTCCTCTCTCTAACGCCTCGCGGGGGGCGAAGAGTTCTGAGGATCGTCCCCTCGGCGCGTCTCCGCGCGGGCGGGGGCCGCATTTTACGCGCTTCGGGGGTCAAACGGCAAGGGCGGGGGTTCGCGCCCGTACAATAGAGGGGTGATCCCCACTGGAGAGGCGTCCGACGCTCCGCTCGGCGAGCCCCGTTCCGAGGAGCCTCGCCCCGCGCGCGAGAGGCTCGACATCGACTCGCTCAATCCCGAGCAGCGGGAGGCGGCGACGTACCGGGGGGGGCCTCTGCTCATCTTCGCGGGGGCGGGTTCGGGGAAGACGCGGGTGGTGACGTACCGGATCGCGTCGCTTCTGCAGGAGGGGGTGTGGCCCTCGCGGATCCTGGCGGTGACCTTTACGAACAAGGCGGCGCGGGAGATGAGGGAGCGGGTGGAGGCCTTGGTGGGGGCGAGCGCGCAGGGGATGTGGATCGGGACGTTCCACTCGATGTGCGGGCGGATGCTCCGGATCGACGGCTCCGCGATCGGGATCGACCGGAACTTCGTCATCTACGACGACGGGGATCAGACGAGCCTCGTGCGGGAGATCCTCAAGGCGAAGAACATCGACGACAAGAGCATCTCGCCGCGGGGGATCCTCAACGAGATCTCGCACGCGAAGGAGCGGCTGCTCACGCCGGAGGTCTACGCGGAGCGGGCGAGCACGTTCTTCGAGCGGATCGCGGCGGACGTGTTCAAGGCGTACAACGACGGGCTCAGGCGGGCGAACGCCCTGGACTTCGACGACATCCTCTTTTTTGCGCACCGGCTTCTGGAGCAGTCGGCGCCGGTGCGGGAGAAGTACCAGGAGCGGTTTCTGCACGTGATGGTGGACGAGTACCAGGACGTGAACCTCGCGCAGTACGGGATCGTGGACATGATCTCGAAGAAGCACCGGAACATCGTGGTGGTGGGCGACGATGATCAAAGTATCTACGCTTGGAGGGGAGCGGACGTGAGTCTCATCCTGCGGTTCGGGAGCGACCATGCGGACGCGAAGATCGTGAAGCTCGAGCGGAACTACCGTTCGACGAAGACGATCCTCGCGGCGGCGAACGAGGTCATCAAGCACAACCGGGGGCGGGCGGGGAAGAGCCTGTGGACGGAGAACGACGAGGGGGCGGCGGTGCGGGTGATCCAGGCGGGGACGGAGCAGGACGAGGCGACGCTCATCGCGGACCGGATCCAGCGGGCGGTGGGGCGGGGGGAGCGCAAGTACGGGGACCACGCGGTGCTGTACCGGACGAACGCGATGTCGCGCGTCCTCGAAGAGGCGTTCCTCAACCTTCGCATCCCGCACGTCCTCATTGGGGGGCAACGTTTTTACGAACGCAAGGAGGTGAAGGACATGCTCGCGTATCTGCGCCTGGCGTACAACAACCGGGACGACGTGTCGTTCCGTCGGACGGTGAACACGCCGACGCGGGGGGTGGGTCCGGGGGCGATCGAGAAGGTGGCGGGGCGGGCGGCGGCGCTGGGCGGGTCGCTTCTCGACGCGGCGCGGGACCAGGAGTTGCAGTCGGGGTTGCAGAGGAAGGCGGCGTCGAGTCTGCGGGCCTACGCGGACGCGGTGACGAAGGCGGCGGAGCTCGCGGAGCGGGGGCCGGTGACGCCGGCGCTCCGGCTTCTGATGGAGGAATCCGGCTACGTGGAGGCGCTTCGGGCGGAGCGGACGGAGGAGGCGCTCTCGCGGCTGGAGAACCTTCAGGAGCTTCTGAACGTGACGGCGCAGTACGACGCGACGGCGGAGGCGCCGGAGCTCGGGGATTTTCTGGAGGGGGTGGCGCTGGTGGCGGACGTGGACGGGCTCAACGAGTCGGGGGACGCGGTGACGCTCATGACGCTCCACGCGGCGAAGGGGTTGGAGTTCCCGGTGGTGACGATGGCGGGGATGGAGGAGGGGGTGTTCCCGCACTCGCGCTCGCTTCAGGACGACACGCAGCTGGAGGAGGAGCGGCGGCTTTGCTACGTGGGGATGACGCGGGCGCGGGAGGAGCTGAACCTGTACTACGCGCAGCGGCGGAGCGTGTACGGTCAGCCGAACTTCAACCGGCGCTCGCGGTTTCTGGACGACCTGCCGAACCGGCTTTTGGAGGAGGTGTCGCTTCCGGGGGACGTGTTCGAGGTCGGGCGGTACGGGACCTTGCGGGGGGGGCCGTCGTCGTTCGGGTCGCTGGGGGACCGGCCTTCGTTCGCGCCGAGCGCGCGCCCGCCGGAGAGGACGATCGAGCAGGCGGCGAAGGCGGAACCGGGATGGAAGGCGCCGTTCGAGATGGGTCAGCGGGTGCGGCACGCGAAGTTCGGGGAGGGGACGGTGATCGCGTGCGTGCCGGCGGCGAGCGACGCGCAGGTGACGGTGATCTTCCAGGGGGACGCCGCGGGGAAGCCGAAGGTGCTGTTGCAGAAGCTCGCGCGGCTCGAGGCCGTATGACGGGGGCGGTGTGAGGCGGGGGGCTTCCCTGCTCGCGCTCGCCCTGCTGGGTTGCGGGCGGGGGGGGGAGTCGCTCATGCCCTTGGAGGCGGGGCGGAGCTGGACGTACACGTTCCGCACGGGGTTTCAGACGTTCGTGGAGACGGTGACGGTGGGAGCGCCGGTGGCGGTGGGGGATTCGCGGGGGCGGACGCTCTCGGGTCCGATGGGGACGAGCCGTCTGGCGTGGCGGGGGGACGCGCTCGTGGCGTCGCGTCTGGCGGGGACGGGGTTCGACCCGCCGGTGCCGCTCGCAGTGCAGACGGGGGCGAAGGAGGCTTCGCGGGCGTGGCACGGGCGGATCGAGGCGTTCGGGATCTCGCGCTCGGCGCACGGGGCGTTGCGGCTCTCGCGGGAGCGGATCGCGCTCGCGGGGGTGAAGGTGCTCGCGGCGAAGACGGAGCTCACGCTCCGGGCTCAGGGGGGGGGTTCGGGGGCAACGACGATCGAGGTGACGACGTGGTTCCGCCCGGGGGTGGGGATCGTGCGTCAGGAGCAGCGGACGAACCGGAAGCTCGTGGTCGCCCTCGCCCTTTTGGACGAGGGCGGTTAGGCTCGGGTTCAGGCCGACTTGCGGCGGCGGCGGAGGAGGGCGGCGGCGCCGAAGCCGAGGGCGGCGAGGGTGGCGGGCTCGGGGACGGGCTGGGCGACGGTGAAGGAGTAGAAGCCGACGCCGTACTTGTTCGTTTTGAGGTACGTCGCGGAGAGGGAGGCTCCGGCGGCGTCGGTGAAGGCGACGGGGATGGAGAGGTTCTGGCCTGAGGAGGAGTTCAGGACGAAGCCGGGTCCGTCGAGGACGTTGCCGCCGCGGAAGGCGTCGTTCGCGTCGCTCGGGGCGTTCGTGGCGAGGTTGATGTTCGAGACGGCGAGCGTGTAGGTGCCGGGGGCGAGGTTCGCGGCGATGCGCGAGGTGCCGACCGTATTGGTGGAGGAGATCTCGTCGTCGTTCTGGGCGACGAGGTTGAAGTTCGCGTCGTAGAGGGCAAGCTCGGAGTCCACGTTGCCGGCGGCGGTGGAGATGACGACGTTGCCGGCGCTCAGGGCGCCGAGGGCGACCGGGGCGACGGCGGTGCGGGTGTAGGTCGCGGCGTAGGGGTTCGTCGTGGAGGCGGAGCCGGAGACGGAGTAGTTCACGGTGAACGGGGCTCCGAACGAGTAGAAGCGGTTCACGCGGTCGTTGTTCGTCTCGTTGATGGAGGAGACCTGGGCGGTGATCTGGTCCGGGTTGACCACGCCGTTCGTCTGGGTGAAGCCCACGATCTGGCCGAGGAAGGCGCCGCTCGCCTGGGCGTTGAGGGTGAGGGTGTTCAGGTAGATGCCGGGGGCGGCGGCGGCGAAGCCGAGGCGGAAGTAGTCGATGGAGCCGACGCCGGGAACCGTGGCGGAGGAGCCGGTGGAGGTGCCGGCGACGATATCGCCGGGGGCGAGGGAGAGGGCGTTGGCGGTCGCTTTGGAGTCGTTCGGCTCGGTCTCGTTGAAGGTGGCGGCGAGGGTGGTGGCGGAGGCGGCGAGGAGGGGGAGGAGGGCGAGGGGCTTCATGGCGGGGTCCTTTTGGGGGGTGGGGACTATGCTGGCACATCTGCGGGGGGCTCACGCCATAGGGTTGCCGAACCGGCGGTTCCACCGGGCGGTCTCAGACGGGGCGATCTCAGACGGGGCGGGGCGGGGCGATAGACTGGAGGTCTATGGAACCCTCGGCGGTCGGCGTCGCCGCCTCTTCGCCCCTCTCCCCCGCTCTCGGCGCGCCGCTCGCGCCGGTGCCGCTCCCTTCGGCCCTCGCCTCGGGCGACGGGGGGCGGGTCGTGACGCTCAAAGAGACCAAAGCGAACCCGAAGGTGCGGAAGCTTATCGACGGGGCGAACGAGGTGATGAAGGCGATGGGGTACACCGAGCACGGGCACCGTCACGTGGGGGTGGTGTCGAGCATCACGCGGTACATCCTTCAGCATCTGAACGCCTCGGCGCGGGAGATCGAGCTGGGGCAGATCGCGGCGTACCTGCACGACGTCGGGAACGTGGTGACGCGGCTGAACCACCCGATGCACGGGGCGGCGATCGCGTTCACGCTTCTGAACGAGATGGGGATGGACTGCGGCGAGATCGCGCCGATCCTCGGGGCGATCGGGAACCACGAGGAGATCACGGGAAGCCCGGTGAGCGTGATGAGCGCGGCGGTGATCATCGGGGACAAGAGCGACGTGCACTTCTCGCGGGTTCAGAACCCGGTGCCGGAGACGTTCGACATCCACGACCGGGTGAACTTCGCGGTGCAGCGTTCGCGGGTGGAGATGGACGACGCGACGCGGACGCTCACGCTGGATCTGGAGATCGACGTGGCGCGGGCGAGCGTGATGGAGTACTTCGAGATCTTTCTCTCGCGGATGATCATGTGCCGGAAGGCGTGCGAGACGTTCGGGTACACGTTCGCGCTGACGGTGAACGGGACCTCGCTGGAGTAGCGGGGTCCCGTCGGGGGTTCGTCCTCGCGGGGTTTAGAGCTTCGGGGAGACGCGGACGACGGCTCCCTCGACGCGCCATTCGAGTCCGGCGGCCTTGGCGATCTCGTTCAGGGCGTAGCGGAGGGAGGTGGCGCGGAAGAAGGCGTCGACGCGGTAGCGGGGGACGCTCTCGTCGAGGGCGATGCGGACGCCGGTCTGCGCGGAGAGGGCGGCGAGGACGGCGCGGAGGTCGGTGCGGGCGAGCCTTGTGGCGACGCGGCGGGTGAGGTCGGGGGCGGCGGGTCCTCCGGCGGCGATGACGTCGTCGGCGCTCAGGGGCGGGGCGGGGCGGGCGATCGGGGCGGGGTCGAGGAGCGGGGCGGGCGCGGGGCGCGCCGGTCTCGCGGCGGGAGCTTTCGCGGCGGCCTTCGGGCGGGCGGCTCTCGCGACGGAGAGGGCGGGGCGGAGGGGGAGGCCGGGGGTGGCGCCGACGGTCGCGCCGACGGGGAAGGTCTGGCGACGGGGGGCGGGGAGGACGAGGCCCTGGGCGGAGATCGCGCCGACCATGGGTCGGGCGGCGGAAGGGCGGGGCGGGGCGGGGCGGGGGGAGACGGCGAAGGCGGGGTCCCGCATGGGGTCGACGGGCACGTTGCGAAGGGTCGCGACACGCCTCGGGGCCGGTTTGGGAGCCTTGCGGACGGCGTACCAGACGCCGGCGTCGGACTTGATCTCGAACTCGCAGACGCGGGCGAGGACGGCGACGGCGTCGCGGAGGCTCGTCTCCTTCACGGAGGCGTAGACGGAGGCGTCGAGGGCGGGGTCGATGGCGTA
The DNA here is from genome assembly GCA_965249475.1 of Fimbriimonas sp. Taxonomy (GTDB): domain Bacteria; phylum Armatimonadota; class Fimbriimonadia; order Fimbriimonadales; family Fimbriimonadaceae; genus Fimbriimonas. Next base: position 473,912 of record CBDFMD010000003.1, on the reverse strand, counting down.
GCTCACCTTCGCCTGGTCGAGGACGCCGGCGAGGACGGCGCGGAGGGGGAGGCCCTTCGCGTCGAGGGCGACCCTCGCGTCCCAGGCGGGGCTCGCCTTGGGGACGGGGCGGGCGGCGCGGGGGATCGAGAAGACGAAGACGGTCTCCTCGGGGTAGGGCTTGGGCATCTGCCCCTCGGGCCTTGCCGAGGGGGCCGGGGAGGCTGAGCGGGCTGGGGAGAAGGTGGCGAGGAGGGCGAGGAGGGCGAGGGGGTTCATGGGGCTCTTACTTCAGTCGGAGGGGCTTGCCGGTCTCGTCGTAGACGCGGACGGTGGCGCGGCGCTTGCCGGGGGCGATTCGCTTCGCTCCTCGGCGAGGGGCGGCGAGGCGGCGAGGGCGTGCCTTTCGGGCGGTCGCCTTTCGGGCGGCTCGGGCCGGGGCGAGGCGGGGGGCGAGCTTCGGCTTCCGGGCCGCGGCCTTGGTCCGAGGCTTGGCCTTGGTCTTCGCTTCGGGTTCGGGCTTGGAGCCGAACTTCGGGGGGAGCTTGCGGGGTTGGGGCTTCGGGGCTCGGGGTTTTTGAGCCCGGGGCTTCGGAGGGCGGGGGTTTGCGGACTGCGGTTTCGGGGCGGGGTCGGCGAACGGGTCGAGGTCTCCCCGGACGTCCTCGCCCGCGCTTTCGGTCACGGCGGGCTCGCGGGCGGCGGGCTCGCGTGCGGGGGGGCTCTTTCGAGCGGCGGGGTGGAGGGTTCTCCTCGCGGGCTTGGGCTTTCCGGGGGCGGGGCTCGCCACGGAGACGAAGGGGCCTTCGTCCTCGGGGCCCGGCGCGGGGCTCGTCTCGGGAGGGGGCTCGGTGGCGGCGGCGGTGATGGGGATGCCGAGGGCGCTGCGCGCGACGGAGGTGGGTCGGGCGGGGACGGGGCTCGGGGGGCGCTTCGGGGCGGGTTTACGGGCGGCGGCGGGTCCGGCGGCGAGCGCGCGGTCGCCGAGGAGGGCGGTGGGGTTGCCCATGTAGGACATGCCGCCGAGGACGGCGAGGAGGGCGCCTCCGTAGGCGGCGGCCTTGGCGAGAGGGGGGCGAGGGGGGCGCGGCGCGTTCGCCGGGGCGGGCTCGTCGTCGGGGACTTCGTCGGGGATGGGGCGGGTGAGCTTAGGGAGGGGGAGGCGCGCGAGGGCCGTCCCGAGTCCGGCGAACGGAGGCTTCGGCATGGGTTTCGGGGGGGTGGGGGTCTCGGCGACGGTGGGGTCCGAGGCGACGACGGCGCGCCCGGAGGCGGCGGCGGAGACGGCGGCGGAGGCGGCGGCGCGGCGGGGGTCGGGGGTCGTCGGCGCGGGGTGGGGCGCGGCAGGGGCGGCGGGGGGGTGCGCGGCGGGGCCGAGGAGCTCGTCGCGCTTCGTCTCGACGAGGCGCTGGCAGTCGGGGCATCCGGCGATGTGGGCCTCCAGCTGGCGCATGGCCTCGCCGCCGACGGGGTCGCCCGCGAGGTAGCGGCCGATCTGGCCTCGCGCGACGGCGCATTCGAAACTCTTGACGGGCATCTCTTCTCGACCCTCCGCCGCGCCCGTGGGAGGGGCGCGGGGCGGGAACCTCGAGAGAGTTATCGGGTTTCGGGCCGAAAGCTTTAGCGGGCCGAAGGACCTATCGGGGGCGAAGGCTCGTCAGAGGGGGGATCGGGTGAGCGCGACGGGGTGGCGGCCGGCGAGGGAGCGGGCTTCGAGGCGCTCGATCGGGCGGTCCACGGAGAGGTGGAGGAGGCCGGGTCCGGGGATCGTGAGGGCGTTGTCGCCGAAGGGGGCGGTGTCGCCGTCGGCGGAGAGAACGAGGTCCACGACGGGGGCGTCGAGTCGGAGGGTGAGGGTGCCCTCCTCGCGGTTGGTGGCGAGAAGGCGGGTCGGGGGGGCGAGGCGGACCTCCTTCGGCTCGGCGAGGAGGCGCCAGGTGCGGTGGTCGTAGGGGACGAAGTCCTCGTCGTGGCCTCCGGAGGTGGCTGGGGCGAGGATGGAGCGGGCGAAGACGAGGGTCTCGGCGGTGTTCAGGCCCGTCAGGTCCATCGCGAGGACGGCGCGGCGCTCGTCGGGGGCGAGGTCGAAGTCGGTTCGAGCCTCGCGGAGGATCGCGCCGGTGCGGAGGTCGTGGGCGACGAGGGCGACGGTGCCGGGCCAGGGGTGGAGGCCGTCGTTCATCGCCCAGAGGGCGATCGTCTCGCGGTCGCGGCGGAGGGCGAGGAGGCGGTCGGCGTAGAGGCGGCGGACCTCGTGGGCGGCGGGTTTGAGGACGCCCTCGGAGTCGATGAGGGCCCAGCTCTGGGTCGGCCAGATGTCGTTCAGCTGCCAGATGAGGGAGCCGCGGCAGGGGGCGAAGGCGCGGAAGTGCTCGACGCCCGCGCGCATGGCGTCGCGCTGATTGAGCCCCGAGTGGTAGACCCAGTCCTCGAGGGTGGCGCTCTCGGGGTAGTGGAGCCGGACGTAGGCCATGAAGGTGTCGTAGCCCTTGAGGGTCTTGTCGTGCCAGCGGACGGTGGGGGAGTCGGGGGTGCGGTCCTCCTCGTCGAGGCAGCGGTCCCAGGCGCGCAGGGAGCAGGAGGAGGCGAAGCCGTACTCGGAGGAGAAGCGGGTATCGGAGTCGCGGTAGTGCTTCCAGTCGCCGCGTCCGTGCCAGACGTCCCAGTAGTGGGAGTCGCCGACGCGGCCGGCGTTCGCGTCGGGCTCGCCGCGCGAGCCGTCGAGGGGTCCGACGGGGCTCGAGGGGATGTAGTCGTGGTTCCCGTCGAGCTCGGCGACGAGGGCGGGGAGAAGGCTGTCGTAGAGGCGCTCGCCGTAGAAGCGGGGGGGCTCGGGGAGGGCCTCGCCGCCCCAGCGCTGTTGCCACATCTGGAGGTTCTCGTTGTTGCCGCACCAGAGGGCGAGGCAGGGGTGGTGGCGCAGGCGGCGGATGTGGTGGCGGGCCTCGCGCTCGACGGCCGCGCGGTAGTCGCCGGCGGGGCCGTCCGCGTCGGGGTAGTAGCCGCAGGCGAAGGGGAAATCCTGCCAGACGAGGATCCCGAGCTCGTCGCAGAGTTCGTAGAAGTCGTCGCTCTCGTAGAGGCCGCCGCCCCAGACGCGGAGCATGTTGCACCCGATGCCGAGGGCCTGCACGAGGCGCTCGCGGAGGCGTTCGCGGGTGATCGCGCCGGGGAAGGAGAGGTCGGGGATCCAGTTCGCGCCGCGGACCCAGAGCCTGCGGCCGTTGATCTCGAACTCGAAGCTCTCGCCGCGGACGCCGGGGAGGGGCTCATCGGGCTCGCGCAGGAGGCGGTTGCGGGAGAAGCCGACGGTCCTCGCGGCGGTATCGTGGACGCGGCCCTCGTGCTCGAGGGCGACCCCGAGCTCGTAGCGGACGGGGGGTTCGTCGTTCTCGTCGCACCCGAGGGGTCTCCAGAGGCGGGGGCGGAGGGTGGCGCGGCCGCCTTGCCATTCGGGCTCCTCGTCGTCCCCAGTCGCGCCGTCGGTGGGCCAGAGGGAGGGGACGAGGGTGCCGGGACCCTCGACGTCGGCGTCGATCTCGACGGTGACGGTGCCGTCGTCGTTCCAGGCGTGGCGGACGGAGAAGGTCGCGATGCGGCTCGCGTACTCCAGCAGGGCGACGGGTCCCCAGACGCCGCAGGAGGCGAGGGTGGGGCCCCAGTCCCAGCCGAAGGCGCACTGCATCTTGCGGACGAAGGCGCGCTCGTCGAATCGGCTCACGGGGTCGCTCAGCCCTTCGGCGGCGAAGAAGGCGGCGCGGCGCTCGGCGCCGACGCGGCGGGCGCTCTCAAAATGGATCTCGAGCTCGTTCTCACCCTCGACGAGGGCGTCCTCGACGTGGAACTCGCAGGGGAGGAACATGTTCTCGGCGCGGCCGATCTCGCGCCCGTTGAGGCGGAGGGTGGCGACGGTATCGAGCCCTTCGAAGCGCAGGACGCGGTTCGGGCGGTCGGCATCGGGGGTCCAGGCGAAGCGGCACCGGTAGACCCAGTCGCGGTCGTCCACCCATTGGACGCCGATCTCGTTCATGCGGGCGTGGGGGTCGGGGATGATGCCGTGGCGCCGGAGGTCGAGGTGGACGGCGCCGGGGACGGTGGCTTCGAGCCACTCGGTGCGCGAGTAGCCGATCCGGTGTCCGGGGCGGGTCCAGGCGGCCTCGGCGAACTCCCAGCGGTCGGCGAGGGGGGTAGAGCGGATCACGGGGTTTAGGATAGCGGAGGGAGCGGGGGCGGTGCTGTAAACTCGCGCCGATGAAGAAGGTCTACGACGGTGCGGCCGCGGCGCTCGCGGGTCTCGCGCGGGACGGGATGACGGTGATGGCGGGGGGGTTCGGGCTCTGCGGGATCCCGGAGAACCTCATCGCGGCGCTTCTCGACTCGGGGGCGCGGGATCTCACGGTGATCTCGAACAACTGCGGGGTGGACGGGTTCGGGCTCGGGATCCTGCTCGACGCCGGGCGCATCCGGAGGATGGTATCGAGCTACGTGGGGGAGAACGCGGAGTTCGAGCGGCGGTACCTCTCGGGGGAGCTGGAGGTGGAGCTCGTGCCGCAGGGGACGCTCGCGGAGCGGATCCGGGCGGGGGGGGCGGGGATCCCGGCGTTCTACACGAGGACGGGGGTGGGGACGGTCGTCGCGGAGGGGAAGCCGACGGCGGTCTTCGACGGGGAGGAGTACGTCCTGGAGCGGGCGCTGAGGGCGGATCTGGCGATCGTGAAGGCGTGGCGGGGGGACGAGGGGGGGAACCTCGCGTACCGGCGGACGGCGCGGAACTTCAACCCGATGATGGCGACGGCGGCCCAGTCGACGGTCGCGGAGGTGGAGGAGCTCGTGCCGGTCGGGGTGCTCGACCCCGACGCGGTGCACACGCCGGGGATCTTCGTCCACCGGGTCCTGGAGGGTCGGGGCTACGAGAAGCGGATCGAGCGTCGGACGGTGCGGGAGGGCTAGCCGCCCGAGTTGCCGCCCGAGTTCCCTTTGCCTTGCGTCGGGGCGTAGGGGAGGTCCTGCCCCAGGCCGCCGGGCCTCTGGAGGTGGATGCGGAGCTGCCAGAGGTTCTTGTCGATGCCGTAGGCGAGGTCCTGGAGCTTGTTCGCGGTGACGGGGTCGGACTTCTCGAGGAGGTCGATGTCCTCGTAAACCTCCTTTTGGAGCTCGGTCTGGCGCTCGATCTGGAGCTTGATGGACTCGTTGTCGGTCTGGTAGCCGGGGGGGAGGAGGGCGATCCGCGTGGTCTTGGCGATCGTGTCGTAGCGACCGTCCACCGAATAGCCGACCTGGAGGACGCGCTCGGCGAAGAGGTCGGCCTGGCCTCGGTAGAAGTCGGCCTGTTCCTGGTAGAGCTCGTGGAGGGGGAGGTAGAGGGGGCCGTTGACGTTCCAGTGGGACTGCTTCGCGTTGTTGAAGCTCGCGAGGAGGTCCACGGTGAGCCCCTGGATCGCCTTGGCGGTCTTCGCGCGGTCGGCGTCGCCTCTCAGGGGGTAGGCGTTCTCGATGGGGCGGGGTTGGGGGAGCCTCTGGTTCGAGCCCGGGAGGGTCTGGGAGGCGCCTTGGTACACGCCGGCGAGGGCGAGTCCGACGCCGAGGCCGGCGAGGAAGGTCTGGGGTTTCATCCTCGCCCTTCTACGCGCGGGGATGGCGCGGGCGGGCGAGCCTTGGAGGATCTTCACCCGGCGTCGCGGGGAAGCGGGGGGCGGGGGGTGTATGGTGTTGGGATGCGGCTCGCGCTCGGCGTTCTCCTCCTCTCCTCGCTCCTCTCGGGCTCGGCTTCGGCGGCTTCGGCGGCTTCGGCGGCTTCGGCCCAGGGGGGCGGGACGGGCGGGGTTCAGGCGGGCGGGGGCTCGCCCTCGGACGATCTCATCAACGCGGATCGGCCGGGGATCGCGGACGGGAGCGGGCTTTTGGGGCGGCGCGAGTTCCAGTTCGAGCTCGGGATCCAGTCCGAGCGGCACGCGGGGGGGGACGAGCGGGACACGCTGTTCCCGCTCCTGCTCCGGTACGGGGTCTCCGAGCGGTTCGAGCTGAGGTTCGAGACGAGCGGGATCGACGAGCTCTCGCGGGCCGCGGGGCGGACGGTCAACGGGTATCAGCCGGTGAGTCTGGGGGGGAAGTTCCGGCTCGGGGAGGGGTTGGGGCTCATCGGGCGGGCGTTCGCGCCCTCGGGTGGGGGCGGGTTCGAGAGCGACCGGGCGCAGGGGGACGTGCGGCTGGCGGCGGACGTCGCGCTGAAGAGCGGGTTCTCGCTCAACCCGAACCTCGGGTTCGGGGTGTACACGGGGGACGGGGGGACGAGCTACGGGACGGCTCTTGCGGCCTTGACGCTGAACTTCAACCCGAATCCGCGGACGCAGTTCTTCGTGGACGCGGGGTTCCAGTCGTCGGAGGGGACGGGGAGGGCGGCGGCGATCGTGGATGGGGGGGTGACGGTGATCCTCGGTCGGGACGTTCAGCTGGACCTCTCGGCGGGGACGGGGATCTCGGGGGAGACGACGCCGCGCCCGTTCGTGGGGGCGGGCGTCTCGTGGCGGTTCCGGCCTCGGCGGTGAGGGTGCGGTTCGGGCCCGGGGCGGGTTGAAGTAATCTCGTCTTCTTCACATGGACGAGATCACGGCGGAGTACGCCGTCGCGGAGCTGGCGCCGGCGGAGGCGCTCCGGGTGCGGACCCGGGTGGCGGTGGGGGCGCGGACGGACCTCGGGCGGGTGCGGGAGAACAACGAGGACAAGTTCGAGTTCTTCCTGCCGGACGACGACCGGACGCTCGCCTCGCGGGGGCTCGTCTTTCTCGTGTGCGACGGGATGGGGGGTCACGCGGCGGGGCAGATCGCGAGCGAGCTCGCGGCGAAGACGTTTCTCGACGTGTACCTGGAGCATCCGGGGGCGGACCCGGCAGAGGCGATGCGGGCGGGGGTGGCGGCGGCGAACCGGTTCGTGGTCTCGGTGGGGGCGGCGGTGCCGGCGCGGCGGGGGATGGGGACGACGCTTACGGGGCTCGTCCTCATCCAGGACTCGGGGTGGCTCGTGCACGCGGGGGATTCGCGGCTGTACCGGCTCCGGGAGGGGGAGCTCCTGCAGATCTCGCACGACCACACGGTGATGGAGGAGATGGTGCGCTCGGGGGTTCTCACGCGGGAGCAGGCGCAGAGCCATCCCCAGAAGCACGCGATCCTTCGGGCGATCGGGCTTCCGGAGGGGGTGGAGCCGCAGATCGAGCGGTTCGAGCTTCGGGCGGGGGACGCCTTTCTGCTGTGTTCGGACGGGGTGACGAACCACGTCCCGGACGAGGCGCTGCTCCGGCTTTTGAGCCTGCACGGGCCGAGCGAGGCGGCGCGTCGGGCGGTGGGGGAGGCGCTCTTGGGGGGCGGCTCGGACAACGCGACGTGCCTCGTGGTGCGGGTGGAGGGGTTGGACCCGATCGCGGGCGCCGCCCCGGAAGCGGCGGCGGATTCGGTAGGGTAAGCGCCATGCGCGCCGCCGACGCCCTCGTTCCGTTCGGGTTCACCGCGCTGGAGGCGGAGGTGTACGCGTTCCTTCTGGGGGAGGCTCCCGCGACGGGGTACCGGATCGCGCAGGGGATCGGGAAGCCGGCGGCGAACACGTACAAGGCGATCCAGTCCCTCGAGCGCAAGGGGGCGCTGACGGTGGAGGCGGAAGGGTCGCGTCGGGCGACGCCGGTGCCCGCGCCGGAGCTTCTCGCGCGGCTCGCGCGGCGGCAGGAGGCGGACCGGCGGGGGGCGCTGGAGGCGCTCCGGAGGGTTTCGCACGCTCCGGCGGCCTCGCCGCGGCCCGTGACGCTGGTCGGGACGGACGCGGCGCTCGGGCACGCGCGGGGGATGCTCGCGGCGGCGGCGGGGCACGTGCTTCTGCACGCGGATCCGGGGTCTCTGGCGGCGTTACGTCCGGAGATCGAGGGGGCGGCGGGGGAGGCGGCGGTGTACGTGCTAGGGTTGGAATCGGGGGTGCTGGCGGGGGTGGAGTGGATCCCGCCGCGCTCCGCGCCCCCGGCGGGGCGGGTGTTGGAGCTGGCGGTGGACACGCGGGCGGGGCTTCTCGCCTCGGCGGCGGAGGGCGGGGAGCTCTCGGGGTGCGCGGGGGGCGGGGCCTCGTTCGGGGCGCAGGTGCACCGGCTCCTGGCGTCGCAGATGGCGGTGGCGGAGATCGCGAAGCTCGTGGCGGAGGACGCGGGGCGCAAGCGGATCGCGCGGGTGCTGGAGTCGCTCGACGCGTGAGGGGGCGTCCTGCGCGAGTTCGACGCACCCTAATTACCCGAACCATCCGAACTATCCGGGCGCCGGCGCCCCCGTCGTCAGGTCGCTGACGCTCCGCTTCCGGGCACGAGCGTGTAGCCCGTGCTCCGTCCCCCGCCCGCGTCCCTCACGAGGACGCCGCGTCCCACGAGATCGGTGAGGTCGCGCAGGGCGGTGTCGTTCGAGCATCTCGCGATCCTCGCGTACAGCGCCGTCTGCAACCGGCCGTCCAGGCCGTCGAAGAGCAGGTTCACGACCTTCGTCTGACGCTCGTTCAGCCCGTCGTCGCGGTGCACGTCCCAGAACGCCCGCTTCCGCCGGACGATCCCCAGCACCCCCTCGGCCGAATCCAGCGCCGCGCTCAGACGTCCGAGACACCAGACGATCCACAGGGTGACGTCCATCGATCCCCGGCTCGCCCGCTCCAGCTCGGCGTAGTAGGCCTTCCTCTCGGCGTGGATCTGGGCGGTCATCGAGTAGAAGCGCTGGCGGTCTCCGTCGGCGCGGGCGAGCGCCATGTCCAGGATCGCCCTGCCGATGCGTCCGTTGCCGTCCTCCATCGGATGGATCGTGACGAACCAGAGGTGGGCGACGGCCGCCTTCACGACGGGGTCCATGCGCTGGCGCTCGAACCAAGCGAGGAAGCGCGCCATCTCGCCGGGCAACCGGCCGGCGGCGGGCGCCTCGAAATGCACTCTCTCCCGGCCGACGGGGCCGCTGACCACCCTCATCGGGCCGTCGCGGTCGTCCCGGTACGCTCCGGTCACGATCCGGCTCATCCCGCTCCGCCCCGTCGGGAAGAGGGCCGCGTGCCAGGCGAAGATCCTCTCCTCGTTGAGCGGGGCGTCGAAGCGCTGGGTGGCGTCGAGCGTCATCTCGACGACGCCCTCCACGTCGCGGGCGGGCTCGGGGAGTCCGGCGTGATCCATCCCGAGCCGGCGGGCGACGGAGGAGCGCACCTGAGCCTCGTTCAGAGACTCCCCCTCGATCTCGCTCGATCGGGTGACGTCCTCCACGATGACCCCGAGCACCGCCTCCCGCCTCGCGTCGAAGCCCAAGGTCGCCATCGCCATCATGAGCGCGCCGCGGCGCCGATGCACGTCGGCGAGCTCGGCCGCGAACGCCGAGGCGTCCCAGCGATACTCCGGCCACTCCGCCCCAAGATGCGTGTACCCCTCGACCATGCGGCGATCGTACCTCGCTATTCACCGCTGAAATGCGGCGAATATGGATCTCGATTCGCCGTGGGGTCCGTTCCTCGGCTCTAGCGGCCCCCTTTTAGGGTGCGCTCGGATCGGGGGCGATCCGGCCCGCCACCCCGCTTCTCGTGTCAGGCGGGGGGTTCTCGCCGGGTGTTGTAGACTCGCCCCATGGCGCTCGCGGTTCGGGATCTGCCGGGGTTTCGGCCTTTGGAGGCGGCGCTGACGTTCGTGGGGGAGGTGGGGATCCTCTTTTGGGACGCGGGGCGGCGGATGTTCGGGGGGCGGTTCGAGGTGGGGGAGATGCTCAACCAGATGGCGTTCATCGGGGTGGCGAGCGTGCCGATCGTGGCGCTGACGGGGCTCTTCTCGGGGGCGGTGCTGTCCTTGTACCTCACGGGATTTCTGCTCCGGTACGGGGCGCAGGGGTTCGCGGGGGCGACGATCTCGCTCTCGATGGCTCGGGAGATCGGGCCGGTGATCGCGGGGCTCATGGTGGCGGCGCGGTGCGGGAGCGCGATGGCGGCGCAGATCGGGACGATGCAGGTGACGGAGCAGGTGGACGCGCTGCGGATGCTCTCTGTGCATCCGACGAACTACCTCGTGATCCCGCGGCTCGTGGCGGGGTTCCTCATGTTGCCGGTGCTCGTCCTCATCTGCATCTGGGCGGGGACGGTGGGGGGGGCGGTGGTGGCCTCGACGGAAGGGTTGCCGATCGCGTCGTTCGTCGCGAGCATGCGGGCGTTCCTCACGCCGCGGGACATCGTGGAGGGGTTGGTGAAGGGGCCAGTGTTCGGGCTCCTCATCGGGGCGATCGCGTGCCAGCAGGGCCTCAGAACGAAGGACGGGGCGGTGGGGGTCGGTCGGACGACGACGAACGCGGTGGTGATCTCGATGATCGCGGTGTACGTGGCGGACTTCCTCATCGCGAAGCTCCTGCGGTAGTCGGGGGGGTCTCCCCCTCTCCCATCCGCCCTTCGGGCACCTTCCCCCCGAGGGCGGGGAGAAGGGCTTCGGCGGGCGTCAGTCCACGCGGGTGAGGAGGGCGGTGTTCACGTCGTAGATCGCGCCCGAGACGAGGATGCTCTCCGGGATGAGGGGGTGGTTGCGGATGGTGGCGACGTCGTCGCGGACGGAGGCCTCGAGGTCGGCGAAGGGGAGGAAGTCGTGCCTTGCGGCCTCTTCGGCGGCGGCGTCGCCGAGGTCGGTGCGGATCTTCGCGACGATGTCCCTGTTCTCGAAGGTCGTCATGCCGCAGTCGGTGTGGTGGATCACGACGATCTCGGTGGTGCCGAGGAGGCGTTCGGAGATGACGAGGGAGCGGAGGGCGTCGTCGCTTGCGCGGCCGCCGGCGTTGCGGACGACGTGGGCGTCGCCGAGGCCCAGGCCGAGGGCGGGGAGGGGGTCGATGCGGGCGTCCATGCAGGTGAGGACGGCGACGCGACGGGCGGGAGGCATGGGCTTGCCCCCCTCGGCGAAGGTCTGGGCGTAGCGGGCGTTCGCGTCGTAGAGCTCTTGGATGGCGGGCATGGTCTTTTGCCTACGCGCGTTCGGCGGGGTTCGGACGGCGGGGTTCGGACGGCGGGCCGAAGATCGTGAGGCGGGGGGGGCGCTCCGGCCTCACGACCGGGAGGGGTCTCGGGGGTCGGCCGCAACAACCGCCGCCGGTGCAACAGGCGCCGCCGGCGCAGCAGGAGGCCTCGGGCCTTCGCGGCCTTCGGGGCGGCGGGCTTGGAGGCGGTCTTGGGAACGGGGGCGGCGAGGGCGCTGGCGAAGAGGGCGCTGGCGAAGAGGGCGGGGATCGGGGCGAGGGGTCCCATGGTCTTCGGGGGGTCGAGGGGCGCCCCTTCGGTTTTGCGCGGCCCGTGGGGCGCGGCCTTTTGGAGGCGGCCCCTCAAAAGGAGCTTAGAAGGAGAGGGAGAGGGTGGCGAAGAGCCAGTTCTGGCCTCCGTTGGGGGGGCGTCGGCCGCCGTTGCTCACGTGGAAGTAGCGGGCGCCGAGCTCGACCGCGCGCCCTCCGGCGAGGAAGCGGTAGCCGACGCCTCCGGCGGGGGTGGTGTTGAGGGGGAGGGGGAGGTCGTGGCTCGTCTGGCTCGAGTACTGGAGGCCGATCCCGGCCTCGAGGTAGAGGCCCTGTCCGCGTCGGTAGCGGGAGAGGCGGTAGAGGGCGAGGGCGCCGAGGGCGTCGGTGCGGTCGGGGCGGAACTCGTAGGCGCCGGGGCCGGTGGAGGCCATGTAGTCGAGCTCGTATCTGACCTCGCCGCGGAGGGTCCCCCAGCGGAGGCGGGGTTCGGGGCGGAGGGTCCAGAGGCCGATCCCGCCGCCGGCGCGGTTGTCCTCGGAGCCGAGGAAGTGCTTGTTGGTGCCGCCGAAGAGGACGACGCCGCGCTCTTCGGCGCGGGCGGGCGGCGCGGCCGCCAGGAGGGCGGCGAGGAGGGTCGAGGCGACGAGGGTGCGGGAGGGGAGGGTCAAATCCGGTATCCTGAACGTTCCCCCCCTCTCACCGTGAGGTCGTCACGGCGAGATTTTCGCGCCTTTTGGGGCGCGGGGAGCGTTTTTTATGGTCAGCCGCCTTCCTACCGTGGTCATCGTCGGACGGCCGAACGTCGGCAAGAGCACGCTCTTCAACCGTCTGATCGGGGAGCGGGTCGCCGTGGTGGAAGATACCCCGGGCGTGACGCGGGACCGGTTGTACGGGGAGGCGACATGGCGGGGGCGGCGTTTTCGGATCGTGGACACGGGGGGGATCCTCTTTTCGGAGCACGATCCGCTTATCGAGCAGATCCGGGTGCAGGCGGAGGTGGCGCTCGCGGAGGCGGACGTGGTGCTCTTCGTGTGCGACGTGGAGCACGGGGTGACGCCGGACGACCAGGCGCTCGCGGACCGGTTGCGCCCGATCGAGAAGCCGATCGTCATCGTGGTGAACAAGAGCGACAACGCGAAGCGGGAGCAGGACGCGGGGGAGTTCTACGCCCTGGGGCTGGGGGAGGTGTTCCCGATCTCGTCGCTCCACGGGCGGGGGGTGGCGGACCTTCTCGACGACATCTGGCCGCACATGCCGGAGACGCCGCCGGAAGGCGAGGGGAAGGAGGAGATCCGGCTCGCGATCATCGGGCGTCCGAACGTCGGGAAGAGCTCGCTCGTGAACGCCTTCACGGGGGAGACGCGGATGATCGTGTCGGACATCGCGGGGACGACGCGGGACGCGATCGACACGGCCTTGGAGCACCGGGGGGAGCCGTTCCGCCTCATCGACACGGCGGGGATCCGCCGGCGGGGGAAGATCCAGGGGACGATGGAGTACTACATGGTGGACCGGGCGCAGCGGGCGATCGAGCGGGCGGACTGCGCGCTCGTGGTGGTGGACGGGAGCGAGGGTCTGACGGACGGGGACAAGCGGATCGCGAAGATCGCGCACGACGCGGGAAAGGCGTGCGTGTGGGCGATCAACAAGTGGGACCAGGTGGAGCCTCCGGACGGGGAGCCCTCGCGCAAGTCGCCGGCGAAGAAGGAGTTCGTGCAGACGCTGCGGGATCAGATTCCGGAGCTCGCGTACGCGCCGGTGGTGTTCACGTCGGCGATCGAGAGCGCGGGGCTCGCGCCGTGCCTGGACACGGTGCTGAGGGCGCTCGAGTCGTACTCGTTCCGGATCTCGACGGGGGCCTTGAACCGGCTGATCCAGGACGCGCTGTTCTCGCGGCCCTATACGACGAAGGGGCGGGCGCTGAAGGTGTACTACTCGACGCAGGTGGCGACGCGCCCGCCGACGTTCGTGCTCTTCTGCAACGATCCGGAGATCATGCACTTCTCGTACCAGCGGTACCTCATGAACAAGATCCGGGCGGAGCATCCCTTGGAAGGGTCACCGATCCGGCTCTTCCTGCGATCGAGCCACGAGCGCGACGAGAAGTAGGGCGGTCGACTTCACCGACTATCGAGCGGGGCGGCGACGGGCCTCTGCTTCATCCCGCATTCTAGGCAGAAGCAACAGAAGACGTTTGAGGCGCTCGATCGCCGCCGTGAATCGAACGTCATCCGGTTCCCCGCTCTTTTCGCCGTGGGCGAGCCAGTTGCGGTAGCGGACGACTTCCATCGCCTCGTCGGCCACCTCGTTGGGCAGTGTGTTTCCGAGCCGCGGGTCGAGGTGATTGCGCGCACGGGCGATGAGGTCGCCCGCCGCTTCCCTCGCGCTCGTGCCGAGTCCCGGGTGATAGTCGGCGAGGTGGCGGTAGAGCATGCCCTCCATCTCGGCGACGACGCGGACGTAATAGGTCTTCTCCAGGTTTCTTCGGGCGCGCTCGAAGTCTGCGACGGCGTTCGTCAGCTTTCCGGGCGAGAGGCGGGCACGCACGATGACGGCGACGAGCGCCTCCTCGGTGGCCTCGAATTCGAACCGGACCGCCTCGATTCGGCGGGCGTGCGCCTCGCTCACGGGGCGAGCATCTGCTCAACGAAGCTGTGCATCCCCGCTTCGTCGAGTTCGTAGCCTAGGGGGATCTCGGAGTCGGTCACGACGCGCCACGCGCCGTCGTCACGCCGCTCCAGACGAACGTGACGCGTGCGGAAGTGGGTCTTCGGCCGAGAATCCACATCGATGCGGGCGTGGTCGTTCGTGGGTTTGGGGCGCACTGCGAAGAGCAGGCGTCCTGCGGGTCCTTCGAGCACGAGATCGGTGTACCGGCGCGTCTCCTCGTCTTGGGAGGATTTGGGCACCCGCTTGAAGTTCGCGCGCTCGGCAAGCCGCGAGATCCGACGGAGGAGGGTCATCTCCGGGTCGAACGAGATGCCGGGGGGGACCTCCGCGACGCGGGCCAACTTCATGGCCCTAGTGTACGCAACGTCTTGGCCTCCTTAACGGCCTTAACGGCTCGTCTCGGACCCGCCTTTCCCCTTCGTCGTGGCGACGGCTCTCGTCTCGCGGATGACGGTGACCCTTACGGCGCCGGCGTTGGGGACCTCGGCTTCGATGCGTTTGGCGAGGCGGTCGGCCAACAGTCTTGCGCCGCGGTCGTCCACGGCCTCGGGTTTGACGGCGAGGCGGAGCTCGCGGCCCGCCTGGACCGCGAAGACGGACTCGACGCCTTTGAACTCCCTTGCGATCGTCTCGAGGGCGGTCAGGCGCTTCGTGTAGTTCTCGACGGACTCGCGGCGGGCGCCGGGGCGGGACGCGGAGACGGCGTCGGCGACGATGGTGACGAGGGACTCGGGGTGGAGGGGCTCGGTCTCGCGGTGGTGGGCGGCGACGGCGTTGAGGAGGGGCTCGTCGGCGACGCCGACGCTCTTCAGGAACGCGGCTCCGGCGGCGGCGTGCGGGCCTTCCCACTCGGGGCCGAGGGCCTTGCCGACGTCGTGGAGGAGGCCGGCGCGGCGGGCGAGGTCCACGTCGAAGCCGAGCTCGGCGGCGATCATGGCGGCGAGGGCGGCGGTCTCGACGGAGTGCTCGAGGACGTTCTGGGCGTAGCTCGTGCGGAAGCGGAGGCGTCCGAGGGTCTCGAGGACAGGGGCGGGGAGGTTCAGGACCTCGGCGCGGCGGGCGGCATCGGCCCCGGCCTCGCTCACAACGCGCCCGATCTCGGCTTTGGCCTTCTCGTAGTGCTCCTCGATCTTCGCGGGGTGGATGCGCCCGTCCACCATGAGGTTCAGGAGGGCGAGGCGGGCGGTCTCGCGGCGGACGGGGTCGAAGGTGGACACGGCGACGCTCTCGGGGCCTTCGTCGATGAGGAGGTCGGTGCCGGTGATCGTCTCGAAGGCGCGGATGTTGCGGCCCTCGCGGCCGATGAGGCGGCCCTTCATGTCTTCGCTCGGGAGCTCGACGATGGCGGCGGTGGTCTCGCCCGCGACGGAGGGGGCCATGCGCTCGACGGTCTCCAGAAGGACGGCGCGGGCCTTGCGCTCGGCGTTCGCCTCGTAGTCGGCGGCGAGGGCGCGGGCGCGGGCCTCGGCCTCGCGCTCGGCCTCGGCGAGGTTCGCGGCGGCCTCGGCCCGGGCGGCGTCGAGGAGCTCGGCGCGGGCCTCTTCGGGGGTGAGGGCGGCGCGCTCGGCGAGGAGGCCGTCGGCGGCGCGGCGGTCGCGCTCGGTCTCGCGGGCGAGGGCGGCGAGGCGGTCGCGCTCGGCGGTGAGGGCGGCTTCGGCGGCGCGGGCGGCGATCCCCGCCTCGGACCGGGCTTCGGACTGGGCGGCGCGCTCGGCCGCGAGGGTCGCGAGGGCGGCGCGGGTCCGGGCTCCGACGAGAAGGGCGGCGATCCCCGCGCCCGCCGCCCCGCCGATCGCGAATCCGGCGGCGAGGGGGAGGGCGTCCACGGGATCAGTCTATTCGCTCGCGGCGCGCGTCCTCGGCCCGGGATCTCGCGACGGCCTCGACGCGCGAGTGGTCGCGCCCCCGGGAGGGGGCCTAGAGCTTCGGGACGAGGCCGGGGACGCCGCGGCGGACGAGGGTGAAGACGGTGCGCTCGCCGGGGGCGCGTCCTGAGGTCTCGACGCGGGCGAAGAGGGGGCGGCCGTCCTCTATGTCCACGACCCAGTAGGAGCCGCCGCCGACGTCGCCGGGGCGGAACGGGCGGCCGAGGGGGGAGAAGCGGACGACGGCGCCGCGCCGGGCCTTCGCGCGGGGGGTTCCGAAGGTCTTCAACTCGGCGACGGAGGCGCTGACGCCGGGGAAGTGCCGTCCGGGGACCCAGACGTCGCCGGGGTGGACGGGCCGCTCGGGGAGGGCGGGTTCGGGGAAGCTCGCGCGCGTCGGCTCGGCGCGATCGGTCCAGACGGAGAGGGGGGTGACGGAGCAGACGTCGCGGCTCTCTTTCAGGGGGGAGCCGTCGCGGGGGCGGAGGGTGCGGGAGACCTCGAAGGCGCCATCGGGGAGGGGGCGGACGACGCGCTCGGTGGAGAGGAGGGCGGTCGGCTCGGCGTCGCCGACGCGGAGGGCGACGTCGTAGCGGAGGGCGCTGCCGACGGGGAGGCGGAAGCGCAGGAGGACGGGGGGTTCGAGGGGGGGCGGGAGCGGGAGCACGGGGATCAGACGTTCGGGGGACCGGGGTGGGCCCGCCGGGCCGCAGAAGATTTCAGAGCTTCGGGACGAGGCTGGGGACGAGAGGGGAGGCGAGACTGGAGGCGAGGCTGGGGACGAGGCCGGGGACGCCGCGGCGGACGAGGGTGAAGACGCCGGAGCGGGCAGGATCGGAGGCGAGGATCTCGATCCGGGCGAACAGGGGGCGGCCGTCGGCGAGATCGAGGACCCAGTACGAGCCGGGGCCGATCGTGTCGGCGGCTTGGGCGGCGGGACCGGCGGGCGAGGGGCGGGGGAGGAAGTCGAGGACGGCGGCGCGGCGGCCGGCGAAGGTGCGGAGCGCCTTCAGCCTCGCGCGCGTCTCGCGGAGGTTGCCGTTCGTCGCCCACGTCGCGCCGACCGGGACGCGCCCCGCGATCAGCGGGAAGTCGGGGAAGCCGAGCTCGGTGTTGAGGGTCGCGGGGGTCCAGAGTCCGTCGCGGCCGACGGTGTAGCGGTCGCGCCTTCCCGCGATCGCCTCGACGCCCTTCAGGAACTCCGGTCTCGGCCCCCTCACGACGACGTCGCTGTAGAGGCGGGTGGCCTCCAGGGCGCCGTCGGCGCGGGCGGCCTCGATGCGCTCGGTGATCCGCACCCTCAGCGTCGCG
Organism: Fimbriimonas sp.; assembly: GCA_965249475.1. Taxonomy (GTDB): domain Bacteria; phylum Armatimonadota; class Fimbriimonadia; order Fimbriimonadales; family Fimbriimonadaceae; genus Fimbriimonas. Next base: position 456,841 of record CBDFMD010000003.1, on the reverse strand, counting down.
GCTTTCGGTTCGAGGGGGGCGACCTGGAAGTCGTAGGCGATGGAGGTTCCGACGCTCGGGCGGGCGGAGAGGAGGACGAGGGCTTGGAGGATCACACAGGGGAGACGCATCGGGGGCGGGTGAACGTTCGCTAGACGTCGGGATCGGGCGGGAGCGTCTCGAGGGCGGATTCGATCGCCTCCTCGCCGAAGCCGCGGGCCGCGAGGAAGCGGGCGGCCTTCGGGCGCTCGGTGCCGCGCGGGTATTTGGCCCCCAGGAGGGCGGCGGCGCGGTCGGGTTCGGGGGCCTCGGCGAAGAGGCGGGCGAGGACGGCGCCTGCGAGGGGCTCTTCGATCCCGGCCTCGGTCAGCTCGCGCAGGAGGGCTTCGTCGCCGCGGGCGTTTCGGCCGGTGCGGCGGCGGAGGCGGGCGAGGGCGGCGCGCTCGTCGGAGAGGAGGCCCCAGCGGGAGAGTTGGGCCACAGCCTCCTCGGCCTCGGCGGGGAGGACGCCGCGGCGGGCGAGGAGGGCGTGGAGCTCGGCGAGGGAGAGGTCGCGGCGGGCGAGCTCGGCGAGGGCGGTCTCGAGGGAGGTCTTGGGCACGGCGCGGGTTTCGCCTCCCCCGGCCTTTGGGCGGGCCGGGGGAGGGGTGGGATCAGAGTTCGAGCTTGCCGGACTCGAGGGCGGCGAGCTCGGCGCGCTCCTCGGCGGTGAGGTCGTCGGGGGAGTCGGCCTTGGGGGCGGACTTGACCTTTTCGGCGGCGAACTGCTCGCGGAGCTTCGCCTCGATCTCGCGGAAGACGGGCTCGTTCTCCTCGAGGAAGTTGCGGGCGTTGTCGCGGCCCTGGCCGAGGCGGATCTCGCCGTAGTTGAAGTAGGTGCCGGCGCGGGAGACGATGCCTTTGAGGGCGGCGTTGTCGAGGACGTCGCCGGCGCGGGAGATGCCGCGGCCGAAGATCATGTCGAACTCGGCGGTGCGGAAGGGGGGGGCGACCTTGTTCTTCACGACCTTCACCTTCGTGCGGGATCCGATCTGTTCGGTGCCGACCTTGATGGCGTCGCCGCGGCGGACCTCGAGGCGGACGGACGCCCAGAACTTCAGGGCGCGTCCTCCGGGGGTGGTCTCGGGGTTGCCGTACATGACGCCGATCTTCTCGCGGATCTGGTTGATGAAGATCGCGCAGGTGTTCGACTTGCTCATGGTGCCGCCGAGCTTGCGGAGGGCCTGGGACATGAGGCGGGCCTGGACGCCGACGAAGGAGTCGCCGATCTCGCCTTCGATCTCGGCGCGGGGGACGAGGGCGGCGACGGAGTCGATGACGATGAGGGCGAGTCCGCCGGACTTCGCCATGACGTCGGCGATCTCGAGGGCCTCCTCGCCGTTGTTCGGTTGCGAGATGTAGAGCTTGTCGACGTCGACGCCGAGGGTCCGGGCGTACTCGGGATCCATCGCGTGCTCGGCGTCGATGTAGAGGACGGTGCCGCCGAGGCGCTGGGCCTCGGCGCAGCAGTGGAGGGCGAGGGTGGACTTTCCGCCGGATTCGGGGCCGTACATCTCGATGATGCGGCCTTTGGGGAGTCCGCCGATGCCGAGGGCCATATCGAGGGAGAGAGAGCCGGTGGGGATGGACTCGACGGCGTCGCGCTCGGCGTTCATGCGCATGACGGAGCCGCGCCCGAAGGTCTTCTCGACCTGGCCGAGGGCGGTCTGGAGGGCTCGGGCCTTATCCTCGACGGCGTTGCCGGTGGACGGTTCGGGGACGGGTTTCTCGGCGGCGGTCTTTCTCACGGTGGGTCTCTAGTGTACGCGCGGGCGTCCCTCGCGTCGCGTCGCGCGCGGCTCGGACCTCCCTTCGACGCCCTTATTTTACCCGTCCTGTGTCTACTAGAACGCGCGTGGGGGAGGCGCTCGGCGGAGGTGGAGCCCGGGGCGGCGCGGCGCCGGGGGCGCTCGGTTGTGGGGGTCGGCGGGTTCGGTCTCATCGTCCGTCGGCGGGGAGGGCCTAAGGGCCTACGGATTTGCGTTAAGACCGGCATTCTTGCCGGTTTTCGCCAGATTGTTAGGGTCCTTATGACTTTTATCGGGTCTTTACCGCACTTTCACGTGGGTCGCACCATACTAGGAGGTGCGGGGCTCATGGTGGAGCCTCCTCAGCCTTTCGAGGAAACCCATGATCATCCTTAAGCTTCTGGCCCCGGCCGTAGGGCTCGCCCTGCTCGCCGGCTCCGCCTTCGCGCTCGACTTCGGCACCACCGCGACGATCGACGGTACTTCGTACACGATCGGCGCGGCGGGGTCTCCGGTCCAGCGCCTCGGCGACTCGCTCTCCTTCTCGCTTCCGAACGCCGTCGTGCTCTCGGGCACGAAGACGGTGACCCTCGTCTACGGCGTCTTCGCGTCGCCCGGCTCGTACATCGCGACCTCCACGGAGTTCGGGACGGGTCAGGCGACGAACTCCGCGACGGCGAACTACGCGACGACCTTCGTCTCGGGTTCGACGACGGAGACCTCCTCGCAGAACAACACGGGCGGCAACAACATGTTCGCGCCGTACTCGCACACGTTCGTCAAGCAGTCGGCCTCCTGGACGCCGGTGACGACGACGATCTCGCTCTCGGCGCGGGACGGGCTCGCGAAGACGAGCGCGTTCACGGCGAACTACACCCAAGCGGTGCCGGAGCCGGTCTCGATCGGCGCGCTCGCCATCGGTCTCGTCGGCCTCGTCCGCCGGAAGCGGTCGTGAACTCCATGAAGCGCATCCTCCTCTCCGCCCTCGCCCTCTCGGCTCTCTCCGCGGGGGCCTTCGCCACCGGGTTCACGACGATCACCTTCGGGGCCGCGAACGGCACGGCGACGGCGCCGGTCCTCGGCGAGTCGTTCTCGTCGCTCGGGAACACGTACACGGCGTCGTTCACGAACTTCTCGAACGCGAGCAACCCTCAGTTCATCGACGTTCAGTGGACGCACCGGTTCGACACGACGGTGGCGACGGCGACGTCGCCCGCCACTACCCCGTACTTCACCGTCACGCAGGTCGTTTTCGGGCGTCTGCGCCGCGCGGCGAACGCCGGGAACGGCGCGGCGAGCATCTCGTCGTTCCTCTCGGAGTCCATCACGGACGTGAACGGCGCTCCGGCGGGCGGGGTCTCCTCGGCGCAGTCGTTCTCGACGCCCACGGCCTCGCCGACGGTGGACACGCCGTTCACGCTCGCGGTCACGACGCCGTTCACGCGGCCGCTCGCGGTCGGGTTCGCGATCAAGGACGACCTTCTTCTCAACGCGGACGCGAACACGCTCTACACGATCGACCGGATCGAGCAGCGGTACACGCCGGTGCCGGAGCCCGCGACCCTCGCGGCGCTCGGGCTCGGCGCGGCGGCGCTTCTTCGTCGCCGCCGCAGCAAGTAGGGCCTCCGTCCCGCCGGAACGCCCCGGCCCCCGCGAGGGAGCCGGGGCGTTCCGGCATCGGGAGCCGGTGGAAATGCGGGGTTTCCGCTCACAACCGTCCCCGGATCGAGGAACGGGGGGTCTCGCGCGCCCGTAGACGGGTAAACCAGCGGTGTTCTCCCTTCCGGGGGATCGACGGCGAACCCCCATGAAAACCACCCTCTTCGCGGCGCTCGCCGCCCTCGGACTCGGCGCGGTCCTCGCGCCCTCCGCCTCGGCGGATCTGAACCTGTACGCCCTGAAGACGATCGACCTCTCGGTCACGAGCGACGCGACGAGCGCGAGCTCGATCGGCAGCAACCCGAGCGCGGTGGCGTGGAACGGGACGGACCTGTACGTCTCGGGGTTCAACGCCTCGGGGAACGCGGGGAACTCGGCGATCGTGCGGGTGAGCAACGCGCTGGGGGCGGGGGCGATCGGGACGTCGTTCGGGGCGTTCTCGGTTCCCGACGGGCGCGGGTACAGCGGGCTCGCGGTCCAGGGAAACACGCTTCTCGCCTCGCTCGACACGGGGGCGGGGACGGCGTCCTCGGAGCAGGCGTTTAACCTCGACGGGACGTTCCGGTGGAACATCGTGGCGACGGACCAGGCGCGGCGGGGGACGGCGGGGCCGGCGTTCGATCCGGGGTTCGGGGGGACGGCGACGGCGGCCTCGGGGCTCGTGCTCGGTTCCGGGCGGCGGGCGCGGTTCGATCTGACGACGGGGACGGCGATCAACACGTTCTCGGGGGGTCCGATCATCAACTTCGCGACGGCGGCGACGACGTGGCGGGACCATGTGTACGACCCGGCGACGGGGGACCTGTACACGCGGGAGAGCAACCGGGTGGGCAAGGCGGTGCGGACGGCGGACCAGGCGTTCGCCGTGCAGACGGTGCTGGTGGCGAACACGACGGCGACGAACGTCAACGGTCAGAACCTCGCGTTCGTGAACGATCTCACGGGCAATACGATCCTCTTCAACGATCGGTCGGTGACGACGCCGCAGAGCTTCGCGAGCGTGGTGAAGGCGGTGGACGCGAGCGGGAACGCGGTCGCGGTGAACACGTTCGGCTTCTCGCCCGCGGACGGGAACGGGTACTACGATTTCTCGTGGGACGCGCGGACGCGGACGCTCGCGGTCTCGGACTTTTCGGCGCGGACGGTGACGATCTTCGCGACGACGCAGCCGGTGCCGGAGCCGGGGACCCTGGCGGCCTTGGGGTTCGGGGCGGCGGCGCTGTTGCGTCGGCGCAGGCGGGCGTAAGGGGCCATTCCCCTCGCCCGGGGTGAGTTTCGCCCCGGCGGGTCCCGATATGTCCTCTTGGACGGGCCTGTTGAGGCTCGAAGCGTGAGGTTGGAATGAGCGAGAGGCGTAGGGCGGCGGGGGCGGTGAGCATCTCCGCGGCGAGCGAGATCACGGGGGTGGAGATCCACACCCTGCGGTATTGGGAGCGGGAGTTCGAGGCGTTCCTCAACCCGGTCCGGACGGAGGGGGGTCAGCGCCGGTACCGGGCGGAGGACATCGCGACGGTGTTCCGGATCAAGCGCCTGGTGCGCGACGAGATGTTCTCGATCGCGGGGGCGCGCCGGTCGCTCGCGCGCGACTCCGCCTCGCGCGACGAGCGCAAGGCGGCTTAGAAGCGTTTTCAAACGCGAACGACCGCCGCGCCCTCGCGGGGTGCGGCGGTCGTTCTTCGTGCCAGGCGCGGCTACTTGTCGGTACCGGCCTGGATGGCGGCGATCTGCTTCTGCTTCGCGTCCTCGGGCATCGGGGTCTTCTTGATGAACTCGATCTTTTCCTTCTTCGTCATGGTGCTGTACTCCTTTAGGGGGGTCGCAGGACCGGCAGGGCGGACGCTCGCGTCGCCACCGGACCCGCATCCGCCGAGGAGAAGCCCCCCGATGAGGGGGACGAGGAGGGCGATCAGGCGAATGCGCGTCAAGTTAGTTCGTCCACTCCTTGATCTTGCGCATGGCGACCTTGGTGCCCTCGCTCCGCGGGGCGACGCCGTTGTAGTCCTTGCCCCACGGGCATGACGCGTAGCCGCCGGGTCCGAAGGCCCCCCAGTTGTCCTTGTCGATGGACTGGAAGGCGTTCACCGATTTCGCGTGGCCGTCGAAGAAGCCCGCGATGATCTGCCCGTTGCCGGCGCCCGCGACGCTGGAGAAGGCGGACGGGGTGCCGACGCCCCTCCCGGTTCCGGAGTTGCCCTGGGCGAGCTCGCCGGACTCAGTGTCGGGGAAGATACGGCGGGTGCCGACGAGCATGAACGTCTGCGCGGGTTGCTGGAGCTTGCCCTGGTTGCCACCCTGGTTATAGACGTCCTGACCGCCGTTCCCGTTGGGGTAGATCTCGGGCCAGATCGTATCGGCGCACCGACCGTTGGCATCGGGACCGCCGAACTCATTGCGACCCGCGTCCTTGTTCACGCCGAAGGAGCGTGGGAAGCGCGCCGTCTCGTCGCCGGGGCGGTTCGGTCCGATCTGATCCTCGGTAGACCAAGCGGAGGCGTTGAGGTTGTCCTGGAAGATGCCGCCGTTGCCCGCCTTGTCATTGAAGACGCCGGTGGCCTTGTCTGGGGTGCCTCCGTTCTTGATGTAGGGGAGGCAGACATCCTTCCAGATGCGCATCCGAGGGCTCCACCAGTCGGCGCCATTCTCGACGACGCGGGAGGCGGGGAGCAGATCGTCCACGTCGCCCGTGTAGAGCATCATGCCGGTGGAGAGGTTCTTGACGTTGGAGAGCGTCTGGGTGCGCTTGGCGGCCTGTTTCGCCTGGGCGAACACGGGGAAGAGGATGGCGGCGAGGATGGCGATGATCGCGATGACGACGAGGAGTTCGATGAGCGTAAAGCCCTTGGGATTGGATTTCATGGTTTAACCTGCGTTGGTCGAATTGGCGGCCACAGGGACGCCGGAGGAAAATCGTGGGGGGGAGAGGCGAGCGGCGGCTCGCGTCGAGACGGGGCTCGCGGGGAAGAGGTCGGCGGGGACCGTCGTCGGGGCGGAGATCGCGTCGGTCCCTTGGAGGCGGCTCCAGAGGCGCTCGGCGGCGGTGCGGCCGATCTCGAAGGGGCGCTGGACGATGCGGTGGAAAGCGGCGGCGTTTCGGAGCATCATGGGGGGCCAGTCGTTGAAGGTGAGGATCTCGACGGCGTCCGGGCGTCCGAGGGAGGCAAGGGCCTCGTGGGCGGCGGCGGCGTAGGCGTCCTGGACGCAGAAGAGGGCGGTGGGGGGGTTCGGGCCGCCGAGGAGGGTGAAGAGGGCGTCCTCCATCGCGCGGGCGAGGCGGTCGGGCTTGCGCTCGAGGTCCTTCGAGAACCAGCGCTCGAGGGCGGGCTCGTAGTCCTCGCCCAAGGCCTCCCGGTACGCCTCGTGGCGCTCGCGGACGGAGCTCACGTGGCCGTTGTCGCCGGAGAGGAAGGCGATCCGGCGGTGGCCGGCGGCGACGAGCCCGGCGACGCCCCGGCGGGTGACGGCGCGGTTGTCGGAGAGGACGGCGTCGCCGCCGAGCCCCTCGGGGATGCGGTCGAGGCAGACGACGGGGAATCCGCCGGCGGCGAGGTTCGCGAGGAGGCGGGTGCTCTCGGGATCGCAGAGGGGGTAGATGAGGATGCCGTCGGCGTCGGTCGCGGCGCGGCGGATCCTCTCGGCCTCGGTCGCGGGGTCGCCGCCGACGTCGAAGAGGAGGAGACCCTGGTCGCCGGGAAGGCCGGCCTGGATGCCGCGCACGAGGTCGATCTGGGGGAAGTCGTTCGCGTGGTCGATGATGAGGGCGACGCGCCCGGTGCGCCCCCGGGGGGCGTAGGTGACGACGGTGCCGTTGCGGCGCTGGCGGACGACGAGGCCCCGGGCCTTCAGGTCGGCGAGGGCGCGGTGGACGGTCTGGCGCGAGACGCCGAGGCGCTCGGCGAGGACGAACTCGGAGGGGAGCTTCTGACCGTCGCCGAGGCGACCGTCCTGGATCTGTTCCTCCAGGTCCCTCGCGATCCCACGCCAGTTCGCGATCATTTGCGCCTCATTCGCCACGATATGCCCGTTCTCGACCTACTATACACACGATGCGGGCCGTTCTCGACGCTCGCGACGCCCGTGGGCGAAAATAGGGCATGAGGGCAAATGCCGGACGGGCCGTCCCACGCCCGCTTCCGGCGCGTAGTAGGAGGGCGTATGTCCCGCCACCTGGAAATGCTCATCGCCGGGACGTTCGTCGGAGGGGCGTGCGACGGGTCGGTCGGGAAGACGGTGGTGCGGGCGCCTTACGACGGGGCGATCGTCGGAACGGCGGCGGAAGGGGGGGAGAGCGAGCTCCGCACGGCGGTCGCGGCGGCGTACGACGCGGCGGGGCTCTGGGCCGAGACGCCGCGGCGCGAGCGGGCGGGGCTTCTTCGGCGGGTCGCGGGGCTCGTGCGGGAGCGGCGCGAGGAGCTGAGCGACCTTCTCGCGCGGGAGGTCGGAAAGCCGATCACGCTCGCGCGGGGGGAGGTGGACCGGCTCGCGATCACGTTCGATCTCGGGGCGGACGCGCTCGCGACGTGGGGGATCGAGGCGGTGCCGCTCGACTTCGACGCGCGGGGCGGGGAGTACCGGGCGGTCGTCGAGCGGTTTCCGCTCGGGGTCGTGTTCGGGATCGTGCCGTACAACTGGCCGCTGAACCTCGCGGCCCACAAGCTCGTTCCGGCGCTCGCGGCGGGGAACACGGTGGTGCTGAAGCCCTCGGGACGCTCGCCGCTCTCGACTCTCCTGCTCGCGCACCTCGTTCACGAGGCGGGGTGTCCGGCGGGGGTGCTGAACCTGTGGAACGGGCCTTCGGCGCTTCTGAAACCGCACTTGGCGGGGGAGCAGGTGGCGATGGTGTCGTTCACGGGGTCGCCGGCGGTGGGGTGGGCTCTCAAGCGGGATCTGCCGGAGAAGCGGGTGAGCCTGGAGCTCGGGGGGGACGCGTCGGCGGTCGTGCTCGCGGACGCGGACCTCGACTGGGCGGTGCGGCGTTGCGCGGAGGGGGCGTTCCACTACGCGGGGCAGATCTGCATCTCGGTGCAACACATCCTTGTGGAGCGGCCGGCTTACGAAGAGTTCCGGGAGCGCCTGATCGCGGCGACGGAGGGCTTCCCTACCGGCGACCCGATGGACCCGGGCGTGCTGTGCGGGCCGCTCATCGACGGCGAGGCAGCGGATAAGGTGGAGGGTTTCGTGGACGAGGCGATCGGGAACGGGGCGCGCCTCCTGACGGCGCGGCGACGGGAGGGGAACGTGCTGTGGCCGATGCTTCTGGAGGACGTGTGCGAGGGGGTGCGGCTCTCGGGGGAGGAGGTTTTCGGGCCGGTGGCGACGCTCGAGGCGTTCGACGACTACGGCGGGGCGCTCGCGCGGGTGAACCGGAGCCGGTACGGGATCCACGCGGGGGTGTTCACGCGGAGTCCGGGTCGGATCGAGCGGGCGTTCCGGGGGTTGGAGGTCGGCGGGGTGGTCGCGAACGACTCCCCGACGGTGAGGTTCGACGCTCTGCCGTACGGGGGCGTGAAGCGTTCGGGGTTCGGGCGCGAGGGGGTGCGGTGGGCGATGGACGAGATGAGCGAGCCGCGGACGCTCGTGACGCGGGTGGTCTAGCGGGCGATCCGGCGGCGTTCGCGGAGGCCGGGGAGGATCTCGCCGGGCTCGTCCGCGACGGCGTCGGTCTTGGGGGACGTCGCCGCGCGGGGGCGGGCGAGGGTCCAGCCGGGGTGCGGGCGGTGAGGGGGGCGAGGACGTCGCCGCAGACGGGGGCAAGGAGGGGGCGCGTGCGCTCCTGGCCCTCGTCGCCGGGGAGGGGGTTCGTCCGGACGGTGCCGGGCGTCAGGGAGAGCGGTCTAGCCGCGTTTGAAGAGGGCGGCGAGGCGGGCGGTCCAATCGGGGGGGACGGGGCGCTTCGCGCGGGCGGCGAGGTAGGCGAGGCGGTCGCGCTCGAAGGTCGGCTTGCGGGCGGCGCGCCTCGCATCGGGGCGGACGCGAGGGGAGGGCCAGACGCCGTATCAGAGGCGGAAGGCGGTCGCCTGGACGGCGCTCAGGGTGACGAGCCCTCCCCAGAGGACGGGGTCGCCCTTGCCCCGGCCCAGAAGCCAGACGAGGACGAGGTAGAAGGTCGCGGAGCCGACGAACGCCTTCGCGGCCTGGGCGCCCCAGTAGGGGGCGTCGGGGGAGCGGTCGGGCGCGACGCTCCGCGATCCGGGGGGGCGCTCGCCCTCCGGGAGGGCGAGCCAGCGCTCGCGGGCGGCGCGGCGGGCGGGGTTCGGGTCCTTGTCGGCGCCGGGGCCTTCGCGGTCGGGGTTCGGGAGGCCCGGCCAGAAGCCGTAGGTGGTGAGGAAGGTGAGGGCGTTCGCGAGGACGACGAAGGCGGCGAGGAGGAGGACGAGCTCGGGGCGGGCAGGGGCGACGAGATCGGCGGCGGCGAGAAGGGCGGCGAGGCCCTGGAGGAGGGCGAAGAGGAGGAGGACGCGAACGAAGAGAGCGGCGACGATCCGGGGCGCGCTCGCGTCGGATCGGGGCCTCGGCTCCACGAAGGGAGCGTACTCGCTACTGGCGTCGGGTCGGGACCCGGAAGGGGGAGCCGTGCCGCGCGGGCTTGCGCTCGAAGAGCCCGGGGGAGCGGCAGTCCTTCCATCTCGGCGGGACGCTGCCCTTGGCGTACCTTGCCAGGCACGCGGCGCGAGCGATCTCGGCGGCGGAGCGGACCCCGGTGCGTGCGGGCCGAACGGCTTCGGGGGGCCGGGCGCCGTAGCGCGGACGGAACAGGAGACTTCCGCCGAGATGAAGAACGATCGCGACCTCGAAGTCGGCGAGTCCGGGTCCCCGCACGATCCCGGCGGGTCCGCGGGACGCAAGCGCGCGGATCGTTCGGGAGACGACGTCGCGAATGGCCCGCGCGCTCGAGTGGGGCAGGTCGGGCGGCGATGGGGCGGCTCTTCCGAGGCGTCGCGATCCGGACGAGGTTCGGAGGCGGACGACCCTTCCTCGGTTTCGACGCGCCTTATGGCAGTCGAGGCGTGGGAGGCGCCGAGGAACTCAGCCGCTCGGGTCAGCGGCGCGGGGGCGGTTTGGCCTTGCCGTCGCCCTTGCCGTTCTTGCCGCCTTTGTCCGTTTTCGGGACCTCGTCCTCGCTCGTGGTGACGACGCCGCGGATGCCGGAGCCGGAGTACTCGTCGTCGCCCTCGGCGGTGGAGAGCTCAAACCAGTCGGCGACGAGGTCGTCGCCGACGGAGTTCTTCAGGCGGGCGTCGCGCTTGCCCTTGAGGCCGTTGAGGCGGAGGAGCTCGCGCTCGGGGTCGTAGCGGGCGGTGTTCGTCCAGACCTGGCGCCACGCGCCGGCGCCGAGCTCCTGGCGGGCCTGGGGCTCGCCGGTGATGAGGGCGAGGCGGCGGCCCTTCGCGTAGACGTAGTCCACCTTCGAGGAGACGATGACGAGGGGGTAGTCGCGGACGGACTTGCCGGAGCGCACCTTGTCCACGGCGGTGGGGTCGGGGAGGGCCTGGCCCGCCGTGACCCTCTCCGGGGGAAGGGGCTTGTAGGGCGGCAGGTCCTCAACCTTCGGGCCTTTGGCCTCGTCCTCCTTCGTCTTCACGAGCATGCGGACGTTCCCTTCGAGGAGGGCGCGCCTCTCCTTGCGGAGGATGGTGGCCTTGCTCGCGACGAAGTTCGCGCCGCCGGAGAAGTAGCGGACGCCGCCGGTGGCGACGAGGACGTCGGTCTTCTTGTTCAGGGTCACGTTCGGAGCTTTGACGATGACCTCGCCGTCGCTCGCGGTGGCGCCGGTGTAGTAGCCGGTATCGCCGGAGCCGCGGGTGCTCGCGGCCTCGACCGTCCAGACCGAGCGGCCGATCGAGGCGGGGGCGCCGTCTCCGCCGGCCTGGGCGAGGAAGCGGGCGGGGATCCTTCCCTTCCACATCGTTCTTCCGGTCGTGAAGCTCCTCTTCGCGACGTTGTAGACGACGTTCTCGGCGCGGACCCTGCCGCCGTAGGCGACTCCCGCGACGCCGCGGGAGAGGCGCAGGATCTTCGTCTTGTCGTCGTAGGCGAGGCCCTGGGAGGCGAGGGCGAACTCGTCGCCCTCGACGCGGACGCGGCCTTCGAGCTGGAGGAGGGAGGCGAAGCCGTTGTAGCGGCCGCCGGTCGCGGCGAAGCGGAAGGCGGTCTTTCCGACGCCGCCCCCCTCGGCGGGGCGGTAGACGCCGTCGCGGATGCCCTGCATCGCGAAGACCTGGCGGTTCTTCTCGATGTCCACGGCGTCCATGCGGAAGTCGGCCTGGAGGGCGCGTCCGCGGTAGCGGCGGACGCGGACGTTCGTGAGGCGCAGGCCGAGAGTCTCGGGAAGGTCGCCGCGCACGGGGTTGCGGTAGGCGGCGAGGGGGTCGCCGCGAAGCTCTTTGCGGAGGGTCTGGCCGACCCAGAGAGCGCCGACGACGCCCCCCGCCGCGAGGCACCCGAGGAGGACGCCGCGAAGGAGAGGTCGCCGGGAGAGCCGATCAGGGGAAGGCGACATCGCGGCGGACCACGTCGGTGGTGGTGGCGAGGGTGACGGAGAAGGGTCCGGCGGCGCGGGCGCCGCTCTCGGCGGAGACGGCGTAGGCACCGGGGGCGACGAAGAAGCGGTACTGGCCGTCGGCGCCGACGGTGTAGCGGCGGACCTCGGCGCCGCTCGCGTCGCGCAGGTGGACGATCGCGCCGCTCGCGAGGGCGGCGGGGGTGACGCTCCCGAAGATCGTGAACGGCAGGCCCGGGGGGTTCGGGTCGGAGTTCGGGGAGAGGAGGACGTCGCCGAGGTTCACCGCGCCTCCGCTGGGGAGGTTGTTCCCAGCGGTAAATTGGACGGCGACGTAGCCGTCCTTGCGCGCGTTGCCGACGAGGCCGAAGAAGCCCGCGGTGGAGGCGGAGGAATAGGCGACGCCGGCGAGGGAGAAGGCGCCGTCGGCGCCGGTGACGGCGCGGCGGCCGCCGAAGTTCACGGCGGTGCCGGCGAGTCCGGCGCCGGAGGTGGCGTCGCGGACGGTGCCGGAGACGGTGATCCTCTCCGGGCCGACGAAGAGGTCGCCGACGTCGGTCGTCGCGCCGCTCGCGGCGTTCGCGGGGAAGGTCAAGACGCCGAAGGCGGCGGTATCAACGAGAAGGTCCACGGCGCCGGCGTTCGAGGCGAGGAGGAAGGCGCCGTCGGGCCCCGCGCTCACGCGGTTGCCGCCGGACTGGACGCCGGGGGCGGGGAGGAGGGGGCCGCCGGTGACGATCGAGAGGACGCGCCCGGTGAGGCGGGTGCCGCCGGTGGTGCCGGTCGTTCCCGTGGAGCCTCCCGAGCCGCCGCCGCACCCGGCGACGGTCCCCGAGACGAGGACGAGGAGCGCGAGGACGAGGGCGAACAGAGGTCCGAGCAGAGAGGGTCGCGTCACTTCGAGGCTCCCTTGAGGTCGAGGGTGAGGCGGCGGATCGGGGCGGTCGCGCGGAAGGCGTAGGTGGCGCGCTGGCTTACGGTGAAGGTGCGGTTGAGGACGGGGTCCTTCAGGGTGAGGCCTTTGGCCTTGCCGCGTTCGACGGCGAGGTCCACGCGGTACATCCGCCCGGGCCTGAGGCCGGTGAGGTCGATCGTCGTGCTCCGGTCCGCGCCGAGCGGGCCGACCTCACGGTACTTCCCCGCGCCGACGACGGTCTGGAGCCCGCCGAGTCCGGGGGGGAGGGGGGAGTCGAAGCGGAGGGTCGCGGGGGAGCCGGAGGCGATCTCGGCGCGGCTCGACTCGCCGGGGCCGGCGACGGTGAGGGAGGCGAGGAACTCGGGGGCCGAGACGGAGGCGAGAGGGACGGAGGCGAGAGGGACCGCGGCGAGGGAGCGGGCGCTCGCGGGGCGGAAGAGGAGGGTCGCGCCCTCGGGGGCGAGGCACCGGACGAAGAAGCCGGCGCCGGGCTCGAGGCGGTTGTCGGGGGCGAAGCCGCCGGTCTCGACGGCGCCGGAGGCGGGGTCGGGGGTGCCGGGGACGAAGCCGAAGACGTCGGCCCCGACGACGGTGCCGACGGCGCTCACGTAGCCCAAGGGGGACTCGGCGGCGCGGACGACGGAGATGGCGTTCGTGCTCACGGGCTCGCCGAGGGGGTTCGCGACGAGGTTCCAGCCGGGTTTGAGGGCGACCCCGATCGCGGTGCCGGCGCTCGTGCGTCCGGCGACGGCGAAGTTCGGGAAGGCGGCGTCGGCGCGGACGAAGACGCCCTGACCGATGCGGAGGCCGTCGAGCTCGGGGTAGAGCTCGTACTTCGCGCGGCTCGCGTTCCAGCGCGCGAGGAGGGCGCGGGTGGAGGGGAGGGCGAAGGTGCGGGAAGCGGAGGAGAAGAAGGGGTCGAGGGGGAAGCCGAGGAGGGAGAGGCCGCGCGGGATTCCGGCGGCGTAGGTGAAGGTGTTCTCCCCGGCGAGGCGCAGGTCGAGCTCGAGCCCTCCGGGGCCTTTGTTCACGCGGCGGGTGAAGATCGCGCTCCCGTTCTGGAGGACCTCGACGAGGACGGTGCGGGTGCCGCGGAAGTTGTCGGAGAGGGTGTTGATGCCGAAGGCGTTGTTCGTCGCGGGGGCGGTGAAGACCTCGGAGCCGACGGTGACGCGGACGTTGAGGGGGGCTCCGGCGACGCCGGGGAAGCCGACGAGGGTGCCGTAGAGGTCGTTCGCGGCGCTTTGACCGCCGGGCTGGACGGTGCCGACGGGGACGTAGACGCGCCCGATCCGGTCGCCGACGGGGACGTCCACGGCGGCGCGGTAAGAGGTCGCGGCGGCCCCGCTCTTGGGGTACGAGGGGGCGAAGTTGCCGTAGGCCCCGGCGATGTCCACGCGGTCGGTGGTCTCGTCGGGAAAGATCCGGTCGTAGGCGGGGGTCCAGGAGATGGGGTAGCTCGTGCCGCCGAGAAGGGTCTCGTTCCCGTTGGGCAGGGTCTGGAAGAGGGAGACCTGGAAGAGGAAGGCGCCTGCGGAGGCGGGCGTCCCGGGTTCGAGGACGGAGGTCTCGACGTGGAGCTTCACCCCGGCGGTCGTATCGGTGTCGAGGATGGCCTGGCGGGAGGCCCAGTCGGCGAAGCTCAGCCCTTCGACGGTGGGATCGGCGGGGCGGACCTGATTCAGCGCCTGTTGGCCCGCGGCGACGAGGGCGTCGCGGTTCGACCCGATGCTCGGGTTCGCGGCGTAGATCGCGTTGAAGGCGGCGAGAAAGGTCGGGTGCTCGGCGAGGACCTTCTCGAAGGCGGAGCCCGCCATGACGTAGCGCAGAAGGTAGAGTCCGCCGAGGGAGCCGCCCGCGGGGAGGGGGGTGTCGCGGAGGTTCGGGGCGATGAAGCGGGCGCCGGCGAGGGCGGGCTGGTTGTTCCAGTCGTAGCGCGCGCCGACGTCGTAGGTGCCGAGGAGGGTGTTCTCGACGGCGGTGGCGTCGAGGGTGGGGACGGCGGAGCGCTGGCGGACGATCCGCATCGTCGCGGCGCGGACGGGGCCTTCGAGGAAGGCGTCGAGGGTGGGGGCGTTGTCGGGGAGGTAGGCGAGGAGGAGGGTGTGGATGAAGTTCACCCCGGCGACGTTCACGCGGTCGTTGTAGAGGGGGAAGCGGATGACGCGCCTTCCCGTGCCGTCGTTCGGGAGGTAGTAGGCCCCAGCGACGGCGTCGCGGTCGCCGATGTTCGCGTCGTAGTTCACGACGCGGACGGTGCCGCCGACGGCGGGCTCGCCGAAGACGGCGTCGATCGTGCTCCGCGCGTCGTCGAAGACCCTCTGGAGGGCGTCGCGGTCGGCCTGGGGGAAGGTGGGGTCGAACTCGAGGGTGATCGAGCGGGCGCGTCCGCTCGGGACGGTCCTTAGGGGGACGCCGTTCTTCGTGAGGCGGACGACGGTGGGGAGGGAGAAGGGGACGGCGGTCGCGATCCCGGCGCGGGCGCGGGCGGCGCGGCTCTTCGCGGTGAGGATCGCGGCGTTGCGGGCGAAGGCGCGGACGGCGGCGTCGGCGCGGGCGGCGACCGTCTCGCCCGCGCGCCCCCCTTCGAGGGGGACGGAGAGGGTGTTCGTCTGGGCGCCGGCGAGCGGGGGCGCGAGCGCGCCGAGCGTCAGGAGAGCGAGAATCGGGAGGCGCTTGAGCATCGCGGGCTTAGGGGTCGGGGGAGGGATCAGGGGGCGACGAAGCTCTCGATCCGAGAGAGGGTACGCGCGGAACCGTCCTCGTTCGTTCCCAGGACGAGGTAGTAGTATGTCGCGCCGGGGGCGAGGGCCGGGCCGTTGTAGGCGAAGCTCGTGCCGCGCACGGGATTGTCGAAGTTGTTGAAGCGCGAGACGACGCCGACGCGGGGGTACTCGTCGAAGAGGAAGACGGCGTACTTCGTCGCGCCGGTGGCGGGGGTCCAGTCGAAGGTGGTGCCGCGGACGCCGTTCGCGACGAGGTCGCCGATGGGGGTGACGGTGACGACGTTCGAGAGGACGGACTCGCTCTCGGTGGTGTCCGGGAAGCGGGTGTTGAGGCTCGTGAGGGCGAGGTCGTAGCGGACGTTCTCGTTGAGGGCGGCCTCGGAGTCCACGTAGATCTCGGCGATCGGGTCGCGGAGGTAGTCCACGTTGCGCAGGGCGGCGCCGCCGGAGGCTCGGTAGACGCCGTAGCCGAGAAGGTTCGGGCCGGCGGCGCGGTCCCAGACGAGCTCGATCTCGACGGGGTTGCCGGCGATCGTGTCGCGCCCGCCGGCGGTGGCGGCGCGGGCTTTGCGCCGGGGGTCGATGAGGGTCTTCACGGCGTCGAGCCCGACGGCGAGCGCCCGGTCGCGCGAGATCTCGCGGGGGGAGGTCCAGGCGGTCGCGCCGAGGTTCTTGGGGGGTTGGAGGGCGGCGTTCGTCGCGTTGCCGAGGGTGACGACGAGGTCGCGCCGCTCGCCGACGGCGAGGCGGAAGGTGTCGGTGTCGTCGCCGTAGCCTCGGGCGTTGGCGACGAGCTCGTAGTCGGTGTCGGCGCGGAGGCCCTCGATGACGAAATCGCCGCGGGAGTCGGAGATCTGTTGGGCGGAGGAGAGGACGTTGGTGCCGACGGGGCGGACGAAGACGCGGACGCCGGAGAGGCGGTTGCCGGATCGGTCGTAGACGGCGCCCTGGATCGCGGCGAGCTGGCTTCGGGGGTAGACGGTGACGTTGACGTTCTTCGCGCGCTCGGCCTCGAAGACGGAGGCGACGTTCTGTCCGAAGTAGCGGGCGTTGTCCTGGGTCGCCTCGGCCTTGACGGTGACGTCCTGGGCTCCGGCGCGGTCGAGGAGGTAGGAGCCGAAGGAGTTCGTGCGGGTCTCGCGCCCGCCCTTGCCCTCGATGTAGACCCGCGCGTCGCGGACGGCGTTGCCGTCGGCGTCGAAGACGGAGCCGGAGATCTGCCCGAAGGCGCTCGGCCCGCCCCCGCCGCAGGCCGAGAGGAGGGCGAGGCCCGGAAGCGCGAGGAAGAGAAGAGCCGAGGGATGCCGCATCGCCGGATTCAGACGGGCGAAGGTCCTAGGCGGTACGGTCCCCTAGGGACGCATCCTGAGCGAGCCGGGGGTTGCAGCGGGGCGACCGTAGGGCGTACAGTATTCCCGAAGGAATATGGAGCCCCTACGGTCGGAAGAGTGGATGACGACGGGCGAGGCGGCCCGCCTCCTCGGGTGTAGCGTCCAGCACGTGCGACTGCTCATTCGGACGGACAAGGTCATAGGGGCGAAACGGGGGCGGGACTGGTTCGTGCGGCGTCCCTCGGCGGACGCCTACCTGAGCGCCCGGTACGCGCCCCGCGCGGCGAAGGCCCCGCTCGTCGCGAAGACCCAAGGCCGGCTTTTCGACGAGTCCGAGTTCCACCCGATCGTGAACGTGGCGAGCGTTCCGCAAAGGAGCCCCTTCCGTTACCCGGGAGGCAAGACGTGGCTGATCCCCGAGGTGCGGACGTGGCTCGGGGGCCTTCCGTCGCGTCCCCGTCTTCTGGTGGAGCCGTTCGCGGGCGGAGGAGGCGTGGGGCTCGCCGCCGCGTTCGAAGGGCTCGCGGACGCGTCGCTTCTCGTCGAACTGGATCCCGACGTGGCCTCGGTGTGGCGGACGATCCTCGGGGAGGAGGCGGGGCTCCTCGCCGCCCTCATCCGAAGCTTCGAGTGCACGGAGGAGGAGGTTCGGCGGGCGCTCGCGCGTCCAGCCTCGGACGACCTCGCCCGCGCGTTCCTCACGGTCCTTCGCAACCGGGTGAGCCGGGGGGGGATCCTCGCGCCGGGGGCGGGTCTCGTGAAGACGGGGGAGGCGAACAAGGGGATCGCGTCGCGCTGGTATCCCGAGACGCTCGCGCGGCGGATCGAGGCGATCGCGGAGAGGAGGGATCGCATCCGTTGCCGGGAGGCCGACGGTCTGGAGGTCTTCCGCGAGCACGCGGATCGGAGCGACGTCGCCTACTTCGTGGACCCCCCCTATCCGGTCGCGGGGAAGCGGCTCTACCGGTTCCACCGGCTCGACCACCGGCGTCTCTTCGAGACTCTCGCGAGCCTCGCCGGCCCTTTTCTCGCGACCTACGACGACAATCCCGAGATCGAGGCGCTCGCGGAGGAGTTCGGTTTCGAGCGCAAGCTCATCCCGATGAAATCCACCCACCACGCGAAGAAGTACGAACTCATGATCGGCCGCGATCTGGGTTGGCTCGCCTCGGGGGCGACGCCGCCTCGATCCGACGCCGTTTCGCCTCGATCCGACTCTCGAACTCGGGGAGCGTCACCGGACGGCCCGCGGTCAGACCCTCGACCGCGCGTTCCAGCGTCGTGAACCGGACGAACGCGGGCTCGAGGCGGGCTCCCGTTCCGGGTTCCGCGAGGCGGAGGACGAACCAGGCGATGTCGGCGTTGGAGGGGTGCGCGACGTCGTCCATGCGTCCGAGGGCGGAGAAGAACGCCTCGTCCACGACGACGGCCATCTTTTTGCCCCACCGGCGGAGCGTCGGCACCTTGATCTGGAGCTGGGGCATGAGGCGCTTGGGGCCGCTGCTCCGGTAGTCTGGGCGGCGCGTCTTTGCCGGGAACGGGGCGCCGTCGCCCGCGTAGGCTCCGGCGAGCTTGAATTCGGACCCCATCTCGTTTCCGCTGAAGTAGACCGCTTGGATCTCCACCGCGCACCAGTGGAGGGGGTTGCGGTCGGGGTGGATGAGCACGGAGTCGATCCGTCCGACGTTCTCGGGCTCGTCGGCGTCCTCGGGATCGGGGGCCTCGGAGAGTTCGGCGACGCTCTCGGATTTGAGGAAGGCCACCTCGCCGACCGCCACAGGACTCTCGGTCTCCAGAAGCGTGGCACCGATCCAACGTTCCAAGAGGTCGTCCTGCCGGAACCGGCTGGGGCAAAGGATACGTAAGGAGCCTCCTGGACCGGCGGTCGGTAGACCCCGTCCCTCGTCGCCCATCTCGTACAGCTTCAGGCTGCACACGCCCCCGGCTTTGTGGCAGGGTTGCGGGGAGCCGCCGATCTTCGGCTTGAAGGGGCAGGGCATCCGCTCGCGAGCTTCGTGGCGTCGAGCGAGGTCGGCGCGTTCGTTCCGGCTCAGAGCCGGAAGAAGGTGGCCGTACCATTCGCCGATGCCGAAGCGGGGGGCGAAGGGTCGTCTCGGCTTCTCTTCGCCCACGGGAGGAGGATACTTCCCGTTTCAGCGCGAGAAGTCGAAGCTCAGTTCGAGGGAGAGGCCGGAGGAGCGGAAGGCGCCGACGGTGCTCGTCTGGTCGAGGTTCTTCAGGTCGCGCCAGCGGTAGGCGCCGGTGAGGGCGACGTTGCCGAAGAGGCGGTAGTCGTAGAGCATGGCGAGCGAGCGGTCGTCCTGGGGGTAGTAGCCGCGGACGCGGCCGAAGCTTCCGGCGAAGGTGAGGCGCTGGCGGGAGTCGATGCGGTGGGAGAGGGAGGCCTCGAGGCCGAGCGAGTTCTGGGCGAACGAGCCGCCGCCGGAGACGAGGGTGTTCACGCCGAGGCGGTACGACCAGGGTCCGGCGGGGGAGCCGGCGAGGAAGGCGTCGAGGGTGGTGGACGACGAGCTGGAGGAGCCCGCCGAGAGGAACGAGGTGACGGAGCGGTCGAGGGCGAGGTTCAGAAGGTTGCCCCCGCGCAGGTCGAAGGTGCTCGCGACCCCGAAGGCGCGGGTCGCGGCGTTGCTCGTGACGCCGCCCTGGCTCGCCTGGTCGTAGACGCGGCCCGAGAGGGTCATGCGGTCGCCCGCGCGGTAGGTCGCGTTGGCGGTGAGGAGGCGCACGTTCGTGCCGCCGAGGGCGCCGGGGTTCGTCGTGGTGCCGGAGAAGCCGGAGCCGGAGTAGCCCGAGGCGAACGAGTCGCCGAAGCCCCCGAGGGTGGCGAGGGCGCCGGATTCGCTCTTCGCGTAGGTCGCGCTCGCGCTCCAGTTGCCGGTGGGGGCTAGGGAGAGGGTCGCGGAGGTGTCGGAGCCGGTGCCGCTCTTGCCGCCGCTCGCGATGCGCGAGAGGCTCGCGCGCCCGGTGAGGGAGAGGCCGCTCCCGAGAAAGTAGTCGAGCGCGGTGCGCCCGGTCTCGATGCCGACGTCGGCGAGCTTCGTCGCGCCGCCGTCGAGGGCGACGGGGCCGAAGCCGGTCTGGCGCTCGAGCCCGGTCGTGAAGCCGAAGCGTCCCGCGCGGCGGCCGGCCGAGAGGTCGGTGGTGTCGAGGCGCGTCTCGGTGCGCGCGCCGGAGAGGAGGCGCTCGCTCCGGTCGCGGCGGTGGCTCAGGGTCCAGCGCATCCCGCGCGCGCCGCGTCCGTCGGCGCGGCCCTCCCCGCCCGCGCCGCCGTCGTAGGTGAGGGAGGCGGCGGTGGAGACGAGGCGCGCGGGGGCGTAGGCGCCGTCGGCGGAGGCGAGGGCGGTCGAGGCAAGGGTGGAGACGAGCGAGTTCGAGTTCTGGAGCGAGTAGGAGTAGGGTCCGGCGCGCTTGGTGAGGGAGATCTCGCTCGCGCGCTCGTTCCGGTTGAAGCCGGTGCCCTCGACGGAGACGAAGGTCGGAGGGACGTCGCGCACGGCGCCGGTGAGGACGAAGCCGCGGTAGTCGTAGCGGCCGACGAGGCCCCGCGCGGTGCCGCCGGTCCCGGCGTCGGTGAGACGGCCGGTGGCGCTGTAGGCCTGGACGTAGTTCCCCCGGTCGTAGCCGGAGCCGCGCACGGCGGGGGCGGATCGGGCGGCGAGCGCGGCGCCGAGCCCGCCGGGAAGAGGGCCGACGGGGCCGCTCTTCGCGAGCACGCCCGCGACGACGGAGCGGCGGTCGCGCCCGGCGTCGTGGTCGAGGGGACCCAAGGGGAGGCGGTAGTCGAAGCCGGCGACCTCGCGCGAGCCGCCGACGGAGCCGGTGGACTTCGGGCGGTAGGTCACCTGGATCGTCGAGGAGGTGGGGATGAAGCGGCGGAAGTAGAAGACGAGGGGGTTCGCGGGGTCGAAGGCGTAGTCGCCCCCCGCGACGCCGACGACGCCGGGGACCTGGACGATCCCGTCCACGCGCACCTCGGCGCCCCCCGGAAGGGGGACGTACTGGAGGTAGTAGGGGATCGCGGGATCGCCGTAGCCCTGGAACGCCTCGCGCCGGAGGAGGGCGCCCCCGCCGGCCCCGGGGGCGGTCTGGCGGACGCTCGTCACGCCGAGGCGGCCGAGGCGGCCGAGGTCGTAGCTTCCTCCCAAGCCCTCGATCGAGCCGCGGCGGCTCTCCACGCCGAAGGCCTCGTAGGTCACGACGATCGCGCTCGTGGGGGGGATGCTCCGGTCCACGAAGGTGATCGAGCCGAGCTCGGCGTCGAGGTTGAAATCGGTCCCGAGGCGCTGGACCTTGCCGTCGAGGAGGACCCTCAGCGAGTCGTTCACGATCCGGCCCGACTGGAGGTAGTAGGGTCCCGGGGTGTTGTTCCCCTCGATCGGGACGGTGCGGACGTCGCCGCGGGCCTCGGAGCGGACGAAGCGGAAGGCGGCGCGCCCGCGGGCGTAGCCGCCCATCGCGCCCTCGAGCGAGCGCGAGAAGCTCACGAGGGGGTTCGTGTTGAGGAGCGAGCCCTGGATCGTGCCGTAGGCGAAGTCCACGCCGTTCCGGTTGTAGCCCAGGGTGTACCGCTCGTTCGCGGGATCGGAGAAGCGGTTGTCGTTGAGGGCGAACGAGAAGTCGAGGAGGCCGAGGACCTTGCTCCCCGAGATCGTCATGTTGCCGGTGTCGGTGAAGCGCGAGTTGCCCTGGCCGTAGTTCGTGAGCGAGCCGTAGGCGTCCTGATCCCCTTCGACGCGCTGAAACTGGAGCCCGACGACCCGGCGCCCGGTCACCTGGACCCGCTTCATGACGTTCTTATCGAGCCAGCCCCCCGCGTAGAACTGGGCGGGGGCGAGGGGAGCCAGGGGGGCGAGGATCGCGCCGAGGGCGGCGCACGTCAGGGGGCGCATGGGGAGGGGACCTTAGGAGAGGGAGACGGGGGATCGTCCGACGAGGATCTCGCGGGCCATCTCGACGTTCACGCCGGCGGCGCGCGCCATCTCGTCGCGACGACGAACGATGCGCTCGCGGAGCTTCGGAAGTTCCCGCGCGTACTCAGTATAGGCGTCGAAGAGGCGCGCGGGGGTGAGTTTCTCGAGCGGGACCGACGGCGAGGCGTCGAGAAGCCGCGCGAACGCGGCGACCTTCGGGTCGTAGCTCACCATCAGAGGTGGGACGCCGACGGAGGCCCCGAGGATCCCGGCGTGGAGGCGCATCGCGACGAGGCCGTCCATCCGCGCGAGGCGGCTCTGCACGGCCTCGGGGGTGCCGAGCCTTCGCATCTGGGGGACGCGCCCACCCTGGGCCTTGCCGATCGCCTCGATGAGGGGGCCGTCCTCGGCGGGGTCCATCTCGACGAGGGTCGGCATCGCGCCGGCGGCGAAGACCATCTTCGTGAACTCGGAGAAGAGCGCGACGACGTCGGGCTCCTTCCCCTTGCCGCCCCCCTTCATCGGGCGCGGAGCGATCGCGACGGACTTCATCCCGCCGACGGCGTAGTCCCCCGCGTCCTCTTCGCGCCGGGGGCCGGGGAGGAGGAAGGCGGAGTCGGCCCCCGCGAAGACGTGGCGGCGGACGCCGATCCCCTTGAGGGTCTGGATCGTCCCCGGGTCGCGCGCGACGACGAGGTCGGCGGCCTCGTAGGCGGCGGCGGTGAGGCGCTTGCCGAAAAAGGTCGTGACCGGCCCGACGCCCTGTCCGACGAGGAGGACGCGCTTGCCCTTGGACTTCGCGCGGCGCACGAGGGAGTGGTAGTAGGCGACGGAGCGGACGCTCGTCGCGTCCTGGAAGACCGAGCCGCCGGGAAAGACGAGCGCGTCGCCCCGGTCGATCGCGTCGCCCGCGGCGGCCGAGCGGCGGTCCACGGCGTCGAGCCCGTAGAGGCGCCTCACCTCGCCGGGGTCGCGCGCGAGGACGGTGTACGTGTGGGCCTCCGCGCCGGAGACGGCTTCGAGCCCGTGCAGAAAGCCGAGCATCACCGCGTCGTCGCCGAGGTTTCCGCAACCGAGATAGCCCGCGAGGACGAGATGCGGCATGCGAGAATCATCTTACGCCCTAAACCGCCCCCGGTGTTCAGGAACGGTTCAGACAACGGGCGGGCGAAAGGTCCGACGGAGCCTGGGGTCGGACTCAGGGGGCGTACCGGGTGAGCGGGCGCCGGAGCGCGAGCCAGAGCGCGCCGCCGAGCGCGGCGCCGAACACGAAGCCGAGGAGCACGCGCATGCCGGAGACGGCGAGGGGGGTGTGGAGATGGCAGAAGGTGTTCACCACGTCGGTGAGCGCGATGCCGCCGAGAAGCATGAGGAGCGCGACCCAGCCGCCCCGGCCCTTCAGGCGGGCGGGATCGTAGCCCGCCGAGGCGAGCCACGCGAACCCCACGGCGAGGGCGGGAAAGCCGACGAGGAACTCCTTCGTGCGGGGCCGGACGGGGAGGAGGTCCTCGAGGAGGCCGCGGAAGGCGAGCTCGCCGCCCGAGACGCCGGCGGGGCCGTCGTTGCCGGAGCGGGCGACCATGACGAGGAGGACGGTGAGGACGACGAGGCCGAGGAGGGCGGTCCCCCAGGTGATCGGGGCGCGGAGCGAGCCGCGCAGGTCGGCGAGGCGCGCGAAGGCGATCGCGCCGACGACGACGACGGGAAGGAAGACGGCGAGCTTCACGCCGGAGAACGTCTCGGCGCGCACGAGGTACGGGAGGCCGTTGAGAAGCCCTGCCACGGCGAGCCCCCCGGCGAGCGAGATCGCGGTGCAGAGGGCGAGGGCGAGGGGCCACGCGTCCCGGCGCGAGAACGCGACGACGAAGCCCGCGACGGGAAAGACGAGGGTCGCGACGAGGGCGGAGAGCTCGTAGAGACGGGGGACGAGCGACCCGACGAGCGTTCCCGCGGCCAGCAGCCCCGCGAGAAGGAGGAGATTTCCCGAGAGCCCGAGCCCGACGGCGGTGCCGACCGTCGCGAGCGCGACGCCGAGCCCGATCACGGGGGCGGTCCAGCGCGGGGGGGCGGGGTCCGCGAAGGGCCTCGCCTCGCCGAGCGCGAGGGAGTTGCGCCGGAGTCCCTTCCGGATCTCGTCCGCGAAGTCGAGGAAGCCCGTGAGGGGCCGGTCGCCCGCGCCGCCGAGCGGGCGCAGGAGGAGGAGCCTCATGTTGCGCTCGGTGGCGGCCTTCACGTACCGGTCGATCGCGCCGGCGGGGGAGAGCTTGTCGAGCTCGGCGGTCTGGGCCGAGTGGAGGCGCAGGGTCGCGTCGGGCATCGCCTTGAGCATCTCGACGTCGCCGCCGAGCTTCGCGAACTCGGGGCTCGCGTACGCGATGCCCGCGGCGCGGAGCGCCTCGACCGTCGTCGGCGTGGCGTCGCGGCGTCCGAGGACCTGGTCGCCCTGGGGGAGGAACACGCTCGCCCCTTGCGCCTTGAGATCGCGGATCGTCGCCTTCACGCCCTCCTGGCCGATCCCGGAGGGGTTTCCGGCGCGCGCGACGAGGCGCATCCCCGCGCGGCGCGCGGCGGCGCAGACGGTCTCATCGAGAAGGATGGGGGTGGAGCGGACGAAGCCGACCTCGGCGGGCGGGATCGAGATCGTCGCCCCCTCGGTGGGGCCGAGGAGGGCGCCGAAGCGGATGCGGAGGCCGCGCTCGATCCGGGCGCGGAGGGCCGGGTCGGGGACGGCGACGGAGTAGCCGGGGGAGGGGATCGGCGCGGCCCCGCCCGTGCCCGCGCTGAGGGTCGCGCGGCCCGCCGCAAGCTCCTCGCCGAGCGACTCCTCGCTTACGACGAGGGCGGTGACGCCGCCCGCCTTCGCCCGGCGGAGAGCCTCTTCGAAGGGGACGCGCTCGCCCGCGGCGAGGGACGAGAGGGCGTCGCTCTCGACCGCCATCTGGACGGACGCGTTCGCGCGCTCGACCGCGTGGCGGCGGGCGAGCGACCCCGCCGCCCCGAGCGCGACGAGGAGCGTGCCCGCGAGCACGAAGAGGAGAGGGTTGCGGTTCATAGGAGGGAGAGGGGGGCGGCTCAGCCGTCGGGAAGGTTCGGGTCGAGTCCCGCGCGGCGAAGGACGGGGGCGCGTCCGCCGAGGAGGAGGACGGTGAGCATCCCCGCGACGAAGCCTCCGACGTGGGCCCAGTTGGCGACGCCCTCTTGGGGGGCGAGGATCTGCCAGAGAAACCACGCGCCGAGAAGGAAGAACGCCTTCACCTCGAAGGCGAGGGCCGGGAGAAAGGGTACCGCGACCTCGATCTTCGACGCCGGGTAGAGAAGGAAGTACGCGCCGAGGGCGCCGCCGATCGCGCCGGAGGCTCCGAGGGTGGGGATCGTCGCGGTGGGGTCCACCCAGATCTGGGCGGCGGCGGCAGCGAGGCCCCAGGCGAAGTAGTAGAGCGCGAAGCGCGCGGAGCCCAGGGCCTGCTCGACCCCCGCGCCGAAGACGACGAGGAAGACGAGGTTTCCCGCGACGTGCGCGAGCCCGCCGTGGAGGAACATCGCGGTGAGGACGGTGACGAGGGGGAAGCGGTCGCCGCTCCCGTGGAGGAGGGCGGGGATCGCGGCGGCGACCTCGCGCGGGCGCATGGCGAGGTCGGCGAAGACGATGGAGGGGCCGAAGATCGCGCCCTGCCGGTCCCAGACGTAGAGGATCGCGACGAGAGCGGCGAGCGTCCCCGTGACGATGGGGACGCGCAACCGTTCGGGGTCGTCGCGGAGCGGGATCAAGGCCCCGCGAGTCTACCGGCGATGGGTTCAGGCCTTGTGAGAGGCCGAGCGGGCGCGGCGGCGGGCGAGGCCGACGAGGCCGGCGCCGACGACGGCAAGGGTCGCGGGCTCGGGGACCGGGTTCGCATTCTGGCCGCTCACGTCGTAGAAGCCCGAGACGGGGGCCTCGAACGTCTTCAGGTAGCCCTGGGCGTCGTAGGAGGTCTTGCCGCCGGTGACGGGGTGGAACCAGACGCCGACGTTCTTGCCGTACTGGGCGCCCTCCCACGGGGCGGAGCCGGGGTTCGTCGGCTTGTAGGCGTTGATCCCGGAGACGTCGGCCCGGAAGCCGAGGGTGCGGACGCCGTTGACGGTGGTGACGGTGAGGCTCTTCGCGAAGTTCGAGGTCGAGCTCGCGATCCGGTCGGGGGTCTGGATCCCGGCGAGGGGGGAGCCGTCGATGTAGGAGTCGAGCCCGTTCGCGCCGTTGTAGCCGTAGGCGGAGAGCTTGGGGGTGGCGGTCGTCGCGTCGAAGTAGAAGATCGCGAGCT
This sequence comes from Fimbriimonas sp., assembly GCA_965249475.1. GTDB lineage: Bacteria > Armatimonadota > Fimbriimonadia > Fimbriimonadales > Fimbriimonadaceae > Fimbriimonas. The sequence goes on along the minus strand of CBDFMD010000003.1, from coordinate 430,717 downwards.
GGCCCGCGACGCCCTTGGGGTCGGGGCCGTTCGAGAGGACGAGCCAGAAGGCGTCGGGAAGCTTGCCGTTCGTCGCGGTGAAGCTCGCGTTCCAGCTCAGCTCCTTCCCCTTCGCGTCGTAGGTCGAGTCGATGGACTGGATCTGGCCCGCCGAGGCGTCCTGGTCCGCGGGGGAGGACGCCTTGTACTGCCAGGCGCCGACCTGGGCGAACGAGGCGGCGGAGAGGCCCGCGCCGAGGACGAGGACGGGGAGGAGGGCGAGGGATCTCGAAAGAGTCATGGAGCACCGCCGCCCCCGGTGGAAGTGGGGCGACGCGCGAGAGAACACCCGTTCCCTCGCGCGAGTTGGTAGGGTTTCGGGCGCGATCCGGTAGGGGTACGGGGAAGAACCCCGTAGGGGTGCTTGGATTCTCGCGGGGCGGGTGGGGCGGAGGTCCCGCCGAAGGGAACGCGGCCGGACCTTGTCGCGGGGCCGTTTCGTCGCACGAAGAAGAGGAGGGGGGATCGCTTTCCGGGCGCGTGCGCCGGCGACTCGGGGACCGACGGCGCCGGGGGCCGCTGTCAGGAAGCCTCACACGCGCGCGGCGCGCGGGGCGCTCAGCCGGTGCTCTGCATCGCGGCGGCGACGCCGGCGATCGTCTGGAGGACGGCCTCGCGCCACGCGGGGTCGTCGTGGCCCTCCTCCGGGGCTCGGGCCCGGGACTCGGCCCAGGCGTCGAGGGCGCGGACCTGCAGGGCGTTGAGGGGGCGGGTGAGGGGGTTGCGGAACGCGACGGTCCTCCCGACGACGGAGCCATCGCCGAGGAGGCGGTCGCGCCCGCTCGCGGCGAGCAACAGGCGCGCGGTGCGGTCGTACTCCTCTTCGATGGCACCGAGGACGCGGGCGCCGAGGGCCTCGGGGCGGACGCGGGCGGCGTAGCGGCGGAAGGTCGCCATGTCGGCGCGGACGAGCTCGAGCTGGGCGTTGTCGAGGACGGTGCGGAAGAAGGGCCACTCCTCGTACATCCGGCGGAGCTTCGCGGGGTCGCCGAACGCCTCGAGCCCCGCCCCGACGCCGTACCAGCCGACGACGAGGGCGCGGGACTGGACCCAGGCGAAGTTCCACGGGATCGCGCGGAGGTCGCCGATGCCCTTCAGGGCGTCGGCCCCGCGCGAGACGGGGCGCGAGGCGATGGGGAGGAGGGCGATGGGCTCGATCGGGGTCGCCTGGCGGTAGAAGCTCCAGAACTCGGGGTCGTCGTAGACGAGGGCGCGGTAGGCGCGGCGGGAGGTCGCGGCCATGATCGCCATCTCCTCGGCGAAGGGCTCGGGCTTCGGGGTCTCTCCGGCCGAGCTCTGGGCGGAGGCGAGGAGGCACGCGCCGACGATCTGCTCGAGGTGGCGGTGGGCGATCGCGGGGAGGGCGTAGCGGAAGGCGATGACCTCGCCCTGTTCGGTGAAGCGGATCTCGCCGCCGAAGGTGCCCTCGGGCTGGGCGAGGATCGCGCGGTTCGCGCGCCCGCCGCCGCGGCCGACGGTGCCGCCGCGACCGTGGAAGAAGCGCAAGGGGACGGCGTGGCGGGCGGCGACGGCGGCGATCTCGCCGATCGCCTTTTGGAGCGCCCAGTTCGCCGCGAGGTAGCCGCCGTCCTTCGAGGAGTCGGAGTAGCCGAGCATGATCTCCATGCCGCCGCGGGCCTCGACGAGGTTCCGGTAGAGGGGCTCGGTGAGGAGCTCTTCGAGAAGGGTCGGGGCGCGCTCGAGGTCGTCCACGGTCTCAAAGAGGGGGACGAGATCGAACGGGGCGCCCCCGGCGACGAGAAGCCCCGCCTCCTTCGCCAGCAGGAGCGGCTCGAGGAGGTCGCTGATCTCGTGGGTCATCGAGATGATGTAGGCCCTCACCGCCTCGGGGCCGATCTCGCGGTGGGCCCACGAGACGACGCGCATCGTGTCGAGGGCCTCGGTGGCCTCGTCGCTCAGCTCGGCCCCGAGCGGGAGGAGGGGGCGCGGGTTCGCGAGCTCGCGTCGGAGGGCCTCGGCCTTCGTCGCCTCGTCGGCCTCGGCGTAGCCCTCGACCACGCCGCCGAGCCTCATGAGCTCGCCGACGACGCGACCGTGGACGTCGGAGTGCTGGCGAAGATCGAGGGCGGCGAGGTGGAAGCCGAAGGCAGCGACGCGCTCGCGCAGTTCGGGGAGGCGGCCGTCGTCGGTGAGCTCGCTCGCCCCCGCCTCGCGGAGGGCGGCGTCCACGCGATCGAGGTCGGCGCTCAGCTCCCCGGGTCCGGCGTAGGCTCCGGGGGCGCGCTCGGTCGTCGCGGCGAGGCGGTTCTCGCAGCCGAGGAGGAAGCGGACGAACGGCTCCTGGCCGTAGCGGGTGCGGACGCCCTCGCGGAGGAGGCCGTCGTAGGCGGAGAGGGCTTCGAGGCTCGCGGGGGAGAGGTGGGCGAGGCGCTCGGACGCGGTGAGCGCGCGCCGGAGGTCGGCGAGGTCGGCGGCGAGGCGGGCGAGGATGAGGGCGCGGTGCTGCTCCAGAGTCCAGCGCGAGAGCTCGGCGGTGACGTTGGGGTTGCCGTCGCGGTCGCCGCCGACCCAGGATCGGTAGCGGATGCGGGGAGGCTCGGCGCCGCCAGGAACGTGACGGGCGAGCGCCCGGCGGGCGTCCTCGCGAAGCCAGGGGACGACGGAGAGGATCGTGCGCTCGAAGAAGTAGAGCGCGTTGCGGACCTCCTCCTGGACGGAGAGGCGTTGCTCGCGGAGCTCGTCGGTAAGCCAGAGTTCGACGAGAAGGGCTTCGAGGCGGCTCTCGACGCCGGCTTTGGCGTCGAGGCGGGCGTCGAGGGCGGGGGGGCGGTCGAAGTCGTCGAGGGCGAAGGAGACGGCCTGGAGCTTGTCGAGGATCGCCTTGCGCTTGGCCTCGGTGGGGTGGGCGGTGAGGGTGGGGACGATCTCGGTGCGGGAGGCGGCGGCGCGGAGGGCGTCGTCGCCGCGCTCGCGGGCGACCTGGGCGGCGGCCTCGGCGACGGACTCGCCGCGGGGGGAGCGCTCGCGGTTCACGCGGACGATCTCCTTCTGCTCGGCGAGGTTCAGGAGTTGGAAGGCGAGGGTGAAGACGCGGGCGAGCTCGCGGACGAGCTCGGCGTCGGCGCTCTCGGGGGCTTCGCCCGAGGCGACCATCGCGTGGGCGGCCTCGGCGAGTCCGGGGGCGCCGTGGCGGGCGACGAGACGGGCGAGCGCCGCGTCGAGGCGTTCGACGTCGCGCGCGAGGGGTTCGGAGAGGCCGCTCGCGCGGGGGTCGAGCGCAAAGAGGCCGGGCATCCCCTCGGGTGTACCTTAGCGGCCGCGCCTCAGCGTCCGAGGGTCGTCCGGTTCACGACGCGCTCGACGCCGCGGATGTTCTTCACGGCGCGCAGGATCTCCTTGCGTTCGGCGGCGTCGCGGATGCGCCCCGAGAGGGTGACGGTGCCGCCTTCGGACTCGACCTTGAGGTTCGTCATGTCCACGCCCTTCGTCTGGGCGAGCTGGGCGTTCACGCGTCCGGCGAGCTGGGCGTTGCCGGCGGCGCGGGCGGCGGTCTTGCCGAGCTTCGCGGCGTCCTGGCCGAGTTCGCTCGCATCGCGCGAGTTGCACCCGGCGAGAAGCGCCGCGGCCAAGGGGACGAGAGGGAAGACGCGCATCGGCTCTTCTACGCGTCCCGAGTCGCAGGAGAATTCGCGTAGACTCGCGGGATGACCGAGATCTCGGTGCGCCTCTCCGATGAGCAGGCGGCTCGAGGGGCGGAGGCGGCCCGGCTCGAGGGGCGCGAGCTGTCGGACTACATCGCGCGGCAGATCGAGGGGTTGACCCTCTCCCAACCGCCGCTTCTCGTGCATGACGGGCCGATCCTCGTTCCGCCGGGCTTCGACTGGAGCAAGGCGGGGTCTTGGGACCGGTTGATCGAGGAGGCCGAGACTTCTTGACGTCAACATCCTCATCTCGCTTCTGATCCGGGGTCATCCTCAGCACGCGGCGGTGCAGGGATGGTACGAAGCGGCCGGGACGGGCGGGGAGACGTTCCTGCTCCCCGAGGAGGTCTGCGCGAGCTTCGTGCGGATCACCTCCTTGCGGTCGGCTTTCCCGGCGGTCGGGAGCGGAGGCGAGGCGGTCCGGCTCGTCGAGGCGTTCGGCGCGCGCCGGGGTGTGCGGATCGTGCGGCCCTCGCCGGATCGTCTCTCCACCGCCCTCCGGCTCGTCCGGGAGATGGATCTCCGAACGAACGACGTGCCGGACGCCTTTCCCGCTGCGTTCGCTCTCGAGCTCGATGCGACGCTCGTCACGTTCGATCGCGGGTTCGCCCGCTTCGCGAGCGTAAAGACGGAGATCCTGCCGACGGGTTAGGCGAGGCCAGCTTTAACGAGGCGGTCCTCGGCGAGTTCGGCACCGATAAGGACCATGGGGAGGCCGTTGCCGGGGGCGGTGGAGGCGCCGACGTAGAAAAGGCGGTCGTCGTGGGGGTCCACGTTCTTCGGGCGGAAGCAGACGGACTGGAGGAAGTCGTGGGCGAGGCCGAAGGCGGCGCCTTTGTCGAGGCGGTAGTCGTTCGCCCACTCGGAGGGGCCGTTAAACCTCAGGGCGCGGATCTTCGTGCGGTCGAAGCCCGCCTCTCGCTCCAGGCGGGCGTAGACGTGTTCGACGAGGGCGTCGCGGTCGGCGTCGGTCCAGGCGAAGTCGTTGTTCGGGCAGGGGACGAGGATGAAGAGGTTCTCGCGTCCCTCGGGGGCCGCGTCGGGGTCGGAGCGCTTGGAGATGCAGGCGTAGAAGGCGGGGTCCTCGGGAAGCCTCAAGGGGGCGCGGAAGAGGGCTTTGAGGTTGCCCTCGAAGTCGGAGCCGAAGAAGATGTTGTGGTGGGGCATCGCGGGGAGCGAGCCTTCGTAGTCGAGGTACATCACAAGGGCCGAGCACGAGTAGCGGCGCTCCTTGTGGCGGACCTTTTCGACGAGGGTCTTCTCGGCGTGGGGAAGGTCGGCGTTGCAGATCACGGCGTCGGCCTTCAGGACCTCGCCCGAGCAGAGGGTCACCTCGCGTCCGGCGACGCGCTTGACGGGGGCGTCGGTGCGGATCGTCGCGCCGCGGGCGACGGCGAGGTCGGCGACGGTCTCGTGGATGCGGGCCATGCCGCCCTTGGGGTGCCAGATCCCCTCGCCGTACTCCATGTAGGTGAGGACCCCGTAGACCCACGGCGCGTCGTAGGGAGAGAGACCGAGGTACATCGTCTGGAACGAGAAGAGCTGGTGGAGGCGCGGGTCCTTGTGGTAGCGCCGGATGCGCCGCGCGAGGTTGTGGAGCATCCGGTGCTTCAGGACGAGGCCGAGGGCCTTGGGGGAGGCGAGGTCGAGGACGGAGTCGTAGTTGCGGCGGACGAAGTTCGGGATCGCGTCGCGGTAGAGGCGGGCGAGGTCGCCGAGAAGCTCACCGTACCGCTCGGCCTCGTCGCGGCCCATCATCGCCTCGATCTGCTCGACCATGCGGGCGACGTTCGGGGTGCCGTCCATCGTGGAGCCGTCGCCGAAGCGGACGCGGTAGCTCGGGTCGCAGAGGTGGAGGTCGAGGTGGTCCTCGAGCCGCTCGCCGACGTCGTGGAAGAGGCGGCGGAAGGGCTCGAGCATCATCATGAGCGAGGGGCCGCCGTCGAAGGTGCACTCGCCGACCTCGATGCGCCGGTTGCGGCCGCCGATCTGGTCGGCGGCCTCGAGGACGGTGACCTCGTGCCCCCGGTGCGCAAGGCGAAGGGCGGTCGCAAGGCCGCCGAGACCGGCGCCGACGACGATGAAGCTCTTTTTGCCGACGCCGGTGACCACGCGGTCTTTCCTTACTCCGAAGGGGAGGGCGACGCTCCCTCGCCTACGGCGAGCGCAACGGGGGCTCAGCCGGAAAAGCGCCGCCCGCCTCCCCTCTGCGGGTATAATTGAACCTGAGCGGCGTTTGCGGACGCCCTCAACCAACAGCATGGCCGAGAGGAAGAAGAAGGGCGGAGCGGTTCTCGAAGAGGGCGCGCAGGTCGGAGCCGAGCTCGGGGACAGCCAGGCGTTCGAGAACTCCAACAGTTTCGATCCGGACCAGCTCGAGGCGGTCGCCGAGCTCGTCTCGCGGGTCGAGGGAGAGTACAACGCGGACCAGATCCAGGTGCTCGAGGGGCTCGAGGCGGTGCGGAAGCGGCCGGGGATGTACGTCGGCGACAACGGCAAGCGGGGGCTCCACCAGCTCTTCAAGGAGGTTCTCGACAACTCGGTGGACGAGGCGCTCGCGGGTCACTGCGACCGGATCGACGTCGTGCTCCACGGGGACAACTCGCTCTCGGTCGAGGACAACGGGCGCGGGATCCCGGTGGACAAGCACGAGAAGATGGGGGTCTCGGCGCTCCAGGTCGTCATGACGGTCCTTCACGCGGGGGGCAAGTTCGGGGGCGAGGGTTCGGGCTACAAGACCTCGGGCGGTCTCCACGGGGTCGGCGTCTCGTGCACGAACGCGCTCTCGTGCTGGATGGAGACGACGGTCAAGCGCAACGGGAAGATCTACCGCCAGCGGTTCGAGCGGGGGATCCCGCAGGGGGACGTGAGAGAGATCGGCAAGGTGAAGGACGGGACCACCGGGACGCGCCAGCACTGGATGGCGGACGACACGGTGCTCACTGAGATCGAGTACGACATCCACATCCTCAAGACCCGGATGCGCGAGCTCGCGTACCTCAACCCGAAGGTGCGGTTCGACTTCGTGAGCGAGCAGAACCCGGACGATTCGGAGACGTTCTACTTCCAGCGCGGGATCCCGCAGCTCGTCGAGGATCTCAACGACGGGAAGACGACGCTCCACGGCGTCATCGGCTTCCGCCGGGCGCGCGAGACGAGCGAGATCGAGGTCGCGCTCCAGTACCACGACGCGTACACGACGACGGTCCTCGCGTTCTCGAACAACATCCACAACCCGGACGGGGGGACGCACGTCTCGGGGTTCAACGCGGCGCTCACGCGGACGATCAACGCCTACGCGCGCAAGATGAACCTTCTGAAGGAGAAGGACGCGAACCTCTCCGCCGACGACGTGAGCGAGGGGATCACGGCGGTGATCTCGCTCCGGATCGCGGACCCCTCGTACAACTCGCAGGACAAGGTGAAGCTCGTGACGCCGGAGGTCCAGGGGCTCACGAACTCGCTCGTGGGGGACGGTCTCATGACGTTCTTCGACGAGAATCCGAACATCGGGCGCAAGATCGTCGAGAAGGGGATCAACGCCCAGCGAGCGCGCGAGGCGGCGCGCAAGGCGATCGAGAGCATCCGGCGCGGCTCGGCGATGGACGTGTTCGCGAACGCGGGCAAGCTCGCGGACTGCGTGAGCAAGAAGATGGAGGACTGCGAGCTCTTCCTCGTCGAGGGCGACTCGGCGGGGGGTTCGGCGAAGTCGGCGCGCGACCGGATCACGCAGGCGATCCTGCCGCTTCGGGGCAAGATCCTCAACGTCGAGCGGGCGCGGATCGACAAGGCGCTCGACAACAACGAGGTCCAGGCGCTCATCGCGACGATCGGGATCGGGGTGGACCTCACGCTTGGGCGCGGGAACGAGGATCCGACGCCGAAGGACGCGATGGAGCCGATCGAGTTCATGACCGATCCGGCCGAGGCGGAGATGACGATCGAGGAGGCGGCGGCGAACGGGACCCTCAACGGGAGCACGCCGCACCCCGCGAAGCGCAAGGCGCCGTCGAACGGGAAGAAGGACCCGAAGGAGCGCGAGGTGCAGTTCGACATGACGAAGCTGCGCTACGGGAAGATCATCATCATGACGGACGCGGACGTGGACGGCGAGCACATCCGGACGCTCCTCCTGACGTTCTTCTACCGGTACATGAAGCCGCTCGTGGCGGCGGGGCGGGTGTACCTCGCCCAGCCGCCGCTCTTCGTCGTGAAGGCGGGCAAGGACGAGCGCTACTACGCGATGACGGAGGAGGAGCGGGACGAGATCGTGCGGGGGCTCAAGCGGCGCTCGTACCAGATCACGCGGTTCAAGGGGCTCGGCGAGATGAACGCGGAGGACCTGGAGGAGACGACGATGGCCCCCGGGCGGCGGCGGCTCGTGCAGGTCCAGCTCGACCCGCAGTTCGAGGTGGAGATCGAGATGATGTTCTCGCGCCTCATGGGCGAGAAGGTCGAGCCGCGCCGCGAGTTCATCGAGCGCCACGCGAAGCAGGCGAGCAGCGTGGATTGGGACTACTGAGGCCCGCTCGCGAGCGGCTAAGATAGGGTGATGGGCATCGAGGTGCGCGCGACGGTCGTGGACGGCGAGGTCCGTCTCCGCGTTCCCTTCGAGGACGGTACCGAGGTCTCCGCCGACGTTCTGCCTGCGCCGCGGGCAGCCCGTCCAAAGATGGTCCATGAGATGACCGCGGAGGAGTTCGATGTCTGGTACGACTCCGTCGCGGGCTCTTGTCCGGACTTGGAGGAGCCGCCCGATCTTCCCACGGAGCCGCTCGGCCTCATTTGGGATGAAGAATGATCCTTCTTTTGGACACGAGCATCTGCATCGAAGTCCTTCGGAAGCGCAATCCTTTGGCGCAACGGGTTATTCCGGCAGAATAGGCAAGTGTGTCGCTGAGCTGCTGTAGGGGGTCCATCGCGGAACGCATCCCGAGCGCGAGGCTCCGACGCGCGCGTTTCTCGGTAGCCTCGCATCGCTCCCGTTCGGCCCGGTCGGAGCCGAAGCCTACGCCCGCATCCGGGTTCATCTGGAGAGACGGGGCGAGATGATCGGCGGCAACGATCTGCTCATCGCGGCGACGGCGGTCGTGAACGGGGCGACGCTCGTCACGCGGAACGTCGGGGAGTTCTCGCGGGTGGCGGGGCTCGCCGTCGAGGACTGGACCGCTTAGCGCGGCGCGAGCGCGGCGACGGCGGCGAGCATCGCGAGGTGGAGGGCGAGGACGGCGGCGGCCTCGCGGCGGGCGGGAGGATCGGGGGGATCGCTCCGCGCGAGGAGCGCGGCCCCGATCGCGGAGACGGCGAACCAGCCGAAGACGTTCATCGGTCCCGCCCCGCCGGGGAGGCCCTCGGGGTGGAGCCAGCGCCAGTAGCCGAGCCCGCCGGTGGCGGCGGGCTCCATGAGAAGGTCCACCCCGGCGGCGAGGACCCCGGCGGCGAGGACGCGGGGGAGGAGGGGGAAAGGCCGGCAGACGCGCTCGGCGGCGCCGGCGACCATAAGCCACGCGATCGGCAGGAGGAGGGGGAACCACCCGAGCGGGCCGAGGAAGACGGCGGGTTGCCAGCGGGAGGTGTACTCGTAGCGACCGAAGGGGAAGCCGGTGGCGAGGCCAGCGAGCTCGCTCACGACCCCGAACGCGGCGGCGGCGAGGGGACGGCGCAGGGGGCGACAGGTGCGGACGGCGGTCCAGGCGCCCGCCAGGAGGGTGAGCGCGGAGGCGACGGGTGCGATGGGGCCGGGGTCGAGGCGGAGCGCCCTCGAAAGGGCGGAGCCGGCGACCGAGAAGAGGACGAGCCCGAGGTACACGCGGAACGGAACCGAGAGGCGCGCCAAGGGCGTTCAGTCTATCGCGCCGCATCTTTTCGGGCGCGGGCCTGGGTAGGATAGAAGGTGACCAACCGCGCGGACAGATGGCTGAGTGGTCGAAAGCGCCCGCCTGCTAAGTGGGTAAGGGATGTGAAGTCTCTTCTCGGGTTCGAATCCCGATCTGTCCGCCATCTTCTCGTCGGCTCCCTTCTGTGCGGGGCGACGCTCGCGGTTCCGGCCCTAGCTCCGGCCCAGACGGCCGGTCCCTCTGCGAAGCCCTCCTTCAAGGCCGTCGCGGGCGATCCTCTCGCCGCCTATCTGAAGCTTCGGCGGGGGTACGGGATCCGGCGGGCGGCGGGGGTGGAGGCGCTCTCGGCCCTCGTCGGGAAGCGGGTGCTGGAGATCCAGGGGACGGTGAAGGGGACGTTCCGGGTGGGCGAGCGGGTGACGATCCTTCTAGAGACCGACGCGGGGCCGGACGACACGCAGGTGGTGGACGCGGCCTCGGTGCCGGACTGGCTCTCGGGGGGCGAGGTGCGGGCGAGGCTTCTCGTCCAGGCGAGCCGCCCGACGGAGTACGACGCGGTCGCGTGCCGGCTCGTGGGGGCGGCGCCGGAGGAGGCGGTCGCGGCGGTGGAGGCGCGCGAGGACCGCGAGGCGCGGGCGGCGCTCGCGAGCGCGGCCCCGGCGAAGTCCGCCGTCAAGCGGAACGGAGCGAAGCCGAGTCGGATCGCGGCGACCCGGCGAGCGCCCGGGCGGCAGTGGTACCTGCCGGCGAGCCAGGTGCTTCCCCACTACGTCGCCTACGTGCGGCGGGCGAACCCGAAGCTCTCGCGGGGGGAGGCGGAGCGGATCGCGCGGGGGATCGTCGGGTTCTCGCTGAAGTACGGCGTGGACGCGCGGCTCATCGTCGCGATGGTCATGTGCGAGAGCGAGTTCGACCCGATGAGCACGAGCCACTCGGGGGCGCAGGGGCTCGGCCAGCTCATGCCGGGGACGGCGCGGGACCTGGGGGTGCGCAACCCCTACGACACGGTGGAGAACCTCTACGGGACGGTGCGGCTCATGCGGTCGAACCTCGATTCGTACGGACGGAACCACGACGCGTACAACTCGCTCGTGCTCGCGGTGGCGGCGTACAACGCGGGGCCGGGGGCAGTGGCGCGGCACGGGGGGGTGCCGCCGTACCGCGAGACGCAGGCGTACGTCCGGAAGGTCATCGCGCTCTACCGCCGGCTCTGCGGGATGTAGCCTTGCGGCGGGGTCGGCGGATGAACCGGACGGAGAGGGTCGCTTGGACGATCCTCGCGGGGTTCTCGCTCGTCGTCTTGTGGGGCTATCTCGCGTTCAGCGGTCCTCGGGCTTGAGACGTCAGCCGACGTAGAAGCCGTCTTCGCGCAGGGTGCGGGCGGGGGCGGCGGCGTAGCGGCGGGCGAAGCGGTCGTCGGTGCGGACGAGTTCGGCGACGAGGCGCTCCTGGTCATAGGCGAGGGCGCCGAGGGCGCCATGGGCCTTGGGGTCGCGGGAGAGCTCGCCGGCGCCCTCGGCGAAGCGGCCGAGATCGCGCATCGCGAGGCCGCGGAGGGAGTGGTAGCCGGGGTCGTAGGGATTGAGCGACAGGAGGCGGCCGGCGACGCGGAGGGTCTCCTCGGGCTCGCCGAGGCGGAGGGCGGCGCGGCCGAGGAGCTCGAGGGCGCCGAGGTGGTCCTCGTCGCGGGCGAGGACGCGGAGGGCGAGGGCGCGGGCGCGGGGGGCGTCGCCCGCGTTCAGGCGGCGCTCGCCGCGGGCGAGGGCGCGCTCGGCGACGGCGAGGAGGCCCGCGCGGGAACGGGCGGAGGCTTCGGCGCTGAGCATGGGCTCTACTCTAACGCAAAAACCGGGCCACGGCGCCCGTATCGCTACGGGATTCGCGGGCGGCTCCTCCTAGCCATCGGTGGGGGGGCGGCGGGCGAGGGGGAGATCGTAGACCCTGAGGAGCTCGGCGGGGGTCAGGCTCTCCAACCGGTTCAGGCGTTCGACGAAGAGGGCGGCGGCGTCGGCGTCGTCGGTGGCGAGGCGGGCGAGGCGCTCCCACTTGCGTTCGAGGAGGATCGCGCGGTCGATGCCGGTGCAACGGGCGTGGCCGGCGGGGTACATGACGAGGCCGGAGTCGAGGGTGCGCCCGTCGGCGGTCTCGACGCGGACGGAGGTGGGGATGCCGTCGGGGTACCTCGCGTCGTAGTCGGGGCCGCCGTGCTCGAAGGCGATCCGGGCCATGAGGGCGCGGGTCTCCCCGTCGCTTAGGGCGTCCCGGCCGTAGTCCTCGGGGAGGAGCATGAGATCGCTCCAGAGGGTCTCGGGGCTTGCGTTCCGGAGCCTCTCGGGGCCGAGGGCTTCGGCCTTTCTGAGGACGCGGGCAACGATGTAGACCATCGAGTGGTCGGCGGACTGGCGGGTCTTCGGGTCGCGCTTCGCGGGGTCGCCGATGATGCCGAAGGCGGGCTCGTAGGCGACGACGGTGAGGCGCTCGGCACCGAGGACCCCCTCGGGGTCCTTGGCGAGGAGGTCCACGACGGCCTGGAGGGCGCCGGCAGACTGGTGCTCGTAGAGGCCGATCTTGAAGTGCATCCCCATGACGGCGAAGCTTTCGCCGGAGTGGGTGAGGACGAGGTCGAAGGGAGAGTCCCCGTCCGTGGGCTCGAACTGGCGGAAGAGGGCCTCGGGGTTGCGGAAGATATCGGCGGGGCCGACGAAGCCGCGGAGGGCGCGCTTGGCGGAGAGGACGGCGACCTCGGTGGAGAGGGCGGCGCTCGCGCCTTTGGAGTCGCTCAGCTGTTTTCCGGCGCGGATGGCGCGCCAGGGGACGTAGTGGGCGACGGTCAGGCCGATCGCGCTCTCGATGTGCTCGGGCGTGCCGCCGCGCAGGGCGGCGTAGGTCGCGGCGGAGGCGATCGCGCCGTGGAGGACGTGATCGATCCTGTAGGTCTTTAGGGAGAAGACCTCGGCGAGGCGGCCGCGGATCTCGTCGAGGAGGATCATGCCGAGGAGGGCGCGCTCGCCGCCGAGGCCCTCCTCTTGGGCGGCGGCGACGGCGACGCCGTAGTAGTCGTTGTGGCCGAACTCGCCGGCGGTGTGGCCGAGCTCGGGGTTGTAGCCGAAGTTCGTGCCGTTGGAGTCCCATTCGCGGACGGCGCTTCCGACGGCGAGGGCGGCTTTCTCGGCCTTCACGCGGGTCCTGCCGTCGAAGACGGTGGCGCCTTGCGGGTCGGGGTAGTCGAGGGCTTCCGCGCGGAGGAGGGTCGGGGCGCGGGTGCCGAGGGCCAGGGCGGAGGCTCCGCAGAGGGCGGCGTCGGTGTGGAAGGCGCGGGTGCGGTCCTTCACGGCTTGGCTCGGGGCGCCGGAGGCGAGGAAGGCGAGGGCGAACTCGCCGAGGCCGCGGGCGGCGTTGGAGCCGGCGGGGAGGGTGGTGCGGTCGCGGTCCGTCGCGGGGTTCATCTTCGGGGGAGAGGGTACCGGGCGAGGATCATCACCTTGCGTTCGCGGGGCGAATGTGACGCTCGGCGTGACGCTCGCGGGCGGGGTTTCGAGTCTGGGGCGGGGGTATGGGCGTCGTTTGGGGGGCGCGATCGTGTGACGTTCGGAGCTTTTGGGGGTGTGAGCGTCACATTGGGGTCGTCGGGGGTGTCGGCGGAGAGGAGGGGAGAAGAGCGGGGAGCCACATCTACTAGGCGGCGAGAGGGGGGTTCGACAACCGCCTCTCCAGAAAACATCGGGTTTTCGCAGACGCCCCACCTACGGCAATTCGCATCTCCTTTCTCAAAATGGGGGCGTCGCAAGCAACATCATCGCGCAGGTCAGACGCCCCACCTCCTTCGCGTGCTGAGTCTGGGGTTGCTTTTCCACAAGATTGGGCGAGAACTTCCCACACCGTACAGCTCGGCACGACGACCTCTGCTCAAGCCTGGGTCGGACCATCCATTCCCTCTCCCCCACCCGGCGCACTTGGTAGAAACCGGAGCAAGAGGAGGAGCGCCAGCGCCCAAGCGTAGCAAGCCTGGGAACCCGCGAGCGCCGCATCGTTGAGGAGGCCGTGGGCAAGGCGATTGCGCAAATTGCTCCCATAGCGGGAGACGAGAAGTCCTTCGAGTTCGAGAGAAAAGCGTTCGCCAAGAAGTCTATCCACATCAGGGCGGTACTCGCCGTTCGTGAGGAGTTGAACGATGTTCACCTCGTCTTGGATGCCGTCCTTATCGAATTTAGAGGTTGAAAGACCGTCCGCTCGCATAAGATGTCGGATCGAGTTTTCGATCTGAGGTACGAGTAGACTTGTCGCTACCGCGTAGTCTCCCATCAGTCCAAATATGAATCCCTTGTAGAACGTCTGCCTTCGGTCCTCAGGGACGAAGGCGTTGTTCTCGAACAACGCGGAGAAATCTATCGCCTGAACGTCGTTCTCCTCGGTTATGATCCTGCGCATCGGCTCGATGAGGAGGAGCGCGGCCGTCTCACGGGACATAGTACGGTCGCGGAATACTTCTTGAGTGATCCGCGCCTCGTAAGCCGCCTCTGCCTCGGGACCGCTCTGACCGAGCGGCAGAGGGTCCATCATCGCATCCGTCTTTCCCTCCTCTTTGACGAGCCTCGTCCTGAACAGGGAGAGGAGCACATAATCTTTGTGACGCTCACGTATAGATTCACGCATCCGCAGAGGATCGCCGGGCGCGGCCTGGAGAGCGATCCGGTGGAGCGCCTCGGCGATCGGTAAGCCTCGGGTGGCTTCCACGAAATCGCGGACCTCTTGCGGTACCGGCATCTCCACCTCGATCCGAGCCATAACACCCTCAGCCCGCTTTTGGAGTTCAAGCAAGTGCAATTGGAGAGCCTTGATCTCGCCATCGAATGATCGGGCGCGGCGGCGATAGATGTGGATTGCGTCCTCATAGCGGCTTGCCGCGATCAGCGCACCTGTAGGGTCGCCGTTCTCGAACCTTGCGGCTTCGGCGAGAACGCACTGAGCGTGCTTACGAATTGCGAGCTCCTCCTTCGCCACATCCTTGAGAGATTCGCGGGCGCATCGGCTCGCCACGTCGTAGTAGCGCGCGGGGCCGAGCACATCGCCTGAAGATTCAAGACGCTCGGCTTCAGCCATCATTGCGTTGTAGATCCGCCTGACGTCCCCAACCTTGTGTCGCAACGCGATCTCGGCCACCTTTGCAAGAATCCATCGGTTCTCGGTCGAAGATGGTTGCTCAATAAGATTTTCGACGTAGTCGGCTAGGGCTCGAAGCGGCGCCGGGTCGCGCCTGAGTGCCCGCGCGATCATAAGCGCGCGGTTCAGACGGTCGGCAAACTCAGGTGGCATCGTGCCTTCCAGTCGTCGCAACGAGTCAAGGTAGGCCACCGCGGCCATTCGGGCCCAACGCTCCTCAGGACGACGCGACCAGAGGAGGTCGGCGAAACGCGCCCTCATCTCCGGATCTTGGAGATCACCGGCGACTTCGCGCAGAACTTCGATCTGCTTATGCGTGAAGGCGTCCACCCGAGCCGAAGAACGCCCATCCATGATGAGGATGGGGTAGAGCGCGGTCTCGCCGTCGTCAGTCTTCAGCATCATGGACATGACGTCGGCCGCAAGGCCGAGCGCACTCGCCCGGCTGGCTTCGCCCCGGTCGCGTGCCTCCGTCTCGGCGGCGCGGAGGACGGTGCTCTGATCGAAGAACGTCGGCGTCTCGGCGGTCGCGGCGATCTCTTCGATCCTCGCGGCGCGCCACTCCTCTACCGTCGGCGGCGTCAGGTCGAAGATCGGCCCGCTCTTCGTCGGGTTCACTCGAACGTCCTCCTATAGGGATGCAAGATCATACGCTCCTTCTCCTATTGTGCAACGCACGTCGCGCGTCGGGTACCTCTAGAAGCCTTGCCGTACGTCTACCGCGCGATGTTGTCTGAGGAGGACGGCCACCCGATGTGCGGGGATGGGCCGAACCGTTTGAGCGCTCGAGCCGAGGGAGACGCTCTGCGCTTCGATGATGAAGGGCGGGTGCTTCCGGGTGCTGAAGGGATGTCCGTGAACGCGAAGATCTCCGAGATGCCCACCTACCGAATGCCACGATCGGTGAGGGCGTTCGACGTGATCAACGCCGCCTACGCGGCGGCCACGGGCAAAGGCGAACTCTTCCGACTTCAAGGCGTGGACTACGCTCGCAACCGCATCGGGGAGGACCTGACGCTCGTGCCGGGAGAGGCCTCCCACGGCGTTATCGCGCCTGTGCGCCCGATGCCGATTGAGGCGTACCAGCGGGCTCTCTGCGACACTCGAACGCAGTGGATCGTGGAAGAGCCTGACGGGAGTTGAGAATGGATAGGAACGCGATCTACATCAACCCGCCGACCAGCCGTGCGGCGAGGGAGTACGAAGAGATGCTCGTCGCGCACTTCATGGCGCTTGAGGACGAGGGTGAAGAGGCTGAAGCGAGGCTGAGTGCGATGGACGCTCGCTTCGGTCAGATGTCGCGCCAGGACCGTTACTTCTACAACCGCGTATCGGCTGATCTTTGGCAGATCGCGGACGGCGAGCGCCTCAAGCCACAAGGCGACCACGATTATTGGGCGACGGTCGAGGCGATGGTCGGTGACCCCAGCCCGCAGGATTGGCTCACTCTCCTGGAGCTCGCGCGTCACGATCTGGAGCTGACGGCGCGGCAACGCGCGGTCCTACGGGTGCTCGCCTACGAGGCCCTCGCTCAAACGGCGGTGGCGCGAGCGTTCGCCGCCTATGCGTCGCTTCAACCGGTGGGTCTTGACGAAGCCGTTCGGCCTCGGTCGGAGCGGTTCGGACTTGGACGAGTCGCGTCCTTCGATCGCGCTCGCACGATCGTGCGGTCCGCAATCCTTCTGGCGAGTGCGCGTGGGCTTAGGCCCCGTACGGCGTTCGATCGGTTGCAAGCCCCACCCAGCGTGCTCTTCCCGATTCTAGGACGGCGGCAGGACACCGTTCCCGCCTAGCTCGCCGCGTTTAACCCCCTCCCGGCTTTACCGTTGCGGGAGGCCGGAGAGGTATTGGTGGATGAAGGCGACGGCCATGGCGCCTTCGCCGACGCCGGAGGCGACGCGTTTGACGGAGCCGAGGCGGACGTCGCCGGCGGCGAAGACGCCGGGGATCGCGGTCTCGAGGTAGTAGGGGTCGCGGTTGGGGAGGGGCCACTCCTCGGGCGTGACGGCGGTGCCGGTGCGGACGAAGCCCTTCTCGCCGCGCAAGGCGTCGGGAAGCCAGTCGGTGCAGGGGGACGCGCCGATGAAGAGGAAGAGGGCGGCGGTGCCGACGGTCCTCTTGCGGTCCTCCTGGCGGTTCGTGATCTCGACGCACTCGAGGGCGGGCTCGCCCATGAGGCGGGTGACCTCGGTGTTCAGGTGGACCTCGACGTTGGCGAGGCCCTCGATGCGGTGGACGAGGTACTCGCTCATGCTCTTCCTCAGGTCGTCGCCGCGGACGCAGAGACAGACCTTGCGGACGCCGCCGGCGAGGAAGACGGCGGCCTGGCCCGCGGAGTTGCCGCCGCCGACGACGATGACCTCCTCGTCGCGGCAGAGCTGGGCTTCGAGGGGGGTGGCGGCGTAGTAGACGCCGGCGCCCTCGTACCTCGGGAGCTCCTCGACGGCGAGCTTCGTGTAGCGGGCGCCGGTGGCGACGAGGACGCACCGGGCCTCGACGGTGGTGCCGTCGTCGAGGTGGACGACGTTGCAGGCGTCCTCGCACTCGGATTCGCGCGAGAGGGCGACGGCGCGGAAGGGGGTGCCGGTCTCGACGCCGAACTTCTGGGTCTGGAGGGTGGCGCGGTTGGCGAGCTCCTCGCCGGTGAGGCCCATGGGGAAGCCGAGGTAGTTCTCGATGCGCATGGAGGATCCGGCCTGGCCGCCGGGGGCGGTGGAGTCGAGGAGGAGGGTCTTCAGGCCCTCGGAGCCGCCGTAGACGGCGGCGGCGAGTCCGGCGGGTCCGGCGCCGACGATGGCGAGGTCGTAGAGGGGCTCTTTGGGGGGGTGGGTGAGGCCGACGCGCTCGCCGAGCTCGCGGAGGGTGGGGTTCGGGAGGTCCCACTCGTCCTTGTGGAAGACGACGGGGAGGGGCTTGCCCTCGAGGCCGCGGCTTCTCAGGACGTCGGCGGCGTGGGGGTCGGCGTCGAGGTCGAGGAAGGTGAAGAGGGCGCGGTTGCGGCGGAGGAACTCGCGGACCTCGAAGGTGGCCTTCTCCTTGCCGCGTCCGACGACGAAGAGGGAGGCGAAGGAGGACTCCTTCAGGACGATCCACCGGGCGATGAAGGCGCCCATGAGGACGTCGGCGAGCTCGATCCTCTCGTTGATCGTGGCGCGGAGCCTTTCGAGGGTCATCTCCCAGACGGCGGTCTCGCCCTTGGCGCGGGCGGTGACGGAGGCGCCGCGTCCGGAGAGGTCCTCGACGTCGCCGGTGAAGTCGCCGGGCCCGTGGAGGATGACGACGCGCTCCTCGCACCCGTCGACGGCGAGGACCTCGACGAGGCCGGATTCGACGAGGTGGAAGCAGAAGTCGGGGTTACCGGCGGTGAAGAGGGTCTCGCCGTCGGCGTAGACCCGGCGCTTCATGCCGGCGCGGAGGGTTTCAGTCTGCTCGGGGGTGAGGACGGGGAAGGCGCGGGGGTTTTCCGCGCGGAGGCTTTCGATCCGGCTCTGGTCTTCGGGGGTCATACCGGTACTATGGCGGATCGTGTCAAGGGGGCGGATCGTGTCAAGGGGGCGGATCGCGTCAAGGGGTTTGCGTGGAAGGGGCGAGGCCCTCGGCGCGGGCGGCGTCGGCGAGACGGGCGTCGAAGGTGACGAAGGCGTCGAGTCCGGCAAGGTCGCGGGTTTCGAGGGCAGCGGCGAGTTGGAGAGCGTCGGCGGCGCGGAGGGTGCCGGCGAGGGCGATCGCCTCGGCGCGGCGGCGGAGGGCGGGGGTGGGGCTGACGATCTGGGCGGCGCTTAGAAGGGTTTCCGCTCGGGTCCGCGCCAGCGCGAGGTCCTCGGGCGACGCCGAGTCTTCGCGTGCGCGGCGACCGAGGGCGTGCGCGACTTCCACGGGGGTGCCCCACCAAATAAAGAGGCGGGTTCCTGTGCTCCAGATCTCATGGGCACGCGCGCTTCCCTCCTCGCGAACGATCAGGGGCACGATCGCCGAGGCGTCCCAAAATGCGATCATGGAAGCGGGTTTCCGCACTCGTCTTCGCGATATTCCTCTTCGCGCGCTTCGAGAAGGTGATCGAGAAGGGATCTCCCGCCGAGCGTCACGGGGCGAAGAGCGAGAAAGGCGGCGCGGCCGTTCGGATCTTTCGGGGGGAGGATCGCGCCGATCCGGACGGCCTCGGCGAGTCGCTCTTCGGGGATGGGCTCGCGGTCGCGAGGAGAGGCAGGGGTTTGGGCGAGGAGGCGGCCGGCGTCGGTGAAGGCGACGGGCTCGCCGCGGCGGAGGCTCGCGGCGACGTCGTCGGCGCGGTCGCGCAGTTCGCTCAGTTCGACGGTCATTCCTCTACTCTACGGCAGATCCACGGCCCGGACGACGGCGGCGATCTCGGGGGCGCTGGCGAGGGCGTAGCTGTGGGGGTCGCCGGGGGGGGCGTTGCCGAAGGCGACGGCTCCCTCGGTGGTGGAGGCGTCGCGGACGGGGGCGAAGGCGGCGAGGTGGATTTCCTTCACGCCGGTCTTCGCGACGAGGGCGGGGGCGTTGGCGGCGTCGATGCCGCAGGCGGGAAGGATGCCGATGCGGCCCCGGGCGGCGGAGACGAGGCGGGCGATGAGGTCGGCGCCCTCGGCGGCGGTGGGTTTCGCGCCGCTCGTAAGGACGCGGTCGAAGCCGAGGGCGATCGCCGCTTCGAGGGCGGCGAAGGGGTCGGGGGTCAGATCGAAGGCGCGGTGGAGGACGAGCTCGCGGCGGGCGTCCTTTACCTTTCGGGCGAGGGGTTCGAGGCGTTTGGCGTCCAACGCTCCTTCCGGAAGGGAGGCGCCGGTGACGATCCCGTCGGCGCCCGCGTCGAGGAGAGGGTCGAGGTCGGCGAGCATCGTGGCCCACTCGCCCTCGGTGTACGCCATGCCAGCCTCGCGGGGGCGGAGCATGACCATGAGGGGGAGGCGGGTGCGGCGCTTGGCCTCTTTCAGGAGGCCGAGGGAGGGGGTGAGTCCGCCGAGGGCGATGGCGGCGCAGAGCTCGATGCGGCGGGCTCCGGCCCCTTCGATCGCTTCGCAGTCGTCGGCGGAGCAGGCGATGATCTCGACGAGGATGGGGTTCGGCACGGGGGGAGATTACTGGTCGAGGGCGTCGCGCATGGCGCGGACGACGGCGGGGTCCACGGCGGGGTAGTCGGGGGCGTCGTGGGCGCCGAAGCGCAGGTCGCTTCCGGCGAGGGAGGGGTCAGGCACGCGTCGGAGGGCGGAGAGGTGGACCTCGGTCACGCCGGTGGCGCGCACGAAGGCGGGGACGTTGGGGGGGCGGAGGCCGCCGCCGGGGAGGACGCCGATGCGTCCGGCGGCGGCTTTCACGAGGGCGGCGACGCGCTCCTCGCCTTCGGGGGCGGTCGCCCTGCCGCCGCTCGTGAGGACGCGGTGGAAACCGAGGGCGACGAGGGTCTCGAGGGCGGCGAAGGGGTCGGGGGCGAGGTCGAAGGCGCGGTGGGCGGTGAGGAGGCGCCCGGCGGATCGCACGGGTTCAGCGAGGCGGCGGAGGCGGTCCTCGTCGGGGGCGCCGCCCTCTTCGCAGACGTAGATGACGAGGCCGTCGGCCCCGGCCTCGAGGAGGGCGTCGAGGTCATGGCGCATGGCGTCGAACTCGCCTTCGGTGTAGAGCATGCCGGATTCGCGGGGGCGGAGCATCGCCAGGACGGGGATCGTCGCGCGGGCCTTGGCCTCGCGGACGGTGCCGGGCGAGGGGGTGAGTCCGCCGAGGGCGAAGGCGGAGCAGAGCTCGACGCGGTCGCCTCCGGCGGCCTCGATGACGGCGGCGTCCTCGCCGGAGAAGCCGATGATCTCGACGAGGGTCTTGACGGCGGCGCGGGGCGCGGATTCGGGGGTCATGGTGCTTTTGAGGGGCGGAGGGTGTGGGCGTCGCGGACGATCTCGCTCAGCCGCTCGCGGCTCGGGAGGCGGAAGTCGGTGCGGGAGGCGAGGTCGCTCTGGGGGTGGGCGGCTTGGAGGACGAGGGTGCGGACGACGGTCAGGCCGATCGTTCGCGCGCGGTCCACGGCGGGAGTATCGTCGCACAGGAGCACCGCACCGCGCTCGCGGGCGAGTTCGATCGCTTCGCGCTCGCCGCGTCCAGGTCGGCGGGGGTCTAGGGGGGACTCGACCGGGAGCCACGGCGGGGGGCTGGCGATCCACGCGCGGATGCTCGTGGGCGTGGCCGGGCGCCCAAGCTCCTCGTGGACGGCGGGCGGGAGGAGGACGCGGTCGTAGAGTCCGGCAAGGATCTCGGTCCCCGTCTCATCGGGAGGCGAGGTCGGGGAACGCCTTCAGGAGATCCTCGCGGTCGCGGGCTCTATCTTCGTCGCTCAGATCCAGCGGCACGCCGCGGCGTTTGAGAAGAGCGAGCGTCTCGTGGTAGCCGAGGCCGAGGGCGTCGGCGGCGGCCTCGGTGGTGAGGAGGTTCTCGCCGACGGCGCTCAGGACGACGGCTTCGAGCGCCCAGCGGGGGAAGGCCGCCGCGCCGAGTCCAGCCGCGCCGAGCCCCTCGGCGACGGCCTCGCTGACGGCGGTGGGGATCTCGACGGTGGTGGGCACGGCGGTTGGTCCTGTGTCCGCGAGTCTATCCTAACTCACGGCTCGGATCGGGATGCCAGGATCCGCCAAGATCCGTGACCCAAAGCCGCAACCTTTCGGGGGCGGGGTACCGGTGGGGCACGGCGGCGATCTCGAAAGGAACGGGGATGCCGTCGGAGAGAGGAAGCGGGAGGGCACCGACCTCGCGGCCGTGCGCGACGGCGAGCTTCAGATACCTCCGGAGGAGGAGCAGAGGCGGGAACTCCCCTCGCCGCGCGAGCCAGACGAGAACGTCCTCCGCGCCTTTCGAGCCGTTGCAAGAGCGGCAGGCCCAGACGAGGTTCTCACCCCGATCCGCCCCGCCCCGCTTGCGGGGGATCAGATGGTCGGCGGCGAGGCTCTCCGGCGATCCGCAGTAGGCGCAAGCCTGGGGGAGTACCATCTTCAACCGCTCGTCCGCCACCAGCGGCCACATCTCCAAAGTGCCCCTCTTCAGGCCAGTGTAGAGGCGGTTTCGGATGGCGTAGTGCATCGGGCCGTAGGACGTCGCGGCGTTCTCAACGGCGGCGTGGGCCATGCCGAGATTCGCGTACGACCAGAAGAGCGAGTCGCCGACCGTCTCGATCCTCATGCCCCTGCGGATCACCCTTCGAAGCAACGGACGAAGGCGGCCATGCGGACGAAGACGCCGTTGGTGACCTGGTCGGCGATGGCGCTCATGGGGCCGTCGGCGGTCTCGTCGTCGAGCTCGATGCCGCGGTTGATGGGGCCGGGGTGCATGACGAGGCAGCCGGGGGCGGCGTGTTTCAGGGCGTCGGCGTCGATCTGGAAGGCGCCCGCGTACTCGCCGACGCTTCCGACGAGGCCGCGGCTCATGCGCTCGCGCTGGAGGCGGAGGGCGATGACGACGTCGGCGCCCTCGATGCCGGAGCGCAGGTCGTAGTGGATCGCGCCGGGGAGCATGGCGGTGGCGGTGGGCAGAAGGGTGCGGGGGCCGACGAGGCGGACCTCGGCGCCCATCTTCGAGAGAAGCCAGGCGTTCGAGCGGGCGACGCGGGAGTGGGCGACGTCGCCGACGATCGCGACGACGAGGCCGTCGAGGCCGCTCCCCGGGGCGAGGCCGAGGCGCTCGCGGATCGTCATGGCGTCGGCGAGGGCCTGGGTCGGGTGCTCGTGGCGGCCGTCGCCCGCGTTGAGGACGGGGCCGCCGAAGTGGCGGGCGGCGAGGACGGCGGCGCCGGAGGAGGGGTGGCGGATGACGAGGCCGTCGAGGCGCTCGTAGCGGAGGGTGAGGACGGTGTCCTTGAGGGTCTCGCCCTTGTTCATGGAGCTCGCGCGGGCGGCGAAGTTGCTCGCGCCCATGCCGAGGTAGCGGGCGGCCTGCTCGAAGCTCACGCGGGTGCGGGTGGAGTCCTCGAAGAAGAGGAGGCCGATGACCTTTGCGGAGAGGTCGGGGACGGGCTCGCCGGCGAGGACGCGGCGTTTGAGGTCGGCGCCGAGGTCGAGGAGGTCGGAGATCGCGCCCGTCTCGAGGGTGCGGATGGCGAGGAGGTTCACGCTTCCACCAGCTCCCTCTCGGACGGTTCTTGCGGGAGGAGGACGACGGCGTCCTCGCCGTCGATCTCGTGGACGCGGACCTCGACGCGGTCGGTGCGGTCGGTGGCGACGATGCGGCCCCGGTAGTTCGGTTCGATGGGGAGTTCGCGGTGGCCTCGGTCGATGAGGACGGCGAGCTTCACCTCGCGGGGGCGTCCGTGGCGCATGAGGGCGTCGAGGGCGGCGCGGACGGTGCGTCCGGTGAAGAGGACCTCGTCCACGAGGACGACGCGCTTGTCGGTGACCTCGAAGGGGATCTCGCTTCCGTCCTCCCCTTCGGCCTTCGGGCGGTCGTCGCGGAAGGGGCGGGGGTCGAGCTTGCCGCAGGGGACGGTGGTCCCTTCGATCTGGGTCATGGCGAAGGCGAGGCGCTTGGCGACGGGCCAGCCTCGGCGCAGGACGCCGACGACGACGAGGTCGCGGGCGCCGCCGTTGTCCTCGAGGATCTCGTGCGCGAGGCGGCCGAGGGTGCGGCGCATGTCGCCGGCATCGAGCAGGGTCGGCATCGGGGCTAGTCTATCCGGGTTTGCGGGCGGGGTTTCCGTCCGGTGAGGAGGACGACGTTCTCGAGCATGATCGCGCTCCAGCGGGCGTCCTCGAAGCCGGCCTCCGTCATCATGGCGGCGAGTTCGGGGGGGGTGGCGAAGCTCCGGGTGCTCTCGGGGAGGTAGGCGTAAGCGTCGCGTTGGCCGGTGACGGCGCCGAGGGCGCGGGAGCCGACGGAGAAGGCGGCGCGGCTCGTGCCGCGCAGAAGGGCGCTCCGGGGGACCATCGTGTCGAGGGCGGCGAAGCGTCCGCCGGGTTTCAGGACGCGGAACGCCTCGGCGAAGGCGGCGGGAAGGTCCTGGACGTTGCGGAGGCCCCAGCCGACGGTGAAGCCGTCGGCGACGCCCGAGCGCACGGGGAGGGCGCAGGCGTCGCCGAGGGCGACGGGGGGGAGCCCCTTGGCGACGGAGCGGGCGAGCATAGGAAGGGCGAAGTCGAAGCCCGCGACGGTCCCCGACTCTCCGACGGCGGCGCGAAGGGGAGCGAGGAAGTCGCCGGTGCCGCAACAGGCGTCGATCGCGGCGTCGCCGGGGGCGAGGCCGAGGGTGGCGACGGCGCGGGCGCGCCAGCGGTGGTGGAGCCCGAGGGAGAGGACGCCGTTGAGGCGGTCGTAGCCGGGGGCGATCGTCGCGAACATCGCCTGGACGCGCGTCCGCTTCTCGTCCACGGGGGTTAGGATACTGGATCGCCGCCCGCCGGTCTCAGGACGAGCGGCCCTTACGCGCTCTTAACATCGGGAGGGGAAACTCTCGGCCTGTATGTCCCTCAGGTCCCGCTCGCTCGCGTTCGTCGCGCTTCCCCTCTCGCTTCTCTCCGCCCTTTCGGGGGCCCAGATCCGGGTGGGGACGTGGAACGTCTCGAACTACTCGTCGGGGCGGGCGGCGGATCTCGCGACGGCGATCTACGGGTCGTATCAGGGGCGTTCGTTCGCGCCGGACGTGCTCATGACGCAGGAGATCCTCGGTTCGGCGGCGGCGACGAACTTTCTCAACGTGCTCAACGCGGCGTCGGGCTCGCCGAAGGATTGGGGGATGGCGACGTTCGTGAACAACACGAACTCCACCGAGACGGCGAACAACGGCTCGAACGCGTTCTTCTACCGGACGTCGAAGGTGGAGCTCTTCGGGCAGGCGACGATCGCGAACACGCCGCGTCAGACGATGCGGTACGACGTGCGCTTCAAGGGGTACCGGGACGCGGCGGACGCGCCGACGCTCTCGCTGTACTCGGACCATCTCAAATCGGGGGCGACGGCGGACGACGTGACGACGCGGGCGGCGGAGACGGCGAACATCCGGGCGAACGCGGCGACGCTCCCGAGCGGGCGGGCGTTCCTTCTGGGAGGGGACTTCAACACGCAGAACTCGTACGAGGCGGACTACCAGAACCTTGTGGGAGCGGGGACGAGCGCGGCGAGCCGGTTCTACGACCCGATCAACTCGCCGAGCACGAACGCCTCGAGCACGGGGCAGTGGAACAACAACTCGGCGTTCCGGTTCATCCACACCCAGGACCCGGTGGGTTCGGGGGGGATGGACGACCGGCACGACCACATCGTGATCTCGGGCTCGCTGCGCGACGGGAAGGGGCTCGACTACATCGGCTCGGCGACGGCGGCGTACTCGACGACGACGTGGAACGATCCGAACCACTCGTACCGGGCTTGGGGGAACGACGGGACGAGCTTCAACGCGCAGCTCACGACGACGGGGAACGCGTTCGTGGGGCCGACGATCGCGCAGGCGCTCCGCAACTCGGTGGGGACGGGGGACAATCCGAACGTGACGGGGGGGCACCTGCCGGTGTTCCTCGATCTGCGGACGGCGGGGGAGCTGTATTCGGCGACGACGGTCCTCGACTTCGGCGACGTGGCGCTGGGCTCGATGTCGAGCCGGGCGTTCGACCTCCTCAATGGGGTGGACGCCTCGCTCTACGGGGCGAACGGGATCCAGACGCTCTCGTACACGCTCGGGGCGGACGGGGGCTTCTCGGCCCCGGCGGGGACGTTCCTCGCCGCGCCGGGGGCGGGGGCGAACTCGCACCTCGTGACGCTGGACGCGTCGGTGGCGGGGCTTCGGACGGGGACGCTGACGATCACGGACGTGAGCGGGGCGACGCGGACGATCGCGCTCCGGGCGAACGTGGGGGCGGTGCCGGAGCCGGGAACGCTGGTTGCGCTGGGGCTCGGGGCGGCGGCGTTTCTCCGGCGTCGGTCGCGCCGGTCGGCGTCAGGCGGGGCGGAGGGCGCGGTCCGGTAAATCTACCGGATCGCGCGGCGATCGCCGGGAGTTCGCCCTCTTGCGCAACGAATCTGCGGGAAAGGCTTAGGACCCCTCGGGGCCGGACCTACGTTCGGCCCCGGATATTCCATGAGACTCCCTCTCGCCGCGCTTCTCGCGGCCTTCGCCACCGGCGCCTTCGCCCAGTCCTCCTTCATCTTCTCCGGCGACACGACGAACAAGCCGACGTTCCGACGTCCGGACGGGCTCAGCTCCTTCGATCCGGGGGGGCGGATGACGCGTTACGAGGCGACCGCGTTCACGGTGAGCGCGACGGGGACCTACGTCGGCGAGCTGACGGCGGCGTTCGACCCGTACCTTCTCGTCTACCAGGACGCGTTCGATCCGGCGAGCCCGCTCACGAACCTCGTGAACGGGGACCGGACCTCGATCGCGACGTTCACGGTGCTCTCGGGGCAGGGGATGGGACAGGGGAACGATGCCCGCGCGGCGCGGATCTTCGCGGGGGAGGCGAACGACTCGAACAACGAGACGTTCCTGCGCAACACGGGGCTTCCGCTCCAGGCGGGGCGCAAGTACTTCGCGGTCGCGACGGCGTTCCGCGATCCGACCGAGTTCGCGGTGACGGTCTTCGGCTTTCCGGCCCAGGGCGCGTACCGGATCGGGATCGGGGGCGGTCCGGGGAACGTGACGCCGTTCGCACCGGTGCCGGAGCCGGCCTCGCTGGCGGCGCTCGGACTCGGGGCGGCGGCGCTGTTGCGGCGGCGGTCGCGCCGGTCGGTGTGAGGAGCGGGTCGACGTGAGGGAGCGGTCGCAGTCGGGGCGAAGGCTCCGCTCGCGTGGCCGAACGCCCGGTGATCTTGCGGGTTTTCTCGCGCCGAGGTCGCCATCCCCTGTCACACCGGGGATGGGCTGACGGTCGGGGGGTCAGAGTGAGGGGCCGTGAAGACCCTTCATCCGCCCCTTCTCTTCCCCCTTCTCCTCGGCGCGCTCGCGCTTCCCGTCCTCGCCCCCGCCTCGCCCGTGATCTGGAGCGCAAACGATCACGCTTACGAGCTCGTGACGAACGCGAGCACGCAGGGGTCCTACTCGGCGGCGAAGACCGCGGCGGAGGCGAAGAGCTTCCGGGGAGTTCCGGGGCGGTTGCTGGTGCTCGAAGGGAACTTGGCCGCCTACAACGCCGAGCTCGAGTTCGTGCGGACGAACGTCGTCCGACCGGGTTCGCCCGCGACAAGCTACTGGGTCGGGACGACGCGGCCCGACGCGACGGGGGACATCCGCACCGGGTGGACGTGGGACGACGGCTCGGCGGTGCCGACGGCGGTGACGAACACCTGGAACATCGACCTCAACGAAGGGGGCGGCGCGACGCCGTACGCGGCGGGATTCTATAGTCAGGACAACTACGCGACGCTGTGGGATTACGCGCGCTCGGCGCCGCTGAACTTTTCGGGCGGGTACGTCGTCGAGTACGCCTCGCCGGTGCCGGAGCCGGCCTCGCTGGCGGCGCTCGGGTTCGGGGCGCTCGCGCTCCTCAAGCGGCGGCGGAAGGGGTGAGGGGCTAGCGCCGGGGCTTCGTCCGCCTCCGCAGGAGGCGGACGACCATGAGGGCGACGACGGCGAGGAAGAGGGCGGCGACGCCAGCGGCGAGGGCGAGGGCGGCGGCGATCGCGCGCCCCTGGCGTCCGCGGTTCGGGTTGCGGACGGTGCGGGGGGCGGGCGCGGCGCGGACGGGGGCGTTCGGCTCGTGCCAGCCCTTCCAGAAGGCGAGGTCGGTGTCGGGGTGGCGTCCGGCCTTCAGGCCTCTCTCCAGGTAGGCGGCGCGGGCGCGGGTCGCCCCTTCGGCGGCGGCGCGCTCGGCGCGGAAGTCGCGCTCGAAGCGGGCGGTCTCGGCGCCGAGGGCTCCGCCGTCGGCGATGATCGTCCTCTCGAAGACCGCGCGACCGTCGCTCGTGGTCTCGGTGGCGACGTCCTTTCCAGCGTCGGGGTGGAAGGGCTCTCTTCCCGAGGCGAGGAGTTCGGCGTAGCGGAGGCGGGCGTAGGCTCCGGCGCGGTCGAGATCGAGGCGTCGAAGGAGGTGGGTGGACCCTTCCGCCTCCTCGACGCGGGGGAGGAGGGCGCCGATCGCGGCGACGACGTCGGGGCTCTCCCAGGCGCCGCCGAGCTCGACGAGTCCGGCGAGGGCGCGGGCGGTCGCCTGGGGTTCGGAGTTGCGAGCGCCGCCGAGGAAGGTGCCGAGGGTCTCGGGGCCGGCGGAGCCGCGGGCGGGGTTCGCGAGGACGCCTCGCGCCCAGCGGATGACGCTCAGCTGAACGCCCTCGCGGCCGAAGTGCGCCTTCGGGTCGATCCTCAAGGCCTCGGCGACGTCGTCCTCGGCGCGGGCGAGCATAGCGCGGTCGCGGCGGCGGAGGGCGAGATGAGCGAGGAGGGTGCCGCGGTTCGCGCGGAGTCGGTAGTGCTCGTCGGGGGTCTTCGGGGTCGCTCCGGCGAGTGCGGCGAGGCCCTCCCGCTCGCGTCCGAGGCGGCCGTAGGCGACGGCGAGGTCGTCGCGCTCGCTGTTCGTGGGGGCGGTTTTCGCCCTCAGGCGGGCGATGCGATCGAGGTAGTAGGCGTCGGGCAAGCGGACGAAGGCGCCGGTGAGGGCGCGCAGGACCTCGGGGGGCGAAGCCCTCTCGCGGATCTCGGTGTCGCGGTCGTTGTAGCAGGCGCGGGCGCCGGACGCGAGGGCGAGGACGAGCAGGAGCGCCGCGCGGCGGGGCATAGGCGAGTTTAGCCGCCGCGAGCGTCGGCGCAAGGGGGAGGCGGAAAACCGTCGTACAATGCCCTCGATGTCCGCCATCGCACTTCTTGCCGCCGTCCTCGTCGGTCAAGCCAAGAGGACGCCTCGCCGTCCGGCGGCGAGGACGCCCGCCGCGCCGGGTTCTCTCGGGAGGTCGGTGACGATCGGGGTGGGTCAGGCGGTGAACTTCGGGTCGGGCCGGGTGACGAACCGGGTGAGCGAGAGCGACCTCATCTTCAAGTACGGGGCGCCCGAGGACACGTCGGGGATGCGGTTCAACGGGCTGACGGGGCAGCTCGAGTACCGCGCGGGGGTGAGGATCACGCGGAACTATCCGGTGCTGGTGGGGGCGCGGACGGCGAGCTTCAAGACGGTCGCGGCGACGGCGCGGCTCACGGTGGGGCAGGTGAACGGGTGGTCTCAGAACGAGTACGACGTCGCGCCGGGGCGGTACCTCGTGGTGCGGGCGTTCACGACGGGGGCGCACTACCTCGTGCGGGTGGCGAAGCTCACGGGGGAGCTCGACCGTCCGAAGACGTGGCGGATGACGCTCTCGTACCGCCCGCTCGAGCTTCGGCGCGCGGACGCGGCGGGGTCTTCGGCGCCGCGCGATCTCAAGGGGACGCTCACCTTTCGGGAGTGGGCGGGGACGAACCTCATCCTCGACGTGGACGTGGCGACGGGTCGGACGGCGACGCGGTTCGACGGGTTCGCGCCGTCGCGCTCGGCCTCGGGGGAGTACGCGTACATCGACGGGGCGAACCGGATCGTCGTCGCGTCGAGCGCGGGAAAGGAGGTCGCCGCGCTTCCGGCGCCCGCCGCCGACGCGGTGCGTTACGGCTCCGGCGGGGCGCGGGGCGCGGCGATCTCGCCGGACGGGCGGCGGGTCGCGGTGCTCGTCTCGCGCGGGCTCGGTCACGTCGTCGTCATCGACCGGGCGGGGAGGGAGGTCGCGGACTTCGCGGACCGGGACTCTCCGGCGTGGACGCCGGACGGGGGGCTCGCGATGGCGAACTACGGGGACGTCGGGCTTTTCCTCGTCGGTCGCGACCTGAAGGGGGCGCGCGAGGTCGCCGCGGCGCGCGGGATGCGGCTCCGGGATCTTGCGGTGAGCCCCGACGGGAAGCGGATCGCGTTCGAGATGAACGGGCGGGTGTGGACGATGGGGCTCGACGGTTCGGGGCTCAAGGGGCTCGCGGCGACGGGGCGGGAGCAGAGCGGGCCGGCGTGGTCGCCGGACGGGCGGTACGTGGCGATCCGGACGCACGTGCCGGATTCGGTCTCCAGCAACCGGATCGAGATCGTGCGGGTGGCGGACGGGAAGAGCTTCCTGCTTCTGGACTCCGCGGGGAGCACGCGCGACGCCGACGGCCCGATCATCTGGCGGTGAGCAGGCCTTAGGGCCCAGACCTCTTCTCAAACCGGGAGAGGGTGGGGTATGACCGGTCTATGATCGGCTCGCTCCTCGTCCTCGCGTCGCTCGCGCCCGCGTCCCTCCAGCGGTCCGCCCCGAGACGGGCCGGGGCTCAGAAGGGGGCGGGGACCTTCACGCTCCGGGTGGGGGAGGGGTTGAACTTCCGCGCGGGGCGGGTGACGAGGCTGGAGCGGGAGGTGGACTTCGTCTTCCGGTACGGCAAGCCGGAGCGTTCGGGGGGGATGCGGGTGGACCCGTATACGAACGGGATCACGTACGTGCCGGGGGCGACGTTCGCCACGAACTACCCGGTGCTGGAGGGGGCGCGGCTCGCGCCGTTCCGGAGCGCGGCGGCGGCGGGGGCGGTGACGATGGCGCAGGTGGAGGGGTGGCCCCAGCGCGAGCACCAGGTGACGGCGGGCTATTACATCGGGGTGCGGGCGCTCACGACGGGGGCGCACTACCTCTTGCGGATCCATTCCGTCACGGGGGTCGTGAAGGACCCGAAGACGTGGCGGCTCGTGGTGAGCTACCGGCCGCTGACGATCCGGCCCGCGGCGAACGCGGGGATCGCGGTCGCGGGGCGTCCGGGGGGGACGCTCACGTTCCACGGCGGCGGGGGGTACGGCGGGGCGGGGGCCTCGACGCTTCTGGACGTGGACGCGGCGACGGGCCGGGCGACGCCGCGTCCGGACGGGCGGTACCCCGCGCGGGCGGCGGGGACGGGGGAGTACGCCTATGTGGACGGGGCGGGGCGGATCGCGTTCGCGGGGGCGGACGGGAAGCCCACGGGGACGATCCCGGCGCCGCGGATGGACCCCGAGCTCGGTTCGATGAGCGGGATCGCTCTCTCGGCAGACGGAAAGCGGGTCGCGGTGGCGGTGGTGCGCGAGGACGGGTACGTGGCGGTGCTCGACCGGGGCGGGCGGGAGATCGCGGCGTTCAAGGGGCGGCACCATCCGGTGTGGCTCGCGGACGGGCGGCTCCTGATGGCGGGGTACTACGGGCGGGGCGGGCTCGCGATCGCCTCGGCGGACCTGCGGGGGGTGGCGGAGATCCCGGCGGCGGAGGGGTGGGACGTGCGCGGTCTCGCGGCGAGCCCGGACGGAACGCGCCTCGCGCTCGAAAAGGACGGGCGGGTGTGGGTGTGCGGGCCCGACGGGTCGGGGCTCCGGCCCCTCTCGCCTGGAGGCCAGAGGGAATCGTCGCCCGCGTGGTCGCCGGACGGGAAGTGGGTCGCGGTGCGGCGGTCGGACGGGATGATCTCGAACTCGGTCGTGGTCGTGCGGGCGGCGGACGGGAAGGCGGTCCCGCTCGTGGACACGGACGGGAACGCGCGGACGGTGGACGGCCCGATCGTGTGGCGGTGAGCGGGGGTTAGGCGGCGCCTCCGGCGAAGAGGCGGGCGCGGTCCTCGAGGCGGGCGAGGCGGGTCTCGGCGCTTGCGAGCCCCTCGCGCTCGCGCACGACGAGCTCGGGTTTGGCGCGGGCGACGAAGGCCTCGTTCGCGAGCTTCGTCCGGGCGTGGGAGGCCTGGGCCTCGAGGGTCTCGCGCTCCCGGGCGATGCCGGCGAGGATCCTCTCGACGTCCACGCCCTCGGTGGGGAGGTGGAGATCCACCCCGGCGGCGTGGATGCTCACGAAGGTGCCTTCGGGTCGGCCGGGGAGGAGGCGCTCGATCCGGGCCTGCCCTTGGACGATGCTCTCGAGCCCCTCGAGCGGGCCTTCGTAGCGGGCGAGGGGGAGCTTCGCGCTCGCGGGGACCTCGAGCTCGGCGCGGAGGGTGCGGAGGGCGCGGGTCGCTTCGATGGCGCGGGCGAGGGCGGCGTCGGCGTCGGGGTCCGGGACGATCCAGGCGAGGTCGGGCCAGGTCGCGCCGAGGAGGAGGTCGGCCTTTCCGGGGATCGGGAGGTAGGACCAGAGCTCCTCGGTGACGTGGGGCATGACGGGGTGGAGCATGGTGAGGAAGGCGCTCACGACGGTGAGGAGGACCCATTGGGGGGTCTCCCGCGTCGCGGGGTCGGCGAGGCGCCCTTTGGCGATCTCGATGGTCCAGTCGCAGACCTCGTCCCAGAAGAAGCGGTAGAGGGCGGCGCAGGCGCCCTGCATGTCGTACTCCTCGTAGGCGCGGCGGACCTCGGCCTCGGTGGCCTTCAGGCGGCCGAGGATCCAGCGGTCCACGGGCTCGAGGGACGCTTCGAGGGGTTCGGGGCGGGCGGGGGGGCCTTCGAGGTTGCCGAGGGCGAAGCGGACGGCGTTCCAGATCTTGTTCGCGAAGTTACGCCCCTCGGTCACCTTGTCGCGCCGGAAGCGCAGGTCCTGGTTCTCGCCGGTCTGCGAGAGGAGGACGTAGCGCAGGGCGTCGGTGCCGACCTCGGCCATGACGTCCATGGGGTCCACGCCGTTGCCCTTGGACTTGCTCATGCGCTCGCCCTTCTCGGTAAGGACGGTGGGGATGATCGCGACGTCGGCGAAGGGCTTTTCGCCCATGACGTCGAAGCCGGTCATCATCATGCGGGCGACCCAGAGGTTGATGATGCTCTTGTCGGTGAGGAGGACGTCTGTCGGGTAGTAGCGCGCGAGGTCGTCGGTGCTCTCGGGCCAGCCGAGGACGGCGAAGGGCCAGAGGCCGGAGGAGAACCAGGTGTCGAGGACGTCGTCGTCCTGGCGGACGATGGGTTTGTCGCCGCCCCATTTCTCGTCGGCGCGGCGCTGGGCGTCCTCCCGATCGAGGCCGGGGAAGGCCTCGCCCTCGGCGGTGTAGTAGACGGGGATGCGGTGGCCCCACCAGAGCTGGCGCGAGACGCACCAGTCGTGGAGCCCCTCCATCCATTCGGTGAAGATGCGGTCGTAGCGGGACGGGGCGAAGCGCACG
This sequence comes from Fimbriimonas sp., assembly GCA_965249475.1. Classification (GTDB taxonomy): domain Bacteria; phylum Armatimonadota; class Fimbriimonadia; order Fimbriimonadales; family Fimbriimonadaceae; genus Fimbriimonas. Next base: position 398,027 of record CBDFMD010000003.1, on the reverse strand, counting down.
TCGCCGGTGCGGACGGCCTCGATCGCGGGGGCGGCGAGCTTCGCCTGGGCGACGAACCACTGCTCGGAGAGGAGCGGCTCGATGACGTCGCCCGAGCGGTCGCTTATCGAGAGGGCGGTGGTGTGGTCCTCCTCGCCGGCGAGGGCGCCCTCGGCCCTCAGGGCCTCGACCATGGCGCCTCGGGCGGCGAAGCGGTCGAGGCCCTCGAAGGCTTCGAGGGCGGGGGTGACGAGCCCGGGCTCGTGCTCGCGGAGCCAGGCGAGGGTGATCTTCGCCCGGGCGTCGATCGTCGTCGGTCGGGCGAGGCCGTGGCGCTCGCCGACGGCGAAGTCGTTCGCGTCGTGGGCGGGGGTGATCTTCAGGGCGCCGGTGCCGAAGGCGGGATCGGGGTAGAGGTCGGCGAGGAGGGGGATGCGGCGTCCGGTGAGGGGGGCGACGAGGGTCCTGCCGACGAGGTCGCGGTAGCGCTCGTCGCCCGGGTGGACGGCGACGGCGACGTCGCCGAGGATCGTCTCGGGGCGGGTGGTGGCGACGGTGACGGCGCCGGACCCGTCCTCGAAGGGGTAGCGGACGTGGTAGAGCTTGCCGGCGCGCTCCATGCGGACGGTCTCGATGTCGGAGACGGTCGTCCCGAGCTTCGGATCCCAGTTCACGATGCGCTCTCCCCGGAAGACGAGCCCGCGGTCGTACCAGTCGATGAAGACCTTCAGGACGGCCTGGGCGTAGCCCTCGTCGAGGGTGAAGCGCAGGCGGGTCCAGTCGAAGGCGCACCCGAGGCTCTTCAGCTGGTGGACGATGGTGTCGCCGGACTCTTTGCGCCAGGCCCAGGTGCGCGCGATGAACGCCTCGCGCCCGATCGCGGCGGCGCTCGTGCCCTCGGAGCGGAGCTTTTTATCCACGACGGACTGGGTCGCGATGCCGGCGTGGTCCTGGCCCGGGAGGATGAGGACGTCGCGCCCTCGGAGGCGCCAGTAGCGCCCGAGCGCGTCGTGCGCGGCGTACAGGAGGGCATGACCCATGTGGAGCGAGCCGGTGATGTTCGGCGGGGGGATGGTGATGCAGTAGGGCTCGCCGGAGCCCCTGGGGGATTGGAGACCGCTCGCCTCCCAGCGCGGGCCCCATCGGGGCTCCGCCTCGGACGCGCTATACCGCGTGGGCATCTCTTGGATATTCATCTGTCCTCGTCGCCCCTCCCTGTCGTGGGGGGCGGTGGGGAGAGGATACCTACGGTCGCGCCCTCATCAGAAGGTGGTGCCACAATCTCACAGCATGTCGCGCCCCGTGCCGATCCGTCCTCTTTCGCTCCGTCTTCCCGAGGAGTTGCGCACCGCCGCCGTCGAGCTTGCGAAGCGGCGCAAGACCAGTCTCAACAAGCTTATCGAAGGGGAGATTGCGCGAGCGGTCGAAGAGGAGGAGCGGGAGCGGTTTCGGGAGGGGTACCGCATCCTGGCCCGGGAGGGCGTGGATGTGGAGTACGCCTTTGCGGCTCAGAGCGAGGTCGTCCTGGGTGGATCCTCGATAGGCGATGCGATCTAGGCCGCCGATCCAACGTGGCGGCATCTACTGGCTCGATTGGAATCCTTCGCGGGGAAGCGAGCAGGCAGGAAGACGTCCTTCTCTCGTCGTCCAGACGGACGACGCCAATCTCCAGCCGGGCTACCCGGTGACGATCGTCGTCGCGGTGAGCGGAAGCGGGCATCCAGGCGTGCCGGTCCACGTTCCCATCGTGCCGTCACGCCTCAACGGCCTGGCCAAGGAGTCGTTCGTGCGATGCGAGCAGATCCTTACGGTCTCGCTCGATCGTTTCGAGGGACGGATCGGGACTCTGGAGCCTCGGACCCTGACGCTCGTAGATGCCGCGCTCCGACGCGTCCTCGGGCTCGGCGGCTGACCCTCGCGTCTCGCCGCTCCGAACCCTTGGACTCGCAACGTGCGCCGCCTCGACGACGGGGTCCATCCGGCAGAATCCTGCGATCCACAGAGTCCGGGAGCGGGACGTCATGGGAGCGCCTCACAGGCGACGGGCTGCCTCAGAAGCTCTTCATCGCGAGCGGGCGCGCCCTACAGAGAACGAAGGCGGCCCCGATAGTCCTACTAGGATGAACCGGGGGATCTATACGGCGGCGATGGGGATGAGCGCGGGGCAGCGGGGGCTCGACGTCGTGGCGAACAACCTCGCGAACGCGGGGACGGACGGGTTCAAGAAGGACGGACTCGCGTTCGGGGACGCGCTCGTGCGGGAGATGCGGGGGCGGGGCGGGCTCGGGCGGAGGCTGGGGGGCCTGGGGAGCGGGCCGACGGAGACGGCGCAGTTCACCGACCGCGCGCCGGGGGCGGTCCGCAAGACGAACAACCCGCTCGACGTCGCGCTGGACTCGCCGCGGGCGATGTTCGCGGTGCAGGACGCGGGGGGGACGCGTTTCACGCGGAACGGGGCGTTCACGCTCGACAGCGAGGGGGGGCTCGCGACGGCGGGCGGGGCGAAGGTGCTGGACGCGGGGGGGCGGCCGATCCGGCTCGACGCGAAGGCGAAGATCGAGATCGCGCCCGACGGGCGGATTCGGCAGGGGGGGCGCGAGGTCGCGCGGCTCGGGACGTTCGAGGGGGAGTTCAAGAAGGACGGGGGCAACCTTTGGACCGGGCGGGGGGTGCGCGCGGTGGACGCGGGGCTCTCGGTGGGAGCGCTCGAGGGATCGAACGCGGACCCCTTGCGCGGGATGATCGACCTCGTCACGCTTCAGCGCCACATGGAGATGGCGCAGAAGGCCGTGACGACCCACGACGAGAGCACCGGCAAGCTTCTCACCCTCTTGAATCGTTGACCTCCTTAGTAGCCTAGACATATGATGCGCTCCCTCAACACCAGCGCGACCGGGATGGTCGCTCAGCAGATGAACCTCGACGTCATCGCGAACAACCTCGCGAACGTCAACACGACGGCGTTCAAGCACCAGCGCGCCGAGTTCCAGGACCTTATGTACCAGACGGTGGTTGCGGCGGGGGCGTTCTCGGGGGAGAACCAGAAGACGCCGACGGCGCTCCAGATCGGGCTCGGGGCGCGCAACTCGGCGACGATGGGGGATTTCGCGCAAGGGGCGGCGCAGAGCACGAACAACCCGCTCGACGTGATGGTGATCGGAGACGGGTTCTTCCGGGTGCTGAAGCCGGACGGCTCGACGGCGTACACGCGGGACGGTTCGTTCAAGCTCGACGACCAGGGGCTCTTGGTGAACTCGGACGGGTATCCGGTGCAGCCGCCGGTGAACATCCCGGCGGGGTCGAAGACGCCGAGCATCTCGCAGGACGGGACGGTGACGGCGGTGCTTCCGGGGGCCTCGGAGCCGACGAAGATCGAGCAGATCACGCTCGCGACGTTCGCGAACCCGGCGGGGCTCACGCGGGTGGGGCAGAACCTCTACCAGGCGAGCGCGGCGAGCGGGACGGAGAACGTCGTCCCGGCGGGGACCTCGGGGGCGGGGGAGATCTCGGCGGGGTACCTCGAGGGGTCGAACGTCCAGATCGTCGAGGAGATGGTGCGGATGATCCAGGCGCAAAGGGCTTACGAGATCAACTCGAAGGCGATCCAGACGAGCGACGAGATGCTCTCGACGATGAACGGGATCAAACGATGATGATGCTTACGGTTCCTGGGCTCGACGTGGCGGTCGAGGGCGACGGCTACCTGCGCCTTCTGCGCGGGGGGGCGGTGGTGTACGCGCGCCGGGCGCGGCTCGGGGCGGCGGGGGGCTACCTCTCCGCGCCGGACGGGGCGCCGGTCGTGCCGAAGATCGCGGTGGCGGGCGCCTTCTCCATTTCCCTCGATGGCACGGTGACGTGCGGGGGGAGGGCGGCGGGGCGTCTCGTGCTCGCGCTCTTCCCGGAAAAGGGGCCGGGCAAGGGGCCGGGCGGGAAGCCGGAGGGGCGGGCGACGCTCGCGAATCCGGGCGAGGGGGCGGCGGGGGTCGTCCGCGCGAGCCGGGCGGTCGCGAAGGCCGCCGTCTCGCCAGCGAAGACCCGGGTCCTGATCGCGCTCCGGGCGTCGAGCGAGGCGAGCGGAGAGCGGATTCTTCTCGGCGACGTGGCGGAGATCTCGGCCCCGGTGCCCCTGCGGGCGCGGCTCGCGCGGCTCGATCTCGGGCGGACGCCGCCGATGGGGACCTCGCGCCTCTTGGGGCGGACGTTCGTGGCGGCGCTCGTGCGGGGGGCCGGACTGAAGCCGGAGAGCTTCGATCTCGACGTTCCCGCCGAGGCGCGGGTGGTCGCGGCGGGGCAGACGGTGGAGGCGCAGACGCTCCTCGACGCGGCGCTCGGAGCGCCGGGGGCGGAGGGGCTCGTCGCGGCGCGTCCGCCCGCGCCGGTCGCGCTTCCGAAGGGCGAGATCACGCTCACGGCCGATCCGATCGTGCGCGGCCCCTCGGGGGCGAGCGTGACGGTGCGGGCGAGGGTCGGCTCAGTGACGACGGCGCGCACGGTCGCGCTCGTGCCCGATCCGGCGGTGCCGCTCGCGAAGACGGGGGACGCGGTGCGTCTCCGGCTCGTCTCCGGGGGGGCGACGATCGAGGTCGCGGGCAAGATCAAGACGGGGGGGCGCGTGGGGTCCGAGGTGACGGTGGTCGCCGCGACGGGCTCGGTCCACACCGGCAAACTCCTCCCCAACGGCCTCGTCGAGGTCCGACTATGAAAACCCTCCTTCCCCCCTTCCTCCTCCTCGCCACCCTCGCGAACGCTCAGCAGAGCGAAGTGCGGCAGAACGAGTCTCGGCGCGGCAACGCGATCGTCGGTTCGAGCGGCGGCGCGGACTCGCGGGCGAACTACGGCTCGCTCGTGCCGCGCCGGTACCGGAACCTCTTCCTTACGCGCACGGCGCGGGGGGTGGGGGACGTGGTGACGATCATCGTGTCGGAGTCGAGCGCGTCGAGCTTCTCGGCGAACACGACGGCGACGAAGAAGGACACGACGGCGACGGGGCCGAACTCGGTCCCGCTCGTGGACTTCCTGAGGGTCGGCCTGCTCAGCACGATCCTGCGGCCTCAGAGCACGAACGCGAACTCGACGGTGAGCGGGGCGGGCTCGACGGCGCAACAGGGGCGCTTCTCGGCGCGGCTCTCGGCGGTGGTGAAGGCGGTGCTGCCGAACGGGACGATGCTCATCGAGGGGTCGCGGATGGTGAAGGTGAACAACGAGACGCAGAACCTCGTGCTCACCGGGATCGTGCGGCCCGACGACGTGCGCTCGGACAACACGGTCCTCTCCGAATCGCTCGCCTCGGCGGAGATCAAGAGCGAGGGGATCGGCCTCGTGGTCGATCGCCAGCGCCGCGGCATCCTCACCCGACTTATCGACTGGCTTTTCTGATGCTCACCTCCCTTCTTCTCGCCCTCGCCCTCCAGGGCTCCCCCTCGCGGGGGGCCTCGCCTCAGACTCCCGCCCTTCGTCCGGGGGCGAAGTCCCCTCCCGCGGACGCCGGCGCGGCGCGGAGCGAGGCCGAGCGGCAACGCCGGATGAAGGAAATCCGGCGGACGGAGGCCGAGGGGGTGGTCGTCCGGCTGAAGGACGTCGCGCGCTTCCGGGGGGTGCGCGCGAACCATCTCATGGGGGTCGGCGTGGTGTTCGGGCTCGAGGCGACCGGGGACTCGAAGCGCAACCCGCAGGCGGCGAAGGCGATCGCGAACTTCTTGCGAGGCGTCGGACAGGACGTGGACCCGGCGAACATCGACCCGAAGAACGGGGCGCTCGTGATGGTGACGGCGGACCTGCCTCCGTTCGCGAGCAACGGGGCGCCGATGGACGTGACGGTGAGCTCGCTCGGGGACGCGAAGAGCCTGCGCGGGGGGACGCTTCTGCGGACCGAGCTGTACGCGGTGGGGGACACCGAGACGATCTACGCGGTCGCGCAGGGCGCGGTGAGTATCGGGGGCTACTCGGCCTCATCGGGGGGGAGCAAGGACCAGGTCGGGTTCCTCACGGTCGGGCGGGTTCCGGCGGGGGCGATCGTGGAGCAGGGGGCGCCGACGACGCTCGTGTACGACGGCAAGATGTTCATCGAGCTGACGGACCCCGATTTCACGACCGCGAGCCGTCTGCAGGAGGCGATCGCGAAGCGGAACCCGGCGTTCCACGCCGTGGCGGAGGACGCAGGGACGATCTCGGTGGACCTGCCGCCGGGGCTCACCGCGACGCGGGCGATGGCGCAACTGGAGGGGGTGACGGTGAGCGTGGACAACGCGGCGGTCGTCGTCATCAACGAGAAGACGGGCTCGATCGCGATGGGGGGGAACGTCCGGATCGCGCCGGTGGCGATCGCGACCGGGACGATCTCGGTCCGCATTCAGGAGGAGCTGAGCGTAAGCCAGCCGAACCCGTTCGGGGGCGGGGAGACGGTCGTCGTGCCGAACCAGCGCGTGGCGGCGGGGGCGAACGAGGCGGACGTCGCGGTCGTCGCGCCGAACGCGACGGTCGCGGACCTCGCGCGGATCTTTCAGGAGCTTCGGCTCCGCTCGACGGAGATCATCAACATCCTCCAGCTTCTGCGCCAGCAGGGCGCGCTGAAGGCGCGGCTGGTGATCCAGTGACGCCGCTCCTGGGCCGTACCGGGGACGTGGCCAAGGCGCTCGCCGCCGAGGGCGATCTGGCGAAGCTCCGCAAGGCGTGCGGGGCGCTGGAGGCGGACCTCTTCAAGCGCTTTCTGAAGGCGGCGACGCCAAAAGAGGGACTGATGGGCAAGGCCCCCGGAAGCGAGATCTACGACGACATGGCGCAGGACGCGGTCGCGCAGGCGGCGGCGAGCCGGGGGACGCTCGGGGTGGCCCGGAGCATCTTCGAGCGGATGGCCCCCGCCGTCGTCGCCCAGCACCGCCACGCGCCCGACCCCGCGCCCGACCATGCGCCCGACCCACTCGCGCAACCCCGCAAAACGACCGAGAACACACCATGACCGCCGTCCCCCCTTCCCCCCCGCCTGCGGCCCCGGTCGCGCACGCGACGTTGCGCGCGATCCTCGACGCGTGGTCCGAGTGGCTCGCGGTCGCGGAGCGGCTCTCGCTCACGCTCCACGAGATGACGGTCGCGGTGACGCTCCGCGACGTGCCTCGGGTCGAGCGGCTCACGCCCGCGATCGCGGAGCTTACGGCGCAGGTGCGCGCGATCGACGAGCGCGCGGTCGCGGCGCTTCTCGCGCTTTGCGAGGCGCTGGAGATCGCGCCGGGGCTTCGCCCGCTCGTCGCGGCGCTTCCGAAGGCGGACGGTCAGGCGCTCCAGGCGACGGCGAACCGGATCGTGGTGCTGGAGGGGAAGATCGCCTCGACGCTCGCGAAGAACCGGACGCTCATCGAGCGGGAGATGCACTACGTGGACGGAACGCTCACGCTCATCGCTCGGGCGAGCGACAAGGGGAAGGGGCCGTACCGGCGCCGCGCGGCGACGCCGACGGCGGTCCTTATGGACACGGCGGCCTAGCGCGATGCCGGGCTCCTTCCACGGGATCGAGACGGCGAGCCGAGCCCTGCGCGCGTTCCAGCGCGGCCTCGACACGGTCGGGCACAACGTCGCGAACGTGGACACGCCGGGGTACAGCCGCCAGCGGGTGGACCTCGCGACCTCGGGGGCGATCGACACGCGGCAGGGGGCGGCGATCTCGCTCGGGACGGGGGTGACGATCGCGGGGATCTCGCGGATCAAGGACGCGTTCCTCACGGCGCAGAGGCTCGAGGCGGCGGGGGACATGGGGCGGCTCGAGGGGGGCGGGGACCAGCTGAAGTCGGTCGAGGCGGCGTTCCTCGATACGAACGGGCAGGGGGTCTCGGACCGGCTCGACGTCTTTTTCGCGTCGTGGAGCAAGCTCGCGTCGAACCCGAGCGAGCCGGCGCGGCGCGTGGACGTGCAGAGCGCGGGGCGCGAGCTCGCGGCCTCGGTCCGGTCGGCGTACCGGAAGGTCGCGGGGGCGGGGGCGGAGACGTCGGCGGGGATCGCGGGCGCGATCGCGGACGCGACGAAGCTCACCGCGCGGATCGCCGAGCTCAACGCGGGGATCGTGGCGGCGAAGGCGGGGGGCGGCTCGCCGAACGACCTCATGGACGAGCGCGACCGGGCGATCGGGAGCCTCGGGGGGATCGTGGACGTGACGACCTCGGAGGAGCCGAACGGGGTGCTCCTCGTGAACCTCGGGGGGATGAACCTCGTGGACGGCGCGGGCTCGCGGGGGTTTCCGCAGAGCTACGATCCCGCGACGGGGTCGCTGGGGGACGGGACGAACGCTTACGCGGTGCGGGGCGGGAGCCTGCGGGGGCTCAAGGAGACGGCGGACGCGATCAAGGGCGTGCAGGGGCGGCTCGACACGCTCGCGAACACGCTCCGGACGGCGACGAACGGGCTCCACGCGGGGGGGATCACGGGGGCGGGGGCGACGGGGCAGAACTACTTCGGGGACGTGGCGGCGGGGCTGCCGCAGACGGGGGCGGCGGACCTCGCGCTCGACGCGGCGGTGGAGGCGGACGCGCGGAACATCGCGACGGGGGTCTCGGGGGCGAGCGGGGACGGGGCGATCGCGCTGGGGCTCTCGCGGCTGAAGGACGCGGGCCAGGCGGCGCTCGGCGGGGCGACGCTCTCGGGGTACCACCGGGATCTCGCGGCCGACGTGGGGCGGACGGTCGCGGCGCGTCGGGACGGGGTCCTGACGCAGGAGGCGGTGATCGCGGGGATCGACGCGCGGGCGGGGGCGATCTCGGGGGTCTCGACGGACGAGGAGCTCACCGACATGCTCCGCTTGCAACGGAGCTACCAGGCGGCGGCGAAGGTTCTCTCGACGATGGACGACATGACGAAGTCGCTCATCGACCTTCTCCAGCGGTGAGGACCCTGATGAAATCGCGGGGCGGGCCGATGATGAGGGGGGAGAGAGGATCGAAGTGAGGATCAGTACCGCGACGCAGTGGCAAGGCTACGACGACCGCATCCGCGAGACGCAGGCGCGCTCGATCGAGGCGCAGGCGAGGATGGTGGACGGGAAGCGGCTCCACAAGCCCTCGGACGACCCCTCGGCGCTCGCGGGGGTGTTGAACGTCCGGGGGTACAAGGCCTCGGTGGAGGCGTACCGGACGAACATCGCGCGGGGGACGAACCTCCTGAAGTCGTCGGAGGCGGCGCTCGGGGAGGTGGCGACGGCGCTCGAGCGGGGGTACACGCTCGCGGTCTCGGGGGCGAACTCCTCGACGGGGCAGGAGGCGCGCAAGGCGATGGCGGTGGAGGTGGACGGGCTCGCGAAGCGGGTCGCGGAGCTCGCGAACTCGCGCGACGCGGGCGGGGAGTACCTCTTCGCGGGGCAGAGGACGGACAAGGCGCCGTACGCGGTCGCCGCCGGGGGGACGCTGACGTTCTCGGGCGACGCGCGGGCGATCGCGGTGGAGTCCGACCTCGGGGAGACGACCCCGGCGAACGTGGACGCCTCGAAGGCGCTCCAGGACGCGTACGCGGGGCTCGCGAAGCTCAAGGAGTCGCTCGAGGGCGGGGACGTCGCAGGGCTCGGGGACGCGCGGCTCGGGGAGATGCAGGGGGCGAAGACGGCGGTCGAGTCGCTCCGGGGGCTCGCGGGGACGCGTCAGGCGACGCTGAGCGGGCGCGACGCGGTGCACGAGCGGCGGATCGAGGAGCTCACGGGGCGGGCGTCGGATCTGGAGGACGCGGACTTCGCGCAGTCGGTGACGCAGTACCAGCAGGCGCAGGCGGCGTACTCGGCGGCGCTCCAGGTGACGTCCTCGGCCTCGCGCACGTCGCTCATGGACTACCTGCGATGAGCGCGACGGCCGCGACGACGACCCTGGCGGGGGTTCTGACGCCGACGACGGGGTGCGTCCTTCTGGGGACGCGATTCGGGACGCTCGCGTTCGATCCCGCCGACGTGGTGGCCTTTCCGGAGGGGCTTATCGGGTTCGAGCGGGAGCGGAGCTTCGTGTTCGTGACGGCGGGGGACGGCTCGCCGTTCCGGTGGCTCCAGTCGCTCGACGATCCGGCGCTCGCGTTCCTCGTCGCCGATCCGGACGCCTTCGTGCCGGGGTACGCGCCGCGGCTGCCGGGGTCGGCGTCGCTCGCGCTGGGGCTCGGGGAGGAGTCGCCGTACCTTCTGTGGGTCACGGCGAACATTCCGGTGGGTCGGCCGGGGGACGCGACGCTCAACCTCGCGGGGCCGATCGTGGTGAACCCGGCCAACCGGCGGGGTCGTCAGGTCGTCCTCGACGGGGAGGCGTATACTGTGCGCCATCGGGCGTTCGCCCGGAGCGGGCCGGCGGCGCGCGCGGCCTGACCGGGCGCGCGCGCGACGCTCCGGCGCGTGCCTCTCTCTCCGCTCGCCCCGATCCGCCGAACTCCGCCGAAGTCCCGACGTATGCTCGTCCTCACCCGCAAACTCCAGCAGAGCATCATGATCGGCGAGGACATCGAGGTCGTCCTCCTCGAGGTCCGGGGCGAGCAGGTGCGGCTCGGCATCCGGGCGCCGAAGGACGTCTCGGTCCACCGGAAGGAGGTGTTCGACCAGATCCGCGACGAGAACGCGGGGGCGGCGGCCGTGCGCCCCGAGGATCTTCCCGTCGCGCCGCCGGTCGAGTCCGCCCCGGTTCGCCCCGCCCCGAAGGCGGGGGTCGAGACCGAGCTCCCTTTCGAGGGGTGACGCCGCCTCGCCCATGCTGACGCTCTTCGGCCTCGAGACGCTCCGCGCGGAGTGGGGGCGCGCGGTGGTGGGGATCGGGACGTTCGACGGGGTGCACCGGGGGCACCAGGCGGTGCTCCGGCGCCTTCTCGCGCGAGCGGCGGAGGCGGAGCTTCCGGCGGTGCTCGTGACGTTCGACCGTCATCCGGCGCTCGTCCTCGCGCCGTCGCGGGCGCCGCGGGCGATCGCGTCGCTCGGGGCGAACCTCCGGGCGTTCGACGCGCTGGGGGTGCCGGTGACGGTCGTCCTGCCGTTCAACGCGTGGCTCTCGCGGCTCTCGGCGGAGACGTTCCTCGGGGATCTTCTCGTGGGGCGGCTAAGGGCGGAGGCGCTCGTCGTGGGGCACGACTTCGCGCTGGGGGCCGACCGGGAGGGGGACGTCGAGTGGCTTCGGGAGCGGCTTCCGACGGAGGTCGTCCCGGCGTTCGAGGTCGAGGGGGCGCGGGTCTCGTCGAGCGCGATCCGGAGCGCGGTCGAGGAGGGGGACCTGTCGGCGGCGACGCGGCTGCTCGGGCGTCCGTTCGAGATCGAGGGGGTGGTGGTCGGGGGGCGTCGGCTCGGGCGGACGCTCGGGTATCCGACGGCGAACCTCGCGCGGGCGTTCGACGGGGTGCTTCCGCCGAACGGGGTGTACGCGTGCCGCGCGACCGTCGCCGCGGGCGAGGGGGCGGGCGAGTACGCCGCGGCGCTCTCGATCGGGGTGCGTCCGAGCGTGGACGCGAGCCTCGGGGGGGGCGGGGCGCGCTCGATCGAGGCGTACCTCATGGAGTATCCCGGCGCCTCGCTCTACGGGCGCGAGGTGCGGCTCGCGCTCCACGCGCGGCTCCGGGGGGAGGAGCGGTTCCCCTCGCTCGACGCCTTGAAGGCGCAGCTCGCGCTCGACGTCGCGCGGGCGCGGGAGGCGGTCGCCCCGGCCCTCTCCCGCGCCTCCGAAGGGGCGTAGAAGAGGCTATGCGCCGCGCCGGCCTCGTCCTTTTGGGTTTCGCCCTCCTGCTCGTCCTCGGGCGGATCGGGCTGGGGCTCGTGCGGCCGCCGGACGACGCGCGGCTTATCCGCGAGGCGATCGCGGAGGCGGCGAAGGCGAGCCGGGAGGGGCGTCCGGGGGGCGTCCTCGACGCGCTCTCGTCGGAGGCGTCGCTCAACGGTCAGACGGCGGAGTCGCCCCGTCAGATCGCGGACGTCGTGAGGCGGTTGCAGCCGGATCTTCAGATCGCCTCGATCGAGCCGACGATCACGGGGGATGAGGCGCGGGTGGTGAGCCCCGCGAAGCTCACGCTGGGGCTTCTCGGGGCCAAGCGCACCTACGACGTCGCTCGCCTGACGGTGGTCCTGGGGCGGGAGGACGACCGGGACCTTCTCGTGATCCCGACGCACCGGTGGCGGGTGCGCCGGGTGGAGGTTCCGGAGGACGTTCTCGGGGGTCTTCTCGCGGGGGCGGCTTTCGGCGGGTGACGCCCGCGAGCTCTCCCCGTAGAATCCTCAGGGAAAAACGTCTTATCGCGAAATCTCGTTGAACTCCCCGAAGGATCGCGGGCACTCACCCTTCGGACGGGTATACACCCCCCGGACCGTGGGCGGCGCGAGAGCAACAAGGGCGTTGCGCGCGGCACGACGGTCTTCCACCAAGAGAACCCCATGAAGAAGATCCTGAGCCTCGCTCTCGTCGCTACCGTCGCCGCCGTGGTCACCACCGGTTGCTCCAAGCCTGAGGAGGGCGACACGAACGCCACCCCGATCGCCAACGCGGGCAAGGCGGTCGGCAACGCCGCCTCCAACGCCGGCAACGCCGCGCAGAACGCCGCCAACGGCGCGAGCAACGCGATGGGCAACGCCACCGACGCCGCGGGCAACGCCGCGTCGAACGCGGGCAACGCGGTGACCAACGGCGCGAGCAACGCCGCGAACGCGGCGGGCAACGCCATGGACAACGCGGCGAACGGCGCGAGCAACGCCGCGAACGGCGCGGCCACCTCCGGCGCGACGGCCGGCGCGGGCGCGAACGCCCCCATGTCGGGCGGCCGCTAAGGCCCTTCGGGCTCCGACCGCGCCCTCTCCCTTCGGGGGGAGGGCGCTCTTCGTTCCGGCCCGGGAGATTCTCGGAAGCCTCTCGGGAGATTCCCAAGCGCCTCTCGGGCGCTCTCAGGGCGTTTCGGGGAGTTCGCGCCCGAAGAACTCTCCGAGGCGGCGTTGCTGGACGATCGCGCGGAGCTTTTTGACGGCCTGGGCCTCGATCTGGCGGAGCCGGTTGCGCGAGATCTCCAGTTCGGCCTCCATCTCGCCCGGGGACGCCTCCTTGCCGCCGTCGAGGCGGTAGCGCGCGCCCATGACGCGTCGCTCGCGGTCGTTCAGCTCGGCGAGGATGCGTTCGAGCTCCTCGCGGACCTCGCCTCGCAGGACGGATCCCTCGGCGTCGGTCGCGGCGACGTCCCGGAGGAGGGCGCCGAGGGTCGTGGTGCCGGACTCGCCGACGGGCGCCTCGAGCGAGAGGAGCTCCTGCGAGACGAGGGTGAGGGTGTGGAGCTTGTTCGGGGAGAGCCCGAGCGCGCCGGCGACCTGTTCGGGGGTCGGTTCGTGGCCGAGGTCCCGGGCGAGGAGGGCGCGGGTCTTCTCGACCTTGCGGAGCGACTGGGCGACGTGGGCGGGGAGGCGGATGGACTTCGCCTTGTTGTCGATCGCGCGCCCGATCGCCTGCCGGATCCAGTGGGTCGCGTAGGTAGAGAAGCGGAAGCCCCGGTCGGGGTCGTAGCGGTCGGCGGCCTGCATGAGCCCGATCGCGCCCTCCTGGACGAGGTCCTCCATCGGGATCTGGCGGGAGCGGTAGCCCCGCGCGATGTTGATGACGAGCCTCATGTTCGCCTCGACGAGGCGCTCCTTCGCGGCGACGTCCCCGGCGCGGGCGGCGCGGGTGAGGCGGCCCTCCTCCTCGGCGTTCAGGAGCGGGGTCTGGGTGAGGCGATCGAGGTAGCTCGGAAGAGACTCCTCGGGTTCGCGCGCAGACTCGCCGGACTTGGAGGGACGCAGGGGCATGGCAGTTCCAGGTGGCTTCGGCCGACCCTCCGCCGCGCCGCGGATCGCAGGGCTCGGCCCTTTCGGCTAGTTTGGCCGATTTCCCCCTCGCGAAGTTGCGGGGGGGACGATGTTTCTACGGACATCGCGGGTTTACGGGAACTCGAGGATCTCGATCCTTCGTATCCGCGCCTTTCCCCTTCGGCCCGGGGCGCCCCGGGCCGCGGTCCACTCGACGCGGACGCGGGTGCCGGGGCGGAGCGCCGCGAGAGGGCGGCGCGCCCCCTCGTCCCAGACCGTCGTGGCGGCGGAGACGGGGAGGACGAGGCTCCGCCCGCCCGCGCTCCCGCCGCCAGCCTCGGCAGGGGGGGTCGGCGTGAGGACGATCTCGTCGCCCTCGGGGGAGACGAGACGGATCTCCCCCTCGACGACGCGCTCGTCCCCCGGGCCGACCGAGGGGGCGGGGGCGATCGGGCGGGGCGAGATCTCGGCGGCGGTCGGGTCGAGCGCGTCGCCCGAGGCGCGGCCCCGCACCCAGACCTCGTCGCCGACGCGCGGCTCGTTCGTCCGGAGCGTGCCGGGGGCGACGCGGAAGGCGAACCGGGCACCGCCGTCGAGGGCGAGGGTCAGGCGGCCTCCGCCCAGGGCCGCCACGGTGCCGCGCGAGATCCCGCCGCGCCGCTCGGCGAGCCACGCCGCGCTCGGAGGGTCCGCGATCTCGCGGAGGCGCGCGCGGGGTCCGGCGGTCCTCAGCCGGACGACGACGGTCTCGCCGGGGAGGAACGCGCGTCGCTCGGCGGGCGCCCGGTCGCGCCAGTAGCGCGCGTCGGGGAGGTCCTCGGCCCGGACGCGCTCGCCGGCGATCGCGAGATCGAAGCCGCGCGCGTCCACCGCGACGATCCGGGCGCGCATCGCCGCCGCGCGCGCGAGGGCGGGAGCGAGGACGAGGACGAGGACGAAGGCGGGGGCGGGGGCGAGAGCGCAGAGGGACCGGGCGCGGGGCACAATAGGAGAGGATGAACGAGGAGGCGTACGTCGCGCGGCGGCAGGTGGCTTGGGCCCGTCTGCGCCAGCTCACCGATAAGGCGGACACGACGCCGAGGGCGCTCTCGGCGCCGGAGCTGAAGGAGTTCGTCGCGCTGTACCGCGAGGCGGCGTCGGACCTCGCGACGGTGCGGACGCGCTCGGCGAACGCGGGGCTCGTCGCGTTCCTCAACGATCTGTGCGGGCGGTCGTACTCGGTGCTCTACCGCGCGCCGCGCCGGAGGCTCGGGGCGGCGATCGCGGAGGGGATCGTCGAGATTGCGCGGACGGGCCGGCGGCTCGCGCTGTTCGCGCTCGCGTCGTTCGTCGTCCTTTTCGGGACGGCGTTCCTCGCCTATTTCCTCCTGCGCGCGGGGACGGTGCCGCTGGAGGCGTTCGTTCCCGGGGGAGGGGGGCGGAACTTCGAGTCGTGGAAGTCGGGGACGTTCGAGGGGCGCACGGCCGACGAGAGCATCAACATGACGGGGCTGTACGCGGCGAACAACCCGCTCGTGGCGCTCTTCACGGCGGCGGTCTCGGTGGGGACGATGGGGCTCTACTCGCTCGTCCTCCTCTATCAGAACGGGGCGATGGCCGGGGCGCTCGCGCACGAGACGGCGACGACGGGGCACCTCGACTTCTTTCTCTCCTCGATCTTTCCGCACGGGGTGCCGGAGATCTCGGGGATCGTCCTCGCGGGGGCGGTGGCGCTCCGGGTAGGGTGGGCGATCCTCTCGCCGGGGGTCTACTCGCGGGGCGAGTCGCTCCGGCTCGCGGGGCGCGACGTGGGGATCGGGCTTCTCGCGTCGGTCCTCCTCATGTTCATCGCGGCGCCGATCGAGGGCTTCTTCTCGTTCAACCCGGCGGTTCCGGGTTGGCTCAAGACGACGGTCGGTTGCTTCGAGCTCGTCCTTGCGGGGCTCTTCTGGACCCGGGTTGGGCGCGAGGACGCGCCCGCCTCCGAACGCGCGGAGGGATCGGGGCGGCCGGAAGGATCGGCAGGGCCGGGGCGGCGAGGGGGCGGGGCCTCGCGCCCGAGCGTCCCTTCGGAGGCCCGCTGATGCCCCACCTGCACCTGGAGACGACCCCCGGGCTCGTCGAGGAGGGGGAGACGGACGCGATCCTGGGCCGCCTCGTCGCGCGGCTCGGCACCTATCCGACGATCGCGGTCCGCGGGGTGAAGGCGTACCGGACGGTCTACCCCGAGTACGCGATCGGGGACGGGGGGCCGGACGGGTTCGTGCATCTCACCGTCGCGATCCTCGACGGGCGCGCGCCAAGCCTCGTCGCGGACATGGCGGACGGGATGTACGCGGAGCTCAAGGCGTGCTTCCGGGGCTCGCTCGACGCGAGCCGCGCGAAGGCGACGATGGAGCTCCGCGAGATGGCCTCCGCGACGTACCGGAAGTAGCCGCGAAGCCGCCGCGGCCTGGAGAATCCGGTGGGAGGCCCGAACATCTACCGGGATGGTCGAGCTGTCCGTTCGTCTGCTCGTCTCCGGGCTTCTCACCTTTTTGTGCGGGTGGCTCGCGCCGGGGGAGTTCGGGTTCGCGCTGGGGGTGGCGGGGGTCCATGCGGCGGTGGCGGGGCTTGCGAACCGGCTCGTCGCGCGGGAGCTTGTGGGGCCTCGGACGGCGGCGGTCCTCGGGTGGACGGACGCGGCGCTTCTCGCGGCGCTCGTCGCGCGGTTCGCGCCGCTCGGTCTCCCGACGGTCGCGCTCGCGGGGTTGCCGGCCCTCGGGCCGGCGCTCGCGGCGCGTCTGCGCGGGGGGCCGACGATCCTCGGCGCGCCGGTCGCGCCGATCGCGCTCGGGGGGGCGCTGTCCCTGGAGCGCGGGGGGGCGTACCTCGCGTTGCCGCTCGTGGCGTGCGGCTTGGCGAGCCTCGTCCTCGTCGCGGGCGGGGGGCGGGCGCCCGCCCCCTCGCCCGCTCTCGCCGGCGAGCCGGAGAGGCCCTCCGGGCCGAGCGCCGACGAGGAGGACGGGGCGATCCTCGAGCTCCGGCTCGCCTTCCGCAAGTTGCGGGACGCGTACCGGGAGCTTGAGCGGACGAGCCGCCGGGACCGGGTGCTCGCGGGGCTCGGGGAGGCAAAGGCGGGGGGCGACGGGACGCTCTTCGCGCGGGTCGCGGAGCGGCTCCGCAAGCTCTCGGGGGCCGACGGGCTCGCGCTCTACACCGTCGCGCTCTACGACGATCTCTTCGTCGTGCGCGCGGCGGTGGGGGAGCTCTCGCCCTCGCAGACGGGCCAGCCCTTGGAGATCTCGGCGCGGGGGGCCGCCGCGTCGGTGCGCGAGGGGGCGGACGCGCTTCTCGCCACGCTTCGCGACGGGGCTCCGGGGACGAACGTGCCGCTCGTCCACGAGGGGCGGGTCGTCGGGGTTCTCGCCGCGACGTGCGCGAACCCCGACGCGGTGCCGAAGGTCGCCGCCGTGCTCGAAGGGGCCGGGGCGTACGTCGCGGCGCTCGTCGTGGACGGGACGCGCCGCGAGTCGGTCGAGCGGCGGCTGAAGGAGACGGAGCTTCTCTACGGGCTCGCGACGGGAACGGACGGGGCGGCGGGCCGCGCCGACGCCGCCGCGCGCGCGGTGCGCGACCTGAAGGAGATCCTCGAGGCGGACCACGTCTCGGTGCATCTCGTGGAGGGGGACCGGCTCACGCCGCTCGCAAGCGAGGGGGTGCGCGCGCCGATCCTCGAGGGGATGAGCTTCGCGGGCGGGGCGGGGATCGAAGGGTGGGTGCGGACGGGGGCGCCCGAGATCGCGATGCCGGACGTGCGGGGGGACGCGCGTTGCTCGGCGGAGGCGGCCTTGCGGGCGCGGATCGGGGCGTTCGTCGCGGTGCCGCTGACGATCCTCGGCGAGGTGGGGGCGGTGCTGTGCGCGGCGACGAGCCGGGTGGGGGGGCTGGACCTTCCGCAGATCGAGACGCTGCGGGCGGCGGGGGCGGAGCTCGCGCGGCGGCTCGGACGTCCGGCGACGGAGGGCGAGGGGGACGGGCTTCTGTTGCCGAGCGAGTTCGCGGCGCGGCTCCTGCGCGGGGGGGCGCTCGTGACGCTCGACCCGATCCGGTTGGAGACGCACGAGGCGGCGTTCGGCAAGCCGGCGGTGGCGCACGCGATGCGGACGCTCGGGCACCGGGTGCGGGCGAAGCTCCCGCCGGGCGCGTCGGCGTGCCGGACGGGGGACGGGCGTCTTCTCGTGCTGCTCCCCGACGCGGAGGAGAGCGAGGCGATCGCGTGGGGGAACGAGATGGCGGCGGTGGCGAGCCTCATCGGGCTCCGGACGCCCGACGGGACGCGGCGCATCCCGATCGCGGTGCGGGCGAAGGCGGCGCTCGTGGAGGCGGAATCCCCTGCGGGCGCCGCGCCCTCTTTCGCGCGTCTTCCGGCGGCGTAGCGCCGGTGGGGTACATAGGGGTGCGATGCGCCGCGCGCGCCCTAACTCCCCCGACGCCGAGGATCGGCTCCTCGCACGGTGTCTTCTCGCCCTCGGCCTGCTCTTCGCGGCGATGGGGGTCACCGTCGCCGTCGCCGGGGCGAACGCCCTGGGGGAGGGGGTTCTCCTCGGGAGGCTTCTGACGCTCGCGTGCGCCGGACCGTGGGTCGCGGGGGCGGCGGCGATCCTCCGGGGAGAGTTAGGCGGGTACTGGGGCTTCGTCGGGACCGGGATCGTGGCGGCGGGGATCCTCGGGCTCGCCCTCTTGCAAGGGTGGTCTCTCGCGGGGCTCCCTCCGTTCGCGCTCGCGATCGGTCCGGCTCTTTTAGGGATGCGGCGGCTTTCGGAGAGGCGGCGTCTCTGAGGGCGTCGGGGGCGGGATCGCGCTACAATGCGGGGGCGATGACGCCCCGCCCCTCCCCGCGCGCCGCCGACTCCGCGGATCGCCCGGTCGCGTGGGTCCTCGCCGTCGTAGGGGGCGGACTTACGGCCCTCGGAGGGCTCGTCACCGTCGCGGGGGCGCTGAGCCGCGGGCAGGAGGTCGCGCCGATCCTCCTCTTCGGCGGTCTTCTCACGCTCGGGTTCGGCGTTCCGTGGCTCTTCGGCGCGGCGGCGATCCTGCGGGGGAGCCGCGCGGGGTATTGGGGGCTCGCGACGACCGGGCTCGTCGCCCTCGCGCTCCTTCTCCTCGCCTTTCGAAGCCGCGCCGCCCCCGTCGCGCTCCTTCCGTTCCTCGTCGGGGTCGGCCCCGCCGTCCTCGCGGCGCGGCGGCTCGGCGCGCCGGCTTCGTTCCCCGCGGCGCCGAGCGAGCCGCGCTCCCTCGTGCGGAGCCTCGGGCTCGGCGCGACGATCCTCGGGGCGCTCTTCGGGCTCATGGGGCTCGTCTCGCTGAGCTTCGGGCGCCTCGGCCCGCCCGTGCCGTCCGAGTCGGGGGACGAGTGGCGCCGGTTCATGTTCGGCGGCGGGGGTCCGCTCCTCGGCGGGATCGTCCTTGTGACCGGCGGGGTCGTGGCGATGCTCGGGATGCGGTGGGGGGCGATGCTCGCGCTCGTCGGACTCCTGCTCGTCGCCGCGCCGTACACCCTTTTCGCCGGACCGTTCGGGCCGATCCTCCTTATCGGGGGCGGGCTTCTCGCGGCGCGGACGATCGCGGCGGCGACGCGGGCGTAAGTCCCGAAGGGGAGGGGCGGGGGTAGGCTCCCTTACGACCATGCGCGTGCTCCTGAGCGGGGGAAGGATCCTCGATCCGTCGGTCGAACTCGACGCGGTCGGCTCGGTCCTCATCGAGGACGACGCGGTCGTCGCGGTGGGGCAGATCGACCCGGAGATGGTCGAGGACTGGGACCCCGACGAGGATCTCGCCTACGACTGCGCGGGGCTCTGGATCGTTCCCGGCCTGGTGGACCCGCACGTCCACCTGCGCGAGCCGGGGGGGGACCACAAGGAGACGATCGCGACGGGAACCCAGGCGGCCGCCGCCGGGGGGTACACGACGATCGCGTGCATGCCGAACACGAACCCGCCGCTCGACAACGCGGCGCTCATCGACTTCATCCTCGACCGGGCGGCGTCGCCGGGGGCGGGGGGGGTGTTCGTCGCGCCGGTGGGGGCGCTCACGCGCGGGACCTCCGGGACGGAGCTCGCGAACCTCGCGGCGATGAAGCGGGCGGGGATCGTCGCGGCGAGCGACGAGGGGACGCCGATCCAGGACGCGCTCCTCATGACGCAGGCGATGGAGGTGTGCGTGGGGCTCGACCTGCCGATCATGGCCCACTCGGAGGACGCGACGCTCACCGGGGACGGGGCGATGAACGACGGGGCGGTCTCGGCGATGCTCGGGCTCGAGGGGATCCCGCGCACCGCCGAGGAGATCGCGACGATGCGGAACTGCCTTCTCTCGCTCCACACGGGGTGCCCGGTCCACATCATGCGGGTGAGCACGTGGGGGGCGGTCGAGATCATCCGGCTGATGAAGTCGCTCGGCGCGCCGGTCACCTGCGAGATCTGCCCGATGCACTTCGTCTTCACGGAGGAGAACGTCGGGGAGTTCGACGTGCGTTTCAAGACGCTTCCGCCCTTGCGGACGCGGCTCGACGTGGACCTTCTTCTCCAGGCGCTCCAGGACGGGACGATCGACTGCATCGCGAGCGACCACTCGCCCCACGCGAGCCACGAGGTGGACGTGCCGTTCGACCTCGCGCCGTTCGGGTCGTCGCAATTGGAGTCCACGGTGGGGGTCGCGCTCACACACCTCGTGCACACCGGCGTCCTCTCCCCTCTGGAGGCGGTCCGCCGCCTCTCGACGACCCCCGCCGAGATCCTGCGCCTCGACGCGGGCACGCTCCAGCCGGGGGAGACCCCCGTCGCGCAGATCACCGTCATCGACCCCGAACACGAATGGACCTTCGACAAGAACAAGACCTTCTCCAAGAGCAAGAACACGCCCTTCGACGGGATGGCGCTCCGCGGCAAGACGATGCTCACCTTCTGCGGGGGCGAGATCTACCGCGCGTCCGAGTGGGCGCGCGAGCGCGTGGGCTCCTCGTTGCCGGCGCTCTCTGCGTTCTAGGCGGGCTCGCGCTCGCGGGGTGCGGGCAGCTTCCGAACCCGAACGACATCGCGCGCGTTCCGGGGCCGGACCGGCCCGAGGCGGCGCAGCGGCTTCTCTCGTCGGCGGTGGACTACCTCGACGAGCGGGTGAAGGCGGGGGAGATCACGGACGGGGAACGGGTCGCGCTCATCGCCCAGGACGCCGAGGGGCTCGTCCAGGCGATCGACCCGGCGAAGGTGGAGGATCGGGACCTGTGGATCTACGGCGACCTCTTGCGGACGACGGGTCGGTGGGGCGACGCCGCCGAGGTTCTCGGTCGCGCGGCGAAGGCGGCGAAGACGTGGGACCGGCGGGTGAACGACACCCTGCGCTACGCGAGCGCGCTCGCCCACGAGGGGAAGGTGCCCGAGGCGATCGCCGCCGCGCGCTCGGTCTACGGGGCGCCGGACGAGGAGTGCGCCCCCGTCCTTCCCGCGACGCTCTACGAGCTCGTCCCCGCCGCGCAGGGAAAGGGGCACGACCGCGAGCTCGCCGACCTTCTCGCCGAGGCGCTCGCCTGTCAGCGCCGGACGCGGGTGGACCGGAGCACCCCGGAGGGGCGGGCCTTCGTCGCGGCGGGGATCTACCACCGGACGCGCGCCGAGCGGAAGATCGAGTCGCTCCGCGCGGGCGGCGCGGCGGGCAGGGGGACGGGCGGGGGGATGCGCGCGTGAGCGAGCTCGCCCCTTCGGGGCCGTCTCCGCTCACGGCCGGGTTCGTGGTGCGCGATCTCGGCCTGATGGCGTACCCCGAGGCGACCGCGCTCCAGGACCGGCTCGCGGCGGACGTGATGGGGGGCGAGGCGCCCGACACGCTCCTTCTCGTCGAGCATCCGCCCGTCCTCACGCTCGGGGCGGGGTTCCACGAGGAGAACCTTCTCTTTCCGCGCGAGGGGTACGCGGCGCGGGGGATCGCGGTGGAGCGGACGGGGCGCGGGGGGGACGTGACGTACCACGGCCCCGGGCAACTCGTCGTCTACCCCGTCTTCGACGTCGCGCGGCGGGGGAAGGACCTCCACAAGTGGCTTCGCGCGCTCGAGGGGGCGGTCATCGAGGCGCTCGCGGGGATGGGGGTCGCGTCGGGGCGGTCGGAGGTGAACTCGGGGGTCTGGATCGGGGAGGACAAGGTGTGCGCGATCGGGATCCGGATGCGCCGGTGGACGAGCACCCACGGCCTCGCGCTGAACTGCGACGTGGACCTCGCGCCGTTCGGGATGATCGTCCCGTGCGGGATCCGGGGGGGATACGGGGTCACCTCGCTCTCGCGGCACCTCGGGCGTCCGGTGACGGTCGCCGAGATGAAGCCCCGGATCGTTGCGAGCTTCGTCGAGCGTTTCGGGCCGGTGCCCGTCGGTGCTTCCGTCTAGGCCCGGGTGCGTGGGGATCGACGAGGCGGGGCGGGGGCCGCTCGCCGGCCCCGTCGTCGTCGCGGCGGTGAGGATTCCGGCGGGGGTCGAGATCGCCGGACTCGACGACAGCAAGCGGCTCACCGCGAGAAGGCGGGAGGCGCTCGCGCCGCTCATCCGCGAGCGCGCGCTCTGGGCGGTCGAGGTCGTCCCGCCGGCGGAGATCGACGCGGCGAACATCCTCCGCGCGACGCTCGGCGGGATGGCCCGCGCGGCGTTCGCGGTGGAGGGGTGGAGCCTCGCCCTGGTGGACGGCTCGATCGTCCCGGCGGAGCTGAAGGGGCGGGGGGAGGCGGTGGTGGGGGGGGACGGGCTCGTCGCGGAGATCGCGGCGGCCTCGATCCTTGCGAAGACGGTGCGCGACGCGATCCTGGTCCGGCTCGACGCCGAGCATCCCGGGTACGGGTTCGCGACGCACTTCGGGTACCCGACCCCCGCGCATCTCGCGGCGTTGCGGGAGCTGGGGCCTTGTCCGGCACACCGGCGCTCGTTCGCGCCGGTGCGCGAGGCGCTCCGCTCGGAGTGAGCGCCGTTACTGAGTATTTTGGGGAGTCGCGCTCGGGTCGAACTCGCGCTGGAACCGCCTCATGAGCAGAACCGTAGCGAGCGGGAGGCCGAGGGCCTTCAGATCCATGATTGGATCACCGAGTAGATCTTCCAAGCCGAAGAAGCCTGGTCTGAGGATCAGATCCAAAACGGCGAGGATTCCAAAAAGGACGGCGGTCGTCGCTAGTGCCGCGACATAGGGTCGTGCCGAGCGGTAAGCCACCGCGACGGTTCCTGTCAAGACGGCGACAAGGAGACCCGCGTCGACGAAATTCGTGAGGTTGGACGCCTGACCCGCGAAGATCGCCATGATGAGAAGCCAGGTGTAAACCACCGCGGTCGAGCACACGAGCCCGGTGACGATCCGGCGCTTCCATTCGGCGAGGCGCTCGAACGCCGCCGAGCGCGACGTTCTCTCCGGCGTCGGCGTCATCGCTTCCCCCCCTCGTCGTTGAAGAACTGCGGCCATGCGAGGTTCGCGTGGAGGTTCCCCCGCCAGACCCAGTGAGTCGTCGTCTTCACCGACCCATCGAGGAAGAGTCGCACCGCGCGATCCGGGTATGAGTAATCGTGGGGGTTATAGCCCGCCGCTCGGATATCGGGGAGGTCGCCCTCGAAAGGACGGGACCGCCATGTGGCCGAGAAGATGCTCCCGAGGATCGTCGGATTCTCGTGGCTCTTCAGATACTCGATCCAGTTTCCCTCGTCGGTGTAAGCGTCCGTTCCCCGGACGTAAGCGTACGAGCCGATCATCGGGCGGAGCGACGGACTCGTGCAGTACGCTCGCCAATCGTCGGCGGGGTCGCACGTCGGGGCCTTTGCGAGTGCACTCTTGGCATTGGAGAGGAGCGGCAGATCACGCGCGTCTCCATCTCCGCAATACATCGCGAGCGCGAGGCCGCACTGACGCAGGTTCGAGATCGTCGTCGCCCGCTTTCCCTCCACCTTCGCTCGAGCGACGAGAGGATAGAGGAGCCCCGCCAGAACCGCGACGATCGCGACGACGACGAGGATTTCGATGAGGGTGAACGCTTTTCGCATGATGAAATTGAAAGGAGATGGAGACGGTGTGCGTCTCCATCGGTGTTCGGGCTCGCCTCAGTTGGGACAGGGGCAAGCGGGGGTCGGGCAGGTAGGCGTCGAGGAGAAGGTGCAACAGCCCCCCGCATCGAACTTCAGACACCCCGAATCGTATCCCACGGTACTCCCGCTGCAGCCCCAGTTGCGCTGGACCGTCACGTCGTAGGCTCTCACGAGCATATTGCCTCCGCAAGGAGCCCGGCGTGCTTCGCGACCGTTGGAATCCGGGGCCGAGCAGGCGATTTGAGGCGTGGGACCGGGAACGGGCGTTCCCCCGGGACGGGCGATCGAGTTGGTTGCGAAGCAGGCGACGAGAATCGCGACGGCGAGCAGGGACGCGAAACGCATCCGGTTGGAGTCAAGGTTCATCATTGGTGTCCTTGAGGTTTGCGATCAGCGCATTCCGACCGCCGGTCGTGGCAGGCCGGCCCGTGATCTGATCACGGATGGTGCGAGTGGACGAGAGGAGGAGAAAAGTCGGTGTCACGAAGCCCTTTTCGTGCTTCGGATCAAGGGAGTTGATCCTGGTGTCGGAGACGGAGATCCAAAGAATGGGGAAGTCAGCGTTGCGTAAGCCGAGCTTCGCGTCCTCGCAAGCGTGGCAACCCGGATGGGTGATCGCGACGACACGAGTGTTCTGCGGCACTACCGGCTCTGGTAGGATCCGAGTCAACGGCAATCCAGTGAGCCGAAGCATTCGGCGCTCCTCTCTCTGCAAAGGGGATCGGATGAAACCGAAGGTGACGCCGAAGACGTAAACGCCGGAGAGTCCCGCCAGAAGAGCACCAGTGGTCCAGCCGAAGCCGAGGCGCTCCCTGGGCCGCGTCACCGGCTCCACACAGATGAGAGCCAAAGCGCCCCAAAGGAATGTTGAGGCCAGACAGATGGGGCAAAGCTTGGGTGCTTGCAGATTCAGTCCCACCTGAACAACGGGAACTATGGTCGCGAACGCGACGAACACGATGCGAACCGGCCGTTCAGAGGCGGAGATGTTCAGAAAGACGTGCGCCGCACAAAAAGACAGAACTCCTGCGACGGGAATGTAGCCAAACCACCCCCCCCCCGCATGATACACAAACGGACACGAGTCCGATCATGAGGAGAGCACCGAAGCCGGGGAGGAGGTGGGCGAATGACGCCAAAGCTCCAGAGAGGCTCCAGGCCAAGAGAAGGACGGCTCCGGTCGCCGCGTAGGGCAGTACGCCGAGCGACTCCGAGCGCACTGTCGCAACGATGGCACCGAGCGCGACGACCGCCACCCAAACTGTGGCGATTATCCGCCGGGTTCCAGAGGTTTCCTCGAACGACATCGTTCTTCCTGATGCATTCTCACACATATCTCCAACAAGATGCGCGTTCATGAGCGAGAACGATCGAAAAGTTTTCCACACCCTGATCGTGGCCTCATCGCATCGTCGTACGACGTTGCGCGCCGCTCATGAAGGGCGCCTCGAACGCCCTCGAGAAGAGCCATGAGGCGTACACGATGAGCGGGAGCATCGCCAGCAGGAAGAGCATCCCCCCCTCCGGCGTCCCCGCCCCCACCGGGCGAAAGAGCCAGAGCGTCTGCTGGAGGGGCGAGTGGACGAGGTAGAGCGAGTACGAGAACGTTCCGAGCCCCACGAGCGGCGGCCACGAGAGCCCCCGCGCGAGTCCACCTCCCGGCGCGACCGTGAGCCCGTAGAGGAGCGCCGCGACCGCACCCCCGAGGGCGAGATCGGTCATCACGAGCGTCGCCCCCGCCGAGACGCCCCAGGCGGCGAGGCCGAGCAACGCCGCCCCCCCCCAGCGGGCGAGCCGGGGCGCCGTCCCGCGCCAGAGGTTCGGGCGGAACGCGAGGTGCGCCGACGCCATCCCGAGCGCGAAGAGGGGGAGAAACCAGAAGTAGAGCTTGCCCGAGCCCGGGACGAGCGCCATGAGCCCCCACGCCGCGACGGCGGCGAGGAGCACCGTCGCCGAACGCCCGAGCTTCAGGAGCGACGCGGCGAGGAGCGGGAAGACGAGGTAGAGCTGGGCCTCGATGGCGATGCTCCAGAGGACGCCGTTGAGCTTGTACATCCACTCGGGCGAGAGGTTGTGGACGAGGAAGAGGTGGGCGACGAGGTTCTCGCGGGTGAGCGGGCCGTAGAGGTCGAACGGCTCGACCCCGGCGAAGCGGCTCGTGACGGTGAGCGTCACCACCGCCGAGAGAGCGAGGGAGGCGTAGTAGGCGGGGAGGATCCGCCGCGCGCGCCGCGCGAAGAAGCGCCGGAGGCTTCCGACGCGTCCGCCGCCCGCCCGCCCGCCGCCCCCGCCGGCGCGGAAGAGCGCGAACTCGAGGCAGAAGCCCGAGATGACGATGAACGCGGCCACGGCGAGATGCCCGTACCGGAACGGGGCCATGAGGCTCTGCATCCAAGGGGGGGAGAGCGCGGGGGCGTTGCGGACGTACTTCGGGTCCACCATCGAGACGAAGTGGCCGAGGACGACGTACAGCGCGGCGAGGCCGCGCATCCCCTCGACGAAGTCGAGCCGCTCGCCCGGCCGGTGAGAGGACTGTGCGGGCGGCGCGGGCTTCGCGCGGCGCTTGCGGCTCGGTCGCGGGGGAGAGCCCTCGGATGGAAACGGTTCGGGGGCGGCGACGTCTACAGAGGTGGTCATGCGCGCGGCTCCGATCGTCCTCCCTCTCACTTTAGCACTCGGGATGCTCCTCTCGGGCGCGGCCCGCGCGCAGTTCGGCCTGCCCACCGGCGAGGTGGGGGGCGGGATGGGGCAGGTCCGCCCCGAGGCGGGGCCTCAGGGGAACGGGGTCCGGTTCCAGACCGTCGCGCGGGGGGCGAACGCGAACGCGCGCCCCGGGCTCGCGCGGATCCTCGACGGGGCCACGCTCGCGAACTACTGGCGTCAGGCGGGGATGGACGGGCCGATGCCCCGGTTCGTGGACTGGACGAACGACCAGATCCTCATCGTCCATCTGGGATCGAGGAACACGGGGGGGTACGCGGTCCTTCCGGGCGGCCTCACCCGCGACGCGGGCGGGCGGGGGCGGCTCGTCGTCGTCGAGCAGACGCCCGTGCCCGGTCAGGCGGTGACGCAGGCCCTCACGAACCCGTACCTCGTCCTCGCGGTGGACCGTTCGATCTCCCAATTCGACCTCGTGTGGACGAAGCGGACGACGGGGGGGCTTCTCTCGGTTCCCGACGGGACGGTCATCGGCCCGAACGGGCTCGGGGGGAACCTCATCCTCTTCCCGCCGCTTCCCGATTACGGTTGCGGCTGGTACGGGGGCGACTACGAGTGCTACGTGGACGCGCCGGGGCAGGTCTGGATCGACGGGACCGACGCGCTCCTTCGCTACAACCGGGCCGCGTTCGGGAACGTGGACGCCGTCGCCCCGCGCTTCGACTGGCGGCGCGAGCGGCTTCTGGCGGTCCATCTCGGGTCGCGGGAGGCGCCGGTGGGGATCGAGACGGTGGGCTTCGAGCGCGACGGCGACCGCGCGGTCCTCACCCTCCGGGAGCTTCCCGCCCCCGGCGCCCGCATCCGCAATCCGAAGACGGTCGCCCCCTTCGCCCTCGTCCGGGTGGACCGCCGCATCCGCAAGGTCGAGGTCCGCTGGAAGGGGGCGGACTAAGGCACGGTCCAGATCCGCCGCACATCGAGCCGGACGACGCGCCCCCGGGCGTCCGAACCGAGAACGGCGACGCCGCCCTCGGTGGACGCGCACCTGACGTCGAGATCCCCGAAGTCGTCGGGGCGTTCCCACTCCGCGTACCGTCTCGGCTTTTCGTCGCCCTCGGGAGGGACGCACCCCGCCACGGGGCGTCCTAGGCAATTCCAACGACGCGCCTCCCGCACCGACCACGTCGCATTCCACAGGGAAACTCCGACGAGCGCGCCCGCTCCTCCGGCGATCACGTAGGGACGGATCCTTAAGCCGCGACTCACGCTCGTGGGTGCCGCGCCGCGCGCCGAGGGTTCGATCCTACCGCCGCAGAAGCCCGCGCGAGCGGAGGAAGGTGAGGAGGGTCTCGCGCCCGTTGAGGCCCGCTTCCGTCACGCGGGGGCCGGTGCGGCCGATCCAGCCGAGGCCGGCGTTCATCCCCTCGCGCTCGTAGAAGGCGCGCAGGCGGGCGTCGTACTCCTCGGGGTCCATCGCGGGGGCGTACCGCTCGCGGTGCCAGACGAGCTCCGGCCCGAGGCGGGGCTTGATCCGCTCCGCATGGTCCGCGGCCGGAACGCCGAGGCACAGGCCGAAGAGGGCGAACGTGCGTTCGGGCAGTCCGAGAAGCTCCGCCACGGCGGGGGGATCGTTCCGGAGCGAGCCGATGTAGCAGATCCCCAGGCCGAGGGACTCGGCGGCGGCGACCATGCGTTCGGCGGCGAGCGCGGCGTCCACCGCCGCGACGGTGTACATCTCGGCCGTGTCGAGCCCGGTGGGGTCGGTCCCCGCGATCCGGGCGACCTCGCCGAGGCGCCAGAGGTCGGCGACGAAGACGAAGAACCAGGCCGCGCTCTCGATCTGCCGCTGGCCCCCCGCGATCTCGGCGAGGCGCGCGCGGGTCGCGGGGTCCCCGACCGAGATCATCGAGTAGGCGTGGAGGTTCGAGCTCGTCGCGGCGCTCTGGGCGGCGCCGACGAGGGCGGCGACCGTCGCCTCGGGGATCGGCTCGGGGGAGAAGCGGCGGACGGAGCGGTGGGCGAGAAAGCCCGCGAGGCGCTCCGCCCCCGCCGGGGGCTCGCCTCCGAACCGCTCGCGCCACGCCTCGGCGGCGGACTCGGGGAAGGGGCTCAACGCCGCTCCGCGCCCGTCTTCGCGCGGGACTGGGCCTCGCGCGCCTCCATCTGGCGGCGGATGTCGGCCTTTTCGGCCTCGATCCCCCGGCGCCGGAGGGCGGGGGCCATCGCGCTCGCGAGCGCGCGCGTCCCGTAGATCATCCCGGCGGTGAAGAGGAGGATGCCGACGAAGAGCGTCGGGATGAACCACCGCCCGGAGACGGTCAGCGGCCTGTAGCCGGGCTGGGTCTCGGGGGCGCTCGCCTCGTCGGGGGCCGTGCTCATGGGGAGAGTCTACGGCCTAGCGTCCGTCTCGGTCCGAGGGGGGGCCTTCGAGGAGGCGGCGGAGGCGCTCCTTCTCGGCGCGTTCGTCGCGGCGCTCGCGGACGGCCTTCTGGAAGTCGATCTCGCGTTTCTGCTCCGCCTTGCTCGGGCGGAACCTCGCCCGGTACGGGAGGGGCGGGATGCGGTCGGCGGCCCAGGCCCAGGCGATCCCGAGGGGGACGAGCGCCATGAGGCTCGCTGGGACCGAGATCCGGTAGTACTGGGCGAAGACGCCCGCCGCGGCGATCGCCGCGAACCACTTCGCCTGAAGCGGGAAGAGCGCCATCGCGAGGACCTGCGCCCCCGCGTTCCGCACCGCCCACACGACGATGAGCGCCGCCACCGGGAGGGTCGGCCCGAAGAGAGGGACGGCGAAGCCCGGGATCGAGAGGAGGAGCGCGGGCAGGAGCGTCGCGACGCCCCAGAAGGCGAGGTAGCGGCCCTGGCCCAGCTCGCGCTCGACCTGCGTCCCGAGGCTGTAGACGAGGAAGAGGAGGAGGACGGTGAAGAACGGGCCGAAGAGCCCTCCGGCGACCTCGACCGCGAGGGGGTACGTGAGGAAGGTCCAGGGCGTCGTCCAGCGCCCCGGCAGGTGCGCGACCGCGGGCGCGAACGGCGGGACGAGGAGCGACAGGATCGCGCCGAGACCGAGGAGGGCGACGATCGCGAGGGTCGCGCCGCCCTCCTTCGAGAGCCAGTCGCCGATCGGGCCGAACGAGAACGAGGGGCGCATCCGCCCCTCTCTACGCCGCATGGGCGCGCGTCAGTTCTTCCGGCGGCGCCGCGCGAGGAGCGCGACGCCCGCGCCGAGCGCGAGGAGGGTCGCGGGCTCCGGCACCGGAACCGGCGTGCCGCCGCCCCTGCCGCCGCCCGCGAACGTCAGCGCCCCGCCGATCGCCGCGATGGGGGCGAGGATGGAGGCGAAGTTCTGCCCGCTGGGGTTGAACGAGGGCTCGGTCGGAAGCGTCGGGACCGGCGCCACCGCGTCGGGAAGCTCGGCGATCTCGGGGGGCGGGAGGAGGTCGGTCGCCTGGGGCACGGCCGACGCGACCGCGTCGTCGGGGAGCGGCTTCAGATCCTGGAGCGACTGGACCTCGGGGGACGGGGCCGGAAGCGAGGAGACGATGCGCCCCGCGACGAACGGGTTGCCGCACTTGATGCGCAGGATGGGGTCGCCCGACGCGTCCACGAACGCGGGGGTCCCGGCCTTGAAGAAGCTCTTGTGGACCTTGATCCGTCCGCCCTCCGGCACCGAGTAGATCTCGTAGTAGCCGCTCTTGCGGATGGTGCCGAGCCGGAGGCTGCGGACGTAGGTGAGCACCTCGGAGCGCGTCATGCCGAAGTGCCGCATGAAGCGATCCATCACCACGGGGTCGGATCGCAGCTGGGCGATGAGTTCCGGCACCGTATTCGCCGGCCGGTTGATGAACGCGTTGAGCTCCGGGCGCGCCGTCGCGGTCGCGACGACCGTGAGGGCAAGAAGGGTTCCGAGAATGGGTTTGAGCATGGTCGTCCTTGGGGGTTTACAATGTGAGACGCAAGAGATGTGCCTACGTCGCGGAAAAGAGGCTTGGCCGAGGCTCCCGCCCCGCAAACCCCGTATTTCTTCTGGGCATCGGACGCCCTATTGAACCTTCATGTTCCCCAATCCTGCCGCAGGGGGCGCGCGGGCGCCCCGACCCTCTTCAGATCCTCGCGAGAGCGCGGGCCCTTAGAGCGCGGGGCGGGTCTCCGGATCGTGGCGCACGTTGCGGCGGATGACTTCGATCGCCTCGGCGGCGGCGGCCTGCTCGGCCTCCTTCTTGTTGCGCCCGGTCCCCTCGCCGATGACCTGGTCGTCGAACACGACCTCGACGACGAAGCGGCGCTCGTGCGAGGTGCCCGTCTCGCGCGCGACGCGGTAGATCGGGGCCTTGCGCCAGAGTCCCTGGGCGATCTCCTGGAGCTTGCTCTTGAAGTCGTCGGGGTTCACGTCGCCGCCCGCGATCCGGCCGAGGAAGGGGTCGAGCTGCTCGAGGATGAACCAGCGCGCGACCTCGAAGCCGGACTCGAGGTAGATCGCGCCGAAGACGGCCTCCACGACGTCGGCGAGGATCGAGGCCCGCGCGCGCCCGCCCGTCGTCTCCTCGCCGGGGGAGAGCTCGAGGTAGTCGCCGAAGCCGAGCTTCAGGGCGACCTCGGCGAGGGGGGCCTCTTGGACGACGCTCGACTTCGCCTTCGACATCATCCCCTGGTCCCACCCCGGGTACCGCTCGTAGAGGTAGTGGGCGACGACGAGGCCGAGGACGGAGTCGCCGAAGAACTCCAGGCGCTCGTAGGAGTCGGCGACCTTGTCCTTCGCCGCCGAGGTGTGGCGCATGGCGAGGGCGAAGAGGCGCTCGTCGCGCAGGGGGATGCCGCGGGGGATGCCGCGCTTCGGGAGCGCCGCGTCGGGGGGGGTCTCGCTCAAGCCCGCCCTCTCACGCCCGCTCCCGGACGAAGCGCGCGATCCGCTCGACGCCGCGCTCGATCGTCTCGCGCCCGGTGGCGTAGCTCAGGCGGATGTGGCCCGGCCCCTCGAACACGCCCCCGGGCACGACGGCGACGCGGGCCTCGGCGAGGAGGGCGTCGGTGAACGCGAGGTCGTCCTCGCCGGGTCTCAGGGCGCCCTCGACGTTCGGGAAGGCGTAGAACGCCCCGCCCGGGGTGGTGCAGGCGAAGCCGGGGACCGCGTTCAGTAGTCCGACGATGAGGTCGCGCCGGGCCTCGAACTCGGCGCGCATCGCCTCGACGGCGCTCTCCGGCAGGTCGAACGCGACGGCCGCCCCGGCCTGGGCGAAGCTCGTCGGATTGCTCGTCACCGAGTCCTGGAGGGTGGACATCGCCTTGGCGACGGGCTCCGGCGCGGCGGCGAAGCCGATGCGCCAGCCCGTCATCGCGTAGGTCTTCGAGCATCCGCCGATCGTGACGGTCTGGCGCTGGACCTCCGGCGCGAGGGCGGCGATCGAGGGGGCCTTCGCCCCGCCGTAGACGATCCGCTCGTAGATCTCGTCGGCGACGATCCAGAGGCCGTGGCGGAGGGCGAGCTCGGCGATCTCGCGGAGGGTCTCGTCGGGAAGGAGCGCGCCGGTGGGGTTGCTCGGCGAGTTCACGACGATCGCCTTCGTGCGCGGTCCGATCGCCGCGGCGAGCGCGGCCATCGTCGGGACGAAGCCGTCCTCGCCCCGCGTCGCCACGGCGCGGGGGACGCCCCCGGCGAGGCGGACGCCGTCGGCGTAGGTCATCCAGTAGGGCGCGAGAAGGATGACCTCGTCGCCGGGGTCGAGGAGGACCTGGAAGGCGTTGTAGAGCGAGTGCTTCGCCCCGCAGCTCACGACGATCCCGGCGGGGGGGTACGCGAGGCCGTTCTCGCGCAAGAGCTTGCGGGCGATCGCCTCGCGGAGCGCGGGGATGCCGGCGCTCGGGGTGTACTTCGTCATCCCGCTCTCCAGCGCCTCGTGCGCGGCGGCGCGGATGGGTTCGGGGGTGTTGAAGTCGGGCTCGCCCGCTCCGAACGAGACGACGTCGATCCCCTCGGCCTTCATCGCGTTCGCCTTCGCCGTGATGCCGAGCGTCGGCGAGGGCTTAAGCAGGTCGGTCTTTCGGGAGAGGGTGGGCGGGGGCACCGTTCTTAGTCTATTCGCTTCGCGCCCGTCGCGACCGTCTCCCGCGCCGTTCCGCGCGCGGGCCTTAGATTCGTGCAAGCGGGGGTGCGACCCCGCGCCCCCGGCGCCCTCCATGTGCCACGCTCCCGGGAAGCCATGCCGGAAGAGCCCGAAGTCGAGATGCGCGACATCCAGGAGTCGCTTGAGGAGGGGGTCGGCCCTCACGGCCATCCCCAGCACCCCTGGACGCGCTGGGTTCCCCTCACGACGGCGTTCCTCGCCGCGTTCGCGGCCGTCGGGGCGCTCCAGTCGGGCGCGCTCGTGAACGAGGCGATGGTCGCGCAACTCCGCGCCTCGGACGGTTGGGCGGAGTACCAGTCCGACCGGCAGAAGTCGCACCTGTACGCGCTCCACGCCGCCGACCTTCTCGACCGGGGGGCGACGCCGGCGGCGGCCTCTCCCGAGGACGCGAAGGAGAAGGGGCCGCCGCGCCGGCTGAGCCCGGCCGACCGGCTCGCGCGGGACCTCGCGGAGGTCGCGCGCCAGGACGGGAAGGCGAAGGAGCTCTCGGAGCGGGCGAAGCGGCTGGAGGAGGAGGCGGAGAGCGGGATGCACCGCCACCACCGGTTCGCGTACTCGGTCGCGCTTCTCCAGGTCGCGATCGCCCTCGGGGCGCTCTCGGCGCTCGCGCGGAGCCGCCCGCTGTGGGCGCTCTCCGGGCTTGCGGGGGCGGTGGGGATCGCGCTCTTCGTCCTGGGCTTTCTCGGGCGGTAGGCCGCGCCGCCCTCGACTCCGGGCGCGTAGACTCCCCCCGTGCGGCGCGCGGCGACCCTTCCCTCCGCGATCCCTCCCGCCGCGATGGCGGGTCTCGTCGCGCTCGTCCTCGGCGGGACGCTTCTCCACGTCGGGGTGGGTTCGTCGGTCTGGCTCTCGCCCGCCGAGATCGGGCGGGCGCTGCTCTCGGGGCCGGGGGGGGCGGATACGAACGCGACGATCGTCTGGCTCTTGCGGCTTCCGCGCGCCGCCGAGTGCGCGCTCGTCGGGGGGATCCTCGGGCTCGTCGGGGCGTCGTTCCAGTCGCTCTTCCGCAACCCGCTCGCGGAGCCGTACATCGTCGGGGCGAGCTCGGGGGCGGCGCTCGGGGGGGCCGCCGTCGCCGCGGCGGGGTTCGGGGGGGCGCTCTTCGGTCTCGCGGTCCACGCCGCGGCGTTCGCGGGGGGGCTCGGGGTGCTCGCGCTCGTCTTCGCGCTCGCGGGGCGGCGGGGCGCGGAGCCGGGGCCGCTCCTTCTCGCGGGGGTGGCGGTCTCGGCGCTCGCGAGCGCGCTCCTGTCGCTCGTGATCCTCGGCGCGGGGCTCGACGCGGGGGTTCTGCTCCGATGGCTTCTCGGCTCGATGAGCGCGGCGACGTGGCGCGACGACGCGCTTCTCGCGCTCGCGCTGGGGCTCGGCTTCGCGTACCTGCGCCGTCAGGGGCGGCGGCTGAACGCGCTCGCGATGGGGGCGCTCGCCGCGGAAGGGGTCGGGGTGGACACGGCGCGGCTCCGGCGGGGGGCGCTTCTCGTCGGGACGGCGCTCACGGCGACCGCGGTGGGGGCGGTGGGGATCGTCGGCTTTCTCGGGCTCGTCGCGCCGCATCTCGCGCGGATGCTCTTCGGGGGCGACGCGCGGCGGGTGCTTCCGGCGGCGACGCTTCTCGGCGCGGCTCTGTTGCTTGGGGCGGACGTTCTCGCGGGGCGGGGGGTGCGCGGGGGGGAGATCCCGGTGGGGGTCGTGTGCGCCGCGCTCGGGGCGCCGTCGCTCCTCGTCCTTCTCGGGAGGTCGAACCGTCATACTTAGACCCGTATGGCCGAAACCGTTCGAGGAACGACCGCCGCGCCGGGGAGGACGGTCGCCGTCGTCGTCGCGCGCTGGAACGAGCTTGTGACGAAGGCGCTTTTGGAGGGGGCGCTCGAGGAGATCGCGGCCGCGGGGGCCGAGGCGCTCGTCGTCCACGTTCCGGGCACTTGGGAG
This sequence comes from Fimbriimonas sp., assembly GCA_965249475.1. Classification (GTDB taxonomy): domain Bacteria; phylum Armatimonadota; class Fimbriimonadia; order Fimbriimonadales; family Fimbriimonadaceae; genus Fimbriimonas. The sequence goes on along the minus strand of CBDFMD010000003.1, from coordinate 363,535 downwards.
ATCCCCGTCGCGGTGAAGGCGCTGCTGACGAAGCGCGCGCCCTACGCGGTCGTCGCGCTCGGGTGCATCCTGCAAGGGCAGACGGTGCACGCGCGGCTTCTCGCGGGGGACGTCGGCTCGGCGCTCATGCGGATGCAGGCCGAGACGGGGATCCCCGTCGCGTGGGGCATCCTCACGCCGGACACGCAGGAGCAGGCGCTCGACCGCGCGGGGCTCAAGCACGGGAACAAGGGGCGCGAGGCGACGCTCGCGGCGCTCGAGACCGCCGCGGCGATCGCCGCGCTTTGAGCGTCCTTTGAACGTTCCCGAAGCCCTCGTCCTCTTCGCGCTCGGTGCGGTCGCGTCGGGGGTGAACGCGGTGGCGGGCGGGGGCTCGCTCATCACGTTCCCGACGCTCACGCTGGGGCTGGGCCTTACGGAGAAGATCGCGAACGCGACCTCGTCGGTCGGGATCTTTCCCGGCTCGCTCGCGGGGGGGATCGGCTTCAAGAACCAGTTCGGGCGCACGGCGAAGTACCTGCGGACGCTTCTGCTTCCGAGCGCGGTCGGCTCGGTCGGGGGCTCGGTCCTTCTTCTGAACACGAGCGACGCGTTCTTCCGCAAGGCGGTCCCGTGGCTTATCCTCGTCGCCGCGCTGCTCCTCATCCTCCAGCCGAGCATCCGCCGGTGGGCGGGGAAGAACGAGGACGCGGCGGTGCTTCCGCTCTCGGTGGGTTGGGTCGTCCAGCTCGTCGTGGGGGCGTACGGGGGCTATTTCGGGGCGGGGATGGGGATCATGATGCTCGCGGCGTTCTCGCTCTACATGGAGGGGACGGTCCACGAGATCAACGCGGTGAAGAACTGGCTCGGTCTCGTGATCAACGCGACGTGCTCGGTCGTCTTCCTCCTCAAGGGGATCGCGCTCTGGCATCTGTCGCTCGTGATGATGGCGGGTTCGCTCGTCGGCGGCTACGCGGCGGCGCGGCTGAGCCAGCGGCTCGACCCGAACCGTCTGCGCGGCGCGATCGCCGTCTTCGGCCTCGGGATGGCGGCGTACTACTTCTACCGGGCGTACGCGCGATGAGCCCGCTTCTGCCGTCCCGTTTGCGCCCCGGCGACGTCGTCGCCGTTCTCTCGCCCTCATGGGGCGGGCCGCACGCCTTTCCGCACGTCTACGAACGGGGGCTTCGCAATCTGCGCGATCTCCTCGGCGTGCAGATCCGCGAGTACCCCACCACCCGCCTCTCCCCCGATGAGCTCGACGCGAACCCCCGCCGCCGCGCGGAGGATTTGAGCTCGGCCTTCGCCGACCCCGAGGTGCGGGCGATCGTCGCGAGCATCGGCGGGGACGACTCGGTGCGCGTCCTCCCGCATCTGGACCTCTCCGCGATCCTCGCCCGCCCGAAGATCCTCATGGGCTACTCGGACGCCACGACGCTCACGACGTGGCTCGCGCAGCACGGGCTCGTCACCTTCAACGGCCCCTCGGTGCTCGCCGGATTCGCGCAGATGCACCGGCTTCCCGAGGAGTACGGCGACCACGTCCGCGCGATGCTCGCGGCCCCGCGGCAGGAGACGATCTACCGGCCTTACCGCCTCTGGTGCGACCATTACGCCGACTGGACGGACCCCCGCTACGACGGGGAGACGTCCGCTCTCCGGGCGAACGCCGGACCCCGGTGGCTTCAGGGCGAGGGCGTCCGCCGGGGCCGGCTGTTCGGGGGGTGCATCGAGGTCCTCGAGTTCCTCAAGGCGACCCCGTTCTGGCCAGGCCCCGAGTTCTGGGAGGGCCGCATCCTCTTCTTCGAGACCTCGGAGGATAAGCCGACGGTCTCCCAGGTGAAGTCCATGCTCCGCAACTACGGCTCGATGGGAGCTTTGGAGCGGGTCACGGGGGTGCTTTTCGGCCGGGCGCGGGGCTACTCGGACGAGGAGAAAACGGCGCTGGAGACGATGGTCGTGAAGGTCGTCCGGGACGAGTTCGGCCGCGCCGACCTCCCCATCGTCGCCAACCTCGACTTCGGCCACACCGACCCGCAGTGGGTCCTTCCGCTGAACGCGATGGCCGAACTCGATTGCGGCGCTCAGACGTTCCGGCTCACCGAGCCTTGCGTCGTCTGAAGCCCCTTGAGCATCCGCGGCACGAGGCCGGGGCCGCCGTAGATCCAGCCGGTGTAGAGCTGGACGAGGTCGCACCCGAGGTCGAGCTTCGCCTGGACGTCCGCCGCGTCGAAGACTCCGCCGACGCCGATGAGGACCTTCCCTCCGAGCTGGGGGCGCAGGCGGGCGATCGCGCGGTCGGCCATCGCGCGCACGGGCCTTCCCGAGAGGCCGCCGGTCTCGCCGGGATCGCGCCGGAGCCCCGCGCGGGAGACCGTCGTGTTCGTCGCGACGATGCCGGCGAGATCCATCTCGTGCGCGAGGGCGGCGACGGCGTCGAGCCCGGCGTCGTCGAGGTCGGGGGCGACCTTCACGAGGAGCGGGCGCGAATCGTCCACCTCCTTGAGGGCGCCGACGATGCGCCGCAGGCCCTCGACGCTCTGGAGGGCGCGGAGCCCCGGCGTGTTCGGCGACGAGACGTTCACGACGAAGTAGCCTCCGAAACTCCGAAGGTCGCGGAACGCCGCCGCGTAGTCCTCGTGCGCCCGCTCCTCGGGGGTCTCCTTGTTCTTGCCGAGGTTGATCCCGTAGGGGATGCCGGGGCGCGCGCCCTCCAGACGCCGCGCCATCGCCAGCGAACCCTCGTTGTTGAACCCCATCCGGTTCACGAGCGCGCCGTCGTCGCTCAGGCGGAAGAGGCGCGGCTTCGGGTTGCCCGGCTGCGGGCGCGGGGTCACCGTGCCGAGCTCGACGAAGCCGAACCCGAAGCGCTCCCACTGCGCGAGGGCGACGCCGTCCTTGTCGAACCCCGCCGCAAGGCCGACGGGGTTGGGGAAGCGCACCCCGAAGACCTCGCGCGGAAGGGCTTCGACGGTCCGCCCCGGCAGGAGTCCGGTCCGGATCGCCCGCATCGCGAGGTGGTGGACCCGCTCGGGGTCCAGGCGGAAGGCGAGGGGGCGGACGAGCCCCGCGTAGAGGTCCATCGCGCTAGGCCGCGAACGCCCGGAGGATCGCGATCCCGTCGGTCCCGCCGAGAAGCGCGCGCGTCGCGCGCTCGGGGTGGGGCATGAGACCGAGGACGTTGCCGCCCGCGTTCGTGACCCCCGCGATCCCCGCGAGCGAGCCGTTGGGGTTCTCGCCGCCCGCGTACCGGAACGCGACCCCGCCGCGGTCTTCGAGGGCCTTCAGACCCTCGTCGTCCAGAACGTACCGCCCCTCGCCGTGGGCGATGGGGAGGCGGATCTCGGCGGGCACGTCGCGGGTCCAGGGCGAGCGCCCCTCGCGCCGGAGCGGGGTCCACGCGCAGACGAACCGCTCGCGCGCGTTGCGGACGAGCGCCCCCGGCAGAAGCCCCGCCTCGCAGAGGATCTGGAACCCGTTGCACGCGCCGATGACGGGGCGCCCCTCGGCGGCGAGGCGGGCGACCTCGCCCATGACGGAGGAGCGGGCGGCGATCGCCCCGGCGCGCAGGTAGTCGCCGTAGGAGAAGCCCCCGGGGACGAACGCCCCGTCGAAGCCGTCGAGCGACCCCGCCGTGTGCCACACGTACTCGGGGCGCAGACCCATCCCCTCCAGCGCCTTGTAGGCGTCCCCGTCGCAGTTGCTTCCGGGGAACCGGACGACGGCGATCCGCTTCACGAGACCACCTCGTACCGGTACTCCTCGATGACGGGGTTCGCAAGGAGACGGCGGCACATCTCGTCGATGCGCGCGGGGGCGGGGTCCTCCACCTCCAGCTCGATAAGCTTCCCGATCCGCGCTCCCGCGACCTCGGGATAGCCGAGATTGTGGAGCGAGAGGGCCACGGTGCGCCCCGCCGAGTCGAGGAGCGCGGGCTTGAGGGTCACCAGGACGCGGACGAGGGCCATGCCCCTATTATGAGCGGCCCGGTCGCCATCGGGGGCCGCCGGTAGACTCCCCTTCCAGATGCCAGACGAACCGCAGAGTCCCGGAGCGGGGCGGCTCAAGCTCGGCCTTCCCAAGGGCTCGCTCCAGGAGCCGACGTTCGCGCTCTTCGCCCGGGCGGGGTTCCACTTCAAGACGACGGGGCGCTCGTACCAGCCCTACGTGGACGATCCCGAGATCGAGCCGATTCTTCTTCGGCCGCAGGAGATCCCCGGCTACCTCGAGCAGGGCGTGCTCGACTGCGGCCTCACCGGGGCCGACTGGATCGCCGATTCGGGCGCGCAGGTGCGCGAGCTCTGCGAGCTTCGCTACAGCAAGGTCACGAACAACCCGATCAAGGTCGTCCTCGCCGTCCACGAGGACTCGCCCGTCCGGCGCCCCGAGGATCTCGCGGGGAAGCGGATCGCCACCGAGTACGTCCGGCTGAGCGAGCGGTACTTCGCGGGGCGGGGCATCCCCGCGAAGATCGAGTTCTCGTGGGGGGCCGACGAGGTGAAGGTCCCCGGCCTCGTGGACGCGATCGTCGTGAACACCGAGACGGGGAGCTCGCTCCGCGCGCACGACCTGCGCGTCGTCGAGACGATCCTCACCTCGACCACGCGCTTCGTCGCGGGTGAGGCGGCGTGGGCCGACCCCTGGAAGCGGCGCAAGATGGAGTCGCTGGAGATCCTGCTCACCGGGGCGATGGCGGCGGCCTCGCTCGTGGGGCTGAAGCTGAACCTTCCGGCCTCGCGGCGCGACGAGATCCTCGGCCTTCTCCACGCGCAGAACTCCCCGACGCTCTCGCCGCTCGCCGACCCCGCGTGGCTTGCCGCCGAGGTGATCCTCTCCGAGCGGGAGGTGCGCGACCTCGTTCCCGCGCTCAAGCGCGCGGGGGCGACCGCGCTCGTCGAGTATCCGCTGAACAAGGTGATCCCCTAGCCCCATGAAGACCCCCATCCTCATCGTCGGCGGCGGGACCGGGGGGGTCGCCGCCGCGCTCGCCGTCGCCGAGTCCGGCGGCCGGTGCGTCCTCACCGAGGAGACGAGCTGGATCGGCGGGCAGCTCACCGCGCAGCTCGTCCCGCCGGACGAGCACCCGTGGATCGAGCGGTTCGGTTGCACGGCGACGTACCGGCGCTACCGCGCCCTCGTGCGCGCGTTCTACCGCGAGCACCACCCCCTCGCCGCCGCGGCGGCGGGCGAGCGCGAGCCGAACCCCGGCTCCGGCTGGGTCTCGCGCCTTTGCCACGAGCCGCGCGTCGGCAAGATCGTCCTCGAGGCGATGCTCGCCCCCCACGTCGCGAGCGGCGCGATCGACCTGCGTCTGCGGACGAAGCCCCTCGCCGCGCTCGCGCGGGGGGACCGGGTGGAGGCGGTCGAGTTCGTGGATCTGGAGACGGGGGCGAAGGAGACCGTCGAGGCCCGCTACGTCCTCGACGCGACCGAACTCGGCGACCTTCTCTGGCTCTCGGGAACCGAGTACGCGCTGGGGGCCGAGAGCAAGCGCGACACGGGCGAGCCGAACGCCCTCGACGGCCCCCCCGAGCGGGACAACGTGCAGGGGCTCACCTGGTGCTTCGCCCTCGCCCACGATCTGGGCGAGGGCGCCGACCATACGACCCCGCGCCCCGCGACGTACGGCTTCTGGCGCGACTACCACCCGCCGTTCTGGCCCGGAAAGCACCTGGGGTTCGACGTCCTCCACGCCCACACCGGCGAGACGCGAAGGTTGCCTCTGTACAGCGAGGACCCCGACGGTCCGAACGGGTGGTACGCGCTCTTCTCGTACCGCCAGATCGTGGACCCCGCGAAGTGGACGGTCCCCGTCGATCCCGCGACGGTCGTCAACTGGCCCCAGAACGACTACTTCGTGAAGTCCATCCTCGACGTGGACCCGCTTCCGGGCGGACACATCCCGAGCGGGTTCGAGACCCCCGGCGCGATGGGGCCGAACGCCGCCGCCGCGCTGGAGGAGTCGCGCGAGCTCTCGCTCTCGCTCCTCCACTGGCTTCAGACCGAGGCCCCCCGCCACGACGGGAAGGGGGTCGGCTACCCCGGCCTCTACGCCGCTCCCGGCCTCGCCGGGACGCGCGACGGCTTCGCGAAGTACCCCTACATCCGCGAGGCGCGGAGGCTCAAGGCGCTGAAGACGATCCGGGAGCAGGAGGTCGCCGCCTACACGAACCCCGGGCTTGACCGCGCCCCCTCGTTCGCGGATTCCGTCGGCGTCGGCGCGTACCGGATCGACCTCCACCCGAGCACGTCGGGCGCCACGACGATCGACACGAGCACCCTCCCCTTCGAGATCCCTCTGGGCGCGCTCGTCCCGCAGAGGGTCGCGAACCTTCTCGCGGCGGGCAAATGCCTCGGCGTGACCCACGTCACGAACGGGTGCTACCGGCTCCACCCCGTCGAGTGGAACGTCGGGGAGGCGGCGGGAACCCTCGCCGCGCTCTGCGTCGAGACGGGGACCACCCCCCACGCCGCCGCCGAGGCCCCGGCGGAGCTGCAAAAGCGCCTCGAGGCGCGCGGCGTCGAGCTGCGCTGGCCCGTCCTGCGCGCCCTGTAGAGCTTCGCCTTGTAGACTCGCGGGCATGGACGAAAGGGTCGCCGCCCGCCTCGCCGAGTCCGAGCGCCGCCGGGAGGCGTTCGTCGCCCGCGTCCTCTCGCTCGCGCCCGAGGCGAGGACTCTCCGGCGCGGCGGCTCCTTAAGCCCCGCCGAGTGCGTGGGGCACCTCGCGAAGACCGAGGCGCTCTACGCGCCGATGGTGCGTCCGGGCGACGCCCCCGCGCGTCCGAACGCGCTCTACCGGTGGCTTCTCGCGCGATTCCGCCGGGGGGCGAAGATGCCGACCGCCCCGATGCTCGTCCCGAGGGCGGTGGACCTCGCCGCCGATGCCGAGGCGTGGGCGCGGGGCCGCGCCGATCTCCTCGGGAGTCTGGAGAAGGCCCGCCCCGGCCTTCGCGCGGCGCGGCATCCCCTCTTCGGGGCGCTCGGTCCCGAGGATCTCCTCGCCCTCTTCGACGCGCACATCGAGTACCACGAGCGCCGCGCCTTCGCCGAATCCGCCTAGGTCGCCGTCACATTTCGGCGAAAAACGACGGCGGGATCGAAGATTGTTTACCACGCTTCCAAAAATCGCCGCAAAATGGAATCGTCGTGTACGATCGTCTTCTCGTCCCCCCGGAGATCTCGTTCTTCCTCTTCGGTGCTCGCGGCACGGGAAAGACGACGTGGACCCGCGCCGCCTTTCCGGGCGCCACCCGTTTCGATCTGCGCGACGCGGGCGAGTACCTGCGCCTTCTCGGCGACCCCGAGGCGTTCGGGCGCGCCCTCGCGCGTCTCACTCCCGGCACCCTCGTCGTCGTGGACGAGGTGCAACGCATCCCCGAACTTCTGAACGAGGTCCACCGTGCCATCGAGGAGCGCGGCCTCCGCTTCGTCCTTCTCGGTTCGAGTACGCGGAGCCTGCGGCGCGCGGGGGTGAACCTTCTCGGGGGACCGGCCACCCGCCGGACGATGGGACCGCTCCTCCCCGTCGAGCTCGGAGCCGACTTCGACCTCGACCGCGCGTTGGGGATCGGCACCCTCCCCATCGTCTGGACCTCGTCCGCGCCCGAGGAGGCCCTCGAAGGCTACGTCGAGGCGTACCTGAGCGAGGAGATCGCCCAGGAGGGTCTCGTGCGCGACCTCGCCCCCTTCGTCCGCGCCCTTCCGGTCGCGGCGCTTCTCCACGGTCGGAAGGTGAACGTCTCGAACGTCGCGCGCGACGCGATGGTCGGGCGCAAGACCGTCGAGGGGTACCTCGACATCCTCGAGGACACCCTCGTCGCGTGGCGGCTTCCCGGTTACGAGCCGCGCCTGCGGGTGCGCGAGCGAAGCCTTCCGAAGCTCTACGTGGTCGACGCGGGGCTCGCCCGCGCGATGCGTCGCCTCCGCCGCGGCGCGACCTCTCCCGAGCGCGGCGCGCTCTTCGAGGGGTGGGCGGCGAACGTTCTCCGAACGACGTTCGAGGCGACGACCCGCGACGTCGAGATGAGCTACTGGTCCCCCGCCGGCTCGCTCACCGAGGTGGACTTCGTCCTGCGCCGCGACGACGGAAGCGGCGGCGACGAGCACGTCGCGATCGAGACGAAGACCGCCGCCGCGCACGGCGGCCCCGATCTGAAGGGCCTCCGCGCGATCGCGGGGTTGCCGGGTTTGAGGCGGCGCATCCTTCTCCTCGCAGGGCTTCGGCGCGACGAGCGGACGCTCGACGGCATCGACGTCCTCACCGTCCGCACTTTCCTCGACGAGCTCGCGGCGGGGACGCTCTTCGCCCCCGCCCCTTAGAGGGTCGCCGCGCGGGAGCTCACGCCTTGCGGCGGCGCTTCAGAAGGCCGAGCGCGCCGAGCCCGAGCGCGGCGAGCGTCGCGGGCTCCGGCACGGGAGCGTTCGTCTGCGAGTACGAGTCGTAGTACGTGAGGCCCCGCGCGGCGGCCGAGCCGTGCGAGTAGAACTGCGCGTTCGAGACGAACGAGCCGCTTCCGAAGTCCGCCGCCGTGTTGATCGCGAACGTCTGCCCGCCCGCCGTCCCCACGATGCTCTTCGCGTCGAGGTCGTACGCGATCGAGAGCGGGACCCACGTGTTCAGCGCGTTCGCGAGCGTCCCGACCTTCGTGTACGTGAACGAGTTGCGCCTCTGGACGTAGACGTCGAGATCGTTCCCGGTGTTGGCGACCCGGCGCAGGTAGATGCCGCTCGTCGCCGAGGCGCCGGTGGTCCCCAGCCCCGTCTCGCGCCCCGTCTGCGTCGCGGTCGTGGCGGTGTCGTCCCCGACGACGAAGAGGGAGACGCTCGCCGCGAGATACCGGTTCGAGAGCCCGTAGCCTGGCGCGTCCACGAAGTAGTTCGTCGAGTTCGCGGTCGAGTTGACGAAGCGGGCCGACTGCGCGCCGTCGAGGGCGGTCGTCCCGAGATTGAACTGGCTCACGGAGCCCGACGGGCGGTTCCAGCCGTTCGAGAGGTACGGGTCGGTCTGGAGCGTGCTCCAGCCGGGGGCCTCGAACGAGGTGGAGTAGGACTGCGCGAAGGCGGCGGACGCCCCGAGCGCGAGCGCGGCGGCGAGGGAGAGGCGGTTCATGGGATCACAGGCCCCGGCATCGTTGCGGGCGGGCGACAGAGTTTAACGCGATTCCGGCGCACCCGCCTGGCGCGGCGCGGACGAGTCCGTACTTCTACCGGGGGTCCGGCCCCCGGGGTAAACTCTCGCGATGCCTCTGCCGGGGCCGAGATCCCGGCCGCCAGCCCAGAGAGACCCATGAACCGTAAGTACGAAGCCTTCTACATCCTCCGCCCCGACCTGAAGCAGGCCGAGGTCAACGGACTGATCCAACGCTTCCAGAAGGTCGTCGCCGACGCGGGCGGCACCGTCTCCGAGGCCGCCGAGTGGGACCGCCGCAAGCTGAGCTACGAGATCAAGGGGCACAAGGACGGCATCTACGTCCTCATGAACTTCGAGGCCGGGGCGACGATCCCCGCCGAGCTCGACCGCCTCATGCGGATCTCCGACGACGTCATCCGCCACACGATCGTGAAGAACGAAGCCCCCGAGGGCTCGCTCCCCGTCACCGCCAACCCCGCGCCGATCGAAGAGGCGCAGCCCGCCTGATCCCCCCGACCCCCTGAGCTAAGCCCGTGAACTTCAACTCCGTCACCCTCGTCGGCCGCCTCACCCGCGATCCCGAGCTTCGCACCACCACCACGGGCAAGAACTACGCGACGTTCTCGATCGCGGTGAACAAGCGCTCCAAGCCTCAGGACGGCGGCCCCGAGGCCGACTTCTTCAACTGCAAGGTCTGGGGCCAGACCGCCGACTACGTGAACCAGTACATCACGAAGGGGCGCCTGATCCTCATTCAGGGCCGCATCGAGACGCGCAAGTACACCGATAAGGACGGCAACAACCGCGAGGCGATCGACATCGTCGGCGACAACGTCACCGCGATGGACCGCCAGCGCGACGACGAGGGCGGCTCGGGAGGCGGCTCCGGCGGCGGGGGCGGCTACTCGAACGCCGGCGCCTCGTCCGGCGGCGGGCGCGAGTCCTACTCGAACCGCGACGCCGCCCCTTCCGGCGGTGGGGGCGGCGGACGCTCGTCCGGCGGAGCCTCGCGCCCCGCCCCCCGCGCGGCGGATACCAGCGCCGCCGACGACGAGTACGATCCGTTCGCGGACTCGTAGGATCGCCCGCGACCCCTCAGCGTAGGAGGGCCGTCTGACGCGGGGCGGCCCTCTCCCGTAGACTACGGGCTCCTATGAGCCTCGACCTTCAGGACCGCGCCGCCGTCACCGCCCTCGATCCCAAAGGGATGTGGGGCCTCACCGAAGCCTTCGGCAACCAGTGCCGCACCGCGCTGAGGATCGCCCGCGAGACCGACCTCGGCTCGCTCGCGACCGCCCCGAAGAACGCCCTCCTCACCGGGCTCGGGGGCTCCGCCGCCGGGGGGGACTTCGTCCGCGCCCTCTTCGAGGCTCACGGCTCGATCCCGTTCGCCGTCAACCGCGACTATCACCTGCCCGCCTACGTCGGCCCCGAGACCCTCGTCTTCGCGACGAGCTACTCTGGGAACACCGAGGAGACCCTCTCCGCCTACGCCGACGCGCAGAGCGCGGGCGCGACGATCGTCGCCGTCACGAGCGGCGGCAGGCTGAAGGAGCTCGCGGAGGCGGACGGGCACAAGGTCGTCGTCGTTCCCGGCGGCCAGCCCCCCCGCACCGCGCTCGGCTTCATGCTCGTCCCCGTCCTCGTCGCGTGCGAGGCGTACGGCCTCTTGCCCGCGCAGGACTACGACCGCGCGTTCGCGCTCCTCGATGAGTGCGCGAGGGGCTGGACGATCGGGGGCGACGACGCCGGGCCGCGCGAGCTCGCCCGGCGCTTCCACGGCGCGCTCCCCATCGTCTACGGCCTCGGCCCTTGGCAGGGGCTTATCGCCTCGCGGTGGAAGAGTCAGATCAACGAGAACGCGAAGGTCCACGCCTTCGTGAACGCCTATCCCGAGCTCGACCACAATGAGATCCTGGGCTGGATCCGGGCGGGCGAGCAGGGGGTCGCCGAGTACGTCGGCGCCGTCCTCATGGACGGGGGCGAGAGCGCGAAGATGCGGAAGCGCCGCGAGGTCACGGAGCGGCTCGTCGGGGGCCTCTGCGGGTTCGTCCCGGTGGCGGCGCGGGGCGAGGACCTCCTCTCGCGCCTTCTGACGCTCACCTTCTACGGCGACTTCGTGAGCCTGTACCTCGCCGCCCTCAACGGCGTGGACCCCGAGACGATCGCGAGCATCAACACCCTCAAGACCGAGCTCGCAAGCGTCGCGTGAAAGGGATGGAGGGCGCGAAACGCCTCTCGCCCGAGGCGAGGGGCCCTCTCATCGCCACCCTCGAGGCTCGGTTCGCAACCCACGGAGACCGCCGCCGCGGTCTCCGGTGGCCGCACGTCCGGGAGCGGCTGGAGGGGGCGGGCGAGCGCCTCTGGTCTCTCGCCGAGATGGAGCGAACCGGCGGCGAGCCGGACGTCGTCGGCCTCGACGGGGGCACGGGCGAGGTCGTCTTCTTCGACGGCTCGCCCGAGAGTCCGGCCGGTCGCCGGAGCCTCTGCTACGACCGCGCGGGGCTCGAATCGAGAAGGGCGAACCGGCCGGAGGACGGCGCGGCGGACCTCGCCGCGGCGATGGGGGTCGGGCTCCTCGCCGAGGCGCAGGACCGCGACCTGCAAGCCCTCGGCGAGTTCGATACGAAGACCTCGAGCTGGCTCAGCACGCCGCCCGAGATCCGGCGGCTCGGCGGCGCGATCTTCGGGGACCGCCGCTTCGGCCGCGTCTTCGTCTACCACAACGGCGCGGGGGCGTACTACGGCTCAAGAGGTTTTCGGGGCTCGCTCCGAGTTGAGTCCGACCTTCCGAACGCCAGCGATGTGGACCCCAAGACGATCGGGAGCGGGGGCACGCCCGAGACGAGCGCGCGGACGTCGCTTAGCCGCGCCGCTTGCGTTCGCGTCCCAGCGCGGCGAGAACCGCTTTCGCGCGGGGGGACATCCGCCGCTCCGCCCCGCTCATGCTCGACGTCACGGGCCGGTACCACGCGCAACCCGAGAAGAAGACCCGGAGCGCCTCATCCTTGAACCGGTAGCCGTGAAGAGCGTAGAGCGCGTTCGTATTGAAGCGCAAGCCCCCCGCGTCCAATCTTGGGATGACCCGCAACGCGAGCGGACTGAGATAGAACGTCCACTTGGCCCAATCCATGTCGCTCCGGAACCGCTCAAGCGGGCTCGGCTCCGCCCGACTCGGCTCGGGGGATCGCGCCGGAGCCGCCTCGTCGTGGTCGGATGGGATCGGCCTCGCCCGGGGAGCCTCCTCCTCGTAGAGGCCCGATCCGTCGATCCCCGCCCGGAGCGCCGCCGTCCCCACCGCGTACCTCGCCCCCTTCACTCCCCCGATCCCGGTGGGGGATGCGACCATGCCCACCGCACGGCCTGCCTCGTCCAAAACCGGCGCGCCGGCCGACTCGGAGTCGGGCGCGGCCTCAAGCCGCAAAAGCTTCCCGACGTCCGTCGCGCGGTAACCGCCGAAGAGAACCTTTCCGAGTGGACCCGCCTCCCCGGAGGTCCCCCGCACGAGGAGAAGCGGCGCCCCGATCTCGATCGGCGTTCCCTCCCCGAGCGGGATCGTTCCCCCGAGCGGTCGCGTGAGCGAGAGCACCGCCACGTCCCGCGAGGGGTCGCGGTACGCCACGAGCGCTACGATCCGGCGCTCGTCCTGCACGACGGTCACCGTCTTCTCCTGACCGACGAGATCGGCTCCGGTGAGCGCGATCCGTCCGTTCGCCACCGCGAAGCACGTCCCGTGCCGCGTTCCCGCGACGACCTCCGCCACGGCGGGGCTCGCGTTGCGGTAGATCGCCCGCCCGTCCTGAACCGGCGCGTGAAAGGGGACGATGGGCACGATCACGCTCGGGGTTCTACCCTAGGCTCGATGACCCGCCCCGAACGCCGCCCGCGCCCGCGCGAAGAACCAGGCCGCGTCCGCCGTCCGAGGCTCCGGAGCCGCCCCCGGGATCCAGAGCAGGTCGTCCTCGCTCCGCACGGGCGCGGCGCCCTCCTCCCACCACAGATGCCCCCCGGCCTCGTCGGCGAGGAACGTCCCGGGATGCGGCGCGAGAAGCGACGGCAACACCCGTTGCACCGCCCCCGCCCGCTGGGGCGGCACCGTCCACCTCGGCACGAGCGCGAGCGGCGTCGTCCGCAGGATGAGCGTCTCGTACTCGCCCAGAAGCCCTCCGGAGCCCACGAGCATCCGGTGGACGTCGAACCCCGCGACCGACTTCACCACCCGGCTTCCCGACGACCCGACGCTCCCGTCCCGCAGACGCATCCGCGCGCCGAGGATCCACTCGGCCCAGCCCCCGAACCGCCCTTGCCAGGGGTGGGGGATCCCGGCGAGGACCAGGGCACCGACCGTCGCCCCCGCGTCGGCGACGCCGCGCACCTCGGCGTAGGGAAGGTCCTGCGCCCCCGCGCGAAGGGCGGCGCGGAGCTCCCCGAGCGCCATCGCCGCGTCGAGCTCCACCACCCCGTCGTCGGGCCAGAAGGCGACGATCACCCGCCCTCCAAGAGCGGGGGCAGACCCGTTCCCGCGCGCGCCGCCCTCAGCGCGGCGAGCTTCGCGGGGATCTCGCGCCGGAACGCGGCCGCCCCCCGTTCGAACCCCGTGCGGTCCCCCGTGACGAACGCCCGGACGTTGCGCCCCTGAAACTCGGTGAGCGCCAGAAGGACGTCGAGGCTCGCCCGGTGCGCCGCCGCGAGACGGGCCGGCGGCTTCAGCCTTCCGAGCGCGACCGCCGCGTCCCCGACCGCCTCGCCGTAGACCCGCGCGTTCTCCCCCTGCGCGCGGAGGATCGCCGCCTCGCCGCCCACCGAGGGGCGCTTCCCCGCCGCGAAGCGCCTTTGCGCCGCCCCCACCCGCGCCGCGACCTCCCCGTAGGCCCGCGCGTACCCGCGCTCCGATGTCTCGCCCGCCGAAGCGCGTCCGGGTGGCGCGGCCCCCGGCTTCGTCCCCGCGCCGCACCCGGCCCCCGCGAGGAGCCCGAGCACCGACGTTGAAAGCAGGAGGGGGGAGAGGCGCCGCACCGGGAGAGTGTTCCCGAACCGGACTTTCCCGCGTCGGCTCCCTAGCGCCCCCGGTCCTGATGCTCGTGCCCCCGAGCGACGCCCGTTCGCCGCCCCGCCGAGGAGGCCCGCATCCCGTCCCGGAACGCCGCATCCGCCCGCAGGAGCCTCCGCGCGAGCTCGGTCTGCCGCGCGACGAGCGCGGCGAGCTTCGCGCCGTCCTCTTTAGGCGCGCCCGGCGCGAGCGCCGCGACTCGGAACCGCACGGTCTTCGTCATCGCCTCCGACTCGGCGAGCGCCGCCGTTCGGAACGGACGCAGGGTCGGGGGCAGCGGGCCGAGCCGGCGGAGCGACGCCGAGAAGGCCGCGAGCGCGTCCAGCTCCGTCCGACTCAGCGCGGCGATCGCCCTGCGCCGATCCGCCCCGGAGCCGAGGTGCGACATCCGCGTCTCGAGGGCGCGCGTCCTCGCCGAGACCCCGGCGATGAGCCGCCCCGCGCGGACGTAGTACGCCCACGCCGGGTCCGGGGCGGCGCTCGTCCCGCCCGCGACGGAGGGCGGCACCCCGGCGGCGCGCCTCGGAGCCTGGGGAGCGGGCGGAGCGTGGTATGCCTCCCCCGTCAGGCGGCACCGCTCCCGCTCGGCGCGGTCCACGAGGACCGCCTCCTCCCGCACCCCCTTCGCGGTCGCGCGCGCCAGTCCGGCGAGATCGCCCCGGAGAACGAGCTCCGAGGTCGTCCGCGCGAACCGAACGTTGTGCCGGACGATCCTTCGGTTCGCCTCGGTGAAGCCTCGCGCCGCGCGCGGCGCCTCGCCGAGCGCGTCCATCTTCGCGAGCGTCGCGGTCCCGAGGCGTTGCATCGCGCGCTCGTAGCCGAGGTACTCGCGCAACTTCGCCTCGCGCGGGGCGCCCCGCATCTCGCGCAGGCGTCGCATGAGCTCGGTCCGGTTCTCGTCGGACCCGGCCCGGTACTCGCGCGAGAGCCCTACAAAGCTCCGTTCGTAGGCGGCGTCCTCCCCCGAGGCGTGAGGAGCCGCGACCCGGTAGGCGAGGTAGAGGGGGAGGACGACGAGGAGGCGAAGGAGGCGGAATCCCCTCACCACGCCATCCCCCGCCAGCGGGGGCGGTGCTCCGAGCACGAGCGCCCGCTCGGAATGACCTTGCAGGGGTTGCACAGGCCGCCTCCGCCGAAGACGTCGAGCGCGCGCCGCTGGAGCGCGAGATCCTCGGGCGAGAACATGAGCGGGAGAAGATCGAGCTTCTCCACCCCCACGCCGTGCTCCCCGCTCACCGAGCCGCCGAGCGCGAGACACGCGCGGATCGTGCGCTCGCCCGCGCGCACGACGCGGGCGACCTGGTCGGGGTCGCGGTCGTCGAAATAGAAGCAGGGGTGCAAGTTGCCGTCCCCGGCGTGGAAGATGTTCGCCACGCCGATCCCTTCCTCTTCGGCGATCGCGTACACCTCCTCGAGCATCTCCGGCAATTTCGAGCGCGGGATCACGCCGTCGTGGGTCACCACCGTGGGCGCGAGGCGGCCCATCGCCCCGACCCCCTTCTTGCGCGCCGCCCAGAGCTTCGCCCGGTCCGCCTCGTCCCGCGCCATCCGCACCTCGATCGCCTCGTGAAGGCGGCAGATCCGCTCGACCTCGGCCATCTCGCGCCCCGAGTCCGCCCCGTCGCACTCGACGAGGAGGAGCGCCTCCGTCCCCGCCGGAGCCTCCAGCCCGAACGCGGCCCGCAGGGCCTTGAGGATCCCCGCGTCCATCATCTCGAGCGCCGCCGGAAGCACGCCCCCCGCGACGACGTCCCGCACCGTCTCCGTCGCCGAGCGCACGCTCGGGAACGAGGCGAGCGCGGTCCGCACGTTCCCGGCGATGGGCACGAGGCGGCACCACGCCTCCGTGACGATCCCCAGCATCCCCTCGGCCCCGACCAGGAGCGCGAGCGGGTCCGGTCCCGGGCCGATCCCCGTGCGCCCCCCGAAGCGCCGGATCTCCCCGTCCGGCGCGACGAGCGTGACGCCGAGGATGTGCCCCGAGGTCACCCCGTACTTCAGCGTGTGGGGTCCTCCCGCGTTCTCGGCGATGTTCCCCCCGAGCGTCGCCACGGCGCCCGACGAGGGGTCGGGGGCGAAGTGGAGCCCGTGCGCCTCGACCGCGAGCGAGAGCCGCCGGTTCGTGACCCCCGCCTCGGCGAGAAGGCACCGGTTCTCCGGCTCCACGCGCAGGATCCTCGTGAGCCGCTTGGTGGAGACCACGACGCCGCCGAGCGCGGGCAGGGCCCCGCCCGAAAGCCCCGTCCCCGCCCCCCGCGCCGTGAACGGCACCCCTTCCGCCGCGCACCACCGGACGACGGCAGCAACCTCCTCGGTCGTCTTCGGGAGAACGACCGCCGTCGGGCGCGAGCGGTCCACCGTGTACGCGTCGCAGTCGTAGGCACGCTCCGCCGCCGGCCCCGAGAGCACGCCGTCCGCCCCCAGGATCTCCCCCAACCTCTCCGCGAGCCGCATAGGGTGAGTGTGACGGGTCTCGGTACTCTCGGCCCGTGGCCCCTCTCGCCGACCTCCTCCTCGTGCGCGCCATGTTCGCGAGCGGCACGATCCTGCGCGAAACCCCGCTCGAACTCCCGAGACTCGACTTTCAGGCCCTTCTGAGGGCCTTGGAGAGGGTCCCGACCGAGTTTCCGCCCGACGCGCCGGGTTCGTCACTCGTCCGCCCGACCCGGAGCGTTCCCGCGCCGAGGCCGAGAGGATCGGGGCGCGCAAAGGTCTGTCCGCAGAGAGCGTCGCCGATTTCGCAGGTGCCCTTGCCGAGGGGGGGGCCGTCGTCGTGCAGGCATTGGCGAGGCTCGAAGAGGATCTCGCGGGTATGCGCGCGACCTACGGCCCCGAGGGGCCGAAGCCGGCCGGCCTCTGGCGCGGGCGGGGACGCGGCTGAACGCGCGCCTCGCCCCGTAGAAGCCCATGTGTTCGATTTCTCCGGGGCCACTGCCCTCGTCACCGGCGCGAGCGCCGGGATCGGCGAGGCCACCGCCCGCCTCCTCGCCGCCCGCGGCACCGCCACGCTCGTCCTCGTCGCCCGCGACGCCGAGCGCCTCGACGCCCTCGCCGCCGAGCTCCGTGAGGAGAGGATCCGCGTCGAGACCGTCCCCCTCGATCTCGCCGAGCCCGGCGCCCCCGCAAGGCTGAAGGCGGCGACCGATGCCCTCGGCCTCCAAGTGGACGTTCTCGTGAACGACGCGGGCGCCTGGTCCACCGGCCCCTTCGCGGGCACGAGCCCCGAGTTCGGCCCCCAGCCCGGCGAGGAGACCTCCGACCGGATGATCGCCCTGAACGTCGCCGCCCTTACCGGGATCACCGAGAGCTACCTTCCCGGCATGGTCGAGCGGGGGGGGGGCGGGATCGTGAACATGGGCTCCACCTCCGCGTTCCAGCCCTTCCCCTACTCCGCCGTGTACGGCGCGACGAAGGCGTTCGTCCTCTCGTTCACCCTCGCCCTCTGGGCCGAGCTCAACGACCGCGGCATCGAAGGCGTCCGCCTCGCCTGCGTGAACCCCGGGATCATCGCGAGCGCGAACGGCAAGGTCACCGGCCTTCTGGAGGACCCCCTCGCGAAGATCGGCGTCGGCACCCCCGAGGAGGTCGCCGTCGCCATCATGAACGCCCTCGACGAGAGCGACCCCGCCGCAAGCCCCGTCCGCATGGTCGGGCGCGCCCACGCCGTCGCCGCCTTCGCGGGGAACCACTTGCCGAAGCCCCTCGTCGCGAGCGCCCTCGCGCGCGTCCGGCGCGACCACGCCCTGAACCACGCCCACACCGTCGCCCGGGGCGCGCGGCCCGTCCCGGCGAGCCTCCTGCGCTCCGCCCTCCCCGTCGCCGCGTTCGTCGGCGGGTACCTCGTCCTGCGCTCCCTCGTCGGCGACCGGCGCTAGGGAGGGCGGCATACTTGAGGGGATGCTCGCCCCCCCCGCCCCTCGCGTCGAGCGCCTCGCCGCCGCCCTCGCCGAGAACGGCGCCGACGCCTTCCTCGCCTGGAACCCCCTCGCGGTCGGCTACCTCGCGAACCTCTGGGAGCATCCCCATCGCCGCTTCGCCCTCTTCGCCGTGAGCGCGGGGGGGGAGTCTTGCGCCATCGTCCCCGCGCTCGGGCACACGAGCGCCGAGGAGGCCGGGATCCGCGACGTGCGCCCCTGGCGCGACGGCGAGGACCCGGTGGCGCTCTTCGCCGCTCTCGCCGAGGAGTGGGACCTGCGCTCCGCGATCCTCGCCGTGGACGAGGACACCCCCGCCCGGATGCTGCTCGCGATGCAGGACGCCCTCCCCGCCGCGCTCTTCCGCCCCGGCGGCTCGCTTCTGGCGAGCCTCATGCGGAGGAAGGAGCCGTTCGAGATCGCCCTTATGGAGGAGGCGGCCCGGCGCACCGACGAGGTGTACGCCGAGCTTCTCCCGACGATCCGGGCGGGCGAGACCGAAGCCGAGATCGCGGCCCGGATCGAGGGGCTCATGCGCTCGCGCGGGGTCGAGCCCGCCTTCGCGATCGTCGCGGGCGGCCCGAACTCGGCGAAACCCCACCACCAGGCGGGCGAGCGTCCGCTCCGGCGCGGCGAGGTCCTTCTCCTCGATTTCGGCGGCACCTTCGAGCGGTACGGCTCCGACATCACCCGCGTCGTCCACCTCGGCGAGGCCCCCGAGGCCGTCCGGAGCGACTACCGCGCCGTCTGGCGCGCCCACGAGGCGGCCCGCGCGGGGATCCGCCCCGGCACCGCCGGCGCGGAGGCCGACGCCCTCGCTCGGGACGCGCTCGCCGCGGACGGTCTCGCCGACCTCTTCGTCCACCGCCTCGGCCACGGGATCGGGCTCAACGGCCACGAGGACCCGTACCTCGTCGGGACGAACCCCGCCCCGCTGGAGATCGGCGACGCCTTCACGATCGAGCCGGGTGTTTACCGCCCGAGCGAGTGGGGCGTCCGCCTGGAGAACACGTTCGTGCTGGAGGAGGGCGGACCCCGCTCCCTCAACGCCCCCATCGCCCCCGAGATGCTCGAGATCTGAAGCCTCCCGGTCGTTCCGGCGTTCGACGAACGGGCTCTAGAGGCTCGGCGCGAGGACGGTCGCCGACCAGATCGTCTCGCTGTCGTTATGGCGGACGAGCTCCAGTACGACGTCGATCCCCGTAGACTCGGCGTTGATGCGGAAGCTCGCCGCGCCGAGACCCTGGAGATCGGCCCGCGCGTGGCTCGCGGAGAGGCCGGGGCCGTCGGCAGGGCCGATATGGGTACGTGCGAGGGGGGCGAAGGCGTCGGCGAACGCGGCGTAGTCCGCGGGAGCGAGCGTTTCGAGCCTCAGTTCGGGGAAGCGGTTCGTGCGAAGCGAGGCGAGCGCGGCGCGGAAGGGGGCCGACGTTCGGGCGAGGACGGCGAAGGGGAAGAGGGCGTTCGGATCGCACCGGTCGAGCACCGCCGAGGGCATCGCGCCGATGGGCCAGCGCGCGGGGTCCAACGCCGCGACGGCGGCGAGGACCTCGCTCAGCGGTATCGGTTCGCCCCGAACCTCATGGGTGCCGATCGCGGGGGAGACCACGGGGTCCGTGGCCGCGAAGGCGTCGAGGAACCCGAGATCGTGGGTCACGCTCAGGACGTCTCCCGCCCGCACGAAGGCGAAGCGGGGGACGAGGCGCACAGGACCGAGATCACCCTGGCTCGGAACCCCCAGTCGAGACCCGATCCGGCGAAGGGCGTCGGCGCGGATCGTTCTCTCCTCTCCTCCGAGCGCGAGCATCCCGGCGAGGCTCCGGCCCGCGAACCCCGCGTCGCGCGGATCGAAGAAGGCGGAGGGGCGGAAGACGAGGCTCACCCCGGTCTCGCCCGCCCGGCGGAGCAGGGCGTCGCTCAAGCGGGAGGGAACGCGGCCCTTCCCCTCCTCGCGCCCCTCCTTGCTCAGACGCGGATCGGCGGCGACGAGGGCGGCGCTCGCCGCGCTCGCCTTCGCGATCTCGGCCTCCCGCGCCGGGCCGAAGACCTTCGCACGGTCGAGCGGCAGGTCGGCGGGCGAGACGATAAAAGGGCCGTTCGCCAACCGCTCTTGCGCGGGGTAGGGCCTCGCGCCGGGGACGAAGCGGCTCCAATCGAACACCATCTCGCCGTAAAGGGCGTACGAGGCCCAGCCGGATTGGGGATCGAGGCGCGCGTCGAGCGAGAGCGGGATCTTGCGAAGTTGCCTCGCACGCTCCGGGGGCGGAAGGCCCGCGAAGGGCGAAAAGGCCGAGAAGGGCGATCCGGGGGGCGAAAGGAGAGAGTCGTTGTCGGCGACGGAGCCCAGGCCGATAAGCGCGTCGCTCGCGAGCGCGGCGGCCGCGAGCGGGGGGAGGGTCGCGCGCGCATAACGCATCCCTGAGTCCTGATCGTCGAAGTAGGAGAAGACGATCCGCGCGGCGGCGGAGGGCGGTTTGCCGTCGAGAGATCTTAGGGAAGCGTCGATCTCGGCTTCGGGAAGCCCGAGGATCGCGTCGAGGCGACGTTTCGCCTCGGGATAGGCTGCGGCGGAGGTCCGGGCCACGAGGTCGAGGTACCGGCGGCGCTCGCCCCGGATGCGGGCGGCGGCGGTCGTGCTCGGGCGGAGCGCCCAGCGATCCCCCGACCTCGTGACTTCGACCGTACCATCGGCGGCGATCGCGCCGAGAACCCCCTCGGCGCTCGCCCCCGCGAGGCTCACCGCGTAGGTCCGCTTCGCCAGAGTGGGGGCGACCGTCACCGGCACCCCGAGCCGCCCGGCGAGGTCGCCGAGCGCGAGGTAGCACGGCGCGACGTTCAGGGGAGCGGCGGGGGGAAGGAGCATCGGCCTCACGCTCGACCGCCTCGGAGCGGCCGGACTTCACCTTACCGCGCAGGTAGGCCCAAGGGCCTCCCGAGCGGGGAGAGGCGGCGAGGAACGTCTCAGGCTCCGGCCCGCGATTTCGCCGGAACACGTTGTCAAAGGCGCGAGAAGCGCCCTTATAGGAGGAAGACCCCATAAACGGCGGACGATTCGGGAGACCAAGCCGCGGAGACATGGTGACTAAAGAAACGAGGATCTCCGTCAAAAAATCTCACACACACGCGGCGCGCGTGGTCAGCGCGTGCAGGAGCCCCGCCCGGAACCCTGGGCGACCCGCCCCGGTAAAATCGGGCGGAACCCCCACCCGATGACGCGACGGCTCCTCCCTCTCCTTCTCCTCGCGATGACCCTCCCCACGATGACCGGATGCCACGGGGGCGGGCCGGAGGCCACCGTCGCCCGGGGCGAGGCCGCGAACAGCGCGACCGGCGAGGCGGGCGCGCCCGGAGCCGAGGGCGCGGGGGCCAAGCCCGCGACCGAGGAGATCGCCCTCGCCGCCGCCGGGGCGCGGGTTCCCGTCGTCATGTACCACGACGTCGTCGCCGTCCGGACGAAGGCGAACGTGTGGTTCGACTGCTCCGCCGACGAGTTCGAGACCCAGATGGCGAGGATCCAGTCCGAGGGGATGACCCCCATCTCGATCCGGCAACTCTACGACCACCTGAGCACCGGCGCCGAGCTTCCCCCGAAGCCCGTCTGCCTCACCTTCGACGACAACTACCAGGGTTTCTACGACAACGCCTGGCCCGTCCTCAAGCGGTACGGCTACCCCGCCGCGATGTTCGTCCACACGAACTACGTCGGCGACACCCGCGGCGAGCACCCGAAGATGACCTGGGACACCCTGAAGGAGCTCGAGAGGGACAAGCTCTTCACCGTCGCCTCGCACACCGTGATGCACTACCTCGACCTGAAGGACCGCCCCGCCGAGGTCCAGAAGGCCGAGCTCGAACGGAGCAAGGCGACCCTCGAGGCCAAGCTCGGGCACCCGATCGACTTCTTCGCGTACCCGAACGGCTCGAACTCGAAGGAGACCCAGCTTCTCGCCCGCGAGGCGGGGTACAAGATGGCGTTCACCACCGTGAACACCCCCGCCGAGGAGTCCCCCTCGATCCTCGCCGTCGGGCGCTACGTCCACACCCGGCTCGATCGGGCGATCGCCGACGCGGCGCGCTCCGCCGACGCGGCTCCGGCGGCGGTCTTCAAGGGGGCTTTCGCCGACGCGCCGGTGAGCTTCGAGCGCGTCCCCGGCGAGGCGAAGCTCTCCCTCGTGCGCGGCGGCAAACCCCGCTCGATCACGAGCGTGACCCGCGAGGGGGTGCTCGACTTCACGCGTCGCGCCGGAGGGGACGCCGTCGCGGGGATCAACGGCGGCTTCTTCGCGATGAAGGCGATCCACTCGGACGACAACAAGATGGTCGGCCCGCTGAAGACCCGCGACATGCCGGCGATCCTTCCCGACGACGCCCGCGAGCGATGGGCGAAGCTCCGCAACCGTCCTCTCGTCCTCTGGAACGCGAAGGAGCTCGCGATCCTTCCGTACAATCCCGAGACGATGCGCGACGAGGACCAGGTCGAGTACCTCCTCCCCGGCGTCACCGACGCGATGCTCGCCGGGGTCTGGCTCGTCCACGACGGTCAGGCCCGCACGAAGGAGCAGATGAACGCCTTCGGAAGCAAGGACATCCAGGACGCCCGCCGCCGCGCCGCCATCGGCATCGACGCGAACGGCCGCTTCGTCGCCGCCGCGGCGGCGGCGTCGGTGAGCTCCGAGCGGTTCGCCGAGGCGCTCGCGGGGGCGGGGGTGAAGGAGGCGGTGCTCCTCGACTCCGGCTTCTCGACCTCGCTCGTCTTCGACGGCAAGATCAAGGTCTCGGGGCACTCGGAGGCCTCGATGCCCTCCCGCCCGGTGCCGCACGCGATCGTGATCGAAGGCGAGCGCGACCCCGCTTCGGCCGACGCCCTCGACCTCTCGACCGGGGCCTCCGGCTCCGGCGACGCCCCCCGGCGCAAAAAGCGCCGCCGAAAGCCATGATCCCCCCTCCCCCGATCCCGCAGGCGGAGGCCCGCCCGAGGCCCATCCCGGCGACCTACGCGAACCCCGTCGGCCCCGGCGCCGACCCGACGATCGTCTGGGGGAAGGGCCGTTACGCCTACTCGTGCACCACGGGGCGCAACGTTCTCGTCTGGAGCGCCCCGACGCTCGCGGGGCTCAAGGAGGCGAAGCCGGTCGTCGTCTTCGAGACGGGCGGGGGGCATCCCTGGTCCGAGCACATCTGGGCGCCCGAGTTCCACTACGACGCCGGGGCGCGGCGCTACGACCTCCTCTTCGCCGCCGACGACGGGAAGGACGAGCACCACCGGATGTACGCCCTCCGGAGCCTCGGCGACGATCCGGCCGGTCCCTACGCCTTCCGCGGGAAGGTGGCCCTTCCCGACGACGATTGGGCGATCGACGGGTTCCTCTTCACGTTCCAGAGGCGGCTGTATATGTTCTGGTCCGGGCGCGAGTCCGGCCCCCTCTGGGGCGAGCAGCGGATCTACGTCTGCCGGATGAAGGATGCGACGACCGCCGTCGGCCCCCGCGTCGTCCTCTCGCGCCCCGAGGGTTGGGAGCGTCAGGGCTGGCTTGTGAACGAGGGCCCCGCGGCGATCGCGCAGGGCCGGGCGGTGACCCTCGCCTACTCCGGCGCGGGGGGGACGACGCCCGCCTACGCCCTCGGACGCCTCTTCAACCCCACCGGCGATCTTCTGAACCCGCGGGCTTGGACGAAGGAGCCGAACCCCGTCTTCCGCGCCGGGGCCGGGATGTTCGCCACCGGGCACAACTCGTTCTTCACCGCGCGCGACGGACGCCCCTACATCGCGTTCCACGCGAAACAGCGCGACACCGAAGGGTGGGGCGGTCGCGTCACCGCCGTCCAGCCCGTCGCGTTCGGGCGCGACGGGCGCCTCGACTACGGCGCGCCCTTGGGTTGGGGACGCGCCTTCGCCGAGCCGCGCTGACCGCCGCCACGACCGTCCTCGATTGCGTTAAGCTGACGGGAGCGGACCCCATGAGACCCCTCGCCCTGCTCCCCACCCTTGCCGCTCTCGCTACCCTTGCCGCGTCCGCCGGCGCGCAGACGGTCCTCTACGACGATACGACCGCGGCCTCGACCCAGAGCTTCACGAACGGCGGGGCCGCGACCGACCCGGCGAACGCCGCGAACACGATCACGAACCTCGTCGCCGACGACATCGCGCTCGGCGCGGGCTTCGGCGGCGCGACGATCACCGGCGTCTCCCTCCTCGTGGCGAACGCCGGCTCCGCGCCGACGTCGGCGCGCGTCCTCGTCCGCCTGTACACGGTCGATCCGGGCACGGGCGGGCCCGCGACTCTCCTCCGGGGGTTCTCCGTCGCCGCCGCGCCCTACGCCAGCGGCGCGACCCTCGTCACGATACCGCTCGCGGCGGGGAGCGCGTTCGTCGCGCCGGCGAACGGGCGGTTCTGGGCCGGGGTGACCTTCGACGACGCGAGCAGCACGACCGGGGCGAGCGTCGCGGGGCTCAACAACCTCGGCCAGCGTCTGGCGAACCCGCCGAGCGTCGGCTCGTCGTCGGGCGCGGCGTTCGAGACGAACGCCAACGGCTCGTTCCTCGCGAGCAACCCCGCCGGCGGTGCGTTCACCTTCACCGACGGCACCCCCGCGAACTTCGGCTGGAGGTTCGTCGGCAACGCGCCGGTTCCCGAGCCGGCTTCGATCGCCGCCCTCGGCCTCGGCGCTCTCGCGGTTCTGAAGCGCCGCCGCAGGTCGGCGTGACGCTCAGGCCGGCGACTCCTCGATAAGGAGCCGCCGGTCGATCCGCAACTTCGTCCGGCCTGCCCGGAGTTCGTCGGTCCAGCCGAGCAGGCCCTCGGCCTTCCGCATCCGCACCGGGGGCCAGGGGAACGCGGTTTCTCCCAAGCCGTCCGCCGAGACGAACGCCCGGTCCCCCACGACCCTTATCCGGAACCCCGCGCGTCGGGAGGGATCGGGGAGGATCGCGACGCCGGCGAGAAGGGCGAAGAGCGCGGTCCCGGCACCCGCCATCGTCATCCATGCGCCCGGGCGCAGCGGGCGGACGGCGATCCACGGAGCCGCGAACGCCATGAGCAGCATCACGAGGCCGCACCCGAAGAGGAGGAGCCGCGTGCTCCTATGCTCCTTCGCCTGCGCGCGCCAGTAGGCCTCGCCCCGGTAGCGGTACTCGACGCCCGGTCGGAGCTCGACCGGAGGCGGGCGGAACCGGGTCTCTCGAAAGAGCGCGCCGAGCTCGTCCTCTCCGCCCCTCGAAGGAGTGCCCTTCTCCCCAACCTCTCTTCGGGCATCCGCCCCGAATCCGTAGCCGAGAAGAGCCCCGACCGTTCCGCCGAAGAGGGCGAGGAGCGCGAGGGCGAGGAGCGCGAGGCGACCGTACCAGAGAGGCGAGAACGGGGGGACCGAGGGCTCTTCGTCGGGTCGGATCCGCATCGTCGGGATCACGCTCAGGAACGTGGCGAGCCCTCCGAGCGCGACGAGGACGAGGAGCGGAACGGAGAGCCGCCGCTCGCGCCGCGGCACGGTCGGGAGCCCCTCCACCAAGGCACGAAGGTAGAGCGCGTCGGGGCCTCGGCGGAGCGTCTCGCGCTCGAAGGGAAGGGTGCGACCGTCCTCAGCGACGAGGAGGGGGCGCCTTCCCCTGCGCAGCCTCATCCCGGTCCACGGAAGAGGATCTCCCTTCTCTCCGGGGCCGTCCCCCCAGACGCCGTCCGCATCGAAGACGAGCGCGCGGCCTCGGGCGCGGCGCGCGGCGAGTCCGAACCCGACCCCTCCTCCGACCGCCGTTCCGACGAAGCACGCGGTGACGAAGGCGTCCCCCCGCGCCTCGCGCGGCAGGGCGTCGAAGCCGGGAAGAAACGCAACAAGGAAGGCGAGGAGCGATCCTAAGTTCGCGCCCGCGATCGCCGCGATCGGGAGCGCGCCGTCGAGGGGCACCCGCACCTCGCCCTCCGGCTGGGCGGGCGGCGCCTTTGAGCGCAGGGCGAGACCTTCAAGCCGGACGTTCGCCATCGGTGTCTTCCCTTCTACGGGAGGAGAGAGGTGGGAGCCGGCCTATAAGCCGGATTCTGTCTTTGTGCGACGATCTCTCTCATGCGGCCGACCCGGAGCGTCCCCGGGCAGGATCGTCCGCTCCCTATTCGGCCTTGCTTCGGGCGGGGTTTGCACGGCCGGACCGTTACCGGCCCGCCGGTGGGCTCTTACCCCACCATTTCACCCTTACCGTCCCCGGCTTGCGCCGAGTCTTAGGCGGTGTGTTTCTGTTGCACTTTCCGTCGGGTCGCCCCGCCCCGCCTTGAGCGGCAAAGCCTCTCTCGACGGGCGCCGTGCCCTGTGAAGTCCGGACTTTCCTCCCCCGGGGCAGAGCCCGCGAAGGCCGTCGCCCGGCCGACTCCCGGGAGGACTCTACCCGCTTTGGGGATCGGCCTCGACGACGAACTCCAGCGGGGCGTCCACGTCGTCGGCGGGGTTCGGGCTCCACCCGGGCGGCTCGGTCGCGCCGTAGACCGCGCGGGGGTGCCCGCCGCGGTACGCCCAGCCCTGGTCGCCGTAGGAGAAGTGCCAGTACTCGCTCGGGTAGTTCGTGAGCCCGACCGCCCTCAAGGCTTCGGCGAGGCGGTCGCGGTTCGCGCGGGCGATCGAGCCGAGACCCTGGGCGCCGAACGCGAACCCCGCGTCGTCCTGGAAGTCGAAGGGGGCGTGGAGGTCGGCGGGGCCGCCGGTCGCGTCGGAAAGCCAGAGGTCCACCGCGCCGCCCGTCGTGTGGGGGGGCGGGGCCTCGTCGTCCATGGGAGCCGAGTACCGCTCGACGACCTTTCGGAACTCGTCCTCGGGGAGGTCGGGAAGGGTCTCGCGGAACTTCGCCTCGACGGCGCGGAACATCCGGCGCTGGATGAAGGGCGGGCGCCAGCACTCGAGGACAAGGAGGCCGTAGCCGTCGCGCTTCAGCGCCGCGTGGGCCTCGGCGAGGCGGCGGGCGAGCCTCTCCCGAGCGAAGATCTGGCGCTCGTAGAGGAAGCGGGGGCGGTCGAGGACGAGGTTGTACGGCGGCTGGGTGAAGTCCACGAGCCTCTCGCCGTTCTCGGCGATGAGGATCGGGCGCATCGCGGAGGTCGGCTCGGCGGGATCGTAGTCGGGCGGGGCGCCGTGGGGTCTCACCGGGGGGCGTTCCCCGCGTTGGTGGGATCGTTCGGCGCGTCCTCGGGAAGGACGGGGTCGTTCGTCCCGTTCGCGTCGTTCGCAGGCTCGACGACGACCGGGGGGGGTGCTTTCACGCGCACCGTGACCGAGCGCGAGACCGACTTGCCGCGCCCGTCGGTCGCGCGCAGGGTGAAGGTCGTCTTCGCCGCGACGGAGATCGTCCGCGTGCCGGAGCCGGTCGCGAGATCCTCGTCGCGCCCAGCGTAGCTCAGCCGGATCGCGGCCGCGCCGGTGACGGTCCAGCTCACGGTGACGGTGCCGTTCGGCTCGACCGTCTTCGGCGTCGCGGCGAAGTCCACGACGCTCGCCTCGGAGGGATCGGTGACCTCGACCTTGAAGCTCTTCGTGACGCGCTTGCCCGCCTTGTTCTCGGCGACGACGGTGTACTCGATCGTCCCCGGGGTGTCGGTGGGGATCTGGATCGCGTCGAGCGCGAGGTCGAGGTCCTTCGCGAGGGGCGAGATCTTCGCGCTCGTCACCGCCGCGTTGAAGCCGTACTTGAGGACGAACGACTGCCCGACGCGGACGCTCCGAGCGCTCGGTTCGAGCTTCGTGATCTTCGGCTCGGGGACCGGGACGGGGGCAGTCACCGCGATGGTCACGCTCTGCGGGTCGCTCTGGCGCTGGTCCCTCAGCGCGGTCGCGACGACGTCCTCGGTCCCGACGTTCGTGAGCTCGATCTCGCGGGTCCCCTCGGCGGGGAGGGCGCCGGGGATCTCCTCGCCCCCGACGCGCAGGCGCACCCCGCTCGCGTCGGTCGTCCTCCAGCTCACCGTCACCCGCTCGCCGCGTTGGGCGCTCGGGCGGTCCACGGTGAGGCTCGTGACGCGGGGGGGCTTCGGTTGGAAAAACCAGAGGAGCCCCAGGAGCGATCCGGCGAAGAGGAGGAACGCGAGGGTCGCGGGGGTGAGGAACGGCTTCACCTCCAGCTGCGCCTGGGTCGTCGCGACGACCGAGGGGGTCTCGACCGAGCGCGCGGTGATCCCGAACCCGATGAGGCGCGAGGAGGAGAGCGCCTTGCGGCTCCGGGGGTTCACCGTGACGGCGACCTCGCGGCTCTGGCCGGGGCCGACCCCGAGGTTCTCGTGGTCGAACTCGTAGGCGCACTCGTCCTCGGGGTCGCTTCCGGAGAGCTGGAGCGAGTGGTCGGCGTTGCCGAGGTTCAGGACGGTGACGTCGAAGGTGTTCGCCCGCCGCGCGGCGGAGACGGCCCCCTTCTTCGGGGAGATCTCCAGGGCGAGGTGGTGGTAGGGCCGGACGCGCAGGATGCCGGAGAGGGCGCGCTCGCCCGGCTCGCCCGTCACGGCGCGAACGCGGGCGACGAAGGGATAGTCCCCGGCGGCGCTCTCGCTCGAGCGGGGGGGGCGGAAGAGGACGAGGATCTTTCCCGAGGCGCCCGGATCGAGCGCGAGGGTCGGTTGGGGGACGGCGATCCACTCGGGATCGATCCCCTCGAGGACGAGCTCGACGGTCTCCGCGATGGCGCCCCCGCTCGCCAGGCCCCCGCTCGTCACACCCCCGTTCGTCACACCCCCGTTCGTGACGAGGATGTCGAGGGCGACCGACGATCCCGGATCGACGGAGAGCGCCTCGCTCGGGATCGCCGCGGTCGAGATCATGCCCCGTCATTCTACGCGGGGAGCTCCCCGCGCGGCGTCCGCCCCTCAGCCGAGAAGCCAGCCCGGAAGCTCGGGGTCGGCGTAGGCGCGGGTCCACGAGTCGTGCCCCACGCCGGGGTAGAGGGTCAGCCGCGCCCCGCCCGCCTCCGTGAGCGGGCCGAGGATCGCGGCGACCTCGCGCGAGCGCGCCGCCGGGACGACCTCGTCCACCTCGCCGTGGAAGAGCCAGGCGGGAACTCCGCCGCACCTCGCCCTCACGGCGTCGGGGTCGGCCCATTCGCCCTCGGCGGTCCAGCGGCGGTTCTCGCGGAGGCCCCCGAAGGCGACCGGCCTCTTCGGGTCGGCCCAGCCGCAGACGGGGGCGATCCGGGCGAAGGTCCACCGGAGCGCCTTCGCAAGGGCGAGGGTGCCGTGCCCACCCTGCGAGAGCCCGGTGAGGACGCGGCGGTCGCTCAGCGGGGCGAGCCCCTCCGCGTCGGCGAGGATCGCGTCGAGGCGGTCGGCGAAGTCGGGCCAGAGCCGGTCGAACTCGGGCTTCTGCGGCGCGATCACGACGGCCCGTTCCCAAGGGGAGCCGGGGACGACGAGGGGCGGAAGGCCGATCCTCAGCTGCGCCTCGTTGTCCCCTCCGCTCTCGCCGTAGCCGTGGAGGAAGAGGACCGCGGGGTGCGGCCCCTCGCCTGCGGTAAGGGGATCGGGAAGATGGACGCGGTAGGGGACGCCGCCGGGGGCTTCGCGGGCGAGGAAGGGCACCGCCTAGTGTAGACGCCGTCCCAACCGCGAGAGGGGTCCGCCGCAAGAGGCCCGATCCATCCCGGCCTCTCGAAAAAGACTTCGAGATTCCTAAGAAACATTCTTCGGGAGGCGCGATGCGGCTCCGATCCGGCAGTACTATGGAGGCGGGGGCCAAAAGCCCCTTGCGCCCATGAAGCACCGTCGCCTCATCACCCCCGCCGCTTCTCCTTCGATCCCCGTCGCTTTCGACTCTTGCGGAGTTCCGAGAGGGTGACGGTCCTTCGTCTCCTTGCGGCACTGGGAGCGTCCGCCCTCGGGTTTCAAACGGGGGCGCAGCTACCACCGTTCGGCCTGCCCATGCGTGGGCGACTCGATCATCCGGCGACTCTCGCCGCGATCCAGCGAACCTCTACGGCGAAGGAAGCGCGCGATCTCGTGCAGGCCTACGCGGCGGACCATGGGGCCCGGACGGATCTTCCCCGGTTGCGGACGGTTCTGGACGCCTTTCTGAAGCGGTACCCCGACGCGCCGGAGACGCCGGCGGCCGTCCTCGCCGTCTCCGAGACGCACGAGACGCTCGACGACGAGGCGAGCTGGCGGATCATGACCGAGGCGCGGAAGACGTCCTCGCACGCGAGGAAGGATCCAAAGCTCCTTATCCAGTACGCCTACGCGGCGGCTTACCGTGGCGAGACGGACGGGGCGAAAGGCGCCTTGGAAAGGGCGATGGCCCGAAAGCTCGACGATGACGACGCCGCCGACGCGCACATCGCGCTCGCGCTCGCCTACCAGAACGAACACGAGATCGAGAAGGGTCGCGCGGCGCTCGCGACAGCGAAGACGCTCGCTACGCGGAGCGGGCGGGGCGAGGACCTCCTACGCATCGCGACCGATCTGACGTCGGGGGGAAGCACGTTCGACCCGAGGATCGAGCATCGTCCGCTTGAGAGGCCGAAGCCGTCGTTCTCGCCGCTCCTGGCGACGGGGCTCACGGGCGGGCTCGTCCTCGGGGCGACGGGCGGGGCGCTCGCGCTCTCCCGGCGGCGACGCCGGGCGGTCTAGACGGACCCCGAAGGCACCGCGCGGGTACCCTCCCCGCGTGGTGCTGGGGCCGAAGGATCCGACGACGATCGACATCCAGGAGATCCTGGAGCTCATCCCGCACCGGTACCCGTTCCTCCTGGTGGACCGGATCGTGTCGCTCGCGGAGGACGGGAAGAGCTGCGTCGGGCTGAAGAACGTCACGATGAACGAGCCGTTCTTCCAGGGGCACTATCCGGGGCTTCCGATCATGCCGGGGGTTCTCGTGATGGAGTGCATGGCGCAGGTCGGGGCGATCCTCGCGGCGCGGGTGCCGAGCCTCGCGGGGCTCGTGCCGCTCATCGGGGCGATCGAGGGGGCGAAGTTCCGGCGCCCGGTGCGGCCCGGCGACCAGCTCCTCATCGAGGTGCGGATGCTGTGGCTCCGGGGGGCGGTGGGGCGGATGAAGGGGACGGTCCGGATCGGGGAGGACGTCGCGGCCGAGATGGAGATGGTCTTCAAGCTCTCGCGCAAAGAGGCCCCGCAACCCGAGCCCGCCAAGGAAGACCGCCAGGAAGCCTGAGCCCGTTGACGATCGT
This sequence comes from Fimbriimonas sp., assembly GCA_965249475.1. Classification (GTDB taxonomy): domain Bacteria; phylum Armatimonadota; class Fimbriimonadia; order Fimbriimonadales; family Fimbriimonadaceae; genus Fimbriimonas. The sequence goes on along the minus strand of CBDFMD010000003.1, from coordinate 332,326 downwards.
CCACCCGTCCGCCGTCGTGGACCCGCGCGCCGAGCTCGGCGAGGGGGTCGAGATCGGGCCGTTCTGCTACGTGCAGGACGGGGTGCGGCTGGGGGACGGGACGAGGCTCGACTCGCACGTGACGATCAAGCGGGGGACGACGATGGGCCGCAACAACCGCGTGGGGCAGGGGACGGTGCTCGGCGGGGACCCGCAGAGCCGGGCCTACGACGGGGCGCCGACCTTTCTCACGATCGGGGACGGGAACGTCTTCCGCGAGTACGTCACGGTCCACCGGGCGAGCAAGGAGGGGAGGAGCACGATCGTGGCGAACGACGCGTTCATCATGGGGTACTGCCACATCGCGCACGACTCGCACGTGGAGGACTCGGTGACGATGGCGAACCAGGCGAGCCTCGCGGGGCACGTCACCGTGGAGCGGCTCGCGGTCATCGGGGGGATGACGGGGGTTCACCAGTTCGCGCGGATCGGGAAGGTGGCGATGGTGGGGGCGTTCTCGAAGATCACGCGGGACGTGCCGCCGTTCATGCTCGTGGACGGGCACGACGAGGAGGAGGTGAAGGACATCAACGCGGTGGGGCTCCGGCGGATCGGGGTGGGTCCCGACGCGCGGCTCGCGCTCCACAAGGCGTGCAAGCTTCTCTACAAGAGCCAGATCGGGCTCTCGAACGCGATGCGGATCGTGCGCGAGGAGGTTCCCGCGACGCCGGAGGTCCTCACGCTCCTCGCGTTCGAGGAGCGCCGGTTCGAGGGTCGGCACGGCCGCGGCGACCAGCGGTAGGGGCCTTCCCGCCCTTTTGCGAAGTCGGCCTTTGGGACGATCTCTGGCAAGCCTGGGAACGATCCGGCGCGCGTGCGCGCACGTCTCTAAGGTTCGGGCCTGACCAGCCTGACCATGCTGACCACGCTTTTTCGCGTTTTGTGCATGGTTAGGAATGCGGGACCGGTGCGACGGGGGCGGGGCGGAGTTCCGGGAGTCACACCCTTAGGTCGGCGGGAGAGGCGAATGACAACGTGCCGCCGGAAGATTCCCTCGGATTTTCCCTCCGGCGCGTAGACTCACGAGGAGAGGCGATGGACCCCTTCGAGATCCTGCGCGCGGTGGAGTGGGTGCGGGGGAACCCGACGGAGAGGGGGCTCCTGGCGATGCTCGCGATCGTCGTGATCGCGATCGCGTGCCTGTACATGGCGTTCGGGCAACGCAAGCCGGTGTGGCTCGCCTAGGGGCCGCGGCGATCCTGCCGCTCGTCGGGATCATCGTCTACGCGGCGCGAGCGGAGCCGTCGTGAAGAGGGCGCGGGTTCTCGGGGCGGCGCTCCTGGCGCTGGCGGTGTTCGGCCTCGTCTTCATCGCCACGCAGGGGGTCGAGCGGCTCGGCGGAGGGTTCGCCTTCCTGCTCTTCGGGGCGTGGAGCGTCTTCCGTGGGCGGACGACGCGGCGAGGGAGGCTCGGACCGCCGGCGCTCCTCTTCCTTGCGGGTCTCGGCGTCTCGCCCGCGTCGGCGCACGGCGTGGGCGAGGTCGGAAGGGCGCTCGGGAGCCTCTTCGGGGCGGTCGTCCTCGCCGCCCTTTTCGCTGCGTTCTCACTCTGGGTCGAGCGCGGGATCGCTCGGCGGGGTTAGGCGGGGCGGTCTCGTCGGGGGTCCCTCCCGCTGGCGACCCTCCACCGCCGCGGGGCGCGTTTCCTCTCTCCTCGGGGTTTCTCCCCTTGGGATCCGCCTTCGCGGCAGGGGTCGGCCTCACCCCCGTCCCTTCCCTCGCCTCTCGCGCCGGGGTAAACCGGGGGGGTGCGGGGACCAGAGGAGGAGAGGGAGCCGCGCCCGCGCGCGCCCTGGTGGAGGCGGGAGCTGTGGCCCGACCCAAGCCCCCGGGCTCTGGGCCGGGGGCCTGTCCGGTCGCTCGTCGTGTCGCTTGTGGTGGCGGCGCACCTCATGGGACGCGCGATCTTCATCATGCCGCCGGGGGAGAGGCGGACGGAGATCCTCGTCGGTGTCCCACTCCTCTCGATCGCGCTCGCGCTGTGCGTGTGGGGGATGGTCCGGCTCTCGCGTCGGGAGGAGGGATGACCCGGCTCCCCCGTTCGGTGCGTCTCTTCGGCGGCGTCGCGGTCCTCGTCCTTCTGATCGTCGTGTTCAACAGGAAGCTCCCGGCGGGGGAGATCGCGGAGAAGGTCGGGCTGAACCTCGCGGCGCTCGCGTTCATGGTCTGGGCGATGCGTCAGTCGGAGCGGCGGTGACGCGGCTCCGTCGATGTTCCCTCTTGCGGCGGCGGGCTCTCGGTCTCGACGCGCCTCCCGTCGTCGCCCCCGCCCCCTTTGCAAAGGGGGCGGGGGCGGCGACGGGAGGCGTTGGCATGGCGTTCCCTCTCTCCTGGACGCTTCGGGAGTCGCGGGATTGAAAGGTCCGCTCCGCTCGCCGTTCGAGGGGCGGCCGGGCCGGTTCCTCGTCTTCGGCGCGACGCTTCTGGCGCTGTACGACGCGAACGCGCTCCTCATGTGGCGGGCGGGCGAGGGGCCGTTCTTCCTCCTCTCGGTTCTCCTCGGAACTCCCTTCATCGTCGGCGCGATAGGGTGGGGGTACCGGAAGATCCGGTCGCGGATGCCGGGGGGACGGGGAGATGCCTAACCCGAAGCGGGTCCTCATCTCCGCCGGGGAGGCGTCGGGGGACGCCTACGGGGCGGGGCTCGTGCGGGAGTTGCGCGCGCTCGATCCCTCGTTGGGGATCGAGGGGCTCGGGGGGGCGCGGATGCGGGGGGAGGGGGTGCGGCTCCACGCGGACTCGTCGGCGTGGGGGGCGATCTCGATCGTGCAGTCGCTCCGCGTGTACCCGCGCGTGGTGCGGGGGTACTACCGGGCGAAGCGCGCCCTGGGACGGGGCGAGCCGGGGCTTTTCGTGCCGATCGACTTCGGGTACGCGAACGTGCGGCTCGCGCGGCACGCGAAGGGGCGGGGGTGGCGGGTGCTGTGGTTCGTGCCGCCTTCGAGCTGGCGGCGGGACCGGCAGGGGGAGGACGTCGCGCGGCTGAGCGACGAGATCGTGACGCCGTTCCCCTGGAGCGCGGAGATCCTGCGGGGGATGGGGGCGTCGGCGCACTTCTTCGGGCACCCGATCAAGTCGCTCCGCCCGCCCTACAGGCCGGGGCGCGCTCGGGAGGGGATCGCGCTCCTGCCGGGGTCGCGGGTCTCGGAGATCGAGCTCCTGCTCCCGCTCTACCGGGAGGCGGTGCGGGGGATGGCGGGGCCGTTCACGATCCCCGTGCCCGAGGCGCGGCGGGCGCTCGCCGAGCGGCTTTGGGGCTCCTCCGAGGGGATCGTCTCGGACGTGGGCGAGGCGCTCGCCTCGGCGCGGGGGGCGATCGTGTGCTCGGGGACGGCGACGCTCGAGGCGGCGCTCGCGCGCACGCCGTTCGTCGTGGCGTACCGGCTGAGCCCGGCGACCCTGCGCGAGGCGAAGCTCATCCGCTTCAGGCGTCCGAAGTACGTCGCGCTCCCGAACATCCTTCTCGACCGTCTCGCCGTCCCGGAGCTCATCCAGGACGACGCGACGCCGGAGGGGCTCCGAGCGGCGCTGGAGCGGGTGCTCGCCGATCCCGCGGAGGAGCTCGCGAGCTTCGAGGAGCTCGACGCGCTTCTCGGGCCGCCGGACGCGGTGCGGCGGACGGCGGCGCTCGCGCTGGGGATGCTGGGGGGCGGGTCTACCGCCCTCCCGGCTTCGCCTTAGGAACCGCGGCTTTGGGGGGCGGCTCCCAGACGCCGACGAATCCGAGGCGCTCGCCCGAGGGGCGGTAGAGGGCGAACGGCGTTTCGCCCCGGAGCGAGGTCGGGGCGTCGTAGGCGGCGCGGGGGGCGAGCTTCCCCTCGAAGGCGGCGAAGGGGCTTCCTTTCGGGACGCCGAGCCAGCCCTGGTCGCGCCAGACGATGGGGAGGCTCGGGATGCCGGGGATGCCTTCGAGGGTGCCGCGCCCGTCGGGGGTCAGGGTGAGGACGGCGCGGGCGGGGTCGTCGTTCCACTTGCCGCGGAAGACGTAGCGCCCCGCGAACGCCTTCGGCTCTCCCGGGGTTCCGAGGGCGAGCCGCCGCGCGGCGTCGGGAAAGCCCAGGCTCTCGATCGCGAGCCGCGCCGCGCTCCATGCGTCCGCGTCGCCGGGGGCCGACCTTCGCCGGAGCGCCTCCGCCACCGCCAAGAGCGCCTGCGGGTAGCCGAACGGCGCCTCCGCGTCGTGCCCGCCTTCGAGGGCCGCGGCGATCTCCGAGGGCGCGGGGACGTAGGCCGGATCGAGCAGGCGCCCCGCCAGCCGGAGCCCCGCCGCGACGAAGCCCTTGGGGGCCTCGCCCCCCGCGCTCGGCCTTCCGTCCCGCGCGTCGAGATAGGCGGCGATCGCGTCGCGGATCCCCGTCTCCGCGCGGGTGAGCGGGCGCACGATGGAGGCGAGGACCGCGCGGGCGTCGGGCGCGCCCTCGGACGCGAGCGCCGCCGCGAACACGAGGTCGCCCCCGTTCGCGTCCGGGGCGTCCCACGGGCCGGACACGAAGAGGGTCCGCGCCGAGGCGAGGTCGCCCGCGACGACGCACGCCTCCAGAAGGTCGTACCGAAGGACGGGGGGGAGGGACCTCGCCCTCGGGAGGAGCCGGGGGAGGGCGGCGACGTAGGCCTGTCGCGGATAGCCGGAGAGCGACGTCTGGACGAGGAGCGTGCGCCACGCGTCCTCGCCATCTCCCGCCGGATCGCCGAAGAGGTCCGCCTTGCGGCACAGCTCCGCCAGGAGGAAGTCGGTAAGGCGCTTGCGATCCGCCTTGCCCATCCGCTTCGCCCTCTCCAGCGCGGAGAACATGTCCACGAGCGCGTCCGTCGCGGTCCCGAAGAAGCGCCCCGGCGTCGCCTCGGCGCCGAACGCCTTCGGATCGAGCGCGAGGGGGACCCGGAAGCGCCCTTCCTGGCGCGCGAGCCAGAGCGCGAAGCGCGGCTCCCACGTTCCGGGGAACCTCGCCCCCGCCGCTTCGAGGGCGGGGATGAGGGCGGGGACGTCGGCCCCCGCGCTCGCGGCGATCTCGACGAGCCCGCGCGCGTTCGTCGCGGTCTCGATCGCGCGGATGAGCTGGGCCAGGCTCGGGGCCGCTCCGGTGAGGATCGCGACCTGGGCCTCCCAGTAGGCCTCGTGCCCCCGGATCTTCGTGCCGAGCGTAAGGATCTTCAGCTCGAGCTCCTTCGACCCGAGCCGATGGGCGGCTTGGGCGAGAACGATGACGAAGTCGTGCCGTTCGGGGCCTCCGGGCGGGGCGCGGAACCCCTCGAACGCGAGGTCCACCGCCTTTAGGTCCTCTCCGCGCGCAAGGGCGGCGCGGGCGGCGAAGTAGAGGCCCGCCGCCGTTTTCGGCCCCATGTCGGCGGCGAAGCCGTCGAGCCGCGCGGCGAGGGCCTCTCCGGTCATCCCGGTGCGGCTCAGCGCGTACCAGAGGTCGAACGCCTCCTCGAACGTCCTTCCCCCGGCGTAGAGCCGCTCGCGGGCGGCGAGGCGCTGAGCCGCCGGGGTGATCCCGAGCGAATCGAGCGCCATCGCCTGGTCGCGCCAGTAGGGGCTCTTAGAGGCGAGGAGCCTCCGCAGGTACCGCTCGGCCTCGGCGTCGCGTCCCGTCGAGAGGAGGGACGAGACGAGCCACGCGGCGGCGGGGTCCGGCGCCTCGCCGAGCTCGTCGGCGGCCTTGAAGCAGTCCACCGCCTCGGAGTACCGGCTCTCGCCGAAGAGGGCGATCCCGAGGGAGAGGACGAGGCGGCCGAAGTCGGTGCGCGCGAGCTCGCCCTTGCCGAGCTGCTCGCGGGCGATCGCGAGGGCGCCTGCGCCGATCTCGCCCTCCGGGGGGCGGCACCCGAGAAAGACGTCGGTAGTGATCCCCTTCTCGGCGGTCCAGACGGACGGGACCTGGGGGGAGTCGCCGTGGTCGGCGGCGGTGTACTCGGCGACGCTCCTCGCGACCTTCGCGGCGAGCTTCGAGCCGAGGACCGCGCCGGTGGTGGGGTCGGCGGAGGCGGGGCTCTTCAGGGCCTTCAGAAGGTAGTGGGTGAAGGCGCCGTGCCCCAGCGAGTCGTACTCGTAGGAGCGTCCGCCGGGGGCGCATCCGAGGAGGACGGCGAGGTTCGTCCGGCGTCCGAGGGCCTGGAGCTCGGCGCCGAAGGGGTTCTTCTCGCCCGCGCGGCAGGCGTCGCAGACGAAGAGGACGTTCTTGAGCCCCGCCGAGGCGAGGGCGCGGACGAGGGGGCGCATCGCGATCCCCTTCGTCTCGGCCTCGGACTCCTTCGCGTCCCTCGGCATGAGGTAGTCGCCGCTCTTCGTCCCGATCCCGTGGCCCGAGAAGTAGAAGACGAAGAGGGAGGCGCCGTCGAGGTTGCGGCCTTCGACGAGGGTCTTGATCTCGCGGGCGACGGTGGCGGCGGTGGGGATCGTCGCGGCGGTCGCGCCGTCGAGGAGGCGGACGTTCGCGGGGTCGAAGCCGTAGTCCTCCTTCAGCTCGGCGGCGACGCTCCGGGCGTCGTCCACGGTGTAGCTCAGGTTCGAGAGGTGCTCGTACCCCCCGACGCCGATGCACAGGGCGGCCTTGCGGGAGGCGACGAAGGGGCGGGAGACGGGGGTGCCCGGCGTGGCGAGGGGCGTGGTCTGCCCCGCCCCGATCAGGAGGAGCGGGGCGAGGAGGAGGAGGGCCATCCTAGCCCTCGGACTTCTTCGGGAGCTTCACGGGGGTGACGGTGATGCCGGCGACCTTGCCGTCGCGGAGGCAGACGCCGAAGTTGAGCCCCGGGTAGTACTTCCACTCCTCGAGCGAGCCGACGCGCAGAAGTTGGACGCTCGGAAGCTTGCTCGTCGGATAGATCTTGTCGAGCTCGCTCTGGGCCATGCCGACGGCGATGGGGTACTCGCGCTCGACGCGGGCGTCGGAGAGCCTCATGACGAGGGCGGCGCCGGGGCTGTACGAGGTGATGCGGAGCATCTCGATCTCGTCGGGATCGGGGTCGGAGCTCTTCGCCTGGAAGAGGCCGAGGACGTTGCCGCCGCGGAAGCGCGCCTCGAAGGTGCCGACCGCCTTGCCCGCCTGGAAGCGGTCCTCGCCCGAGGGCTTGATCCCGAGGGTGACGTCGCCCGCGCCGAGCTTGCGCTGGACGTCGGCGTACTTGTCGAAGAGGCGGAGGGTCTGACCGCCGTCGGAGAGGGAGAGGACGGTGAGGAATCCGACCGAGCCTTTGGACTCGACGGGCTGGGGCTTGATCCCGAACCCCGAGCAGAGGGAGGCGTAGGCCCTCTGCACCTCCTCGTACCGGCCGCCGAAGTTCGGGGTGAGGACGAGGTAGTTGCGCATCGCGTCGGCGGCGGTGGCGGCGTCCTTCGCGAGGGACTTCGGGAAGGCTTGGCGGCCGAGGTTCTCGCCGACGGTGACGTTCGCGACGGTCGAGGCGCGCTGGGCGGCGACCATCGTCTCGACGCCCTTCACAGCTTGGCCCGAGCGCTGGAGGCCGACGGCGAGGTTGTTCGCGAGGCGCAGGCGGTCCTCGGGACGCATCGCCATCGCGGCGGCCTTCTGGAGGTTCGCGATGCCGGCGGCGAGGTTCGCGGGGGCGCCGTCGGGATCGAGGACCTGGACGAGCCCGGCGACCTCGAGGGCGCGCGGGTCGTTCGGAAGGGCCCGGAGCGCGACCGCGGCGTGGGCGACGGCGTCGGCGTAGCGCTTGCGGTCCTCGTCTCGGATCGCGCCGTCGCGGCCTTGCGAGATCGGACTCTTCATGAGGGGGCCGAAATCGGGCCGGTACCAGTTGCCCCGGATGCGCGGGTCGAGCTGGTCCCAATAGATGACGACGGCCGAGAGGGCGGCGTTGACGGTGCTCTCCTTCAGGCGGGGCTCCTTCGCGTAGGCGCGGTCGAAGGCGGCCATCGCGGCGACGTTGTCGCGGGCCTCGGCGAAGGCGAGGCCGAGGTCGAACTCGATGAGCGAGCGCAGGACGGCGGGGTTCGAGGAGATCGCGGCGGCGCGGCGCTTGCAGTCGGCGTGGTCGCCGAGGAGGCGCTCGGAGTCGCCGACGCCCATCTCGGTCGAGTAGGCGTCGAGCATGAGGAGCATATCCTGGGCGTCCTGGACGCTGTGGCCGGTGCGCTGGAGCGCGGCGGCCCCGACGGCGTCGGCCTCGCGCTCGGTCTCGCGGGTGTAGATGACCTTCAGGTCGCCGGGCTTCATCGCGGAGAGGACGTGCCCGCGCGAGAGGTGGCCCATCTCGTGGGCGACGACGGCGCGCAGGAGGCGGACCTGGTCGCCGGGTTTCAGGCGGAACGTCCTCTTCGGGTCGTTCGGGTCGAGCCCGACGACGTACCCCTTCTCGCACGCCCGGTCGAGAAACTTCAGGAAGCCCGTCTTCACGCGCATGATCGCCTGGGGCTTTTTAGGGTCCTTCGGATTGTCTTCGATGTTGGCGTAGGCGTTCACGTCGTCGTCCTGGAGGACGTCGGAGTCGATGGGATAGATGAGGCCCGCGTTCTGGGGGATCGCGGCGGAGAGCTCGGCGACCATCCTCTCGAGATCGGCCTTCGTGAAGGCGGTCGCCTTTTGAGGGGCGGGCGCGGAGGCGACGGGCCTCTGGAGGGCGGGGAGGGGGAGGAGCGCGGGAGCGGGGGCGGAGAGCGCCCCCGCGAAGAGCGCGGCGAGGGCGAGCGCGCGCAGAGGGAGCGGGGAGAGCGGGAAGGGGCGGGGGGTGTTCATCTCGATTCCAAGGGCCTCCCGAAGGTGGTCGGCACGGGAGGATGGACGCCCGACCGCTCCCGACGTTACCCTCCCCGCGCCACAAGGTCGCAAGACGGGCCGGGGGCCGGATAGAATAGGGTCGCCATGACCCAGGACACCGGCGTCGCAAGAGAGGCCATGAGCACCACCTACATGATTCTGGGCGCGGGAATGCAGGGCACCGCCGCCGCCTACGACCTCGCGCGGTTCGCCGCGCCCGGCCGCCTGATCCTCGCCGACCGCGACCCCTCGGTCGCCCGCGCCTCCGCCGAGCGCGTGAACCGGCTCGCGGGGACGACCGTCGCCGAGGGGGTCGCGCTCGACGCACTCGATCCCTCGGCGCTCGCCGCGTCGCTCCACGGGGTGGACGTGCTCCTCTCGTGCGTCCCGTACTGGATGCACCCGGGGGTCGCGGCGGCGGCGATCGCCTCGCGCACCTCGATGCTCGACCTCGGGGGGAACCTCGACGTCACGCGGCGGACGCTCGCGCTCGACGGGGACGCGAAGGCGGCGGGGATCACCCTCGTGCCCGATTGCGGCCTTGCGCCGGGGCTCGTGAACTCGCTCGCCCTCGCGCTCTTAGAGCGCTTCGACGCGCCGGAGTCGGTGCGGCTGTACTGCGGGGTGTTGCCGCAGAACCCGCGGCCGCCGTTCGGCTACAAGCTCACGTTCAACGTCGAGGGGCTCGTGTCGGAGTACGACTACGAGGGGGCGATCCTGCGCGATGGGGAGCTCGCGAGCATCCCGACACTCACCGAGCTGGAGACGGTGGAGGACACCCCGCTGGGGACGCTCGAGGCGTTCGTGACGAGCGGAGGCGTCTCGACCGCGCCGGAGACGTTCCGCGACCTCTACGGGGGGACGCTGAGGACGTACGAGTACAAGACGTTCCGCTTTCCGGGGCACTGCGAGCGGATGCGGCTCTACAAGGACTTCGGGCTTTGGCGCGAGGACGAGGTGGAGGTCGCGACGGCGTGCGGGCCGGTGCGGGTGCGTCCGAAGGACGTCTTCGTCCGCGTCTTCGGGGAGGAGCTCGCAAAGGTCGAGGACCGGGACCAGTGCGTCATCCGCGCGGTGGGCGAGGGGGTCAAGGCCGGCGCGCGCGCAAGCGCCCGGATCGAGATCCACGACCGGGAGGACGAGGCGACGGGGTTCACGAGCATGGAGCGCCTCACGGGCTTCTCGCTCGCGATCCACGCCGCGTGGGTCGCGGCGGGAGAGATCCCGCAGGGGGCCGTCCGCTATGAGCGGGCGACGAAGGGCGCGGCGTTCATCGAGGCCCTCCGAAAGCGCGGCGTCGGGATCGCGACAGGCTGGGATTAGCCTCGCACTAGCCGCCGAGGCGCATCTCGCGCTCGAGGCCCTCGGCGGCTTCGCGGTGCTCGCGCAGGGCGCCGAGGGTCTGGCTCAGCGGGGGCTCGCCGCCGGGGAGGTCGAGGTCGCGCGCGAGCGAGGGGAGGGTGCGCTCGATCTCGTCGGCAAGGTCGGCGAGGGCCTGGACATGGGGGCGGACGCGGCGCATCGCGTCGAAATCGGGCGGGGGCGGGCCGGAGGCGCCGAGGAAGCGGCCCACGCCCTGCGCGAGAGGGGAGCCGCCGAGCCCGTCGGCGACCGAGTCGGCGAACGAGCGGGAGGCCGGGCGCTCGGGAAGGTTCACGGCGATCTCCAGAAGAAGGTCGTCCATCGCAGCGACGGCGCCCGCGTCGGCGCGGGCGAGGAGAGGGTGGGCCATCTTCGCGGCGTGCCCCCGCGCGAGAAGGTAGCGGCGCGCGCCCTCGTCCACGAGGGCGAGGACCCCGGGATCGAGGGCGCGGTGGAGGCGGCGGAGGGTGAGCATGCCGCGCAGACGCTCGCGCACGCCCCAGGCGGCGCGGTGGCGGCGCTCGCCCGCGGGCATCGCGCGCTCGTGGCGGAGGAGAAGGAGGAGGAGCCCCCCGCCCAGCGCGACCATCGCGAGGAGGAAGAGGGCGGGGTGCCCCGTGACGAGAAGGCCGAGGGCGAACGCGAGCGCGCCGGCCAAGGGGATCGCCGGCGCGGCCCCGGCGAGCGCGGGGCGGGGGCGCGGGAAGGCCCGCCCCTCGGTGAGGAAGCGCACGAGGTGCGGGGCGTGGGCCTCGATCGGGAGCATCGGCGTCCCCAGTCTACGACGCGCGGGCGGTCGGGGATTCCACAATAGAGGGAGATGTTCACCGGGATCGTCCAGGCCACCGCGCGCGTCGCCGCGCTCGAAGGGGGGCGGCTGAGCGTCGAGCCTCCCGACGGGGCCTGGCCCGGGGACCCGATCCGGGCGGGGGAGTCGGTCGCGGTGGACGGGTGTTGCCTCACGGCCGTCGCCGACGGCGACCTCACGTTCGACCTGAGCCCGGAGACGCTCGCGCGCACGACGCTCGGGGGGCTGAGGCCCGGGCGGCGCGTGAACCTCGAACGGGCGATGACCCCCGCGAGCCGGTTCGGGGGGCATCTCGTGCAGGGGCACGTGGACGCGGCGGGAAGCCTCGCGGCGGTGCGGCCCGACGGGAACTCGGTCGTCCTCACGTTCCGGACGCCGCCGACGCGGTACCTCGTGGACAAGGGATCGGTCGCGGTCGCGGGGGTGTCGCTCACGGTCGTGAGTCCCCGGCGCGACATCCACGGGGCGGACGGAGCGCGCGAGTTCGACGTGTGGACGATCCCGTTCACCCTCGCGCACACGACCCTCGGCGACCTCGCGCCGGGCGACCCGGTGAACCTCGAATGGGACGAGATCGCGAAGTGGGTCGAGCGGCTCGCCTCCCCTTACGCCCAAACACCGTAGACTAGGCGCCATGCCCGACAATCAGAGCGAAGCGACGACGAACGAGACGATGACCGAGATCCCCGAACGCACCCAGGAGCGCTGGATCTTCGGCGACGGGGAGGGGGCGGAGGCCTCGGAGTACATCGTCCACCTCGGCAAGCCCGCGTTCGTCGCGGAGATCGTGGACCTGGAGGACGGGTTCGACCTCGAGTTCGTCCGCTGGTTCGATCCCGAGCCGAGCGACGAGGACGAGATCGAGGCGCTCGTGCAGGAGGCCGCCGAGGCGATCCAGCGCCACGACGAGGAGATGGAGCGCCTCCTCGCCGACGAAGAGGGCGACGAAGAGGGCGAGCCCTCCTGACGTTCCCATGAACAATGCCGGGACCCCGGGGTTTTCGGGACCCGCGCGAGCGGGCCGGGAGTAGGGAGAAAGGCCTCCCGCCGAAAGCGGGGCACCCTAGCCATGATGACCAAGATCCTCTCCCGCACGCTTCTCGGCGCCGCTCTCGCGGCCGCCCTCGTCACCGCCCAGGCCGGTCAGACCGGCACGATGGACGGCTCCCGCATGAACCCGATGGTCGGCGGCGAGATGATGGATGCCAAGAAGGACATCGTCTCGAACGCCGTCAACTCGAAGGACCACACGACGCTCGTCGCCGCCGTGAAGGCCGCCGGCCTCGTCGAGACGCTCCAGGGCAAGGGGCCGTTTACGGTCTTCGCCCCGACGAACGCGGCGTTCGGCCTCCTTCCCGCAGGCACGGTGGACAACCTCGTGAAGCCCGAGAACAAGGCGACCCTCACCTCGATCCTCACGTACCACGTCGTCGCCGGCAACTACGACGCCGCGAAGATCATGGGGCTTATCAAGGCGGGCAAGGGTTCGGCGACGCTGAAGACCGTGAACGGGGGCAACCTCACCGCGCGGATGAACGGCCCGCGCAACGTCGTCCTCGTGGACGGTGCCGGGAATGTCGCCTCGATCTCGACCTACGACGTGAAGCAGTCGAACGGCGTGATCCACGTCATCGACAAGGTTCTCCTCCCGTCCGCTAATTAACCGAGCGCGAGTGAGACGCTATCGGCCCGCCCCGGAAGTCTCCGGGGCGGGCCGATCCATTCCAGGTTGCCGCTTCACCGCAGGCTTCAGCGGTCACTCTTCTTGCTGACAAAGCCTCCCTAAACAAATTCCCGCCATCAATGATCTAATCTTCTGCAACGATCATATATCACCGCAGAAGATTGCAAGATAGCGCCCCTAAGGCTCGCGTATCAGTTCATTTGGAGAAAAATGTCTTCACGGCTTCCATCTCTGTACGATCGAACATAGGCTGCATAGGATCGGCATCCTTCCGGCTAGTCAGCGAATCGGAATCGTTATACAGCACAGGTATGAGAGTTTTCTTGGCAAAACAATTGTAAGCCGGTCGCCAGAGCAAGGTCGGGCCAGTGCGGTCCTTCGTGATTCCCTTCCAACCTTTGACGTTTTTGGTGTCAACGAGCGGCCATTTGGTCTTATCGTCAGGATTCTTCATTGAACGAGCGTCCTCAGCTCCACACCACACGAAATTGCCGTCGTTTGAGTAGGCAACATCGGTGTCCGAAGGAACCGGGCCATGGAGTTCGCCTCCCACCTTGAACGTCGCTTCGAGCGTGACGTCCTTTCCATTCGCTCGCACTTTCACACGCTGCGTGGTCGTTCTGTCGTGGTCCGCCCCAAATTTGTTGCTGGACCGTCGTACGCTTATCTTGCTCAAATCATTCCATGTTTTTCCGTCCTTCGCAGCTTCTTCAAGGAAACCTTTCAGCAATGCGGCGGCGGCTTTATTGAATTCGTCTTTCGTCTTCCACTCGTCCGTCTTCCACTCGTCTTCAAGTGAGGGCATAAGCACATACTCACGACTAGGGAAAGACGCAAAGACATTTTTGTAGAAGTCTCGACCTCTCGTTTCCAATCGGCTTGTGGTCGGATCGTCATCATCTGAATGAGATGGCCCGCCCGAATGGAACCCGAATTGAATGACGAGAACTGCGGTGGGATTGTTCTGAGCTACGGATTTGACGTTACCGAACGCACCCATATCACCGTACACACCTCCCTTTTGCGAAGTCAAGTACGGTTCAGAAGCGATCTCGAAACTTGAAAAATCCTTGAGTGAAGAATTCAAGTTCCTCATGCTCGTGTCGTTAAGACGGTGGAGCAGAACGATCTGCAACCCCTTCCTTTTGTCCTGAGGTCCGACCGACGGTTGAGCTTCCCCATCCGTCGCGATCGGACGCAGAACGCGGTCGCTGGAGGGAGTGTCTTGCCCCCCGCCACAACCAGCGAGCGAGAGAAAGCCGAGTGTGGCGAGGGCAAGCGAGGCGAGTGAATGTAATTTCAAGGAGGCGGTCCCGCATCGGACGGTGACCCGCCCGAACACACTCGCATTATAACGAGTGGATGGCGAGATAAGGTTAAGATAAGGTTAAGTTTAGTTCAAATCTCCTCCAAGACTCTTCAGCGCTTCGCCGCCGACTTCAGGAGATCGCTCACCGTACGCTCCAGCTGCAGGTCGCGCCCCGCGCTCCAGGCGTTCGGATCGAACCAGACGGTGGCGTCGGGTTTGCGTCCGACGCCTTCGAGATTCTTCCCGCTCACCTCGTACGCGCCGATCGCGGGGAGACGAATGAAGCCGCCGTCCCAGAGAGTGTACGCGCCGGTGCCGATGACGTAGCCGGGGGTGGGCTCGCCGACGATGGGACCGAGCTTCAGGCGGCGCCACCCCTCGGCGATGACCTCGGCGTTCGAGAAGCTCGCGGTGTTGATCATGAGCGCGGTCGGGAGCTCGAGCCCGTCGGCGCGGTAGATGTTCTCCGAGAGGCGCGTGCCGAACTCGCCCCGGGTCGTGCGGACGAGCCAGGGGGTGCGGATGAGGACGGCGAGGATATCCACCGCCGTCGAGCCGCCGCCGTTGAAGCGGACGTCCACGATCACCCCCCTCTTCCCCTCGGCCTCGGTGCGGATCTCGCGCAGGAACCGGGCGAGGCTCGGCGCGTCCATCGCGCGGACGTGGAGGTAGCCGAGGGTGCCGCCGCTCAGGCGGTCGGTCGCCTCGCGCTCCTTGAGGACGAACGCCTCGTACTCGGCGTCGGTGCGCGAAGCGGGGGAGGCGGGCTTCAGCACGACGCTCCGCTTTACCCCGCCGCGCTCGATCTCCAGCGAGAGCTTGCGCCCGGACCGGCGGTCCAGCATCGCGCTCAGGGGGGTCGCGCTCGAGGGGGCCTGCCCGTTCACGGTGAGGAGGCGGTCGCCGGGGAGGAGGAGGGGGCCGGTCCGACCGGGGGCGGGAGCGGTCGCGGGGGAGTTCGGGATCGTGCGCCCGACGACGTACCGCCCCTCCATGAGCGCCTTCGGGTCGAGGTCGAAGCCGGTGAAGGCGGGGGCCTCGCTCCCGTTCCCCCAGTCGGGGGCGGGGGGGGCGGTCGCGCCGAGGTGCGAGGAGTCGAGCTCCTCCATCATCTCGCCCATCATCCGGTAGAAGTCGCCCCGGTCGTAGGCGTAGGGGACGAGCGCGGCGTACTTCGTGCGGATCGCGGCCCAGTCCTTGTTATTGAGCTTCGCGTCGTAGTAGAGCCGGTCGATCGCCCACCAGACGTCCTCGAAGAGGGCGAGCTCCTCGGCCTTCGCGTCCACGGAGTACGTGATCGTGAAGGGGACGGGGGTCGCGGCGGCGGGTCCGGCGAGCGAGGTCGCGTACAGCGCGCCGCGCTCGAGCCAGTAGAGCTTGCCGCTCTTCACGCTCAGGGAGCCTCCGCGGTTGGGGAGGAGGGGGGTGGCGGCGCCCGTCGCCGCGGAGATCGCGGCGATCCCGTCGGGGGTCGCGGCGTAGAGCGTGCGCGAGTCGGCCGAGACCGCCGCCGAGGAGGCGCCCCCGGTTGTGAGGCGCCGGAGGCGCTGGAAGATCCCGGGCTCGTAGACCTCGACGCGGACCGGCTCCGGCTTCGGGGTGCCCGCGCCCGCGCTCGTCGCGAGCGCCTTGTCGAGCTCGTCCTCGGTAAAGGTCGCGTCGGCGGGGACGAGGTCGATGAGGTAGAGGTCGGTCGTCTCGTACTCGGGGGAGAAGACGAGGAGCCCGCGCCCGTTCGGAAGCCAGACGGGGGCCTGCCCCTCGAAGACCTGGGGCTTGAAGACGAGCTTTCCGACGACGGTCTCCTTCGCCGTCGCGACGTCGAGGAGCGTGATCTCGCGGCGGCGCCCCTGGATCTTGTCGAGGGCGATGTACCGCGAGTCGGGGGACCAGGCGAAGGGGGCGGGGCCGTCGAGGCCGCCCCGGAGGTTCGCGCGGACGAGGACCTTCGCCCCGTTCCCCTTCGCGTCGGCGACCATGAGGGTGTCGTCGCCGACCTGGTAGGCGACGCTCTTGCCGTCGGGGGAGACGGTCGGGTGGACGAGGTCGCGCGCGTCGGCCTTCCAGGTCGCGGTCCCGCCCGCGCCGTCGCTCGTCTTGATCACGCGCTTGCCCCCCTCGCTCGCGACGTAGAGGATCGTCCTCGGGTCGAGCCAGGTCGCCTCGTTGTCCACGCTCGGGTTCGTCGTGAGGCGCCGGACGGGGCCGCCGCGCTCGAGGGTGAGGAAGAGGTCGCCGCGCGCCTCGAGAACGGTGCGCCGGCCGTCGGGGGAGACCTCGAACGCGCCCGCGGTGCTCACGGTCACGTCCTGACGCGGGTTGATGCGCGAGTCGGCGGGGGTCTCGACATCGAGGCGGACGTCGGCGCCGGTCTTCGTGTCGAGAAGGTAGAGATCGGATTCGAACTCGTAGGCGACGGTGCGCCCGTCCCGCGTCGCGCTCGGGTTGCGGCTCGTGCCGTTCGTGTGGCTCGTGAGCCGTTTCGCGCCCTTCATGTCGCGCCCGGCGCGCCAGACGTTCGGCCAGCCGCCCGCGTTCGAGACGTAGGTGATGCTCCCGTCGGCGCTCGGCGTCGGGGAGAGGTCGGTGGTGTCGTTCTCGGTGAGCTTCCGGTGGTTCGTCAGGGGCACGGTGTTGTCGGCGACCCAGATCTCCGGGAGGGCGGCCGAGAGGGTGCCGGGCTTTTGCCACGCGGTCTCGCGGTACGCGCCGCGGTTGTAGTAGACGGTCCTCTCGTCGGGCGAGAGGCGGGCGAGGTAGGCGGCCTCGAGCGGATGGTCGGTGAGGCGGACGAGGTCGCCCCCGGTGGCGGCGACGCGGAAGAGGTCGCCGCGCCCGAAGCTGGAGGTCTGTCCGTAGATCGTGCGCCCGTCGGCGGAGACGGCGGTCGGGTACTCGGCCCCCGCGTCGCTCGTGACGCGGCGCAGGTCGCTCCCATCGGGGCGCATCGTGTAGACGTCGTAGCTTCCGGCGCGGGACGAGGCGAAGGCGATCCGGGAGCCGTCGGGGTACCACACCGGGCGGGTATCGGGGGCGTTGTGGACGGTCAGGCGCACCGCCTCCCCAGCCTTGCCGCCCCTCAGCGGCACGCTCCAGAGGTCGCCCTGCCACGAGAAGAGGAGCGTCCCCCCGTCCGGGGAGATCGCCGGGTAGCTCGCGCGCTTGATCGGCTCGGCGAGCGCGGAGCCCGCGAGAAGGCCGAGGGCAAGGGGGAGGAGGGAGCGCGAGGCGTTCATGGCGACGGGTCCGGTTTACCCCCGAAGAGGCGCGCCGGACCCGCGGGAGGGCGCGCTACCGCTTGCCCGCGCCGCCCGCCGCCCCGCCCGACGGGGCGTTCGCAGCGCCGTTCGCCGCGCCGCTCGACGGGGCGTTGCCGGCGGTCTCGGCCGCGTTCGTCACCGCCTCGCCGACGCGGGCGCGGGCGCCCTCGATCGCCGCCGGGGCGATCGCCTCGGTGCGCCCCTCCTCGACGCGCTTCTCCTCGACGGTCTTCAGAAGGACGGCGATCGCGCGTTTGGCGTTCTGCTCCGCGACCGTGAGATCCTTCGCCGTCGCGAGCCGCTTCATGCGCGCCTCGACCTTCGTGAGGATGTCGAGGGCGCCGTCGAGCTTCGCTTTCGCGGACTCGCCGGGGGCGCCGTTGGGGCCGGGGATCGGCTCATCGAGGTACTTCACGAACACCTCCTTGAGCCCCGCGTTGATCTTCGCGGCGGCGGCCGGGTCGTTGCCGTTCTTCAGCATCTCCCCGACGCCCTCCTTGTTCGCCTCGAGGAACTTGTCCACCTCGCCCCCGAGCCGCTCGGACGAGCTCTTGGCGTAGGTTTTGATCTCGGTGTCCACGCGGCCTTGGATCCCCGTCCGGAAGTTCGGAAGCTCCTTCAGCGCGTAGTCGGGGGCCTGCCGGATGTAGTTCGGCACCTCCTTCTTCACGTACTCGGCGAGCTCGCCGCCCTGCTGGTCGAGCTTCTGGCTCACGAGCCCCTGGGCGATCGTCGCCGCCTCGTGGGGCTCGAGCGAGGCGCGGAACCTCTGGGTGATGTAGAGCATGTACCCGCCGAGGACGAGCACCGCGAGCACGGAGCCGATCTGGGTGCGAAGAAGCGAGGACTTCGCCTTGCGGAGCTCCTCGTCCACGTACCGCTCCGCGATCCCCTCGCCGCTCCCGCCCGAGCCGGAACCGCCCGAGCCGGAACCGCCCGGACCGGAACCGCCGAAACCTTGGCTGCCCCCGCCGCCCGCTCCTGAGCCGCCGCCCGTGCCGCCTGGGCCGAAGCCCGCCCCGGTCGCCCGGACCGTCTCCGCCGCGATCGGCTCGCCCGCGATCGGCTCGCCGGCATTGAGGGCGGGGTTCGTCCCGCCGCCGACCGGCTTCGGCGCGAGGCCGTCCCCGTCCCCGCCCGAGGCGATGATGCGGCCGCTCACCGCTTCACCTCTCCCTTGCCGGTCTTAGAGCCGGAATCCTTTCCGGAGTCCTTTCCCGAGTCCTTCCCGGGGGGCTGGCTCGACTTCAGATCCTCGCGCACGACGTCGAGGACCGCGAGCCCCATCTCCCAGCTCGGGTCCTGCCCCTTCGTCTCGGCCGCCTCCGAGCTCGCGATCGTCCGCATGTGCTCCATGATCCCCGCGAGCGCGGCCTGGTGGGGCGAGAAGAGCTCGTCGTTCGCCGACCGGATCTCGGTCTCCCCGCTTCTCTGCAGGTTCTCGACGAGCGCCTTCACCTGCTCCTCCTTCACGTCCGGGTACATCGCCCGGATCTTCGCCTCGCGGCTCGTGAGAAGCCCGCGGAACGACTCGTCGAGCGTCTTTTCCGAACTCTTCGGAAGCTCGGTCTGAAGCGTCTGGAGCTCCTTCATCGTCGCCTGCGTGAGCTCCGGCACCCGCGTGTTCAGCCGGGTGAACTCCTGGCGGATCTGCGGCTGGATCTCCGAGAGGGTGCGGCTCGTGAGCGCCTGCACGTTCGGCATGATCTCCGTCTTGAGCCCCTGCGAGAACTGCCCGACGAAGGCGTCCTGGGTCGGCCCCGCGTCGGTGAGTCCGCGCACCGAGGCGTTGAGCGCCGCGAGCGAGCCGACCACGACGGTGGCGAGGACAAGGAACGCCCCCGTGCGCCACCAGTGCGCCTGCCTGCGAAGACTTTCAAGTTGCCGGATTTCGGCCTGTACGGTGCTGGGTTCCATGAGGTATCGCCTAAGATCGCCGCCCCGGGACGTCCCGAAGACGCGCCCATGTTAGCACGGAAATCCGAAAACTCCCCGTGAAATCGCCGGGGGGTTCCCTCGTTCCCACACCTGCACCTGTGAAGGGGCCAAGCTCCCCCTGCGGAGGCGTTAAGGTTCGCCCCGTCTTCTCTGTCCCTTAACGCGCCGGGGGCCATCATCCCCCTGCCGTCATGCCGCGTTCCCCTCTCCTCCGCCGCGCCTTCACCCTCATCGAGCTTCTCGTCGTCATCGCGATCATCGCGATCCTCGCGGCGATCCTCTTCCCCGTGTTCGCGCAGGCGAAGGCGGCGGCGAAGAAGACCGCGTGCCTCTCGAACGTGAAGGGGATCGGGACGGGGACCTACCTGTACGCCGGGGACCACGACGACACGCTCATGACCGACACGAAGGGGTACGACCGCGCGAACGGCAAGGCCTACGACCCGGCGACGAACCCCGGCGGCTACAAGGATACGAGCTTCTACATCCTCGTCCAGCCCTACGTGAAGAGCTACCAACTCTTTCTGTGCCCCGAGCGCACGGACGCCCCCTCGGGGGCCGACGGGGTGAACTTCTCCGGGCGCGCGATCGGCTACGGCTACAACGAGGGGGTCGTGAGCGACCACGGCTGGGGGCTCGTCGGGCCCGATCAGCCCGACACCCCGAACTCGCTCGGCAAGAGGCGCTCGTACCGCAACGGGCGCAACTTCTCGGAGATCACCGAGGTCGCCCGCACGTTCGCCTTCGGCGACACGAACGACGGCTCGAACCCCGCGATCACCGCCGACAACAACCTTGCCCGGATCGGCAACGGGGCGAACGTGCCGCTCTCGGCGCTCCGCCACGGGGCGCGCTGGAACTACGCCTTTACCGACGGTCACGCGAAGAACGTCCCCATGATCGTTCTGGAGGCTCCCGGCTACGGGAGCTACGGCTTCCCTGCGAGCCGCGAGCAGGCGCTCGGCCTCTGCTCCGACCCCGACCGCCTCGGCGTCGACCAGGGCGGCGGCTACGGCATCGACGGGCACGAGACCGACAAGTGCTCCGCCGTCGTCGACACCATCTACACCTACCCGCGCAACCGATGAGACCCCCCGCCTTCGTTCTGCTCTCCCTCCTTCTGCTCCCGGCGCTTCTCGCCGGGTGCTCCGGCGGGAGCACCCCGCCGCCCGCCGCGACGGGCGAGGCCCCCTCGCGCACCCACAAGGGCGGCAAGACCGCCGACGCCCCCGACACGACCCCATGATCCCCCTTCCTCCCTCCGCCGCCCTCTCCCCTGCTCCCGCCCCCCTCGCCCCGGGCCGCGTCGTCGCCGCGCCGAGCGCGGGCGCGTTCGACTTCATGACGGTGGACCCCGCGCGGCGCCGGATCCTCGCCGCCCATGCGAAGGCGGGGGCGCTCACCGTCCTCGATCTGGAGACCGGCGCGGTGCGCGAGGTCGCGACCGGCCCCGTCAACGGCGTGCGCGTCTCGGCGGGGCTCGGACGCATCTTCTGCGCCGGGGCGAACGAGGAGCTCGTCGCGATCGACTCGGCGACCCTGAAGGTCGTCGGCCGCGCGAAGCTCACCGGCCCCGGCGACGACGTCGCGGTGGACGAGAGGCGGAACGAGGTCTACGTGTGCCACGACGACGGGACCGAGGACTGGGTCTTCGACGGCGCGACGCTCGCCCTCAAGGGGACCGTCGCGATCGAGGAGGCCCCCGAGGTCCTCGAGTACGACGCGAAGAGCGACCGGTTCTACCAGAACATCAAGAGCACGGACCACCTTCTCGTCCTCGACCCCGCGACCCGCAAGGTCGTCGCCACGTACCCCACCGCGCCGATGACGAGCCCCCACGGCCTCGCGCTCGACCGCAGGGGCCGCCGCGCCTACGCGGCGGGGAAGAACGGCAAGCTCGTCGTCCTCGACATGGACGGGGGCAAGATCCTCGGGACGGTGGAGGTCGGGACCGGGATCGACGGGATCGCGCTCGATCCGGACTTCGCCCCGGGCGAGGGGCGGCTGTACCTTCCGGGGACGGTCGGGGGCGAGCGCGTCCTCACGGTGGTGGCGATCACCGCGTCCGGCGCGCGCGCGATCGGGAGCGTCCCCGTCGCCAAGGGCGTCCACTCGTGCGCGGTGGACCCGAAGACCCACGCGGTCTGGACCCCCTACGGCGACGCGACCGGCGCCCACCTCGCCGAGTACCTGCCGGCGAAGTAGGCCGGCCTCCGCCGCCCCGCGCCCTCCCGCGCCTCTAGTCGAGGAGCGGGAGGGCGGCGGCGAGGTCGGCGACGAGGTCCTCGGGCTCCTCGAGGCCGATGAAGAGGCGGACGAACCAGGCGGGCTCGGCGTAGTCGCACGGCCTCACGTGGGTCGCCATGACGAGCGACTCGAAGCCCCCCCACGAGATCCCGCGCCCGAAGAGCCTCAGCGCGTCGCAGAACGCGAAGACCTTCGCGCGGTCCTGGGTCCTCGCCTCGAACGAGAAGAGCCCCCCGGAGCCTCCGTACTGCCGCCGGAAGAGGTCGCGCTGGTCGTGCGAGGGGAGCGCGATGTGGTGGACCCGCTCGACCTGCGGCTGGGTCTCGAGCCACGCGGCGATGTGGTTCGCCGCCGCCTCGTGCTCCTTCAGGCGCACCTTCAGCGTCCGGAGCCCCCGCGTGAGAAGCCACGCCGCGAAGGGGGCGGCGGTCGAGCCGAAAAGGTTCCCCTCGCGCCGGACGTACCGCGCGAGCCGGTCGTCGGAGAAGAGGATCGCGCCGCCCGTCACGTCGGAGTGGCCGCTCACGTACTTCGTGAGCGAGTGCGCGACGACGTCCACCCCGAGCCGCGCGGGCTGGAGGTGGAGCGGGGTGTTGTACGTCGAGTCGATCATCGTCGCGGCCCCCTTCTCGCGCGCGACCCTCGCGATCGCCTCGACGTCCTGAAGCCGGAAGGTAAGCGAGGTGGGGGACTCCATGTAGACGAGGGTCGTCTCGGGCCGGATCGCGTCGGCGACGGCCTCGACCGAACGCCCGTCCACGACAGTGTGGGTCACGCCCATGCGGCACAGGTACTCCTCGAAGAGGCCGCGCGTGGGGCCGTACACCCCGTCCACGATGACGGCGTGCGCGCCGCCCTCGACGAGCGACATCGCCCCGAACGCCATCGCCGCCATCCCGCTCGGCAGGATGCGCGCCCCCTTCGTCCCCTCGAGGTCGCAGAGCTTGCGCTCAAGGAGGTCGAGGGTGGGGTTGCCGACGCGCGAGTAGTGGAACGGGGCGAGGTGGGTGTTCTCGTACATCGCCCGGTGGAGGTCCTCCATCCGGTCGAAGGTGAAGAGCGAGTTCTGGTAGAGCGGCGGGACGACGGGGGTGCCCTCGCCCGAGTGGTCCTCGCCGAACCGCGCGAGCCGCGTCCCGATCCCGTACTCCCGATCCGCCGCGTTCCGACCCTCTGCCGATTCCGTCACCCCGCCAGTCTACAGGGTCGGCCTCTCCGGGGGCGTTCGTGGCCGGCCCCCGTGCCCGGGGCGTGGCTCCGGGAGGACGACGCCGCGCGCGATCGGGGCGCCCTCGGCGGGGTCGTCGGCGAGGTTCAGGTGCGAGTCGAGGTCCACGGCGTCGAAGAGCGCCCCGAGCGACGCCGCCGCCGCGATCCCGACGCTCGTGTCGCTCATGCACCCGATCATCGTGAGAAGCCCGTGTGCCCGCGCCGCGGCGACGAGGCGGAGCGCCTCGGTGATCCCGCCGCACTTCATGAGCTTCACGTTGACGCCGTCGCACACGTTGGCGAGGCGCGGCACGTCCCGCGCGAGGCGGCACGACTCGTCGAGGTAGATCGGGAGCTTGCGCCTCGCGAAGACGCCGCGCAGATCGTCCTCGCGCCCCTCGGCGAGCGGCTGCTCGACGTAGCCGCACCCGCGCTCGGCGAGCCAGCCGCCCATCTCGATCGCCTCGGCGGGGGTCCAGCCTCCGTTCGCATCGACCCGCAGGCCCGCGGCGAAGGGCGCGGCCGCCTCGCGCGCGGCGGCGTAGATCGCGCGGTCGTGCTCGGTGCCGTCGGGGGAGCCGAGCTTGACCTTCAGGTAGCGCGCCCCGGTGCGCCCGAGGAACTCGGTCGCGCGCTCGCGCACCTCCTCCGGCGCGGCGATCCCGACGGTGACGGAGGTGGGGGCGGCGCGCCGGGGGAGGCCGAGGAGCGCGTGGAGCGGGAGCCCCGCGCGCTTGGCGAGAAGGTCCCAGAGGGCGACGTCGTAGGCGGCGATCGCGGGGGGGTCCACCTCGGCGAGCCGCATCCGGTCCCAGACGTCGTGGGGGTTCGGGTCGCCGTCCTCGGCGAGGATCGGGTGGAGGGCGAGAAGCTGGGCCTCGCCGCGCTCGGCGGTGAACGGCGAGCCCGTCGCGGGGGCGAGCTCGCCCGTCCCGGCGTGCCCGCTGAGCGTGAGCGTGACGAGGAGGTTCCGCGACCCCACGGTCGAGCCCCGCGAGATCGCGAGCGGATGCCGCTTGGCGAGCGTCACCCGCTCGGTCGTGAGCGTCGGCCATTCGTAAGCGGACGGTTCGGGCATAGGGGGGACCGTACCCTGTGGGAGCCGCTTCATCGAACCGTCCTCAAGTTATGGAGGACTGCGGGAGCGAACTTCCGAGGATTACTCAATATAGGCTGGACTTCGACTCGGAAGGCTGACGCCGGCGCACCCCGTACTCTTGCCCACCCTCAGCCGTCCGAGCCCTATGCTCCCTCTCCTCCAGACGTCGAAGCTCGCCCCGCCTATCGCCCAACTCGTCCTCTCCGCCGAGCAGACGACGCTCGCCCCGGGCGAGGCCCCCCGCCTCCACGCCTTCGTCGAGAACCGCGGCCGGACCGAGCTCCGCCTCATTGAGCCGCAGGACGGGAGCGACGTCGGGCGGCGGAACCCCGAGGTGCGCTGGGTCGCGCCCGACGCGCCGAAGCGGCCGCCGATGGGGCGGTGCGGCAACGTGAACCCGCTCGCGGCGGGCGCCTTCTTCACGCTGAAGCCCGGCGCGCGGCGGGAGATCTCGCTCGGCTGGACAGGCCTGAGCTTCCCGCGTCTGCGCGTCGGGACGAACCGGCTCGCGCTCGTCTACAGGATCGTCGCGGGCCGGGGGTCTGGCGGGGCCGAGGACGCGCGGGCCGAGGCGCTCTACGCGGGGCTCACCCCGGTGACGCTCGTGAGCAACACCCTCGTCCTCACGCGCCGCGCCGCGCCCTGAAAAAACCTCCGCTTTGGGGCCTCGGCACGTTGTCAAACCCCTCCGTCCGCGACTCTAAGGTGTGACCTCCCCGAAACCGCGCCGCGTCCGATGCCGCCCTCTCGTACCCTCTAAGATCCCATCAGAGATCGGCGCGTACATCGTCCCAAAAAACTGCATGCACACGTGGCGCGCAGTGGCGCGCAACGGCGCGCAAAGCCGACGAGCACGGACCGTGAACCCGATTCATCCGAGCGCGGACGAAGATCCCGTACTCTCCGGCTTCGAGAGGGCCGGCGAAGGGTCGAGCCGGACGAGGCGCGCGCCCCAGGGGCCGAGCTCCACCACCGCCCGCCCGCACGGCGCGAGCTCGATCCGGAAGACCCCCTCGTCCGGCATTCCGAGAAGGTGCAGGAGAAGTCCTCGGAGCGGGTCGCCGTGGCCTACGAGCGCGACGTGCCCCTCGGGCCACCCGTCGCGGGCGTCGAGCGCGACGCGCAGGACGCGCGCGGTCGCCTCGGCGAGCGTCTCGCCCCCCGGCGCGCCCGTCCCCGCGCGGAACCGGTTGAAGCGCTCCCAAAGCGGGTCGCCCCGGATCTCGTCCGTCGCCTTGCCGGTCCACTCGCCGAAATCGAGCTCGAGGAGGCCGTCGCGCGTCTCGACCGTGAGCCCGTGGGGCGCGGCGAGGATCTCGGCGGTCTCGCGGCACCGCTCGAGCGGCGAGGAGAGGACGGCGGCGAAAGGGACGGACGCGAGCGAGGCGGCGAGCGCCGCCGCCTGGGCGCGGCCCTCGCCGTTCAGGAGAGTCCCGGGCGCGCGGCCCGCGAGCCGGTGCGCGGCGAGCGAATCGTTCGCCCCGTGCCGGACGAGGTGGAGCGTCGTCAAAGAGCCACGCGCCCGGATCCGGAGAGAGCGGGAACGTAGCGCTCGACCATCTCGGCGCAGAACCAGGCGAACTCCTCCGGCACGAGCGGGGGCGACGCGTAATGCGGCGCGATCCCGCGGCTCGGGGGGGTGAAGCAGAACGTGACCGTCGTGTCGAACCCTTCGAGAGCCTCCATCTGGCGGTCGAACCAGTCGAGCGCGCCCTCCCGGTGCCGGTCGCCCCACGAGAGCCCGGTGCGGAGCCGCGTGACGCCGAGGTCCCTCAGCCGCGCGACCGCGTCGTCTAAACGGTGGTCCTCGAAGTGGAACCACTGGCACACCCCCAGCTCGGGGGCGTAGGGCCGGAACGCCTCGTAGGCCTCCTTCGGGGTCCCGTCCTCCCGGACGAGCCCGAGATGGAAGTGGCGGTAGTAGCTCGACCCCTCGGCCTCGCGGTGCCGGGTCGTCGCCTCCCACTCGTGAGGAAGGTCGAAGAGGGAGTACCAGAAGACGCGGGGGACGTCCTCGCGGGCGAGAAGGATCTCGGCGGTCCGCCGGAGCCCCTCGGCCTGCACCCAGTCGGCCCCGAAGGTCGAGACCCCGACCTCGGTGACCCAGACCGGGAGCGCGGTCACGGCCCCGATCTCGTCGAGCTTCGCTCCCCATTCGTCGAGCCGCCACGGGTTCCAATCGAGGGGAAAGCCGTGGACCCCGACCGCGTCCACCTCGGAGAGCCCGCCGCGCCAATCGAGGAGCTGGACGAACTTCGGATCGATGGGGGAGATGCCGCCCATGACGCGCGTGAGCCCCGGACGGACCTCGCGGATCGCCGCCCCCGCGAGGCGGGCCATCTCGGCGAAGCGCTCGAACCCGGGATCGAGCTCGGGGTCCCAGTGGCTCTTGTTGTTCGGTTCGTTCCAGATCTTGACGGCTTCGATCATGAGAGGAACTCCGGAGGGCGGTGCCCGCCTTCGTTGCGGCGGCAGAGGTACACCTCGGCCTCGGGGCGCGCGAGGATGTCGAACCCCGACGAGCGGAGCATCGCCTCGCTCGCCGCACGGTTGGGAAAGAACCAGTTCGTCGGGTCGTGCGCGAAGCGGCCTTCGATGAAGTGGAGTTCGGGAAAGCCCGGATCGTCGAAGGGGGCGTCGGCGAAGAAGTCGTAGTCGGGCGCGATCTCGGGAACCGCCTCGCTCCCGCGTTGAAGAGTCTGGAAGAGAAGGAGATCCCCGCAGACGTGCTCGTGGACGAGATCGAGCGCAAGGAGCGGGTGCCGCAGATGGTAGAGCACCCCCATGAAGAGGACGAGGTCGAACCGCTCCCCGAGCGCGGCGACCTCGTACACCTCCAGCTGGCGAAGCTCGATGTCGAGCCCCGCGACCTCGGCCGCGAGCCGCGCCTGGGCGAGGTAGCGCGGGTCGTGGTCGATCCCGACGACGCGCGAGGCCCCGCGCCGCTTCATCTCGAGCGAGTAGAAGCCGCCGTTGCACCCGATGTCGAGGACGGTCTTTCCCGCGAGGTCCTCCGGGACGACGTGCGCGAACCGGCGCCACTTCATCTCGGGATAGCCCCAGAGGAAGTGGTCGGGGGCCGTCCGGACGCCCCCGAGGTCCATGTCGTGGAACCACGGGTCGAGCGCCCGGACGCGCTCCTCCAAGGTCAAGGGGCGACCTCGAGGGTCGCCGGGAGCGCGCCCATCTCGGCGATGAACTCCTCGAGCCGCCGCCGCGCCTCGTCGTCGGTCGTCTGGACCGGGGGCGACTTCATGAGGTACGCGCTCGGCGCGAGGAGCGCCCCGCCGACCCCGCCGTCCTTCGCGAGCTTCGCGCACCGGATCGCGTCCACGACGACCCCCGCCGAGTTCGGAGAATCCCAGACCTCGAGCTTGAGCTCCAACTGCATCGGCGCCCCGCCGAAGCCGCGCCCCTCCATCCGGATGTGGCAAAACTTGCGGTCCTCGAGCCACGGGACGTGGTCGCTCGGGCCGACGTGGATGTTCCCGGCCTCGGGCTGCTCGCCCATCTGGCTCGTCACGGCGCGGGTCTTCGAGATCTTCTTGGACTCGAGCCGCTCGCGCTCGAGCATGTTGAGGAAGTCGGTGTTGCCGCCGAAGTTCAGCTGGTACATCCGGTCCACGGTCACGCCGCGCTCCTCGAAGAGGCGGGTGAGGACGCGGTGGACGATCGTCGCGCCGACCTGGCTTTTCACGTCGTCCCCGACGATGGGAAGCTTCGCCTCCTCGAACCGCCGCCGCCACGCGGGGTCGGAGGCGATGAAGACGGGGACGCAGTTCACGAAGGCGCACCCGGCCTCGATCGCCGCCTCGGCGTAGTGCTCGGTCGCCCTCTGGGAGCCGACCGGGAGGTACGAGACGACGATCTCGGCCCCGCTCTCCTTCAGGATGCGGGCGACGTCGGCGGCAGGGGCGCCCGACTCCTCGACGAAGCCCGCGAGGTACTTGCCGATGCCGTCGAGGGTCGGTCCGCGCGAGACCACCACCCCTTGGGACGGAACCTCGGCGAACCTCAGCGTGTTGTTCGGAGGGGCGAGGACGGCCTCCGCGAGGTCGCGCCCGACCTTGTCGGCGTTCACGTCGAAGGCGGCGACGAACGCGAGGTCCTCGACGCGGAAGCCGCCGAGATCGGGGTGCATGAGCCCTCTGAGGGTCTCGCCCGTTCGGGCGAGCGCGACGCCCTGGACGAGCGAAGAGGCGCAGTTGCCGACCCCCACGAGGGCCACGCGAATGGACTTTCCCATAGCTAAGTAGAAGCTCCTACGCGGTTTCTTAACGAGGCGTCTTGCAGGGCGTCCTCCAGCTCCTCCGCGCGGCGCCCCGAAGTATGGTCCCGCAGGACCCGCGCCCGCGCGGCCCCCGCGATCTCGCCCCGCCGGGAGTCGCTCAGCGCGAGATGGCTCAGCGCGTCTTCGGTCATGTCGGCGACGAGGATCTCCTCGTCGGGAGCGAAGGCGCTCTCGAGCCCCGCCCAACGGTCGGTGACGATGGGGACCCCGCACGCGGCCGCCTCGAAGAGGCGCACCGAGGGCGAGTAGCCCGCCACCACCATCGCAGCGCGGGTGACGTTCAGCGTGAAACGTCCCGAGCCGTAGAACGCGCGGTGCTCGGCGGGCGGCAGGTGCTCGGTGCGCCGGACGTTCGGGGGCCAGAGGGTCTCGGTGGGGAAGCTCGGCCCCGCGACGTGGAAGGCGAGGTCCGGCCGCCGCCGCGCGGGCTCGATGAGAAGGCGCTCCAGGGGGGGTTGGCGGTCGGGCGAGTACGTCCCCATGTAGGTGAGATCCACCGTGGGATCGGCGCAGACGGGCGCATAGGCCTCGGGGTCCACACAGCAGTAAAGCGGGAGGGCGCGGGGCGAGCCGTACTCGCGCTCCAGACGTTCGAGCGTCGGGCCGCCCGCGAAGCTCAGGTACGCCGCGTAGCGGGGGATGAGCGCGGGCGAGAGGTACTCCTCGTCGCCCGCCGCGAGCTTCGCGAGGGTCACGGGCGTGTCGATGTCGTAGAAGAGGACCGGGCCGCGCGCGGCCCTCAGCGCCCACTCGCCCGCCGCGACGCCTTCGGGGACGTAGGAGCCGACGAGGACCGCGTCGGCCCCGCCGATCTCGTCGGCGTGGGAGGCGAGATCCTCCAGATCCCGGTACAGCCGGAGATCGAGGAAGCCCGGATCGGGAAGGTCGCGCTCGGCGGCGTACCAAGGCACGTCGCGCTCGAAGAAGACGACCCGGTGCCCCCGCGCGGCGAACGCCTTCAGAAGCGCGCGGTACGTCGTCGCGTGGCCGTTCCCCCAGCTGGAGGTGATCGTGAGGCCGAGGACGGCGAGGGTCAGCCCCGCACCTCCCCGTCCAAGACCTCTTCGAGCTGCGCGGCGCGGTGGGCGTAGGTGTGCTCGGCGAGGACGCGGCGGAGAGCGCCCCGCCCGATCGCCCGCGCCCGCTCCTCCGTGAGCGTCGCGAGGTGGAGGGCGACGTGCTCGCCCGAGCGCGCGACGAGGATCTCCTCGCCGGGCTCGAAGAAGAGCGGGATCCCCTCCCAGAAGTCGGTGATGAGGCACGCGCCCGCGCCCGCCGCCTCGAAGACGCGCGTCGCGGGGGAGAAGCCGTAGCTCGCCATCGAGTCGCGCGAGACGTTGAGGACGGCCCTCGGCGTGCAGTTGAAGGCGTTGTGGTCCGCCGTGTAGACGTGCCCGAGGTCGCGCACGTTCGGGGGCATCGGCTTGTCGCCCCAGCCCGAGCCGCCGATGAGGAAGCTCCGCTCCGGGGTGCTCGCGGCGGCCCGCAGGAAGAACTCCTCGACCCGCGCCTCGCGGTCGGGAAGCCGGTTGCCGAGAAAGCCGAGGTCGCAAGCGAAGCGCGGATCGGGAGGGACGGGGTGGTGGGTCTGCGGATCGAGCGCGTTGTAGATCGGGACGCACCGGGCGGCGCCGAACTCGCGGTACGCCGCGATCACCGGCTCGCCCCCGCCGTAGGTGAGGACGATATCGTACAGGGGCGCGTCCTCGCGGAAGGGGTCGGCGGGGTCGGCGCGCATCCGTTCGAGGGTGGCGGGGGCGTCCACGTCCCAGAACGCGACGACCGTGCCCGGCGCCTTCAGCGAGAGGACGGCGCGCTCGAGCTCGGCGTCGAACACGCCGACGCCGGAGGCCTTCACGACGAGATCGGCCCCGCGGGCTCGGTCGAGGCACCGCCGGGCGTCGTCCCAGGTCGCGGGGTAGACGACGACCTCGGCCCATTCGGGGTCCTCGATGTCGCGGTGGCTCTGGCGCTCGTAGGCGTCGGGCTCGTAGAAGGTCACCCGGTGGCCGCGCTCGGCGAGGGCGCGGATCATGCCGCGGTAGTAGGTCGCCGCGCCGTTCCAGTAGGCGGAGACGAGCGAGGAGCCGAAGAAGGCGATGGTCATAGGCTTTTAAAGATCTCGAGAAGCTCGTCCACGCGGTGCGCGACGGTGTGGCGGGCGAGGACGGCGGCGCGCCCCCGCGCGGCGAGGGCGGCGGCGAAATCGGGATCGCCGACGAGGCGGGCGAGGTGCGTCTCCATCTCGGCTCCGTCCTCGGCGACGAGGTAGTCCTCGCCGGGGGCGAAGAGGCCCTCGGCGTCGCGCCACGGGGCGGAGACGAGGGGGATGCCGCAGGCGAGGGCCTCGAAGATCCGGATCGTCGGGATGCCGGGGAGCGCCTTCACGTAGGGGCCGCGGGGAACGTGGACGGTCGCGCGCGCCTCGGCGAACGCGCGGGGGGCGTCGGTGTTCGCGAGCGAGCCCGCGTACTCGATCCCCGCCTCCGCGAGGGCGGCCCTCGCCTCGTCGGGGTACCGGACGCCGTGAATACGGGTCGAGAGTCCAAGACGGCGGACGGGTTCGAGGAGGAACTCACGAAGCTCGGCGGTGCGCTCGCCGTCGCCCCAGTTGCCGACCCAGACGAGGTCCCGCTCTTTAGGCACCTCGGGCATCGGGTGGAAGACGCGGGGGTCGGCGGCCTCGTGCCAAGTCCAGGCCCGCCTCGCCCAACCGTTCTCGACGTAGAGGCGGCGGATCACGTCGCCGAAGGCGAGGACGCCGTCGTAGCGCGAGAGGTCGTAGCGGGCCATCTCCTCCGGCGCGCTCGCGGCGCGGTGGTGGGTGTCGTGGAAGAGGAGGCGGGCGTCACCCTTGCGCTCGCCGAGCGCGGCGACGAGGGCGGGGTCGCTCCACTCGTGGACGATCGCGACGTCCACCCCGTCGAGGGATGGGGGCTCGCTGTACGTCTCGCTCGTGAGGCCCGGGTACGCGCGGAGGTAGGCGAGCTCGGCCTCGGGACCTCGGTCGGCGACGAGGTTCGCGAGCGACCAAGCGCCTTCGGGCTCGTAGACCCGGACCTCATGCCCCCGCGTCTTCAGCTCGAACGCGACGCCGCGGACGAAGTGCGCGTTGCCGTGGTTCCAGTCCGACCGGAGCGAGTGGACGAAGAGCGCGAACGTCACGCCGCCACCCCCGCGTCCCGGTAGAGCGCGAGGTAGGCGTCCGCCGCCCGCGCGGGCGAGAACGCGCGGGCGCGCTCGAGGGCGAGGGCGGCGAGCCGCTCGCGAAGTCCGGCGTCCTCGATCAGGCTCCGGATCGCGGGTCCGGGGTCGTCCGGCGGGCAGAACAGGGCGGCGCCCTCCCAGTTCTCGCGCAGGGTCGGGACGTCGCCGAGGACGAGGGCGCACCCGCTCATCGCCGCCTCGAGGACCGAGAGCCCGAACGGCTCGTACCGGGCGGGATGCGCGTAGATCGCCGCGCGGGCGTACTCGCCCGCGAGAGTCGGCTCGTCGAGCCGGCCGAGGTGGGCGACGTTCGGGAGGCCCTCGCCGCCCTCGCCCGCGAGCCGGACGGGCCACGCGAGGCCGGGGGCGACCCCCGCGAGGGCGCCCGCGTTCTTCGCCTCGTCCCAGAGCCGCCCGACGCCGAGCACGACGGGGTGCTTCTCCCCAGGGACGTAGGGAGCGGGGTCGCGGAAGTTCGGGACGACCTCGACGGCCCTCGTCAGGCCGTACTCGCGGGCGAGCGCGTCGGCGAACGCGCGGGTCGGCGCGGCGACGCGTCCGGCGGCCTCGAGGCCGCGCGCGACCTCGCGGCGGTACCGGTCCCACTCCGGGAGGACGTCGATCCCGCGGACGGCGCGAAACCAGGTCGCCACGTCCGAGTGCGCCACGACGAGGGGGGGCGCGGGCCAATCGAGCGCGGCGTGGGCGTAGCCGTTCAGATGCACCGCGTCGGGGCGCACCTCGCGCGCGAGCCCCAGAAGCCACTCTCCCGCCGCCGCGACGTCGTCCCAGGGATCGGGCTCCCATTCGAGGCGGTAGCCGCCGACGTGGAGCGCGAGCCCGGAGATCTCCGGGAGGGCGCGCGGCGGGGGGCCCATCGTCGCGAGGTGGACCTCGATCCCGCGGGCGGTGAGCTCGCGCGCGAGGTCGAGCGCGTAGGTCCAGACGCCCCCGACGGCGTCCGCGGTCATCAGGAGCCGCCTCATGAGATCGCGACGAGCGCCTTCATGAACCCCTCGGGGCGCTCCCTGGCAAGGTCCAACGCCTCGCCGAGCCGCTCCAGCGGCACCGTGTGGGTGAAGAGGGGGGTGGGGTCGAGCTCGCCGGAGGCGGCCATCGCGGCGGCGGCCTCCATGCCCCGGCGGTACATCCCGGGATCGCGCTCGTGGGCGTTCGTCACGGTGAGGCACCGCCAGTTCCAGAGCTGCATGTTCACGGCGCGCAGGCCGTCCTGGTGGTACCCCGCGACGACGAGGTGGCCGTACTCGCCCGTGATCTCGGCGGCGAGGTTCAGGGGCCACTCCTTGCCGGTGACCTCGATCGTCGTCGCGCACATCGCCCCGCCGGTGAGCTCCTTCACGCGCTCGAGGACGCGCCAGTGGTCGTCCATAAGGACGGTCTCGGCGGCCCCCGCCTCGGCGGCGATCCTCAGGGCGGAGGCTTTGCGGTCGAGCGCGATCACGCGCGCTCCGGCCCTCGCCGCCATGCCGACGAGGATCGCGCCGAGGAATCCGATCCCGACGATCGCGACCGCCGCATCGGGAACGACCTTCGCGCGGCGGAAGACGTTCACCGCGCACCCGAGCGGCTCGGCGGGAAAGGGGCGACCCTCGAGGACGGGCGGGAGTTTCACGAGCGACCCGGGCTCGGTCACGTCGTACTCGGCGTAGGCGTGGCCCGAGAGGAAGCCGACGCGGTCGCCGGGGGCGAGCCCCTCCACGTCCGCGCCGAGAGCGTCCACGACGCCCCAGCCCTCGTGCCCGAGCGCACCGGGCTCCATGGGGTAGGAGAACCACTCGCGCCCCTCCCAGGGGGGTACGTTGCTCGCGCAGACGCCGCACCCTTCGAGCCGGACCCGGACCTCGCTCGGTCCAGGCTCGGGAGTCGGGGCCTCGACGATCTCGATCCTTCCGGGCGCTGCGACGACGGCGGCTCTCACGAGGCGGCCCTCACGAGGCGGCTCCGGCCGTCAGCGCGACGGGAGATTCGTTCGCGCGGGCGAGCCACTCGTGGAGCCTCCCGAGCCCCTCGGCGACGGAGGTCTCGGCGCGCCAGCCCGTCGCGGTCTCGAACCGGGCGGTGTCCGAGACGTAGTACCGCTGGTCGCCGGGGCGCCAGTCGCTCTCGCTCAGGCGCACCGGCGCGCCCAGTCGCGCCTCGATCATGGCGACGACCTCGCGGAGGCTCGCGACGTTCAGCGGTCCGCCGCCGATGTTGAACGCCCGCCCGCTCAGATCGGGCATCCGGTCCTGCGCGATCCGCAGGGCTCGCACGAGATCGACGACGAAGAGGAGGTCGCGGACCTGATGGCCGTCGCCGTAGAGGGTGATCGGGCGCCCCTCCATCGCGCGGATAAGGAAGTGGGCGACCCAGCCCTGGTCCTCGGT
This sequence comes from Fimbriimonas sp., assembly GCA_965249475.1. Taxonomy (GTDB): domain Bacteria; phylum Armatimonadota; class Fimbriimonadia; order Fimbriimonadales; family Fimbriimonadaceae; genus Fimbriimonas. Next base: position 298,770 of record CBDFMD010000003.1, on the reverse strand, counting down.
CCCGAACTGGTGCGGCCCGTAGATGCAACTCATGCGGAAGACGACCGCCGGGAGGCCGAAGGTGCGGGCGTAGTCGAGGACGTAAGCGTCGGCGGCGCCTTTGGAGCAGCCGTAGGGCGAGTGGAAGTCGAGGGGGCGCGCCTCGGAGATGCCTCTCCGGCACAGAGCGGGGTCCTCGGGCTCGTAGCGCGCGCCGCGGAGCGTCAGGGGCACGTCCTCCAGGCCGCCGTAGACCTTGTTCGTCGAGGTGAAGACGAGCGGCACGGGCCTTCCGAGCCGCCGGATCTCCTCCAGAAGGTTCACGGTCCCTCGGGCGTTCGTCTCGAAGTCGTCGATGGGATCGTCGAGCGAGGTCGTCACCGCGACCTGCGCGGCGAGGTGGTAGACCTCGTCGGCCCCCGCGAGCGCCTCGCGGATCGCCTCGCGGTCGCGCACGTCGCCCCGGAAGAAGCGCACGGCGTCGCCGAGATCGCGCTGGAGGGCGCGCAGGTTCCGCTCGACCCCGGGGCGCGCGAGGGAATCCAGCACCGCCACTCCGCCCCCATCGGCGGCGATGGCGCGGGCAAGGTTCGTCCCGACGAAGCCCGCTCCGCCAACGATGAGGGTCGTCTTCGTGCCGTTCATACCGTGAGCCCCCGGGCGACGAGCTCCTCGCGGGCCTTGTCGACCCGATCGTCGGCGGTCTGGGCGGCGATCCACTCGCCGAGCTCGCCGATCCCCTCTTCGAGAGAAGTCCGTGGCTCGTAGCCGAGCACGCTCCGCGCGAGCGAGATGTCCGCGAAGCAGTGGCGGATGTCCCCCACCCGGGAGGTGTTCGCGACCTCGGGCGTAAGGTCCGGGCGTCCGAGCGCCCCCGCGACGAGCGCGGCGACGTCGAGGACCGAGTACGAGCGGCCCGAGCCGACGTTCATCGCGAGCCCCGCCGCGGCAGGGGTCTCCAGCGCGAGGCGAGTGGCGTGGGCGACGTCGCCCACCGAGACGAAGTCGCGAAGCTGGCGGCCGTCCTCGAAGACGAGCGGGCGCTTGCCGTTGAGAAGGCGCGAACCGAAGATCGCGAGGACGCCGGTGTAGGGGTTCGAGAGCGCCTGGCGCGTGCCGAAGACGTTGAAGAAGCGGAGCGCGGTCGCGGGGATGCCGTAGGCCCGCCCCGTCATGAGGCAGAGCCGCTCCTGGTCGTACTTGCCGAGGGCGTAGACGGAGGAGAGGGAGGGCGTCTTCGCCTCGGGGGTGGGGATCGGCGTCAGTGGCTCGCCGTTCGGACCTAGGGGGTCCCAGCGGGAGTCCTTCAGCTGCGCCATCGGGCGCTCCCCGACCTCGACCGGGTCTCCGGACCCGTCCCGGTAGAGCCCCTCGCCGTAGATGGACATCGAGCTCGCCACGACGAGCCCCGCGACGGGGCGCTCGATGAGAGCCTCGAGGAGGACGGCCGTGCCGAGATTATTAATCTCGGTGTACCGGGCGACCTCGTACATGGATTGCCCCACCCCTACCGCCGCCGCGAAGTGGACGACTCGGTCCACCCCCGCGAGCGCCCTACGCACCGCCGAGGCGTCGCGGACGTCGCCGACGTGCAGGTCCACCTCGGGGCTCAGGTAGCCGGGGCGTTCGCCCGCCTCGCCGTGGACCTGGGGGGAGAGCGAGTCGAGCGCGCGGACCCGGTACCCGGCGGAGAGAAGCTCATCGGCGAGGTGGGAGCCGATGAATCCGGCGCCGCCGGTGATGAGGATCGTTTCGGCCAAGTCGCGGGGTCTCCTGGGGGGCGGCGCGCAGAACGCGAAGCCGGAGCATCTTCTACCTCTTCTCGCCGCGTTTCGTCCGCACCCCCTTCGTTCCCATCGGGAGAGGGCTCAGCGTCCGAGGAGCAGGAGCGCAAGCGCCCCGATGGCGGCGAGCGCCACCGCGAGGGTCGTTCCCACCCTCCAGCGTGGAGCGGGCTCCGGCGGGAGGTCGAGCCGGAACCCGCGCGCGGCGGCGACCTCCGCCTGGGCGTCGGCGCGGGCGATCGCGTTCGCGAGCGTCGCCGCCGCGAGGAGGCGGAGGTTGCGCGCGCGGTTCCGGCGCAAACCTCCGCGAAGGCGAAGACCCTCCCAGGTGCGGCGGAGCGAGGCAGCGAGCTCGGGAAGCGCGTTGATCGCGACGCCAAGGGCGAACCCGAGCCAGCCCAGCCGGATGCGCGCGGCGACGCGCGCGAGCTCGAACGGGGAGGCCGCCCCCCCGGCCCAAGCGCCGAGCGCGAGGATCGCGGCGCCCCGCCCGACGACGGGGAGCCCCGCCCACGCGCCTCCGAACGCGAGCCGCGCGAAAAGGAGCGCGCCGCCCGCGAAGAGGAGGAAGGCAGGCCGGAAAAGGGGGAGCAGGGCTTTTGGCTCGCTCCATGCGAGCCCTCCGATCGCGACACCGACGACCCCCGCGAGCGGGGCTCCCCGGGCGGCGAGGACCGCGACGGTCGCGGCGAAGAGGAGGCTCAGGCGCGCGGTCAGCGGCATCGCGCTAGGCGTCGGGCGCGGCCCGGACGTCCCCCGTCCGGCGGAGCACCGCCCGCGCGACGCTCCACGCCCCGAGCCCCGCCGCGACGCCGAGGGCCACGCGGAGGGCCGCGAGCGCCGCGAAGATCGCGAGCGGGGCGCCGGGGCCGAGGCCGAGAAGCCTTCCGCCCTGCCCGACGATCCGGGCGTAGGACGCGGCGATCTCGCGTCCGGCGAGGAGGGAACCCACGAGGAGGGGGTGGAGGACGTCCCAGAGAAGCGCCGCCGTCATCGCGGCGACGAAGGAGGGGGCGCTCGGACGCGACCGGAAGAGGCGCAGGGTGCCCTCGGCGAGGAGCCCCTCGACGAGGATGGCGACCATCGGCGAGAGCGGCGATCCGCCTCCGGGGGAGAGGGGCTTCAGGAGCGCGGCGACGCTCGCGATCGCGAGGACCGTTCCGGGGCGGGGCCCGTCGCCGTTCCGGGTCGCCGCGAAGCCGACGAGCGCGATCCCGATGCCGATCGCGGTGAGGAGAGTCCCGTTGAACGGGACGCTCGCGGCGTGGAGCGCCGCGCCGAGCGTCGCCTCCACCGCGCCCCAGAGCCCGCCGAGGAGGGCGACGCGCAGGGTCCAGCGCAGATCGGGGACGCGTCTCATGGGAGGAGTGTGCCCGCTTCGATCCTCAGGACGCGCGTCGCGAAGGCGCGCGCCGTGGCGTCGTCGTGGGTGGCGAGGAGCACGGCCGTCCCTCCCACCGAGAGTCCGGCGAGGACGTTCAGGAGCCGCGCCAGAGAGGCGGCGTCCTGGCCGACGGTCGGCTCGTCGAGGATGAGGAGGACGGGGGCGCAGGCGGCCGCCGCGCCGACGCTCAGCCGCGCCTGGCCTCCGAGCGAGAGCGCGGTCGGGCGGGTGGCCCCCTCGCCCGCGAGTCCGACGCTCGCGAGCGCCGCGGCGGGATCGCAGGGGAGACGGAGGTTGTCGGGGCCGAGGGCGATCTCGGCGTCGGCACGCTCGGCGAGGAGCGCCTCGCGGGGATCCGGGGGGGTGAGGCCGACGCGTCCGGCGCGGCGGATCCGGCCCCGGGTCGGGCGGGCGAGTCCGGCGAGGAGGCGCGCGAGGGTCGTCTTGCCCGCGCCGTTGGGGCCGGCGAGGGCGAGGCGCTCGCCCGCGCGGATCTCCAGGTCCACGTCTCGGAGCACCGGGGCGAACGCCACGCCCTCGGCGCGAAGGACGACGGCGCCGGTCTCGCGGCGGAGCGGCGAGGGCGGGGGGATCCTCTGGGCCACGCCGAGGAGGACGGTGCGGTCGAAGGGGAGGGCGAGGCGGTCGGGGCGGTGCTCGGCGACGAGGAGGGTCGCGCCCCCGGCGCGGAGCGCGCGGAGCGTGCGGGCGAGGGCCTCGGCGCCCGCTCCGTCGAGGAACGACGTCGGTTCGTCGAGGAGCAGGAGTTCGGGGCCGGAGGCGAGGGCGGCGGCGATCGCGACGCGCTGGGCCTCGCCCGAGGAGAGGGCGCGGCACTCGCGGCCGAGGAGGGGGAGCGCCTCCACCGATGCGAGGGCGCGGCGGGCGCGGCCCTCGGGGTCGTCCAGGCCGAGGTGGCGGGGGCCGGCGGCGGTCTCGGCGGCGACGGTGGGGAGGAAGAGGGCGTGGGCGGGGTTTTGGGGGACGTAGCCGACGCGGCGGGGGAGATCGGGGTGGGGGGGGCGGAGCCCGGCGACCTCGATCCCGCCCTCGATCCGGGCCTCTTCGGGGAGGAGGCCGGCGAGGGCGCGGAGCGCGGTGGACTTGCCGCCCCCGGAGGGGCCGGCGAGGAGGACGGCCTCGCCGGGGGCGACGTCGAGATCGAGCGGGGGGAGGGCGGGGCGGGGGCCGTAGCGGACGCTCAGGCCGCGTGCGCGGATCATAGGTCGGGGTTCCAGTCGGGGGTCCAGTCGGGGGTCCAGTCGGGGCGTTCGCGGACGTCGAGGATCTCGGCGCGGGGCCAGCGGGCGCGGGCGGCGGGGAGGAGGGAGGGGCGGACGGCGGCGAGGGCGAGGCGGTACGCGCCCCGGTCGAGGAGGGGGAGGGCGGAGCGGAAGCCCTCGCCGCGCTCGAGCTCGAGGGGTCCGAGCTCGTCCACGACGAGGAGGTCGGTCGGGCCGAGGCGGGCGAGGTGGGCGTCGGCCCAGGCGACGGTCTCGGGCTCGAAGCGCCAGCGGGGGGTGGCGAGGGGGCGGGTCGCGTCCTCCGGCCCCTCGTTCGGGGGGCGGGGGTGGGCGAGGACGCGGGTCTCGCCCCCGGGGAGGTTCGGGGCGAGGGCGCGGGCGAGGATGGGGGCGTCCTCGCGCGCGCCGCCCTCGGCGCGGGGGCTCAGGACGCCGCCGACGGTGCGGCCCGCCTCGGCGGACCGGGCGGCGGCGCGCAGGCACAGGCGGGTCTTGCCGCTTCCGGACGGCCCCGCGACGAGGAGGACGGGGGGGCGGGGCACGGGGAGACGATACACGAGTCCGGGCGCGGGGGGGCGGGGGGCGACGGGGCGGGGCGTCGTGGGGCGGGGCGGCGTGGGGCGGGGCGTCATCGGGCGGGGGCGAGAAGGATGGAGGCGAGGGGGGCCGGGGGGGCGGGAGGGGCGGCGGAAGGGGCGCCGGGGTCGGTCGGGGCGGAGGCGGTGGGGGCGGTCGGGAGGGGGGCGGGGTGGGGGGCGGCGAGGTCGCGGGGGGCTCCGAGAAGGATGCGGGCCTTGTGGCCGGAGGGGAGGTGGGCGACGGCGAGCATGAGGGCGCAGACGAGGTCGTCGTGGCCTCCGCCGGCGTTGGGGCTCGCCTCGTAGCGGGTGGCGCCGGAGGGAAGGGTGACGGCGGTGTAGGCGCCGAGCTCGCGCAGGAGGCCTCGGTCGGGGAGGAGGCGGAGGCGTCGGCGCTCGAGGGCGAGGCCGAGGCGGGCGACCATGTCGGCCTTGCGGTCGCCAGCGAAGTTCACGCCGACGTACCCGACGGCGGGGAGCCTCAAGGGGCTTCCGGGTTCGGCGAGGAACTCGTTCACGCCGAGGCCGACGCCGGTGTCGTCGGCGACGACCTTCGCGCGGGGGTAGCGGGCGAGGAGGGCGGCGAGGGCGTCGCGCTGAGCGAGCCATCCGGTGCGGGGGAGGTGGACGATCTCGAGGATCTCGGCGCGTCGCTCGGTGCCGGCGACGACGACGAAGGCGGTGGCGTCGACGCGGCGTCCCCAGTCCACGCCGATGGTGACGGGCTCGTCGCCCGCGACGCCGCCGGGGGCGCCGCGGGGGGCACCCCCGGGAACCTCACTCTGGTTCCGGGGTTCGAGGGCGAGGCAGCCTTCGATGTCGAGGCCGCGGAAGACGACGCCGGCGTGGTCGTTGAAGGCGGCCTCGTACTCGCGGGCGTAGGCGTCCTCGGGGAGGAGCTCGCGCTGGGCCTCGAGGAAGCTCCGGGTGACGCGGGGGTTCTCGCTCGTGGGGGCCTGTCGGCTCCAGTAGGCCTTTCGGTCGGGGTTCTGGCCCTCCAGGAAGAGTTCGTGGAAGAGGCCTCGGCCGCAGGGGGTGGAGACGAGGGTGAGGCGTCCGGCGCGTCCGCGTTCGTCGGCGGGGGCGGCGGCGAGCATGGGGAGGAGGACGTCGCGGACGGTCTTGGACTCGACGTAGGCGGCCTCGTCCACGACGACGTGGGTGGCGCGCAGGCCCCGGAGGGAGGCGGGGCGTTTGGCGGAGCGGGCGCGGAGGCGGTTCTCGCCGAGGGTCAGTTCGGGGTAGCCTCCGCGGCGGACCTTCGGGGCGTGGCCGAGGGTCTCGAGGAGTTCGGCGACGCGCTCGAAGACGATGCGGGCCTGTTCGACGACGGGTCCGACGAGGAGGATCTCGGCCTTCGGGGGGCTCAGGAGCTCGAGGGCGAGGTCGGCGGCGCAGGCGTCGGACTTGCCCCACTGGCGTCCGCAGGCGAGGACGCGGGTGGGGGCGTCGGCGGTGAGGAACGGGATCTGGTGGGGGTCGGGGGTCCACGCGGGGGCGAGGAGGTGGAAGGGACGGTCCATACTCCTTTCCGCCTCGGCGCGGGCGTTCGACAAGGGGGTTTCGGAAAAAAGTCGGGGGTTTCGGTCGCGGCCCTGGGGACCGCCCCTCGGAGTGGCTTAGACCCGCGCCGGCGGGCCTCTCCAGAGGTGGGTACGATGTCCCGATCCTCATCGGGAGCCGTCGCGAGCGGCGTAGTAGCGAGGGGGAGTCCTCTCCGTTTCCTCATGTCTAGCGAGAGCACCGCGACCGGTCCCAAGTACACGGCTCTGCCGCTCGTTCAGGTGGACCTGCGGGTCTCATTCAATCCGCTCGTCCCCCTCGATCCGACGGCGGTCGCCCATGTGCGCGATGTACTCTCCACGAGCTACCCGGAAGCGCTCACCCCGGGAGCGTTCGAGCCCGGTCCCGGTTTGCCGCCCGACATCGACACCACGTTGGGGAGGCTCGACGCGGTGCGGTGCCTCGCGCTCGGCAAGGCGGATCAGGAGGCGGTCGCCGTCTTGCAACCGGGGACGGTCACGGCGCGGTGGTTGCGACGCGATCTCCAGAGCGACTACCACCGCGACGGGGGATACGCAGATCTTCTGTTACGCCTAGAACGTCTGGTGGCGCTCGTTGGGTCAGACTTTGAAGCGATCGCCGTCCAGATGCGATACATCAGTTTGGTGCCTGCAGAGGGTCGTCCGGTCCTGTGGTTTCTGAGCGGCGTGCCCAGCTACATGGACGACGCGCATCTGGAGGCGTTCCGCGACTACCACATCCGGTTCGGGGCGCCTCAGAGCGTGGACGCCGCGATCCATGTCTCTCCGGCTCTCAACGAGTCCGACCGCGCCTACAGTCTCGCCACGACAGCGGCGGCGTTCGTCGGGGAGGGCGAAACGTGGAACGAGAAGGCGCACTTGTGCCATTCTTTCCTCGCAAGGATGTTCGATCGCGCGATCACCCCAGAGGCAAGCGAGGAGTGGGGACGTTGTTGAATTCTTCCCTATCCCCGTCCGCATCAGTGAAGGGCGCGCCCGCGGCGTTCGACACTCCGCGAGGAGTCAATGATTGGAGGACGCGCGCGGTTGTCCTTGAGAGACCCTCGACGGCAACGGCTTCTTCTGAGGCATCGCCTCCACTGACCGCGCTCGTTACGGGCGCCATGGATGCGCGTCGGGCTCAGATGGGGAAGGAGGCTCCGCCGATCTCGTTTCTGGCAATGGCGGGGCTCCGGGGTCTGCTGGATCTTATGGAGAGCGTCGGAGTCGGCCAGGGCCTTCTCGTTGCCTCGTTTCCCGATTACGAAAGAGGGGTCGATCTCATCGTGGCTTCCGAAGTTACCGGACGTCGCTTGACGCTCTCAATTCCAGAAACGGGGGGTATCGAGGTTTTGCAAAGTCAGAATGGCGACATCGTCGGCGAGAGTCAGACGAGCGAAATTTTCCGTGTCCTGTCTCCCTTGCGGTGGGTGTCCTCCGATCTTCGCTCGACGCCTCGCGATTAACGAGTACGACGCGGAGACGGGGCTGGTTTCGCCCTCCGCGTTCCTCATGCCACGGGAGAAGTCGCCACGGGAGATCTCGTTGACGGCCTGGGATACTTGGGTGAGGGACCCGGATGCACCGGATCGGTACTGCGCTCCTCACCACCGCTTCCCGAATCTTCGCGGTCTGTGCACATTCGAGTACGCGAGCCTCGACGATCTCGTGGACGAAGCGGGCGAGGGTCCGCCGCACGTGTGGCAAGTGGATGATCCCGACGACGCCGAATTCGGGAAAGCGCACCACAACATGACGCCGCTCCAGAAGCGGTCGGCGCGGATTTTGGCGGGCCGGGTGGCGCTGGTGCGCCGTCCCGAGCGGGTCGAGGGTCCTCCACCGCCTCCGGAAGCAGGTTAGAGGTCGTAGCGGGTGCGGAAGGATTGCCACTCGGCGCAGGCGGTGGCGAGGGAGGGGGGTGGGTCCGGGAGCGGGGTTCCGGCGCGGCAGGCGTCGGCAAGGGTGCGGGCGGCGGTGCGGGCGCGGTCGCCGACGCGCTTTTGCGCTCCGGGGTCGCGTTCCTCGCCGATCGGCTCGTCGAGGAGGTGCAGGGCCCAGTTCTCCAGTTCCCAACGGGGGCGGACGATGAGGACGGGGTCGGCGCGGTAGTCCTCTTCCAAGCCAGCCTCGCGGAGCCTGTGGGCGAGAAGGCCGTGAATCTGGAGGTCGCGGTCCGGTCGTCGGCGTCCAGAAGGACGACGAGGCGGGTCGCGACGTGGGCGGCGCGGAGGGCGCGGACCTCGCGGGGGAAGGCTTCGAGGGCGGCGGCCTTCGTGCCCATGCGCTCGAGGCGGAACGCGCCGGAGGGGAGCCCCAGGCGGTGGAGGAAGGCGTTGACGAAGCTCGCGTGCGCCGCGTCCTCGCAGAGGACGACGAGGGAGACTCGCCTAGGCAGCGACCCATCCGCGCGCGAGGCGTTCGGGGAGGGAGAGCCCGGTATCGTCGGGGGCGAGGCGGCTCACGCGAGTGGGGGCGGTATGGCTCTCGCGGGAGAAGTAGGCGACGCTCTCCTCGCCCATGGTGGCGATGATCTCGGGGTTGTGGGAGACGAGGATGATCTGGCCGCCTTCGGGGCGGTCGTCGAGGAGTTTGAGAAGCCAGGGTTGGAGTTCGGCGAGGGCGACGAAGTTGTCGGGCTCGTCGATGACGAGGGTGGTGGGGGGGGTGGCGCGCTGGTAGGCGGCGAGGGTGTAGAGGACGACGAGCATGCGCTCGCCCTCGGACATCTCTTGGAAGTCGAGGACGAACTCCTTTTCTCCGGCGGTGCGTCGCGAGCCGAAGGAGTTGCGGAAGACGGCGCTGAGGCCGAAGCGATCGCGGCCGATCTGGTCGAGTTTCAAGTAGTCGAAGTCTTCCCAAACGCTCTTCATAGCTCCGAGCATCTCGCGCTGAAAAGCGCCGTTTTGTAACTGGAATCGGCACCAAGCAATAACGTTTGTGAAGTAGGAGTCCGCCCGCATATCGGTATACTGCATCTCATGCCGCATTACGTGTGGTATCGGACGCACCACAATCATTCGGGCAAGCGTGTGAATGAAGAGAGCCAGATGTTCAGAGTTTTGAACAGAATCGGTGAATCCTACTGCGCTTTGGCCTAACGGGACCGCGTAACGCAACTCCGTCTCATTGGAGTGGGTGCCAAATTCCTGATTTGAGAAGACAACGGCTCCAAGATCCCGCGTGATTAAAGGAATTTCGTCTAGAGCAAGGGTTTCGCTGAGAACACGGGGATAGATTCCTTCGTTACCACGAGGCCTTCGCAAGCATTGAATCTCGACTCGATATCTAAATAATCGGTCATCCGCCTCAAGATCGAGTTCAAGACGCACGATTTCAGAATCCGACCAGCGGGTTAGAGCCTCACGGGGGAGCAGTCGCTCAAGCCGATCCTGACCCCAAAGCCAGGAACGAATGAGATCTAGGGCGTCAAGGATCGTGGTCTTACCGCTGCCGTTCGCGCCGAGGACGAGGTTCTCGGCGGAGGGCTCCCAGGTGAAGTCCACGAGCGACCGGAAGTTGTCGACGTACAACCGGCGGATCATGAGAGGGAGTCTACTGGCTCCCGTCAACGGGCGATGAACCGGGATCGGGCGGGTTACTCGGGCATTCTCCCTTCTTCCGACCTCTCCTCCCTCGCCTGTCCTCGGAGCGTTCCCTCGCTGGGGTTTGGTTCTTCTGCTCGCCTTGGGTTCAGGGGCGCCGTGCGTCGCCCACCATCCCCCACCCCTTCCCCTACGGGCGAGGAGAAGGGGGTTTCGGTCTTCCCCTTCACTGGACGGGGAGGATGGCGCAGCCGAGCATCTTGAAGCGGGGGGTGGGGACGGGGCGGTTCGCGGCGAGGGCGCGGAGGGCGTCGCGGAGGGGGGTGCGCCTCACGCGCCTGGGGTCCACGTCGTCGTCGAGGCCGCCGAGGTAGCGGGTGCGGCCCGCGCGGTCGAGGACGGCGAAGGTGAGGGACTGGCCGACGCCGTAGGCGCGCATGAGGTCACCGCGGGCGTCGTCGAGGAAGGGGATGGGGAGGGTCGCGCGCTCGGGGAGGTCCACGGGCTCGCCGGGATGTTGTTTGCGGCCGGTGCGGACGGCGACGAAGCGGAAGCCCTTCGGCGCGAAGTCGCGGACGAGGCGGCGAAGGCGGTCGCGGTAGTAGACGGTGACGCCGCACTGCTCGTTGAGGAAGAGGACGACGAGGGGGACGGGGTTTCCGGTCGCGGCGCCCCGGACGGCGTTCAGGGAGAGGGGGGCGCCGGGGCCGAGCCTCGGGAGGGGGAGGGCGCGGGGGTCGGCGGGGGTCCGGGTCGGGGCGGGCATGGGGGGGGTTGCCGGCCCGGGGTTCGCGGCGGGGGTCTTGGGCGTCTTGGGGGTTTCGGCGTAGTGGATGCCGACGACGGCGACGCCGACCTCGATCTTGTCGCCGACCATGGCGTCGGGGATGCCCTCGCTGATGCCGTGCTCCTTGCGGCTCACGGCGAAGCGGGTGCGGAGGACGAGGAGGTCGCCCTTGTGCTGGCCGTTCGTGCGTTCGGCGGCGCGGCCGGGAAAGTAGTCGGCGGTGACGGCGAGGCGCTTGGGCTTGGTTATGCCGCGGCAGGTGAAGTCGGCGAGGACGGTGCCCTCGTAGTGGTTCGGGGCGGTCTTTCGGATGCGCTCGACGGCTCGGACGGCGATGGTGAGTTCGGGCCATCTTTTGCCGTTCAGGGCGTAGCCTTGGGCGGTGGCGGTGTAGCCGTCGTTGGCGAACCTCACGCTGGAGACGGCGACGGCGAGGGTGCCGCGGGTGCGTTCGGGTCGGGCGGGGTCGAAGGCGAGGGTTCCGGAGATGCCCCTGGCCCATCCGACGATGGGTTCGAGGGGGGAGTCGATGGACAGGGAAACGGCGGAGATCTCCTTCGGATCGCGGAAGTCGAAGGCGAGGGGGGCGGGAGGGGGCGCGACCACGTCCTGCATTGTCCACTAAGTCCGGGGGTGGGAGTGCGAAGTATGCTGGGGCGTGCTCACGGTTCTGCTCGGCGTCGCGCTCGGTCTCGCCCTTCAGGGGGGGGCGGCCCCCGTTTCCGATCCTCTGGCGCGGTACGTGTACCCGCTGGCGCCGACGGTGGCGTCGCCTCGGATCGTGGTGGACACGAAGGAGGCTCCGGAGGCGGCGGCGTGGGCGCGGACGGCGGCGGCGCTCATGCGGTCGTGGTATCCGACGGTGCGCTCGCTTCTGGCGACGGAGGGGTCGAAGGTGCCGAAGGAGCTGCGTCTGACGATCAAGCCGAAGATCGGTCCTCCGGCGTACTGCGACGGGGAGGGGATCACGGTGAAGGCGGAGTGGGTGCGGGACCATCCGGACGATCTGGGGATCGTCATCCACGAGATGACGCACGCGGTGCAGGCGTATCCGGACGGGAAGGACCAGCCGGGCTGGCTTGTGGAGGGGATCGCGGACTACGTGCGGTGGTGGCGGTACGAGCCGGAGCCGCCGCACGCGCGGATCGATCCGGCGAAGGCGAACTACACGGACGCGTACCGGACGACGGCGTACTGGCTCGCGTGGACGTCGAAGCGGTACGACATGCGTCTGGTGCCGTCGCTCGACCGGGAGATGCGGGCGGGTCGGGACCCGTTGCCAGTGTTCGCGAAGCTCACGGGGAAGGAGCCGGCGGCGCTGTGGGCGGAGTTCCTCGCGACGAAGCCGTAACGTCGGGGGCGTCGTCGGGGTCGGAGTTCTCCAGGGCGAGGAGGCGGAAGCGCCAGACGCGGAAGCCGGAGAGTCCGGTCTCGGCCCAGGCGTCGGCGACGCGGTAGAGGCCGTCGTAGCGGTAGCCGCCGCCGGCGGCGGCGCGGATCACGCGGACGGGGACGTTCCGCTCGAGGTTCAGGGCGAGGGCGGCGTTCGCGCGGGTGAGGGTCTGGTCGGCGATCTGGCGTCCGGTGGCGGGGTCGTTGCCGCCCATGCCGGCGTAGAGGATCTCGGGGCCTCGGTCGTCGTCGTCTTCGTAGCGTCCGGCGACGACGAGGGAGTCGGCGGGGCCTTTCGCGGAGCCGGAGATGCCGGCGCGGGTGGGGCGGTGGACCCCGGCGCGGGAGAGTTCGCGGCGGTCGCGGAAGAGGTCGCCGGGCTCGACGCCGGGGATGGGGCCGTAGCGGATCGGGCGCGGCATCTAAAGTTTGGGGAAGTGGGCGCCGATCTCGGTGGGGGCGCCGGGCCGGGAGGATAGGGCCATGCGGCCGCCCCGGGAGGCGACGAGGGAGCGGCAGACGGCGAGGCCGATGCCCGCGCCGCCGGAGGCGCGGTCGCGGCCCTCGTCGGCGCGGACGAACCGGTCGAAGATCGCGTCGCCGAGTTCGGGGGGGACGCCGGGGCCTTCGTCGCGGACGGCGAGGCGGACGCCGCCGCCGGCCTCCTCCACGAGGACGACGGCGCGCGATCCGGCGGGGGCGTAGCGCAGGGCGTTGTCGAGAAGGTTGTCGAGGAGGACGCGGGCCTCGTCGGGGAGGAGGGGGGAGGCGAGGGGGGCGGCGTCGGCCACGAGCCGGACGCCGGTCGCGGCGAAGCGGTCGCGCCAACGCTCGACGGCCTCCGCGACGAGGGGGGCGAGGGGGGTGGGGGCGGGCGGGGAGGCTTCGGGCTCGCCCCGGGCCGAGCGCAGGAGGGCTTCGGTGATGGCGGCGAGGCGGTCGATCTCGGCGAGGGAGCGGCGGATCGCGGTCTCGTACTCCTCGGGGGCGCGGGGGCGCAGGAGGGCGGTCTCGAGGCGGGTGCGGAGGAGGGCGAGGGGGGTGCGGAACTCGTGGGCGGCGTCGGCGGAGAAGCGCTCGCCGCGCCGGACGGTGCTCTCGATCCGGTCGAGCATCCGGTTGAGGTCGCGGGCGAAGGCGCCGAACTCGGCGCGATCGGGGGTGACGAGGCGGGCGGAGAGGTCGGCGCCGCTCATGGCGAGGGCCTGGGCGCTCAGGCGTTCGAGGGGGCGGAAGACGGATTGGGCGGCGGCCCAGGTCGCGCCGCCGACGACGAGGGTGAGGGGAAGCCAGAGGGCGGCGAGGATCGCCGCGAGCTCGGAGGTCCGGCGCTCGGCGGGGCGCAGATCGAGCGAGACGGCGACGTCGCGTCCTCTCGTGCGGGCGCGGAGCTCGAGGCGGTGGTCCTTGGTTTGGAAGGCGGGCGGGGCGTCGGGCGCCTTCGGGAGGGCGGGGGCGACGGCGGCGGCCATCTCGGGGTGGGCCTCGCGGAACTCGGCGAGGTCGAACGCCCCGTCGCCGGGGGCGACGAGGCCGGCGAGGGCGGTGGCGAGCTCGGCGCGGCGCTCGCGGTCGGCGTTCGCGCGGGCGAAGGCGACGATCCCGGCGAAGAGGGCGGCGAGGACGAGGCCGGTCGCGGCGGTGGAGACGACGGCGAGGCGAGCGGGGTGGCTCCAGCGGAGCGGTCGCGGGAGCCTAGGCTTCACGCGCCTCGAGGACGTAGCCCACGCCACGGACGGTGTGGACGAGGCGGGGACGGTCCATCGTCTCCAGCTTCGCGCGGAGGTAGCTCACGTAGACCTCGACGATGTTGTCGTCGCGGGAGGGGTCGTCGTGCCAGATCTCGCGCAGGAGGGCGGCTTTGGGGACGGGGACGCCGGGGGAGAGGAGAAGCATCTCGAGGACGGCGAACTCGGTGTTCGAGAGGGGGAGCCAGACGTCGCCGCGTCGGGCGCGGCGGGCGCGGCGCTCGAGGCGGAGGTCGGCGTAGGCGAGGACGTCGCCGGCCTCGCGGGCGCGGCGGAGGAGGGCGCGGACGCGGGCGAGGAGCTCTTCGAGGGCGAAGGGTTTGAGGAGGTAGTCGTCGCCGAGCTCGAGGCCCTTCACGCGGTCGGCGACGGAGTCGCGGGCGGTGAGGAAGAGGACGGGGACGCGGTTCGCGTCGGCGCGGAGCTCGCGGGCCATGCCGAAGCCGTTGAGGGCGGGCATCATCACGTCGAGGACGACGAGGTCGTGGCCGGGGGCGAGGCGCAGACCCTCGCGCCCGTCGGGGGCGAGGGTCGCGTCGAAGCCGGACTCCCGGAGCGCCTGCCCCAGGAGCTCGGCCATCTCCGGCTCGTCCTCGACGACGAGGATGCGGGGGCGGGCCGGGGGGTCGAGGGGGATGGGCTAGCCTCCCGCGGCGGCGATCTTCGTGAGCTCGGACTTCATCTCGCTCGCCTCGTCGTCGGGTCCGACGGTCTCGGTGCCGAGCGCCTTGCCGGTGAGGGGGTCCACCTGGACCTCGTAGAGCTTGTGCCCCTTGACGAGCATCACGCCGTAGATCCACTTGCCCTCGTCGTACTCGAAGTTCGAGGCGAAGGGGGTTCCGCCGCCGAGCTTCGCCTTCGCGGCGCTCATCGCCTGGATGGGGGTGACGCTCGCTTTGGGGGCGGGGGGGCGCTTCCAGGCGCCGGGCTCGGCCGCCTCGTTCTCCCCCTTCTCCTTCTCCCCCTTCTCCTTCTCCTGGGCGGAGAGGCGGGGGGAGGGGGGAGCGGCGAAGGCGCGGGTGGCGGTGATCGCGCCGCCGCCGAGGAGGGCGGCGAGGCCGAGGAGGGCGAGGGTCTGTTGCTTCATGGGGCGTCTCGGGCCGCCGAGGGTTCGGCCGCCCGCTCCAGAGTTCACCGGATCGGCGGGCGGGTCGGCCTGAGAATGCTCTCAACGTTCGGCTGAGCGCATTCCAAACCCGAACGGACGCGCGAGGGGCTAGTCTTTACAGAGGGCGGATGCGATTTACGATTTTAGCTTGGCTGGGGCTCGCGGGGGGGGTCGCCGGGGCGGCGCCGGGCCAGGCGCCTTCTGGTCAGGCGGCGCCGGCGGGTCAGGCGGCGTTCGGGCCGGGGGAGGCGTTGCGGCAGGCGTACGCGGGGCGGGCGATCCTCACGACGAACCGGAAGCGGCTGGAGGAGGCGCGTCGGACGGCGGGTTCGGTGGGGACCTATCCGGCGACGCGGCTGGACGTGGGGCGGAACCTCTTCAACGCGGTGGACATCGGGGGGAGCGCGGACCTGCTCGTGTACCAGCCGCTCGACGTGTTCGGGAAGGCGGGGGCGTTCCGGCGGCAGGGGAGCGCGGCGGTGGCGCTCGCGCTCGCGACGTTCCGGCAGGGGGCGCTCGACGTGCAACAGGAGGTGCTCACGGCGTACGCGAACTTCGGGTCGGCCCAGCGGCTCGTGGAGGTCGCGCGGTCGCAACGGGCGGTGGTCCTCTCTCTGGGCGAGGCGACGGCGAAGCGGGTGGCGGCGCGGGACCTGCCGGAGCTTCAGGCGGCGCGGGCGGCCTTGGAGGTGGAGCGCGCGGATCAGATCTTGGCGGATCGGGAGGCGGCGGCGGGGGCGGCGCGGCTCCGGCTCGCGTCGGCCCTGGGGGCGGACGAGCTTCCGGGGGGGGCGCGGGCGGGGGTTTTGGAAGAGCCATCGGACTCCGCCGCCCCCTCGGACGGCGACGGGGTGGAGGGGCGGCCGGAGATCCTCGTCCTGCGGGCGCAGGAGGCGCTCGCGATCGCGGACGAGGGGGTGGCGCGGCGGGCGCCTCTGCCGGATCTGGAGATCCAGGCGGGGCGGAACCGGTTCGACGCGCCCGCGGAGTACGGGGCGCGGCTCCAGCTCACGGCGACGCTCTTCGATTACGGGGCGAACCGGAGCCTGCGGCGGGCGGCGGCGGCGCGGCGGGCGGCGGCGGCGGCGGCGATCGAGGACCGGACGAAGGGGGCGCGGAAGGAGATCGCGGCGGCGAGGTTGGAGCTCGCGGCGGCGAGGCGGTCGGTCGCGGGGTTCGCGCGGCTCGCGGAGGGGGCGCAGAGGCTTCTCGCGCGGACGCAGCGGGGGTTCGAGCTCGGGGCGAACACGCTCATCGACGTGCTCGACGCGCGGCGGGCGCTCGCGGACGCGCAGGAGCTCACGGTGAACGCGGAGCTTCGGCGCGATCTCGCGGTGGAGGGGGTTCTGCGGTCGCAGGGGCGGCTTTTGGAGGAGCCGAAGTGAGTCCGGCGGGGCGGGGGTCTGGTCGGGCTTCGGGGCCGAGCCGGGGCGCGCCGCGCGGGTCGGTCGGTCCCGGGGCTCTCGGGGCTCTCGGGGCTCTCGGGGGGAGCGGCGCGAGGATCGGGGGAACGGGCGCGGAGGGGGACGGCGTGGAGAGAGCGGGGTTCGAGAGGATGGGCGCGGGGAGGATCGGGGGACTAGGGATCGGGGGGCGCGGGATCGGGGGGCGCGGGATCGGGGGCGGGCGGTCTCCCCTCCTGCGACCGCTTCTTCTGGCGGCGGTTCTGGCGCTCGTCGCGCTCGGGGGCGGGTCGGCGGGGTGCCGGGGCGGGGCGGCGAAGGGCGAGGGGGCCTCGTCCGGAGAGGCGAAAGGGGGCGAGGCCAAGGCGGGGGAGGCCAAGGCGGGGGAGGCGGCGAAGGAGGAGGCGGCGGCGGTGGCGGTGGAGCTCGCGCCGGTCGAGCGGCGGGACGTGCGGGAGACGCTCGCGGTGGACGGCTCGCTCGTGGCGCGGGAGGGGGCGACGACGCGGCTCGCCCCGGCGGTCGCGGGGCGGCTCGTCGAGGTGCGGGTGAAGGAGGGGGACCGGGTGGCGGCGGGGGAGGTCGTCGCGCGGATCGACGGTCGCTCGCTCGCGGCGGTCAGCGAGAGCGCGGCGGCGGGGGCGGCGGCGGCCTCGGCGACGGCGGCGCAGTCGGCGCTCGCGCTGAGGGCGGCGCGGGCGGATCAGGAGGCGGCGGTGCGGGCGGCGCGGCTCGCGCTGGACGTGGCGGTCGCGGAGGGGCGGGGGAGCGTCGAGGCGGCGGAGGCCGATCTTCGGCGCCTTCGCGCGGGGGCGCGCCCGCAGGAGGTCGCGCAGGCGCGGCTGGCCCTCGAGAGCGCGCGGATCGCGCGGGACAAGGCGCGTCTGGACGCGGAGCGGGACCGGCGGCTTCTCGCGGAGGGGCTCGTGGCGGGATCGCAGGCGGACGCCTCGCGGGCGGGGCTTCTCGCGGCGGAGTCGGGGGTGGCGACGGCGGGGGCGGCGCTCGACCTCGTGCGGGCGGGCTCGCGGCCCGAGGAGATCCGGGCGGCGGAGGGGCGGCTCCGCTCGGCGCGGGATCTCGCGGCGAAGCGGGCGGCGGGGGCGCGGGCGGCGCTCGCTCAGGCGCGGGCGGGGACGCTCTCGGTGGCGGCGCGGGCTCAGGAGGCGGCGGCGTCGCGGCTGGCGGCGCAGGGGCGGGCGGCGGACGCGCGCGCGGCGGCGGCGGGGGCGAGCGGGGGGCTCGTGCGGAGCCCGTTCGCGGGGGTGGTGGTGCGGCGGTTCCTCAATCCGGGGGATTCGGCGGACCCGACGACGCCGGTGCTGACGGTCTCGGCGGCTCGGCGGGGGGTGGGCGGCGGGGCGGACTTCGTGGGGAGCGTCTCCCCGCTGGAGGCGCGGCGGGTGGCTCCGGGGCTCGCCGTGCTTCTGGAGGGGGGCGGGGCGGGGCGGGTGGTCTCGGTCGGGGAGTCGGATCCGGGGACGGGGCTCGTGCCGGTGCGGGTCCGGCTCGCCGGGTCGGGGGCGCGGGCGGGGGGATTCGTCTCGGGAAGGATCGTGCTCGCGACGCTCCAGGGGGTCGCGGCGGTGCCGAAGGGGGCGGTGCTCCTGCGCGAGGGGAAGGCGGCGGTGTTCGTGGCGAGGGACGGGACGGCGCGGCTGACGCCGGTGGTGCTCGGGCCGGAGGAGAACGGGTTCGTGGCGATCCGCAAGGGGGTGGCGCCGGGGGCACGGGTGGTGGTGCTGGGGGGGCACGAGCTCTCGGACGGGGCGAAGATCGAGGAGGCGGAGAAGACGGGCGAGAAGGCGGGCGAGAAGAAGGGGGCGGGCGAGGCGCCTTGACGCTCGCGCTCTGGGCGATCCGCAACTCGCGGCCGGTCCTCTTCCTCACGGCGGTGCTGTGCCTTATCGGGGGGCTCGTGTACTCGACGTTCCCGCTCTCGATCCTTCCCGACGTGACGTTCCCGCGGGTCGTGGTCATCGCGGAGGCGGGGGACCGTCCGGTGCGCTCGGTGGAGGCGGCGATCACGCGGCCGCTGGAGGAGGCGCTCGCGACGGTGCCGGGGGTGGCGAAGGTGCGCTCGAAGACGGAGCGGGGCTCGACGGAGATCTCGGTGGACTTCGCGCCGGGGACGGACGTCGCCGTCGCGGAGTCGCAGGTGAGCGCGAAGGTCGGGGGGCTCAGGAGCGGGTTGCCGCCGGAGACGACGACGGAGGTCCAGCGGATGAACCCGACGGTGTTCCCGGTGCTGGGACTCACGGTGGACTCGAAGTCGCTTTCGGGGGCCGAGCTTTGGACGCTCGCGACGAAGACGCTGCGCCCGCGGCTCGCGCGGGTGCCGGGGGTCGCGCGGGTGGTGGTGCAGGGGGGGAGCGCGCCGGAGATGGAGGTCGCGGTGCGTCCCGACGCGCTCGCGGCGGCGAGGCTCTCGATCGACGACGTGGCGGGGGCGATCGCGAGCGCGAACTCGGTGCGGACGGTGGGACGGCTCGACCGGCAGTACCAGCTTTTCGCGGTGACGGTGGAGGGGGAGGCGGCGACGCCGGAGGCGATCGGGGAGATCGCCCTAGCGCAACGCGGGGGGGTGCCGATCCGGGTGCGGCAGGTGGCGGACGTGCGGGCGGCGACGGAGGACCGGACGACGGTGGTCTCGGCGAACGGGCGCGAGTCGGTCCTCATCAACCTTATCCGGCAGCCGTCGGCGAACTCGGTGGCGATGGTGGACGGGGTGCGGGCGGAGCTTCGGGCGCTGGGGCGCGAGCTTCCCGCGGACGTGCGGATCGGGACGTTCTACGACCAGTCGGTGCTGGTGAAGGACGCGGTGGCCTCGGTGCGGGACGCGGTGGCCCTGGGAGCGGTGCTCTCGGTGGTGGTGCTCCTGCTCTTTCTCGGGAACGTGCGGGCGACGCTCGTGACGGCGGCGATCATCCCGACGACGCTTCTCGTCACGTTCGTGCTCATGCGTCTGGCGGGGCTCACGCTGAACCTCATGACGCTGGGGGCGCTGGCGGTGGGGATCGGGCTCGTGATCGACGACGCGATCGTGGTCGTCGAGGCGGTGTTCCAGAACCTGGGCGAGATGGGGGGCGAGATGGGGGGCGAGATGGGGGGCGAGGCCGGAAGCGTGGGAGAGGCCGTGCGGCGGGCGTCGTCCGGGATTGCGGCGCCGATGATCCTCTCGACGCTCACGACGGTGGTGGTCTTTTTGCCGCTCGCGTTCCTCGCGGGGGTGGCGGGGGCGTTCTTCTCGGCGCTCGCGGCGACGCTCTCGCTCGCGCTGATGGTGTCGCTCGTGCTCGCGCTGTGCGTCTCGCCGACGCTGTGCGCGGCGTTCCTGCGGCCGGGCGGGGGGGAGGAGGGGCGGGTCTTCCGGGGGGTGACGCGGGGGTACGCGGGGGCGTTGCGGTGGCTTCTTCGGCGCAAGTGGGTCGTGGTGCCGATCCTGGCGGCGACGGTGGGGGGGACGGCGTTCTTCGCGCTGAGGCTTCGGACGGGGTTCATGCCCGCGATGGACGAGGGGGCGTTCGTGCTCGATTACCGAACGCCGCCGGGGACCTCGCTCGCGGAGAGCGACCGGCTTCTTCGGCGGGTGGACGCGATCCTTCTCGCGACGCCGGACGTGGCGTCGTTCTCGCGGCGGACGGGGACGGAGCTGGGGTTCGCGATCACGGAGCCGAACCGGGGGGACTACGCGGTGATGCTGAAGGAGGGGGGGCGTCGCCCGATCGAGAGCGTCATCGCGGAGGTGCGGGGGAAGGTGGCGGATCTGGGGCCGGGGCTCGACACGGAGTTCATCCAGGTGCTCCAGGACCTTATCGGGGATCTCGCGGGAAGTCCGAGCCCGATCGAGGTGAAGGTGTTCGGGGAGGACCCGGCGCAGACCGAGGCGGTGGCGGCGGATCTCGCGGCGAAGCTGGGGAAGGTGGAGGGGCTCGCGGACGTGCAGTCGGGGATCGTCGAGTCGGGGCCGGAGGTGCGGCTGGACCTCGATCCGGGGACGGTGGGGCGGCTGGGGATGACGACGGAGAGCGTCGCCTCGCAGGCGAACGCGGCGCTTCTCGGGACGGTGGCGACGCGGGTGCTCTCGGGGGACCGGCAGATCCCGGTGCGGGTGCGGCTTCCGGCGGCGAGCCGTTCGAGCCTGGAGGCGGTGGAGGGGTTGCGGATCGTCACGCCGGCGGGGCCGGTGCGGCTGAAGGATCTCGGGAAGGTGAGGATCGTGGCGGGGACGACGCTTCTGTCGCGCGAGGATCAGCGCCGGCTCGTGCGGGTGACGGCGGGGCTCGAGGGGACGGACCTGGGGACGGCGATCGCGCGGGTGCGGGGGGCGGTGGCCGGGACGCGGCTTCCGGCGGGGGTGACGGCGGAGATCGCGGGCCAGTTCCAGAGCCAGCAGGAGTCGTTCCGAAATCTCGCGGCGGTGCTCGGGGCCTCGGTCCTTCTGGTGTTCGTGGCGATGCTCTTCGGGTTCCGCTCGTTCCGGGCGCCGGGGGTGATCCTGCTCCTCATGCCGCTCGCGCTCTTCGGGGCGGCGGCGGCGCTTTGGGCGACGGGGACGGCGCTCAACGTGTCGTCGTTCATGGGGGTGGTGATGCTCGCGGGGATCGTGGTGAAGAACGGGATCCTGCTCTTGGACCGGGCGCAGCACTCGGTGGAGGGGGGGACGGGGGTGGACGAGGCGGTGGTGGAGGCGGGGGCGCACCGTCTGCGCCCGATCCTCATGACGACGCTCACGGCGATCCTGGGGTTGTTGCCGCTCGCGCTGGGGCTCGGGGCGGGGGCGGAGATGCAGAAGCCGCTCGCGGTGGCGGTGGTGGGGGGTCTGGCGTTCTCGACCTTTCTGACGCTGTTGGTGGGTCCGGTGCTGTACGCGTCGCTGTTCAAGCGGGGGGAGGGGGGGCAGCCGGACTAGGACTCGAACCTAGACGTGCGGCACCAAAAACCGCTGTCCTGCCATTAGACGATCCGGCTACGGCGGGCTCCAGTCTACCGCCGACGGTCGCGCGGCGGACGGCGTAGACCTAGGGGCGATGAGCATCACCACCGATCCCGACGGCACCCCTTCCGACACCCAGGGCAATCCCGGCGCGGGGACCGAGGGCGGGCAGAACACCGAGGGCGTCGGGATCGACGATCCGGGCCAGGCCCAGGGCGCGCAGGCGCCGCTCTCCCCCGAGGAGTACGCCGCCGCGAAGAAGGAGATCGAGTCGCAGGGCGACCACAACGAGTCCGGGCACAAGGACGCCTGACGCGACGCCTGACGCCGGCTCAGCGATCCGTCCCCTCGGACGGAGAGGGAGGGTCGGGGGTGCGATCCCCGAGCGGCACGGTCAGGGCCTCCGCGCCCAGCAACCGCGAGAGGCGGGCGAACCAGCCGAGGGGGAAGTCGAAGCTTCCCCAGCGGCGGGCGTAGCCTTCGAAGCCGTGCCGCTCGAGAAGCTCTCCGGCGACCGAGCGGACGATGGACGCGTACTCGCCCACCGTCGTCGCGACGGGCAGGACCCTCTCCTTCGATCCGTCCTCGAAGTCCCAACCGATGCCCGATTTGCTCACGAGCCGCCCGCGCATCTCGCTCGCGGGGACGATCGGGACCTCCCAAACGAGGGTGTGGTCGCCGTCGAACCAGGTGCGGAACTCGACGTCGGCGGTCGTGTCGGTGCGGTACACCCCGTCGTCGCGCCCCCCTTCGTAGAGGAAGCACGCCGAGCGGAGAAGGTCCGCGAGCGGGTCCCAGTCCCACTCGGTCTCGATCTCGATCTCCGTCGCGCCGTCGCCGATCCAAGCCCGGCCCCACCCGGCGTCTCTCAGCTCGTACCGGAGGGTGAAGCGCCCGCTCACGAGAGACTTCGGAGCCATTGGCGGCCGAGGTCCACGTCCGGCGTCACGAGGCCGTGCCCGACGGGCAGGACCTCGTGACGGACGCGCGCGTTCGACTCGGCGAGGAGACGGGCGAGGTCGGTCGCCGAGTCCAAGGGGCCGAACGGGTCGTCGGCGCCGGAGACGATCAGGGCGTCGCGCCCGGTCAGATCGGGGAGCGGCGCGGGGCGCAAGGGGAGCATCCCGCGCAGGACGAGGGCGCCCCGGAGCGCCTCGGGGTGGAGCATGAGCGTGGCGGAGGCCATGTTCGCGCCGTTGCTGTAGCCGACGGCGATCACGCGATCGGGGTTCAGGTCGTAGGCGCGGCACGCGGCGGCGACGAAGTCGGCGAGCTCGGCGGCGCGCTCACGCAGGTCGTCCTCGTCGAAGACGCCCTCGGCGAGGCGGCGGAACCAGCGGTTCGCCCCGCCCTCGCGCACCCGCCCGCGGGGGGCGAGGACGGCGGCGCCGGGAAGCATCGTGATCGCGAGCTCGAGGAGCGAGTTCTCGTCGCCGCCGGTGCCGTGGAGGGCGAGGAGGGTGCGTCCCTCGGAGGGGTCTCCGGCGGGGAGGAAGCGGTGGGGGAGGCCGAGGTCGGGACCGCTCAAGGGAGCCTCAGCCTAGGGAGGGTCGCCTCAATACGGGCGCGGTGGGGCTCGATCCCGGAGGGGAGCTTCAGGGCCCTGCCGAGGGTCTCGAACGGCTCGTCGGCGGCGAAGCCGGGGCCGTCGGTGGCGATCTCGAAGAGGACGCCCCCGGGCTCGCGGAAGTAGATGCTCGTGAAGTAGTCCCGGTCGCGCACGTCGCTCGCAGGGACGCCGGCGGCGGCGAGGGTCTTCAGGGCCTCGCGCTGGGTCGCGCCGTCCTCGGTGCGGAAGGCGACGTGGTGGATCGTGCCCGCGCTCTGGCGGAGGCGGGGGGCGGCGGGGCCGAGGTCCACGACGTCCACGAACGAATCGCCGGAGGTGAAGCGAGAACCGCGTTGGGAGAAGCCGAGGCGGTCGGTGAGGAAGGCCTCGGTGCCACGTCCGGCGGAAGGGGCGGGGAGGGGGGTGAGCTCGACGCCGGCCATCCGGACGATCGCGCGCTCGGAGGGGACGGGCATCCCGGGCCAGGGGACGGCGACCGTCTCGGGAGCCTCGACGAGGCGGAGCTCCATGCCGTCGGGGTCCTTCGCGCTCAGGCCGCCCCCCCGCTCGACGGCTCCGGGGAGGCGGTCGCGCCAGAAGCTCAGGGAGCCCTCGGGGACGAGGAGGGTGACGGCACTCGCCTCGCCCGCGCCGCGGTTGCCGGGGAGGGCCCGGCCGTAGGGGAAGAAGGTGAGGATGGTCCCGGGGGTTCCCGCGCCGTCGCCGTAGTAGAGGTGGTAGGTGCCGGGGTCGTCGAAGTTCACGGTGGTCTTCACGAGGCGCAGGCCGAGCGCGCCGGTGTAGAAGTCGAGGTTCTCCTGGGCGTCGCCCGCGATCGCCGTGAGGTGGTGGAGCCCGTGGACCATGCCCTTTATGAGACGCCGTTGCAACGGGGGGCGTCTCCCGCGACGGGGGGCGTCCCTTGGGAGTAGAATAGGTCTACAACGAAGGGGGCGTCAGGTTTCGACAGGGCCGGACCGAGCTGGGGTTGCGAGCCGTGGATTCTCGTTGGCCACGTTAAAAGCGAGAGAAAAAGAAAAAGCGAACAACAACTTCGCCTTCGCTGCTTAATCTAAGCTAGCGGATCCCCCGGTCGCGAGTCGGTAGCGAACGGTACGGGTCTAAGAAAATCCGAATCGGCCGAAGACCTCTGTCCGGGGAGCGACGGTTTAAACCAATCGGGCTGGACGTCCGCCTAGGCGGCCTCGGCAGAGGGCGGCGTCGAGACAAAGTGCAGAGGAGACGCTCGTGGTAGCCTGGGTTACGGCGGTTTTGGAAGGGAGTTCGATTCTCCCCGCCTCCACCAACCCTTCGTCCGCCGAAAGGCGATCCCTTGCCCCTTAGGGTGAACGTTCTGTGAACCGGGGCGAAGCCCCCGGGACGGCTCTCGTAAGAAGGGGGGATGCCGATGCTCACCGCGTTGCTCGCCGCCTCGCTCGCGAACCCCTCCCGCCCGCCGTCCGAGCCCCAAGGTCCGCCGAACGCGGCGATGGCGCTCGTGCTGAACCAGCTCGCGGACTACAAGAACCCGCCGCTCCCGTCGCTCCCGGTTCTCCAGGCGCGGCAGCTTCCCGACGCCTCCGACGCCTACCGCGAGGTGCTCGCGCGGCAGGGCAAGCCGGGCACGGACCCGAGCGTGGACGTGGACCACGCGACGATGGACGGCCCCGGCGGCAAGATCCTTCTGCGCGTCTACCGGCCCGAGGGCTCGAAGGGGCGGACGCTTCCCGTCGTCGTCTACTACCGGGGCGGCGGTTGGACGATCGCGAGCCTCGACACCTACGACGGCTCGTGCCGCGCGATCGCGAAGATGGCGAACGCGATGGTCGTGAGCGTCTCGTACCGCACGGGGCCTGAGTTCAAGTTCCCGGCCGCGCACGAGGACGCCTACGCCGCGTTCCAGCACGTCGCGAAGAACGCGGGCGGCATGGGTGGGGACGCGCGCAACATCGCGGTGCTCGGCGAGAGCGCGGGGGGGAACCTCGCGAACGCGGTCTCGATGATGGCGCGCGACCGCAAGGGGATCGTCCCGTCGGCGCAGGTGCTCGTCTACCCGGTGACCCAGCTCGGCGCGATCACCGAGAGCTACCGGCAGAACGAGAAGACGATCCCGCTGAACACCCCCACGCTCCTGTGGATGGGGAAGAACTACACGAAGCCCGCCGACGCGAAGAACAAGTACCTCTCGCCGCTCACCGCCGCGAAGGACGCCGACCTGCGTGCGCTCCCGCCGACCACCATCATCCTCGCCGAGATCGACCCCTTGCGGACCGAGGGCGAGCAGTACGCCGAGCGGCTGAAGGGGCTCGGCGTGCGCACGAGCGCGAGCCTTTACAAGGGCGTGACCCACGAGTTCTTCGGGATGGGGAACGTCGTCCCCGAGGCGATGGAGGCGGAGACGGTGGCGGCGAACGCGCTGAAGGAAGCGTTCGTCCGCTGAGCGCGCGCGGCCCGCGGACGCCCGGTCGTCCGCGGGCCGCGGCGGCGACGTCCTCTTCGTCGCCGGACCTCCTTGGGACTTTCCCTAACCTTCTAGCGAGGTATCGCGGGGCGATCGCCGCGTCCTCCCTCGCGTTTCGGGCGGAGATGGGTTAGAGTAGAGCCGTGCGCGCCGCCGCTCTCGCCTCCCTTCCGCTCGTCGCGCTGTCGCTCGGCGCGCTCGCCGGGTGCGGAGCGGGGAGCGAGCTCGCCGCCTCGGCCGCGCGGCGGGCGTTCGCGCGGCGATCGCCGAGCCACGTTCCGGGCGGGGCCGCTCGCGGCTACGTCGCGGGGCCGGTGCGGCGGGTGAAGGGGCACCGGATCGCCGGGTTCGAGATCTAGGACAGGGACGGCGGGTGGCCGAAGTCGTTCGCGCGCAACGCCGACGGTACGCTCACGTTCTCCTGGCTCGTGCGGCTGAAGAACGGGAGCCGGAGCGAGATCGCGGCGTCGGTCGCGATGGTGTTCAAGAACCGCCAGGACCGGGTCGTCTGGCGCTCGGAGCCGGTGCGCCTCACGACGTTCGAGAACGACCGGACGCCCCACGTCGGCACGCTCCTGCCGATGACCAAGACGGGCGACCCGAACGAGGCGAGCTTCCACGTGCCGCCGTCCGAGTGGCGCTCGGACCGGTACGGCGAGATCGAGCTCACCGACGCGGTCGCCGCGACGTCGGAGGATCTCCACGACGCGGGGCACCTCGCGACGTTCCTCATGAACCGTCCGAACGCCGAGGTGAAGGCGGCGTTCGCGCGCGACCCGAGCCTCATCCGGGTGCGCGACGCTTCGGGGGCGACGCCGACGCTTCTGGCGTTCGCGGACGGCGACCCGGAGCTCGTGGATTTCATGATCGCCCGGGGAGGCGATCCCCGGGCGAAGACGACGGGCGGGCGCGACGCGACGTTCTTCGCCGCGGTGAGCGACGACGTGCGCAGCCTTTAAAAGGCGAGGGGGCTCGGCGTCCCGATCGACGCCCGGTTGCCGAAGTCGAAGCGCTCGGCGGCCTATATCGCGGTGGGATCGGGGTGCTTCCGGTCGCTCGAGTGGCTTCTCGCGCGGGGGGCCGATCCGAACGTCGCTGCGGGGGACGGCACCGTACTCGCGTAGCGCGCGATCGCCGAGGGGGAGCTACCCGCATTTCGTCCCTCTCTGCGGTGTGCGGGAAGGTTCGGGCGGGCACTCGAGAGGGTGTGGGACGCAGATAAATCTCGCCGTTGATCCTCATGCGCCCTCTTGAGTTCTCCGTCCCCTAACCTGCCTTTTGTTGATGGACCATGGCAGGCGCATCTTGAGCACCTCAGCCCCCTTCAGGAGAGGCCAGGGGGAATGGTGAGCAGAATATCATCAGTTCACATGGACACGACCGATATCTCTCCAGACGCCTGAAAGGATGCTGACCCCGCTTTTAAGAGGAGCCTCCGTCGTGTATTCGATCCTCGCATTGTAGACTTCACCGGTTCGATCCGTGTGTTTTATCAGACGAGGCGAGTAACGGTCAAAGATAACGTGAGGCTCGAATCCTTGAATCATAGCGCCTGAAAGCTCAACAGAGTCAATGTTTCCATTCTTCTTGAATTTTGCTATATGAAGAACCCCATTTGTTCCAATGAGAATCACTTCTCCTCTTCTCCAAACTTTCAAAAGAGAGGGATAAGGACATAGGTGACTACGAGGAACAATCGCCACGATCTGATACTCCACCCGGTTGAACCAAATCTCTGTCCATATTGCGCTCGTCTCGTGGCTCGGATTCGATCCTTTGTTAGTTAACATCACCCTTATCCTACCCTCCGTCACCTTGACCGAAGTTGAGGCGACGAAGTAGGCGGGAAGTTGAGTGTCAAGGAAAGTTTGTCGTTGCGTAAGAATGATGCCTAGCATCAGATACCCCAATCCAGAATACCGTCTCCATTTACATCCCCCGGCTTTGGCGTACCGGGAGGAGTTGGCACCTGCCAACGCGGATCCTGATTTCCTCGATGCTGATTAGGATCGGCAACAACGGCGAATCTTGCCCAGGCAAGAGGTGGCATACTCCTCATCCACCTGTACGAGCCAGGCACCTCGTTCAATGCTCCAGCGCCAAAGTCAGTGTACGTGGTTGCATCGACCGCTGACGAACTCACATACTCAAAGGATGCGCCATTGAGAAGTGAACTATCGGCACTCAACGTGATCGTCGCCCCCGAGAAATTGCCAGTGGCTGTTCCGAGACGCGCGCGGTCAGAGGTCCGGATGATCGCAGCCTCTCCAGCCGCCAAACCCCACTCAGGCAGTGCAACACCGCGAACCGAGTACACAAGAGAGAAGCCGTTCGAGAGCGATGCGTAAACAACTTGAGCATACGCGCTCATGTGCGGCGCTGCCATATTGACTGTGAGATCAACGCGTGTGCCCGTTCGAGACTGGCTGACACCCACGATGTTGCCCTCTTCAGGCTGAGCAACGCGCCAAGGCTCGCTCGCACGAACGATGATCTGCCGGTCTTGCGGACGGTCCTGTGCGAAGGCCGCGTTAGTGCTGAAACCAGCAACGACGAGAAGTGCCCCGACAGTTGCTGAACAGGTGAGGAGGGTGCGTCTGTGGACGATACCAGCTCCATTATGACACCTAATTGATTTGTTCTGTCAACTTTCCCAATCTGATGGGCTTTTGGACCTAGTGGTAGAATGGCGCTACTCGCATGCGCTGTAGACCGGTTGCCTGCTCAGGCGAGGCACATGGGTCATTCTCATGGCGTTGGCAGAAGGACCTGTCGGCAATCCCTCCCCCGGAGAAGCGCTCGAGATTCACGCAATAGTGTTCAAAAGGAGCAACGACGAACCCGCGACGGGGCTAAGGCCCTAGTACCACCGTGTAGCGGAGCTTCGTCTCTCCGCCGGCGGGCACGGTCAGGGTCCACTCGGCAGTGCTCGCGTTGAGGCGGCGGCTCTTGCTCGTCTCGCCCGCGATCTTCCAGGTGCCGCCGAAGCCCTCGACGAGGCGGACCTCGACGGGCTTGGCTTTCTCGTTGTTCACCGTGATCTCGACGGTGCGGCT
Source organism: Fimbriimonas sp. (assembly GCA_965249475.1). GTDB lineage: Bacteria > Armatimonadota > Fimbriimonadia > Fimbriimonadales > Fimbriimonadaceae > Fimbriimonas. Next base: position 270,296 of record CBDFMD010000003.1, on the reverse strand, counting down.
CGTGTGCCGCTTATCGAGGCGCGTCGCCGAGATCTGGCGGGCGCGGGCGTAGACGTTGAAGACGTTCGTGAGCTCGAGGCTCACGCGGGCGTCCTTGGGGGTGTCGCCGAGGGGGGCGGCGCCGACGTAGCGCGAGGCTCCGCTCGCGTCGGGCTCGTAGACGCGCACCGCGCCCGCCGGGAGCGGGAGGCCGAGTCCGGCGTCCTTCGCGTTGGCGAAGTTGATCCCCATCGTCGCTCTCAGGCGCCGGTCGGGGTTGCCGCCGAAGGCGTCGTACTCCCGGTCCAGGGCGGGGAGCGCGATGCTGTAGACGCGCTTCACGGCCACCGAGTCGCTCCCCATCATCCGGACGCGGTTCATGCCGTCCTGCCGGATCGTCGCCTTGGACGCGTAGGGGTAGGCGACGAGCTCGCCCACCGCCTCGGGGGGGGCGAACGCCTCGATCCGGCCGCGCGCAGGGGCGGCGGCGGCGCCGGCGTCCGCCGCCGGCAGACTCCTCGCCCGCGTCTCCTTCAATACCCGGTTGGGCGCGCCGGCGACGAAGCGGATCGTGGCGTCGGGGAAGTCGGTCCCGGTCCGGTTCGTCACGGTGGCCCAGCCCTCAAGGCTCAGACGATCCGATCCGGGGGCGAGGGTGGCGGTGTAGTCGGCGCTCCAGGAGAGGCCGCCGGTCATGTACGAGACGCCGAGTTCGGTCGCGCCGCCGGTGGGGCTCTCGATCTCGGCGGAGAGCTGGGGGATCGTGACGATCCCGGCGTCGGACGGGGCCTCGATCGTCGCGGTGGGGTTCACGACGTAGCGCCCGTCGGCGAGGACGACGACGTTCCCGGGCTCGGCGACCTGGAGGACCCCCTTCACGCGCTCGCCGACGCGGCCGTCCTGGCCTCGGTAGACGAGCTCGACCTCGCGCCCGACGAAGCGGGCGAGGAGACGGCCCGAGTTTCCGACGCCGAGGTCGTAGGCGCTGGAGACGACGCGCGCGTCCTTGCGGCTCGGCCAGTCGAACATCACCGAGTTCTGGTCCAGCGCCTTGCTCACGCCCTGGATGCCGAGGCGGGCGCGTCCGGGGGCGAGCTCGACCCGCCGCGTCTCGCGCACCATGCCGAAGTCGGCCGAGTAGACGGTGAGCTCGATGGGTCCGCGGCCTCCGGCCGGGGCTCGCCTCGGCCCGTCCTGGGCCATCGCGCGGGCGCACCCGGCGGAGAGGACGGTCGCCGCGACGGCGGCGAGAGCGGCGAGAGCGAGAGGCGGGGCGGTCTTCATGGGGTTCTGCGGGTGAGTGCCCGGACGGGGCGCATCCGTTCACGGGTTTCGAGCTTGGGCGACGGCCTCCCGGTGGGCGGCGTCTCTCAGGCTATGATCCTTCCGCCGCCCTCTTCGCTCCAGACGCCGGCCCCTCTTTCGCTCGGCTCGATCCCGCCCGCGGCCGCGGCTCGGCGCGCGGGCGAGCTCGCGCGGGCGGGTCTGACGGTCCCCGCCCCGACCGGGGGGATCGACCTCTACCGGATCGCCTACCGCTCGACGGGGGCGGGCGGGGAGCCGCGGACGCTCACGGGGCTTCTCGCGGTTCCGCAAAGGGGCGCGACGAGGGGAATCGTCCTCTACTTCCACGGCACCACCGCGGACCGGGGCGCCTCGCCCTCGCGCTACACCGGCGCGGCGAGGGGCGTCGGGAGCAACGCCGAGGCGGAGGTCGCCGCGATCGCGTTCGCGGGGGGCGGCTACGCGCTCGCGATGCCGGACGAGCTCGGGCTCGGAGACGATCCGGGGGTCCATCCGTATCCGCTCGCCCGTCTCAACGCCCGTTCGGGGCTCGACATGGTGGGGGCGGCGAAGGGAGCCACAAGGGGGGCGAAGGCCGACGCGCCGCTCTACGTCGCGGGCTACTCGGAAGGGGGGGCGGTCGCGATGTGGGCGGTGCGCGAGATGGAGGCGGCGGGGGCTCCGCCCACCGCCGCCGCGCCGATGTCCGGGCCATACGATCTCTCCGGGGTGACGGCCCGCTCGCTTTTGCGCGGGGGGGACGGGCTCGGCAATCTCGGGGCGCGGCTCTTTCTGCTCGGGTACGCGGCATACTCGGCGAAGAGCCGCCTTCCGGAGCTCGACCTCCGGAGCTATTTCGCGCCCTCGATGGCGAGCTACGTCCCGTTCGTCTTCGCGAAGGAGGGGCCGGACGCGGCGAAGGGGAAGCGGCTCGTGATCAAGGCGCTCCAGCTCGGCGCGAGCCGCTCGATCGTCGGGGTGACGACCGCGCGCCTGCGCGACGTTCTGCGGGGGGGGATCGCGGACGATCCGCTCTTCGCCGAGCTCCGCCGGAACGACACGTACTCGTGGGCGCCGCGGACGAGGATGCTTCTGCCCTTTCTCACGCGCGACGCGCTCGTGCCGCCGGAGAACACGACGCACGCGCTCGCCTCGATGCGGGCGCGGGGGGTCGGGCCGGGGACGGTGCGGGCGTACGCGATCACCTCGCCGCGGTACGCGCACGGTTCGGCGGCGGCCCCGGCGATCGCGGCGGCGCGGGCGTTCTTCGACGGGGGCTTCGCGGCGATCCCCGGCCCCGGCGCGCCCGCGCCGAGCACGCCGGGGACGATCGCCGGGACGGTGGTCGTGCCCGGGCGGGCGACCCTGCCGCCGGGGTCCAGGATCACGGTGCGGCTTCGGGACGACTCGGAGGGGGGGACGCCTCTCGCCGAGGCGACGATCCCCGGGACCGGGGGGCGCACGGCGTACCGGCTGACGTTCGATCCGAACGTCGTCCTGCCGAGCCACCGGTACGGCGTGGCGGCGACGATCGACGGGCCGGCGACGGCGGCGGGGGTCGGCCCGCACCTCTACGCGACGGGGGCGCCGCGGGTCGTGCGCGAGGGCTCGCCGTTCGGCGCGTTCGACCTCGCGCTCGCCCGGGTGGACCCGGGGACGGGCGAGTCTCGCCGCTAGGCGAACGCCCATTCGAGCCCGCCGTGGAGCCCGCCGTCCTGCCCGCGATCGGCGGCGTACTCGATGTGGAGCACCCGGCGGCGGTCCGTCGAGGTCGAGCGCGAGGAGGCGTGCAGGGCCAGCGGGGCCATGAGGATCGCGTCCCCCGCCTCGGCGAGGAGCGTCCGCTCGCCGTGCCGCGCCACGGCCTCCGCGATCTCCCCTTCCGGGAGGATCCCGAGCCGGTGCGTCCCCGGCGAGACGCGCAACGGGCCGTTCGCCGCGTGGTTCGGGTCGAGGTGGAGGCGCACGGAGACCATACGGGCGAGGACGCGTTCGGGCGGGCGGTAGTGGGTCGCGCCCTCCTTTTCGCTCCACCCGCCGTATCCCGGGACGTCGCGCCGCTCGCGCACGGCGGTCTTCGTGTCCTGGTGCCACCCGAGGGTCCAGTTCGCCTCCGGGGACTTGTCGAAGAGGATCGCCCGGACCGCGAGCGCGGGTGCGCCGAGGGCACGTTCGGCGAGTCCGGCGAGGGCGGGATCGCCCGCCGCCGCACACCCCGCCGGATGCGCGAGCATCGCCCGCGTCCCCGCCGCGCCCGCGAGGTCCGGAAGGGCGGCGAGGAGCGCCGCGACGCGTTCGCGGGGCAGAACGCCCCGAACGACCGCGAAGCCTGCGGCGGCGAAACTCTCCACGCCACGACGATACCGGCAACAGGGACGATCCCGGGGACAGGGCGGAAAGCGGGAAAAGCGCTAGAGTCCGGCCCTCTGCGCCGCCGATAACCCCTCTAGAGCCTCGCATCTTTGCCGGGCGCCCCCGCTATGAGTCCGAACTCCCCTTTTCGCCGCCTCGGCCGTCTCCGGTCGCCGCTCACGCTTCTGCCGCTCGCCCTTCTCGCCGGTTGCGGCGGGGGCGGGGGCGGGGGCTCCCTCGTCGCGCCGCAGAGAAGGGGGGGCCTCGTCGCGCGGGTCGTGTGGCCCGCGCCGAACCCTGGGCGCGTGATCCCGGAGAACGCGCAGAGCGTCCGCATCGAGCTGAAGAAGGCCGGACAGACCCTCGGCTCGGTCCTCGTCGTCCGGCCCGCGGCCTCGGCGACGTTCAGCGAGATCGAGCTCGGCCCGCTCTCGGTCGTCTCGACGGCGTACGCGAGCCTCGACGGCACCGGGGTCGCGCTCGCCACCGCGACCGTCCCCGCCGAGATCGTCGAGGGGGCCCCCGCCGACATCGGGCTCACGATGGCGAGCACGGTGGACCATCTCGACGTCGTCCCGGGGACGCTCTCGCTCGGCGCGGGGGGGTCGCTCCCGTTCTCCGTCGCCGCCAAGGACGCGTCGGGGAGCACGGTCCTTCTCGCCGCGAGCGCGCTCTCGGCGGCGTCGAGCGTTCCCGGGCTCGTCACGGCGACGGGGACGAGCGGCGCGTTCACGGCGACGGCGGCGGTCGGGGTCGGGAACGCGTCACTCACGATCACCGAGCGCGATTCGGGCAAGACGGTCGCGGTCCCGGTCTCGGTCCATCCGGTCGTGACGCTCGACGCCTCGACGGCGTCGCTCTCGGTCAACGGGACGCGCCCCTTCGTCGCGACGGTGACCGGCCCCGCGAACACGGCGGTGACGTGGAGCGTGACCGAGGCCGGCGGGGGCACGGTGAGCGCGGCGGGGGTCTACACGGCGCCGGGGTCACGGGGGACGTACCACGTCGTCGCGACCTCGGTGGCGGACCCGGCCCGTTCGGCGACCGCCACCGTCACCGTCCGCTCGGGCTCGGGCACCGTCACGGTGAACTGATGGGGCGCCTTCTTCTGACGGGCGCGGCTCTCGCCGTCCTCCTCTCGCTCGGGGGGTGCGGGGGCGGGGGGGTCGCTCCGGGGGCGGCGAGCCCGGGCGGGGCGGTCGCGCTCGCGCACGGGCGGGTCGCGGTGCGGGTCGCCTGGCCCCGGGCGCGCGCCTCGCGGGTGGTGCCGCACTCGGCGAAGTCCATGGTCGTCGAGCTTTGGTCGGGGGGGACGCTCTCGGCGTCGCAGACGATCGTCGCGCCGGCGACGAGCGCGGTGTTCGAGACGTACCCGACGGGGAGCGTGGAGGCGCGGGTGAGCGCCTACGCGACGACCGACGCGACGGGTCCCGCCGTCGCGACGGGGACGGGGACGGGGACGTTCACCGCCGGGGCGGACGGGACGATCCCGGTGACCCTCGCCTCGCGGATCGTGCGGATCGAGACGAACCCGAGCTACTTCGCTTTGGCGGCGAACGAGGTCGCCGACTTCGACGTGTACGCCGAGGACGCGGACGCCGCGCTCGTTCCGACCGACCCCGCCGACTTCACCTTCGTCTCCGACCATCCCGAGTTCGCCTCGGTGGATGCCTGGGGCAAGGTGACGAAGCACGCGGACGGCGACGCGACGATCACGGTCACCGAGACCAACACCGGCCTGACGACCGACATGACGGTCATCACCGGGACCTGACGGCCCCGCCCGCCGCGACCGCGACGCGGGGGAGTAGACTCCCCCGCCGATGGCCCCCTCGCCCCCGCGCCTCTCGGGCAATCCCGTCCTCCCGGGCCGGTACGCCGACCCGGAGATCCACCTTTTCGGGGGGCGGTACTGGATCTACCCGACGACCTCGGCCCCGTTCGACGAGCAGACGTCTTTCGAGGCGTGGTCCTCGCCCGATCTCGTGGGGTGGACGAACGAGGGGCGGATCCTCGATCTCGCCGACGTGCCGTGGAGCACGAACCGGTGCGCGTGGGCGCCGACGGTGATGGAGGAGGGGGGTCGCTACTTCCTCTACTTCTCGGCGGGGGACGGGGCGGGGCTCGGGGTGGCGGTCGCCGGTTCGCCGGGCGGGCCGTTCGCGGACGCGCTCGGCGCGCCGCTCGTGGGGGAGTACCACCACGGGGCCCAGCCGATCGACGCGCACGCCTTTCGGGACGACGACGGGCGGGCGTACCTCTACTGGGGCGGCTGGGGGCGTTGCGTCGTCGCCGAACTCGGCGCGGACCGGACGTCGCTCGTGGGCGAGATCCGCGAGATCACGCCGGAGGGTTACGTCGAGGGTCCCTTCATGCTCAAGCGCCGGGGCGCCTACTCTCTCATGTGGTCCGAGGGGGGATGGGCGGACGACACGTACGCGGTCGCGTACGGGCGGGCGGACTCCCCGTTCGGTCCTTTTCCGCGCGAGGGGCGGGTGCTGGAGAACGACCCCGCCGTCGGGAAGGCGGCGGGGCACCACTCGGTGCTCCGGCTACCGGGCGAGGGGGAGGAGTGGATCGTCGCGTACCACCGCCGCCCGCTGGGGGAGACGGACGCGAACCACCGGGTGACCTGCCTCGACCGGCTGGAGTTCGGGGAGGACGGGGAGATCCTTCCGGTGCGCCTGACGAACGAGGGCGTCCCCGTGCGCCCATTGGACCCCTAGGCGACGGTGCCGTTCGGGAACCAGAGGCCGAGCTCGCGCGCGGCGGCCTCGGGGTCGGAGCTCGAGTGGACGAGGTTGTCGTCGATCGTGAGGGCGAGGTCGCCGCGGACGGTGCCGGGGGCGGCGTCCACGGGGTTCGTCGCGCCCATCATCGCGCGGATCGCCTTCGTCGCATTCTCGCCCGTGACGGCGAGGGCGACGATGGGGCCGCTGGTGAGGTACGAGACGACGCCCTCGAAGAAGGGGCGCTCGCGGTGCTCGTCGTAGTGCCTCTCGACGGTGGCGCGGTCGGCGTGGAGAAGGCTCAGGCCGGCGACCTTCAGGCCTCGCGCCTCGATCCGGCGCAGGATCTCCCCGATGAGGGCGCGCTGGACGCCGCCCGGCTTGATGAGGACGAGAGTGGTCTCCATGTCGCCCGAGAAGATACCCGCGAGGCCTCTCGGGCCGGGAGCCTAGAAGCCGACCGAGACGACCGCCGTCACGTAGTCGAGCCCCCGGTTCGGGGTCTTCAGGTTCGCGTTCGAGATGTGGGTGAAGCGGAGCCCCAGGTCCACGGGCACCCGCCCGCGCAGGCGCACCCCCGCGCCGACGGTCGGCGGGAACTCGATCCGGAGGGGGATGTCGCGCGAGGTTTGGGAGAGGCCGACGAGCCCGGTCGCGGCTTCGAGGTAGGGGGCGACGCGGCCGGGGAGCGAGTAGCGGAGGCCCGCGAGGATCCAGAGCCCGTCGGTCGTATCGGGGAGGAAGCGGCCTCGGCGCGTGGTGCCGAGCGAGCGGAGGTAGGTTCCCTCGAACCGGTACTCGCCGAGGAGGCGTCCGCGCGAGAGGCGCCCGTCGCGGCGCGAGAAGCCCAGCCCGACGCCGGAGATCGTGCGCGCCTCGCTCGAGCCGAGGATCTCCTGGTTCCGCCCCGCGTAGAGGACGACAGCGCGTTGCCAGGCGGGTTGAGGAACGGGGGGCATCCTCCCCTTTACGCCGCTTTCGCGCCCTCGTGAGGCGGGGCGTCCTAGCGCCGCGCGGCGACGAGGATGCGGAGCCAGTTGGGCTTACCGAGGTAGTCGGTGGCGACGCCCTGGTGCCCGCGCGAGGAGTGGACGAAGTAGCCGTTGCCCATGTAGATGCCGGTGTGCCCGATCTTGCCGCGCTTGCGCTCCCAGAAGTAGAGCCGGTCGCCGGGTTGGAGGTCTTGGAGCCGGGTGATGGGTTGGCCGACGAGGGCCTGCTCGGCGGCGGTGCGGGGAAGATTCACGCCGACGCCGCCGTAGAGCTTCTGGACGAAGCCGGAGCAGTCGATGCCGCGCTGGAGGTCGGTGCCGCCCCAGACGTAGGGGGTGCCGCGGTAGTTCAGGGCGTTGGAGACGACGGCGTAGCCGGCTCCGCCGCGCGAGAGCGGGGCGGCCGAGCCGCGGGCTCCGCGGTTGACGGTCGGGACGGCGGTGGGGGTCGCCGCCTTCGCGACGATGTCGTAGGGGAGGACGGCGACCTTGTCCCTTTTGGCGTAGCCGTCGATCCCGGTCGCCATGACGACGCGGACCCACCCGATCTTCGTCGCGGCGGTGCGGACGATGACGTAGTCGTAGGGCTTCGCGCGGTAGAAGACCTGGGCGCGGGTCGTCGGGGCGGCGTAGATCGCGACCCGCGCCGTCGTCTGTCCGAGCTTGCCGAGAAGCGGGGCGGCGAGCGCGGACGCCGCGAGGGCGAGCGGCAGGACGAGGGACGACAGCAGACGGCGCATAGCGATGGGGACCGAAAGAGAGTATAGGCGAGAACGTCCCGCTCCTCAGCCCGATTCTGCAACGTTCCGCCCCGCGCCTCAGGTTCCCGGGACGTTCCGCCTCCGGCGGGCGTTGAACGGGGTGACCTATGATCGGACGAATCCGCGGCGAGCTGCTCGAAGTCGCCGGCACCCTCGCCACCGTGGACTGCGGGGGCGTGGGCTACGAAGTGACCCTTCCCGAGGACGACGCGTTGCGCCTTCCGCACGTCGGCGAGCGCGTGGACCTCGTCACGCGGCAGATCGTCCGCGAGGACGGCTCGACGCTCTACGGCTTCGCCTCGGCGCGCGACCGTCGCGTGTTCGACCTTCTTCTGAAGGTGAACGGGTGCGGCCCGCGGGTGGCGCTCGCGGTCCTCGCGGGGGTCGGGCCGGAGGAGACGGTGCGGGCGGTCCTCAACGGCGACGCGCGCCCGCTTCTCGCCGCGACGGGCGTGGGGAAGCGGCTGGGGGAGCGGATCGTGCTGGAGCTCGGCCCCGCGATGGCGGACGAGGCGGCGACGCTCGCCCTGATGCCCGCCGGGGAGGGGGGCGCGAGGCCGAAGGCGGGCGAGCCCGACCGCGACCTCGTGGACGCGCTCGTCGCGCTGGGGTACCGCGCGGCGGAGGCCGAGCGCGCCGCGGCCGAGACCCCCGAGGCCCCCGACCTCGACCGCCGGATCGTCGCGGCGTTGCAACGGCTGAAGCGCTGAGGCGCCGGCGCGGGTCGCTTCGCGTAGAATGGGACGATGGTGCTCCTCGCGCTCGCCCTGTCGGCCCTCTCGCCCCAGAAGGCCCCGCCCGCGGGCCGGGCGAAGCTTCCCGCGTGGGCCTACGCCTACGAGCTTCCGGACGTGCCGACCGTTCTCGTGAACGGCAGGTTGCGCCCGGCGACCTCGGAGGGCGCAGTCTTGCCCGGGTTCGGAGGGGGCGGCTCCTCGGCGCCCCCTCCGGCGAAGCTTCCGCCGCTCCGCTTGGGCGAACTCGTCCCGGGCTTTCCGAGCGCGCTCGGGTTCGCGCTCGACGGACGTCTGAGCCGCGCGTTCGTTGAGCGCGCTACCCACGTTGAGAACCCCTCCCTCCCCCAGAACGCCTCCACTTTCACAGTAAAGCAAGGGGACGAGGAGATCACGTACGGCATCGATCCCCAGAACCGGATCCAGGCGGCCATCTACAATACTCCCGTCGCACGAGAGAGCTCGGAGGCCCGGTTCGCCGCCTTTCGCGATCTGTTCACGCGCCGTCTGGGCGTACTAAACTTCGGTTTGCGCTATGGCGACAGCTTGCTCACGCTCACCTGGTGCCGCCCCGATGAGAGTCTCGCCACTCTCACAATCGTTGCGGGCGACGACGGCACCCTCAAAGTCTCGGTCCTCCTTGTGCGCTCCGACGCGTACGGTGATCCGGTTCCGGGGCTTACCCCGAAGCGCACCGGCGACGGCCCTCTCCGTGGTTGAGAGCTTCTTCGCGTAGAATCCGACGATGGTCGCTCTCCCTCCTCTTCCGCGGGTCCAGACCTCTGGCGGTCTTCCGGCGTGGGCCTTCACCTACGAGCTTCCGCCCGCCCCCGTGGGCGCGCCGGACGGATTCGGGGGCGGGGGTTTTGGCGGGGGAGGCGGGGGCGCCCTCCCAGCGGCGCCGGGGGCGGGGCGGCCCGCGGGGGGAGCGCCCGCTCCGGCGATGCCGGTCAAGGCGACCCCGGTCAAGGCGGCTCCGGCGAAGGCGCCCGTTCGGTTGGGGGATCTCATCCCCGACTTTAAGGGGCCGTCGCTCGCGCTTGGGGGGCGGCTGGACGATTTCGGTAACGTTCTCTTCACGGCGGACGAGGGGAACGTCGAGGTCACGGGGGCGGAGGGCGGCACGCGGACGAGCTCCCTTCTCGACGCGCGCAACCGGGTTCTGCTGGCGACCTCGTTCGGCTACGTCCCCGCCGCCGATTCGCAGGGGCGGTTCGAGGCGGCGCGGGCGCTCGTCGAGCGCACGTTCGGAAAGCCCGCCTGGGGGGAGCGCAAGGGGACGGAGACGCTCACGCTCGGCTGGGTCTCGCCCGACGGGACCGCGCGGCTCGAGCTTGAATCGAACAGTGCAAGCAACGTCTGGATCCGCACGACGCTCGCGCGTTCGAACGGCCCTGACCGCTACTACGCTCCGCGCCCGCGGGACGAGGGGAACGGCGGCTAGATCTCCATGGAACCCGACCTCCTGCACCGCGAGATCATCTTCAGCCCTCGGATGCGCCGGGGTGGGGCGCTTATACTTGTGGCTTTGCTCCTCTGCATGGCAGGCAACGTCGCGGTATCGGCGATCGTGCTCATCGGCCCGGTCGCCGGTATCGGAGTCGTACTCGGGGCCGCATCGCTCTGGTTTTGCGGCTCGCGCCTTTCCGATTGGACGGTCGTCGCGCTTCTCGTCGTCGGCATCGTCGCGATGTTTCTCCTCCTTCCTCGATCCGGCGCTCCCCACGATCGGCTCGCCCTCGCCCGGGCCGGATTCCCGATCAAGCTCTCGGGGCTGGTGAGCCTCCTTTGGCAGGGCCGTCGCATGATCCCCCGCCTTTGGCGCGGCGAGCGGGCGGACGGGCGGCCCGAAGAGGTTCGATGACCCGGCGGGAGCGGAGGCGGCGATCGCTCCGTTGGAACCGCGCGTGGCAATGGATCATCACCCTCGTGGATTGGTCTCTGCTTCTGAGCATCGCGCTCAGCGGCCCGCGCCTTTTCGGGCTCCCCGTCACCCTCGCGCTCGTCGTAGCGGGCGCGTTCCTCTTCCTCGCCCCGCGCCGCCTCCTCGTTTGGGTCGCCGTTCCCTAGACCCTCGGTCTCGTCGCTCTCCTCTTCGATGGGCTCGTCTCTCCGGCGGGTGCACCGGTCCAGACGCCGATGGCGACCGTGATGCCGCTCCTGCTCGCCGGGATGAACCCTCAGTGGCCCCGCCGCCCCCGCTGGGCTCAGACGCGGCCCCGCCGTTGAATCCGCTCGCATGGGATCATCGAAGAGGGGAGAGAACCCTTTAGTCCACGAGGTATTCGGCGATGAGGACGGAGGTGTCCACGAGGGCGTCGGTGTGGGTGCGCTCGTAGCCGTGGCTCGTGTCCACGCCGGGGCCGATGAGGGCGACCTCGGCCCCGCCTCCGGCGCGCCAGTAGGCGCTTCCGTCGGACGAGTAGAACGGGTACGCGTCCGAGACGAGTTCGATCCCCCGCAGGTCGGCGAGGTCCTTCAGCCGGTGGGTCATCGCCTTGCTGTACGGCCCCGAGGAGTCCGCGACGCAGATCGAGCAGTGGAACTCGTCCCCCGAAAGGCCCGTCCCGATGCACGCCATGTCCACGACGAGAAGCTCAGCGAGGTCCGGGGGCATCGCCTCGAAGACCCCGTGCCCCACCTCCTCGTGGACGGCGAAGAGGAACGTCGTGTCCTGCGCGGGGGTGAGGTCGTACTCCTTCAGCGCCCTCAGCGCGGCGACGGCGCACGCGACCCCCGCCTTGTCGTCGAGGAAGCGCGAGCGGACGAAGCCCGCGTCCGAGACCTCGACCCGGGGATCGAAGGCGACGAAGTCGCCCACCTCGATCCCCAGCAGGCGCGTCTCGTCGGCGGTCGCGGTGCGCTCGTCGAGGCGGACTTCCAGGGTCGTCGCGTCGCGGGGGCCGGTCTTCGCCGCCGGGTTCACGTGCGCGGCGCCGTTCGCGAAGACGAGCGAGCCCCGCACCTGGCGCCCCGCGCGGGTCGTGATCGTCACCCCCTCGCTCTCGACGGTGGGCCAGTTCAGCCCGTTGAGCGCGGTGAGGCCGAGCCTCCCGCTCGGCTTGATCCTCGTGACCATCGCGCCGAGGGTGTCCACGTGGGCGGCGATCGCGCGGGGCCTATCGCGCGCGAAGCCTTCGAGCCGCGCGACGAGGGCGCCCTTGCGGGTGCGGCTCGCCTCGATCCCCATCGCGAGAAGCTCGCCCTCGACGAGCGAGACCGCGTACTCGGTGTCCCCGGTGGGGCTCGGCGTGTTCAGAAGGTCGGTGAGGAACCGCTGGAGGTAATCCGTCGAGATCTCGAATCGCGCCATAGCCGGATGAGTCTAGCCTAGCGACGCCATTCGATCCGCACCGGGGGGGGCGGGGAGCGCAGGGGGTGGATCCAGAAGCCGTAGACGCTCGCGAGGAGCAACAGGAGGAGAAGCCACGGGAAGCGCCGGGGGCGGGGCTTGGAGACGGGAACGCCCGCAGAAACGCCCTCCGAGGCCCCGCGGTCGCGGGGGCTCTCGGAAGGCGTCATGGAAGCTCGGAGCGGCGGAGCTTAAGCTGGGGTCGCCGTGACGTCGGTCGTCGCAGAGACCGTCTTCGGGGCGACCGCGACGGCGAGCTGCTTCGCGAGGCGGCTCTTGCGGCGGGAGGCCTGGTTCTTGTGGATCGTCCCGTTCTGGGCGGCCTTGTCGAGCGCCTTCATGGCGAGGCGGAGCGCCTCGGGGCCGGCGGTCTCGGCGTCGGTCGTGATCGCGGTGCGCGCCTTCTTCACGTAGGTCTTGATCGCGCTCTTGACGGCGGTGTTCTTCGCCCGGCGCTCCGCGCTCCGGCGGATGTCCTTTTTGCTCGACTTGATGTTGGCCATGTGTTAGATCGGTCAGGGTACCCGGAGCCGCCGCTTCAGGGCGACCCCGGAGGGGGGGAGCCTCAGCTCTTGACGTACTTGCGCTTGCTCTTGTCGAAGCCGCCCGCCATCTTCTTCGGATCGAAGTGGAAGACCGGCGAGCCCTGGCGCTGGTAGAAGCAGGCGTAGCTCGAGAGGAGCGAGGCGACGAGGCGGCGCGAGGTGCGCCGCGCGACGTTGATCTCCGCGAGGAGCGTGAGGTAGTCCGCGCCTTTGGGCCAGTGCGCCATCACCATCGTGAGCAGCTCGAACGTGCTCCTGCCCTCCTCGTCGGCGGTCGCGCCGAGGGTGCGGAGTTCCTCCATGCGCGCGGTGGTGACGAACACGACCGGATCGGGCTGGTCGAGGTAGGCGAAGTCGAAGACGTTCGGGCGGGCGGTCTTGTTCAGGGTGAACACCGCGCCGGACTCGACGGGTTGCTCGTACCACCAGTCGATGAGGTTGTACATGAGCCGGTCCTCGTTGTCGATCCAGACCTGGAGCTCGCGGCCCGTGGGGTCGCGGAAGATCGCCTCCTGGAGCTTCGGCTCGGGGTCGAGCCAGCCCGTGGGGACCTGGGCGAGGGGGAACGTCCCGAGTTCGCGGTGGAGCGACTTGAGGACGAGGCGGATGCTCTCGGGCTGTTGCTTCGGCGCGGGCTGGGGGTCCTCGTCGAGGACGTCGAGCGCGAGCGGGTGCTGGAGAAGCTTGCGGAGCGAGGTGGAGAGCCCCTCGTCGGTGAGCTCGACGTCCACGAGCTCGCCGTCCTCGTCGCGGACGTCGGTCTTCACGGGGCGGAACGGCTCGGGCACGCCCGCGCCGAGGTAGTCGGGCACGTCGTCCGCCCGGCGGAAGCGGTCGCCCCCGACCCACTGGACGCGCGCGTCGCCGCGCAGGGCCTCCATGAGGTTCGCCATGTCGTTCGGGAAGGTCCGGGTTCCCGGGACGATCTCGTAGAACGACTCGAGGAGCGCGGTCCCCGTCGTCGTGCCGCCGTTCGTTCCGGCTTCGGCGTTGCCGAGGATGCGGTCCACGATCCGGCCGAGGTCCTCCCGCTTCACCTCGATGGGCGCGGCGTCGTCGAGGTCGATGGTGGCGGTGAGCCCCTCGGCCATGCGGATCGCCTGGACGACCCACTTCTTCGCGTCCGCCTCGGTGGCGAAGGTGCCGTCGCCCGAGTAGACGTAGCCGGGGACGGCGAAGAGCTTCGCGAGGATCGCGCGGTTGTCGTAGAGGAGGGGGGAGTGCGGCTCGTCCGAGTTCAGCGCGGCGAACGCGACGGCGCCGATCGCTTTCAGGCGGATGGGGGCGGCGGCCTTGAGGGAGTCGGCGGCGAGGGTGTCGCCCCGCCAGTCGATGCCGCCGAGCTTCGCCTGCGCCGCCTCGAGCTCCTCGCGGGTGAGGCCGTTGAGCGCGAGGGCGCGGTCGAGGGGCTCGTCCACCGCCTCGAAGCCCCACTCGGCGAGGCAGACGCGCCCGTCGTGGAGGAGGACGAAGCGCGCGTCGTTCTCGGCGATCCGTCGGAGCGCGGGCTCGACCTCGCCGAGGGGCACCCGCCGGGCGCGGGCGACCTCCTCGGTCACCGCGTCGAGCGGCACGGGTCCGCCAAAGGCGGCGACGATGAGGCGGAGGGTCTCGGAGAACGGGCGCCCCTGGGCGGCGAGGCGCGCAGCGGGGATCCAGCGCCGGTCGTTGTAGGCGAAGACGTCGGGGTTGCTCGCCATGAGCGAGCGCACCGAGGCGAGTCCGAGCCCGTGGCCGCTCAGCCTTTCGGCGAGCTCGCCGAGCTTCACCGCCGCTTCCATCCGGGTGAGCTCGGTGAGGATGAGCCGATCCACGTAGGAGCGCGCGTTCGCACCGTCGCCCGCCGGGGGCGTGGTCGGGGGGGTGGCCGGGGCGGGGACGGTCGCGGAAGAGGAGGGGGCGGCGGGGGTGGGGGACGCTTTCGCCAAAGGGGGAGCCTCCGCACCGCTCGCGCGGCGCGAAAGTTCAGTATGGCATAATGCGCCCCCGTCCTGCTAAGCTTGCGCTATGAGGCGGGCGTTCACGCTGAAGGAGGTTCTCGTGGCGGTCGCCGTCCTCTGCGTGCTCGCGGCTCTGCTCGCGCCGGTCTTCCTCTCCGCCCGACGCGCCGCCGCCCGCACGGTCGTCGTCAGCAATCTCGCGCACATCGGAAGGGCGCGCGCCCTCTACATGGCGGATCACGACGATGCGTTCGTTGCCTCCACCGCTCCTCTCCTACGAGCCGGACTCATTACGGCCGCCGAACTCCGCAACCCTCTCGATCCCTACCGAGAGGGATTCCCTACCGAGAGGGGTTCCAGAGAGAGCCTGACATCCCGGGTCCTGCCCCGACGCTCGGTAGCCTCGTCGAACTCGGCGAGTGGTTCGGCGAACCTCTCTACCCGTACATCGTCGAGGAGCCTATCGCGGGTTGGCTCGTCGCGCCCCATTTTGTCAAACCTTGGAGCCGGGATCGGGATCTCTTCCCGAACGGCCCGTACTCGCGTCTGACCCTCGACGGCGCCGTCATCCGACGCAACCTGGCGATGCGACCGGGAGCGGGCTTCCGAGGCGAACTCATCTTTATGGATGGCTCCCCCGATCTTCTCGCCCTCTACGATCGCGACCACCCGGGCCGGCGCCGATAGCCGGAACCCCTTCGCTTCCATGCGGCGTCGTAGACTAGGAGGACCCTCCCCATGACGCGCCGCGCCTTCACCCTCATCGAGCTTCTGGTGGTGATCGCGATCATCGCCATCCTCGCGGCGATCCTCTTCCCGGTCTTCGCCCGCGCGAAGGCGGCGGCGAAGCAGACGGTGTGCCTGAGCAACCTCAAGCAGATCGGTTCCGGGGTCGCGCTCTACATGGGCGACTCCGACGACGTCTTCCCCTTCGCGCTCGACGCGAGCGACAAGTACGCCCCGAGCATCTGGCAACAGGAGCCCGAGTTCTTCGCGAAGATCCCCTATATGCCCCTCATCCAGGACGCGGTGCAGCCGTACCTGAAGAGCAAGGAGGTGTGGAAGTGCCCCGCCGACGTCGGCACCGAGGTGCTGGACAACCACTTTCCGGAGAGGTTCAAGACCTCGCCGAGCATGTACGCCCAGTACGGCAACTCGTACTTCTTCCGTACCGAGATCGCGTTCAAGGCGTTCACCCAGACCGGGTTCAAGCTTCCCGCCGAGGTGAACGTCCTCTTCGACGGCGCGGGCCACTGGCACGGCGCGGGCCGCGCGCTACAGGCCGACGACCGCGACTTCGACACCGTGGAGAACCTTCTCGCGGGGTACCGGTACGACACCCTCTACGGCGACTTCCACGCCAAGAGCCTCTCCCGCGCCCGCCTCGACCAGGCCTGGGCGGTCGAGCTCTAGGCGCGGGCTTACCGCGGACGCGCTCTATAGGGGCTCAGCGCAGCGCGAACGTCGAGGGGAGGGCGGCGGGGGCGAGGTCGGCGAGCGCCTCCGCGACGAGGCGGGGGACGGGCCTTTCGCCGCTCAGCACCCGCGTCGCCCGCGCCTTCGAGGGCGCGACCCAGCGGTCGTGCATGGGGGCGACGTGGTCCCGGAAGCGGGCGTCGACCTCGGCGGCGTCGCGCCCGCGCTCCTCGACGTCGCGCCGGAGACGGCGGGCGAACCGCACGGCCTCGGGGGTCTCGACGAAGAGCCGCACGGGGCAACGGGCGTTCAGCTCGTCCCAACCCAGGGCGAAGATCCCCTCGACGAGGATCACCGGGGCGGGGCCGACGGGCTCCGTCAGGGCCGAGCGCGTGTCGCGGGCGAAGTCGTAGACCGGCTTCTCGACCGTCCCGCCCCGCGCGATCGCGGCCATCTGGTCCAGAAGGAGGGTGTGCTCGACGCTCTCGGGGGCGTCGTAGTTCACGCCGCGCCGCGCCTCAGGGCTCAGGTGGGCCTGACAGCGGTAGTAGTCGTCCATCCGGAGGATGGGGGCGCCGAGCGCGTCCGAGAGGCGTTCGGCGAGGGTGGACTTGCCCGAGCCGGTCCCCCCGGCGATCGCCACGAACGTTACGTCCACGGGATCGTAGTATATCGTTTATGGACCCCTCCACCCCCGAAGCCCAGGGGTCGGTCTATCCGCGGCCGGGGGCCGAAGCGGCCCCGCTCGCGCGCAACCCTTGGGGGTGGCTCCTTCTCGCGCTCCTCTTCGGGTTCTCGATCCTCGTCGCGGTGCGCTCGTCCTTCCGCCGCGGGGGCGCCGACCCGGCGGCGGCCCTGAGGCCGGTCGAGCGGCAGATCGAGTCGTACGTGGCGGTCGGCGGACGCAAGCCGGGGGTGGGGGCGGGCGTCGCCGAGGGGATCGCGGGGAAGGGGCTCGACGACCTCTCCGCGCAACTTCGGCGCGACCACCCGCGCGAGCCGCGCGCGGGCTTTCTGCGCGCCCTTATCGCGCGCGAGCGCGGGAAGGCCCCGTCGCCCGACGACCTCGCCCTCGCCGCGAGACTGCCGGCCCCGGCGCCCCGGAGGGCGGGGCGGGGGGCCACGGGGCGCGGGGAGGAGGCGGGGGCGCCCGAGCCCGATCTTCGTCCGGCGGCGGCGCTCGTGCGGGAGGATCGCCCGGCGGCGGTCCCGGCGGCGGCGCCGGGGGAGCCGTTCCTCGCCCGGCTCGCGCGGGCGCAGGCCCGCGAGCGGGCGGGGACGTCGCGCGGGCGGGCGCGGGAGGGGCTCGTCGCGCCGGGGTACCTCCTGCGGACGGGGATCCTCAACGCGGCGCTTCTCGGCGGGGTCGCGCTCGCGCTCGTCCTGTGGGTGGGGTTCGGGATCGGGCAGGGGACCGCCGCGCTCCGCACGCGGGGTCTGCCGTGCCTTCCGATGCTCCGGGCGGAGGGGGACCGGTTCGGGCTTCGGGCGGGGCTTCTCTTTCTCGGGTTCTTCGGCCTCTCGGCGCTCGCGGGGGCGATCGGGACGGTCCTGCCGCAGGGAGGCGCGACGGCGGCGGGGCTCGTCGTGTACGTCGCGATCGCCGCCTATGCGCTCCGCCTCCCGAAGGACCGGCTCGTCCCGAACCTCGGCTGGCGCGGGCTTCGGATCGACGGGGAGAATCTGGGGGGGCGCGTCCTTTGGGGGGTCGGCGCGGCGATCGCGAACGTGCCGATCCTTCTCGCGGTGACGGTTCTCTCCTCGAAGCTCTTCGAGGCGGCCCCGCCGCCGTCGCACCCCGCGACGGAGGCGCTGACGGGCCATCCGACGCTCGGGGTCGTCGCGCTGACGTTCGTGCTCGCCTCGGTCTGCGCGCCGATCTGGGAGGAGGTGATGTTCCGGGGTCTTCTCTTCCAGGGGATCGCGGGGGCGCTCGGGGGCTCGGGGCGCGCGATGTTCGCGGGGGCGGCGCTCTCGTCGTTCCTCTTCGCCTCGATCCATCCGCAGGGTCCGGCGGGGTGGGCGGGGCTTATGACGGTGGCCCTGATGAGTTGCGCGCTCGTGCGGAAGACGGGCTCGCTCGTGCCGAGCATGGTCATGCACGCGACGCACAACACGCTCACGCTGGGCGTCGCGCTTCTCGCGGGACCGATCCTAGGCTGAAGGGGTCTCGGGGGCGACGCGGGCGAGGACGCCGGGGAGGTCGTTCGCCATCTGGCCGTTGGTGGCGAGGCGGTCCACGCCGAGGGCCTTGCCGAGGGCCATGAGCTCCCTTTCGCGGTGGCCGGCGTGAGCGAGGACGGGGATGCCGCGGGCTTTGAGCGCGGCGACGAGGCCCTCGACGCGGTCGGTCTCGGAGAGGTTGACGATGGCGAGGTCGGCGCTCGCCTCGCCGAGGCTCTCGGCGACCGTCGCCTCGTGCCCGAGGGCGGCGAGGGCGCGCTGAAGTCGGACGGACCAGAGAAGGTTGCGCTCGAAGAGGAGGAGGGTCACGCCTCTTCTCTACGCCGGGGGCGCCCCCACCCGTAAACTTACGGGGTTCTTAGAATCTTAACACGGCGAGCCCGGATCTCTAACCCCTCGTTAACATGGGGCGAGAAGAATAGTGTGCCAAGGGAGAGGTGCGACGCCGCGTCCTCCCGGTGGAACACTCATGAAGCTCCGCACTCTCTCTCTGACCCTAGGCCTTGTCGCCCTCGCCGCGGTCTCCTCCGCGCAGTTCGCGAACCAGACCCTCGCGGTCGTCGCGCTCGGCACCGACGGCTCGCTCCTTGCCAACACGGGGAACCAGGTCGTTCTTCAGAACTACAACAAGATCGGTGCCCAGAGCAACCCGGTCGCCTCGGTGACGCTCCCGATCTTCCTCTCGGGCACCGCGACTTCCGAGGGCTTCCTTCTGAGCGACGGGTCCGACACGCGCGACGCGAACGGCAACCCCGTCCGCAACCTCTACATCGGTGGGTACTCGACGAACTTCGCCACCTCGGTCGTCTCCGCCACCGGGACCCAGGTCCCGCGCCGCGTGACCCAGTTCAACGCCACCACCGGCGCGATCTCGAACACGAACCTCGGTCCGAACGACTTCTCGGGGAACAACATCCGTTCGGCCCAGGTCATCGGCAACACGATCCTTGCGGCGGGTCCGAGCACGACCGCCCCTTCGCAGGGCGGCGTTCTCACCGGGACGTTCAACGGCGGGAGCACCGCTCTCGCTCAGAGTTCTCAGGCGGCGACCGGCTCGATCCGGCTCGTCCAGAACCTCGGCGGAACGACCTACTACTCGGTCAACACGAACATCTACACCGGCACGGGTAACTCCGGCTCGATCTTTGGAACGAACCCCACCGGCCTCACCTCAGCGTACAAGTTTCTCTTCACCGACCCGAACACCCTCTACGTCGCTGACGACTCGGCGAGCGGCGGTCTCCTCCGCTCGACGCGAGGCACTGACGGCTTCTTCAACACGGCGACGAAGCTCGGCGCGATCCCGGCGATCCGCCACCTCGCCTTCGACGGCACGACGCTCTACGCGACGACGGCCGAGACGACGAACAACAACCTCATCTCGTTCGACCTCAACGGCGCGAACCAGTTCATCATCGCGGGCGCCGGCACCGGCCGCGTCTTCCGCGGCGTCGAGGTCGTTCCTGAGCCCGCCTCGATGGCGGCGATCGGGATCGGGATCGTCGGGCTCGCGGCCCGGCGGCGCAAGAAGTCGGCGTAAGCCGGCCTCTTTTCCCCAGCGGCCCGCCGAAGTCTCTTCGGCGGGCCGCTTTGTGTTTCCGGCCGAGAGCGCAACAGGCCAAGATCCCGGCAAAGTTACGGGATTCTCCGCAAATATGACGATTTCGTCGTTCTACCTATAGACGAGGCGGGGGATAGGTCTTTAGACTCTCTCGGGGCGGTCGGACCGCCCTTTCAGGACGCCTCTATGACTCTCCGCCTCTCTTCCCTCGTCCTTGCCGCCGGTCTCGCGGGCGGCGCGCTCGCCCAGACGACCTTCACCGAGCGCAACCTCGCCGCCGTCCTTCTCGACAACGGGGGGAGCGCGTTCACGGGGGCGGGGTACGAGGCGCAGATCGTCGAGTTCGCCCGCACGGCCCCTGCCGGCGGGACGAGCACGCCGCTCAACTCGGTGAGCACGGGGGTCTACCTCTCGGGCACGAGCACGAGCGAGGGGCAGATCATGACCGACGGCGCGAACCCGAGCAACCTCTACTTCGGGGGCTACACCTCGGCCGCGGGGACGGTGAACACGTCGCTCGGGACCGACAACCCGCGCCGGGCGGCTCGCTTCAATTGGAGGACGGGCGATCTGGCGACCACGGCGCTGGGGGGGAACGACTTCTCGGGCGGGAGCCTCCGCTCGGTGGTCTCGGTGGGGAACCGGATCGTCGCGGCGGGGTCGGCGAGCGGAGGCACGAGCGACCCGGGGGTCCTTGCGGGCGATCCTACGGTGCCGTTCGGCACCACCCAGGATCTGACGCGGGTCGGGACCGCCACCAACGCCCGGGTCGCTCAGGTGCTCGGGGGGACGACGTACTACAGCGCGACCGGCCCCTCCTTCGCGAACGGCATCTTCTCGATCAACTCGACCGGATCTTCCCAAACGGTGCTCTTGCTCCCGAATGCGGAGAGCCCCTACGACTTTCTCTTCACGGACGCGAACACGCTCTACTACATCGACGACCGGTTGGCGACGTCGGGCGGGGGCGTGTACCGCTCGGTGCGCGGGGCGAACAACGCCTTCGGGGCGGCGACGAAGCTCGCTAACTCGCTTCCAGGGCGGTCGCTCGCGTTCGACGGGACGACGCTCTTCTCGACGACGACCGAGGCGACGAACAACCGGATCGTCTCGTTCAACCTTGACGGCTCGAACCTCCAGACGGTCGCCTCGGCGGGGGCGAACCGGGCGTTCCGCGGGGTCGAGGTGGTGCCGGAGCCGGCCTCGATGGCGGCGCTGGGGCTCGGGATCGCGGGGCTCGCGGCTCGTCGCCGGAGCGGGCGCAAGGCCCGGCGCGCCTGACGTAGAACCGGGGGTGACCCTCGCCCCCGCCCGTCCCGTCACGATCGATACCGCCCTGGATTTCCTCCGGGGCGAGGTCGCGCCGAGGGCGGCGGAGCTCGACCGGTCGCCGGAGGCGCTCCGCGCGGTTGTGCGGGAGGCAGGGCGCGCGGGGATCCTCGGGCTGAAGATCCCCGCGCGCTACGGGGGGCCGGGGGTCTCGGACGACGAGTTCCGGCTCTTCCAGGAGGAGTGCGCGCGGGCCTCGGGGGCGTTCGCGTTCCTCCAGACCCAACATCAGAGCGCGGGCTCGATCCTTCTCCACAATGCCTCGGAGGAGGTGCGGGCGGCGACGCTCCCGCGGATGGGGAGCGGGGAGCGGACGATCGGGGTGGGGTTCTCGCAACTCCGGCGCTCGGGGCCGCCCGTCGCGACGGTAGAGCCGGTCGCGGGGGGGTACGTGGCGAATGGGAGCGTGCCGTGGATCACGGGGTACGGGATCTTCGGCGAGTACCTGCTGGGGGCGACGCTTCCGAGCGGCGAGTCGCTCTTCGCGGTCGTCCCGCTGGAGGAGGGGTCGCATCAGCATCATGAAGGACCGATGCGGCTCGCGGCGATGGAGACGGCGGGGACGGTGGCGATGACGCTCGACGGGCTCTTCATCCCGGAGCGGGACGTGGCGTTCGTGAAGCCGGGGTCGTGGGTGCGGGAGAACGACCTCTTCAACATCGCGCTCCAGAGCCAGTTCGCGTTCGGGTGCGCGCGGGGCGGGATCGACGTCGTGCGCGCGGCGGCCGAGAGGCCGGGGAAGGAGTTCCTGGTCCCTTACGCCGACGCGCTGGCGGGCGAATTGGAGCGGTGCCGCACCGAGACCGCCGAGGCGATGGGGGACCGGACGGAGGCGACGGCGGGGGAGCGGCTGAAGCTCCGGGCGTGGGCAATCGACCTTGCGGTCCGGTGCGCGCACGCGGCGGTCGCGGCGAGCTCGGGGGCGGCGAACGCGGCGGACCACCCGGCGGGGCGACTGTACCGCGAGGCGCTCGTCTACACCGTCTCGGCGCAGACGTTCCCGATCATGCTCGCCACGCTCGACCGGCTGGTCGAGCGTGGCAACATCAAGTGCGACGAATCGGACCGGTGACGACTAGGGTCCGACGTAGGTCGGCTTCGGCAGAGAGAGGCCGGCGAGCTGGGCGTCGATCGTTTTGCGGTCGCCCACGAGGACGATGACGGCATGATCCCAGTCGATCCCCTTTGCGGCGAGGGCGTTGAGGTTCGCCGGGGCGAGCCGGTCGTAGGCGGAGAGATTCGCATTGAGGGCAGCGGTCGGGTCCACGCCGAGGGCCTCGAGGGTCGAGGCGGTGCCGAGAAGCCCGCCGAGGGTCTCGAGCGAGTCCACGACGCCCTGCCGCAGGAGGGTGGAGGACTTCGTCGCCTCCTCGGCGGTCACGTCGCCGGTGCGGATCCGCGCGATCTCGGCGAGGATCTCCCTCAGGCTCGCGCCGGTGACGTCGGCGCGGACCTGGGTGCTCAGGCCGAAGGTGCCGAGGTCGCGCTCGAAGCCGAACCGCGATCCGGCGCCGTAGGTATAGCCCTTGGCCTCGCGGAGGTTCTGGTTCAGGCGAGAGGTGAAGGAGCCGCCGAGGATGGAACCGAGGGCCTGGAGGCCGACGCGGTTCGGATCGGAGTAGGGTACGCCGGGAGCGAGGACCTGGACGACGGTCTGGACGGCGCCGGGGCGGTCCACGATCACGAGACGCTGGGGGGCGCTCGCGATGGGCGGGATCGGGTTCGGGGCGAGGGCGATCGTGGGGCGATCCTTCCAGGCGCCGATCTCCCGCTCCAACGCGGCGCGGACCTCGCCTTCAGGCAGGGATCCCGTGACGTACACGGTGGCGTTCGAGGGACGGAAGCCCAGAGCGTAGGCGCTCTTCAGGTCACCCAGGGAGAGGGCGCCGACGCTCGCTTTGTCCCCATCGACGGGGCGGCCGTAGGGGGAGGCGTCGCCGTAGAGGGAGCGGTTCGCGGCGAGGCGCGCGAGAACGACCGGCTGGTCCCCCCGCCGCTCGATCTCGGCGAGTCCGAGCCGCTTCACGCGGTCCCACTCGCTTCGGTCGAAGCGGGGGGACGTCAGCGCGAGGGAGGCGAGCCTCAGCGCCTCGGCGAAGCCCTTGGCGGGGACGTCGAGGCCCGCGGTGCTCGTGGTGACGCCCGCGCCCGCGCCGAAGGAGGCTCCAAGGAGATCGAGGCGGCGCTTGAACTCGGTCGCGCCGTAGGGGCCGGCGCCCTGCGCGAGCATCTCGGCGGCGAGGGCGGTGGCCCCGCCCTTGCCCCGCGGGTCGAAGTTCGCGCCGGTCCCGAAGCGCACGAGCAGGGACATGAGGGGGAGGGCGGGGCGGCTCCAGTAGCGGACCCTCACGCCGTTCTTCAGGGTGAACGCGCTCGGCGCGGGGACGGCGAAGGGGGCGGCGGGGCCGACCTTCGGGATCTCGGCGCGGGGATTCTGGGCGGGCGGGACGGCGGGGGGCGGAACGGCGGAGCCGGACTCCTTCACCGGCGCCGGGGGAGCGGCGGGGGTCTCGGGGGTGCCGGGGACGACGCGGAGGACGAGGCGGTTGCCGAGGTCGAGGACTCGGGCGGCCTCCCCTCGCACGGAGGCGGGGGTCGCGGCGTCGTAGGCCTTCAGGACGTCGGCGAGGGCGTCGGGCTTGCCGAAGTAGAAGTCGAACTCGTTCAGGAGATCGGCGCGTTCGCCGGTGCCCTGGAGGCCGCGCAGGAGGGCGGCCTCGGTCTTCGCGACGACGCGCTTCAGGTCGTCGGGCTTCGGCCCCTCCTTCGTGAAGCGGCGGACCTCGTCCTCGACGGCGGCCTCCAGCTTGCCTTGATCGGCGCCCTGGGCGGCGGTGGCGTCGATCGTGAAGACCGAGTCGAGAAGGTTCGAGTCCTGGGACGCGCTCACCTCGGTGGCGAGCTTGTCCCTCACGACGAGGCGGTCGTAGAGGCGGGAGCCGAGGCCGTCGGCGAGAAGGTCGCCGACGAGGCGCATCTCGATGTCGCCCGCCTTGTACTTCGCGGGGGAGTGCCACGCCATGATTGTCTTCGCCTGGGTCACGGCGTCCTTCAGGGTCGCGCGCTTGACGCCGAGGGGGGCGAGGGGCGGGACGGGGCGGCGGGGGGCGGGGGCTCCGGCGGGGAGGGTGCCGAACCATTTGGCGACGAGGGGCTTCACCTCGTCCGGGCGGAAGTCGCCCGCGACGACGAGGGTCGCGTTGCTCGGGGTGTAGAAGGTGTTGAAGAACGCCTTGACGTCGGCGGTCCGGGCGGCGTTGAGGTCCACGGGCGAGCCGATGACGGACCAGGAGTACGGGTGGCCCTTCGGGTAGAGCAGGGCGGGCATCGCCTCGTAGGCCTTCCCGTAGGGGGTGTTCTCGGTGCTCTGGCGGCGTTCGTTGAGGACGACCTGGCGCTGGAGATCCACCTTCTCGGGGGTCATGGCGCGGCCGAGGTCCTCGAGGCGGTCGGCGTCGAGGTAGAGGAGGAGGGGGAGGGTGTTGCTCGGGCCGGTCGAGTAGTAGTTCGTGCGGTCCTGGGCGGTGCTCGCGTTGTTCTGGCCGCCGGCGGCTTCCATCAGGCGGTCGAACCCACCGTTCGGGACGCGCTCGGTCCCCATGAACATGAGGTGCTCGTAGAGGTGGGCGAAGCCGGAGCGGCCGTCGGGCTCGTCCTTGCTTCCGACGCGGAACCAGGTGTTGATCGTGACGGTGGGAAGGGAGTGGTCTTCGTGGAGGATGACGGTCATCCCGTTGGGGAGGCGGTACTTCTCGGCCTTGAGCGTCTGGGCCGCGGCGAGGGGGGCGAGAAGGGCGAGCGCGGCGAGGAGGGCCGGGGATCTCTTCATATCTACCGTTAGCTTAGCCTCGCGCGCATCTCCGGCTCCCGTCCTCTCGTAGAAGCATCGCGCATGAAGAGCCTTTTGATCCGGTGGGTGTTGCTCGCGGTGTCCGTGTTCCTCACGGGCGTGATCTGCGCGAAGTTGAGCATCGGGTTCGAGGTGGATCCGCTGACGCCGAGGAACTTCGCGACGTTGCTCGTGGGGGTCGCGGTGCTGTCGGTGCTCAACGCGACGCTCGGGCGGGTGATCCGGCTCGTGACCCTGCCGCTCTCGTGCCTCACGCTCGGACTGTTCTCGCTTGTGGTGAACGCGATCGTGCTCTACGTCGCGGCTCAGCTCCATCTGGGGTTCTCCGGTACCTTCATCGGGTGCCTCATCGCCTCGCTCCTCATCTCGTTCCTCAACGGGATGCTGGGGGTCTTCTTGCCGGACGGCAAGAAGGATGACTAGGGGTCCTCGGCACCGGTTCCGCCGCTTCGCCGCTCCCTGGCGCGAGCTGACCCTCGCGGGGGTCGCGCTTCTCTTCGGGTTCGGGCTCGTCGTGGCGGGGGGACTCCTCTCGTTCAACGCGCCGTTGCGGCGGCTTCTCGTCGGGACGTCGCGGTGGGGGTACCGGATCGTCGAGAGCGCGGCGCCGGGGGCGCAGGCGGATCTCGCGATGCACTGGGCGGGGGCGGCGATCCTCGTTCTGGGGCTGTACGTCGCCTTCCGGGCGGGGCGCGCGGCGGCGGTTCACGTGCTGGAGACGCTCAACCCGTCGCTCAAAGGGGGGAAGATGGACCGCTATATGCGGCGGCGGCAGCTCGCGCAGGGACCGCGGATCGTGGCGATCGGGGGCGGGACGGGGCTCTCGACGCTTCTTCGCGGGCTCAAGCACCACACGTCGAACATCACGGCGATCGTGACGGTGACGGACGACGGGGGTTCGAGCGGGCGGCTCATCTCCGACCTGCGGATGATCCCGCCGGGGGATATCCGGAACTGCCTCGTGGCCCTCGCGGAGGCGGAGAAGGCGATGACGGATCTCTTTCAGCACCGGTTCGCGGGGGACGCGGGGTCGCTCGCGGGGCATTCGATGGGGAACCTCCTCATCGGGGCGCTCGTGGATCAGGCGCACGGGGACTTCGAGCGCGCGGTGGCGGTGGCGAGCGACGTTCTCGCGATTCGGGGGCAGGTCATGCCGGCGACGCTCTCGCACGTGGGGCTCACGGCGGAGTTCGAGGACGGGAGCGAACGGAGCGGGGAGACGGCGATCGCGGGGGCGGGGAAGCGGATCCGGCGGATCCGGCTCTCGGGGGACGTGCAGGCGTACGGGCCGGCGCTCGAGGCGATCGCGGCGGCGGATCTCGTGTGTCTGGGGCCAGGGAGCGTCTACACGAGCGTCGTCCCGCCGTTGTTGGTGCCGGGGATCGCGGAGGCGCTCGCCTCGACAGAGGCGCCGGTGGTGTACGTGTGCAACGTCATGACCCAGCCGGGGGAGAGCGACGCGATGACGGCGGACGACCACGTGGGGGCGGTTCTCGACCACGTGGACGCGCGGGCGATCGACGCGGTGATGGTGAACACGGGCGTCCCGAGCGAGGCGGCGGTGGCGCGGTACCGCGAGGTGGGGCAGATCCTTGTGGAGGCGGATACGGACCGTATCCGCCGGCGGGGACTCCAGGTGATCCCCGGGGACGCGATGAGCGAGACGGACGTGGTGCGGCACGATCCCGCGAAGGTCGCGGCGCGACTTCTGCGGCTTCTTAGGGCGTAGACTTCGCGGCATGGAGACAGGGCGCCTCGTGATCCTCTCGGGGCCGAGCGGGGTGGGGAAGGATACGGTCATCGACGCGTGGCGGGAGGCCGATCCGCGGGTCACGCGCGTCGTGGCGGCGACGACGCGGTCTCCGAGAGCCGGCGAGCGGGACGGGGTGGACTACCGCTTCATAGACGTGGAGACGTTTCTCGAGATGGCCGAGGAGGGGGCGTTCCTCGAGTTCAAGGAGGTGCACGGGCACCATTACGCGACCCCGCTGAGGCCGCTCGAGGCGCTTCTCTCCACGGGGAGGGTGGCGGTGCTGAAGATCGACGTGCAGGGGGCGGCGGAGGTGACGCCGCGCCGCCCCGACGCGACGACGGTGTTCCTGCTCCCGCCGAGCGACGGGGAGCTCGAGCGGCGCATCCGGGGGCGGGGGACGGAGGACGAGGAGGCGATCGCGCGGCGGCTTCGGAACGCGCGGGACGAGATCGCGCGTTCGGCGGCTTACGCGCACCGGATCGTGAACGACGATCTCGCGGAGGTCGTGCGACGGCTGAGGGAGATCGTGCCATGAACGCGGTCCTCGGCGTCTCGGGGAGCATCGCGGCGTACCGGGCGGCGGATCTCGCGCGGGAGATGATGCGCGCGGGGTTCGCGGTGCGGGTGTGCCTCACGGCGAGCGCGGAGCGGTTCGTCTCGCGCGCGCTCTTCGAGGCGCTGACGGGAGAGCCCTGCCTCGTCGGGGCGTTCGAGGAGCCGGTGGCGGGGCGGATGGCGCACATCGACTGGGCGCGGTGGGCGGGGATCGTGGTGGTGGCGCCGGCGACGGCGAACACGGTCGCGCGGCTCACGAACGGGATCGGGGAGGACATGCTCTCGACGATCGCGCTCGCGACGACGGCGCCGTTGTTAGTAGCTCCGGCGATGAACCCTCAGATGTACGCGAGCGACGCCTTCGCGGCGAATCTTCGCACGTTGCGCGAGCGGGGGGTGGAGATCGTCGAGCCGAGCGAGGGGGACGTCGCGTGCGGGGAGCACGGGCAGGGGAAGCTCGCCTCGATCGCGGAGATCGTCGCGGCGGTCCGGGAATCGGCGTCGGTCGGCAGGCTCCTCCATGGAAAGCGGGTGCTTCTGACGAGCGGGCCGACGGTGGAGCGGATCGACGACGTGCGCTTCCTGTCGAACCGATCGAGCGGGAAGATGGGCGCGGCGCTCGCGCGCGCGGCGCTCCGGATGGGAGCGGAGGTGACGGTCGTCGCCGGGCCGCAGAGGGCG
This sequence comes from Fimbriimonas sp., assembly GCA_965249475.1. GTDB lineage: Bacteria > Armatimonadota > Fimbriimonadia > Fimbriimonadales > Fimbriimonadaceae > Fimbriimonas. The sequence continues at coordinate 242,299 of CBDFMD010000003.1, read as the reverse complement.
CCTCTCCCACTCGGTGCTGAGATCGTGCGGGTGGAGAGTGCGGAGGAGATGCTGGAGGCGGGTCTCGGGGTGGAGGCGCCGGATCTCCTCGTCGGGGCGGCGGCGGTCGCGGACTACCGACCGGCGAGCGCGTTTCACGGGAAACTTCGGCGCTCCGTGGAGACCGCCGCTCTGGAGCTCGTCCCGAATCCGGACGTGCTCGCCGGACTCGCGCGGCGGTTTCCCGGTGCTGTCGGGTTGGGGTTCGCGGCGGAGCCCTCCTCGGATCTGGCGGAGGCGCGGAGGAAGCTCGGACGCAAGGGGCTTTGGGGGATCGCGGCGAACGACGTAGCGCGGTATCCGTTCGGGGGCGAGAGGAACGCGCTCACGCTCGCGACGGCGGCGGGCGAGGAATCGAGCGGGGAGCGGACGAAGCTCGGATGCGCGCTCTGGCTTTTGGAGAGGGCGGCGGGCGAACTTTCGCGGCGGGCGGGGCCGTCATAGACGCATGGTCGTTCCGGAGAGGTCCAAGCGTCCGATGGTCGTCGGGTTCGCGGGTCTGGCGGCGGCGTTCGTGATCGTCGCCACCCTCATGCCGAGTTCGGCGTCCCGAAGGGTCGGCGCCCAAAGGCGCAAACTTCAAGCATTGACGAGAGCCACAGGAACGCCGACCTTCGTTCAGGGGCTTGAGGTGGATTGGCAGTGGGGTTATGCCGCGTCCGGGCAGAGAGCGCCGCGGCGGGTCGTCGTGCACGACTTCGTTCGTTTCGGGGTGCCCTTGCCGAAAGGCGGTCCGGAGCTTTGGCAAGAGTTCTTCGCGACCGGTCGCGCCGGCCAAGGCGGAGGGGGAACGGCGACGCACTTCGCCTTCGATCCGAACGATCCGCTTGCCATGCGGCTCGCGCTCGCCTACCGCCTCGGGGCGCGGAGGAGAGACTTCGCGGTGAAGTCGGCGATGACGAGCGACCTGCGGGCGGGCGTCGGGGTGGAGGACGCGCTCAGGCGACGCGCCGTTCGCGAGGCCCTGCTCGTGGACGCCGGCTCCCTAGCGGCGATCGCGCTTCAGGAGGTCGAGAAGCGCGAGCTGGCGCAGGACGCGATCGACTCCGCGGCGGTGGCGAGCGGTACGCGGCTCTTCGAATGCGGCGGACGGATCTATCGGCGGCGCGATCCCCGTGGAGCGTCTCCGACGGACGAGGAGATCGTCTCGGCCCTCTCCGACGCCGAGGTGCCCCTCCCCTAAGTCCCACCGGCGGAGAGGCGCGGGGCTTTAGCGGAGACGAACCGGAGCGCCGTTAAGAAGAAACCAGCCGATCTCCCCGGCGGCGGGGTCGGGGCGCTCCTCGGGGATGAAGCGTCCGGTCGGATAGTGGATGGTCGTGTGATTCGGGAACGAGTCCTCGAATCGCACGAGGGCGTCGCCGCCGAAGAGGGGGTCCTTGTCGCCCCAAAGGAAGAGGAAGCGCTTGTCCTTCAGCGCGTCGCGGCGCATCCAGAGATCGTCGAACCAGCGGTGCGAGTTGCGCATCGCCTCGACCATTCCGTAGACGCCCTCGCGGTCGGCGTGGCGTCGGAAGGGCTCCATGTACTGGATCTGGGTCGCACGCGGGAGACGATGGCGATCCGCGAAGAGAGGAGGGAGGATGAAGGAGGGGGAGGCGTTGAGGACGCGGTAGTAGAAGCGGTTGAAGGGGTTGCCGATGAGCTTGGCGAGCCGTTGCGCGGGAAGGTTGTGCTCCAGGGACCACATCCAGGCATTGAAGCTCACGACGTCGCGGACCCGGTCGGGGTTCCTCGTCGCCCAATCGAGGGCGATCGGACCGCCCGCGTCGTGGACGACGAGGGTGACGTCGCGGAGGTTGAGGTGCTCCATCAAGGCCCCGAAGCGCCGGGAGTGCCCGCGCGGGCCATAGTCGATGCCGTTCGGCTTTTCGCTCAGGCCGAAGCCCAGGTGATCGGGGGCGATGCACCGGTTGCTCGCGGAGAGAGGCTTGATGAGATGACGGAAGAGGAAGCTCCACGTCATGCTCCCGTGGACGAAGACGACGGGGCGTCCTTGACCGGCGTCCACATAGCTCATCCAGCCGTCGTCCGCGTCGAACTCGCGCGTGACGAAGGGGTACTGGACGGTGTTGACCCAGGGGTGGAGGGATGAGCGCACGGGGTGGGTGCCTGCCTCTATTCTACGCCTTTCGGGCCGTCGAAAACGAACCAACCGGGGGTGTTCTCGATCTTGTGCGCCAGACCCTTCGGGAGGGTGCAGAGATCTCCGAAGTCCCCTTGCGGCAGGTACGGGCGGGTCGGCTCGCCGCCCTCGATGTGGCGAGGCCATTCGGGGTCGGAGATCGCCGCGCGTCCGACGGCGACGAAGTCGGCTCCGAGCGCCCGCGCCGCGTCGGCGTCCCCGGAGGTGGCGACTCCGCCAACGCCGATGAAGGGCAGACGATCGGCGATGTGGCGCGCGATCCTCCGGAGAACGGGCTCCGACGCTTCGTCGTGCATGGAGGGTCCATCGTAGCGGCGGAGGGAGATGTGGAGGTCGTCGAGCGTTCGGGTGCCGAGAAGGGCGTCGAGGAGGCGTTCGGTGCGATCGAGCCGGATCCCCGGGGTCTCGGGCTCCTCGGGGGAGAAGCGGTAGCCGACGGCGGCTTCGGGCCCGACGCTCTCGCGCACTCTCCGGCAGAGCTCGGTCGGGAAGCGCAGGTCGTCGGCGTTCCAGCGGTCGGTGCGACGGTTGGAGTGAGGGGAGACGAACTGCTGGACGAGGTAGGTGTTCGCGCCGTGGATCTCGACGCCATCGAAGCCGACCGCCACCGCGCGGCGGGCGGCGCTCGCGAAATCGTCGAGGGTTCGCTCGATCTCCCCTTCCGTCATCTCGCGAGGGGTGGGAGCCCCGGGTCGTTCGGCGGCGACGGCGCTCGGGCAGATCGGACCGCCGACGGCCTTCTCGGGCGGACAGGACCGCCCTCCGTGATGGATCTGGAGGATCGCGGTCGCGCCGCCGCCATGGATCGCGTCGGCGGCGCGTCGGAGCGAGGGGAGGAACGCATCGTCCCAACTCGCCCACTGCCCCTCGAACGCCCGTCCGGAGGGGTGGACGGCGCAGGCGGCGGTGATGACGGTCCCGAAGCCGCCCTTGGCGCGGCGCTGGAGGTACGGCTCCTCATCGGGACTCAGATCGCCGTTCGGAAGGGACGAATAGGTCGTCATGGGGGCGAGGACCCACGGGTTCTTCGGAGCGAAGCTCACGAGAGAGCCCGTTCGAGATCCCCGATCAGATCGTCCGGGTCCTCGATGCCCACGCTCAGGCGCAGGAGCTCGTCGGGGATCTCGGCGACGGCGCGCTCCTGGGGGGTGAGTCCAGCGTGGCTCATCTTCGTCGGGTACCCGATGAGGGATTCGACGCCCCCGAGCGAGGGGGCGTAGGACCAGACCTCGCACCGCTCGGTCACGCGCGTGGCCGTCTCCAGGGAGTCGAAGACGGCGGACATCATGCCTCCGAACCCACGCATCTGAGCTTTGGCGAGCTCGTGGCCGGGATGACCCGGAAGACCAGGGTAGTTCACGCGGCGGACCTTCGGATGTTTCACGAGAAACTCGGCGACGGCCCGCGCGTTCTCCCCGTGGCGCTTCATCCGGAGGCCGAGGGTTTTGATGCCGCGGTGGGTAAGCCAGCACTCGAACGGCGAGGGCGAGGCGCCTGAGTTCACAAGCCAATCGAAGGCGCGTTGCGAGTGCTCTTCGGAATCGGTGACGAGGGCGCCGCCGGTGACGTCCGAGTGGCCCCCGAGGTATTTCGTCGCCGAGTGGACGACGATGTCCACGCCGAACGCGAGGGGGTTCTGCAGGGCGGGGGAGGCGAAGGTGTTGTCGAAGACGCTCGTGAGGCCGAGGGATCTCGCCTCGGCGGCGACCCGGCGGATGTCGGGGATCTTCAGGGTCGGGTTCGTGGGGGACTCGAAGACGACGAGCCTCGTGCGCTCGTCGGCGTTGGCGGCGAGGGAGCCCTCCGCAAGAGGGTCGAAGAAGCCGTAGAGGACGCCCGCCGGTTCGAGGATGCTCCGGACGAGGTTCATGGTGCCGCCGTAGAGATCGCGCGCCATGAGGAGGCGCTCGCCCGCCTTCAGGCCACACATGGCGGCGTGGAGGGCGGCGATGCCGCTCGCGTAGCAGTGACCGTACTTCGCCCCTTCGAGCGCGGCGATCGTGGCCTCGAGCTGGGCACGGTTCGGGTTCCCATACCGGGTGTACATGTACTCGGCCTCGTCGGTGAGGCCGCCCGAGGCGAAGGTCGAGGCCTGGTAGATCGGGGTGATCGGGGTCTCGCCCCCCTTCGGGAGCGGAACGGTGGTGTGGATCGCGGCGGTGTCGGGCCTCACGGGTTCACCATGCCTTTCAGCACCTCTTCGGCGGCGGCGAGGGCTTCGGCGACCTTGCCGGGGTCCTTGCCTCCGGCGGTGGCGAAGTCGGCGCGGCCGCCCCCGCCGCCTCCCGCGAGCGGAGCGACCGCCTTCAGGAGATTGCCGGCGTGAGCCCCCCTCGCCTGGGCTTCGGGGCCGGCCTTCGCGATGAACTGGATCTTGTCGTCGGTGCGGGTCGCGCCGAGCATCACGCCGTTCGGGTGAGTCTGGGCGACGTTGTCGATCGTGGCGCGGACGGCGGCGGGGTCCGCCTCGCCGAAGTCGCGCCGCCAGAGGGCGACTCCGTTCACCTCCACCGTGGTTTCGCTCGTCGTGGTACCGCCTCCCGAAAGGGCGGCGAGCTCGGCGCGCTCACGGCGCCTTCTCTCGTCGCGCAGAGCGTCGAGGGTTCGCTCGATCGCGGGGAGGATGTCGCTCGACTTCAGAAGATCGCCCGCCCTTCTTAGTATCTCGGACTGCTCATGCGCGAGCTCATAAGCGGCCTCTCCCGTGACGGCCTCGATGCGCCGGACGCCGGCGGCGGCGCTCGACTCGCTCACGATGCGGAAGAGCCCGATCTCGCTCGTGCGGGCGACGTGGGTGCCGCCGCAGAGCTCGCGCGAGTCGTCGCCGATCTCGACCATGCGGACGCGGTCGCCGTACTTCTCGCCGAAGAGGGCCATCGCGCCCCTCGCGCGGGCTTCGGCGATAGGAAGATCCACATAGGTGACGACCTCGGTGCCCTTGAGACTCATCCGGTTCACGTCGCGCTCGATCGCGTCGATCTCCTCCCGGGTGAGGGCTTTGCCATGGGTGAAGTCGAACCGGAGGCGGTCGGGGGCGACGGTCGAGCCTGCTTGGGCGACGTGGGTGCCGAGATGCCGGCGGAGCGCGGCCTGGAGAAGGTGGGTCGCGGTGTGGTTCCGCCGGATGCGGGCGCGCCGCTCGGCGTCCACCTGGGCGCTCACGTCCCAGCCGAGGAGATCGGTCGCGGGCGGGTTCTGGATCTCGTGCCAATGGAGGCCGTCCGCCTTCGTCGTTTGAGCTACTCGGAGATCTCCGCCATCGTAGGTGAGGGTGCCCCGGTCTCCGACCTGGCCGCCGGACTCGCCGTAGAAAGGGGTGCGGTCGAGGGCGAGGAGGGCCTTGTCGCCCCGGCTCTTCACGCGGACGATGCGAGCCTCGCCGTTCAGGCGCTCGTAGCCGGTGAACTCGGTTTGGGCCGGGGCTTCGGGTAGGGTCCGCTCCTCATCGGCAGCGAGACCTTCATAGGCTCCGCCCATGTCGCTCGCGCCCCGGGAACGGAGCTGAGCCTCCTTCATCGCGCGCTCGTAGCCCTCGACGTCCACCTCGATCCCGCTCTCGGCGGCGATCTCCTGGGTGACTTCGAGCGGGAAGCCGTAGGTGTCGTAGAGCTTGAAGGCGACTTCACCATGCAACGTTTGGTAAGGTCCTCTTGGTAGCTCGTAGCGTCCGCCGGCGGCAACTAGTTTTCTGTGGGCATCCTTTATAGCTTTGGCATAGTCTTGATCCGAGTTCAATAGATAAAATCCGTTCCCATCGTTGCCATCATAATAGTATCCGAGATTAGATGATGCAAACGTCAACTCTCGCTTTAAATCTACGAGTGCGTTATGAGCATGCACGATATTGTTTAGGGTCGTAGAGTGTGGTCTTCTTAAGATGTCTGAGAGTATTGTCTCACCTTGAGTAAGAGTACGTCGAAAAAGTTCTTCCTCCATTTCCAACGTGCTGAGAATAAGGCTGTATCTTTCATTAAGCTCTTTATACACCGATCCGTACTCGATAACGATGGATTCTGCGATCCGGCCCAGAAAAGTCTGGTCGATGTTGAGATTGCGGCTGCCCTGAAGGATGGCGCGGCGGAGGAGGCGGCGGAGGACGTAGCCGCGTCCGGCGTTGCCGGGGAGGATGCCGTCGGCGATGCAGAAGACGGCGGTCCTCATGTGGTCGGCGACGATGCGCTCGGCGCGCTCGTTCGCGGCGCCCGCGACCTCGCGGATGCGGCGGAAGATCGCCTGGAACCCCTCGGTGTCGTAGACGGACGCGAAGCCGCCGAGGACGAAGGCGGTGCGCTCGAGGCCCATCCCGGTGTCGATGGAGCGGAAGGGGAGCTCGGGCATCCCCGTCTTGTCGTAGCCCTTGCCGCCCTCTTTGGGGGTGCCCTGCCAGTCGTACTGGATGAAGACGTCGTTCCAGATCTCGACCCACTTGCCCGCGCCCTCGTCGCGGAGCCAGTCGTCGCGGGAGTAGTCGCCGGTGGGGGCCGGGTCGGGCGAGATCCAGTAGAACATCTCGGAGTTCGGGCCGCAGGGGCCGGGGGGGCCGTTCGAGAACGCGCCGGCGGGCCAGTAGTTCGTCTCTTCGCCGAGGCGGACGACGTGGCGGGCGCCGCAGGCGCGCCACTCCCTTTCGGCCTCGTCGTCGGACTCGAAGACGGTGAAGCTCAGGCGGGCGGGGTCGAGGGCGAGCCACCCGGGCGAGGTGAGGAACTCCCAGGAGAAGCGGATCGCCTCGTCCTTGAAGTAGTCGCCGAACGAGAAGTTGCCGAGCATCTCGAAGAAGGTGAGGTGGGTCGCGTCGCCGACCTCCTCGATGTCGCCGGTGCGGACGCACTTCTGGACCGTCGTCAGGCGCTTGCGCTCGGGCTGGGCGATGCCGCGGAAGTACGGCTTGAACTGGATCATCCCCGCGCCGTTGAAGAGGAGCGACTCGTCGAGGCGACCCGTCACGTCGTAGGGCACGAGCGAGCCCGAGGGATGGCGGAGGTGGCCTTTGGACTCGAAGAAGGCGAGAAACTTCTCCCGCAATTCGCGGACGGTCATACGCCTTCAGGGTACCGGGCCCGTTGTAGACTAGGTGGGTGGGAAGGATCCAAACCTCAGGACGCATCGAGGCAACGACACAGATCAGTGCCAAAGGTAGGGTCAAGAACGCGGCGAAGTGGCGATCCGCCGTGCAGGCGCTGGGAAGCCAAATCGAGCAATGGCGGCCTCAAAGGTTCGATGTCTCACGTCGCCCTTACTCGGAGGATCCCCACGTGGAGGTGCTCGAGCTTGCCGAAGGGGATCAAAAGATCGTTTTGGAGCCCGCGTTTTGGGCACGGGACGAGATTCCCGCTCAGGTGGACTTCTGGAGCAGTCTTGGAACACGGGTCCGGTTCGTCGGCCCCGATCAGGACGGCACCTGGCGTGTGATCTCGACGGATCTGGTCAACATCCACATGAGTTGGGATCGTCCGAGCTTCGAGCGGCTCTGCGACGATCTGCTCTACCGATGACTCAGTACGAGCAGGATCTGCTCGAAGGCGTGCGTCATGAGTACGGGACGTGCAAACGCCTTCTCCAAGCCGCGCTCGTCGAACGGCCTGGAGATAGGAACGCGGCACTCGCCTCCCTAGGATTAGAGAGCACCTACCTTTTGCGCCTCTATGCCGCTTTCGAGTCATTGCTCAGGGCGCGGACCCTCAATTTTCATCGACGCGCCACTCTCGCGAGCCACATCGACGTGCTCCTCGCGGGAAAGCCACAGATGGCCCCAGACCCAGCCCGCGACTATCGCGTGCAGATTCGCTGGCGTGAGCTCCTCAGTCGGGATCGCAACGCGCTGGTCCATGGCCGGACCCTCAATCCTGCGACGGGGCTCGACATTACTCTCAACACGATGCAACTCTTCTTGAGAAGCCTATGACCGTGCTCAGGAGAACTCGGGGGTTTAAGTGAAGGTAAGTAGACTCTCCTCGGCATGCGACGTCTCCTCCTCCTCTTCGCCCTGACGGCTGGGTGGGCAGAGATGGGTTGCGGCGGGGACCGGACGCGGACGCCGTACCTCGGCAAGTGGCACGGAGGGGTGGAGGCGGTGCGGCTTCGGGGATCGGACGGGGACGCGAGGCCGTACTCGGTCCGGGGGGATCTGCAGCTGTACGTCCGGAAGTTCGAGATGAACCTCGCGGGTCCCCAGCAGGGGGTCGTCGTGAAGGGCGCGTGGGCGGTCACCAAGAACGCGCGGGGGGAGGCGCGGGTCTCGCTCAAGGCGAACGACGTGAAGATCGACGACCGGGGGGGCGAGGAGAAGCGCGATCCGAACAAGCCGTACCTCCGCGCGGAGGACCTCAACGCCTACTTCGGGCGCGATCTCGTCCTGCGGCCCTCGCCCGACGGGAGCCCGACGAAGCTCACGGGGATCGACGACGAGCTCGGCCCCTTCGTCGTCCGCCCCGCCTTCGAGAGAGACTAAGCTCTCACAAGCCCCCACGACCATGCCGATCCGCGCCGCTCGTCCCGAACCGTACCGCGCCCCCTCGCTCGGGGCGATGCTCCGCGCGACGGTGGTGCGCTGCCCCGACCGGATCGCGCAGAGGGTGCCGGGGAAGGAGGGGTTCACCGACGTCCTCTATACCGAGCTCTGGCGGCTCGTCGGGGGTTGGGCGAGCGTGATCGAAGGCCTGGGGCTCGCGAGGGGGGACCGGATGGTGCTCCTTGGGGAGAACTCGGCGGAGTGGGCGCAGATCGATTGGGCGTGCCAGTGCCTCGGGGTCGTGGTGGTCCCGATCTATCCCACGTTGCCGCCGGACCAGACGGCGTACATCGCGCGGGACGCGGGGGCGCGGGTGGCGCTCTGCGCGTCGGAGGAGCTCGCAAGGAAGCTCGCGGGGGTCGAGGGTCTGCAGACGCGGATCTTTCGGGGGGTGGGCTCGCTCGCCGAGGAGGCCGGGGCGGCGACGTACGACGGGGCCCGGCTCGACGCGGCGATCGACGCCGTACGGCCCGACGATCCGGCGACGATCGTGTACACGAGCGGGACGACGGGGGAGCCGAAGGGGGCGGTCCTGAGCCACCGGGCGTTCGTCCACGTCTGCGTCTCGGCGCAGACGTGCATCGACATCCGCGACGGGGAGGTGTTCCTCTCGTTCCTGCCGCTCTCGCACATCTTCGAGCGGGTCGCGGGGCACTGCCTCGCCGTCTCGGTCGGGGGGACGACGGCGTACAACAAGTCGCTCATGTCGCTCGCCGGGGAGATGCTGACGGTGCGGCCGACGCTCCTCATGTGCGTCCCGCGGTTCCTGGAGAGCTTCCGGGACCGGGTGCTCGACGGGGTGGCGAAGTCGCCGCCGATGCGGCGGAGGCTTTTCGCGCTCGCGCTCGATCAGGGGACTAAGCGCGCGAAGGGGGGGTTCGCGCCGCTCTTCCCGCTCACCGACCGGCTCGTCGGGGAGAAGATCCGGGCGCGGACGGGGGACCGGTTCCGGGCGTTCGTCTCGGGCGGGGCGGCGCTCGCGCCGGCGGTCGCGGAGTTCTTCCTCGCGTTCCGGCTCACGGTGCTCCAGGGGTACGGGCTTACCGAGACCGCGGGGGGGACGTGCGTCAACAGCTTCGTGGACAACCGGTACTGGACGGTGGGGGCGCCGCTCGATATGGAGCTGAGGATCGCGGAGGACGGGGAGATCCTCTTCCGGGGGCCGGGGCTCTTCTCGGGGTACTGGAACCTTTCCGAGGCGACGGCGGCGGCGATCGACGTCGAGGGGTGGTTCCACACCGGCGACATCGGCGAGATGGAGGGGGCGAACCTGAAGATCACCGACCGGAAGAAGGATCTGCTCGTCCTTGGCAACGGGAAGAACGTCGCGCCGCAACCGATCGAGAACAAGCTCCGGTTCTCGCCCTTGATCCAGGAGGCGGTCGTCCTTGGCGACGGCATGGAGTCGTGCGTCGCGCTCATCGTTCCGAACGCGGAGGCGGTGCGGGAGGAGCTGGGGCTCGCCGAGGGGGCGGTCCTCTCGACGAATCCGGACGTCGAGCGGCTCGTCAAGCGCGAGGTGGACGCGGTGAACAAGACGCTCGCGCACTTCGAGCTCGTCAAGCGGTTCGCCCTCCTCGACGCGCCGTTCACGGTCGAGGGGGGCGAGCTCACGCCGACGCTGAAGGTCAAGCGTCGCGTGGTCCGCGAGCGTTACGCGGACGTTCTCGACGGGCTCCGCCGGTAGAGCGCGAGGCGCTCGGGCGCGGGCCGTTGCGGTCCTCGGTCCTGCCGCCGGCGCGCTCGTAGGCGGCGCGGGCCTCGGCGCCGCTGCGGCGGAAGTCCACGATGGGCGCGGGGTAGCCGCGGCGCTCGCGCTCGGCGGGGCCTGGTTCGCGGAGGGCCGCGCCGCGGAGGCCGCGGAGCTCGGGGAGCCAGTGGGCGGCGAAGCGGCCTTCGGGGTCGTACTTCTCGAACTGGACCATCGGGTTGAAGAGGCGGAAGCCCTGGGGATCGTTGCCGATCCCGGCGAGGTACTGCCAGCCGCCGAAGTTGCTCGCGACGTCGTGGTCCACGAGGAGGGACTCGAAGAGGTCGGCGCCCATGCGCCAGTCGAGGCCGAGGTTCTTGATCAGGAACGAGGCGACGTTCTGGCGGGCGCGGTTGCTCGTGTAGCCGGTGGCGGCGAGCTCGCGCATGGCGGCGTCCACGAGGGTGTAGCCGGTCCGGCCCTCGCGCCAGGCGGCGAAGAGGGCGGGGTCGCGCCCGAGGGGCAGGTCGAGCCCCTGCACCCCCCGGCGGAGGAACATCGTCCGGCCGTGCTTCGCGAGGATGAGGGTCCAGTAGTCGCGCCAGAGAAGCTCGAAGACGAGCCAGTAGGTGCTCCGGTTCTCGATCCGCTCGCGCTCGTAGCGGCGGATCTCGGCGTGGACGCGGCGGGGGGAGAGGCACCCGCGGGAGAGGTAGGGGGAGAGCTTCGAGGAGTCGTCCTCCTCGAGCATCCCGTCGCGGGTCTCCTTGTAGACCTTCAGGCGGTCGTTCGTCCAGAGGTAGGTCTCCAGGCGGGCGAGGCCGGCGCGCTCGCCGCCGGGGAAGCGGGGCTTTTCGGGACCGTCCTCGCCGGTGAGGTCGCGGACGGTGGGGATCGCGCCTTCCTCGACGGCGACGGCCTCCTTCCGGACTCGCGGGACCGGGATCTCGGGGCGGACCTTCCAGGCGCCCTCGACCCGCGTGCGGAAGCTCGTGAAGACCTCGGGGGTCTCGCCGGCGCGGAACGGCAGGTCGTCGGGGTGGACGAGGTTGTGGCCCTCGTGGAGGGTGAGCCCCGCCTCTCGGGAGACGGCGGCGGCGATCTCCTCCTCCTCGGTCCCGTACTCGCGCATCGCGTGGACGGCGGCGATCTCCCGCGTCCCTTTAAGCTCGCGGAGGATCTCGGCGGGGGCGGCGCGGCGGACGACGAGCGGGACGTTCAGCGCGGCGAGGGCGGCGCGGAGCTCGGTCACCGCCTCGACGAGGAAGCGGGCCCGGTGGCCCGCGGTGCGGGGGAAGCCCCAGCGGGTCCTCGCGTACCAGTGCGGGTCGAAGGCGTAGATCGCGACGACGGGGCCTTCGGCGCGGCACGCCGCGGCGAGGGCGGGGTTGTCGTGGACGCGCAGGTCGTTGGTGAACCAGGCGACGGTGGCGGGGGGCACCCGTCTTCTACGTCGCCCGCGCTAGCGTTCGACCCTCAACCTTAGGGAACCGAGGACGATCTCCTCGCCGGGTTCGAGCCGGGTGCGCTGGTCCGGGGGGAGCTTCGCGCCGCCGACGACGGTGCCGTTGGTCGAGCCGGTGTCCCTTACGTAGACCTCGGTCTCGGTGACCTCGATCTCGCCGTGCTTTCCGCTCACGTAGGGATCGGCGACGACGGCGTCGGCCCCGGCGCGGCGGCCGAAGGTGTTCACGCCCATCTTCAGCGGGAGGTCGACGGCGGCGCCGTCGGGGAGGGTGCCGACGAGGCGGGCGTAGGGCTTCGCGCTCGGCGGGGCGGAGATCGCGGCGGTCCGGTTGCCGCCGAACTGTTGAGTGGCCTGCCCGCCCCCCGCGCCGGGGAGCTCGAAGCGGAGCTCGAGGCCGCCGAAGCTCACGGTCTCGCCGCCGGAGAGGCCGACGCGCTCTCCGGGGGCGAGGGGGACGCCGTCGCGCTTCGTCCCGTTGGTGGAGCCGAGGTCCTCGAGGGCGACGGCGTCGCCGCTCTTCGTGAGGCGGGCGTGGCGGCGGCTGACGAGGGTGGAGGCGAGGGCGACGTCGCCCTCGCGTCCGACGATCGTCTCGCCCTCGCGGATCGGGTGCTCGCGGCCCGAGCCCTCGACGAGCTTCGGGAGCTGGACGGCGGGGGCGCCGAAGGCGTCGCCTTCGAGGGCGGTCCCGAAGATCAGGCCGCAGGCGTTGCAGTAGACGAGGCCCGCGGGGTTGAAGGTGCGGCAGACGGGGCACTGCTGGGGGGCGACGGTGACGGTGAGGTTCTCGCGGGCGACGGAGCCGACGATGGTGCGGTTCGGATCGAACGCGGGACCCTCCGCGAAGGGAGGGGCTCCGAGCCTCGTCCGGTTCGGGTCGGCGCCCAGCATCTGCGTCCGGTCGTTCATCGTCGCCTCCGAGTTTAGCCTCTCAGTTCAGAAAGCACTGCTCGACGGTGCAGCCCTGGGTCACGCCCCATCCCCGGATAGGGAGGGTCTCTGTCGCCCCGTCCATGGTGGTCCGGAGGAAGACGCCGGAGTCGTGGAAGAGCCCGGCGTCGGGGCCGTCGCCCTCGGCGCGCGTCGGGACGCTCAGTTCGGCGTGGTGGAGGGCGGCGAGGAGGCCGACCTCGGGGCGGGCTTCGAGGCCCCGGAAGGTCGTTCCGGGCGGGAGGCGGCGCTCGAAGGTCTTCAGGTAGACGTCGCTCACCATGACGTCGCTCCGGGGGCAGGGCGCATGGGGGCGGGGTTCGCAACCGGGGGCGGCGGGATAGGTGTCGCCCTCGTACTCGCGCTCGGCGGCGGCCTCGCGCAGGGCGCGGAGGGAGGCGTCGCGGCGATCGGGGTCGGGCGCCTTCGCGTCGAGGACGGCTTGGGCCAGGGCGGTGCGCTCCAACGGGGTGCGGGCGGGGTCGAGAGGGCCTTTGCGGGGCTGGCGGGTGTCGCCGACGCCGCGGAGGGCGTCGGCTTTGGCGTAGCGGGGGACGAGGCGGGTGAGATAAGGGGGCATCTCGCCGTCGTCGGCCTCGTAGAGCTTCAGGGCGCGGTAGACGGAGCCCAGGCGGACGGCGTCGGCCCCCAGGCGGCGTTCGGTGCGGTCGCGGGCGAGGACGGGGAAGAGGAGGGCGGCGAGGGCGCTCAGGACGACGACGACGACGAGGAGCTCGACGAGGGAGAAGGCGCGGCGGGGGTCTCGCATAGCGTTCTGAAGTCTAGTCCACGCTCGCTTCGGGATGAACTCGGGCGGGGTGGGCCTCTCGGGCGCGGAACTCGCCGGACCGGGAGAGGGCGACGAGGGGAGCGAGAAGCAGGGCGATGAGGGCGTCGGCAATGAAGGCGGCAAGGGCAGTTCGGGGAGGGACGATCCGGGCAAGGACGAGGAGGGCGTGGCCGGCGGCGAGGGTCAGGAGCGGGAGGGCGAAGAGGCGGGTGCAGGCGCGGAAGGCGCGCTCGGTTCGGCATCCGCGGGCGAAGAGGCCGTAGAAGGTCAGCGGCAGATAGATCCCGCAGAAGAGGGCGAAACCGGCGTCGGAGCCGAGACGGAAGGGGGAGTCGGGGCGATCGAGAAGGGCGCGGAAGAAGGCGAAGACGCCGACGAGGACGAAGAGGAGGACGGGGGTGGCGAGGACGGTCAGACGCATGAGGCGGATGCGGGATCGGTCGGCGTCGCGGTCGGGATCTGCGTCGAGGAGCGGCGGATCGGGGGTCACGGGGTTCTCTCCGGCGGGAGGGTCTCGGCCTTGCGGCCCCGCGCGAGGCTATAGGAACGGAGGGGGCCGGCGACGACGAAGGCGCAGAGAGGGCCGACAATGCTCGCAGTGGAGACGAGGACCCCGACGGAGAACGACGGAGCGTGGAGGGCGCGGACGACGAGGGCGTAGCCTGCGGTCGCGGCGGCGAGGGCGATGAGGTAGAGGGCGGCGAGAGTCAGGGCGGTCCGGAAGGTTGTGGCAGCGATCGCGACGGGGACGAAGACGGCGTTCAGGAGGAGGACGGTGAGGAGGTTGCCGGGGCCGTCTTGGAGGAGCGCGGCGACGGGGCGGTCGGGATGAGACGCCGCCTTGACGACGAGGCTTAGGAAGACGAGGAGGGAAGAGACGGGAAGGGCGAGGAGGGCGTACGCCCCCATCAGGCGGAGACGGCCCCGGTCGTCGAGGCGGGCGAAGGGGTCGCGGGTCATCGCGGGCTCTCCGTCGTTTTACGGCCACGGCCCACGAGAGGGAGGACGAAGCGGTGGAGGAGGGCGAGACCGGCGGCGAAGAGGACGATAAAGGCGACGTGGACGAGGACCAGGCGGGAGGTGCCCGGCTGAGCCCGCAAGCGTAGGGCGAGAGCGAGGGCGTTCAGGAGGCAGAGGGAGACGGCGAGGAGGGCGGGGACGAGACGGCAGAGGCGGAAGGCGTCCTCGATCCCCGCTTGGAGGACCCACGCCTCGGCAATGAGAAACCAGGACGCCACGTCGGTGACGAGAGGGCGTTCGCGTCCGGGGGCGGCGAGGACGGCGAGGGCGATCCAGGGGAGGGCGAGGGCGGTGAGAAGGAGGGCGGCGAGGACGGCGAATCGGCCTCGGAAGGGGGCGGCGGGTCTTACGCTCTCGGGGGTCATGGCCTAGGATTCACATAGCTCGGGGATCACCCTTTCGCGCTCCGCTTCGCCCTCACGCGGGCGATGTTCGCTTTGGCGGGGAGGTCGTCGGGGTAGCGCCTGAGTTGGAGCTCCCAGGTGCGGATGGCGTCTTCGGGGCGGTTCAGGCGTTCGTAGGCTTTGGCGAGGAGGCGGTAGACGTTGGGGTGGGGCTTGGTCCTCAGGGCGGCTTCGCGGGCGAGGACGGGTTCGAGGACCGCGACGACCTCGGCGTAGCGCTTGCGGGAGTTGTGGAGCATGGCGACGGGGAGTTTGGCGTCGGGGTCGTTCGGGTTGTCGCGGGCGTAGACGGCGTAGGCGGCGAGGGCCTCGTCGTCGCGCTCCATGCTCTCCAGAAGCCAGCCGAGGTTCGTGGCGACCTCGTAGTCGTTCGGGGCGTAGGCGGCCTGGAGGCGCAGGAGCCCGACGGCGCGGGGAAAGTCGCCGTCGTCGAACCAGGCGTCGATCTGGCGGCTCACCCGGGCGTCGGCGTAGCTCCAGATGGCGTCGGCGCGGTCTTTCGGGGGCTTGGCGGTCGGGAGGGCGGCGAGGAGGGTGGCGGCGAGGATCATGGTTCGGAGTTTAGCGTCTTGCGGGTCCGGGGGTCCTCCCCCGCCCCTCACCCGGGCTTCGCCCACCCTCTCCCCGGGGGCGGGGAGAGGGCCTTTTTAGGGGCGTCGCGCGAGAAGCGGGGGTTTCCGGGCTTGCGCGCCGTTGTACGCCATTGCGCGCCACGTGTGCGCGCATTCTTTTCGGATCTAGATACTCCCCTTTGCGAGACGGTACCGAAAGGTCTGACGGTGGCGGGTGGAGACGATCCTCTCGGCGCGGAGGAGGCGGGTGAGGGCGTGTTGGACGGTGCGGAGGGGGAGGCCCGCGGCGGCGGCGAGGGTGGCGGAGTCGGGGTCGGGGCGGTCGGCCTGGGGAGCGAGGCGGGCGAGGAGTTCGAGGAGGAGCTCGCACGTGGCATCGAGGGGGGCGGGTTCGATGATATTGGGTTCGGTTTTCCTTTCGAGGATGGGGGCGTGGGGGCGGTAGTCGAGGGGGCCTCGGGCTTCGAGGCGGACGGTGCGGGTTCCGGCGGGGCCGGCGCCGAGGTCTCGCCCGGAGAGGCGGAGGGTGAGGAGGCGGGGCTCGGCGCCCTCGGCGTCCTCTTCGGCGGGTTCGGGGAGGGGGTCGTTGCTCAGGAGGGCGGTGGCCCGGACGACGGCGGGGAGTTGGACGGATTCGGAGGCGCGGCGGGCGTGGGCGTCGGTGTGGTGGAGGACGAGGACGGCGGTGCCGGGGCCTCCTCTCGCGACGGTGTTCCCGGCGACGTCGGCGAGGGGGCCGAGGAGCCGGCGGACGGCGGCGGGGCGATCGAGGGCGGCGCGGAGGACGGCGCCGCGCAGGGAGTTCACGACGAGGAGGAGGGGGCGCATCGTTCCGAGGATCCACTCGAAGAAGGGGCGGAAGGCAGAGTCGTCGAGTCGGGGGGCGTAGGGGGCGACGTGGAGGCGGTGCTCGGGGTGGAGACCGGTGGGGAGGGGGGCGAGGGCGGCGCGGCGCTCGGCGTCGGAGGATTCGTAGTCGAGAAGGACGGCGGGGCCGGCGGGGACGGGGACCCCGGCAAAGGGCGTTCCGGTGGCGACGGCCCAGGCGAGGGCGACGGCGAGGGTGGTCTTGCCGGATTTGGGCGGGGCGGCGAGGAGGGTGAGGCCGGGGTGGGGGAGGAGCCCGCCGAGGGGGGGGAGAGGCTCGCCGAGGGGGTCGTAGTTCCGGGGGTCATGGCGGGGGAGGTAGCGGCGGTAGTGCCAGGGGTCGTCGGCGTGGGGGGTGTTCTGTGGGTCCACACCCTTTACAGCGGCGGGAGGGGGGTTCGACAAGCGGTTCGGGCGAAGATCGACGCTTTCTAGCATATGGTCCGCGACGGGGAGTGGCGCACAACGGGGGTCAGGCCACCTCCCTGACGAACTTACGAACCGCGCCCACGAACCCGGGGCGACGTTCGGCTTAGTCGGCTTGGAACCGTAGGCAACCCCTGTAGCGTGCGGCACGTGGCTTGCAACCGCGGCCACCGCGAGCGGTAGGTCAGGACGACTCGCGCGGGCGTCAGAGGCGGCCCTACTCGAAAGCTACTCGAAAGCTACTCGAAAAAAGGCTTTCGAGTAGAGCCAAGTCAGAGTCGTCGCGTCCAGAACGGGTGATCGGTCAGGATCCAGTAGCGAGTGGGATCGGTCGAGGATTGAAGGATCTGCCTCACCAATCCGCGCGATTCCAAACTACGCATGTAGGTTCGGGCGGTCGGGGCACTGACACCGAGGAGGGATTCGAGATCGCTCGTTCTCAATTGGTGTCCCTCGCGCAATGAGGACAGTAGGCGGCGGACCTTGTCCTCGCCGAGCTTCGCAGACAACACGGCGAGCGCACTTTCAAAGCTACGATCCTCAAGGCTCTCGGTCTCCCCAGGCTGTTTGTAGAGCGTCACGCGGACCTGCCCCCCGTCGTCCTCGAAGCGGGGGGGGCGGAGACCGTAGGCGCTCATCTCTTCGAACATGCGTCTGACGCCTTCGTTCAACTCGCGGACGTAGCCGGTCATCTCGCCGAGGGCGCGGGCGATGTGGGGGTTGCGCGAGTAGCGGTGGTTCTGGATGTTCTCGATGCGGACGAGGCCAGGGAGGCGACCGGGGCTCTCGACGACGAGACGATCCTCGAAGTCTCTCACGCGGATTCCGTCGCCTTGGATGCTGTAGGAGCGGTGGGTGAGGGCGTTGACGATCGCCTCGAGCCAGGCGAACTCGGGAAGCAAGGGGATCGCCCGGAACCTGCCGTCGGGGCCGAGCCGCTCGACAGTTCCAATCTTCGCACCCAGGAGGTCGCGAGCACGGGAGATGAGATCAGGGATGGTGCCCTCGAGACGGATGTCCTCAGCGACGTTCGATCGGATGCCGGTCTCGACGGTGGTTCCGATGTGACGGATATAGCGAAGGTAGGAGTTCACCGGGGGGTTCGTGCCGAGAAGGAGAAGCCCCGCAAGGGTGAGGCCGGTTCGTCTTCCCGTCGGTACGTAAAGGTGGCGCGCGACAAGGAGCTTGACGGCGTCGGTGGCGGAGACGCGGGCGACGTAGGCGGCGACGGCATCGGGATCGAGATCTTCGAGGGTGGTCTCGGGAACCAGGGTCCGGTCGAACTGCGACTCGCCTTTGTCGTAGGAGAGTTCGCGCTCTTCCTCTGGTCCGAGCCGGCGCGTCTCGTCACCCACGCGCAGGAAGCAACGACCATTCTTCTTGCGGTGGACGCGCTCGCTTGGATCGATCTCCAGCACAAGGATTCGGTCGTCGTCTCCAGCTTCATTCGTGCAAGGGTAGAAGGAATGCGTCTGTCGGACGGTCGGTTCGGTGTGATCGAGGGAGGCCTGAAGGAGAGCATTCAGGCGATTCACCTCGCGATCGATGCCTTCGATCTTGCCGTTGCTGATTCCGACGCAAACGCTTCCTCCATCGGCATTGGCGAAGGCGATGAGGATCTCCGCCAGATCATCGGGTTTGGTGCGGATGCTCTTGCGGTCGAACCACTGATCCTCGATACGGGTGACAAGACGTTGAACACTCCCCTTGACATCGGACTCGAAGAGGAGCGGTTGTATGTCGTTAGACATCGGCGTCGAGCATCTCGGTCAGGAGTCTTTGGACGGTGGGGGGATTCGCGCGGCCGGCGGTGGCCTTCATGGCGGCGCCGACGAGGAAGCCTTTGACGCTCGTCTGGCCCCCGCGGTACTTGGCGACGACGTCGGGGTTCGCGGCGAGGACCTCGGCGACGATGGCGCGGATGGCGCTCTCGTCGGTGATCTGGGTCTTGCCGGTCGCGGCGACGATCGCCTTCGGGCTCTCGCCGGTGCGGTAGCTCTCGGCGAAGACCTCCTTGGCGGTCTTGCCGTTGATCGCGCCGCTCGCGACGAGGGCGACGAGCTCGACGAGGCGGGCGGGGGTCATCTTGCTCTCGCGGGCGGGGGTGGCGGTCTCGTTCAGGAGGCGGGCGAAGTCGGAGTTCATCCAGTTGCAGACCGCTTTCGGCTCGCCGCCGAGGGCTAGGGCCTCTTCGAACCAGGACGCCCAGTCGCGGTCGGCGACGAGGAGGGCGGCGTCGTAGTCGGAGAGGCCGAGGCTCTCGCGGAAGCGGCGCTCCTTCGCGAGGGGGAGCTCGGGGAGGGCGGCGCGGAGGCCCTCGACGTAGCCCTCGGTGAACTCCATGGGGGGAAGGTCGGGGTCGGGGAAGTAGCGGTAGTCGTTCTCGGCCTCCTTCAGGCGCATGGCGAACGAGACGCCGCGCTCCTCGTTCCAGCCGCGGGTTTCCTGGAGGACCGTTCCGCCGGCGTCGAGCTCGGCGGCCTGGCGGCGGATCTCGAAGGCGATGCCGCCCTGGACGCTCCGGAAGGAGTTGAGGTTCTTCAGCTCGGTCTTCGTGCCGAGCCCCTCGGCGCCTTCGGGGCGGAGGGAGATGTTCGGCTCGCACCGGAGGGAGCCCTCCTCCATCTTGCCGTCGCAGACGCCGAGGTAGACGAGGATCCCGCGGAGCGCCTTCAGGTAGGCGGCGGCCTCGTCGCCGTTCTCGATGTCGGGGCGCCCGGTTTCGGGATTGAAGCCGGTGACGATCTCCATGAGGGGGACGCCGGCGCGGTTGTAGTCCACGCCGCTTCCGCCGCCCGGGCCTCCGGCGGGGAGGTGCATGAGCTTGCCGGTGTCCTCTTCGAGGTGGACGCGGCGGATGGTGACGCGCTTGGTGCTTCCATCCCCTCCGCCCTTTCCGGGGAGGGGGATTTCGAGCCAGCCGTGGTAGCCGAGGGGGTTCTCCTCGCCGTACTGGGAGATCTGGTAGCCCTTGGGGAGGTCGGGGTAGAAGTAGTTCTTGCGGTGGAAGATCGAGCGCATGGCGATCTTGCAGTTGAGGGCGAGGGCGGTCTTCAGGACCATCTCGACGGCGGCGCGGTTGGGGACGGGGAGGGCGCCGGGGAGGCCGAGGGTGACGGGATCGGTGCGGGTGTTGGGCTCTCCGCCGAAGGCGGCGGGGGCGTCGGAGAACATCTTGGAGGCGGTCGCGAGCTCCGCGTGGACCTCCATTCCGACGGACGCGAGGTAGTTCGCCATGGGTGGGCGGATTTTACTTGGGGCTCGGGTCGGGGCTCTGGTCGGGAGGGGGGCCGAGGGCGGTCGGGGGCGGTCGGGGGCGGTCGGGGGCGGGGGGTCGGTACTCTGCTGAAGCCTCTCTAAGGGGCGATGGGCATGGACGTTCGCATCTCCTCTTCAAGTCTGGGCGGGGCGCGGGGGCGCGCCCCTTCGCCGTTCCTCCGGTGGTTTCTCGAGGGGGAGCACCGGCCGGAGGAGGGGCCGGAGGAGGGGGGTCCGCACGCGAAGGGGCACGGGCACAAGACGCATCCGTGGTGGCAGGTCATGTGTCTCACGGGGGTGGACTACTTCTCGACGCTGGGGTATCAGCCGGGGATCGCGTTCGCGGCGGCGGGGGCGCTCTCGCCGCTCGCGACGGTGGTGCTGGTGCTCCTGACGCTTTTCGGGGCGTTCCCGGTGTATTCGCACGTGGCGAAGGAGTCGCCGCACGGTCAGGGTTCGATCTTCATGCTGGAGCGGCTCCTGACGTACTGGTGGCGCAAGTTCTTCGTGCTGGCGCTGTTGGGGTTCGCGGCGACGGACTTCGTCATCACGATCACGCTCTCGGCGGCGGACGCGAGCGAGCACCTGCTGGTGAACCCGCTCGCGGAGCGGTTCCTCCATCTGAACGAGCGGATGCAGGTGCCGGTGACGCTGGGGCTCATCCTCGTGCTCGCGGCGGTGTTCCTCAAGGGGTTCAAGGAGGCGGTGGGGATCGCGGTGGTGCTGGTGGGGGCGTATCTGTCGCTCGTGGCGGCGGTGCTCGTCGCGTCGTTGAACCACCTCGCGCACCACGGGGAGCTTCTGTCGAACTGGCGGGCGCGGATGCTGGAGGTGCCGGAGGCGGGGCGGAACCCGTTCGGGATCCTACTGTTCGTGCTCATCGTCTTTCCGAAGCTCGCGCTGGGGCTCTCGGGGTTCGAGACGGGGGTCGCGGTGATGGGGCTCGTGAAGGGGGACGTGGGGGAGCACGAGGACAACCCGGTGGGTCGGGTGCGGAACACGCGCAAGCTGCTTCTCTCGGCGGGGCTCATCATGAGCGTGTTCCTCATCCTGTCGTCGGTGGCGACGACGACGATCATCCCGCCGGAGCTCATGAAGGCGAAGGGTTCGGCGAACCCGCGGGCGCTGTCGTACCTCGCGCACATGTTTTTCGGGGACGGGTTCGGGACGGTGTTCGACGTCTCGACGATCCTCATCCTGTGGTTCGCGGGGGCGTCGGCGATGGCGGGGCTTCTCAATCTCGTGCCGAAGTATCTGCCGCGTTACGGGATGGCGCCGGAGTGGACGAAGGCGGCGCGGCCGCTGGTGCTGGTGTTCGCGGGGATCTCGGCGATCGTGACGCTCCTCTTCAAGGCGAGCGTGGACGCGCAGGGGGCGGCGTACGCGACGGGGGTGCTGTTCCTCATGACGAGCGCGGCGTTCGCGGTGGCGTGGAGCCTTCGGAAGCGGCACGACAAGGGGTTTCGGCGGGCGCTCTTTTGGATCGTGTTCGCGATCTTTCTCTACACGTTCGGGCAGAACGTGCACGAGAAGCCGGAGGGGATGAAGATCGCGGCGGTGTTCATCGGGGCGATCGTGCTCGTGTCGCTCGTCTCGCGGGTGTGGCGGACGTTGGAGCTGCGGGTGGAGTCGGTGGACCTCGATCTGACGGCGCTGGAGTTCGTACACCAGGCGTCGCAGGGGGCGCATTCGATCCGGATCATCCCGAACCGTCCCGAGGCGCGGGACGCGGCGGAGTACGACCGGAAGGCGGCGGAGACGCGGCGGGACCACGACATCCCGGAGGGGGAGCGGCTGTTGTTCCTGGAGATCGAGGTGGACGACGCCTCGGACTTCACGGGGACGCTGAGGGTGCGGGGGCTCGAGGTGGGGGATCACCGGGTGCTCCGGGCGCGGGGGGTGGCGATCCCGAACGCGATCGCGGCGCTCATGCTCCACCTGCGGGACACGACGAGCAAGCGTCCGCACGCGTACTTCTCGTGGGGGGAGGGTTCGCCCCTGGCGCAACTGGGGAAGCTGCTCCTCTCGGGGACGGGGGACATCGCGCCGGTGACGCGGGAGATCGTGCGGCGGGTGGAGCCGGAGCCGGAGATGCGCCCGGTGATCCACGCGGCGAGCTAGCGTCGCCATGCTCCGGATCGAGCGGGAGGGGGACCTCGGGGCGTACGGCTCGGTGCCGATCGCGTTCGCGGGATCGTCGCGGCTGGATCTCGCGGCGCTGCCGGAGCTTGTGGAGGTTCCGGTCGCGGCGTTCGTGAAGGACTACGACGGGATCGCGGGGGAGGCGCCGCCTTCGTGGCCCCTGTGGTTCGATACGTCGCGGTGGGGGATCTTCGCGGCCTTCGAGGGGGAGGCGCGGGTCGGGGGGGTCGCGGCGGCGTTCGACGCGCCGGTGCTGGAGATCCTGGAGGGGCGGCGGGATCTCGCGTCCGTGTGGGATCTGCGGGTCGCGCCCTCGGCGCGGGGGCGGGGGGTCGGGCGGGCGCTGTGGGGGGCGGCTTTGGAATGGGCGCGGGGGCGGGGGTGCGTCGAGACGCGGGTGGAGACCCAGGACGTCAACGTGGCGGCGTGCCGGTTCTACCGGGCGATGGGGTGCTCGCTCGTGTCGGTCGAGCCGGGGGCGTATCCGGGCGTCTCTTCGGGGGTCTCTCCGGGGCTCGACGAGGCGCGGCTGGTTTGGGAGTTCCGGTTGGGCACGGCGTAGACTATGGCGGTCATGTCCCTGGCTCAAGACGCTCTCCTAGGGCAAGCGTTGCTGGACGCGGACGCTATGGGCGTTCGTCTGGAGGTTATCAACGGCCTCGGGGTGTGGGAGTTCCTTCCGGCTTGGCAACATGTGAAGGCCGAGAAACGCATCGCCGCCTCGATCCAACGGCCCTCTACCGCGGAGGGGGATTGCGGATGTCATTGGTATCAGGATCTGCTCGTGCGGTTTTCCGAGGATTCGGTGCGACGGCCCGACATTTCCCTTTCCTGTCGCGAGCCGGACGACCCGCTTGTCGTCGGCCCGGGGGCTTTCCATCCGGAAGCGGCGGTGCGCGCGTTGCCTCAGGCGGTGATCGAGATCGTGAGCAAGGGGTCGGAGAGAAAGGATCTGGAACTGTCGCCCGACTTCTACCTGCGGTACGGGGTGAAGGACGTCGTGGTGTTCGACCCGTACACGGGGCTCGTGTGGCACCACCGGAACGACCGGGCGCCGGTGCGGGGGGTGTCGCCGGTGGAGATCGCGTTCGAGTGCGGGTGCGTGGCGACTGTCTAGAGGACGGTTGCCGGAGCTCACGCTCCTTCTGCTCGCCCTCATCTGGGGCGGGACGTTTCTCGCGACGCGGACGATCCTGCGGGAGGTGGGGCCGTTCACGTTGCTCGCGCTCCGGTTCGGGTTGGGGGCGGGGACGCTCGGGCTCGTCCTCGGAAGGCGGTGGCGGCCGTCGCGCGAGGAATGGCGGCTCGGGGCGGTCGTAGGGGTCGTCGTCGCGCTCGCCTACGGGGGGCAGACGATCGCGCTACGGACGGTGGCGTCGTCGGCGTCGGCGTTCCTCACGGCGTCGGGGGTGCCGCTGGTGGCGGTGTTCCAGACGCTCCTCATGCGGCGGGGACCGTCGCCCCGGGTCTGGGCGGCGGCGGGGATCGCGGCGGCGGGGGTGGCGCTTCTGGCGATCGGGCCGGGGTTTCGGTTCGCGCTGGGGGCGGGGGAGCTTCTCACACTCGGGGCGGCGGTCGCGGGGGCGCTCCAGGTGGTGCTCGTCGGGCGGTGGGGGGCGAGGTTCGACCCGCTCCGGTTCACGATGGTGGGGCTCTTGGTGGTGGCGGGGCTCGCGGCGCCGCTCGCGCTGTTCGAGGCGCATCCGGCGCCGAGCGGGACCGCGGCGGGGCTCGTCCTCCTCATGGGGACGGTGGCGACGGGGGGGGCGCTGGGACTCATGACGTGGGCCCAGCGTTCGGTGGAGCCCTCGCGGGCGGTGCTCATCTACGCGCTGGAGCCGGTGTTCGCCGGGATCGTCGGGCGGTTGGCGGGGGAATCCTTGGGGCCCTGGGCGTTCGTGGGCGGGGGGCTGGTGGCGGGGGCGGCGGTCCTCGGGGAGTGGCCGGAGCGGGGCCGCGCTCCGGAGGGCGCCCGTCCGGAGGCCGCCCGTCCGGAGGCCGCTCGTCCAGAGGCCGCTCAGGGGTAGGGGTTCGCGCGGGCGGCCTCGGCGGCGGCGATGCGGATCTCGCGGGCGAGGCCATCGTCGGGGATCCCGTAGGGGGCGGCGGGGAGGCGGCGGGGGCTCTCGCCGGTGAGGGCGGCGTAGAAGGCGCACCCGACGAGATACGACCCGGCGCGTCCGAGGTGGATCCCGTCGTCGTAGAGGGACCAGACGCCGTTCGGGTCGGCGGGGCGGCCGGGGACGGCTCCGGCGCGGAGGCGGGCGTCGAGGAGGGCCATCGCGTGGCCGACGGGGATCATCGCGACGGGGCGGCGGAGGCCGGTGCGCTCGCGGCGCAGAAGCGAGGTCAGGCGCTCGAAGTAGGCGCGCGACTCGTTCGTGCCGTCCCAGCCGCCGGTGTACGGGCGCGTCCAGAGGGAGGACCAGGGATCGAGTCCGGCGGGGAGGGGGGCGGGAGTGCGGGCGCGATCGAGGTACGCGAGCCGGTCGTAGGCCACGCCCTTGCCGGCGACGGACATCCGGGGCCAGCGGGCGTAGACGAAGACGCGCACATCGGGGTTCCGCGTCGCGGCGGGGGCGACGTAGCGGAGGGCGCTCGCGACGTCGCCCTCGTCGTAGGGGGCGGCTCCCCCGGGGGAGGGGGCGAGGTCGCGCTCGTGGCGGTCGAAGGGCTGGAGGGTGAGGGCGTCCCAGGCGTAGCCCTTGAGGGCCTGGACGGCGTTGCCGAAGGGGGGTTCGACGAAGCCGTCGGTGCGGCCCTCTTCGGCGCCTTTCCAGGGGAGGAAGAGCGGGGTGCCGGGGATCACGTGGCGTCCCCAGACGAGGGCGCGGCCTCGGGAGGCGAAGAGGGCGGCGAAGGCGCGGTAGTCGAGAGTATCGGTGACGGAGTTGCCCACGAAGTACGCCCGGGTGACCTTCGGCGCGGGGACGGTGAGGGCAAGAAGGGGGGCGATCGGCGCGAGAGGCATCGCGCTTCAGCATGCCTCATGGCGAAGGGGGGTAAAACCGGGCCGATGGCGAAGACGTTGCAGGCCTATGTGGACGAGGCGCGGCTCACGGTGCCCGAGGTGGGGCCGGACCGGGGCGAGGAGATCCTCGCGGCGGGGGACCATCTCGTCCTCGACGTGCGGGAGCCGGAGGAGTACGCGTCGGGGCATCTGCCGGGGGCGGTGAACATCCCGCGGGGGATCCTGGAGGTGGCGGCGGACCACGGGCATCCGAAGCACGACGAGCGGCTTTGGGACCGGCGGCGCAAGATCCTGTGCTACTGCGGCGGGGGGTTCCGCTCGGTGCTCGCGGCGAAGACGCTGCAGGAGATGGGGTTCAAGGAGGCGGTCTCGATGAAGGGGGGTTGGACCGAGTGGAGTGGGGGGGGTCGGGCGGTCGAGGGGACGACGGAGACCGGCGCGTCCTCGTAGACGGGGGGATGGATTCGCGACAGTCCGGGCCGCCGCCCCCGGGGGACGGGGACCCGGGGAACGGGCACCCGGGGAACGGGCACCCGGGGGACGGGGAGGAGGTTCTGTACGCCGATCCGGCGACGGCGGTGCAGGAGATCGCGGCGTGGCGGGCGTGGGCCTCGGAGGGGCGGGCGATCGGGGGGGACCCGTACTCGGCCTACGCGTCGGAAGGGGGTCGTCTGCCGGGGTGGCCTCTCGCGGCGGTGCTCGCGGAGGCGCGGATGGCGCGGCGGTTCGTCGAGGAGATCGTGGGGGCGCCGTACGCGGGGCTCCGGCTCGCGGGGCGGGACACGATCTGCGCGGACGGGGACTTTCTCGAGGCGTTGCGGCGGCAGGAGGGGGCGGTGGCGTTCGCGGTGAACGAGGGAGCGGGAGTCTTAGAGGGAGCGGGGGAGCCCGGTCCGGCGGACAGTCCGATGGGCGGCTAAGTCGGGAGCTCGGCTAGTAAACTGGAGGGGAGCTCGCAGGGTTGCGGGCCTCCCCTTTCCATGCCGGACACCAACGCCTCGAACGCCGTTCCGACGCGGGGGGAGTTCCTCTACTTCTCGACGCCCGAGAAGCTCCTTTTCTACCTCTTGGCGGCGCTCGCGCTCGGGGCGCTCGTGCGGCAGGTGCAGGGGCGGGCTCGGCTGTGGATGCAGGGACGTCCCACGGGGCCGGTTCGGTCGGGGTGGCGGTACTGGGCTCCGACGAAGCCCGCGCTGCGGGAGTGGGGGCGGAACCTCATGCACCACGTGGTGCTTCAGACGAAGGTGCGCTCGGCTCGGAGGAAGGGGGGCGGGCGGATGCACCTCTTCGTCTTCTACGGGTTCACGGCGATGCTCTTGGCGACGACGCTGCTCAGCATCAACACGTACCTGCCGTCGGTCCTGAAGTTCCACAAGGGGAGCTACTACCTCCTCTACGAGTCGGTGTTCGACACGCTGGGGCTTCTGCTCATCGTGGGGCTCGTGTGGGCGATCGCGCGGCGGACGCGGACCGCGGCGTACGGGGCGGCGCTCACGGCGAAGTGGTTCGCGCGGCACCAGGAGCTTCATCCCGAGGAGGCGGCGGGGGCGGCTCAGCAGCTCGTGGACGGGCGGCGGGCGCCGATCTCGAACCGGAAGGGGTGGGACCAGGGGGTCCTGTGGCTTCTCCTGCTCATCGGGATCAACGGGTACGGGCTGGAGGCGGCGCGGATCGCGTCGAACCCGAAGCCCTGGGACGGGTACTCGTGGGTGGGCAACGCGCTCTCGCACGGGTTGCCGCGCCATCTCTCCGAGATCGCGTACAAGGGGTTCTGGTGGTTTCACGCGATCCTCGCGCTGGGGTTCCTCGCGATCCTGCCGCGGCTGAGGATCCGGCACTCGCTTCTGGCGGTGGCCTCGACGGCGGGGTCGCCGCCGGTGCCGATGGGGCGGCTCCGGACGATCCCGATGGAGGAGGTCGAGGAGACGGAGCAGGTGGGGGTGAAGTTCGGGAAGGACCTCACGCGGTGGAACCTGCTCTCGCTCGACGCGTGCATGGAGTGCGGGCGTTGCACGGAGGTGTGTCCGGCGTGGAACGTCGGGAAGCTTCTGAACCCGAAGCAGGTGGTGCAGGACATCCGGCGCGCGCACGAGGCGGGGCTGGAGATCGCGCCGACGGTGACGGAGGAGGCGCTTTGGCAGTGCACGACGTGCAACGCGTGCGTGGAGATCTGCCCCGCGCAGATCAAGCACGTGGACATGATCGTGGACATCCGGCGGAACCTCGTGAGCGAGGGGGCGCTCTCGGGGAGCGCGGCGACGATGCTCCGGCAGACGCAGAGCACGGGGAACGCGTGGGGTCAGCGCGGGGGGCGCGAGGAGTGGATGAAGGGGCTCGACGTGCCGCTCTGCCGGGATCTGGCGCGGGACGGGACGCCGTTCGAGGTTCTCTTCTGGGTCGGGTGCGCGGGGGCGACGGACCCGGCGGCGATGCGGACGACGAAGAGCGTGGCGCAGCTTCTGAACCGGGCGGGGGTGAGCTACGCGTGCCTCGGGGACGAGGAGGCGTGCACGGGGGACCCGGCGCGGCGGACGGGGGAGGAGTTCCTCTTTCAGGAGCGGGCGATGGAGAACGCGAGCGTGTTCGAGCGGTACGGGGTGACGCGGGTGGTGACGGCGTGCCCGCACTGCTTCAACACGCTGAAGAACGAGTACGGGGATTTCGGGGCGAAGATGGAGGTGTTCCACCACACGGCGTTCCTCGAGGGGCTCGTCGCGGAGGGTCGGCTCGTGTCGGCGGACGCGAGTTCGAGCAACGTGGTGTTCCACGACCCGTGCTATCTCGGTCGGGCGAACGGGGAGGTCTCGGCGCCGCACCGGGTGGCGCGGGGGATGCAGCTTCCTCAGCACCACGGGGCGCGGACGCGGTGTTGCGGGGCGGGGGGCGGCCGGATGTGGATGGACGAGGCGCCCGAGGAGCGTCCGGCGAACGCGCGGGCGGCGCAACTTTTGGAGGGCGGGGCGACGACGGTGGCGATGGGGTGCCCGTTCTGCCGGATCATGCTGGAGGGTCCGTTGAAGGAGGCGCGGGAGGACGTGCGGATCGTGGACGTGAGCGAGCTGATGCTGGAGGCGAACCCAGGAGCGGATTCGGGGACGGACGCGGGGGCATCGCCCGCCGCCTCTTAGAGGCCCTTCGAGGGTCGCGCGCCAGCCCCTCATCCGTCCTCCGGACACCTTCTCCCCGGGGCCGGGGAGAAGGCCCGGCTTGCGAGGTCCCCCCGATCCCTCTCCCTCACTCGACGGGATGGGATCTCGGTTCGAGTCTTAGAGGCGGGTACCCTCGGGGGCGGTGATGGGCGTTGTTCGGTAGGATCCTCGACTTCGTCTTGCACCTGGACCGGCATCTGGGGGAGCTCGTCCAGCAGTACGGGGCGTGGGTGTACGCAGTGCTGGCGCTCGTGATCTTCGCGGAGACGGCGGTGGTGATCTTTCCCTTTCTGCCGGGGGACTCGCTTCTCTTCGCGGTGGGGCTCTTGTCGGTGGGGGACCGGTCGGAGCTGCACTTCGGGGGGATGTACTTTCTCCTGACGGCGGCGGCGGTGCTGGGGAACGTCGTGAACTACTCGATCGGGCGGCGGTACGGGCCGGGGCTCTTCTCGCGGCCGAGGTCGCGGATCTTCTCGCCGGGGAATCTGCGGAAGACGGAGGAGTTCTTCGAGAAGTACGGGGACAAGGCGATCGTGATCACGCGGTTCGTGCCGGTGATCCGGGCGTTCGCGCCGTTCGTCGCGGGGATGAGCCGGATGGATTTTCGGCGGTTCATGATCGTGAACATCCTCGGTGGGGCGCTCTGGGTGGGGGTGTGCATGGGAGCGGGGGGGCTTTTGGGGAACATCCCGGCGGTGAAAAACCATTTCGAGCTGGCGATCCTCGGCCTCGTGGCGGTCTCGATCCTGCCGATCGTGTTCGAGGTCGTCGTGCACAAGATGAAGGCGCGGCGGTCGCACGCGGCGCGGCCCGAGGCGGTCGAGCCGGCACCGACGGCCGAGTAGATGGCGGAGGAAACGCCCTCGGCCGAGGCGCTCGTCGCGGAGGCGTTCCGGCGCCTGCGGGAGCGGGCGGGGTATGCGGAGCGGGGGGATCAGGTTCAGCTGGGGCTTCTCATCTCGGACATGATCGGCTCGGGGGGGCGGGGGCTTTTTGAGGCGCCGACGGGGCTGGGGAAGTCGCTCGCGGCGCTTCTTCCGGCGATCGCGAACGCGCTCGCGAGCGGGAAGCGGACGGCGGTGGCGACGTACACGAACGTGCTCGCGGAGCAGTACTGGCGCAAGGACCTGCCGCTCGCGCTCTCGCTTTTCGACGAGGCGCCGACGACGGCGTTCCTGATCGGGCGGGCGCGGTTCGCGTGCCTTCTGAACATGGAGGAGACGATGCCCACGCGGGTGGAGCGGTTCCGGGCGGGGGCGAGCCTCGGGACGGAGAGCGAGTTCCGGGAGATCTTTCCGATGGAGCGGGCGCAGGCGATCGCGGCGTGGAGCCAGGCGGCGGTGCCGCCGGTGTGCGCGGCGCGGGCGTGCCCGCTCTACGAGGAGTGCTACTACTACCGGGCGCGGCGGGAGGCGGAGGCGGCGCAGGTGCTCGTGACGAACCACTCGGTCGTGATCTCGCACTGCCTCTCCCGGGATCCGGACGCGGACCGGTCGGGGATCCTGGGGGCGCTCGACCATGTGATCCTTGACGAGGCGCACGACTTTCCGTCGGCGGCGATCGGGGGGCTGGAGACGGAGCTCGCGGCGGCGCGGGTCGCGACGGCGCAGGCGCTCGCGGGGCGGATCGCGCGGTGGTCGGGGTTGCCGAGCGTGGAGGTGCGGCGGGCGAAGTTCGAGCGGGCGGTGGACGCGGCGTTCGAGGAGGTGCGGGTGTACGCGCAGGAGCGGGTCGAGCCGATCCTCGTGGCGGCGAACCCGGCGGAGCTCAAGGAGCATCCGGCGATCCAGAACCTCTTCGTGGAGGGGGCGGCGAAGCGGTTAGGGCCGCCGGTGGCGGCGATCGAGGCGGCGTGCGGGGAGTTCGCGTCGAGCACGGAGCGGGCGCTCGCGGAGTTCGCGCAGGCGAAGCCGCGGCAGGGGCGGGAGGCGCAGGAGGCGACGCGGAATCTGATCCTGTACCTGCGCGAGTTCGGGGCGGGGATGGCGGGGCTCTTCTCGGAAGGGGAGCCGAGCGCGACGCACCTCTCGAGCTTTCGGGACGCGCCGGTGCTCCGGCGGGATCTCGTGGATCTTTCGGGGACGCTTCGGGCGATCCTTTGGGACGGGATTCCCTGCACGTGCCTCTCGGCGACGCTTTTGCTCGACGGGGAGTTCGAGCACTTCAAGCGGGTGACGGGGTTTCGGGCGGACTTCGAGGAGGCGTTGCCGTCGCCGTTCGACTTTACGACGCAGGCGGCGCTGTACCTGCCGAAGCCGGGGGCGATCCCCGATCCGACGGGGACGCGGGAGCCGGGGATGGAGGGTCCGTACTACGCGGCGGTGGCGCAGGAGCTTACGGATCTCATCCTCTTGGCGGGGGGGCGGACGCTCGCGCTCTTCCATTCGCGCAAGGAGATGGAGGAGGTGGCGCGGCGGATGCGTCTGCCGGAGGATCTGCCGGTGCTGCTCCAGCCGAAGGGGGGGATCGCGCAGGTGGGGCGGGCGTTCCGGGAGAGCGTGCGGACGAACCTTTTCGCGCTCCGGTCGTTCTGGACGGGGTTCGACGCGCCGGGGGAGACGCTGTCGGTGGTGGCGCTCGTGCGGGTGCCGTTCGAGGTGCCGACGGAGCCGGCGCAGATCGCGCGGCTCGTGTACCTGAGCCAGCAGGGGTTCGATCCGTTTCGGGACCATACTCTGGCGAACGCGAAGATGCTCATCCGTCAGGGGGCGGGTCGGCTCGTGCGGACGCCGGAGGACCGGGGGCTTATCGCGCTTTTGGATCCGCGGCTCCGGACGAAGCGGTACGGGGAGGAGATCCTCGACAACCTACCGCCGGGGATGCGGAGGTTCGACGACGCGGCGGACGCGGTCGGATATCTGGGGATCGGGTGAGGCTTCAAGATCACGATGCGTGATCTTGAAGATGCTCCTCGTCGGGTTAGGGGTTGATCACCCAGTTCATGGTGTCGGACGACGTGGTCCCTTCGCGCGGGGCGAACAGGACGATGCCCAAATGTTGCACGAGGCGGAACTCGGTGTTCGGGTCTTCTCCCTTCCTCGACCGCCACCCGACGGACGGACTCGCCTTGGCGAGTTCCGCGCGGGAGTAAGATCTGTGGACGGCGACGTCCTCGTCGGTGATCTCGCCCGCCCCCGTCCGGCCCTTGATCTTTCCCGCCGCGCCGAGCCGGGTCGCGAGGCCCACGATCCGGGGGACGCGCGACGTTCTCTCCCATGCGGCGACGTTGGGGGTGCCCGGGGTCGCGAGCCGCAGGACGATCGGCACCAGCTCCTCGCGGGTGAAGCCGCCCTTGACGAACACGAGGCTGGGGGCGAGGCGGGCGTCGTACTCGATGTTCGTCTTCCACTTCGTGCGAACGCGGGAGACGATCTCATCGAGGGTGAGGATCTCGCCCTCGGGGAAGACGAGGTCGCCAGCCGTGCCGACCTTCAGCGGCTCGGGGGCGGGCTTCGCACCGGCTCCGGAAGCCGACGCGCGAGCGATCGCCGCGAGGGGGGCGTCGTAGCTCGCTTCGGCGACAGCGATGTCCTCGACCTCCCCGGCCGAGTTCCGGCCGATGGCGGACGCGCCGCCGTACACGCCCACGCCGATGGGCTTCCCCTCGATCATACGGGCGGTGATCACGTCGTGACCGTCCGCCGCGCCGAAAAGCGCGCGTTGCAGGGGGCGGGGGAGCTCGTCCATCGTGGTTCCCTCCTTACCTAACCGTCGGAGGAGGTCCTGATCAAGGGTTTCTAAAAGGTCGAGCAGGGTGCTCGACCAGCCGCGGCCCGCCAGAGTGGTGGGAAGCGGGGGGCGAAGGAGGGCGTAGGCCTCGCCATAGGGGGCGATCTCGCGGTCGAGGGACCACGACAGGCGTTCGAGCGCGGGGAGGGTGGCCCCCGGGAGGGTCGCGGTCGGAGGCACGCGCGTCTCGGGGACGTCGATCACGATCCCGGAGCGGACGGGCTTCAGGGCCTTGCGGAAGGCCCGCTCCCAACCCCGGACGGACTCGGGACGATCGTCTTTCGCAGACGAGGCGGGGGTCTGCGCGGCGACGACCGTCGTCGCGGCGACGAGAAGGAGAGCGGCGCTCCCGAGGCGGGTTACTCTGTGATTCACGGGGTGGGTTCCATAGGCGGTTGAAGGGTCGTCCGGCTAGCGTCTAAGTCGTACGAGTGGGGGACGGCGGATTTGCCGGGAGGCGGGTTGTTCTCCCGAGGGGCGACCGCGTCGCGACGGCGATCATCACGAACGTCGGGATGGTCATCGTGGACATTCTACATACACGCGCGCCCGTCAAGGAAGCGGGCTACGAACCCTCGCGGAATCCGATCGTCCTCCTTATCAGATGTGGAGAGGCCCTCATACTAGAGACTCATGCGCGTGGTGGTGAACGACTCTGCCCGGATCAACGGGGGCGGGGGGGCGGCGGACGCTTCCATGGGCTTTCACGGAGCATGGGTGACGATGGTCGCGTTGCCGGAGCCGGAGGAGCGGCGGATCGGGTTTCGGGGGGAGGCCGGGAAAGGAGAGGCGAGGGGTGGGTAGGACGGTTCTGACGGGGGCGGCGAGCCGGAAGGCGTCGCGGGCGGCGGGGCGGGCGCTGTTGGGGTGGCCGTGGTGGGCTCAGGCGGCGCTCGTTGCGGGGATGAGCGCCGGTCCCGGGATGCTCGTCCTCTTTCGGTCCACGCCGGAAGGGGCGCGCTGGGGATTCGGGTTGGGCGTTCTGTCAAGTACGAGCCTCATCGGGCTAGCCTTCCTTCCCGCGATCCGGGCGGGGCGGTTGGGGGAGGGGGAGAGGGAGGGGGCGTTCGAGGCGCTCGCGCGGTGTTCGGACGCGGGGGCGTTGCGGGCGACCCTCGCGTGGGCCTTGCTTCGGCGGCCTCGGAGCGTGGGGGAGGTGGCGCGGGGGACGGAGCGGTGTCTGCCGATGGCGCTCCGGGTGCTGGAGGGGTGGCCGCGGGCGGGGTTCGTGGGGTTGGAGGCTTGGCTCGCGACGTTGCGGGCGGCGGGGGTGGACACGCCGGAGCTCGCGGCGGTGGAGGCGCGGGCGGCGGCGAACGCGCGGGCGGGGAATCCGGACGTGGGGGAGTGGGTGCGGGGGTGGTTCCGGCGGGGATAGGACGCGCGCGCTCCTGACCATGCCGACGCGGGTGTGTGAGACTCCTTGACGAAGGTCACGGTGAGGATCGTCCTCTCCTTCGTGAATTTCGATTTTGGGATCTCATACCCTTACGTTCTCGGGGAAGGGGGTTCGACAAGGTGTCTCGGTGAGATTCCTCGTTCTCCATTCGGTCGGTGGGGCGAACGGGTCTGTGCGCGCTCCCCACGTGGGTCCTCCCCGGCCCTCATCCGGTCTTCGACCACCCCCTCCCCGGGGGCGGGGAGAAGGGCCTGTGCTCGGGGGTCCGCTTCGGCGGGGGCTCGCCTTCCTCGGTGGTTGAGGGGAGGGGTCCGCTTCGGCGGGGGTCCCGCCCGTTTGCGGGCTCCCCCATCCGCCCCTGCGGGGCACCTTCCCCCTCTAGGAGGGAGAAGGATCTCTTTGTTGTCCTTTCTCCTGTGCGGGAGGGGGTGGGGGGAGCCCACAATGAGGGGTATGCGCGTCGTGGTGGTGAACGACTTCGCCCGGATCAACGGGGGGGCGGGGAAGATGGCGATCGACTCGGCGGTGGCGCTCGCGCGGGAGGGGATCCCGGTGCATTTCTTCGCGGCGGCGCTCGAGACGGACGCCTCGATGCGGGACGTGCCGAACCTCACGGTGACGGCGCTCGGGCTCACGGAGGTGAACGCGATGCCCGCGAGGCAGAAGCTGTTGGGCGGGGTGTGGCGCCCGGAGGTGGAGCGGGCGTTCCGCGAGGTCCTCGCGGGGCACGACCCGGCCGAGACGGTGGTGCATATCCATTCGCTCCGAGACGCGAACACGGTGGCGACCATGCGGCCCCTGTACGAGGGGGGGTTCCGGTGGGTCTTCACGGCGCACGACTACATGATCGCGTGCCCGTACTCGGGGTTTTACGACCATGAGCTGAAGGCGGTGTGCACGCGGAAGCCGATGGGACTCGCGTGCGTGACGTCGCGGTGCAACGGGGGGTCGCGGGCGGCGCGGATGTGGTTTCTCGGGCGGTTCCTCGTGCAGACGGGGCCGGGGGGGATGCCGCGGCGGATGCGGCACGTCATCACGGTGGGGGACTTCTCGCGGCGGGTGCTTCAACCGTTCTTTCCCGCGGGGGTGCGGGTGCATCCGCTGTACTACGGGATCGAGGTGGAGCGGGAGGCGCGGGTGGAGGCGGAGCGGAACGGGGAGGCGATCTTCGTCGGGCGGCTCTCGGGGGAGAAGGACCCGGTGACGTTCGCGCGGGCGGCGATCCGGGCGGGGATGAGGCCGGTGTTCGTCGGGGGGGGCGAGGAGGAGGAGGCGGTGCGGGCGGCGTGCCGCGAGGAGGGGGGCGAGGCGGAGTTCACGGGGTGGGTGACGCCGGCGGGGGTGCGGGAGCGGTTGCGGGGGGCGCGGGCGCTCGTGTTCCCGTCGGTGTGGTACGAGGTGCATCCGATCTCGGTGCAGGAGGCGATCGCGATGGGGGTGCCGGTGCTCGCCTCGACGGCGAGCTCGGCGTCGGACATGGTGGCGGAGTTCGGGTGCGGGGCGACGTTCGCACCGCGGGACGTGGAGGGACTGGCGGGGCTCTTGCGGGGGCTTTCGGACGCGGGGGCGGTCGAGGGGTGGAGCCGGTCGGCGTACGAGGGGTACTGGGCGTCGCCGCGGACGATGGCGCGTCACGTCGAGGGGCTCAAGGGAATCTACGCGGAGATCCTCGCCGAAGCCTGACGTGGCGGGGGATACTCTCGGCGTGTTCGTGACGTTCGAGGGGGCCGACGGGGCGGGGAAGACGACGGCGCTCGCGGGGGTGGCGGCGGGGCTTCGGGAGATGGGGCGCGCGGCGACGACGACGCGGGAGCCGGGGGGGGCGTTCGGGGGGAAGGTGCGGGAGATCCTGCTGGGGGACGATCCGGTCCACCCGCGGGCGGAGCCGCTCCTGTTCCTCGCGGACCGGGCGCAGCACATGGCGGGGACGATCGAGCCGGCGCTCGCGCGGGGGGAGGTCGTGCTGTGCGACCGGCACGCGGATTCGACGCTCGTGTACCAGGCGTTCGTGCGGGGGCTCGACGAGGCTTTTCTGCGGGCGGGGAACGCGTTCGCGACGGGGGGGCGGGTCCCGGATCTGACGATCCTCTTGGACATCGAGTCGGAGGCGGCGATGGAGCGGCTGGCGAGGCGGGGCGGCGCGGGGGGGGCGGCGGATCGGTTCGACGCGGGGGGGCTCGCGTTCCACCGGGCGGTGCGGGCGGGGTTCCTGCGCCTGGCGGCGGAGGAGCCGGGTAGGTTTGTGACCATCGATGCGGGAGAGGACGAGGCGACGGTCGGTAAGCTGGCCCTTCGGGCGGTCGTGGACCGTCTGGGTTCCGCTTCTCATGCTCGTTCTCGTCCCGGCGATCCTCCTCTTTAAAGCGCGGGCGGACGATCCGCTGGAGGCGCTCCGAAGGACGCTGAGGGAGGGGCCGGGGATCACGGCGCGGGTCGTCTCGGGAGGGGCCGAAGGGACGCTGGAGGTGGACGCGGGGGGCGGGGTGCGAGTCGTCTCGGGGGCTCAGCGGATCGTGCACGGGCCGGAGGGGGACTGGGAGTTCGACGACGCGGCGAGGGAGTACGACTTCCGAACTCGGGAGACGCCGCTGGGGCGGGGCGGGATCGGGACGGGGCGGGTGGCGGACCGGGCGCGGGCGTTGCTCGTGCCGGTGCTTCTGGGGTTCGGGGAGCGTTCGGGGTTGAAGACCCTCGCGTTCCGGCGCGAGGGGGACGGGTACGTGACGGGGAGCGCTTCGGAGCGCGGCGGGGGGACGCTCACGCTCGTCTTCGGGAAGGACGGGGCGGAGCGGGGGCGGCTCGTGCGGGGGCGGACGGCGAGCATGGAGGGGGTGCAGGAGTGGCGGATCTCGGGATTGAAGGCGGGGCGGCCCGATCCGGGGATCTTCCGGCCGAAGATCGCGCCGGGGTACGTGGAGGCGTTGGAGCCTCGGCTTTCGGACGCGGCGCGGGCCGGGACGGCGCTTCCGGCGCGGCTCGCGGGGCTCGCGCCGAAGGCGGGGGGGGCCTGGATCCTGGCGTTCGTGGGGGAGGACGCGCGGGCGCGGGGGTGGCTCGGGAAGACGGGGTTGCCGGTCTCGTTCGCGGAG
Source organism: Fimbriimonas sp. (assembly GCA_965249475.1). GTDB lineage: Bacteria > Armatimonadota > Fimbriimonadia > Fimbriimonadales > Fimbriimonadaceae > Fimbriimonas. The sequence goes on along the minus strand of CBDFMD010000003.1, from coordinate 205,699 downwards.
GCGTCGGGGGCGGAGAGAGCGGGGCTCCGGATCGAGGCGTTGCCGACGTACTTCGTCGTCGGGGCGGACGGGAAGGTGCGGGGGGTGTGGCGGGGGTACGCGCCGGAGATGGAGAGGGAGCTCGAGGGCGAGTGGCGGGCGGCGTTGGCGTCGCCGAAGGGGTAGGGGTTGGGGGTCGGCGCGTTCCGGGCGCTCGTGGGATGGCCGACGTTCCTCTTCGGGGCGTGGATCATCGGGATGAACCTCGCGATCGCTCGGCGGGAGATCCTCGTCTGGACGGGGCGGCTGAAGACGGATCGCCACGTCAGCGGGGTTCCGCTCGTGGGCGGGGGATTCGCGGGGCTCGGATTCTGGCTTGCGGACCCTCGGGGCTGGGGGTGGCTCTGGTGGATCTTCGCGATGATCGATCCATTCTGCGTCCCTTACTTTCTGTTCGGGATGGGAGTCGGGCTTCGAGGCGTCGCGGTTCGAGGGCGCAAAGGCCGGTAAAAGGGACTAGAGGTCCGGGGGCGGTTTCGCCGATAAGACACTTGCGATGTTCGCGCCCATGATTCTCGGTTACGCCCTCGGAGCGGTGGGCGTCTACGCCGCGCTCTACCGCTTCGCGCCGCTCTCGGCGGGCCAGGGCGAGGGTTCGGGCGTGGGGCGGATCTCGGAGGACAACGTGGTCGTCCTCTTCGAGCTTCCGGCCGAGAAGGCGGCTTAGAGCCCGCCTTCTAAGGCGTGGCCGTCGCCTGCGCGAGCATGGCGGCGGCTTTGACGTGGGTGCGGTGGCCGCTCTTTTCGGCGACGACGTCGAGGGCGGCGACGGGGACGCCGGAGAGGTAGAGGTCGCCGACGAGATCGAGAAGCTTGTGGCGGGCGGGCTCGTCGGGGAAGCGGGGTCTGTTCTTGTACCCTTCGATGCCGAGGACGAGGGCGGACTCGCGATCGAGGCCGCGGGCGAGGCCGGCCTGGATGATGGGGGGAAGCTCCTCGGCGAGGGCGAAGGTGCGGGCGGGGGCGACCTCGGTCTCGTAGGCGCCGGGGGTCATCTCGAACTCCTGAACGCCGGGCCAGCGGTCGCCGAGGTCGTAGACGTAGCGCCAGAAGCCCTCGCCCTTCCCCATCGCGATCTTGATGCCGTCCTCTTGGAGGAAGAGGCGGTTGTAGAGGGCGGGGAGCTCGAAGGTGCCGGTGTCCACGAGTCCGGCGCTCCGGAGGGCGTTCACGTAGGCGAGGGCGCTTCCGTCGAGAGCGGGGAGCTCGGGGGCGGTGAGCTCGATCTCGGCGTCGGTGACGCCGAGGCCGGCGAGGGCGGACATGAGGTGCTCGATCGTGGAGACGTTGCCGAGCTTGGTGCACCGGGTCGTGTCGGTGACGTTCTCGGGGCGGGCCTCGGTGCGCTCGCCGCGGGAGAGGAACCAGATGCCGCGCTCGCCGGGGTGGATCGTGAGGACGGTGGGCTCGCCGCCGTGAAGGCCGAGGCCTTCGAGGCGGACGTCGGCGGCGAGGGTGCGGCGGGGGAAGGTCACGGGCGGTTCTCCAGTTCGGCGAGGCGGCGTTCGAGCTCCTTCACACGGTCGTTGAGGTCGGGGAGCTTGCTCGTGAGGGAGGCGACGCGCAGGGCCTCGCGGAACTTCAGGGGGGGGTAGCCGAAGTACATGCCGGGTTCGTCGAGGCGACCGTTGATGCCGGTGCGGGCGCCGAGGTGGACGTCGTCGCCGACGTGGGAGTGGTCGGCGAGGCCGACCTGGCCGCCCATGGAGCACCGGTCGCCGGTGGTGCAGCTTCCGGAGACGCCGACGAAGCTCGCGACGACGTTGTGGCGTCCGATGCGGCAGTTGTGGGCGATCTGGACGAGGTTGTCGAGCTTCGTGCCCTCGCCGACGACGGTGGCGCCAGCGGTGGCGCGGTCCACGGTGGTGAGGGCGCCGATCTCGACGTCGTCGCCGATCTCGACGCGGCCGACCTGGGGGACGCGGAGTTGGCGCTCGCCGTCCCAAACGTAGCCGAAGCCGTCCTGACCGAGAACGGCGCCGGGACCGACGACGCAACGCGCGCCGAGGGTCACGTCGCGGACGAGGACGGCGTGGGGGAGGATCTGGGTCCTCTCGCCCACATGGCACCCTTCGCCGACGTAGGCGAAGGGGAAGACACGGACGTCCGGGCCGAGGGTCGCGGTCGCGGCGACGAAGGCGTAGGCGCCGACGGTGACGTCCGGGGCGAGGGTCGCGCCGGGTTCGACGACGGCGGTGGGGTGGACGCTCTCGGCGGTCGCGGCGTTGAGAGCATGGGGTCGGTCGTAGCGGCGGAGGAGGGCGAAGAAGGCCTCGCGCGGCTTCGGGTGGAGGACGTGGGGCTTGGGGAAGCCCTCGGTGCCGGGGGGGACGATGACGGCGCCGACGCGGGAGGCGCGGGCCTCGTCGAGGTAGGCGCGCCTCTCGGCGAAGGCGAGGCCGGATTCGTCGTCGGAGTGGGCGGCGGCGAGGCCGGCGACGAGGAAGCCTGCGCCGGAGCCGACCTCGCCGCCGACGAGGGCGGCGATCTCGGCGAGGGTCATCGGGGCGGGCGCTCTCGCGGCGAGCGGGGGGGAAGAGGGTTGCGCCATCGCTCGAACTCCGGCGTCGCGTCGCGGACGCCGGGTCCGGCGGGGACCACGCGCACGCGGCGCAGGCCGCTCCAGATCCGGAGCTCGGCCCTCAGGCGGGGCGTCGGATCGGCGGGCGGCGTCGCCGGGACCGAGGGTACCTCCGGGAGGGGGGAGGTCGCCGGGAGGTCGAGGGTGCGGGCGGGGACGGCGGGGAGAACGATGGGGCGGTCGCCGGCGAGGCGCAGGGCGAGAGAGCGGTTCAGGCGACGGATCCCGGCGCGGGCCTCGCGCTCGGCGCGGCCTTCGAGATCGGTGCGGAGGCGTCTGAGGTCCTCGGTGAGGGCGGCGAGGCGGGCGGCGAGGGCGGCGTCGGCGGCGTCGCGCTCGGACTTCACGGCGGCGTCGAAGGCGGCGTCGAGGGCGGCGATGCGGTCGCGGAGGGCCCTCGCCTCGGCGGTGCGGCGCTCGGCCTCTTTCGAGTCGGGGAAGACGGCGGGGGAGAGGACGGGGCCGGGTTCGGGGTAGCCGGCGAGGAAGGCGAGTCGGGCGGCGAGGGGGGCGCGCTCGGCGTTGTAGGCGTCGAAGCGAGCGCGGACGCGGGCGACGACGTCGGCGGCGCCGGCGAGGCGGGCGTCCTCGATCTCGCGGAGGCGGGCGAACTCGGCGCGGCGGACCTCGGCGGCGTAGACCTCCTTCAGCCGTTCGGCGAGGGCGGCGCGGGCCCCTTCGTTCTGGGCGGCGAGCCTCGCGCGGATCCCCTCGGGGGTGAGGCCCTTGGGGGTGCGGAGGGTGCGGGCAGGGAGGGCGGGGAGGGTGCGGGTCTCGGCGGGGAGGGGGGCGGGGGGGCGGGGGAGGGCGGGTCCGGGGGCGGGGGGGGTCCTCAGGGCGCGTGCGAGGCGGGGGAGGTCCACGGAGACGCGCTCCTCGGGGGGGGCGGCGCACCCGGTCAGGGCGAGAGCGGCCAAAACGACCGGAATGGAGGGGCTAGTCCTTGCGCGCATTCATCGCGGCGAGGGCGGCGTCGCTCACGTCGTTCGCGCCGTAGGGGGCGACGGAGGCCTCGAAGACCATCGTGTAGCCGTCTTTGGCGGCGACGTCGTTCACGGCCTGGCGGGCGCGGGCGTAGCTTTGGGTTTTGCGGTCGTCCACCCAGCTCTGGATCTCGTTCGTGAACTCGCGGAGCCAGCGGGTGGCCTGCTCGTTCATCATCTGGCTTCGGCGGGCGTACTCCTCGAGGAGGGTGCGCTCCTCGGGGGTGAGGTTGCTCTTGGTGGAGAGCTCCTGGAGGCGCTTGTTCGCGGTGACGACTTCGCTCTTCACGCGCTCGAGCTCGGCGTCCTCCTCTTTGCTCCGGTTCGTCTTCACGGTGAGGTCGCGGACGCGCTGGGCCTGTTCGGGGGTGAGGACGCGGTAGGTGTCGATGAACTCGAGGACGTCCTCGCGGGCCTTCTTCATGGCGGCGAGGGTGCGGGCGTTGCCTTTGCCCCACTCGCTCGACTCGACGACGCGGTTGACGTCCACGGTGCCGAGTTTGAGGGAGGGGGCGGCTTGGAAGCCGGAGGCGAGCATGGCCCCGAGGAGGCCGGCGGCGACGAGCCATCCTGCCATTCCAGGGCGGGCCATTTCCGGGCGGGTGCGGGCCATGCTCTTCTCCTCTCTCCCCTTACCTGAGCCGGGCGGCGGCGGCCTGGACGTCGGCGGTGACGTCGTTGGCGGCGTAGGGGGCGACGTCGGAGTTGTAGATGACGGAGTAGCCCTGCTTCTTGCCGACTTCGGCGACGAGGGCGCGGACCTTCTGGGCGAGGTCCTGCTCGGCGTCGTTGCGGAGGGCGCCCATCTCGTTGCGAAACTCGCCGATCCAGCCCTGGAGCATCTCGCGGGAGGCGACGGCGCGGGTGCGGTAGGCCTCGATCGCCTTGAGGTCGTCCTGGGTCGGGTTCGCCTTCGTCTGGAGGTCGCGGGCCTTCTTCTCGTCGGCGATGATGGCGGCCTTGAGCTTGTCGAGGGCCTCGCGGTCGGCATCGGTGGGATTGGCCTTCAGGGAGAGGGTGCGGAAGGTGCGGGCCTGATCCACGGTGATCGTGGGGTAGGTGTTCACGAACTCGGCGACGGCCTGGCGGGCGGAGTCGGCCTTGCGAAGCCCCTCGTTCTGGGTGGCGATGAGGGCGGACTCCTTCAGGGCGCGGGGAAAGTCCACGACGCCGACCTTGGCGGAGGCGCCGCCCTGGAAGCCGACGAGGCCGAGGAGGAGGGCGCCGGCGGCGGCGGTGGTGGCGACGCCCGCGAGGAAGGGCTTAAGGGGGTTGCTAGGCATAGGGAGGTGGGGGGTGGGTTCAGAAGGAGGTGCCGATGGAGAAGTGGGCGCGGGAGCCGCCTTCCCGGTTGAAGCCGTAGTCGAGCTTGATCGGTCCGATAGGAGTACGCAGGCGGATGCCCAGCCCGTACCCGTAGCGCAGGTAGGGGGTGGAGGATTGGGTGAAGTCGTTCACGGACGGGAAGCCTCCCCAGGCGCTTCCGACGTCGAGGAAGCTCACGACGGAGAAGGCGTCCTGGCCCGGGACGGGGACGCGGTACTCGGCCTGGCCGAGAAAGAAGTTCTTTCCCCAGAAGCGGTCCTCGGGGTAGCCGCGGAGGGTGTCGGCGCCGCCGAGGAAGTACTGCTCGAAGAAGGGGATGTCGCCGCCGATGCCGCCCCCGTTGAAGCGGAGGGCGACGACGCGCCTCTGCTCTTTGAAGTCGCGGCGGGGCTTGCCCTTGGAGAAGTAGGCGCGGAGGTCGGTGGAGGCCTTGGCGAAGAGGGAGGAGCCGGTGCGGGTGTTCGTGGGGTTCGCGAGGCCGCCGACGTCGGTGATGTTCGCGACGCCGGGCTCGAGGTCGAAGCGGGTGAAGGTGCCGCGGGCGGCGTCGCGCTGGATGTCGCGGCGGTCCACGATGGAGGAGACGTTCACGGCGCCGACCTGGCCGTCCTGCTGGATAAAGTTGTTGCTCGTGTTCGTGCCGAGGTTGCTCGTGGAGATCGTCTCGTAGCGGGCGGAGACGCCGGTGGTGTCGAAGTCGTTGCGGAGGCGGGAGACGCCGAGGGTGGCGCCGGTGCGGCGCTCGGTGTAGCGGTTGTCGTTCGTGGGGGAGCCGCCGCCGGTGCCGAGGCCGGTGTTGGCGAAGCGGAAGTTCAGGCGGGAGTAGAGCTCGAAGCGGAAGGTGGTGTTCCGGTCGTCGACGAAGGGGTTCGTGTAGGCGAGGGAGGTGGAGGCGCCGCCGCCGATCGTGGCCTGGGTGTAGTTCAGGGAGATGGACTGGCCGGTGCCGCGGAAGTTCGTGTCGGCGATGGAGAGGAGTCCGGCGAAGGAGTTGCGGGGGTCGAGGGCGACGCCGACGTTGAAGACGCCGGTGCGGGCCTCCTTCACGCCGCCGAGGAAGTCGAAGACGAGGTCGTCGCCGCCGACGTCGCGGGGGACGTAGGGGGTTTTGTCCTGGACGTCCTCGAAGTAGCTCGTGTTGTAGAGTCGGGAGAGGTCGCGGCGCCATTTGTCGGCGTTGAAGGGGTCGCCGGGGCGGGTGCGGACGAGCTTCTCGATCACGCGCTTTTGGGTCGCGGTGTTGCCGACGATGGTGACGTTGCCGACGACGGCCTCGGCGATCTGCACCTCGATGGTGCCGGGGCTTTCGGTGGAGGGTTGGAAGCGCACGACGCGGGCGAAGAGGCCGCGTCCGGTGTAGAGGCGCTCGACGGCGTCGGCGGCGGGTTTGGCGTCCTTCAGGTTGAAGAGCCCGCCGGGTTTGAGGGCGAGGGCCTTGAGGATGTCGTCGGTGGGGACGGCCTTGTTGCCGACGACGCGGATCTCGCGGATCTCGGGGTACTCGGCGACGTCTACGGTGATGCGCCAGGCCTCGCCCTCGAGGGGGGTGGCGGAGAGCTTCACGGAGGAGAAGAAGCCGGTGTCGAGAAGGGTGTTCTGGTCCTCGTCGAGAGTCGCCTGGAGGAAGGAGCCGCCGACCTTCTCGCGGAGCTGGATGAGGATGGTCTCGCGGGAGACGCGGACGTTGCCGCGGACGACGATCTCGCGGATGGTGCCGGTTTGGGCGTGGGCCGGGGCGGCGAGAGCGAGGGCCGCTCCCATCGTCGCGATGCCTAAGAGCGTGCGCAGTCCTGTGTCTCTCGTCAAACCTTTCGATCCTCTCGCGCGGGGCCTCGTGCCCCGCGTTGCGGCGGGGAGAGTCTATCCCAGGGAGGGGCTTCCTCCCGGGGCGCTACTTCCCGCCGCCCTTTCGGACGCCTAGGGAGTAGGAGCGTAACGGCGAATCCATCCTTCCGAAGCGGGTGCCGTACTCGAGCGAGAGTTTGTAGGGGCGCAGCTCGTCGGCGCCGACGGAGAGGGAGAGGTTGCGGGCGTAGCCGCCGCCGGTGCGGGGGCGGAAGCCGAGGCGGACGTCGTAGCGCTGGGGAAGGCCCGGCTGGGGCTCGCTCAGCTGGCGGCGTCCGGAGAAGGAGAAACCGCTTCCGAGGGAGCGTCCGAAGACGACGGAGGCCTGGTCGTAGGCGTTGTAGTCGAGCGAGAGGTAGTCGAAGCCGAACTCGCGGGCGAGGGCGTTGGTAAAGCCGCCGAAGAAGGTGGGGAGGGCGTAGCCGGTGAGGGCGGAGCGGAGCTGGCTCTGGAGGGCGCGCTGGTCGCGCGAGTCGAGGAAACCGGTGACGATGTCGGTGCGGCCGAGGAGGGAGAGGATGCGTTCCTGGGTGAGATCGGGGGGATCGGAGCGGGCGGTGAGGACGAGGGCGTTCGGGTCGCCGGCGGCGGCGAGGAGGTCGCCGCGGACGCCGATGGTGACGTCGTAGCGCTCGGTGTCGGGGCCGCCGTTGCGAAGGGCGGTGATCGTGGTGCGACCGACGAGGTCGGTGTCGAGGCGGGCGGCGGAGTTCGCGCCGAGGGGGGCGGCGCCGTCGTAGCGGAGGGCGAGGGTGCCGCCGGGATCGAGGCGGACGGTGCCGCCGGGAAGGCGGAGGGCGCCGCGGACGAGGGCGAAGTCGGCGCTCGCCTTGGGGGCCGAGAGGGGGCCGGTGAGGGTGCCGCCGCCGCCGAGCTCGATGTCGGCGGCGGTGGAGCGGACGCGGGCGGCGCCGTCCACGGCGGCGACGAGGTCGAAGACGGGATCGATCGGGAGGCCCGCGGCGACGCCGGTGCCGGGAGCGATCGTGGGGAGGACGGTATCGAGATTGCCGACGGTGATCGAGCCGCCGAGGCGCGGGGCGCGGAGGGTGCCGGAGAGTTTGAGCGGGGAGGGGGTCGTGGCGCGGGCGTCCACGTAGGCGCCGCCGGGAAAGTCCTGGCGGACGCGGAGGCGGTTCAGGGCGACGGTGCCCTCGAGGGGGCGGCGGAGCCCGTCGGGGTCGGCTTTGGCCCCTCCGCCGAGGCCGGAGAGGAGGTCGCCGATGGAGGTGGCGAGGGCAAGGGTCACGTCGCCGCCCCCGCTGGAGGCGGTGGTGGCGTCGAGGGTGAGGCGGCGCTCGGCGAGCTTCAGGTCGAGGCGCGGGTCTACGAGGCTCGTGGTGAGGCCGGCGTAGGAGACGCGGCCGGCGCGGGCGACGATCTCGCCCTCGGCGGTGGGGGCTTCGAGGGTGCCGCGGACGCGAAGGGCGCCGCCGACCTCGTCGGGGTCGCCGGGTTTGGCGACCGCGTTGATCTTCAGTCCGGGGAAGTAGGCGGCGACCTCGGAGAGTTTGCGGGGGCGCAGGTTCAGGTCGCCGGAGAGGGGCGCGTTCGCCGGGGCACCGAGGGGGACGTCGGCGGAGAGGTCGCCGGTGAAGCCGATGGCGGAGAAGAGGCCTCGGACGGAGAGGGCGGTGCCGCCCTCGGGGCGGGGGGTCGCGCGGACGTCGAAGAGGTTGAGGTTCAGGCGTCCGGCCTCGGCGGGGGCGGGGAGCGTAGCAGGGGCGGGGGGCGCAGCGGGGGCGGGGCTCGCGCCGGGGAGGGTGGACGGGGTGGGCTCGAAGGAGCGGGCCGCCTCGGGGAGGAGGGCGTAGCCGATAAGGGAGCCGCGGGCGTCGGGGGCGGAGACGGTGCCGCCGATCTCGAGGGTGCCGCTCCGGAGAACGGCGCGGACGTCGGCGATCTTCGGGAGGAAGGGGCGCGCGAGCTCGGAGCGCAGGTCGGTGGCCTCGAGGCGGAGGTCGAGCTCGCCGTTCTTGCCGACGACCCCGGCGGCGTCGAGACCGCCGTTGGGGCCGCGGAGGGCGGCCTTCTTGAGGACGACGGAGCCTCCGGCGTAGGTGCCGGCGAGATCGAGGTCGCCGTAGAGGGTGCCGGAGAGGGCGAGGCCGGTGGCGCCGAGGCTCGAGACCTCGATCACGGGGGCCTTCGCGGTGCCGCCGAGCTCGGCCCCGAGGGCGACGGTGCCCCCGAGGCCGCCGAGGCGGGCGCGGGTCTCGGGGGCGGCGTCCTTCAGGGCGGGGGCGGCGGCGGCGACGATCTCGGGGATGGGGATGCCGAGGGCCTCGACGCGGCCGGCGAGGGCGCCGGTCCTCGGATCGTAGCTCACGCCACGGGCGGCGAGGAAGCGGGCGAGCTGGCCGACGTCGGCGTCAAGGGCGACGCGGGCGCCGTCGTAGGCCAGAGAGAGGGTGCCCGCGCCGAGGCTCACGCGGTTGAGGGTGAGGTCGTCGGCGCTCGCCTTCGCCTCGGCGCGGGCGAGGGCTCCGCCGGCGATGCGGCCCGAGTAGGTGCCGGCGAGGACGCCACGGACGGCGGTCTGGGGGAAGGCGCGGACGAGGAGGTCGCCCGCGCGGACGCCTTCGAAGCGGCCGGAGAACGCGCCGGAGCGGGGGGCGAACGCGTAGTCGCCCGCGCCGGCGACGGTGCCGCCCGCGAGGGTCGCGCGGGCCCCCGCGACGCGGAGGCCGCGTCGGTCGAGGGCGACGCGGCCTTCGGCGGCGGGGATGCGGACGCCGCCCGCGACGAGGCCGGTCGCGCGGAGGTCGCCGCGGGCGACGGGGTTCCTCAGGGTGCCGCCGATCCTCAGGCGGGGGACGTCGAGGGTGCCGGCGGCGCTTCCGCCGGCGACGTCGGAGAGCTGGAGGCCCTCGGCGGAGAGGGTTCCGGCGATCGCACCGGAGCCGAGGGCGAGGCTCGCCTCTCCTCGGAGCGCGCCCGCGCCGCGGAGGGCGGTAAGCCCCGCGACGGCGACGCGGCGACGGTCGGCGACGACGTCGGCGGCCATGGCGGCGACGGTGAGATCGGGGGTGCCGATCCCGTACCCCTCGACGCGGGCGGCGAGGTGGGGGCGGGCGAGGGGGCCGCGCACGCGCCCGGCGGCGTCGGCGCGTCCGCGAGCGCGGGCGTCGAAGCGGCGCAGATCGAGGCCGCGCGTCTCGAAGGCGAGATCCCAGCCGCGCCGACGGTCCACGGTTCCGGAGGCGACGAGGGTGCCGTAGGGGGATTCAAGGGCGACGCGCCCGAGCCGCCCGCCGCCGAGACCGCCTGAGGCGTCGAGGACGGTGGGGGCGAAGGTGAGGAGAGGGCCGCCGGGGACGCGGTAGGAGCCGCCGGCGGTGAGGCGGGCCTGGACCGTCGGGGAGGAGAAAGGGCCGGAGACGAGGGCCCCGGCGCCGCCGCTCAGGTTCGCGCCGGGGAGGGCAGCGTAGGGGCGGAGGTTGGCGGAGGAGAGGCGGGGGGCGAAGACGGCGGCGAGGAGGGTCCTCGCCCTCAGGTCCACGCGGGCGGCTCCGCTTAGAGGGACGCTCGGCCCCCGGCCGTCGGTCGCGGCGGTCTTCAGGCCACGGAGGGAGAGACGTCCCCCGCCGAAGGCGAGGCGGGCGCTCGGGGCGATCGCGGAGAGGGGGCCGTAGCGGGCGCGAGCGAGGGAGGCGTCGCCTTGGGCGCTCGCCCGAGCACCCGTCCGGGCGCCGCCGTAGGCGATCCAGCCGCGGAAGCGCGCGCCGGAGAAGGCGATCTTCGCGCGCTCGGGGGCGGGGAGGTAGCGGGCGACGCGGGCGGAGGCGGCGAGGCGGGCGTCGAGGGTTCCGGCGAGGGCCGGGCGGTTCGGATCGTCGTAGCGGGCGGCTCCGACGAAGCGGGCGCGGTCGGGGCCGTCGGCGGCGGTCAGGGTTCCGCGCGCGCCGCGTTCGGTGACCCGGCCGGCGAAGGTCGCGGAGGCGAGGCGCTCGCCGCGGAAGGCGAGGCCGGTCGCGCGGGCGTCGAGGTTCGACGTGAAACGCACGCGGGTCCCGCGCCCGGTCTCCGAGGCCGCGAGGGAGAGGGTGCCGGAGAGGGCGAGGGTGCGGGTGCGGGCGTCGCCGAAGGGGGCGAGGAGGAGGCGCTCGGGGCCGGCGCGGAGGGCGGCGAGGAGGCGGGCCCCGTCCACCGCGCCGAGGGTGCGGGCGTTCAGGCGGAGGTCGCCGGAGGCGGCGCGGAAGAGGGAGAGATCGAGGCCTCCCACGCGGCCTACGCCGTCTTGGGAGGCGATCGCCACGCCCGTCGCGGTCGCGTCGCCGCGACGGCCCGCGACGTGGAGGCGGGGGAGGGTCAGGACGTAGAGAGGGGCCGACGGGGCGGCGAGGTCGCGGAGATCAAGGCGGCCGTCCTCGATCTCGACCTCGTAGGGGACGTCGCTCGGAGGGCCTTCGCTCGGGGGGAGGTAGCCGGCGAGGTCGAGGTCGCCCCGGCGGGTGCGGGCGAGGGCGACGCGTGGGCGCAGGAGGACGATGCGGGGGCGGAGTCCGCCGGCGAGGTCGAGTCCCTCGACGCGGGCGCGGGCGCAGCTCGCGAGGAGGCGGCCGTCGGGGGCAAGGACGCGGAGGCCTTCGAGGCGGGCGACGCCGCCCGCGGGGTCGATGGCGTAGCTTCGCGCGGTGGCGCGGACGATGCCCCGGGGGGTGGCGAGGGCGAGCTCGATCCCGGTGCCGGGGGCGAGGAGGGTGTCGAGAGATTGGAGGAGGTAGGCCCCGCCCCAGAAGGCGACGAGTCCGGCGGGCGCGACGAGGATCGCGGCGCGGGCGGCGCGGCTCGTCCAGGAGCTCCTTCGCCAGGCGTCTCGCCTTTTGGAGGCCTGCTCCCCCTTGCGCCTCATGGTGTGACGATACCGCCCGCGTCGGTTGCGGCGTTCCGGGTTAGCTCCGGTCCATGCCCGTGCGCCCCGCCGCCCCTTCCGACGCGCCTCTCGTCCTCGCGTTTATCCGGGAGCTTGCGCAGTACGAGCGGTTGGCGCACGCGGCGACGGCGATGCTCGCGGACGTCGAGCGCACGCTCTTCGGGGCGGAGCCGCAGGCGCGGGTCCTTATCGCCCAAACGGAGGCGGGAGAGGCGGCGGGGTTCGCTCTGAGCTACTTTACGTACAGCACGTTCCTGGGGCGGCGGGGAGTGTGGCTCGAGGATCTGTACGTGCGGCCGGCGTTCCGGGGGCAGGGGCTCGGGCGGGCATTGCTCGCGACGCTCGCCGAGGAGTGCCGCCGGGAGGGGTACGGGCGGCTCGAGTGGTCGGTGCTCAAGTGGAACGCGCCCTCGATCGCGTTCTACGAGGGTCTCGGAGCCGAGCGGATGGAGGAGTGGGTGACGTACCGGCTACAGGGGGAGGGGCTGGCGGGGCTTTAGACGACGGCGCGTTGGAGGACGATGCGTTCGACGACGGCGACGGCGGCGGCGTGGGTGCGCTCGTGGGTGATGCTCACGTAGATCCGGAGGCGGACGGAGTCGAAGTGGGGGGAGAGGATGCGGACGTGGGGTCCGCCGATGGGGTCGTTGGTGATCTCGATCTGGTTCGGGTGGTATTTGACGCCGAGGGCTTTGACGACGGCCTCTTTGGCGGCCCAGCGTCCCGCGACGCGCTCGACGGCCTTGGCGTCCGAGAGGGCGCAGTAGGCCTCCTCGTGCTCGGTGAGGATGCGTCGGGTGAAGCGGGGGCGCAGGAGAGCGCGGCGGATGCGCGCGATCTCCACGATGTCGATGCCGACGCCCACGACCATGTGCGCCCCTATTTCACCCGATCCTTAACCCTCTGGGCCCTCCGCCCCGGGGTCCGGCCCTAGAGCTTGAAGGCGGCGGCGGTGAGTTTGAGCTCGATGCCGGAGAAGTCCAGGCCGTCGAACTTCTGGGTCTGAAGGTAGCGGGCGGAGAGGATGAAGTTGCGGGTGAGGGTGTAGCCGACCTCGGCGGAGCCGATGAAGCCGATCTTGTTGCCGTTGACGTTGCGTCGGTTCACGCCGCTCCCGAGGTCGGCGTCGTAGCTGAAGTAGGCGGGGCCGACGCCGACGCGGGCGAAGGCGGTGGGCTTCTCGCCCTGGGGGAGGGCCTGGACCTCGTAGCCGACGGTGCCGCCGAGGAGGAAGAGGCGGTTGCCGCCGGAGTTCAGGGAGAGTCCGGCGACGTCGAAGCGGAGCCCGCGTCCGGCGCGGCGGTAGGGCTGGACGAGGGCGACGCCGTAGGACACGGGGGCGTTGCCGAAGGCGTCGCGGGCGGCGCCCTGGGTGAGGATGTAGGTGCCGACGCTCACGCCGAGGTAGTTGCTCCCGGAATCGGAGCGGCGGAACTGGGCGCGGGCGACGCCGGTCGCGGTAAGGGGGGCGGGGGTGAAGGTGGCCGGGGTGGTCGGGGCCTCGGCGGCGGCGAGGGGGGCGAGGGCGGCGGTCGCGCCGAGGGCGAGGAGGGTCAGGGCGGCGCGGGCGGTCATCAGGGGACATTTTGCCACAGTCTCACGTCCCGGACTCGCCGGGAGCCTTCATAATCCAGGAGTGGCTCCCCCCATTCGGTCGAACGTCCTGCGGATGCACCCCTACCTGCCGGGGAAGCCGGCGGAGGAGGTGCGGCGGGAGCTGGGGCTCGGGCGGGTGGTGAAGCTCGCGAGCAACGAGAACCCGTATGGTCCCTCTCCGAAGGCGCTCGCGGCGATCGCGGGGGCGGCGGGGGGGCTCCACGTGTATCCGGACGGGTCGTCGCGCGCGTTGCGGGAGGCGCTGGGCGCCTTCCACGGGGTGCCGATGGAGCGGATCGTGGTGGGGAACGGGAGCGACGAGCTCATCCATCTGTTGGGGCTCGTGCTGTTGGAGCCGGGGGACGAGATGATCATGGGCGATCCGGGGTTCTCGCGGTACGACGCGAGCGCGCACCTGACGCCGTGCCGCCTGGTGAAGGTGCCGCTGGACGCGGGGTACCGGCACGACCTTCTGGCGATGGCAGCGGCGGTGACCGAGCGGACGAAGCTCGTCTTTCTGGCGAACCCGAACAACCCGACGGGGACGATCGTGCGGCGTCCGGAGCTGGAGGCGTTCCTCGACGCGGTGCCCGAGCGGGTGGCGGTGGTGATCGACGAGGCGTACTTCGAGTTCGCGGCACCGTTCGAGGGGTACCCGGACTCGCGGGACTACCTCGGCCGGCCGAACGTCGTCGGGATGCGGACGTTCTCGAAGACGTACGGCCTGGCGGGGATCCGGGTGGGGTACGGGTTCTTTCCGGCGGCGATCGCGGACGCGATGCACCGGGCGCGGGAGCCGTTCGACGTGAACTCGCTCGCTCAGGCGGCGGCGATCGCGGCCCTCGGGGATACGGAGCACATCGCGCGCACCGTCGCGGGGAACACGGCGGGACTCGCGCGGCTCGGGGAGATCGCGCGCGGGGTCGGCGCCGTGCCGGTGGAGAGCCAGGCGAACTTTCTGCTGATGGACGTCGGTCGTCCGGCGCGGCCGGTGTTCGAGGCGCTCTTGCGGGAGGGGGTGATCGTGCGCTCGGGGGAGGCGCTGGGGGTGCCGACGTGCCTGCGGGTCTCGGTGGGGACGCCGGAGGAGATCGAGACGTTCGGGGAGGCTCTGGCGCGCGTGCTCGCGCTGGTAGGGGCGTAGATGGTCGTTTTGGTCATAATGATCCCATGAGGACGATGGCGGCGGCGGTGGCGAAGACGCACTTCGGGGAGTTGCTGGACGCGGCGCAGAGCGGGCCGGTGCTCATCACGAAGAAGGAGCGGCCGGTGGCGGTGCTCATCTCGCAGGCCGAGTACGAGCGGTACGAGGCTTTGGAGGACGCCGGGTTGCTCGAGCAGGCCCGGGCGGCGGCGGCTCGTGGAGAGCACCTGGGTGCGGGCGAGACGGCCGAAGCGATGCGGAAGCTTCTGGCGCGTGCCGACGCCTAGGATCGCTCCCGACGCGCTCGAGTTCGTCCGTCGGGTCGAGGCGAAGCACGGGCGGCAGATCCTGCTGACGATCCTCGATCTGGCGAGCGAGCCCTTTCCGCCCGGGTGCAAGAAGCTTCGGGCGACGGAGGCCGCCTACTGGCGCGTGCGGACGGGCGATTACCGAATCGTGTACCGGGTCGTCGGGGACGTTCTGTTCATCGACGCGATCGGCAAGCGGGGGGATGACGAGGTGTACGACGACGTGCGGCGGAAGGGGCTTTAGCGCGCTATCGGCGCGGGGGAGCGAGGAAGAAGCTCAGGGCGATGCCCGCCGCGAGGGCGAAGGGAACGCCAGCGGGTTCGGCGGCGACCCCTCCGACCGCGCCGAGGAAGACCGCGCCGACGGCGCATCCGAAGGCGTTGCGGCCTTGGCGACGCCAGAGAGCTTCGACGCCGGTTCCGAAGCACCATCCGGCGGCCGCGAGGAAGCCCCACGGGGTGAGCGGAGGATAGTGGAAAGAGAGGAGACCGAGGAGAAGGTACGCGCCGAGGGCAATGAGGCACCCGGAACCCCGGCATCCGAAGCCGCAACCGGGGACGCGGAGCTCAAGAATCCCGGAGTCGGGGTTCCCGGAGTCGGAGCGACCATCGGGCTCATCGGCCGGGGGTGGATCGGGCGGGGGAATGGACGGGGGCTCGGGCATGGGACGAGGGGATCCGAGGGGAGTCTGTCACACTCTTCGGCATGATCGTGGTGATGAGGGCGGGGGCTTCGCGGGAGGCGATCGCGGCGGTGGAGGGGCACTTGGCGGAGCTGGGGTACGGGGTGAACCCGATCTACGGGGCGGTGAAGACGGTCATCGGGGCGGTGGGGGCGGCGGACCACGAGAAGCTCGACGCGGCGGAGGCGTTGCGGGCGCACGAGGGGGTGGAGGACGTGGTGCTCGTCTCGAAGCCGTACAAGTTCGTGGCGAAGGAGGCGCATCCGGCGGGGAAGTCGGTGGTGGATCTGGGGGGCGGGGTGCTCGTCGGGGGGGCCGAGACGGTGATGATGGCGGGGCCCTGCACGGTGGAGAGCGAGGAGCAGCTGTTCACGACGGCGGAAGCGGTGGCGCGGGCGGGGGCGACGGTCCTGCGGGGCGGGGCGTACAAGCCCTCGACCTCGCCCTATTCGTTCCACGGGATGGGGGAGCCGGGGCTGAGGCTCCTGCGGGCGGCGGCGGACCGGTACGGGATGAGGGTCATCACGGAGGCGATGCACGTGCGGAAGGTGGAGGAGGTGAGCCGGTACGCGGACGTGCTGCAGATCGGGACGCGGAACATGCAGAACTACGAGCTGCTCCGCGAGGTGGGGCAGAGCCGGGTGCCGGTGATGCTCAAGCGGGGGATGACGAGCAAGTACGAGGAGTGGCTTCTCGCGGCGGAGTACATCGCGGCGGGGGGGAACGAGAACATCATGCTGTGCGAGCGGGGGGTGCGGACGTTCGAGACGTACACGCGCAACACGCTCGACATCGGGGCGGTGCCGGTTCTGGCGGGGCTCACGCACCTGCCGGTGATCGTGGACCCTTCGCAGGGGACGGGGCGTCGGGACCTGGTGGCGGCGATGTCGCGGGCGGCGCTCGCGGCGGGGGCGGACGGGCTCTTGATCGAGGTGCATCCGAACCCGGACCATGCGCTGAAGGACGGGGCGCAGTCGGTGACGATCGGGGCGTTCGAAGAGGCGATGCCGGGGCTCCGGCGGATCGCGGAGGCGGTGGGGCGGCCGCTGGCGCACCTCGGCGCGCCGGCGGCGGCGTAGGGTCCGCTCAACCGCGCGGTTCCCCCCCGTCCTGACCATCCTGACCATCCTGACCACGGTTTTCGCCGTTTTGTGCAAGGTCAGGAACGGGGCTTAGGTTCAAGAGGGGCGTGGGGACGCCGTAGACGTGGGCGTTGCCCTGAGCGGAGAGAACAAGGATGCGGCCCGAGTCGCGCAGGCGCCGGAGGGCGTTGCGGACGGTGCCGAGGGGGAGGCCGGCGCGGTTGGAGAGGGCGGCGGCGGTCGCCTTGCGGTCGCGCAGGAGGGCGACGAGGCGCTCGTCGGTGGGATCGGGCGCGGCGCTCGCAAAGGGCGCGAGCTCGGTCGGGAGGTCGTCGTCGGTGGCGGCGCGGTAGTGGAGGGAGCGCTCGCTCACGAGGGAGACGGTGCGGCGGCCGAGGCCCCGGGCGGCGAGCTTGAGGGTCACGAGGCGGGCGGAGGGATCGTGGGGGTGAGGGGTCTCTTGGAGAAGGATCGTCGCGCTGGCGGCGGCGAGGAGTTGGACGTGCTCGCCGGGGCGGGTGCCGGCGTGGTTCGTGTGGTGGAGGACGAGGACGCAGGTGCCCTCCTCCTTGGCGAGGCGGGCGAGTTCGCGAAGGATGCGGCGGGCGGGGCGGGCGCGGGCGAGATCGGTCCTCTCGAGGGCTCCGTGGAGGGAGTCGAGGACGACGAGGCGGGGGTAGTTGGCGGCGCAGAAGGAGCGGAGGGCGCGGATGCCGTGCTCGGTATCGAGGGCGGGGAGGCCGGACGCGCACCAGAGGTCGCACGGGGGAGCGTCGGGATCGTCCAGGTCGGCGAGGCGGGAGAGGACGTCCACGCGCTCCTGGGTGTTCTCCTCGTAGCTCGCGAAGAGGGCGGGGCGGAGGGGCTCGGCCCCCTCTGCGGCCTCGGCCGCGGGGATGGGGCTCAGGCCCTCCGGGAGGGTGGGGCGTCCGGCGAACGGCGTTCCGGTGGCGACGGCGTAGGCGAGGGCGGTGGCGAGGTCGGTCTTGCCGGCTTTGGGCGGGGCGACGAGGAGGACGAGGCCGGTGGCGGGAAGGAGTCCGGGGACGAGGGCGGTCTCGCCGAGCCGGTTGAGGCGCTTGGCATCGTAGCGGGCGAAGAGGAACGAGTAGTCGTCGGGGAACATCACCCTTTTCAGGAGCGAGAACGATCTTTGACAACGTGTTCGGCGAAGATTCTCACGTGAAGTGGGTCGGAGAGTAGGCTCTCCCTGTGGCCGCGCCGTTCCTCCGTTCGCTCCGGGTGCAGAACCTGCTCTCGTTCGACGAGGGGGGGATGGAGGTGGAGTTCGGGGGGCTCAACGTCCTCATCGGGCCGAACGGGAGCGGGAAGAGCAACCTGCTGGACGCCTTGCGGATCTTGAAGGCGACGCCGGGGAACTGGGCAGCCCCGTTCGCGGTGGGGGGAGTGGGGGAGTGGATTCACAAATCATCGCATATTGGTAGTGTTGCACACGTCGAGGGAGTGTTTTCACTAGCAATCTCCAAGTTCGATGTTCACCACCTCATTTCACTAAGGGACATGAATGGTCTACCTTTGCTAGGTGATGAGTCTGTCTATGGCACCATCCCGAACAAAGATTTGGGCCAGGTAGATCTCTATTTCGTTCGAGATCCAGCGCCGAAAGTGTTTTCCATCGCTTTGGACAAAAGGGGCAACCCCTCAATAAACGGGTCTATTCGACTCATTGATATCCTGGATGATTTCAGCCAAGATGCTTCAGAAGAGGATTCTAGATACAACTACAATTTTTCGATCTTGGCGCAAAGGCGCGACGTTCAACGTCTTCCCGAAATAACCATGCTTGCAACTCGATACAGTGAGATCGGGATCTTTTCCGATTGGACGTTCGGGCGGCGAGCGCCTCTGCGTCAGCCGACTGCGCCCGATGTGGACTCCTACCTTCTCGGGGAGGACAGCTCTAATCTCGCGTCGGTGCTCGGCACGATGATCAACACTCTGGCTTACGGGGAGATGCGGGAGGTGTTGGGGAGCATCAACGAGCGGTACACGGATCTGTACGTCGTTCCGGCGGGGGGGGCGTTCCAGATCATGGTGCGGGAGAGCGGGTTCGACACGGGGGTTCCGGCGGCGCGGCTTTCGGACGGGACGTTGCGGATGTTCCAGCTCATGGGGATCCTGCTGAACCGGAGGCCGCGGTCGTTGGTGGTGCTGGAGGAGCCGGAGCTCGGGCTCCACCCCGACGCGATCCGGACGGTGGCGCGGATGATCGTTTCGGCGAAGGAGCGGATGCAGGTCATCGTGACGACGCACTCGCCGCTTCTGCTCACGGCGTTGCAGGACACGGTGGATCGGGTGATCGTGTGCGAGCGGGACCGAGACGGGTCGCGGATGGAGAGTCTCGCGCGGGAGGACTTCGAGCCCTACTTGCGCAAGTTCGAGTTGGGGGAGCTGTGGACGAGCGGGGAGATCGGCGGGGTTTTGCGCTGAGCCGGTTGCGCGACAAGCCGGGGGTCGTCGTGTACATCGAAGGGGGCGGCGATGGGGAGGCGGGGCGGATCGCCAACCGGCTCGCCTTCCAGGGTCTGCTGAAGCCCTTGCGCGAGAAGGCGGGCGGGTTGCCGTTCGACGTGGTGTGCCGGGGTGGACGGAGCCGGACGTTCGAGGCGTTCCGCGACGGGCAGCCGTTGCGTCCTCTCGCGCTTCACATCCTTCTGGTGGATGCCGAGGAGGGTTACAACGGCAAGGGGGTTTGGCGGCATCTTCGCGAGGTGCGGAAGGAGGATGCTTGGGAACGGCCGGCTTGGGCGGGGGAGGGGAGCGCGTACCTCATGGTGCCGACGGTGGAGGCTTGGATCGTGAAGGACCGGGGGTGCCTCGCTCGGAAGTACGGGAGGAAGTTCGACGGGGCGAAGCTGCCGGCGCGACGGCATTTAGAAGAGGAGCCGAAGGGGGATCTGTACCGGAAGCTCGGCGCGGCGGTGGGAGGTTACGAGAAGCGGGACGCATTCGACCTTATCAAGGGGATCGACTTGCGGCGGTTGGGAGAGCGGGACGACCGGTACGACGGTCTGCCTCAGGCGTCGAGGTTGCTGAGGAATTTAGGGGAGGAGATCGAGAGGTACCTGGCCAGGGTCTAGCCCGAAAGCGCGCAACGCTCTGGAGCGTCAGCCGTCTCTCCATGCCTCACAGCCTCCTATGATTTCCGCCCTTCTCCTTGCCTTCCCGACGCAAGCGTCCGACGCTCCGAAAGGTTTCCGTCCGGTTGACGAGTCGGCGCTCAGTTCGGGGTCTGCGCGTCCAGAGGCGAAGTTCTTCCAGGTCTCGCTCGAAGAGGGCCGGGTTCGGATCGAGACGTTCTGGGAGCGGGAGCGGCGGGAGCGGGCGGAGGCGGCCGCGAAGGGGGCGCCGCGAACGACGGTCCCGTTAAACCACGGGTACAGCCTCTCGTGGTCGCCGGGCGACGGGGTGAGGGTTCGGGATGGGTGGCTTCTGCCCTACGACCTCGGAGAGTGGGGCGGGGGGATCTTGCTCTTCTTGGACGACGGCAAGCGGTATGAGCGGGTGAGCGGGAATCCGACGACGCTCGTCGCGCGGACGAGGCGGGGGGTGTTCGCCCTTCAGAGCTACGCGCATCTGGAGTTCGCCTTTTCGCGGCTCGTCGAGATCCGGAAGGAGCGAGAGGGGTGGAGGGAGCGGCTCGTCACGGATCTGCACGTCCCCTTCTTCCGGGGGCTTCAGGATGGAGAGCGGCTGGTGTACTGGACGGACGAGTTCGTCTCCACGCTCGAGACCGACGGGCGTCAGCGGGAGATCTACCGCTCGCTCTACGGGGCCAAGATGGGGTCGGGAGTTCGGCGAAAAGACGGCGAGCTGTGGTTCGGGGCCGAGCGCGGAGCGTTGCGTCTGCGGCCCGGGCGGGGCGGCGGCTACGCGGCGCAGTGGTTCGCGCCGACAACCGGGTGAGTTCGGAGCGAACTCGCGCCCACACCGCGGGCGCGGGGACTTCACACTAGGGTGTGCTCCGTCGTTTCGCCTCCTACTACCGGCCGTTCCGGGGGCTTTTCGCGCTGGATTTCTCGTGCGCGGTGGTGTCGGGGCTCCTGGAGCTGGCGTTCCCGCTCGCGGTGCGGGGGTTCGTGGACCGGTTGTTGCCGAGCGGAAAGTGGGCGCTCATCCTCGGGGCGGCGGCGGGGCTTCTCGCGATCTACCTCCTGAACACGCTTCTGCTCCACGTCGTGAACTACTGGGGGCACGTCCTGGGGGTGGGGATCGAGACGGAGATGCGGCGCAAGGCGTTCGACCATCTCCAGCGGCTGTCGTTCGGCTTTTTCGACGAGCAGAAGACGGGGCGGCTCGTCGCGCGGATCACGAAGGATCTGGAGGACGTGGGGGAGGTGGCGCACCACGGGCCGGAGGACGCGTTCATCGCGGTGATGACCTTTCTCGGGGCGTTCGGGCTCATGCTCACGCTCAACGCGAAGCTCGCGCTCCTTACGGGGCTCATCGTGCCGCCGATGCTGTGGATCTCGACGCGGTACGGGCGGGCGATGACGCTGAACATGCGCGAGCTCTTCGGGCGCGTCGGCGATTTCAACGCGCGGATCGAGGAGAACGTCGGGGGGATCCGGGTGGTGCAGGCCTTTGCGAACGAGGGGCACGAGCGGGCGCTTTTCGCCCGCGACAACGCGGCGTACCGGGGGACGAAGCTCGACGCGTACCTTCTTATGGCGAAGTCGCAGTCCTTGAGCTATCTCACGATGCGGGTGGTGCAGCTCTTCGTGATGATCGGGGGGGCGTACGTGGTGCTCAACCGGGAGCTGACGGTCGGGGGGTTCATGGGGTTCCTGCTCTTGACGGGGGTGTTCTTCCGGCCGGTGGAGAAGATCAACGCGGTGCTGGAGACGTATCCGAAGGGGATCGCGGGCTTTCGGCGGTACACGGAGCTTCTGGACACGGTGCCGGCGGTGGCGGACGGGCCGGGGGCCGAGGACGCGGGGCACCTGCGAGGGGACATCCGGTTCGAGGGGATCACGTTCGGGTACGACCCGGGGCGTCCGGTGTTGCGGGGCTTCGAGCTGGAGATCCGGGCGGGGGAGACGGTGGCGTTCGTGGGGCCGAGCGGGGCGGGGAAGACGACGATCGGGGCGCTTTTGCCGCGCTTCTACGAGCCTCAGGCGGGGCGGGTGACGGTGGACGGGCGGGACGTGCGGGAGCTTACGCTCGCGTCGCTCCGGCGCAACATCGGGATCGTGCAACAGGACGTCTTCCTTTTCGCGGGGACGGTGCGGGAGAACATCGCGTACGGGGATCTGACGGCGGGGGAGGCCCAGATCCTGGAGGCGGCGCGGCGGGCGCGGCTCTCCGAGATGATCGAGGCGTTGCCCGACGGGCTGGACACGGTCATCGGGGAGCGGGGGGTGAAGCTCTCGGGGGGTCAGAAGCAACGGATGGCGATCGCGCGGATGTTTCTGAAGAACCCGCCGATCCTCATTCTGGACGAGGCGACGTCGGCGCTCGACACGGAGACGGAGCGTCTCATCCAGACGTCGCTCGCGGAGCTCGCGGAGGGTCGGACAACGCTCGTGATCGCGCACCGATTGGCGACGATCCAGGGGGCGGACCGGATCGTGGTGGTGGATTCGAGCGGGATCGCGGAGCAGGGGCGCCACGACGAGCTTCTGCGCTCGGCGGGGGCGTACCGGCGGCTCCACGAGGCGCAGTTCGCGGGGGTTTAGGCGCCGGGCTTTTCGGCCGGGGGCTTCTTGAAGGGATCCCAGCGCTTCTGGCGCTCGGCGGCGGTCGGGTCGCCTTCGGGGAGGAAGGTGGCGGTCATGACGTCGGTGAGGGAGGGGACGCTCGGGACGAAGACGAGGCGCATGACGGGGGCGTGGGTCTTCCCGGCCCTCTTGAGGGCGGCGATCTCCTTCGGATCCATGCTGACGCGGGCGAGGGAGGGGAGGTCGCAGAGGAATCGGACCCCCAGGCCGCCTTCGTAGCCGGGCATCTTCTTCGCGAACGGTTCGGGGAGCGGGACGGTCTCGACGCGGCCGGTGAGGGTCTCCTCGGGAGCCGACTTCTCGGTGCGGGAGCGGAGCTCGAACGTCGCGGGGACGCCCCGCCTCACGACGATGCGGAGGGTGGCGCTCTCGAGCCCCTGGAGGGCGATCCCCGTCCAGGTGCGGGCGAGGCGGGGGTCGCAGGCGGGTTTCGCCTGGAGAGCGGCGGCGAAGGCGAGGGCGGCGAGGGGCACGGCGGCAGTCTACAACGGTTCGGCGCGGGTCTAGCCCCGCCAGAGGGCGAGGGCGAGGGAGGCGGCGGCGAGGGCGCCGAAGAGGCCGTGGAGCTTCGCGAACTCGGGGACGTACATCCCGCCGACGTCGTCGCGGCGGGCGCGGGCGTCGAGGCCGAGGGCGACGGGGAGCGAAAGGAGGGGGAGGAGGAAGAACGGGGTGGCGATGCGGAGGAGGACGGCGGCGAGGGCGACGGCGTAGGGGCCGAGGAGGAGGGCGCGCAGGAGGGCGCGGGAGGCCGGGACGCTCAGAACGTTGCCGAGGGTGCGGGCACCGGCGGCGCGGTCGGCCTCGCGGTCGCGGTGGTTGTTCGCGTGGAGGATGCCGACGACGAGGAGGAGGGAGGGAAGTCCGTCGATGAGGATTCGGCCGAAGGGGAAGGGTCCGGGCTTGGAGGCGGCCTGGGCGAGAGCGGCGCCGACGAGGATGCCGAGGCCGAAGCCCGCCGCGACGGCGAGATCGCCGAGGGCGCGGTGCTTCAGGCGGACGGGCGGGGCGGTGTAGAAGACGGCGAGGAGGCCGCCGCCGACGAGGAGGGGGAGGGCGGTCGGGCCGACGCGCCCGAGAAACCAGACGCCGACGGCGAGGCTCGCGGCGCTCGCGGCGAGGACGAGGCGCTTCGCCTCGCGTTCGGTGACGACGCCGCGGACGATGGCGTTGACGGCGCCGGTGTTGTCCCGGCGGTCGAGTCCGGTCCGGGCGTCGTAGAGGTCGTTCACGACGTTCGCGACGGTCTGGATGGCGACGGCGCCGAGAAGGACGAGGGCGAAGGCGAGGGGGTCGAAGCGCAACGGGCGCAGGGCGTCGAGCGCGGCGAGGGTGCCGAGGAGGACGGGGACGGCGGCGGCGGTGAAGGAGTAGGGGCGGGTCGCGGCCCAGAGCCGTCCGACGCGCGAGGCGGGGATCGGGGGGAGCGGGAGGGCCATCGCCCTTTAGTCTACGTCCGAGGATTTCGCGCCGAGGATTTCGCGCCGGGGACGTCTCGGCCGGGGCTGGGTGCCGTGGCCGGTGCAACGCTCCCGGGCAAGAGGAAGGGCCAGAGGACGACCCAGGCCATCAGGAGAAGGATCGCGGCGGTGCCGAGGGCGAAGAGAACGGGGCCGAGCCTTCCCGTTCGGGAGGCGCGGGTGCGCGCGAGGGCGGACTCGACCGCCGCACCCATGCAGTAGAGCGCGTTCAGCAGGAAGGGAACGAGGACGACGCTGCACGGCTCGGCCATGTCCTCGCCCTCGGGGAGGTGGATGGCGCTCGCGGTAACGGTGCTCAGGAGCACAAAGGCGAGGAACCCAGCGGGGCAGATGATGAGGTTGAAGAGGAGGCGGCGGGACTCCCACCAGCGCAGGATCTCTTGGGAGGATCGCGGGGGCAGCGGGCGGGAGGGGGAGCGTTCGGTTCGAGATCCTTTTAAGCGCTTCACGGGCGGGCTTCTCCTCCTATTGTCCCCTTCCGGTCTCACGTTTGCGGGCGGGGCTCGTAGAACCGGTTCGATGCAGGCGGAAGTGGTTTCGGTGGGGACGGAGCTTTTGCTCGGGCAGATTCTGGACACGCACGCGCCGGCGATGGCGCGGATTCTGGCGGAGTGCGGGGTGGGGTGTGTGCGGCGCTCGACGGTGGGGGACAACCGGGGGCGGATCGTCGCGCTCTTGCGCGAGGCGCTGGGGCGGGCGGACGTGCTCGTGACGATCGGGGGGCTCGGGCCGACGGAGGACGACCTCACGCGGGACGCGATCGCGGAGGCGCTGGACGAGGGGCTCGTGCCCATGCCGGAGGTGGAGGCGAAGCTCCGGGAGTTCTTCGGGTCGCGGGGACTTCCCTGGGTCGAGAGCAACGCGCGGCAGGCGACGCGGCCCGAGAGCGCGGAGCCCATCGAGAACCCCTACGGGACGGCGCCGGGGCTCGTGTGCCGGAAGGGGGGGAAGACGGTGATCGCCCTGCCGGGACCGAAAGGGGAGTTCGTCCCGATGGCGGAGGGGCCGGTGCGGGAGATCCTGAGGGCGCTCGGCGGGGGGTTCACGATCCATTCGCGGACGCTGAGGATCTGCGGGCTGGGGGAGAGCACCGTGGAGGAGCGGATCCGGGACATCGGGCACGGCGAGAACCCCACGGTGGCGCCCTACGCGCACACGGGGGAGGTGCATCTGCGGCTGACGGCGCGGGCGGCCTCGCGGGCGGAGGCGGAGGCGCTCATCGACCCGGTGGATCTAGAGATCCGGGCGCGGCTGGGGGACGCGGTGTTCGGGACGGACGGGACGACTCTGGAGGCGGCGGTGCTGGAGGATCTGAACCGGGGGAACGCCTCGGTGGGTCTCGCGGAGAGCATGACGGGGGGCTCGCTGTCGGCGCGGATGACGGGGGTGCCGGGGGCCTCGACGTCGGGTTTCCGGGGGGGCGTCGTGGTGTACACGCCGGACGCGAAGTGCGCGCTTCTGGGGCTCGACCGGGGTCTGGTAGACGAGCACGGGCCGGTGAGCGAGGCGGTGGCGATCGGGCTCGCGCGGGCGGTGCGGACGAGGCTGGACGCGACGTTCGGGGTGGCGATCGTGGGGAACGCGGGGCCGGAGTCGGACGTGGACGGGAAGCCGGTGGGGCTCGTGTACGTGGGGCTCTCGGGTCCGGGCGGGGACTCGGCGGACGAGTCGAGCTTCCGGGGGACGCGGGAGGACATCCGACGCCGGGGGGAGCAGACGGCGCTCGTGCTGTTGCGTCGGGCGATTCGGGCGTTGCCTTGAGGCTCCGGTTTCGGCGGCCCTTGCCCCAGCCGGACGATCCGGGGGCGGTGGTGAGCGATCTGCCGAACGCGGATCTGCGGCGGACGGAGGCGGGGCTTGTGACGGTGGGGCCGGAGGCGTCGCTCTTCGACGCGCGGTCGCTTCTGCTCCTGTACGGGTTCTCGCAGCTGCCGGTGATCGAGGCGGGGAGGCGGGCGCGGGGGATCTCGTGGCGCTCGATCGGGGTGCGGACGGCGCTTCTGGGGGAGCCGGGGACGGCGGGGGAGGCGAGCGAGAAGGCGGCGTTCGTGGCGTTGGGGGCGCCGCTCGGGGAGGCGCTGGACCTTATCGTGACGCACGAGTACGTGTTCGTGGAGGAGGGGGGCGCTCTCGTGGGGATCGTGACGCCGGGGGACCTCGCGGCGGGCCTCAGGGGGCGCTCGCAGACGATGCTTCTCTTGGAGGAGATCGAGGGGCGGCTCCGGCGGCGGCTTCAGGCGCGGTTAGGGCCGGCGGAGATCGCGCGGGCGTTGCCGCCGCACCGGCGCGCGGAAGGGGCGGACGGGCTCACGTTCGGGGGGTACGCGATGCTGCTGGAGGACGGGGAGAACTGGCGGCGGATGGGGTTCGGGGTGGAGCGGGGCGCGTTCCTCGCGCGGCTTCGGGAGGTGGGGGAGATCCGGAACGCGGCGATGCACTTTCGCGGGGACGGGGCGGTGGATCCCGGGGCGGCGCTCGCGGGGTTCGCGTCGTTCCTGCGGCGGCTGGACGCGTTCGAGGGGTGAGGGGTCTCTCCGTGGAGTAGGAGGTCCCTAGCGGGTGTACGTCCGGCGGGCACGACGCCGGTGCCGCGGGGGTGCGGCGGCACGGGGATCGGCGGCACGGCCGCGCCTAGAGATCGCGCGCCGTCCTCTCGCGGAGCCGGTGGAGGAAGAGGTCTCCTTTCGCCCTCTCGCCTTGGGTACGGCACCAGCGTTCGACGGCATGGAGATCGACGGACTCTCGCTGGGCGGCGGCGACGAGGAGCGCTTGTTCGAGTCCGCTGAAATCGTTGTCGTAAAGAAACGAGGCGAGACGGTCGCGGACACAATCGGTCGGGGTGAGGATGTTCAGGCGACGGCCGTTCTCCTCCAAAGTGCTCCATTGGGTGAGAACCTCCTGGTCGATCGCGAGGGGGTGGGGGAGGAACTCGAGAGTGTAGGGGCTGTGGTCATGGACGTACATACCGCGCTCGGCCCGGAAGCCGAGGGCGGCGATGGGGGCGACCCGGCGGCGCGAGTCGGGGGCCCAGAGCGCGATCACGAAGTCGAGGTCGCGGGATTGATAAGCCGCCTCGCTGTAGATCGTCGCCGCCCCTCCGCCGGAGAGGACGACGGTGCCGCCCGCCCTCGCGATGGCGTCGCTCACGAAGAAGGCGATTTCGCGCAGGGAGGTGCCGGGGCCAACCTTCCCCACCCCGGAGTTCAAAGGGCTTTGCCCGTCCTCCGGGGGCGACGACGAAGAGTGGCGAGCCGCTCTTGAAGCCCAACATTCTGAAGGGCGGCTTTCGCCAGCAGGGCGCTCACCTCTTCGTAGAGGGGGTAACGGGGGTTCAGGCGGGCGCGGCGCTCGACGCCCTCGCGCACGGAGACGACCACGCCGACTCTTTCGAGTGAGGCGACGGCGTTCTGGGCTTGGCTCAGGCTGATCTCGAGGACGCGAGCGATCTCGGCGGGGTGGGTCTCGCCGAGCATCGCGATGACGAGGAGGGTATTCGACCTTGTGGCGGTTCCGAAGAGGCCGACGTTAAGAGCAGCAGGCACGGATACAATGTACCCAGATTTTGGGTGGAGCCACCCATATTTTGGGTAGGTCCCTTGCGTCCTGCGGGGAGTGGGGGGGTGCTCCTTCAGAGCGTAGGGAGTCTCCGCGTCGGGCGGGCGGGTTCGGGCGCACCGACGGGACGTCGGTGCCACCGGGGGTTCGCGCCGGGCGTTCGGTTCGGGGGTCGGTAGCGGGGGTTTGCTCCGCGGGCGGGACGCATCGGCGGGACGCCGATGCCACGTTCGACGCCACGTTCCTTCAGCGGGGGCGGGTGCCGGGGAGGAGGGGGTTTCGGGGCGAGGGGCGGGGCCGACGCCGCGGGGGGGGCGCTCCCAGAAGCGGTCCTCCTCCCTCGCGGGGCGGATCGTCTCGGCCTCGAAGACGAGGGGGGCACCGCTCGGGCGGAAGGACGCCATGCCCTCGACGAGGACGTCCTCGCCCCAGCCGCGCCTCAGCGGTTCGACGTCGTCGCTCGTCCAGATGCCGCGCAGCCCGGTGCCGTCGCGGAGTTTGAGGACGAAGGCGCGGGCGTCGTGGAAGATGCCTTCGAGATGGCCGACGACCCTTGTCCGGTAGGGCTCGGGGGTGCCTTCGGAGAGGTCGCGGGCGCGGCGCTCGAGGTCGGCGTCGACGGTGGCGGGTTCGGAGAAGAGGAGGTCGCGCCCGGAGAAGGACATGCGCTCGACGCCTTCGGGCCTCAGCATGGGAAGGCGGCGGAGCATGCCGCGGTCGAAGAGGTCGGAGTCGGCCTCCTGGCGGGCGACGGCGCGGATGGCGTCGCCGAGAAGGTCGAGGGCGGTGGTCTCGCGGGTGGGTTCGGGGCCGAAGAGGGTGGGTTGGTCGAAGAGGGCGGGTTGTTGGAAGAAGGTGGGGGCGGCGTCGCCGAGGATGGGGAGGCGGGCGGTCACCTGCGTGCCGCCGGTGGGTTCGTGGCGCTGGATGTCGCCGATCCAGAGCTCGGTGGCGCGCTCGATGCCGAGGCCGGGGCGTCCGATGCGGCGGGAGGAGGCGAAGAAGCGCATCCGGGCGGCGTTGAGGAGGGCGTCGGGGAGGGAGCGCTCGAAGCGGCCCATGGCTTCGGGGCGGAAGAAGCTTCCCCGGAAGTCGGGTCCGGAGAGGACGATGACGTGCTCGCGCTCGCGCATGGGATCGGGCTTTAGGATGGCCGATCCGTGGCTTGCGGCGGGGGCTGTGGCGGGAGTTCTGGCGAGCGATGCGGACGCCCCGAGCGGGGCGGGGCGGTTCCGGGGAACGCGGGCGCCGGTGCAGGCGCCCCTCGACACTCTCTCGCGCGGGTCCCCGGTGGCGGACTCTCTCGAGGGTTTTCAGATGTGATGGAGGTTCAGGCGCAGGCGACGGTCGTGTGGAAACGCGATGGCGGATCATAGTCCCGCAGGGGTACGATACGCGCCGATGTTTCTCGCTCTCACTCTTGCGGCCGTCGCGCCTCGTCAGGCTCCGTTGTACTCGTGGCACGTCTATCGGGGCGGGGAGAGTTGGAGCGTGGCGGAGACGACGGTGCGCGACCGCGATGAAGCGACGCGCTCCGGATCTGTGAAGATCAAGCTCGTCGCGCGGACGCGGGATGGGTGGAACGATCTCACCGCGACTACGGAATGGAGCGACTCCGTTAGGAACCGCGAGACCGTGCGACTTCTTCAAAACCCTAAGACGGGCGAGCTCCAGTGCGTGTGGATCAAGGGGACGCTCGGGGCCTGGTCGTTCGATCCGCCGCTCGTGATGTGGCCCGGGCGGGGGCGGTTGCCGGAGTCGGTCCACATCGGCCCGACGCTCCGGCCTTTCGGACGCGGGGTCGCGAGCGCAGGGAAGTCGCTCCCGTACGTCGCGCCCGACCTTGTGCCGGGGCCGGATACCGTGATCGGGCTGTGCGAGTGGGAGGCGGGAGACGCGACGTTCCCGCGCAAGATGCGGCTTGAGGGGGAGATCGCCTGGAAGACCGAGGACGACCGCGAGCCGGGCCTTTCGGGGCGTTCGTTCCGAGCGGTGTACTTCGGGGAGATGACGGAGAGGACGTTCGAGACGACGAAGCAGGGGGAGAAGCTCGTCCAGGTGAAGACGACGGTTCCTTCGCTACGACCTCGCGGCGACGGTTACTGAATCCATTTCGACGGACGACGGTCCGGAGAGCCCTAAGGGGCCGAGGCCGTGACTTGTTAGGGATCCGGGGAGGGGGTCCCCGGACCACGGGCAGGATGCCCGTGCCACGACGGGCGCCTACGGTCGGCGCACACGGTTAGCGCGTTCGGAGGCCGAGGGCGTACACCCCTGCGGCGAGGGCGACGAGGGCGGCGCCGACGAGGCTCACGCCGGTCCATCCGCCTACCGTCCAGGCCCGGGCGCCGAGGGCGGAGCCGGCGGCGCCGCCGACGAAGTAGGCAGTCATGTAGGCGGTGTTCAGGCGGGAGCGGGCGGGGGGATCGATGCCGTAGACGCGGGACTGGTTCGCGATGTGGCTCCCTTGCGCGCCGACGTCGAGGAGGAGGACGCCGAGGGCGAGGCCGAGATAGCTCGCACCGAACGCGGCGAAGACGGCGAAGCTCAGAAGGGCGAGTCCGAGCGCGAGGGCCTGGACGAGGCGGGGGCCGCGCTCGTCCACGAGGCGGCCGCCGAGGGCGGCGGTCCCCGCCCCGGCGGCGCCGACGAGGCCGAAGAGGCCCGCGACGCCGGCGGCGCGGCCCGCCGCGAGGCCGTAGACGGAGCTCTCGAGAAGGTAGGTGAGGCCGGTCCAGAAGGCGGAGAAGGCGCCGAAGACGAGGGCGCCGACGAGCATCGCGCGGCGCAGGTCGCCCTCGCGGCGGACGTAGCCCGCGACGGAGAGGAGGAGGTCGCGGTAGCGGGGGCGGGGGGTTCCGGGAGGGGTTTCCGGAAGGCCTTCGGGCAACGCCGCACGGAGGACGTAGAGGAGAGGGAGGGCGACGAGGGCGGAGCCGACGTAGGCCCAGCGCCAGCCGAGCGCGGCGCCGACGATTCCGGCGTAGCCTCGCCCGAGAAGGATGCCGACGAGGAGGCCGGACATGACGAAGCCGACGGCGCGGCCGCGGCGTTCGGGCGGGGCGATCTGGGCGGCGAAGGGGACGAGGATCTGGGGGGTGCAGGTCGCGACGCCGAGGGCGAACTGGGCGGCGAGGTGGAGGGGGAGGTTCGGGGCGAGGGCGACGGCGAGGAGGGCGGCGACGGAGGCCCCGAGGGTGGCGAGGGCGAGGCGTCGGCGGGGGAGGGCGTCGCCGAGGGGGACGATCGTGAGCATCCCGACGGCGTAGCCGATCTGGGCGAGGGTGGCGGCGGACGCCGCGCCGCCGTCGCCGAGGCGGTAGTCGCGGGCGATGAGGACGAGGAGGGGCTGGGCGAAGTAGAGGTTGCCGACGGTGAGGGCGCACCCGAAAGCCATCGCGAGGAGGGCATGGCGCTCGGACGCGGGCGGGCGTGCGGATGCGGCGGCGATCAAGGCGCTAGTTTACGGTTCGGGGGCTCCATACTTCGGGCGTGAGTACGGCGTGGGGGCGTGGGGGGGAGGCTCTGGCGGCGGCCTATCTGCGCTCGCTCGGGTGGACGATCGTGACGCGGAACTACCGGGGGGGGCGGGGGGAGGTGGATCTCGTGGCGCTCGACGGGGAGGCGTACGTGTTCGTGGAGGTGAAGGCGCGTTCGGGGGGTCTGGGGGCGGAGGCGGTGGGGACGGAGAAGGCGGGGCGGGTGGTCTCGGCGGCGAGGGCGTTCCTGCGCGAGGCGGGGACCGAGCCGGAGGGGGTGCGGTTCGACATCGTGGAGGTGGATCTCGCCACGGGGGCGGTGGCGCACCATCCGGACGCGTTCCGGGGGTGAGGGGTTCGCCTTGAGGGGCGTCCTCGGGGGCCGCTCGGGCGGGACGCCCGAGCCACAGGGCCTCTCTGCGCGTTCAGGCGATCCTTTCGAAGCCGCGGGACTCGTGGAGCTCGCGAGCGAGGCGCATCTGCTCGGCCATGGCGCGGGGGGCGGGGCCGCCGTAGCTCTCGCGGCGGCGGACGGAGTCCTCGGGCTTGAGGACGGCGAGGGCCTCGGGGGGGACCTCGGGGGCGATCGCGGCGAGGGTCACGTCGTCGAGCTCCTCGAGGGTGAGGCCCTGTTCGGCGGCGCCTCGGACGACCTTGCCGACGATCTCGTGGGCCTCGCGGAAGGGGGTTCCGGCGGCGGCGAGGTAGTCGGCGAGGTCGGTGGCGGTGGAGAAGTCGCCGCGGACGGCCTCGGCCATGCGGTCGGTGTGCCAGGTGGCGGACTCGAGCATCATGGCGGTGAGGGTCATCGCGTCCTTCACCTTGCCGAAGGAGTCGAAGAGGGGGGGTTTGTCCTCCTGGGTGTCGCGGTTGTAGCCGAGGGGGAGGCCCTTCATGACGGTGGCGACGGTGACCCAGTTCGCGACGACGCGGGCGGTGCGGCCGCGGATGAGCTCGGCCATGTCGGGGTTGCGCTTTTGGGGCATGATCGAGCTTCCGGTGGTCACGCCGTCGGAGAGGGTGAGGAAGCCGTACTCGCGTCCGGAGAACAGGACGAACTCCTGGGCGATGCGCGAGAGGTCGATCATGACGAGGGCGCACAGGTGGAGGCCGTCGAGGATGTAGCTCCGGTCGCTCACGGCGTCGAGGGCGTTGGGGAGGGGGGCGGCGAAGCCGAGCTCCTTGCTCGTCATGGCGCGGTCGATGGGGAAGCCGGTGCCGGCGAGGGCGCCCGCCCCCAGGGGGGAGAGGTTCGCGATCTCGAAGAGGCGCTCGGCGCGCCAGCCGTGGCGCTGGAGGGCCCAGAAGTGGGCCATCATCCAGAAGCCGAGGGTGATGGGCTGGGCGCGCTGGCCGTGGGTATAGCCGGGCATGATCGCGTCGCGGTAGGTCTCGCCGCCCCGGAGGAGCTCGGCCTGGAGGGCTTTGATGTGGTCCACGACGAGCTGGAGCTCGTTCTGGAGGAAGAGGCGTCCGTCGGTGGCGACCTGGTCGTTGCGGGACCGCGCGGTGTGGAGCTTGCCCGCGACGTCGCCGACGAGCTCGTAGAGTTTGAGCTCGATCGCGGTGTGGATGTCCTCGACGTCCTCGGAGAGGGCGCTCGGCCCCATCTCGTGGATCCTCTCGAGTCCGTCGATGAGGGTCTGGGCCTCGTCGCGGGCGAGGATGCCGGTCTCGCCGAGCATCCGGGCGTGGGCGACGGAGCCGATGATGTCCTCCTGCCAGAACTGGAGGTCGGTGCGGATGGACTGGCCGAAGCGCTCGACCAGGGCGTCGTTCGTCTCGGCGAACGCGCCGCCCCAAAGCTTTCTCATAGTGCGCGCCTAGCTTATCCCTCCAGGGAACTCAGCGGCACGAGGCGCGCGTCGGTGCGGGCGAAATCGGCGTCGAGGGTGAGGATGGGCTCGTCGCGGCGCTTGGCGAGGGCGTAGCAGAAGGTGTCGCCGAAGTTCAGGACGGGGAACCGCACCTTCGCCTCAGCGGCGGCGTGGGCGAGCGCGCCGTCGGCGGGGATCACCTCGAGGGGCATCCTTCCCAGACTCCGCAGAACGACAGGATGGGTCGCGGGGTTTCGACGCGCGCTCGTCATCACGACCTCAGCGAGGTTGACGGCACCGATGACGGGGAATCCCGCGCCTTGGATCGCCGCCCGGACCTCTTCGCGGCTCGCCTCTCGAAAAAGGATCGCGAGCAGGGCGCTCGAGTCGAGGATGTAGGAACCGGTCAAGGCGCGTCCTTCACGGGCGACGCCTCGTCCGCGGCATCCAGGGGATCAGCGATGTCGGGATCAGTGCCGGCCCACAGCTCGTCATCGTCGAAGGGGGGCGACGCGCCTTCGGCGGCGAGACCCCAGGCGCTTTCCATCCATTCGCCCATCGTGAGCCTCGGGGTCGCCTCGGCGGCCTCACGGACGACGCGGCGCACCGCCTCGCTTCGGCTTTTGAGGCCTTTCGCCCGCATGATCTCCCGAAGGTCGCGCTCGAAGTCGGGAGTGACCTGGAGGTTCATCTGCTTGGCCATTCTGTAATGCTACTACAGAACTCTTCGAGCCTTGATCGGGGGGCGTCATCTCGCTTGGATCGCAACGACCTTGCGGGCGGATTGAGAACGCGACTCCGGCACGGGACGCCTCAGCGCCGGAGCCCCGCGCGCTCAGGCCGTCGCGGGCGGGAGGAACTCGGGGCCGACGCCTCGGTCGCGGAGCTCCATCGCCAACTCGGTCCGCGCGTCCTCCACGTCCACGAGGACGTGGAGGACGACCGCGCCGTAGGAGTACCACTCGGAGCGCGAGACGGACGCGCGGTCGGCGATCCTTCGCGCGGCGCGGCGGTCGTCCAGCGTCTCCAGGAGGGTCTCGTCCATCGGCAGGGAAGGAGGATCGCGCGAGCGGGCCGGAGGCGTTTTACCCCGGCGTCCCGAGAGGAGAAAGTCTGCTTTCAACGATCGTTGAAAGCTCCGTTGGCGTAGACTAGGGAGGAACGCAATGGCAGCGCAGCGAACGGTCGTCGTTATCGGAGGCGGGCTCGCCGGACTCATGTCCGCGATGAAGCTCGCGGAAGCGGGGCACAAGGTGAAGATCTTCTCCCTCGTGCCGGTCAAGCGGTCGCACTCGGTGTGCGCGCAGGGCGGGATCAACGGGGCGGTGAACCTGCGAGGGGAGGGGGACTCGCCGTTCCTGCACTTCGAGGACACGGTGACGGGGGGCGACTTCCTCAACCATCAGCCGCCGGTGCTCCGGATGGCGGAGCGGGCGCCGGCGATCATCTACCTTCTCGACCGGATGGGGGTGCCGTTCAACCGGACGAGCGAGGGGCTTCTGAGCTTCCGGCGCTTCGGCGGGACGCTGAAGCACCGGACGGCCTACGCGGGGGCGACGACCGGGCAGCAGCTTCTGTACGCGCTGGACGAGCAGGTGCGGCGGTGGGAGACGATGAACCGGGTGGAGAAGTACGAGAGCTACGAGTTTCTCGGGATCATCAAGGACGACGCGGGGCGGTGCCGGGGGATCACGGCGCAGAACCTCAAGACGATGGAGATCGAGTCGCACGCGGCGGACGCGGTGATCGTCGCCTCGGGGGGGAACGGCGTCATCTTCGGCAAGAGCACGAACTCGATCATCAACACGGGCTCGGCGGTCTCGATCCTGTACCAGCAGGGGGCGAAGTACGGGAACCCGGAGATGGTGCAGATCCACCCGACGGCGATCCCGGGCGAGGACAAGTGCCGGCTCATCTCGGAGAGCGTGCGCGGCGAGGGCGGGCGCATCTGGGTGCCGCGCGACCCGATGGACGCGCGCAAGCCGGTGGACATCCCCGAGCCCGAGCGGTGGTACGTGTGCGAGGAGATGGACTCGAAGTACGGGAATCTTCTCTCCCGCGACATCGTGTCGTTCATCATCTACTGCGTCTGCCGCCAGGGGAAGGGGATCCGGGGGCGCGAGCAGGTGTATCTCGACATCACGCAGCTCCACACGAGCCGGGGCGGGCCGTACTCGCGCGAGATCATCAACGACAAGCTCGAGGGCGTGCTGGAGATCTACGAGAAGTTCATGCGCGAGGACCCGATCCAGACGCCGATGCGGATCTACCCGGCGGTCCACTACACGATGGGCGGGCTCTGGGTGGACTACGAGCTCAACGGCGACAACACGTGGGACGTGGACTCGCCGCGCAACCAGTCCACGAATATCCCCGGGCTCTACGCGGCGGGGGAGTGCGAGTACCAGTACCACGGGGCGAACCGGCTCGGGGCGAACGCGCTTCTCGCGTGCCTCGTCGCGGGGGAGATCTCGGCACAGGGCGTGCAGGCGTACCTCGCGGGGGCGGAGGTGGCGACGGACTCGCTCTCCTCGGCCGTTCTCGACGAGGCGAAGCGCGAGCGCGAGTCGCAGTACCGGAGCCTGGCGGAGAGCCACGGGAAGGAGAACCCGTACCGGCTCCACGCGGAGCTCTCGGACATCATGTGGAACAACTGCGGGATCTGGCGCGTGCAGAGCGACCTGGAGAGCGCGGCGGAGCGGCTGAAGGAGCTCGGCGAGCGGGCGCAGCGGTGCAACCTCATCGACGCGAGCGGCTGGGAGAACCAGGCGGTGCCGTTCGCGCGGGCGGTGGCGAACATGATCGAGCAGAGCAAGGCGATCGTCGGCGGGGCGATCGTGCGCGACGAGTCGCGCGGGGCGCACTTCAAGATGAACACGCCGAAGCGCGACGACGAGAACTGGCTCAAGACGACGGTGGCGAACTGGACGCCGCAGGGGCCGAGGTTCGAGTACGAGCCGATCGACGTGCGCTTCCAGGCGCCCCGGGCGCGCAAGTACGCGGTGAACCAGCTCTCGATCGTGGGCAAGCTCATGGGGGAGCACTTCCTCGACCAGTTCACGCAGAAGGAGGGGCCGATCAAGACGGACGTGCCCCAGCCGCCGAAGCAGGAGCTCGCGCTCGGCCAAGTCGAGTAGGGGCGCAAGGTCCGGGAGCGGGGAACGATCGCAAGGATTCACCTTGCGTTCATGAACCGTCCCCCCCCCTCCCGCGTACTCTCAAGATGCCATGACGAAGACGTCCATGATCCTCTTCACCCTCCTCTTCGCGAGCTCGGCGCTCGCGCAGAAGTCGCCTCCGACGCCACAGGACGACGAGCAACCCTGGAACTCGGCGACGAAGATCGAGTTCTCGTTCGACAAGGACGTCGTGAACGTTCAGGCCGGCGCACTCTACGTGACGATCCTCAAGGTGAAGGATTTCGACACGTTCAAGGTTTTCCACAACGACGGCACAACCTCGCTGAAGACGTATCCCTCCACGTACCACTCGGCGGGATATCTGAATACGGAGATCCAAGGCGGGGCGACCGAGCCGAACGGGTGGGCGATCGCCGGGTACGCGGGCGGCGAGTACACCTTCGTCCACACGAAGCGGGCGATCTCGATGGTGGGGGATCAACCGATCACCACGACGATCGTGAGGAGGGACCGTTACCGCATTACCGACCCCAACCCGATCGCGGTTCTGAGGGATCTTAATACGGAGTTGGGTTCCTCGGGAGCGTTCTTCGCGGATCAGACGATCCTCATCTCTCCGAAGGGGAACTAGACGGATCGTGGTCTCTCTCGTCGCCTTCCTCGCTCTCCAGGGCTCCTCCACCGCCGTCTTCCCCGGCGGGGGAGCCTCGAAGTGGGCCTCTTGGCTTTCCGAACGGAGCGGGGGGCTCGCGGTCGTGGCGTTCGATACGGAGAAGCCGTGGCCCTCGCACACCTTCGCCTATCGGGACGATGCCGACCTGCGAAGGCAGGTGGCGGCGTTCACCGGGTACGAGGTGACGGCGCACGCGATGTACCCGCGCGAGTACCCCGATGCGATACGCACGGAGGAAGGGACGTCCAACGTTCTCGCGGGGGTCGCCGACGCACGGGGGCTCGTGCGGAAGACCGAGAGCGGGTACCGGGTCCGGCCACCCGAGACGGGGTACGTCGTGCTCTCCTCGTTGCTGGGCAAGACGCCCGCGACGAGTCTCGGGGCGAAGGCGCACTGGTCGGTGGCGCGCTGGCCTCTCGCGGTCTACGCGGAGAACAAGCCGCTCCGGGAGATCCTTCTCGCGATCGCCGAAGCGACCGGGTCCACGTTGCGGGATCCGGTCGCTCCCGCGACCGGCGCCTCCCCATCCTCTGGTTCGCAGACTGGGGAGGCGCCGTACCTCGATCTGGACGTAACGGCGTTCCGGCTACGGGCGGGGCGGCTCGCCGCGCGCACGGCCGAGGACGCCTTCCATCGGGCCTTTCAGGAGGCGGGCTACGCGGAGTGGTCGGACGAGGATCTGGCGAAGGCGATGGCCAAGCGAAACGGGGGGCTGTGGCGCCGGTTCGCCGCGTATCCGCGCACGGCGGGGGCGGGGCGGCGGTACTTCGACGACCAGACCAAGCCGGGGACGACGCACTTCTCGGCGGCGATGGCGGAGCGGATCCGCCGCAACGTGGACTTCAGCCGAGACCCGCAAGTTGTTTTCGAGGTCAACGCCCTTCGGTTCTCGGTCTATATCCGGGGTCGCGAGTTCGCGGTGTCGATCTAGGGCGTCTCGCCCTTCACAAGGTCGAGTAAGATCGGCCGATGTCCATCCTCGATGTCATGGAGCGAGCGGTGGAAAGAGTCGAGACGCGGTTGAGGGTCGCGACCTGCGCCCTTTCGGGGGCGGGGATCGCGTACGCGGTCGTCGGGGGGAACGCGGTGGCGGCGTGGGTGGCGACGGTGGACGAGGACGCCGTCCGCAACACGCGGGACGTGGACGTGATGATCCGGCGCGAGGACTTGGGTCGGGTGCGCGCCGCGCTGGAGCCGCTCGGCTTCGTGTACCGGCATGTCGCGGGGATGGACGTTCTCCTCGATGGGCCGACGAGCAAGGTCGGGAGCGGCGTTCACATCGTGTTCGCGGGGGAGATGGTGCGCGAGGGCGAGCCAGGACCGAATCCGCTCGTCCAGGAGACGGCCATACTCAAAGGCGGGTATCCCGTCCTTTCACTCGAGGCGCTCGTGCGGGTGAAGCTGACGGCGAACCGGCCGAAGGACCAGGCGCACGTGGTGGACCTTCTCGACGTGGGGCTCATCGACGCGGGGTGGGCGGAGCGATTGGCGCCGGTGCTCGCGGAGCGGTTGCGGGCGTTGCTTCCGTTCGCGGCGGGTTCGGAAGGGCGAGATGGGGCGTAAGATAGACTGGAGAGCATGAACCAGCGCCTTCCCGAGTGGCTCACGATCCGGTTGCCGCGGCCGGACACGATCGCGGAGGTGCAGGGGATGATGCGCTCGAAAAGCCTCAACACGGTGTGCGAGAGCGCGCGGTGCCCGAACCTGCCGGAGTGCTGGAGCAAGAAGACGGCGACGTTCATGATCCTCGGGAACACCTGCACGCGCTCGTGCGGGTTCTGCGCGATCAAGGTGGGCAAGGGGGAGACGGTGAATGCGGAGGAGCCG
The DNA here is from genome assembly GCA_965249475.1 of Fimbriimonas sp. Classification (GTDB taxonomy): domain Bacteria; phylum Armatimonadota; class Fimbriimonadia; order Fimbriimonadales; family Fimbriimonadaceae; genus Fimbriimonas. Next base: position 167,523 of record CBDFMD010000003.1, on the reverse strand, counting down.
GCGGACGTGGCGAAGGTCGCGGGGGATCTCGGGCTCAAGCACGTCGTGGTGACGAGCGTCGGGCGGGACGATCTGCCGGACGAGGGATCGTCGCAGTTCGCGGAGACGATCCGGGCGCTCCACGCGCAGAACCCGGACGTCGTCGTTGAGGTGCTCACGCCCGACTTCAAGGGGAAGCGGTGGTGCATCCAGAACGTGACGGACGCGCGCCCGGAGATCTACAACCACAACATCGAGACGGTGGAGCGGCTCCACACCCTCGTGCGCCCACAGGCGAAGTACGCGCGGACGATGGGGGTCCTGAAGACGGTGAAGGAGCTCGACCCAACGATCTACACGAAGTCGGGGATCATGCTGGGTCTCGGGGAGACGAAGGACGAGGTGGTGGGGGTGCTGAGGGATCTGCGCGCAAACGGGGTGGACGCGGTGACGATCGGGCAGTACCTGCGCCCGACGATGCGGCATCTGCCGGTGGTGGAGTACGTCCACCCGGACGAGTTCAAGGCGTACGAGGCGATCGGGGAGGAGCTGGGGTTCGCGTTCGTGGCGTCGGGTCCGTTCATACGGTCGAGCTACAACGCGATCGAGTTCTCGAAGAAGGTGATGGGCGAGCGGGTGGCGCGGCTCGACCGGCTCGAGGCGTTGCCGATGGTAGGGGCTCCCGTCGCGGCGCCGCTCGCGGTCGCGTAGAGGCGGCGCTTGAATTCCCGGCCCGGATCGTTCTCGCGGGCGTTCTGGCCGGGCCTCTTCTACTGCGTCGTGCTCATCGGGCCGCTGATCCAAGCGGTCGAGAGGACGCGGGGGAGCGCACTCCCTACGATCCTCGTCGTGGCGACGGTGGTTTCCCTCTTTCAGACGCTCGCGCTCCTCGCGTTCTACCGCCCTCTCGTGGGAAGGCCGATGCCCGGGTCTCGCCTCCTCTTCCTCGCGTCCGCTTGGGGATTCTTTTTCCTGGTTGTATTCGTCGCGAGGGGGATCGTGCTCGGGGTCGATGCGGTCCGCCACGTTTTGGGGTCGCGCGGCTCGGTTTAGGGGCGGGGGATCTCCGAGGGCTCAGGCGGCGGCGGTGGCGCGGTTGCGGCCGTTGCGTTTGGAGATGTAGAGGGCGCGGTCGGCGGCTTCGACGAGGTCGGCGCGGGTGCGGCCCTCGTGCCAGGCGGCGCATCCGAGGCTCGCGGTGATCTCGCGGTGGGGCCAATCCGTCCGGGCGAGGCGGTCGAGGATGAGGTTCGCGCGGAGCTCGGCGCCTTCGAGGTCCACGTCGGGGAGGATGAGGGCGAACTCCTCGCCGCCGTAACGGGCGGCGATCTCGCCCTCGCCGGTGAGGGAGGCGAGGACGCCGGCGAACTCGGTGAGGACGGCGTCGCCGGCGGGGTGGCCGAAGGCGTCGTTGTAGGCCTTGAAGTGGTCCACGTCGGCGAGGAGGACGGCGTGGGGGCGCCCGGCCTCGATGAGGGCGGCGAGGGTCTCCTGGAAGCGGCGGTGGTTCGCCAGGCCGGTGAGGCCGTCGCTTCCGGCCTGGACCGCGAGGATGCCGTTCGCATGCTCGAGCTCGGCGGTGCGCCCTTCGAGCTGGGCGGTCATCGAGGAGATGCGGGCGAGCTGGTCCTCGAGCTGGGCCTGGAAGCGGACGCGCTCGGTGACGTCGCGCGAGAAGCGGTAGCACCCTTCGAGGTCGCCGCTCGAGCGTCCGTCGCTCCACTTGGGGATCATGACGACGTGCTCGTGGAAGACGGTCCCGTCGGGGCGGATGCCGCGGCAGTCGGTCTCGATGCGGCCTTCGTAGAGCATCCGCTGGTACTCGTCCTCCATGCGGACGCGGTCTTCGGGGTGGACGGCGAGAAGCCACGATTCGCCGATGAGTTCGGCGACGGGGCGGCCCGCGATCTCGGAGTAGGCGGCGTTCGCGTAGACGTAGCGCCCCTTCGCGTCGAGGACGGAGACGCCGGCGAGGGCGTGCTCGAGGATGCGGCTGTGCTCCTCGCTCTCGATCTGGACGAGCTTGCGGGCGGTGACGTCCCCGGCGATGCCGAGGTTCACGCGGGGGCGACCGTCGGGGTGGCGCTCGAAGACGACGGAGCGGGCGGAGAGCCAGACGATCTCCCCGTCGGGTTTCACGCAGCGGTACTCGATCGTCTCGCCCCGATCGGGGGCGTCGGATCCGCCCGCGTACATGAGCTCCCTCACCCAGGGCCAGTCGTCGGGGTGGATGACGGTCGGGAGGAGGGCGGGTCCCATCGCCTGGATCTCCGCCGGGGTGTACCCGAGGACGGGGAGGGAGGCGGGGGAGCAGTAGACGTTCTTATGACTCTCGAGATCGTAGAGGAAGAGGACGTCGGGGAGGGCCTCGCCGAGACGGGCGATGAAGCGGCGCGCGTCGTCGAGCGCCTCGCGGGCGGCGATCTCCTCTTCGATCTCGATGAAGGTGGCGGCCCAGAAGCGGATGGCGCCCCGGTCGTCGTAATGGGGGCGGGACTCGACGCGGACCCAGAAGTGCGGTCGCTCGGGGGGGGCCATCCGCATCTCCTGGGTGAAGGGGACGCCGGCGGCGATCGCCTCGATCCACTCCGAGACGACGCTCGCGCGGTCTTCGGGGTGGACGAGGGTGAAGCCGTTCCCCTTCGCGCCGAGAGGGCGTCCGAAACGGGCGCGGAGGGCGGCGTTCGAGAAGAGGGGGACGCCGTTGGGGTCGGTCACGGCGACCATGATGCCGAAGGTGTCCATGAGGGTCTTCGACACATCGAAGTCGGGGACGGTCTCGCCCTGGTGACCGGCCTCGGGGGTGAGGACGCCGGCGTAGCCGCCCTCGGGGTCGTCGGGGTCGCGGACGAGGAGGTCGAGGCGGACGCGCCGGCGCTCGCCGCCCTTCAGGACGAGGGTCGTCGGCATCTCGAGCGCCTCGCCGCCGGCGAGGAGGTCGAACCAGCGGTCGGCGAAGATCTCGTCGTCGTAGGGGTCGATGAAGCTTGCGAGCGCGACTCCGACGAGGGCCTCGCGTCGGACGGCGAGAAGGCGCGCGAGGCGGAGTCCGACGCGGACGAAACGTCCCTCGGCGTCGAGGGTGAAGATCGCGGGGGCGAAGTCGGCGTCCTCGCGCCGGTCGGCGCGGGCCTTCCGCTCGGGTCCGTCGCCTCCGGCGCCCGCGCGCTCCTCGTGGGGCGCCGGGTCTCCCCCCCGGGTCGCGGACGGCGCTCCCGAGATCGATGCCACGGCCGCTTCGTCGCTGTTCATCATGCATTCATATTCGGCGGATCGCGGCGCGAGACGAGAGGGGCTACGCGGAAAAAACCCCGTCGATGCGTCGGGCGAGGGCGAGGTCGCGGGCGGTGATCCCCCCCGCGTCGTGGCTCGAGAGGCGGACCTCGACGCGGCGGTAGGTCAGGAGCATGTCGGGGTGGTGGTCGGCCTCCTCGGCGAGGAGGGCGACGGCGGTGGCGAAGAGGACGCCGCGGGCATAGGTCGCGAAGGCATAGTCGCGGACGATCTCCGCGTCGCGGCGGGTCCAGCCCTCGGGGAGCCGGGCCTCGATCTCGGCGGTGGAGAGCCCGATCACGCCGCTCGTCCTCCCGCGTTCTGGGCCTCGCGGTAGCTCTGGCCCCAGGCGGACATGGCCTCCACGACGGGGGCGAGGGACTCGCCGACGGGGGTGAGGCGGTACTCGGTGCGCGGGGGGACCTCGGCGAAGACCTCCCGGGAGACGAGGCCGTCGCGCTCCATCTCGCGGAGGCCGCCGGTGAGGACCTGGGCGGAGATGCCGGGAAGGGCGCGGCGAAGCTCGGTGTAGCGGAGGGGGCCGTCGTAGAGGTGGAAAGCGATGCGGGCCTTCCACTTGCCGCCGATGAGGCGCAGGGTCGTCTCGACGGGGCATCCCGCCTCGCCGTGGCGGACCCACGGGGCGTTGCCCTCGCCGGTCACCTTAGAATGACTCGCGCATCTTTCCATGTCCTACGCCACAGTTTAGACCGAGGCGGGTTAGAAAGCCGCGTGAGCCTTTTCGCCCGCCTCCGCGTCTCGTCCCTCGTCCTCTGCGTCGCGGGGGTGCGCGCGTGAGGGCGGTCGTCTTCACGAAGGTCGGCGGGCCGGAGACGCTGGAACTCCGCGAGATCGCCGCGCCCGAGCCGGGCGCGGGGGAGGTGCGGGTCGCGGTGGAGGCGGCGGGGTTCAACTACCGCGACATCCTCATCCGCGAGGGGAGCTACCAGGGCTCCATGACGGACGGGCAACCGTTCGGGCTCGAGGCGGTCGGGAGGATCGACGCGGTGGGCGCGGGGGTGGACGCGGGCCGGATCGGGGAGCGGGTCGCGATCTGGGACGCGAAGGACGGGAGCTACGCCGAGTCGTTCGTCGGCCCCGCGTCGAACGCGTGGCCTCTTGCGGACGGGGTTCCGGCGGGGACGGCGCTCGGGGGGCTCGTCCAGGGGCTCACGGCGGAGTTCCTTCTGCGGACGGCGTCGCCGAAGGCGGGCGGTTGGGCGCTCGTCCACGCGGCGGCGGGGGGGGTCGGCGAGTGGCTCGTGCACCTGTTGAAGGCGCGGGGGTTCCGGGTCGCGGGGACGGCGGGCTCGGCCCAGAAGCGGGCGGCGGTGCTCGCGGCGGGGGCGGATCTCGCGATCGACGCCACGCCGGAGGCGGTCGCGGGGCTCGCCGAGCCGGTGGACGTCGTCTACCACTCGATCGGGGGGCTTTTCGACGCGGGTCTGGAGCGGCTCGCGACGCTCGGGACGATCATCGTCTACGGGGCGGCGGACGGGGTGATGCCGGAGCCTTCGGTCGGCGCGCTGTGGGGGAGGAGCGCGACGCTCGCGACGTCGAGCCTGTACCACCAGCTCGCGGCGGAGGCGGACGGGGGGCGGGGGGCTTACGAGGGGCTTCTCGCGGGCGGGTTCGCGCCGACGGTGGCGGCGTACCCGTTGGAGCGCGCCGCCGACGCGCACCGGGACGTCTCGGCGCGGAGGACGCAGGGGAAGGTTGTCCTGGAGGTCGGCGGGTAGGGGACGACCGGCGGGGGCGACTCTCCGGGGTCGCCCCCGCGCCGCTCTAGCGGCGGACCTTGTTCAGGAGGCGGAGGATCTCGAGGTAGAGCCAGACCATCGTGACGAGGAGGCTGAAGCCCGCGTACCACTCCATGTACTTGGGGGCGCCGGAGTTCGCGCCGCGCTCGATGAAGTCGAAGTCGAGGATGAAGTTCATCGCGGCGAGGGCGCAGACTCCGACGGAGAAGAGGATGCCGAGGGGGGTGCCCTCGTGGAGGAAGGGGAAGGCCATGACGCCGAAGGCGCGCAGGGCGATGTTCACGAGGTAGAGGACGAAGATCGCGCCGGTGGCGAGGACGACGACCTTCGTGAAGGTCGGGGTGGCGCGCAGGAGGCGGGCCTTGTAGAGGAGGAGCATGAGGCCGAAGACGCCCATGGTGAGGACGACGGCCTGGAAGACGATCCCGCTCTGGAGGGTGCGCTGGAGCATCTCGCCGCGTCCGCCTCGGTACGATCCGGGGGCGGAGGAGACCATCCCGGCCTCGTAGAAGGTCGAGATCACGCCGAGGGCGAGGCCTTCGAGGACGGCGTAGGCGGGGGCGAGGATCGGGGCGGTCTTGCGGTTGAAGGTGACGACGAGGGCGAGGGCGAAGCCGCCGAGGACGCCGACGAGGAGGACGGGGATCGCGAAGCCCGCGGCGCGGGTCGCGACGACGGCGCCGGCGAGGGCGGAGAGGACGAGGGTGGCGAAGAGGACGAGGGCGCGGTTGATCGTGCCGCCCACGGTCATGAGCGAGTTCGGATCGACGCCGGTGAGATAGGCGTCGCGGCCGAACGCCTTGTCGCGCAGGAGGGGATTGGAGGAGCGGAACACTGGGAGGCCTCTAAGAGACTACGGTACCCGGTCCCCGGAAGGTTCGCGCGTTCGTTCGCGCCTTTCCCGCAAGCTCCGGCCGAAAGGCGAAACCGGGGGCGGGCGGCGACTGTATGCTTAGCCGGGAGCGAGAGGAGAGGGTTTGGCAGACGGGGGTTCGGCGACGGACGGCGGGGGGGTGCTCGCGCGGATCGAGGGGTTGACGGTGCGGTACGGGGCGTTCACGGCGCTCGACGCGTTCTCGGGGGAGATCCACGAGGGGGCGACGGGGCTTTTGGGGCCGAACGGGGCGGGGAAGACGACGCTCATCAAGACGCTCCTGGGGTTCGTGAAGCCGGCGGGGGGGCGGGCGAGCATCCTCGGGCTCGACGCGGCGACGGAGGGGCGGCGGATCCGGCAGATGGTGGGCCTGATGCCCGAGCAGGACTGCCACATCCCGGGGATGAGCGCGGTGGCGTTCGTCGCCTACGCGGGGGAGCTCGCGGGGATGCCGGAGGCGCAGGCGCTCCGGCGGGCGCACGAGGTGCTCGAATACTCGGGGCTCGGGGAGGCGCGGTACCGGAACGTGGAGACGTTCTCGACGGGGATGAAGCAGAGGATCAAGCTCGCGCAGGCGCTCGTCCACGGGCCGAAGCTTCTTCTGCTCGACGAGCCGACGAACGGGCTCGACCCGCGGGGGCGCGAGGAGATGCTCGATCTCGTGCGGGACGTGAGCCACGGGAAAGGGGTGCACGTGCTCGTGTCGAGCCATTTGCTCCCGGACATCGAGCGGGTGTGCGACCGGGTGCTGGTGGTGCTCCGGGGGAAGCTTCGGGCGGAGGGTTCGATCAAGGATCTGAAGTCGCTCGCGGGGCATCCGATCCAGGTGGATCTGCGCGAGACGAGTCCGGCGTTCGTGGAGGCGGTGGAGCGCACCGGGGCGCGGGTGCAGGTGCAGCGGTTCGGGACGCTGAGGATCGAGGGGTTCGGGAACCCCCACGAGAGCGCGGCGCGGCTTATGCGGCTCGCGCGGGAGACGGGGGCGCAGGTGCGGGGGATCGTGCCGGCGGAGCGCTCGCTCGAGGAGGCGTTCCTCCAGACGATCGACGCGCCGCCGGTGGTGGGCGGGATCGCGCCGTCGCCGCACGTGCCCGCCCCGGTGGGAGGAGTGCCGGTATGAGCCTTCCCGCGTCGCAACCAACCTCGCGGCGCGTGGAGCCGGGGGTGGGGACGGGGCAACCGATCGCCGACCTGAGCTACCGGAACTACGACGGGCCGCTCGGGTCGCCGGTGGGGCGGTGGTGGTCCATCGCGCGGATGTCCATCCGGCTCACGCTCGCCAAGCGGGGGTTCTGGTGGTGGTCGGTGGCGTCGGGGTACTGGTACCTCGTCCTCATGGCGGTGTTCTACTTCGTGGACACGCTCTCGCCCGCGATCACGCCGGGGGGGAAGAACCCGTTCCTCGAGCAGATCCGTTGGAAGGACCAGTTCGTCCACGGCTTCTCGTTCGCGCAACTGCTCTTCTTCATCCTCGCGCTTCTGACGGCGACGGGGGCGATCGCGAACGACAACCGTGCGAACGCGCTTCTCGTGTACCTGAGCAAGCCCTGCACGAAGCTCGACTACGTGCTGGGGAAGTGGCTCGGGGTGTTCCTGCCGCTTTCGGTCGTCGCGTTCCTGCCGATGGCGGGGTTCTGGCTTTACGGGGCCTTGAGCTTTCGGCAGTACGGGTTCGTCTCGGACGATCCGCTGATGCTCTTCAAGCTCGCGCTCGTGGCGATGAGCGCGGGGGCGCTCCACGCGTCGCTCGCGCTGGGGGTGTCGTCGCTCTTCAACCAGGCGCGGGTGGCGGGGGCGACGTACGCGGGGATCTACTTCCTCTCGAACTTCTTCACGAAGGCGATGCAGGTGAGCCACGCGATCTTCCGGGGGAACGGGCAGACGGTGCCGCAGGCGGTGGACCGGCTGTACTACGCGAGTATCGACGGGGTGAACATCGCGATGGCGAAGCTCATCCTCGGGACGTCGGGGTCGCCGCTTCTGCCGGGGATCGACGGGCGGGGCGGGGGACCTTTCGGGAAGCCGCGCCCCGCGACGGCGCCGCCGCAGGGGGGGTTCACGATCCCCTCGCCGCCGCTGGAGATCTTCTTGCCCGTCTTCCTGCTTCTGTGTCTCGGCGGGATTTACCTCGCCTGGACCCGGGTGCGGGCCGTGGAGGTGGTTTAGATGATGGCGATCGAGATCCGGAACGCGAGCAAGTGGTACGGGCAGGTCATCGGGCTCAACGACGTGACGGCGACGATCGGGCCGGGGATCACGGCGCTTCTCGGGATGAACGGGGCCGGGAAGTCCACGCTCATGCGGCTCATCACGGGGCAGCTGAGGACGACGACGGGGGACGTGCGGGTCTTCGGGGAGGAGCCGTTCGCGAACCCGAACGTGTACCGGCGGCTGGGGTATTGCCCCGAGATCGACAACTTCTACGAGCGGGATTCGGGGCGGAGCTTCGTGCGGTACATGGCGCGGCTCGCGGGGTACGGGCCGGCGGAGGCGAAGGAGCGGGCCGAGCGGGCGATCGAGATGGTGGGGATGAAGGACCGGGCCGACCGGAAGATCCAGGGGTACTCGAAGGGGATGCGCCAGCGGATCAAGCTCGCTCAGGCGATGGTGCACGACCCGGACATCATCCTTCTGGACGAGCCGCTGAACGGGCTCGACCCGATCGGGCGGCACGAGTTCATGCGGGTCCTCGCCGATCTCGGGGACGCGGGGAAGAGCATCGTGGTCTCGTCGCACATCCTTTTCGAGGTGGAGCAGATGACGCGCTCGATCCTTCTGCTCCACCGGGGGCGGCTTCTGGCGACGGGGGATCTGGGGGTCATCCGGTCGCTCATCGACAAGTACCCGCACCAGGTGCGGCTGGAGACGCCGGACGCGCGGGGGGCGGCGGCGGCGCTCGCGGGATTGCCGAACATCGTGTCGCTCGCCTACGAGCCGGGGCCTTCGGGGGCGGGGGGGGACGCGCTCCGGCTCCAGGTGCGCGAGCCGGACGCCTTCTACGAGTCGCTCGCGCGGCTCGTGGAGGAGGGGCGGCTCACGGTATCGTCGTTCGCCTCGCCGGACAACAACCTCGAATCGGTGTTCCGGTACTTGGTGGAAGCATGAGGGTGAAGGCCTGATGACGTCGGCGATTTTCGGTCACGCCCTCAAGGAGGCGTCGCGGCTCCGGCGGGTCGCGCCGTGGCTCGTGATGGGGGTTCTCTGCTTCCTCCTGGCGTGGAAGTGGGGGGACTTCGTGCCGAACGCGGGGGGGTCGGACTCGTACGTCGCGGTCGTCGCGATGGCGGCGGTGCGGGTGCTCGCGCTGGGGTCGGCGATCCTCACGACGGCGGTCATCGGTCAGGAGATCGAGGGGCGGACGATCGTGTACCTCCTGACGCGGCCGGTGCCGCGGTGGCTCTTGCTTCTCGTGCGGTTCGCGGCGTCGGTGCTCGTGGTCTTTCTGCTCGCGGCGGCGGCGTTCGTGCTCACGTCGCTCGGGGCGTACGGGGGGCTCGGGAGGAACCCGTACCTCTTGCGGGATCTCGGGGTGGTGGCGCTGGGGGCGCTCGCGTACGGGTCGCTCTTCCTCTTCGTGTCGCTCGCGGTGAACCGGGCGCTCATCTGGTGCGTGCTCTTCGCGTTCGGGTGGGAGACGGCGGTTCCGACGATGCCGGGGGACATCTACCGAGCGAGCATCCTAAGCCACCTTCAGGCGGCGATGGAGCATCCGAAGACGGCGGGCGGGGGGGTGCTCGCGCTTCTCGGGGGTTCGCCGTCGATCACGCCGACCTCGGGGGTGACGACGCTTCTTCTGCTCTCGGCGGTGTTGTTGGCGCTCTCGTGCTGGTGGTTCACGAAGTTCGAGTTCGTCCCGCGCGAGGACGCGGAGTAGAGCGAGTCACGCGCGGGCGATGAGGTCGCCGAGGCGGTCCTTGCGGAGGGCGGCGAGGGCTCCGGCGCGGACCATGCGCTCGTTCGCGGCGTCCACGCTCGACATGCCGAAGACGCGGACGCGGGGGTTCATGCGGACGAGGGTCTCGGCGAGGCGGCGTCCGTCCCAGGGCGGGCGCGGGAAGTAGTAGTCGAGGAGGGCGGCGTCGAGGGCGGCGAGGTCCACCTCGATGGTCTCGCCCTGGAGATCGCGGCCGCGGAGGAGGGTGCGGTCGAGTTCGCCCACCTCGGCGAGGGCGGCGACGGCGTGGCCCTGGCGGGCGAGCCAGGCGAGGGTGGCCTCGTGGTGGAGGGGCGCGTCCTCGACGACGAGGACGCGCCGGGGACCCGCGTCGAGGTCGAGCGCGCGGGCGAGTTCGGGGAGGGTCATTGCAAAGAGATCGCAGAAACGGCGCGGTCGAGACGACGCGGGCGCATAGTCTACGAAGGTATCCTGTTCCGCATTCGCGACGGTGCGACTTCTTCCCCAAAGGCCTCGGCACAGGGGAGAGGAGACCCTGCGGAGCCCGAGACGTCCCGATGCCGATGGTGTACCGACCCTTGCGCTACGAGCAGATGATGCGGGCGGGCGAGGCCTACGACGTGCGCGCGCGCCGGATGTTCGGCGGGATGGGGGTTTATACGGGCGAGCGGATGTTCGCCTTTCTCGTGGACGACAAGATCGGGCTGAAGCTCGCGCCCGGCGACTACGAGGAGGCGCTGACGCTTCCCGGGGCGTGCCCCCTGCGTCCGGACAAGGACGCGGAGCCGATGCGCGAGTACGTCCAGTTTCCCCGTGCGATCCTCGACGACGAGGCGGTCTTCGGAGCTTGGCTCGAAAGGAGCGCGGCCTACGCCCAGCGGCGGGCCTCCGTCGCGCTGTGACGGCCCTCCTCGCCGCGCTGGCGTTCCAGACCTCCCCCGCCTTGCCGCCCGTTCAGGCGAGCGGGGCTTCGGGGCGGATCCTGCTCGTCCCGCTCGACTCGCGTCCGGCGGCGGGTCAGTTCGCGACGATGATCGGGAGGATGGCGGGGGTGGAGACGCGGATGCCGCCCTACGAGACGCTCGGGCGCTTCACGAAGCCGGGGGACCCGGAGAGGATCTTCGACTGGCTCGAGCACCAGGACCTGACGGGGGTGCGGGCGATCGTCGCGTCGGCGGACATGCTCGCGTACGGGGGTCTCATCGCCTCGCGGGAGAACACGGTCTCGGTGGCGACGGCGAGCGAGCGGCTTCGGCGGCTCATCCGGTTCAAGCGGCAGAAGGCGCCGAACGTGCGGCTCTTCGTCTTCTGCTCGACGATGCGGCTCGCGCCGACGGCGACGAAGGCGGCGGCGCCGTACCGGCTGAACCTCGCGAAGTACGAGGAGCTGAAGGACCGGTGGGAGCGCTTGCGCGATCCGGGGCTTCCGGCGACGCTCGCGCGGTTGCGGAGGAAGGTTCCGGCGGGGAAGATCGCGGTCTACGAGCGCACGCGGGCGCGGAACCACGAGGTGCAGAAGGGGCTCCTGCGGCTGGCGATGGGGCCGGAGATCGACTACATGATCTACGGCCAGGACGACGCGAAGCCGGACGGGCCGCACATCCAGGAGAACGCGCGGCTCCGGCGGATGGTGGAGCAGCTGAGGATCGGGGGGAAGGTCTTTTTCTGTGAGGGGATCGACCAGCACGCGAACGTGCTCGTGTCGCGGGCGTTGTTGCAGCAAGGGGACCGACCGTGGACGCCGCGGGTGCGGGTGGTGTACTCGGACGAGGCGGGGAAGACGCGCTTCGCGATGTACGAGAGCAAGTCCATCGAGGCGTCTTTGGAGGACCAACTCCAGGCCTCGGGGGCGGTGCTGGCGAAGGAGGGGGAGGCTTACGACTACTCGCTCTTCCTCAACGTGCCGAAGCGGCGGGAAGCGCCGTTCGCCGGGTGGGTGGAGGCCCTGAAGAGCGAGGTGGACCAGGGGTTTCCGGTGGCGGTGGCGGACATCGACTTCCGCTCGGACGGGACGAGCGACCGCGCGGTGTACGACGCGCTCATCGAGAACGGGCGGGCGATGAAGCTCCTGAGCTACGCGGGGTGGAACACGGCGGGGAACACGATGGGGACGACGATCCCGGCGGCGAACGTGTACCTTTGGGCGCGGCGCTCGGGGGGGGACGCGCTGAGCCGGGAGGTCGCCCAGCGCGAGTTCCTTCTCCACCGCCTGGTGGACGACTACGACTACCACCGTTTCACGCGGCCCGAGGCGAACCGGATGCTCGACCGGTTGCAGGGTTCGAGGGACGAGGCGTACGGAGCGTCGTTCCGGGAGGTGAACGATTTCGTCCAGCGCGACCTGACGGCGCGGGTGGAGGAGGTGTTCGCGACGCAGTTCAAGGACCGGCGGTTCTTCGCGGGGACGGGGCAGTGGGCGTTCCGGGAGCTCGGTCCGGTGCGGGTGTTCCTGCCGTGGCCCCGGGCGTACGAGGTGCGGGTGGAGTTCCACCTGAAGCCGGAGCCTTACGAGCCGGCGAGCGCGCCGGGACGCTAGGGGACTCCCGAACGGCCAAACTAGAGGGGAGCATGAACGCGCAGACCCCCATGCTCCGGCAGTACTTCGAGATCCGGGGGCAGAACCCGGGGGTGCTTCTGGCGATGCGGGTGGGGGACTTCTACGAGTTCTACGGACCCGACGCGGAGGCCGCGGCGGGGGCGCTGGAGATCGCGCTCACGGGGCGCGAGGACGGGTCGAACGGGCGGGTGGCGATGGCGGGGGTGCCGTTCCACTCGATCGAGAAGTACCTCGCGCGGCTTCTCGCCAAGGGGCACCGGGTGGCGCTGTGCGAGCAGATGGAAGACCCTAAACAGGCGAAGGGGCTCATCCGGCGAGGGGTGGCGCGGGTGCTCACGCCGGGGACGGTCGTCGAGGACGCGATGCTGTCGTCGGGGGCGAGCAACTATCTCGGGGCGCTCGTGCGGGTCGAGGGACGGATCGGGCTCGCCTTTCTGGAGAGCTCGACGGGGGAGTTCGTCGCGACGGAGATGGCGGGGGAGGGGGCGACGGACCGGCTGTTGCAGGAGCTCGCGCGCATGCGGCCAGCAGAGCTTCTCGTCGCGCCGGATCTCAGCGAGTACGGGGAGCTCGCGCGGGGGGGGCTCGGGGCGTCGGTGGTCGAGGCGAGCGCGCCCAAAGGGGCGGCGGCGCGGCTTCTCCGGCACTTCGCGGTGACGTCGCTCGCGGGATTCGGTTTGGAGGAGAAGCCGGCGGCGGTCGCGGCGGCGGCGGCGGTGCTGGAGTACGCGGCGCGGGCGCATCCGAGCCTCGCGCACGTGGACGCGGTGGCGACGTACGCGGTGGGGGATCTCATGCTCATCGACCCGGCGACGCGGCGCTCGCTGGAGATCGCGCAGAACCTCGGGGACGGGTCGAAGCGGCACACCCTTCTGAGCGTGATGGACGAGTGCGCGACGCCGATGGGAACGCGGCTCTTGCGGCGGTGGCTCGAGGGGCCGCTCCTCGACCGGGGGGCGATCGCGACGCGGCACGACGCGGTGGCGGGGTTCGCCGTTTCGGGGATCCTGCGGGGGGATCTGCGCGAGGCGCTGAAGCGGGCGGGGGACATGGAGCGGCTCGTCGGGCGGGCGGCGACGGGGCTCGCCTCGCCGCGCGATCTCGGGGCGCTCCGGGGCTCGCTCGCGGCGCTTCCGGCGATCCTCGACCCGCTGGGTCGGCTCGCCACGGGGCGGATCCAGGCGCTCGTGGAGGCGATCGGGTCGCACGACGACCTGGCGGATCTGCTCGGCAAGGCGCTCGTCGCGGACCCGCCCCCGGTCGCGCGGGACGGGGGGGTCATCCGGGCGGGGCACGACCTGGAGCTCGACGCGCTTCGGGAGATCGGGCGGGACGGGAAGGCGTACATCGCGAGTCTGGAGGCGGCGGAGCGCGCGGCGACGGGGATCGCGGGGCTCAAGGTGGGGTTCAACTCGGTCTTCGGCTACTACCTGGAGGTGGCGAAGGCGCATCAGGCGAAGGTGCCCGCGCACTACGTCCGCAAGCAGACGACGGCGGGGGCGGAGCGGTACATCACGGCGGACCTGAAGGAGCACGAGGCGAAGGTGCTGGGGGCGGAGGAGAAGGCGCTCGCGCTGGAGGCGGACCTCTTCGCGCGGCTTCGGGGGCGGGTGGCGGCGCTCGCCCCGGCGCTTCTCGCGACGGCGCGGGCGCTCGCCGAGACGGACGCGCTCGCGACGTTCGCGGAGGTCGCGGGGAAGCGTGGGTACGTGCGGCCCGAGATGGTCGAGCGGGACGCGCTGTGCATCGAGGGGGGGCGGCATCCGGTGGTGGAGGTCGCGTCGGTCGCGCAGGGCGGGTTCGTGCCGAACGACCTCTCGCTCGAGGACACGAGGTGCGTGGTCCTCACGGGGCCGAACATGGCGGGGAAGAGCACGTACCTGCGCCAGACGGCGCTCATCGCGCTTCTCGCGCAGTGCGGGAGCTACGTCCCGGCGCGGAGCGCGACCTTGGGGGTGTGCGACCGGATCTTCGCGCGGATCGGGGCGAAGGACGAGCTCGCGCTCGGGCAGAGCACGTTCATGGTGGAGATGGTGGAGAGCGCGAACATCCTCAACCACGCGACGCCGCGCTCGCTCGTGATCCTCGACGAGGTGGGGCGGGGGACGAGCACGTTCGACGGTCTGGCGATCGCGTGGGCGATGGTCGAGCATCTCGCGGGCGTCGGGGCGAAGACGCTCTTCGCGACGCACTACCACCAGCTCAACGCGCTCGCGGGGTCGCTCGCGGGGGTGGCGAACTTCCGGGTGGCGGTCGAGGAGGTCGGGGAGGGGATCGTGTGGACGCACCGGGTGCTTCCGGGGGGGGCGGACCGGAGCTACGGGATCCACGTCGCGCGGATGGCGGGGGTGCCGGCGGGGGTGCTCGCGCGGGCGCGGGAGGTGCTCGGGGATCTAGAGTCGAGGGACGCCGCGGGGCCGCGCGCGGTGCCGACGAAGCGGGCGAGCCTGCAACTGACGCTTTTCGAGGCCGAGGAGCCCGAGGTCGTGCGGCGTCTGCGGGAGCTCGACCCGGACGCGCTCACGCCGATGCAGGCGCTCCAGCTCGTGGGGGAGTGGAAGCGGGGGCTTCGGTGAGGGAGCGTGCTCCGACGGTTCGATGGGGCGAGCTCGCGCGGGCGAAGGGGTGGCTCGACGCGTTCCGCCCCTTGCCCCCGGCGGTCGCCGAGGAGCTGGGGCACCGGTTCGAGGTGCGGCTGACGCACCACTCGACAGCGATCGAGGGGAACACGCTCACGCAGAGCGAGACGCAGATCGTCCTGGAGAAGGGGATCACGATCGGGGGGAAGTCGGTCCTGGAGCATCTGGAGGTCGTTGGGCATAGAGAGGCGCTCGACTTCGTGCGGCTCCTCGCCTCGGGGGACGAGCCTTTCGGAGAGCGCGAGATCCGCGAAATCCACTCGCTCGTCGTTCGCGGGCAGGGGTTTCGGGACGAGGGGGCGTACCGGACGCTCGACGTCATGGCGGCGGAGACGGGGTTCCGGTACCCCTCGCACCTTCAGGTTCCGGAGCTTATAGCGGGGTTCGCGGCGTGGCTCGCGTCGGCAGGCGAGGAGAACCCGGTCGCGCGGGCGTCCCAGGCGCACCTGCGGTTCGTCACGATCCATCCGTTCCGGGACGGGAACGGGCGGGTCGGGCGGTTGCTCCTCAACCTTCTTCTCCTGAGGGCGGGGTACCCGATCGCGGTGCTCCCGGTCCAGCGGCGAGCGGCGTCCATCGATGCGCTCGCGGCGGCCCAGGCGGGCGGGGGCGAGGAGGCGCTCCTCGGCCTCGTCGCGGACGCGGCGGAGGCGTCGCTCCGGGAGACGCTGGCGGTCTGCCTCTCGGCAGACCCTGGGGTTCCGGATCGGATGGGGTTCGGAGAGGGGTTCCGGGTCTGGATGGCGCTCGGGTCGGACGGTTAGAAGACCGAGGGTCCTCAGGCAGCGAGGGGGAGGGGGGCCGCGGCGAGGTAGCGGTCGCGGAGGGCGCCGACGCAACGGGGGTCAAGGCCGGTGGCGCTCTCCTTTTCGAGGATGGCGAAGACCTCGGTGATCGGCATGGCGCCGCGGTAGGGGCGGTCGGCGGAGAGGGCGTCGAAGACGTCGCTCGCGGCGAGGATCCTCATGTCGAGGTCGAGGCGGTCGGCGTCCCAGCCGCGCCAGTAGCCGCGGCCATCGAGGCGCTCGTGGTGGGCGGCGGCGAGGTCGGCGAGGCGCCCGAAGCCGCGGATAGGAGAGAGGATGTCCCACGTGAAACGGGGGTGGAGGCGGATCGCGGCGAACTCCTCGTCGGTGGGCTTTCCGGGCTTCTCAAGGATGCCGTTGCTCACGCCGAGCTTGCCGACGTCGTGGAGGAGGGCAGCGCGGCGGAGGGTCTGAATACGCTCGGGGGCGAATCCGAAGTCGCGTCCGAGCTCGACGGCGTAGCGGGTGACGCGGGTGGAGTGCTCGGCGGTGAAGCTCGATTTGGCGTCCACGATCATGGCGAAGGCCTCGCAGACGGCGTCGATCTCGGCCTCGGCGATGGTCTCGGCGGCGGCGGCGACGGGGATCTCGAGGGTGGCGGCCTCGGCGCGGGCGACGTGGGCGCGCCAGAAGTCGGCGTCGTGGCGGAAGCCGCCGCACGCGTCCACGAGGGCAGGCTCGAACCACCGGCCTCGGCGCTTGCCGAGCATCCGGTACGCCTCGCCGACCCCGAAGGTGGAGACGAAGACCTCAAGGGTCTGGGCGAGGCCGAGGACGCGGGCGACGATCCCGACCTCGCGCTCCTTCAGGCCCTCGGGGGCGCCGCGGCCGTCCCAATGCTCGTCGAGGTCGCGGACGGCGTCGGCGACGAGAGGTGGGAAGCCGAGGAGGCGAGCGATCTCGGCCCCTCGGGCGCACCGGGCGGCGGTGACCTCGCGCATGACGTCGCCTTCGGAGAGGATGCGCCGGAGGCCGCGGATCTTCGTGAGGGGGCCCTTGCCGTGCTCGACGTAGCGAAGGCCGTAGACGGCGTTCGCCCTCTTGCTCGTCCAGTCCACGGTCTTCACGTGGCGCTTGGCGAGGAACTCGTCGCCGCCGAAGATCTTCTGGATGCGGGCGGCGTTGTTCGAGCAGCCGGAGTCCTTGATGAGGCTCGCGAAGTAGAGGGCGTCGCGCTCGGCGTCGGGGAGGCCGAGCTCCGCGGCGAGGCGCATCGCGATCCAGCAGGTGCGGACGGCGTGGCCGGGGGGTTGGCCCTCGACGAGGTCGAGCGCACGGGAGAGCGAGGTGAGGATCTCGGCCTTCGTCAGAGGCGCGTCGTCGCGGGGCATACGCGGGTGGCTTTCCACGTTTCGGTAGGCTCGCCCCTATGCTCGCGTTGCCGGTTCAGACGCCTCACACGGTCGTGGGGAGGCTGGAGGTCTCCGACTTTCCGAGCCGGGTGCTAGGGAACGCTCGGAAGGTGCGGGTGTGGCTTCCGGAGGGGTTCCGGGAGGGGGATCCGGTGTTGCTCATGCACGACGGGCAGAACCTTTTCGACGGGGCGACGAGCTTTCTGCCGGGGCGCGAGTGGCGGGTGGACGAGAGCGCGACGATGCTCATCCGGGCGGGGCTCGTCCGGCGGGTGGCGATCGTGGGGATCGACAACGCGGGGGCGGCGCGGGGGGACGAGTACCTGCCGAGGCGGTTCCGGATGGAGCGGGGGGGCGAGATCGGCGGGCGGGCGGACCTGTACCTGAAGATGATCGACGAGGAGCTGCTCCCGTGGCTCGCGGGGCGATACGGGGTGGCGACGCGGGAGGTCGGGATGGCGGGGTCGTCGCTCGGGGGGATCGTCACGCTCTGGGCGGCGAGGCGGGAGCCGGGGCGGTACACGCGGCTGGGGGTGTGCTCGCCGTCGGTGTGGATCGACGGGCGGGCGCCGCTGGGGTGGCTTCGCCCGCCGGCCAAGGGAGGGCGGATGTGGATCGACGTCGGGGAGCGGGAGGGCGGCTCGGCGGCGGGGGACGCGGGGCTTCTCGCGGCGGCGGCGCGGAGGGCCGGTTGGCGGGAGGGGCGGGACCTGGCGTTCGCCTCCGAGCCGAACGCGGAGCACAATGAGGACGCGTGGGCGCGGCGGTTCCCCCTCATGCTGAGGTTCCTCTACGGAAGGTAGAGGCTACATCGGCTACATCATGGAGTAGGGGTCCACGTCCACGGTGACGATGAGGCCGGCGGACTCGACGGCGCGGGCGACGAGGTCGAGGCGGGGGACGGGGGCCTCGGGGGGGGTCTTCACGAGGAGGTGGCGGCGCCAGCGGTTTTGGATGCGCTCGAGGGGGCAGTCGGCGGGGCCGAGGACGGTGAGGCCCGAAAAGCCGTCCCCGGCGAGGCCGTCGAGGTGCGCGCGGGCGGAGGCGGCGGCGGCGACGACAGCGCGGCGGTCCTCGCCGGTGATGAGAAGGCGCATGAGTCGGCGGAAGGGGGGGTAGCCGGCGAGGGCGCGCTCCTCGATGGCGACGCCGTAGAAGCCGGCGAAGTCGTGGTCGCGGGCGCACTGGATCGCGATGTGGTCGGGGTTGAAGGTCTGGATGACGACCTCGCCGGGGCGCGAGCCGCGGCCCGCGCGGCCCGCGACCTGGCTCAGGAGCTGGAAGGTGCGCTCGCCCGCGCGGAAGTCGGGGACGTTTAGGGAGATGTCGGCGGCGACGACGCCGACGAGGGTGACGTTGGGGAAGTCGAGCCCCTTGGCGACGAGCTGGGTGCCGACGAGGACGTCGAGGTCGCCCGCGCGGAAGGCGGCGAGGATCTCCTCGAGGGCGCCGGTGCGGGCGACGACGTCGCGGTCGAGGCGGGCGAGGCGAACGCCGGGGAAGCCCTCGCGGACGGTCTCCTCGACCTTTTCGGTGCCGATGCCGAAGGGTTTCAGGCGGTCGCCTTGGCACTGGGGGCAGGTCTCGGGGATGCGCTCGTTGTGGCCGCAGTGGTGGCACCGCATCCGGGCCTCGCGGCGGTGGTAGCTCAGGGTGACGGCGCACCGGGGGCAGCTCCAGCGGTGGCCGCAGTCGCGGCAGACGACGAAGGGGGCGTAGGCGCGGCGGTTGAGGAAGAGGATCGTCTGCTCGCCGCGGGCGAGGGTCTCGCCGAGCTTGCGGTGGAGGAGGGGGCCGAGGATGCTCGGCTGGCCCATGCGGTAGCCGTCGGCGAGGTCCTCGATGAAGACGGCGGGGAGGGTGGCCTTGGCGACGCGGCGGGGGAGGACGAGGAGGGTGAGACGGTCGGGGCGGTCGCCGTCCTCGTTCTCGCTCGCCTCGCGGAAGGACTCGACCGAGGGGGTGGCGGAGCCGAGGACGATGGGGCAGCGGTGCCGGCCCGCGAGGAAGCGGGCGATCTCGCGGGCGTGGTAGCGGGGGGCGGAGTCCTGTTTGTAGCCGCCCTCGTGCTCCTCGTCGAGGACGATGAGGCCGAGGTCGGTGAGGGGAGCGAAGAGGGCGGAGCGGGGGCCGACGACGACGGCGGCGCCCCCCGAGCGGATGCGGATCCAGGTCGCGAGGCGCTCGCCGGGGCTCAGTTCGGAGTGGAGGACGGCGACGCGGTCGCCGAAGCGGGCGCGGAGCTGGGCGATCGCCTGGGTGGCGAGGGCGATCTCGGGGACGAGGTAGAGGACCCCGCGACCGAGGGCGAGGGCGGCGGAGGCGGCGCGGAGGAAGACCTCGGTCTTGCCGGAGCCGGTGACGCCGTAGAGAAGAAAGCCGTGGGGGCGGGGGGCGCGGACGGCGTCCACGATGGCGTCGATGGCGACGCGCTGGGCGTCGTTGGGCTCGGGGGCGGCCTCGGCGGCGCGGCGTTCGGTGGGTTCGACGGCGACGACGAGGCCGGCTTCGACGAGGGCCTTGACGGTGGTCTCGGTGACGCCGGCGAGGGCGCGGATCTCGCCGAGGGCGAGGGCGGCGCGGGCCTCGCCCTGGAGGGCCATGAGGGCGACGGCCTGGGCGGGCTTGCGGCGCCCCTCCCCCCGGAGGAACGCCTCAACGCGGCCCGCCTCGGTCGTGAGGGTCCAGAGGTCGCCGCGCTTTTTGCGCTCGGCGGGGAGCCTCAGGCGGAGGGTCTGGCGGACGAGGCCCCTCGCGCGGAGGGCGTTGAGGGCCTTCGTGGCGGCGGGGTCGGGGCTCTTCAGCTCGCGGCTTCCGCCGCCGTCGTTCAGGGCGCGGAGGGTTTCGCGCTCGGCGGGACGGAGGCCTTCGGGGATCTCGGCGCCTTCGAGGACGGTCCAGACGGGGACGAGGCGCTCGCGGGCGCCGGGGGGGAGGGCGGGGGAGAGGGCGACGGGGAGGGAGCAGAGGGCGGTCTCGGCGATGCGGCGGGCGGCCTCGACGACGGGGAGAGGGATGTGGAGCCCTTCGACGACGCCGGCCACGTCCTTCAGGAGTTCGGGTTTGAAGCCAAGGTCCTCGGGGCGGACGGTCCTCAGGTCCACGATGACGCCCATGACCTCGCGGCGTCCGACGGCGACGAGGACGGCGTCGCCGACGGCCATGCGGGGTTCGGCGCGGTAGGTGAAGAGGGCGTCGCGCCCTCCGGAGCGGGGATCGAGGGCGACGTCGGCGACCAGGAGTCGGGGCCGTTCGTCGGGGGGCATGGGGTTATTGTGGCGCAGGGCGGGCCGTTCGGGAGGCGATTCGCCCCGACATCCGTCCACAGGTTTTCCCCAAGCGGACTCGGGGGCGGCGCGTTCTGCGGCGGGGCTCCGCAGGCGGCTTTGGGAGCGGTTCCTGGGAATCCTGGGAAAGCGGGGAACGGCTTTCGGCGCGCGCGCGCACGGCTCTAAGGTTCGGGCCTGACCACGCTGACCACGGTTTTCGGGTTTTTGTGCAAGGTGGGGGTTCCCGCGGATGGAGCGCGCCGGCGGGACGCCGGGGCCACCGGGGGGCGGGGTCTTCGCGGGGGCTCACACCTCTACGTCGCTGAGACGGGGCTTCGACAACGTGTTGCGGGAGAAAATCTCCCTTCTCGTCCGGGGGCGTCCTCCCGTTCGGGCGACGGATCGCCCGGCCCAAGCGCGACCGGGGTCGCGCACTCCACACTGTTCGTTCGCTTCGAGAGGTCACCCCTGCCCCCAACCGTCCTTCGGACACCTTCCCCCCGAGGGCGGGGAGAAGGGCTTCGGCGGGGGTTCTCCCATCGTCCCTCTCCCCCCACCCCCTCGCCCCGCGGACGGGGCGAGGGAGCTCTCCTCCTCTCGGGGACTTAGCCGCCGAGGCGGCCTTTGGGGCCGACGCGGGGGACGGCTTTGCGGGGGGTGCGGGGGGGGGCGTTCTTGATCCTCTCCATGAGGATCTCGACGGCCTTCTCCAATTGGGGATCGCGGCCCTTGGCGACGAGGTCGGGGCGGAGGTCCACCTCGACGTCGGGCTCGATGCCCTGGTTCTCGGCGACGATCTCGTTCGTCTTCGGGTCGAAGATGGCGAAGCCGGGGCTCGTCACGCTCTGACCGTCCACGGTGGTGATGCCGTTGTTGATGCCGACGAGGCCGCCCCAGGTGCGGGTGCCGACGAGGGGGCCGAGGCCCGCCTGACGGAACAGGTAGGGGAAGAAGTCGCCTCCCGAGCCCGCGTAGCCGTTGATGAGCATGACCTTCGCCTGGGGGCTCGCGACGGCCTCGGGGACGTCGGGGAAGCCGGGGCGGGCGATGTAGGCGCGGCTGCGGCGGGCGAGGGTCTCCACGAAGAACGGCTGGATGTAGCCGCCGCCGTTCCACCGCTCGTCCACGACGAGGGCGTCCTTGTCCACCTGGGGGTAGAAGCCGCGGACGAAGTCGATGGACCCCTGGGCGGCGGTGTCGCTCACGTGCATGTAGCCGATGCGACCGTTGCTCAGTTCGCTCACCTTGCGGCGGTTGCCCTCGACCCAATCGGTGTAGCGGAGGCGGTACTCGCTTCCGACGGGGCGGACGCGGACGCGGCGCTCGGGACCGCCGGGGCTCTGGACGGTGAGGACGACCGTGCGTCCGGCCTTGCCGAGGAGGAGCTTGCCGGGGTCCTCGTTCGGGTCGGCGGTCTGACCGTCCACGGCGAGGAGGGCGTCGCCCTCCTTCACGCCGAGGGCGGGGGTGCCGAGGGGTCCGACCTCGGTGGAGGCGTAGTTCAGGCCGCGGTAGATCTTGCCGAAGCGGATGTGGGTCCCGTCGGTGCGGTAGTCGGCGCCGAGGTAGGCGACGGCGGGGCCGGTGGGGAGGCCCATGTCGCCGGTCCCCTGGACGTAGGCGTGGCTCGTGCCGAGTTCGGCGACGAGACGGCGGAGGATGAGGGTGAGGTCGGAGCGGTGGTTCGCGCGCTCGACCTCGGCGGCGTAGCGGTTCCCGATCGCGCGCCAGTCGTTGCCCCCGAAGGTCGGGTCGTAGAAGGTGTCGCGCTCGTAGCGCCAGACGTCCCAGAAGATCTGGCGCCACTCCTGGCGGGGGTCGATCCGGGCGGTGAGGCCGCCGAGGTCGAGGGCTCCGGCGCTCGGGGGGGCGGGGGGTCCGGGGCGGACGTCCACGACGCGGACCGAGCGGGCGTTGAAGAGGGCGAGCTTCGTGCGCTTCGGGGAGAAGGCGACGGCGACCGGCCCGGTCGGCCCGAAGAGGGGGGCGATGGGAGCGGGGGCGCGGCCTGCGAGGTCGAAGCGGGTGAGGACGCCGGACGCGTCGGTGTAGAGGACGCCGCCCGGGACGCCGACGAGGTTGCGGTAGGTCCCGTTGGGGAGGGGGAGCTCGACCAGGCGCTGCTCGGCGCCCTCCAGATCCACGAAGGCGCGGGAGGGGGTGTTCGGGCGGGCGGAGGCGGGGGCCTTGGCGCTCGCGCCGGCGTTGCCGGGGGTCGCCTCGGCACCGTTCTGGGGGCCGCCCTCGGTCGGGGGGGTGGGGGGCGGGCCTCCGGGCGGGTTCGTGGGAGGGGTGCCGGGGGGGTTGGCGGGGGGGTTCGCCGGGGGGGGCGTGGCGCTCGTCGGGGCGGCGGGGACGTCGTCCTCGTCGCGGTCCTCGAGGGGGCTCGCGACGTCGTTGCGGAGGGGGAGGACGTAGAGCTTCGTCGCGTCCTCGACCTTTAGGGAGAACTCGTACTGGCCGAAGGTCGGGGCGATGGCGCGGACGGAGGCGAGGTAGAGGTACTTGCCGTCGGGGGAGAAATCGAGGTCCGTGTCGTCGAAGGCGCCGGCGGTGAGGGCCTGCTTCTTCCCGATGCCGTCGGTGGGCTGGATGTAGGTGCGGCCGAAGCCGTTGGGCTCGCTCTCGACCGTGGCGAGGGTCTTGCCGTCGGGGGAGAAGGCGTAGCTTGTGACGCCGGCGTAGCTTCGGGCCATGGGGGTCCGCTTTCCGGTGGCGGTCTCGACGAGGACGAGCTGACCGTCCTTCGTGGTCACGGCGAGCTTCGCGCCGTCGGGGGAGAGGGTCATGGCCTGGGGCTTGAGGTCCGAGACGCGGAGGGCGCGCTCCTTGCCGGTGGCGAGGTCGCGGGCGTAGACGTCGGGCTCGCCGGGGCCGCTCGCCGCCGTCGCGGGTCCGGTCGTCTTGTCGCTCCGGTAGTAGAGGGTCTTGCCGTCGGGGGAGAGGAGGGGGGCGTCGTCGCGGGCACCGGAGGAGTTCGTGAGGTTCACGGTCTCGCCGGTCTTGCCCGAGACGGAGAGGATCTCGCCGCGGGCGGCGACGTAGGCGCGGGTGCCGCCGTCGCCGATCGCGACGCCGTCGATGGAGCCGACGAGGCTCTTCACGGCGGGGCGGGCGCCGAGGTTCTCGGAGGCGACGACGGGGGCGAGGGGGCGGGTCGCCTTCGTGGCGATATCGTAGAGGTAGAGGGCGCCGCCGCGCTCGTAGGCGATCGTCCGGCCGTCGGTGGCGGGGGTGCGGACGTCCACGTCGGTGAAGCGGGTGAGCTGCTCGGAGCGGTTCGAGGCGAGGTCGTAGCGGAAGAGGTTGAGGGTTCCGGCGGACTTGTCGGAGGTGTAGAAGACGGAGTTTCCGACGGGGAGGGGGGTGAAGCTCTGCTCGCGTCCGGCGGGAAGCTCGCGGTACTCGTTCGTGCGGAAGTCGTAGATCGAGATGCGGCCTTGCGAGCCGCCGCGGTAGCGTCGCCAGTTGAAGTTCTCGCTTCCTTGGCGGACGAAGGCGACCTTTTCGCCGCCCTCGAAGTAGCCGAGGGAGGCGACCTCGTTCAGGACGCTCGCCTTCGCGGGTCCGCCGCCGACGGGGACGGTGTAGAGGGCGGGCTGGCGGTTGGTGAAGTTGCGGGCGGCGCTTCCGTAGGCGACGCGGGCGCCGTCGGGGGTGAAGCCGAAGAGGGGCTTGCCCCCGGCCTCGTAGGTGAGGCGGGTGGGCTCGCCGCCGGCGAGGGGGATGGTGTAGACCTCCTGGCCCCCTTCGTACATGCCGACGAAGGCGACGGTCTTGCCGTCGGGGGAGATGCGGGGGGTCGTCTCGAGGCCGGGGGAGGACGTGAGGCGGCGGGCGGGGCTCCCCTTCAGGTCGGTGACCCAGAGGTCGCCGGCGTAGCCGAAGACGACGGTGTCGCCCCTCACGGCGGGGGTGGAGTAGAGGGCGCTTCCGGCGGCGTCGGGAGCGGTTTGAGGGGCCGACCGGAGGGTGAGGGCGAGGGCGGGGACCAGGAGGGAGACCATCGTTCTTGAGGACGTTCTTGAGGAAGACTCGGGGGGAGTGTATCCGCCGGGATGCGGGGATGGTTCCCGGCGCGGGGAGCGTTGTGGGTAGAACCGAGAGATGAGGATCGTGGTCTTGACGGGGGCGGGGGTCTCGCGGGAGAGCGGGCTCGATACGTTCCGGGATTCGGGGGGGCTTTGGGAGGGGCACCGTCCCGAGGACGTGGCGACGCCGGAGGCGCTCGCGCGGGACCCGGCGATGGTGCACGGCTTTTACGACAAGCGGCGGAGGGACGTGGCGCGGGCCGAGCCGAACGCGGCGCACCGGGCGATCGCGAGGCTCGAGGCGGGGCACGAGGTCTACGTGGTGACGCAGAACATCGACGATCTGCACGAGCGGGGGGGCTCGACGCGGGTGCTCCACCTGCACGGGGAGGTGTTCCGGGCGCGGCCTCTGGCGGGAGGGCCGTCGGTGGAGTGGCGGGGGGATCTGCCGCCGGGGTCGGGTCTGCGGCCGGACGTGGTGTTCTTCGGGGAGGCGGTGCCGCTCATGGGGCGGGCGCAGGAGCTCGCGATGGAGGCGGATCTGCTGTTGGTGGTGGGGACGTCGCTCCAGGTGTATCCGGCGGCGGGGCTCGTGTCGGTGGCGCTCCGGCGGGGGAGGCGGGTGGTGCTCGTGGATCCGCGCCCGCCGGAGGGGTTGCCGGCGGGGGTCCAGACGATCGCGGAGGCGGCGACGGCGGGGGTGCCGCGGTTCGCGGCCGAGCTGGGGGGGACAGAACCGGGGAGGGGTTCGGGCGCGTAGAAGCGTTCGGTATGGTCCTCCCTCTTCTTCTCACCCTCGCGGCGTCGCGGCCGAACATCGTCTCGAAGCGCGTGGAATATACGGCGCCGGACGGGGCGGCGTGCGAGGGGTACGCGAGCTACGACGCCAGCGCGAAGGGGGCGCGGCCGCTCGTGATCGTGCTCCACGACTGGAACGGGATCGACGGCTACGAGGAGCGGCGGACGAAGGAGCTCGCGGCGCTCGGGTACGTGGCGTTCGCGGCGGACGTGTACGGGAAGGGGGTGCGTCCGGAGGGCGAGGCTCGGGGCCAGACGTCGGGTCGGTTCTACGGGGATAAGGCGCTGTGGCGGGGCCGGCTGAAGGCGGGGCTCGACGCGGGGCTGGGCCTGCCGGGGGTGGACCAGGGCCGCGTGGGGGCGATCGGGTACTGCTTCGGCGGGACGGGGGTGTTGGAGATGGGGCGCGCGGGGTTGCCGGTGAAGGCGCTCGTGCTCTTCCACGGGGGTCTGAACACCGATCCGGCGGACGACGGGAAGATCCGGGGGCGGATGCTGGTGCTCCACGGTCTCGCGGACGGGTTCGTGAAGCCCGCGGCGGTGGCGGCGTTCGAGAGCGAGATGAAGGCGAAGGGGGTGAGCACCCGGATCGTGAAGTATCCGGGGGCGAAGCACGCGTTCACGGTGCCGGGCTCGGACAGGGACGGGATCCCGGGGGTGGGGTACCAGGCGAAGGCGGACAGGGACTCGTTCGCGAAGATGCGGGCGTTCCTCGCGGCTCAACTCGGGCGTTAGGCGTCTGAGTCCGCATTCAGCAAGCGTCGCCAACGGGCGACGTCGATACGAATTCGCGCGGGGGTCAGGGCGTTGGGAGCGATGTGGCTCTCGACGATCTCCCCGAGGTCGGCCTTACGGGAAATTCCTCTCAGGCCTTCGATTACGAACGCCCGGATCGGTTCTGGCGCGGTTCGGATTTCCTCCTCAATCTCAGGTCGTCCATCAATGATCGTCGCGATGTCGGTGACATCGCGGCTGGCGTAGACGTCGCCCGCGTGGGCGCGGTGTTCGGAGGCGAAGGCCTCCAGCTTCATGGCGAGGATGTCGGTCGCGCGGGCGTGGCGGAGTTCGAGATCGAAAGCACGGTAGTGGACCGCGCGGTCGAACGCCTCCGGCAACCATCGGTTGGCGAAGCCATAGATCTCGGCATTCGTCGGCATCACGTCGAGGACGAGGCCGTCTCGGTGCCAGCGGCAGATCGGTCCGCCCGTCACATCCTCGCTGAAGCGTCTCCTGCGTAGTTCGCTCTCGACGGCATACATCTCGATCCGTGAGGCGACCTGAACGAGCGCGTCGACGTCCTCGGTCCCTCTCGCCTCGGGGGCTCCAGGTTCGGTCAGGAGGAGGTCTATCGTCGCCCCGCCGACGAACACCATACTCTCGCCGAGAGGACCGAGGGCGGCGACGGCGAGCTTCAGAAGCTCGCGGTTGGCGGAGGGTCGCGCTCTCACGCCAGAAGGCCCCGCATCGCCTCGGCGGCGAGCCCGCGCTCGCGGGCATCGCCGATGCGGAGCGAGTCGAGGACGGCGAGGAGGGCATAGAGGGCGGGATCGGCGGCAACGGTGCCTGGAACGTTCGGGTGGAGCGGAGGGACAGCGAGACCGCGGGTCTGGCCTTCGGCCCAGGGCCAGACGGGGGCGAAGTCCTCACGGACGGGGATCTTGCCCAGAAGCGGCGGGGCGGCGGTGGCGGTCGGGAGTCCGCGCGTGGGCTCGCCGAGGCGCGCGGGCAGGAAATGACGCGCGCCGCAGATGAGGAAGTCGGCGAGCGCCCCTTTGAGCACCGCGCGGCGCGCAGGGCTGTAGAGACGCGCTTCCGCCATCCCGGCGAGGGCGGCGTTCACGGTCTGGGAGCTGATGCGAAGCTCCTTGGCTATGGAGAGCTGGGTCCAGGCTCCGTCGTCCGTCGCCACGATCTTTAGGAGAACCAGAACGTCCACCCCCTTCAACATAGATCTATCGTACCCACCATTTGATATTTGCAAATCTCAAATATCTCGGTGGGGGTCGCTCCGTTCGGCGTTCGCGAACGCCGAACGGTGTAGTCAGGCGATCGACGGATTTAGGCGATCTTCACGGCTTGGCCTTCGTGGGCCATGCTCGTCCAGGCGGCTTCGGTGAGGCCGATGACGGCGAGGCCGGCTTCGAAGGGGGACTCGCAGGGGATGCCCCTGGTGATGCAGTCCACGAAGTGCTGGTCGGCGCTCGGGACGTCGTCCCGGCTCAGCTCGATCTCCTCTTTCTCGCCTCCGAAGGTCTGGATGGCGAGCTTGCCGCCGCGGACGTAGAAGGCGGTGCTATCGGTGATGAGGGTGATCTCCTCGTGCCAGGCGGGGGCGTCGCCGACGATGGTGATGGTGCCGAGGACGCCGTCCTCGAACTGGACGGAGAGGGCGGAGTCGATGTCCACGGGGGTGCCGCGGAAGTCGCCGTAGGCGGAGACGCTTCTGGCTTGCTTTCCGACGAGGTACAGGAGGATGTCCACGAAGTGGCTTCCGGTGTCGTTGAGCTGTCCGCCGCCGGAGAGCTCGGGGATCTGGCGCCAGCTTCCGGCGGTGCCGCGCTTCCACTCCTGGCACGAGAGGCCGACGACGAACTGGAGTTTGCCCGCTTCGCCGGAGGCGAGGCGCTCGCGGATGGTGCGGAACTCGGGTTGGAAGCGGCGCTGGTAGCTCACCATGCCGACCTTGCCGGCCTTGTCGCGGGCGGCGATGACGCGGTGGGCGTCGGCGACGCTCGTGACGAGGGGCTTCTCGCAGAGGGCGTGGAGTCCGGCGTCGAGGGCGTCGCAGATCTGGTCCACGTGCTGGGTGTGGGGGGTGGCGATCATGACGGCGTCCACGTCGCCGCTCGCGAGGAGGTCCTTGTAGTCCGCGTACTCCTTGCAGTCCTTCGTCGCGGGGTGCTTCTCCTTCGTGAGGGCGATCTGGGACGGCTCGGGATCGGCGAGGGCGACGACCTCGG
The DNA here is from genome assembly GCA_965249475.1 of Fimbriimonas sp. Classification (GTDB taxonomy): domain Bacteria; phylum Armatimonadota; class Fimbriimonadia; order Fimbriimonadales; family Fimbriimonadaceae; genus Fimbriimonas. The sequence continues at coordinate 139,330 of CBDFMD010000003.1, read as the reverse complement.
CCTCGGCGACCCCGAGGGTGTTGTTCAGGCGGTAGCGGGTGTAGCCGCCGCATCCGATCATGCCGAGGCGAATCTTGCTCATGGGTAGAGCGGGTTGTACCCGCTCCCCCGGCCCGCGGGCCGGGGGAGCGGGAGGGCTTCAGGGACGGGGGCGGGAGCGGTTGCCGGTCGCGGTGGGGGCGTCGATGAGGAGGAGGCCGCCGTTTCCGGAGAGGGGGACGGCGATGCGACCGCCGGCGCCCACGCTCGCGCGGGCTACGGAGACGGGGAGCGGGATGCTGGCGGTCTGGGCTCTCGTCACGGCGTCGAAGGCGGTGAGGGCCGGGGCGCCGCTCTGGTTGGGTCCGAAGAAGATCCGAGTTCCGTCGGCATTGGCGGTGACCCCGCTGGCGGAGCTGTCCACCGCGAAGCGTCCGACTTCCGCGAGCGAGGTGCCGTCAAGGACCTGGCCTGAGGAGAAGTACACCCGACCGCCGAGGACGAGGTAGCCCGTGTTGAAGACCTGGACGACCCCGCTCCGGCGGGCGGTCTCGGTGAGCGAGTTCGGGCCGACGGCGTAGCGGACGAGGCCGAACCCCGTGGTCTGGTTGTCGAAGTCGTAGAGGCTGGTCCCATCCTCGGAGAAGCGCACGATCCCACCGTCGTAGTTGAAGCCCGTGGTCGTCTGGGCCTGGAGGACGCCGTTGCGGTAGAGCGCGGCGCCGCCGTAACCGCCGGAGCCGGAGAAGACGCGGCCCACGACGAAGGCGTTCGGGTCGGTGGGGGAGATGGCGATCGATCCCGCGATGTAAAGGTCGGATCGGTTCGTCGCACCGAGCGAGATCGGGGTGGAGACGTTACCGGAGCCGGTATCCACCTGGAACACGTTGTTCCCGACGCCGACGTAGGCGGTGCCGCCGTTCGGGGAGACGTCGAGGGCGCTCCCCACGCCGCCGAGGGCGGCGACGACGCGGACGGTGCCGGTCGCGGGGGCGATCTCGACGAGGGAGTTCGGGTTCGGTCCGGTCGCGCCGGTGGTGGCGAAGAGGCGCGAGCCGTCGCGGGTGAAGGCGAGGGCGTTCGTCGCCGCGTTCACGAGCCGGAGGCCGGAGGACGCTCCGAACCCGACGTTCACGGCGAAGGGGGTGGAATCCACCCCGTCGGCGCTCGCGGTGATCGTGGCGGCGCCGATGAGGGCGGGGGTGAAGCTGCCGTCGGGGGTGATCTTCGCGGACGAGGCGGCGAAGCGGAAGGAGCCGGGGGAGAGGGCGAGGGGATTGCCGTCGGCGTCGAACGCGGCGGCGCCATACGTGGTGGGGACGTTGAGGTCGGCGGTGGCGGGGCCCGTGACCTTGACCGAGGCGACGCGGCCGATGGTGCGGACGGCGCCGAAGGGGGCGCCGTCGGCGCGGGTGAAGGAGCCGTCGCTCCGCACGAGGCCGCCGAGATCGGTCGCGGCAACGATGGAGCCCGCGCCGCCCGGGGCGGCGTGGAACTCGAAGCGCGCGGTGCGGACGCCGGTGAGGACGGACTTCGCAGTCGCGTAAGTCTGAACGTAGGCGGCGGGGTCGGCCTTGCGGTCCACGACGGTGACGACGTCCTTGCCGTCGGCCCCCGCGCCGGCGAAGGTGACGACGAGGGAGAGGGCGGAGGCGGGGCCGGAGACCTCGCGCGAGCGCGCGGCCCACGAGACGTCGAAGCCCGCGACGACGCTCGCGCCGGTCGCGGTCGGCGTGGGGCTCGACCCGCCGCCCGAGCCGCCGCACCCCACGAGGGCGCCCCCCGCGAGCGCGAGCAGGGCGGCGAGGGGGAGGGAGCGCGGACGGACGTTCGTCATCGAAGGCGGGAGGTTACCGCGAGACGGTGCGAATCGTGCTAAGGAGTCGCGACGGGCTCCGCCCGCCCGGATCGCCGGCGGGACCGCCACGCGTCGAGGCTCCAGGGGTAGCGGGGGGCTTGGGCAAGGAGCAGGCCGGCCGCGACGTTCGCCCCCACCGAGTAGTCGAGGGGGGGCTTCGGGCCGAAGGAGAGGGTCATGGCAAGGGCGAAGAGGAGCGTGAGGAGGCCCGCGCCCCAGGCGGCCCACCGGGTGAACAGGCCGAACACGAGGCCCACGCCGAAGAGGATCTCGGCGATCGTGGCGAGCACGGCGAGAGTGGGGGCGAGGGAGGCCGGCAGGAAGGCGTTCACCTGCGCCGTGTAGGCGACGAAGTGGGACCAGTCGCCCCAGACGACGTGGGGCGCGCCCGGCGCGCCCCAGAGGCCGAGCCGGTCGGCGACGGCGGAGAGGAGGCCGCCTCCAAGGGCGAAGCGGGCGAGGATCGTGACGGATTCGGAGAGCTTCGGCATGATGGGGAGAGCCTCCGCGGGGCCATCCGGCGGACGGTTCGGGCGGCGGGGCGGAGCCTCGGTCCGAAGCTACCCGAACCGCCGGAGGTCAGGCCCGCCTGGGACGGGGATTTCGTCCGGCGCCCGGCCTCTTTCGGCGCGTCGGCGGGGCATTCCGCGAGGCGCTCGACGGCTCAGGGCGCGGCGCGGCGCGGTCTTGGGCGGCGTCGCGGCTCGGGCGTTGCCCCCTATCCTCTACCCACGTTGGGCTCGGCCCGTTCGTCACCCGAAGAGGCTCTTTTCGGGCGGGAAGCCGTGACGAGGGCCGCCATGGGGCGCTCGGTTCCCCCGTCGTCGCTCGTTCCACCGGGCGCACGCCGGGCCTCTAGGCTTGGATTCGCGTCCGAGAACGGCGCGTCGCCCCCGCTCGGATGGGCGACACTCTCCGTATGGTTCTCGACTCGCTCGCCCTCGACGAGGGGACGTGCTACCGGGCGCTCGCCTCTTGGGACGCGCGGTTCGACGGGCGGTTCTTCGTGGGGGTGACGAGCACGGGATCTACTGCCGCCCGGTGTGTCCGGCGAAGTTGCCTCGGCGGGAGGGGTGCACGTTCCACGGGAGCGCGGCGCTCGCGGAGGCGGCGGAGTTCCGGCCGTGCCTGCGGTGCCGCCCGGAGATCGCGCCGGGGCGTGGCGCGGCGGCACCGGGTCGTGGAGGGCGCGCGTCGGTGGACCGGGTCGCGGGGCGGGCGGGGGCGGCGCGCCGGATCGAGGACGGGGCGCTGGACGAGGGCTCGCTCGGGGAGCTCGCGGCGTCGCTGGGCATTTCGGAGCGCCAGCTCCGGCGGGCGGTACGGGCGGAGTTCGGGGTGTCGCCGGTGGCTCTCGCGCAGACCCACCGGCTTCTGGCGGCGAAGCGGATGATCGCGGACACATCGCTTCCGCTCGGAGAGATCGCGTTGGCGAGCGGTTTCGGGAGTCTTCGGCGGTTTCACGCGCTCTTCCGCGCGCGGTACGGGCTCTCACCGGGAGCGATGCGGCGGGCGTCGCCGCGGACGGACGGGACGATCGTCGCGGAGGTGGCGTACCGGCCGCCGTTGGGGTTCGACCCTCACCTGAGGTTTTTTGGGGCGTGGGGCGTGCCGGGGGTGGAGACGGTCGAGGAGGGCGTCTACCGGCGGACGGCGAGGATCGGGGGGGCGGCGGGATGGGTCGCGGTGCGGCGGCATCCCGCGCGGCCGAGCCTCGCGGTGGAGGCGTCGGCGTCGCTCGCGTCGAAGTTGCCGGGGGTGCTCACGCGGGTGCGGCGGCTTTTCGACCTTTCGTGCGACCCGGATTGGACAAGCGAGGGCGGGTTGCGCGCGCCGGGGGCGTTCGACGGGTTCGAGGCGTCGGTCGTGGCGCTCCTCGGGCTGCAGGAGACGGGGGCGTTCGCGGCGCGGTTCGGGGACGCGTCGCCGGCGGGGACGCTCTTTCCCCATCCGGAGGCGGTGGCGGATCTCGCGCGGGAGGTCGCCGGAGGCGAGGTCCGGCTGACGCCGGGGACGGAGGTGGGCGCGGCGCTCGAGCGGTTGCTCGCGATCCCCGGGTTCTCCCCATCGGCGGGGGAGCTCGTCGCGATGCGGGCGCTGGGGTGGCCGGACGCGTTCCCGGCGGAGGCGCTGGGGCTTCAGGTTTTCGATCATGCCGCCGTCGAGGCGCGGCGGCCGTGGCGTGCCTACGCCGCGATGCGCCTCTGGAACGAACGATGACCCGAACGACCCTCTTTACGACGCTCGACTCTCCCGTCGGTCCGCTCCTCGTCGCCGCTCGGGAGGAGGCTACTGGGGAGGGGGCGATCATGGGGCTCTTCATGAACGCGCCGCGGGACGAGGTGGTGGGGAACGGGTGGATCGAGGCGGAGGACGATCCCCTGCTCGCGCGGGCGGCGGGGCAGCTCGCCGAGTTCTTCCGGGGGGAGCGGCGGGCGTTCGACCTGCCGCTCGCGCCGGGGGGGACGGCGTTCCAGGGGCGGGTGTGGGAGGAGTTGCGACGGATTCCTTATGGTGAGACGGTGTCGTACGGGGAGCTCGCGCGGCGGATCGGGGCGCCGGGGGCGTCGCGGGCGGTGGGGATGGCGAACGGGGCGAACCCGATCTCGATCCTTATCCCGTGCCACCGGGTGATCGGGTCCTCGGGGAGGCTGACGGGGTACGGGGGCGGGGTCGAGCGGAAGGCGTTCCTGCTGGATCTGGAGCGAGGCGGGAGCTCGCGCGGGCTCTTCGCGGCCGGGGCGTAGGGCCGCCGGGCAGGGCCGCCGGGTAGGGCGAAGGTCCCGCACCGCGCCTTTGGTCGTCGGGCCCGGAGCCCCGGCGCGGCTCCGGGCGTTAGACTGCTTGGAGGTCCTCCATGAAGCCTCTGTTCCCCCTCGCCCTCGCGTCCACGCTTCTCGGGGCGGGGCTTCTCGCGGGGGCGGGTTCGCTCTCGAAAGGGGAGGGGGTTCGGGGGCGGGTCGCGTTGCGGGGGCGGGGGGTCGCGGGGGGTCCGGTCGTCGCGCCGGTGCCGGGGGCGAGGCTCACGGTGGTGGCGCTCACGAGCACGACGTGCCCCCTGTGCCTGCGCTACGGCCCGACGCTCGCGCGGCTGGAGGACGCCTACGCCGCGAAGGGGGTGCGGTTCGTGTTCGTGGATCCCGAGCCGGACGCGACGGCGGCGGGGGGTCGGGCGGCGGTCGCGCGGCTGGGGCTCGGCGGGCCGTACGTCCTGAGCCCCGAGTGGGCGAGGGCGCTGGGGGCGAGGACAACGACGGAGACGTTCGTGCTGGACGCGGCGGGGCGGACGCTCTACCGAGGGGCGGTGGACGATCAGCACGCGATCGGGGCGAGCCTGCCCCGGCCTCGGCACCGGTATCTCGCGGACGCGCTCGACGCGGTGCTCGCGGGGCGGCGGCCGCGGGTCGCGGCGACGCCCGCGCCGGGGTGCGCGCTCGCCCTAGGCCCGACGGCGGCGGCGGTTCCGGCGTACTACGGGCGGGTGGAGGGCGTGGTGCAGAAGAACTGCCTGCCGTGCCACCGGGAGGGGGGCGCGGCGCCGTTCCGGCTCGACTCGTACGGGGCGACGAAGGCGCGCGCGCCCATGATCCGGGAGGTCGTGGAGCGGGGGATCATGCCGCCGTGGCACGCGGCGAAGGGGGCGGCGGCGAAGGGTTCGGGGCCTTGGCGCAACGACCGGTCGCTCGGCGACGCGGACCGGCGGGCGCTTCTCGACTGGGCGGGCGGGGGGACGCCGAAGGGGGATCCGAAGCGGGCCGCGGCTCCGCCGCGCTTCGTGCCGGGGTGGACGATCGGGAGGCCCGACGCGGTGTTCGCGATCCCCGAGGCGCTCGCGGTCCCGGCGGAGGGGACGATGCCGTACCGGAACGTGGAGGTGGCGACGGGCTTCGCGGAGGATCGCTGGGTGCGGAGGATCGAGGTCCTGCCGAGCGACCGGCGGGTGGTCCACCACGTTCTCGTCTTCGTGCGGAAGCCGGGGGAGGGGGGGAGTCCGCGCGAGGGGCTCGACGGGTTCTTCGGGGGGTACGTGCCGGGGAACTCGGCGATGGCGTACGGGGACGGGGTCGCGAAACGGCTTCCGAAGGGGGCGGTCCTGCGGTTCCAGATCCACTACACGCCGAACGGGACGGCGACGACGGATCGGACGCGGATCGGGCTCGTGTTCGCGCCGAGGCCCGAGCACGAGGTGTTCACGCTGGGGCTCTCGAACCCGTTCTTCTCGATCCCGCCGAACGCGGCGGACCACGAGGTGCGGGCGGAGGTCGCGTCGCCGTTCGACGCGGAGATTCTCTCGTTCCTGCCGCACATGCACCTGCGGGGAAAGGCGGCGCGGTACGAGCTCGCGCGCGCGGACGGGACGCGGCGGACTCTGCTGGAGGTGCCGCGGTACGACTTCAACTGGCAGACGAACTACGTCGCGGCGACGCCGATCCCGGTGCGGCGCGGGGAGCGGGTCGTGTACACCGCGTGGTAAGACAACTCGGCGGGGAATCCGGCGAACCCCGATCCGAACCGGCGGGTGGGATGGGGAGAGCAGACGTTCGACGAGATGCACCTCGGGTACGTCGAGTTCATCGTGCCCGGGGTGAAGCTCTGAGTCCCGCCCGGGCGGGGTAGGGGACGCCGGGTTTGGCGTGCTCCCAGAGGATGCGGTTGAGCTCGGCGGGGTCGGCGCGGTCCACGTCGGAGAAGTCAAGCCTTGCGGAGCGGCGGGCGAGGCTCGTGCCGCCGGGGTTGCGGGCCTCGAGGTCCACGCCAGGGGGGAGGGCGGCGTAGGGGGCGAAGTCGGGGCGGTCGGTGAAGGCCGCGTGCATGGGGGTGGCGTTCGCGTCGTAGGTCGTCATCGGGGGGAGGCCGAGGAGGATCTCCATCGTGCGGAGCATGGAGGCGGTGGAGTACATCGTGGAGTCCACGCCCGCCGCGCCCGGGCCTCGGCGGGTGTAGGGGGAGATCACGAGGCCGGTGGTGCGGTGGGAGTCCACGTGGTCGGGGCCGTCCTGAGCGTCGTCCTCGATGACGAAGATCGCGGTCTCCTTCCAGAAGCGCGAGTGCGACACGCCTTCGACGAGGCGTCCGACGGCGAGGTCGTTCGATCCGACGCACGCCTCGGGGGTGTGGCGTCCGGCGGAGAGGCCGTGGGTATGGTCCTCGGGGAGGGCCATGACCATGAGGTCCGGCCACTTGCCGGTCCCCTCGGCGGTCTTCAGTTCGCGGAGGAAGTCGGCGACCTTCTCGGTGTCGCGCCCGTCGCGGGCGAAGATGCGCTCGAAGCTCGCGCTGTAGCCGTAGGTTTCGGGGTCGGCCTTAATCTTGGGATCTTCGAGGGAGCCGTGGTCCTCCTGGACGTCCACGTACTCGCCGTAGACGCGGGCGGTCCTTCCGCGCTTGCGGGCGGCGGTCCAGAGGTAGTCGCCGGGGGAGGACGTGAGGCGGCGGTCGCTCTCGACCTCGCCGTGGCGCGAGTAGCTCAGGATCCAGGCCTTCTCGGTGTAGTCGTTCGCGTAGGCGGCGTCGGCCCACTGGTGGCCGCACTGCGAGACCTCGCCGTCGGTGTAGAGGTTGTCGAGGAGGCCGTAGGTCTCGGCGAGGCGGTGGATGTTGGGGGTGACGCGGCGGCCGAAGGTCGTGAGGCTCGGGTCGCCGTTCCCCTGGGGGAGGTCGCCAAGGACGGCGTCGTAGGTGCGGTTCTCCTTGATGACGTAGATCACGTGCCGGATCTTCGCGAAGGCACCGCGCTCGATGCGGCGGCGTCCGGCGGGGTCGAGGGCGGCGCGCTCGCCGAGGGGTCGTCCCTCGCGGGCCTGCCGGGTGAGGGCGGCGAGGCGGGGGGCGTCGGGGACGTCAAGGATCGCGAGGCGGCCCGCGAGCTGCTCGCCGACGTAGCGGTAGGAGCGCCGCTTGGCGTTCTTGGCCCCCTCGCCCTTGCTCTCTTCGTTGGGGCCGGTGCGGGGGTCGAGGTTGGGGCCGTAGTACCCCTTCGCGGTGCCGACGAGGAGGCGCCTGCCGTCGGGGGTGACGGCGAGGGCGGAGGGGTAGCGCTCGGTGGGGATGAGGCCCCTCGTCTTCGTCGCGCCGGGGCGGGCGACGTCGAGGACGGTGACGACGTTGTCGCCCGCGTTCGCGACGTAGATGGTGCGCCCGTCGGGGCTCGGGGCGAGGGCGAGGGGGGTGGAGCCGACGCGGGGCTCGAGCCCGAGGCCGGTGCGGACGGTCTCGGCGACCCGGTTGCCGGCGACGACGGAGAGGGCGTCGGTCCCGGCGTTCGCGACGAAGAGGCGGCCGTCGGGGAGGTAGGCGAGGGCGGTGGGGTGGGCGGCGACCTCGATCCGGTCTTTGAAGGCGAGGGTGGCGGCGTCGAGAAGGACGACGGCGTGGCGGCCCCACTCGCTCACGGCGAGGGTGGCGCCGTCGGGCGAGAGGGCGGCGGCGTAGGGGCGGTACCCGACGCTCGTGCGGGCGGCGGGCTTGCCCTCGGGATCGAGGAGGAGGACCTCGTCGGTCTGGATATTGAGGACGTAGAGGCCGCGGGGGCCGCTCAGCATGTTCGAGACGAAGCGGCCCTTGGGATCGGCGACGGCGTCGAGGGCCGCGGCGGGAAGGGGCTTCAGGGCGTCGCCCTCGAGGGCGACGCGGTGGATCGCGGGGTACTTCGCGGGGTCGTCGGCCTTGCCGCCGGAGACGAGGACGTCTCCGGCGGCGTCGCGGGCGAGGCCGATCCAGCCCCGGGCGAAGCCGACGGTGGCGAGGACCTTTCCGCCCGCGAGGTCCACGAGGTTCAGGCCGTGGTCGTGGAAGCCGCAGGTGTTCACGAGGGCGCGGTCGTTCGAGAGGACGAGGATGTTCGCGGGCATGTCGCCGGGGAGGGCGACGGGGGTTCCGGCGGGGCTTACGCGCCAGCCGTTGGGGAGGGTGTAGTGCCGGGCCTCGCCCTCGCCGGTCCAGCCGGGCTTCGCCGCACCGGCTCTCGTGCGGGCGAGCTGGGCGGCGCCGAGGGAGAGTCCGGCGCCGAGCGCGAGGGAGAGAGCGAGGGTTACGGGGCGGGTCATGGGATCAGGGTTGGTAATCGGGGCGGAAGAGCGTCACGTGGCACTGCGCGTCCTTGCGGGCGGCGTTGTTCACGGGAACGCCATCGCCGGTGTACTTCGAGAACGGGTCGGTCTTCGGATCGAGGGTGCCGAGGGTCCGCCACTTCGCATGGCCGTCGGCGAAGGCCCAGTTCATCCCCTTGCCGTAGATGAAGACCGTGTTGAAGACTCCGTTGCCGACCCCCGAGCGGGTGCCGTTGGGGTAGCCGTTGGGGCTGTGGTCGTCGTCGTTGTAGGGGCAGGCGGAGCCGTCGGTCCCGCCGATCGACGCGCCCGCGCCGCTGAAGACGCACGCGGCGGCCCCGTCGGGGCAGATGAGATAGGGGTGGGAGTAGGAGTCGCCCGCCCGGTTGGATTTCCCGAAGCCCGACCACCAGGTTGGGGTCGAGGCGGGGCTCGTCACCGCCGTCGCGGAGAGCGAGGAGAGGAGCCCGTTGAAGTTGTAGCCGACGTTCGCGAACGGCTTGTCCTTTCCAGCGGTGAGAGCGAAGTTAGGGACCGCGCTCGCGCCGACTCCGGGAAGCTTCTGCATGTCGAGGCTCTTCTCGTAGGGCATCACGAGGTTGTTCGGGAGCCCGAGGGCGCCGGTCACGCGCTTGGAGCAGGGTTTGGAAGTCTCGGAGTAGTTCCAGTCGGCGGGGACGAGGACGCGCGAGTTGAAGTCCCAGGCGCCGCCGCAGTCCGGCCCGGCCTCGGGGAAGAAGGTGTCGTCGAAGTCCCCGGCATAGAGGAAGGTCGCGGTCGCGTGCTGCTTCTGATTGGACAGGTCGGCGGTCTTCTGGGCGGCGACCTTCGCCTGGGCGAACACCGGGAAGAGGATGGCGGCGAGGATCGCGATGATCGCGATGACGACGAGGAGCTCGATAAGGGTGAAGGCGCGGCGGAGGAGCATGGAGGGTCCAGGATCGCCAGGGAGCGGCCCGCACACAGGTTGTACGGGGCGCGTTAGCCCCCGGTTAAGTCTCCAGGGGCTTCACGGAACCTTAACCCCGCTCGACGTTCTTCGGCCACTTGCCGAGGAGGCTCACGGGGGTGCCGGGCTCGACCCAGTAGTAGAACCAGCGGGCGGGGTTCTCCCCCGTGAGGGGGACGCGGATGCAGCCGGAGCTCGCGGCACGGCCGGGGACGGACTTGAAGCCGTGGATGAAGACGTTGCCGACGATCTGGACGGACCAGGGCATCGGGGCGTCGTTGTGGAGGCGGGACTTGTGGAAGCGATCCTTGTACGCCTGGGCCTTGAAGATCCCGGTCGGGGTCTCCTTCCCCTCGCGTCCGGTGCTCACGCGGGTGGTGAGGACCTTGCGCTGGCCCTCGAAGGCGACGAGGGTCTGCTCGCGCTTGTTCACGAAGACGCGCTTCTGGCCGTGGCGGGCGTAGAGGAAGCGGCCCGGGTGCTTCTTGTCCTTGAGGGCGACGAGCTGGCCCTTAGGCTCGCCGACGAGGAGGCCGTGGCTCTGGAGGAGGCTCAGGGGGACGAGGAGGGTGCCGTCGCCGAGCTTGCGGAGGGCCTTGGGATCGAGGGGGGCGCCGTCGAGGGTCGCCTTGCCCCCGGCGAAGCCCGCCCAGCGCCCGAAGGCCTTCGCGACCTCGCGGAGGGGGAGGAAGCCCTTGCCGGGGGCGTCGGCGAAGGTGACGAGGTCGCGCACCTCGGGCGGGGCGGCCTGGTTCGCCTTGGCGGCGGGCTTTGCGGGGGCGGGCTTGCCCTGGAGGAGGGCGAGGGCGAGGGCGAGGAGGGGCGCGAGGGGCACGAAAGATACGACGTGCCGGGGCGGCGGGACGTTAGCCCTCTTCGGTGGGGACGCTCAGGCGAGCGGGACGAGGCGGGCGTCGGTCGCGGCGAAGTCGGCGTCGAGGGTGAGGATCGGCTTGCCGCTCTCGATCGCGAGGGCGTAGCAGAAGCAATCGCCGAGATTCAAAGAGGAGAAGCGACGGCGGGCACGGGCCGCCTCGATGGCGCGGGGCTCGGTGATGTCCACAATTTCAATGGGTGCGGCGGAGATCGTCCGGCGTACGAAAGACTCGTCGAGGCCGTAGCGCGAGTTGGAGACAAGCAACGTCTCGGTGAGGTTGACCGCACTCATGAGAGCGGGCGTGCCGCTCTCCCGAAGGATCGCCTCCGCCTTGGCGCCAAGCGGCTCTTCCGCGAGGATCGCGATGAGGGCCGAGGTGTCTACGACCACAAATCGTCCTCCTCGATCCACTCCTCGCGCGGGCGTTCGGGAAAGTCGCGGAACGCGCCGAGGAGGCCGTCCCACGTCTTCGGAAGGGTCTGCGTCTCGGCGGTCTCGTGGACGGCGAGGCGGATAGCCTCGGTGGGGCTCTCGATCCCTCGGCGCTCCATGAGGCGGGCGAGGTCGCCCTCGAACTCGGGGGTGGCGACGATCTCGATGCGGCGCGTCATGTTCTACTTTAGACCGCGGGGGACGAGCGTGCGTTCGAGGAGGTCGAAGCCGCCCTGGACGAGGAGGGCGAGGACGGCGGCGGGGACCGCGCCGGTGAGGATCGTCGCGTTGTCGTTGAGGGAGAGGCCGGAGACGATGGGCTCGCCGAGGCCGCCCGCGCCGAGAAAGGCGGCGAGGGTCGCGGTGCCGACGTTGATGACGGCGCTCGTCTTCACGCCCGCGAGGATCGTGGGGAGGGCCATCGGCAGGTAGATCTTGCGGAGGCGGGCGGCGGGCTCGAGGCCGAGGGCCTCGGCGGCCTCGCGCAGATTGCCGGGGACGCCGGCGATCCCGGCGGCGGTGTTGCGGACGATGGGGAGGAGCGAGTAGAGGAAGAGGGCGGCGACGGCGGTGCGGGAGGAGATCCCGAAGAAGGGGATCGGGACGAGGAGGGCGAGGAGGGCGAGCGAGGGAACGGTCTGGACCCCGCCGACGAGGCTCAGGAGGACCGCGGAGAGAGGGCCGCGGCGGGCGCAGAGCACCCCGAGCGGGAGGCCGACGAGGAGGGCGAGCCCGAGCGACGCGCCGACGAGGGCGAGGTGCTGCCCCGTGAGGCGGAGGATTTTCGGGGCGAGGGCCTCGCTCCGCACGCCGCCCCCGGCGCCCTCGCGGCCTTTGCGGGCGAAGTAGAGGCCGGCGGCCCCCGCGTAATCCTTCGTGCCGCTCGCCCCGGCGTTCATCTCGATCATGAGGGGTTCGTCGATGGTGCCCGCGAGGCGGGCGAGGGCCTCGGCGGCCTTCGGAGGGATCGCCGCGCGGTAGAGGATCACGGCGCGGTAGAGGGGGAAGTAGGCGCGGTCGTCCCTCAGGACGACGAGGTCGAACTTCCGGATCTGGGCGTCGGTGGTGTAGCAGTCCTTCACGTCGATCTCGCCCCGGCTCAGGGCCTCGTAGCCGAGGGCGTGGGCGATCGTGCGGGGGTTGCGGGCGGGTTCGGCGGTGAAGCCGTAGCGCCGGACGAGGGGGCGCCAGCCGTCGGAGCGGTCCATCAGCTCGGGGGTGATGCCGTAGCGGAGCTCGGGGTGGGCGGCGAGGTCGGAGATCCTCGCGATGCCGAGGCGCCTCGCCTCGCTTCGGCGGAGGACGAGGCCGTAGGCGTCGTTGAAGCCGAGGTCGCCCGTCATCCTCACGCCGGATTCGGCGAGGCGGCGGGCCATCTCCTCTCGGCTCGCGCCGGGGGCTTTGAGGATCTCCTCGGAGATCGTGCCGGTGTAGTCGGCGTAGACGTCGAGCGAGCCGGTCTGGAGGGCCTTCCAGATGATGCCGGTCGCGCCGATCCCCTGGCGGTGCTCGGCGGGGAGGCCCGCGTCGCGGAGCTGGCGGGTGGCGATCTCGCCGAGGACGTAGCCTTCGGTGAACGGCTTGGAGCCGACGCGGATCGTCTGCGCGCCCGCGAGGGCCGCGAGAAGGGCGATCAGGACGAGGAGGGCGGCTCTCACGCCCAGCCTCGCTGGGCGTTCAGGAACTCGGTCACGTAGGGCTCGGCGGGGCGGGCGCGGAAGTCGTCGGCGGTCCCGCGCTGGACGACGCGGCCCTCGCGCAGGAGGACGATGTCGTTCGGGGCGAGGTAGGCGGCCTCGCCCATGTCGTGGGTCACGAGGATCACGGTCGCGCCCGAGGCGGCGAAGGCCGCCTTGAGGTCGTCCTGGAGGGCGGCGCGGACGAGGGGGTCGAGGGCGGCCATCGGTTCGTCGAGGAGAAGGATCTCGGGTTTCAGCATGAGGGCACGCATGAGGCCGACGCGCTGGCGCTGACCTCCGGAGACCTCGTTCGGGAAGCGGTCGAGCATCTCCGCCGGAAAGCGGGCGAGGGCGCAGAGCTCGGCCAGGCGGGCGTCGGTCTCCCCCCTCGGGCGGTTCAGGTGGCGGGCCATGAGGGCGACGTTGGCCCCGTTCGTGAGGTGGGGGAAGAGGCCGCCGTCCTGGATCACGTAGCCGAGGCGGCGGCGGAGGGACTGGGCGGTCGCGGGGGTCATCGGCTCGCCGCCGAGGGCGACGGCGCCCCCGTCGGGGGGGATGAGTCCGGCGACCATGCGGAGGATCGTGCTCTTGCCGCATCCGCTCGGGCCGATGAGGGCGGCGACGGAGCCGGGGGGGATCGTCAGGTCGAGGGGGGCGACGACCTCGCGTCCGTCGTAGCTCTTCCTCACTCCCTTCAGGGAGATCATCGGGCGAGCCTCACGCCGAGGAAGCCCTGGCGGTAAGTCGGGACGTACCAGTTGCGGAACGTTTTGCGCAGGAGGCGGGGGGAGGTCGCCCAGCTTCCGCCGCGGCAGACGCGGTGGGCACCCTCCATGTGGTCGGCGCTGTAGCCGTCGTAGGGGTAGGCGCGGAAGCCCGCGTAGGGGCCGAAGGGGGTGGCGCACCACTCCCAGACGTTGCCGGCCATGTCGTGGAGGCCGTCGGGGGTCGCTCCGGCGGGGTGGGTGGCCACGGGGGCGGGCGACCAGTTCTCGAGGGCATGGACGGCGCGGGCGTCGGTCGGCTCGGCGGCGCCCCAGGGGTAGGGTCCGCCCGCGCGGGAGGCGGCGTACTCCCATTCGCGCTCGGTGGGGAGGCGCGTCCCAGGGTTCTCGATCGAGGCCCAGCGGGCGTAGGCGTCGGCCTCGTGCGCGCTGATCGAGGCGGCGGGCTCGTCGGGGTGGAGGGGGCGCTCGCCCCAGGGGCCGAGGGCGAGCCAGGCGCCCTCGCGCCGGAGCCAGTACTCGGGAAGGACGGCGCCCTCGGCCTCGCGCCAGGCCCCGCCCTCGGGCGTCCAGAGTTCGGGGCGGGCGTAGCCGCCGTCCTCGACGAAGCGGGACCACTCGTAGGCGGTGACGGGGGCGTCGGCGAGGGCGAAGGGGGCGATCTCGGCGGTGAACGCGGGGGATTCGTTGTCGTAGGTCTCGGGGGTCTTCGCGCCCATGACGAACGCGCCGCCGGGGAGGGGGACCATCGTCGGGGCGCGCCCGGGGGTCCAGGCTTGCGGGGGGTGGGTCCCGGAGTCCCCGCCACGCTGGAGGAGTTGGAGAAGCTCGGCGATCGTCTCCTGGTGCTGGGCCTCGTGCCCGGCGGGGAAGAGGAAGGCGTAGCCGTCGCGGAGGATCTCCGGGGCGTCGGGGCCGATCTCGGCGGCATCGAGGGCGTCGAGGGTGCGGCGGCGGGTCTCGGCGAGGTAGGCGACGATCTCGGCGCGGGCGGGGAGGTGGACGCGGGCCTCCTTGGGGTTGTCGGGTCGGTCGGCGAAGAGGAAGCTCAGGCGGTCGTCCACGAGGGGGCGGCGCATGGCCTCGCCGCACGCCCAGAACTCCTCGGTGCGCCCGACGTGGCCGAAGTGCCAGCCGACGGGGGAGTAGAAGGCGTGGACGCGGCGGGGGAGGTCGGCGTCGGGGACGCGGTCGAGAAGCCAGAGGGTGCGCTCGCGGACCGCCTCGAGGCGGGCGCGGAGCTCGGGCTTCGTCAAGCCCGCTCCCGTCGCGCCGGCTCGAGGAGCACGTCGGCGAAGCGGGCGCGGGCGTCGGTCCACCAGTGCGCGAGGCGCAGGCCCGCGGCCTCTGCGAGGGCGGCGGCGGCCTCGCGCGTGTACTTGTGGGAGAACTCGGTCTCGACGCGCTCGCCCTGGGCGAAGCGGAACGCGCGTCCGGCGACGCGGACCATCTGGTCTCGGAGGGAGACGATCCCCATCTCCATGCGGGAGAGCGCGGGGTTCCAGCGGGCGTCGTGGCGGAAGCCGGGGTGGGCGGGGTCGAGGTCGAAGTCGGCGCCGAGCTCGCGGTTCGCGCGGGCGAGGAGGTTGAGGGTGAAGGCGGCGGTGACGCCCTCGGCGTCGTCGTAGGCGGCCCTCAGCTCGCGCTCGCCCTTCACGAGGTCGAGGCCGAGGAGGAGGGAGTCGCCGGGGGCCATGCGCGCGGCGACGGCGGCGAGGAAGCGGGCGGCGCCAGCGGGCTCGAAGTTGCCGAGGTTCGAGCCGAGGAAGAGGAAGAGACGGCGCCGATCGGGCGGGGGGAGCGAGGCGAGGGCGGCGAAGTACTCGGCGGCGACGGGCGCGATCGCGAGGGTGGGGAAGTCGCGGGCGAGCTCGGCGGCGCTCTCGGCGAGAAAGTCGCCGGAGATGTCGATGGGGACGTAGCGCGCGCGGGGCCGGCTCTCGATGAGGGCGCTGAGGAGGCGGCGGGTCTTCAGCGAGGAGCCGGAGCCGAACTCGACGATCTCCTCGGCGCCGCAGCAGCCGACGATCTCGCCCGCGCGCGCGGTGAGGATCTCGGTCTCGTTGCGGGTGAGGTCGTACTCGGGGAGGGCGGTGATCCTCTCGAAGAGGGCGGAGCCCTCGGCGTCGTAGAGAAAGCGCGTGGGGAGGGTCTTGGGGGCGGCGGCCAGCCCTTGGAGGACGAGGTCGCGGAAGGTGGCCTCTTGCGCGGGGGCGGCGGGAGCGGAAGGGGTCGTCATGCGGCTCGCCTTGGAGGGGAGTGTAGCCGCAAACCCGCGGCGAGAGGGTTCAGGCGTGGGTGCTCTCGGTGTGGCGCTCGCCGTCCCAGGCGGCGATCTCCCAGTTGTCCTTGAGGGTGTCGGCGCGCCCGAAGGCGGGAAGGTCCATAAGGAGCTCCTCGCCGATCCCGGTGGCGTAGGGCTCGTACAGGTCCACCATCTTGCAGGCGCGGGCCTCGGCCTCGGGGCCGGTCTTCAGGACGAGGCCGGCGAGGCGCAGGTCCTCGAGGATCCAGGCGTTGAGCTCGGGGCTCAGGCGGCTGGGTTTGTCGAAGTCGGGGGCGAGGCGGAGGATGTAGGCGAGGTCCACGAGGACGTGGCGGAGCATGGCGAGGGTGTTGTGGGCCTGCAGTCGCAGGGGGTTCACCCAGGGCTCGTCGGACTCGATGCCGTTCTCGATGAGGGCGCAGGCGTCGAGGATGGCGGTGGCGGTGAGAAGCCAGCTCTGGTCGTCGTGCTGGCTTCGGTAGAAGCAGAGGATGGGGTAGCTCAGGTAGGCCTCGAGGAGCTCGGCGCCCCAGCGCTCGTACTCGCGGAGGGTGTCCTTGAGCTCGGGCATGCACCCGTACTCGGCGTGGCGTCGGAGGAGCTGGTGGCCGGAGGGGATGGAGCCGGCGCGGGCGTCGAGCTGGGTGATCATGACCTCGCGCCGCTCGACGGCGTTGTAGAAGACGGGAAGGTAGGAGATGACGAGGGCGAGGAAGAGGAAGCCGGTGCCGGCCTCGAAGATCGCGAGGAGGCGTCCGAGGCCGGTCTGGGGGGCGAGGTCTCCGTAGCCGAGGGTGAGGAAGGTGACGCCGGAGAAGTAGATGTAGTCCCCGAAGCCGCTCGACATCCCCTTGTTCAGGCCGATGCGGAGGCCGTAGCCGAGGAGGGCGTAGCCGAAGGTGAGGAGGACGGCCCAGCAGAAGAGGAGGAAGAGGAGGGAGAGGGGGGCGTAGACGGTGAGGATCGCGTGGCGGCTCCCCTCGCGGACGAAGCGCTTGACGAAGCGGTAGACGTTCGGTCGGGTGGTGAGATAGAAGAGCCCGGTGAAGCGCCACTTGCGGGTGACGGTGCGGGTGAGCACCATCGTCTCGAACCCGTCCCAGAGGATCATGAGGACGAGGGCGAGGCCCAGCAGGGCGGAGGCGAGGTGCTGGGCCGCGTCCAAGGGATCAGTCTAGCGGGAGAGGGGGCGTGGCCGCACTCTCGGCCCGCCCTCGGTCGGACGGGGCGGGCGGGACGGCGCCGATCGCGCGGTACGCGGCGTCGGTGGCGACGCGACCGCGGGGGGTGCGTTGGAGCATGCCCATCTGCATGAGGTAGGGTTCGACGACGTCCTCGAGGGTCGCGGCGTCCTCGCCGGTGGTGGCGGCGAGGGTCTCGAGCCCGACGGGGCCGCCGCGGTAGCTTCCGATGATGGCCTGGAGGAGGCGTCGGTCCACGGAGTCGAGGCCGAGGTCGTCGATCTCGAGGGCGATCGCGGTGCGGGCGACGGAGCGGGCGGAGATCTCGTCCTCGCCCGCGATCTGGGCGAAGTCGCGGACGCGGCGCAGGAGGCGGTTGGCGATGCGCGGCGTTCCGCGCGAGCGGCGGGCGATCGCCTCGGCGCCTTCGGTGGCGATGGGGTAGCCGAGGATGCCGGCGGAGCGGGCGACGATCTCGAAGAGGGCTTCGGCGTCGTAGAACTGGAAGTTCTGGATGATGCCGAACCGGTCGCGCAGGGGGCCGGTGAGGAGCCCTTGGCGGGTCGTCGCGCCGACGACGGTGAAGGCGTTGAGCTCGATGCGGATGGAGCGGGCGGCGGGGCCTTTGCCGATCATGATGTCCACCTTGCGGTCCTCCATGGCGGGGTAGAGGATCTCCTCGACCTGGCGCGAGAGGCGGTGGATCTCGTCGATGAAGAGGACGGAGCCGTTCTCGAGGTTCGTGAGGACGCCGACGAGGTCGCCGGGTCGCTCGATGGCGGGTCCGCTGGTGACGTGGATCGTCGCGCCCATCTCGTTCGCGACGATGTGGGCGAGGGTGGTCTTGCCGAGTCCGGGGGGTCCGTAGAGGAGGACGTGGTCCATCGGCTCCTCGCGGCCTTTGGCGGCGTCGATGAAGACGGTGAGGTTCGCCTTCAGGCGGTCCTGGCCGATGAACTCGGCGAGGCGGCGGGGGCGGAGCGAGAGCTCCGCGCCCCCCTCGCCCGGGTGGGCGGCGGGGGCGAGATCGGGCGTGCGCGCCTCTCCTTCGAGCGGATCGAAAGTCACTCCTCTTCTACGTTCGGGAGGCGCGCACGGGTCCTTTCCTTTAGAGGGGGCCGACTTCGTTCGCTTTGATGGACTGGCCGCCCTGATCGGGCGAGGCCGTCGGCGCGGCACCGGGAGTGGGTGCCGCCGGAGTCGCCTCCGTCTTCGTCTTCGTCTGAGGAGCGGGCGTCTTCGTCGCCGCAGGAGTCGCCGCCTCACCTTCGGGCTTCGAGCACCCAACGACAACCAGGATTCCGACGATGAGCAGGGTAGGAAGAAGCGTCTTCATCAATTCGCGTACGTATTGTCGGGGAGAAAGCCAGCGGTGTAGAGCGAAGAGCCGTTGTACCGACCGCGGATGAAGTTGTTCGAGTTCTTAACCGTTCCGTCAGTCTCCACGAACTGGATAGGCCAGACGGTGTTCAGCCTCGCGTTCCCCTGTCCTTGATTTCCGTTGCCCGGCTTGACCAAGCGAGCGGAAGAGTCGGTGGCGATGAAGAGGTTTCCTTGTCCATAGGTGTAATAGCTCGTCTCGCCACCAAGGAGGATGACGAACACATCGCCACGATCCGTGGGAGCCATCGCAGACTGGGGTGGACCGCCCGCGTTGTAGACGCAGGGGCCAACTTTGAGACAGTTGAGGCGCGGGTTCGTCTGAGCCAGGCCAGTACGCGTGATGTTGCCAATACCCTGCCATACCATCGGATTGGTGCTCGGGGCAGCAACCGCAGAAAGACTGTAGTTCTGCAGATGTCCGTTGTAGGTCAGATTGCACCCCTTTGGTTGCTTCTTACGCGAAGCCGGTGTATCGCCGGGGATAGTCACCGCGACATCCTTCATCCCGGGCAAGTTCATGATGTCGTAGTTCTTCGTGTACGGCTGAATCGCATTGTTCCAGACGAGCATATGCGAATCGTTTAGGTAAGCGGTAGGGCTAGTGAAGTAATCACCCGGGTTTACAATGGAAAATGTTCCCGCCTTGTAGGCACCCTCAGTTGGAAGATCAGGGACGGTGCCAGTCGGTGCCATATCATCCGTGTCTCCGGTGTACAGGAGCATCCCCGTGCCGGTCTGTTTGGCTTGGGAGATCCCGGCGGCCTTCTTCGCGGCGGCCTTCGCCTGCGCGAACACCGGGAAGAGGATGGCGGCGAGGATCGCGATGATGGCGATGACGACGAGGAGTTCGATGAGGGTGAACGCCGAAGAGCGGCTTTGCCTTGGGATCATAGGGAGATTGCGGGAATGTCGCGGGGGCACGGGCGCCCCGCGGACATTCTAGCTTAATTTCCTCTCGGATTCATCCTCAAGGGCCTTGGACCCGACAAATTTTAGAGCTTCAGGTCCACGATGCCGGTGATCCCGACGCCGTCCACTGGCTTGACCCCGGTCGTGATGACGTCGCCCTCGATCGGGACCATCGCGCGGATCTTCACCTCGCGCCCGAAGAGGTCCTGATCGAGCTGGGCGACGTTCTTCACGCGGTCCACCTGGGCGCGGGGGCCGCCGACCTGGGCGGCGCCGATCGCCGAGCGGCCGTTGAGCCCGCCGGAGATGATGGGGACGACCTTCGTCTTGAAGTCGCGGTTGTTCTCGCGCTTGACGAGCTTGTTCAGGGCGGAGTCGATCTGGGGGCCGAACTGCTTCACGGCGGCGCCGACGCCGACGATCTTCAGGATCTGCTTCAGTTGCGCCCCTCCGAGGGCGGTGAGGGCGAGGGCGGCTCCGCCGGCGAGGACGAGCTTGCGCGTCTTCATCCTAGGTTAGACGCGCGAAAGGGGGCGGAGTACGGCAAAACGGCCCGGCCCTTCTTGCGAGGGGCCGGGCCGTCGGGTTTCGGGAGGACGCGGGGTCCTCCCGAAGGAGGTTAGAACTTCACCGAGAGCTGGCTCGCGAAGAAGTTGCCCTTGAAGGTGCCGCCCGTTCCCCGCTGGTTCCCGATGACGAAGTCGTTCTTGATGTCCGCGTACTGGTACGTGAGCTTGAACGTGGAGTTCGTCGTGAAGTTGTAGCCGATGCCGGCCGTGACGAAGGAGTACTCCGGTTGCGGGCCCGCGTTGTAGTTCTTGAACTTCGTGTTCTCGTAGCCGCCGAGCAGGCGCGCGCCCGCGGGGAGGTTGTACTCGAGATTCGCGGCGTACTTCTCGATGCGTCCGCTGCCGTTCACGATCGTCTCGAGGTTCTCGTAGGAGCCCTTGAGGAGGAGCGACTCGGTGAGCTCGAAGGAGCCGCCGACGTTGAAGCCCTTGACGTTCGTGGGGTTGCGGATGAGGCCGTAGCGGCCCCAGTCGCCGGGAGCGAGGTAGTTCGTCTCGATGAAGCGGTACCCGCCGTAGACGCCGAAGCGGTCCCCGGTGTAGGCGGCGTTCGCCGAGTAGTACTTGTTGTTCTCGTCGAGGGTGCGCGAGTTGTCGGCCTTGTAGTTCGTCTGACCGAAGGCGGCGCCCGCCTCGATCTTGTTGAACCCGAAGGTCACGTCGCCGCCGAAGACCTCGGCGCGGTTGATGGCGCCGCCGGTGGAGCCGACGAAGCCGTAGTTGTTGTTCCCGTCGAGGAGGAGGTACGACGCGTTGAGCTTGCCGTTGTAGAACAGGTTCGTCGCGAAGTTCACGCCCATGATCCGCGCGACCGGGAGGCCGCCGGGAAGCGAGTTGCCGAGGCCTTGGAAGGCGAGGAAGGTCGCCTGCTCGCCGCCGACCGTGATGTTCTGGAAGTTCAGCGTGTTGAACGCGTTGGTGTTCGTGGTCTTCTGGTCGCCGGCGCGGGCGAGGATCGCCGTGAGCTTGCCGCCACCGAAGTCGAAGCCGACCTCGGCGCCATCGACCGCGAAGAGACCGTTGTCCCAGCGGGCGTTCTCGTAGAACGAGGTGGTGTCGATCCGTTGCAGGATCATCGGGGAGACCTTGTAGCCGATGCGGCCGACGCGGGCGTTGAAGCCGAGTCCGCCGATCGACGTCGGGAACTCGACCTCGAGGTTCTGCAGGAAGAGGGAGGTGTCGCCCTCGTCGTACTGGGTGTTGGTGAAGGCGGCGTAGTCCGACTGGTTGCCGAAGCCCGTGCCGGTGTTGCTGTTGTAGCCGTTGCCGATGACGAGGGTGCCCTTGAACTTCGGACCCGTGGTGTTCGTGCCCTTGAAGTTCAGACCGAGGTCGTGGATGATCGAGAGGTCCTCGAACCCGGCGGCGTTCTGGCCCTGGCGGTTGAAGCCGAAGACCTTGCCGTCCTGGTTCGCGCCCACGCCGCCGTTGCTGCCGAAGCCGACGGAGAGGAAGAGGTTCGCGTCGCCGCCGAACTCGACCGCGGGCTTGTTCTGCTCGAGGCGGGTCACGCGGGTCTGGAGGTCGGAGATGTCCTTCTTCATCGCCTCGACGTCGACGCCGAGGGACTGGAGCTCCTTCTGGAACGAGTCGGTGAGGCGGCGGAGCGTGGCGATCTCGTCGCCGTAGCCCTTGAGCGTGTTCACGTCGTTCTGGAGGGCCGCGATCTGGTCGCGGAGGGGCCCGGTGTTGTCGGTGCCGCCGGAGGCGCCCTTCAGCGCGTCGATCTGCGTCTGGAGGGAGTCCGTCGTGTTCTTGAGGTTCATGTACACCGCGTAGATCGCCGAAGCGAGCTCGTAGCGGGTGGTCAGGCGGCGACCCTTGAACTCTCCGTCCGGATAGCCGACGAGGAGGCCCTCGCGCTTCAGGCGGACGAGGGCCTCGTAGGCCCAGTGGTTCTCAGGAACGTCGCGGTAGCCCTCTTGCTGGGCGAAGGCCGGGGTGACCATCGCGGCGGCGAGGACGGTGGAAAGAGCGTACTTGTACGTCAGTTTCATCTTGGTGGTGTTTCCGTGGCGTCCCCCGGAGCGTTCTCCGCGGCCGTCCCTCCAGATCGGGGACCTTCCGGCGCGCACTTTCCCATGTTTCTTGCTCGCCATCCTTTCCCGTCCTTGGCGAGCGCGTCCGCGCGTCCTGCGCCTGGCTTCGCCAGCCCTGGCCCCGCTACCCTTGGATAGAAGATCCAGAACCGGTAGACAGTTTGCCCGATTCCGGCGGATATTTACCCGCGCAGGCGTTCCTGGGCGTTCTGTTCATGCAAAGTTCACGCTCGGTAGACTCTAGCCGCTCCTTTGCGGGAACCCCCGCAGGATTTTAGGGAGAAGGCCCCATGCTCGACCGAGACCTCATCCGCCGCGACCCCGACCTCGTCCGCGCGGGGCTCTCGCGCAAGGGGGCGGACGCGGGGCTCGTGGACCGTTTCCTCGCGATCGACGCGCGCTACCGCGCGGCCCGGACGGGGGCGGGCGAGGCGCAGGCCGAGGCGAACCGGGTGAGCAAGGGGATCGGGGCGCTCATGGGGGCCGGGCGGCGCGAGGAGGCGGAGGCGGCGAAGGCCGAGGCGAAGCGGCTGAAGGAGCGCGCGGGCGAGCTGGAGGCGGCCGAGAGGATCGAGGACGAGGCGCTCCGCGAGGTCGAGCTCCTCCTCCCGAATCTTCCGCACCCGAGCGTGCCGGACGGGCTCACGGAGGCCGAGAACGTCGTCGTGCGGGAGTGGGGGGCGAAGCCGGGGTTCGACTTCGCGCCGAAGCCGCACTGGGAGCTTGCGGAGACGCTCGGGCTTCTCGATCCCTCGCGCGGGGCGAAGATCGCAGGGAGCGGGTTCGCGCTCTACACCGGGGTGGGGGCGCGGCTCCAGCGGGCGCTCTTCAACTGGATGGTGGACTTTCAGAGCGGTCGCGGCTATACCGAGATCTACCCGCCGTACCTCGTGAACGCGGCGTCGCTCGTCGGGACGGGGAACCTGCCGAAGTTCGAGGAGGATCTCTACAGAACCCAGGACGACCTCTATCTCATTCCGACGGCCGAGGTGCCGGTGACGAACCTGCACCGGGACGAGATCCTCGAGGCGGGGGATCTGCCGATCCGGTACGCGGCGTACTCGGCGTGCTTCCGGCGCGAGGCGGGGGCGGCGGGGAAGGACACGCGCGGGCTTCTTCGCATCCACCAGTTCGACAAGGTCGAGCTCGTGAAGATGGTGCGTCCGGAGTCGAGCTACGACGAGCTGGAGACGCTCGTCGCGGACGCGGAGGCGGTGCTCCGGGCGCTCGGGCTCCACTACCGGGTGCTGGAGCTTTGCGCGGGGGATCTCGGGGACAAGGGGTGCAAGTGCTACGACGTGGAGGTTTGGGCCCCGGGGGTGGACCGCTACCTCGAGATCTCATCGTGCACGAACTTCGAGGCGTACCAGGCGCGTCGCGCGAGCATCCGGTACCGTCCCGAGCCGGGGGGGAGGCCGGAGTTCGTCCACATCCTCAACGGCTCGGGGCTCGCGACGCCGCGGCTCTTCGCGGCGATCCTCGAGACGTTCCAGGACGCCTCGGGGGGGGTGAGCGTCCCCGAGGCGCTCCGCCCCTACGTCGGGCGCGACGCGCTTTAGGGCGGCGGGGGGTTTAGTTGCCCCGGCCGTTGCCCTTGTCGTTCTTGCTCTTCACGTCCTTCGCGTTGGGTCCGGGGAAGCCTTTGGCGCCGGGGTTCGCGGGGCCGCCGGGAAGCTCGGACTGGGCGGGGAGGGTCGGTCGGTCGCCGCCGAGGGGGCCTTCGATCGTGCGGGCGGTGACGAAGATGACGAGCTCGGACCGGACGCGCTCGTTCGTGGTCTTGCGGAAGAGCTGTCCGACGAGGGGGAGATCCATCAGGACGGGGAGACCCTGGACGAGGCGGCGGTCCTGGTCGGTGATGAGGCCGGAGATCGCGATCGTCTCGCCGGACTTCATGTTGAAGCTCGACTGGGCGACGCGCTCGCTCGTCTGGGGGAGGCGCCCGCCGATCTGGGCGACGACGTCGAAGCCGCGGAGAAAGCTCACGACGGGGCGCAGGTCCATCGTGATGTTCCCGTCGCCGCCGACGCGGGGGAGGACGGCCATCCGGACTCCGACGCGGACCTCGTCGGTGGTGACGGTGACGCCGTTCTGGGTCGAGATGATGGACTTGATGTAGCGGATGACGTCGCCGACGAAGAGCTCGGTCTCGCGCCCGTCGAGCGCGACGGTGTTCGGGCGGGAGATGAGGTTGTTGCGGTTGGCGATCCGGTCGAGGGTCGCGGTGACGTCGAGGGGGGTGGACTTGCTCCCGAGGCTCAGGCCGATGGTGTTCCTCGTGTCCTGGAAGTCGTTCTGGGCGTTGCCGAGCTTCACGAACTTCACCGCGCCGCCCGAGTTGAGGTTGATGTCGAGTCCGGCGCGCAGGGCCTCGTCGCGGTTGAGCTCCATGACGCGGAGCTCGATCGAGACGTGCTTCGGGGCGACGTCGAGGGCGCGGATGAGTCCGGTTCCGCGCGCGATCTGGTCGGGGGTTCCGCGCAGGACGAGGCGCATGGGCTGGGCGATCGCCTCGAAGTCGCGGTACGGTTGCTGGAGTCCAGCGAGGGCGCCCGCGTCGCCGCCGACGGTGAGGTCCTTCTGGGTCGAGCCGCTCGCGCCGTTCCCGCCGTCGGCGTTGCCGCCGTTGCCGCTCGCGAGCGGGCTTCCGCCGCCCTGGGGGGCGGGAAGTTGGGTGCCGCGCTCCTCGGACTGCTTGCGGGTGTCGTCCTTCGTATAGAGGCGCGGGTTGCCGACGGAGGCGGGGGGGATCGTGACGGCGAGGCCGGGGACGTTCGAGAGAAGCATCTCGCGCATCGCGCGGGGGTCGGAGAAGCTCAGGTCCACGGTGACGTAGTCGGTCGAGGCGGACTCGCCGGAGTCGAGCTGGCTCAGCGCGTCGTAGACGCGGGCGACCTCGTCCTCGCGCCCGCGCAGGACGATCGCCTGGCGGGAGATGGAGCCCGGGGGGGTCGCGAGGATCTCGACGCCGCCGACGCGGGTCGCGCCGGGGCCGGCGATCGCCGTGACGAGGTCGGCGGCGCGGGCGCCGCGCAGGTCGTACACCTTCGTGAACGAGGCGGGGCTCGACGGCATCGTGCGACCGAGCGCGGCGCAGATCTGGCCGTCGATGAGGGTGGTGAGCTGCGCGACCTCGTCGAGGCGGGCGGCGGTGCCGACGACGACGATGTAGGCGTCCTTCGCCCCTTTGGTGCCGGAGCTCACGGAGAGTTCGGCGGTGTCGCCCTTGCCGTCCTTGCCGCCCGCCTTGCCCTCGGGGGTGACGTCCTGGGTCTGTTTGTAGCTCAGGTCCTCGCTCGGGAGGAAGAGCTCGAAGCGGCCGCGGGCGTTGTCACCGCCGGTCGCCTTGAGGACGGCGGCCTTCACCTGCTGGCCCTCGTTCGAGTAGATGGGGACGACGCGGGTGAGCATGGGCTCGTCGTGGCTTCCGGCGATCGTGCGCTGGGCCTCTTGGTAGCCCGCCTTCGTGGTAACGACGTAGGTGCCGTCGCGGTAGGCGTAGCGCAGGTTCGCGGCGGTGCACACGAGGTTCAGGGCTTCCTCGGTCGTGACGTCGTGGAGCGAGACCGAGACGGGCTTCGCCTCCTGCACGTCAGCGGAGGAGACGATGTTCGAGCCGGTCTGCATCGCGAGGGTGCGGAGGATCTGGCTCGGGCGGGTGGAGGTGAAATCGAAGGAGACGCGGGGGGTGCGCTTCGTGGCGACGGCGGGCTTGCCGCCGGGGGTGAAGACGGGCGGGACGCGGCGTTTCGCGCCGACCGCCGGGATCGCGGCCGCGACGGGGGAGAGGAGGGGGGCCGCCTCGCTCCCGAGGATCGGGTTGCCGAGGATCGGGACGGGGGGCGGGGTGAGCAGGGGCGCCATCGGGGAGGCGGTCGGGATCGCGAAGGCGCCGAAGTCGCGCACACGGCGCGCGGGGGCCTGCGGAAGGCGAGCGGACGCGGAGAGGGAAGGGGCGAGGACGATCGGCTTCGGCGCGGGGCCGATCTTCACCTTCCAGCCCCCGGCACCGGCCGGGAGGAGGGTGGGGCGCGAACCGCTTCCGACCGCGAGCGCGACGCGGATGCGGGCGGGTTTGTGCGAAAGCCAGGCGACCCCGACCTTCGGCACGGAGGGGAAGCCGGTCTGGGCGACCATCGGCTTGCCCGCGAGGGGGGCGTCGAAGTCGAGCGTGTAGGCGCGGCCGTCGGGGGAGAGGGTCGCGGCGGGGCGGGCGAGGCGCGCCCCGGCGACGGTCACCTCGACGAGGCCGCCGTTCGGGCCGGCCGCGATCCGCGCGACGCGGATCCCGGTGACCTGCGGCCCGGCGATCCCGGCACCGGCCATCTTAGCACCGGCGATCTTCGCCGTCTTCGGGAGGGTCGCTTTGGGAACGGTCCCTCCGGGGGGCGCCGCCTGCGCGAGAGCGGGGAGAAGGGCGGGAAGGAGGAGGGCCGCTCCGCCGAAGATGAGACCCCTCAGAGGAAGAGCGCCTTGGGACGAGCGGGAGGGGCGGGGCTTGAGGTGGGTCATCGGGGGGTCTCCGGAGAGGTTCGGGGCGAGGAGGTTCGGGGCGAGGAGGTTCGGGACGGGGCGTTTCGGGACGGGGCGGTCGAAGCCGGGTTCTTCGCGCGGCTCTCGGCACTCCCGGCGCTCTGGGCGTCGGGGGACGACGGGAGGTCGGGAACGGGCGGGGTGGGCGGCGCCTTCGTCTCGGGCGCCGAGGTCTCCTCGGCGATCGTCAGGTCGAGGATCCGTCCGTGAAAGCGGACGCGGGCGCGGCGGGGGCCGATCGAGAGGAGGCGCGTGCTTCCGTCGAGGGTCTCACCGACGCGGACGAGGCGCTCCTCGCCGTCGGACTTGCCGGCGGCCCGGAAGACGGCGAGGGGGCGGGCGCCCTGGACGACGCCGACGAGAACGAGGTCGAAGGGAGCCTCCGGGCGAGCGGCGGGAGCCGCGCGGACTCCGGGGGGAGGAAGGCCGGGGGGGAGCGTTCCCGAGGAGACGCCGAGAGGGGGCAGGGTGCCGCCCATCGCGCCGGGGAGGCCTGCGGGCGAACCGGACGACGGGGGCTCCGACGTGCGGGGGGCGCTCGGGACGCGGCCCGAAGGGGGGAGCGCGGGAAGCGCGGACGCCGCGCCGGGGGGTGGCCCCCCCGCCGGGGCCGCGGGCTTGGACGGGCTCACCGAGAACGCGGCGGGTTGGAACGGGTCGCGCGCGGCGAGCGCGAGCGCGTACATCGGGTTCTTCGCGGGCTCCTTGCCGCCAGCGAGGGGATCGGCGGGGGCGGCGGGCTTCGCCGCGCCCTTCGCGGCGGGGGCCGGAGGGGGCGAGCTTCCGACCATGCGGAACGCGCCGATGCCGAGCACCGCGACGAGCAGAGCGCCGACGACGAGGGTCTTCTTCTTTTCGTTAGGATGCATCTCGGGGACCTCGCTCGGTCGCGGCGGCGACGCGCCTCTGCCCCTCGCGCGGGGCGCGGGCGGTGGTGATCTTCGCGGCGGGCTCGGCGTCTTTGAAGGCGTAGGCGCGCATCTCGATGTCGGCGTCGAGGAGAGGGCGCGCGAGGGGGTTCTTCGTGTCGATCTTCGGCTCGAGGGTGAGCATCCGGACCTCGACGATCTTCGGGAAGCGGGTGAGGGCCTGGACGAAGCGCATGACGGAGCCGTAGTCGCCGCGCCCCTTCACGGCGATCGTGAGCTCCTCGTAGGCGGGCTTCGTCTTCGCCTCGCCGTCGTCCTTTTTCGCGGTCGCGGGGGCGGGCATGGGGCGGATGCCGAGCACCTCGATCCCGTGCGAGCGTCCGACGGTCTCCAGCTCGCGGGTCATCGTCGGGATGTAGGCGAAGCTCGGGACGCCCTCCTCCAGATGGCGGAGCTTCGTGCGGAGCTCCTCGATCTGGGTCTGGGTCTTCGCGAGCTCGGCCTTCACGTCCTTCTCGTCGCGGGCCTCCCCGCGGAGGGCGGCGACGCGGGTCTCGGCCGTGCTCAGGCCGGTGTAGGCGGTGTACGTCGCCCCCGCGCCGAGGACGGCGACGAGGCCGGAGGCGATGTAGAACGTCTTCGGGGAAAGCGTCCGCAGGTCGAGGGTCCGCTTCACGCCTTCTTCTCCCCGGCCTTGGCGTCCTTGGCGTCGCTCGCCTTGTCGCCCGCCTTTCGGGGGGCGGGGGGGGTCGTGCCGGCGATGTCGGCGCCGACCTCGAACTCGATCGCGGCGGTCTTGTCCATGACCTTCTCCTGGGTGAACTTCAGCTGGACGTTCTCCAGATCGGGGGCGTTCTGGACGCGCATCATGAACTCGGCGGCGTCGGCCTGGGTCTTCCCGACCCCGGCGAGGGAGAGGGTGACGGGCTTGTCCGGCTCGGCGCCGACGCACCGCACGGCGGTGAGCCACGCGCCGCGCGGGGTGTTCAGGGTGAGGTGTTGCATGATGCGGCCCCAACGGCCGGTGAGCTTCTGGGCGTCCTCGAGCGACTTCAGGCGGGGCTCGAGGCCCGATCGCTCGGTGGTGTCGCTCGCGATCTCCTTCAGGAGCGGCTCGAGCTTCTTCTTGGAGGCGGCGAGGCGCGCCTCCTCCTGGCTCAGCCCCTCGGCCTGGAGGAAGAGGTAGCCGTACCCGACGATGCAGACGGCGGCGGTGCCGGAGAGGGTGAGGAGGCCGATGCGGACGCCCCTTTCGGCGCGCCGCGCGGCGATCCTCCGGACCTCGATGAGATTGATGTGGGGCATGGTGGGGGGCCTCTCGGCGGGTCAGGCGGCTTGGGCCTCGGGGGCGCGGCGCTTGCCGAGGCCCTTGGACGGCTTCGGCGGGGCGGCGCGGACGGTGTAGGGGCGCAGGGCGAGCCCGGCGGCGACGGTGAGATCGAGCCCGGCGTCCTCGTGGACGCCGTTGTGGACGATGGACGGGTTGTCGTAGACCCCGGCGGTCGCGACGGGAAGGCCGAGCTTCGCCTCCAGATAGCCCGCGAGCCCCTTCAGGCGCGCGGCCCCGCCGGAGAGCAGGATGGTCTCGACCCCGGCGGGGGGGGCGTCGGCGCCCTCGCCGGTCGGCCTCGCGCCCTGGGTCTGGGCTCCCTGGGTCTGGGCGCCCTGGGTCTGGAAGTAGTTGAACGAGCGTTTGAGTTCGCGGACGAGGTCGTCGAGGAGGGGCTGGATCACGCGCAGGGGGGGGTTGTCGCTCGCGTTGCCGCTCAGGAGGTCGGCGACGTCGAGGACGGCCTTGCCCGCCTCGGCGTCGGACTCGTCGAGGTGGAAGTAGCCCGCGAGGGCCTCGGTGAGGCCGCGCCCGCCGACGGGGAGGGTGCGGTGCATCACGAAGGCGCCGCCCTGGATCACGCTCACGCTCGTCTTCAGCGCGCCGAGATCGAGGAGGGCGGCGGTGCGCCCCCCGAAGGGGCGGCCCTCGGGCGAGCGGCCGGGGTCGAGCTCGACGACGGCGCGGTAGGTGGCGAACGCCTCGATGTCCACCTCGTGGACCTCGAGCCCGGCGGCCTCGCAGGCGGCGATGCGCGAGCCGACGAGGTCGCGGGGGGCGGCGACGAGGACGATCGCCATGTGCGCCTCGTCGGTGGGGACGGCGGCGGAGCCCTCGCCCTCGAGGATCTCGGCCTCGACGTAGGACTCGTCGGCGGAGCCGGGGATGTAGCGTCCGGCCTCGAACCTCAGCGACTCGCGGAGCATGGCCGGGGTCATCTTCGGATAGGGGACGCCGCGGACGAAGACGGTGCCGCCGGCGGCGGCGACCATCGCGTGGCCCGCGTGGATATGGGCGTCCTTCAGGGCGGCCTTCAGGGCGGCACCGACGGCGGCGGGGTCCACGACCATCCCGTCCTTGATGGAGTCGGGGGGCGTGGGGGCGCTTCCGGTGCGGACGACCTTGAAGCCGGCGGCGCCGCGCTCGATCTGGACGACCTTCAGCACGGCGTGGCCGAGATCGACGCCGACGACGCCTTTGCGCTTGGCGAGGGCCATCAGAGGGCCGCCTGGGGGGTGGGGATTGTCATGGGGGTTCGTTTAGGCGGCCTTGCGCGGCTCGGGGGAGGCGGCTTCGGGGGGGGCGTGTTCGGGGGAGGGTTCGGGAAGGGGGTCCAGGCCGAAGTCGGGCGGGCGGAGCGCCTCGCGCATCGCGGGGCCGTCGAGGAGGGTGAGGCCGCGCTCCATCCCCCACCAGAGCGCCGTCTCCGCGAGGCGCACGGCGAGGCGGGGGATCCCGGCGGCGCGAGCGTCGATCTCGGCGAACGCCTCCTCGGTGAAGGGGAGCCCCTCGCGCCGGTACCCGGCGGCGCGGAGGCGGAAGGCGAGCAGGCGCGACGTCTCCTCGGGCCGGATGGGGGCGAGGCGGGCGGTGACGACGGCGCCGTAGGGGCCGAGCGCGTCGGCGACGGGATCGTCGCCGCAGGCGAGGGCGCAGAGCTCGGGGTGCGCGGCGACGAGCTCGCGGAGCTCGAAGAGGTCGCCGACTGTCGCGGCGTCCACGGCGACGATCGCCTTGCGGCCGGACTCGTGGATCTCGGTGAGGCGGCCATCGAGGTCGGCCTCGGCGGGATCGCGGCGGAGCGAGACGAGAACGCGGGCGCGAAGCGAGCGGGGGTCGCCCCCCTCGACGAGCGAGCCGAGGAGGTCGCTCCCGAGGAGGCCCATGACGCGGCGGAGGACCGAGGTCTTTCCCGTGCCGGGCTCGCCGGTGAGGAGGCCGAGGCCCTGGCGGCGCGCGAAGAAGTGGTGGAGCAGCAGGAGGGCGTCCTCGTGCGAGTCGGCGAGAAAGAGCGCGCGAGGATCGGGGGCCTCGTCGAAGGCGGGGCGCTCCAAGCCCCAATAGCGTTCCAGACCGGTGACCGACATCGTCCTCTCGGGCGGCGCCCCTTGCGGCGGCCCGGTAAGAGTGTTGGGATTTCGTCTCCGAAAGCTCAGGATGGTGTTGAGAAAGTCCCCGGTTCGTCTACCGGGCGAACCGTTCGACGAGGTAGTGCGCGCCGGCGGTGCGGCCGACCTCGCGAAGCCCCGCGGCCCGGATCGCGGCGTACTCGGCGGGGCCGAGGCGGTCGGTACGGGTGAAGATCGTGAGGGTCGGCGCGCCGAGGCGCCCGTCGAGGGTCTCGACGTCGGGAAGGTCGCGATCCGCGACGAGGAGGAGGGAGGGGAGCGAGGTCTCCTGGATCTTCGTCCCCCCGGTGCCGAGCCCCTTCTGGCGGCGCGAGAGCCGGTAGAGCACGAGGTTCGGGTCGCGCCTCGCGGCGCGGAGGAGGCGGTGGGCCTCGGCGTTGCCGGAGGCGGCGTACCACCACGTCTGGACGCCGGCGAGGAGGACTCCGAGGACCGCGCACCAGGCGGCGGCTCTCGGGAGGAGGGCGGGGGCGGCCTTGGCGCTCAGGCGGTCGGCGACGAGGAGCGCGAGCGGGGGGAAGAGGGGGAGGACGTAGTGGGGAAGCTTCGCGCCCGAGATCGTGAAGAAGACGAACGTCCAGAGGGTCCAGGCGCGCAGCAGGCTGTGGACCGGGGACCCGCCCCGCCAGACGCGGAAGACCCCGGCGGTGTAGGGAAGGGCGCCGAGGAGGACGACGGGGACGTAGAGCGGAAGCGAGGCGAGGCCGAGGGTGTGGGCCGCGTCGCCGCCGGTGAAGCGCCCGACGTTCTGCTCGATAAGGAACCTCTGGACGAAGACCGGCCCGCTCGCAAGATACGCGGGGACGTACCAGAGGGCGACGACGGCGGCGTAAGCTCCGGCGAGGCCCGTCCAGCCCCGGAATCTCGGCCATCCGAGACCCCGCAGGGTCCAGAGGACGGGGGGGAGGAAGAGGATGAGGGCGACGGGGCCTTTGGCGAGGGTCGCCGCGCCGAGCGCGGCCCCGGCGAAGGCCAGCAGGGGGCGGGAGTCGCCCTCCGCTTCGGAGAGGAGAGGGACCGCCCTCGCGAAGGCGAAAAGGGCGAGGCTTAGGAAGAGCGCGAGGGGCATGTCGGTCATCATCAGCCGGCCGAGGACCGCCGGAAGGACCATGCCGCCGAGGACGAGCGGGGCGAGGCGAGCCGCGCTCTCGCCGAAGGCGCGGCGCGCGAAGAGCGCGGCGGCGAGGAGGAGCGCGAAGAGGCAGAGGGCCGAGGGGAGCCGCGCCCCGGACTCGCCGAAGAGCACGAGGCACGGCTTGGCGAGCCAGTAGAGGAGGATCGGCTTCTCGAACCAGGGATGGCCGTTGTAGTAGGGGGTGATCCACTCGCCCCGGCGGTTCATCTCGGCGACGACGGCGCCGTAGTAGCCCTCGTCGAGGTCGAGGAGTCCGGAGAGCCAGAAGCCGAAGGTCGGGAGGGTGCCGACGAGGGCGAAGACCCAAAGGGGAAGGCTCCCGAACGTCCGTCCAGGCGTTCGTCCAGGCGTCCGCCTAGGCGAGGCCAAGCCGGACCTCGACCTCTTCGATGACGATATGCCAGGCGAGCATGTGGAGCTCCTGGATCCGGTCGCTCGTGTCGCCGGGGGCCATGAGGGCGAGGTCGGCGAGGGGGAGGGTCGCGCCGCCCCCCTTGCCGAGCGAGGCGACGACGGTCGTCCCAGCGGCGCGGGCGGCCTCGGCAGCGCGGACGATGCTGGGGCTCTCGCCGGAGGTCGAAAAGAGCGCGACGACGTCGCCGGGGCGGGCGAGCGCCTCGACGGGACGCGAGAAGACGCGCTCGAAGCCGTAGTCGTTCGCGACGCAGCTCATGTGGGTGGGGTCGGCGAGGGCGATCGCGGGAAGGGGGCGGCGGTCGGCGCGGAAGCGGCCGGTGAACTCCTCGGCGACGTGCATCGCGTCGGCGAGCGAGCCGCCGTTGCCGGCGGTGAGAAGCTTGCCGCCGCCCCGGAACGCGCGGACGATCGCCGCGGCGATCGCGTCCATCGCGGCGACGGTGGCGGGATCGCCGGCGAAGCGGGCGAGGTGGTCCCCGGCTTCGGCCAGACGTCGCCGGAGGAGATCCATCCCCTAGAGGTTACTGCCCCGGGCCTCGCGGAGGGCGGCGAGCGCCTCGGCGGCGCGGAGCTCGGCGGCGCGGAGCTCGCTGAGGTCCTCGACGCGGATCGCGGAAAAGCGGACGGCGCCGAGCGGATCGCGCACGGTGACGCCGGAGACGCGGACCGGGAAGGGGGCACCGTCCTTGCGGACGTGGACCGTCTCCCAGGTCTGGACCCCCGAGCCCCGGCGGAGCCCTTCGAGGTAGCGGTCCACGGCGTGCGCGGGCTCGTCCGGACCGTACGCGGCGCCGGAGGCGGGGGGCGGAAGGAGGGCGCGCAAGGGGAGGCCGAGCATCTCGCGCGGGGTGTAGCCGTGGACGGCGGCGAAGGAGTCGCTCACGATGCCGAGCGTCTCGGTGTGCGGATCGCCGAGCCCGGTGCCGGACCTCGCCGTGCGCGAGAGGCTCGCCCACGCCTCGGACTCGGCGCGCCCGGAGGGGATGGCGCGGCGCAGGACGACGGCGCGGGCGCAGGACGCCTCGTCCGTCTCGGCCTCCTCCGCCTCGTCTTCGCCTCGGGGCGGGGCGAGCGGGATCGCGAGAAGGTCGAAGGTGCGGAACTCGTCGCCGGCGACCGGGAGGACGACGCGGCGGGTGAGCGGCCCCGGCACGAGGCCGGTGAACTCGTCGCGGATGGGGAACGCGTCCTCGAAAGGAGCGCCGATCGCCGCCGCCTCGCCGATCCGGGCGAGGACGCGGGCCTCGGCGTTCAGCGCGACGATGCGGCCGCAGAGGTCGAGGTGGACGAGGGCGTCCTCCCGGGCCGAGAGCGGGGAGGCGATCCAATCGGGGAGGGTAGCGTCGTCCATCGTGCCGCGGGGGGCGTCGGATCGTACGGAGCCCCGCTCTAGAGAGCGAGGGGTCCGACCGAACCCCGGCGCGCCTCGCCGTCTTTGCCGCAAACAGTATGAGACAAAGGATCGCCGGGCGGCGCGTCAGGCGATGGGGAGGCCGTCGCCGAGCACGTAGATGCTCCCGTTGCGCTCGTCGGTCACGCGGACCTTGTAGGGGTCGAGCCCGGCGGCGACGACGCCCTCGCGCAGGGCGCGCCGGAACGGCTCGTTGTAGAAGGCGCGCTCGCTCACCTCGACGAGGAGGAAGCCGTCGAGGGGGGCGCTCAGGTGATCGACCGTCCGGAGCGTGGTGGCCCAGTCCCACCCCATCCGGCAGGCGACGAAGCCGACGACCATGGACCCTTGGCACAGCGTCTGGATCTCGGGGGTGGTGGCGTCCCCCTCGCGGGGGGGGAGGTCGAACCAGAGGTCGTAGCCCGCCTCGCCGCCGAAGGCGCTGGGGACTCGTTCGACGGCCAAATCCGGCTTGGGGAGGAGGCTTTCGTCCATCTTGCTCACTGTAGCCGAGCGGAAAAGCGATTTTGTCGCTTTTGGTCCCGCCGGGCATCATTCTTGCAAATATCGCCGCGCCCCCGCTTCCCGGCGTCCCGTCGCGGCGTTCAGGCCTCGCGGGCAGGGGCGGTGGGGGAGCGGCGGTCGGTGACGTCGAACATGACGCCGCTCATCCGGACGGCGCGCCCCTGGGCGTTCGTCGCGACGACGCGCCCGTACCCGCTCATCCGGCGGATCGCGCCGTCGTCGCGCACGGCGCGGAAGTCGATGTCGTACACGCCGGCCGTGGCGATCGCGCGCTCGAGCCGGAGGGAGACGGCCTCGCGGTCGTCCGGATGGACGCGGCGGAGGAACTCGCGCGCGGGGATCGGCTCGGCGGTCGGCTCCATCCCGAAGAGGAGGAAGTGGCGCTCGTTCCAGCGGACGAGGTCCTCGGCGAGGTCCCAATCCCAGGTTCCCATCTCGGCGGCGTCGGTCGCGATGCGGAGGTGCTCGTGCGAGACGCGGAGCGCCTCGGCGGCCTCGCGCTCGGCGGTGAGGTCGCGGGCGATCTTCACGAAGCCGAGGGGGACGTTCTCCGAGCCGTCGTCCCCCGGGACGCCTTGAAGCGGGGTGAGCACGCCCGAGGCGTAGAACCGGCCTCCGTCCTTGCGGAGGTGGACGCGCTCGTCGGCGGCGCGTCCCTCGCGGAGCGCGGTCTCGGCCTCGATCCGGGGGGCGCCGCTCGCGCGGTCCTCGGGGGTGAAGAGGAGGTCGCCGCTCCGCCCGAGGATCTCGTCCTCCCGGTAGCCGAAGACAGCCTCGGCGCCGGAGTTCCAGGTGACGACGCGCCGGTCGGCGTCGAGGGTGAAGATGGCGTAGTCCTTCGCGCTCTCGACGAGGCGGCGCAGCCGCTCCTCGGAGCGGCGCAGGGACTCCTCGGCGGCCTTCCGCTCCGAGACGTCGATCGAGACCCCCGCGAGGGCGGTCGGACCGCCGTCGGCGCCGGTCGCACGGCGCCGCTTGACGAGGATCCAGAGACCCTCCGGCCGTCCCGGTGGGCGCGACCGGACCTCCTCGTCGAACTCGGTCCCTTCGGTCATCGTGCGGCGGACGGCCGCCTCGAAGCGGGGGCGGTCGCGGTCGTCGATGCGCGCGAAGAGCTCCTCGAGGGTAGGCGTGGCGTGGGTCTCGGGAAAGCCGTAGATCCTCCCCTCGTCGTTTCAGAGGCGGGCGGTCCCGGTGGCGAAGTCCCAGATCCAGGCGGCGGTGCGCGCGGCCGACGCGGCGACGTCGCGGAGCGCCTCGGACTCGCGCAGGGAGCGCTCCACGTCCTTCAGGTGGGTCACGTCGGTGGCGGCGCCGAGGACGCGGACAACCCTCCCCTCCGCGTCGCGCTCGAACACGACATCGCGGGAGAGGTAGGAGCGCCACGCCCCCGCCCCGTCGGCGAGACGGTACTCGAACGTGGCGATCTCGCCGTCGGCGAGGCCCGCGAGCCGCCTCATGTGCTCCTCGAGGCGCGGGCGGTCCTCGGGGTGGAGGGACTCCACCGAGAAGGGATTCCCGCTCTCGGTGCGCGAGAGGAGGGCCTCGGGGCGGGCGGTCCCCGGTCCGGCGAGGTACACGACGCTGGGGATGACCTCGAGGACGTGCTCCTTCAGCCGCCGCTCGGCCTCCTCGCGCCTCTCGGCGGCCTTGAGCTCGGTGACGTCCTCGACGCGGAGGGCGCGGAACCGGGGCGTGCCGATCGGGTCGCGGATGATCTGCCCGGAGACGAGGACGGGGAAGCGCTCGCCGTCCTTGCGGATGTGCTCGGTTTCGACGACGCGCACCCCGATCTCGGGAAGGTCGGCTTCGGGGATCGCGCATCCTTCGGCCCGGAAGCGCTCGAGGAGGTCGGGCGGGTAGAGCCGGTCGAACGGCATGCCGAGCATCTCGTCGGGGATGTAGCCGTGCATCGCGGCGAACGGCTCGCTCACGATCCCGAGGGTGCCGAGCCGGGCGTCGGCGATCCCGGTGCCCTCCTTCGAGTGGCGCGCGAGGGCGGACCAGCCCTCGAACTCGATGTCGCCCGAGGAGACGGCGGGGCGCAGGACGACGGTCCAGCCCGTCGCGCGCTCCTCGGGGCCGTTAGGGTCGTTGGGGTGGGGGACGACGACGAGCTCGAACGGGAGAAGCTCGCCGCGCGACGAGGGGACGACGACGTACTGGGTCCGGGAGTCCGGGCGCTTGCCGGAGAACTCGTCGCGCAGGAGGAAGACGGTCTCGAACGGGATGCCCCGGGCCTCCTCGTCCGAGACCCCGGAGATCGCCTCGGCCTCGGGGTTCAGCGACACGACGAGACCTCCGGCGTCGAGGACGATCACGGCGTCGTCGACGGTCGAGAAGCTGTTGGCGACAAGCCACTCGGGGGGGTGGGAGGGATTCATAGCGTCGTCGGGGGCTTGGGTTTTCTTCGTCTCGGCGGGGCCGGTCGTTTCTCGGAACGCAGGGGTGAGGGAGGGCCTTTAGACGTGGGGGAGGCCGTGCCCGAGCACGTAGGCGCCGTTGCGCCCCGCGCTCGTGACCTTTACCTTGTAGGGGTCGAGCCCGGCAGCGGCGACGCCCTCGCGGAGCGCGCGGCGGAACGCGGGGTTGAAGAACGCGGCCACGCTCACCTCGATGAGGAGGAAGCCGTCGAGGGGGGCGGCGAGGGAGTTCACGGTGCGGAGGGTGGTGGGCCAGTCCCATCGCATCCGGCAGGCGATGAAGCCGACGACCATGGATCCTTGGCACAGCGTTTGGATCTCCGGGGTGGTGGCGTCTCCCTCGTGCGAGGAGAAGCCGAGCCGGAGCCCGTACCCCCAACGTCCGGGGGCGTCGCCGGCGGCGGGGGGGATACGGTCGATGGCCATATCCTCGTGCGGCGTCCTCTCCATCGCGCGCTATTTTATCACGTTTTATCAAGGCTCTGTCGGATGGTCGCGTCGGATAGCCGCGTCGGATGGTCGTTCGGATCCCGGCCCTGCGCCGGACCGCGCGCGGAGGACACCGTACACTAGAGGGGTGGCATCCGAGGGTTCTGAGAAGCGGCTCGTCATCATCGACGGGTACTCCCTGCTGTACCGGGCGTTCTTCGCGACGCGGTACCTGAGCACGGCGGACGGGCGTCCGACGAACGCGCTCTTCGGGTTCACCTCGATGCTCTTCACGATCCTGGAGAATCTGGAGCCGACGGCGATCGTCGTCGCGCTCGACGGGGGGAGGACGTTCCGGCACGACTTGGACGCGGGGTACAAGGGGACCCGCGCGGACACCGCGGACGAGCTGAAGGTGCAGCTCGTGGAGGCGCGCAACCTTATCGCCGCGCTGGGGATCCCCTCGATCGAGGCTCCGAACTACGAGGCGGACGACGTGGTGGGGACGGTGAGCAAGCAGGCGGAGGAGAACGGCTATCTCACGACGATCGTGACGGGGGATCTCGACGCGCTCCAGCTCGTGGACCCGTGCGTCGGGGTGATGACGCCACGCACGGGGATGAGCGACACGATGCTGTACGACCGGGACGCGGTCGTCTCGCGGTACGGGTTCGGGCCGGAGTTCGTGCCGGACTTCAAGGCGATCAAGGGCGATACGAGCGACAACATCAAGGGGGTCCCCGGGATCGGGGACAAGGGGGCGGCGGAGCTCATCAACGCGTTCGGGACGATCGAGGCGATGTGGGAGCGCTTCGCGGAGATCCCCCCGAAGTTCCAGAAGAAGATGGACGGGTTGCGGGAGCAGATGATG
The DNA here is from genome assembly GCA_965249475.1 of Fimbriimonas sp. Taxonomy (GTDB): domain Bacteria; phylum Armatimonadota; class Fimbriimonadia; order Fimbriimonadales; family Fimbriimonadaceae; genus Fimbriimonas. The sequence continues at coordinate 101,384 of CBDFMD010000003.1, read as the reverse complement.
CACTCGAAGCGGCTCGCGACGATCGTGCGCGACGTGCCGCTCGACTACGACTTCCGCCCGTTCCGCCTCACAAGGGCGCAGGTGGACGAGGCGAAGGCGTTCATGGAGACGTTCGAGTTCCGCCAGCACGCGCGCAACGTCGAGCGGGTCCTGCGCCCCTATCTGGGTTTCGAGACGGAGGACGAGGAGGCGAACGCCCCGTCGCGCACCTTCGTCGCGGACGCGTACAGCTTCACCGAGACGGAGGTGAAGTCCTCGGCGATGCTCGCTGCGCGGGTCCGCGACCACGCTTGGGCGGTGTACATGGCCCCGGCGGTGGCAAACGACCTTTTCGACGACGGGCCGCGCCCGGCGTTCGTCGCGGTGGGCGGGGAGGTCATCCGGACGACGGAGCACGCGGCGCTGGAGGCGCTCGCGCTTTACGGAATGCGCGCGGCGGTCCACGATCTGAAGTCGCTCGTCCGGCGCGCGCCGGAGGGGGTGCGGCCCGTCGCGGGGTTCGACTCGGTCCTGGCGGGGTACGTCCTCCAGTCGGGGCGCTCCGGGTACACGCTCCGCGACCTGATCGACGGGTACACGGACCTCGCGGCGCCGGGGCGGCCCGAGGAGCTTGCGGCGGGGCTTCTCGCGTTGCGCGCGCCGATGCGCGAGCGTTTGGAGAAGGAGGGGCAGACGCGGGTCTTCGAGGAGATCGAGATGCCGGTCGCGCCGATCCTCGCCGACATGGAGCGCGCGGGGATCGCGGTGGAGGCGGACCGGCTCGCCGACTTCTCGAAGGAGCTCGACGTGACGATCGAGCGGACGGCGAAGGGCATCTACGAGATGGCGGGGGAGGAGTTTCAGATCGGCTCGACGAAGCAGCTCGGGCGCGTGCTCTTCGAGAAGATGGCCCTGCCGGTGAGCCAGAAGACGGCGACGGGGGCGTACGCGACGGGGACGGAGGTGCTCACCCCGCTCGCGATCGAGCACCCGATCGCGGGGGAGGTGCTCACGTGGCGCGAGCTCACGAAGCTCAAGAACACCTACGCCGACGCGCTCGGCAAGCTCATCGCCCCCGACGGACGGATCCACACGACGTACAACCAGACGATCGCGGCGACGGGGCGGCTCTCGTCGGCGGACCCGAACCTTCAGAACATCCCGATGCGGACGGAGCTCGGGCGCTCGATCCGGAAGGCGTTCGTCGCCGCGCCGGGGTACGAGCTCCTGTCGCTCGACTACTCGCAGATCGAGCTCCGGGTGCTCGCGCACATGTGCGACGAGCCCGCGCTCGTGGGGGCGTTCGAGAGCGGGGAGGACGTCCACACGGCGACGGCGCGCGCGATGTTCGATCTGGACGGCGGCGAGCCGAGCAAGGAGCAGCGCCGTCTCGCGAAGATGCTGAACTACGCGGTGCTGTACGGGGTCTCGGGTTTCGGGCTCGCGGGGCAGCTCGGCGCGGGGTTCTCGGTCGTCCAGGCGAACGAGCTCATCAAGCTCTACAACGAGCGTTTCCCGACGGTGAGGGCGTTCACGAAGGGGATCGTCGCCGAGGCGCGGAGCAAGGGGTTCACGACGACGCTCACGGGGCGGCGGCGGTACTTTCCCGACATCCACGCGGCGCGGGTCCAGGACCGTCAGTACGCCGAGCGCCAGGCGATGAACGCGCCGATCCAGGGCACGTCGGCGGACATGATCAAGCTCGCGATGGTGACGGTGGCGCGCCTGGTGGCGGGGACGCCCTCGCGGCTTCTCCTGAACGTCCACGACGAGCTCGTGCTCGAGGTGCCCGAGGGGGACCGCTCGCTCGTCGAGCCGGTCCGCGCGGCGATGGAGGCGGCGCTCCCGCTCTCGGTCCCCATCGAGGTGGACGCGAAGGTCGGGCGGGACTGGAACGCGATGGAGACGGTCGGGCGGTAGGCCGAACATCTCGGCGCGATTTTCGGTGTACGATGGGGCGGATGAGTCTCCTGCGGACATCGGCGTTCTCCCCCCTCGCCCTTTCGGCCCTCGCGCTCCTTTCGGGGCTCGCCTCCGCGAGCGTGACGAAGGCGCCGTTCGGGCGGACGAAGGACGGGAAGGCGGTGGAGGTCTACACTCTGACGAACCGGGCGGGGGCCTCGGTGAGGGTCATGACGTACGGCGCGACGCTCACTTCGGTGCGGGTGCCCGACCGGAGCGGGGCGATGGGGGACGTCATCCTCGGCTTCGACGACCTCGCGTCCTACGAGGGGAAGGTCGCGCGGGGGACGTATCTGGGGGCGATCGCGGGGCGGTACGCGAACCGGATCGCGGCGGGCCGGTTCTCGCTCGACGGGAAGGAGTACACGCTCCCGATCAACAACCCGCCGAACTCGCTCCACGGCGGCACCGTGGGGTTCGACCGGAAGATCTGGCGCGCGGTCGCGAAGGAGACGAAGGGGGGGCCGTCGGTGACCCTCGCGCTGAGGGACCCGGCGGGGAGCAACGGCTATCCGGGGACGGTGGACGTCGCGGTGACCTACACGCTCACCGAGGCGAACGCCCTTCGGGTCGAGTACCGGGCGACGAGCGACCGGGCGACGCCGATCAACCTTACCCAGCACGCCTACTTCAACCTCAAGGACGCGGGGGCGAGCGACATCCGGGGGCACGTGCTGACGTTCGACGCGGCCCGCTACCTGCCGGTGGACGCGGGCTCGATCCCGCTCGGCGACCCCGCTCCGGTCGCGGGGACGCCGATCGATTTCCGGACCCCGAAGCCGATCGGGCGCGATCTGGAGGCGATGCTCGCCTCGGACGGCAAGGGTCCGGCGGGGTACGACCACAACCTCGTCCTGAACGGCTACGACGAGGCGAGGAAGACGCGGCTTCGGCGCGCGGCGGTCGTCCAGGAGCCGACGACGGGGCGCCGTATGGAGGCGTGGACGACCGAGCCGGGGATGCAGCTGTACACGGGCAACTTTCTCGAGGGCGACCTCACCGGGCGCGGCGGGGCGGTGTACGGCAAGTGGCACGGTTTCTGCCTCGAGGCCCAGCACTTCCCGGACGCTCCGAACCGGCCTTCGTACGCCCCGGCGATCCTGCGCCCGGGACGGCCGTACCGGCAGACGACGGAGTACCGTTTCTCGGTCGAGCGTTGAGGCGTCTCGCCGCCGCGATCCTCCTGCTAAGCTCTTAGCGGCGGGAGGGTCGTGCTTCGTTGGGGTTCAGGTCGATCTCCCAGACGCGCCACTTGCCGTTCTCGTAGTTCCAGGCGATCTGGGCGATCTTGCCGCCGGCGGGGAAGACGCTCACGGGGTGGGGGCCGTCGTCCCACTCGTCCTTGTCCACCGCGGGGACGGCGGCGAGCGCCTCGGTGAGCACGTCGCGCACGGAGCCGGTCCCGCCGAAGAGGTAGCGGGAGACGAGTGAGGCCTCGTCGAGGATGTCCTCCCGCGCGCCGCGCTTGAAGCTCACGGTGTCGTCGTCCTTCGTGTAGATCTCGAAGTCGGCGCAGACGAGATCGAGGATCGCGTCGCGGTCGCGGGCGGCGACCGCGTTCTGGAACGCCTTCAGATCGGGCTTGCTCGCGTCCTTCTTCGGGTACAGACCGTCGTTCTGGAAGATCTTCATCGAGCTCAGCTCGCCTGTGGGGAGGAATTCGAAGGAGTAGTCGCGCCCGTCGTACTGGGCGAAGTCGCCGGGGATGTCCTTCATCGCCTCGGCTTTATCGGGTTTGCCGTACTTCGCCTCCACATCCTTGCGCGGGGTGCCGAGGGCGGCGTCGGGAAGCCCGTTGAGCCCCGCCTTCGGCTTGCCGGAGAGCTGGATCGCGGTCACGCGCGCGCCGGACTCCTTGTCGCCGACGACGGTGAAGACCATGAACGTCGCGGTGGGGTTCGCCTCGGGGCCGAGGTTGTAGATCCAGACCTTCGCCCCGTCGCCGTCCTCGATCTTCGAGGGCGCGCCCATCTTCGTGGTCACGGCATCGGCGTACTGGTTCAGGAGGAACCCGCCGAGCTCGCGGGCGTTCTCCGGATGCGCGAGGGGGGCGGGGGCGGGCGATGCGGCGCGCGCGGCGGCGAGGAGGAGCGCGGCGAGAAGGGGCGCGGCGGGCATGGCGTTACGACGTTCCGAGCGGGCCGAACGTTTCGCGGCCCCGAGCGGAATCTAACGATCCAGCAGGACGCCTTCGGCCATAACGAGGGCGGCGTAGTCGTCGTAGGGCACGGGGGGGGTCCACATCGAGGCGGGGAGGAGGCGCCGGAAGCATCCGCGCGGGTTGTGGAGCCAGTACCGCTCGCGGGCCATGAGGGTCGTGTTCGTCTCGTCCACGACGAGGAGACCCATGCTGGGCAGGTGCTCGCGCAGGGCGCGGACGACGGCCTCGCTCCCCGTCGCGCCGCCGACGATGACGAGCTGGAAGCCGCCGTGGACGTACGCCTCGTGGAGCTTGGGGAGGACGTGCTCGGTCGCGACGACCTCGTGCCAGAGGAGCTCGACCGATTTGGCGCCCGTGCGGCGGACGAGGGCCATCCCGCACTTGCGGGTGCCGGGGTCGATCGCGAGGACGGTCTTCTCGATCATCTTATCCTCAGGGTCACTTTCAGGCGGTCGCCCGCGCGGATCTCGCCGTCGGCGAGGGCCTGGAGGCGGACGGGGCGGTTCGCGGCGCGGGCCTCGCGGGTGGCGTCGAGGATCCCGCCCGGGGTGACCTCGCCGTAGCTCTCCTCGCCGCCCGATCGGACGGGGATCATCCTCTCGCGTTTCGCGCGGTCCTGGACGCGGGTCCCGAGGAACTCGGCGATCTGGGCGTAGACGACCGCGTCGGGGCGGCGCCCGTCGATCCGCCCCTCGGCGACGACCGCGCCGGGGGCGAAGACGACGGGGTCGTCGTAGGGGGCGAGGTCGAGCGAGACGGCCTCGCCGGTGAAGCGGTTGAGCTCGGAGCGGGCGACGAGGACCGCGTCGGCCTTTCTTCCGGCGAGCCGGGTCGCCCAAAACTCGGTCTTCGCCTCTGGCGCAAGGTTGCGGGTCTCGGCCTCGCCCTCGCCGAGGTCCGTCGCCGCGCCCCCCTGCCCGCCCCGGCGCTCCGCCTCGGCGCGCGCGGCGGTGAGAAGGTTGCGGACGACGGCGCGCGCGGCGGCGACGCTCGAACCGGCAGGGACGACGAGGCGGGCGAGCTCGTCGCCGCTCCGGAAGGTGAGGGGGGCGTACCGGGTGACGTAGACCGTCGCGCCCGCCTTGTCGCGCTGGATCTGGAGGACGCGGCTCTGTTGCTGAAGGTCGGCGATCTCCTTCTGAAGGCCCGCGAGGTCGGCGCGGGCCGCCTCGGCCTCGTTGCGGGCGGTGTCGCGGGAGGCCGTGAGGGCGGCGACGTCGGCGGCGAGCCGGTCGGTCGTCGCCTGGAGCTCGCGGCCTCGCCTCTCGATCTGGGTGTTGCGCGCGAGAAGCTCGTCGTAAAGCTTCGCGGCCTGGGCGTTGTTGCTCTCGATCGCGATCGACGACTTCCGCGCGATACGGACCTCGCCGATCGACTGCCCCACCTCGATCTTCGCGGCGGCCACCCTCGCCTGCGCGTCGGCGACGGCTCTTTGCGCCCCGGCGAGATCCTTTCGGGCGCGATCCGTCTCCCGGCGGAGGCGGTCGGTCTGGGCTCGCGAGAGGTCCGCCCGTCGGGCGAGCCGCGCGAGCCGCGGCGTGAGATCGGCGATGCGCCGGCTCTGCTCGGCGATCCGCCTCGTCTGGCTCGCCAGCCGCGCCTTCTGTTCCCCGATAGCCTCGCGCTGGCGGGCGAGGTCGCCTCCGGCTCGCCGGTTCTCCGTTTCGAGGGAGCGTCGCTTCGCTTCGAGCGCCGCGACCTCGCGCACCCGCGCGTCGCGCTCCTCGACGACGCCGGGAAGCTCGATCGCCGCGCGGCGTCCGCGGGCGATCCACACGCGCACGTCGCCGCTCGCGGAGGCGAGGGCGAGGATCGTGAAGAGGGGGATGAGCATCCCGGCAACGGTGACGACGAGGCGCGCGAAGTGCTTCGGCCTCATGTTCATCATCGAGAGGCGCCGCTTGCCGATGCGCCACGCGAGGTAGTCGGCGAGAAAGGCCGACACGCCCCCGACGAGGACCATGAGGAGGAGAAACCCGAGCGAGACGACGTCCAAGGCGAGGCTCCAGTGTACGGGTCAGCGGTTCTTCCGCGCGACGACGACGGCGGTGGCGAGCCCGCCGAGCCCGATAGGGGCGAAGGAGGCGAGCCAGGCGGGGATCACGCCGCCGATCGCCCAGACGCTCATGAAGTTCGTCACCATGAAGTAGGCGAAGATGATCGCGATCGCGAGGGCGAACCCCGTCGCCGTCCCCGTCCGCGCCGAGCGGACCCCCAGCCCCGCGCCGAGGAGGCCGAAGACGAGGGCCACGAGCGGGAGCGCGATCTTGTTCCAGTACCAGAACTCGCGGTTGCGGACCTCGTCGGGCTTCATCGTCCCGTCGCGGCGCGCGCGCTCGATCGTGGCGCTCAGCTCGGCCATCGAGTAGAAGTCGGGGTCGTTGATCTTCGTCGCGGCGAGATCCTCGGGGCTCGCCTTCAGCATCGGGACGCCGGTGGGCCACGCGGAGTCCGCCCGCACGACGGTCCCCCCGTCGAGGCTCACGATCTTCACCCCGCCCTCGATCCGCCAGTCGTCGCGGGCGCGAAAGACGAGCTGCTTCGCCACCACGGCGTACGTCTCGACCTCGTTCTTGTCGTAGATCACCATCGTCACCCCGCGCAGGGCGCGCTGGGCAAGCGAGAAGTCGCGCGCCGAGATCATCATCGTGAGCCTTCCGTTCTCGATCTGAGGCTGGCTTATCGGTTGCCCCCCCTTGTCGGAGATGTTCTTGGCGAGATCGCGCGCGATCGCCGTGGACTGTTTGGCGGCGCTCGGAACGAGGCGCTCGTTGCACACGAAGGCGACGACCGCCGCGGCGCCGGCGAAGAGCGCGACGGGGAGCATGAGGCGCCAGAGGCTCGCCCCCGCCGCGCGGAGCGCGACGACCTCGGAGTCCGAGGAGAGGCGCCCGAAGCCCAGGAGCGCGGCGAGGAGGGTGCTCATCGCGAACGTCTTCACGAGGATCGCCGGGAGGAGCAGGAGGAGGATCCGCCCCACCTGCGCCGGGGGGACCCCCTGGACGATGTAGTCGGCGATGCGCCCGAGGTACGTCGCGGCGATGAGGAGCGTCGTGAACATCGCGACCCCGAAGACCCAGGGGCCGAAGAGCTCGCGCACGACGAGCCGGTCGAGGCGCCTCATGCAGGCGGGGGGTCCTCGCCCGGCTCGCTCCGTTCGAGCGGTTTCACGTCGAACTCGTCGCCCCGGAAGCTCTCGCCGAGGTAGCGGCGGCGCACGTCGGGGTCGGCGACGATCTGGGCGCCGGTCCCGGAGACGCGGATCTTGCCGTCGATGAGGATCGAGTTGCGCTCGGTGATCCTTAGCGTCGCGGCGACGTTGTGGTCCGTGATGAGGATGCCGATCCCGCGGTCGCGGAGCTTGAAGAGGATCGCCTGGATCTCCTCGATCGTCACGGGGTCGATCCCGGTGAACGGCTCGTCGAGAAGGATGAAGCTCGGTTCGGTCGCCATCGCGCGGGCGATCTCGACGCGGCGGCGCTCGCCGCCCGAGAGGACGGACGCGGGCGAGCCGAGGATGCGGGTGATCTGAAGCTCGTCGGCGAGCTCCTCGACCTTCTGGCGCTGCTCGCGCCGCCCCTTGCCCGCGAGCTCGAGGACGAGGCGGAGGTTGTCCTCGACGGTGAGCTTGCGGAAGACGCTCGTCTCCTGGGGGAGGTAGCCGATCCCCGCGCGGGCGCGCTTGTGCATGGGCCAGCGGGTGATGTCGCGCGTCTTGCCGTCCCCCCCCTCTAGGAAGACGCGTCCCCGGTTCGGCTTCACGAGCCCGACGGTCATGTAGAAGCTCGTCGTCTTGCCCGCGCCGTTGGGTCCAAGGAGGCCGACGATCTCGCCCGTCGCGACGTCGAAGGTCACCCCGTCCACGACGCGCCGTCCCCGGTACGCCTTCTCCAGCCCCTCGGCGCGGATCTTCAACCTCTCAGCGCCCCTTCTTCTTCCCGGTCTTGAACACGGTGCGGACCGGGGTGGCCCCGTCGGAGGAGAGGCGGACGTTCGTGACCTCGCCCGCCCCGGAGAGGGTGAGGACGGCGCGGGTCGCGCCGGTGATGACGCCGCCCGTCTCGCCGCCCTCCCCGGAGCCGGGCGAATCGAACTTCAGGTCGCCCGTGAGGGTCGCGGTCGAGGTCCCGTCGGCGTTCGCGACGTAGTCGAGGCGATCGCCGGAGGCGTTGTAGAGCCCCACCGCTCCCTTGTCGTCGCGACGTCGCGCCTTGATGCGGACGTTGCCGACGAGGGTCGCGCTCTTCAGCGGGGTCTTCGTCTCGGTCGCCGTGGAGAGGGCCGCGCGCCCGTCGTTCCCCGTCAGGGAGACGTTCGTGGGTCCCGAGACGTCCGTCAGGGCGACGCCTCCTTTGAGGGTGACCTCGGCGGACTCGCCCTCGCCCGCGTCGTAGAGCGCGGACGCGGCCTTCATCGTCGTGGTGCCCCTCACCCCTTTCTGGACCCGGGACCGCACGAGGGTGACCCCGCCGGTCGCCTGAAGATCGTTCAGGCGCATCGCCCCCTTGCGGACCGGATCGGGAACGAGGACGCCCTTCGCGCGGCGCGCGAGGAAGAGGGGGATGCCCTGCGAGCTCGAGGAGCCGCTGACGCCTCCGGCGAGATCGAACCCGATGCGCCCGCCGCTCCGCTGGTCGAAGAACCCGGTCTTCGCGTTCACCTTCGTCCCTTTGCGGTCGTCGAAGCCCAAGGCACGGCCCTGGACGAGGCCGAGGGCTCCCGAAGCGAGCAGGGGCGCGAGCAGAAGGGCAAGGGGCGGGGAGGCGAGCGCGGGGCGTTTCATCGGGGAAGGGCGACGGAGGCAGAGGAGGCGGGGGGGAAGTTTTCGGGCGTGCCGACGATCTTCAGGTCGGAGGTGGCGAGAAGCACGTCGGCCGGTCCCATGACGCCCCAGTCTCCCGAGACGCGCACGTCGCCGCTCGCCCGGTACCTTTTGACGTCCGGGAGCCATTCGAGTTTTCGTGCCGTGAGGGTCGAGCCGTAGCGGGGGCTCTTCACGACGACCCGGCCCTCCAGGCGCAGGTCCCCGGACGCCTTTCTCGCGTAGCCGGTCTCGGCGGAGTAGGTGCTCTTCGGCTTGCCGTCCTCGTAGACGGTCCCGCTCACCCCGTTCATCCTCCCCTCCTGTATCCCGCTCTTCGCGAGCGTGAGCGCGGCGGACTTCCAGGCGACGGTGTAGAGCCTCGCCCCCGTCCTCGGATTGGTGCGGTCGGCGCTTCCGGCGGTCGTCGCGACGTTGAGGCTCTCGGGCTTCGCCGCCGCCTTCGGGGCGGGGCTCGCGGCGGCCTCCGCGGGAGCGGCCCTCCTCTTGGCGCACCCCCCCGCAAGGAGAAGCCCCGCAAGGAGAGGCCCCGACAGGAGGAGAGCGCGGATCACGAGGCGATCGGGAGGGGGCGGAGGTGACGGGCGGCGGCGCGGGGCCGGTGCATCCCGGCGAGCTGGCCGCAGGCGGCGGCGATGTCGTGGCCGCGCTCGGTGCGCTCGGTGACGTTCACGCCCGCATTCTCCAGGATGCCCCGGAAGGTGCGGACGCGCTCGCGGCTCGGACGCCGGAAGCCGTTGCCGGTGTCCACCCAGTTGAAGGGGATGAGGTTGATGAAGTTCGGGAAGCCCCGGAGCATGGGGGCGAGGAGGCGGGCCTGTTCGGGGGTGTCGTTCACGCCGTCGATGAGGAGGTACTCGAACGTCACCTTGCGCCCCGTGCTCCTCCCGTACTCGCGCATCGCGCGCAGGACCTCGGCGACGGGCCATTTGTGGTTCACGGGCATGAGGCGGTCGCGGACCTCGTCAAGGGGCGAGTGGAGCGAGAGCGCGAGGTTGATCGGAAGATCCTCGCGCATGAGGCGCTCGATCCCGGGGACGAGCCCGACGGTGCTCACGGTGATGTGGCGGTGCGAGAGGCCGACCTCGTCGTGGAGGAGGCGGATCGCCTTCAGGAGCGCGTCGAGGTTCAGGAGCGGCTCGCCCATCCCCATGAAGACGACGTGCGAGATCCGGCGCTCGGTGAGCGACTGGAGCCTGAGGTACTGCCCGACGATCTCGCCCGCGTCGAGGTTGCGGTCGAAGCCGCCCATCCCCGTCGCGCAGAATGTGCAACCCATCGGGCATCCGACCTGGCTCGAGAGGCAGCACGAGACCCGGTCCTCGTAGGGGAGGAGGACGCACTCGTACACCCCGTCGTCGCCCCGGTGCGCGAGAAGCTTCTCGACCCCGTCGGTCGAGACCCGGTGGTCGGCGACGACGAGCGGGCTCACGCGGTACGTCGCGTCGAGCTCGTCGCGGAGCCCCTGGGGAAGGTCGCCCATGCCGTCGAACGAGCCCTCGGCGCGGCGGTAGAGGTGCCAGGCGAGCTGCTTCGCGCGGAGCTTCGCGTCGGGTCTCGGGGCGAGGAGGGCCTGGAGCTCGGCGCGGTCGAGGCCCAGAAGGTGGGGGGTCCGCCCGACCGGTTCCGAAGGGGCTTCGGGCGGGAGCGTGGCGGCGTTCGGTGCGTCTCCCATAGCGTGCAGTTTACCGGCGGAGCCCCCCGCGCGAAGAACTTTTCCCCAACCGATGAACGGTTCCTGAAGGGCGTCGCGCCGGGGGGCCGGCGCGTCGTAAAGTCCAACAGCGGCCCTCGGAGCTCGGTTCCGAATCCTCGTTCCGGGGGCCGCCGGAGAGGGCAGATGATCAAGGTGCGCGAGTGGCTGAGGACGGCGATCGAGAGGACCTCGGGCCGGGGGGGCGACGTTCGCGCGGTCCCCGCGCCGTCCGACGAGGCGGCTCCTGCGCACCGGCGGGTTCGGGAGCGCGCGGTCGGCTCCTGCCCCGGACTCTCGGCGGGACACCGCGCGGTCCGATGCGAGCGGCGCGGCGCGGGCCGGGCCCAGCGGTGCGACCGGCGCGGCTGATCGCGCTCTCTTTTTAGGAGAACCGACGAGGTCGCCGGGGCGTTGAAGCGATCACGAACATGAAGATCCCGAACTCATCCGAACGATCCGCCGCCGACCGGTCCCCTGTCGGGCGGTTCGCCCTCACCGCCCTCGCGTGCGCCCTCGGAGTGGGCGGCGCCCTGACCGTGGACCGGCTCGTCGCCCACCGCGCGGACGAGCCGGCGGCGCTCTTCGTGGAGCGCGCCCCCGAAGGGAGGATCGTTCCCGCCGTCGCCGACCCCTCGCCCGCGCCGTTCGACTTTCGCGCGGCGGCGAGGAAGGTGAGCCCCTCGGTCGTTTCGGTGGACCGCTACCAGAGCGTCTCGCGCGGCATGATGGACGACGCGCCCACGGTCCAGGAGACGGGTACGGGCTCCGGGGTCATCGTCTCCGCCGACGGGACGATCGTGACGAACGCGCACGTCGTCGCAGGGGTCGAGAACGGCGGGCGCGTGATGGTGCGGCTCGCGGACAAGCGCTCGCGCCCCGCGAAGGTGCTCGGCGCGGATCCGCGCTCGGACCTCGCCGTCCTGAAGATCGACGCGCCGAACCTCGTGCCGATCGAACTCGGGGCGAGCGCCTCGGTCGAGGTCGGGCAGTGGGTCCTGGCGGTGGGCAACCCCCTGGGCTTCGACAACACCGTCTCGGTCGGCGTCGTCTCCTCGCTCAAGCGGAACCTGCCGGTCGAGGGCGGGGCGCTCATCGGCGCGATCCAGACGGACGCGGCGATCAACCCGGGGAACTCGGGCGGGGCGCTTTGCGACGCGCAGGGGCGCCTCATCGGGATCAACTCGGCGATCGCGACGAACAACCAGGGCTCGATCGGCATCGGCTTCGCGATCCCGGTGGACCGGGTGAAGAAGATCGCCAACGACATCGTGAAGACGGGGGCGGCGCAGTACGCCGGGCTCGGCATCCGGATGTCCCCGGCGCCCTTGGAGGCGCCGCAGGTGCGGGCCCAGCTCGCGCGGGCGGTGGGGACGGAGGATCTCCCGGTCTCGGGCGTTATCGTCGTCCAGTCGGGCGGCGCGGCGGCGCAGGCGGGAATCCAGGACCTCGACGTCATCACGAAGATCGACGGGCAGACGATCGCCTCCGGGCTCGAGGTGAACTCGGCGATCCTCGACCGGAAGGCGGGGGACCGGGTGAAGGTCGAGATCTGGTCGCGCGGGAAGAGCCGCACCGTCGAGGTGACGCTCCAGGACCTCTCGCGGACGCTCTAAGCCTTCCCAGCCCCATCCTCTTCCAAAAACGGAAGGGGATGGGGAGAAATCTTAACGATAGGCCGCCCTCCAAGGACGTAGAATAGGGCGGTCTCCCTCTCGGGGGTCCGACATCGCCGTCCGAAATGACTAGCCACATCGAAGGGCTCGAAGAGCTTCTCGCCGTTCTCCCCAGCATCGTCCGCGAGCGCCTCGAGCGCGCGCCCGGGCTGGACCTTCTCATCGAGGTCGTCCTCGATTACGGCCGCCCCGCCGAGGCGCGGTACCTCGACCGCGTCGAACGGTTCCCCGACGTCGTGATCACCGAGCACGACCTCGAGTTCGTCGCGAAGGGGATCGGCGAGTTCGGGACCGACAACCGCGCGGGGATCGAGCGCACGCTCCACCGCATCTCGGCGATCCGGAACCGGCACATGAAGATCGTCGGCCTCACGTGCCGGGTCGGGCGCGCCCTGGAGGGGACGATCGACATCATCGACGATCTCGTGCGCTCGGGGCAGAGCATCCTTATGCTCGGGCGTCCCGGCGTCGGCAAGACGACGAAGCTCCGCGAGGTCGCGCGCGTCCTCGCCGACGAGGTCGAGAAGCGGGTCGTCATCGTGGACACGAGCAACGAGATCGCGGGCGACGGCGACGTGCCCCACCCGGGGATCGGCTACGCGCGCCGGATGCAGGTCCGCGTCGCCGCCGAGCAGCACAACGTCATGATCGAGGCGGTGGAGAACCATATGCCCGAGGTCATCGTCATCGACGAGATCGGGAACGAGGCCGAGGCGCTCGCCGCGCGCACGATCGCCGAGCGCGGCGTCCAGCTTATCGGGACCGCGCACGGGCAGACGCTCGAGAACCTCATGCTGAACCCCTCGCTCGCCGACCTTATCGGCGGGATCCAGGCGGTGACGCTCTCGGACGCCGAGGCGGGGCGCCGGGGAACGCAGAAGACGGTGCTGGAGCGCAAGAGCCCGCCGACGTTCGACGTGGTCATCGAGCTTCTCGACTACGACCGTCTCGCGGTCCATTCGAACGTCCAGAAGACGGTGGACAACATCCTGCGCGGCCTTCCGCCGAAGCCCGAGATCCGGGTCCGGACCGGGGCGGGCGGGGTCGAGGTCGTCCAGGACGAGGCGACGCGCGAGATCGACGAGCCGGGGTTCAACCAGCGCTTCCCGTCGCTCGCGCGCAACGGCAGGGGGCAGGACTCGTCCGAGGGGGCGCCCTCGCGGCTCACCCGCCGGAGCGAGGCCCCGTCCTCGCGGGAGTCGGGCCGCGAGCTCGGGCGCGCGCCCGGCGAGACGATCGAGGACCTCACCGGCGTGCCCTCGACCGGCGAGGACCCGGTGATGGCCGACGGGCGCGTCATGCGGATCTTCCCCTACGGGATCGCGCGGACCCGCTTGGAGCGGGCGATCCGCGAGCGCAAAGCCCCGGCGGTCGTCACGGCGGACATCGAGAGCGCCGACGCGGTGATGGCGATCCGGACGACGTACCAGAACCGTCCGAAGCGGATCAAGGAGATGGCGGGGCGGCCGCTGAAGACGGTCGTCGTGAAGAGCAACACGTTCTCGCAGATCGCGGGGGCGCTGGAGGACCTTATCAAGGGGCAGGGCGACGCCGGACCGGAGATGCTCGACGCCCGCGCCGCCGCCGAGGTGCAGGCGGGGATCGAGGTCGTGATGCAGAGCAACAAGCCGTTCGAGCTCTCCCCCCAGAGCGCGGGCGTCCGCAAGCAACAGCTCCAGCTCATCGAGGCCCGCCGCCTCGCGAGCGAGGCGATCGGGCAGGAGCCCAACCGCCGCGTGAGGATCCTCCCGACGCGGGTGGGCTAGCCCGCCACCGCCTTATTCACGTTCGTGAACATAGCCCGCCGCGTTATTTCGGAAAGTCGCTCTATCCTGTAATAACGCGGTAGCTCCGGGGCATGAAATGCGCTTCCGAACGGCGGTCTTCCCCAGAGCAGGCGGTCACCTCTCACATTCGGATCGATCGCCGAAGGTAGCCTCCCCCTCGTGTTCTCCTCCCCCAGCCATCTCCCTCCGCTCACGCGCGAGGATCTGGTCGCTGAAGCGAGGGCGTTCGCCGAGGAGGAGTCCGTTCGCGGCGAGCCCTCTCTCTACGGCCGCACCGACGGGAAAGCCGTCGGCACGTACCTTGAGTCGAAGTTCAAGACCTACTTGGCGGCTCGGTACTAATGGAACGAGGGGAATGCCGCATCTGGCATAGATCTCCCCGGGTCGAACGTCGACATCAAGACCACAAGCGAAAGACAGCCGCAATCCTCCTGCCCCTACCGCTCGCCACGTCAGAAGATCTTTGGCCTCGGCTACGACCTCCTCGTCTTTATCTACCGCAAAGCCGACGACGATCCCGAACGAACGGCGCGGCTCTCGTTCATCCATATTCTCTTCATCGAGGCCTCTCGAACCGGCGACGCGACCCTCACTCGTCAGATCCGCAACCGAGTCGAGACAGGCGCGAACGAAGAGGATCTCACCGCCCTGTTCGAGGATGCCTACCTGCCCGTTGAGAGCATAGTTGCCGGGGAGATCGCTCGCGAGATCCTCAACGGTCGTTTACCGGAACAAGGATGCCTCACCATCAGCAACGCGTTGCAATGGCGGCTTCAATACGGTCGCGCCATCAAAGATGCCGGGCGAGAGCCGGGGATCCACCGACTTTGACCTGCGTCAAGGAGCTCGGCGATTGGCAGACGCCCCTGGAACTCGCCGCCGCCGTCTGCGCCCTCTTGCGTTTCGAGGGGGTCGAACCCCGTTGCGTCCTTGAGCCGACCTGCGGCAAAGGCGCTTTCGTGCGCGCCGCCCTCGAAACGTGGCCGGAGAGCCGCGTCTACGGGCTTGAGATTCAACGCGAGCACCTGAACGCGGCGCTCGCCGCCATCCCTCCAGACCGACGCTGTCACGTCTCCCTCCTCGAGGGCAACGTCTTCGATCCCAAGCCAGCGGATTGGCCGATCGGGAGCGATGTCCTTGTCCTCGGCAATCCACCCTGGATCACGAGCGCGGCCCTGGGGGCGCTTGGAAGCGCCAACGTGCCCGCCAAGCGCAACCGCGACGGGGCGCCCGGACTCGATGCCCTCACCGGGAAGGCGAACTTCGACCTAGCGGAGGCGGTCGTCCTTCGGATGCTCGAGGAGATGAAAGGACGGGGAACGCTCGCGATGCTCGTCAAGATGAAGACGGCGCAGCACGTTCTCGCCCGGTTCCTCCCGGGCCGAAGAGGGAGCGCGTGCCTTCGCCGCTTCGACGCCGCCGGATGGTTCGGAGCTTCCGTGGAAGCGTGCCTCCTGCTTATCCGCTTCGACCGGACGGACGCTGAGGTTCCGGTCTACACTTCCCTGTCGGTACAGGCAACCGCCGAGGCCCTTCTCGGGTGGGACGGCGACCGCCTTGTGGATCGTTATCGCGAAGCGGGGGACTCCGGTCTTGGAACCGGAGCGGGCTTCCCCTGGCGGCCCGGGGTTAAGCACGACGCGGCGCGCGTGCTGGAGTTGACCCGC
The DNA here is from genome assembly GCA_965249475.1 of Fimbriimonas sp. Lineage (GTDB taxonomy): Bacteria > Armatimonadota > Fimbriimonadia > Fimbriimonadales > Fimbriimonadaceae > Fimbriimonas. The sequence continues at coordinate 85,637 of CBDFMD010000003.1, read as the reverse complement.
CTTGAGGACGGCGTCTACCTCAACGGCCTCGGAGAGAGCGTCGAGATCGAGGACGTCGCGGTCTTTCCTCTCCTCAAATCCTCGGACCTTGCCAACGACCGCCTTGTTCCGGTTCGCGCCGTGCTCCTCCCTCAACGCTCGACGGTGGAGGACACGACGGGGCTCCGCACCTCGGCTCCACAAACCTACTCCTATCTTCAGCATCATGGAGAGGTCCTCGACGGTCGCAGGAGTTCGATTTACCGCAATCGCCCGCGATTCGCCATCTTCGGCGTCGGAGACTACACCTTCGCGCTTTGGAAGGTCGCCGTCTCGGGTCTCTACGCGAACTTCAACTTCGTCGCCGTCGGCCCCTTCCAAGGGAGACCGGTCGTCTTCGACGACACCGTGAACCTTCTGGCGTGTCAAAGCCGCGAGGAGGCTGAGGAGGTGGCGACCCACTTCAACTCACCCTCCGTTCAGTCCCATCTGCGCGCCCGGTGCCTTCCCAGAGCCAAACGACCCTTGACGATCGATCTCCTACGTTCGGTACCCAGACCTGGTCGGCTCAGCCGCGAGCTTCAGCCCGCCCTTCTATAGGGGGAGAACTTTTCCCAACTTTCACGGGATTCTGAAATCTTTAGCATTTGGGGGCCGTAGCACGGTATAACGGACGTGGGGCAAGGGAGCCCTGCACGATCAGGACCGACATGGCCACCCCGCTCTCTCTTCTCACCCACCCGGCGTTCCGGCCGGACCTTCTCGCGCGGGTCTCGCACGAGGTCGAGGGGGTGCAGAACGCGATCCTCGAGGCGACCGAGAGCCGCTCGCCGCTCGTCGAGCGGGTCGTCCGGCACACGCTCGCGGGGGGCGGCAAGCGGCTCCGGCCCGCCTTCGTCTGGCTTTCGGCGCGGGCGATCGATCCGGGCGTCCCGGCCGAGCGGCTCCACCGCCTGGGGGCGTGCATGGAGATGATCCACATGGCGACGCTCGTCCACGACGACGTCATCGACAACTCGCCCACGCGCCGGGGGCGCGCGACGGCGGGGAGCGCGTTCGGGAACACGGCGAGCATCCTCACCGGCGACGTCCTTCTCTCGAAGGCGATGACGATCCTTGCCGAGGACGGCGACCTGGAGATCATCAAGGTCGTCTCCGCCGCCGTCGTCGAGATGGCGGAGGGCGAGGTGCTGGAGCTCGAGCAACGGGGCGACTTCGACCTCGACGAGCCGCGGCACATGGAGGTGCTCCACCTGAAGACGGCGGCGTTCATCCGGTGCTGTTGCGAGATCGGGGCGCTCGCGGCGCGGAGCACGCGGGGCGAGCGCGAGGCGCTGGCCGAGTACGGCGAGCACGTCGGGCTCGCGTTCCAGATCGCCGACGACCTTCTCGACTACCGGGGCGACCGGAAGAAGACGGGGAAGGCGGTCGCGACCGACTTTCGCGAGGGGCAGGCGACGCTTCCGCTCATCGCGCTCCGCGAGAAGCTCACCCCGGGCGAGCTCGCGATCGCGCGGCGGCGGTTCGGGTCGCTCGTGAGCGAGGACGAGATCCGGATGATCTGCGACTGGATGGAGACGCGGGGGGCCTTCGCCTTCGCCGAGGCCTCGGCGCAGGCGCACGTCGCGCGGGCGAAGCGGGCGCTCGAAGGGCTTCCCTCGGGCGAGTCGGTGACGATGCTCGACGCGATCGGGGACTACGTCCTCGTCCGTCAGGGCTAAGCCTCGGGCCTCTCGGGGCTTGCATCCCGTTGCATCCCGCCTGCGCGCCACGCGTGTGTGAGACTCTTTGACGGAGGTCCCCGTGACCTCCGTCACGCTCTTCGGCGGGGTGGAAGGCATCGTCGGGCCCTCACCCTTACGTCGTTAGGAGGCGGGTTTCGACGCAGGATCCCGAGGGAAAAGTCGGGCGTTCGCGAAACCTTAACATTCGCGGGGGGATACTCATGCGTATGCCTCTGTCGCGCCGCTCGCTTCTCGGGACCTCCGCCGCCGGGGTGGCGGCCGCGACCGTCGGGGGGTTCGCCGGACTCTCGGCGGAGGCCCCGGCGCTCGGGCCGAGGCGGGGGCGGGCGCCGAAGAACGTCGTCTTTCTCGTCGTGGACGGGATGGCGGCGCAGGTGATGACGATGCACGACCACCTGAGCCAGATGACGACGGGAAGGCGCTCGTACTGGTCCGAGCTTCTCGACCGCGAGGGGGTCCACCGGGGCTGGCAGGACACGCGCTCGCTCTCCTCCATCGTGACGGACTCCTCGGCGGCGTCGTCGGCGTGGGGCTCGGGGCGGCGGATCTTCAACGCGCAGGTGAACGTGTACCCGGACGGGACCGAGCTCACCCCGATCACGCACCGGATGGCGGCGAAGGGGGTGCGGTGCGGGCTCGTGACGACGGCGACGATCACGCACGCGACCCCGGCGGGGTTCGCGGTCTCGTGCCCGGACCGCGATCTGGAGGGGCTCATCGCGGAGAAGTACCTCTCGGCGGGGGTGGACGTGCTGCTCGGGGGCGGGAACAAGTTCTTCGCCGCCGACAAGCGCAAGGACGGGAAGGACCTGTACGCCGAGTACCGCAAGACGGGGTTCGAGGTCGTCCAGAGCCGGGACGCGCTTCTCGCCTCGAAGGCGCGCAAGGTCCTCGGGGTCTTCTCCGAGAGCCACGTGCCGTACACGGTGGACCGGGACAACGACCCGGCGCTCCAGGCGAGCACGCCGACGCTCGCGGAGATGGCGCGGCACGCGCTCGAGAACCTGAAGAGGTCGAAGGAGGGGTTTCTCCTCCAGATCGAGGGGGCGCGGGTGGACCACGCGGGGCACTCGAACGACATCGCGGCGATGCTGAACGACCAGCGCGCGTTCGAGGACGCGGTGCGGGTGGCGGTGGAGTTCGCGGAGCGGGACCGGGAGACGCTCGTCATCGTCACGGCGGACCACGCGTGCGGGGGCGTCTCGCTCAACGGGGCGGGGTTCGAGTACGCGGACGCGACGCCGGGGCTTCTTTCGGTGGCGAGGATGAAGTCGAGCTACGGGCCGATCCTCGCGCAGCTGGGGGCGAAGCCGACGGCGGGGGCGGTGCAGGACGCCGTGCGCGCGAGGCTCTCGGTCGAGCTGAAGGTCGCGGAGGCGCAGGCGATCGCGGACGCGATCGGGGGGAACTCGCCGTTCGCACTCTCGCCGTTCTACGCCTCGCCGCTTTCGGTGATGGGGCTGATGATCGGGAACACGACGAAGGTGGGGTTCACGAGCCTCAACCACAACAACGACCACGTGATGGTGACGGCGCTGGGGCCTTGGGCCGACCGGATCGAGGGGCTCCAGTGGAACACGTCGTTCCACACGCTCCTGTGCGAGGCGAAGGGGGTGGACCCGGCGAATCCGAAGATGTCGTACGAGGACGCGATGCGCGCGGCGAAGAAGGGGGCCTCGGTGCCGAGCGAGGAGATCTACGCGCTGTACGGCTCGGGCGACGACGAGTGCCCGGAGCACTCGCTCCGGGGGCAGAGGGGCTAAAGGCGGGTTCGCCGCTTCGTCTTCAACACGGCTCCAGGTTTGAGGGCGAGGCGCCAAAGAACGGTCTCGCCGCCTGCCGGGTCGCGGGCGAGGAACAACCCGTCGCTAAGAGATCGAAACCGCCGGTCGATGCCCGGAGCCGGCGGCGGAATCGGGCCGAGCCTCCGCCCGGTGGCGCCGTCCAGCGCCTCCCAGCCTTTCCTTTCCCACCGAACGACGTATGCTCCGTTCCAGCGAACGGTGTGCCAGTCCTCGGCGTCGGCGAAGACCCTTCGCCATCGGATCGCACCGGATCGCGCGTCGAGGCAAACAAGACTCGGGTCGTGGTCTCTGACGCCGCGGACGAGATCGCCACGCCCGTAGAGCGAGAGAAGGAACCCGGCGCGCGAGGCATCGTACACCGCGCGCGGATTGCCGGGCAGGGCACGGAAGCTCTCTCCCACAAGACTGTAGGAGAAAACTTCGATTCCCACTCCGATGAAGGAGAATTCGAGCGCGAAGGGACCGTCGGGCGAGCCGACGAAGCGGCTGAACGCCTGTTCGACCGGTTGCACCCCGATCCGCGTCACCCGGCCGTCCGGGCCCGTCCGCCGGAGGGCCGAGTACGCCCCGTTCGGCGCGCGCGGATCGCTCGGCAGAAGGGGGACCAGTTCGTAGCTCCCGCTCGCTCCGATGGCGACGACCTCGCCCTCGGGCCGCGCGACCTCCTTGCCGGTGGTCGCGTCGTACCAGTTCGTGGCGTCGCGCACGCCCGGGGTGGAGGGAACGTACGCCGAGAGGATCGTGCCTCTTCGTCTCGGCAGGGCGGACGCCGGAAGGCGAAGACGAGAGAGGAAGCGCCCGCTCTCGATGCTGCGCGTCTCCACGACGGGCCGGCCGCCTTCGTCGGGAAGCTCGAGGCTCACGATCCCGGTCCGGTCCTCCGTCTGGGAGATCGCTGTCCCGACGAGGGGTTCGATCCTCCCCCCGGACCAGCGGTACGAGGTCGCCCTCGGGTCTTGGGAGAGGAACGCCCCGGCGTCGGGTCTCTCCGACGGAACGAACCGGAGGCTCGCGAGGCTTTCGGGGCGCGTACCCGCCGGAAAGGCGGCGATCCGCGTCCAGACCGCGCGGAACGGGGTCCGCGCCGCCCGGGAGGGAGCGGGAGCGGCGACGGGGGCGATCGGGAGCACGGGGTTCGGACGTTCGGCGGACGCTCCGAGCACGCCCCTTCCCGCTCCGTTCCAAGTCAGGGCTCTTCGCGCAGGAAGGTGCACTCCTCGCGCTGGAGGCAGACATCATCCGTAAGCTCGACGGAGAAGGGGGCGTCGTAGCCGATGCCGAGGCACTGAGCCTCGGCCATCCTCTCGCGGAAGGGATCGCGGAGTTCGGTGGCGACCGTTTCAAGGGCGCGAGGCCAACGGCGGTGGATTCGGCGCGACTCCGCGATCATGTCCGGAAGCGATTTGTGGATCGTGCCGCGCAGGACGGAGACGCCGAGCACCCGCAAAGCGCCGCGGTAGCCGAGCAGGAGCGCGAGGGCGAGGGCGAGGGCGAACCCCACGAGCACGAGCGGAAAGACGATGGGAGAGGAGCGCGTCACCAGTTCCTTCCGGTCGCCTTCTGGTACGCGGCGATGAGATCCACGTTGCGGCGCTCGGTGCGGGTGAAGCGGCGCTCGACGGCGGCGAGGTTCCGGGTGCGGGGGACGTACCAGGACTCGGCGGCGAAGAGGCGGCGGAGGGCGGACCGCTTAAAGATGTAGCCGCGGCGGGCGAACGGATCGTTGCGCAGGACGGTAAGGGCGACGGGGCTCAGACCCTCGAGGTCGCTCCCGGTCATGTCGCGGCCCGCGAGGAGGGGCGAGACGGCCGAAGCGGGGCCGGGGTCGCTCGGCTCAGAGTCTCTTGACTCGGCTTCGCGGCGGGGCGCGGCGCGCTTCGGGGGCGACGCCGGGCCGTTCAGGTCGGCGACGAAGCGGCTCGCGACGTTGCCCCTGCCGCCGCCCGCCTTCGCGAGGGCGACGACCTTCCGGACCGCGCCCGCGGGGAGGGCGTAGACGATCGAGGAGCGCCGGTCGGCGAGGGCCTGGGCGATGCCGAGGACGCGGCCCGAGCGCGAGACGACGGGGCCGCCCGAATCGCCGTAGGTGACGGAGCCGCCGAGCTGGAGGACGGTGGTCTCGCCCCCCTTGCGCTCGATCCGCTCGACGCGCATGGCGTGGACGGTCGGGGTCGGCATCGCGCCCTCGCCCCGGCGGATGTCGAGCCCGTTGGGAAAGCCGAGCGACCAGACGGGATCGGTCTCGTTCGCCTCCCCGTCCGCGGCGACGTCGAGGGGGGGCGCGACCGGGGCGGAGAGGCGGATCGCGGCGACGTCGTCGGCGTCGGCGTCGTCCTTGCCGGATAGGAGCGTCACCGCCTCGGGGCCGACCTGGACGATCCGGGCGCGGTCGGTGCCGGGGAAGAAGACGAGTTTCAGCGCGTCGGGCCTCGCGTCGTGGCCGACGACGACGTGCCGGTTCGTGACGACGGTGCGCCCGTCGCTGAGGACGACGCCGCTTCCGGTGGAGTTCAGCTTGCCCCCCTCGAAGTCGCCGACGAGGACGGTCGCCTCCTTGCAGAGGGCGAGCGTCTCGGGGGCGAGACGGGAAGCGTCCTCGGCGGGCTTCGCGGCGGCCGGCCTCGCCGGGAGGGGGATGGACGGGGCCGGTTTCGACGCGGCGCGCTCGGGACGGGCGCACCCGGTCGCGAGGACCGCGAGGATCGTCAGCGGCAGGGCGCGTCTCGGCATCGCCGGAACGTTACCTATGGAACGCCCGATCCTGCTACGCGGCTCCCCGCGCGTCGTCTCGGGCGGATCGTGCCGGGCGGGGGTCTCCGTAAGCTAACGGGGGCGGGGGCCGGGCGTTAGAAGGGCTATGCTCGCCTCGCTCGCGCTTCTCGCCGCCACGCAAGGGGCTTTCCGGCTCCGGTACGCCCCCGCGCCGGACGTCGTGACGACGTTCGCGTACGAGGTCGCGATCACGCCCAAGGGGGGCGGCGAGCCGACGCGGGCGCGGTGGCAGGTCGCCGAGCGCGCGAAGCCCGAGGGGGAGAACGTCCGGGTCGTCCGGTACGTCTCGCTCGTGACGGTGGACGATCCGAGGGCGGGCACGCCGGGGGCGCAGAGCGGGGTGAAGGAGTTCGAACGGATCGACGGGAAGTCGTTCCGCTTCCTCATCGCGCCGGACGGGACCCAGGTCGCGGAGAGCTTGGGCAAGTACGACAACCCGACGCGGGACTACTTCTCGCTCGATCTCAAACTCCCGATCGAGAACGTCGCGGCGGGCTTCGCATGGACGACCTCTCTCGGAGCGGAGAGCTTGAGTCCGAAGATCCGAGCGTCCGTGCGCGGGGTGCGCGCGCTCCCGGGCGGCGACGAGGCGGTGATCGTGGACCTCGCTCCCGACGCGAGCAATCCGAAGGAGAGCGAGTCCATCGGTCGGGGGAGTTACGCCGTGCTCTCGCGGCGGGACGGGCGCTACCTTCTCGCGCACCTCACGTCCGCCGGAGCCAGGAACGGGGAGACGGGCGAGATCAACGTCCAGCGCGTGAACGCGCCGGGGCTCGACCGGCTCGCGTCGGAGCTCCGCTTCCCCAAACGCTAGGGCCTGGGGGCGGTAGGCTCGCCCCCATGCCTTGGACGAGGGAGGAGATGGCGCAAAGAGCGGCGCGGGAGCTGAGGGACGGGGACTACGTGAACCTCGGGATCGGGATCCCGACGCTCGTGGCGAACTTCATCCCCCCCGGGGCCGACGTCGTGCTCCAGAGCGAGAACGGGATGCTCGGGCTCGGGCCGTTCCCCACCGAGGCCGAGGTGGACCCCGACCTCATCAACGCGGGGAAGCAGACGGTGACGGCGATCGCGGGGACAAGCTTCTTCTCTTCGGCGGACTCGTTCGGGATGATCCGCGGGGGGCACATGGACCTCTCGGTGCTCGGGGCGATGGAGGTGAGCGAGCGGGGCGACCTCGCGAACTGGACGATCCCCGGCAAGATGGTGAAGGGGATGGGCGGGGCGATGGATCTCGTCGCGGGGACGCGCCGGGTCGTCGTGGTGATGGACCACGCGAGCAAGGCGGGGGCGAGCAAGATCCTCCCCGAATGCACGCTGCCGCTCACGGGGCGCGCGTGCGTAGACCTCGTGATCACCGATCTGTGCGTCTTCGCGGTCGAGCGCGGGGTGGGGATGACGCTCGTCGAGCTCGCCCCCGGCGTCACCGAGAGCGATGTGGAAAAGAAAACCCTCGCGCGCTATGGCGTTTCGTTAACAACTCCTCTTTAATAACAGGATCCCGGGGGCGTGCCCCCGGGAAAAAGGAGAATAGGATGACCCCCCTCAATGCGTCCACCCGGACCAGGGCCTGGCGCCGCAAGCAGACGCGGCGCATCGTCACGAAGCTCGCGCTGAGCGCCGACTGGCTCATGCGCCCGCTTCAGAAGCGCAAGGCGGAGCGTCCGGCTCCTCTTCCCGGGGCCAAGCCCCACGCCCCCGGCAAGCTCACCCTCGCCCAGGAGCGCCGCCAGTCGTGGCGTCTCGCGAACGATCTGGGCGACGAGATCCGGCCCGAGGCGGCCCCGTCCGGCCCCTTCGTCGGCCCGCTCATGGCGGCGTAGGCGCCCGCCCCGCCCTATGCAGGCCCATCTCCCGCCCCGGCGGGGAGGGGCCTCGTCGCGCCGGTACGCTCTGGGGATGGTGCTCACCGGGCTCGACGTGCTCGCGCGGGAGGGGTTCGGGCGGTTGCGCGGGCGGCGGGTCGGGCTCGTCTGCAACCCAGCGAGCGTGTCGCGGGGGCTCGACCACGCGCTCGACCTCATGCTCGGGGCGGGGGTGGACGTGGTCGCGGCGTTCGGGCCTCAGCACGGGCTTGTGGGCTCGACGCAGGACAACATGATCGAGTGGGAGGGGGGGCGCGACGCGCGCACGGGGGTCCCCGTCCACTCGCTCTACGGCGAGGTGCGAAGGCCCACGCCGGAGATGCTCGCGGGGCTCGACCTTCTCGTCGTGGACCTGCCGGACGTGGGGAGCCGGTACTACACGTTCGTCTGGACGGCGTGCCTGTGTTTGGAGGCGTGCGCGGAGGCGGGGGTGGAGGTCCTCGTCCTCGACCGCCCGAACCCGCTCGGGAGCGCGGTGGAGGGTCCGGTGCTGGAGCCCGCGTTCGCGTCGTTCGTGGGGCTCCACCCGGTCCCGACGCGGCACGGCCTCACGATCGGGGGGGTCGCGCGGCTCTTCGCGCGGGAGCGCGGGTTGCCCCGGCCGGGGGTCGTAAAGATTGAAGGCGAGGGAGAGGCGCCGCCGTGGATCTCGCCGAGCCCGAACATGCCGACGCTCGACACGGCGTTCGTGTACCCGGGGGGGTGCCTTCTGGAGGGGACGAACCTCTCGGAGGGGCGGGGGACGTGCCGCCCGTTCGAGACGGTGGGGGCGCCGTTCCTCCCGGCGTACCCGTTCGCCGAGGCGCTGAACGCCCTCGATCTGCCCGGGGTGCGGTTCCGGCCGGTCGAGTTCGAGCCGACGTTCAACAAGCACGCGGGGCGGCTGTGCGGGGGGGTGTTCGTCCACGTCCTCGACCGGGCGGCGTTCCGGCCGGTTCTCGCCTACGTCGCGGTCCTTCAGGAGGCGATCCGGCTCTCGGGGTTCCACGAGGCCGGGGGGAGCGCGGGGGAGACGTTTCGGACGGACTCGCCGGAGGTGGCGCTCCCGGGGTTCGCGTGGAAGCTTCCGCCGTACGAGTACGTGCGCGACCGGGCGCCGATCGATCTGCTCTTCGGCAACGCGTGGATGCGCCCGCTCGTGCAGGGGCTCGCGCCGCTGGGGGAGATCCGGGATCGGATGGACGCGAACCTTAACGCGTTCCTGACAGGGGCTTGACACGGCGTTAACGGGGGGCCGGTAGCTTTGCGGAGAGTGGGACGCGGGCGTTCCGCCGGATCCTCTCTCATGCGACGCGCCTTCACCCTCATCGAGCTTCTCGTCGTCATCGCGATCATCGCGATCCTCGCCGCCATTCTGTTCCCGGTCTTCGCGCAGGCGAAGGAGGCGGCGAAGAAGACGGTGTGCCTCTCGAACCTCAAGGAGCTCGGCCTCGCGTTCCAGCTCTACGGCGGCGACGCCGACGACACGTTCCCCACGCCGATCACGAACAAGGGGACGGCGGGGAACTCGGTCGCGACCCCGGTGATCCCGCCGACGTGGATCGTCGGGGACCCGAACAACACGAAGGAGTTCAAGGACGCGGGGGGGATCTACCCCTACGTGAAGCAGCGCAACAACGCGGGGGCGCAGAACATGTTCGGGTGCCCGAACTCGACGCCGAAGCCGACCTCCACCCCGGTGGACTACAGCAAGGGGCCGGGGCAGAACTACATCATGAACCAGTACCTTCAGCCGAATTGGGGCGGGCTGTACCACGACACCCCGAATTCGGGCCGGACGGGGTACATCAAGGCGGCGGACTTCTGGCCCTCCGCGGGCGGCGGGACGGGGGACTACGCCCCGTTCTCCCCCTCGATGTCGGAGGCCCCCTCCGACGTCATCCTCCTTTTCGAGGGGGCGCAGGAGAAGACGAACGATAACTTCGACACGGTGGTGAACCGGTACAACGTGCCGTTCTTCCAGGGGTTCGGCGGGGCGTGCACGTCGTACCGGAACGACCGGTACGGGAACGTCCCGTGCAACTCGCCCGCCGACATGCACGGCGAGCAGTCGAACCTCGTCTTCGTGGACGGCCACGCGAAGACGATGAAGCCGTGGACGACGTACAGCCAGGCGACGGCCGACTACGTTCTCGCGAACGTCCCGAAGCCGGGGCGCACGCGGAGCGCGGTGACGTTCTGGAACGGCGACGCGAAGCTCGGCGCGGGCACGAAGGACCTGTGGAACCCGCAGGTCGGCTCGATCCAGTACCCCTGATCCCTCTCCCCATCCCCCCTCCGAACGCTCTTGAAGACCCTCCGCCTCCTTCCGCTCGCCCTTCTCGCCGCCCTCGCGCCGCTCGCCCCCGCGTGGAACGCGGCGGGGCACATGGTCATCGCCGCCGTCGCGGACCGGGGGCTCACCCCGGCGGTGCGGGCGGAGGTCGCGCGGCTCGCCGTCATCGGCGCGCGGCCCGACGACGGCGATCCCTACGGGGCGGCGGTGTGGGCGGACGACGTGCGCCCCGACCGGCCCGAGAGCGCGCCGTGGCACTACATCACGCTCACGTTCCGGCGCGACGGGGCGCCGCTCGGCGTGAGAACGCCCGAGGACAACGTCGTCTCCGCGCTCCGGCGCTTCACGGCGGTCCTCGGCGACCGCAAGCGACCCGACGCGGAGCGCGCCGAGGCGCTCCGGTACGTCATGCACTTCGTCGGGGACGTGCACCAGCCGCTCCACGCGACGACGCTCGAGGACGCGGCGCACCCGGAAGGGGACCGCGGCGGGAATGAGACGAAGCTCAGGCCCGCCGCGCGCTTCGCCGGGATGGAGCGCCCGCCGACAAACCTCCACGCGCTGTGGGACTTCGGGGGCGGGCTCTTCCCGGCCTTTCCGCGCCCGCTGACGCCGGAGACGGCGGCGGAGGTGCGCCGCCAAGGGGACACGCTCATCGCGACGCTCCCCGCGGAGGGGTTCCCCGAGCGGCGCGAGACCGACCCGATGAAGTGGGCCGAGGAGAGCCATGCGCTCGGCGTCTCGGTCGGGTACGCGGTCGAGGCGGGGAGCGAGCCGAGCGAGGCGTACCTCGCGAAGGTGCAGGCCGTCTCGGCCCGCCGCGCGGCGCTGGCGGGGTACCGGCTCGCGGACCTGCTCAACCGGACCCTGGGGTGAGCCGCGTCCCCGGCGCGGGATTTTAGCGCGTCGGAGGCCTGACGCCGCAAAAATCGGCCTGCGGTGGAGAAAGCCTAAACTTCCCTTAACACTCCGGGGTCAAACTCGTCGAGAAAGGGGACCGAGCCGGTCTCTCTCTCGGTCTATCCTCATGAAGCGCTCCGCCTTCACCCTCATCGAGCTGTTGGTGGTCATCGCCATCATCGCGATCCTCGCCGCCATCCTCTTCCCCGTCTTCGCCCAGGCCAAAGTCGCGGCGAAGAAGGCCGTCTCGATCTCGAACCACAAGCAGATCAACCTTGGCGTCATCCTCTACTCGGGTGACTCTGACGACGTCTACCCTCGCCAGGACGGCTGTACCCTCAACAGTTCGATGATCGACAAGTGGAACGATCAGCCAGCCGGGACGAACCCCGCCTTCCGGTGCGCGGGCGCGGCGACAACGCCCGGTGTCTATGCCTTCCGCGACAACCACTACGCCTGGCAGAAGTGGGTTCAGCCGTATGTGAAGAACAAGCAGATGTTCTTCCACCCCGTCCTCGCTCCCATCTACGGCACCGGCACGACCGCGACGGGTGCCTGGAACGGTGTGGACCAGGGCGAGCTGGAGAGCGGCTACGCGCTGAACCTTGCGATTACCGGTGCTTTGAATACCTGGAATACGAGTGGTGTCGTCAGCACCACCGCCCCGGCCGTCTTCCGCAACTCGTGGCTTGGTGGCACTCAGACGAGCATCCCCTCGGTTGCTGAGGCCATGCTCGTGATGGAGCAACCTTTCCACGCCGAGATCGGTGCTTGGGAGGATGGGAGCGGCAACTCCGTGAACTACTACCCGATGGCCCTGAAGGAACATTGGAAGGCGATTTACTATAAGAACGATCCCGCAAGCTCGCAACCCTGCAAAGCGACCGATACAGTGGATTCCAAGTCCGTTCCCTTCGGCGTGATCCCCATCGGCTACGCGGATGGGCACGCTAAGGCGATCTCGCCTGGTCAGCTTCTGGCTAACTCTCCGAGCATCTCCGAGTACACGATCCCGGGTTCGGCGAACTCATTCTGTACCCCCGCCGCCGCGTGGTATGGAGCCGCTCAGGCCCCGACCTGGCAGAAGCCCTGGCCGTTCTGGGGGCTCCAGTGATCCGGCTCACGCTCGGCCTACTTCTCGTCGGCATCGGCATGACCCTCCTTACGGGTTGCGGCCAGGGTGAGGTAAGCCAGCAGGACCAATCCGCCAAGATGGAAGCTCTCCACAAGGCCGAACAGGACTCGCGGGCCAAAGACGGCGTGAAGTCCGAGTAGCCGTCCATCATCGCCGGACAAAGAAGCCGTTTCCTGCCGACAGCTGGGAACGGCTTCTTTGCGCCGAACCGATCCCCAGGTAAAGCGCGGGGCCTTCCGCAAGTTTTGGGATGCTGAGGCGAAGTGGCGTGGTATTCTTAGAGCTTCCAAATGTTCAGTTCGGGACATCGCTCGTGCCGGACTTGCCGAGACCCACTCATGCAACGCAAAGCCTTCACCCTCATTGAGCTTCTCGTCGTCATCGCGATCATCGCGATCCTCGCCGCCATTCTGTTCCCGGTCTTCGCCCAGGCGAAGCTCGCGGCGAAGAAGACCAAGGGTCTCGCCCAGTTCAAGCAGGTCGGCACCGGCGCGCAGATCTACCTCGGCGATTCGGACGACACGCTCTTCGGCTACCGTTGGAGCAACTCCACCGACAACATCAACCCGTACTATCTCTCGCTTCCGGCGGGCTCCCCGATCAAGGCGAAGTACGACTCCGACGGCGTGAGCACGCGGCGCGCGGTGTTCTTCAACCAGATGCTCCAGCCCTACCTGAAGTCGGACGATCTGTTCAAGAGCACCGAGAACCCCGAGGCCTGGGTGAACAACCAGGACAAGGGCACGAACGACCCTGGATTCTTCGCCTACGGCGGTCAGAACTCCATGGCGGCGAACACCTACCTCCTCAAGGCGTCCTCGCCCACGGCCCCGCAGGACATGCTTTCGGCCACCGCGGTCGAGGGTCCGAGCGACACGCTCATGTTCGTGGACGCGACCTACTACAACGCGCTTCCCGCCCAGCCGAACAACACGATGTGCAAGCTCAATGGGTACGGCCCGACGACGGCCTCCTATCTCCACTACTGGAAGCACCTCGGGAACAACAAACTGAACTTCAACGCGCTCGGCTCCCCGGATCCGACGAACGTGGCGAACGCCCCGGTCATCAAGAACATCGAGGCCCGTTACGGCGGGGTCGTGAACGTCGTGCGCGTCGATACCTCGGCAAAGGCGCTCCAGGCGAAGGCGGTCATCAACAACCTTAAGGACAAGGGCAAGGACTCCTACTGGAACCCCCTGAAGACCGACTGCCAACCCTGAGCTGGCTCGCCTTGCCTCGTGACGCCTCTGCCTCCCCTAAGGGGGATGGGGGCGTCGTGCTATCCTCTTTTTGCCTTGAAGATGGCCGTCTGCGTGGTGCACCATCGCGATAAGGGTCGCGTGACCGAGGCGCTCCTGCGCGCGGGGTTCAAGTTCACCACCATCGGCTCCTCGGGCGGATTTCTCCGCGAGGGCTCCGTCACCCTCCTCATCGGGGTCACCGAGGAGGAGCTCCCCTCGCTTCGCGCCGTCGTCGCCGAGAACTGCCAGCGCCGCGAGCAGATGGTCTCGGTCGGCGGGTTCGAGGGGACCGCGACCGCGACCTTCGCCCCCAACGCGGTGAAGGTCCAGGTCGGCGGCGCCGTCATGTTCGTCCTCGACGTGGACTCCTTTGAGCGTTTCTGAAGCCCCTCACTCGGGCGCGCTCGCGGGGGCGCGCCGGCTCGTCGCGCGGCTCGCGGAGACCGACTCGGGGGTCCACGCCGTCCTCCTCTACGGGGGGCCGGGGGCGGGGAAGAGCGCGCTCGCGCGCGAGCTCGCGCGGCAGTGGCTCTCGAAGGACCCCGAAAGCCCCGCCGCGCGCGCCTTCGACCGGGGGAACAACCCCGATCTTCTCGTCATCCGCCCCGGGGGGGCGTCGAACCTCATCCGCAAGGGCGCGATCCGGCCGGGCGGATCGGGAGAGGAGGAAGAGGGGGTTCCGCTCACGACCTTCTTCCGCACGATGCCGCTCATGAGCGACCGGAAGGTCGCGCTTCTGGAGGAGATCCAGCGCCTGACGCCCGACGCGGCGAACTCGCTTCTGAAGCCGCTCGAGGAGCCGGGACCCCACGCGCGGCTCGTCCTCACGTCGAGCGAGATCGGGGGGGTCCTGCCGACGATCCTCTCGCGATGCCTCGCGGTCGCGTGCTCGCTTCCGGCGCGGGAGGATCTTCTCGACGAGCTTCCGGGGGCCGATCCCGCGCTCGTGGACCTCGCGCTGGGGTCGCCGGGGGAGCTCGGGCCGATGCTCACGAAGCCCGAGCCGTACCGCGACCTCCTCGCGTTCGCCGAGGAGCTCCGCACGGCGGGGCCCGCGATGGCGCTCGCGCTCACGGATCGGCTCCGGGAGATCGCGGAGGCGCTTCCGGGGGAGGGCGGGGCGCGGGCGGGTCAGGCGCGGGCGCTCGAGCTTCTCGCCCGGATCGTCGCGCACGACGCGCGCTTCCCCCCCTCGTGGACCTCTCGCCTCGCGGAGACGCACCGGCGGGTCCTCGGGAACGCGGCGGCGGGGCTCGCGCTCGACGCGCTTTTCGCGACGCTCCTCACGCGCAAGCGTTGAGGGGAACGCAAGAGCCGCGGGGCCGCGTTACGGTAGGTTGAGGGTATCCGTCTAATAGACGGGTCCCTCTGTCTGGGTCTCTACCGCGCCGATGCCGTTCTCGCTCGCCCACCCGCTCTCCACCCCCCTCACGTCCGAGGCCGAGGCCCAACGGGACCGCGACGCGCGGTTCGAGCGGCTTCTGCACCAGACCCACCGTCAGGCGTACGCCTTCGCTTGCCGCCTCACCGGAAACGGGAACGAGGCGGAGGATCTCGTGCAGGAGACGTTCGTCCGCGCGTGCCGCTTCTTCCACCGCTACGATCCGAGCTACCCGTTCACGGGCTGGCTCTACCGGATCATGAGCAACGCGCACATCGACATGGTGCGCCGCCGGGGGCGGCTGAAGACGACGAGCATCGACTCGACCGGCTTCGACGGCGAGAGCGCGTGGGACCTTCCCGACGAGAGCGCGCGCCCCGACCGCGAGCTCATGAACGGGCAGGTGGACGCCGCGCTCCAGGCGGGGCTCGCGGGGATGAACCCCGACTTTCGCGCCGCCGTCGTCCTCGCCGACATCGAGGGGATGGCGTACGAGGAGGTCGCGAGGACGATGGGGACGAGCATCGGCACGGTGCGCTCGCGCATCCACCGGGGGCGCAAGCAGCTCCGCGAGTACCTCCGCAAGAAGGCTCCCGACCTGTACACCCGCTACGCGGCGAACTCCGAGTTCGCCGTCGCCCCTCCGGACCTCGAAGGACAGGAGCCGCGCTAAGGTGGACTGCGGGCACGCGCGGCGGGCGCTGGAGGCGGCCTTCGACGGGGTGGACGTCGGGGCGCGGCTCGCCGAGGCGGAGGCGCACGCCGACGTGTGCCGCCCGTGCGGGTCGTACCGGCGCGAGCTTCGCGCGTACGCGGCGATCGTCGAGGATCTGCGCCACGATCCGGCTCCGGTCGAGGTGCCCGAGGGGCTCGAGGATCGGCTTCTGTCGGCGGTCGAGCGCGCGAAGCCGCGCCCCGTCCCTTCGGTTCTAAGGCTCGCGCTCCTCGCGGGGGCGGGCGTCCTCCTCGTCGCCGCGCTCCAGGCACAGGCCGCGCGGGGGCGCGAGGACGCCGCGCGGACGCAGGCGCGGCGCGACCAGGCCGAGGCGATCGCGCGGCAGATCGAGCGCGACCGCGCCGCCTCGCTCGCCGACCCGATGGCGGGGACCCCCACCGTCGCCTTCGCGCAGTACGCGACGGCGCGCGCGACGAACGCGCGGTATGGCGGGCGCTAGCCTCGCGCTCCTCCTTTTGACGGGGGGGAGGGCGTGCGGGGGAGACGCGGAGGCGGAGCGGTACCTGCGGCTCTCGATGGGGCGATCGTTCGGGCGCGCCGTCGTCGCGATGATCGAGCAGCGCGACCCCTTCTCGCTCGACGGCGGGGGCGAGCGGGTGAGGGCGAAGGTCGAGCGCGACGCGCGGGGGCGGGTGCGCTCCTCGATCGCGCGGCCCCTGCGCCTTCAGGGGGTGACGATCCTCGACGACGGCGAGCGGATGACGATCCGGCTTCCCGACGAGCGGCTCGTCATCGAGCAGGACTCGCCCGCGCGCGAGGACGGCCCCGCCGAGGCGCGGCTCGCGCTCGTGCGGGGGAACTACGTCTTGCGCGTCGGGCCCGGGCCCGAGACGCTGGGGCGCGCGACGGTGACGCTCGAGGCGCGGGCGCGGCGGCGGGGGATCGACACGCGGCGCTACCTTCTCGACGCCGCGACGGGGTTCCCCCTACGGAGCGAGATCGTGAACGAGGGCGGGACGGAGACGATCTTCGAGGCGGTGATGGTCCGCTTCGTCGCGCGGCTTCCGGAGCGCACGTTCGAGCGCGGCCCGACCGACGGGTTCCAGGTCGTGCGGTACGAGTCGCCCGCGCGTCCGAGGCCGGGGGAGGCGGTGCGAAGGATGGGGTTCGAGCCCGCGGTGCCGAAGGACCCGCCGTTCGGGTTCCGGGTGACGGGCGTCGCGATGCTCCAGACCCCTCGGTGGCGCGCGGTCGCGGTGCGGCTCACCGACGGGCTCGTGAAGGCGAGCGTGTACGAGTGGATCGCAGGGCCGGAGGATTCGGCCCTCGCGGACGCGAAGGGGCGGAGCGTGGGGCGACGCCGGGGCAAGACGGTGCTCGTCGTCGCGGAGACGTCGGCGCTCGTGCGCGCGCGGCTTCTCGACGCGGTGCTCGACGCCATGCCGTAGCGAACGCCCCGACAGACGCCCCGCGAACAGGCCGGAACGCCCGCCGTCCCCCGCGCGTTTACAGAGAAGAACCCCCTCCCCGGGTCCCTCGAACGAGCGGCCCGCGGAGGCGACCGAAGACCGATGTCCCTACGTCCTTTCAGCGCCTACGGCACCCTTCTCGCCGGCCTCGCCCTCGGGGGCGTCACGATGGTGGCGACCTCCCGTTCGGCCTCTCCCTCCCCTTCCAGGGCGACCGCTCCCGTCGCGAGCGTCGTCCGCGAGACGCCCCGCGCCCCGCTCGCCCCGATCGCCGCTCCCCAGCCCGCCGCCGACGTCCGCGTGGACGACCTCGCCGAGCTCCGGCGGCTCGACGCCTCGTTCGCGAACCTTGCCGAGGCGGTCTCCCCCGCCGTCGTCCACATCCGCGCCGAGGGGACGCAGACGCAAGGGTCGGGCGACGGCACCCAGCTCCGCATGGGGGGCGAGGGGTCCGGCTTCGTCTACCGCTCGGACGGCGTCATCATCACGAACGACCACGTCGTCGCGGGCTTCGCCACCGTGAAGGTCGAGATGAAGGACGGGCGCCAGTTCGTCGGCAAGGTCACCCGCGCCGAGGACTCGGACATCGCGATCGTCCGCATCCCCGCGAAGGACCTGCCGGTCCTGAGGCTCGCCGAGAGCGCCCGGGTGCGCCCGGGCGAGTTCGCCGTCGCGGTGGGGGCTCCCCTCGGGCTCGACAACACGGTGACGATCGGGCACGTCTCTGCGATCGGGCGCCAGACGCTCGTGCCGGACGCGAACCTCGCCGCCCGGGCGCGCAACTACCCGACCCTCATCCAGACCGACGCGGCGATCAACCCCGGCAACTCCGGCGGCCCGCTCCTGAACGTCAACGGCGAGGTCATCGGGGTCAACACGGTGATCTACAGCATGAACGGCGGCTCGAACGGGATCGGGTTCGCGATCCCGAGCGCGCAGGTGCGGCTCGTCGCCGACCTTCTCGTGCGCGACGGCAAGCTCACCCGCTCGTACCTCGGCATCATTCCGGAGAACGTGAAGGAGTACCGGCTGAAGGAGCTCGGCCTCTCGGGCGGCGCGCTCGTCGCGGACCCCCCGCAGGAGGAGAGCCCGGCGGCGGCGGCGGGCATCCAGAAGGACGACGTCATCCTTCGGATCGGCCAGACGCCGATCCTGTCGCAGATCGACCTTCGCAACGCGATGCTCCGGTACGCGCCGGGGACGACGGTGCCGATCGAGATCCTGCGCGGCAAGGATCGCAAGACGGTCACCGCGAAGCTCGCGCGACCGAAGGACCTCGTGGCGAAGGCGGACGGCTCTTCCGACGCGACGGGGATGCCCCGGCGCCTTCGCGGTCTCGACCGCGAGTCGCTCGACTCGCTCCGCCAGCAGATGGACGACATGATGCGCGGTCGCGGCGGGGCTCCCGAGGCTCCCGGGGGGGGTCCCGGGGCCGACGGCGAGACCGACGTCCCCCCGGTGCGCGAGGGCAAGGCCCAGCTCGGGGTCGGCCTCGCCGAGCCGAAGGCGGGGGTCAAGGGGGCCGTTCTCGACGCGGTCGAGTCCGGCTCGGTCGCCGCCCGCGCGGGGATGCGCGAGGGGGACGTCCTGGAGGCGTTCGACGGCAAGCCTCTGGCGACCGGGGCCGACCTCGTCCGCGCGATGAGCGGGGTGAAGTGGGGCGAGACGCACCGCGTCCGCTTCGTCCGCAAGAGCGGCGACGGTACGACGACGGTCGAGCGCACGATCCGCTTCCGCTAAGGACGCCTCGCCAAGCCCGCCTGGAAGGAATCCCGGGCGGGCTTAGATCCCGCCCCCGCCGTCCTCGTGGTCGGTCGAGAGGGCGACCGCCTCCATCCGGTCCACGTCCGCGGCGAGCGCGGCGAGCTTCGTCCGGATCCCCGCGAGGGCGTCGCGCCCGAGCGGGAGGTGCACGGGCGGGTCCGGCATCTCCACAAGGTCGAGCATCGCCTCCGCCGCCTTCGCGGCATCCCCGATCTGCCGCCCGTCCACCCCTTCGAGCCAGTCGAGGTTCGCCCCGACCGTCTGCCGGTAGAGCCCCGTGGCGTTCGCCGCGCGGGCGAACGAGCGCCCGCCGAAATCGGTGCGGAACGCCCCCGGCTCGACGTTCGTCACCCGGATCCCGAACGGCGCGACCTCGAGCGCGAGCGCCTCGCCGATCGCCTCGAGGGCGAACTTCGTCGAGGCATAGATCCCGAACGCGGGCCGCGCGCGGATCCCCGCGACGCTCGTCACGTTGAGGATATGTCCCGATCCTTGCGCCCGCAGGATCGGGAGCGCGTGGCGGATGACGCGGATCGCCCCGAAGACGTTCGTCTCGTACTGCCGCCGGATCTCGTCGTCGGTGAACTCCTCGATCGCCCCCCCGGTCCCGTACCCCGCGTTGTTCACGACGACGTCCACGCGCCCGAAGCGCGCCCGCGCCGCCTCGAACGCCGCCGCGACGCTCGCCTCGTCCGTCACGTCGAGCGCGAGCCGGAGGACGCTCCCGCCCGACCCCTCCGGCAGTCCGTCGAGCGCCTCCGGCCGCCGCGCCGTCGCGACGACGTCGTACCCGCGCCGGAGCCCCGCCTCGCAGAGCCGACGGCCGAAGCCCGTGGACGATCCGGTGACGAAGAGCACGGGCATCGGTTCTTCTACGAGCCCTTCATGGAGTGCGCGGATTCATCCGCGCCTTCCTGAGCCCGATTCATCGGGCTCTGCCATGATCTCCCGCATGGTCGAGTCGTGGCCTCATGCTCCTGCACGTCTGGCGATCCATCCCGGCGCGTATATGCTCACCGCCTCGACCCTGGGCGGAGAGTTGCTCTTTGGGGATGGCGAGCGACTCGACGTTTTGCAAGACGCGGTGCTCGGGACATTGGGCTCGGCTGGTTGGAGCCTTCAAGCTTGGGCGTTCTTCCCCAACCATTATCACGTTGTTATGCTCCACGACGATCCGGCCCTTTCGCTGGGCAGAACGGTCGCGCGCGCTCACGCCATGAGTGCGATCGCGGTCAATCGTCGCGACGAGAAGCAGGGCCGCAAGGTCTGGCTCCGCTACTGGGACACGCACCTCACGTTTGAGCGCTCCTACCTCGCTCGTCTCGCCTACGTCCACGACAACCCCGCGCGACATGGGATCGTCCGGTCCTCGGAGACGTACCCCTGGTGCTCGATGGCCTGGTTTCAAGATCGGGGCGACGCGCCTTTCGTCCGTACGGTCCTCGGTCTTGGTCTCGACCGCCTGAACGAACGCGAGGTGGATACCGGCGGGTGGAAACTCGCGGTGCGACCGGCAGAGCCCGATGAATCGGGCTCTGGAAGGCGCGGATGAATCCGCGCACTCCATAACGCGCTTACAGCGCCGCGGTCCAGACGGGGAGCGAGCGGTCGGTCAGGCGGCCTGTCTCGCGCCTGAGTTCCAGCGTCCGGGCGCCGTGGCGGAGGCTCTTCGGCTCGGCGTGGAGGACGAGGGTGAGGGCGAGGGGGCCGTAGCCGCCGGCGAGCGTCTCGGTCTCGACCGCGAGGTGCCCCTCCGCCCCCGCGACGCGCACCCGCACCTCCGTCCGCTCGCCGCGACGATAGCCGAGCGTCGCGCCGTCGTCGGCGACGACGACCGTCTCGGCGAGACCCGACCACCCCTCCGGGACGAAGAGGTGGAGCGTCTGGACCCGGAGGTCGCAGAACGGTGAGCGAGGGGTTCCCGCCTGCATCGGGAGGAGGGCGCCCTCGCGCGCGAAGATCGGGGTGCCGCCGCGCTTGCGCTTGACGGTGAGAGTCCCCGGCGCGTGCCACGCGCCGTCGTCGAGCGCGCACCAGCGTTCGGTTCCGGGAAGGACGACCGTCCGCGCCTTCTCCTCCTTGACGAACGGGGCCTGGAGGAGGTCCGGGCCGATGAGGAACTGGTCGTTCAGCCCTTCGGCCCCCGGCTCGTCGTAGGCGTAGATCACGGGGCGCAGGAGCGGCTCGCCGGACGCCTCGTGCCGCGCCCAGAGCGCGTGGAGGTAGGGGAGCATCTTGTACCGGAGCCGGACGTACCGGCGCACGACGTCGAGGGTCGCCGCCCCGTACGCCCACGGCTCCTGCGGGCGCGAGCCGTTGTTCGAGTGGTTCCGCAGAAGAGGGAAGAGGAACGCGAGCTTCATCCAGTCCTCCATGAGCTCGGGCGGGCAGTCGCCGCCGAAGCCCCCGACGTCCATCCCGTGGAACGGGAGCCCGGAGAGCGACATCCCGATCGCCGTCGGGATCGAGACGCCGAGGTAGAACCGGTTCGAGAGGTTGTCCCCCGTCCAGATCGCCCCGTACCGCGACGACCCGACGAAGCCCGAGCGCGAGAGGAGGAACGGGCGCTCGTCGGGCCGCGCCCGCGCGAAGCCCGCGATCGTCGCCCCCTGCATCGCCAGCGCGTACTGGTTCCGGTTCGCCTCGTGCGGCTCGGCCCCGTCCTTGAAGAGCATCGCGCCGGGGTCCGCCGGCCCCGTGCTCGGATCGTTCATGTCGATCCACGCCCCGCCGAAACCGAGCTTGAGAAAATCCTCGCAGTGCGAAGCCCACCACTCGCGCGTCGTCGGTTGCAGGAAGTCCGGGAAGACCGTCTCCCCGGGCCAGACGAGCCCGACGAACGGCTCGCCCTCGGGGTTCCGGCACAGGTGCCCTCCCGCCCGCGCCTCATCGTAGAGCGCGAGCCCCGGCTCGGACTTGATCCCGGGGTCGATGATCGGGACCATCCGCCGCCCGGATTTCGCGAGCGCCGCCGCCGTCGCCTCCACGCCGTTCGGGAACTGGGCCTCGTCCACCGTGAAGATCCGGTAGCCCCGCATGTAGTCGAGATCGAGCCAGAGCCCGTCGCACGGGACCTTGTGCCGCCGGAACTCGGCGTCGAGCGCCATGAGGTCCGCGTGCCCGCCGTACCCCCACTTGCTCTGGTGGTAGCCGAGCGCCCAGAGCGGCGGCGTGGGGGTCGTCCCGACGAGCCGCTGGAGCCGCTGGGTGAGCGTGGCGAGATCCGGGGCCTGGATCGTCCACAGGTCCGGCGCCCCTCCGCGCGAGCCCATCACGAGGAAGGGGAGCGTCCTCTGCCACGAGACGAAGACGCGCGAGTCGTCGATCCCCGGCGTCTCGACGAACGCGGGCCACGGGTTGTGGAGAAGGAGCCCGAGCCACCCCGTCCGCCCGCTCTGGCCCTCGCCGAGCCGCACCGCCACGTAGGGCGTGGAGAAGTACGGCGGGTCCGCGGGTCCCTCGCCCCATTGGCCGGCGGGAAAGTCGCTCCAAACGTCGGTGTTGTAGAACTGGGCGCGAAAGCCCGAGAGCTCCTGCTGGCCGAACGTCTTCTCCCCCATCCCGAAGAAGCGCGCCCCCTCCGGCACGTCGAGCGCGAACATCGAGGCGTCGCCGCAGAGCCCGAACCGGCCCGTCAGGCGCACCGCGCCGTCCTCGCTCCGAAGCTCGAGCGAGCCGTCCGGCGCGAACGCGAGCCCCGCCTCGCCCGGTTCGCCCTCGGGCGGCAGGAGCTCGAGCACGTTCGCCCCCGCGCGCCACGCCTCCGGCCCCTCGATCCTCAGCCGCGCGACCCCGTCCGCGTACCGCGTGGCCTCCGCGCGAAGTCCCCGCCCCCCGACGCTCAAAGCCCCCGTTCCCGGCTCGAACCCGCTCCCGAAGGCGAAGTTCGCGGGGTGGGGAGCCTTGGTGAACTGCATCGGCCCTAGAGTAGACCCGAGAGGGGATCGGCAGATCTCTCCCGCACCTCCGTTCAGTAGATCGGACTTGACCGGGTTACCGTTCCGTCCGCCCCTTTCGTCGCGGTGTTGAGCCTCGGATGGATCCGGATCTTGCGGACGGTCGCGCCCGCGCGGAAGCGTTGAAACGTCTCCTCGTCTGCGAATCCGTACGGCCGCGGAAACATCCTCGGGATCTTCGATTCGATCTCGGGCGGAAAACGATCCGCGCCGCCTCCGACGCTCGCCGCCAGGGCCCGGAAGATGGGGGAGCGACGCGCGAGTTCCGGGAGGAGATCGGTGTTCACCGAGTCGAGGAGGCGCGCCGCCTCGCGGGCGCGACGCTCGGTCGCCTCACCGATACGCCGGAAGACCATGGGGCTCGTCTTCGGATCGGCCGCCGTTCCCCAGCGCACGAGGGCGAGGTCGCCGTAGAGATCGAGTCCCTCGGGATGCAGGGACTTCGTCAAGGGGAACCGCTCGGCGATATAGTCGCTGAACGCCCGCGCCCCGCGCTCCCCTACGGGAGGGACGATGGAGCTTGCATCCGCCAGCCGCCGCTCCTCCTCGTCGTTCGGAAAGCGCGTCGCGTCGAGCGAGAGAGCACGTTCGCGCTCGCCGTCGCCGATCACGACCTCGACCTCGATCCCGCCGTAGACGAAGGTCTCCGGAGAGAGGCGCTGGCCCGAGGCGATCTCCAGGTCGGCCCGCACCGCCTCGCGCGCGGGGGGTGCGATCCCGGCGAGCGTGAGCGGTACGGGCGCTCCGGACGGGAACTCCGGCTTTGCGGCGATCGTGCGGACGAGTGCCGAGATCGTCGCCACGTAGGCCCGCTCGCCCTTCAGCGAGGGGAGAAGGACCGCGCCGCCGTCGTCGGTCGGGTAGACCTCGTACCCGTTGCGCCGGGCGGCGTCCGCGAGCGCGGCGCGGTCGAGCGTTCCGCGGAGCGCTCGAAGCCTCGGAAGCTCGGTCGTATCGGGCGTCTCGGCGATCGTCGATACGCTCGCCTCCATCTTCGCACTAGCGAACGGCGACGTTCCCGGAGCCTCCTTCAGCTCCCGCGTGGGCAGGGTGGTCACTTGGACCGAACCGGCCGGCGTGCCGACCTGGTCCGGGTTCAGGGTGTGGATCGTCGCGACGGCGACCGCATAGACGTATTCCTTCTTTCCCGTCGCTTGAGGGGTGGCGAGGAAGGTGGGAACGAGGAGAGCGGAGGCGAGGAAGAGCGGCATCGTTGCCTCTCTACCGTACAACTCCCCGCTATCGTTCGCAATCCTCTTACACCCGTCCTCTACCGGTCGTAGAAGATCCCCACCTGGGTCCGGGCGGGGTCGCCGGAGAGGACGGCGGGCGTCGTGCGCGAGATGCCGTCGGAGCGTTGCTCCGTGCCCTCGTACGTGTCCCGCCCCGCGCCGTCGGCGAGGAGGCCGAGCGAGAACGCGATCTCCCGCAGGGTTCCACCCGGCGCCGGGGTCGCGCGGCCCTGGCTCGTCCCCGAGGCCCGGTACGCGTCGTCGCCCCGCAGGTCGAGAAGCCACCCGATCCCGTTCGCGTTCCCCGCCCCCTGGCACAGGTTCCCGCCCTCGTACCGGTCGTCGCCCGAGCGGTCGAGAAGCCCCCCGATCCCGAAATCGTGCCCGCACCCTTGCGAGGAGGACGCGGCGAGGTACCGGTCGTTCCCCTCGGCGTCGTCGAGGATCCCGACCCCGAACTGCGCCGCGGCCCCCTGGACGTAGCTCTGCCCGCGGTACGCGTCGCGCCCCGCGCCGTCAAGGAGCATCCCCACGCCCTCGCGGTACCCGACGCCCTGGCCGTACACGCCGCACGAGTAGGCGTCGTTCCCCTCGCCGTCCACGAGGACCCCGACGCCCCCGGCGTAGCTCAGGCCGTCGAGGAAGTCGGCCCGGCGCCCGTTCCCGGCCCCCTGCGCCATCGAGACGTTGTGCCTCGCGTCCTGGGGCGAGGGGAAGTCGAGGAGCGTATCCTCCGCGGTGTACTTGTCGTCCCCCTCGACGTCCACGAGCATCCCCGCCCCTTCGGTGAGGCCGCACGCCTGGATCTGGTTGAACCCCGAGTACCGGTCGTTCCCGGTGAGGTCCACGAGCGCGGCGACCCCGAAGCTCGCGAACCCCTCGGCGTCGGTGTACGCCTCGTATTGGTCGTCCCCCGCCTCGTCCACCAGCAGCGCCGCCCCGACCCGCGCCGAGGCGAGCCCCGGGCGCGACGAGCGGTAGAGGTCGTTCCCCTTCGTGTCCCAGAGGATCGAGACCCCCATGACGGCCCCCGCCGGCCCGGGACGGTCGCCCGCCTTGCGCGCCCGGTATCCCCCGATGCTCGTCCGCACGAGCGCGGGGTCGCTCACGTACACGTCGTTCCCATCCGTATCGAGGACGATCGAGCACCAGTTCGTCGAGGAGGACGTGCTCGGCGCGTTCACGTAGGTGTCGTTGCCGCCCGTGTCGATCGTGATGAAGTTCGGTTCGTCCTCGTACACCGTGTCGCCCCCGCCCGAGAGCCGGATCACGCCCCACCCGGTTCTCACGCGGTAGCTGTACCGCGCCGTCCGGGGGACGCTCGCGACGAGGTCCCGCGCCCTTTGCACCGCGAGCGCGAGGTCGTGCCCCGCCGCCGCCATGTACGCGGGATTGATCGAGCGGTACGCCTGCGTGATCTCGCTCGTCTGGGTGAGGTTCCCCTCGTCGGGCCGACCGAGCGCGAGGCGCGAGAAGAGCTTTTTCGGCTCGGAGATCCCCGCGAGCGCGAGGCGGCGCATCTCGACCGAGCGGCGCGCGACCTCGATGAGGAGCGCCGCCGCGTCCTTCACCCGGGGCGGCACCCCGACGGGCGCGGGGGCGCGCGACGTGAGAAGCCCCGTCGTCCGGATGAGCCGGAGCTCGCCTTCGAGCGACCCCAGCCGCCGCGGGTCGGCGTAGGCGATCGGGTCGCCGAGAAGCGCGCGGCGCGTGCCGAACCCCGCCATCGCCGCCCCGTAGTTCAGAATCTCGTTCGGCTTCGTCGCGTTCGCGAGAAGCTCGCGGCGTCGCGCGTTCGCGAACGCGGGGGCGAGCCACGGATCGGCGGCGAGAGCGGAGTAGAGTGGAGTGGTGAACTCGCCCTGGCGGAAGAGCGGGAGGAGCGCGGCGTCGAAGCGCGTCGTGGTCGGCGTGAGCGACGCGCGCCGGAGCGCGAGCTCCAGAAGCGCCGAGGGCTCGCTCGACGGGTCCTCGGGGCGCGGGATCTGCGCCGGGACGGCGAGCGTCAGGGGGAGCGAGAGAGCCGCGAGAAGCGCGGCGAGGACGGCCTTTTTCATGATGATCGCGGGCGGGGTCCTCGCGCCCCTCGGCGCCGCCCGGACGGACGGCCCCCAAGGGACGCGGGCCGAACTCCCCCCGGTGCGGGAGGCCCCCGCGCCGACGGCGTTCGAGCCGTGGAAGCTCGTCGAGCGGACCGAGGAGACCGATGAGTTCGTCGCCTCGTTCCCCTCGCCGCTCCCGGTCGGCGACCCCGTGAATCGTACCGTCCAGCTCCGGGTCCTGGTTCCCCGCGCCGTCCGGGGCAAGGACGTCGCCGGCCCCCTTCCCGTCGTCCTCGTCCTCCACTACTGGGGCGCGCGCGACCTGCGGATCGAGCGCTCGCTCGCCGCCGAGCTCAACGCGCGGGGGGTCGCGGCGGCGATCATGACGCTTCCGTACCACCTCTCGCGCACCCCCCCCGGCTCGCGCTCGGGCGACCTCGCGATCCGCCCCGACCCGTACCTCCTGCGCGAGACGATGACCCAATCGGCGCTCGACCTGCGCCGCTCGCTCGACTTTCTCCGCGCCCAGAGAGGCGCGGGGGGCGCCCCGACCTTCGACCGCGCCCGCATCGGCATCGCCGGCATCTCGCTCGGCGCGATCGTCGCTTCGCTCGGCTACGCGCTCGAACCGAGCGTCGGCACCGCCGCCTTTCTTCTCGGCGGGGCCGACCTCGCCCGGATCGTCTGGACGAGCTCGCGCCTCGTCGCCCCCCGCGAGCGCCTCCGCTCCCTCGGCTACACGGAGGCCCGCCTCGAGCGCGAGCTCGCCCCCGTCGAGCCCCTGACCTATCTTAAGGAGCGGGCGCGCCTCGACGCTCCGAGCCGCACCCTCGTCATCCGCGGCGCGTACGACACCGTCGTGCCCGCCGCCTCCTCCCAGGCCCTCGTGGACGCCCTGCCCGGGACGCAGGTGCTCGAGATCGACACCGGCCACTACGGGGGCATCTTCGTCCAGCGCCGCCTCGTGCGCGAGATGGGGACCTTTCTCGCGGGATCGCTCGGGGGGACCGACTACAAGGTCCCGCGCCAGATCCTCGCGCCGACCGTGCGCGTCGGCCTTCTCGCCCTCGCCCCCCTCGCGAGCGGCGGCGGCAATGGGGGCGGCTTCGACGTCGCCGCCGGCCTCGACGTCTACCGCTTCGACAAGCGCGGGCGCGGGACCGCGAGCCTTCTCCTCACCCCCCGCGGCCCCCAGGTCTTTCTCGGGGTCCAGGCGGCCGAGGGCTTGCGCGTCGGCTTCGGCCTCGGCCTGCGCCGGACGGGGTTCGGGATCTTCGGGAGCGTCGTCCTGTGAAGGAGCCCCTCTGAGCCTCGCCCCCCCTCTCTCGCCCTCTTCCGACGAGGCGCGCCTCGTCGCCCTCGCGAACGTCGTGAAGACGTACGAGGCGATCGCGCTCACGATGGAGGGCGCGTTCCGCGTCGAGGGCGAGGGGTACCGCGGCGTCCTCTCCCCGGTCGCGCACGGGGTGTGCAACCTCGTCTTCGCCCACGATCCCTCGCCGGGGGCCGCGCGCGAGCTCGCGGGGATCGCCCGGGAGAAGCCCGAGCTCTTCGTCTACCTCCTCCCCTCGCCCGACGCCCCCGCCTACGCCGAGACCCTCCGCCGCGCGGGCTTCGCGACCCACGCCGTCCAGGCCGTGATGGTCCGGGGCACCGAGCCGCCCCCGCCCCGCCGGTCGCGCCTCGTCGAGGCCGTCACCCTCTCCGCCCGCGTCGAGCTCATGGAGTTCCTCACGAAGCAGTTCTTCGAGTTCGGCACCCGCGAGTTCCGGGGCCGCCTCGCCGTCGCGACGACGCGCGCGGAGGCGTGCCGCCTCTGGGAGCTCCGCGAGCGCCGCCTCCGGGTCGCGGGGGCGATGACGACCCTGCTGGGAGGGGCCTACGGCCTCTACGACGTCGCCGTGCGCGACGGCTACCGGGGGGACGGCCTCGGAAGCGAGCTCGTCCTCGACCTTCTCGCCCGCACCCCCCCCGAGGCCCGCCTCGCCACCCTCCAGTGCGCCCGTCCCCTCGCGGGCTGGTACGCCGCCTTCGGCTTCGAGACAGTCGGCGAGATGACGACGTTCGTCCCGGGTCCGGAGCTCGCGCCCACCTGAGGAGGCCTCGTCATCATAATAGGCGAGCGATGCCCTTGCGCCCCCCTCTCGTCGCCCTCCTTCTCCTCGTCGCGGCCGCGTTCGCCCCTGGGCAGGCGAAGGGGCAGGCGAGGCCGGAGATCACCGTGCGGATGATGGCGGGGATCGGCTACGGCATCCCCCCGAAGGAGAGCACCGCCACCACCGCGATCGTCCGGCGCGCCGTCTTCGAGGAGTTCCGGCGCCAGAACCCCGACGTGCGCGTCGTGAACGCGGGCGGGCTCAACCTCATCACGAACATGGAGGACTCCACGTTCCTCATGTCCATGTCCGGCGACCTCGCGCCGGACGTGTTCTACGTGAACTTCCGGCAGTACTACACCTTTCTCGACCAGGGCTTCTGCCGCCCCCTCGACGATCTCGTCGCGAAGGACCCCGAGGTCATGGCCCGCGCGAACCCCACCGTGCGGAGCGTCATCCAGAGCTACGACGGCCACACCTACGCCGTCCCCTTCTTCCAGGTCGCCGCCGCGCTCTACTACCGCAAGGACTTCTTTCTGGAGGCCGGGCTCGACCCCAACCGCCCCCCGCAGAACTGGGCCGAGTTCGAGGCGTACGCCCGCAGGCTCACCGACCCCGCCAAAGGCCGGAGCGGCTTCGCCTTCTCCTCGCCTCCGGGCTACCACTGGAGCAACTTCATGTACGCCGCCGGTGGCGAGACGGTCGTTCCCGAGTCGAGCGGCCCCGGCAAGACCTCGCGCTGGAAGTCCGCCGTGGACTCCCCCGCGGGGGTCGCCGCGCTCGACTACTACCGCGGTCTCGTCACGAGGACCTGGAAGGACCCGCGCGGGCGCGCGATCGGCCCCGCCGCGTACAACGCGGTGAAGCTCACCGACGAGGTGAACGGCGGCAAGTGCGCGATGTGGTTCGGCTATACGAACGACGTCGTCCTGAACCAGAGCGACCTGCCGCCGAGCCTCGTCGGCGTCGCCGCGCTTCCGGCCGGGCCCGGCGGGCGCAAGCAGGAGATCAACGCCGGGATGTGGGCGATCAACGCCCGCATCCAGGACCCCGCGAAGCTCGACGCCTGCTGGCGCTTCATCAAGTTCTTCGCCGGCGACGAGTCCGCCCGGATCAACACCCAGAAGTGCGTCGAGCTCGGGATCGGCAACCTCGTCTCGCCGACCTACCTGAAGAAGTTCGGCTACGACGACCTCCTTGCGCAGGTGGACCCGAGCTACGTCGCCGCGAACGAGTCGCTCTTCAAGACCGGCCACCCCGAGCCGTACGGGCGCAATTGCCAGCAGGTCTACCTCGTCCTCGACAAGGCGCTCGACCGCGCGCGCCTGGAGCCCGGCACCCCCGCGCGCGCGATCCTCGCCGGGACCGCGCAGGAGATGGACCAGAAGCTTCTCGGCTACACCCCTCCCGCCGTTCTCGCCCGCCAGAGGGTCTTCGCGGGGATCCTCTTCGGCGTCGTCCTTCTTCTCGCCTTCGGCGGGACGATCCTCGCCTGGGTTCGCGCGCGGCGGAGCTTCGAGGCGGCGACCGACCGCATCCCGGCGGGGACCGACCGGGGGCGGATGTGGCGCTTCCTCGCCCTCACGATCGGTCCCGCCGCGCTCACGATCGCGCTTTGGAGCTACTACCCCCTGTTGCGCGGGCTCGTCATCGCCTTCCAGGACTACGGGATCATGCGCGGCTCGAAGTGGGTCGGCTTCGACAACTTTATCGGCGTCTTCACCCAGCCGGTCTTCTACCAGAGCCTCTGGAACTCGCTCGTCTACGTCTTCCTCACGCTTCTCATCGGGTTCGGGCTCCCGATCTTCCTTGCGATCTCCCTGAACGAGATCCCCCGGCTGAAGACCTTCTTCCGGACCGTCTTCTACCTTCCCGCGATGACGAGTTCGATCGTCATCGCCTTCGTCTGGCGCCAGTTCTACGACAAGAGCGACACGGGCCTTCTGAACTCGCTCGTCTCGCCGGTCATCGTCCACGTCGTCAATCCGGTGCTCGGATGGTTCCACGCCGCTCCGATGGCGACCGCGTTCGACTGGCTCGGCAATCCGGGCACCGCGATGCTCGCCGTCGTTCTCCCCGGCATCTGGGCGGGCGCGGGGCCGGGGAGCATCCTCTACCTCGCCGCCCTGAAGAACATCCCCGACGAGCGCTACGAGGCCGCCGACATCGACGGCGCGAACTGGTGGCAGAAGATCGTCCGGATCACGATGCCGGGGCTTAAACCGCTCATCCTCATCAACCTGCTGGGGGTCTCGATCGCGGGCTTCAAGGCGATGGAAAACATCTTCGTCCTCACGCAGGGCGGCCCGCTCAACGCCACCCGCACGATCGGCCTGGAGGTCTGGCAGAACGCCTTCATGTTCCTGAAGTTCGGCTACGCGACGGCGGCGGCGTGGGTCATGGGCTCCATCCTCATCGGCTTCACCCTGGTCCAGATCCGCACCCTCATGCGCATGAGGTTCGCGACGGCGAGGGCGTAGCGATGGGCCGCATCGCGCTCGTGGATCGCTGGCGCTCGGGGTCGGCCCCGACATGACGACGTCCGCGGAGGGCACCCTTTTGGATCGCTACACCCTCATCGTCGTGCGGGTGCCGGAGGAGGATGGGGGCGGTTACAAGGCGATGTTCCATGAGCTCGCCCTCTCCGTGACCGGCTACGGCGCGACGCGCGAGGAGGCCGAGGCCGACCTCCTCCTCGCCACTGGGGTCGCGACGGACCATCTGCGCGCCGCCGGACGCCCGCTTCCCGAACCCGCCTCCTTCGCCCTCGCCTCCTGAAGAAAGACGAGGGAGCCCTAACGGCAGGCTTACTGGGAGGAGTTGGGAGGGAGCTCTTCGAGAAGGACGCACACGGCCACCGACCCGGCCATGAGGCACATGACGAGCGAGCCGGGGTTCTCCAGGGGGTTTCCCCACCCGTTGCACATCCTCATCGCGGGGCCGCGGAGGACCTCCATGACGAGCGCGGCCCCCCCGAAGGCCGCGCACCGGCGGGCCTGGGGTGTCCACCAGTCTGGAAGACCTTCCTTTCGCACTGATGAACCTGTCGTGGGCATCTGGAGGTGATTTCTACGCGACGGTTCTTGCGAGCTACCTCGACGCACCGAGCGCCACCAGATAAGCGCGGCCCCAATGAACAGACATAAGAAGGGGCTTACGATGAGAATTCCCACCACAGGAGAAGCGGGATTCTGCGTGAAGTCGTTCACGTCCCCTAAAAGCGTGAGCTTTAGAAGAATCTGCGGTACTTGCAAAGAGGCGTAGGGAATATCCATCCCTTATTTTACTCTTGATACCAAGAGGTTTATGCAAAGTCAGGTTATTGTCCCATCAAGCCCATGTACTAAGGTCAATTGGAAATATCAGGCAGACAACCCCCTTCAGAATCGCGCAGGCGGCGACTTGAGCTAAGTTATGCTGGCGGCGCACCCTTGACCGCCGGGTACAACCCTAGACGATGAGACCCGCCCCCCGCGCCTTGCCCTCCGCCGGTCTCGCCTCGCTCCTCCCCGTCCTCGCCTTCGCGGGGCTCGTCGCGCTCGGGGGGCGGGTCGAGATCCCCTTCGTTCCCGTCCCCTTCACCCTCCAGACCCTCGCGGCGATGGGGGCGGGGCTTGCGCTCGGGCCGAAGAGGGGGGCCGCCGCCGTCGGGGCGGTCCTTCTCGCGGGCGGGCTCGGGGCTCCTGTCTTCTCCGGCGGAGATGCGGGCGCGGCCCACCTCGTCGGTCCCACCGCCGCCTATCTGTGGGCGCTCCCCCTTCTCGCCGCCGGGTACGGGTTTGCGCGAGGGCGCGTCCTCGCCTCGCTCGGCGTCTCCCTCGCGCACCTGCTCGTCGGCGCGGCGTGGCTCGCCCTCTTCGTCGGCCCCGCGAAGGCGCTCGCCGCCGGGGTCGCCCCCTTCCTTCTCGCCGAAGGGGTCAAAGCCGCCGCCGCCCTCGGCACCCTCGGCGCCGCGCGCGGACTCCGGCGCTAGAGCGCCCCGCGCGACTTCACGTCGAGGTACGCGTTCACGAGAGCGGCGGCGAGGTCCTGGGGCTCGGCCTCCAGCGTCCGAAGGCCCGACGCCGCCGCGTAGGCGAGCGCCTCGCGCCGGTCGCGCTCGATCCACTGCGCCGCCGCGACCGCCGCCATCGCCTCCGGCGAATCCATCGTCCGCCCCAGCGACTCCTTCAGCTTCGGGTCGCTCACGTCCACCGTGAGAACCAGATGCCGCCGGAGCATCGGCGAGAGCCCCGTCGCCACCTCCTTCGCCCGCCCCAGATCCGGCATCGCGGTGAAGTTCAGGACGAGCGCGCGCCGCTTCACCCGCGCCGAGAGGTACGCGAACGTCTTCACCGCGTCGCTCTCGATCGGCTCCGCCTCCAAGTCGTGCAGGGCGTGGAGCATCACCCCGATCGCCTCCCGGCCCTTCTTCGGCGGCACGTACACGATCGGGCCGTCGCCGTAGGCGAGCACCCCAACGTTGTCCCCCGCGTTCGCCGCCGTGTGCGCGAGCATGAGGATCGCGTCGAGCACGTGGTCGAGCTTGCGCACCCCCCCGACCTCGGCGAGCATGTGCCGCCCGCAGTCCACGCAAAGGAGCACCGCCTGGTTCCGCTCCACCTCGTACTGGCGCACGATGGGTTTGCCCCGCCGCGCCGTCGCGTTCCAGTCGATCCGGCGCACGTCGTCGCCGTCGGTGTACTCGCGTAGCGACTCGAACTCAGTCCCCTGCCCCCGCATCCGGCTCTTGCGGATCCCGATCTCGCGCAATCGCCCCTGCTGGTTCAGCAGGTCGAACTCGCGGAGCGCGAGGACGTTCGGATACACCTCCACCGTCTGCTCCGTCGGCAGATGCGCCTGCCGCCACGCGAGCCCGATCGGGGCCGCGAGCCGCAGGAACGTTCCCGGAAAGTCCGCCCCCCCGCGCTCGGGAGGGTTCACGGAGTACTCGAACGTCCGCCTCTCCCCCGGCGCGAGATCGAGGGCGAACTCCCGCGCCGTCCCGCCGAAGCTCCGCGGCGGCTCGTCCCGCATCCGCCCCACGATCCGCTCGTCCCCCTCGTTCGTCAGCGTGAGGAGCACCCGATTCGCCACCCGGTTCGAAAGGACCGCGTCCATCCGCCGCTCGAACCGGAGCGCGCGCAGGTCCGGCGTGAAGCGCGTCGAGAGCCACGCGAGCCCGAGGAGCGCGAGGTCCGCGAGGAGGGCGACCGTCCCGAGCCCCGCCGCCGTCAGAAAGGCGCTCGCCGGGATCATCAGCGCGAGGATCGCGACGAGCCGCCGCGTCGGCACGACCCGCGTCGCGAGCGGCGCGAGCCCCTCGAACCGGGCCACGCCCTTCGGCACCGTCTTCGTCACCGGGGCGGCGAACGTCTCGACGGTCGGCACCCCAGCGAGAGGCGCGTCAGACGATAGAATAGGGGCGGTGGAGCTGGACCTCGACATCCTGAGTCCCGAAAAGACGGTCCTAAGCTACCGCCTCGCCGGGATCGGCGCGCGCCTCGGCGCCCATCTTCTCGATGTCTTCGCCATCCTCGTCGGCTACGTCCTCTTCTCGCTCACGCTGAGCTACCTCGGTTTCCTCACCCAGATCTCGATCCTCCAGGTTCCCCTCACCCTTCTCGCCGTCTCGTGGCCCATCCTCTACTTCTGCCTCCTCGAAGGCTTCTGGAACGGCCAGACCCTCGGCAAGAAGGCGGCGGGCCTGCGCGTGCGCCTTGCCGACGGCACCCCCGTCACCCCCCTCGCCGCCGCCGCGCGCAACCTTCTGCGCCCCGCCGACATGCTCCCCCTCCCCTACTTCTCCGGCGTCGTCGCGATGTTCCTCAACCCGCGCCTCCAGCGCCTCGGCGACCTCGTCGCGGGGACCATCGTCGTCCACGAGCCGAAGCGCCTCCCCCCCGTGAACCTCGCCCCCCACCGCGTCGGCGTCCACCCCCTCGAGCATCTCGTCGGCGACCTCCGCAAGCTCACCGAGAACGAGTACTACGCCCTCCGCCGCTACTGCGACCGCTTCCCCGAGCTCTCCACCGAGGTCCAGAACCGCCTCACCGACCGCCTCTGGCTTCCCATCGCCCACCGCCTCGGCCTCGTCCTCCCCCTCGACATCCACCCTGTCTACCTCGCCGAGGCCACCGTCATGAAGTTCGGCCGCGAGAAGGGGCTCCTCTGAACGCCCCTCCGAAGACGGTGGAGAACCCCCCCGATAAGGCGGTGCGTAACCCTGGGGATAAGGGTGTGGACAACGGTGGACAAATGGGGAAGGTCCCCCTTGCGCGCCCGCGAGGGGGACAACCCGGGGAGAAGACCCCTGGGTTTTCCACCGTCCGTCCACGGGGCCTGACGGGGCTCCCGAGGCCCTCCGCGAACCTGCGCGCCGCGCTTTCCCTCCGCGTTATCCCCACTTATCCCCAAGAGGGACCGCCTTCATCATCAACAGAGAGACTCTTAAAAAGAAACTCCTCTTATAGAAGGAGGGGATAAACCCCTTGGGTCGAAGACCTGGAGAGGAGGGATGACCTTCGGAATCGTCCGCCTCGTCCTCGAGGGATTCCGCAACTACGAGCGGCTCGACCTCGACTTCTCGCCCGGCTTCACCCTCGTCACCGGCCCGAACGCCCACGGCAAGACGAACCTTCTCGAAGCCGTCTACCTTCTCGCCTCCACCCGCCTTCTGCGCGGCCAGCGCGACGGAGAGGCGATCCGCGAGGGGGCGCCCGCGTTCCGCGTCGAGGCGACCCTCGCCACCGGCACCGTCCTCTCCGCCTCCCTGGAACGCGGCGGGCGCAAGCGCTTCGCCCTCAACGGCGCGTCCCTCCCCCGCGCCGCCGACGCCCTCGGCCGCCTCCCCTGCGTCTGCGTCTCGGCGGTGGACCTGAAGCTCGTCCGCGGCGAGCCCGTGGACCGGCGCCTCTTCCTCGATCTGGAGCTCTCGGGCCTCTACGCGAGCTACCTGCGCGACCTCGCCGTCTACAAGCGCGCCCTCGAACAGCGCAACGCCCTCCTGAAGACCGCCCAGGAGTTCTCGGTGGACGAGGCCGCGTTCGCCCCGTGGGAGGAGGCGATGGCCCACCGCGGCGCCGCGATCCGCGCGACCCGCCGCCGCTACGTCGAGGAGCTCGGCCCCCAGGCCGCCGACCTCCACGCGACGCTCGGCGGCGGCGAGGCCCTCGCCCTCTCGATCGAGCCGAGGGACGACGCCGCGTTCGAGGACGACCTGCGCGCCCTCTACGGCGGTCGCCGGCGCGAGGAGATCCACCGCGGCCTCACCCTCTTCGGCCCCCACCGCGACGACGTGCGGATCGCCGTCGGCGGGCGCGACGCGCGCCTGTACGGAAGCCAGGGCCAGCAACGCTCCGCCGTCATCGCGCTGAAGATGGCGACCCTCCTCCAGTCGAAGAGCGTCCTCGGCGCCGCCCCCCTCCTCCTCCTCGACGACATCCTTTCGGACCTCGACGCCCACCGCCGCGAGCGCCTCACCGAGATCGTCCTCGCCACCGCCGACCAGGCGATCCTCACCTGCACCGAGCCGGAGGCGGCGGGTCCCG
The DNA here is from genome assembly GCA_965249475.1 of Fimbriimonas sp. GTDB lineage: Bacteria > Armatimonadota > Fimbriimonadia > Fimbriimonadales > Fimbriimonadaceae > Fimbriimonas. Next base: position 49,772 of record CBDFMD010000003.1, on the reverse strand, counting down.
AGATCCTCCGCCAGGCCCACGTCTACGCCGTCCGCGAGGGGACCGTCACCCCCCTCGAAGATGGCCCCGAGCCCGCTTCCCCCGAACCCTCTCCCCCCGAACCCCCGAAGGCGCGGCGATCGAGAGCGAAGGCGAAGGCCGGGGAGGCCCCCGCGTGAGAAAGGTCGAAGGCATGCTCCGCGCCGCCCTCGGGCGTCCCGAGATCGTGAAGGCCGCCCGCGCCTGGCGCACGATGCACCGCTGGCCCGAGATCGTCGGCGAGGGGCTCGCCGAGCGCTCCGCCCCCGACCGGTACGACCGCGGCACCGTCTGGGTCGCCGTGAAGGGGAGCGCGTGGGCTCAGGAGCTCCGCCTCATGAAGGAGACGATCCTCGAGCGCATGAACGCGATGGCGGGCGACCGCCTCTTCACCGAGATCCGTTTCGGCGTCCGCAAGGCGAAAGCCCCCCCCACTCTCCCCCCCGCTCTCTCCACGGAGAGGCCCGTCCCGACGTCTGAAGGGGTCGCTGCCGCTCTGGAGCGGGCGGAGCGCGACGAGGAGACCGGCGATTGGCGCGACGGCCTGAGCATCCTGGAGATCGCCGCGCGCCGACTCGCCGCCCGCGAGGGGGCCGCCGAGACGCCCCCCGCCCCCGGATCGGCCTCCCCTCTCGCCCGCACCGGCCGGATGCGCGCCTCCGCCGACGTCCTTCGCGGCCTCCGCGAGATCGCCGACGCCCCGAACGAAGACGGGCGCCCCGTCGAACCCCCTCCCCCCGAGCCCGCTCCCGACGAGGACGGCCCCGAAGACCCCCCCGACCATTCTCTCGACGACGCCTCCCGGATCCTCCCCGAGGACGCGGCTTGATCCCTCTCCGCCCCCTCGCGTGGCGACCGGGGCTCGTCGTCCTCTTAGGGCTCGCCTCCGGGCTTGCCGTCGGCGCGGCCTGGGGCTGGCCCGTCGCCGGCGCCGCGCTCGCGCTCGCGTGCGAGGGCTGGCGCGCCCGGGGCCTCGGCCTCGCCGCCGTCCTTCTCGGCGTCCTTCTGCGCCCCGGGCTCCCTCCCGTCGCCCCCGAGCTCCGGAGCGGGACCCTCGCCGCCCGCGTCGCCACGATCCCCCGCGCGACCGCCGGCGGATCGAGCTTTCTCGCCGATGTCTCCACGAAGGAGGGCGGCGCCGGACGCCTCGCCGCCTTCGCCCCCGCCCGAGGTCTCTCGCTCGGCGACGAGCTCCGCGTCGAGGGGAGGATCGTCCCCCTCCAGCGCGGCTCCGACGACTACCTCGTCTCCCGCCGCGTGAGCGGCCACCTCCGCGTCCGAAGCCTCGCGCGCGTCCGGAGCGGTTCCCGCGCCGCGCGCGGGCTCACCGAGCTCTCCGACGGCATCTCCGGACGTCTCGAGGCCCGGCTCGGACCGGAGCGCGGCCGCCTCGTCGGCGCGGTCTGTTTCAACCTCGACGGCCTTCTCGACGACCGCGAGACCGAGGTCCTCCGCCGTTCGGGCGCATACCACCTCGTGAGCGCCTCCGGCCTCCACGCCGCGACGATCGCGGGGACCGTCGCCCTGCTCGGCCTCGTCGTCCCGGTCCCCCGCGCCGCGTGGCTCGTCTTCGGGGCGCTCGTCCTCGTCGGGTACACCGCGCTCACCGGATGGCACGCCGCGACCCTGCGCTCGGCGGCGCTCTGGGCCGTCGCCTCGCTCGCGTACACCCTCCGGCGCGGCGGCGACGGGCTGAGCGTCCTCGGCTGGTTCGGCGCGTTCTGGCTCGCCGCGAGCCCCGGCGACCTCTACGACGTCGGCTTCGCCCTCACGATGCTCGTCACCGGCGCGATCCTCGCCGTCCCCCGGGCAATCTCGTCGGCCGAGGCCCGCACGAAGTTCGGCCTGCGCGTCGGGCTCGTCGCCTGGATCGCCTCCGAACCGATCCTCGCCCTCACCCTCGGCCGCTGGCAACCCCTCGCCCTCCCCGCGAACGTCGCCCTCGCCCTCGCTTCCGAGGCCACCCTTCTGACCGGCCTCGCCGCCGGCCTTCTCCCCGGCCTCCCCGGCGACCTCGCCGCGATCCCGTGCCGCTGGTCCGCTGACCTTCTGGACGCGACCGCGAAGGGCTTCGGCACCCCCGCCTGGTCCCAGCTTCCTCTCTCCGGCGTAGGCCCCCCGCTCGTCCTCGCCGTCTACGCCGCCCTCGCCGCGGCGTGGCTTCTCGCCGAACGCCGCCGTTGCCCTCTCCCGCCTCCCTAGGGCGGGATCTCCTGGATCGCACGAAGGGCAGGAGACCCCGCCAACCTACCGGAACGCTCCGTCCGGGAATAAAGCCCGCGAGGGGCGCCAAACTGATCCTTATGAGGCGAGCCGCGATCCTCGTCCTCCTCGCCCTCCTCTCCGCCGCCTGCCGCCGCCCCGACCCCGGCCCCAGCGTCGTCTTCCTCTCCGTCGGTCAGGGCGACTGCACCGTCCTCCAGCAGGGAGGCGACGCGATCCTCGTGGACGCCGGTCCCCGCGATCCGCGCACCGCGTACGACGCGGGCGAACGGATCGTGCTGAAGCGTCTGCGCGAGCGGGGCGTGACCCGCGTCCGCGCGATCCTTCTCACCCACGACGACCTCGACCACGTCGGCGGCGCGGGCGCGATCCTCCGCGCCTACCCCGACGCCCGGGCCTGGATCGGCCCCGACTCGCGCATCCCCGGAGGCCCCCGCGTCGTGCGGCTCGGCCGCCGCCAGAGCGTCGCGTTCGGCGCGTTCTCGCTCGACGTGCTGTACCCCCCCGGCGACCTCGCGAAGGACAACACCCTTTGCGCCCTCGCCGCCGTCCGCGCCCCCGGCCTCACCCTCGCCCTCACCGGCGACTCCCCGACCGGGAGCGAGGAGGCGATCCTCCCCCTTCTCCCGCCCCGCCGGGACGGACGCGGGTGCGACGTCTACAAGGCGGGTCACCACGGAAGCGCCCACTCCGGCTCCGCCCCCCTCCTCGCCGCCTTGCGCCCCGCGTGGATCGTCGTCTCCTGCGGCGCGGGGAACCGTTACGGCCACCCCGCCCCCGCCGCGATGGCCCGCTACGCCACGAGCGGCGCGAGGGTCCTCCGCACCGACCGCGACGGCGACGTCGAACTCCGCCCCGGCCCCCGCGGCTGGACCCTCGCCGCCTCGCCGTACGGCACCGGCGCGCTGAGCTCCGGGCGGGCGAGCCGATAATCGGGTTCGTCCACGAGGACGGGTGGCTTCTCCTCGAGCGCATCCTTGCCCTCGACCCCGCCTGGATTGCTGGCCTTCGGCCCGGCGCGCCGGATGCGGCCGGCCACGCCCATCCCCTCCTCGACATTCCTTCCGCGCACCCGACGATCGCCACCCCTCTGACCGTGACCCTCGGCGGCATCCTCGGACTCTACTGGCGCGGAGGCTACTTTTACGACTTCCTCGGACGAGACCGTGTGGACGCCGCCGTGGCGTTCCTCCTTCGTTTCTTCGCCGAGGAGGTGCTCTGCGGCGTCGTTTGGAAGGGGGGGAGGTCGTCGGCGGTGGCCCCGCCGCGTCCGGCGAGGACGTCGTCTTCCCGACCTACGAGCGCCTGGAGCTCCGCTCCTGGCGCGGGACGAAGGATGTCACCGGCACCGGACTCCCCCCGGGCTACACCTGGATCTGAGACGATCCCGCAGGAAAATCGTCGCGACCCGACTTCATTCCGCCGCACCGGGACGCTTAAAGGGTGATGCCCCGCCGAACTGACGCTCCCCAAAGAGACGAGAAACCTTAGGGACGTGCGCGCGCACGCGGAAAACCGTTCCCGGCTTTCCCAGGATTCCCAAGAATCGTCTCGGGACCCGATTTCATCCGCCCACCGCGACCGTCGCCCTCACCGGCAGATGGTCCGAGATCGCCTCGCCCCCGAAGTCCCGCGGCCCGATCCCCGCCGCAAGGACCCTCATCCCGGCCGAGACGAAGACGTAGTCGATCCTCTCCCGCCCGACCTCCGGCCCGAAGCCGTGGAACGTCCCGACCCCCTCCGCCCCGGGGTGGAGCGCCCGGAACGCGTCCCGGAGCCCCGCCCCCCGCACCGCCGCGACCACCGGGTCCGACTCCCCGACGTTGAAATCCCCCGTGAGGAGCGCCGCCCCGGGCGGGACGCGCGAGAGGAGGAGCGCGATCCCCGCCAGCCGGCTCGCCCCCGAGAGATGGTCGAGGTGCGTGTTCAGGTGCGCGAACTCGGCGCCCGTGGCTCGGTCCCGCAGACGCGCCCAGGTGCAGATCCGCGGGATCGCGTTTCCCCAACCGGTCGAACCCGGGGTCTCGGGCGTCGGGGAGAGCCAGAACGTCCCCGCGTCCAGCGCCTCGATCCGCCGCGCGTCGTAGAGGATCGCCGCGTGCTCCCCCGCGCCCCGCCCGTCGTCGCGCCCGACCCCCAGCCGCCGGTGGTGGGGAAGCGCCCCCTCGATCTCGGCGAGCTGCCCCGCCAGCGCCTCCTGCAGCCCCAGAAGGTCGGGGGACGCCTCCCGAAGATAGCCGAGGAGCCGCTCCCGACGGAAGGCCCAGGCGTTCGCGCCGTCGTCGGCCTCCGCGTGCCGGACGTTCAGCGACAGAACGCGCAGAGCCGCAGGAGGCGTCACGACTCCTTCGGCACCGACTCCTTCGGGAGCCCCATCTCCGCCGCCGCCCGGTCCTCCAACCGGTCGATCTCGCCCTCTAACCGCCGCCGCGCCGCCTCGACCTCCTCGGCCCCCGCGTCCCGCGCCACCGCGATCCCCGCCCCGTAGAGGATCCTCACCCGCGCGAACGGCAACGGAAGGACGTACCGGTCCCACGAGGACGCCCGGTACGCCGGCCGCACCGCGATCCCCACCGGAACGAGAAGGGCCCCCGAGCGTTGCGCCATGAGCATCACCCCCGGCTGGACGACCCCCGAAGGCCCGCGCGGCCCGTCCGGCGTCATCGCCATCGTCCCCCCCGCCCGAAGCGCCCGGATCGCCCCGATGAGCGCCCGCTCCCCGTTGCGCCCCGTCGAGCCCCGGAGCGTCTTGAACCCCAGGCGCGAGAACACCTCGTTCTGCACGTCCCCGTCGTTGCTCTCCGAGATCACGACCGTGTCGCCGCACCCCCGCCGGTCGTAGGCGAACACGAACGACTTTCCGTGCCAGCCGCAGAAGATCTTCCCGCTCTCGCTCGGCCCCGGCACCCGCCCCCGCCCGTCGGCGCCGCGGTCGTACCGCAACGTCCGCCCGATCCCCGCCACGAGGCGGTACGCGAGCTTCGTCAGGAGCGGCTTGCGCGCGTTGCGCCACCGCTGTTTGAGGGTCAGAGAAGCCCCCGCCGCCGCGCGAGGTCCGTCGCCGGGTGCAGAGGATGCTCCCGCGCGAGCCGCGCGAGAAGCTCCGCGTCGGGCGCGTCGCCGAGCGTCGCCCGCGCGAGGATCGCGTCCGGCCCCGTCACCGGATCGCCCAGAAGCCCGTCGAGAAGCCGCGCCGCGAGCCCCCGGTCCTCTCCCGCGACCTCCTCGGCGAGCTGGAGACGCCGCCGCGCCGAGAGCCGCCCGGGATCGAGCGCGAAAAGCCGCGCGAGCGCCTCACGCCTCGCCTCGCCTTCGGTCACGGCGAGAAGCCGGAGCCTCGCCTCCGCCTCCGCCCCGTCCTCGCCGAGGTCCTGAAGCGCCCCCGCGAGCCGCGCGAGCGCGACGGGATCGTCCGGATGCGACTCCAGGTGCCGCCGCGCCGCTTCGGCCACCGCGTCCGGCCCGCGCTCGTTCACCCGCTCGAGGATCCGGTGCCCGAGATCCCGCTGACCGAGGTCCGGCGCCCGGAACGCCGCCCCGAGCGCGAGCCCCGCGACGAGCCCCCCGAGATGCGCGAAGAACGCCCGCCCCGGCACCGGCGCCCCGAGGCTCAGCACGACCCCGAGCGCCTGCAAGAGCGCCCAGAGCCCCGTGATCCACGCGACCGAGAGCGCCCGGTGCGGCGCCACGAGCACCCGCAGGGCGTGGTACCGGAGCGAGTAGTACCCCGCGCACCCCGCCACGCACCCCGAGGCCCCCACGAGCGGCGCCGGCTCCGGCATCCCCCGCGCCGTGAGCCAGTAGACGAACACCCCCGCAAGCCCCGCCGCGAAGTAGACCGCGAGGTACCGGCCCGTCCCCGTCGCGAGCTCCACCGCCGCCCCCACGGCGGCAAGAAAGACCATGTTGCCGAGCAGGTGCGGAAGGTTCGCGTGGACGAAAAGCCCCGCGAAAGCCCCCCGGAGCGACGGCGCATCGGGATGGAACCCCCAGTCGTCCACGACGTTCGGGACGACGTACAGCGCAAACGCCGCGAGAAGGTTCAGCGCGAGAAGGACGAGCGTCGCCCAGGGCGTCCCGCTCCGAAGGGCGGCCCGCGTCACTCCTCTTCTTCGAGAAGCTCCGGCAGAAAGTCCACGTTCACGTACGTCTCCTGCACGTCGTCGAGGTCATCGAGCGCGTCCACGAGCTTCAGAAGCCTCAGCTGGTCCTCCTTCGAGAGCTCCGCCTTGTTCGTCGCAAGGTACGTGAGCCCGACCTCCCCGGCCTTGTACCCACCCTTCTCTAGCGCCGTGTTCACCTGGTGGAGCTTGTCCGGCGGCGTGAGCACCTCGATCGAGTCCTCGTCCGGGACGACGTCCTCGGCCCCCGCGTCAAGCGCCGCCATCGTGAGCTCGTCCTCGTCCGCGCCGGCCGCCTCGAACGCCAGCCGCCCGACGTACTTGAACTGCCACGCCACCGCGCCGTTCTCCGCCATCTGCCCCCCGTTCTTGTTGAACGCATTCCGCAGGTCGGCGACGGTCCGGTTCCGGTTCTCGGTCGAGCACTGGAGCATGAGCGCCGCCCCGCCCGGCCCCTTGCCCTCGTACACGATCTCCTCGTACGCCGCGCCTTCGATCGCCCCCGTCCCCCGGTCGATCGCCCGCTTGATGTTCTCCGCCGGAAGCGAGTTCGACCGCGCGAGGTCCACCGCGACCCGGAGCCGCGCGTTGAGGTTCGGGTCGCCCCCCCCCGCCTTCGCCGCGACGATGATCTCCCGCGAGAGCTTCGTGAAGAGCTTGCCCCGGATCGCGTCCTGCTTGCCCTTACGGATGCGGATGTTCTTCCACTTGGAATGCCCGGCCATAACGTCTGGAGAGGATTATGGCGCGGGAGTCCCGCTCAAGCGGCGACCGAACGCTCCGGCAAGATCGAGGCCGCTGGGATCCCGAGCCGCTCGACGAAGACCCGCGCCGCCGCGAGGCTCGGCTCCCTCTCGCCGCCGAGGATCGCGTCGAGCGCTGCCGGTCCGCCGACGACCCGCTCGAACTCCGCGCGGGGCACGCCCCCGTCCTCGATCCGGGCCCGGATCGCCCCCGCGAGCGTCGGCGGCTCGATGGGATGCCGCGCCTTTTCGTAAGCGGCGACGAGCTGCGCCAGAACGTCGAGCGCATCCCCCTCGGGCGAGCCTGCTGGCGAACCCCAGAGCGCCTCGACCGCCTCGAGCGCACGGGCATGGTCCGCCTCGCTTCGTAGGGGTCGGACCCGCATCGCCTCCTCCCTCGTCATGATCGCGCCCAGTTTACGCTGGGCGGCCGACGTCCCTCGCATCGATCCGGTCGTAGTCGGCGTGGGTGCCGACGAACTTTACGTAGACGATGCCCCTTTCGTAACTTACAGCCGCGACAAGCCGGTACTTGTTCCCGCCGATGTTGAAGACGATCCGGTCGTCTCCGACCGCGTCCGCGCTCCGGTACGCGGCCTTCACGTCCGCGAACGTTCGCCAGGTACTCGCCTCGACGGTCGCGTGCCAGGCCTTCAGCGGCTCCTCCGCATCCCGATGGGCGGGCTCGTTCCAGAACTCGCGCAAGACGCGCCGCGAGAGGACGTGCATTGGGAGGGAAGCGTAGCACGCTCGCCGCTGGGGCGACGAGCCGCCGTCGCTCCCGCCGTCGCTCCCGCCGTCTCTCCTCCCTCCGCTTCTCCCGCAGAGCGAGGTACCCACCCGCGAGCGCCTCGCGCAACCTCTCGGCGTCGCTCCGGCTCAGGCGCCCCGGGTCGGCGAGGAGCCCCATCGGTGGATTGCCGTAGAACGCCGACCCGAGCGCGAGGAAGGCGAGGAAATGCCGGTGCTCGTCGAGCGGGGCCGCGTAGACGCCCAGGACCTCGCGGACGACGGCGAGGGTGGCCCCCCGGTCCGTTTCGCCCGATCCGTCCTCCCGCAGATACGCCTCGTAGGATTCCGGCTCCACGGGGCGAAAACTACTCTCGTCCCTCACTCTTCCGGGGTGCGGAACGTGTACACTGCACCTAGATTCCGATGGAACGCGCGGGCTCAAGTTTCACAACTTTCAGAAACTTCGAGACTCACCCCGAGGGGCGAGCCGCCGGTCCCGTCGCGCCCGATCCCTCGTCGAGCGGGCCTCGGTCTTCCGGCTTCGTCGCGGCCGCCTGGTCGCTTCTCGCGCTGAACGTCGCCGCCGTCGGATGGGGCGTCTTTCTGCGCGCGGGGCGCTTCGGGGACGGGTGCGGGGCGAACTGGCCCTTCTGCGGCGACTCGAACCCCATGCGGGGGCAGATCTCGCGGCTTATCGAGGGAAGCCACCGCGCGATGACCGGCCTCATCGGTCTCCTCGCGATCGTCCTCGCCCTCTGGGCGCGCCGTCTCTTCCCGAAAGGGCACCCTGCGCGCCGGTTCGCCCTCGCGCAGCTCGGTTTCACCGTCTTCGAGGGGCTCGTCGGCGCCGCGCTCGTGAAGTTCGGTTGGGTGACGAACAACCCCACCCCCGCCCGCGCGGCGGTGATGTCGCTCCACGTCGTCTCGACCTTCCTCCTCCTCGGCTCCGTCGCGGCGACCGCGCTCGCCGCCGGGACGCTCCGCCCCCCGCGCCCCAAGGAGCAAGGCCCGATCCCCGGCCTCCTCGTCGCGGGGTTCGTCGGGCTCGTCGTCCTCGGGATTTCCGGGGCGGTCAACGCCTTCGCCCACCAGGTGAACCCCGTCGAGGACGTCCTGAGGACCGCGATGAGCCCCGACGCCCCTTGGATGGTCCGCCTCCAGCCGCTCCACCCGCTCCTCTCGGTGAGCGTCGGGCTCTACCTCGTCCTTATGGCCGGGCTCGTCGGGCACCTCCGGCCCGATCCGCTCGTCGCGAGGACGGCCCGCCTTCTCGTCCTCTCCATCGGTCTCCAGATGGTCGTCGGGCTCGTGAACGTCTGGTTCCGGGCCGCGATCCCGATGCAGATCCTCCACCTCGTCGCGGCCGACCTGAACCTCGTCGCCTTCGTCGCGCTGGGGCTCGCCGCCGTGCAGACGGGGATCGAGCGCGTCGAGTCCCGCGCCGCCCCCGAACGGGCGACCCCCGACCCCGCGCTCCCCCCCACCCCCCTCAAGGGGCGCGGCCTCGTCTCCGCCTACGTCGCGCTCACGAAGCCCCGCGTCGTCTCGCTCCTTCTCTTCACCACCCTCACCGCCGCCGTCGCGGCGGCGGGGGGCTGGCCGGGGTTCGTCACGACGGTCTCCCTCCTTCTCGGCGGCTATATGTCGGCGGGGGCGGCGAACGCGATCAACATGGTCATCGACCGCGACATCGACCTGGAGATGGCCCGCACCGCCAAGCGCCCCACGGTCCAGGGCGCGATCACCCCCCGGAGCGCCCTCGTCTTCGCGGCGGCCCTCGCGTTCGGCGCGTTCGCGATCCTCTGGGCGGGCGGCACCCTTCTCGCCGCCGTCATGGCCCTCTGCGGCCTCGTCTTCTACGTCGTCGTCTACACCCTCGGGCTCAAGCGCCGGACCCCCCACAACATCGTCATCGGCGGCGCGGCGGGGGCCTTCCCCCCCCTCGTCGGCTGGGCGGGGGTCACCGGCAACCTCCCGCCGCTCGCGCTGTACCTCTTCGCGATCGTCTTCCTCTGGACCCCGTGGCACTTCTGGGCGCTCGCGATCTGGCTTAAGGACGAGTACCGCGCGGCGAGCATCCCGATGCTCCCCGTCGTGAGGGGCGAGCGCCACACCGTCGTCCAGATCGGCCTCTACGCCCTCCTCACGATCCTCGTGACCCTCGCGCCCCTTCTCCAGCCCCGCGTCGGCTGGCTTTACGGCGGCGCGGCGGTGGTCCTCAACGTGGGTCTCGTCTGGATGTTCGCGGGGCTCGCGCGCCAGGTGGACCGCAAGCGCGCCTTCGCCCTCTTCAAGTTTTCGATGGCCTATCTCGCCCTTCTTTTCCTCGCCCTCGCCGTGGACCGGACGGTGCTCTCTTGATCCTTTTATCAAGCGGTCTCGAGGCTCGGCGGGGCGCTTCTTCTTCCCGGTATCATCACCTTGGACAATCCGCCGTCACGCGATCCGTCGCCGCGCGCCGGAACCCCCCGTCCCCCCTCCCTCTCTAGCTCATGGGCGCCCAGATCTTTCGGCCGAGCGCGAACTCCCTCGCGCAGATCTCCATCCTCGGGGTGGCGACCGTCCCCCTCCTCGGCGGGCTCGCGCTCGCCGCGCTCTCGCGCTCCCCGGCGAACACGAAGGTCAACGTCCCGAAAAACCAGCCCGTCCCCTTCTCGCACCAGCACCACTCGTGGGAGCTCGGGATCGACTGCCGGTACTGCCACACCTCCGTCGAGAAGTCGGCCCAGGCGGGCTTCCCCTCGACCGAGACGTGCATGAGCTGCCACTCGCAGATCTGGACCCAGTCCCCCCTTCTGGAGCCCGTCCGCCAGAGCTACGAGACGAACACCCCGATCAAGTGGAACCTCGTGAACAAGGTCCCCGACTTCGTCCAGTTCAACCACTCGATCCACATCAACCGCGGGCTCAACTGCAACACCTGCCACGGACCGATGAACGACATGCACATCACCTGGAAGGGGAACTCGTTCCAGATGGCCTGGTGCCTCCAGTGCCACCGCAACCCCGCCCGCTACCTCGCCAAGCCGAAGGTGAGCGGCCACACCCCGCGCCAGAACGTCTTCGACCTCTACTGGAAGCTCCAGACCGTCGGCAAGGCGGGGCTCGACCGCCGGGAGCAGATGCTCATCAACGGGACCTGGCAGGGAAGCGACGACCCCGTCGCCGTCGCCGAGGGGAACAAGCTCGTGAAGGACCTCGGCATCAAGGTCCAGCAACTCGCCGACTGCTCGGTGTGCCACTACTGATGGAAAATCGCCCGAACGACACGACGCCCCTCCCGCTGGCCCCTCTCCCGATGGCCGAGCCGTCCCCGGCGAGGCCGCGCCTCGACCTCGAGGCCGTCCGCGAGAAGCTCGCGGGCAAGACCGGCCCCGCCTACTGGCGCACCCTCGAGGAGGTCGCCGACACCCCGCAGTTCCAGGAGTGGATGGACGACGAGTTCCCGAACCGGTCGAGCCTTCTCCAGATCGACCGGCGCACGCTCCTGAAGTTCATGGGCGCCTCGCTCGCGCTCGCCGGACTCTCCGGATGCCGCGGCGTCTTCCTTCCCGAGGACAAGATCGTCCCCTACGTGAAGGCCCCCGAGGAGCTCGTCCCCGGCAAGCCGCTCTTCTACGCGTCCGCGATGACGCTCGCGGGGTACGCCACCGGCGTCCTCGTCCGCCAGGACATGGGGCGCCCGACGAAGATCGAGGGGAACCCCGAGCACCCCGCCTCCCTCGGCGCGGTGGACGCGATCACCCAAGCCGAGCTTCTGAACCTGTACGACCCCGACCGGACCCAGAACGTCCTCGACGCGGGCGACGTCTCGAGCTGGGAGCTCTTCTTCGCCGCCATGCGCGAGAAGCTCGCCGGATTCGAGCGCACCGGGGGCGAAGGCCTCCACCTCCTCCTCGGCGCCGTCACCTCGCCAACCCTCGCCGGACTCCTCGCGACCCTCCGCGGCAAGTTTCCCCGCGCCGGGCTCCACGCCTACGAGCCCTGCGGGCGGGACAACGTCCTTCGCGGCGCGGCCCTCGCCTTCGGACGCCCGCTCGAGCCCGTCTACGACTTCTCGAACGCCGCCGCGATCGTCTCGTTCGACGCCGACTTCCTCGCCCCCGCCGGGATGCCCGGATCGCTCCGCTACGCGCGCGACTTCTCCGACCGCCGCCGCGTCCACGGGCGGGCCGACGGCACGACCCGGATGAACCGGCTCTACGTCGTCGAGAGCTCCGCCACCCTCGCGGGCGCGACCGCCGACCACCGCTTCCCCGTGAGGCCGAGCGAGGTCCACGGCGCCCTCGAGGCCCTCGCCGCCGCGCTCGGCGTCCCCGGAGTGGGGCAGGGAGGCGCCCCCGCCGCCCTCGCGGCCGCCCTCCCCGCGATCGTGAAGGACCTCCAGGCGAACGCGGGCCAGTCCCTCGTCCTCGTCGGCGACCACCACGCCCCCGAGACCCACGCCCTCGCCGGCCTCGTCAACGCCCGCCTGAACAACGTCGGACGCACCCTCCGCCACATCGAGCCGGTCTCCGCGACGGCGGGCTTCGCGGGCCTCCTCGAGCTCAAGCGCGACCTCGACGCGGGGCGCGTGGACACCCTCCTCGTCCTCGGCGGGAACCCCGTCTACGACGCCCCCGGCGCCTACGGCTTCGAGGAGTCCCTCGCGAAGGCGAAGACGACCGTCCACCACGGCCTCTGGACGAACGAGACCGCGAAGCTCTGCCGCTGGAACCTTCCCGCGACCCACGCGCTCGAGGCCTGGGGCGACGCCCGCGCCTTCGACGGCACCCTCTCGATCGTCCAGCCCCTCGTCGCCCCCCTCTATCAGGGGCGCTCCGAGATTGAGGTCCTCTCCGCCCTCCTCGGCGGAAAGACGAGCGGCTACGAGATCGTCCGCGCCCGCTACGACTCGCTCGGCGAGACCGGCTGGCGCGAGGCGGTCCACGACGGCGTCGTGAAGGGGAGCGGCCTTCCCGCCGTCGTCGCGACCCCCGCCGGAACCCCCATCCCGGCCCCCGCCCCGATCGGCGGAGGCGCGGGCGGAGGCGGCCTCGAGGTCTCGCTCCTTCCCGACCCCTACGTCTTCGACGGGCGCTACGCGAACAACGGCTGGCTTCAGGAGCTTCCGCGCCCCCTCACGAAGATGACGTGGGACAACGTCGTCATCCTCTCGGTGAAGGACGCGGCCGAGCTCGGCGTCGTCACCGACGACGCGGTGCGCGTGAGGCTCAACGGCGGGTCGCGCAAGGCGGCGGTCTACGTCGAGCCGGGACAGCCCCGGGGCGCGGCGACGATCCACCTCGGCTACGGGCGCAAGGCGGGCGGCTCCATCGCCACCGTCGGTGAGGGGAACGGCGGCGACCAGGGCGGCGGCTTCGACGCCTACGCCCTCAAGAGCGGCCCCGAGGCGATCTACGCCGGACTCGCGATCGCGAGGCTCGGCGGCGAGCAGATCCACCTCGCCTCCACGCAAGGGCACTCCCCCCTCGGCGGCAACCGCGTCCCCGACGAGCGCGACATCATCCGCGAGGCCACCCTCGCCGAGTTCGTCGAGCGAGGCCCCGCCGCCCTCAAGAAGGGCGAGAGCATGGACCCCGAGGAGATCAAGGAGTCCAACCTCTACCCCGAGGAGGTCTTCGAGTGGAACGGCGACAAGTGGGGGATGGTCATCGACATGAACACCTGCATCGGGTGCAACGCCTGCGTCCAGGCCTGCCAGGCGGAGAACAACATCTCCATCGTCGGCAAGGAGCAGGTCGGGCGCAACCGCGAGATGCACTGGCTCCGGATCGACCGCTACTACTCCGGCACCGACGAGAACCCCCAGGTCACCTGGCAGCCCGTCATGTGCGTCCACTGCGAGAAAGCCCCTTGTGAGCCCGTCTGCCCCGTCGGCGCGACCCTCCACTCGCACGAGGGGCTGAACCAGATGGTCTACAACCGGTGCGTCGGCACCCGGTACTGCTCGAACAACTGCCCCTACAAGGTCCGCCACTTCAACTACCTCAACTGGAGCGACAACCAGCCCCAGTTCTCCGAGAAGACGGGGGGGAACACCCGACTCGTCCCCGGCCCGCTCCACGAGAACAAGACCGGCGGGCGCGAGATGCTGAAGATGGTGAACAACCCCCGCGTCACGGTCCGAGGCCGCGGCGTGATGGAGAAGTGCACCTACTGCGTCCAGAGGATCAACGAGGCGCGCATCGAGTCGAAGAAGACCGGGCGCGCGATCCCCGACGGCGCGATCGTGACCGCGTGCCAACAGGCGTGCCCGACGAACACCATCACCTTCGGCAACATCGCCGACAAGGACGCCGTCGTCGCAAGGCTCCGCAACGACCCCCGCTCGTACCTCCTCCTAGAAGAGCTCCAGACCCGCCCGCGGACGTCGCACCTCGCGAAGCTCCGCAACCCGAACCCCCAAATCCCCGGAGAGATCGCCTAACCCCATGGCCCGCCCCCTCAACGACCTGCTCATCACCGGGCCGCAGACCTACGGCGCGATCGACGACTCGGTCAATCGCCTCGTCCTCGACAACCGCGCCCACAACAAGTGGTGGTACGCCCTCCTCGGGGTCGGCTTCCTCGGCGCGGGACTCCTCCTCACCTCCATCGCCTGGCTCATCTTCCAGGGCGTCGGGATCTGGGGGAACAACGTTCCCGTCGCCTGGGCGTTCGACATCGTGAACTTCGTCTGGTGGATCGGTATCGGGCACGCGGGCACGCTCATCTCGGCGATCCTCCTCCTCCTGCGTCAGCAGTGGCGCAACTCGATTAACCGCTTCGCCGAGGCGATGACGATCTTCGCCGTCATGTGCGCGGGGCTCTACCCGCTTCTCCACACCGGGCGCCCCTGGGTCGCCTACTGGCTTTTCCCCTACCCGAACATCCTCGCGATGTGGCCCCAGTTCCGCTCGCCGCTCGAGTGGGACGTCTTCGCCGTCTCGACGTACTTCACGATCTCCGCCGTCTTCTGGTTCGTCGGGCTCATCCCCGACTTTGCCACCCTGCGCGACAAGGCGACGAACCGCTACGCGAGGATCGTCTTCGCCTCGCTCGCGATGGGCTGGCGCGGAAGCAACCAGCACTGGCACCGGTACGAGCAGATGTACCTTCTCCTCGCCGGACTCTCCACCCCCCTCGTCCTCTCGGTCCACACGATCGTGAGCTACGACTTCGCCGCCTCCATCGTCCCCGGCTGGAACGTCACCGTCTTCCCCCCCTACTTCGTCGCGGGCGCGGTCTTCGCGGGCTTCGCGATGGTCCTCACCTTCGCCCTCCCGGTGCGCTCGCGCTACAAGCTCAAGCACCTCATCACCGAGCGCCACATCGACTGGATGTGCAAGGTCCTTCTCGCCACCGGGCTCATCGTCTTCTACGGCTATATCCTCGAGGTCTTCTACTCGTGGTACAGCGGCAACCTGTACGAGTACAAGCTTCTCGTGGACACCCGCTTCCGCGGCCCCTACTCGTGGGCCTACTGGATGCTCATCCTCTGCAACGGCATCGTCCCCCAGATCTTCTGGGTGCCGAAGTTCCGCCGCCACATCGTCGTCGTCTTCGTCGTCTGCCAGTTCGTCTCGCTCGGCATGTGGCTCGAGCGGTTCGTCATCATCCCGATGTCGCTCACGAACAACTACCTTCCGTCGAGCGACAAGATGTACTACCCCACCTTCTGGGACTTCGCGATGTTCGCGGGGACCATCGGGTTCTTCATCTTCCTCATGATGCTCTTCATCCGGTTCCTCCCCGTCGTGAATATCTTCGAGGTGAAGGACCTCCTCTTCAAGATGGGCGGGCGGCGCGAGGTGGACACCGCCCCCAGCCCCGTCTCCGTGACCGCGGGAGAGAGGGCCTAGCATGGCGCACGACTTCTCCGATCCCGTCGGCTCTTGGGCGCTCGTGGGCGAGTTCGACTCGCCCGAGTCCGTCACCGAGGCCGCCGAGCGCGCGAGGCTCGCGGGCTTCAAGCGCATGGACGCCTACTCCCCCTTCCCGATCCACGGCCTGAGCGAGGCGATCGGCTTCCGCGACACGAAGGTGCCGTGGACCGTCTTCGCGTGCGGCCTCATCGGAACGACGTGGGGCTTCACCCTCCAGTGGTGGACCGCCGTCGTGGACTACCCCCTGAACGTCGGCGGCAAGCCCCTGAACTCCCTTCCCGCGTTCATCCCCGTCTCGTACGAGGCGACGATCCTCACCGCCGGACTCTCGGCGGCGATCGGGATGTTCGTCTACAACCGGCTCCCGCGCCCCTACCACCCCGTGTTCAACACGAAGAACTTCGAGCGGGCGACCCGCGACCGCTTCTTCCTCGCGGTCGAGGTGGCGGATCCGAGGTTTGACGAGACGCGCGTGCGCGATCTCATGCTGGGGGCCGGCGCCCTCGAGGTTTCCGTATGCGAGCACTAAGCAAACTCACGCTGGCACTCCTGCCGCTCGTCGCGGCCGGGTGCCACACCGACATGTGGCGCCAACCCCGCTACGAGGCCTACGAGCCGAGCGAGTTCTACGCCGACGGCCAGTCGTCGCGCCCCCTCCTCCCCGGCACGATCGCCCGCGAGCACCTGCGCGAGGACGCCGCCTTCTTCACCGGAGCCGAGAACAACCGCTACATCGACAAGTTCCCCGCCGGGATCACCGTGGACGCGGCCTTTCTCGACCGCGGTCAGGAGCGGTACGGCATCTACTGCTCGCCGTGCCACGGACGCCTTGGTAACGGGCAGGGGATGATCGCCCAACGCGGCTTCACCCTCAAGCGCCCCGTCGGCAACTACCACACCGACCGCCTCCGCAAGATGCCCGTCGGCCACTTCTACGACGTCATCACGAACGGCTACGGAACGATGTACTCCTACGCGAGCCGCGTCGAGCCCCAGGACCGCTGGGCGATCGTCGCCTACATCCGCGCCCTCCAGCTGAGCCAGGACGGACGCGAGTCCGACGTGCCCGCCGAGGCCGTCGCCGAGCTCCGGAGCCGCGGCTCCGCCCCCGGCGGCCCCGACGCCGCCCGTTACATCGAGGGCGCGAGCGGCCCCGACGCGAAGAAGGAGGCGAACACCACCGCCGACGACGAGACGAAGGGCACCTTCGCGACCGGCGCTCCGAAGGCGCGGGGCTCGGCCTCCGGTTCGGTAGACCAGGAGGGCAACTAGATGAGCGCCGTCCCGATGGGCGGCGGGCGCACCGAGCCCCAGACCCGCGAGAGCGACCTCGCCCCGACCTTCCTCGGTTGGGGCGCGCTCTCCACGCTCCTCGCGGGCGCGGGCGTCCTCGGCTCGCTCGTCGCGATGATCTTCCCGCAGTCGCGCGGGTTCATGCTCAACGGCTACCTCTTCGGGTTCGTCTTCTGGGTCATGATCTCGCTCGGGTGCCTCGGCCTCACCCTCCTCTACCACTCGGTGAAGGGGAACTGGACGAGCGGCATCCTGCGGCTTCTGGAGGCGGGAGGCTCGGGCAAGATGTTCGTCGTCTTCCTCCTCCTCCTCTT
Source organism: Fimbriimonas sp. (assembly GCA_965249475.1). Taxonomy (GTDB): domain Bacteria; phylum Armatimonadota; class Fimbriimonadia; order Fimbriimonadales; family Fimbriimonadaceae; genus Fimbriimonas. Next base: position 32,460 of record CBDFMD010000003.1, on the reverse strand, counting down.
CCCGATCTTCTTCGGCCTCCCCTACGTGTACGAGTGGGTCGGCCACATGGCGAGCGACCCCCTCCTCATGAAGAAGGCGGCCTACCTCAACGCCCCCGGCTTCATCGGGCGCTCGACGATCTTCCTCCTCTTCTGGGCCGGGCTCGCGCACTGGCTTCGCCGCTCGTCGCTCCGCTCGGACGACACCGCCTCCCCCCAGGAAGCCCAGTGGCGCGCGAACTACGCGACCCCCGCGATGGTCTTCTTCGTCATCACGCTCACCTTCGCGATGACCGACTGGGGGATGTCTCTCACCCCTCACTGGACCTCGACGATGTACGGGCCGCTCATGATGATCTCGGGCGCCCTCGGCGCCCTCGCGCTCTGCGTCGTGCTCCTGTGCACGAACGCGAAGCGGTACCCCTTCAACACGATCGTCGCCCCCGCCTTCACGAAGGACCTCGGCAACATGCTCTTCGTGATGACGATGCTCTGGGCCTACTTCTCGGTAAGCCAGCTCATCATCATCTGGAACGGCAACCTTCCCGAGACCGCGAGCTACTACGCCCGCCGGTCGAGCCAGTGGTGGAACGCGACCGGGATGATCACGATCCTCGGCCAGTTCGTCGTCCCCTTCCTCGTCCTCAACTCGCCCCGCGTGAAGCGGTACCCCGAGCGCCTCGCCCGCATCGCCGGGTGGATGTTCGTCATCCACATCGTGGACGTCTTCCAGATTATCGGCCGCTCGCTCCCCGAGCGCCCCACCCCCCTCGCGATCCCCACCGGGTACGAGATCTGGGGCTTCGTCACCTTCGGCGCCGTCTGGTTCGCCGTCTTCTGCTCGGTCGCGAGGAGCGCGCCCCTGCTCCCCCGCTACGACCGACGCCTCGAGGAGGCCAAGCACCATGCACACTGAGCGCGAACCCGTCGATATGGACGTCCTGTCCGAGATGGGGTACGAGAAGCGCGACATCGACCTGCGCGCGATCCGCCGCTGGATCCTCTCGTTCTTCGCCATCGGCTTCGCCTTCTTCCTCATGGGATACGGCTTCTTCCTCTGGCTCGCGCCGAAGCAGGTCGCCCAGGCCCGCTCGGGCGTCCCCCCCGTCACCCGCCGCGTCCCCCCGGCCCCGAACCCGCTTCTCCAGAACAACATCGAGACGAAGTTCGACATCCAGAAGATGCGCCAGGACGAGGTCGGGCTTCTGACGACCTACGGCTACGCCGACGAAGCTCGCCGCGTCGTCCGGCTCCCCATCGAGCGCGCGAAGGAGCTTCTGCTCCAGCGCGGCGCGAAGCCGACCGGCAACCCCGTCGCCCCGAACGCCGGACCCAACGCCGGCCGCGACCGGAGCGGCGCCGACGTCTCCCCCCGCGACGTCACGGGCCAGACCGCCGCCGACAAGGCCCCCGGCGAGGCGAGCGCGGGCGATACCGCCCCCCGGACCCAGATCCCGACCTCGAAGCCCACGATGGACCCCCGCCGCAACGGCGGGACGACGGTCGCCCCGAACCCCGGCGCGGGCCGCACCGGGGCCGGAAATCCCAACGGCGGAGACCCCGGGGCGGGCCCCGGCGCCGACGACGTGAATCGCGCGCCGAACTCGGGCGGAACGGGATCGCCCCGCCCCGGCGGTACGTCGAATTAAGAGAGGATGAACGCCTTTTATCGCGCCCTGACCCTGAGCGCCGCCGTCCTGGCGGCGACGGCGGGCCATGCCCAGCTGAAGGTCGCGATGTCCCCCGAGGAGGAGGCCCGCCTCGGCCGCCCCGTGGACGTCTCGAAGCTCATCGGGCTCGACTACAAGCTCGGAGGGCAGATCGAGGCGGACGTCCCCGTGACCGAGGCCGACGGCCGCACGATCCGCTTCTCCGACCTCTTCGGCAAGCGGCCCGTCCTCGTCATGCCCCTCTTCTTCCGGTGCGCCACCGCGTGCCCCCTTGAGACCGACAACCTCCTGAAGGTCCTCGTGAAGGAGGAGACGAGCTCGAAGATCCGCAAGATGGCCGCCGCCGAGGCCCAGAACCCCGGAGCGGGGGGGAACGCGGGCGTCGCGGGCGAGTACGTCCGCGCGAAGCACCTCCTCGTCGGGCGCGACTTCGACGTCGTCTTCCTCGGGATCCACCCGAAGGAGACCCCCCTCCAGGCCCAGAGCCGCCGCGCCCTCGTGAACGAGGTCTTCGCGATGGGCTGGAAGGACCTCCCCAAGGCCGAGCAGGAGGCGAACCTCGCCTCCGTGGACCGCGGCTTCCACTACCTCGTCGGCAAGCCCGAGGACATCAAGAGGATCACCGACTCCATCGGCTTCCGCTTCTTCTACAACGCGCCGAAGGACCAGATGAACCACGTCGCCGCGAGCGTCCTGCTCTCGCCGACCGGAAAGATCGCCACCTACTTCACCGGCACCGAGTACGCCACCCGCGTCCTCGCCGCCGGCGTGGACCTTGCCGCGAGGAACGAGGTCGGCCCCGAAGGGGACAAGTTCCTTCTCGGCTGCATCATGGTAGACCCCGTCACCGGGAAGCGCACCCTCGTCTTCAACCGCATCCTCATGGTCGCTTGCTTCCTCACCGTCGGCGTCCTCGGAGCCTCCATCTTCGTCATGAACCGACGCCACCCCGACCGCCTGAGCGTGAAGGACCTCACCGGCGACGCGACCTCCACCGGAGACGCGAGCGCCTCCGGGGGCGACGGGGCCGCCTAAGCGCCCCACCCCGGACCACTCTCTCGGAATGTTCAACTTCCCGCTCTCTCCCCCCAAGGCCTCGAACTTCGCCGGCGAGTACGACCTCCTCTTCTGGGTCATCACGCTCCTCACCGTCGTGTTCACCGTGCTCGTCGGCGGGCTCGTGCTCTACTTCGCCATGAAGTACCGCCGGGGCACGACCGCCGACCGCTCGCGCCCCGTGTACGAGAACCTGCGCTTCGAGGTCGCCTCCATGACGATCCCGACGATTCTCGGCCTCGGCATCTTCCTCTGGGGGACGCGCCTCTTCGTGAACATGCGGACCCCCCCCGCCGACGCGACTGAGGTCTTCGTCATCGGCAAGCAGTGGATGTGGCACGTCCAGCACCCCGACGGCACGCGCGAGAACAACACCCTCCACGTCCCCCTCGGCAAGCCGGTGAAGCTCACGATGATCTCGCAGGACGTCATCCACGCCTTCTACATCCCCGCGATGCGAACCCAGTACATGGTCGTCCCCGGACGCTACACCCAGATGTGGTTCACCCCCACCGCCAAGGGCGAGTACCACCTCTTCTGCAACATGTACTGCGGCACCCAGCACTCCGAGATGGGCGGGCGCGTCGTCGTCATGGAGCCCCGCGAGTACGCCGAGTGGCTCTCCCGCAACGGCGAGATGACCCCCCAGCTCTCGGTCGCCCAGCAGGGCGAGAAGCTCTTCAACAAGATCGGGTGCGCGAACTGCCACGGCGCCGTGGACAACCTTCGCGGCCCCACCCTCAACGGCATCTACAACACCGCCCGCCGGATGTCCGACGGTGCCGTGATGCGCGCCGACGAGACCTACCTCCGCGAGAGCATCCTTCGCCCCGCGAACCACATCACCGCCGGCTACGAGAACTCGATGCTTCCCTACGAGGGCCAGCTCACCGAGGATCAAGTGGTCCAGCTCATCGCCTACATCCGCGGGGCGGGCGGCTCCACCGTCGCCTCCCCCACCGCATCGTATACTTCCAACACGGAGCGCATCGAAGGCAACCTCGGCGGCAAGGCCGGGAACGCCGTCGGCGCGATCCAGTACAACCAGCAGCGGAGCGACTCGACGCCGACGATCCGCCGAGGTTCGCCCGCGGTCGGCGCCCTGGCCGCAACCCCCGAGAACGAACGCCGATGAGCGCCACTATCGCCCGCCCCACGAGTCCCAAGGACCCGCGCCCCGCCGTCGAGAAGAACTATCTCACGAATGGGCACAGCATCCGTTCGTGGCTCCTCACCGAGGACCACAAGCGGATCGCGATGCTGTACCTCATCTCGGTCTCGATCTTCTTCTTCATCGGCTCCCTCGCCGCCTCGATGATCCGGTACGAGCTCACCGCCCCCGCCGGCAACGTGCTCGAGAGCGAGACCTACAACAAGGTCTTCTCCGCCCACGGGATCGTCATGGTCTTCTTCTTCCTCGTCGTCGCCATCCCGGCGATCTTCGGGAACTTCCTCATCCCGCTCATGATCGGCGCGCGCGACCTCGCGTTCCCCCGCCTGAACCTCCTGAGCTGGTACCTCTACATGATCGGCGGCACGCTCGCGCTCACCGCGATCATCACCGGCGGCGTCGATACCGGGTGGACCTTCTACACCCCCTACTCCTCGCTCTACTCGAACACGCAGGTGTCGCTCGCCATCATGGGCGTCTTCATCGCGGGCTTCTCCTCCATCACCACGGGCGTGAACTTCATCGTCACCGTCCATAAGATGCGGGCCCCCGGGATGACCTGGTTCCGACTCCCCCTATTCGTCTGGGCCCTCTACGCCACCTCCATCGTCATCATCCTCGGCACCCCCGTCGTCGCGATCACCCTCATGGGCGTCGTCTTCGAGCGGACGCTCGGACTCCCGATCTTCTCCCCCGAGCTCGGCGGCGACCCCGTGCTGTTCCAGCACATGTTCTGGTTCTACAGCCACCCCGCCGTCTACATCATGATCCTGCCCGCGTTCGGGGTCATCTCGGAGATCGTCTCGAACTTCTCGCGCAAGCGCATCTTCGGCTACCACTTCGTCGCCTTCTCCTCGCTCGCGATCGCGTTCCTCGGCTTCCTCGTCTGGGGACACCACATGTTCGTCTCCAGCGAGTCCATGTACCAGTCGGTCGTCTTCTCGCTCATCTCCTTCCTCGTCGCCGTCCCCAGCGCGATCAAGGTCTTCAACTGGACCGCGACGATGTACAAGGGGAACGTCCGGCTCGACGCGCCGATGATCTACGCGATCGGCTTTATCGGCCTCTTCACCATCGGCGGCCTCACCGGCCTCTTCCTCGCCTCCCTCGGCACCGACGTCCACCTCACCGCGACGTACTTCGTCGTCGCGCACTTCCACTACGTCATGGTCGGCGGGACCCTCCTCGCCTTCCTCGGCGCCCTCCACTACTGGTGGCCGAAGATGACCGGGCGGATGTACTCCGAGGTCCTCGCCCGCTACAACTCGATCCTCGTGTTCGTGGGCTTCAACCTCACGTTCTTCCCCCAGTTCGTCCTCGGCTGGCTCGGGATGCCCCGGCGCTACCACTACTACTACTTCGCCCCCGAGTTCCAGGCCTACCACATCCTCTCCTCGGCCGGAGCCTCCGTCCTCGGCCTCTCGTTCCTCATCCCTGCGGTGTATCTCATCAAGTCCCTCTTCACGGGACCGAAGGCCGTCGCGAACCCCTGGGACGCCCATGGCCTCGAGTGGGAGACGAGCTCGCCCCCGCCGACCGTGAACTTCCACCAGACCCCCATCGTCACCGACGAGGTGTACGACTTCGACCCCGTCGCCGAGCACGAAGGCCTCATGGCCGAGCGCGAGCTCGTCCTCGCCTCCGGCCCCGAGGGACGCGGCGAGAAGGCCGACACCCGCTGGGGCAACGAGTCCGGGAGCAAGGACTAAGTGGCGACGACCGTAGGACTGGGCGGGCGCGGCGATGGCTCGCCCGCCCTCGATCACGGCCACGACGCCCATGGCCACGACGGCCCGCTGAAGTTCCAGTACGAGGACATCGACCAGCAGAACGAGGCCTACGCCGTCGGGATGTGGACCTTCCTCGTCACCGAGGTGATGTTCTTCGGTGCCCTCTTCCTCGCCTACACTCTCTACCGGATGAACTACCAGCAGGACTGGTACCTCGCCCACGAGCACCTCTCGGTGAAGTGGGGCGGGATCAACACGTTCAACCTTCTCGTCTCGTCCTTCTTCATGGCCCTCGCCGTCCACTTCGCCCAGCTGAAGAACCGCAAGGCCGTCCTCGGGATGCTCACCCTCGTCCAGGGGTGCGCCGCGGTCTTCCTCGGCATCAAGTTCATCGAGTACAGCGAGAAGTTCAAGGACAACCTCTACCCCGGCCCGAACTTCACCACGAACCCCGAGGTTCTGCACGGCGCGAACCTCAACCACGCCCAGCTCTTCTACGGCCTCTACTTCGCCATGACCGGGCTCCACGGCGTCCACATCCTCGTCGGGATGGGCCTCATCGGCTTCCTCATGATGCTCTGGGCGAAGAGGAAGACGATCGTCACCGAGGACTACCTCCCCACCGAGATGATCGGCCTCTACTGGCACTTCGTGGACATCGTCTGGGTCTTCCTCTTCCCCCTCTACTACCTCATGCCCAAACCGAACGGGATGCACTAAGAAGATGGCTCGCACCCCCCTTGCCGCCCAAGCCGCCCACGGCGACGGCCACAGCCACGTCCACCCCATCCGGATGTACGTCTTCGCCGCCGCCGCGCTCACCGTGCTCATGGGCGCGACGATCGCCGCCTCCTACGTGAACTTCGGCAACGTCTGGGTCAACAACCTCATCGCCATCGGCATCGCCCTGACGAAGACCGCGATCGTCGTCCTGTGGTTCATGCACGTGAAGTTCTCGACCCCGCTGACGAAGCTCTTCGCCGCCCTCGGCTTCATCTGGGCGACCCTCCTCGGCGTCATCCTCGTGGACTACTTCTTCCGCGGCTACGAGCCCGTCCCCTCATGGTCCGGCCGCGTCGAGAGCGCCCTCCCGCGCCGGATCGGCTCCACCGACCACCTGCCGCTCCCTCAGAACGAGCAGAACATCCAGAACCGCATCCCCAAGTACCTGGGGAACTAGGGTTCACGGCGCGCCGAGCCGTCTGAGCTCCCCTTCGGCCCAGGACATCATCTCCTGGGCCGTCGCCTTGTCGAACGCCCGCGGCTCGCCCCACCGCACCCGCACCCGCCGGAACGAGGGGCGCGGCCACAGCTTGCCGTAGGGCAGGATCCGCTCGGTCCCGCTCAGCGCGACGCACACCACCCGGCACGGCGCCATCCGCACGATGAGCGCGACCCCGCCCTTGAGCTCCTGGAGCGTCCCCGACTCGCTGAGCTCCCCCTCGGGAAAGATCCCCACCGCCTCCCCCGCGCGCAGGATCTCCGCCGCCTCCTTCAGTGCCCCCCGGTCCGCCTCCCCCCGCGAGACCGGAAAGTTCCCCCACGCCCGCATGAAGAACCCGACGACCCCCATGTCGAAAAGCTCGCGCTTCCCCATGAACCGGATCGGACGCGGCGAGCGCGCGAGGATCGCGAAAGGGTCCACGTCCGCGAGATGGTTCGCGAGCACGAGAAGCCCCCCCTCGCGCGGCATCCGCTCCCACCCCTCGACCTTCAGCGGCCCGAGAAGGAGGAAAAGCCCCCGGACGAGCCCCTGAAGCGGCCGGAACCACCTCTGCATCGGCGCGGGACGCAAGGGGCAAGGCGGGGTCTCAGGCATGGAGCCGGCTCACGAGCTCGAAGAGGGCCTGCGGGTACGCGACGTGCTCGAGCGCGAGCACCCGCGCCGCGAGCGTCTCCGCCGTATCCGCGAGCATCACCGAGCACTGGAGTTGCAAGAGCGTCTCCCCGTGGTCGTAGACCTCGTCCACCAGGTGCACCGTGCATCCCGAGACCGGCTCCGCCGCGTCCACCACCGCCTGATGCACCCGCAGGCCGTACATCCCCTTCCCCCCGTGCTTCGGAAGAAGGGAGGGGTGCACGTTGAGCATCCGCCCCCGGTACCGCCCGACGACCTCCGCCGGCACGAGGCGCGCGTACCCCGCGAGGCACACGACGTCGCTCCCCTCGAGCGCGCGCTGGAGATCCCCTTCCGTCGGCGCGATCTCCACCCGCACCCCGTCCGCCCGCGCGTACGCCGTCGCCGCCGTCCCGTCCTTCGGCGCGACCACGACGTGCGGCACGAGGAGCGCGGGCCTCGGGCGCATCGCGTCCAGAAGCGCGACCATGTTGGAGCCCCGCCCCTTCGCGCCCACGACGATCGCGACCTTCGCCGGTCCCGAGATGGCGGCCATACGGGAGGAGTCTAGCCCAGAAGCCCGGGCCGCAAGGCCCGGACAGTAAACTGACCCGCGTGGAAGAGCAGAACGCAGAGCAGAACGCCGGACCGATGGAGATCTCCCCCGAGGACGAGCTCATGTACGCCGCGATCGAGGAGGTCGCCCGCCGCGTCTTCGAGGAGGAGGATTTCGCCCTCGTCGGCGTCCTCGAGACCGCCGACGGCGAGCGCCACACGATCGAGATCGGGGCCGAAGCCGAGGCCGAGGCTCTCGCCGCCGCCAAGAAGGCCGTGCGCGACCACGACGCCGTCGCCTTCGCCGTCGTCGGCCTCGGTTCCGCCGAGGCGAGCGAGGTCGGCGAGGCCGAGGGCGGATCGCAGGGCGGGACCGAGGAGATCCCCGTCCTCGTCGTCTACCGCCAGGGAAGCGGCGACGCCCAGGTCGAGCTCTTCATCGCCCCCTTCTCCGTCGGCACCCTGGAGAGCGACGAGGACGGCGACGAAGGCGAGGAGGGCATGGAGATCGGCGAGCTCGAGCCCCAAGGCTTCCTTCCCGAAAGCTGGCTCGGCGCCAAAGCCTGAATCCCCGTGGCTCGGGCGTCCCGCCCGAGCGGCCCCCGAGGAAGCCCCCGAGAGGAGGAAACCCCGGGAATCTTCCCCCGACACGTTGTCAGGAGCCCCTCCCGCCGACGTAAGGGTGTGAGCCCCCGAGACGACCCCCGTGGTGCTCCCCGAATATCGGTCCCCACCTTGCACAAAACGGCGGAAACCGTGGTGGGGACGGTCAGCGTGGTCAGGAAACATGAGGGACGTGCGCGCACGCGTCGAAAAGCCTTCCCAGGCTTCCCAGGAGTCGTCCGGGAACCCTCCTTCGGAACGGAGGCCACCGTCCCCCCCGCGTTCGCGGTCGTAAGGCGAAGACGCGAGGCGGGAGAGGGGGCCGGGGTGCGGGGGGTACCCTCTCCCCCGTTCGATGAAAATCTACACCTCGGAGAGCGTGAGCGTCGGCCACCCCGACAAGCTCGCCGACCAGATCTCCGACGCCCTCCTCGACGCGTTCCTCCACGGCGACGACCGGTACCACGAGGGCGACCCCGACGCCCGCGTCGCCGTCGAGACCCTCCTCTCGCGCGGCCTCGCCGTCGTCGCGGGCGAGGTCACGACGAAGGGATACGTGGACATCGCCCGCGTCGTCCGCAGCACGATCACCGCCGCCGGCTACACCGACACCGCCCTCGGTTTCGACGGCAACACCTGCGGCGTCCTCGTCGCGATCCAGGGCCAGTCCGCCGACATCGCCCAGGGCGTGGACGAGGGCGAGAAGGGCGAGATCGGCGCGGGCGACCAAGGCATGATGTTCGGCATGGCGACCCGGGAGACCCCCGAGCTCATGCCGCTCCCCATCTCCATCGCCCACGCCCTCACCGCCCGGGCGAAGGCTGTGCGCGAGCGCCTCACCGCCGCCGGCGACCTGCGCCTGCGCCCCGACGTGAAAAGCCAGGTCTCGATCGAGTACGACGAGAGCGACCGCCCCGTGCGCGTGGACACCATCGTCCTAAGCCAGCAACACTCCGCCGAGGCGACCCAGGAGGAGGTCCGCGACCTCGTTCAGAGGGAGATCATTGACCCCGTCCTCGCGAACTACGGCGACTACGTGAAGGGCGCGATCACCTACCACATCAACCCCACCGGCCGGTTCGAGATCGGCGGCCCCCAGGGCGACACCGGCGTCACCGGGCGCAAGATCATCGTGGACACCTACGGCGGCCGCTGCCCCCACGGGGGCGGCGCCTTCTCGGGCAAGGACCCGACAAAGGTGGACCGCTCCGCCGCCTACGCCGCGCGCTACATCGCGAAGAACCTCGTCGCCGCCGGCCTCGCCGACCGGTGCGTCGTCCAGCTCGCCTACGCGATCGGCGTCGCCCAGCCCGTCGCGATGGACGTCGAGACCTTCGGCACCGCGACCCTCGCCCACGAGGAGATCGAGCGCCGCGTCCGAAGCGCCTACGATCTCTCCCCCGCCGGCATCATCAAGGAGCTCGGCCTGAAGGACCCGTCCTTGCGGTACCTCGAGACCGCCAAGAACGGTCACTTCGGCGACGAGCGCTTCCCCTGGGAGGACACCTCGAAGTCCGACCGTCTCCGGGCCTGAGGCGTCGCCCCCGCGGGATGGCGGGGGCGGCTCTACTTGGCCTTCGCCTTGTTCTGATCCCCGGCTCGCGCGTTGCCCGCGCGGAGCGAGGCGATCGCCGCCTGCTTCGCGGCTTCGGGCATCCGCTCGTTCGCCTGGATCTTGCGGACCTCGGCCTCGACGTCCACCTTCGGGGCCGGTTGCCCCTCGGAGATCGTGCGTCCGTAATCCCGCTCCTCGGCTCCCGAGCACCCGGCGAGCGACCCCCCGACCACAAGGCCGAAGGGGATCGCGAGGAGGAGAGGGTGCCTAATAGAGATCGCCTCCGTTGTTGCTGATCCCCGGGATGAAGACGTTCTTCGGGTAGTTCAGCTGCATCCCGTTCGCCCCTCGCCGGTACGACTTGGCGTGGCCGTCGAAAAAGACCATGTTGGACGAGCCGTTGTACCGGTAGCGAGGATACTGCCCGCAGTTCTCCCAAGACGGCCCGTCGGTGGTCCGCAGATCGTCGCAGTCGCCCTGCTTCAGCGCCTTCCACTGGGGGTTCTGGTTCGCCCAGGGTTGCATCGCCCCCTCGTCGTCGATCGCGCCGAGCCAGTCCACCCAGTTCCACTCGTCGGCGACCCAAGTCATCCAGTTCCAGGACCCCGCGGGCCCCGCGCTCGTGCCGCGATGGACGACGTACACCTTGTCGGCGGGACGGTTGATGGCGGTGCCCGAGACGGTCTTAGGCTGGTACCCGGCCGCGCTCCAGGGGGCGACCCCGTCGGGCGCCACGTCCATCCGGATCGCGTAGGCGCCGGGGGTCTGGTCCCGGCGCGGATAGTCCGGTGCCGAGAAGATCCCCTGCGCGCCGTCGTTGATGTTGATCCCCCGCGCGTTGTTGAAGGTCCGCCCGTTCTTGATGTACGGATGCACCATGGACTGCCAGTTGTAGTTCTCCCACTGGCTCGGGTCCGGCGAGATGTTGTACTGCCCCATCGGATACACGTCGTCCGCGTCGTTGATGTAGAGCTGCGTCCCCGTCCCGACCTGCTTCACGTTCGAGAGGTCCTGCGTCTTCTTCGCCGCGACCTTCGCCTGCGCGAACACCGGGAAGAGGATGGCGGCGAGGATCGCGATGATCGCGATGACGACGAGGAGCTCGATGAGCGTGAACGCCCGTTAGATCTTTTTCATGATGGCTTTCTCAACTGTGAGAGGTAGTGACCCGGGAGAACGCTCTCCAAGGAGGGGCCAGCGAGACTCCGGAGATCTCCGAAGCACGAGAGCGACGGATCCGGAAGGACGATCGCCGATCTACTGTACGACAAATCCGTCGAGAGCGTGAGGCTTCGCGGAGGGGGGGCGAAGAGGCGGCCGATACGCGAGGTTCCCTCCGATCGAAGGGGGGCCCGCCGGGTGGGCTCAGCGGGTCCCGGACGGTGCCGCGCCGCCCGCGCGCCCCGATCCCGATCCCACGCCCTTGGGAACCGACGGCGGGAGCGCGGTCGGCTTCGTCGTCGCGCCCGTCATGTCGGCGCCGTCGTTCGACTCCGCCCCTCCCGCGCCGCAACCAGCGAGCGCGAGAAGAGAGAGGGTCAGGACCAGAAGGGAGGCGAGGCGCTTCATGGCTGGATGTTGTAGGGGTACCACGACTGATCCCAAGGGTACTGGCCGTTGTTCACGCCGACGTTCTGGAACCACCGGAGGCGACCCTTGGCGACGGACTTCGCGTGGCTGTCGAGGTAGGCGGCGATCGCCTGCCCGTTGTAGCGGAACGCCGCCGAGGCGCCGCACTCCTCGCCGATCTGTGGCGTGCGCTCGCCGTTCACGCAGTCGTGGTTCATGAAGAAGCCGTTGTCGCGCGGCGCGAGCCCCGACATGATCGCCGACCCGTCGGCGGTGACGTTTCCGCCCGCGTCCTTCTGGAAGAGGTTCGTCCACATCCACTCGTAGGCGGAGAAGTACGGGTAGCTCCAGCTCTGGTTGTTCCGGTTCTTGTTCATGATGAGAACCTTGTCCGCCGGAGCGTCCACCGAGGTCGCCGAGACCGAAGGAGTGACCTTGCCGCCGTTGTAGAGCTTCGGGCAGTAGTTCGAGGGCATGAGGTCGCGGTTGCCGCCGTACTGCTGACCCTGCACCGCGTCCGGATGCGAGGGGTCGCGGAAGATGCCCCCGTTCCCGTAAGCCACCGTCTCGCCCCGCGAGTTCTTCGAGGCGTCCCCGTTCTTGATATAGGGGAGAACCGTGGCGTACCACTGGATCTGGGTGTCGGAGCCGTCGTCCCCGCAACCCGCCTCCGAGAAGGGGATCACGTCGTCGGAGTCGCTCAGGTAGATCTGGATGCCCGACCCCTGGTTTTTGGCGTTCGAGAGCGAGGCAGTCTTCTTGGCGGCGTTCTTCGCCTGGGCGAAGACGGGGAAGAGGATCGCCGCGAGAATCGCGATGATCGCGATGACCACCAACAGTTCGATAAGCGTGAAGGCGCGTTGAGGAGAGGATTTCATAGGGTTTCTCAGCGATGAGGGGCGGGACCGGTGGACCGGCGGACGTCGAGGGGGCAGTCGTAAACCGTGGTGGCCGCTTCGATCTCGCGGCCTTCGAGCATCGCCACGAGGAGAAGGGCGGCGTGGCGGGCCATGTCCCGTATCGGCTGGCGCACCGCGGTGAGCGCCGGACGCGTCGCCTCGCAGTAGCTCGTCGAGTCGAACCCCACGACGCTGAGATCCTCCGGCACCCGAATCCCCGCCTCCTCCGCCCGAAGGAGGATCGTCCCGGCCGTCCCCTCGTTCCACGCGAAGAGGGCGGTGACCTCGGGGTGCTCGGCGTGCCAAGCGGCGAACTCCGCACAGTCCTCGCTCCAACGCACCAGAGGCGGCGCCGGAGCGCCGAGCGCCCGAAGCGCGCTCCCGAATCCCGCCGCCCGCGCGAGCGTGTCCGGCGCCTGCTCCTCGATCGCCTGCTCGACGAACGCGCACCGCCGGTGCCCGAGCGCCGCGAGGTGCTCCGCGACGCGCCGCGCGCCCTCCTCGTTGTCGCACAGGACCGCCGCCCGCGCCCCCGCCGCGAAGGCGTGGGGCGCGTTGAGCGCGACGATCGGGATCGGCGTCTCCCCCGGCGGAAAGGCGTGCGTCTCCCGGTTCAGCCGGCACCAGATCGCGCCGTCGAGACGCCCGTCGGAAAGGGAGGCGACCGCGTCTCCCCGCGTCATGTCCGGAAGCACCGTGAACCGGTACCCGCGCGGAAAGAGCACCTCGCCGATCCCGTCGAGCGCGAGCGCGTGGTAGCGAGGCCCCTCCGCCAGACCGCCGAACCCCTCGAAGACGAGCCCCACGTCCCCCGTCCGGCCCGAGCGCAGACCTCGCGCGAGAAGGTTCGGGACGTAACCCAGCCGCTCAGCCGCCGCGCGGATCTCCGCCGCCCGCGCCTCCGAGACCCCGATCGTCGAGCGCGACCCTGAGCGCGCGCCGTGGAGCACCTTCGAGACCGCCGCCGCCGAGACCCCCGCCGCCGCCGCGACGTCCCGCATCGTCGTCTTCCGCCCTCTCGCGCCGCTCGCCCTCATGTTCCGCCTTCGGAACGCCGCGACCCGCTCCTCCATCGAGCGATCGCGGCATTAACGGATTAATATACGCTAGAGCCGGCCCGTTGCGGCGTGTCCTGAAGAGGGAACGCTATTTTTTCCCCTGGTCGAGGTTTAGGACCGTGCCCAGCAACGTCTTCTCCGCCGCCCCCGAGTCGCCCGACTGCAACGCCCGGAGCGCCATCGTCACGTCCTTCGCCTCGTCCGAGCGCCCCTGCGAGAGCAGGAGCGCCTGCGTCTTCTGAAGCTCCTGCATCGCCGCGACTTGCGTGAGGACGCCCGTCTTCAGCCCCATCACCGTCTTCTCCACCTCGCGCGACGCCGCCGCCACCTGCCCCGCCGAGGCCACCGCCGGGTTCACCGATACCCCGTACCGCGCGGCGTCAGCGGTGAACTCCATGAGGAGGTCCACCTCGCGCGACTGGGGCGTCCCCGTCGTCAGGTCCTCGTACCGCAGAGTGCACGCCGCGATCCGGTACTGTCCGAGCGGATGGTTCGGGAACTCGAAGTCGAGCACCTGCCCGAGCGTCGCCCCCCGCTCCAGGTCCGCGAGCGGGATCGTCACGCTCCCGTCGTTCGCGCTCACCGGGCCCCGCAGGGCGACCCACCGCGAGAGCCGCACCTCCAGCGTCACCCCCCGCGCGACGCTCGTCATCGTCTTCTGGAGCTCGGCGCGGAACACCTCGCCGATGAGGTCGGGCGAGCTCACGTAGGTGTACGTCCCGCTCGCCCGCTTCGCCATCCCCGCGAGAAGCTCCTCGTTGTAGTCCGGCCCGAACCCCAGGAGCGTGAGCGAGCACCCCGCCGCCTTCACCTGCGAGGCGAGGTTCACGAGCGGCGAGAACTCCGTGATCCCCGCCGTCGGCTCCCCGTCGGTCAGCACGATCATCCGCGACGCCCGCCGCCCCTCGACCCCTTGCGTGAGTTGCTGGAGCCCCAGCTGGACCCCGTCGTGGAAGTTCGTCGTGTTCCCCGCGACGAGCCGCGAGATCCCCTGCTTCACCGGCTCCTTCTGCGTCACCCGCTGGGGCGGCATCAGGACGTCCACCGTCTCCGCGAACGTCACGATGCTCAGCGTGTCCTGCGGCCCCAGAAGGTCCACGACGTGGAGGCAAGCCGCCTTCACCGACTCGAGCGGCGGACCCTCCATCGAGCCCGACCGGTCGATGACGAGGCAGAGGTTCATCGCCGTCCGCGACGCCGCCGGGGTGAAGCCCCCGAACGACCCGTCGCCCGCCGCCCGGAGCTCCAGGAGCATCTGCTCGCGCGCCGGCCCGTTCGCCATCGTCGCCGTCCGCCCGGGGATCACGTCCACCGTCAGCGCCGGCCCGTCTCCCGCGCCTGCCGGCATCGCCGCCATCCGCGTCGTCGCGTTGGGAAGCCCCGCCGCCAGCGGCGCCCCGCCCAAAACGGTGCGGTTCGGGTCTACGACGGGCGGAGCGCCTCCGATCACGGTGCGGTTCGGGTCCATAGGCTTATTCTGTCGTCTCGACGCGCAGGCTCGTCGCGCCGACCTTCACGACGTCCCCGACCTTCAGGAACGTTCGATCCGTCCGCGCCCCGTTCACGAACGTGCCGTTCGTCGAGCCGAGGTCCTCCAGCAGAAGCCCCCCCGGCGCGCGCGAGAGCCGGACGTGCCGCCGCGACACCCCCGGGTCGAACGACAGCGGCAACCCCCCGCCCTCGCGCCCGATCTCCACCGGCTCCTGGACGAACACGCGGCTCCCCGCGACCGGACCGTCGAGAGCGACGAGCACCGCCTCCGCTGGCTTCGGGATCGCCGCGACGGGGGCCGCCGCGACGGGGATCGCTGCGATCGGCGACGGAGCGGGCATGGTGGGCACCCCCCCGCCCCGCGGGACCGCCTTCGTCAGAAACTGGAGCGTATGCCGCCCGATCCCCACCGTCGAGCCCGGCAGAAGCCCCGCCTGCCCGATCCTCTGCCCGTTCAGCACCGTCCCCGCCGGCGAACCCCCGTCGGTGAGCACCCAGTGCGGCCCCTGCCGCGCGATCGTCGCGTGGAGCGGCGCGACCGAATCGTCCCCCCAAAGCGGGATCGCCGCCCGCTCGTCCCGCCCGATCGTCGTCACGGGAAGGTCGAGCGCCCACTCCCGCCCCTCGTTCCGCCCGAGCACGAGCCGCACCCACGCCGTCCGCGACACCCGCTCCACGAGCGCGACGAAGAGCGCGACCATAAGGCCGAGAAGCGCGAACGTCGCCGCCCGCGCCGGCCCGCCGACCTCGACCTCGCTTCCCGCCCGAGCCCCGTTCGCCATCTGCCCCGCGACGAGCACCGACCCGAAGATCGCGCCGATGACGTCGAACGTCGCGCCCGCGACCGCCCCGCCGATGAGCCCGCCGAGCGCCCCTTGCGTGAAGCGACGCACCGAAAGCCCCGACCCCCCGATCCCGGCGCCGAGCCCGAGCCCCACCGGCGCGATCGCGAGGATCCGCCAAAGGATGATCCCCGCCCCCGTCCGCATCCCGGTGAGCGGCTCGGTAAGGCGCGAGCCGAGGACGTACCCCGCCAGGATCCCGACGAGTCCGAGAAGCCCCCCGAGGACGAGCCCCGTCGCGACGTGCCGCATCGAGCCCCGCGCCCACCCCGAGAGCCCCCCGATCGCGAGCCCGATGAGGAGCCCCGCCGCCGCCATCATGCGGAGCTCGAACGCTCCCCAGTCCGACCCGAGGCCTCCCGGCCGCGTTGGCTCGACGATCGCCCACGCCGCGAGCCCCGCCGCGAGCCCCACGATCGCCCGGAGCGTGACGCCTCCCATCAGCGTCCCCCTCTCACGCCTCGTACCGGTATTCGACCGCCCCGAACCGCACCGTCTCGCCGCCCAGCAACGCCCCGGGGGCGGGTGCGCCGTTGATCCAGGTCCCGTTCGTCGAGCCCAGGTCCTCCACCGTCACGCCCCCGCCCGCCCGCACGATCCGCGCGTGCCGCCGCGAGACCGTGTCGTGCGCGACCATGAGCCCTCCCAGCGCCTCGCGTCCGACGACGGTCTCCCCTTCGGGAAGCTCGAGCGCGCTCCCCTCCGCGCTCACGAGCCTCGGCACCCCCGTCGCCGCCTGACCGGCGCCGACCGGCGCGACCGAGATCGGCGTCACCGAGATCGGCGCGACCGGGTCGAGAAGGATCGGGCCGCTCGGGCCCGCCGGGACGGGGGTCGCGGGTGTTACCGCCGGAGGGGTCTCCGGCTCCAGCGGCCCCGGCACCTCCGCCCCGATCCTCTGCAGGCCCGCCTTCACCGCGTCCGGGTTTCTCTGCGCGTACCGCCACGCCGCGTACGCGAGCCCCCCGACGAGCGCGAGCCCGAGAAGCGTCGAGAGAACGTTCCCGAGAACCCCTCCGCCCGTCGCGCGGCCCCCGTCCGCCGTTCCCCCGACGACCCTCGCCTCCCCGGCGCCCCCGCCCGCAGGCGGCGAGACGAGACGGGGAAGGCCCGTCTTCAGCACCGCCGGGTTCGTGAGCGTCGCCGCGTCGAGTTGCGCGGGCGTGTTCATCGCCACCGGCGGGGAGACCCCGTCGTCCGTCGCGGTCACGTCCACCCGCCCCAGCCGCACGAACGCGAACTCCGCCCGGTACCCCTGCGACGCGCCGACGTTCGCGGTCTTGCGCCCGTCCGCGTCCTTCAGATCCACCTGGATCGCGTGTCCCCCGGCGCTCCTCGGGTCTACCTCCACCGCCACCCGGTAGGCGTGCGTCGCGTTCCCCCGTCCGATCTTCGGTGCGGTTCGGAGCCTCGCCCACGGGAGGACGTACGCGAGGTTTCGCCCGGGCTCGATCACGACGGCGTTCTTCCCGTTCTCGGCGACGCTCACCTCCCGCCTCGTGGTCCGGAGCGCGTCGGTCGGCGCCGCCTCGGGAAGAGCGTCGGCCCCGAACACGATCCGCTCCGAGGCGTCCTCGAAGACGAGCCGCACGTCCGACGCCCGCGAGAGGGCGACGAGAAGAAGCAGGAGCAGAACCGTCAGCGATCGTCGCAAACCGAGACCATTCTAGCCCGCGTCTTCGGGATCGCCCGGATGAGGTCGCTCACGCAGTAACCCACCGGCCCGATCTCCTCGGCGCACAGGTCCGCCGCCGCCCCGTGCCAGAACATCCCGCAGGCCGCCGCGTAGTAGCTCGGGAGGTCCTGCGCGAGAAGCGTCGCGATCATCCCGCCGAGCGCGTCCCCCATCCCCCCCGTCGCCTGACCCGAGTTCCCCGTGCAGTTCACGAGAAGCGGCTGGTTCGGCTCTCCGACGACCGAGTACGCCCCCTTCAGCAACACGCACTGGCCGAACCGCTCCGCCGCCCGCCGCACCGTCAGGAACCGGTCCGACTGGATCTCCACCGTGCTCGTCTGCATGAGGCGGCTCATCTCCCCCGGATGCGGCGTGAGGACGCACTCCGCCTTCGGCGGCTCCACCCCGTCCGCGATCAACGTGAGCGCGTCCGCGTCGAGGACGCACGGATGCTCCCACCCCGCGAACGCCCGCGCGAGGAACGCCCGCGACGCCTCCCCCGTCCCCAAGCCGGGCCCGAACACCGCGCTCGAAAACCGCCGGTGCTCTCCCAGGAGCTCCTCCGCCGCCCGCTCCCCCCCGACGAAACCCTCCTGCTCCGGCAGGGGCATCAGAAGCGCCTCCGGAACCGACGCCGCCACCGCGTCGCACACCGCGTCCGTCCCCGCGACCGTCACAAGCCCCGCCCCCGCCGCGAGCGCCGCCCGCGCCGCCAGGACCGCCGCCCCCCGCATCCGCCGCGACCCCGCGACGACGAGGACGTGCCCGTTGTCCCTCTTGTGGCTCGCCCGGAGCCGCTCCGGCACGAGCGAGGCGACCCACGGACCCTCGATGAGCCGCGCGCTCGTCGGCTCGTGGAGGAGCGGCTGGGGGAACCCGATCTCCGAGACCGTCCAATACCCCGAGTGCTCGAGCCCGATCCCCTGGAAGAGGAACGGCTTCGGCATCCCGAACGTCACCGTCCGCAAGGCCCACACGCTCTCCCCCAGCTCCTCCCCCGTGTCCCCCTGGATCCCGCTCGGAACGTCGATCGCGATGACCGGCACCCCCGAGCGGTTGATCGCCTGGATCGCCGTCTGGATGTGCCCCCGCACCGGCCCGCTCGCCCCCAGCCCGATGAGCCCGTCGACGATAAGGTCCTGCGCGTGGAGCATCTCCGCGCGCTTCTTCCACCGCGCGTCGCCCGGAAAGACCGCGTCCACCCCCCGCGCCCTCAGCATGGACCACTGGTGGTGCGTGATCGGCGCGAGCTCGTGCTCCTCCGCCGCGACGATGACCTCGACCCGGTAGTTGCGCTCGTTCGCGAGCCGCGCCGTCACGAGCGCGTCCGCCCCGTTGTGCCCCTTCCCGACGAAGACCGCGAGCCGCCCGCCTTCGGGGAGGAGCTGCCGGATCGCGTCGAAGACGGCGAGCCCCGCCCGCTCGATGAGCGTCCCCTCCGAGATCCCGAACTCGCTCGCGGTGATCCGTTCGATCGTGCGGATTCGGTCGGCGGTGGCGATCCACATGGTGCGTTGACGGGTCGGCGACGCCTGCGTCGCGGCGTCGGTAGAGCCTTCTACGCCCGATTTCCGTCCGCGTCCGCGCCCGTGATGCGAACGAATTGCAACAGACCTCCGCACGGAACGTGCGCGTACCGACGCCCCCGCGGAAGCCGCCGCCCGCGCGCGATCTCCGCCCCGCACCGGCGGCACCGGTACACCGCCCGCACCCGCGAGGCGTTCCGCTCCACCGGGTAGTCGTGCGTCCGCTCGGGAGCCTCCCCGAGCTCGCGCATCGCCGCCCGCCAGGGGGTCCCGTGCCCCGCCCCCGCCCGCCCGTGCCGCTCCACCGCCAGAAGATGCGCGTACTCGTGCCGCAGGGTCCGGAGCGTCTTCTCCTCGTCGTCGAGCACCCGCGACGAGAGCCCGATCCGCCACCCGCCCCCGTCCGGACGCGCGAACTCGGCCCCCCCGAACTCCGCCCGCCCCGCCGTCACCCGCCACGCCTTCCAGTACAGCGCGGGCTCGCGCCGGAGCGGGTGCGCCGCGAGAAGCCGCGCGAGCTCCCCCCGCGCCACGAGTTCGAGCTCAGAACTTATCGAGGATCCCCCCGCCGCCGAAGTCCCCCGCGACCGAGAACCACTTGCGCGTCTCGTACTCGTCGCAGATCCGCCCGAGCTCGGCGTCCGACGCTTTCCCGTACCCGTCGATCCGCGCGCTCGACCCCTTCATCCCCTCGAGCTTCGCCACCGCCGCCTGCGGGTCCGCGCTCGCCCCCGCGATCGCCGCCGTGAGATCCCCGATCATCGCCCCCGTCTCGCGCAGCGCGTTCCGGTACCCGTTCGCCAGCGGGCGGCACGCGGCCGGCGGTGCCGCCGCGTCGTACTCCCTCTGAAGCGCCGCCCACGCGGCCTGCATCTCCTCCGCCGTCTCGCCCACCCCTTGCGCGGGCGATTTCGGATCGGGCGCGTCGGGATCGCTCGCCGCATCCGCGAACCCCTTGAGCGCCTGAAGCTCCGCCCCCCCGCCCTGGATCGCCGAGGACATCACGAGGATCTTCGCCACCCCCTGCCGCGAGAGCTCGCCCCGCTTCCGCTCGATCCGTTCCAGATGCTCGAGCCAGGCCCGCACGTCGGCGGGCATCGTCTTCCGGGTCCGGTCGAGCGTCGGCGGGAGCGCGGGCACCGCCGCCGTCCTCTGCAGGACCGGCGCGGGGCCTCTCTCCCTCACCGCGAGCGTCTCCCCGCCCGGCACGCTCGCCGTCCGCGCGAGGAGCCGCGCCCCGAAAACCCCCGCGAGCGCCCCGACGAGGAGCGCCCCCACGACCGCCGCGACCACCGCGTTGCGCGTCTTGGTCCCCGAAGCGGCGTAGGGGTCGGGAGCTTGCGGAGTCATCGGGACGGCCTCGGCCTAGCCTACTTCTTGAAGTCGCCCGACGACGGGTCCGGCGCCCGCGAGAGCTCGATCGCCTCGGACGAGGTCGTCTCGTTCGCGGTCCCGCCCGCCCCCGCCGTCGCCGCCCCCGCTGACTGGCCCCCGTCCGCCTTCTGCGCGTCCTTGTACGCCGTGAGCGCCCGCGGAAGGAGCGGGATGAGGACGAGCACGAGAAGCGTCGAACCCGAGTTGAGGAACACCAGTTGCTCGAACTTCATCTTGTACACCTCGATGAGGCGCGAACCGAGCTTGTCCGTCCCGAAGATCGCGAGGTTCCGCATCGAGAGAAGGAGCGAGAACCCCAGCCCTTCCGCCCCCCGCGGCGTCGCCCGCGCGGCGAGGTCGAGCACCGCGAGCTCGGCCATCTCGAAGCAGAACCCGTTCTGCGTTTCGATGAATGCCGCCGCGTTGAACGAGCGGTACCGCAGGTAGCAGATCGAGCCGTACGCCGCGAGCAGGATCCCCCCGACGAGAAGCGGGCGGAGCGCGAACCGCTTGCACAGCACCGAGTAGAGCCCTGCCGCCGCGAGTCCCCCCGCCGCCGCGAGAAGCCCGAGGTTCCCGATCGTTTGCTGGGAAAACTTCAGCACGTCGTTCTGCACGAAGTAGAGCGGCGTCGTGAACCCCGGCGCGGCGAAGAGGAGGAAGATGAAGAGCGCGGCGAGCCAAAGCGACCCCGAGCGGAAGATCGTCCCGAGCTGCGTTCCGGCGCGCGCGAACGTCTCCGGCGCGGTCGAGCTCGCCGTCCGCGGCTCCCGCATAAAGATCACCGCGACCGGTAGGAGCAAGAGCAGGAGCGCCCCCGGAGTGAGCGCCGCGACGAGGAACGCGCCCCCCGCGAGAAAGCCCGAGATCGGCCCGTTGAGAAGCGACGCGACGCTCTGCACCGCGATCCGCAACGACGTGATCCGCCCCGTGGCCGAGAGCCGCTGGCTCGCCTCGACGAGGTACGCCCCCACCGCCGTGCTCGTCACCATCATCGCCGTGTTGATGAAGAGGCAGACCGTCTGGAGCGAGCCGTAGGTCCGCGGCGCGACGGCGAGCCAGCCCCATCCGGCGATCGCCACGAGCGTCGAGACGATCACGTACCCCTGCCGCCGCGTCCTGAGGATCGGGAAGGCGTCCACGAGGATCCCCGCGAACGGCTTGAGGTACCACGGGATCCCGATGATGAGGAAGAAGGTCGCGACGTCCTCCTGCCCCTTCCTCAGATCGTGCTTCAAGAGGTTCTGGAGCGGAAGCCGCCCGAGCACCGCCGGCTGGCAGAGCGTCGTCGCGAGGATCCCCGCGACGATGACGAGGTAGACGACCCAAGCCCTCGCCGCCCCCGACTCCTCGGCCCTCCCGGGCTCCAGATGCGGGCGAGAGTACGGCGCGGACGCGGACACGCGGGAATTGTAGCCTACTCGCTCGCCGCCATCGGGTAGCTCCCGAGGACCGTCGTCTCGAGCGCCTGGCCCCGAAGGCTCTCGATCGCGCGTTGGAGGTGGACATCGGTGCGGTGGCCGTCGGCGTCGCAGTAGAAGATGTACTCGAACGTCGCGCGCTGGGCCGGGCGACTCTCGATCATCCGCAGGTTCACCCCTTCCGACTGGAACGCGCCGACGGCGTGGTACAGCTCGCCCGGGCGGTTCCTCAGGTTGAACATCACGCTCGTCTTGTCGCGCCCCGTCTTCGCGGGCTCGTTGTAGCCGATCACGAGGAAGCGGGTCCGGTTGTGCGGATTGTCCTCCAGATGCTCCTGCAGGACCGGGATCCCCACCGTCTCCGCCGCGAGGCGGTTCGCGATCGCCCCCGAGCTGGGGTCGGTGAGCGCCTTCTCCGCCGCCTTCGCCGTCGGCACCGTCTCGACGATCATCGCGTTCGGAAGGTTCGCCCGAAGCCAGCGCTTGCACTGCGCCGCGGGCTGAGGCCCCGCGTACACCCGCGCGACCTCGCCGAGCGAGCCCGCGAGCGACACGAGGTGGTGGTGGATCGGCACGTACGTCTCGGCGCAGATCTTCACGTTCGTCTGGGGGAACATGTCGAGCGTCTCGGGCACCACCCCCGCCGTCGAGTTCTCCACCGGCACGACCCCGTAGTCGGCCTTGCCGTGCTCGACGGCGAGAAAGACGTCCTCGATGGAGTCCTGCGGGAGGTACTCGGTGGAGTTCCCGAAGGTGCCGATCGCGGCGACGTTCGTGAACGTCCCCGGCGGTCCCCAGTAGGCGACGACGAGCGGCTTCTCCGCCGCCCGCGCCGCCGAGATGACCTCGCGGAACACCGCCTTCAGTTGCCGCCCCGAGAGCGGCCCCGGGTTCTCCCGGTCGAGCCGCTCGAAGATCGCCCGCTCGCGCTCGGGGGTGAAGTAGGGCTTCCCCCCGAGCCCCTTCACCCGCCCGACCTCCTGCGCGAGCTCCGCCCGCCGCGACAGCAACCGCACGAGCTCGGCGTCGATCCCGTCGATGTCGGTGCGGATGAGGTCGAGGGATCGGGGATCGGCGCTCTCGTCCACAGGAGGATTATGGCGCGGGGATCATCACGGTCTCGGGGGGCGGGGAAGGTGACGCTCGGCGTGACGCTCGCGGGGGCGCGTCGAACCTGGGAGTCGGCGCGGAGGGGCGTTCGGGGCGCGGGATCGCGTGACGCTCGCGCGTTTTCGGGCGCGAGCGTCACGCGCGCGGCCGTTAGGGCGCGGTGGGGGTTCGGGGGGCTCACACCTCTCTAGGCGACGGCGCGGGGGCTTGACAACCTCTCGGTGGAGAAAAAGTCGTGGAACGGCGGGAATCGGCCATCCCCCGAAAGGATCCTTGGCGGGGTCGCCGTCGATCTCGGGAGAATAGGGGAGTATGGACGCGAGGAGCGTGGTCGCCATGATGATCCAAGGGGCGGTCCTCGGGCTGGGGTGGCGGTCGTGCTGATCCTCGTCAAGAGGCGACGTTGAGTTCGCGGGTCCGGCTCTCCTCGCCTTCGGGGAACCCCTCGTTCCCCCTCTCCGCTCGATACCGAGGCGCGGCGTGATGCGGGAGCCGTCGGATGGGACGGGGTGGCCGCGGCGGGCGCCGAAGGCGGATTCCTTCGAGCGGGGCTTTCTCGATTCGGACGCTTTGGGTCCAGGGCTTCCAGGCCGAATGCCGGCGAACGGCAAGGGAGGAGGCTCGTCTCCGCCGCACCCGGGGGGTCTGCCGGGGCGGAGGCTCGCGCCGGGGCTTCGGCCCCCGGGGCACCGGAAGATCCCCGTCGCTCTGAAGCGTGAGGACCTCCCGGCGACGCCCCCCGATCTCGCGCTCGTGCGGGCGATCAACGGGTCCGACCGGGAGGCGCTTCTCGCGGCCCTCGGTCACGCGGGACTCTTCGCGCGTGGCTTCGTTCGCGGGAACGCGTCGCTTCTGCGCCTCGCCGCCGAGCGGCTCGACCTCTCGGGATCGCCCTCGCTCGCCGCCTGGGCCGAGTGGGTGCGCGGGATGGAGGGCACCAAGGCGAACGACGCGATCCTCGCCACCGTCGCCGAGTACGTCTTCGTGCCCGGCGTTCCCTTCCGCGAGATCCCGGCGCTCCTCACTCCCGACGAGAACGCCGCGCGGGAGATGGAGGCGTTCGAGCGGGCGGGCGATTGGGACGGGTGGGACCGCGCCGTGGCGGCGGCGGCGCGCGCGGAAGGGGAGCCGTCCCCTCGCGTCGCGATCGCCGAGGCGCGCGGGCGGCGCTTCCGCGACTGCGCGCGGGCGGGTCCGTTGCTCCTCGCGGCTCTGCGCGCCCACCCCTGCCACTTCACGATCGGGGGGATGCTCGCCGACGAGCTCGTGTGGGGGCTGTGGGCGGGTGAAGCGACCGAGAGCGATGTCGCCGAAGCGACGCCGCTTCTCGACGCCCTTCTCGCCCGCGATCCCGACGACATACGGCTCGCCTTCGCCCGAAACCGGATCCGCGCCTCGGTGCGTTGCGGCCTCGACAAGCGGAAGCGCAGGCGTCTGGGGGTGCTCGACACCGTCGTCGCCCTCATCGACGGTCTCCCCATCCCCTTCCGCCTTATCCGCCTCCTCCGCGAGGTCGAGCGCGCCGGAGGGCGGGATCGGGGCGGGGGGCGCCGGATGGGCGGGTCGCCCAGAATCGATCCCGGCCGGATCCCCGTGATCCTCGGGCGCTCGCGGGGGCCTTCGGAATTCTAAAGGCCCTTCGGGGCGGGCGCTAACCCGTAGTACTCCGGTCGGTCGATGTCCGGGATAAGGCCGGTCTCTCTCGGCTCCCATCCGAGGACCGCTCGGGTCCGCTCGCTGGAGGCGGGTCCGTGGCCTCCGACCCAGACGGCGAGGGGGCCGAAGTGCGTGTCGGTCTCCTCCCGGGTGAGCGACCTCGCGGGCACGCCGATCCCGCGACCGATTGCCTCGGCGATAAGGCGGAAGGGGACGTTCTCGGCCGCCGCGTGGAAGGCCTCGCCCCGGCCCGCCCGTTCGAGGGCGAGGCGGAACATCCGGGCCGCGTCCAGCCGGTGCACGGCGGGCCAGAGGTTCTCCCCATCCTTGACGTAGGCTGACACGCCCCGATCGCGGGCGACGGCGGCGAGCATCGGCACGAAGCCGTGCCCCTCTCCGATCCCGTGGGTCGAGCGCGACAGGCGAACGACGGAGGCCCGGAGCCCGCGCTCCGCGAGCGCGAACGCCGTCTGCTCCGACGCGCGCGGAAAGTCCGCGGCGACGGGCGGCCTCGCATCCTCGGCGATCGTCTCTCCGAGGGGCGACAGGCCGAAACCGCCCGTCACGACGATCGGTCGGTCCGACCCGGCGAACGCCTCCCCGAAGGTCTCGATCGCCTCGCGGTCCTCCCGGCTCAACTCCCCGATCTTCGAGAAGTCGAGCCCGAACGCCGTGTGGACGATGCCGTCGGCGTCGCCGGCACCCCGCCGGAGCACGTCCAGGTCGGTGAGCGAGCCGACGAGCGGCGTCCCTCCGGCGGCGGTGAGCGCCTCCCCCCTCTCCTCTGAACGGACAAGGCCGACCACGGCGTGGCCCGCCTCCATCAGCTCGCGGGCGACCGCCGATCCGACCCAGCCGTTCGCTCCCGTCAAAAACACCTTCATGTCAAACTCCTCCTTATCGAGGGCGGGAGCGCATCGCCCCCGCCCCGTCTTTGAGTGTTCTACCCCATGTTGTCAGTCACTGACACCTGAGAGGTGGTCGCGAGAGGATGGGAGTGCATGAAGTGACGAAGGACGAGGGCGACGTGCGCGCTCGCTTGCAAGGGACGGCGCTCGCGTTGTTCCGCGAGCGCGGCTACGACCGGACCACGGCCGCCGAGATCGCCGCGCGGGCGGGCGTTACGGAGCGGACCTTCTTCCGCCACTTTCCGGACAAGCGGGAGGTGCTGTTCGACGGCGAGGCCGTCTTGCGGGCGGCGCTCACCGCCTCGATCGCCGACGCGCCGCCCGAGCTCGGACCGCTTGACACCCTGTTCCGGGCGTTCCGGTCCTTCCGGGGGGCGCTCGAGGACAACCGGCCGTACTCGAAGCCGCGCCACGAGGTCATCTCCGCCACCCCCGCGCTGCGCGAGCGCGAGCTGGCGAAGATCGCCGCGCTGACCGAGGCTCTCACCGCCGCTCTCGGCGCGCGGGGCGTCGCGGAGATCCGGGCCGCCCTCGCGGCCCAGGCCGGCATGGCGGCGTTCGCGCACGCGATCCTCCTGTGGCTCGACGATCCGGAGGGCGGGCTCGGGGCGCGCTTCGATCTCGTGTTCGGCGAGATGCGTTCGCTTTTGGCGGAGAGGGTCTGAGGCAGAGAGTCTGAGGCCGGTGGCCTTGCGGGTTCGGCACCTCCTCGCCGTGTGCCAAACTCGAGGCGGAGACCCATGACTCTCGAGATCGAAGACGCGTTCGCCGAGCGGCTCCGGGCGCGGGCGGGGGAGCGGGGGATGACGGTGGCGGCCTACCTCCAGGAGGTCGTCGCGCGGGATCTCGCCGAGGGGGTTGCGGCGGTGCCGGTGGCGGCGGTGCCGGTGGCGGCGGGGCGGGATGAGGCCGAGCCGGCGCCGTCCGCGCGCCACCTCGCCTGGCTCGCCCAGTGGAACGAGACCCTGGCGGAGGTGAGGCGCGCGTCGGTCGGGTTGCCCCCCTTTCCGGCTCACCGCTACGAGACCGCCGACTTCTACGAAGACGACGATGCGGCTGAAACGACCGCCGAGAGCGGCGGGAAGTGAGTCCGGGCCGCGTCCTGCTCGATGGCGGCGTCCTTCTGCGTCTTGCCGTTCCGAGCCACGGCGAGCACGCCCCCGTCGTGCGTGCCGTCGAGTCTCTGGGAAACGGAGAGGCCGCCGAGCTGTGCCTCTCTTCGCAGGTGATCCGCGAGGCGTGGTCCGTCGGAACGCGTCCCGCGTCCGCGCGCGGCGGTCTAGGGCTGGAGCCCGCCCGGATCGCGGCGTTGATCCTCCCCTTCACGCGCGCTCTCACGTTCCTTCCCGAGAGCGAAGCGACGTATGCGGAGTGGGTGCGGATCGTGACGGGGCTCGGGGTCTCGGGGGTCGAGGTGCACGACGCGAACCATGTCGCGACGATGCGGGTACACGGCGTGGGGCGGCTCCTCACGCTCGACCGGAAGGACTTCGGGCGCTACGGGGGGATCGAGGTCTTGCACCCGGAAGCGATCGGGTGAGCGCGAGCGGTCCGCGGCCGGGAACCCACCGGGAACCGCGAGCGGCTAAACTGGTTCTTACCGACCAGGGACCGTGGGCCAAGACTTTCTCATCTCGCTTCGAGAGCTCTCGCCGCGCGGGATCGCCCTTCAGGTCGCCGACGTCCTGCTCGTCGCCTACATCATCTACCGGCTCCTCCTCCTCGTCCGGGGGACGCGGGCGTGGCGGATCCTTTTCGGGATCTTCGTCTTCGTCTTCGTGCTGTGGCTCTCGGAGGTGCTCCACCTCACCGCGCTCCACTGGACTCTCGACAAGGCCACCCTCCTCGGGCCGGTCGCGCTCGCGATCCTCTTCCTGCCCGAGCTTCGCGCGGCGATCGAGGGGCTCACGAAGTTCCGCTTCTTTCCCCAGGGGCTCGTCACGGGGACGAGCGAGGTGGACCTCGACAAGCGCGAGATCGAGGAGATCGTCGCGGCGTGCGGCGAGCTCGCGGAGGACCGGGTGGGGGCGCTTCTCGTCATCGAGAAGGAGGGGCGTCTGGACGAGGCGGCGGCGAGCGGCACCCCGCTCGGGGCGCAGGTGACGAAGACGCTTCTCCTCTCGATCTTCTACGGGGAGAACCCGCTCCACGACGGGGCCGCGATCGTCCGGGGGGAGCGCATCCTCGCGGCGGCGTGCCGGTTGCCGCTCTCGGAGAGCCCCCGCCTCGACGCCACCCTCCACATGCGGCACCGGGCGGCGGTGGGGATCACGGAGGCGACGGACGCGATCGCGGTGGTGGTGAGCGAGGAGCGGGGGACCGTCTCGGTGGCGAAGGAGGGGAAGCTCCGCCGGATGAGCGGGCTCGGCGAGCTTCGCGACGTTCTGCGCGCCGAGCTGACGAAGCCCGAGGACGGCGACGGGGAGAAGCCCCGCTTCCTCGGCGTGCGGACGCGGGCCGAGAAGGCCGAGAAGGCCGAGCGCGCGGAGAGGGAGCGCGAGCGGGTGGAGGCGTGACGGGACGGGTGAACCTCCCGATCGCGGCGCTCTCGCTCGCGAGCGCCACGCTCATCTGGCTTGTCGCGTTCGGGCAGAACGCGAAGCCCGCCGTGACGCGGACGTACGCGGTGCGGCTGACGCCGGACGGGCTGAAGGAGGGGAGGTGGGCGCTCACGAAGATCCCCGAGACGATCACCCTCTCGGTGACGGCCCCGGAGGAGCGGCTGATGAAGCTGAACCCCGACACGTTCGTCGCCTACGCCGATCTCTCGAAGGCGACGGCCGGGGCGCGCAACTACCCCGTGCGCGTCTTTCCGTCGTCGCTCCGCGGCCTTCTCGCGAACCCGACGCTCTCGGTCCCCGCCGAGCTCGAGGCGATCGCCTCGCGCCGGGTGAAGGTCGTCATCGACACGAAGGGGGAGCTGAACGACCCCTCGCTCACGCTCCAGTCGCTTCTGACGGAGCCCCAGGAGGCGACGGTGACGGGGCCGAGCTCGCAGGTGGAGTCGGTGCGGCGGGTGCGGGGGTTTCTCGATCTCGGCAACGTCGCCTTCGGGCCGGGGGAGTCGGCGAACGTCGCGCTGGAGCCGCTCGACGCGAACGGCCGGGCGCTCGAGCGGGTGCGCTCGGAGCCTCTCTTCGCGCGGGTGCGGCTGGGGGTGACGGCGGCGCCCGAGGAGAAGCAGGTCCTTATCGTCCCGAACTTCCGGGGGGCTCCGGCGGCGGGGTACGTGCCGGCGAGCTACACGCTCGTGCCGACCCAGCTCGCGGTGCGGGGGAAGAGCATGACGCTCGCGGGGTTCTCGAAGGCGCCGACGGACCCGATCGACCTGGCGGGGCTTACGGCGGACCGGACGTTCGACGTGGCGGTGCGGTTGCCGGAGGGGGCGCGGAGCGTCGGCCCCGCGCGGGTGCGGGTGACGGTGCGGGTCGCGAGGCTTCCGGCGGCGCCCGCCCCCAGCCCCTCCCCCGGCTCCTCCTCCGGCCCGTCCTCGACCCAGGCCGGCGAGACGCTGGGCCGATGAGACGCCGGGCCGGCGATGAAGGGCCGACGATGAAGGGTTTTCGCCCGGCGTAGAACGCCGGGATGATCGAGATCCGCCCTTTGCGCCCCGGCTCGGACGAGCGGGCGGAGCGCGAGCGGGACGACTTTCTCCGCGTCCTGTGCGGGGCGTTCGACCTCGACTTCGACCTTGCCAAGCCGCTCTTCACGGCCGATCCGATGTACGACGACGGGCGGAACTGGGCGCTCTTCGAGGCGGGCCGGGTCGTCTCGTGCCTCACGGCGCGCCCGCTGGAGTTCGGGTGGGGGCGGGCGATCGGGATCGCGGGGGTGGCGACGCGCTCCGAGGCGCGGGGCGAGGGTTTCGCGCGGCGGCTCATCGAGCGGGTGTTGCGCGAGGCCGAGCGCGCGGGGGAGGGGCCGGCGCTCCTCTTCGCGCAGGACACGCGGCTCTACGACGCGCTGGGCTTCGAGCCGCTCGACCGGGTCGCGCGCTTCTCGATCCGTCCGAGCGGCGCGATGCCCCCGCTGGAGGAGCCCGCCCACGAGGCGGTGCGGACGCGGTACGACGCGTGGGCCTCGCGGAGCCCCGAGCGTCTGCGGCGCGACGAGCGGCGCTGGAGCTACTGGCGCTGGAAGTACCGCCAGCTGTACGCGGCGGGCGAGGGGTACTACTGCATCGAGAACGAGCACCTGCGCGAGGTCCTCGCCCCCGATCCCGAGCGCGGCCTTCCCGTGCGTCCCGGGACCGAGGCGCTCTTCCTCACCTATGTCGTGGACAAGCTCGACCTTCCGTTCGAGCCTCTGGCGGTCGAGCTGTACCTCATGGGGCGCGGGGTGCCGGGGCTCGTCCAGATGTTCCTCACGGATCAGTTCTAGGGGCGGCCGGATCTAGGGGGCGGCGTGCTTCGGGGCGGGGTCGCCTAACCCCCGCCACTCGTCGCGCCAGGGGAGGATCGGTTCGCCCGCCTCCCAGCCGACCTCGAGGAAGGAGAGCCCGGAGCTCTGGAGATCCTCCGGGACCCAGTGGTCCACGATCGCGACCCAGCGCTCGGGGGCGGCCTCGAAGACGTGCCCGATCTGGCCGCCGAAGGTGACGTCGGGCCCTTGGGCGCCGTTCGCGCCGCGGCAGGGGTTTCCGCCCGACGTCCACGGTCCGAAGGGCGAGGGGGCCGCGTGGGCGCGGGCGGGGTTCGGGTTCCAGCCCGTGCACCCGCTCGTGAACATCCGCCAGGCCCCCAGCGCGCGGAACGGCGCGGGGGCCTCGCGCGATTCGCCCACGCAGGCGGCGGCGACGGGCGCTTCGGCGGCGTAGGCGGGTCCGAGCCGCGCGATCCGGAGGGTGGCGTTGCCGTCCGAGGAGAAGAGGACGACGAGGGCGCCGTCCGCCTCCGCCATCGTCTGGTCGCGGCTCTCGAAGCCGCCGGGCCGCTCGGAGCCGAGGTAGCGGAAGGGGCCTTCGGGGCGTTCGGCGACGGCGGTGCCCTGGCGGGCGGCGAGGTAGTCGGCGGTGTCCACGTGGAGGCGCATGACGTAGAGCCCGGTCGCCGGGTCGCGGGCAACCTTCGGGCGCTCGACGACGCCGGAGGGGTGGAGGTCGTGCCCCGGCTCGTCCGAGGCGGGGAGCACCCGTCCGAGCGGCTCCCAGAGGGCGAGGTCGCGCGAGCGGTAGGCGCGCACCCCGAGCGCGTCGATCCGCTTCATCGGGCGCCCCATCGCGGAGGCGTCGCGGGCGTTCGGGGCGCCCTTGTCCTCGCCGTAGAGGTAGAACCAGGCGCCTCCCTCGTCCTCGGTGCGGACGACGCCGCCTCCGTGCGCCTGCATCGGCGCGCCGTCCGCGTCGCGCCACATCCTACCGTTCGGTTGAACCATGGGGCGATTTCACCCTATTCATCCCGCGTCTACCGCCTCCCCCCGTCGGCGGCCCGCGCGGGCGGGGGGGACTTCGGTAGCCTCTCGGGGCCGATGGCCCGCTTCCTCGTCACCGCCGACGTCCACCTGGGCCGCGCCTCCTCGCGGGTCGAGGGGGACGGGCACTCGGCGGGGGCGGCGTGGGAGCGCATCTGCCGCCTCGCCCGCCGGGAGGCGGTGGACGCCGTGCTCGTCGCGGGCGACCTCGTGGACGCCGAGTCCGACTACCCCCACGCCCTCGGCGCGGTCCTTCGCGGGATGAGGCTTCTCGCCGGCACCCCCGTGCTCGCCGTCTCGGGCAACCACGACGCCTGGGCGCTCCCCCGTCTCGCCGAGGAGGTCGAGGGGCTCGTCGTGATGGGGCTCGACGGGGCCGAGGGGCGGTGGACCCTTGAGGAGGTGGCCGGCGCCACCGTCGCCGGCTGGTCGTTCCCCCGTCCCCGGCGCGCGCACGAGCAGGCCGAGGTCGGGCCGAACGCCGCCTTCGCCGAGGGTCCCCCCCGCGCCGACGTCGGGCTTCTCCACGCCGACGTCGGCGCGGGGGGCTCGAGGTACCACGCCCTCTCGCCCACCCGGCTCGCGGGGACGGGCGTGCGGCGGTGGTATCTCGGCCACGTCCACACCCACGCCGCGCCGGGCGGGTCGTGGCGGTACTGCTCCTCGCCGCAGGCGCTCGATCCGGGCGAGACGGGGGACCATGGGGTGTGGCTTCTCGACACCGTGCGGAACGAGGAGACGTTCCACGAGACCTCGACCGTCCGGTACCGCACCCTCGCGGTGAGCGCGGAGGACGCCCCCGACGCCGAGGAGGTCGCCGCCCGGATCGCCAGGGCGGTCGAGGAGGCGGCGACGGGAGGCCACGTCCTCGTCCCCCGCGTCGCGCTCCACGGGCGCACGTCGGTGCCCCGCGCGTCGCTCGACGCGTTGCGCGGGCGCCCCTACGCGGCCCGGCTCGACGGGTTCGACGCCTCCGGCCTTCGCCCCGCGCTCGATCTGGAGGCCCGCGCGGCGGAGGGGAAGACCCCCGCCGGGCTTCTCGCGTCGCTCCTTCTGAGCCTCGACGGGGAGGGGGATCCGCCCGCCGAGCTTGCCGGGATCCCGCCCGAGCGGCTCCGCTCGGTCGCCGCCCGGCTCTTGGAGGCGACGCTCTCGTGAGCGCGATCGTCTTTCTCCGCGCGCTCCTCACCGAGGCCCCGGGCCTCCGGGACCGCCCGCTCCTCGAGTTCGGCCCCGGGCTCAATCTTATCGTGGGGCGCAACGGGGTGGGGAAGTCCACCCTCGCCCGCGCCCTCGCCCGCGGCATCTGGCCCGAGGACCGGGCGGGCTACGGTCTCACCGCCGATCTGCGGGTCGGCGGCGCGGC
>CBDFMD010000002.1:0-17797 GCA_965249475.1 Fimbriimonas sp. | reverse complement strand
GCGGTGGTCCTCCAAAAAGCCGGGGGCGATGCGCTTGGCCGAGACCTGAAGCCCCCGGAACGGATCGTACGGGTGGCAGTCCACCCCGAGCGAGCGTCCGACGTACCCGCCGAGCCCCCGCACCCGCGCCCCGCCCCCCGCGAGGTACACGCTCGTCACCGCCCCGCCGCGGCCCGAGTAGTACTCGATCGAGCGCCGGATCTCCGCGACGAACTCCTCCAGTACCGGGCGCATCGCCTCGAACGCCGGATCGGTCTGCGGCGCGGGCACCGGCGCCGGGTCGTAGGCCGCCCCTTCCGCGGGAGGGACGGGCGAGACCGTCTCCCCGCCGAATTCGGGCGCGTCCCCCGCCGGCGCGTCGAACGCCGGTACGTCGTCGGCCGGGGCGAAGTTCGCCGGGGACATCGGCTCGCCCGTGATCGGGTTCACCGCCATGTCGTCCGCCCCGAACGGCGAGTTGCCGTAGGGCGAGGCTCCCGCCGCCCCGGTCGCCGTGGTGACGTTCGGATCGAAGCCCCCGACCCCCGAGTAGCCGCTCGCCGGCGACGCCCCCGCGTCGTACGTCCCCGCCCCGTACTGGGTCGCGCCGTACTGCGTGGCGTTCGGATCGAACGGGTTCGGGTCGAAGGTGCCGAAGTCGCTCGCGTACCCCGCGTTCGCGTCGAGCGCGACCGCCTCCTCGGGGATGAACGCGTGCTCCGTCTTGCGCTCCTCCGCCTCGGGAAGGCCGAGCCCCAGCGCGTCCGCGATCGCCCGCGTGAGCATCTCGCCCCCGATCGGCACCTGGCGCGGGCTCATGAGCGTCCCGTTCTTGTAGATGTTGATCGCCGTCGTCGAGTGCCCCATGTCCACGACGCACACGCTTCCCCGCGACATCTCCGCGTCGTAGCTCATCGCGAGCGAGCGCCCGATCGCGAGCGCCTCCACGTCGATCGCCGCCGGCTTCTTCCCCGCCTTCTTCAGGCACTCCACCACCGTGTCGATCGCCGAGCGCGGCGAGGCCGCCATCACGACGTCCATGTTCACCGAGTTCGGGTCCTCCTCGGGAAGCTTGCGGTAGTCGCTCTCGATCGTGCTCTCCGCGAAGGCGACGCTCCGACCGATCTCCCACTCCATGTGGCCCTTGAGCTCGTCGTCGCTCATCCGCGGCACCTCGAGCGTCCGGACGAGGACCGACTGTTGCCCCGCGATGGAGACGACCGCGAACGGCGCGCTCGCCCCGGAGAGCTTGAACGCCTCTTTGAGCGCCGCCGCGACCGCGTCGGGGTTGTAGATCCCGTTGTAGTCCACCGCCCCTTCCGGCGAGGCGACGAGGCCGACCGCCGTCACCGCCGCGCCCTTGTTCCCTTGGGCGCGGACCTCCGCGACCTTGATGCTCCGAGAGCCGATGTCGATCCCGAGCACGGAGGAGAGCTTTTTCGCCATGGACGTCCGCCCTCCCCCTGGACCCGCGAACCGGGGCCGGGTGGAAAGGCGGTTCATCATATCCCCCCCTTTCCGCCCCTGTCAACCGACCGGAGCCCTTCCGGGGACATTCCCCGCGTTTCGGGAACTTTCTTCGGGCCGAGAGAGGGACCGGACGAAAAACGGGGCCGGACCCCGAGAGGTCCGGCCCCGCCGGCGGTCCCGCGCGAGCCCTAGGGGCTCGGGATGAACGGGATGAGCTTCGGCGCGAGCGTCTGCATGAAGACGTTCGGCGTCCCGCCCCGCGTGCTCGTCCAGAACATCCAGAAGAGGTTCCGCCGCTCCAGGGGCTCGCCCGGGGCCGCGAAGACCGGATCGAGGAACGCGGTGAGGTTCGCCTCGTTGATCGCCCGCCCGAGCGGCACCGCCTCCTCGCCGCGCTCGCTCACGAAGCCGATCGGGATGTTCGGGTACGTCGTCCCGTTGATCGTGATCGTCACGGCCTTCCCTTCGTCCACGCGGGTGAAGTAGATCCGCCCGCCCGCCGGGTCCAGCTGATAGGGACCCGAGGACCCCGCCACCGCGACCGTGTCGAGAAGCGTGCCGTCCGCGTTCGTGCGGAGCGTGAAGCCGATCCGCGTCCCGATCCGGTACGAGGCCGCGAACGGCCGCGTCGTCTGCCCGCCCGGTTGCGAGGACCGCGTGAAGAGGAGGTACGTCCGGTCGGAGAACGTGTCGGGCGCGTTCGGAGGCGAGGGGTTGCCGTTCGGCTGGAACCAGTAGGCGTCCGCCGTCCCCGGCGAGTTCGACGGCGAGAGCCGCGAGTCGCGCAGGAGGTTCGGCGTCCCGTACCCCGCCCCGTCGTTCCCGCTCACCCGCAAGACCGCCGAGTCGTAGTCCACCAGCACGTCCCGCGTCCGCGGCAGGGTGCCGCCGACGACGCGGAACGAGCCCGCGCCCCGGTCGAGGTAGATCTGCCCGCCGAGCGTGGGGCTCGTCGAGGACTCGATCCGCGTCTCGCGGTCCGTCCGGTAGTCCACCTCGGGCGCCCTGAGGCCGCCCGGAGCCGTCGCGGTCCGAAGCTCGGTCCCGGGCGTCCCGAGCACGAGCGGGCGCAGGTAGATCCGGTCGTCGTACGTCGGCGGGACGAACCCGGGGTCGGGTCCCGGCTCGCGCAGGTAGGCCCCGCGCACCCGGTAGCTTCCCGTCGCCGCGTCGAACCTCGCCCGCTCGCCGCGCACGCGGTAGTACACGAAGCGCAGGGGCTTCGTCGGCAGGTGGTCCGGCCCGAGCACGAGGCTCATCTGGAACACCTCGTTCCCCGCCCGGCCGCGAAGCCGTCCGGTGAACGCGAGATCGAGGACCGTCCCGTTCGTCCCGTAGGCGCGGATCGTCGCCGAGGGTTCGCTCGCCGACTCGAACGCGTTCCCGAGGTTCAGCGCGAGCGGCTTCGTGAAGTCGCCTCCGTCCGAGACGCGGGTGAGGAAGAGCGACGAGGAGCCGCCCGTGTTCGCCGAGTAGACG
Source organism: Fimbriimonas sp. (assembly GCA_965249475.1). Lineage (GTDB taxonomy): Bacteria > Armatimonadota > Fimbriimonadia > Fimbriimonadales > Fimbriimonadaceae > Fimbriimonas. The sequence continues at coordinate 14,869 of CBDFMD010000002.1, read as the reverse complement.
ATCGTCGCCCCGAGCCCGCCCGTCGGCGCGTCCGAACGGACGACCGCGGGCTTGCCCTTGCGCGAGAGCGGGTCGAACGGCATCGCGCGGGGTGCCCCGAGCGTCGCCGTCCCGTCCGCCGCGAGCGACAGCGAGGTCACGAAGAGCCGCGTGTCCGTCGCGCGCCCGTTCGGCGTGTCCCGTAAGACCGAGCCGACGAACGCGAGCGTGGTGCTCGGGAACGTCGCCGCCCCGACCGCGCCGTAGGCGAGCGGATCGGTGAAGCCCGCCGTCGGGAGCGCGGGGTTCCCGAACGTCTGCGTCCCCTCGACCGGCGCGCCGGTGGCCCCGGCGACGTCCGCGAAGAGGCTCGCCGCCGTCCCGCCCGGGTACGCCGCGACCTGCTGGCTCCAGAAGCCGCCCGTCGGGCCGCCCGGCTGGAACCGGTTGAGGTCGCGCGTCTGCGAGTCGAACTGCCGCGCCGCCCGCGGGTTCCCCGGGACGGAGCCCGGAAGCGAGCTGATCCAGAGGCGGTACGCCGCCGCCGCGCCGGGGATCGTCCCGACCGTCGGCTCCCAGAGCGGGCGGTTGCTGGAGAAGACCATCGCCACCGCGCCGTTCGCCGCCCGCGTCGCCGCGGGCTGGCGCGAGGCGTACCCCGTCGTCTGCGCCGCGTTCGCCGCCGTCCCCGAGTCCACCATCTTCGACCCCGGGGCGCCCGCCACGAGGTTCCCGCCCGTGAGCTGCGTCTCCGTCACCACGAAGCTCAGGCGGAGCCCCGGATCGGAGTACGACTCCTCCGGGTCCACCCGCCCGCCCGACGAGTAGGCGAGCGAGAGCGACTCGTCGTCGTTCGTCGCCGTCGTGCCGAACCGGTAGTCCTCGATAAGCCGGATCGTCTGCACGTACGGCCCCACCGGGAAGCCCAGCGGGATCGTGACCCCGATCCGGGGATCCCGCGTCGGAAGGCCCGCGACGACCGGCGAGAGGTCCTGCCCCCCCGTCGCGTCGAGAAGGTTGATGTTCTGGCGCGGGACCGGGTTCGCCTGGATCGTCCGCCCCTGGAGGTCGCCCACCCGGGGCTTCGGCGCGATGACCTGGTTCCGCCCCGCCCCCCACTGCGGCGCGAACGTCCGGTCGAGATCGCTCCACAGGTCGAGCGAGGCGTCGAGCCACGCCGAGTTATCGTCGTTGAGCACCGAGGGGATCTGCCACGGGTAGCGCAGGTTCGCGTCGTTGCTCCCCTTCGCCACGCGGACGTTCAAGAGGTTGACGTTCCCGTCGTTGAGCGCCGTGAACGGCTTGAAGAGCGTCGAGTACGGGCCGGCCCACGGGTTGTAGACCGTGCCGCTCCCGACGGTGCGGTAGGGCGCCGTCGCCATGTACGCGAGCGACGCGTCGTACCCCGTCCCCGCCGCGAGCGAGCCGAGATCCAGCGTCGGCGTCGTCACGACGAGCCGCTCGTCCGCGAGGATCCGCCCGAAGAGGTTGAAGCCCCGGTACGCCTCGCGGCTCCCGAAGAACGACCCGTTCCCGTCCGTGTCCACGAAGATCGAGAAGCGGCCTCCGTACCCCTGGATCGGGGTGCCCCCTTGCGAGTCGGCGACGAGACCCGTCGTCGGGAAGGACGGCGGCTGGTACTTCGGCGCGTCGAGCCGGAACTCGAACGGCGTCGCGGTCTGAACGCGGTCCAGCCTGTTCGTATCGGTGACGGCCCCGCCTCCGGTCGCCGTCGGCGCCAGAAGCGAGACTCCGAAGTTCACCGGGTTCTCCGCCGCGCCCTGCGGGTCCTTCGTCACCGCGACCCGCTCCCGGCGGATGTCGGGGTAGTCGAGCGACGTGTTCGGCAGGTTCCCCGGCAGATCCTCGAACTTGTTGAAGAGCGCGCCGTAGTTGAACGCGAAGCCTTTGCTCACCGCCGACGCGCCGCCCTCCCACTCGAGGTCGCGCCGGTCCACCCGGACGTTGTCGAGCCCCCGGCCGGGGCCGCGGAGCAGGGTCATGAGCGACCGGTCGTAGACCGTCACCCGCGTCCTCTTCGACTGCCCGTGCTGGACCGCCCCGAACGACTGCGCGAGAAGCGACGAGTCCAATCGGCCCGGGAAGTTCGCGTTGGGGACGTTCGGCGAGCCGTTCACCCGGTCGGGGTCCGTCGCGTCGTTCGTCGTCCCCATCTGGTACGCCTTGCCGAGCCCGATTCCCGTCGCCGGGTCCGTCATCTGGATCGCCAGCGGGTTCGCCACGACGACCTTCAGCCGCGCCTGGTTCGGGTTGAGCGAGATCGCCTGGACCGTGCCTGGGTTGTCCGCCGTCGCGTTCCCGCTTACCGCCGACGTCCGGATCGTCGCGTTGATCACGCCGTCCCCCGGCGGGAACGCCGTCGTCCCGCCCGAGGTGATCGGGATCTGCACCACCGCGTACCCCGAGTCCTGGCCGCCCATCGACCGATCCTTGAACACTCGGGCCTCCGCCACGATCGGCCGCGCGGGCCGGCCCTCGGTCGAGACCGTCACCTCGACGAGAGGAGGCGAGATGGGGTTGTTGTTGACATCGAGCGGCGGCACCGGGAAGTCGTAGATGATGAGGTAGATCGTCTCCCCCCACTCGAACCCCGCCCGGTTCTGCGCGTCCACCGGGCGCGGCGAGCGGTAGAGCGGCACGAGGTTCCCGAACGGGTTCGCGTATGGCGCCGTCGTCACGACCTGGCCGTATTCGAGCATCCCCGTGTTCGTCCCCGCGAGCGTCCGCCGCAGGTCGATGAACCCCTGCCGCGAGAGGAACGCGACCTTCGCCCGCCGGTAATCCCCGTAAGCTCCGTCCGAGTTGTTGTCCGTCACGTCCTCGACGATCGGAGGACCGAACGGGAAGCCGCCTCCGCCTCCGCCGACGAGCGCGTCCGCCCACGCGAAGAGGAACCCGTTCGTCGTCGCCCCGTAGAGGAAGCCCCGTCCGGCCGCTCCGTCCGACGCGTTCGTCATCGACGCCACGATCGGCGAGTCCACCCGCGCCCCCCACGCGAGACGGTTCCCCGTCGGGTCGCCGGCGGGGCTGATGTTCGCGAACGCCGTCTCGTCCCCGAGCCGCGCGAAGAGCGCCGCGAAGCGCCCCCCTTCCGTCGGCACCGTGACGACCGGGAAGAGCTGGTTGCTCCCGTTGCGCGCGTACGTCCGGATCTGCGCGAACCCGAGCGAGCCCCGCCCGCCCGACTGGAGCTCGCCCGTCTCCCAGATCTCGTTCCCCGACGCCGCGTCGAACGAGTACACCGTGTTGTTGTCGCTCATCGCGTAGACGGAGTCCGTCTGCGTGATCGTCCCGCTCGCCGGAAAGAGCGCCGTCGCCGTGAGCTCCGTCGCCGGCACGTACGCCGGACCCGAGCGGAAGCCCGCCGTCCGGTTCTGTTGCCAGAGCTGAGTGCCGTTCGTCGCCCGGAGCGCGATGAGGGACGACGCCTTCACGTCGTTCCCCACCGTCCCGAAGAACAGCCGGTTCCCCGCCACGTCGAGCGCGGGCGCCCCCACGATCGGCGCGAGCGGCGGAAGGTTCAGCGCCGGGAACGTGCTCTTCGGGTCCGAGAACGACGCCCCCCACGCGCTCTTCGGCGCGAGGTTGAACGCGTCGTTGTAGAGAGAGTCGTCCGCCCCCGCCGCGTCGAGCGCGATCACGCGCCCGAGCTCGGTCCCGAAGTACACCGTCTCCCGCCCCGTCGCCCCGCCGGGGTTCCCGGAGACCACCGACGTGATCCCGCCGAGCGCGGTCGCGCTTTGCGCCGCCGGGTACGTCGAGGGGAAGGTCCAGCGCCGGAACGTCGTTCCGGGGGCCGTCGCCGTGCCGTCGCCCCGCCCTTCCATCGCGATGGAGTAGACGCGCCCGTTCGTCCCGCCGATGACGAGAAAGTCGCGCGCCACCGGCGCTCCGGTCGGCCCGACGTTCAGACGCACCACGACCGCGGTCGAGAGATTGAACGACGGCGGAAGCTCCGCGCGCTGAACGTTCCCCGTCCCGTCGAGCCCGTCCGGCGCCGCCCCCCCGTTCGTGTTCGGGTCCTTATAGAGCGGCGTGCCGTCCGTGTCGGTCCCGGCGATCGTCGGCGTCGAGGGGTACGTCCAGTACACCCGCGTCGTCCCGCCCCCGGCCCCGGCCGCGTCGAGACACGAGATGCGCCCGCTCTCGTCCGCGACGAGGACGACGTTCGTGGCGACCGGATCGGCCCCGACCGCCGGGCGGACGAGCGCCGTCGCGTGGACCGGGGTCGAGACGATCCGCGTCCCCGCCGAACCGTTGAACCGCACCGCGTCCACCGCCGCGCTCGTGCCCGCCTCCGCCGCGATCGGCGAGAGGTTGTAGAACACCACCGAGAGCGGCTTCTCCGTGATCCCCGCGCCCGCGTTCGCCGGGACGTACCGGTACCGCCGGTCCCCCAGCCGCGCGAAGCCGCGGCTCCCGCGCTCATCGAGTTGAAAGACCCCTTGCGAGACCCCGTTCTCGAAGATCTCGTAGAGCATGGCCCGAGGCGACCCTACCGTCGGCGCTCCCGTGGCGCCGTTCACGTACATCGTGATCTCGTAATCCCCTTCCGCGAGCGCGCCTCCGGGCCGCACCTCGATCCGCTCCGCCCCCGGCGTCGTCAGCGGGTCGGTCCCCGTGACCACCGGCGCCGAGAGATAATCCGGTCCGTACGACGTCGCCGCCGTCCCCACGCCCCCCGATGCGATCGGCGTCCACCCCGCCGAGACCGACGTGAACTGCAGGCTTCCGTTGTCGAACGTCGGGTTCGCGAGAAGGTTCGTGTCGGGCGTGTAGCTCCACTGCTCCAGGCCGTTCCTGGAGTCGTAGCTCGTCACCGTCCCCCGGTCCAGCGCGCTCGGCGGCGTGAACGGGTCGCTCCCCGAACCCACCACGAGCCCGTTGTCGTTGCGCGCCCCGATCGTCCGGGGAACCCCCGCGAGAAAGCCCGCCGTCGTCGGCGTCGCGAAGATCGAGTCCACGTAGGCCGAGAACCGCGCCGCGTCCGCGTACACGAGGGTCGTCCCCGGCGTGTCCAGAAGCGTGTTGTCCGACGCCCGGCGCGGGACCGTGTTGTACAGCGTGATGCTCACCGGGTACGGAAGCCCCGTCGCCGGGTTCGTCCCCGAGTAGGGGAACACCTGGTCCGTCGGACGCCCCCCGGCCCCCAGACGCACGAACCCCACCCCCGCGACGCTCGTGTCCACGACGTCGACGTACTTCTGCCCCGTCCCGTACGTGATCTCGTACACGAAGTAGCGCTGGCGCGAGCGCACCGCCCCGCCGAACGTCGTCGTCCCCTCCGGGATCCAGGCGTACAGCGCGAGGTTCCGCGGCGTCGCCGCGCCCGCCCCCGTCGGCGCGAACGACCACGTGAACGTCCGGAGTTGCGCCGGAGTCGCCGCGACCCGAGGGTCCAGCCTCCCGTTCACCCGCGTCGTCGCGCTCGCCGTCGTCGGCGCGAACTCGTAGCGCGGCGTACGCGGCTGGAAGTCCCGCCCGTAGAGCGTCCCGCCGAGCGTGAACGGGGAGGTCCGGCGCGACGGCACGTACAGGAACTGCGCCTCCGCCGCCCCGGCGTCGATGTCGTTCTGGGAGAGAGCGTTCCACCCCCCGCCCCGCGTCACCGTCCCGTTCGGGTTCGGCTGGTAAGGTCCGACCGGGTTCCCGTTCTCGTCGAACTGCGGGTTGGCCCCGTCGTCCGTGTTGTCCAACGTGGTCTCCCCAAAACCGTACGTCGCCCCCGCCCGGAACCACCGGAGCGAGCTCGTCGTGATCCCGCCCGTCGTCTTCGTGTTCTGCAGGAACCCCACCGCGGCCCGCGTCGGATCCCCCGCCGCCCCCGTCCGGGCGTTCCCGCCCTTGAGGTTCGGGAAGTCCGTCGCCACCTGCGCCCGGGCGGCGCCCGCGGCGAGAAGGAGGCCCACCGTCGTCAGAAGGCCCAGGGTCGTGCGGGAGAAGGCTCGCATAGTGTTCGTGGAACGAAGATCCGCCATGTTATCTACGGTCGGCGAACACGGGCTGGAGGATCCCGCGCGCCCCCTCGGTGGTCCCGAAGCGCACCCGGATCGAGCGGAGCTCGAACCCGAGGTTATCATTTTGGACGTTGTAACCGTTGCCGATTGTTCCGCGCGGCTGCACCGCCGGATCGAGACGCCCGTCGATCTGGAGCACCTCGCCGTCGAACCGGTCCCGACCGACGACCGCCCCCACGCCCGCGTCGTACCGCCCGAACGTCGTGCCGAGATACCCGTTGACGAGGATGACGTTCTCGTCGTCGAGCCGCCGCGCGTACGTCGCCCGGAGCGCGCTCGGCGCGTCCGACGAGACGACGAACGTCCCCGACGCCGCCCCGCCCGTCTGCGTCCGCCGCATCGCCCGGAACGCCTCGTCCGTGAGCATCCACCGCGTCCGGAGCACCTTCCGGTACTTGTCCTCCGGAACTCCCGCTGAGGCCGCGACCGGCGCCGCCACCGGCACCGCCTCGTACACCCCCGTCCGGTCCGTCACCATCACCGCGATCTGCGCGTTCCCCGAGGCGTCCGTCACCGTCGAGGCCGTCACCGAGGACACCCCCGCGAACCGGTGCGCGTTCCCTCCGGCGACCGTCCCCGCCGGCACGTCGTCCGCCGCCGTCCGGAACGCCCCCTGACCGATCGCGAACGCCGTCGGGTCCACCCCGCGGTCCCCTCCGAAGAGCGGGCGCACCGTCCCCGGGATCGGAGGCGTCTCCACCGAGTTGTACACCTCGAGCCCCGCCGGGAGCGTCGGATCGAAGACGACCACGCCGCCCCCGCCCCCCGCGTCCCGCCCGTCCGCCGGACCCGCCGCCGCTCCGCCCGCCGCGTCCGAGGGCGGGACCTCGCCCGCGTCCTGACGCCCCGGCGCGACCGAGCCGATCCCCGCGACGAACGCGTACCGCTTGATCGCGTTCCCGTTCGCGTCCTTCCCGTCGAGCGCGACCCGCGTGACCGAGTTGTAGTCGAACCCCTTCCCCGAGACCCCCGCCGGCGAGTGCCAGAGAAGCGTCCCGAGCTTGTCCTCGCCCCCGACGTACCCCACCCGGTTCCCGTTCGCGTCGATCTCGACGCGGTCCACGAGCTCCACGAGCCGCGCGTTCCCCTCGTCCGCGACGAGATAGTGCGTCCACTCCTCGATCGCCGCGGGCGTCGAGAACGGGTTGTCCGCCGCCGCCACCCGCGTGACGAACGTCGCCACGTCGCGGGGGTTCTTGAACGTGAGCGGCTCGTTGTTCCGGTACCCGTTCGGCGCGAAGTTCGGGTCGATCGAAATCCCCGAGATCTCCCGCGAGACGACCCCGCTCGGGTCCGTCCTCAGGATCTTGTTCGCCCCCGAGTCCACCACGAGCAGATCGTCGTCGCCCTGCACCGTCACCACACGCGTCGGACGCACGAGCGGGACCACCGTCCCCGCCGCCGAGCCCCCGGAATCTCCGAGCCGGAAGCTCGCCCGCGAGTCGAAGAGCACGTTCCCGCTCGGATCGATCCGCGCGATCCGCCCCTCGTCCGCGACCCAGAAGTCCGAACGCGTGAACCCGTAGATCCCCTGCGCGTTCCACGCGACGAGCGTCCGGTCGCCCCCCACGACCCCGTACGAGCTCGGCGTGGTCGTCCCGAACGGTTGCACCGAGTTCGGCAGGACCGCCTGGAGCAACCGGACCTTGTAATCGTCGAACGAGGTCCGCCCCCGCTCCTCCGCGTTGCGCGGGTTCTGCGGGATGACGAAGTACGGCGTGCTGTAGATCCGGTCGTTCGCCGCCTGCTCCGAGGTGTACGAGAGGTTCGCCCGCGGGTAGTCGAGCGAGTTGAGCTGCCGAAGCCACGGCCGCCCCGCGTCCAGCACCACGCTCTTCGGCGAGAAGCCGTTCGGGTTCGTCGTGAACGCCTGCGTCGTCGGCTCCGCGTTCGTGATGTCCACGTCCGTCCGCAACGCCGTGAGGAAGCCCTCCTGCTTCGGCGTGGGCGGGAACGTCCCCGCGAGGAACGACGGCAACACGCTCATCCCGCTCGCGTAGAGCGTGTTCCCCGAGGCGAACGTCGGGCCGTACAGCGTCGTCCCGTGCAGGATCGTGTACCACTGGAGCGGCGACCACCGCCCCTGCGTCGAGGGCTCGAGGAGGAGGTCGCTCTGCCCCGGACGCCGGAGCAGGATCGGCTGGCTCAGCGAGATCGAGTCCACGACCTGCCCGTTGCGCGCCGAGGCGAGCGACGCGAACCGCACCGTCCCCCCGACCCCCGTCGCCGACTTCTGGAAGCTCACCCCGTCCTGGCCGTTCCCCCCCGCCGCCGACGTGAGCACCGAGAACACCCGCGGGTTCGTCGGATCGCTCGACCGCGCGAAGTCCGGCTGCACCACCGCGAAGCCGCCCCCGCCCGAGAGGTCGAGGTCCGTCCGGAACTCCGGCGCCGGCGGCTCCGCCGCGAAGCACAGGATCGCCGAGGCCGACGAACCCGCCACCTTCGCTCCCGAGACCGACACGAACACCTTGTCCCCCCGCACCACCGGCGGCCCCTGGAGCGAGGCGTTCGTGAACCGCCCGCCGAGGACCGTCGCGAGCGAGAACCCGCCGAATTTGAGGTTCTGCACCGGATCGTTGTCCGGCAAGACCGACTCGTACGTCGTCGAGCCCCCCTCGTAGCTGAGCGTGTGGCGCGGGTACAGGTCCCACCGCCACGCCATCCGGAACGAGCCGCGGCCCTCCTCCTTCAGCGCGTACACCGTCCCCCCGTACCGAGCGCCCGGCCCCGGCAGATCCTGGCTTGAGACGTTCGCGAAGATCGTCCCCTGCGGCCCCAGCGCGACCCCTCCGAGGATCCGCCGACCCCCGTTCGTCGGATCGTTGAAGAGGATGCGCCCGCGCTCGATCGAGGCGATCGCCCCCGGCCCCGCCTTCGCCCAGTCGATCGTGTAGTCCACCCGGATCGGGTTCTCCGGGTCCACGTCCGTCGGCGGCCACGAGACCCCCGCCTTGAGGCCGATCTGGAGCTGGCCCTGCGTCTCGTTCACCGTGCCCGTGAAGACGTTCGCCATCTCCGCCTGCGTGTAGGGCGTCCCGTCCTTCTTCAGCACCGTCACCTTCAGCCCGAGCGGGCTCGACGCCCCTCCGGACGTGAGGTAGATCGGCAGCCCGCCCTGCGTCGCCGCCCGCGTCGTCAGGGTGAGCACCGAGCCGCTCGCCTGGATCTCGAACGGCTTCTCCCCCTTGACCCCGAACCAGTACGACACGATCCCCGGCCCCGTCTGGTTCCCCCCGCCGCTCTGCCCCTTCACCGGGACGTACGCGACGATGTCCGAACCGCCCGAGTTGTCGAGGATCGGGATCTGCCCGACCGTCGCTGGCCCCGTCGGCTCCGGGATCGGCGCCGCCGTCCCCCCCGCCACGAACGGCGTCGCCCCCGCGGGCGTCGTGAGCGCCGTCCCCGTCCGCAGGTCGATCGCCCGGAGCCGCCCGACGTTCCCGCCGCCGACCCCGCCCCCCGCGACCGTGTCCACTACGAACGCGATCCCGTCGTGCACCGTCGGCGGAAAGACCGTCCCGTTCCCGACGGAGCCGTTCGCCGCCGAGGGCGGCGCGATCTGATAGAGCTGAGGAAGCTGGGCCCCCGCCGCCGTCGGCCACTGCCGCCGCCCGCTCACGACCGGGCCGTACACCTCGAAGAGGTGGACCGTCCCGTCGCCGCCCGTCACCAGGAGCATGTCGCGCGGTCCGCCCGGGGCCGGATCGCTCACCTCGGTCGCCGTCACCGACGAGATCCCCCCCGGGATCGCCACCGTCCGGAAGACGAGGTCCCGCGCCGCGCCGCCCGCCAGATCGCGCAGACCGTCGTCCGGGTCCCCGTCCCCGTCGGCGTCCCGGTTCGGGTCCGCGTCGTAGCACAGCACCCGGTCGTCCTCCGCGACGAAGATGAGCCCCTTGTACACCACCGGCGGCCGGAGGTTCGCCGGCGCGGCCGTGTACGCGTCCGGGTACGTCGCCCGGAACCGCCCGAGAAGCGGCGCCCCGATGTCGATCCCCGACGAGAACTGGTGCCGCCCCGCCCCCCCGAACTGGTTCGCCGACGAGACGAGCGACACGAGGTTCGTCGCGAACTTCGCCGCCGAGACCCCCTCCTGCGTAAGCTTCGGGTCGCTCGCGAGGAACTGGATGTTCGCCTGATACCCCGCGTCCGTCCGCGTCCGGTTGAGCTTCTGCGCCGTCCGCGTCGTCGTCGTCACCATGTACCCGTCCCCGATCCGCCCCGTCGCGATCGTCGGCGCGCCTCCCCGCGTCGTCACCGCGCTCAGCCGCCCGAAGCTCCGCAGACCCACCACCGAGCTCAGAAGCGGGTCCACCCCGCTCCCCGTCGGCACCGGGACCATCGTCGGCCCCGAGGTCGCCCCGCCGTCGCTCAGCCGCGCCACGTCGTTCACCGAGAGCGGAAGGGGCGACGAGAGGAGCGGCGAGAAGAAGTCCGTCCCGTTCCCCCCCGAACCCGCCACCACGAAGAACGGGAGCGGAAAGCCGTTCGCCGCGTCGAAAGTCGTGAGGCTCGGGTCGACGTCCAACCACAGCACCCCCCCGCCGTCCACGAACCGCTGAAGCCTCTCCCGCTCCAAAGGGTTCAGCTGGACGTTCCCCACCGGCGCGAGCAGGAGCACGTCGTACCCCGCGAGGTCCGCGTCGCTCGCGCTCGCGAGCGAGACCTCCCAGTACGGCGCGTACCGCTTCTGCACCCGCCCCCCGACCGGCACCCGCGCGACCGCCGCCGGGTCGAACGTCGCCCAACGGCTCGCCGTCGCCTGCGAGAGCGTCCCCTCGTTGTTCGGGTTCACGAACGTCCACTCCGCCGGCTTCACCGAGAGCGCGTTCTCGAGGTTGTAGAACGCGAACGGCGCCGCGCTCGGAAGCTCGTACCCCCCCGAGGGGTTCCGAAGCGTGAGCACCCCCGCTCGGATCGGTTGCGAGCGGAACGCGCGGCTCGTCTGAGCCGGACTCTGGGCGGCGACCGCCGCGAGGGCGAGAAGGGCGAGAAGGGGCTTGGGGTGCATCACTTGGCTTCGCCGAAGTAGGCGAGGGTGGGGGAGACGGGAAGGCGCGGCATCGGGGGGAGCGTCTGCACCCCGCCGTTGACGACCTGGTAGCGCACGAGCGGGTTCGGGTCCCCCGCCGCCACGCCGTTCGGCGCGGTGTCGGGGGCGTACCCCGCGACCCGCCCCGTGGCGAGCGCGGGATCGTACTCGATCGTGAGGTTGGGAACGTAGGCGTTCGGCAGGTTCGCGGCGCCGGCGAAATTCGCGTCCACGTTCCCGTCCCCGTCCTTATCGAGACCCGTCCCGATATGGTCGAAGGGGGTGAGGAGCGCGTTCCCCGCGGGGTCCGCCTGGGTGCCGTTCTGCATAGGGATCCAGCCCCACTTCTTCAGCCACTCCGCCTGTTGAGAGATCGGGGGCGGCATGTTCTCCGCCACCGAGCCGACGAGCGTGACCTTCACGTCGAGCGGCTCGCCGTAGAACGGGCAGTCCGCCGTCGCGCCGAAGTCGTTCAGCCGCTGCTCGTCCGCCGACCCCCGCGCGACGAGATCCGTCTGACCCGCCCCCTTGAAGCGCGCGAAGTTCGCGTTCCACACGTCCCGCCGGTCGTTCGGGTTCGGGTCGAACCAGTCCCCCGGGATCACGAAGAACGATCCGTCCTCCGCGTACACCGACGCCTCGATCCGCACGTCCCCCGGCGTGATCGCCGTCCGCGCCACGAGAAGGTTCCCCGTCGGCTCCCCAGCGAGGTTCGTCAGGTCGATCTTCAGCTCGTTCGTGTCGAGCGTCAGGAGGCTGTACTGCCCGCCCTGATTGATGTTGTTCGCGTCGATCCGCCCGTTCGCGGGGTTCACCGTCGTCGTCGCGAGGTTCCGGTCCACGATCGGGAACCCGACCGTCTCGAACTTCGCCGACTGCTGCCAGCGCTCGAGCCCCAGACCGTACACCGGCGCCGTGAGCCGCGGCGCCGCCGGAGCGTCGAGCGACGCGTACTGCGCCCGCGCCGAGTTCGTCCGCGAGTTCGCCACGTCGAAGAGGTACGAGCTCGCCGCGTACTGCGAGGGGTTGATGCTCAAAGTCTCGAAAACGTTCGTCGGCCCCGCGTTCGTGCTCTCCAGCGTGTGCGTGAGCACGAGCTTCGTCGGCACGTACGCCCCGTTGTTCGTCGCCGTGTAGCTCCGGTGCTCCGTCGCGAGCGGCGGCCACAGCGAGGGATCGTTCCCGACCATCGCGAGCGGTAGGTCCGCCAGAAGCGTGAGATCCCCGTCCGGCGCCGCGACCCGCGACGGCGAGTAACCGCCGATCCCGTTCGTTCCGCTCGTCCCGCGCTCGTACGTCACCCCCGATTCGCTCGCCGGCCCCGCGAACATCGTCGTGTTCACCGCGACGTAATCCTTCGCCATGATCATGAGCGCCGACCGGCTCCGCCGCCTCAGCCGCACCCCGGCGTTCACCAGGTCGAAGTACCCCGGGCTCGACGTCACGTCGTTCCCCAGCGTCCCTTTGAGGATCGAACCTTCGATGTACGCCGTCCGGTTCGTCACGAGCGTGAGCTGGACGTCCGTCGGGATCGTCCCCCGCACCCGCACGTTCCCCTCGAAGTAGAGGATCCCGTTGAAGATCGGCCCCTGCGCGAAGTCCGCCGGCGCGAGCGCCCCGTCCACCGACTTCCCCCCGCCGAACGGCGTGAGCGTGTTCACGATGTGGAGCTCCCCGTCCAGAGTCCGCCCGATCCGGTACCGGATCGTCGCGAGCCCCGAGTCGCTCCCGTCCGCCCGCCGCCACGTTCGCTCCTCGGCCCGCTGGTCCGGGTTCGCGTTCCGCGCGACGACGAAGCCGTCGTTGAGAAGCCGCACGTAGGCCCCCACCGGGATGTAGAACGGCCCCCGCCAGCCCGACCGGAACGTCACCCCGTCCCCGAACGGGTTGAGCCAGTCCTGCGGAAGCCCCTGGCTCGTCCCCGCGATCGCCCGGCTCGCCTCGTCCGCGCTCGTCTGGTAGTCGCTCCCGTTGTCCACGTACACCCCCGAGCCCTGCCCGAACTGGCCCGCGTTCCCGCTCGCCCCAAGAGCCCCCGAATCGCGCGTCGCCGAGACGTACCGGCTTACCGCCCCCTCGCCCGCGCCCGCCGAGGCGAGGATCGTCGGCGGCGCCTTGCGCCCCACGCCCCGCGCGAACCCCTGCGCGTCCGGCCCGCCCGCGCTGTCCCGCACGATCCCGCCCTGCGTCGTGAACGCCGGGGCCGTCGAGTCGAGCGGTTTCGTGGCGGAGTTCGCCAGAAGCGTCGTCGGCGTCACCGTGTACCCGCCCCCGCCCGGAGCCGTCACCCGGAACCGGAGCTGCGAGCGCGCGTCCCCCGCCGAGAGCGTCCCCGCGACCGCCCAACCGTCGCCCAGCGACGGGTTGATCCCCGCCGCCACGTCGCCGTGCACCCGCACGTCCGCGTTCGAGAAGAGCGACCCCCCGCCCGGATAGTTCCGCGTCGTGTCGAGCACCCCCGCCCCGCCCGCCGAGCGCGTGTACAGCGGCAGATCGCCCCCGAGCCGCGTCTGGATCTCCACCGGAGCCCCGTTCGCGAGCCGCGCCCCGACCTCCGACGGCGCCCCCACGTCCGCCGGACGCGTCGTCCGGAACTTGTTCGTGATGTACCGCGCCGTGTCGATGAGCCCGATCTGCGCGAACGCCACGAGCTTGCGCGAGGTCTGCTCCTTCGCGTCGTACTCCCCGGTTCGCCCGAGCGCCGCCTCGAACGCGGCCTGGCTCGCGAAGTTGCGGAACTGCACCGACCCCCGCCGCCCCGACTGCGTCGGGTCGTTCGCCCGCACGAGCCCGTTGCGCCCCACCGACTCGATGACGATGAGGTTCCGCGCCCGGCCCGGCGTGAGAAGCCCGCCGACCCGCGTCGAGGAGAACACCGACGGGTCCCCCGGCGCGTACCGCACCCGCACGAGCGCCCGCCCCTTATCGAAGTTCACCCGGAAGAACGGCCCGAGCCCGTCCGGCCCGCCCTGGTCCCGCTTTCCCGTGGTCGGGTTCACGAGCGCCGTCCCGCCTCCCCCTCCGGTTCCCGCCGCGAACGCCGGCGGCCGCAGGTAGTGGGCGTCCGGATCGCGCGTGACGTCCGTCCCCGTCCCTTCCATCACCGTCGGCGTCCCCCGCCAGTCCGCCCCGAGCTCCGAGTTGAGAAGCTGCGCGTGCGCGAACCGCACCCCCGCCTCCGAGAAGTCCGAGATCGTCGCCCGCTCCGAGGACGTCCCCGCCCCCCGGATCGCCGAGTTGAGGATCCCCGCGAACACCCCCGCGAGGATGAGCAGAACCCCCAGCACGAGGAGCGCGATGATGAGCGTCTGGCCGCCGATCGAACGGCGGCGGAAGCTCGGAGAGGTCGCGGGGCGGATCATGGTCTTAACGGAGGATATTGCGGGCCGTCGCGGTCGCCTTCAGTGAGACTGACGGAGGGTTCGGAAGGTTCGACTGCGCGTAGTTTCGGATCGTGAGAAGGACCGAGATGAGCGACCGCGTGTCGTAGTCCACCGCCACCACGTCGTTCGCGTCCGTCATCTGGAACCGGTAGCTCGCCCGGATCCGCGTCGGCGTCCGCAGGTACGCCCCCGGGTTCGCCGGGTCGGGCGTCAGCGTGAACGCCGGGATCGGCACGTTCGGATCCGAGCAGAGCTTCAGATACCCCGCCTTGAACCGCGGCTGGATCACCGCCGAGACGAAGTTCGTCGCTGTGTAAGCGGCCGGCGGGTTCGCCGTCCCGAACGCCGTCGCGTAGTCCGGCTCCGGCAGGTCCACGTAGTTCAGGGAGTACTCGTTCGGCCCCGGAATGTTGTTCGTCGTTCGCCGGTACCGC
>CBDFMD010000001.1:0-476265 GCA_965249475.1 Fimbriimonas sp. | reverse complement strand
TGTCGAACGGGACGGTTCGGGCCGAGACGACCGGCGGCCTCTTCGCCCTCTGACCGGCCCCTAGGGCGATCTGGCCTAGTGTCGGCACCAGAAAAGCCCTTTTTCTTCATCGAATCGTAACAATCTGAGTTGGTTCGGTGTAAAGTGGGCAGAGGGTCCGGCGCAGAGACGCGCGTCCCTTCCGACCACGGCTATGAAGCGCGCATTCACCCTCATCGAACTCCTCGTCGTCATCGCCATCATCGCGATCCTCGCGGCGATCCTCTTCCCCGTCTTCGCCCAGGCGAAAGCGGCCGCGAAGAAGACGAACGACCTGAGCCAGCTGAAGAACCAGGCCACGGCGACGCTCCTCTACTCGGGCGACGCCGACGACCTCTTCCTCGGGTACGGCTACACGGGCAAGAGCGGGCGTCTCGCTCCCCACTGGGCCGACGTGACCCAGCCGTACGTGAAGAACAAGTCGATCATGTCCGATCCCTCGAACACGGTCCCGCTGTACCCGCTCCGCGGCTACTGGTTTCCGGGCGCCCCCGATGGCACGACCCCGGGGACCGATCCGAGGGTCTACCGCGTGACCTATGGGTGGAACCCGCTCATCGCGCATCACGACGCCGAGCCGTTCCCGGATCCGGGCCAGCCCCAACCGAAGCGCGTAAGCCAGACCCAACTCGACAACGTCGCCGACACCGTCCTTATGGGACCCTCGCAGAACTGGTTCGGCTGGAGCCAGTGTCAGGTCACGAACGGCGTCGCCGACATGTACTGGAACGTCTCCACCCGCGCGGCGGGCTGGGGCTACGACATGTGGGGCGAGTCGGGCGGCAAGTTCGACGCGGCGGGCTACTCCTCGGGGGCGAACTTCGCCTACGCCGACGGCCACGGCAAGTTCTCGAAGCTCGTTCTGAGCGGCGACAACGGCGGGGCGGTCGGCGGCGTCGGCGGACTCTACCAGGGTCGCTTCGTCAACGCGAAGAACCGTCCGAACGTCGGCGCGACTTGCCCGGCGGGCCGCGACTCCGAGTCGGTCGGCTTCTGAACCCCTGCCCGACCCCCCTTGCGGCGGACCCTTCGGGTCCGCCGCACCGTTTGTAAGACCAGCATGAAGCGCACCTTCCTCCTCACTCTCCTTATCGTCCCCACCCTGCTCGGTCTCCTCGCCGGTTGCTCCAAAGGCGACGACAAGGGGGGGCAGAAGACCATTCCCGGCGACTACTCGGCCGAGCCTGGCAAAGGCGGCAACGCGAAGGCGGCGAACACCCCCTAGAGGCCCCGCCCGAAGCGGTCGCGCCGCGACCTCCCGCGGAGGGAGGGCGGGGCGCGCTCTCGTCCGGGAGGACCTACTTCGCCGGCTCGGGCTTGCCGGTGTAGGGCTTCGTCGGCTTCGCGTCCGCGCCGACGGCGCCGGGCTTCACGCCCGCCTTCTTCGCCTCGGCCTCCTCCTTAAACCCCGTAAAGGCGTTCTTGTGGCCGCGGTAGTAGAGGCCGCGGAAGCCCCAGCCCTCGCCCCCGCGGGCGCGCAGGTGGCAGTACTCGCACGCCTTCTTCTCCTTGCGCGCGAAGGCGGGGTACGCCTCGGCGCGCCGGAAGGAGGCGACGCCGAAGACGGCGACGAGAAGGGCGGCGGTGAGAGGGAGGTGGCGGAGGCGCGTCATGGCGGGTGGGCTATTATCCTCCAAACGCCCGCCTTTAGTTCCCGGGGAGCAGGTACACCGCGTTGAGAAGCATCCGCTCGAGCCCCGGGTAAAGCCCCCGCTCCGTCGGATCCCCCGCGAACCAGACGACGTGGCCTTCGCCGAGGGGCTCGTCGTGGACGAACGCCGCGCCGCGCACGGCGTCGTCGGTCTCCTTCCCCCAGCTCCAGCCGTGGAGGAGCGCGGAGCCCTTCGCCTCGCTCACGCGGACGAAGGTGCCGCCCTCCTTCTTGGGGGCGTAGAACGCCTTCCCGTCGAGGGGGACGGCGACCTCCCCTCCGTAGGAGGCGGTGAGGAGCGGGCGGGGGTCCACCGTCGCCCGGAAGAGCGAGCCGGGAAGCGCGCGGGCCTCCTCCTTGCGCCTCTCCAGCGGGACGAGCCCCGAAGACCCGAGGACGGAAGGGTCGCCGAGGACGACGAGCACACCCCCCTCGCGCACCCACTCCTTCAGCTTCGACGCCGAAGCGCCCGCCCCGGCGGGGAGGATGATCGTCGTGAAATCCCGCGTCGCCTTCGTGCCGAGGGCGGCGTTGCTCAGGGCGGTGAACGGGAGGCCGAACTCGCGCTCGAAGGTCCACCAGACCGAGCCGACGGAGTTGAGGTTCGCGCCGGTCCCGAAGGCGATGCCGACCTTCGGCACCTGGAGGGCGGCGACGGACTCGGAGCCGAGCCCGTCGCGGGTGCCCGCGTCGGGGTAGCTCGTCTTCGCCGCGCGCCAGTAGGGGCTCCACTCGGAGCCTCCGAGGGTCTTGCCCGGATTGCGGGCGGGGAAGAGGACGAACGCCCCGCGCTCGTACCGCTCGCCCCCGATCGTGGCGGGTTTCGTCAGCACGGAGATCCGGTACCCCTCGCGCCGCTTCTCGGCCGCCTCCGCGATGTCCCAGCGGTCGCGGTAGGGAAGCACGTAGGCGGTCGCGTCCTCTTGGGTCCACGGTCGGTGCGAGGTCTGCGCGTAGGGTCCGCGCACGCTCACCGCCGAGGCGTCGGACGTCCACCACGCCTTCAGGCCGTGCGCGTAGGGCAGGGCCCACCCCGTCAGGTCGTAGAACTCGCCCTCCTCGGGCCCGGGGTAAGTCTCGCCCTCGGGGGCGTCCTTCTTCTTCGCGTTCTGCGCCTTCGTGAACTCCGGCTCGAAGTCGCTCGTCGGCTCGAAGAGCGCCCGCGCGAGCGCCCCCCCCTCCTGGGCCATCTCCACCACGAGAGTCTCCTCGGGATTCGGGTTCGGCCCCGCGCCGAAAGGGCCCGAGTTCCGGTCGGACTTCGGCCCCGCGAACGCCCGCCGCGCCTTGACCCCCGTCCAGTAGTCCGTGACCTCCGTGCTGTAGTCCGCCGTCAGGTAGCCCGAGGCGATCCCCATGCTCGCCAGTTGACGCTGAAGGCGTCCGAGCGCCCGCTCGTCGCCGGTGAGGAGCACCCGCCGGAACGCCCCCGCCGCTTCGCCCGAGAGGGCGCGGCGCTTGAACGTCGCCCACGAGTCGAGGAGGGCGGCCCGGTTCGCGGCGGCGGTGCGGATCGTCGCGAGGGCCGAGGTCAGGTGCTTCGCGACGCCCTCGCGGAGGGTCACCTCGCTCCCGTCGGCGCGGAGCTTGCTCAGCGTCTTGCCGCCGTCGGTCTCGTACGTCATGCCGATGGCGCCGGAGAGGCTCGTGAAGGAGTCGAGGTAGCCGGGGTAGAAGAGGTCGAACTCGCGCCGGACGAAGTAGCTCCACCCCTCCCGGTCGAACGCCGCCGCGTTGCCGCGCCCGAAGAGGTCGGTCCACCTCTCGATCCGCCCCCGATCCGTCGCCGCGTGGACCGCCATCGGGTTCGGCGGAAAGAAGTAGTTCTCCACCTGACCGTGCTGGTCCACGTACACCTGAGGACGCACCTTCAGAAAGAGCGCGACCTCCGCCCGCGTCTCGTCCTGGCTCATCGCGATCCGGTCGCGGTTCATGTCGAACCGGAAGTGATTGAGCCGCCCGTGGATCGCGCTCGGCTCCCCCGCCTCGAAGGCTCCCGGCCCCGCGTCGCCGCGCGCGAGCGAGTCGTAGTACACCGCGAACCGCTCGTGACCGTCCGGGTTGTAGCAGGGGTTCACGACGACGAGCGTCTCCTTCAACGCCCCCGCGATCGCCGCGCTCCGCGAGGCGGCGAGGTTGTACACGAGGCTCATCGCGCTCTCGAACGACGCCGGCTCGTTCCCGTGGATCGTCTCGTTGATCCACACGACCGCGGGCTGGTCCTTCGGGAGCGGAGCCCCCTTCGTCGCCGCCGCCTCGCTCGCCCGCAGCACCGCGTCCCACCGCGCGAGGTTCGCCTCGCTCCCGATCGCGTACGCCCGCAGGGGCCGCCCCTCCACGCTCTTCCCGTAGTCGAGGCGCCGCACCCGCCGCGGAAACGCCCGCGCCACGGCGTCGAGCGCGCGCTCCTGCTCCCGGTACGTCGTGATCCGCGACCCGATCGCGTACCCCAGCACCCGCTCCGGCTCGGCGGCGGGGGCGTCGTAGGGTCCGGAGGGGAGGAGGCTCTCCGGCTTCGGCGGGGCCGCCTGAAGCGTCGCGGCGAAGAGGAGCGGAAGGCCGAGGGGCATCAGGGAGGAGTGTAGCCAACGGGGGCGGCGTCGGGGGGCGGCGTCGGAGGCGGCATCGGGGGCGGTACCCTCCCGCCCATGACGCCCGAGGACGCCCCGCTCCCGAAGGCGACGCTTCGCGCCCTCGTCGCCGACGGGCGCCTCAAACCGACCGCGATCCTCGCCGCCGCCGCGCTCGCCGCCGCCGTCCTGGGGCTCTTCCTGCGGCTTCAGGAGTACGGGCCGGAGTCCGCCCTCCGGAAGTTCCACCAGGCGGTCGAGCGGCGCTCCCTCCCCGATCTCCAGAGGGTCACCCTCGAGGACGTGAACGCCCCCGAGGTCCGCTTCCTCGCCGAACGGGTGGCGGGCGACCTCGCCCTCGGCGGCAACCGCTTCCGCATCCTCCGCACCGACCGGACCCCCACCGAGGTCCGCGCCGTCGTCGGCTACTCTCTTCCCGGCGGGCTCACGAACCTGAAGGTCTGGGTCGTCGAGCGCCAGGGTCGCGCCTGGAAGGTGAGCGCCGACGCTACGGTGCGCGTCATGCAGGACGCCCTGGGACCCTGAAACGGGATCGCGGGGGCCGCCGAACGGGTTTAATCCAGAGCGATGAAGGCGAAGACGAGGACGAGGACGGCGGGGCGCGTGCCCTGGGCGGGTCTTCTCGTCCTCGTCGTCCTTCTCGCCCTCGTCGCGGGCTTCGTCTACGCGGGCACCTCCCCCGGCACCGTCGGCTCGAACTTCATGGACGCCCTCGCCCGCGGCGACGTGGACCGGCTCACCGAGCTCTCCGTCCTCGGCGACGAGCCGAAAGAGTCCATCCGGAGGAAGTGGGACTTCGCCGTCCACAAGGCCGCCCCCTACTACCGCTTCGCCTGGCAGATCGCCGGGACCGAGGAGACGAAGGACGGGGGAGCCGCGGTGCGGCTGAAGGTCCAGCGCAACGTGGACTCGGGCGGAAGCTACGACGAGAACTACCAGCTCCCCCTCGTGAAGACGAAGGACGGCTGGAAGGTCGAGGTCGGCGGGATCAACCGCGAGATGTTCCCCGGCCTCCCGCGCTAGGGGGCGCTACTTGCCCGCAGGCGAGAGCGTCCCGTTCTGGAGCTTGGCGATCTCCTCCTTGATATGCTCGCGCCGGTTTCCCGGGTTCGGGTGCGTCTTCGCGAACTCCGGCCCGCCCGAGCCCCCGCCCTCCCTCTCCAGGACGTCCATCACCCCGATGAGCGCCCGCGGGTCGTACCCCGCCTCGCTCATGTACCGCACCCCCAGGGCGTCGGCCTGAAGCTCGTCGTTGCGCGAGAACTTCAGCGAGACCATCCCCGCGACCGCCTGCGCGATCGCCCCGTTCGCGTAGCTCCGGGGGTTGTTCGGGTCGGTGGTCGCGACCGTCGCCGCCCCGGCGAGCCCCTGGGTGAGCTTCGCCTTCGCCATCTGCGCCGCCGAGTGCCGCGCCACGACGTGACCCGCCTCGTGCCCGAGAACCCCCGCGAGCATCGCCTTGTCCCCGAGCTTCGAGAAGAGCGCCCGCGTGATGAAGATCTGCCCCCCGGGAAGCGCGAAGGCGTTCACCGTCTTCCGATCGGCGAGAAGGTGGAACTGGAACCGGTACGGCGCCCGCGCCGCCTCCGAGCCCGAGACGACCTTCGCCCCGACCTCCTGGACGAGCGCCTGGGCCCGGGGGTCGGGGTCCTCCCCCCCGAACTGCGCCGCCATCTCGGGGGCCGACTGGAGCCCGAGCGCGACCTCCTGTTGCGGCGTCATGTCCACGTGCTGCTTCTCCCCCGTCACCGGGTTCACCGAGGTGTTCCGGTAGTACGCGCACGCCGAGAACGCCGCGATCCCGAGGGCCAGAACGATCCGGATCCCCCCGAACCCTCCGCCGCCCCGCCCGAAACCTCCGCCGCCCGACATCATAACGACGCTTCTACGCGGCGAGGGCCGCGAAGGGACGCAGACCCCGCCCGCGGCTCGTAGACGAGGGGTGAGCCGTCCCCGCGTCCTCGGCATCGTCCTCGCCGGAGGGCGCGGCTCGCGCCTCGCCCCCCTCACCGACGCCCGCGCGAAGCCCGCGCTCGCCTTCGGCGGCACCCACCGCCTCGTGGACTTCGCCCTCTCGAACCTCGCAAACTCGGGCCTTCGCGACGTCTGGGTCGTCGAGCAGTACCTTCCCCACACCCTCAACGACCACCTCGCCGGGGGCCGCCCCTGGGACCTCGACGGAACCCACGGCGGCCTGCGCGTCCTCCCGCCGTTCCGCTCCGACGACGCGCGCGAGGACGGCTTCGCCGAGGGGAACGCCGACGCCCTCGCCCGCAACGCGGCGCTCATCCGGGCCTTCGCCCCCGACGTGGTGGTCACCCTCTCGGCGGACCACGTCTTCAAGCTCGACGCGGCCGACCTCGTCGCACGCCACCTCGAGCTCGGGGCCGGGGTGACGATGGGGGTCACCGAGTGCCCCGAGAGGGACCCCTCCCGCTTCGCCGTCGTCGGCGTCGGGGCGGGGGACCGGGTGGAGCGCTTCGACTACAAGCCCGAAAGGCCCGAGACCCTGCCGGGCGGGGGGCGGACGATCTCAACCGAGGCGTTCGCCTACGACGCCGCGCGGCTTCTGCGCTTCCTGAAGGAGCGCGAAGGCGACGACCTGAACGACTACGGCCACGAGCTCCTCCCCGAGCTCGTGGGGGAGGGAGGCGCCCGCGCCTTCCGCGCCCCCGGCTACTGGCGCGACGCGGGGACGATCGAGAGCTACTGGGGCGCGCACATGGATCTGCTGAGCCCCGACGGCGACCCGCTGGGGCTCGATGACCCGGCGTGGCCCGTCCGCACCCGCGCGTCGGGCCTCCCCCCGGCGCGGATCGCCCCGGGGGCGCGGGTGGACGACGCGTTGCTGGCGCCGGGCTCGCGGGTCGCGGGCGCGGTTCGGCGCTCGGTCGTCGGGCGCCTCGCCCGCGTCGAGGCGGGCGCGGAGGTCGAGGACTCCGTCCTTCTCGACGGCGCCGTCGTCCGCGCGGGGGTCCGCGTCCGCCGCGCGATCGTCGGCCCCGACGAGACGGCGGGCGAGAACGTGGACGGCGGCGAGGGGATCGCCGTCCACGTCCGCCCGAACGAGGGGAGAGGCGAAAAGTAGACTGGGGGGATGCCCGACGACCCCCAGGCCGAGAACGAGCGGTTCGAGATCGAGACGTTCCCGAACCCCGCCCCCCACCGCGACTACGTCATCGTCCACACGACGCCCGAGTTCACCTCGGTCTGCCCGAAGACGGGCCAGCCCGACTTCGCGACGATCGACCTGGAGTACGTCCCGGGCGAGACGTGCATCGAGCTCAAATCGCTGAAGCTCTACTACTACAGCAAGCGCAACGTCGGGATGTTCTACGAGCGGGCGACGAACCTTCTCCTCGACGAGCTCGCCGCCGCCTGCTCCCCCCGGTGGATGCGGGTCACGGCGCGTTGGAACGTGCGGGGCGGGATCGGCTCCGTCCTCGTCGCCGAGACCGCCCCCCGGCCCGGGCATCTTCCTCCTCTTGAGAGGGGACTCGCGTGGGATAAGCTTCCCGCATGAACCGGGACGAGAGGGCCGACGTGCCGTTCGACGGGGCGGGACGGCTCGCCAAGGACCGCCTTCCGCCCCGCGTGAGGATCCCCGCCGACCACCCGCTCCTCCTCCCCCCCACCCCTCGCGAGGGCTCCGAGGGGCTCGGGGGTCCCGAGGCTCCCGCGCCGCCCCTCCGCCCCGACGCCCCCCTGCCCCCTTCGGTGACGAGCCCGTCCGGGGGTTCTTCCGTCTCGGGGCCGCGCGGCGCGACGCTCGCCGGGATCGCGGGGCTCGCGATCGCGGTCGTCGCCTTCGGGGCCTACCGCCTCGGCGCCTCGGCGCCGTCCCCATCCGGCGGCGTGCCCGGCGCCCCGTCCGCCCCTGAAGTGACGGGCTCTCCGGCGGCCCCCGGCGTGGTGGGCCCCGCCACGCCGGGGGCCGCCCCGGAACCTCCCGCCGCTCCGAGGCCTCGCACCCTCCCCGGTGGAGACCGCCCGATCGAGCGGCGCTTCACCGAGGACCTGCCGAAGAGCGCCCCCGAGCCGCCCGCCCCCGTCGTCGAGGAGTCGGACCCCGTTTCCGCCGACCCCGCCGACGCCTCCCCCGCCCCCGCCGATCCGCCCTCGTCCGCCGGGGACCCGCCCCAGGCCCTCGCGGTCGAGGGGGCCTTGGGACCGGGCTGGAGCCGCGCGCGCGACGAGAGCGACGCCGACGGACGCCGCATCCGGTGGTCCCACGCGGGCGACGACGCCTTTCTCGTCCTCGAGTTCCACCGCGAGCCGGGGTGGAGCTTTCCCGACCTGAAGAGAAGGGAAGAGGCGCGTCTGCGCGCCAAGGCGGGCTACGTCTACACCTTCGTGCGCTACCGGCCGGGCGAGAGCGGCTCGCGCGCCGCGGGCATCTGGAACTACCGCCTGAGGCGCGGGGGGGCGAGCCCGATGGCGAAGATGCTCGTCGGCTTTCCGGGCGTGGGCGCGCAAGCCCCGATCCTCCTGCACTGTAGCCGCGACCTTACGAACGATCGGTCGACCCCCGAGGGCCGGGCGATCGTCGCCGCCTTCGACCGCGCCTTCGACGCGACGAACCGCGCGGTCGCCGAGTCGGCGTCCCCGGGCGAATAGCGCGCTCAGCGCAGGACGGCGCCGTCGAGGCCGCCCTCGGGAACGGCGGCCTCGATGGAGATCTCGCCGATCTCCGGCGCGTGGGCGAGAAAGCACGCGCGCAGACGGGCCGAGAGCTCGGCGTCGCACTCGATCTCGCGCACGCGGCGGCTCTCCGGCTCGACGAGGACGGCGGTCACGCGCGCCTCGCCCCCCTTCTCGGCGCCGCGGGACGCGTCCATGGGGAAGCGGCGCGGAAAGTATCCGTCGAGCAGCCCGAGGCGGGCGATGAGGCCGAGGCTCTCGAGCGTCGAGAGGATGCGGTAGACGCTCACGACGTCGATCTTGCGCCCCCCCGCGAGGACCGCCTCGTGGACCCCGTAGGCGTTGAGGGCGCGGTCGGTGCGCGCGAGGACCCGGATGACCTCGGTGCGAGGGGTGGTGATCCTCATGCCCTCGCCGCGTAGAAGAGCGAGGGCGCGCGACTCGAACTCCACGGGACTCAAGGGGCGGCGAGAGGATTCGGTGGGTTCCATGAAATCGCGTCGGAGGGAGGTGGGGGAGACGATCGGGGGCATGGTCTTCGGCGGGCGAAGGCTCCCGATCGTGTCGTCCGCGACCCCTCTAAAGATAAAACGCATTTTATCACTTCTTCGTCGGCGAAGATGGGGCGAGACGAAACTTTTTTGCACGGAACGACGGCGAAGTGGCCCCGTAGAAGCACCGAAGCCTTGCATCCGCGCGGGGATGTGCTATCCTCCCTCATCTTGAACCGAGCCGGGGGAGCGTAAGCCGCGCGGCGAGGGGCTTGGAGAGAAGATGCAGTTCTACAACCTGAAGACGCGGTCGCACGTCGACGTGCCCGATACGGACGTCCATAAGATGAAGATGGTCCGCGCGACGAAGAACGGCGAGCAGACCCGCTACGCCTTCACCGCGACCCACGAGGGGCAGAAGCTCTTCAAGTTCGTCTCCGAGAAGGCGTACCAGGACTCGACCGCCAAGGAAGCCCCCGAGGGCGACAAGAAGGCCGCCCCCAAGGAGGCCAAGGCCGACTCGAAGGCGGACTCCAAAGGCGACGCCAAGTCCGAGACGAAGGCCAAGAGCGCGGCGAAGCCCGCCGCGAAGAGCGCGAAGAAGTAAATCGCCCTCGCCCGCCCACGCGGCCCCGTCCGGCATCGCCGGACGGGGCCGTTTCGCGCACGGCCGCCCTCGGAACCGCTGAACGCCTCGCGCTCCCCGGCGTCCAAACCGTCGTCATGCCGCCCGCCCCCGATTCGCCCGCCCCCGCCGCTCTCACCGAGCGCGAGCGGGGCGCGCACCTCCTTCGGCGCTTCGGGCTCGGGGCGAGCGAGGCCGAGCTCGACGTCTATCTCGCCGGCGGCTACCGGAGCGCCGTGGACCGGCTCCTCGATCCGATGGCGACCGAGGAGCCCTACGCCGTGGACATCGAGACGCTCCGCAACGCGAAGGGGCAGCTGAACCCCCCCGCCGTCCTCGCGTGGTGGAGCCTGCGGCTTCTCACCACCCGGCGGCCGCTCCTGGAGAAGATGACGGTCTTCTGGCACGACCACTTCGCCACCGGGGCCGAGAAGGTGAAGGGGGGCGCGCTCATGTACGCCCAGAACGAGACGCTCCGCGCCCACGCGCTCGGGCGCTTCCCCGATCTTCTCGGGGCGATCGCGAAGGACCCGGCGATGCTTCTGTACCTCGATAACCAGGAGAACGTCCGCGGGCACGCGAACGAGAACTTCGCCCGCGAGGTCATGGAGCTCTTCACCCTCGGGATCGGGCACTACACCGAGCGCGACGTCCAGGAGGCGGCGCGCGCCTTCACCGGCTGGGCGTTCCGCAAGGGAGGCCAGGGGGGAACGCCCGAGTTCCTCCTGCGCGCGCGGCTCCACGACGCCGGGCCGAAGACGGTGCTGGGGGTCTCCGGCAACCTCGGGGGGGAGGACGTGCTCGACGCGCTGTGCGCGCACCCGGCGACCGCCGAGCGCCTGACGCGCAAGATCTGGACGTGGTTCGTCTACCCGGACCCCTCGCCCGAGACCCTCGCCCCGTTCGTCCGCGTCTTCGCCGACTCGCGGCTCGACGTCAAGGCGCTCCTGCGCGCGATCATGAGCAGCGACGAGTTCGTCTCCCCCCGCGCGGTGCGGCGCTCGTTCAAGAACCCGGTGGACTTCTGCGTCGCGACCCTGCGCCAGCTCGGGGTCGGCGAGGCGATCGGCCAGCAGGCGGCGATGGGAGGCTCGATCGGCGCGGCGAAGCCGGGGCGCGCCCGCGCCGGGATCGCCGCCGCGACCGCGAACGCGATGCGGAGCCAGGGGATGTGGCTTCTCTACCCCCCCGACGTGAGCGGCTGGAAGCCCGGCGAGGCGTGGGTCACGAGCGCGACGATGGTCGAGAGGATCGGCTGGGCGGGCCGGATCTTCGGGCAGTCGGCGAGGAACAACCTTCCCGGCGGCTACCGCGCCTACGACCTCCTCTCGCCCGATCCGACCCCCGGGGGGATCGTGGACCGGTTCGCCTCGGTCTTCGACGTGCCGCTGACCCCCGCCAAGCGCGCCCTCCTCGTGGGGGTCGCGGCGAAGGCGATGGGGGCGGAGGGGCTCACCCCGAAGAACGCGAACCCCGTCGCCGCCGCCGTCTGCCGCCCCCTCTTCGGCCTTCCCGAGTTCCAGATGGCTTAGAGCCCGCCGCTCTGGGGTCTACTACGCCCCGTGAGCCTCGCCGACCTTTTCGACGCCCCGGCCTGGGGTCCCGCCCCCGAACCGGCGGGGCCCGCGCGCGACTGGATCGCGGGCCACGGCCCGGGCTTCGGGCACTTCGTCGGCGGAGCTTGGCGCGGGGGCGAGCGCCTCTTCGACGTCTTCGAGCCCGCCGCCGGGACCGTCCTCGCCCGCGCCGCGCAAGGGGGCGCCGAGGACGTGGACGCGGCCGTCGCGGCGGCGCGGGGGGCACTCCCGGGGTGGAGCGCCCTGGACGGGCACGCGCGGGCGAGGGTCCTCTACGCGCTCTCGCGCGCGATCCAGCGGAACGCGCGGCTCTTCGCCGTCCTCGAGAGCCTCGACAACGGCAAGCCGATCCGCGAGTCGCGCGACCTCGACGTGCCCCTCGCCGCGCGCCACTTCCTCCACCACGCGGGGTGGGCGACGGCGATCGCGCGCGAGTTCCCCGGGGCCGCCCCCGTCGGGGTCTGCGCCCAGATCGTGCCGTGGAACTTCCCCCTCCTCATGCTCAGCTGGAAGGTCGCCCCCGCGCTCGCGGCGGGGAACACCGTCGTCCTGAAGCCCGCCGAGGCGACGCCGCTCACCGCGCTCCTCCTCGCCGAGCTCTGCGCCGAGGCGGGGGTCCCCCCCGGCGTCGTGAACGTCGTGACGGGCGACGGCGCGACCGGGCGCCTCCTCGCCTCGCACCCGGGCGTGGACAAGATCGCGTTCACCGGCTCGACCGAGGTCGGGCGCGAGATCGTCCGCGCGAACGCGGGGACCGCGAGGCGGCTCACGATGGAGCTCGGGGGGAAGTCGCCCTACGTCGTCTTCGAGGGGGCCGACCTCGACGGGGCGGTCGAGGGGCTCGTGGACGCGATCTTCTTCAACGGGGGGCAGGTGTGCTGCGCGGGCTCGCGCCTTCTCGTCCAGGAGAGCGTCGAGGCGGAGTTCCTCGCCCGTCTGCGCCGCCGGATGGCGAGGCTGAGGGTCGGCGACCCGCTCGACAAGGCGGTGGACGTGGGAGCGATCGCGAGCCCCGAGCAACTCGCCCGGATCGCCCGCCTCGTGGACGACGCCGAGGCGGGGGGCGCGACGGTCGAGCGCGCCGCGTGTCCGCTTCCCGAGCGCGGCTGGTTCTACCCCCCGACCCTCGTCACCGAGGCCGGCCCGTCGAGCGGGATCGCCCGCGAGGAGGTCTTCGGCCCCGTCCTCGTCGCGATGCCGTTCCGCACCCCCGAGGAGGCCGTCGCCCTCGCGAACAACACCGCCTACGGCCTCGCCGCGACGGTGTGGTGCCAGGGCCTCGCCACCGCCCACGACGTCGCCTCGAGGATCAAGGCGGGGACCGTCTGGATCAACTGCGCGAACGTCTTCGACGCCGCGTCGGGCTTCGGCGGGTACCGCGAGTCGGGCTTCGGGCGCGAGGGGGGGCGCGAGGGGATGCTCGGCTACCTCCGCCTTCCCGAAGGCGACGCGCCCAGCTACCCCCCCGCCGAGCCGAAGGGGGCCGCGGGCGTGGACCGCACCCACAAGCTCTTCGTCGGCGGCAAACAGGCCCGCGCGGACTCGGGCTACAGCTTCCGGGCCCCCGGAGTCCAAGCCGCCGCGGGCGAGTTCGCGCGCGCGAACCGCAAGGACGTCCGCAACGCCGTCGAGGCGGCGAACGCGGCGCAACCCAAGTGGGGGGCCGCCGGAAGCGCGCCCCTGCGCGCCCAGATCCTCTACTATCTCGCCGAGAACCTCGCCGGAGCGCGGGCCGCCTTCGCCGAAGGGGACGCCGAGTTCGACGCCGCCGTGCGCGCGCTCTTCGAGTGCGCCGCCTGGGCCGACAAGTGGGACGGGCGCGTCCACTCCGTCCCGATGCGCGCCGCGTGCCTCGCCCTCGTCGAACCCATCGGCACCGTCGGGATCGCGCTCCCGCCGCACTCGGGGCTTCTCGCCCTCGTGCGGTCGCTGGGGGCGGCGCTCGCGATGGGGAACGCCGCCGTGGTCCTCGCCTCGGAGGCCGCCCCCCTCGCCGCCGCCGAGATGTACCGCGTGATCGAGGCGAGCGACGTCCCCGCCGGGGTCGCGAACCTTCTCACCGGCCCCCACGCGGACACCCTCCCCACCCTCGCCGCCCACGAGGGGGTCGAGGCGCTGTGGCTCCTCAGCGAGGACCCCGGGGCGATCGAAGCGGCCCGCCGCGAGGCCGCCGCGAGCCTCAAACCCGTCCTCGTCGCGGGCGCGGGCGCGGACCTCGCGCGCCTCTTCGAGGCGGGGACGCAGATCAAAAACGTCTGGATCCCCTACGGCGCCTGACGCGCGGGTACCCTAGGGGCGTCGCGCGGGTGTAGCTTAATGGTAAAGCTCCAGCCTTCCAAGCTGATCACGCGGGTTCGATTCCCGCCACCCGCTCCCCCCGTCTCTTGTGCGAGAATCCTCACATGAGCGACGCCGCCCCCAACCCTTACGATCCCGCCACGATCCTCGGCGCGCTCTACGGCGACGGTTTCCTCGGCCTCAAGGGCGCCTTCCCGCGCGGGTGGGTGCAGGCGATGCGGGGGGAGATCGACGCCCTCTTCGAGGACGCCCTGACGCGCCCCGGCGGGGCCGTCGGGCGCGGGCCGAAGCGCTACTACGTCGAGATCCACCCCGAGTCCCTCTCCGGCTTCGTGGACCTCGCGACCCACCCCTGGATCGTCGCCGTGAGCGAGGCCGTCCTCGGCCCCGACTACCGGATCGTCGAGATCGGCTTCGACGTCCCCGGCCCCGGCGCGATGAACCAGCCGTGGCACCGCGACTTCCCCTCGCCTCCCGAGACCCTTCTCGGCCGCCGCCTGAACTCGCTCGCCTTCAACCTCACCGGGGTGGACACGCTTCCGGAGATGGGCCCCTTCGAGATCGCCCCCGGCACCCAGTGGGACGCCCCCGCCCCCGATTGGAAGCACGAGATGTTCCCCCCGAAAGAGGCGAGCGCCCGCTACGACGCGCGCCGCCAGGCGAAGCTCCCGCGGATGGGCGACGTCTCCGTGCGCTCGGCCTTGACGATCCACCGGGGGACGGCGAACCGCTCGGACCTCTCCCGCCCCGTCCTCGTCCTCGGCGTGGACGCCCCCGGCGCGGTGAACGCCGAGCGCCACGACCTCCAGTTCTCCCGCGCCTCCTACGAGGCGCTCCCCGAGGGCCTGAAGGCGCACCTCACGTGCCGCGTCGTCGAGACGCTCGAACCGATCCAGCAGGGCCACACGATCGAGGGCCTCGTCATGGGCGAGGCTTAGGGTATACATCAATTCGAGAGCGGGCGTAACTCAGTGGTAGAGTTCTTGCTTCCCAAGCAAGCTGTCGCGAGTTCGAATCTCGTCGCCCGCTCCAACCCCGCACCCTTCGCCCCGGCATATCGTTCCGGAGGAGCCTCCTAACTCCGATGCCGCTCGCCACGCTCTTCCGGCGGACGGTTCTGGTTCTCCTCTTCCTGTGGGTCGCGCTCTCCGGCGTTCTCGTCGCGATCATGGGACCGAAAGGAAGAGCGGTCGGTATCGCCGCCGTCGCGGCGGGAGGCGGAGGCCTCGCCGTTTTCGGGGGCGTGCTCGTCCTGCTTCTGCCGAGGATCCTGCCCCAGATCGTCGCCAACTCGGTCGCGCGAAAGGAGCGCTTCCTCGTCTCGGGGATCTCGGTCGGCCACACGTCTATCGAGCGCGAGACGAACGGGGCGGGGCGGTGGATACTGACGAACCGCAAGGCGGACGGCCCCTGGATCCGTCTGGCGGCGCAGGACGATGCCGACGACGTCGCCGCCCGGCTCATCCGGGTGTGGCGGACGGTACCGATCACGCTGGGGCTGGTCGTTCTCGCGATCCCGCCCTTGGCGCTCGTCGCTATCGGGCGGCTCGCGGATTCGCCGCTCTACGACGTGGCGCGGCTGTCCTTTCTGATCTACTTGCTCAACGGCGTCTACCTGTTCGCGGTGACGGTGCGCCCCGACCGGTCGCCGCGCTCCATCATCCGCGAACTGAAGAAGGAGACGTTGCTGGGGAGACGCTACGCGCTGGGGGTCGTCCTCGACGGCTACGGCCGCCGCCACGTGCGGCCGAGGGATCAGGATCCAGAACGGTTCGAGCCCGTCGGGGAGTGGCTCCGCGAGGTGCCTACCGCCCACGGTCTGAGGTACCTGTACCTGCGCCACCTGATGGACACGGATCGGGCAGACGAGCTTCAAACCCAGCGGGTGGCGCTCCTCGGTCTTGAGAGCCACTTCCGGAGCGGGCAGAGCGGCCCTTACGGCCCGGCGGTCTTGTGGTACGCGGCTTACCTAGCGGAGACCGCCGAGGAGGCGGAGAGGGTATGGGGTTGGATCGAGCCGCTACCCCCGCAACAGGCGCCGGGCGAGGCGTGGCTCCAGGCACGGATCGCGGCGCTGAGGGGCGAGGCAACGGAGGCGCGCCGGCTTGCGGAGGAGGCGAGGGCGGGGTACCTCGCGTCGGCAGAGGATGCGGAGACGAGGTGCGCCTACGAACTCGACCACATCGGTCGCATCGCGACGGGCCTGCCTGCGGATTCACCCGCTTAGCCTTCGCCGACCCAACCCCGGTCGGGCAGGAAGGAGCAGACGAGGCTAGTCCCTCTTTCCCAATCCCTCGCCCGTTAGGGTCAGGGAGCGCAGATCCAGACCCACCTCGTCCCGGAAGCGCACCGCGGCGGCGTCGCTGAGCTTCCGCTTCAGGTCGGCGTCGCCTTTCTGGAGCGCGGTGCCGTAGGCGCCCATCTGGACGACAAGGTTCAGCATGAGGCTTTCGGCCATCTCCTGCCGCTCGGCGTCGCCCAGCTTCCGGAATGCGGGCGTTCCGAGCGCGATCGGGACGATCTGCCGGCGGAGCCCCTGGACCTGGTCCCTCGTGTTCTCCGAAGCCCCGTTGGCGATCGTCCAGTTCGCGACCCAGTAGGCGGTCAGCGCGTCGGCGACGTTCCCCTCCCGGAGCCCGTCCTCCTTCACCGCGCTCTTCCACACGGCGACGAAATCGTTCTGCGCAAGCCAGCGGCGCGTCTCCTCGGCGACCTTGGCCCCGTACCGCCCCTTCACGAACTCCACGTACTTCCGCTTCACGCCCGCCGTGACCGCGGGCGAGGATTTGTAGGCCGTCGTCGGGATCGGCGTCGGCTTGGGAGCGGCGGCCTTGCGCCCGCCCCCTTTGCGCCCGCCCCCCGTCGCCTTGCTCAGATTCAGACGGAACATCGCATCGCGCAGGATGAAGCCGCCGGCGTCGAACGGCTGAGGCCCGGGAAGCCCGTTGTCGATCTGCGCGGATGCCGAAGCGGCGGCCACGAGAAGGAAGAGACCGAAAGACGCGCGGATCACGCCGGTCCTACGGCGCGAGGGCGCGGCCGCTCGTCAGCCCTCTCCTCGAAAGAGCAGGTCGTAGATCGGGCCGCAGATGTAAAGCCGGCGCCGTCCGCCTGACCCGATCGCGCGGACCATGTCCATCCCCTCCAGGTGGCGGATCGCAACGGCGGCGGTGTTGTACGAAACCCCGAGCTCCGCCTGCAACGCGACAATCGTCATCGCGGGACGGGCGAAGAACGCCTCCAACGCCCGCGCGGTCGCGCCGCCCCGGGCGAGCGGCAAAGCGCGCGCACGAAGCGTCTCTTGCAACCGCAAGAGGAGAGTCGCGAGCGACGCCGCCTCCCGCGCCTGATGATCCAGAGCGTCGAGGAAATACGCGATCCACCCCTCCCAATCCCCTTCGGTCCTCACTCTTTGCAATCCCGCGTAGTACTCGTCGCGCGTCCTCTCGAAGTACGCGGACGGGTAGACGAGAGCGTCCTCCAGCAACCCCGTCCGGATGAGTTGCAACGGGATGAGCAACCGCCCCACCCGACCGTTCCCATCTCCGAAAGGATGGATGGTCTCGAACTGGTAGTGCGTCAGAGCGATCTGGACGAGGCGGGGCTCGCGGGCCGGTGACGAGATGTAGTCGCACAGGTCGCGCACGAGCTCGGGGGTCCGCTCCGGCGGGGGCGGAACGAAGATCGCCCGCTCGATGGGATCGCCCGGACGACGACCGATGAAGTTCTGGCGGGTCTTGAACGCCCCGGCCTCCGCCTGCCCCCGCACCCCGCTCAGCAAGGTCTGATGGAGCTCGCGGATGAGGGCCGACGAGATCTCCCGCGTCCGGATCGCCTCCACCCCCGCCTCAAGGGCGATGCGGTAGTTCTGCACCTCGCGCACCTCGTCGCGGTTCGAACCGAACCCGCTCTCGAAGAGGGCGAGCTCGTCGGGCGAGGCGACGGTGTCCTCGATCGTAGACGACGCGATCGCCTCGGAGCGGAACGAGGCGTAGGTGAGAACGTCGGCGTTCGGAAGCATCGCCTTCCCCATCTGCACCATCCCGAGGCGGTGTGCCACATCCTCGCAACGCCGGACGAGCGAGGAGGAGAAGACGAGGTCCGGCGGTAGAGGATCGGGCAGGAAGCACCGGTAGCGAGGATCCGAACCCTCGACGAAGCGTCCCGCCTGTGCCACGGTCTTTCATACCTCAGACTCGACCGCTGAAACGGCGTGCCCCCGACTTTCAGACCTCTGAAAGTCGGGAGGCCCCTCTTTCACCCCTCAGGTTCAGGGGCTGAAAGAGGGGTCAGCGCCCGCCCGAGCCGTAGAACACCCGCTGGACCATCGGGTCGAGCCGCACCGTCCCGTCCCCCGCCACGCTCCGCCCGAGCCCGAAGCCGTCGTCGTACCCCCAGATCGCGTTCGGCAGGCCCGACTCGCGCACCGCCGCGCGGAACGCCGCGTACCACCGCTCGCGCGAATCCGGCGGCGAGACGGGCGGGTACGCCCCGAACTCCCCCAGCACCACCGGCACCCGGTTCGCCCGCCCCCACGCCGACGCCGCCCCAAGCCACTCCCTCAGCTTCGCCGTGTCCCACCGCTGCCTCCCGTAGTCGCGCAGGTAGTCGTCGTACGGCTTGGGCGTCCGCAGGGCCACCGGCTCCACCGCCTCGGGCGAGCTCGGGAACGGCACCCCGCTCATCGTCTTCACCGCGTCCCCCGCCCACGTCGCCCCCTGGTGCGTGAACCAGAACGGCTCGTAGCAGTGGAACGTGTACAGAAGGTTCGTCCGCGGCAGGGGCTTCATCGCGAGCATCGTGTCGCGCCCGCTCCACCCCGTCCCGCTCACCATCACGGTGCGCTTCGGGTCCGCCGCGCGGATCGCGTCCACCGCCCGGTCCTGCATCCGCGTCCAGTCGCCGGGGTTCTTCCCGAAGACGGGCTCGTTCACGAGCTCGAACGCGATCCGGTCGTACCCCTTCCCCTTGTAGCGCAGGGCCATCGCGCGCCAGAAGGCGAGGAAGTCCTCATCCTTGCGCCCCGGCGCGTCGAGCTTCAGCTGCCCGTTGTCGTGCAGGTCGAGAAGGACCGCCATCCCCTGCCGGGCGAACCACTCCGTCGCCCGGTCCACGTAGGGCATCGTCTTCGCCTTGGGCGCGCCGCCCTCGCCGTACACCGCCTCCGGCGCAAGGCACAGCCGCACCCACGTGATCCCCAGCCGCCGGAAATTCGCCGCGTCCTGCGCCCCCAGATAGTTCGCCAGATGCCCCGCGTCGTCGTAGCCCCCTTGGTAGCAGAACCACCGCGTGACGTTCGCCCCCCGCCCCATCTTCCTCAGGAGCGCGCCCGGAACCCCCCCGGAGGGGACCGCCTGTTGCGGCATCGGCACCGCCGCCGAGGCGAGCGGGGCGCAGAGGGAGGCGAGGAGGAGCGCGATGCGGCGGTGCATGGGCCTAGCTTAACCCAACCCGCGCTCCCTCACGTGAAACACCCCCCGCGAACGGGCGGCGGGATCAGCAGATCGTCGCGCGGACCATCGCCCCGCCGTGCCCCGGCGGGTTCGGTCCCACCCACCGCTCGTCCCCGGGCTCGCTCGCGAGCTGGTACCGCGAGTACGAGCTCATCCGGATCTCCCGGCTCGCGTTGTCCAGCGAGCCATGGACCGTGTACACCGAGAACGTCAAGAGGTCCCCCATCCGGAACTCCGGGCATGTCAGCAGACGCCCCCCGATCCGCGCCTGGAGCGCCGGAAGCCCCTGCCCGATCCCCCCGCCCCCGTCGAACCCCGCGCGCTCGAGCGGGCTCCCGCCCCCCGCCGCGCACGCCGCGTCCACGTCGAGCGACGAGTACGTCCGCCGAAGCCCCTCGTCCCGGTGCGAGCCCTCCAGAAGGATGAGCCCCCCGACGCTCAGGGGCACGTCCCCCAGCGGAACCCACGCCGTGTACAGCCGTTTCGTCCCCCGCCCCATGAACACGACGTCGGTGTGCGGCGCCGTCCCGGGCCCCGGCGCGACCGCCCGAAGCCAGGTGTAGTCGAAGTGCCGCGCCTCGCCCCCCAGGAGCGCCGAGTAGAACGCCATCACCCGCTCCCCGTAGATCGCCCGCTCGAGGATCGGGCGCGCGGGGCCGTCGTTCGCGAGGTCCGGGCGGAACGCGAGCCGCACCCCCTCCCGCGCGACCGCCGCCTCCGCCGGATGGGCCGGATCGAGAAGCCCCTCTTCCTCCAGCCGCGCGCACAGCGCGAGCCGCGCCGCCCTCACCCCCTCCCGGTCGAGGAAGCCCGGGAGGAACAGGTACCCGTCCCGCTCCATCCGCGCCCGAAGCTCGGCGGCGTCCCCCACCGCGTCGCTCGAGTCCCGAAGCCACCCGAACCGCTCGGGCGAGAGGTCGATCGTCCGGCCACCGGAGGTGAGCGTGGGAAGGGTCGCGAGCACCACGCCCCCAGTCTACGCGCGAGGCGGACGTTCCGGGCGAATCGGCGCGAGGACGAGCACGATCTGGTTCCCGCGCGCGTCGGACCGCGAGAACCCCTCGCACCAGATCCGCCCGTACCGGTCGAGCGCGCGCGGCCTCGTCAGAAGCCTGCCCCCGATCCCGACGACCGCGTTCGCGAGCGCCTCGGGCCGGTACCCGCGCGGACCCGGGATCCAGTGGATCGCGGTGATCACCGGCCCGTCTCCCCGCCGCGCGGACGCGTAGCCGAGGATCGTCCGCCCATCGTCCAGAAGCGCCTAGGGTTGGCCGATCGGGACCGAACCTCGCTTCGGCGGGAGGTTCACGTCGAGCACGTACGGCCTCCTCCCGCGCCAGATCGTCGGCACCCCCGCCTCCGGACTCTCCATCGCCGAACCCCCGATCACGGGCACCGAGTTGTGCTCGACCTCTTCGATCCACCCCGCCCCGCACCCGTTCCGAAAGTCGCGCGCCTCGCCGGACATCG
Source organism: Fimbriimonas sp. (assembly GCA_965249475.1). Classification (GTDB taxonomy): domain Bacteria; phylum Armatimonadota; class Fimbriimonadia; order Fimbriimonadales; family Fimbriimonadaceae; genus Fimbriimonas. Next base: position 455,429 of record CBDFMD010000001.1, on the reverse strand, counting down.
CGCCGTAGGGAAGCGGGAGCCGCCGCCACGCCCCGTCCACGACGACTCCCGGGCGCGGCGCGTCCTCCCCGCCCATCCAACCCGCCATCCCCCGCGCGTCGCACGGCCGCTCCGAAGAGACCGTTCCGAAGCCCCGGACCGGGAGCTCGCGCCCCGTCGCTCGGCGGTAGACGAAAGAGGTCAGGCCCGAGCCGACGTACCGCCCGCACAGAAGGTCTCCCCCCGCCCCCGCCGAGTAGAGGACCGGCGCGGAGCGCAGACGTCCGACGCGGCGGCGGACCCCCGAGGTCGCGACGGCGAAGGGGCGGTCCGGTCGGAGCTGAGGACCGGAGACCCCGTAGACGGTCCCCGCGTCGTCGATCGCCTGAAGGTCGTACCGACGGCGCGCGAGCCCGCTCACCCGCACCCTCGCGCGAGAGGGCCGCCCGGCCGCCGGAACGTGGACCCGGTCGAACCCGCCCCGCGCGGTCACGAGCGCCCAACCCCCCGGGCTCACCGAGTTGAGGAAGTCGCCGGGGGCCGAGTACGCCACGCGGTCGAGAGGTCGCGGGGCCGGAGGGGCGAAGGGAACCACGGACGGAGGGACGACCGAGCCTAGAGCGAGGCCGGGACCGCTTCGCCCGACCGTTCGGCGAGCCGCGCGAGAAGCTCGCCGTGCCGCTGGAGGATCCCCGTCACGACCTCGCGCACCGAGCCGCCGATCGAGGAGAGCCCCGTCGCCTCCCCCGCCTGAAGGTCCCCCTCGGGCGGGTGGTGCCCCCCCGTCGGCACGAGCCGCCCCGCGAGCGCCGCGCGCGCCGACGCGGGCGAGCGCATCGCCCCCCGCGCCCACTCCTCCGCCGAACCCGAACCGAGATCCACCGTGAGCCCGTTGAGCTCGAGGAACGCGAGCGTCGCCGCGAGCGCCGTCGCCTCGTTCCCCGCCTCGAACGGGTGCATCCGCACGAACCCCGCGAGAAGCCGCGCGGCCTGCCCCTCGATCCCTTTCGAGTCGCCGTAGGCGAACTGGTAGTACGTCGCCTCCTCCAGCCGCGCGTTGCTGTAGTGGTTCACCCGCCCCGTCACCTGCAGGTTGATCCACAGAACGTCCTGGACGGTGAGCGAGCGGACGCGGTCGGAAGGAGGGGTCGCCATGGGGTGCGCCCCCAGCTTACAACGTCCCCCGCGCCCAGGGCAAAGCCTCCCACCCCCGAACCGACCCGCGCCCACGACGCGATTCCCTACGCCGAACGTCCGCCCCGCGCTACAACAGCGGCATCCCGCCGAACTTGCCCCCGAGCACGATCCCCGAGTCCCCACCCATCCAGCCGTCGAGCGCCGTCGCGTACACGTCGCGGAAGTCCACCTTGAACTTCAGATCCCCGTCGCCGAGGTCCGTCAGATCCGGACGCCCTCCGTACAGGCCCCCCTTCACCCGGCTCCCGATGAGGAACATCGGCGCCGCCGCCCCGTGGTCCGTCCCTTCCGAGGCGTTCTGCGCGACCCGCCGCCCGAACTCCGAGAACACCAGCAGGACCACCTTGTCCGCCCGCCCCGCCGCCTCCATCTCGCGCTGGAACGCGAGCACCGCGTCGCCGAAGTTCTGAAGAAGCTTCGCGTGGCTCTCCGCCTGCTTCGCGTGGGTGTCGAAACCCCCCGTCGAGAAGTACACCACCCGCGTCATCGGCGAGGCCCCCACGAGGTGCGCGATCTGCTGGAACCCCCGCCCGAACGCGTCGTCCCCGTACTTCCCCTTCGTCGAGAAGAGCTTCAGCCGCTCGCTCAGCGTCGCCATCGCGTCGAGCGCCGAACGGTTCGCGTCCTGCACCGCCCGCGTCGAAGACCCCATCGCCGCGTCCGAGCCCTGAAGCTCGCGCAGCAGCCTCTGCGCGTCCGCGTCCCCCACCATCCCCTGCACGTCCGCGAGGCTCGCGAAGCACGGGATGCTCGCGCGCTCCCCCGTGAGCGCCACCGGCTTCTCGGTCGAGAGCCCGAGGGCCACCACCGGGTTCAGCGGCCCCGCCTTCAGCCTCTGGTCGAGGTGCCGCCCGATCCACCCCTTCGCCATCTTGTCGTCGGGGCTCGCGCTCTGCCAGATGTCCATGCTCTTGAAGTGCGAGCGGTTCGGCTTCGGGTACCCGACGTTCTGGACGATCGCGACCTTCCGCTCGCCGTAAAGCTCCCTGAGCCCCGCGAGCGAGGGGTGGAGCCCCGTCACCTCGTCGAGCTTCAGCACCTTCTCCCCCGGGAGCGCGAGCGTCGGGCGGTACTTCGCGTACAGCGCGTCGGCGTAGGGGACCACCGTGTTGAGCCCGTCGTTCCCGCCCGAGAGCTGGCACACGACGAGCACGGTGTCCCCCGCCGCCTTGCCTCCGGCGGCTTGGCGGAGGACGTCCGCCTCCGCGATCGTCGAAAGCCAGCGGGGCGCGGTGAGGCCGATCGCGATGAGGCCGCCCTGCTTCATCAGATCGCGTCGGGAGAGAAGGTGGCTCATGCTGGTCCTGATGTCGGCGCGAACGCGACCGACGCCCAGCCCGAACGTTACCCGCCCCCGTTCGTTCAGCGGTAGGTTCACCGATCGCCCTGCGCTAAACTCGACCCATGAGCGCGCTTCTGCAAAAGGTCCTCGACGAGGTCGCCCGCCTGCCCGAACCCGAGCAGGAACGCCTCGCCGGCGCCTTCCTCGCCGAACTCGAACGCGCGAGGACGAAGTCGCCCGAGCACCCGGTGCCCTTCGTCGTGCGATCGAAGAACCTCGGCGTCCGCCCCGGCGTCACCCTCGACCACCTCGACGCGGTCGCCTGGGGCGACGCCCACCTTCTGGGCTACGAGACGGACGAAGAGGCGTGACCGACGCTCGCCCCATTCTTCCCGATCTGAACCTCGCCGTGTACGCCTACAACGAGGAGGCCCCGCAATACGAGCGCGCCGCGTTTTACTGGCGCGCCCGTATGCAGGGCTCCGAGCCGATGCTCCTCACGTCGGTCGTTCTCATCGGCTTCGTGCGGATCGTGACGAACCGGGCGCTTCTCTCGGCTCCGTACCCGATGCCCGAAGCCCTTGCCATCGTCGAGGAGTGGCTCGCGCGCCCGAACGTCGTTCGGGTGGAACCCGGCCCCGCGCACTTCGCCCTCTTCGCCGACCTCATGCGCCGGGCGCGCGGCGGCCACCGCCTGACGACGGACGCCCACCTCGCCGCCCTCGCCCTCGAACGCGGCGCGGTCCTGCACTCCCACGACCGCGACTTCGCCCGCTGGCCCGAACTCGACTGGCGCGACCCGCTCGGGTAGCGTTCCCGACGTGGAGCCGACCGAGCACGAGCTGGACCTCGGCTGGAGCCGCCTCCTCTTCGCCCAGTGGGTGCCGCTGCTCTTCGCCGCGCCCCAGCTCCTGCGCCACGGCCGCGACCCGGGGCACCTCCTCTGGAACGTTCTCTGGGGCCTCCTCGTCCTCCTCTCCCTCGCGAGCCTCGTCCACGCGTGGCGCGCGCGCATGGCCCTGCGCCTCGACGACGTGGGCCTCCGGATCGTCCCCCCGCCCCCCGGACCTATTGAGCGCCTCCTCTTCTGGAGCCGCCCCGCCCCGCCCCCGCCGATCCCCTGGTCCGAGATCCGCGCCGCCCGCTTCGAAACCCCCCACGCCACCGAGCCCATGCGGCGCGTCCTCGTCCTCGACACCCCCGACGGCGAGCGCCGCCTCGTCCTCTCCTACCCCGGCCTCCACCGCCTGAAGGACCCCCCGCGCCTCCTCGCGGCTCTCAAGGCGCGCGGCTACGACCTCGCCTGGCCCCCCGATCCGCGCTAGGGGACTGGGGTAACGTCCCGCTCATGGCGCCGGAGCGCTTCGAATGGACCCCCGCGGACCGGAGCACTTGGGGCGAGAGTCTTTCGCACGTCGGGTGGATCACCGCGCCCATGTGGATCCCGATTCTCGACTCGGTGCGTCGCGGTACCCTGCCCTCCCCCCTTCTTCTCACGCTGAACACCCTTATCGTGGCGGCCTTCGTCGCCTGGTCCCGCCGCCCCCCGCGCCCCCGCTACGAGCTTCTCGCCGACGACGCCGGACTCCTCCTCCGCCCCCCCGAGCCCCTCCCCTTCTGGCGCCGCCCCCTCTTCGGGACCGACCCCGACGGCTGGCGCCTCGCTTGGGAGGAGATCGCCCGCGCCCGCCTCGAAGGCGCCTGGCTCGAACTCGCGCCCCGCGCCCCCGGCGAGGAACCCCGCCGCCTCGCCCTCGCCGCTCCCGCCTGGGGCAGGATGCAGGCCTCCGACCGCCTCCTCGCCCTCCTTACCGAAAAGGGCCTCCCCGTGGAGGCGGCGTGACCGAGCGCCACCCGGTCTGCGCCCCGTTCTGGAGCTTCGACCTCGCCTTCGCCGCGATGCCCTTCGCGCTCGTCGTCCCGATCGTCGCGCGCCGGATCGCGGGGAAGCCCCTCCCGCCCCTCGCCGAAGCGGGCTTCTGGGCCTTCGCCCTCCTCTTCTTCGCGCTTCTCCTCCGCGCCCACCTCCGCCCCCGCTACGCCCTCGTCCTGGACGGGGAGGGCGTCGCCCTGACGATCCCCGGCTCCCTCCTCGCCCCCCGCCCCTGGCGCCTCGCCTGGAGCGAGATCCGCCGCGCCATCCTGCTGAAGAACCCCGATGCCCGCATCCTCGTCTTCGAGACCGTCCGCCCCACCTTCGAATGGGGGTCGCACAGCGTCGTCCTCTCCGGCCACGGCCTCCGCGCCGCCGACGAGCCCGCCCTCCTCGCCGCCCTCGCCCGCCGCGGCGTCCCCAGCGCCGAGACCCCGCCCCCCTTCGCCGTCACCCCCGAGCGCGAGTTCGGCATCCGTCGCGACCGGACCGCCTCGACTCGCGCGTTCCTCGCCATCAGCGTGGTTGCTTTCCTTGTCCCCCTCCTCAGAGGGCTCCACGACTCCCTCTCCGGTCGGAGCGTGACGCTCGCCGATCTCGTCCTCATCCTCCTCTCCCTCGTCTCCGGCCTGTTCGCCCTCGTCTCGCTCCGCGGCCAACGCTCTCTCCTCGTCGCCGATCCCGAGGGCCTCGCCTTCGTCACCCGCACCCCCCGGTTCCTCTGGAGGCCCCCCACCGAGCGCGCCGACTGGTCCCTCGCCTGGCCCGACCTCCTGCGCGCCGAGGCGAAGGACGGCCGCCTCGTCTTCGAGACCCCGACCGTCCCCCGCTCCGTCGCCTTCGCCGCCCCGCCGAAGGCCGGGATTGAGGATCCCGACGCCCTCCTCGCCCTGCTGAGAGGGCGGGGCATCGAGGTGGCGGCCCCGTGACCGAGCGCTTCCCCCGCCGCCGCGACCGCCTCGTCCCCGCGATCGTCTTCCCCCTCGCCGCCGGGATCGGACTCTGGATCGCGACGAACGCGCGGGGCGAGACGACCCCGGACGGTCTGCACTTCCTCCACGGCCTCGGCGCGACCCTCCTCCTCGTCCTCCTCGCCGCCGGGGTCTGGAGCCTCGCCGCCCCGCCGAGCGCCCTCCTCCTCGACGACGACGCCCTGACCTTCCGCGCCGGGGGTGCCCTCACCGGCGAGAGGGGCTGGCGCGTCCCCTGGCGCGAGATCCGCGCCGTCGCCGTGGTGGCGGAGGATGCGGGCGACACCCTCGTCGTCTTCGCCGGGAGGAAGGTCTACCGCGTCGTCCTCGCCCCGAAGGGCTCCCCCGGCCCCATTCTCGACCGCGGGGGCCTCCTCGCCGCCCTCGCCCGCCGGGGCCGCGCCGCCCGCCTCCCCGCCGACCTTCCCCCCGAGGGTGAGCGCTTCCCCCTCTCCGAAGGGAAGGAGGCCCGCACCGCGCGTCGTCTCATCTACTGGCAGTTCGCCTCATACCCGCTCATTGGATTCGCAAGCTCCTTCCGATCGCCCTGGCCGGTCCCGCTCCTTTGGATCGGACCGGGCCTCTGGCTCCTCGCTGGGACCTTCCTCAGCCGCGGGATCTCCCGCACCCTCGTCGCGAACGACGGCGGGCTCCTCCTCCGCCGGGGCCACGACCCGAACTGGCTCCGCCTCGCCCGCCTCGTCGCGCGCCTCCGCCGCAAGGCCCCGCCGCCCGCCGAGACGACCGTCTGGACCCTGGCTTGGTCCGAGCTCGACCGCGTCCGCCTCGGTCTCGTGCGAGGAGGGGATGCGCGGGAGCGGGACGAGGGACGCCTCATCGAGTTCGCCACCCCCGTCGCGATCCGCCGCCTGGGCTACGAGTCCGAGCTCAAGGGCGTCCTCGAAGGCCGCGAGCGCCTCGTCCCCCTCCTCAACGCGCGCGGCCTCCCCATCGAGCGCGCATCGCTCGCCGCGACCGCCGAGGACCCGCGCGGGTAGAGTCCGCTACCGAAATCCCGGGTCCCGCCGATGCTCCCTTCCCTCCTCGTCATCGTCGTCGCCGCCGCGACCCTTCTCGGAACCTTCGCCTGGTCGCGCTGGGGCGACGGCGAGGACGACGCCCGGAAGATCGTCGTCTCGGTCGTCCAGGTCATGTGCCTTATGGCGATCGTCGCCGGGGTCGTGGGCGTCGCCTCCAAACGCGCCGCCGGCCCCGACCCCGCCGACGAGCCCGCCGTCGCGTCGGTCCCCTCGGACCCTGTCGCGACCCCCCACCCCTCCTCCCGCCTCCCCGCCTCGAACGCCTCCGCCTCCATAGCCGCCGCCCACGCCCGCGAGGCCGCGGAGAACCTCCGGCGCACGAACGCCCAGGGCGAGGAAGACCGGCGCCGCAACGACGAGGAGATCGCCCGCCGCCGCGCCGCCGGCGAACCGCTGGGCGAGGCCCTTGCCCCCCCGCCCGACGCGAACGCCCCCCGCTCGGAACCCGAACCGACCCCCGCCGCGAACGCCCCCGTCGCGAACGCTCCTTCCGAAGGCCCTCCTCCCGCCGCCGATCCTCCGCCCGCGAACGAGCCCGCGCCGACGAACGCCCCTGGCTGAGTCCGCCCCTCCCCGCGCCATAATCCCCTCTAGACATGGACGCAAATCGGGACGGCAACCTCCTCGCCGGGAAAAAGGGCCTCGTCATCGGCGTGACGAACAAGAACTCCATCGGCTGGGCCATCGCCGATCTTGCGAACCGCCACGGGGCCGAGGTCGCCGTCGGCGCCCAGAACGAGCGCCTTCTCGAAGGCGCCCAGAAGCTCGTCGCGGGCCGCGAGCGCTTCTCCACCGTCACCGTGGACTTCACCCACGAGGAGCAGTACGCCGCCCTCCGCCAGCAGGTCGAGTCCGGCCTCGGAAGGCTCGACTTCCTCGTCCACTCCGTCGGCTTCGCCCCGAAGACCGCCCTCGAAGGCAAGCTCATCGACACCACCCTCGAGGACTTCAACATCGCGATGAACGCGAGCGCCTACTCGCTCGTCCGCCTCTGCAAGGAGATGGAGCCTCTCCTGAACGACGACGCCTCCGTCGTCACCCTCAGCTACATCGGCTCCACCCGCGCGATGCCCGGCTACAACCTCATGGGCCTCTGCAAGGCCGCCCTCGAATCCGCCGTCCGCTACCTCGCCTACGACCTCGGCGAGCGCGGCATCCGGATCAACACGGTGAGCCCCGGCCCCGTCAACACGATCTCCGGGCGCGGCGTCAAAGGGCTCGGCGCGATGATCGAGCACGTCCAGGCCACCTCTCCCCTCCGCCGCCCCTACGCCCAGCCCGAGGCCGCCGGCGCCGCCCTCTACTTCCTCTCCGACCTCTCCCGCGGCGTCACCGGCCAGATCCAGTTCGTCGACTCCGGCTACTCCATCGCGGCGATGTAGCCTTGCCCCGCCTCCTCGCCGTCCCGAACCTCTCGGTCCCCGACCTCCCCCCCGACCTCGGCCTCCCGGAGGGCCTGACCCTCCACTACGCGAAGGGCGACCGGGACCACGGGCGGAGCGTCGTCGCCCTCTCGGGCGCGCCCGATCCCGTCGTCGCCGGACTCCTCGCCCTCGCCGAGCGCCTCCTCCCGGCGATCGACCTCCGGGTCCAGACCGGCGCCCACCCCCGCCTCGGCGCCCTCGACGTCGTCCCCTTCGTGGACCTCGAAGGCGGGGAAGAGGGCGGGGAAGGGGGCGAAGAGGCGGGGGCCGCCGCCGAACGCTTCGCCGAGGCCTTCACCGACCGCTGGCGCATCCCCGTCCTCCGCTACGAGCGCTCCTCCCCCGAAGGCGCCCGCCTCCCCGACCTCCGCCGCGCCCCCGGCGAGGGCCACCCCCGGTGGGGCGCCACCGTCGTCGGCGCGCGGGGCTTCCTCATCGCCGCGAACCTCGACTTTCCCGGCGAACTCCTCCCGAGGGCGAAGGCCGCCGCCCGCGAGCTCCGCCGCCGCCGCGACGCGGGCGAAGGCGACCTCGCGGGCGTCCGCGCCCTCGCCTTCGGGCTCCCGAGCCGCCTCGACGGTCGGGGCGAGTGCCAGCTGAGCTTCAACCTCACCCGCCCCGATGACGCGAGCTTCGACCGCGTCGCCGCCCTCGCCGAAGACCTCATGGCGACGGAGGCCGACCGCGCCGAGCTCGTCGGCGTCATCCGCCCCCGCGATCTCCCCGGCGCGACGAGGCTCTCCGTCGCGCCGGGGCAGGTGGTCGAGGCTAGTCGCCCGTGAGCCCGAGGCTTCCGCGCAGGATGTTGAGGTCCGCGATCGTCACCACCCCATCCCCGTTGAGGTCCGCGTTCGGGTTGTACCGCGCGTCCCCGACCGAGGAGCCGAACGCGTCCCGGAACGCGTTCACGTCCGCGATCGTCACCACGTTGTCCCCGTTCACGTCCCCGTTGATGAGGCTCGCCGAGAACGTCGCCGTCCCCCCGCTCGCGTCCACCCCCGCGACCGCCCGCCGCAGGAAGTGCGCCGCCCGGAGCCGCACCGTGTAGACCCCCGCCGGCACGTCCGGCTCCAGCAGGATCGTCCCGCTCGCGTCCGGCGTCGCCGTCGTCGTGAGGACCACCGCCCCCGAGGCGTCGAGGAACTCCACCGCGATCGGCGGTCGCGCCGCCGAGGGGTAGAGGTCCCGGAGCGTCACCGACCCCGTGAAGAGCGGCGCGCGCACCTCGAACGGCGCCGTCGTCGTCTGCCCGTCCGGATTCGTCAGCGTCGCGCTCCGCGCGCCGAGGGGCGCGTTCGCCGCCACCGCGAGGTTCGCCGTCACGCCCGTCGGCGAGACGAACGCCAGCCCGCTCACCGCCGTCCCCGGCACGCTCAGCGCGAGATGGTTCGGGTAGCTCGCGGGCGGGTCGAAGAACCCCGTCCCGCTCAGCGCCGCCCCCGCCGACTGCCCGCGCCGGAGGAAACCGGGCGCGAACGCCCCCGCCACCGGCGGGTTCGAAAGCACCTTCTGCGTCCAGACCGCCCACCGGCCCGCGTTCGAGTAGCACTGCCACGTCCAGAACGTCATCCCGTCCGTCGGGTCCACCGAGGCCATCGAGTAGTCCCCCCACCGTGTCCCCGTGTACGCCCCGCTCCCCGTCGTCGCCACCGTCGGCGCGCTCATCGTCCCGAGCGCGTCCCCCGCCGTCCGCGCCGTCCACGAGGCCCCCGCCGCGATCCCCGCGTTCCCGTACGAGGACCCGAGAAGCGCGTTCCCCTGAAGGTTCTGCACCACCGACGGGATCCAGTACGACGTCGGATTCGTCCCTTCCGCCCCGAACACCGTCCCCGCCTGCACGAGGCTCGGCGTCGAACCCGTCGCGTACCCCCCGATCTGGTACCACCGCGAGCTCGCCCGCGTCGCCCCGCTCGACGCCGCGACCCCGCCCGCGTCCGTCCCGATGTTGTGCGCCGTCCACAGCGTCCGCCGCCCCGTCACCGCGTCGTACTGGATCTTCGCGAGAAAGAGCCGCGTGTCGAGCGAGTCCATGAGCGCGCTCGTCCCCGCCTGCGGGACGTCCGGCGGCACCGCCGTCGTCGGCACCGTCACGAACGCCGAGGTGTCCGCCGCCGGCGTCCCCCCGGGGTCCGAGATCCGCGCGATCCGGAGCCGCCCCGCCGCCGCGAGGTCCACCCCCGCGAAGTACCCCTCCGTCGAGGCCGGATCGTCGTTGTCCACCCCCTGCGGCGTGTACAGCCCGCCCGTCGCGCTCGTCCCGAGCCCCCGAAAATGCGTCACCACCACCGGCCCCCCCGCGAGAAGGCTCGACTTCCGCACCACGAACCCGTCCGATCCCTGGAAGCCCCCCGTCGTGCTCCCGAACTGGTTCGTCCCGATGTAGAGCGCGCTCCGGTCGATCCCCAGCGTCGGGTAGTCCGCGAACGACGCCGCCGGCGCCCCCCCGGTGCTCTGCGCGAACTGGAAGAACGTGAACGACGACGTCGCCGAGATCGTCCCCGAGTTGCTCACCGCCACAAGGATCCGGTTGTCCGAGCTCTTCACGTCGATCGCCACGACGAACCACCGGTCCGAAAGCCGGTCGTACCGCACCCGTGGGTCCGAAACTCCCGCCGAGCGCACGCTCGCGAAGAACGCGTCCGTCGAGGTGTTCAGCGCCCCGAGGTTCCCCCCCCGGTCGAAAAGCTTCACCTTCCCGTTCACCGCGACGAGCACCTGCGTCGGCGAGACGTCCGCCTGCGTGTCCGGCGGCCGGTACGGCGACTCCGACTGGTCCGTCGCGAGCCACCCCGTCGAGTTCGCGAACCGCGGCCCGATTAAACGCCCGCCCTTGGCGAGCGGCGCCGGCGCGGCCCCCTCGCTCACGCGCCCGCCCGGGTAGCTCGAGACCGGAAGCGAGCCCGGGTCCATCGGCAACCCCGAGAGGTCCGGGTACCGGTCCGAGTCGTCCTTCTCGATGTCGCGCCCACGCTCCTGAGGCCGCGCCATGATCCCCCCGACCGTCTCGCGCACCCCCCGCGCCCCCGCCACCGGACCCCGCGTCGTCGGCTTCGGCGCGCGGTCGAACGCCGAGGTTCCCACCGAGGCGCGCGATCCCGGCGACTGCGCGAGACCCAGCGCCGAGAGCGCGGCGACGGCGAGCGGAAGCATGAGACGCAAGCGGGGCATAGGGGGTAAGACGACCCCCGTCGGTCCCGTGATCCCTAAACGATCCCTAAATCCCGATCAATCCCCGTACCGGCCGAGGCTCCCGCGCAGGATGTTCAGGTCCGCGATCGTCACGAAGCCGTCCCCGTTGAGATCCGCGTTCGGATTCCAGTTCGGGCTCGCCGCGCTCGTCCCGAGCGCGGAACGGAAGGCGTTCACGTCCGCGATCGTCACGACGTTGTCGTTGTTCACGTCCCCGTTCACGAGCCCCGCCGCGAACGTCGCCGCCCCGCCCGAAAGGTCCACCCCGTTCACCCGCCGCCGCAGAAAATGCGCCGCGCGCACCCGCAGGTCGTACGTCCCCGCCGCGAGAGCGCTCGGCTCGAGCGAGAACGTCCCGTCGTTCGCCGGCGCGATCGTCCGCGTGTCGAGCACCGTCTCCGTCCCCGGGGCGAGGATCTCCAGCGTCACCGGCGGCTTCGCCGCCTGCGGATAGTCCCCGTAGACCACCGTCCCCGTGAGAAGCACCGGCAGGACCGTGAACGAGACCGTCGTCGTCTGCCCGTCCGGGTTCGCGATCGTCACCGTCCGCGCCCCGAGCGCCGCGCTCGCCCCGACCCCCAGCGTGAGACCGACCGAGCTCGGCGAGAGGAACGTCGCCGCCCCCACCGCCACGTCCCCCCCGGCCACCGACGCTCCGAGATGGTTCGGGTACCCCGCGGGCGGGTCGAAGAACCCCGTCCCCGCGACCGAGACCGACGCCGAGCCCCCCCGCCGCGCCGCGTTCCCCGTCGCCGACGTCGCCACCGGCGGGTCGGAGAGGATCCTCTGGACCCACACCCCGTACCCCCCGCTCACGACGTACTCCTGGAAGGTCCAGAACGTCATCCCGTCGCTCGGGTCCACCGACGCCATCGAGTACTCCCCCCACCGGCTCGGCGAGCCGCCCCCGCTGTAGGACCCCGACCCTGTCACGAGCGGAAAGCTCTGCGGCAACGTCCCCGGCGCGTCCCCTGAAAGCCGCGCGAACGCCCGCGCCCCCGTGGAGAGCGCCGCCCCCCCGTACGAGGCCCCGAGAAGCGCGTGCCCCTGAAGGTTCTGAACGATCGACGGGACGAACACCGAGTTCGGGTCCGTCCCCGAGGGATCGAACGCCGTCCCCGCCTGGACGAGGCTCGGCGTCGCCCCCGAGGCGTACCCCCCGATCTGGTACCACCGCGACCCCGCTCGGCCGTTCCCCGTCGCCACCCCCGAGGCGTCCACCCCGATGCTGTGCGCCGTCCACAACGTCCGTCGCCCCGTGAGCGAGTTCGTCTGGATCTTCGCGAGAAGAAGCCGGTCGTCGAGAACGTCGAGCGTCATCGTCGTCCCCGGCTGGGGCGTCGGCGCCGCGTAGCTCGTCGCCGGGACCGTCAGCGGCACGTTCCCCGAGATCGTCGGCGTCCCTCCGGGGTCCGACACCCGCCGAAGCTGGAGAAGCCCGTACGACCCGTTGTCCACCCCGACGAAGTACCCCTCCGTCGCGTTCGGATCGTCGTTGTCCACCCCCTGCGGCGTGTACGGCCCCGGCGTCCCCGCCCCGCAAAGCCCCCGGAAGTGCGTGACGACCGGCGCGCCCCCCGGCGTCAGGCTCGACTTCCGCACCACGAACCCGTCCGATCCCTGGAAGCCCCCCGTCGTGCTCCCGAACTGGTTCGTCCCGATGTAGAGCGCGCTCCGGTCCACGCCGAGCGTCGGAGAGTCCGCGAACTGCGCCGCGTCCCCGCCCCCGATCCCCTGCGCGAACGAGAAGAACGAGAACGTCGTCGAGGCGTCGATCGTCCCCGAGTCGCTCACCGCGAGAACGACCTTGTTGTTCGCCCCCTCGAGCGTGATCGCGAGGACGATCCAGCGCCCCGTGAGACGGTCCCAGCGCACCCGCGGGTTCGTGACCCCCCCCGCCCCCGCCACCGACAGGAAGAAGTTGTCCATGTTCGTGTTGAGCGCCCCGACGTTCCCCGCCTTGTCGAACACCTTGATCCGCCCGTTCACTCCGACGAGCACCTGCGTCGGCGAGACGTCCCCTTGCGTGTCCGGCGGCGTGTAGGGCGTCTCGCTCGGCACCGTCCCCGCGAACCCCCCGCCCAGCGCGATCCTCGGCCCCCCGCCGAGAGGCCCGCCGAGCCCCGGCCCCCCGAGCGCGACGATCCCCCCGCCCCCCGAACCGAGCGGGAACGTCGCGCTCCCGACCGCCCCCGGCGCTTGAGAGAGCCCCGTCCGATCCGGAGAGGGCTCCGAACCGTTCCTCACGAGCGGCCGGGCCGCGCGGAACGTCCGACCCATGATCCGCACGACCGCCTCCGTCGTCCCCCGCCCCGCCGCCGCCGGTCGCGGAGAGGCCGGAACCCCGCCTTGCCGAGAGGGACTCGCAGGCCCAGTGCCCGCCAGAGCAGAGCCCGCCAGAGCAGAGCCCGCGAGGCACGCCGCGACGAACGCGAGAGTGGCGAGAGAGGGGCGGAGAGAGCGGAAGGAGGCCATGGGAACGTACCGAGCGCGACCGGCGCGAAGCGGACGCCGATCGCCGTCCAGGGCCGGACGACCGCAAGACTCTGGTAATTCTACGAGGATTCCCGCGAAAGCGGGAATCCTCGTCCCGAAGGAGGCCCCTACGCGACCGACCGGCGGCGGCGAAGGAGCGCGAGCGCCCCGAGCCCGAGCGCCGCCATCGAAGCCGGCTCCGGCACCCCCGAGACCACGAGGTTCGCCGTGTACCGCGACGCCGGGTACCGGTACGACGTCACCCCCGCGCTCTGCGTCGTCACGAAGCTCGTGAACGTCTGCGCGCTCGGATCCGCCTCGAGCGCGAGCGGACGCACCGTCCCCGGCGCGAGGTTCCCGACGTTCAGCACGAAGTTGTAGACCCGGAGCGGAGCCGCGTCCGCGCTCGGGAACGTGCCCGAGACGAGCCCCGCCTCCGTGTCCATGCCGTAGGGGCGGACCCCCCGACCGTGTTCGACGCCGCCGCGCCGCCCGAGTTCGTGAGCGACGACGCGAAGTCCGGCGCGAACGTCACCGCCCCCGCCGTCAGCCCGTTCGCCACGGGCGTCGCGCCGAAGCCCGTTCCCCCCGCCGTCGTCGTGAACGAAAGAAGCGTCGCGCTCGAGGTCGTCGGCCCGATCCCCGTCGTCTTCAGATACACCGAGAGCGTCACCGTCGAGTTCGGGGCGACGTTGATCGTCCCCGGCTGCGACGTCGCCGCGTCGCCCGCCTGGTTGAAGTAGTACGAGACGATCTGCGTCTGCGCCTGCGAGAGGGCGGCGACGGTCGCGAGGGCCGCGACGAGCGCGGCGCGGAGGAGGGGGCGGGAGGCGTTCATGAGCGGGGTCCGTGCCGAAGATCGGCCCCTTAGTCTAAGCGATCCGGCGGGGATTCATCGCGAAAAGACCCCGTAAAACGACGGAGCCTCCTTAAAACCGAGGCGAACCGACGATCGGGAACGTCCCTTAACGTCCGTCGCACCGCGAGTACAGGAGAATCCCCCGGTTCGCCACGAGCGAGCCCGTAAACGCCATGAGGACGAGCACCACCACCCGCACGAGGATCGCGCTCGCCCGGTCCGACGCCCGCCCGAGATCGATCGTCTTCCCCCCCTGAAGGTCTAGCGCCACCGTCGGCGGCGTTTGGAACATCCCGTACGCGAGCCGGAACGTCAGCACGAGAAGCGCCACCCCCCCGAGAAAGACGAGAAGCCCGAGGCTCGACCCGATCCAGTCCCGGTGCCGCCGCTCGGAGGCGAACGGAGCGGAGGCCGCCGCCGAGGGAGAGGGGGCGACGGGCTCGGCGGCATCGCTCACAAAGGGATTGAACCTCAACCCCGCCCCCGAGGGTTCCCGAGCCCCAGGGCCCCCGCCCCTCAATGCGCCGGAGCGCCGGACGGGGAGGGCCCTCCCGCCGCCGGCCGGAACGACAGCCGCGTCGTCCAGATGAGGAACGCCGGCACGCACGCGAGCCCCGCCCCGAAAACGTACGGAAGCCACGGACGCACCTCGAAGAGCGGGTTCGAGACGAGCGGCCCGAGGATCCGCGCGAGCGACCCGAGCGCCTGCGTCACCCCGAACACGCCCCCCACGATCCCCGCCGGCGCGTTCTTCGAGATAAGCCCCGAGAGCGTCGGCTGCGCGAGACCGTTCGACATCCCCAGCATCACCACCACGAGGACCCCCGGAAACCACAGCGGCGCGAACGGCACGAGCGCGAGCGCCGGAATGAACAGGAGGTACGACCAGCGCAACACCCCCCGCTCGTCCACGTCCTTCGGAAGCCGCCGGATCACCACCCCCTGCATGAGCGCCGCGACGACCCCCACGAGACCGAGCACCAGCGCCCCGTTCGTCTTCGCCCCCGCCTCCCCGAAGCGGAAGATCCAGTCCCGCCGCTCCAAAAGCCGGAAGAACGTCGTCTCAAGCCCCGTGAACCCCAGCTGGATCATGAAGAACACGAGGAGCAGCAGCGCGAGCGCGGGCGACGCGAACGCCGTCCGCAGATCGGCGAGAAGCCCCGCCGGCCTCCGCGCCGAGGCGCCCCGCGCCTTCAGGCTCTCCGGGACCATCCGCAGGACGAAGAGAAAGTTCGCGAGCGCGAGCCCTGCCGCCACGTACCCCAGCGGGCGCGGCGAGTCGCCCGAGACCCGGAGCAGGAGCGCCCCGAGCGACGGCCCCACGATGAACCCGATCCCGAACGCCGCCCCCAGAAGCCCCATCGATTTCGCCCGGTCCTCCGGCGCCGTCACGTCCGCGACGTAGGCGAACGCCACCCCCAGGTTTCCCGCCGCGACCCCCGAGAGCGCCCGCGAGAGGACGAGCCACCCGAGGCTCGGCGCGTTCGCGTACACGACGTACGAGAGGACCGAGAGCGCGCTCGACACCAGGAGCACCACCCGCCGCCCCCGCGCGTCCGAGAGCCGTCCGAGAAGCGGCGACGTGAGGAGCTGGGCGAAGGAGAACGCCGCGATCTGGAACCCCAGGTACAGCCCCAGCCGCGGGTCCTGCGCCCCCGGCGCGAGCCCCAGCGCCTCCCGCACGAGCCGCTCCCCCCGGATCTGAAGGTCCGGGATGAACATCGCGAACCCCAGCATGTCGATGAGGACCGTGAGAAAGATCGCGAGCATCGGCCCCGGCGCCCCGCTCGTCCGGGCTTTTGCCCTCTCCCCCGCGGAGAGGCCGGAGGGCGCGCCGGAACCCGCCGGCCCGGGAACGTTCGGCGGCTCTCCGGCGGTCATAGCTGAAGGGGAGCGTACCCGCCGCTCCCCGTGCCGCTGGGGTCCCCGCAGGCCGAGAATACGTATTCTCGTCCCGCATGGTGTACCCTGGACGGGAAGCGCCCGATGTTGAGCCGTCCGAACCCCTGGCCCGTCCGCGGCCTCCTCGCCGCCGCCGCGATCCTCCTCGGAGGCGCCGCGTTCGCCCAACTCCTGAGCAAGAACGACGCCCCCCCCGCCCCCGCCGGCGCGACGCCCGCCGGAGGCGAGGCCCGCCCGAACCGGCGCGACCTCGTCTTCTGGGGCGTCTCCGTCGGCGTGGACAACAAAGGCCAGGACGCCGTCATCCGCGAGTTCGAGCGCCGCCACCCCGACATCCGCGTCCGCATCCTCTCCATGGGCTCCGGCGGCATGAACCCCCAGAAGCTCATGACGAGCATCGTCGGGAACGTCGCCCCCGACCTCGTCTTCCAGGACCGCTTCTCCATCTCCGACTGGGCCTCCCGCGGCGCCTTCCGACCCCTCGACGACCTCGTCGAGCGCGACAAGAACGAGCCCGGAAGCCCCACGAAGGACAAGTACTACCCCGCCCCCTGGAACGAGGCGACCTACGGCGGCAAGGTCTACGCCATCCCCTTCGGCGCCGACAACCGCATCCTCTACTACAACCGCGACGTCTTCCGCGCGAAGGCCGCCGAGCTCCGCGCCGCCGGACTCGACCCCGAGCGCGCCCCCCGCACCTGGAGCGAGGTCCGCGCCTACTCGAAGGTCCTCACCGAGCGGAACGCCCGCGGCGAGCTCACGAAGGTCGGCTTCATGCCGAACTACGGCAACTCCTGGCTCTACATCTACGCCTTCCAGAACGACGTCCGCAACGACGCGAGCTTCCTCTCCCCCGACGGACGCCGCTGCACCATGGCGAACCCCCGCGCCGAAGAGGCCCTGAAGTTCATCGTCGACGCCTACGACGACCTCGGCGGCTCCGGCGACGTCACCGGCTACGAAAAGGCCAAAGCCTTCGAGTCCGGATTCCAGACGAACGAGAACGACCCCTTCATCCTCGGCAAGGTCGCGATGAAGATCGACGGCGACTGGATCGGCAACGGCCTCTCCCGCTACGCCCCCAACCTCGACTTCGGCGTCGCCCCCGCCCCCGTCCCCGACGACCGCTACCACCACCGCGGCCGTTTCAAGGACGAGCGGGACACCTTCGTCACCTGGGTCGGCGGCTACTCCTACGCCATGCCCCGCGGCGGCAAGAACGTCGAGGACGCCTGGACCTACGTCAAATGGGCCGAGAGCCTCGAAGGCCAAAAGGTCTTCGCCGAGGCCCAGAGCAAGTGGGAGCGCTCCAAAGGGCGCGTCTACATCCCCAAACAGATCGCCAACCGCGTCTGCAACGAGTACCTCGTCGCCCACTACGCCCCCAAGTACCCGAACTACGCCGCCGCCGTCCGCATGCACACCCGCATGGCGAGGTTCGCCCGCATCCGCCCCGCCACCTTCGCCGGACAGGTCCTCTGGAACGAGCACGTCCGCGCCCTCGAGGCCGCCGCCGCCCACAAGGCCACCCCGAGGGCCGCCCTCCTCGAAAGCCAGGGCAACGTCCAGCGCGAGCTCGACGCCTACTTCGACAAGGCGAAGTACCCCGTCGTGGACATGAGGCTCCCCGCCCTCGCCGCCGCCGCCGTCGCCGGCCTCTTCGCCCTCGGCCTCGTCTTCGCCTTCTCCCGCCTGAGGATCGGACGCCTCGAGCGCGCCGAGGCCAAATGGGCCTACCTCTTCGTCGCCCCCTGGGTTCTCGGCTTCGTCCTCCTCACCCTCGGGCCGATGCTCGCCTCCTTCTTCTTCTCGCTCACCCAGTGGGACGTCCTGAACGAGGCCCGCTTCGTCGGGACGAAGAACTACGCCGACCTCGTCGGCTCCGACTGGCCCCGCGCGAGCAAGGCGTTCGGCAACGCCGCCTACCTCGCCGGCGTCGGCGTCCCCCTCGGCCTCTTCACCTCGCTGTGCGTCGCCCTCCTCCTGAACGCCGCCGCCCGCGGCATGCGCCTCTACCGCACCGTCTTCTACCTTCCCGCGATCGTCCCCGGCATCGCCGCCGCCATCCTCTGGAGCGTCGTCCTCACCCCCGACTCCAGCAAGGGCCTCCTCAACGGCTACTGGGTGAACACGATCTCCGCCTGGTTCGGCACGCCCCCCCCGGGATGGCTGAACTCCGCCGACTGGAGCAAGCCCGCCCTCATCGTCATGGGCGCCTGGGGCGCGGGCTCCGGCATGCTCCTGTGGCTCGCCGGACTCAAAGGCGTCTCGTCCACCCTCTACGAGGCCGCGAGCATCGACGGCGCGAACCCCACCCAGCAGTTCTGGTCCGTGACGTTCCCCCAGCTCTCCCCCATCGTCTTCTTCAACACCGTCATGGGCTTCATCGGCGCGATGCAGGAGTTCGACCGCCAGTACGTCCTCGCCGGCACGGGCCAGGGCTCCGTCGGACCCGACGACTCGATGCTCACCCCCGTCTACCACCTCTTCAACAACGGCTTCACCTACTTCCGCATGGGGGCCGCCTCCGCGATCGCCTGGGTCATCTTCGCGATCATCCTCGTCCTCACCTTCTCCCAGTTCAAGCTCGCCCCGCGCTGGGTCCACTACGAGACGGACAAGTAGGCGAACCCCGACCGAGATGCAGATCCCCTCGAACCTCCCCTACGCCGTCGGCGCCCTCCTCACCCTCCTCGGCTGGGCCGCCGCCGCCCGCGCCCTCGTCGCCCTCGCCAAGCGCCTCGGCTCCGTCGCCGCGAGCGAGCGCGCCGCCGCCGCGAAGGCCCTCGCCTCCTCCGCCGCCCTCGCCGCCGTCCTCCTCCTCGTCGGCTCCGTGATCGTCCGCGCCGCCGGCGGCGCCGCCCCCGGCGCCCCCGACCTCGGCCCCGGCCGACCGGCCCCCGGCGTCTTCGAGCTCCCGATCGCCTGGTTCGTCATGCCCTGGACCGCCTGGATCGCCGCCGCCGCCCTCGTCATGGCCGCCGTCCGCGCCGTCCAGGCCCTCGGCGCGATCGCCCGCCCCGAGCGCCGCGCCCGGGCCGTCGCCGCCGCCCTCTGGCTCCTCGCCGCCGCCGCCTTCGTCCTCCTCTACCGCCACGACCCCGCCTCGAAGGTCACGATCCTGCGCGGCGCCATCCCCCTCTCCCCCGCGAACCTTCTCGCCGTCGTCCTCTTCGCCGGCCTCGCCGTCGCCGCGATGGCCCTCGCCGCCCGAAGCCTCGCCGCCCGCGGCTGGGCGAAGGGGCTCGCCACCCAGGCCGCCCTCCTCTCCGGATGCTTCGTCTTCGGCCTCCCCTTCGCCTTCCTCCTCGTCACGAGCTTCAAGGAGGACCGCGACATGGCGAACAAGAACGGCATCGTCTGGATCCCCCGCGTCCAGCGCGAGATCCCCTACGTGAACCCGGACGACCCCGTCTTCGCCGCGAAGTACGAGGGCCGCGACGTCGAGGCGACGATCCTCGAGCGCCTCCCGAACGGCCGCGCGAGGATGGAGGTCTTCAAACCCCTCTCGATCCGCGGCGTCACCTTCGAGTCCTCCACCGAAGGCCTCGTCTCCAAACCCCAGCCCGCGAAGATCGTGGACGTCCTCTGGGACGGCAAGCCCGCGCGCGGCTTCGTCGCCGAGAACAAGGCGAGCGGCGACGCCACCGTCCAGATCCTCTCCCCCCCCGAGTTGCGTGGCAAGCGCCGCGACTTCTCCCCCGGCGCGACCGAGCCCGTCCGCGACGTCGGTCTCCGCACCGCGAACTACTCCGAGGCCCTCGCGTACCTCCCTCCCGAGACGAACTACGGCCTCGTCTACCTGAAGAACACCCTCTTCCTTGTCCTCGCCGGCGTCGCCGGAACCCTCCTCTCGTCGAGCATCGTCGCCTACGCCTTCTCGCGACTGCGCTTCCCCGGCAAGGGCGCGCTCTTCACCGTCCTGCTCGCCACGATGATGCTCCCCGGCGCCGTGACCCTCCTCCCCCAGTTCCTCATCTTCAAAAGCCTGGGATGGATCGACACCCTCTACCCCCTCTGGGTCCCCGCCTTCTTCGGAAGCGCGTTCAACGTCTTCCTTCTCCGCCAGTTCTTCATGCAGATCCCGATGGAGCTCGAGGACGCCGCGAAGATCGACGGGTGCGGGTACCTGAAGACCTTCTGGAGCATCATGATGCCCCAGATCAAGCCCGCCCTCACCGTCATCGCGATCTGGACCTTCATGGGCGCCTGGAACAACTTCATGGGCCCGCTCATCTACATCAACTCCCCCGATAAGATGACGCTCGCCTACGCCCTCCAGCTCTTCCAGGGCGACCGAAGTAGCGAGCCCGGCCTCCTCATGGCCTTCTCCACCATGACCCTCGCCCCCGTCCTCGCCCTCTTCTTCTTCACCCAGCGCTACTTCATCGAAGGCGTGACTCTCTCCGGCCTCGGGGGTCGCTGACCGGACCCGTGACCGTCGAGATCGAGGACGCGCTCGCCGAGAGGCTCCGCGCCCGGGCCGAGGCCCGCGGCCTCACCCTCGAAGCCTATCTCGCCGACCTCGGCGAAGAGACTCCTCCCCAGGAGCCCCCCGCCAGAACCACCTCCGTCGAGGGGGCGGAGCGCGTCGAGGGCGACCGGCCCCACATCGCCTGGACCCCCGAGCGCTGGCAGGCCTGGAAGGCCAGCCTGCACGAGTTCGCCGAGAGGGTGAAGCCGGGGCCGATCCCCGAAGGCGCGACCTCGTTCGAGTCTCTCTACGAGAGCGAGGACTAAGGGCGCGTGCGGATCGTCTGCGACACCAACGTCGTGTTGCGTCTGCTGGACGCGGACGATCCTCGGCATGGGGCGGTCCTGACGACCGTGTTCGGGCTCGTCACGGAGCACGAGCTTTTCTACACGCCGCAGATCGTGCGCGAGGTGTATCACACCTGCATGAGGCCCAAGGCGGGCAACGGCTTGGGACTGAGCGTAGAGGACGCACGGGCCTTCCTCGCGAACCTGGAAGCGGGTCCGCTGACCCTCCTCAACGACACGCCCGACGTCTATCTCCGCTGGCGCGACCTCGTCGCCACCCTCGAGATCCGCGGCCGCCAGGCCCACGACGCGAACCTCGCCGCCGCCCTCCTCGCCCACGGCGTCTCGCACCTCCTCACCCTCGACCCCCGCGACTTCGCCCGCTACCCTGGCCTGAAGGTGCTCGCCGTCGAGGGCGCCTAGGACGCCTAGAGCGCGCCGAGATCGAACTCCAGCCGCACCCGCACCGCGCTTCCGACCTCCACCCCTTCCGCCCGCTGGACCGCGACCTTCACCGGTACGAGGTACCCCCCGTCCTTCGGAAAGAGCGAGGTCGTGCAAGCCGTCCCCCCGATCCGCGCCGCCACCGGGAGGCACCCCCAACCATAGGTCAACCGGGCCGCCACCTCCCGGATCTCCGCCGCCACCTCCGGCGGCACCCGCACGAAGACGTAGGGCGCCGGCCCCCGCCACGCGATCGCCTCCCCCGGGAACTCGAAGATGGACTAGAACCCCATCGCCGCGACGAGCCGCTCGAAGACCTCCGTCGGGAGCGAGCCCCCCGTCGCCGCGTGGTGCCCGTGCCCGTACTCCGCCTCCTGGATCCCCAGCGCCGCCCCGTGCCGCGCGAGGATCTCCAAAAGGTCCACGTTCCCGCTCGAGCGCATCGAGAAGTTCACCCGCCCCGGCAGGTACCCGTCGTTCGCCGCCATCACCGCGTACTTGGGGAGCCGCCCCTTCCACGACTGCGCGAGGAGCGGATGCACCCGCGCGGGCGACGAGAACCGCACGAGCGCGAGCGGCTCCGTCTTCGAGAACCGCGGCCCCGCCCGCCGCGCCTCGGCGAGCTCCCCCTTCACCTCCTCCGCGAAGTGCCGGAGCACCTCCGCGTCCGGTCCCTCGGCGTCCAGCACCTCCTGCGCCGACCCGACCCCCTGAAAGATCCGGAACGCTGCCGGCACCGCCCGATCCGGGTCCGACGAGCGCTTCGCCGCGTTGAGGAGCGACTTCGCCCCGTCGAACGCCTTTTTCGTCCCCTTCGGCTGCGCCGCGTCCAGCTCTGCGTCCTCCGGCCCCAGATCCCCCACGTTCCCGATCTTCGCCTTCCACGCGTTCGCCCCCGTCCCCGCGACCCGCCACGCGAGCAGGGAAGAGGTCGGCACCGGCTCCATCCCGTACCCCGAGATCACCGTCGCCCCTTCCGGCGTCCCCCGCAGATGGTGGTGGTCGAGCAGAAGCGTCGGCACCCCCGGCGCGATGACCCGCAGCGAGACCCCCAGATCGAGCACGAAGAGCCCCGCCGCACCGAGCTCCGCCACCATCCCCGCCGTCTCGTCCCCGAACGCGTTGCGCCCCTTCGGCGGCGTGAGAAAGACCTTCTCCCGATCGCCTAAAGCGTCCCAGACCACGCACGCCGCCCCTAGCCCGTCCACGTCCCCGTCCGCCAGCACCGCGACCCGCCCCTCCGGCAGAGCGCCGAGAAACCCCCCGAACCGCCCCCGCCCTTCCTCGTACCCATCCACCCCCCCTTCTACGAAGCCCGCCCCGAAAGGGACCCCCATGCGAACGGCACGGAGAATTCTCAACGAGGACGAACCCAAAGATCCTTCTCCCTCCCAGAGGGGGAAGGTGCCCCGAAGGGGCGGATGGGGGAGCCCCCGACCCAGCGGGATCCCCGAACCCAGGCCCTTCTCCCCGCCCCCGGGGAGGGGGTGGTCCGTAGGACCGGATGAGGGGAGGGGGAGAACCCCTACGCCCGCGCCCCGACCCCGCCCGCAACGATCCCCGGAGCCGCCGGCAACCCCGTCCGCACCATCAGAAGCCGCCCCTTCAGCCGCCCCTCCCCGCGCGGAAGATCGAACCGGAGCTGCCCCGTCTTCGGATCGAAGATCCCGACGAGCGACGGCCGCGCCGCCCCACGCCCCAAAACCGGCCTCGGCCCCGGAACCCCCGCCGGAACCCCCTGCGTCCCCACCCCCCGCCTCCCCGGAGCGACCGGCCCCGCAGAGATCGGCCCCGCAGAGATCGGCCCCGGAGCCCCCAAAGCCCCCGGCGCGACCGCCGGAGCCCGGTCGATCTTCACCACCGACCCCACGAGCGACCACCGCGCCACCTCCGACTTCATCGGACCCCCCACGACCTTCGTCGAGAGCTTGCACGCCCCCGCCGGACCCAGCCGCACGAACACCGCCACCGAACCCAACAGCCGCTTCCCCCGCTCGAGCGCCGCCCGCTCCGCCGGCGGAAGCCCCGAGGGGTACTGCCCCGGCAACGCCTCGATCCGCCCCTCCCACTGCCCGTACAACGCCTCGGGCCGTAGGGTGGGACCCGGCCCGCCCACCTGCGCCCCCGCCATCCCCGCGACCGCCGCCGCCACAACGCCCAGAACCCGCCGCTTCACCCCTCTAGTCTAGAAGAACCCCCCCTCCTGCCGCATCTCGCGGAAGGGATCACGGCCCCGCACTCTCACGGCACCACGGTCGTCAGATGCACCATCGTCCCCAGCGCGTTCGTCCGCAGACCCCGCACCCGCGGCGACACCAGCACCGGGTCCCGCCCGAAGTACAAGGGCAACCGGGGCAGCGCCCGAAGCACGATCCCCTCCGCCGCCGCGTACGAGCGCGCCCGCAGGGCCGGATCGCTCGCCGAATCCCCCGCCGCGCAGAGCCGGTCGAACTCGGGGTTCGACCAGCGGTCGAAGTTCACCCCCGCCCCGGTCGTCAGAAGCGCCGAGAGAAAGTTCTCCGGGTCCACGTAGTCCGCCGTCCAGTTGAGGTACGCGCACGGAAGCTCCGCCCGGTTGCGCGCCTTCAGCAAGGCCCCCCACTCCATCGCGCGCGGCTCCACCCGCATCCCCAGCCCCTTCGCCAGATCGCTCGCCACCGCCTCCGAGACCGCCCGCGCGTCCGCGTTGTCGCTCCGCACCGCAAGCTCCAGCGGCGGCAACGCCTCCCCCTTGAGCCCCGCCCGCGCAAGCTCCGCCCGCCCCCCCGCCGGATCGAACGGCGGCAAGGGGACCCCCGGCCCCTGCGGGAGGACGCTCGGCGGCACCCACCGCTCGGCGGGCTCCAGCGCCCCCAGCACGCTCCGCGCGATCCGACCCCGGTCCACCGCCATCGCCACCGCCCGGCGCACCGCGGGGTTCGCGAACGGCGGGTACGCCTTCGGGTTGAACAGGAGGTAGT
The DNA here is from genome assembly GCA_965249475.1 of Fimbriimonas sp. Taxonomy (GTDB): domain Bacteria; phylum Armatimonadota; class Fimbriimonadia; order Fimbriimonadales; family Fimbriimonadaceae; genus Fimbriimonas. The sequence goes on along the minus strand of CBDFMD010000001.1, from coordinate 431,073 downwards.
ACACCGCGGGCCGCTCGACGAACCGAAGCTCCTTTCCCAGCTTCGCGTCCCTCTGAACCCCCGCGATCTGCGCCCGGTCGAGCGTGAGAAGGTCCAGCCGCCCCTGCCGGTACAGGTTCAGCCGCGTCTCCGCGTCCCGCGCCACCGAGAACTCGATCCCCGCGAGCTTCGGCCGCTCCCGCGAGGTCGGCGACGCCGCAAGCTCCACCCGCCGGTCCGCCTCCATCGCCTTCATCACGAACGGCCCCGTCCCCACCGCCTTCGCGATCCCCGTGATCTCCCCCGCCCCGCTCGCCTCCGTGTCCACGACCGCCGCCGAAGGGTACGTGAGCTTGCCGAGAAACGCCCCGAACGGTCGCCTCAGATGCACGACGAGCGTCCGGTCGTCCGGCGTCTCCACCCCCAGGACGGCCTTCCTCCCCTGCGCGATCTCCGTCGCCCCCACGACGTCCCCGAGGTACGTCGAGGCCACCGGCGACGTGAGCCCCGGCGCGAGCGCCCGATACCACGAATCTCGCACGTCGCGCGACGTGAAGCGCTTCCCGTTCGAGAACCGCGCCTCGGCGAGCGAGAACGTGTACGTCCGCCCCCCGTCCGAGACCGTCCACGACCGGGCGAGCCTCGGCGCGATCTTCGACCCTTCGTCGTAGTCCACAAGCGTCTCGAACACGTGCATCAGCACCGGCGCCGTCTCCACGTCCTGCACCTTCGCCGGATCGAGCGTCGTCGGCGCCGTCGAGAGCGCCAGATGCAACACCCCCGGCGCCCCCGCTCCCCCCCGCGCCGAGAACCCGCCCCCCTTCCCCCCCGAACACCCCCCCAGGCACCCGAGCGCGAGGAGAAGAGGGGGGAAGAGCACGGACCGACGCACCCGAAGAGTAGACCAGAACCCCCACCCCCCGCGCGAGAGCACCCCGCTGGCACGCGATTTGCCCCCGTAAGGGCACGATGCGCGCCGCCTCCCCGATCACGCTCCTCGCCGGAGCCCTCGCCGCCCTCGCGCCGAGCCCTGCCCGCGCCGACGCCGCGACCGACTGGAACCGCACCGCCCTGTCCCTCGTCGCCTCCCGCGCCGTCTCGCCCCCCGTCGCCTCCCGCGCCCTCGCCATCGTCTCCATCGCTATGAGCGACGCCGCGAACGCCGTGGACCGCCGCTACGCCGGCTACGAGTACACCGGCGACGCCCCGAACGCCGACCCCCGCGCCGCCGTCGGACGCGCCGCCTGCGACGCCCTCAAAGCCCTCTTCCCGAACGACGCACCCGCCCTCCAGGCGACCCTCGATGCCCGCCTCGCCGGGATCGGGGCCGGACGCGCCGCGGGCGAGTCCGCCGGCGCGAACGCCGCCTTCGCCGTCTTCATGCGCCGCACCGCCGACGGCTCCGGCGCGAACGCCCTCGCCTACACCGGCTCGAACGTCCCCGGCCACTGGCGACCCACCCCCGGCGCGTACGCCCCCGGCCTCCTCCCCCGCTGGGGCGAGGTGACCCCCTTCACCCTAACGAGCGGCTCGCAGTTCCGCCCCGGACCCATGCCCGCCCTGAACAGCCCCGAGTACGCCCGCGACCTCGCCGAGGTCCGCTCCCTCGGAGCCCAGAACTCCACGACCCGCACCGCCGCGCAGGGCGCGATCGCCGCCTTCTGGGCCGCCGGAACCGGCACCGTCACCCCCCCGGGGATGTGGAACGAGATCGCCAACGGCGCGATCGAGCGCCGCGCCTCCGGCCTCGCCGAGAGCGCCCACGCCCTCGCCCTCCTCAACACCACCCTCGCCGACGCCGCCATCGCCGTCTGGGACGCGAAGTACGCCTACGACGGCTGGCGTCCCGTCTCCGCCCTCCGCGCCGACGGCGACCCCGCCGACGCGAACTGGAACTCCTACCTCACCACCCCGAACTTTCCCGGCTACGTCTCCGGCCACTCAACCTTCTCCGCCGCCGCCGCGGGCGTCCTCACCGGCCTCTACGGCGACGAGCCCGGCGGCTTCGACGTCCTCTCCGCCGGAACCGCGATCGGCGGCACCGGCGTCGGCGCCGGCACCCGCCACTTCCTCACCTACGCCGACGCCGCCGCCGAAGCCGGCCGAAGCCGCGTCTACGGCGGCATCCACTTCGAGTTCGATAACCAGGCCGGTCTCACGCTGGGAAGCCGGATCGCCGCGAACGCCCTCCGAAGCCCCAACGCCCAACCCGTCCCCGAACCCGCCACCCTCGCCACCCTCGCGCTGGGCGCCGCCGCCCTCCTAAGGAGGCGCCGCTCCTAAAGTGCGAGCTCGAAGATCCTTCTCCCTCGCAGAGGGGGAAGGTGCCCCGTAGGGGCGGATGGGGGAGCCCCCAACGAAGGCCGCATCCCCGACGGACCACCCCGGGGGACCAAAGCCCGAAGAGGGACCCCGAGTGAGACCGACGCCCGCCCGAGCCCGTCCCTAAGCCCGGTACGCCCGCAACTCCTCGCGCACCCGCGAGATCTCCTTCGGCGTCCGGATCATCTGGAACACGCAACGCCCCCCCGAACGCTCCGTGTGCGCCGCCTTCACGAGCTTCCCGTACCGCTGAACCGTTGCCGACCGGAGCGCCACACGATCCGCCCAGCACCTCCTTCATCGTCTGCCTTGTCAACGGCGCTGACTTCAGCGTCACCGGGCACTGGAAGAAGTCCTTACGGGAATACTGAGCGCAGATCGCGCAACGCTTCGATGTTTGCGCGCAATTGCCTTCGTCGGCGCAAGCAATAGGACGCTGGGACAAGATGGAGATGCCCGTCGCCGCTACTACCTAAGAAGCCGAATATCCTTGTTCCGAACCCTGTCATGAAGATCGAGATCCACCCGAACGCCAGAAAGGCTTTCGACGAGGAGGCAAGGCGTCTCCTGTCGGCTGTCCAGACGACTCCCCAACGCTCCGAAGGTTCGGCTCCCGCCGGTCCCGCGAGCGATGCGAAGTTCTTTCCCGCCGCCACGCTGAAGATGACCGATCTGCGCGATTTCACCGAGTACGGCCAACTTCCCGGGGGCGTGGTGACTTGGATGCGGCGGCTCGTCGGAGAGATGTTCCACGGCTTCGACGAGGAGGGGTACCGCAACCTACGCCTTCTCGCGGAGAAGATGCAACGCCTGAAGGGCGTTCGGGAGAAAGTGGGCCGGAAGGCGATGGAAGCGGCCGTGTTCGACTGGTCGCTTGACCGCTACCTGGGAAGGTCGGACCAGGAACTTTGCGAGCGCGTGCTGGAGGAGTTCGAGTCGCGGATCCGCGAGCGTTGGGTGTGGGTGGCGATCTTCGGCCTTAACTCGGACTTCGACTTCGACCTCGGTCGCACCCAGGTGCATCCGTTCCGCGCGGCGTTCTTCGAGACCTGGGAAACGTCCCTGCGCCGCAGGGACAGGCTTGATGGGGCGTCGCAAGCGCACATCAACGAGGTCAGGCGCAAACTCCAGGGAAGCGTGGCGTGCACGATGAAGATTGAGGCCGAGCCGATCAGGGCGAGGGAGATCGCCCTGGAGGAGGCGGAGAGCGCGTGCGCGATCTTGAGGGTCTTCCTCCCCTCCATCCTTCATCCCCTCGTGCCCTCCTATTGCCGCCCCATGGTACGGGAGGAGCTCGAGTTCGATGCATGCCTGACCGTGGAGGGCGACGAGGTCGCCGAGTACTCCGAGAGCGACCGCGGCTCGTGGACGACCTGGAACCTCGACGGGGGCATGATGGACCTGATGCAGACGACGGGCCTCGGGTCGCTCCACCACCTGTACATCCAAAAGACGAGGAGCGAGTTCGAGAACGACCTTCTGCGGAGCATCTTCACCTACTCCCGAAGTTCACTCCAGAAGGACCCTTCCGACAGGCTCGTATACGTGTTCCGCGCCCTCGACTCCTTCCTTCTCCAAAACAAATCGGAGAACATCCAGCAGAACATCGCCGAGCGCATCGCCTTCACCATTGCCAGTGACGGGGCCGAGCGCCGCCGCGTCGTGGATGTGGTTAAGAAAGCGTACGGACTCCGATCGGACGCGGTGCACCACGACGCCAGCATCGAGGAGGCGGACCTCATGATTGAGTTCCTCCAGTTCGTCTACAGGTTCTATCTCCTGCTCATCGGAACCCACGAGCGGTACGCGACGCGCGCCGAGCTGTTCACGGAGGTCGAGGGCAAAAAGTATGGCAACGTGCGGGACTAGGCAGTAGCACGAAGCGCACAGGGAGTCACTCGGATCTCAAGTATCGACAATCTCAGTCGCTTGAGGGGCGCCCTCGCTTGGTGCTTATGCTCGTTCGAGTTGCTACGCTCGCGGCGCTAATCCGGTGCTGGCAGTTCGTGCGAAGATTTTTGCCGACGCGAGCCATCTTTTTTCCGGAAGGGGTTGTCAGACCCCCCTCCCCGCCGACGAAAGGGTGTGACCCCCTTCCTCCCCCGCCCCGCCCGACCGCGACGTGACGCTCGCCCCCCGAAACCCCGCGAGCGTCACACGATCCCGCCGCCGGAGACCCCGCCCGTCCGCCCCGCCAGGTTCCACGCACCCCCCGCGAGCGTCACACGGAGCGTCACAATCCCCCGCGACCCCCGCGTGATGATCCTCGCCGCTCGAACCTAGCGCCCCGCCGAAACCGGAGCCGCCCCCGGCTTCGGAGTCCCCGCGCCGCCCGCGTTCCCTCCGCCCGAGTTCCCCCCGCCCGGGTTCCCCTTATAGGCCGACCACGTGTACCGCGTCCCCGCGTTCCACATGAGGTACTCGTCGATCCCCAGCTCGTGCGCCGCCTTGATCTGCGCCCGCACCTCCCGCTCCCCGTACCGCACCCCCAAGGAGAAGTCCTGAAGCCACGGCCGCACCGCCGTCTTCGGTACCCGTCGCTTCGTGTCTCCCAGCGACTTCTTGATGATCGCGTACGGCGCCGCGTTCGGGTTCGGAATCTTGTACTCCCCCTTCGCGAAGTGCGACGGGTACACCATCGGGCAGAGCACGTCGAACGGCGCCGCGATCTCCTCGAGCGTCTGACCGATCCCCTGGTCCTTCGTCCCGGAGGAGATGATCCCGAAGACGTCCGCCCCGCACACCGCCCCCCGCGCCCGCACCCGCGTCGTGATCGTCTTGCAGAACTCCGCGATGACGTCGCTCGGCGACGCCTTCGCGTCCGGGTACTTCGCCTTGTTCGGGAAGCGCTGGTTTCCCGCCTTCCCCTCGCTCGGGAAGCGCACGTAGTCGAGCTGGATCTCCGGGAACCCCTGGTCCAGCGCGTACTCCACCGTCTTCGCGATGTAGTCCCAGTTCCGTTTGTCGTAGGGGTCGAGCCACGTGTGCCCCGAACGGTCGTGCCACACGCCTCCCGTGTCGAAGTTCACCGCCCGCGTCGGATCGTGCTTCGGCACGAAATGGTCCCGGAAGCACGCGATCCGCGCGATGGGATAGATCCCCGCCGCCTTCAGCCTCGACATGAGAAGCTCCGGCTTCACCACCGCGATCGTCTCCGCCTTCGCCTCCTTCGCCAGGGGGATCCCCGTCTTGAAGTACATCTCCCCGTCGTCGCGCACGTCGATGACGAACGAGTTGATCTCCGTCCCCTTCGTCTTCGCCATCATGTCGTTTAGGCGCTTCTTTCCCCCGGCCGCCCACGCCGTCACGTAGATCCCCCGCACGAGCTTCGGGCGCGGAAACCGCGCCGGATCGATCTTCCCGCCCTTCTGAGCCGCCGCCGCGCCCGCCGCCCTCCCCCCCGAAGCTCCCGTCGAGGCCCCCGTTTGGGGTAGCTTCCGGTCCGTCCCCGCCCTCCCGGCGACGCCCCCGGCCCCCGAGCCGGCGCCGCCCTTCGACCCGCATCCCGCCGCCAAGACCGCCCCCGCGACTCCCGCGGCGACCGCCAAGCCCCCAATCCTCCAACGTCCGTGTCCAAGCTCCATCTTCGTGCCCTCCTTCCGGCGGCCCCCCTCGCCCTCGCCCTGATCGCGGGAGCGAGCGGATGCGGCTCCAAAACCGCCCCGCCCTCGTCTGCCGGTGAGTCTACGGCGAAGACCCCCCGATCTGCACCGAAGCGAGCCCCGGAAGCGAACGCCCCGACCGCCCGCCTGAGCGAAGGCCCCCCCGCCACGAACCGCCCCCCAGACCACGCGGGCCTCGTCTACGTCGCCGAGTGGCACCAGATCCGCGAGGGCAAGAACGCCATGATCCGCCCCCCGAAGGCCTTCGCCGCCGACCTCGAGCGCCTCTACCGCCTCGGCTTCCGCCCCGTCACCGCAGGCGCCTACCTCTCCGGGAGGATGGACCTCCCCAAGGGCGCCACCCCCGTCGTCATGACCTTCGACGACTCCCACCCGACACAGCTGAGGCTGAAACCCGACGGCGCCCTCGACCCCGCGTGCGCCGTCGGCATCTGGAAGGCGTTCAGCGAAAGGCACCCCGACTTTCCCGTCCGCGGCACCTTCTACGTCCTCCCCGACGTTATGTGGGGCCAGCCGAAGCTTCTCGAGAGGAAGCTCGCCATGCTCCGCGACATGGGCTCCGAGATCGAGAACCACACCGTCACCCACACCGCCCTCAAAAAGCTCTCCGACGCCGGGGTCAAGGGCGAGATCGACGGCGCGAACGCGAACCTCGCGAAGCACGGCGCGAAGCCCCCTTACTCCCTCGCCCTCCCCTACGGCATCTCCCCCCGCAACCGCGCCCTTCTGAACCGCCCGGACCTCCAGGGCGTCTTCCTCGTCGGCGCTAACCCCGCCCCCGCCCCCGGTCCCGCCCTCGCGAAGGTGAGGACCCGCATCCCCCGCATCCAGAGCTACGACGGCCCTCTCTCCCTCGGGGAGTGGCTCGGCCAGGCCGAAAAGGGCCGCGTGAAGCTCTACGTCGAGTAGCTCCCGAAGGAGGGGGGCTAAGCCTCGGGCACGACCTCACCCAAACCGAACCGCGCGAACCCGCCCCGGTCCCGCGTCGCCACCCGAGGGATCCCGTGCCCCCGCGCGAACGCCGCGAGCCGCGCATCGCGCGCCTCCCGCCCCACGACCCCGAACTCGGCGACCACCCCGAGCCAAAGATCGAAGAGATCCGGCGGATCGGGGAGCAGAACGAAGGTCTCCCGGAAGCCGCGAAGCGCCCGACGCGCCTCCTCCCCCGTAAGGCCGAGCCCGCCCCGGCTCTCGCCCGGGCGCGTCGCGACCGCGTAGAACTCGAAAAGGCACTGCGCCGCCACGACGAGCTCGCCCTCCGATTCGAGCGCGGTCCCGATCGCGTCCCCGCGGGCCACGTCCCCCGCGATCGGAACGAGCCGCGTGAGAACGCTCGTGTCCACCAAGATGCGCGCCACGCTTAATCCTCGTAGGCGGCGTCGCGGTCCCAGACGAAATTCGGGTTCGCGTTCTTCCCGACCTCGCGCAGGGTCTCCAGGAACTTTCTCATCCCCTCGGACGGGACGGCCAGCGGGGCGGTCCGAGCGTCCGCCACCTCCAGCCTCAACTCCTCGCCTTCCCGAAACGGAAGGGGCTCCGTCGGGACGAGCGAGCCCCCCCGGACCACCGCGTGGATCGTCATCCCCCTAGCATACGCCCCGCTACACCTCCTCCCGCATCCCTGACCTCTCCCCGTCCGAGAGCGCGTGCGCGAGCCCCTCGAACCGCCCCTCCCCGAGCGCCGGGTTCGACTCCACCGCGTCGTCCTGGGGCTCGTATCCGAAGAGCGCCCGCGCGTTCTCGATCGCGAGCCGCTTGAACCGGTTGTCCGAGTTCCCGTGCACCACCGCGAAGCGCACCCGCTCGTCGTCGATGCACCGCACGAAGAGCTGCGTGAGGTCCCGGTCCGAGACGAACGCGTCCGCAAGGTTCGCCAACTCCGGGTCCGCCGCCCGCTCCGGAGCCTGGAACCCCGCGATCCGCACCGCGATCGCCTGCACCCCCTCCTGCTCCGCCATGTACCGGCACAAGGCCTCCCCGAACGCCTTGCTCACCCCGTACAGATCCCCCGGGTTCACCGGATCGCTCTCCTTCACCTGAACGTCCTTCGGATACCCCCCGACCGCGTGGATCGAGGAGGCGTAGATCACCCGCCGCACCCCCGCCGCCTTCGCCGCCGCGAACGCGTGGTACGTCCCCACGATGTTCGTCTCGAGAAGCGACGACCACACCGCGCTCGGGTCCGGGTCTCCCGCCAGATGGAGCACCGTGTCCACCCCCGCGAAAACCTCTTTGAGCCGGTCGAGATCCCCGAGATCCGCCTCGGCGACCTCGCCGAAGGAGGCGATCCTCGACGCGTCCTCCCCCGGACGCACCATCAGGCGGAGCGTGAAGCGCTCCGGCGCGTGCTCGGCGAAGTAGCTCCCGATCCGCCCCGCCGCCCCCGTCACGAGAACGGTTCGCGGCTTCGGCTCCGGAAGATCGGCGGGTTCGAGCGAGAAGGAGATCGGCATGGTCCCGACTCATCTACGAACCCTCCGCACCGTGAACGGCATCTGCATGCCGCTTGCAAGGGACGTCCTCGGCCCCGGCTCGAACCGCGAGTAAGCTCCCTCGCCATGCCCGCCCTCCCCCGCATCACCGGCACCTTCCTGGACGAGATCACCCACGACATCCCGAGCCAGAACTGGACCGAGCGGCACTGGCGGCGCGAGTTCGAGCTCTACCGGCGCATCGGCCTCGACACCCTCGTCGTCATCCGCGCGGGCTACAAGAACCGGTGCATCTTTCCCGCGAAGAGCCTTCCCGACCTCCTTCCCCTCCACGACGACCTCGGCGAGATGTTCTACTCTCTCGCCGACGAGCTCGGCCTGAAGCTCTTCTTCGGCACCTACGACTCCGGCTTCTGGTGGCACCGCCGAAGCTACTGGAAGGAGATCGAGGTGAACCAGGCCTTCCTCGACGAGGCCTACGCCCGCTACGGCCATCACCCGAGCTTCGCGGGCTGGTACCTCACCCACGAGACCGGCCGCCACGACGCCCACATCGTCGAGCTCTTCCGCGGCATCGGCGGCCACTGCAAGTCGCTGAGCGACAAACCCGTCCTCATCTCCCCCTACCCCCAGGGCGCGAAGCAGCTCGGCGAAAACGCCCTCACCCTCGACGAATCCTTCGACCACTGGGACCGCATCTTCTCCGAGGCGAAGGGCGCCTTCGACATCTGCGCCTTCCAGGACGGCCAGGTCCACTACCAGGAGCTCCCCCGCTTCATCGAGGGCATCGGCGCCCTCGGCGAAAGGCACGGCGTCGAGATCTGGTCGAACCTCGAGTCCTTCGACCGCGACATGCCGATCAAGTTCCCCCCCGCCGACTGGCGCTACCTTCGCTTCAAGCTCGAAGCCGCCGCCCCGGTGGCGAAGAAGGTCATCACCTTCGAGTTCCCCCACTTCGTCTCCCCCTTCTCCATCTACCCCGCCGCCCACAACCTCTTCGAGCGCTACCTCACCGCCGTCGCCGAACCCGACGAAGCGGCGGCGACCCTCGACTGGGTGAGGTCGGCAAGAGGGTGACGCCCCCCGACGCCGCGCTCCTGAGGCTCTTCTTCTCCCGCTACTGGGGCGCGGAAGGATGGCGGCAGGAGAGGCGGCCCTTCACTCCGGAGGAGCGGGTCGAACTGAGCGAGGCGGGGCTTCTTCTCCCCGATCGCGCCGTGGCGCACGACGAGGCGGTCGCGGCGGCGAGGGACGCGGTCGCCCGAATCCACCGACGGGAGGTCGCCGCGGCGTTCGTCGCGAGCCTGGGCTCGAGGCGGCTCGATCTTCGCTCCGCGCTCGGAAGCTACGCGGCGGGGCGGAACCTGCCTCTGCACCCTTATCGAGGCCGCCACGCCTGCGAGATCTGCGGAGGATCGTGCGATCCGCCGAACGTCGAGGACGTCTCGGTCCTCAACTTCGAGCGTTGGAAGTGGGGCGGGGTGCGCCACGGGAACCCTCTCTACATCGAATTGGATCTGGATCTCTTCTCCCGCTCCGAGCGCCCGCGGCCGACCGCCGAGGATCGAGGCCTCCTTGCCTCCTTGCTCGACGGGCTTCGTGCTCTTCCTCCCCAAGCTCGTCCTCGCGACGCGGCGGCGGTCCTCGCGCCGCTCATCCCTTCCAACGATGCTGAGCGGAGAGGGCTCATCCAGGTGCTCGGCTACGCCGGAATCCTCGCTCCCCGCTCGCGGAGCGGCTTCTTCCGTGAGTACACGGATCATTGGGACCGCAATCCGCCGGGGAGCACGAACGATTGGGGCTACCCCATCTCCTGGTGGCGAGGCACCGACGGAGTGGACGAGAAGGCCGTCGCCTTCTGGTTCGCCGAGATGCTCGACCCCGTGCCACGGGCCTGATCCCCCTGGACGGCCGGCCCCGTATACTGCCGTCATGGCCCTGCGCGTCCTTCAAGACCCGCTCACCGGAGAGCCGGTCGAGGTCGCGATGCCCTACGCCGACTGGGTGTGGTACGTCGAGTGGGTGCGCTCGCTCGCCGCGCGCGGACTCCCGATCCCGAAGTTCCAAGCCCCGCCCGAAGTTCCGCCGGGACTGCCCGATCTCGGCGATCCGTTGGAGTTCCAAAGGCGACTCCGCGACGAGGATGACAGCGACGAGGAGGCGGGCGAGGGGAACGGTCCCCGGTGATCCTGCCCCCGCCGCCGTCATCGACACGAACTGGTTCGTCGCCTACCTCGAAGGGCGGGCGAGCCTTCCCTGGATCCGCCTCCACAGCGTCGTCACCCGGCTTGAAGCGCTCTCGTCGCCTAAACTCGATGCGCCCGCCGTCCGCGAACTCGACGCCTTCCTCAGCAAGGGCGAGGAGATCCCCCTGAGCGACGCCGTGGTCGAACGCGCCGCCGCGCTCCGGCGCGAGTTCGGCGGTCGGCTTCCCGACGCCGCGATCGCCGCGGGCGCGGCTCTCTACGGGGTCCCCCTCCTCGCCTACGACCGCGGCATGCTCCGGTACGCGAGCGTCGTCGCCCTCCCCGCCCTCGCCGAACCCTGACCGCTTGGGGCAAACTGGCCTATGGCCCCGCTCGCCCTCCTCGCCCTCGCCGCGCTGGCGCAGACCGCCGCCCCGGACGGGGCCGCACGCGTCGAGGCGAAGGTCGAAGCCGGCCTCAAGGCCCTCACCCTCGACGAGAAGATCGCCCTCCTCGGCGGCGTGGACGGCTTCGACATCCGCGCCATCCCCAAGCTCGGACTCCCCCGGATCCGCATGAGCGACGGACCCGCCGGGGTCCGCAACTTCGGACCCACCACCGCCTACCCCGCCCCCCTCGCCCTCGCCGCGACCTTCGACGAGCCTCTCGCCCTCGCCTACGGCACCGCCATCGGACGCGACGCCCGCGCCCGCGGCGTCCACGTCTGGCTCGGACCCGGCGTGAACCTCGCCCGCGTCGTCCAGAACGGCCGCAACTTCGAGTACTTCGGCGAGGACCCCTTCGTCGCCGCCCGCATGGCCGTCGGCGTCATCCGGGGCGTCCAAGGCCAGGGCGTCGTCGCCACCGTGAAGCACTTCGCCGGCAACGAGCACGAAAGCGACCGCAACGCCGACTCGTCCGAGATCGCCGAGCGCCCCCTCCGCGAACTCTACCTCCGCCCCTTCGAGGCCGCCGTCAAAGAGGCGAACGTCGGGGCCGTCATGTCCGGCTACAACCTCCTGAACGGCGTCCACGCCTCCGAGAGCCGCCCCCTCATCGTGGACGTCCTCAAAGGAGAGTGGGGCTTCCGCGGCGTCCATATGTCCGACTGGGGCGGCGCCCACTCCACCCTCGGCACCGTGAGGAACGGCCTCGACCTCGAGATGCCCGGCCCCGAGTTCATGAACGCCGCGACGATCAAACCCCTCCTCGCCTCGGGCGAGGTCACCGAGGCCATGCTCGATGAGAAGGTCCGCCGCATCCTCCGGGTCGAGTACGCGATGGGCTTCGGCGAAAGGCCCCAAACCGATCCCGCGATCCCCCGGGCCGACCCCGCGAGCGAGGCGACCGCCCTCCGGATCGCCCGCGAGGGCACCGTCCTCCTGAAGAACGCCCGGAACGTCCTCCCGCTCCGGGGCGGCACCCTCCTCGTCCTCAACGCGACGACCCCCCTCACCGGCGGCGGCGGCTCGTCGTACACGACCCCCACCCGCGCCCTGAGCCTCGCCGACGCCCTTCGCGGCCTCGCCGGCTCCCGCGTGACCTCCCGCCGCGGCCTCCTCGACCCCGCCGCCGCCTTCGAGGCCACCCCCTTCGTCGGCCCCCTGAAGGGCGAGTACTTCGCCAACCGGGACCTGCGGGGCACCCCCGCCCTCGTCCGCGACGACGCCCACGTCGCCTTCGACTGGGGCGACGGACCCCCCGCCCCCGGCCTCCCGAAGGACGGCTTCTCCGTCCGCTGGACCGGGACCTACCGCCCGACCGCGACCGGCGACCACACCCTCGTCGCCCGCACCGACGACGGCGTCCGCGTCCTCGTGGACGGCAGGCGCGTCATCGACGCCTGGAACGACCGCGGCGCGACCACCGACCGCGCCACCGTCCGCATGGAGGCGGGGAAGAGCTACGCCGTGACCGTCGAGTACTACGACGCGGGCGGAGCCGCGGTCGCCGGATTCGGCATCCTTCCCCCCGGCCCCGCGAGGAGCGACGTCACCGACGCCGAGATCCGCGAGGCCGGGACCGTCGTCGTCGGCACCGGCCTCGGCCCCGATCGCGAGGGCGAGGGCTTCGACCGACCCTTCGAGCTCCCCGCCGACCAGCAGGCCCTCCTCCGCCGCGTCCTCGCCCTCAACCCGCGCACCGTCGTCGTGAACAGCTCCGGCGGCCCCGTGGACCTCGCCCCCTTCGAGGGCGACGCCGCCGCGATCGTCCAGGCCTGGTACCCCGGCGGCGAGGGCGACCTCGCCGTCGCCGAGATCCTTCTCGGCCTCGCGAACCCCTCCGGACGCCTCCCCCTCACCTGGCCCCGCACCCTCAAAGGGACCTACTACGAGGGTGCCTACCCCTCTAAAGACCGGAAGATGGTCTACCGCGAGGGCCTCTTCATGGGGTACCGCTGGTTCGACAGGAACGGCGCGAAGCCCCTCTACCCCTTCGGCCACGGCCTGAGCTACACGACCTTCGCCCTCTCCGGACTGAAGGCCGCCCCCGGCGCGGACGGAGGCGTCGAGGCCACCCTCTCCGTCCGCAACACTGGACGCACCGCCGGGACCGGGACCGTCCAGATGTACGCCGGCTACCCCCGGAGCGCGGTCGAACGCCCCGTCCGCGAGCTCAAAGCCTTCGCCCGCGTCCCCCTCGCCCCCGGCGAGACGAAGCGGGTGACCCTCACGATCCCCCGCCCCTGGCTCGCCTACTGGGACGTGAAGGCGAGGGCCTGGGCCGTCGAACCCGGCGACGTCGAGATCTCCGCCGGCCCCTCCTCCCGCGACCTCCCCCTCAGGGCCACCCTCCGCCTCCGCTAAGGGGGTGGACGAGGGGAGCCCCCTCCCCTCGCTCGTGGGGGGAACCCTCCCAAGCGAGGACGCCGCAGGGAGGGCGCGACCCCGATCCCGCCCCCCCCCGGGGCGACCCGTCGCCCGAACGGGAGAGAAGCCCCCGAGAGAAGAGGAGAAAAGGCGAAAGGGGGAGGATCTTCCTCCGGACGCGTTGTCAGGACCCCCTCCCCGAGAACGTAAGGGTGTGAGCCCTCCGAACATCCTCCCCCTCGGTGGCACGTGCGTCCCGCCGGTGCGCCCCCACCCCCGACCCCACCTTGCACAAAAACCCGAAAACCGTGGTCAGCGTGGTCAGCATGGTCAGACCGGAACCTTGGAGACGTGCGCGCACGGGCGTGAAACGCGTTCCGGGGATTCCCGGCTTTCCCAGGAACCGTTCGGGAACCCTCCTTCGCAAACCCCGAGTGCCCCCCACAGAGCGGGGAGGCGCGAACGAGCGGCAGAGCCGCGCAAGCCTCCCGAGGCCTCCGGTAGCCTCCCTCTCCATGAGGCCGCGCCATGACGCCTGAGCGCGGCGAGCTCCTCCTCCTCCTCGCCGTCGCCGTCGCCATCCTCGCCCGGCGGCTGAGGGTGCCCTACACCGTCGGACTCGTCCTCGCCGGCGCGGGCCTCGCCCTCCTGGGGGGCGGGAGCGGCATCGTCGTCACGAAGGACCTCCTCTTCAAGGCCGTCATCCCCCCCCTCGTCTTCGAGGCCGCCTTCGCCCTCCGCTGGCACGCCCTCCGCCGCGAGCTCGGCCCCATCGCCCTCCTCGCCGTCCTCGGCACCCTCATCTCGGCGGGCGTCGTCTTCCTCGCCATGACCCGGCTCGCGGGGTGGGACCCCCGCCCCGCCGTCGTCTTCGCCGTCCTCATCTCCGCCACCGACCCCGTCTCCGTCCTCGCCACCTTCAAGGAGGCCGGCGTCGGCGGGCGCGTCCGCCTGCTCGTCGAGGGCGAATCCCTCCTGAACGACGGAGTCGCCGCCGCCCTCTTCGTCCTCGCCCTCGCCTGGAGCTCCGGCGGCAGCGTCACCCCCCTCGCCGGAACCCTCTCCGTCCTCGTCAACGCCGGGCTCGGCCTCGGGTGCGGCGCCCTCGTCGCCCTCGTCGCCCTCGGCGTCATGCAGGGGACCGAGGACCACCTCGTCGAGGTCACCGTCTCCGCCGGAGCCGCCTTCGGCGCCTTCCTCCTCGCCGAGTCCGTCCACGCCTCCGGCGTCATGGCCTCCCTCGCCGCCGGCCTCCTCGTCGGCAACCTCGGCCACCTCGGCCAGATCACCGACCGGGGCCGGGACGACGCCGAGACCTTCTGGGAGTTCGCCGCGTTCCTCGCGAACACCGCCGCCTTCCTCCTCATCGGCGTCGCGATCCTCCGCGCCGACTACCGCGACGCCGGGCTCGGCGTCGCCGTCGCCCTCGTCGCCGTCCTCGCCGGGCGCGCCGCCGCCGTCTACGCCGTCGCCGCCCCGCTCGCCCTCACCCGCTGGCGCATCCCCCCCCGCGAGACCGGCGTCCTCTGGTGGGGCGGCCTGCGCGGCGCGCTCTCGCTCGCCCTCGCCCTCGGCCTTCCCCCGGATCTCCCCGGCGCCTCGGCCGTCCGGGCCGCGACCTTCGCCGTCGTCGCCTTCTCCGTCGTCGTCCAGGGGCTCACCATCACCCCTCTCCTCCGGCGCCTCGGCTTCGTCCCCGGCCCCCTGCCCCGCCCCACCCGCGAGGAGGCCCCGTGGATCGACGAGTCCTAGGGGGAGGCGCTAAGCCCCTTCGCCCTCGACGAGCTCGCCGTCCGCCCGCGCCCGCCCGAGCCGCGCGTTCCCCTCGATGAACCCCTTCCAGTCCGGCGGCACGTCGGTGTCCACGAAGATCGCCGTCACCGGGCACTCCGCCTCGCAAAGCCCGCAGTCGATGCACTCGTCGGGGTTGATCACGACCTGATCCTTCACTTCGTAGATGCAGTCCACCGGGCAGACCGTCATGCAGGACTTGTCTTTCACCCCGATGCAGGGTTCGGCGACGACGTAGGGCACGCTCCAGTTTAGTCCGTGAGCCTCTTCGCCCGCCGAACCCCCCTTGCGTTTCGCCCCCGAAACGACGACAATCCCCCCGTATGTCTACGAGGCCCCTCGCTCCCCTCCTCTTCGCTCTCCCCCTTCTCGCCCTTCTCGCCCCCGCCGCCCGGGCCGACGTCACCTTCGGCGGCTCCCGCGCCGCCGGCATGGGCGGCGCGGGCCTCGCCCTCCCGGTGGACGTCTTCCAGAACACCCGCCTGAACCCCGCCCTCCACGCCTTCGGCCCCAAGGGGCTCCGCCTCCAGTACCCCCAGTTCGGCTACCGCACCCAGGGCCTCTCCTTGGGCGAGGCGAGCGACCTCGTGAAGGACCTCACCCGCGGCGGGAGCGCGAACACCGACCTCGCCCTGCGCCTCGCCCGCCGCTTCGGCGGCGACCGCCGCGAGTTCGGCGCCGAGGCCGGCCTCGCCGTCTTCGGCGGCGGCTTCGTCCTCTCCGGCTTCGGCGAGGTCGAGGGCACCTCCATCCCCAACGCGGCGCTCCGGACCTTCATCCGCAACGGCGGCGACCCCAACAACGCCCCCCTCGACGCCCAGCTCGACGCCTACGCCTTCGGCTACACCTCGGTCGGCCTCGGCTACGCGAACGCCGTCCAGCTCCCCCGCGCCCGCCTCGCCCTCGGCGGCCGCCTGAAGAGCGTCCGGGGCTACTACGCCCACAAGAAGGCCCAAGGCCCGAGCATCTCCAGCAACACGACCGGCGGCGTCGTCAACGGCTCGAACATCCCCGCCGGCGACGACTACCTGAACGAGGGCTCCGTCGGCCTCGACCTCGGCGCGATCTACTCCCTCGACCGCGTCCGCGGCCTCACCCTCGGCGCCGTCGTCGAGAACGCGATCGCCCCGAAGGTCCGCTTCGACTCCGAGCGCCCCGACAACGGCGGCCTCCGCCCCGACTACGTGGACCCCTTCCGCACCGCCCTGAACCTCGGCGCGGGCTACGCCTACCGGCGGAACCTCCTCTTCGCCGCCGACGCGATCGACGTCGGCAACCGCGCGGGCCGCGCCGAGTTCCGCACCGGCGTCGAGATCGGCCTCGCCCGCGCCTTCGCGGGCCGCGCGGGCTACAACTCGCGCACCGGCTTCACCTACGGCCTCGCCGTCGGCGGCTTCAACATCGGCCTCGGCGGGCGCTCCCCCGTGACGATCGCCACCTCGGTCCGGTTTTGAGGCCCCGATCCGGGGAAGACCGTGTTAGACTAGGAGCATGACGCCCCCCGCCGACGTATTAGAGATGCCCATGACCGAAACGCTTCAGGTTCCCGTCGCCCCCGGGGCGACGACGAACGCCATCACGCTCTCCGAGCGCGCCGTCGCCGAGCTTAACGACCTCATCCTAAGCCAGGACAAGGCGGGCGCCGCCCTGCGCGTCTGGGTCGCGGGAGGCGGTTGCTCCGGCCTGAGCTACGGGATGGCCCTCGACGACAATGCTCCTGAGAGCGACGACCAGGTCTTCGAGCAGGACGGCATCAAGCTCTTCGTGGACACCCTCTCCCTCGGCTACATGGAGGGCGCGGTCGTGGATTACGTGGACGACGTCCTCGGCGGGGGCTTCAAGGTCGAGAACCCCAACGCCACCGGCGGCTGCGGTTGCGGCAACTCCTTCTCCACCGCCGAGTCCGGCGCGCAGGCTTCCGGCGGCGGGTGCGGCTCCGGCTGCGGCTGCGGCTCGCGCTGAACCCGATCCGGCTCTAAGAGGGGCGTCGGTCTACGGACCGACGCCCCTCCCTCGTTTCAAGAAGCCGAGCCGCCGCCCGTCGTCGCCGGCGGGGGAGGCCCCTCGCCTCCCGACCCGCTCCCGGTCGAACTCCCGCCCTTCGTGTCGCCCCCGTCCGTCGGCGTCGCCGCCCGGTCGGTCTTCACGAGCCGAAGCCCCGCGACGAGCGCCCGGATCTCCCCCGCGCTCATCCGCGACCCCGAGATCTGCAGGTACTTGCCCGCCGACCCCTTCGGCAGAGGGGTCCACGGCGTGAAGAACGGCCCGTACGCCGCCCGCGTCGCGTACACTCTCACCTTTCCGAGCGACGGGTTCACCACCGTGAAGACGAGGTTGCGCGCCACCGGTCTCCCCGCCGCGTCCACGAGCGCCGGCCGTCCCCCCGACTTCGGCGCGGCCCGGAGCACGAACTCCCCGCGCGGGTTGTCCCGCCGGAACGTCCAGACGTTCCGGACCTTCCCCGTCGGCGTCGCGTCTCCCTTCCGGTCCTCCGGCGCCTCGATCTCCTTGAACCCCTTCGGCGCGTCGCCCGGGATGGGGACGAGAAGCGCGTCCGCCCGCTTCACCTCGCCCCGAGGTGCAGAGGGGAGGGGGAAGAACATGGCGTCTACTACGTTGCGCTACGGCCGACCGTGGAGGGATGCTGAGCCCGCTAGGTTCTCAATCATGAATTCTGTATGAACGTACCGCTCTGAGGTGGCTCCATAGGGCGACTCTGTCGAGAACGTCTCTGTACTGGGGATGGACATACCAGTGTCCCGAGACGAACGATGAAGATCACGACCATCCTGCGGGGGGGGGGCTTGTTGCTAACGGCGACAAGCTCGATCCTCTCCGGCTTCCTCATCACCCGCGCCCACGCCGTCGTGCCGGAGGGCACGTATGCGCAATGCACCGGCGGTCCGACCAGCTGCCTTACGGACAAGTACGCCAGCGGCGGCACGAAGGCCGTTATGTGCTGTTGCCGGGTGGACCCTTCGCACTGGCTTCGATGCCAGATCATCATCGAGTACTTCGTCCTGCGCTCCGCGCCGAACGATCCGTCCCAAAATCGCTACCGTTTCGTCAGCAAAACCATGATGTCAGAGCCGTGCGTTCCCTACACGCAACCGATCGATCCGGCACTGGCCGTGAGTGGCGCGCGAGGGCGCTCCTCTTGCAGCCTCTGACCCGGACAGGGCTCGCGGTGGGGGCGGTCGTCGCGCTTGGTCTCGGGACCGGCGCGTTTCTCGCCCGTCGCACGGACGCTCCGAAGCTCTGGAACGGGAAGCCGATCCCCAAGGGCGGCTTCTGGACCGACCCGCAGGGACGCAACCTCGGCGACCCCCGGAACGCAGAGCGGGATCTGCGCCGCATCTACGCCGCGATGGTGGGGTTCCGCAAGCGCACGGGCCGCCTTCCGGATCTGATAGAACTCATGGGCGATACCGAGGGGACGTCGAAGGTCGGCCTGACGCCGGACGACCTGAAGAATCCCGACGCCCGGTACGCCGACGGTTACCGCCCGAGCGAGAATCTCTCGACGTATATGTTCCCCTACATCGGGCCGCGTCCGGACGGCACACCCAAACCCGCCCTTCCCGCCCGAGGCGAGCGCGACGTTTGGGTCGCCTGCCGCGACTACGAACGGAACAACCAGTTCGTTCGCGACGACGGGAGCAGCACCGAGGACCTGCGTGGCTTCCAAATGGTGCTCTGGAGCGACGGGACGATCGAGCGGGTCACCCCGGACCGCATGGTGCTGAGGCGTGAGTCGGCGCGCGCCTCGGTCTTCGAGTATCCGGGGCAGGCCGGACTTCCCAAGGACGTCATCCCTTACGGAGAATTTTCAAAGAAGACCGGCGTCGCGTCCTCGAACGAGATCCGCATCGGAGGGCGACCGCTCTAGCGCTCCGATCTGCTCCCCGGGGTACTGTGCCCCCATGACGCGGCGCGAGCGGGTGCGAGGATGCCTTCTCGGCGGAGCCGTCGGCGACGCCCTCGGCGCCCCCGTCGAGTTCCTGAGCCGGGGCGCGATCCTCGCCCGCTACGGCCCCGGCGGCATCCGAGAGATGGACGAGGCCTACGGCGTCGTCGGCGCCCTCACCGACGACACCCAGATGACCCTCTTCACCGCCGAGGGCCTCATGCGCGCCATGGTGCGCTCGGTACTCCGGGGCGTGTGCAACCCGGTCGCGATCGTCGCCCTCGCCTACCGCCGGTGGCTCGTCACCCAAGGCGAACGGCCCCGTCCGGACTTCGACGGCGTCCGAACCCTCAGCGCCGCCTCCCCCGAGCCGCTCGGGTGGCTCTTCGGCGTCGAGGGCCTCCACCGGCGCCGCGCCCCCGGGAACACGTGCCTCTCCGCCCTGCGCGACGCCCCGGACGTCGGCACTTCCGCCGTTAACGAGAGCAAAGGGTGCGGCGGCGTCATGCGCGTCGCCCCCGTCGGGCTCTTCGTGAACGACCCCTACTCCTTCGGGTGTGACGTCGCCGCCATCACTCACGGCCACCCCCTCGGCTGGGTTTCGGCGGGCGTCTTCGCCTGGATCGTGGCAAGCGTCGTCGCGGGCGAGAGCCCGGGCGAGGCTGTCGCTCGGTTCGCCGCCGCCCCGACCTTCCTTGCCCAGGACCCCTCTGACCTCCTCGACTACGACCGTGGCGGCGAGCGCGGCGCGCTCGCGACCCTGGGCGCGCTCGCCGCTCGCGCGGCGGAGCTCGCCGCCTCCCATGCCCCCGCGCACGAGGCGATCCCCGAACTCGGTGAGGGATGGGTCGCCGAGGAGGCGCTCGCGATCGCCCTCTACTGCGCCCTGCGCCACCCCGACGATCTCGAGGCGGGGATCGTCGCCGGCGCCAACCACGACGGCGACTCGGACTCGACCGCCGCGATGACGGGGCAACTCCTCGGCGCCTCGCTCGGCGAGGCGGCGATCCCCAGGCGGTGGCTCGCCGCTCTTGAGATGCGCGAGGTCGTCGCCCGGATCGCCGACGACCTCGACGATATGAGGGAAGGGCGTGCGTTCGTGAGTAAGGGCGGCTGGCCCGATAGCGCTCCCGGATGGTGGGAACGCTACCCGGGTTGCTGATCGGGGTTCGACGGACTCCCGCGACATCGAACGCCGCCGAGGGATCGGCCCAGCCGCGAAGCCCCGGTTCGGGGTCGCAGGGTCTCGCGATAGATGCGGCGGAGCGAGAGGATCTCGGCCACCTTCGCCCCGGGCGTCGTCTCGCGCCAAAACCGGTCCCAGGCTTCGGGCCGCCCGCCCCCTCGTCCCTTGCCGCCTAGAACGTCCGAACGCCGTGGCAAGCCCATCGCACCCGAGGGTGCCGAATGGGCCTGCATATCGACTCTTTTGGCGGAGGATCCGTTTGGCGCCGGAGCCCCGATCCAGCGGACCTACCCCTCGAGCGGCGAGTGGTCCTTGTCCGGCGCGGGCATCCCCGCCTTATCGGTAAGGAACTTCGCCCAGTCGTACACCTGGTCCGGGTCGTACTCGGGCGCCGCGCTCTCAACCTTCGGATCGAGGTTCGCGAGGTCGAACCCCTGCGGGAAGTCCTCGACGAAGACGTCCCCGCCGCCGTCCGGAGTCGTCCCGTTCCAGATAAGCCCGAGGTTCGTGTAATCCTCCGGCGACCAGCGGTAGAGCTTGCGCGAGAGCCCCTGCTCGATGAACCGGTTGCTCTCCGGCAACATCGAGTTCTCGATCTTCGGGATCGGGAGCATCCCGTTCATGTTCACCCCCGTGAGCTTCTCCAGCGCCTTGCCGTAGGCGACGGCGTGGAGCGTCCCCCGCACCAGCAGGTACCCGATGATCTCCCGCGCGCACGGGTGCGTCGTCATCTCGTACACCCGGAGCTTCTGCGCCCGCGCCCCGCACTCGAGAAAGAAGTTGTGCAAGAGGTCGAGCGTGAGGTTCCCCGACGAGAACACGAAGTCCGCCCCGTTCCAACCGACCCCCGCCGAGTTGAACGGCTTCGCCCCCTGCCCTGTGTCGATCGCGTGCGCCCGAAGCCCCGGTTTGTAGGCGTAGTCGCTCAGCGGCGCGCTCTCGTAGTCCGCCGGATCGATCTCCGGCTTCGGACCGCTCATCAGAAGGTTCACCGACGCCGACACGAGCTCGACGTGCCCCAGCTCCTCGGCCGCGATGTTCGCGATGAGCTCGTAGAACGGGCGGATCCGGTCGCGCCCCCGCAGGTTGAACGACTGGAACATATAGTTGTTGAGGGTGGACATCTCGCCGAACCGGCCCCCCAGAAGCTCCTGGACGGCGGCGGCGGCGGCCCCGTCGGGCTCGGTCGGCTGGGGAACTTCGATCTGGAGCTTGTCGATGCGCAGGAACACGGTGTCTATCCTAGCGGGGTCGCCGGGGCGTCGTCAGCATCCTTTTATCGAATCTTAACGCCCTCGCCGCCACAGCGACGGCCCGCGCCGAAGGGGGACAATAAAGCGGTGTCCCCGTCGTCCCCCGGCCTCGTCCGCTACGTGAACCCGCTCCAGGGGACCGACTCGCACCCCGGCTTCTCCCGCGGCAACACCCTCCCCCTCGTCGCCCTCCCCTTCGGCATGGCCCACTGGAGTGCCCAGACCGCCGAGGGACCCTGGTTCTTCTCCCCCCAAAGCCGCAAGCTCCAGGGCGTCCGTCTCACCCACCAGCCGAGCCCCTGGATGGGCGACTACGGCGCCGCGACCTTCCTCCCCCAATCCGGCGAGCGGCGCCTCTCCGCCCACCGCCGCGGCACCGCCTACTCTCCGGAGGCCGCGACCTTCTCCCCCGCCCGCTTCGCCGCCGAGCTTCCCGCCTCCGGCGTCGAGCTGGAGATCGCCCCCACCGAGCGGGGCGCGATCTTCCGCTTCGCCTTCCCCCCCGGCGAGAGCGCCCGCCTCCTCCTCGACCCCGCCGCCGGAGAGTCCTCCTTCCGCGTCCGCCCCGACGGAAAGACGATCGAGGGGTACACCCGCGGCAACAACGGCGGCGTCCCCGAGGGGTACGCCCTCTGGATCGTCGCCGAACTCTCCGTCCCCGTCGTCTCGTGGACCCGCTTCGCGGGCGACCTCCCGAGCGAGGCGGAAGCCGGCGAGCGCCTCGGCCTCTGCGCCGAGCTCGGCCCAGCCCCCGAAGGCCCCGTCGAGCTCCGCGTCGCCACGAGCTTCATCGACCTTGAAGGGGCCGAGCGCAACCTCCGCCTCGAGCTCGCCGGCACCTTCGAAGAGGTCCACGCCGCCGCCGAGGGGGCGTGGGAGGACGTCCTCGGCGCGATCCGCGTCGAGGGCGACGAGCGCGCGAAGGCGACCTTCTACTCGTGCCTCTACCGCACCCGCCTCTTCCCCCGGATCTGGCACGAGCCCGGCGAGGACGGGGAGCCCCGCCACCGCTCCCCCTACGACGGCGGCGTCCACCCCGGCGTCCTCTACACCGACAACGGCTTCTGGGACACCTACCGCACCGAGTACCCCCTCCTCGCCCTCGTCGCCCCGAACCGCCTCGGCGAGATCCTGCGGGGCTGGACGAACGCGCTGAAGGAGGGCGGCTGGTTTCCCCAGTGGGCGACCCCCGGCTACCGCGCCTGCATGGTCGGCACCCACATCGACGCCGTGATGGCCGATGCGATCGCGCGGGGCGTGACCGACTTCGACGTCGCCGCCGCCGCCGACGGCCTCCTGCGCCACGCCTACGAACCCGGCGATCCCGACGGCGCCTGGGGCCGCATCGGCATCGAGGACTACAAGGCGCTCGGCTGGGTCGCCGCCGACCGGCACCACGAGTCCGTCGCGCGCTCGCTCGACTACGCCTACGACGATTGGTGCATCGCCGGGGTCCTGAGGCACCTCGGGCGAAGCGACGAGGCCGACGCCCTCCTCGCCCGCGCGGCGAACTACCGCCACCTCTACGATCCCGCGGTCGGCTTCATGCGCGGCCGCAACGCCGACGGCACGTGGCTCGAGCCCTGGCGCGAGTTCCGCTGGGGCGATCCGTACACCGAAGGCGGCCCCTGGCAGTCCCTCTGGGCCGTCCCCCACGACCCGGCGGGGCTCGCGGGGCTTCTCGGAGGCGAGAACGGCGGCGAGGAGGCGCTCGTCGCGAAGCTCGACGCGATGCTCGCGTGCCCCCCCCGCGTCGAGGTCGGCGCCTACGGCTTCGAGATCCACGAGATGACCGAGATGGTCTGCGCCGATCCCCCGCGCCCCGGGGAGGGGCGCGCGCAGGGCGAGGGCTTCGGCCAGTACGCCCACTCGAACCAGCCCGTCCATCACGCGCTCTACCTCTACGCCGCGATGGGCCGCCCCTGGCGCACCCAGCGCGAGGTCCGCCGCGTCCTCGACCGCCTCTACACCCCCGACGACCTTCCCGGCGACGAGGACAACGGCGAGATGGGCGCGTGGTACGTCCTCTCCGCCCTCGGCCTCTTCCCCGCGTGCCCCGGAAAGGCCGAATGGACCCTCGCCTCCCCCCTCTTCCCCCGCGCCGTCGTGCGGCTGGAGAACGGAGGCGAGCTCGTCATCGAGGCCCCTGCCACCTCCCCCGAGAACGTCTACGTGAGGAGCGTCACCCTGAACGGAGCCCCTATCGAGGGATGCGTCCTCAGCCACGCCCAAATCGCCTCCGGCGGCACCCTCCGCTTCGAGATGACCCCCGAACCGGACGACCGCGTCGTCCCCGCAGCCTTGAGGCCGTTCTCGATGACGACGTAACCGTGACGTCCATCTACAATTTTCGGATGTTGCGTCTATGATAGAGCTATGGGGGCGAATGTGGAGCGTGGGATCGAACCGGACCGGATCGGACGCGAGGAGATCGAGCAACTCGCCCGCATCCTCGGCGACATTGAAAGGCCTCGGCTCGTCGGCGGCGGGAGGACTCTTGAACTACCCGATGAGATGTTCCGCGTCCTCCGGGAGGTCCTCGGTGCCGTTCGGGATGGTCAGTCCGTCCATGTGATCCGGGGAGACGAGACCTTAACGACCCAAGCCGCGGCGGACCTGCTCGGCACGTCCCGTCCCTTCCTCATCGGCCTTCTGGAGGCTGGAGAGATCCCTTTTCACAGGGTTGGGACGCATCGACGTGTTCGATACGAAGACCTTCTTCGATACCGTCGGGCTCGGGACGAGAAACGGCGTACGATCCTCGATAGCTTCTTCGATGGGCTCGCCGCCGAAGGCGCCTACGATTAGATGCTCTCCTCTGGCCGCTACCGAGTCGTCCTCGATGCGAACGTGCTCGTGCCGCCTTCCCTTTGCGACCTTCTTCTCCGACTTGCTGGCAACCCGCCGCTGTATCGCCCGATCTAGACGCAAAGGATCTTGGACGAGGTGACTCGCAATCAGCCGCGGGCGACGCGTATGTCTTCTGCGCGCGTCGCCACCTGGCAAGAGGCTGTGACGTCGGCTTTTCCCGAGGCGATGGTCGTAGGCTACGAGCACTGTCTACCCCTGTGCGAGAACGATCCGGACGATCGCGACGAAAACCCACACGATCCTCACCTGCAATCGCGCGCACTTCCCGCGAAGAGCCTTGGAGCCACATGGGGTGGTGGCGACGAATCCATCGGACGATCTGACGACGCTCTTCGATCACAATCCCGCGCTCGTCGCACGCGACGTTTGGAGGAGAGGGCCTTGGGAGTGGGCAGAAGCCTCGAAGAGCTCCTCGCCAGCCACGCCAAAACGATCCCCGGCTTCGTCGATCGCGTCCGGCGCGAACTCGGGATCGAACCCTCCCAGTAAACTAGCCCCCTATGCTCAGAGCCGGGAACGTGGGCCTTCCCAACGTCGGAAAGTCCACCCTCTTCAACGCGGTCGTCGCGAACGCGGTCGCGCAGGCCGCGAACTTCCCCTTCTGCACCATCGAGCCCAACGTCGGCCTCGTCACCGTCCCCGACGAGCGCCTCGACGTCCTCGCGAGGATCTCGAGCTCCGCCCAGATCCTCCCCGCCCGCGTCGAGTTCGTGGACATCGCCGGCCTCGTCAAGGGAGCCTCGCAAGGCGAGGGACTCGGCAACCAGTTCCTCGCGAACATCCGAGAGGTGGACCTCATCGTCCACGTCGTCCGGTGCTTCGAGGACGACGACATCGTCCACGTCGCCGGGAATGTGGACCCCGTCCGCGACATCGAGATCATCAACCTCGAGCTCATCCTCGCCGACATGGCCCAGGCCGAACGCCGCCTCGAGCGCGCCCGCAAGGAGATGCGCACGAAGAAGGAGGCCGCCGTCGAGGTCGCCGCCCTCGAGAGGATCGTCCCGAGGCTCCACGACGGCCACGCCGCCCGCTCCGTCGAACTGAGCGACGACGAGCGAGAGGCCGTCCGAGGACTCGGCCTCCTCTCCCTCAAACCGATCCTCTACGCCGCCAACGTGAGCGAGACCGACCTCGCCACCGGCAACGCCCACGTGGACCGCGTCCGCCGCATCGCCGCCGAGGAGGGCGCGTCCGTCGTCGTCGTCTCCGCCCAGGTCGAGAGCGAGCTCGTCCAACTCCCCGAGGAGGACCGCGCCGAGTTCCTGAAGGACCTCGGCGTCGAGGAGGGCGGCCTCAAGTCCCTCATCCGCGCGACCTACAGCCTCCTCGGACTCCAGACCTACTTCACCACCGGCCCCCAGGAGACCCGCGCCTGGACCATCCTCAAGGGCACCAGGGCCCCCCAGGCCGCCGCCGTCATCCACACCGACTTCGAGCGCGGCTTCATCCGCGCCGAAACGGTGGCCTACAAGGATCTCGCCGAGAACGGCTCCATGGCCGCCGCCAAAGCCAAAGGCCTCGTCCGCTCCGAAGGCAAGGAGTACGTCGTCCAGGAGGGCGACGTCCTCCACTTCCTCTTCAGCGTGTAAACCTTCCTTAGTGATCCGTTGCACATCGTCGAACCCCGGGCGTCTCAAAGCCGATTGATCCTTGATCTAATGAATGGGAGGCGTATGTTCTTCCTGAACATGTGCTAGACTCCCTGCCGTCTTGATCGCTGCGCTTCTCCTCTCTCTCGCCGGTCCCTCCACCGACGTCGTGCTCGGCCCCGGCGAGAGCGGCATCGCGATCGCTCGTCTCGAACAGGCGAAGTACTCCAATTGGAGCCTGAAGCTCGACCTGCCGCTCCCCGCGCGAAAGCCCCAGGATCCGGTTCCCGTCGCGAGCCTCATGTCGGACCAGCGAACGAAGGTCGGGTTCGAGTTCGCCTCGGGATCGCAAGCGGTCGCGACCGCCTTCGGTACTGCGTTCTCACTCCCCTACTCCTCCGAGACCCTCCAACATCTAGAGATCTGGAGCCTAGACGGCACCTTGTCCATCCGGTGGAACGGCGTCGTTCGCGCCACATTCTCCGACGACGAGGCGACCCCGTCCTTTCGGGTGACAAGCGACACGGGCAAGAACGGTTTCGTCCCCGCCGCGTTCTCGTTCGCACAGATTCTTCCGAAGGATGTGCCCGCGGTGCCCGCCTACGTCCCTTTCGCCCCAGGGCGCCGTCAGGAGAGGGTCGCCACACCCGGGACCCTCGAGGGTTGTGAGAGCATCGATCCGCCCGCCATTCCTTACGGAGAAGGAAACCTCATTGGGATCGTCGGGGCGCCTGGCGAGATCGACGTCGCGGCGCGAGAAGGAGGCCAGATCGCCTTTATTCCGTCGTCTGCGATCATCGGCTCGAAACCTCTCGGCTACGTGGTAATGAACGGCATGCGAGAGGTGGCTCAACGACGTTTGGCGGCGAGGGGACCAGGCGAGAAGGAGCCTACAACCCCCTTCGTCTACACCGTCGCCCGTAACGATCTACCGAGCCAACGTATGAGGATCTGTGTAGTCGATGGCTACGACGACCTCAAGATCGTGCGGCAGCATGTCGTCCAGTGGGTCAACGTCCGGGAGGCGAAAGCCTTCCCTAAAGCAACGGTCGTCGACTCTGAGGGCGACTCGCTCGTCAAGGTCGAAGGCGCTTCCGTCAAGACCGCTTACCTTTTCGCAGGCACGAACTATCTTGGAGCGGCGAAGGTCGTTGAGAATGCGTTCCGCATCTCGGCGGCGACTCTCCCGCCGAGTCGAGAGGGATATGTAGCGATCCTCGCCGACGGCAATCTTCTCTACCCCCCGATCACCCTCGCGCTTCAGCCCAGACGCGTGACGGCACTAGAGATCGACAACCCCCCGAAGGTCTTCGTCGTGCGGGAACTCGGGTCCACCGCCCTCGTCAAGGTGAGGACGGATCGTCCGAACATCGCTCGCACCCGCCTCTTTCTCAACGGTCGCTTTGTGGCGGAGTCGGACGGAGCGACTCTCGAGCGCGCGATCCTCCTGAACAGCGTCCCGACCGGAGACGTGGAGCTCGCTGCTCAAGCGACCGACGCCACCGGGCGGGTCTACCCGGTCGAAACGGTGACGCTCGCTGTTCGGAACGACGTCATGGACACCGCCGCGACGAATGAGTTGCGCCGCAAACGGCTCGCGGAGGTGTACGACTCGATCATGACCGTGGACGAGCAGGCCGCAAGCTGGTTCGAGAAGGCGAGGAACGAACCCGAGATGCGGAAATACCAAACCTCGGACTACTACGTCACGGTCGAAGGCGGACAGGTCTTGGGCGCGGGCAAAATGTCCGAGCACAGCGTTCCCGGACGAGCGGGCGAATATCTCGCGCAAGCCCAGGCGTGCCTCTACCGCAAGGCGCGCTATCAGCTCACCGCTGCAAGGCTGGAGCGGGCCCTCGGTATGAGCGAGCGCGCTCGACGCACATGCCAGGAGATCATCGCCGTCGCGCCGGGAAGCGAGATGGCCAAGCAGGCGAAGGAAATGATCGGGGGCTGAACCAACCGTGAGCCTTGAACCGGAAGAAGCCTTAGAGCCCTCAGGCCTATGAGGCCCTCGCGCCTTTGAAGAGGCTCCCGCTTCGGGAAGAACGCACTGAGGCAAAAGCTGTACGAACCGATCCCTTCTTCGCCGATCCGGACGCTGTGGCACGTCGCTCATGGGCGCGACGACCCCGGTGTGTATCCTACTGAAGCGTTCAAGAGAACAGATGGCGAATCGTCTATCCTCGCCGCTTCAACAGGCACGTTCGTGGGGGATCAGGAGCCTCAAAGACCGCCGAAGCCGCAGAAATCGTCCGCCTCCTCGTCCGTCATCGGCCTTGTCGCCTCCTTGGACGACGGGCTAGGATCCATCCACCCGAACGCACTCGCGCGCAACGCCGGATCGACCGCACCCGTAACCTTCGACGAACCCATGAGCCGGCCGGATGAAAACTCTTGGAGTCTAGCGTCACCGTCTCTTAGTGTCGTCAGGGAGGTGTAGGCGGACGTTGCTCGCTTTCGATGCGGATGCCCGACGAAACGTCTCATGAGGAGGAGTCTACGGCAGAAAGGCCGGTGGGGAGCACAGCCGGGGTGGCCCTAACCCGATCTCTGCTCGCAAAAGCGACTTTTAGACTGTAGGCGCCTCCTCAAGGCGTTCTCGTCATCGCTCCAGATACCACGGCACGTTGATCACGACCGTGCTCCGGTCCCCCCGCAGGTACAGCGCCGCCTTCAGCGCCGTCGCGCGCTGGTTGTGCAGCAGGTACTGCCACCACCGCGCCTCCACCAGCTCGGGGATCACCACCGCCACCGAGCGCCCCGGATGCGCCTCGCGGAGCGCCCGCATCACCCGGAAGATCGGACGGAAAAGACGCCGGAACTCCGACGCCGCCACCACCAGACGCGGCACCGGACGCCCCGCCGCGCGCAAAGGCGCCTCGACCCGCTCCGCCCATGCCTCGCGAAGCCCCTCGCCCTGACCGTCGTCGCTCGCCACGTGGAGCGCCACCACGTCCGGCGAGAGCTTCAGCGCGAACCGGAGCGCCTTCTCACTCACCAGATCCCACCGCTTGATCGGGACCACCACCACCGGCGGCTCCAGGTCCGTCGCGTCGATCGCCCGCCCGCACTCCGTCTCCCGCCGCACGAACTCGTAGTGGCGACGCGTCCCCACGAATCCCAGATACACCACCGGGATGAGGAGGAGCGTGATCCATGCCCCCTCCGCGAACTTCGCCACAAGGATCACTCCCAGCGCCGCCGCCGTCGCCGCTGCCCCGAGAACGTTCAGCACGAGCCGGAAATCCCGCACCCCCAGCCGGTTCCAGTGCGCCACCATCCCGATCTGCGAGAGCGTGAACGCCAGGAACGCCCCGATCGCGAAAAGCGGGATGAGGTTGTCCGTGATCCCCCCGAACCCCGCGAGCAAAGCCCCCGAGACCACCGTCACGACCACGATCCCACGCGTGTACACGAGCCGGCGCCCCCGCCCCGCGAAGGCGTGCGGCAGGAAATCGTCCTTCGCCAGCAACCGGCACAGCCGGGGAAAGTCCGCGAACCCCGTGTTCGCCGAGAGCGCGAGCACCGCCAGCACCGACCCGATCGTCACGTAGTAGAACGCCCGCCGACCCACCACCGCCGCGACGAGCTGGCTGAGAACGCTCTGGTACGCCGCCGCCGTCGGCTCCGCCGCGCCGATCCCGTAAGCCCGGCAGAGCACCACGATCCCCGCGAGAAGCGCACCGAGGATCACCACGATGAGCGTGAGCGTCCTCTGCGCGTTCGGCACCCGGGGCTGCGCGAACACCCCCATCCCGTTGCTCACCGCCTCCACCCCCGTCATCGCCGTGCACCCCGAGGCGAACGCCCGCGCGAGAAGCCACAGCGACGCCGACCCCGCCGACGCGGGAAGCGCGAGCGGCGCCGCCACCGCGACCGGGTGCCCCCCGCTCGTCGCCATCTTGAAGAGACCGACCCCGATCACCCCGAAGAGCGTCGCGACGAAGAGGTACGTCGGCAGGAAGAACGCCGCCCCCGACTCCCGCACCCCCCGCAGATTCACGACCGCGATGAAGAGCAGGATCCCCAAGCACAGCGCCACCATGTGCGGCTGAAGGCTCGGCACCGCCGAGACGAGCGCCCCCACCCCCGCCGAAACCCCCACCGCCACCACGAGGATGTAGTCGAGCAGAAGCGCCGCCGCCGCGAGAAGCCCCCACCGCTCCCCGAGGTTCTCGCTCGCCACCGTGTACGAACCGCCCCCGTTCGGATACGCCCCCATCGTCTGCCGGTAGCTCAGATACAGCAGAAAGAGCACCGCGAGGATGACCCCGATCACCGGCACCGCGTACCCCACCCCCGCAAGCCCCAGGGGAATGAGGATCGTCATCGCCGCCTCCGGACCGTACGCCGCCGAGGCGAGCCCGTCGAGCCCCAGCATCGGCACCCCCTGGAGAGGCCCGACCCTCTGCTCCTCCTCGTCGTGCGAGGCGAGCGGCCGGCCGACGAGAACGTCGATGAGGTTCATTCGAGCGTGCTCTACGTCGCCTCCCCCGCCTTCGCCGTCCGGAACCTGCCCCCAAAGCCGCCGGAACCCCCGACTTGACGCCGATTTGACACCCCCGGCCCGTTCCGAGAAGGCGTACACTCCGCCCGATGCTCGACGAACTCCGCCCCCTGTGGAGCAGGACCCGCGCCCGCCGGTCCTGGACCGAGGACCCCCACCTGCGCCGGGGCTTCCTCCTCGCCCTCCCTCTCTTCTTCATCCTGACGCCCCTCGTCTTGGGATTCGGCGCCTCCCCCTGGCTTCGACGGCGCGATCCGGTCCCCTTCCTCCTCGCCGGCCTCCCGCTCTCCCTCCTCCTCAACGCCGCCTGGCTCGCCCTTGCCGCCCGCGCCCGCGAGAACCGCCGCTAAGCCCCTCCCGAATCCTCCAGCAGCCGCACCCCGTACCGCGCGAACACCGCGTCCGTCAAGGCGAGCGCCACCCCTTCCGAAAGGCACTGCGCCGCGATCATCCGGTCGAACGGGTCCCGGTGGTACAGCGGGGGGGAGTGCAGAAGCCCCGCGTGCTCGGCGGTGAACGGATTACCGAGGGCTCGCACCAGCGGCTCACACGACCGGGTCGCGCCGATGTACGAACGCCCGCTTCGCCGCGAACACGAGAAGCCCCGCCCCCACGATAAGCCCCAGATCCAAACCCAGACGCTGCAACATGAGACCCGCCCGGTCAAGCCGACCGAGCGAGAGCGACATCCCCAGCGCCGCCGCCGACGTCACCACCGCCAGCGCCACGAGAGGACCCGCCATCACCGAACGCCGGAGCGCCGCCACCATCGTCGAACCCGCCACCGCCGCCGCGAAACCCACCGCCACGTCCCGCGCCCCCGGCTCGCTAAGCTGGGCGAGCGCCGGATTCGTCAGGAACTCCCTCGCCTGCGCCCCCCCGGCCGCGCGCAACAGCGCGAACGTCCCCCCCGCCGAGAGGACGAGGAGCGCGTACCCCGCGAGCGTCGAGACCGCCGCCCGCCGCACCACCGCCCCGTCCCGAAGAACGATCCCCAGCGCGATCGCCGCCACCGGCTCGTACACGGGCGCGACGATCGACGACGCCACGAGAAGCGCCGCCTGCGACGCCCCCCCGGTGAGAAGCCCCCCCGCCGCGATCGCCCCCCCGCAGGCGCAGAGCACCGCGAAGTTCGGCGTCGCCCGCCCCTGGTGCCGAAGCCCCGTCTCCATCTCCTCCCAAAGCCCCTCGTCCCGGTCGTCCACCACCTGGTCGTGGCTTCCGGGATGCACGAAGCTCGCCGACTCCTCCGTCGTCACCGCCACTTCCCCCCCTTGCGCCACCGCCCGCTCCACCGCCTGCATCACCTCGTCCGCCCCGCGGTTGAGAACGTGCACCGCGAACACGTCCCCCCTCGGGCGGATCCCGCTCCCCTCGTACAGCGCGAGCGACAGGACGTGCTCGTTCCCCTCCAGAGCCTCGCGGAGCGTGGCGGTCGCCTCGGGCGAGCAGACGATCGTGATGGAACGGTGCAAAGCACATCTCCTACGCGGGTCGCCAGGGCTCGCGTCGCCCCCCACCCCCGCTC
Organism: Fimbriimonas sp.; assembly: GCA_965249475.1. Taxonomy (GTDB): domain Bacteria; phylum Armatimonadota; class Fimbriimonadia; order Fimbriimonadales; family Fimbriimonadaceae; genus Fimbriimonas. The sequence goes on along the minus strand of CBDFMD010000001.1, from coordinate 399,083 downwards.
CCCGGCAACCCGGCGGGAGAACCGCGGAGTAGGGAGAGAGGATGGCCCTCCCGCCCGCACCCCCTCTCCTGCGCGCCGAGGGCAACCGCCTGACCTACGGCGGGCACGAGGCGATCCTGCGCGGCGTCTGCGTCGGCGACGTCGGTATCGCCCGCAGGAACCGGCCCCCCGGCGACTACGCCGCGATCGCCTCCGACTGGAGGGCGAACGCCGTCCGCATCGGCGTCGCCCCCAGCTCGTGGCGCGCCGACCCCGCCGGCGCCCTCCGCCTCCTCCGCGCCGACGTGGACGCCGCCCTCGCCGCCGGGATGTTCGTCCTCATCGACTGGCACACGATCGGCTGGCCCGGCGAGAGGCCGATGGGCGCCTACACCCAGGAGGTCACCTGGCGCGGCGACCCGAAGGACCTCTACGACGCCGACTTCGCCCTCGCCACCGACTTCTGGCGCGCGTGCGCCCGCGAGTTCGGCCCCGACGGGCGCGTCGCCTTCCACCTCTGGTGCGAGCCCGTCCGCGCCGAGGACGACTGGAAGACCCCGCCCGGCTCCACCTGGCCCGAGCTCAAGGGCTGGTTCGTCCGGCTCACCGAGACCATCCGCGCCGAACGCGCCCCCAACCTCGTCCTCGCCTCCGGAGACCGATGGGCCTACGACCTGCGCGGCATCCGCGAGGACCCCCTCCCCGACCCGAACACCGCCTACGAGTGGCACGTCTACGCGGGCCACGACCGCGACGACCCGAAGCGCTGGGCCGCTGCCCTCGACGGCCTCGACGCCGTCGCCCCCGTCCTCGTCACCGAGTGGGGCTTCCAGCGCGAGACCGACGACCACTACAAGGGGACCGCCGAGGGCTTCGGCCGCCCCTTCCTCGATTTCATCGAATCCCGCCGCATGGGCTGGACCGCCTGGTGCTGGCACCCGAGCTGGGGACCGCCCATGCTCGAGCGCGACTGGCGCACCCCCACCGAGTTCGGCGCCTTCCTCCGCACCGAGCTCCGCCGCCTGAACCGCGACCCTTTCCGCCCCTGAACCCCCGTGCGCGACGAGGAGACCCTAGAGAGGGCACTCCCGGGAGAAACCCCTCCTCACCCCGCGATCCGCTCGTTCACGAGCCGCTCCAACTCCCGAGCCTCCGCCCCCGACCGCTCCCAAGGCCCGATCGTCAGATCGAACCCCGTAAGCCACCGGTGGACCCGCATCCTCGTTCCGCGCCGCTCGCCGGATCTCAGCGCGATCCCCAGCCGCCCGTCCCGCGCGTCGTACACCTCCGCCCGCTCGATCTCCCGGTAGGGAACTCGCATCCGGTTTCCCCCGATCCCCTCCTCGTCCAGCCGCAAGAGGGTCGGATGCCGAAGCCGCCGCACCCCGTCTGCGATCCCGAGAAGCCCGAGGACGACGAACGCTCCTCCGACGGAACGCGCGTCGCCGCGAACCCCCTCGGGAAGCCAAGCGACCGCGATGGAAAGAACGGCGAAGACGACCCCGCCCACCGCGAGGCGCCGCCTCGGGCTCGCCCCCTGAACGAAGCCGAAGGTCAAGGCCACCAAGCCCATCCTCCCGAGCCCGAACTCCTTCGGCACCCCCGGCAGGGCCACCAGCGCCACCCCTATCGCGATCACGAGCGTCGCAACGAGGAGAGCGATCTTGCCCTCGTCCGCCGTCTCCCGCCACTCCCGCGCCTCCACGCGCCCATCTTACCGAGTCCGAAAATCGCCGGAGAGCCCCCCATCTTTACCGAACCCTGCTTCAAACGCCCCTCCCCCGCGACGTAGGGATGTGCCCCTCGAATCCACCTTGCCCCTTGCGAGCGCCGGACGAAGATCCCTCGTCGCGAGAACGCGTACCCGCGTCCGAAAAACGCGCGCACGCACGTGGCGCGCAATGGCGCGCAACGGCGCGCAAGGGGCGAACGCCTCCGAAGCGCGGACGATGGTCATAAAAACGCACGCACGCGGGAGGCAAGCCCCCGCGGTCACCGCGGCGCGAACGCGACGCACACCGGCTTCGCCCCCGCGAGCGCCGCCCGCCCCGCCGGCGTGAGCCGCCCCGTCCGCGCGTCGATCCGGAACGAGGCGAGCTCCCCCGAACCCTGCCCCGCCGCGACGAGCCACCGACCCGAGGGGTCGATCGCGAACGAGCGCGGCGTCCGCACCCCCGCCTCCACCGTCTCGATCGGCTCCAGCCCTCCGTCCCGCCCGACCGCGTACGACGTGAGCCGGTCCGCCCCCGCCCGCCCCCCGCGGATCGAGGCGTACACGAACCGCCCGTTCGGATGCACCGCGATCTCCGCCCCGCTCGCCCCCGCGCGGTCCGCCCCCGGCGGAAGCGCGGGCACCGTGCCGAGCGACGTCAGCCCCCCCGATCGCCCGTCCCGCGCGAACGCCGTCACCGTGATCGCCATCTCGTTCAGAACGTAGACGAACCGCCCCCCGCGCCCGAACGCGAGGTGCCGCGCCCCCGCCCCCGCCGGAACCCGCGCCGAGGGCTGCGGCGTGAGCCCCCCCACCCCGGACTCGCCCGCCCCGGCCCCCCTCGCTCCGAGCCGGAAGATCCGCACCTCGTCCGTTCCGAGGTCGCACGCGTACGCGAAAGGGCCGAGCGCGGCGACGAAGTGCCCGTGCGCCCCGCTCCCCAACCCCGGAGCCGTGCGCGGCGCCCCGAGCGCCCCGTCCGCCCCGAGCGCGAACGCCGAGATCACCCCGTCGCCGTAGTTCGCCGCGAGCGCCGTCCGCCCGTCCGGCGCGACCGAGACGTGGCAAGGCCCGCTCCCCCCCGAGGGACGCGCGTTCAGCGGCCGGAGCCGGAGCCCCGCGACCGCGAACGCCGCGACCCTCCCGCTCGATTCGAGCGCCGCGTAAAGCCGCCGCCCGTCCGGCGAGAGCGCGACGAAGCTCGGATCCTTCGCCTCCGCCGCGAGCGTCGGCGCGGAGATCGCCCCCGTCCTCCGGTCGAGCGTCGCCGCGTACACCCCCGGCCCGTACGTGCCGAGGAAGAAGGCGGCGGGGGCGGGAGGCGGGGCCGGGAGCATCGCCCTAGCTTACGGGCTTCGTCCCGAGAACGGCGTAGAGCGGGTCGGACCGCCGCGCCGGCGACCGGTCCTCGGTCCGCACGTCGGCCCACCCCGCCTCGCGCAGGTACGCCGCGACGAGCCGCAGGTGGTCCTCGTCCGAGACGGAGTTCCAGATCCGCACCGCCTTCGTCGGAAAGCAACGGTTCGAGAACGTGACGACCGCCCGCCCCCCGGGCTTCGCCACCCTCAGCGCCTCGCGCCACACCTCCACCGGCCGCTGGAGGTACTGCACGCTCACGCAACAGAGCACCGCGTCGAAGGCGCCCTCCTCCAGCGGCAACGCGGGCGTCTCGTTGAGGTTCTGGACGAAAGAGGAGCCCAGCCTCGGGTTCCGCCCGAGCTCCTCGGCGTTCATCCCGTGCCCGACGACCCGCCCGTAGCGGATCTCCGGCGGCAGGTGCGAGATCCACGACGACATGAGATCGAGCACGTCGCCCCCCGCCGGGATCGTCTCCCGGTACAGCTCGGTCACCGCCCCGATCGCCGCGTCGTCGATGTGCGCCACAAAGCGCGGCGCGCGGTAGAACTCGGCGTCCGGCGTCGGATCGACCTTCGCGAACGCCTCGGAGGGGAGCTGAAGCATGACGCTTCCTACGCCCTCCCGGGGTTCGGATCGCCGCCCCCGACCCCGCGGGGCCGAGAGGAGACTCGCGAGGATTCTCCCCCGCAAGCACCGTCATCCACCCCTCCCGCCGACGTAAGGGTGTGGCCCCCTCGGAACATCCCTCCCGCCCTTGCACAAGAACCCGAAGACCGTGGTCGGGATGGTCGGGATGGTGGGGATGGTGGGGACGAAGCTTCGAGACGTGCGCGCGCACCCGCGAAACGCGTTCCCGGGCTTCCCAGCTTTCCCAGGGATCGCTCCCGAACCCCCCTTCGGGCGAGGCGCAAGGAGAGGAGGGCCGCCGTAGCAAGCCCCCGGTGCTCGGACCCGCCTAGCCGCGATCCGCGCCGGAGGCGGGCGTGGGCAGGAAGAACACCGTGCGCGCCCCGTCCCTCGGAAGCTCGACCGCGATCTCGACGCGCCCGTTCGGAAGAGGCCGCGAAGCGTCGGCCCCGACGATCCGCCCCGGTGCCCGCGCGAGCGGGCGGGTGACGTGGACGTACCGCCCCGCCTTGTGGGCGAAGAGGGCGACGACCCCGCACCCCGTCTCCCGGTCGAGCTTCTCGTGGACTTCCGGGCTCGTCCCGACGCTCCCGACCACCCGGGGCGACGCCCGCGCCGCGTCGTCGCGGACCTCGCGGTAGAGCGCGAGCCGCTCGCGCCAGAACGCCCGCTCCTCGGGGGTGAGCTCCGGAAGCGAGCCCCACAGCCCGTTCCCGCCGAGGACGAGCGAGGCGAGCGCGTTCTCCCGCGCGATCTCGTCCCCGTCGGGAAGCCCGTGGACGAGAGAGAGCGTCGAGGGGATCCACCGGTCGAGCGCGTACCCCGCCCGGCATACCCGCCCCCGCGCCGGACCCGGGTGGAAGAAGACGTTGATCGTCTCCGGCTCCCGCCGGTACTCCGCCGGGATGTCGAAGTCGCGGTAGTACGGCCCGTTGTTCACCGTGAAGAACTTGCCCCCGGCAAGGAAGCCGAGCCCGAAGAAGCGCCCGCGCTCCGTGACGTCGAAGTCCACGACCGCCCCCGGGCACTCGCGCGCGACCCGGGCGGCGATCTCCGTGAGCCGCCGCCCGGACTCGAAGGCGTACCGGTCCGCCCGCTCCTGCGGCGAGTGCGAGGCGTCCCCGTGGTCGTGCCGCGCCGAGTCGCACCCGCGTTGCCCCACGCCGTCGAGCTTGAAGTAGCTCACCCCGAGCTCGCGGTTCAGGCGGATGAGCGTCTCCGCGAACCGCTCGCTCCACCCCGAGACGAGGCAGAGCCCGTAGCTCTCCTCCGTCTCCCAGATCGGGCCGCGAAAGTCGGGCTCCCCTCCGCGCTCCAGCGTCCACTCGGGATGATCGAGATAGGCGCGGCTCGTCCTCGCCGCGACCGTCGGATCGAACCAGAGCCCGAGCCGCATCCCGTACCCCTCGAGCCGGGCGCGCACCTCGCGGAGCCCGTCGGGAAAGCGTTCGGGATTCACCTCCCAGTCGCCCGTCTTCGCGTACCAGCCGGTATCGACGACGAACGTCTCGACCCCGATCTCGTGCGCGACGTCGATCTCCGCGAGCATCCGCTCAAGGTTCATCTCCGCGAGATAGGGCTGGTCTTTGAGGTACTTCCCCCGCTCCTGATGGTTCCAGGTGTTCGCGAAGATCCGGGGCCGCCGCGGCTCGCGGGGGCCGTGCTCGTCGAGAAGGTACCGCCGGTACCCCTCGCGCAGAGCCTCGATCCCTTCGGCGCGCGCGACGTGGAGCCAAACCGAGGCGAGCTCGGCGGGTTGCCGGTCCAGCGTGTTCCCGACCCCCGCGCGAAGCTCGATCCCGGCCTCAGTCGGGTGCCACAGAAGAAAGGGCTGGGGGTGGTCGCCCCCGTGCTCGAAGGCGAGAAGCGTCGCCGCGCCGCGCCCCCCCGACTCGCCGTGGAGGACGACGATCGGTCCCGACAGCTCGCGCCCCTCGGGCAGCTCGTCACGTTCGTAGAGCGTCTCGCCGGGGCGGTAGACGTGGCTCACCGGTTCGTAGTGCGCGAGCGCGACCTCGGTGAGCGAGGCGAACGGCGCATCGAGCGCAAGCCAGCGCAGGTCCTCGACGCCGCGCGGCTTGACGAGCCGCCCCGGCGCGCTCAGCCGGTACCGGAACCGGACGAGCTCCAGCCCCCGCGCCGCCTCGACGTCGAGCGCGAGGCGGGCGTCGGGCCGCGCCGACGAGCGGTAGCCGCCCCCTTCGTCCGGGATCCAGTCCTCGACCGGCCCCTCGTCGGTGACGAAGCGCGGCCCCCGAAGACGAAGGCCGGGAAGTAGCGTGAGAAGACCCGTCGGAGGCACCGGCCCGGTCTACCTCTTTTCCGGCGCGGGGAGCCCCCGGCCCCGGCGGAAGCGTTGCTAAGGTGATGTGGATCCTTTTCGCGCTCGTGAGCGCCGTCGTCACCGCCCTCATCGGCACGCTCACGAAGGCAGGGCTCGAGAGAACCGACCCGTCGCTCGGTCTCGCGATCCAGGCGACGGTCCTCACCGTCCTTGCTTGGGTTCTCGTGGCGGTGCAGAAGGGGCTTCCGAAGCTCGGGGAGATCGAGCCGAAGGCGTTCGGTCTGCTCGTCGCCTCGGGCGTCGGCATGCTCGTGGGGTACATCTTCTACTTCCGCGCCCTCGCCTCGGGGCCATCCTCGGCCGCCCAGCCGATCGACCGCCTCTCGCTCGTCTTCGCCGTCCTCTTCGCCGGGTTGCTCCTCAAGGAGAAGATCACTCCCGTGATGATCGCAGGCGTCGCGCTCATGGCCCTCGGCGCGGTCGTCATCGCCGTCGGTGCTCCGAAGGAGGGAGAGGGCGAGGTCCGCGCCTCGAAGAGGTGAAGGGCGGGAGGGATGGTGGGCCCAGCTAGACTCGAACTAGCGACCTCTCCCTTATCAGGGGAGTGCTCTAACCAACTGAGCTATGAGCCCGCTGCGCCTCGTTTGAGGCGGAAAAGAGAGGATACCCGAGCCGTCCGCCGTCTTTCCGAGTCTCGCGGGTAGGTAGCTTGAAGGGCCGGTGCTGGCCCTCTACAACCTTCTCCTGACCGTCGGCTCCCCCGTCTGGGTGCCGTGGACCGTCGTCCGCGCCCGTCGGCGGGGGGCTCCGGTGGACTGGGGCCAGCGTCAGGGGCGGTACCCGCAACTGGGGCCGCCCGGCGAGCGCGCCCGGATCTGGATCCACGCCGTGAGCGTCGGCGAGGTCGTCGCGGCGATCCCGATCCTCCGCCGCCTCCGTGCCCACGCCTCGAACCCCGAGATCGTCCTCACCGTCACGACCTCCAGCGGCCACGAGACGGCGGCGAAGTCGGCGGAGGGGCTGTACGACCACCTGCTCTACTTCCCGATCGACGTGGCGCGGTTCACCCTCAGCGCCGTTCAAGCCGTCCGCCCCCAGGCCGTCGCGATCATGGAGACCGAGCTTTGGTTCAACTTCCTCTACGCGGCGAAGACGTTCGACGCGAGGACCCTCCTCGTGAACGGTCGTGTGAGCGAGCGCAACTTCCGCCGCTCTTCCAAAGTCCGCGCCTTCTACCGCGCCCTCCTCGGCGAGCTCGACCGCGCCCTCATGCAGACCGACGCCGACCGCGACCGCATCCGCTCCCTCGGCGCCGGGGCCGCCGAGACGCTCGGCAACGTGAAGTTCGACGAGGCGCTCGAAGCCCCGACCCGCGGGCGCGCGTTCTGGATCTCGGAACTCGGCTTCGATCCCGAGCGGCCTATCGTCGTCATCGGCTCGACCCGGGGCGTGGACGAGGAGGAGTTCGTCCTGCGCGCCCTCGACGAGGTCGGACGGGAGGGCCTTCAGATCGTCCACGCCCCCCGCCACATCGAGCGCGCCGAGGCGATCGCCGCGAAGGTCCCCGGCGCGGCGCGGCGCTCGCTCAGGGAGAGGGGCGCGTACACGATCCTCGACAGCTACGGCGAGCTCGCCGACGTCTACGCGGTCGCCGACGTCGCGATCGTCGGCGGGGGCTTCGGACCCTACGGCGGGCAGAACATCCTGCAACCTCTCGCCCGAGGAGTGCCGACGCTCCACGGCCCCCACATGGCGAACTTCCGCGACGTCGCCGCGATCTGCGACGGAGCGGGGGCTTCGCGCGTCTGCGCCACCCCGTCCGATCTCGCGACGACGCTGAGGGATCTCCTCGCGAGCGAGAACGTCCGCCGCGCGATGGCCGAGCGCGCCGAGGGCGTCTTCGAGGCCCACCGGGGGGCTGCCGACCGCTACGCGGCGGCGATCCTCGCGGCCGCGGCGGACGGAAAGGCCGCGTATGAGCGGCGCACCGAGCGCATCCGCGCGCGACGGGCGGAGCGCTCGCGATGAGAGAGCTTCCTGAACTGGCCCGGAAGGTCGCGACGCGCGAGGCGCGAGAGGCGGGACCCGAAGTGCGCGCGGTGCTCGTCGCGGGCTCGTTCGCACGCGGCGACGCCCTGCCGGGATCGGACCTCGACCTCTATCTCATTCTTGCCGACGGCGAGCCGAAGCGCTTCGTCGCGTACGAGGAAGCGGGCCTTCTCGTTGAGCGTACCGGGTGGGACGAAGCGGAGGCGCGGCGACGGATCGCCGTGAACTCGATGGCGTGGGCGACGTTTGGAGAGGCCTTTCCGTTGCGTGATGACGGGGTGCTCGCCGGATTCCGCGGCGCCGCCGAGGCGGCCGCCCACGCTTGGAGGCCGGACCCTGCCGAGGTCGCGGCGTGCGCGCACTGGCTTCGCTCGGCGGCCGGGAAGGTTGAGGCGGCGCTCGGTGCGGGGGACGACGCCCGCGCCGCGTTCGCGGCGGCGACCTCGACGTACGAGCTCGCGCGAGGGCTCTTCTTCGCGAACGGCCGCCCCGCGCCCGCGGCGGGGGCCGTGTGGCGCGCGCTCCAGACGCTCGCTGAGCGCCCGGACGACGCGGCGCTCGACGCGCTCCTCCTCGCCCCGGGAGTGGGGGACCGGTGCGCGGCGTTCGCCGCCGCCGCGCGGTGGACGCTCGCGCGCCTCACCCCGCGCGAAGAAGCGGGCACACTCTCCTAGTGCCGCCCTCCTCCCCCCTCATTGGCGTCGTCATGGGCTCCCTCTCCGACTGGCCGACGATGAAGCCCGCGGCGGAGATCCTCGCCGAGTTCGGCGTGCCTTACGAGGCGCGGGTCGTCTCGGCTCACCGGACCCCGGTCGCCATGGTCGCTTACGCCCAAGCCGCGCGCGACCGAGGTCTGAAGGCTCTGGTGGCGGGCGCGGGAGGCGCGGCGCATCTGCCGGGGATGATCGCCTCGCTCACGACGCTCCCTGTGATCGGCGTCCCGGTGGCGACGAAGGCGCTCGGCGGGGTGGACTCGCTCCACTCGATCGTCCAGATGCCCCCCGGCATCCCCGTCGCGACGATGGCGATCGGCGGCGGCCTCAACGCGGGCCTTCTCGCGCTCCGTATCCTGGCGCTCTCGGACGAGAGGCTGGCGTCGGCTCTAGACGAGTACGTCGCCGCGCTGGAGTCGAAGGTCGCCGCCATGAACCACGACCTCGATACAGAGCGCGGGGTCTAAGAGGCGACCGCCTAACCCTCTTGGACGAGCTTCGTGAAGTCGCCCGCGTGGAGGAGTTGGAGGCTTGCGGCGTGGGCGAGGCTTAGGCGGGCGTAGCGTTCGGCGGGGTCGTCGCTCATCACCAGCGTCGCTTCGAAGTAGGCGTCGATCGGTCCCTGGAGAGCCGTCAGAAGATTCGCGAGGTCGTCCTCCTTGCCCTCCCGCGCCGCGACGAAGACCCGATCCTCGTTCATCCTGAGTAGGGCGAGAAGCTTCTCCCCGGCAGACGATCCGAGCTTGGAGGCGTCCACGGCGGCGAGGGGATCCTCCCAGGCGTACTCGACCCCTTTGCGCTTGGCGGCGGCGACGATGTTCATCGGGCGCGTCGCCGTCTGGACGAACCCCGGGTCGGCTGAGAGCCGCGCGAGCACCCGCGTCCGGAGGGCGACGTTGCGGGGAAGCGTGATCTCCTCGCGGTACTCCTTCAGGAGGGCCGCCTCCAGCACGTCGTACCGCACTCCGGGCATCAGCACCGGGTAGCGCGAGAGGAAGAGGTCGGTGAGCGCGACGGCCGTCGCGGGGATGTTAAAGAGGTGTCCCTGGGCCTTGTACCCCTCGATGGCGACGAGGAGGAGCTCCTCATACGACGGGATTGCCATGGGCCAGGCGAGCGCGCCCTCGATGAGCGTCGTCGCGGCCCGGCGGAGGGCGAACGGATCGCTCGACCCCGTCGGCTCGAGCCCGAGTCCGAGATAGCCCGCGAGCTTGTCGAGGGCGTCCGCCATCTGGAGTCGGAGCGCCGTGCGCCCCGCCGCGTCGGACGGCGCGGCGACCGAGCCCTCGTACTGCCGCGCGATCGCCGCCGCGATCTCGGGGGCGAACCCCTCCCGCTCCGCGTAGGCGCCGCCGATCACTCCTTGAAGCGAAGGAAGCTCGCTCACGAGCCCGGTCGAGAGGTCCGCCTTCGCGTAGAGCCCCGCCTTCCGGGCGAGCTCGATCTCCTCCGCCGAGCCTCCCGTCGCCTCCGCGACCGCCGCGCCCAACGCGGCGAGCCGATCGGCGCGCGCCCGCACCGTGCCGAGATCCTTCTGGAAGAGGATGCCGTCGGTCTTCGCGAGAGAGTCGTCAAGCCTGAGGCGACGGTCCTCGTCGAAGAAGAACCGCGCGTCGTTGAACCGGGCGTTGAGGACCCACTCGGCCCCGGCGCGCACGGTCGCGTCCTCGCCGCCGTTGCGGACGAACACGAAGCGATTCGTCAGCCTCCCGCCCCGCCGGACGGGGAACATCCGCTCGTGCTTCGCCATCGCGGTGACGAGGACGGGCTCGGGAAGTTCGAGGTAGCCCTCGGGGAACGTTCCGGCGAGAGCGGCCGGCCACTCGGTGAGGTGGACGTTCTCATCGAGAAGGGCGTCCGTCGCCTGCGCCTCGCCGCCCGCGACCTCGGCGATCCCGTCGAGAATCATCTTGCGGCGCCGCTGGGGGTCGGGCTCGACCTTGCCGGCGCGAAGGCCCTCGACGAGGTCGGCGAGGGACCTCGCCTCGAAAGTCTCGGGCGCGTAGAAACGGTGGCCGACGGAGAGGAGTCCCGCTTCGATCCCTTCGATCGCGAACGGAACGGCCTCGCCTCCGAAGCTCGCGAGGAGGCGGCGGAGCGGTCGGGCGAAGCGGAGGCGCGAGGTGCCCCAGCGCATGGACTTGTCGAACTGAAGGCCGAGGATCGCCTTCGGGAGGAGATCGGCGAGGATCTCGCCCGTCGCACGGCCTGGGACGGCGACGTTCGCCCAGACGTATTGACCGTCGCTTTCGAGGCTTGCGGGTTCGACGCCTTGGCCCCGGCAGAAGCCGAGAAGCGCCTTCGTCGGCTCGCCCGCCTCGTCGTAGGCGCCTTTGATCGCCGGACCGCGACGGCGGTCGGCGCGGTCCTCTTGGCGTGGGGCGACGTTCGGGACGGCTACGATGAGACGACGGGGGGTGCCGTAGGCGACCGGCTCTCCATGCGGGAGTCTCGCTTCGTCGAGTCCACGGACGATGGCGACGGCGAGGTCGGTGCTCGCCTTGGCGACGAAAGAAGCCGGAAGCTCCTCGGTGCCGACCTCGAGCAGGAGTTCGCTTGCGCCGGCCATGGAGAGTGGGAGGATACCTTTAGGCTCGGAGGACCACCTTGGCGCGAGTGAGGGCGTTCACGAGGAGGACGAAGAGGGCGGTCTGGAGGGCGGCGCGGGCGAGGCCCCAAGCGGGGCCGGGGAGGCGTTCGGCGAGCGGGGCGGCGACGGTGAGGGCCCAGAGGGGGGCGATGAGATTCGTGATCGCCTCGTAGGCGAGGAGGGGGTTCGTGCCGGTGAGGGCGATCCCTCTCAGGGCCCGGGGGCGAAGGCGTTCGAACTCCATGAGGGCGGCGAGGAGAAGGCACCCGACGCCGGGGGTGAGGACGACGTAGGCGAGGGTCGGAGGATCCTTCTTGATACCGCCCTGGTACGGCTCGAGGACGAGGCCGAGGAGGACGAGAAAGAGGCCGAAGCGCAAGATGCGCCCCCCGCGGCCTGCGATCGCGTAGGAAAGCGAAAGAAAGATGCCTCCTAAGTGGACGCACCCGCCCCAGCCGCTCCGGTCGGCGAAGAGGACTCCCAAGAGAACAAAGAGGGCAAGAGGCACGAGGAGGACGACGGCGAGTGCCGCCCCCTTCGGGGAGAAGGCGGAGGTGCCTTTTACCTCCTCGGACGGTTCGAGCAGGATCCCGCCGACGATCACGCCCGGAAGCGCGACGAGAAGGTAGCCGAGGAACTCGGGACGGACGTAGGGCGAAAGGGCATCTCCTGTCCAGAAGCGGGCGGCGGGGGAGCCGGGGACGCTCGCGCCGAGGCGGACGGCGACGACGGTCGCCATGATCGCGAGGGGCACTAGGAGCGAGCCGGGGGAGGCGAGGTAGGTCCAGGTCGCGGCGACGGAGACGGTCGCCAGGACGAGGATGATGACGTCGGCGGGATCGGTGGCGATGTGGGACGCCGGGGCGTAGGTCAGGCCCGAGACGAGGAGGAGGGCGCCGCCGGCTCCCGCGACCCGGACGAGGGCTTTGCCCCAAAGGGGGACCCGATTGGGAAGCCGGACGAAGACGAGGACGACGAGGACGAAGCCGAGGAGGCCGACGAGCCAGGTCGCCGTCGTCGGCGAGGCGGCGATTTTGTAGGGACGCAGGTGCCCGTTCAGCCACGCGAAGACGACGAGAGCGAGGCCCCGCAGGAGGGCTCCACCGGCAAGCTTCGGACGGCTCTCGCCGCGGGCGAGGCGGCTTGCGGTCGCGAGGGGGATCGCGGCGCCCATCGCGAAGAGGAAGAGCGGGAACACGAGGTCCACCCACGTCAGACGGGGAAGTCCCTGGACGGCAGGGGCGGGGGGCTCCTGCCCGTGGTACATCCACTCGGGAAGGCCCGACCAGGGGATGATTCCCGAGAACAGCATCCCGACGATCGCGAGCCCGCGCAAGGTGTCGAGGGCGATGGAACGTCCTGCGCGCGCCTCGCCCCCTTGCGATTCTCCCTCTTGCGCCCCGCCTCCTTGCGCCTCGTTCATGGGGGAGCAGTATGTCCGCTCTAAAGGGCGATGCGGCCGCCGGAGTAGACGGCGACCTCGGAGCCGACGGCCCAAAGGACGTCGTCGGGGGGGCGGGCGTTCAGGGGGGCGAACTCGGGGCCGTAGAGGCGGGCGAAGTCGGCCTCGATCGCGTGGGACCTCACTTCCCTCAGCGTCCAGCGGGGGTGGGCGACGCGGTACTCGTCAGTGCGGGCCTCGCCCCGGCGGGTGTAGCCCCAGTAGTGCTCGACGACGAAGCCGGGAAGGGACGCGGGGTCGGGGGCGGGAAGCTCCGCGCCGAGTTCGGCGCCGAAGGCGTAGCGCTCGTCGCGGCGGCTCCAGCGGTAGGTCGTGCCCTCCACGGAGGTACGCCAGACGGAGTAGCGCTCGCCGTAGAGGCCGTTGGCGACGAGGGCGATCGCGCGGCGGGGGACGATCTCGCTCACGAAGGTCGCGCCGCGGCGGGGGCCTTCGGGGGTGTCGCGGACGACGTAGAAGCGGAGGTTCACCTCGACGAAGTCGGTGTGGCCCGGGATGCGGAGGCCCTTCACGCGGACGTCGCGGAACCCGAAGGCGACGAGGGAGGCCCAAGCGCTCCCCTCGAAGAGGTCGAGCCGGGTGCCCTTTGGGACGTAGGGTTCCAAAAGGGCGGGCGGAAGAGCCCAGCTCGCCATCGCGAGCCCCTCCCAGCGGGCGGCGAGGAAGACGCTAGACGGATTTGGCAAGGATGATGGCGTCGGCGACTTCCTTCATCGTCTTGCGCAGATTCATGCTCTGAAGCTGGATGCGGCGGTAGGCCTCGGCCTCGCCGAGGCCGTGCTCGTCCATGAGGATGCCCTTCGCGCGGTCGATGGTCTTGCGCGCGTCGAGCTTCTCCTGGAGGGAGCTCACCTCCTTGCTCAGTTGCTTGTTGCCGTCGAAACGGGCTTTGGCGACCTCGATGCTGGGGGGAAGGTCGCTCGGCTTGTAGGGCTTGACGAGGTAGGCGAAGGCGCCGGCGTCCTTCGCGCGGGCGATGAGCTCGCCGTCGGAGTAGGCGGTGAGGAGGATCGCGGGGGCGAGGTTCTCGCTCGTGATGATGTCCACGGCCTCGATCCCGTCCATGACGGGCATCTTCACGTCGAGGAGGCACACATCGGGCTCGGTGGAGCGGGCGAGCTCGACCGCCTGCTGACCGTCGCCCGCCTCGCCGACGACCTCGTACCCGAGGCTCTCCAGCACGTTGCGGAGGTCGAGGCGGATGATGGGATCGTCGTCGGCGATCAGGACGCGAAGTTTGGACATGGTCTCGTGCGCGGCAAGCCCGCCGCGTGAGGTGCGAAGCGTACCCGTTCGTCCCCCGCGGGCATCCGAGAAAGAGGTAGAAACCCGGCATGGATCACCCGGCGATGGACGCGGCGCGCGAGCGGATGACGGCGGGGCTCGTGGACTACGCGGGAACGTTCCCTCCGGCGTCGCTCACGGCGGAGGCGGCGCTCGCCGAGTTTGGGGCGCATCTCGCGGGTCCCGAGCGGCGGCTCGTGCGGGCGCTCGCGTGGCCGGTGGACCGGCTAGGGCTTCTCGCGCGCTCCGGTCTCGAGTGCGAGGTGACGGCGATCGGCTCGGGAGGCGCGGGCGGGGACGCGGGGTGGGACGCGGCGCGGGTGGCGGACGCGGCGAGCCTCACCGAGTTCGCGCGCGAGCTTCCCGACGGGATCGCGCTCATGGCGTACGAGTGCGCGCTGCCGCGCGACCGACCGGCGGAGGAGGCGCTCCGGTCGCTCGCGGGGTTCTCGGCGGTCGAGGTGTACGTCGAGCTTCCGGACGCGGAGGCGCTCGCGCTCCTGCCGGATCTCGACTGGTGCTCGGCGAAGCTCCGGGCGGCGGGGGCCGATCCCGCCGTTGTCGCGGCCTTTCTCCACGGGTGCGTGTCGCTGGAGATCCCGTTCAAGCTCACGGCGGGGCTCCACGCGCCGTACACCGACGATCACGGGATCGGGTTCCTCAACGTTCTCGCGGCGACGGCGCTCGCGATCGCGGACGATCTCACGCCCGCGGAGGTGGAGGCGATCCTGCGCTCGGCGGGTCCGACGTGGCGGGCGGCGACCCTTGCGGAGGCGGACGACGCGCGCGCGCTCCTCGACGCGATCGGGTCGTGCTCGCTCCGGGACATCGCGGACGGCCTTGCGCGAGCCCTCTAGAGGGGTAGCTTAGACGGCGTGTTCATCGTTCCGGCGTCGGCGCGGTCCTGGATCGAGGTCGAGCCCGCCTCGCCCTTCCCGATCCAGAACCTTCCGTTCGGGCTTCTCGCGCGGCCCGGGCTTCCGGTGACGCTCGCGGTCGCGATCGGCGCGTTCGCGCTCGATCTCACCGCGCTCCGGGACGCGGGGCACCTCGTGCGGGCGCACTATCCGGTGCTCGACGCGTTCGAGGAGTTCGACCCGCTCTCGCTCGGCGAGCTTCGGCGGGAGGTCTTCCGGCTGTTGGAGGCGGGGAGCCCGTCGCTCGCGGGGGATCTGGAAGCGCGGGCGCGGGCGCTCGTGCCGCTCGCGGGGGCGCGGATGCTCCTGCCGATCCGGCCGCCGGGGTTCGTGGACTTCTACTCGGGGATCCACCACGCGAGCAACGTCGGGCGTCTCTTCCGGCCCGACGGGGAGCCGCTCCTGCCGAACTACCGGCATCTGCCGGTGGCGTACAACGGTCGGGCGAGTTCGGTCGTCGTCTCGGGGACGCCGGTGGTGCGGCCCTGGGGACAGCTGAAAGGGCCGGGGGAGGCGCCGCCGGAGTACGCGCCGACGCGGGAGCTCGACTTCGAGCTGGAGATGGGCTTCTACGCGGGTCTGCCGTCGCCGATGGGGGAGGTCGTGCCGATCGGGGAGGCGCCGGACCTCGTCCTCGGGTACGTCCTGGTGAACGACTGGTCGGCGCGGGACGTTCAGCGGTGGGAGTACCAGCCGCTCGGGCCGTTCCTGTCGAAGGCGTTCGCGACGTCGGTGTCGCCGTGGGTCGTCCTGCCGGACGCGCTGGAGCCGTTCCGCCTCTCAGGAACGGAGCAGGAGCCCGAGCCGCTACCGTACCTGCGCCCGGAGGAGGCGCTCCGGTACGACGTGAAGCTGGAGGTGGCGCTGAAGAGCGACCGGATGCGGCGGGGGCAGACGGTCGCGCGGTCGAACGCGAAGTACCTGTACTGGAGCTTCGACCAGCAGATCGCGCACCTGACGAGCGGGGGCGGGCCGGTCGCGTGGGGGGACCTCGTCGCGAGCGGGACGATCTCGGGGCCGCTCGACGGAAGCTACGGCTCGATGCTGGAGCTCACCGCGCGGGGGGCGCGCCCGCTCCTTCTGGAGGAGACGGGGGAGGAGCGGACGTTTCTGGCGGACGGGGACGAACTCGCCCTCACCGGTTGGGCGCAGGGGGAGGGGTACCGGGTGGGGTTCGGCGAGGTGAGCGGCCGGGTCGAGCCCGCGCTCGCGCCGCGCGGGGGGCGGTTGCGGGCCTGATCCTCCTCCCGAAGGGGGGCTCTGGAATGATTCCTGGGAAAGCCGGGAAGGCTTTTCGACGCGCTCGCGCCCGTCTCTCCGGTTCAAAGCTGACCATCCTGACCACGCTGACCACGGTTTTCGCGTTTTTGTGCAAGGTCAGGGATGGGGGCGCACCGGCGGGACGCCGGTGCCACCGGGGGATGCAGGGGAGGAGGTTTCCGGGGGCTCACACTCTCTAGTGCGTCGGGAAGGGGGTTCGACAACCCCTTGCGGAAAAATCCTCGAGAGATCGGCCCCTGGGGCCGGGTTCAGCCCGCGAAGGCTTCGGCTTGGCGGCGGAAGACGGAGTGGACGAACTCGGCGACGGCGATGCGCTCCTCGTGGGTGCGGGGGGTGAAGCGGACGCCGATCGCCCAGAGGTCGGTGCGGGCGAGAGGGGCGGCGTGGCGGACCTCGCCGGGAAGCCGGTGCTCGCCCCCGGCGCTCTCGCTCTCGACGGGCGTGGTGCAGATGCGGACGGTGCAACCGGTGCCCTGGGGGAGGGCGGTCTTCGCGCGGACCTGGAGGCCGCCGAGCCCGATGTCGGTGACGACGACGGAGACGGCGTCGTCGCGGGCCTCGAACTCGAGCACGGCGTAGTCGAGGAGTTCGTAGCGGACGTAGCGCCGCTTCTCGCGGTCGGGGATCTCGGTGGGGGGGAAGAGGCTCATGGGGGTGTTTTCGGAAGAATGCTCGGGGGATCTCAGGCGGAGCGGGTTCAGGCGGCTTGGCTCAGGGGGGTCCACAGGACGCCTTCGCGGCGGACGATCTCGTCGAAGGTCCCGACGATCTCGGGGTCGAGGGCGCCGCGCTCGGCGTCGCGCCTCAGTTCGCTCAGGGCGCGGTCCACGTCCATGCCGTTGCGGTAGGCGCGGGTGCTCGTCATGGCGTCGAAGCAGTCGGCGACGGCGGCGATGCGGGCGAGGAGGGGGATCTCGCGTCCGGCGAGGCGGTCGGGGTAGCCGGTGCCGTCGAGGCGCTCGTGGTGGTGGCGGACGATGGGGACGCAGTCGTTGAAGAGGGGGATGTGCTCGATGATGCGGACGCCCGCGCCGGGGTGTTGGCGGATCGCGGCGAACTCGCGTTCGGAGAGGCCGCCGGGCTTCGTGAGGATCGAGTCGGGGACGCCGATCTTGCCGACGTCGTGGACGAGGCATCCCATACGGAGGGTGCGGAGCTCGCTCGGGCGGAGGCCCATCGCCTCGCCGAGCCACATGGCGTAGGCCATGACGCGCTCGGAGTGACCGGCGGTGTAGGGGTCCTTCGCCTCGACGACCTTCACGAAGGCCTGGACCATGGCTTGGAAGTTCGATTCGAGGTCCATGACGGCCTCGCGGAGCATGCGGTTCGCGCCTTCGAGGGAGGATTGTTTCTCGCGGACGCTCTCCTCGGCGCGGCGGGTGTCGGTGACGTCGAGGAAGTAGGCGAGGACGCGGTCGAGGGCGCCGGACTCGTCGAGGACGGGGACGCCCTTGCCCTGGACGTGGCGCTCGACGCCGAGGGCGGGGAGGACGCGGAAGGCGACGTCGAAGCTCTGGAGTCGGGATCCGCTCTCGCGGACGGCGGCGAGGACGCGGGCACGGTCCTCGGGGTGGAGGGAGCGCTCGAAGGCGACGCCGGGCTCGATGCCGGGGATGCCGTCGCGGGTTCCGATGAGGGCGTCGAAGGTGGCGTTGGCGGAGGCGACGCGCCCGTCGCGGAAGGTGACGACGCCGACGGGAAGGGTCTCGACCATGTGGTCGAACGATTCGCGCTCGCGGGCGTGGTCCCTTTGGAGGCGGGCGAGGGCGCGTCCGACGGTCCAGGCGGTCTGGAGGGCGGCGGCGGCGAGGGCGGCGGCGCCGACGACGACCATCCCGCCGACGGTGGCGGAGCCGAGGACGAGCTTCATGCCGAGCCCCGCCGCGCCGACGAGGACGAAGGAGAGGGCGATGGGGCGGCAGTCGAAGACGCTCGCCCTCACGGCCCCCCCGACCCTCTTCCCGACGATGCGTGCGTCCAACTCCGCGGCGACTCCCGGAACGGTTATCGGAAGTCGAAAGACCCAAGCTCACCGGGCGTAGGGGCGAAAACGGGGCGGAACGCCGGCGATCCGCCCCGTTTTCGGGTGTTCTCGCGTTTTATGCCGGACTACTTGGCCTTTTCGGTCGTCGTCTTGGGCGCTTGGGTGATGAGGACGTGGTTCGTCGCGCGATCGTACTCGATGTTCACGCCGAGGGCGTCGCGAAGGAAGCTCAGGGGAACGATGGCGCGTCCGCGCTCGAGGTAGGGGACGGCTTCGAGCCGGACGCGGGCGGCGCCGAGGGTGGCGTTCGCGTCGCCGATGCGGACGGTGATGGCCTTGCCGTCGGCGTTGGCGTTCACCGTCTTCGTGGCGTTCGTCCAGTCCACGGCGCCGCCGGCCTTTTCGACGAGGTGGCGGAAGGGGGTCATGGGGACGCCTTCGTCCACGCGGGGGGCGACGTCGAACTCGACGTAGCGGTCGTTCAGGAGGACGGCGAAGGAGCTTACGCCGGTGAGGCGCATCCCCTTGGCGACGCTCACGCGGGCGAGGGGGGCGACGGCGGGGCGGGTCTTCGGGAGCTTCGCGGCGAGGGTCGCGGGGGCTTTCGCGACGAGGACGGGCGCGTCGGGGACGGCGGCCTTCGCGGGGGCCCTGGCGATGGGGGTCCTGGCGATGGGGGCCTTGGCGATGGGGGCGCTGGCGACGAGGGTCCTCGCGGGCTTCGCGCGGAAGACGCGGGTGCCGGTGGGGGTCATCGCCTGGGGTCCGAGGGCGGTGGGGGGGCTGGCGGCGAGGGGCTTGAGGCCGCTCGGGCGAGCGACGTCGCGGCCGGTGCCGGTGCTCGCGATGGGGGCGAGCTCGACGATGGGCTTCGCGGGGGCCTTGGCGGCGATCGGCTTAGGGGCGCGGGGGGGCTTGAGGGCGAAGGCGGGGGTGAGATCGGGGGTGGCCTTCGCCTTGGGGACGGCGGCGGGGCGGGCGGGGGCGAGGGTGGGGGTGCCGGTGCCCGGCTTCAGGGCGGGCGCGCCGCCGAGGCCGACGCGCTCGGTGCGTCCGCCGGGGTTGTTCACGAAGACGCGGACCTTGCGGGTCTTGTAGGTCTCGGTCCCCTCGTCCACGGCCCAGGCCTCGATCTCGTGCCAGCCGTTCGTGGCTTTGGTGGAGTCCCAGACGAAGGAGTAGGGGGGGAAGTTCGTCATGGACTTGAAGTCGTCGTCCACGAAGAACGAGACGAAGACGCTCTTGAGCTCGCGTCCGAAGCCGACGGTCATCTCGAGGGGGCCTTGGACGGTCGCGCCGTTCTTCGGGCTCGTGAGGAGGATCGGGCCTTCGGGCTTCTGGGTCGCTTGGATCGTGCTCTTGTGGGTGCCGATGACGGTGCCGGCCCCGTCGAAGAGGCGGATCTCGACGGCGTTCTCGCCGTCCTTCAGATCGGCGAGGGCGAGGGTGAAGGTCGTCTCGCCGGCGTCGTCCTTCGCGGAGACGGCGCGGGTGGCGAGGGAGCGGCCGTTCACGCGGAGCTCGACGAGGGTGGCGGCGGCGCCGGAGTAGCGGACGGTGAGGGTGGGGCTCGCGGCGGTGGCGGCGCGCTCGACGGTGATCTTCGCATCGAGGGCGGCGGGGAGGGCGGGCACCTTGAACGTCGGGGCGGCATGGGCCGTCGGGGCGAGGAGCGCCAGGCCGAGCGTCCCTAGTCCGAGCGCCCCCAGACCCATCGTGCGGGCGCCCATCGCGGCCCCTCCCTTCTTCATCGAAAACGTCATCCTCTCTGCAACCCTCCCGGACGATCCGGGTGGGGACATTTAAGCACATGACCTTCAGGAAGTCAAGGCGGGCGCCGACAATCGCGGGCGGCGCGGGGACCTCCGGGGGGCGGGGCGCGTTAGAGTAGGGCAGGATGCTCCCCTCCGCCGCGATCATGTCCGCCCCGAAGCCCCCGCCCCCGCTCGTCGCCTACCTCTCGGCGAAGGATCCGGCGTACCGGTGGCGGTACCGGGAGCGGACGGAGCGGCGGGACACGATCGAGCTCGTCTCGGGGACGGCGCTCGGGCGGACGTGGACGCACGAGATCCTCGTCCAGCGCCCGGTGCGGCCCGCGCCGGGGGTGCGGGGGGCGATCCTCTTCGTCACGGGGGACGGGCCGGCGGCGGGGGACGAGCTCGACCTGAACCTTCTCTCGAACGCGAGCGGGCTCACGATCGCGATGCTCTTCGACGTGCCGAACCAGCCCATCGCGTTCGACGGGGGGCCGGGCCGGCGCGAGGACGACCTGATCGCGGAGACGTTCGCGCGGCATCTGGACGACGGGAGGACGCCGCCGCTCCTCTTTCCGATGGCGCGGGCGGCGATCCGGGCGATGGACGCGGTGGAGGCGGCGACGGGGCTCAAACGGTTCGTCGTCACGGGGGCGAGCAAGCGGGGGTGGACGACGTGGCTCGCGGGGGTTTCGGGGGACCCTCGGATCGCGGGGATCGCGCCGATGGTGTACGACAACCTCCATCTCTCGGCGCAGATGGCGCGGCAGAGGCGGGCGTGGGGGCGGTACTCGGAGATGATCGAGGACTACACGGCGCGGGGGCTTCAGGCGCGGCTGGAGACGCCGGCGGGGCGCCGGCTCGCCGATTCGGTGGACCCGTACTCGATGCTCGACCGCTTGAGGGCGCCGGTGCTGGCGGTGAACGGGACGAACGACCGGTACTGGACGGTGGACTCTCTGAAGGAGTACTGGCCCGCGGTGAAGACGCCGAAGTGGATCCTGGAGGTGCCGAACAACCCGCACGGTCTGGGGGACCGGGCGCGGCTCGTGGCGACGGTGGGGGCGTTCGCACGGGCGGCGCTCGGGGGGAAGGTCGCGGATCCGGGGTGGACGTTCGCTCGCAAGGGGGACCGGGTCGTGTTCGGGGTCTCGGGAGTTCCCGGGCTCGCGCGCCTGGACGTGTGGCAGGCGTCGAGCCCGACGACGGACTTTCGGGAGGCGAAGTGGACGCGGGGGCCGCTCGCCGAGGCGTTCGACGCGTTCCGAAAAGGGCACGAGCCGAGCGGCGCCCCATCGAGCATCGCGCTCGGGGTGCCGCTCCGGGGCGAGGGTCGCCACGCCGTCTTCGCCGAGGCGACGGTGCGCGAAGCGGGAGGGCGGACGTTCACGATCTCGTCGCCGGTGGAGGTCTTGCCGCGCTAGAGATCGGCGGGGCCCGGTGATCGTCGGGGCTTCGGTGGTTATCGCGGCAAAATGAAGAGAACACCCTGACCGGGGGCGGGGCCGAGCTCGAGCGCGACGCCGGGGGCGGGGGGGATCCGGTCCATCGTGCCGTCGCCGTAGCCGAACGCCATCCCGGGAGTGAGGACGTCCTTCGTCATGGGCCAGATCGTGAGGCCGCCGAGGCCCGCGAGGCCGCCGGGAGCGTCCAAGAGGGCAAGCAAGGAGTTCGGGAGCACGCCGTCTTCGAAGACGGCGTCGAGAATCGCGCTCTCGGCGAGGGCGCGGGTCGCGGGGGACATCGCGGCGAAGCGGAGGGGGGCTCCGGCGAGAAGAGAGGCGCGCTCCGAAGCGGAGAGCGAGCCCCAGATGCGCAGGGCGGGGAGGCCGCTTCCAATCCCGGTGAGCTTGCGTCGGGCGGCCATGTCGCTGAGCTTGCGTGCGACACGGAGGGGAAGGGAGGCGACGAGGGTCGCGCGGTCGTCGAGGCCCGGGTTCGGGAGCGATTCGTAGCGGCGGAGGGGAGCTTCAGGCGGTTCGTCGGCGCGGTGGTTCGGGGACCATTGAGGGCGGGCGAGGAGGGCGCCGGACTCGACGCGCACGTTCGCCTCGTAGCCCCAATCCTTCAGGGCGTCGCGGAGGGTAGGACCTAGGAACGCTTTGAGTTTGTGCGCGCTCTTGGCGCGGGAGGCCTCGGCGATAACGTCGAGTCCGGTTTGGCGTCTCAGTTGCGCAAGGTGCTCGGAGCCGGTCACGTGAGGTCCGGCCCACGGGGAGGGTTCGGGATCGGTTTTCGCGAGGGGGAGGGTGAGCTCGGGGGCGTTGGTCGTCTCGAGGTCGGTCCTCCAGGCGCGGAGGGCGTCCTCGTAAGGGTCGGCACTCGGTTGAGAAGGGGACAAGGTCTCCGTCCTCCCCGACGTTCCGCCGTCCCCCCTCGCGAAGATGGTGCGCAGGAAGCCGGTTTCGGGGTCGTAGCGGAGGAAGAGTCGGGCGGTGGGGAGCGGGGCGTTCGGCGGGACGATGCTTCCGTCCTCGCCCGGCCTGCGGATGAGAAACTCCCCGGCGATCTCGACGTAGCCCGCGGCGTCGCGGGGGAGGGGGATCGCGCCGCCCCGCGACGCGGCGCTCGCGACGAGGGGCTCGCCGGAGAGAAAGCGCTCGAGGGCGCGGGGGTCGAGGGTGCGGGCGACGATCCCCAGGAAGTAGAGTTCGGGGGAGATCTGCGCGAACGCTTCGTACCGGTCGTGCGCCTCGGGGAAGCCGGGATCGGTGGAGAGGCGGAACCGTCCGATAGCTTCGGTGGCGCTTCGGCGGGCCTCGGCGAGCCGGGTCCAGGGGGTCCCGGCGACGAGGGCGACGCGACGGAGCTCCTCGACCATCCCGGCGCGGGCGCGATCGCTCTTGCGGCGGAGGTAGGCGTCCAGGCGGTTGCGGGCGGGGACGGTCATGGCGAGGCGGTAGCCGCCGCCTCGGTCAGGGGGGACGGGGGTCCATTCGGCGTCGAAGACGGCGGCGAGATCCGCCAACGTGCGGCGGAGGGGGCGGGGGCCGGTGAGGATCGTGGTCTTCAGCGCCCGCATCTTCGGATCGACGCTCAGCGGGACGCCGGCGGCCCTTCCGAGCGCGGCGAGGGCGTCGGGGAGGGGTTCGATGCGGGCCTCGAGGGGGATCTTCGCGTCGAGCTTAGGGTCGGAGGGGAGGGTGTCGGCAGGGGCGGGGGCTCGCGTCAGGGCGAGGGCGAGGGCGGCGGCGACCATCGTCCTACGTTACCCGGAGGACGCTAGCCCGCCGGACTCTCGTCGTAGTCCACCTTGCGGACGACGGGGAAGGGCTTCAGGGGGTCCTTCGCGGCGCCTTCGATCGCGAAGCGGACGGCGCGGACCTGGCGGCCGAAGCCGACGGAGAAGTTCTTCGTGGAGGCCGCCGAGAACGGCTTGCCGGCGAGGATGGGCCGCTTCCCCTTCACGTCCAGAAGCCAGACGCGCACCGTCGCCCAGCCCTCGTTGTCCTCGCCGAGAAGGGTCCGCTTGCGCTTTTGCATCGTGGAGGTGACGGCGACGAAGGCGACGTAGTCGGCCCCGGCGCGGGCGCCGACGCGGTAGAGCTCCTCCTTGCGGAAGTTCTCCTCGTCGGTGAAGTCGAGCCCCTCGCCCTTCGCGGCCTCGGCGACGGAGGCGGCGGGGAGAGGGTCGAAGCCGCGCTCGAGAAGGAGCTTGCGCATGACGCGGTCGCCCTCGCGGGCCTGCTCTTCGACGAGCTTCGTGTGCTTGTCGCCGGTGACGTTGGCGGTGGGGACGAGGGCGACCTTCGGCCCGGTCGCGGTCGGGCCGGGGTTCGGGGCGGGTTTCGGGGCGGCGTTCGGGTTCTGGAGGGCGGCGAGGAGGGCGATCGAGGCGAGCACGTCGTATTGTGGCGCGCCGGGGTGTTAAGGGTCGGTTATGCCCTTCGGCCTCGCCGCCGATTCCGCCGCCGATTCCGCCGCCGATTCCGCCGCCGATCCGCCGCCGATCCGGCCGGGGCGACGAGGTCCGTGGGTACCCTTCGGCCTCCGTGAAGCGATCTCTCGGCCGCGCCCCCCTCGTTCCCGTCCCGCTCGTCGGCCCGCTCGTCGGCGCGTTCGTCGTCGCGCTCGTTTCGGGGGCGGGGTGCGCTCCGCGGGCCTCGGCGCCGACGACGTTGAAGCCCGCGCAGATCGCGGAGCGGAGCAAGATCGGCACGGTGCTCGTGATGATCCGGCATTCGGCGGACGTCACGGTGCCGAGGGACACCGAGCTTGTTCCCGGGGGGCAGGAGCGGCTCGTCGCGGCGGCGCAGGCCCGGGTGAAGCCGGGGATGACGCAGGCGGACCTCGTCTCGATCCTTTTCGACGAGCTGCTGGCGAACTGGCGCGACTATCTGCGTCCGGTGGGGACGCGGACGTTGCCGGCGTCCATCACGTCGGTCGGCTCGGGCTTTTTCGTCACGCCGGACGGGTACGTGGTGACGAACGCGCACGTGGTGGGGACGGACGAGAAGGAGCTGAAGCTCGAGTTCGCCCAGAAGGCGCTCGGGACGCTATTGGACGAGGCGGTGGCGGACGTGAGCAAGTCGCTCGGGAGTCTCACGGAGGATCGGCGCAAGCGGCTCGCCTCGGTCGCGGCTCAGTTCTACGTGGAGAACATGAGTTTCGGGGAGATGAAGCGGGAGGCGAGCCTCGTGACGAGCGCGGGTCCGGCGGGGATGGGGACGGTGAGCAAGCCGATCCCGGCGGAGATCGTGCCGAACGGGGTGGGGGAGCCGATCCCGGGGAAGGACGTGGCGGTGATGAAGGCGAGCGGGGACAACTTTCCCACGCTGAGGCTGGGGGACGACAAGAGCGTGACGACGGGGCAGGAGATCTACCCGTTCGGGTTTCCGGCGGACGCGACGTTCTACCCGAGCTTCGATCCTTCGAGCGCGACGGAGCCCTCGTTCACGCGGGGGGTGGTCTCGGCGCGCAAGACGATGGCGGGGGGTTGGGAGGTCATCCAGACGGACGCCGCGATCCGGGGGGGCAACTCGGGCGGGCCGGTGCTCGACGAGAAGGGGGAGGTCATCGGTCTGGCGACGTTCGGGCTTATCGACCAGAAGTCGGGCGCGAGCGCGCAAGGGGCGAACTTCGTCGTGCCGACGGCGATCGTGCGCGAGATCCTCGGGCGGGCGAACGTGACGCCGAAGGAGTCGCCGGTCTCGAAGGATTGGAACGAGGCGCAGAGCGCGATGGACGCCTCGCGGTACCGGGAGGCGACGGCGAAGCTCGACGAGATCGAGACGCTCCATCCGGGGATGCCGGCGGTGGCGGCGGCGAAGTCGCGCGCGGCGACGGCGATCCGGGAGGGGAAGGAGGCCGCGTCGCCGCTGGCGGTCGGCCCTCTGGCGGTGGTCGGGGGGGTGCTCGCGGCGGTGGGGGCGATCGCGGCGGCGTTCCTCGCGGGGCGGCGCCGGGGTCCGGGCGTCCCCCCGGCGGTCCCTCCGGCGCCCCCCGCCCCCCCTTCCGCGCCGCCGAGGGTCGGGTAAGGGGCTAGACGGCCTCGAGAGCGTCGCGGTGGTCGAGCGCCTCGACGTACCCCTTCGTGCGCACCCCGTCGAAGTCGAGGGTGCGGCCCGTAAGCCGTTCGTAGAGGAACCCCGCCCGCCGGGCGCACTTGCCGCCGGGTTCGCTCTGGATCCAGCGGGAGAGATCCTCGTACCCCGTCCGCTCGAAGAGGCGGGCGAGAAGTTCGAGATGAACCCCCTCATGCTTCGGCATGAACTCGAGGTGGGACGCAAGGGTCGGCGACGGGCGGCGGTGTTCGGGATACCGGCGCGTCCAGAAGTCGCCGACGCGGTGCGCCCCACAACTACCGGCGATCTCGCTCCGGACGCGGAGAGGTTGAGCCGGCGCGACGCCGTGGTTCCGGATCAGCCACTCGCCCTCCCCTGTGGCAACAACGCGCCCATCCCGGTCGTTCTGGACTCTAGGCGATCTAAAACGGTGACTAGCCGCCTTCGGACTCGGCGAGCTTTCTCGCCTGGTCGTCCTGGGTCAGGCCGTCGATCATGGTCTGGAGGTCGCCGTCCATGAAGGCCTGCGTGTTGTGCTCGGTGAGTTTGATGCGGTGGTCGGTGATCCGGCTCTCGGGGAAGTGGTAGGTGCGGATCTTCTCGCTCCGGTCGCCGCTTCCGATCTGGCCCTTGCGCTTGCCGGCCTGCTCGCCGTGGATGCGCTCCCCCTCCATCGCGTAGAGCTTCGTGACGAGGACCTCCATCGCCTTGAGCTTGTTCTGTTGCTGGCTCCGCTCGTCCTGGCAGGTGCTCACGAGGCCGGTGGGCTTGTGGACGATGCGGATGGCGGTCTCGTTCTTCTGCATGTGCTGGCCTCCCGCCGAGCTTGAGCAGAAGGTGGAGATCTCGAGGTCCTTGGGGTCCACCTTCACGTCCACCTCGTCGGCCTCGGGGAGGACGGCGACGGTGGCGGTGCTCGTGTGGATGCGCCCTTGCGTCTCGGTGGCGGGGACGCGCTGGACGCGGTGGACGCCGGACTCGAACTTCAGCTGGCTGTAGGCGCCGGGGGCGTCGATCTTGAAGACCACTTTGGTGACGCCGCCGATGCCGGACTCCTCGAGGTCGATGACCTCGGCCTTCCAGCGCCGGCGCTCGGCGTAGCGCAGGTACATGCGGAAGAGCTCGGCGGCGAAGAGGCCGGCCTCGTCGCCGCCCGCGGCGGGGCGGATCTCGACGATGACGGGCCTTTCGTCGGCGGGGTCCTTCGGGACGAGCATGAGCTTGAGCCGCTCCTCGATAGCGCTCGCGCGGGAGCGCAAGGGGGCGATCTCCTCCTGGGCGAGCTCGCGCAGGTCGGGGTCGTCGAGGAGTCCCTGGGCGCCTTCGAGCTCGCCGAGGGTGCGTTTGTAGTCGCGGATGACGCCGACGATCGGTTCGAGCTCGGCGCGGAGCTTGCCGAGGCGCTGGGCCTCGCGGGGGTTCGAGACGATCGTCGGGTCCATGAAGTCGGCCTCCACCCCGTCGTACTTCCTCTCGATCTCCTCCAGCCGTGCCAGCATCCCTCTTTCTACGCCAGTCTACCGAGCGTTCCCACGGCCCCCGGAGGCGTAGAGGAACGGGTGGAACACCGCCTCCTCGGCCGCTCGGGACTGAAGGTCCCCGTCCTCTCCTTCGGCACCGGCACGTTCGGGGGGGAGGGGGAGTTCTTCCGCGCGTGGGGGGCGAACGACGTGGCGACGGCGCGGCGGGTGGTGGACGTGGCGATCGAAGGGGGGATCACGATGTTCGACTCGGCGGACGTGTACTCGGGCGGGGCGGCGGAGTCCATCCTCGGCGAGGTGCTCAAAGGGCGTCGGGATGAGGTCCTCGTCTCGACGAAGGCGACGTTCACCTTCGGGAAGGGGCCGAACGAGGTGGGGTCGTCGCGCCAGCACCTCATCGCGGCGGTGGAGGGGTCGCTGAGGCGGTTGGGGACGGATCGGATCGACCTCTTCCAGCTTCATGCCTACGACGCGATGACGCCGGTGGAGGAGGTGACGGGGACGCTCGACGACCTCGTGAAGGCGGGGAAGATCCGGTACCTGGGGGTGTCGAACTTCTCGGGCTGGCACCTCATGAAGGGGCTCGCGCACCAGGACCGGTTCAACCTCGCGCGGTACGTCGCGCACCAGGCGTACTACTCGCTCGTGGGGCGGGACTACGAGTGGGAGCTCATGCCGCTGGGGCTCGAGCAGGGGGTCGGGGCGGTCGTGTGGAGTCCGCTCGGCTGGGGGCGGCTGACGGGGCGGATCCGGCGGGGGCAACCGCTTCCGGACGGCTCGCGGCTTCAGAGCCAGGTGGTGCGCGACAACGGGCCGCAGATCGAGGACGAGTACCTGTTCGGCGTGGTGGACGCGCTCGACGCGGTGGCCGAGGAGACGGGGAAGACGGTGCCGCAGATCGCCCTCAACTGGCTTCTCGGGCGTCCGACGGTGGCGACGGTCGTCGTCGGGGCGCGGAACGAGGCGCAGCTCCGGCAGAACCTCGGGGCGGTGGGTTGGAGCCTCACCCCCGAGCAGGTCGCCCGGCTCGACGCGGCGAGCGCGCGCCCGAAGGCCTACCCGTACTGGCACCAGGACGGCTTCTCGCGCAATCCGAACCCGGTGTAGATTCCCTTCGCCGCCCCTCGGACGACCGGGCCTTTGGTCGCGGCGAAGCGGGGGCGGAGTCCCCGCAGGACGGGGTTTCGTGGGGCTTCGGTCCCGATCCGGCGGCTTTCTTGTGGGGAGAGGGCGAGATCGGGGCGTCCGGGTGCCACGTTAGGGCATGAGAAAGGAGATCCTCGTCATTGCGGCGCTTGCGTTCGGCTCGGGCGCGGCGCACGCCGGGTACGGCGTCCTCGCCAACGGGAAGGTGCTCACGAACCTTGCGGCCGGGACCCAGACGTCCGACGCCCAGGGAGGCGCGTCGCTGAGCGTGGCCTCGATCGACGTTCTCGCCGACGAGGTCTTCAACCTCGGCGGCGGGATTTCGGGCCACGGGACGAGCCGCCTACGGGTGACGACGGAGGTCGGACGGATCCACGCGATGGGCGAGGGGTTCGCGACGAGCACCCGGATCGTCGGGTACGACGGCGGGTACACGCGCTTCGCCGCGAAGGACGACTTCACGGGGGCGTCGGTCGGAAGCTGGTACGACGTCATCCACGTCACGCACCCGACGCTTCCGACGGGGAGTCCGGTGAAGTACCGGGCGACCGCG
Source organism: Fimbriimonas sp. (assembly GCA_965249475.1). GTDB lineage: Bacteria > Armatimonadota > Fimbriimonadia > Fimbriimonadales > Fimbriimonadaceae > Fimbriimonas. Next base: position 370,405 of record CBDFMD010000001.1, on the reverse strand, counting down.
ACGCTCGAGGGGACGAAGTCGGCGTTCGCGCCCTTCCCGAACAACGGGACCCACGTCTATCTGCGGATGGGAGCCGCGCAGTACTCGGCACTCGTGGTGATGCAGGACGGGGTCTTCTCCGCGTCGAGGGACGTGGTCATCGACACCTTCGTCGGGGACGTCTTCACGCTGGGCTCCTCGCTGGAGGTTCAGGGGGAGACGTCCCTCACGAACGGCGGGCCCTCGACGTGCCGGGTGGACGCGTGGAACACGGGGCTCGTCACGCTCGACTCGCTCACCCCGGGGGCGTCGTTCGTCTCGGACAGCGGATACCGGTACGCGGCGTCGCCGGTGCCGGAGCCAGGGGCGATGGCGGCGCTCGGGCTCGGAGTGGCGGCGCTCGTGGGAAGACGGCGTAGGGTTTAGGCTGAGGCGGCCCTTTTCGCGAACGCGTCGTTCACCGCTTCGAGGTTCTTCGTGACGATGGAGTGGATCACGCGCTTGACGAGGGGGCCGAGGGTGGGGACGTTGTACTCGTAGTCGAGGCGCTGGTCGAAGCGGGTGCCGCCGTCCTCCTCCCGGAAGCTCCAGGTGCCCTCCATGCGGTCGTAGTCGCCTTCGAGCTGGCGGAAGGCCGAGGCGTGGGCGGCGTCGTCCCAGACCTCCTCCTGGCGCCAGCGGACCTTCAGGCCGAACTGGGAGATGACGCCGACCCAATCGGCGACGACGCGGCGTCCGTCGTCCTCGACGATCGTGAGGGACTGGACCTCCTTCATGTAGTCCGGGTAGCGGGCGGTGTCGCGGGCGATGGCGTACACCGTCTCGAGGGGGGCGGGGATGAGGACCGAGGTCTCGACGATGGGCATGAACGGGGGGAGTCTACTGGGACGTAGAAGGGGGCGGTGCGCGCCGTTCTCCTCGAAGCCCCCGGGGTCCTGCGCCTCGCTGAGCGCGAGATCCCCGAGCCGGGTCCCGGCGATCTGCTCGTGAGGGTCGAGGCGGCGACGACGTGCGGGACGGACCTCAAGGCGTGGCGGCGGGGGCACCCGCAGATCCCGATGCCGGGGCCCTTCGGGCACGAGTGGGCGGGGACGGTGCTCGCGGCGGGGGAGGGGGCGAAGTTCAGCCCCGGGGACGAGGTCATGGGGGTCCACTCGGCGCCGTGCGGATACTGTCCCCCGTGCCGACGCGGGCAAGAGAACCTCTGCGAGACGATCATGGCGACGAAGGTGCTCGGAAGCTACGCCGAGCGGCTCCTCATCCCGAAGCGGATCGCGGACGTCAACGTGTACGCGAAGCCGGCGGGGCTCCCGTGGGCCGAGGCGGCGCTTCTGGAGCCGCTCGCGTGCGCGGTGCAGGGGGTCTTGGAGCTGAAGAAGGCGGGAGCGTGGCTTGGGGAAGGGGCGCGGGCGCTCGTGATCGGGCCGGGGGCGATCGGGCTCATGTTCGTCGCGCTCCTGCGGCGCGACGGGGTGGCGGTGGACCTCGCGGGGCGGAACCCGGAGCGTCTAGCCGTCGGGGAGGGGTTCGGGGCGCGGGCGATGGGTCTGGGCGAGGTGCCGACCGGGGCTTACGACGTCGTGGTCGAGGCGACGGGGACAGTCGAGATCTGGGAGCGGTCGGTGGACTTCCCCCGCCGGGGGGGGCACGTGCTCCTTTTCGGGGGTCCTCCGGGCGGGGCGCGGGCGTCGTTCGACACGCACCGCCTGCACTACGACCAGATCACCCTGCTGAGCCCGTTCCACTTCGGTCGCGAGGCGGTGCGGCTTGCGGCGGAGGCGTTGCCGGAGCTGGGGCTCGGGGCGCTCGTCTCGGGGGAGCGCACGCTGGAGGAGATGGACGCGACGTTCCGGGATCTGGAGGCGGGGCGGGGGCTCAAGTACGCGGTGAGGCCGGATCTTTGAAGCTTGCGCGGTACGTCGGGGGCGGGGTGGTGGAGGTGCAGGACGCGCCGGAGCCGGCTCTGCCGCCGGGCGGTCTTCTCGTCGGGACGGAGGCGTGCGGGCTCTGTTCGGGGGAGCTCGTCGCGTGGTACATGGACCGGAAAGCGGGGGGGCACGTGCTGGGGCACGAGGTCGCGGGGCGGGTGCTCGCCTCGGACGACGCGCGGTTCCCGGTCGGGGCGCGGGTGTTCCCGCACCATCACGCGCCGTGCGGGGTCTGCGAGGCGTGCCGCTCCGGGCGGCCCGTCCACTGCGCGACGTGGAAGGGGACGCGGCTCGATCCGGGGGGGATGGCCGAGCGGTTCGCGGTCGCGCGGGAGAACCTTGCGGACACTCACGTCGTGGACGATCTGCGGGCGCGGGACGCGGCGCTCGTCGAGCCGCTCGCGTGCGTGGTCAAGTGCCTCCGGCTCGCAGGGCCGATCCGCGAGGGGGGAAGCGCGGCGGTGGTCGGGCTCGGGGTGATGGGGCTTCTGCACCTCCTCGCGCTGAGGGCGGACAGCATCCTCGCCGTGGGGTACGACCTCAACCCGAAGCGGGTGGCGTGGGCGCGCTCGATCGGATTGGAGGCCGAGGCGCCGCCGGCCGAGCCGAAACGGGAGCGGGCGCTCGCGGTCGTGTGTCCGGGCGTGCAGGGGGCGGCGGATCTCGGGTTCGCGCTCGCCGAGGCGGGGGGGACGGTGGCGATGTTCGCCCCGCTCGCACCCGGGGAGCGGCTCGCGGTGCCGAACGAGGCGTACTTTCTCGATCTAAGGATCGTCCACGCCTATTCGTGCGGGCCGGAGGACACGGCGGAGGCGATCCGGCGGATCCGGGCGGGGGAGGTGCGGGCGGAGTGGGTGGTGGACACGTTCACGGACCTTTCGGGGCTCGCCTCGGCGTATGCGAGGATGAGGGCGGGCGAGATCCTCAAGGCGATGGTGGAGTTCTGATGGCGATCGAGCGGAGCGAAGGGGGGTATCCGGGGGTCGAGGTCTCGACGTACAAGGACGAGGCGGGGACGTGGGTCGGGGTCACGCGCCGGGTGCTCGCGGGGGGGGGCGGAACGGGGTTCGAGACGCGGTACTTCGACGTGGCGCCGGGGGGGTACACGTCGTTCGAGCGGCACGGGCACGAGCACGTCGTGGTCGTGGTGAAGGGGCGCGGAACGGTGCGGCTGGGAGAGGGGACGCACGCGATCGGGCCGGGGGATGTCGTCCACGTGGGGCCGAACGAGCCGCACCAGTTCCTCGCGGAAGCGGGAACGGGCGAGGGGCTGGGCTTCGTCTGCACGGTGGACCGGGTGCGGGACCGGCCGGTCCTTCTCCAGAACGACGGGACGCCCCGGGCGTCGGAATAGGAGTCGCCCCGCCATGCTTGCCGCCCTCGCCCTCGCCACCACGCTCGCGCTCGCCCCGGACGGGGGGCAGACGCCGCCGCAAACGCCGCCTCAGACGCCGCAGGAGAGGTACGAGCGCGAGCTCCAGGGGGACCGGGAGCTCGGGAGCAAGTACGCCGCGGAATACGACAAGGCGTATCCGCCGAGCAAGGACGACGCGGCGATCGCGCGCGTCAAGCGGGTCGGGGAGTCGCTCGCGCTCATCGCGAACGCGACGCCGATCAAGGCGCTGTGGGGGGATTCGCGCCACGCGAACTTCCAGTACACGTTCAAGGTCGTGCGGAGCGACGATGTGAACGCGTTCTCGCTTCCGGGGGGGTACATCTACGTCTTCGACGGGCTCGTGGCGTTCTGCGAGTCGGACGACGAGCTCGCGGGGGTGCTCGCGCACGAGATCGGGCACGCGGAGCAGCGGCACATCGCGACGCTCCGGCGCGAGCAGGGAAAGCTTCAGAACCTCTCGCTCCCGCTCATCCTCGCGGCGATCTTCACGGGGGGGGCGGCGCTCGCGCCGGTCGTCGCGGGGACGCAGCTCGTGGGGACGGCGATCACGAACGGGTGGAGCCAGAAGGCGGAGACGAGCGCGGACGACGCGGCCTACCAGTACCTCGGCAAGTCGGCGTACAACCCGACGGGGCTTCTCACCTTCATGGAGCGGTTGCGCCTGCAGGAGTTCAACCAGACGAAGGGGCAGGATCTCGGGATCTACCGGACGCACCCGCCGTCCGCGGTGCGGGCGGAGAGGATCCTCGCGGACATGAAGCGCGACGCGTTCGCGCCGAAGCGATCGGCGGTGACGAGGACGTTCCGGACGACCTCTCAGCCCATGCCGGACGGGACGGTGCGGCTCGCGTTCGGGGCGCGGCCGCTCGTGACGCTCGGCGGGGACGACGCGCCAGCGCGGGCGGCGAAGCTCGTGCCGCAGCTCAACGCCTTTTTCGACTCGGTGCCGGAGGCGTACGAGGTGCGCGAGGGGGACGGGGGGGACGTGCTCGCGCGGAACCGGCCGCTCCTAAGGCTCACGCCCGCGGACGCGGCGGCGGCGGGGATGCCGCTCTCGGATCTGAAGGAGTCGAGCGTGCGCAACGTGCGCTCGGCGCTTCTGGGGCTCGCGTTCCACCTTTGGGACGGGCGGTAGGGCGGGGCGCCTCGGGCGTCTCGGAGGGGGCTCGCCCGATGTGCCAAAATCATCCTCGCTCCCCTCGGGGGGCGAGGAACCACAGTTGGCCGTCGATACGAGCGATTTCAAGAACGGGATGCACTTCCGCATGGAGGGCGACGTCTACAACATCGTCGAGTTCCAGCACGTCAAGCCGGGGAAGGGGGGCGCGTTCGTCCGGACGAAGCTCCGCAAGGTGAAGACGGGGCAGACGATCGAGAAGACCTTCCGCGCGGGCGAGAAGGTGGACCCGGTGTTCGTGGACAAGGTGGACATGCAGTTCCTCTACAAGCAGGGAAGCGAGGCGGTCCTCATGGATCTCGATACCTACGACCAGGTGACGGTGCCGCTCGCGAGCCTCGGGAACCAGGGCAAGTACCTCAAGGACGAGGCGACGGTGAGCGCCCTGCAGGCGGGGAACGAGACGCTCGGGTACGAGCTTCCGAACTTCGTCGAGCTGGAGGTCACGCAGACCGACCCCGGCGTCCGGGGGGACACGGTCTCGGGCGGGGCGACGAAACCGGCGACGCTGGAGACGGGGGCGGTGGTGAACGTGCCGTTCCACATCAACATCGGCGACGTTTTGAAGATCGACACGCGAACCGACGCGTATCTCGAGCGCGTCAAGAAGTAACCTAGGATCGTCGCGGGGACGCTCGGGACGAAGGTTAAGAACACGATATGGCTCGACCCGGCGACGATGCGGACGGCTTCTCCGACAAGATCGAAACTCTCGTCGCCTCGGTCGGCAAGGCCGCGGCGACGATCGGCGCGCTCCTGACCCTCGCGGGGATCGTGGGGCTCGTCCTCCTCACCTCGCGGGCGGCGGGGGGGGACGCGAAGATCGCGGCCCAGGTCGCGAAGAACGTGCCGCTCGTCCAGAAGGGGCTTTCGCTGGGGCTTCTCCTGCTGCTCGGGGGGACGGCGGCGCTCTTTTGGGGGGAGGAGGCGATGCTCGCGGGGCACGTGGTCCTCGCGCTCGGGCTGTGGCTCGCGCCGGCGTACGTGCCGTCGCTCTTCGGCGGCAAGTCGAACGTCGGGGTGGACGCCGGGGTGGAGGCGATGCAGAAGGCGGGGTCGCTGTACGGGGGGGTCCTTCTTCTCGTGGTGCTCGCGGAGGTGTTCCTGCGGGTCCGGCACCGGCTCGTCCACGGCTCGCGGGCCGACACGCTCAAGTACGGCAAGGGGATCAAGGAGGAGGGGGACCGGAAGAACGTGCTTCTCGGCAACTGCTGGCAGCTGCCGTACTGCCGGAAGTTCGTGCGCGAGCGGTGCCCGATCTTCTACGCGAAGACGACGTGCTGGAAGGAGCTCACGGGGTGCATGTGCGAGGAGGTCGTCATCCGCGGGGCGATGGAGAACCGGCCGATCCCGAAGGACCAGCTCGCGGCGGGCAAGATGATCCCGCGCAACAACCGGCTGACGGACGCGCAGAAGAAGAGCCGGTGCAAGAGTTGCGTCATCTACAACGAGCACCAGCGGCACAAGTACCGGGTCTCGCTCCCGGTGATGCTCCTGGGGTTCGTGGGGGCGTACGTCGTGTTGCGTCCGGCGCTCGTCGCGGCGGTGAGCCGGATGCTCGGCCAGGCGAACGAGGGGGTTTCGGGCATCACCGTCGGGAGCGTCGGGCGGATCAACACCCCGGCCTACTTCGTCGAGCTTCTCGTCGTCGGGCTCGTGGTCGTTGCGGCGAGCTACGCGATCCGCGCGCTTGAGTACGCGTTGTTCAAACTGAAGATCTGATGGCGGTCCTTCTCTAACTTGGCGGGTCTCGTCACGATCGACGGCTCGCACGGCGAGGGCGGGGGGGCGCTCGTCCGAACCGCGCTCGCGATGGCGGCGCTCACCCAGCAGCCGGTGCGGATCGACGGGGTGCGCTCGGGGACGCGGTACCCGGGGATCGACGCGGAGGATCTCACGCTTCTGAAGGCGTTGCGCGAGATGTGCGCGGCGGAGACGCCGGGGGCGGAGGTCGGGGCCGCGTCGCTGACGTTCCTTCCGGCGCGCGCGCCGCGGCGTCCGGGGCGCGACGGGGCGGCGACGATCGTGAGCGACCGGGCCTCGTCGGGGCGGGGGGCGAACGCGCCGATCCTTCTCGCGGCGCTCGCGCCGGTCCTCGCGCGGACGGGGACGTACTGCGACGTGACGGCGACGGGGGAGACGTTCGGGACGCACGCGCTGGGGGCGGACGGGCTCTCGCGGGCGACGCTCGCGGCGTACTCGGCGCTGAACCTCTACGCGGTCGCGACGCACCTGCGGGCGGGCTGGGGGCGTGAGTCGGACGGGCGGCTCCGGCTGGAGGTGGAGCCGGGGCCGTTCACGGGGCTCCAGTGGTCGGACCGGGGGGCCTCGCAGGGGCTCCGGGCGATCGTCACGCTCTCGAACCTGCCGCGCACGGTGGGGGAGCGTGCGGAGGCGCACCTGAAGAAGCTCGCCCAGCACGCGAAGCTCGACCTGGCGGTGGAGATCGAGGAGGTTCCGGCGGATACGGCGGGGGTCGCGATCACGGTCGTGAGCCGGTACGCGCGGGGGCTCGGATCGCATTCGGTGCTCGGGGCGAAGGGGATGCGGGTGGAGGCGGTGGCGCAGAGCGCGTTCGACGGCGTCTTCGAGTGGATGGCGGGGGACGCGACGCTCGATCCGTTCCTCGCCGAGCACGTCCTGCTCCCGCTCGCGCTCGCGGAGGGTCCGAGCGAGCTGAAGGTCTCGCGGCTGACGCAACGGTTCCTCACGTCGGTGTGGGTCATCAAGCGGATGGCGCCGGTGCGGATCACGGTGCGGGGGGTCGAGGGGGGCGCGGGGTCCGTCTCGATCGCGCGATGAGACGGCTCGCCCTCCTCGCCCTTCCCGCTCTGTCGGGCCTCGCGCTCGGGGACCGTCTCATCGACGTGCCGGTGGCGACGAAGCTCACGGCGGGGTCGGTGCGGCTGGAGGAGGCGTTCGGCTTGAACAACCGCGCGTTCCGGCGCGACTCGCTTCTCGTCGCGGTGGACAAGACGTTCGAGGTCGAGGCGCGGCGGGTGCGGAGCCCGGGGCGGGACGACACGGCGCTCGACGTCTACGCGACGCTCGTCTCGCCGTTCCAGGGGTACTCGCCGGGCCTCGCGACCGGGGTGCGGGACGCGGGGGACCGGACGCCGGACGGGCGGCGGTTCTGGATCGCGGCGACGTTCCGGGAGCCTTACGAGGTGGGGGATCTGGAGATCCCGGCCGACATCACGATCGGGGGGTTCGTGGGGAGTCGGGGGTCGGCGTTCCTCGCGCTCTCGATCCCGCTCGGGGCGCGGCTCCGGCTTCTCGCGGAGAACGACGGGATCCGGACGAGCGCGGGGTTCCAGTACCGCCCGCTCCGCAACCTCGAGGTGCGGGTCTTCGCGCAGGACGCGGGGGTCCTCGGGTCGTTCCGGTACGCCCTCAGGTTCTAGCGGGCTCGAGAGAGAGGCCGTTCTCGCGGCAGAGGGCGAGGATGCGGCGCTCGAGTTCGGCGGTGAAGAGTTCGCGGTTCTCGCGCTCGCTCGCGCCGGTCGCGATCTCCTCGTAGCGGAAGGGCTCGCCGAAGACGATCCTCGTGCTCGCGCGGCGGAGGCGCTTCGCGCCCTTGGGCATAAGGACGTGGGTACCGACGACGGCCATGGGGACGACGGGGGCGCCGGAGCGGCGGGCCATCATCGCGACCCCGCGCGAGAGGGGGAGGAGACGCTCTCCGTCGCTCCGGGTGCCCTCGGGGAAGATGATCATCGCCCAGCCCTCCGCGAGGAGCCTCAGCGTGTGGCGGATCGCCTCGGCGTCGCCCTCGCCCCGGCGGACGGGGAACGCCCCGAGCGAGCGGTTGATGAAGGCGTAGAGGGGGTTGCGAAAGAGCTCCTCCTTCGCGATGATCTTGATCCCCCGGTGGGTCGCGGCGGCGATCGCGGGGGGGTCGAAGTTCGAGACGTGGTTCGGGGCGAGGATGACGGGTCCGGCGTCGGGGACGCGGCGCCACCCGACGGACTCGAAGCCGCCGAGGGCGGGGAAGATCCAGTGGCGGAGGTTCCACCGCGCGAAGCGGTACCAGAGCGTCTCCTTCGGACGGAGCGAGGTCGGGCTCACTTGTCCTTCGACATGCGGAGGAGGAGGTCGTAGGTGATGCCGTCGAGGAGGACGATGCGGACGAAGAACTTCCCCTTGTCGGCCTCGCTCATCGTGGCGCTCTTGAACCGGGGGTCGTAGGCCTCGGGCTTGAGGGTGTTCGCCATGACCTTCAGCTGGCCCGCGTCGAGGTTCTTCACGCAGGCGTCGTAGACGAGGTCCACCATCTCGCCGAGGGCGAGTTGGCGTCGGATGGCGAGGGCGCCGGTGATCTTGATGATCTTGTTCTGGAGCTCCTTGGAGGGGTAGACGCCTCCGTTCACGCCCGCCTCGACGGCTTTGGTCGCCTCGGCGTCGAGCTTCTCGATCTCGGCGGCGTCTTTCAGGCGGACGTCGAGCTCGAGGGCGCGCGCCTTTTCGAGGGCGGGGAGGAGGGCGCGGATCTGGGGCTTCGTGAGGATGACGGGGACGAGCTTGCCGAGGACGTCGATCTCGTTGAAGCGCCGGAGGGTGAGGTCGGCGCGGGCGAAGGCGCCGTTGGACGGGTCCTTCGGGGAGGCGTCCTTCGGGGAGGCGTCCTTCGGGGCGGGATCCTTCGCGTCGGTCCCGCCGGGGGTGGGCGGGGGCGTCTGGGCGCCCGCGAGAGCGGCGGCGAGCGCGAGGAGGAGCGGCAAAGGGAGACGCGGCTTCATAAGGGGCGGACGCGGGGGGAGCGTCCGCGTTTCCGCAGTTTAACCTCCCGGTCAGAAAGACCGCCTCGCGGGCCGGGGCGGAAGCATCATAATCCTAACCCGGTGATCCTCGTCTTCGGCACGGTGTGCCTCGACCGCATCCGGCGCGTGGCGGAGCTTCCTTCGGCCGGGGGATACGCGGAGGTGCGCGAGGAGCACGAGTCGCTGGGGGGCGAGGCGGCGAACACGGCGAGCGCGCTCACGCTCTGGCGCGTCGAGGTCGTCCTGCTCGGGAACGCGCTGGGGCTCGGGCACGAGAGCGAGCGGCTCCGGATGCTCGTGCTGGAGAAGGGACTTCTCGACGAGCATCTCCTGCCGGTCTCGTTCGCGGGGGGGAGCGAGACGCCGGTGTGCGACGTGTACGTGACGGACGAGGGCGAGCGCACGATGTTCGGGCGCGGCTTCGCGGGGATGGGGCCTTCAACGGGGCTCGGGGCGATCCCCTACGAGGCGGGGAGTTGGTTCACGGCGGAGAGCAACATGCGCGCGGCGAGCGAGGAGGCGGCGCGGCGCGCGCACGAGGCGGGGATGAAGGTGTACACGATGGATTTCCACCACCACGAGGGGCAGAGCCCACCGGGATCGATCGCGCAGTTCTCGACCGATTGGGTCGGGGACCGGGGGAACGTGCCGCGCAACCTCGCGTGGGTCGAGGCCTGGAGCGGGCACAACGCGAGCACGGCGATCCTCACGGACGGGGGGACGGGGCTCTTCGTCGGGGTGCCGGGGGAGGGGGCGCGGTTCTACCCATCGTTCCCCGCGCCTCTCGTCGTGGATTCGACGGGGGCGGGGGACGTCTTCCGGGCGGGGGTGCTCTACGGGCTCGACCGGGGACAGGCCTTCCCGGAGGCGCTCCGGTTCGGGTCGGCGGCGGCGAGTCTGAAGGTCGGGACGCTCGGGGCGAACGAGGGGATCCCGACGGTCGCGGAGGTCGCGGCGCACGTCGCGGCGCATCCCGAGATCGCGGCGGCGTACCGGGCGTAGAGCCCGCGGGCCTGAACTTTCCCCATCACCCGGAGCGTCGGAAGGGGGTGGACCACGAGCCGCCCGAACCCCTGCCCATCGAGCCCTTCGGGTCGCGTCGCCGGGCTCGCCGGTGGCCCCTTTTCGTCGCGGCGGCGCTCGCGGCGGCGGCGCTCCTCTCCTTCGCGCTCGTGAAGCCGCTTCCGGGGCGGACGTACTCCGTCGCGGAGGAGGCGCGGGTGAAGTACGCGGGACACGCGGGAATCATCCGCTCGGGAGGCGCGGCGTGCTCCGACTGCCACCGGAGCGGCAAGGCGCGTTCCTGGCCCTAGGGCGCCGTCCGGTTCTCCGCAACAGGCGTGACGAAGTCCGCGACGCGGGCCATCGCGTCGCGGGAGAGGAGGATGCGGCGGTGGCCGAGGCCGCGGGTGCGCTCGAAACGGGCGCCGGGCCAGGCTCCGGCGACGGCCTCGCCATCCTGCACGGGGGTCTCGGCGTCGCCCTCGTCGTGGAGGACGAGGGCGGGGATCGTCATCGCGCGGGCCTGCTTCGCGGCGTCGAGATCGGCGAGGCGGTCCGCGCCGAACTCGGCGGCCCAGAGGGCGCCGACGGCGGCCTCCTCCTGCTCGGAGAGACCTTCGAGGGAGGACCAGCGCGAGAGGTCGTCGGAGGTGACGGCGGTGGGGGCGACGAGGACGGCGCGGGCGGCGGGGAGGCCCTCCCCCAGCGCGAACGGGAGGACCGACGCGCCGAAGGAGTGACCGACGACGCCGACGAAAGGGCCGTGAGCCTCGCCCGCCGCCCTCAGCGTCGCGGCGAAGGCGAAGAAGTGGGAGCGGCCGGGAGTGCCGGGAGGCCGGGTGTCGCCGTGGCCGGGGACGTCGTAGGCGAAGGCGTCGAGACCGGCGGCGTTCAGAAGCGGGACGAGGACGAGCCAGGTCGCCGAGCGTCCGGCCCAGCCGTGGGCGAGGAGGACGCGGCCCCGGCCTTCGCGCCCCTCCTCGGCGGGCCAGAGGCGGCCGGCGACGGGGCCGTACTCGGTGGCGAGGCTCAGGGGAGAGCCCGCGTCGAGGAAGAGGCGCTCGCGGCGGGCGGGTTCGGACCAGGGAGGATCGAGGTAGCGGGCGTAGAGCGTTTCAGGGGGTCGGAGCGGCACGGCGAAGGCTAGAGGCGGGCGACGGCCTCGCGAAGGGCGGCGAGAGAGGCGTCGGCGTCGGCGCGCTCGTCGGGGTCGAGGCCCGCCCCGTGGACGGCGAGGATCCCCTTGGCGCCGACGGTGCAGGGGGTGCCGAAGAAGAGGCGGGCCTCGGCGGGGGCGCCGTACTGCCCGGAGAGGCGGGCGGCGACGGTGAGGACGGCGCGCTCGTCGCGGAGGACGGCGCGGGCGACGCGGGCGCACGCGGCGCCGATCCCGCGGCTCGTGTTCCCCTTGCCCGCGATGATGCGCGCGGCGCGGGCGCGGACCTCCGTCTGGATCCTGCGGCGATCCGGGCATCCGAGGTCGGCGAGGGGGACGCCGCCGACGCTCGCGGAGGAGAGGACGCTCACGGAGGAGTCGCCGTGCTCGCCGATAACGTTCGCGGCGACCTCGGCGGGGGCGACGCCGAGGTGGACGGCGAGGAGGCGGCGCAGGCGCATCGAGTCGAGGAGGGTTCCCGAGCCGATCACCCGTCCCGGCGGGAGGCCGGACTCGCGCAGGGCGAGCTCGGCCATGACGTCGGCGGGGTTCGAGACGACGAGGAGGATGCCTGCGAAGCCCGCGCGCTTCAGCCGGCCCGCCGCGTCGCGGACGATGGCGGCGGAGGCCTCGAGAAGATCGAGCCGCGTCTCGCCGGGGGCGCCGGCCTTGCCCGCGGTGAGGATCGCGAGATCGGCGCGGGCGGCCTCGTCGTAGCCCGCCTCGGCGGTTCTCGCGGCGGCGACGGTGACGGGGGCGCCGAGGGCGAGGGCGTCCTGGAGGTCGAGGGCGACGCCCTCGGCGCGCTCGGGCTTCGCGTCCACGAGAAGGACGCGCTCGGCGGCCGCGTCGGCGGCGACGGCCCCGGCGACATCGGCCCCGACGGCCCCCGCGCCGAGGACGGCGACGGTGCGTCCGGGGTCTGGCGCGTCGGTCCTCATCGCTCTCGGTCCTATTCTGCCGCCTTTCGGGCGGGGGCGCTCACCAGGGGCGCTCACCAGGCGGGCTCGCCGTCCGAGCCGCCCTGCGTTCCGCGGCCGATGAGGCTCGTCTCGATGTGGTCGCCGAGATCGCGGACGTCGGCGTAGACCTCGGCGAATCCGGCGGCGAGAAGCTCCTCGCGGCTCCAGCCGCCGGAGAGGACGCCGATCGCGGGGACGCCCGCGGCCCTTGCCGCCTCGGCGTCGTAGGGAGTGTCGCCGATCGCGACGCACTCGCCGGGTTCGGCCCCGGCGCGCTTCGCGGCGGCGAGCCAGATGTCGGGGGCGGGCTTGCTCCGCTCGACGGCGTCGGCGTTCGTCTCGGCGTCGAGGAGGTCGCGGACGCCGAGGACGGGATCGAGCCATTCGAGCTCCTCCTCGGTCGCGCTCGTGCCGAGGACGACCTTCATCCCGCGGCGCTTGAGCTCCTCGACGAGAGCGCGGGCGCCGAGGATAGGGCGGATGGTCGGGACGTAGCGGTCGTGGAAGATCGTCTCGCGGCGGGCAAGGAGGGCTTTGCCCTCCCGCTCGACGCGGTCCTCGGGGAGGAAGCGGGGGAGGAGGTTGTCGGAGCCGAGCCCGATCGCCTCCCTCACGTCCTCATAGGGGAGATGGACCCCGTATTCGGCGAAGGCGTCCACGTAGGCCTTCGCGTGGGCGTCGTTGGAATCCACGAGGGTTCCGTCCACGTCGAGGAGCACGGCTCGGATCATGGGGGGTTCTACTCGCGCCGGGGGGCGGGAGACGGCAAGGGATCGGGGCGCGGGAGGGGGAAGCCGCGGGAGGCGAGGAGGGCGAGGAGGCGGTCGAGGTCGGGTAGGGGGCCGTAGGTATGCGAAGCGAGGGGGACCTCGCGAGTGGCGAAGTCCCGGGGGACGACGGTGAGGAAGAGGCCGTGCTGGAAGGCATCGAGGCGCATCCGGCGGACGTCGCTCCAGGCGACGCGCCAGCGCTCGCGCCCGTTTTGGCGGAGGCTCAGGCCGCGCTCGTCGGCGACGAGGCTCGCGCCGAGGGCACGGCGGCGCAGAAGGAACGGGACGAGGGGAACGGGGGCGAACGGGACGACGATGAGGAGGTTCTCGGATTTGTGGCTCGGGAGGGCGACCCCGAGCAGGAGCGCGATCTGCACGACGGCGAGGACAGCGAGGAAGAGGCCGTTCGCCCGGAACTCCCGGGCGACGGCGGCGGGGGCGTAGAGGGGGAAGACGTCGGGGGTCAGGGATCCCATAGAGGCTCCAGGGGGGCGTGGGAGAGGGCGAAGCCGCGGCCTTTCAGACGGTCGAGAAGGCGGTCGAGTTCGGGTAGAGGGCCGAAGAGGGGGGACGAGAGGGGGACGCTCCGCAGGACGAAGCGATGCCCATGGAGGACGAGGCGGACGCCGGGGCGGTCGGCTCCGAAAAGGCTACGGAGTTCGCCGGTGCGGGCGAGCTCGATCCCGCCCACGTCGGGCCAGGCGAGGCGCCAGCGCTCGCCGCGTCTGCCGACGAGGCGGAGGCCCGCGTCGTCGAGCTCCAGGAAGGCGGCGCGGCGGTCGGCGCGGGCTCGTCGGTAGGCGAGGACGGCGGCGAGGAGGAGGCCGCCGGAGAGGAGGCCGAGAGGGCGGCCGGTGGCGAGGGCGCCGACGACGTGCGCGGTTCCGACGAGGGCGGCGAGGGCGAGGAGGCGGACGGCGCGGGGCGGGGGGGCGTCGCCGAGGAGGGAGAAGCGCTCGGGCACGGGGGCGGTCTCTCGCCGCGATCTAGTCGGCCTTCTGCATCCGCGAGACGACGACGTAGGCGTCGCCGAGGGCGGGGGAGGGGCTCACGAAGAAGCGGGGTTCGTAGCCCTCGCGCTTCATGAGTTCGATGTAGCGGACGTCGGCCTGGTCAATGAGGACCTCGCCGAGGTCGGCGACGGGATAGTACCCCCTCTCGAACGGCTCGCCGAGCTCGGCGTAGCCGACCTCCCAGATCCTCTCGCGGATGCGCTTCACGGGGGAGAGTTTAGCCGGGCGCCCGCTTGCGCGCCGTTGCGCGCCATTGCGCGCCACGCGTGCGCGCATCTTTTTCGGACGCGGGTACCGGTTCTTGCGGGAGGGTCCTTTCGGCACGTTCGTGTGGAGTGGTGCCGGTGCCGCCAAGGGCGTCGTCTTTCTTGGTCTCACACCTCTACGTCGGCGGGAGGTGGCTCTGACAATGTGTCGGAATGCGATCGTCGTCCTTTCGGGCGTCCTCCCGAGAGCCGTTCTCTTCGGGGGTTCTCCCTAGACCCCTCATCCGGCGCTCCGCGCCACCCCCTCCCCGAGGGCGGGGAGAAGGGCTTGGCCTCGGGGGTCCCGCCCGTTTGCGGGCTCCCCCATCCGCCCCTGCGGGGCACCTTCCCCCTCTAGGAGGGAGGGGGATCTTCTGGTTCGTCCTCTCCTAGGAGCGTCAGGGGATAGGCTAGGGGCGTGAACGGACTCGACCGCCTCGTCTATGGTGTGGAGACGCCGCCGGCGCTCCCGATCCGCGAGGCGGCGGGGCAACTGACGCTGGAGATCGAGCCGGAGACGGGGGCGGTGCGGCACGTCGCGTGGCGGGGGGTGGAGGTTGTGCGGATGATCTACGCGAACGTGCGGAAGGACGACTGGAGCACGATCGTGCCGAAGATCGCGAACCTCGCGGTGACGCACGCGGGGGACGGGTTCCGGGCGACCTACGACGCGCGTTGCCTCGACGGCGCGTACGACTTCGCCTGGAAGGGGATCATCGAGGCGGACGGGAAGGGGCACCTGACCTTCACGATGGACGGGGAGGCGCGCGGGGGGTTCCTCACGCGGCGGACGGGGGTGTGCCTCTTGCACCCGGCGCAACTGAAGGGGACGCGGGTCGAGGTCACTCACGCCGTAGGCGGGGAGGGGGGAGATGCCTGCGAGGTCGGGGCGTTCCCGACGACGGTGATGCCGGGAACGCCGTTCACGGACGTCGCGGGGATCGTGTGCGAGCCGTATCCGGGGGCGACGGCGACGATCGCTTTCGAGGGGGACCTCTTCGAGATGGAGGATCAGCGCAACTTCGGCGACGACTCGTTCAAGACGTACGTGTACCCCCAGCACCGGCCTCAGCCGTACCGCATCGAGGCGGGGCAACGGGTGCGGCACGTCGTGCGGTTGACGGTGGCGGGGGACCTGCCGAAGACGACCCCGGCGATGGCGCCGGAGACGCCGCCGAAGACCCCGGCGCTCGCGACGACGTTCGACGGAGGGACTTTGGGAGGCTTGCCGTTCGCGCGGCTCCTCGCCGATCCCGCGCACTTGGAAGCGGCGAAGGGGGCGGGTCTTCCGGTCACGCTCGTCTCGGCCGATCCGGCGGACGCCGCCCGCGCTGGGGAGGGAGGATTCGCGCTCCTCGGGGGCGATCCCGCGGCGCTGAGCGTCCGGCCGCGGTACGCGGGGACGGCGGGGGTTTTCGCGGACCTCAATCGGAACCGGCCGAAGGCGGGATCGTTCGAGGGGCTTCTTTGGGCGGCGACGCCACAGATCCACCTTTTCGACACGAAGACGCTTTTCGAGAACACGCACACGTACCGGGACCAGGTGACGACGGCGCGGTCATTCGGTGGTGACGCGCAGATCGTCCTGGGGCCGGTGCGGATGCTCGCGTCGGGGGAGGACCCGCGGTGGAACTCGCTCGTGGGGCTTGGGTGGACGGTGGCGGTGCTCGCGGGGGCGGCGAAGGCGGGGGCGGACGTGCTCGCGCTCGAATCGCTCTCGCGGTTCGACGGGAAGCTGCCGCGGCTCGCGCTCGAGGATTTCGCGGGGTGGGAGGTCGCGGGGTTCGAGGGGTCGCGCGACTTTCTGCTGACGGCGCTCCATCTGCGGCAGGGGGGGCGTCGGCGGGCGCTCGTGGCGAACGGGACGCCGGAGGAGGTTCTTCTGAAGTTGCCGACGTCTCCGGGGACGGCGAAGGCGCGGGTGCTCGACGCGGCGAACATCGCGGCGGTGGCGGCGGACCTCGCTCTGTGGGGGCGGATGGAGGGCGGGGCCTTGCCCCTGCGTCTGCGTCCGCACGCCTACGTCGCGGTGGACTTCGAGGGGTGAGCGCGACGCGGGTCGCCGTGGTCGGGGCGGGGTTCTGGGCGCGCTTCCAGACGGCGGCATGGGGGGAGGTCGCGGGGGCGGAGGTCGTGGCGGCGGCGGATCTCTCGCTCGATCGGGCGCGGGCGTTGCACCCGGCCGCCTACGACGATCCCGAGCGGATGATCCGGGAGACGCGGCCCGACCTCGTGGACGTCGTCTCGCCCCCGGAGGCGCACCGGGAACACATCGAGCTCTGCGCGCGGCTCGGGGTGGACTGCGTGAGCCAGAAGCCGCTCGCGCCGGAGTACGCGGACGCGGAGGCGGCGGTCGCGGCGTGCGAGCGGGCGGGGACGCGGCTTTGGGTCCACGAGAACTTCCGGTTCCAGGCCCCGCTCGCGCGCTTGGCCGGAATCGTCGCGTCGGGGGAGATCGGGAGCGCGTTCCGGGCGCGGCTGAGGTTCGCGTGGGGGTTCGACGTCTTCGCGAACCAGCCGGGGCTCAAGCTCGCGGAGCGGTTCGTGCTCGCGGACGTGGGGGTGCATCTCGCGGACGTCGCGCGGGCTCTTTTCGGGGAGGGGGAGGTGCGGTGGGCCTCGGCGGCGCGGACGCGCCCGGACGTGCGGGGGGAGACGGTGGCGACGGTGGTCCTGGCGATGGAGCGGTGCCCGGTCGTGACGCTGGAGCTCGGATACGCGGCGGCTCAGGTGGAGGAGGCGTTCCCGGAGACGCTCGCGCTCGTGGAGGGGGATCGGGGGACGGTGGAGCTGGGGGTCGGGGGGCGGCTGAGGACCGCGACGAGAGCGGGGGTGCGGGAGGAGGTTGCGGCGTCGCCGGCGTATCTCTGGGCCGATCCGGCGTACGCGGTCGTTCACGCGAGCGTCGCCGCGTGCCACCGAGCGATCCTCGCCGACCGGGACGGGGGGCCGGATTCGGGGGTGCGGGGGCGGGAGAACCTCCGCTCGCTCGCGCTCGTGGAGGAGGCGTACCGTCAGACGGGATCTGGGGCGGGGTCGAACGGCCTTCCGACGATGCGTCGGTAGGCCTCGGCGTAGCGGGCGCGGGTGCCGGCGACGACCTCGGGAGGGAGGACCGGGCCGGGGGGCGTCTTGTCCCAGGGGGAGGTTTCGAGAAAGTCGCGGACGAACTGCTTGTCGAAGCTCGCCGGGGACGATCCGGGGGCGTAGAGGGCGGCGTCCCAGTAGCGCGAGGAGTCGGGGGTGAGGGCCTCGTCGATGAGGAGGATCCCGTCGCTCGTCTCGCCGAACTCGAACTTCGTGTCGGCGAGGAGGAGGCCGCGGGCGCGGGCGTGCTCGGCGGCGGCGCGGTAGAGGGCGAGGGAGCGGTCGCGGACGAGGGCGGCGGTCTCGGCGCCGACGAGGGACTCGGCCTCGGCGAAGCTCACGTTCGCGTCGTGACCGGTCTCGGCTTTGGTGGCGGGGGTGAAGATCGGTTCGGGAAGGGCGTCGGCCTCGCGCAAGGCTTCGGGGAGATCGAGGCCGTGGACGTTGCGGCCCCCGGCGCGGTACTCCTTCAGGAGGGAGCCCATGAGGTAGCCGCGCACGACGCACTCGATCGCGAGGGGCCGGGCTTTGCGGGCGATCATCGAGCGGCGGGCGAGCTCGGGCTGGGATTTGGGGAGGCGGGCGGCGATCTCGGCGGGGTCGGTGGAGACCATGTGGTGGGGGCCGAGGGCGGCGAGGCGCTCGAACCAGAAGGCGCTCATGCCGGTGAGGATCGCGCCCTTATCGGGGATGCCGTTCGCCATCGTCGCGTCAAAGGCGGAGATGCGGTCGGTGGCGACGATGAGGACCTCGTCTCCCAGATCATAGACCTCGCGGACCTTGCCGATCCTCGGGGCGGGGAGGCCGAAGGCGGCGGAGTGGAGGAGTTCGGCCACGCTCAAGAGTATGGAGGGGGCGGGGCTATTCGGTCATCCGGCGTTTGAGGGCGGCGAGGGTGGCGGGGGGGACGAGGGCGCTCACGTCGCCGCCGAGGCGGGCGACCTCGCGGACCATCGAGGAGGAGAGGTAGGAGTAGTCCCAGTGGGTCATGAGGAAGACGGAGTCCACGTCGGGGGCGATCTTGCGGTTGAGCATCGCGATGCCGAGCTCGTACTCGAAGTCGGCGACGGCGCGCAGGCCGCGGACGATCGAGCGCGCGCCGCGGCGCTGGACGTAGTCGACGAGGAGGCCGTCAAAGGGTTCGACCTCGACGTTCGGGATGTCCGCGCAGGTCTCGCGGAGCGCCTCGACGCGGGCGTCGGTGGAGAGGAACGGCTCTTTGGCGGCGTTGCGCCCGACGGCGACGATGAGGCGGTCGAAGAGGCGCGCGCCGCGCTCGATGACGTCGAGGTGCCCGAGGGTCGGCGGGTCGAAGGAGCCCGGATAGACCGCGAGCGAGCGCATCGCCCAGAAGTTTAGCCTTTGCCGTTTGTAGGGAATGCGGCGAGGATCTCGCGCCACTCGGGGGCTCCGGCGCGGGCGATGGCGTAGCCCACGCGGAGGGTCTTGCCGGGGGAGGGGGAGATCGTGAAGGCGGCGCGGGTGCGGAGCCAGCGTCCGTCGGCGAGGTCGAAGGCGAAGAGCGAGTCGGGCTCGATGCGGTAGGGGGCGTCCCTCGGGGCGTCGGGAGGGTCCGCGACGGCGACGAGGGCGACCCGGCGTCCGGCGACGGGGGCGACGCCGCGAAGCGTGCAGAGGACGCGGATCTGGCCTTCGGACCCGTAGTCGCCCGTCCAGGTTTCGCCGGGGAGGACGGCGCGTTCGGGGAAGACGACGTCGATGGTGCCGCTCGCGGTGGCCTCGGGGCCGCGCCCGATGGAGAGGGTCTTGCCGCGCCGGTCCACGATCGTGGGGAGGGTGGCGGTGGGGATCGCGCGGTAGACGGCGGCGAGCTCGTGCCCCTTCGCGCCGCGCTCGACGACGGTCTCGGGGCGGAGGAAGCGGCGGAACTCGACGGTGCGCGCGTCGGTCTTCAGGGCGCGTTCGGCGAGGGTGAAGCGGGCGTCGAAGCCGCCGACCTCCTCCCCGTCCTCGCGGGCGGACATGGTCACGTCCATCCGGTACTCGTTGCGGGCGCCGACGGCGGGGTCTACGCGCAGGAGGACGGGCTCGGGAGGGAGAGGCTCGGGGGGGAGAGGGAGCACGACGGTTCTACGCGCCTTCGGCGTTAAGGCGCGCGGGAGCGGCTAAACTCGGGTATGACGACGGTCGCGCTGTTCGGAGCGGGGGGGAAGATGGGGCGGCGGCTCGCGGCGAACCTCGGGGGGGCGCCGGGAACGCGGCTCTTGCCGGTGGAGGTCGGCGGGGCGGGGCGCGAGTGGCTTCTGGACAACGGGCTCATCCCTCTTTCGGCGGACGAGGCGCTGGAGGGGGCGGACGCGGTGGTCCTCGCGCTTCCGGACACGGCGCTCGGAGCCGTCAGCCGGGAGATCGTGCCGCGGATGCGGGCGGGGGCTCTTCTCGTGACGCTCGATCCGGCGGCGGCGCACGCGGGGGCGCTCGCGCGGCGGGAGGGGGTGCCGCTTTTCGTCACGCACCCGTGCCATCCGCCCCTTTTCGGCGACGAGACGGGGGAGGCGCGGCGCGATTACTTTGGGGGGACGCTCGCGAAGCAGGGGATCGTGTGCGCGATCGAGGGGGGCTCGGACGAGGAGTACGCGCGGGGCGAGGCGCTCGCGCGGGCGATGTACGCGCCGGTGACGCGAAGCCACCGGATCACGGTGGAGGCGATGGCGATCCTCGAGCCCGCGATGGCGGAGACGGTCGTCGCGTGCCTCGCGACGATCATGGGCGAGGCGCTGGAGGAGGCGGTGGCGCGGGGCGTGCCGCGCGAGGCGGCGCGCGACTTCTTTCTCGGGCACGTCCAGATCCCGCTCGCGATCGTGCTGGGGGAGGTGTCGTCGCCGTTCTCGGACGGGGCCTTGAAGATCATCGAGTACGGGAGGCGCCGGGTGGTGCGGGAGGACTGGCGCTCGGTCTTCGGGCCGGAGGACGTGCTCGCGCAGGTGCGCCACATTGTGGGAGCGGGCGAGAGGGGGGCGGACGAGAGGGGAGCGGGCGGGTCGTGAGCGGTCCGCGCGGCCGGGCCGCGCCCGCGCGGCGGACGCGGGGGCTTTGACGCCGCGGCTGGGATTGAGCTCGTACACCCTGCCGCGGCACGTCGCGGCGGGGCTTCTGGGGCATCGGGACCTCGTGGAGCTCGCGCTCCTCCACGGGTGCGGGGCGGCGCAGTTCTGCGAGAACCTTCCGCTCACGGCGCTCGGCGAGGGGGAGTTGCGCGATCTGCTGAGCTTCGCGGAGGACGCGGGGGTGGTGCTGGAGCCGGGGGCGCGCGGGCCCGACCCTGAGGAGCTGGGGCGTCTTCTCGGGATCGCGGTGCGGAGCGGGAGCGAGTTCGTGCGCCTCGTCGTCCCGCGCGAGCGGTTCCGGGCGGACCTCTCGGACCTCGTGCCGGTTCTCAAGCCGGTCGCGGAGCGGTACCGGGACGCGGGGGTGGTGCTCGCGTTGGAGAACCACGACGCCTTTCCCTCTTGGCAGATGGAGGCGCTGTGCGGGCTCGTGGGGGCGGGGGTTTGCCTCGACACGGCGAACAGCATGGCGATGGTCGAGAGCGAGGTGATGGTCGCCGAGACGCTCGGCCCGCGGACGATCAACCTGCACGCGAAGGAGTTCGTCATCCGGCGCAAGCCGGACCTTCTCGGCTTCGACGTCGTGGGGGCGCCGCTGGGGAAGGGGATGGTCGCGTGGGAGCACGTCCTGCCGCTCGCGCCGCAGGTGCTCTCGGTGACGCTGGAGCTTTGGGTGCCGGACGGTCCGGAGGCGCTCGCGCAGGAGCGGGGGTGGATCGCGCCGTCGCTCGACGCGCTCCGGAGCCGGCTCGCGTCCTCGCGCCGCCCGTCCGCGTAGAAGGGGAGGATGACGACCGCGCTCCTGTTGCTCCTCGCCTCGCAGACTCCCGACGGCGGAGCTTTCGGCCCGCGGGCGGGGGAGCTCGACGAAGCGGGGGCGATCGCGAAGGCGCGCGCGCTCGCCGAGCGGCTCGGGATGCGGGTGGACGCGGTGAGGGCGAGCTACAGCCGGTCCGTGCGGGAGGAGGACCGGCTTCGGAACCCGCCCGCATGGTCGGTGGAGCTCTCCCCGGCGGGGACGTACCCCAACGCGACGCTCCTCACCCTGCGGGCGGGCGACGGGGCGGTGCTGGGGCTCTACGACGGGACGGCGCGGTCGCGCCCGGTCCCGGGCTGGTCGCCGCGCCTGCCGCGCGCGGCGGCGCGGGCGAAGATGGTGCAGTACGCGCGGCGGACGTTCGCCTTTCCGGCCGATTGGCAGGTGGTCGGCGGCTCGTTCGAGGCGGTGCGGGGCGGATCGCCGGGGACGTGGACGTGGCCGAAATCGGCGCAGGTGTGGTTCGAGGACCGTCCGTTCGGGTACCGGTACCTCGTGGGGGGGAACTCGGCGCGGCTCTCGGTGGACCCGCGCATGGGGTCGCTCCGAAGCTGGTCGTACTCGGACGGGACGACGGTGGAGCGGGCGGCGATCCGGCTTCGGGCGGACCAGGCGGCGACGGTCGCGCGGCGGTACCGGGTCGCCGAGCGGCGCGACGCGCGGCCCCGGGTCCGCGGGCTCATCACGCTGGGCTGGGCGCCGGTGCCCGACGCGGACGGGAAGACGGGCTTTCCGTCGGTCCAGCGGCTCGTGTACGCGGTGCCGTTCTTCGGCGAGACGCACTGGGTGGACGCGAACAACGGCCGCATCCTCGGCTCGCGGCGCACGCGCTGACGGCGCGCGGCCCGGTGCTCCTCAACGCCCTCCCCGAACGTCGGCGCGCGGGAACGGGTACACAGCCCACTAGCATATGGCGAGGCCGGTGGTGATCGTGGGCGGGGGGATGGCGGGGCTCTCGTGCGCCTGGGAGTTGGAGCGGGCGGGGGTGCCGTACACGCTTCTGGAGGCGGAGGACCGCGTGGGGGGGCGGGTGAAGACGGACGTGGTGGACGGCTTCCGGCTCGACCGGGGGTACCAGGTCCACTTCGACGCGTACCCGAACGTCGCGCGGGTCGCGCCGCCGGAGACGCTGGGGCTCGGGCTCTTCGAGCCGGGGGCGGCGATGCGGGACAAGGCGGGGACGCACCTCATCGACTCGCCGAAGGGGCTCCGCAAGACGCTCCACATGGCGACGGAGCGGTCGGTCTCGCTGAAGGACAAGCTTCTCGTGCGCAAGTGGACGAACCGGGTGAAGGCGACGGAGATCGAGGGTTTGCGCGAGATGCCCGACATGAGCACCGAGCGGCACCTGCGCGAGTACGGCTTCTCGGAGGAGTTCCTGACGAAGTTTCTCCGCCCGTTCCTCGGGGGCGTTTTCCTCGATAGGTCGCTGGGCTTCTCGCGCCAGCAGTTCGCGTTCCTCTGGAAGATGCTCTCCGAGGGGAACATCGGTCTGCCCAAGGAGGGGATGGAGGCGATCCCGCGCGCGGTGCTCGCGGGGCTCTCGCCCGGGAACGTGCGGACGTACGCGCGGGCCGAGAGGCTTCTGTTCACGTCGTCGGGCGACCTCGCGGGGGTGCGGCTCGCGACGCGGGAGACGGTCGAGGCGGGGGCGATCGTCCTCGCGCTCGATCCGGTCGAGGCGGGGCGTCTGCTCGGCGACGCGGCCCCACCGGAGCTTCGGGGGGCGGAGTACCGGGGCTCGACGACGGTCTGGTTCGCGGCGGGGAAGGCCCCGACGGAGCGGCCGTACCTCGTGCTCAACGCGACGGGGAACGGGATCGTGAACACGCTCTCGCCTTCGAGCCTCGCCCAGCCGAGCTACGCCCCGAAGGGTCGCCAGCTCGTCGCGGCCTCGATCCTCGAGGTGCGGCGGGAGCCCGACGCGCGGCTCGCCGAGATGGTGCAGGCGGAGCTCGACCGGACGATGCCGGAGACGGGGGCGGCGCTCTGGAAGCCCCTGCGGGTGGACCGGATCGAGCGGGCGCACCTGAAGGAGCCGCCGGGGTACGCGGCGCGGCGTCCGAAGGCGGTCACGGACATCCCGGGCGTCCTGCTCGCGGGGGAGGTCACGACGAACGCCTCGCTCGACGGGGCGGCGGAGTCGGGGCTCCGGGCGGCGCGCAAGGCAACGGCGCTTCTCGAGGAGCGCCCGCTCGCGGGCGTGTGACGGGCTCGCGCGGGGCGTAGTAGGGGCGGTATGCGGGTCGCGGTCGTCGGGGCGGGGATGGCGGGGCTCGGGGCCTCGCGGACGCTGAGGGAGGCGGGGGTGCCGAGCGTCCTGTTCGAGAAATCGCGCGCGCCGGGGGGGCGCGTCCACTCCTGGAGCCGGGACGGTTTCACGTGGGACACCGGGGCGACGGGGGTCGCGCCGGGGGGCTCCGCGCTCGAGGAGGCGATGGCGGGGACCGGAGTCGAGCGGGTGACGCTCCCGGTGTGGATCCACCGGGATCTGAGACCCGAGCCGGGGGACCCGGCGCGGGAGAAGCCGAAGTGGGTGCATCCGCAGGGGTTTCTCGCCCTGGCGCGGGCGCTCGCCGAGGGGCTCGACGTGCGGTACGGAGTCGAGGTCGAGGCGATCGCGCGCGAGGAAGCGGGGTACGTCGTGGCGGGGGAGGCGTTCGACGCGGTCGTGCTCACGCCCCCGGTCCCGCAGACGGCGCGGCTCCTGTGGACGCTCGGAGAGAGCCGCGCGATCGCGGGGGCGCGGTACCGGGCGTGCCTCACGCTCCTTCTGGGCTACGACGCGCCGACGCCGGAGACGCCTTACCACGCGCTTCTGTCGGGGGAGAAGGAGCATCCGCTCGGGTGGATCGCGCTCGAATCGCGGAAGGTCGGGGGGCGGGCGCCGGAAGGGGGGAGCGCGTTCACGCTCCAGCTGGGCGCGCGGTTCTCGCAGGAGGGGTACGGCCTTTCGGACGAGGCGCTCATCGAGGCGGCGGGGCCTTGGATGCGGGGGCTGTACGGGCCGGCGTTCGCGCGTCCGCTCGTGAGCCGGGTGAAGCGTTGGAAGTACTCGCAACCCGACGCCTCGGCGCGGTTCGAGGACGCGAACCCGGCGGGCGCGCGCCTGCTCGTCGCGGGGGACGGGGTGAGCGCGGGGCGGGCGGAGCGGGCGTACGACTCGGGGGTCGAGGCGGCGCGAAGGCTTCTGTGATCCTCATCGCCCCGGCAACGAGCTACACGGCGACGTACGAGGTGTCGCTGTCCCTAAAGCCCGTGGGGACGCAGGTGGAGACGGTGAGCCTCGCCCCCGACGGCTCGGGGCGGCGGGAGATCAAGCTGACGATGAAGGTGGCGGGGGCGAAGGTCGGGGGTGCGGCGGTGAGCTACCGGCTCCTTTCGCTTCTCGGCCCCGGCGGGGCGCGGCGGCGGGACGTGCAGGACCTCGCGCGGGGAGGGGTCAAGACGCAGACGATCGCCGATTACGACGCGGCGGGGGCGAGCCTCACGCTCACCGACGCGAAGGGGCGGCGGGTGGTGCGGCTCGACGCGCCGACGGGGGTCTCGCGCCGGGACCCGACGCGGGGGTGGTACGGGAAGGGGGCGCCGGGGGTCGGGACCGAGGCGACGTACGCGGAGCTCGATCTCACCGCCGCGCGGTGGAACGTGGTGACCGCGCGGTACAAGGGCGAGAACGCGACCGACCGGCGCTACCGGGGGCTCGAGCGGCTGGAGCGCACGACGCTCGACGACGAGGGGATCCTGACGACGTTCGTGTCGGTCGGGGGCTCAGGGTTGCGGCGTCTGTCGCTCGCGCGTCGTTAGATCGGTTTCGGTAGGCTTCGATCGGTGGTGCCCCCTCGCGTCGCGAACGCTCCCTCCTCTTCGACGAAGCGGGCGAACCGGATCGGTTGCGTCCTCGTGGGCCTTCTTCTCGGCCTCGTCCTTCTTTGCGGCGGGGGAGGATTTCTCGCGTACCGCGCGGGGATGGCAGGGGGAGCGGAGGCGGAACGGGCCTTCCGTCCGAAGGTCGAGGCGGCGCTCCGCGCGACGACCCCGGCGGCCATGAACGCGGCGTTCCCGCCCGCGTTCCGGAGTTCGGAGACGGCGGCCGGGATCCTTCAGGCGGGGATCCGCGCGAAGATCGGGAGCGTGCGGAGCGTGCGCCTGCGCGAGATCGTCGGCTTCCGAACGTTCCGGGGCGTGCCGAGCTACGATCTCGTGACGGCGGACTACGACGCGGTGGGAGATCGGGGCAACCTCGATGTTCGCGTGACGGGGCGTCGGGACGACGGGGGGCCGTGGGAGCTCTTCCGGCTCGACGTGCGCTGAAGGGGTGAGGGAGCCGATACTCGATCCCGCTCGCGCGTCGGTGGAGACGGTCGGAGGCTTGACGTTCGCGGTTCCGACGGAGCCGGTGCCGCGAGTCATCGACCTGGGGCGGACGGCGTTTCGGGTCGCGGTGGTAGGGCTTGTGGCGATCGCGCTCGCGTTCCCGTTGAGGGCGTGGCTCGCGGGGCTTGCGGAGCGGGGGGACGTCGCGGGGGTGCAGAGGGCGAGCCTCGCGCTCGTCGCTCTGCTGTACGCGGTACCCCCCGCGCTCGTCCTCCTCCGGCGGCGTCCGCCTCCTCCCAAGCGGCCGGAGGGGGTGCCGGAGAGCACCGCGCTCGTCCGCGTGTTCGGAGCGAAGACGTCGCTCCTCCTCCCGTGGCACGGCTGGGTCTGGAGCGAAGGCGGGGCGCTCGTCTTCCGGGGAGAGAGTTACGGGTTCCGGCTCACCGCCGACGCGATTCGGAGCGTGCGTCGGGCGGGGCTCGAACTCGCCGCGCCGCCGGGCGCGGGGCGGTTGGCGCTCCACGTCCTCGCGCCTCGCCGCGATCTCGCGCGGTTCGAGGCGATGGCGGGGGCGCTCGCCCCCGGGGAGGGGTCGGTGCTCCCGGCGCTCTGGCGCGAGACGCCGACGCGGATCGTGGGGGTGTGGACCCTCGGCGGGGTTGCGGCGCTGTTAACGTTCGCGGCGCTTCTGATCTTCGCGCCCCGGCGCGATCCGGCTTCCCTCGCGGCGGCCCCGCTCCTCCTCGGGTTTCTCGCGGGACCGGGGCTTCTCCTCGCGGAGAGGAGCGCCCGGTTGGACCGGTCCCGCGCCGTCGCCCGCTTCCGGGCGACGCTCGCCGGGCGCGGTTAGGCGCGCTTGCGCCGGGGGGGCTTCGGGCTTGGCTCGGCCTCGGCGTTCGCGGGCCCGGCCTTGCGGGGGCGGATTTTGACGAGCTTTGGCTCGCCGGTGGCGGGGTCTACGGCGAGGCGGTAGCCCTCGGGGAGGGCGGCGATCATCGCCCTCAGCTCCTCGGGGACCTCGGGGGCGGGTTCGACGGGCTTGGGGGCGCGCTTGAAGTGGGTGAGGGCCTCCTCGATCTCGTCGTCGGGGACGCGCGCGGCGGTCTTCAGCGCCTCGTTGAGGGCGACGATCCCGGTGAAGGCGGGGAGGCGGACGAAGGCGTACCCGTCGCCGCTCGCGAGCACCTCGGGCACCATCTCCTCCCACTCGTACCGCGCGCGTCCGACACGAAGAAGAAGAGGGCCGGGAGCGGGGGCCGCCTCGGCGCGCAGGCGGGCGGCGGCGGCGGGGGGGAGGGCGGGGCGTTTGGGTTCGCGGGGCACGCTAGAGGATGACGCGCCTTAGGGGGCGGTCGTCAGCCCGAGGGTCCGCGCGGCGGCGGCGAGGCGGTCGTCGAGGGTGGCGAGGGGGAGGTCGCGCAATCGCGCGAGGGCGAGCTACGCGGCGTCGTAGGCGCTGATGCCGTATTGTGTCGAGAGATCGCGCAGGGCGAGAAGATCCAGTCGCGGAGAGGCGACGACCTCGATGGGGAGGACCTCGAGCCGGGTCAGTCCGCCCCGGATCTCCGCTTCGGAGATCCGAACCCGCCTCTCGGCGCGGGCGAGCAGGTGGACGATCTCGCTTGGGAAGACCGCCGGCACGAGGAACGCGAGGGGCTCTGCATCGAGGAGCGACTCGGCACCGGACTCGTCGGGGAGCACCCAAGAGGCGGCCGCCGAGGCGTCCAGAACGCTCAAGCCTCGCGTTCCGCGCGGATCTCCTCGACGAGCTCGCGCACGGTCGGCCCGCGCTTGGGGAGCGACTCGCGCAGGCGGCGCAAACCCTCGATCGCCTCTTGGGTCGTGAGTTTGGATTCGGGCTCGGTGACGAGGCGCGCGACGCCGCGTCCCTCGCGGGTGATCGAGACCTCCTCGCCCCGCTCGACCTCTCTCAGCAGGGCGTCGAGATCCGCGCGCGCCTCGTCCACGGTCACCGTCTTCATGCGATTTAGCTTACAAGCGAGGCGAGGCCGTTGATCGTGAGGGCGACGAGGACGGTGCCGAAAAGGTACGAGAGCACCGCGTGGTGGAGGATCGCGTGGCGGATGCGGGGGTCGGTGATCTCGGTGTCGCTCACCTGGAACGTCATACCGACGGTGAAGGCGAGGTAGGCGAAGTCGCGGTAGGTCGGGCCGTCGCCCTCGGCGTACTCTGTGTGGAAGTCCACGCCCCCGTCGTCGCCGTCGTAGTAGAGGCGCGCGTAGTGGAGCATGTTCTCCATGTGGACGAGGGTCCAGGTGAGGGCGACGGTGAGGACGCCGATCGCGGTGACGACGTACTCCATCGGGTCCTTCTTGGCGCTCAGCTCGTGGGCGCGGTAGAGGGCGAAGGCGACGCCGAGAAGGCTCACGAGGGCGCCGGTCGTCAGGAGCGTGCGCGAGGTCCGGCGCCCGTCGTCCTCGCGCTCGGCCATGCGGCGGGTGCATTCGTAGTCGGTCTTGCGGAGCATGAGCCAGACGGAGACGATCCACGAGGCGCACACGCCGCTCCAGGCGATCATCGGGAGGAGGACCCACTCCCCGCGCAGGGCGGGGACGAGGGCAGCGGCGAGGCCCGCGCCCGCGCCGCACGCGAGCGCGAGGAGAAGCCTGGGCCTCGCGCGGAGCCCGTCGCGGGCGGACGCCTCGGCTTTCGCCGCCAACCTCAGTGCCCTCCGCCGACGAGGCCCGCGACGGCGTTGATGGTGAGGGCGACGAGGACGGTGGCGAAGAGGTAGGAGAGGAGCGCGTGGTGGAGGAGGACGCGCCGGATGGTGCGCTTGGAGAGGTTCGTGTCGCTCACCTGGTAGGTCATCCCGATCGTGAAGCTCAGGTAGGCGAACTCGGTGTAGCTCGGCAAGCCCTCGCACCCCTCGAACTGGACGCCGCCGACGGGGTCCTCGTAGAAGAGGTGCGCGTAGTGGAGCGTGTAGAGGGTCTGGATCACGAGCCAGGTGAGGACCACGGTGGCGAACGCGAGCCCCGAGAGGGCGAAGCCGAGGCGGGGGTCGCTCTTTTGGAGCTCGCCCGCCTTGCCGAGCGCGAGGGCGACGCCGAAGAGGGAGAGGAGCGCCCCGGTCACGAGCATCCCGCCCGAGACCGCGCGGCCGTCGTCCTCGCGGGTGGCGAGCTCGCGCGAGCACTCGCCGTCGCGGTGCCGGATCGTGCCCCAGACGACGAGGAGCCACGAGAGGCAGAACGCCGACCAGCCGACGAGGACGATCGCCTCGCGCTCGGTGGAGAAGAGGGACCAGGCGAGGACGCTCGAGAGGAGCCCCACTCCCAAGGAGACGCCGAGGCGGGAGAGCGCGCGCACGCCCGAGATATTACACGGGCGGAGAGGACGCGTCCCGAAGAGTCCGGCGGTACTGCCGCTCGGCGGGATCGGGCAGGCGGTAGCTCAGGAGAAGCCGAGCCACGGTCTCGGCGACGTCGGTGCGGAGGTACTCCTCGGGGGGGGTCCAGCCGCCGCGCCGGTCGAGGACGAGGCGGACGCACGCGGCGATCCGCGCGGGGTCGGCCCCGGCGAGGACGTTCGAGCCGCACTCGAGCGTCTCGGGGCGCTCGGTGACGTCGCGGATCGTGACGTTGGGGACGCCGAAGAGGCAGGCCTCCTCCTGCACGGTTCCCGAGTCCGAGAGGACGCAGAAGGCGGCGCGCTCGAGGGCGATGAAGTCGAAGAAGCCGAAGGGAGGGAGGAAGCGCAGGCCCTCGAGCGAGACGCCGAACGCCTCGACCCTCGCGCGGGTGCGCGGGTGGAGGCTCGCCACGACGGGCCTCTCGTAGCGGAGGCCCAGGTCGCGGAGCGCCTCGACGAGCGCGCGGAGGCGCTCCTCGACGTCCACGTTCTCGGCGCGGTGCATCGTGACGAGGAAGAAGCCGCCGCGCTCGAGGCCGAGCTCTTCGAGGACGGTGGAGGCGTCGATCGCGTCGGCGTGGTGCTCGACGACCTCGCGGATGGGGTTGCCGGTGACGTACACGCGATCGGGGGCGAACCCCTCGCGGCGCAGATTCTCGGCGGAGTTGCGGGTGTAGGGGAGGAGGACGGTGGAGGAGTGGTCGATGACGCGGCGGTTGACCTCCTCGGGGACGCGGTCGTCGAAGCACCGGTTGCCGGCCTCCATGTGGTAGACGGGGATCCCCAGGCGGCGGGCGGGGATCGCGGCGAGGCCGGAGTTCGTGTCGCCGAGGAGGAGGAGGCGGTCGGGGCACGTCTCGTTCAGCAGGGCCTCGCTCCTTTCGAGGATCTGACCGACCTGACCCATCGCGGTGGAGGAGCGGACGCCGAAGGAGACGTCGGGCGCACGCACGCCGAGCTCCTCGAAGAAGACGCCCGAGAGGCGGTCGTCGAAGTTCTGGCCGGTGTGCGCGAGGATGTGCGCGTCGGCGTTCCGGTCGAGCCGGTCGATGACGCGCGAGAGCCGGATGATCTCGGGCCGTGTTCCGAGGACGGTGAGGATCTTCACGGCGGGCCTCTAGCGGAGCATCTCGCCCTTGAGGCCGTCGTTCTGCTCGACGAGGAGGCCGCGGTCCTCGAGGAGTCTGCGGGTGCTCGCGAGGTCCATGACCTCGTCGGCGGAGGAGTACTCCTTCGTCAGCGCGGCGTTCGGGGCGCGGTCGCCGAGGACCTCGGGGATCATGGGGAGGACGGCGTAGTACCGGCCCCGGTCCTCGGTGTAGGGGGCCTCCTCGTCCGAGATCATGATCTCGTGGGTCTTCTCGCCCGGGCGGATGCCGGTGACCTTCACGGGGATCTTCCGCTCGCCGACGAGGGCCTTCGCGACGTTCGTCATGAGGGCGCTCGGGGCGCGGGGCACCCAGATCTCGCCGGGCTTCGCCCCCTCGTAGGCGGCGAAGACGAGGTCCACCGCGTCGTCGAGCGAGAGGAGGAAGCGCGTCATGTCGTTCGTCGTGATCGTGACGGGGCCTCCGGCGCGGATCTGGTCGTGGAAGAGGGGGACGACGGAGCCGCGCGAGGCGAGGACGTTGCCGTAGCGGGTGCAGACGAAGCGGGTCTTCGGCGCGCGCATGTTGCCCTGGATGAAGACGCGCTCCTGGAGGGCTTTGGTCATGCCCATGACGTTCACGGGCTTGCACGCCTTGTCGGTCGAGACGCCGATGACGCACTCGATGGGGAGGTCGTGCTCTTGGATCGCGCGGACGACGTTCTCGGCGCCGAGCACGTTCGTGCGGAGGGCCTCGTGGGGGTAGTACTCGCAGGTGGGGACCTGCTTCATGGCGGCGGCGTTGAAGACGACGTCGGCGTCGCGGAGGGCGGCGGCGACCGAGGGGTAGTCGCGCACGTCGCCGATGCGGAACTCGAGGCGGCGCTGGAAGTTGTGCCAGATCGCGTCGTCGGTCGCCTCGTAGTGGGTCTGGTACTCGACGCGCATGAAGTGTTGCTTCGCCTCGTCGCGCGAGAGGACGATGATCTTCGCGGGAGTTCCCATCTCGCCCGAGAGGAGGCGGCGGGTGAGGATCTTGCCGAGGGAGCCCGTCCCCCCGGTGATGAGCAGACGCTTCCCGTCGAAAGGCTTCATGCGGCCCTAGGGTTGTACCCCCGGAGGCGGCGAGGCGCTCGGAGACCCAGGGGTGCGGGTACCCGCGTGGCCCTTTCCGCGTTCAGGTTCAGGAGCCGTCGTTCTCACAGCTCCCGGAGCATTCACCCCTCGAAGGAGCGCATCCGGAATATGAACGTTCCATGAAGATCCCCCCCCCCCACCAGAATAATGCTCTTCCGCACGCCGGGTGCTGTAGTCTGGCGGTGCTGTGGCAAAGTTGCTCGCACCCGCCCTCGCTCTCGCGATCCTCTCCCTCCTTTCCCAGGCTCGCGCCGCCGACACGTACTTCATCGCTCATCACACGCTGGAGTCCTCGGACATCCTCTTAGAGGTGGGTGCTTACAAATCCTCGGAGAACACCTCGGATCAGATCCTGCCGAAGGGATTCACGCACATCGCCTGGTACAACTGGTCCGTCTCGCAGACGGCCGACAGTCTGAGCGACAAAGCGGCCGCTCCAGACATGGCTTGGGATTCGCGCTTCGCGACTCTCGGTTCAGGCACCGATCAACTCTCCGCCAGTGGGAGCGCGAGGTTGCTTCCCGATCAGGAATCAGTATCCAAGATCACGCTTCTAACCGACGGAAGGCTCGTAAGGCAGAATATGGGAGGGCGCAACGGCGTGTACTGGGTGGACACGGTCGAGTCAGGACGCGAACACTTCGACGGGTACCGTAATCCGGTCTATCGGGGGGGCGTTCCCTACGGAGACGCTTTCACCGTCGATCGCTCACGATTCAAGATCAAAGACATGTTCTTGACGACGAAGGTTCGGACTCGCACGTCACTCAGCGTGGGAAACGACGTGAGCCTGCAGGAGTACGATGCTATTCCTTGAATTTCTCGCGATGGCCGTCGTGTCACACGGACCCGCAGGAGGAATCCAGGGCCCACAGGCCGATCTTCCGAGGATCCGCGTTCGGGAAGCGGTGGGTGCGCCAGTCGGCACCGAGTACGCCTGGGTCGCCATCGGGGCTTTCACCCCGCTCCAAGAGGGTGCGGTCGCACGGATGCGGGGTCGTCTGAAAAAGCTTGATATCGGGAGCGAGGCGGCGACGGCCGGTTTCGACGTCGTCGCGAGCAAGGACGGCGGGGCAGTCCTCGTTCCAAACACGACGCGCGTCCGGCGGTACGCCGACGATCTGCGGCGAATGGGCCGCTTTGTGGCGCAGAGGGGCCTTCTCGCAAAGAATCCTGATGGCTCGCCCCGATTCGCGGCGATCGGCGACTTCCCCGAGGACCTGCGAGACAGCGTTCTTCGCGACGTCTCCTACGCGGGGAACGCCCAATTGGATATGGCCCAGAAGGTGACGGCCGAGGCCGGGTTGGATCTCACCCTCACCGGCGTCGACGGACGCAAAGTGCGTCTGCCGATGGCGCTCGGTAAACGGGGCAACGTCGGCTCGACCGCCGGGTACGAGTCTCAGGCCGCGGCGTACCGTCCGTTAAGCGACGCGGACGCCAAGGCGCTCGACAAGGGAGGTTACGCCACCGACCGTTCTCGGCTGACGAACCCGTCCTACTTCACATTCCCGTCGGTAAAGATCCAGGCCTGGGGCGGCGCTCTCGTCGACCGCCGCAACGCCGCGTCGGCGATGCGAGTGGTGACGGCAGAAATCTCCCGACGGGTTGACGAGGCCGAGAAGATCCTCGCCGATGCGTATTCGGAGCTCGCCCGAACGTATTCGCGGAGCGACCCCGAGACGGACGCGCTTCTGAAGGCGGAGGGGAAGTCTACGGACGCGCTCCCGCCGGGGATCGCCAACCAGCTCGACCAGTGCGCGAACAACGCCCGACTTTACGGATTCGGCTCGCCTGATGAGTTCCGCGCCTTTCTTCGCAGCGCGACGGTTTCGGACGTTTCAATGGGTCTGGGCCTCATGACCGCCGTGCGCGGAAATGGGCCGAACGGCCTGAAGATCTTCGGCCACGAGTACTGACCGCATCCTCTCAGAGCCCTGCCCCCTCGGTTCTCGGAGGGGGCAGGGCTCGGCAACAGGACATTCCGCCGCCGATCCTGCGGGCGGGGCGTCGTAGAAGCGGCATGGTCCCCGATTCGCTCACCGAAGCCGCTCCCGTCGCCGATCCTCGCATCCCGACCGGCCCCGTTCCTTCCGGGACAGAGGCCGCGCTCGCGAGCGGTTCGGAGGTCGGCGAGGAGTTCGAGAGCGCGATCCCGCCCGACGAGCGGGACGATCTTGAAGGGCCGGACGTGCTCTCCGAGGACGACGGGACGCTCACGCACCCGAGCTTCGGGGCGGGAGTCCCTCTGAACCTCGGGATGGGGACCGGGGCGGGTTCGGACGAAGGGGCGGTCTAAGGCCGTAGGCCCCACGCCGCGTAGGGCGTGGGGTCGCCCGCCATCTCGCGGATCATCGCGTCCCAATCCGGCTGGGACCACCCCGTCTCGCGCCAAAAGCGCGAGGCGTCGAGAGAGCGGTCGAGGACGAACGCGTCGTCGGGCGCGATCTCCGCGCGGGTCCCGAACGCGGCTTGGAGCCTCAGCAGGAGGTCGTACTTGTCGATCCTCGGCGCAGCGACGTGCCAGAGGCCGGAGAGGTCCGGTCGCTCCTCCAGGAGCCGCACGACGAGCCCCGCCATCGCGTTCGTCGTGAGCCCCGTGTAGATCGCCCGCCGGAAGCCGCGCACCGGTCCCCTGTCCTGGGCGAGGAACCACTCGACGAGCGAGCCGAAGTGCGAGAGTTCGCGCCCGACGATGCTCGTGCGGAGCGTGAGGGCGTTCGGGGCCCCCACGACCTCGCCGAGGAGTTTGGAGCGGCCGTAGAGGTCGGTCGCGTTCGGGAGACTCTCCTCGGTGTAGCCGCCGTCGCGCCCGTCGAAGACGCAATCGGTCGAGAAGTGGACGAGGCGCGCGCCGACCTCCGCCCCCATTTCGGCGAGAAGATGCGGGAGAAGCGAATTGATCCGGAGGGAGGGGATCGCCTCCTTCGCCGCGCCGCGTTGCTTGATGACGCCGACCGCGTTGAGGATCGCGTCGGGCTCGGCCCGCTCCACGGCGCGGCGGAGCGCCGCCTCGTCGCCGACGTCGAGCCCCTCGACGGTCGTCCCTTCGGCGAAGAGGGGGACGGCGTGCGCGGGCGAGTCGCCGACGCGTCCGCGGATCGTGGGGATCGCCTCGTGCCCCGCTCCGCGCAGGGCCTGCACGAGCTTGTGCCCGAGCATCCCGGCCCCGCCGAGGACGAGGACCCTCACGCTACCGCCGCCGCCTTCGTCATCCGCCCTTTATTGTGATCCGCCGTCACGAACCGGCGCGTCGCGTAGTAGAGTGAGAGAGCTTTCGCCCGCCTCCCGCCATGGACTCCGCCGTCGTCTCGACCCCCGCCGCCCCCGATCCGGTCGCCCTCAACCCCCTCGTCCACGACCGTCCGCTCACGGAGACGCTCGTGGACTGGCTCGGGAGCGCCGAGCGAGAGGCGGCGCGCCTCGAGGCGCCCGTAAAGGAGGCGGCGGCGCGGGGGACGGGGCTTCTCGACGGCCCTCTAGGCGAGGAGCTCCGCGCCTATTTCGACCGCGCGACGCGGCAGGTCGCGCGGTACCTGGAGGTTCCCGTCTCGCTCTTCTCGCTCATCGAGGGGGGGTGCCAGACGATCCTCGCCTCGACGGCGCCGGTCGCGATCCCCGACGAGCTGCCCGCCGACACGTCGCTTTGC
The DNA here is from genome assembly GCA_965249475.1 of Fimbriimonas sp. Lineage (GTDB taxonomy): Bacteria > Armatimonadota > Fimbriimonadia > Fimbriimonadales > Fimbriimonadaceae > Fimbriimonas. The sequence continues at coordinate 335,479 of CBDFMD010000001.1, read as the reverse complement.
ATCCACGTGCGGGATTCGGGGCGCGACCTCGTCATCGACGACGTCACGCGCTCGCTTTTCGCGGGCGTCGCCGACAACGCGATGAACGCGGGGGTGGGGGCGTACCTAGGCACCCCGGTGTACGCGCCCTCGGGCGAGCCGATCGGGTCGCTCTGCGCGATCGATCTGAAGGAACGGACCTGGGGGTCCGGCGACCTCGATCTCCTGCGCGCGCTCGCCGAGGGGATCACCGACAAGATCGCCCTTCTCGTCCGCCGCGAGGAGGGTGCCCGCTCCTCCCGCGAGGCGGCGCGGGCGAAGGCGCGGGGCGAGTCCGACGCGCGGGCCCGCGATCTCTTCCGCGCGATGGTCGAGTCCATCCCCCACGTCGTCCTCGTCCAGGACGGCGAAGGGCACGTCCTCTCCGCGAGCGGGCAGGCGCGCCCCCTCTTCGATCTCGCGCCCGAGAGCCTCGTCGGCGGCGGTTGGCGCGAGCGGCTCCACCCCGACGACGCGGGGGTCCCGCTTCCGGTCCCTTCCGAGGGCGATCCCTCGCCCCGCGCGTACGTGCGGCTTCGCGGGGACGACGGCGCGTACCGGCGCGCCCTGCTCGCCAGCCGTCCGTTTCCCCAGGCCGACGTCGGGCCGGTCCATCTTCTCACCGCGACGGACGTCTCCGACGCCTGACGCACGGGGTGCCGGGGGGAGGGGGATAAAGCGTCGCATCCCCGGCGTATAGGTCACAATAGACCTCGTCGTCCGCCCCTATCGAGGGGCTCGGGACGGCGCGGCGAACGACGTGGCTATGGAGCCGAACTCGACGATCTCTGCGGCGCCTGGGGCCCCCTCCGGCGAAGCGCGTCCCCCCTGCGTCCCCGGCGCCCCCATCGAGGTTCCGGGCGGTCCTCGTCTCGACGCTCCTCTGCCCGAGACCCTGCGCGACTGGCCCGGGAGCGCCGCCGAGGCGGACGCGCTCGCCCTCGCCGCCCGTCGGGAGGAGGCGTTGCGCCGCACGGGCCTGCTGAACGATCCGTACGATCCCGAGGGGCAGGCGCAGTTCGACCGGGTGACGGCGCAGGTGTGCGAGGTGCTCGGGGTTCCGACCGCGCTCTTCACGCTCGTCGCGGGCGACCGTCAGATCCTGCGGGCGGCGCGGGGGTTCGCCTCGGGAGCGTCGTGGACGCCCCTCGCCGAGTCGCTGTGCCGCCACGTCCGCGACGCGGGGCGCGATCTCGTCGTCGTGGATCTGCCGAGCCACCCGATCGCCGCGATCACCCCGGGCGCGATCGAGAACGGGGTGGGGGGGTATCTGGGCACGCCGATCTACGCCCCGGGCGAGCAGGGGCTGGGAGAGCCGATCGCGTCGCTCTGCGCGATCGACCCGAACCCGCGCGTCTGGACGGCGCGCGACGCCTCCGCTCTCCACGCCCTCGCCGACGGGATCACCACCCGCCTCGCGCTCCTGCGGAGCCTTCAGGAGACGCGGCGCGAGCGCGAGCGCACCGCGCGGAGCGACGACCGCTTCCGCGCCGTCCTCGCGACGGGGGCGAACATCGCGTGGATCAGCGAGCGGGAGGGCGCCGTCGTCTACGTCGGCCCTCAGGTGCGCGACGCGCTCGGGATCGAGCCGGACGCGCTTCTCGGCGACGGGTGGCGGAGCGTCGTCCACCCCGAGGATCTCGCGCGGGCGGAAGGGATCCTCTCCGGACCGATCGCCGCGGGCGAGCCGTACGAGGTGGATCTGCGCCTCCGGCGCGCGGACGGCGAGTGGCGGACCCTGCGGACGAGCGGGCGCCCGTTCTGGGACGAAGGGGACGATCTCCGGTACGTCTCCCACTCGGCGGACGTCACGGACCTTCTGCGCCGCGAGGAGGAGGTCGCCGCCGAGCGCGCGCGCCTCGCGGCCGTGCTCGAGACGATCCCGCACGTCGTCTTCACCACGACGATCGAGCGCGGGCTGGATTTCGTCGGTCCCCAGGTGCGCGAGCTTCTCGGTCGCGAGCCGGAGGAGCTTCTCGGATTCGGGGTCTACGACCTCATCCATCCCGACGACGCCGCCGAGATGCGTGCCGATCGGGCGACGGCCCTCGCGAGCTCCGCGCCTCTGGAGCGGGAGATCCGCCTGCGCCACGCGGACGGGCGCGACGTCACGTTCCTCGCGCGCGGGTTCCCGCTCGATCCGGCGATCGATCCCGAGCACGGCCACATCTTCACGCTCACGGACGTCTCCGCGATCCGGGCGGCGGAGGCCGAGCGCGACGAGGAGCGGCGCCGTCTCCAGGGGATCCTCGACGTCCTCCCCACCGGGCTCATGCTCGCCGACGGCGAGGGGCGGATCCTTCTCGCGAACGACGAGGCGCGCCGGACGTTCGGCGATCGGCTCGACGTCGGCTTCGCGGACGGGGGTTGGCCCCGCGCCGTCCTTCTAGAGCCCGACGGGCGCGAGATCCCGATGGACTCGGCGAACGCGCCGCTGCTCCGGGCGATGCGGGGAGAGTCGGTCCGGGGCGAGCGCACGATCCGGATCGAGTACGAGGCGAACGAGGGGGGGAGCGCCGAGCCCTGCTTCGTGAAGTGCGACGCCGCGCCGTTGCGCCGGCCCGACGGGCGCGTCGAGGGCGCGGTGATGGTCGTGAGCGACATCACCGCCCTGCGCGGGGCCGAGGACCGGATCGCCGACGAGCGGCGCGAGGGGGCGGAGCGGCTCCAGTCGTTGCTCGACACGATGCCGATCATGGCGGCGGTCGTGGATCTGGCGGGGCGGTTGATCTACGTGAACGAGAGCGCCTTCCGCAACGCGCCCCACGTCCCGCGCGAGAGCGTCATCGGGCGCGTCGCCTGGGAGACCCCCTTCACCGAGGGGTTGCCCGAGGCGGCGCGCGGGGTCCGGGAGTCCGTCGAGGCCGGGGCGCGGGGGGAGGCGTACACGAGCGAGGTCGCCTTCGAGTGGGAGGGGCGCCGGGTGGAGACCCAGTACCACGGCGCGCCGATGCACGACGCGGAGGGGCGGATCGTCTCCGTCTCCCTCTCCGCCGTGGACGTGACGGATCGCAACGACGCCCGCCGTCGGGCCGAGGCCGAAGGGGCGCAGGTCCGGCAGATCATGGAGGAGACGCCGATCATGATGGCGCTCCTCGACCTCGAGGGGCGCGTCCTCTACGTGAACGACGCTCCCTTGCGCGCGTTCGGGCTGTCGTTGGCGGACGCCCGCGGGCGGTTCGCGTGGGAGGTCCCCTGGTCCGGGAGCGACGCGCTCCCCCGCCTCTTGCGCGACGCCTGCGAGCGGGGTCTCCGGGGGGAGACCGTGGTCCAGGAGGCGGTCGTCGTCCGTCCCGACGGGAGCGCGGTCGAGATCGAGCACCGGATGGCGCCGATCCTCGACGAGTCGGGGGCGATGCGGTCCCTTCTCTCCACCTCCATCGACGTGACGGCGCGCAACCGAGCGCTTCGGGAGGCCGATGCCGAGCAGGCCCGCCTCCGCACGATCCTCGACATCCTTCCCGCGGGGCTTCTCATCGCCGACGCCGAGGGGACCATCGTGGATGGGAACGCGGAGGGGCGCCGCCTCTTCGGCCCGCACCGCCACCCCGCCGACGGGGCCGAGGTCTGGCCCGAGGCGTGGTACCTCGAGGACGACGGCGGGGAGACGCCTCTCCTGCCCGGACGCGGTCCGATGCACGCGGCCCTCGCGGGCGAGGCCGTCCGCGAGCCGCGCACGGTCCGGATGCGCGCCGCCGACGGCACGGAGCGGTTCGTGCGGTGCGAGGCCCGCCCGCTCCTCGGGGCCGACGGCGCGATCCAGGGGGCCGTCATGACGATCCTCGACGTCACCGACCTGCGCGAGGCGCGCTTCGAGGCGGATCGCGAGCGGCTCGCCTCGTTCGAGCGGATGCGCAAGATCATCGACTCGCTCCCGATCAACGTCGTCCTCGCCGATCCCGAGGGGCGCCTTCTCTACGCGAACGAGACGCCGCTGAAGGCGCTGGGCGTCACGCTCGAAGACGTCGTCGGGGTCCCGGCCTGGGAGTCGCCGTGGATGCCCGACGAGGCGACGGCCGCGATCACGCGCGAGGAGTACATGAAGGCGGCCGGGGGCGAGATCGCGCACCGCGAGTTCCCCATCCGCTTCAGGGACAGCATCGTCGAGGTGGACCACACCGTCGTTCCCATCCTCGACGCCGAGGGGCGGGTGGAGTACCTCCTTCCGAGCTCGGTGGACGTGACGGCGCGGAACCGGGCCCTGCGCCGGGTCGAGGAGGAGCGCCGCCGCCTCCGCGCGGTCCTCGACGTCCTGCCGGGGGGGCTCGTCATCGCGGACCCCGAACTGCGCGTGCTGGAGGCGAACGACGCCGCGCGCGCGATCCTCGACCTTCCGCCCCTCGCCTCGGACGCGGCGGAACGGGAGGTCCGCGCCCCCGACGACTGGGCGCCGATGTTCGTCATCGACGCCGACGGGTGCGAGACGCGCGAGAGCGCGCGCGCCTGCCTTCTCGCGAGGGCGCTCAAGGGCGAGCACGTCCGCGAGCCCCGCACGATCCGGGTCGCCACCCCGCGCGGCGACCGGTACCTCCTCGGCAACGCCGAGCCGCTCCGCTCGGCCGACGGGGCGATCGAGGGGGCCGTCATGACGCTCGCGGACGTCACCGATCTGCGCCGCGCCCAGGAGGCGGCGACCCGGGAGCGTCTGCGCGGGGCCGAGCGGCTCCGCACGACCCTCGACGGGCTCCCGATCTTCGTCGCCCTCCTGTACCCGGACGGCCGCTTCCTCTACGGCAACCGGCTCTGCTTCGAGAAGACGGGCGTGACCTTCGAGGAGGCCGAGAACGTGCCGCTCGACGTCTCGCCCTGGTACGCCTCGAACCCCGCCGAGGGGCGCCGGATCCGCGCGGCGCTCGACCGGTGCCGCGCGGGCGAGTTCGTCCAGCTGGAGGCGGTCGCCGACGCGCGCAACGGGGAGTTCCTCGAGATCGAGGTGAGCCTGAGCCCGATCTACGGGGACGGGGACGAGGGGAAGGCGGGCGAGGTCCGCTACCTCGTCCTCACCGCGCTCGACATGCGCGCCCGGAACGCCGCGCTCCGTCAGGCGCACGACGCGCGCGAGACCGCCGAGCGCGCGACCCGCGCGAAGGACGACTTTCTCGCCGTTCTCTCGCACGAGCTCCGCACCCCGCTCACGCCCGCCGTCCTCGGGCTCGAGCTCATGGCGGCCGACATCGAGACGCTCGTGCCGGGCGAGGTCCGCACCGAGCTTACCGAGAACCTCGCCGCCGTCCGCTCGAACCTCAACCTTCAGACCCAGCTTATCGACGATCTTCTCGACGTCACCCGCATCGCGCGGGGCAAGCTCGAGCTTCGCAAGCGGGACACCGACCTGCACGACGCCGCCCGCCACGCCGCGAGCATCACGGCCGCGCGGGCGGCGGAGAAGGGGGTCGCGCTCGATCTCGACCTTCGCGCGGCGCGGAGCGTCGTCCACGCCGATCCGACGCGCCTGCGGCAGATCCTCTGGAACCTCGTCGCGAACGCGGTGAAGTTCACCCCCGCCGGGGGGCACGTTCGGATCGAGACGTTCGACGGCCTTCCGGACCGGGAGGGGCGTCCGCGGCTCGTCGCCCGCGTCGTGGACGACGGCCCCGGCATCCCGCCGGAGAAGATCGTCGCCATCTTCGACGCCTTCGACCAGGGAGCCGTCGGGATCTCGCGCGGGTTCGGGGGGCTCGGGCTCGGGCTCGCGATCTCCCGCTCCCTCGCCCGCGCCCACGACGCGACCCTCGTCGCCGCGAGCGAGGGGCTCGGGCACGGCGCGGTCTTCACGCTGGAGATCCCCACCGCCGCGTCGGCGTCGGGCGAGCCGGTCGCGGAGCTTCACCGCGTCAAGCGCGACCGGAAGGGGCGCCGCATCCTTCTCATCGAGGACAACCCCGACACCGCCCGCCTCACCGCCGACCTCCTGCGGCGCGCGGGGGCCGAGGTGCGCGTCTGCGCGTCGGTCGCCGAGGCGTTGGCCGCGGGCCCTGAAGGCATCGCCCCGCACCCGGCGTGGGATCTCATCCTTACCGACATCGGGCTCCCCGACGGCGACGGCCTCGACGCGGTGCGGGGGCTGCGGGGGTTGGGGATCGCCGCGCCCGCGGTGGCGATGAGCGGCTACGGGCGCGACGGCGACAAGGCGCGCACGACGGAGGCCGGCTTCCGCGCCCACCTCGTCAAGCCCGTCGCGCTCGACCGGCTCGACGAGGTGCTCGACGAGGTGCTCGGCTAAGGAGGCGTCGCGGCCCGGCAGGACCGCTCCGGGGGGCGCTCAGGCGGGGTCTTGGAGGCAACCGTCGAGGAAGGCCATGAGCCCCTCGATCGTGAACGGCTTGTCGAGGAGCGGGATGTGCCCGAACTCGTTCGCATCGAACTCGCTCACCGAGTCGTAGCCGCTCATGAAGCCGATCCTGATCCCTTCCCAGCGCGACGTGACCTCGCGCGCGAGGCTCGTGCCGTCCATGTAGGGGAGCGAAAGGTCGGTGAGGATCATGTCGGGGAGGCCGCCGTCCGCGTGCGCGGCGTCAAGGAGCGCGAGCGCCTCCTCGGCCGTCCCGGCCGCCTTCACCTCGTAGCCGCGCGAGCCGAGCACGCGCGGGATGAGGCGCAGAAGATCCGGTTGATCCTCGACCACGAGAAGTCGAGGCTTTGCGGATTCCACATCGGTGCTCATGAGAAACGGGCCTGCGCGCTTAGCTGACTGTAGTATGAACGAATCCCGAGCATCCGGCAAGATGGTCGAAGAATATTTTATCGTCTTTTATCAAGTGCCCACGCGAGGAGGTCGCGGCTCGCGGCCACGATCCCCGGATCTTCCGTCCGTGCCCGCGCATAGGCGAACGCCCGCGCCGAGAGGACCGCGAACCCCTCGGCGTCCAGCGCGCAGACCTCCGCGAGCGCGGCCCGGAACCCGACCTCGTCCTCAAGCGGCAGGTCCCACCCGACCCCCGCCTCGCGGAGCCCGCGCCAGGGCGTCCGGTCGGAGACGATCACGGGCGTGCCGGCCTGGAGCGACTCCATGATCGCGTGCCCGTAGTTCTCGCCGAGCGTGGGGAAGAGGAAGACGTGCGCCCGCCCGAACGCGTCCGCGACCTCGTCGCCCCTCAGCGCGCCGCCGTCCGCCACCTCGACGCCGGACTCCGCGGCGAGGGCGAGGCACCGCCGCCAGTACGCCGCGTCCTCCTTGGGCCCGTACACCGTCAGCCGCGCGCCCGGAACGCCCCTCAGAAGGCGGATCGCGCCGTCGAGGTTCTTCTTCGGCGAGACGCGCGAGATGAAGGCGGCCTCGAGGCGTCCCGGACTCTTCGCGCGCGGGAGGGGGGCGTCGGGGCCGGGGCTCGGGATCGCGGGAGCCTCGAAGATCTCGGCCCGGGGTCCGAGGGTGCGCCGGATGTCCTCGGTCTCGGTCGGCGCCGTCGAGTGCCAGAGCACGCCCCGGTCGAGCCCGAGGACGCGGCTCGCGGCGAGGAACGCCCGCTTCTTCGCCCCCTTCTGCAGGAGCGCGCCGGGGGAGAACTCGCCGCGCGGGGCGACGAGCAGGGGCGCGCGGAGACGCCCCCGCCAGGACGCGAGACGGGGCCGCACGCTTGTGGCGGGGGAGAAGTACGACTGAGCGTAGACGAGATCGGGCTCGATCTCGGCCGCCGCCCGCGGGACCTCCGCGCCGAGATCCTCCGGCGCGACGTACCGCACCGAGGCGTCCCCCACCGGGTTCCACGCTCCGGCGCGCACGTTCGAGTAGGCGCTCTCGTCCCCGAGGTCCCGATCCGACGTCACGATGCGGAAGTCGAACTCCTCTCCGAGCGCGGCGACGAGGTTGGCGATCGATCGGATGGGCCCTCCCGCCTTCGATCCCGGAAGGTAGTGGCCCACGAGGATGAGGACCGTCGGCTTCAAAGGCCCAGGTGCTCCCGCGTCCAGAGCGCGAGATCGGCGATCGCCCAGACGCGCGTCCAGTTCGTCTCGCCCCGCTCGAAGCGCGCCCAGAGGCGTTCGACCGCGCGGGGCTCGAATCCGGGAGCCTCGGCGAGCGCGCTCCGCACCGTCTCCTTCAGGGGTCCCCGCATCCACACGTCGAACGGGAGGGTGAACGTCCCTTTGCGCCGGTCGGTGATCGAGGCGGGGAGAGGCTTCGGGATCGCGCCTACGAGAAGGGGCTTGGGGCCGGGGCCGAGCTTGATCCTCGTCGGGGCCGAGACGACCGCCGCCGCGAGGCGCGGGTTCAGGAGCGGCACGCGCACCTCCAGCGAGTGCGCCATGCTCATCGCGTCGGCGTCGCGCAGAAGGGTGTCGTGCATGGAGTGCCCCGTCTCGAGGACCGAGAGCGCCGCGAGGGGGTCGAGCCCATCGAGGCCCTCCGGGTCCCGCTCCGGCTCCGGCGCGCGCCCGACGAGCGCCCGCACGTCCTCGGGGCTCAAGAGGCGCCGACAGAGCCGCTGGAACCCCCCGAGCGTCGGCGTCGCGAGGAGGGCCTCCGCCATCCTCTGCCGCCGCGAACCGAGAAGCCCCGCCGCCCGCATCGCCCCCGCGGCGAGGGGCGCGGGCAGGCGGGGCGTCCGCGCGCGGAGCCGCTCCCAACGGAGCGCGTTCGGAAAGACGTCGTACCCGGCGAAGAGCTCGTCGCCGCCCAGTCCCGAGAGCGCGACGGTGAGCCCCGCCTCCCGCGCCGCGCGCGAGACGAGCCAGGTGTTCATCCCGTCCACCGACGGTTGGTCCTGGACGCCGGGGATGCGGGGGAGGATCTCGGCGACCTCTTCGGCGCGCACCTCGATCTCGCGGTGGTCGGTCCCGTAGTACGCGGCGACGGCGCGCGAGTGCTCGGCCTCGGAGTACCGCGCCTCGTCGAAGACGAGGGAGACGGTCACCGGGGGCGGGCCCCCCGCCGAGGCGAGGACCCCGACGATCGCGCTCGAATCCACGCCCCCCGAGAGGAACGCCCCGAGCGGCACGTCGCTCACCGTCTCCAGCGCGACGGCCCGCCGCACGAGGGCGTGGACCTCCTCGGCCGTCGCCGGTTCTCGGGCGAGGACCGCCGCCGCGAGCGACCAGTAGCGGCGGGTCCGCTCGCGACGGCCGCCGGCGAAGGTCTCCACCGTTCCCGGTGCGAGCGAGCGGACCCCCCGCACGAGCGTTCCCGGCGCGCGCACCGAGCCGTAGGTCATGTAGGCCGGGATCGCGGCTTCGTCGAGCTCGCGCGGGACGCGCCCGCCCCGCAGGAGCGCGCGGACCTCGGAGGCGAACGTCGTCTCGCCGCCCGCTTCGTGGACGTAGAGCGGCTTGATCCCGAACGGGTCGCGCGCGAGCGAGAGCGTTCCCGCCCGCGCGTCCGCGAGCGCGAAGGCGAACATCCCCTCCAGCCGCGGCAGGGCGTCCTCGCCCCAGAGACCCCAGGCGCGCAGGAGCACCTCGGTGTCGGTCGCGGTCCGGAACGTCTCCCCCCGGCCCTGAAGCTCGGCGCGAAGCTCGCGGTAGTTGAAGATCTCGCCGTTGAAGACGACGGTGAGCCCCGCTTCGGAAAGGCTCATCGGTTGCTCCCCCTCGGGGGAGAGGTCGAGGATCGCGAGCCGACGGTGGGCGAGCGCGAGCCGCGCGCTCCCGAGCCCCCCGACCGCGATCCCCTCCGCGTCCGGGCCGCGGTGCCTCAGGCACGCCGCCATCGCCTCGGCCCCCGCGCGGAGCTCCCCGTCGGAGGTGGAGCGGGTCGTGAGGATCCCCGCGATACCGCACATCGGCTAGGGCACCCGCCGGAAGGTTTTCAGGTCGGGGGAGAAGGCGAGCGTGGTACCCCAATCGGGGGGGAGTCCGAGCTCGAAGCGGGAGGTGCCGAAAAGGTCGAGCGTCAGGCCGACGCCGAAGTCCTCGGCGAGGTTGCGGAAGGCGTCGAGGAGGGTGATGGCCGAGCCCGCGAGCCCACCGTTCGAGAGGAGCCGCACGTCGCCCTCCCCGACGACGCAGTCGAGCCCCCACATCGTCAGCCTCGTCGCGGGGGCGAGGCCGATCGCCATCGTCCCGTCGGAGACGGGGATCACGCGGCCGCTCTGCATCTGCGGCGCGAGGAGCTTAGCCGCCTCGCGCGAGACGTGGAGGCGGTCGTAGATGAGTTCGAGCGCGAGCTCCCGCCCCAGCAGGCCCCGACCGACGATCCCGGCCTCCCGATGGTGGAACGGGCGCATCGCGTTGTAGAAGTGGGTCGCGCGGCGCGCCCCCGCCCCGATCGCCGCCTCCGTCTCGGCGAAGGTCGCGTCGGTGTGTCCGAGCGAGACGATCACCCCGCGCGCGACGAGGCGGCGGAGGAGGGCCATGCCGCCCGGCACCTCCGGCGCGAGGGTGACGATCCTCAGCTTCGGGTGATCGAGCACCGCGTCCCAGGCCGTTCCCCACCCCGTGTATTCGGCGAGGAACTCTGGCGGCTGAGCCCCCGGGTGCTTCGGCGAGAGGAAGGGACCCTCCAGGTGAAGCCCGAGGATCGAAGGCCGGTCGGGAAGCGCCTCAAGGACGGCGAGCGCCCGCTCCGGGGGGCACGTCACCGTCGTCGGAAGCCAGCCGTCGTACCCGCACCGCTCGCGCAAGAGGTCGTCGAGCCGCTCGATTCCCGCCCGATCCGCGTCCATGACGTCGATTCCGAACCCCCCGTGGATGTGCGGGTCCACGAACCCCGGAACGAAGACCTCCCCTCCCATCAGACCTTCAGAGCGTAGCCTCCGCCGCCCCGGACGACGCGCCCGTCGAGTTCGAGCATCGTCATCTCGCTCATGACCTCCGCCGCGTCGAGCCCCGTCGCCTCTACAATCCGCTCGATCGGCAAGGCGTCGGCGCCGAGGGCGGCGAGGATGCGACCGCCGCGGCCGTCGAGATCCGCCGCGGGCGCTTCGGGGGCGGGTTCGATCCCGAGCGCCTCGAGGACGTGGTCGGGGTGGGTGACGAAGGTCGCGCCGTCGCGCAGGAGCGCGTGGGATCCCTCGAACCCCTGGCGCTCGATCGTTCCGGGGACGACGAAGACCTCGCGCCCGAGCTCGCCCGCGATCCCGGCCGTGTTCATGGAGCCCGAGCGTTGGGGGGCTTCGACGACGAGCACCCCGAGCGAGAGGGCGGCGATGAGGCCGTTGCGGGTGAGGAAGTTGCGCTGGACGCTGGGGGTCCCGCCTGCGAACATCGAGAGGAGCGCGCCGCGCTCGCGGATGCGGTCGAAGAGCGGCGCGTTCACCTGGGGGTACACGACGTCGATCCCGCTCGCGAGGCACGCGACGGTGCGTCCTCCCGCGGAGAGGGCGCCCTCGTGCGCCGCCGCGTCGATTCCGACGGCGCCGCCCGAGACGACGGTCACGCCCGCCTTTGCGAACGCCTCGGCGAACTTCATCGCGCACGCCTTGCCGTAGGGGGTCGCGTGGCGCGTCCCGACGATCCCGACGCAGGGCGCGTCGATCGCCTCGCGCTCCCCGCGCAGAAAGACGCCCGGGAGCGTCATCCCCGCCGCCGCGAGCGGGGGCGGGAAGCCCCCCGCGAAGAGCGGCTGCACCCCGAGCGCGGCGAGCGCGTCCTGCTTCGCGGGGTCGATGAGGTCGAGCCGCTTGCGCATCGCGTCGGTCGTCATCGGGTGCGCGCGCAGGAACGCGCGCCACTCGCCGTCGCGGGGGAGCTCGGCGCGCAGGACGCCGAGATGCCCCCCGTCCGCTCCGAGCGCGAGAAGGGCGTCGAGGTTCCGGAACGCCGCCGAGGCGGCGGGAGCGGGGGGCACGGGCGGGGGACTAGCCGCCGTCGCCGCCGAAACCGCCGCCCCCGAATCCGCCGCGTCCGCCGCCCTTACCGCCGTTGCCGCCCGCCGCGTTGGGATCGGTCGCCGAGCCCGGGCGCACGAGCGGGCGGAGCGTGTTGTCCACGTTCAGCGCGAAGCTCTTCTTCGCGACGTTGCCCATCCAGTCGCTCGCCTCGACCGTGATCGTCCGGCGACCGTTCTGGAGCGGCTTGTTCGCCCCCGTCGAGGTGATCTTCGCGATGAGGTAGCCCTCCTTGCTGTAGGTCGTCGTGTACGGGGTCCCGTCGATGTCGAGCTTCAGCGAGGAGAGCTTGAGCCCCGACGCCTCGTCCTCGATCTTGAAGATGAGCTCGAGCGGGGGCAGGCCCGCGACGTCCTCGCCGGGGGTCGGCCAGACGAGCTTGAGCGTCGGCGGGGTGAGGTCCACGCCGATGGACCGGTCGAACGCGAGGAGCGATCCGTCGCGCGCCGGGACGAGGAGCGTGGAGCCCGCGAAGACGACCGGCGCCGACGCCTGGACCGAGAGGATGCGCTCCGGCCCCGTCTGGGTCCGCGTGACGCCGCCCGCTCCGCCGCGTCCTCCCGGCCCTCCCGGTCCCCCAGGCCCTCCCGGGCCGCCCGGAACGCCCGAGCCCCCCGGGCCGCCGGGGACCGGAACGGCGACCGCCGCGTCGTCGCTTCCGGGCCGGACGACGAAGGACCAGTCGATCGTCCCCGTCGCGGGGTCTACGAGGTTCAGCGCCCCGTTGCTCGTCGGAACGAGGAACTTGGCCCCCGCCGCCGTGCCCGCGACCGTCGGCTGGAAGCCGATCGCGATAGGCTTCGGCGTCTTCAGGGCGCCGTTGAGATCGTAGAAGTAGGCGTTCCCGGTCTGGCCGAGCACGAGGATGCCCGAGGGTCCGACGATCGGGTTCGAATACGGGGTCTCGGGGATGCGCGCCTGGAAGCGGGAGGTTCCCGATCCGGCGTTGAGCGAGACGAGGTACTGCCCCGAGTAGGTGTAGATGGACTCCCCGACGACGTTCGGCTGCACGAGCGGGGGAAGCGTCGTGAAGCGCTGGCGCCAGATCGGGCGTTGGGTGTTCGCGTCGATCGAGACGAGCTCGCCCGACTGGGTGAAGTACACGAGCGAGTTCGCGTACCCCGCGATCTGGCCCGCGAGCCGGTCCTTCAGGAGGAGCGGGGCCGAGTAGAGCGCCGTCCCCGAGTCGGTGTCCACCCCCTGCAGAAGGTTGCCCTGGACCTGGAAGAGCACGCTCTTGCCCGCCGGCACCGGCGCGCCGAGGATCGGGAGGGGCGACTGGTACACCCACTTGAGCGTCCCCGTGTTCGGGTCCACCCCGTACACGTTCTTGTTGTCCGCCGCCGCGACGAGCACGCCGTTCACGAGAAGCGGGGTCGAGCGGAAGTTGCCGTCGATCGGGTCGGTGAGCGGGAAGCGCCAGATCTGGTTTCCCGAGAACCGGTCGAGCGCGTACATCCGGTCGCCGAGCGCGACGAGGATCCGGTCGCCCTGGACGAGCGGCGACCCGCCCGAGAGCGTCTTGGAGAAGCCCTGCCACCGCCACGCGAGCGGGGCCGGACCGTCGAACGCCGCCGACGCGGCCGCGACGGCCTGGTTCTGGGCCTGCGCGCCCGCCGCGACGAGGGCCGTCGCGGCGAGGGCGAGGGCGAGGGGGCCGAGGTTGCGAAGGCGAGACATAGCGTTCGGGCTGGTCACGGACGACTCCCCAGAGCAGGGGGCTCGCCGCCGACAGGCTAGGTTAGTCGTCGGAAGGCCCATCTGTCAAGAAGGCGCGACCTCTACCCGTATAGACGCGCGCCCCCGCCCGCCGCTATCCCTTCCTCCCAATCCCGTACTCTGAAGCCCCGTGCCGCGGCCGCAACTCCTCCTCTGCTACCACAAGGTCGGCCCCGTGGGGGCCGAAGGGCGCTGGCTCAACGTCGAGCCGCAACGGCTCGCCGCGCACCTCGCCCACTTCGTGCGCCGGGGTTGGGGCGTCCGCGCCGCGAGCGAGGCGCACCGGCGCGAGCGGGGCACCGTCGGCTTCCACTTCGACGATGCCTACGCCTCGGCGGTGGAGGCGGCGCCCCCGGTCTTCGCCCGCCACGGCGTCCCGGCGACCTTTTTCGTCGTCCCGTCCCAGGTGGGGGGAAGCTCGGTCTGGGACGAAGGCCGCGCCGCCCCCCTCGCCGGCCTCGACGCCCTCCGCCGCGCAAGGGACGCCGGCCACGAGATCGCGAACCACACCCTCACCCACCCCCGCCTCGCCGACCTGGGCATCGAGGCCCAGACCCGCGAGATCGCCGAGGCGCGGGAGTCGCTCCTCCGGCTCGGTCTCCTCGATCCCGAGCTCTCGCCGACCGTCTGCTATCCGTGGGGGGGGCACGACCCCGCGACGACCCCCGCCGCGCTCGCCGCCGCGGGGGTGGCGGTCGGCTTCTCGCTCGCCAAGCGCCCGGCGCGGCCCGAGGATCCCCTTTGGGCTCTCCCCCGCCTCGCGGTCGCCTACTCCGACTCGATCCCCAAGCTTCTCTACAAGATCCACGTCCGCCCGCGTCTGCCCTAGAGGGGCGGGGCTAGACGCGCACGTAGGGCCGCATCCGCGCGAGCTTCGCGGGGCCGATCCCCTTCACGTCGAGAAGCTCCTCGACCGTTCGGAATCCCCCGCGCCGCTCGCGCTCCTCGACGATCTTGCGCGCCGTCGAGGGACCCACCCCCGGAAGCCGCGCGAGCTCCTCGGGAGGGGCCGCGTTCACGTCCACCGAGTTCGGCGCGAGGTCGCCGCCCTTCGCCCCCCGGGCGCTCCGGGCGCCCCCCCGATCAGGCGCGAGCGAGGTCGCCGGCTCGCCCCCGACTCCCGCCTCGGCGCCCGGATCGGGGCCGCTCCCCGGATCCGTCGTTCCGGCGGGGGGAGCGGCTCCCGGCGGGCTCTCGACCGGGCTCCGCCCGATCGTCGGCACGACGATCTTCATCCCGTCGCGGAGCGGGGCGGCGAGGTTCAGCCCGACGTTCGAGCCCCGCGCCGTCGGACCTCCCGCCCGGCGCACCGCGTCCACCACCCGGTCGCCTTCGAGAAGGTAGTACACGCCGGGGAGCGCGACCTCGCCCTCCACGTCCACCGCGACCCGCCGGACCGAGGATCTCGACGGGGCCGGCGTAGGCGTGAACCCCGTCTCCGACGCCGGCGCGGGGGACGTCGGCGCGATCGCGGGAGCCTCGTTCTTGGCGCGCGGCGGCAGGGGGCGCGGCTCGATCCTCAGCGGCACCTCGCGCGCCGAGCCGTTCGCCCAAAACCCGACCCCCGCGACCGCCCCCAGGACGAGCGCCGAGGCCCCCCAGTACGCCCAACGCCCCCCGACCTTCATCGCAAAAGAGTGTGAACCCTTCGGAGCCCGGAAGGAACCCCGCAAAAGAACGGGGTCCGCTACCGCGCGAGGCGCGCGAAGAGGGCGTCGTCCTCCAGAAGCCCGTGCCGCCACCCGCGCACCGAGACGCGGCACCCCTCGGCCCGGAGCGCGTAGAGGAGCCGCTCGAGGATAAGGGCCGAGAGATGGATCGTCCGGGCGAGCCCCGGCTGCATCGGGAGCCGCTCCGCGCGCCCGGCCTCGGTCATCCCCATGAGCCACCCCACCGCGCGCCCGACCTCCTCGTACTCGAGCGCCGCCCCGTCCACCCGCGCGGCGTCCCACGCGGTCAACCCCTCGCGGAGCAGGACGAGCGTCGTCGCCCCCGCCCCGAGCGCGACGACCGTTCCGAACGCGGGGAAGGGGGCCGCCCCTCGGTCGTACGCGCCTTCGATCTCCCGATCGAGGGCGAGCGCCGCCCCGAGCATCTCCGGCCCCGCGACCGTCTCCTGCGGAAGCTCCGCCCGGAGTCCGAGCGTCCCGATCGGGAGCGACCGTTGGAACCGGACGGCGCCCCCCCCAAGGATCGTCAGCTCGGTCGAGTGGCCCCCCAGATCGAGGATCGCGAGGTCCTCCGCCCCGGCGTAGCGCGGGTCGCCCACGATCGCCGCCGTCCCGAGCCGCGCCTCCTCCTCGCCCGAGAGGACGACGAGCGGCGTGCCTTGAGCGGCGGCCCGCGCGACGAGCTCCCCCGCGTTCGAGGCGAGCCGCGCCGCCATCGTCGCCGCGACCGCCGTGCGCGCGCCGAGATCCCGCGCCCGCTCCGCCGCCCGCGCGACCGCCGCGAGCGTCCGCGCGATCGCCTCGGGCTTCAGAAGCCCCGCCTCCTTCGTCCCCTCGCCGAGCGCGGTGACCTCCGCGAGATCGAGGATCGGGGTCCAGCCTCCCCCGCTCCCCTCCCCCCGCTCGGCGACGACCGTCGTCACCGAGTTCGAGCCGACGTCCACGACCGCGCGCCTTTCCCGCATCTCCATCCGGGATCATTGTGGGGGGTAAGGTCCGGGGCGCAATGGCGAGGCTTCTCGGGATCGACGTCGGCACGACCGGATGCAAGCTCCTCCTCCTCGACGAGACCGGGCGCATCCTCGCGAGCGCCGGGCGCGAGTACCCCCTGAGCACCCCCCGACCCGGCTGGAGCGAGCAGAACCCGGACGATTGGTGGGCCGGCGTGCGGGAGGCGGCGGGCGACCTCGATCCGGGCGGTCTCGACGCGATCGAGCCGGACGCGATCGGGCTCGCCGGGCAGATGCACGGAAGCGTCTTCCTCGACGGGAGCGGCGAGGTCGTCCGCCCCGCGCTCTTGTGGAACGACGCGCGCACCGCCGAGGAGTGCGCCGAGATCGAGCGCGCCGTCGGCCCCGAGCGGCTGAAGGCGATCACGGGGAACCCCGCCCTCGTCGGCTTCCAGCTTCCGAAGATCCTCTGGCTCCGCCGCCACGAGCCCGAGGCGTTCGCCCGCGTCCGGCGGGTGCTCCTGCCGAAGGACTACATCCGCCTCCGCCTGAGCGGGACCTACGCGACCGACGTCTCGGACGCGAGCGGGGTCGGCGCGCTCGACCTCGCCGCCCGCGACTGGTCGGACGAGGTCCTCGCCGCGGTGGGTCTGGACCGCGCCCTGTTCCCCCCCGTCTTCGAGTCGTACGCCGAGGCGGGGCGGACCCCGAAGGGGGTTCCGATCGCCGCCGGAGGGGGCGACCAAGCCGCCGCCGCCGTCGGCACCGGCGCGGTGAGGCCGGGGATCGTCTCGCTCTCGCTCGGGACTTCCGGGGTCGTCTTCTCGGCGTTGCCCGGTCTCAGGGTCGATCCCACGGGGGCGGTCCACGTCTTCTGCCACGCCGACGGCGGGTACCACGCGATGGGGGTCGTCCTCTCGGCGGGAGGCGCCCTGCGGTGGTACCGCGACGTCTTCGGCGCGGGCCGGGGCTACGACGCGATCGCCGCCGACGCCGAGGGGAGCGAGCCCGGCGCGAAGGGGCTGAGCTTTCTGCCGTACCTCGCGGGCGAGCGCGCCCCGCACAACGATCCCGAGATCCGCGCCGCCTTCGTCGGGGCGACTCTCGCCCACACGCGCGCGGACTTCGACCGCGCCGTCTTCGAAGGCGCGAGCTTCGCCCTCGCCGACGCGTGGGGGGCGCTCGAGCGGCTCGGGGCGAGGGCGGAGGCGGTGCGCGTCACGAGCGGCGGGGCGAAATCGCCGCTGTGGACGGGCCTTCTCGGCGACCTCTTCGGGACCCCTCTGCGCCGCCTGGAGGCCGACGAGGGTCCCGCGTTCGGCGCGGCACTCCTCGGCGGGGTCGCCGTCGGGGTCTGGCCCGACGTGCCCGCCGCGTGCGCCGCCGCCGTGCGCGAGGGGGGCGAGTGCCCGCGCCGGAACGAGGATCTGGCGGGGGCCTACGCCGCCTTCCGGCGCCTCTATCCCGCGCTGAGATCGGCGCGGGACGCCCCTTCCGCAGAGGCGGGGGGAGACCTGTCATAATCTCGGCTCCGGCCCGGAACGCGTCTGGTACATTGGACAGACGCCCCCTCCTCGCCGGGTGCCACCCCTCATGACCATCGACGATATCCAGACGCCCACGGCCCCGAACCCGCTCGAGAACCGCGCGAACGACGGGCCGACCGACGCGACGGCCCCCACGCCGGAGGCCGCGGCGGAAACGGCGTCCGCCCCGACCGACGCCCCGAACCCCAGTCAGGCCGCCCCCCCCACGCCCGGTGCGAGCGCCGAGGCCGCCGCGAGCGACGCCGCCGAGCCCACCGCTCCCGCGCAGTCGGTCCCGGCCAATTCCCAAGCCGACTCTCCGGCCGCTTCGAGCGAGCCCGCCCCCTCCCTCACCGCCGCCATCGACGCGCCGAGCGTGGGAGCCGGGGAGGCCCCCGCGAACCTCTCGCCGTCGAGCGACGCCTCCCAGCCCGTCCAGGCCTCGGCCCCCTTGCAGAGCAACGGTCAGCCGGACCCGGCGGAGATCCCCGCGGGCGACGCTCCCGCAGGCGACGCGGGCGGCGACGTCCCCCAGAACGGCGCGGTCACCAGTGGCGCGGCCACGGGCGGTACGGCCGCGGGCGGTACGACGGGCGGCGCGGCCCCCAAAGCGGAGGACGCCCCGCGTCCCGAGCTCGAGGTGAAGGCCGCCGACGATCTCGATCTCTTCGACAAGTACATGACGAACCCCTCCTCCGTGGACGTCGAGGTCGCGCAGGTCGAGGGCGGGCGCCACGGCAAGGGCGACCGCGTCGAGGGCGAGGTCACCGAGGTGAAGGGCGACAAGGTCTTCGTGAACATCGGCTCGAAGTCCGACGCCACGATCCCCTCGCACGAGCTGAGCGGCCCCGCGAGCGACTACAAGCCCGGCGACAAGGTCTCGGTCATCGTCGTGAAGCCCGAGGGCGGCGACACCGGCGCCCTCGTCTCGCGCAAGAAGGCCGAGCAGGAAGAGCAGTGGGACAACATCGTCCGCGCGTTCGAGGACAAGTCCTCCATCAAGGCGAACGTCGTCGAGCGCGTGAAGGGCGGCCTCACCGTGGACCTCTTCGGCATCCGCGGCTTCGTCCCCGCGACCCACGTCGGCAACGGCAAGATCCGCAACCTCGACCGGTTCGCGGGCACCGAGCTCGAGCTGAAGGTCATCGAGCTCGATAAGGAGCGCAAGAAGGTCGTCCTCTCCAACCGCGAGGCCGAGGCCGAGTCCCGCGCCTCGAAGAAGGACGAGATCTTCGGCAAGCTGAAGGTGGACGACGTCCTCGAAGGCACCGTCCGGCGCCTCACCGACTACGGCGCGTTCGTGGACCTCGGCGGCGTGGACGGACTCCTCCACATCTCCGAGATGTCGTGGGCCCGCATCGGGCACCCGAAGGAGATCTTCAAGGAGGGCGACACGATCCCCGTGAAGGTCCTCCGCCTCGACAAGGGGACGGAGAAGATCTCGCTCGGCCACAAGCAGGTCCTCCCCGACCCATGGAACGCGGTGAAGACGAACTACACCGTCGGCCAGACCCTCACCATCCCCATCACCCGCCTCGTCGCGAGCGGCGCGTTCATCCGGCTTCCCGAGGGGGCCGAGGCGTTCATGCCCGTGAGCGAGATGAGCGACCGCCGGATCAACGATCCGAGCGAGGTGCTGGAGCCCGGCCAGGAGGCCGAGGTGAAGATCATCGAGCTGAAGCCCGAGGCGCGCCGCATGGTCCTCTCCATCCGCGCGACGAAGCCCGGCTACGAGCCCCGGCCCGACACGAGCGGCTACCGCGGCGAGCCCGACTTCCGCGGCGGCGCGCGGAGCGGCCCCGGCGGCCCGCGTCGCGGCCCGGATCGCGGCGGCGGCGCCCCCGACGAGGCCCGGCGCGGCATCGCCACCGGCGGTGCCACGATCGGCGAGCGACTGGGGATGCTCAAGGGCCTTCTCGGCGATGGCGGCGGCGGACGCGACCGCGACCGCAAGGGCGACGACAAGGACGAGGCGTAGGGCCCCGCCCTCCCGCTTCGGGGATACTCCGGGGGACCTTCCGAAAGGACGGTCCCCCGCCTCTTTATGCCGAACGTCCACGCCCGCACCGCCGTCACGGGCGGCATCGCCGAGGGGAAGAGCGCCGTCCTCGCGATCCTCGCCTCGCGCGGCTTCTCCGTCGCCTCCGCCGACGAGGCGGCGCGCGCCGTCTTCCGCGAACCCGGGACGAACGCCGCCCTCGCCGCCCTCATCGGGGCGGAGGCCCCGATCACGGGGGCCGAGCTCGGGGCGGCGCTCGCCGAGGCGCAAGGCGCGGGCGACCACCGCCTGCGCCGCCGGGTGAACGCCCTCATGCACCCCCGCGTCCGCGCCCGCATGGACGCCGGGAGTGACGGCACCCCAGCGGGATTCGACGAGGTGCCCCTTCTCCTCGAGACGTGCCTCCAGGGGCGGTACGACGCGGTGTGGAGCGTGGAATGCTCGCCCGAGACGAAGGCGGCGCGGCTGCGCGCCCGGTACGGCGAGGGGGGGTTCGCGGCGATCGCCGCGGGGCAGCTCCCGAACGCGGTGCGCGCCGTCTTCGCGGACGTGCGGATCGTCACCGACGGCACCCTCGCCGAGACCGAGGCCCAGGTGGATCGGGCGCTCGCCGCGCGCCATTAGGCGCGCCCGGGGAAGAACGGGCCGAAAGACCCCGGGAATCGTCCGAAAGGGGGTAGACGGCGGGGCGTAGACGACGTGCTATACTCCACCGACCCGGAAGGTCCCTCGGACGCGGCTTTGGACGCGCGGAGGGAGCCGGGCTCCACAGAGGGATGTTGAGGTTGCACAAAGGGATGCCCATGGTGAGCGGAGCGGTCCGCCCGCCCCAGGTCCGAAAGCCGTCGAGGAACGGGGAGGCGTCTCGATGAGCCGCTTCGCCATGCCGCAGTTCGCGATGCCGCGATTCGTCCAGTCCGTCGCGGGCCGCTTCGTCGGCGCGATCGCCGCCGTCGCGCTCGTCGTGCCGTCGGTGACCCTCGGACTCGCCTCCCGCGCGATCGCCGGAGGCCAGCTCCAGCAGAACCCGGTGTACGCCGTGGTGGACTTCCGCGACCTGAGGAAGGCCGACTCGCCCTACGGCCAGCGCGCCGGGGAGTCCATCGCGAGCTTTCTCGGACGCACCGGGCGGTACGACATCGTTCCGCGCGAGACCGTCGTCCGCACCGTCGAGACGCTCGGCCTGCGCCAGCCCCTCCCGACCCTGACGAACATCCTCCGCGTCGGCCAGGAGCTCCGCGCCTCCACGATCGTCTCCGGCGACATCGTGGACTACCGCGTCGTGAGCTCGCCCCAGGGCAAGCAGGCGCAGATCTCGATGCGCGTCGTCGCGAACGACGTCGCCTCCGGCATCGCCGTGAACGGCGCGGGCGTCTCCGCCTCCTCCACCGTCCGCTCGGGCGACGTGAGCGACGAGACCCTCATCAACGACGCGATCCAGACGGCGGCGAACACCGTCGTCACGACGCTCCAGTCGCAGACCCTGCCGTCGTCTACGATCCGGAACACCTTCCGCAACTCGGCGATCATCGGCGAGGGCTCTCGCTCCGGCTTCAAGACCGGGATGGAGCTCATCGTGACCCGCGGGCGCGAGCAGGTCGCCACCGCGACCATCACCGACATCGAGCCGAGCTCGGCCACGATCAAGGTCACGCGCTCGTTCAAGGGTCTCCAGCCCGGCGACCGCGTCCGCGCGATCTTCACCCCACCGAACATCGTTCCGGGCTTCGGGAGCGACGGCACCGCGCAGGTCCGGCGGGCCAAGCGTTCGAACAACCTCTCGGGCCTTCTCCTCATCGCCCTCGCGATCGGGCTCATCGTCGTCCTCGCGAACGGCGGGAACGGAAGCTCGACCGACGCGGCGAACAACCTCACCGCGCAGGCCTCGCTCGACGCGGCGGGCCAGCCGGGCGTGCGCCTCGATTGGGGCGGCAACGGCTTCGCGAAGGGGAACTCCCAGCGCTACCGCTGGCAGCTCTACCGCGACGACAACGCCGACGCCCCCGTGCTTCTCGCCCCCGGGACCGAGACGACCGCCTTCGACGGTCAGGGCGCCCTGCGCTCCTTCAACTACTCGCGCTTCAGCCAGGTCGGCGGCTTCACCTGCACGACCGAGAACACGTCGAACCCGCTCGGGATCGGCGGCGTGACGACGAGCACCGCCCCCACCCTCGGACGGCCGTACACCTACCAGATCGAGCTCGTCTTCGGGCTTCTCCGGCAGGACACGCTCTCGGGCATCAACACGACGGGCGGCCAGACCGCGGGCGGCACCGCGGGCAACACGGGGACGACCGCGACGACCGGCACGACCGGCACCAACGGCGGGACCGGCACGACGACGACGGGCTCCACGACGGCCACCGGCACGACGGGGACCACGACGGGCACGACGACGACCGCGACGACGGGGGCCGACACGTGCTACTTCGTCTCGGGGCGCACGAACTCGGAGGGCACCGCGACCCCGCTCGCCCGCCCGCAGCTCGTCTCCCCGGCGAACAACGCCGTGATCGCGAACTCGACCCCCTTCACCTTCGTCTCCTCGGCGACGGCGACGTTCCCGATCACGGTCGGGTACATCCTCCAGGTCTCCTCGAGCCCGGTCTTCGCCGCGAACACGACGTACACGTACCCCGAGTTCCAGCGGACCGAGGCGGGCACGCTCGCGACCGAGGCGATCGACACGTCGGCGGCCGCGCTCCCGGCGTTCATCCGCAACGCGACGACGGTCTACTTCCGGATCGGCGCGCGCAACGTGCAGGACAAGCCCGGGCCGGTTCTCGACCCCGCGACCCGCAAGCGGTACATCTTCTCCGCGACGAGCCGCTTCACCCGTCCCGCCGGTCCCCCGCCCCCGCCGGGTCTCTGACCCGGCGATCCCTCGTCCCCATCCGAATCCCGCGCGAAAATCGCAAGAATGGCCCGAAAGTCCCGCCCGACGGGAACCCGCTCTCGGGCCGAACCTCTAAACACTAAGGTCTGATGAAAAGCACTCGTCTCCCCCGCGCGGTCTCGATCCCGGCGCTCGCCCTCGTCGCGACGACTTACGCCCACGCCCAAGGGACGGGGGGAGATTGGGACGTCTGTGTCACCGCCGGGGGCAAGCTCCACTCGGATGACTATCGGTTCGCCACGGTTCCCCGAGGAACCGCAACGCTCTTCCGGGTCTCGATCGGTGTTGCGGGAACAACCTCGTACGGAGGGCAGATGGGTAACTGCTTCGGTCCCACCGGCGCGACCGTGAACTCGCGGGGTCGATTCGCCTTTACGAACGGAGCCGTCGGAAGCGTTCAGTCGAGCGTGGACGATAACATGGCCCTCACCTTCGGGGCGCCGTTCTCTCCTGGCGGAACCTGGGGCGGGGCGAACATCGTCCAGGGCGATGTGGGCGGCGCCCTGGAGCGGACCGTCTTCGGCGTCAACGGCTACGAGACGTCCTTCAACGGAGCTTCGGACACCTACTTCTTCGCCCAGTCCACCAACGGGAGCACCCGGATTCGCGCCCGTTGGGACATCATCGCGGACGCCTGCCGGATCCAGTGGGATCTTCAGAACATCGGCACGGCCTCGCGCCAAATTGGGCTCAACGTCGGCCACTTCATCGCGCTCTACGCGACCGACGAACGAACTGCGGGGGTGCCGAACTTCGTCGGGACTTCACTCCCGGTCTTCGTGGACGTGCCCGGATCGCGCCCTCTCCGCACCGAGCGCCGTTTCGTCCGCTCCACCGACGCGACCGGCTTCCCGAGCCAGATCACGTTCAACCTCACCCAGAGCGAGGCCTACGGGCTCCGCGTCAACACGACGCAAACCTCCGCGACGATCGACCCGAACGATCCCACTCAGTCGCTCACGAACGCGGACGAGGTTGCCGTGGGCGTCCAGCAGAACCTTCTGAACGACATCACGGCGGGCGACGTTCCGTTCGCAGACACGCTTTTTCAGGAGCCCGCCTCCGACGTGGATTTCCGCAGAGACTGCGGCGTCTTGCTAAAGTACTATCCGGCCGTTGTCGCCCCCGGTGCGACCCGGACGATCATCCAGTACTACAACTCCCCTTGGAGCGAGGGGCTTTATGGGAGTCCCTACTCGGTGATCGCCGACACCCCGAAGGTGCTCAACCTCGCCACCGGTTCGGCGACGACCTTCGAGAAGAACCCCTTCACGCTCCGCGTCTACGTGGACAACAACCGCGGCTTCGCCGCGGTGAACCAGGAACTCCCCCTCCAGGACGTCCGCGTCGCGCTCACCCTGCCGGCGGGGCTCACGATCGCGAACGGCGGCCCGAGCGAGCAGGTCATCGCGCGCGTCGATCCGCGACGGCAGGGCTTCGTGGACTTCATGGTCCAGACCGATCCCACCGCCAGCGGCGATCTGCCGTACACGGTGACGGTCACCCCCTCCCCGGGTCCGGTGAAGAGCTTCACCGGCACGATCCGCGCGGTCTCGCAACCGCGGCTTCCGATCTACAACGGGGCGAACCTCGTCACCTCGCCGTTCCTCTTCGACAACCCGACGTGGGAGTCCATCCTCGGGCTCACGGTGGACCAGGACTACCAGGCCTTCGTCTGGGACCCCCAGCAGGCGGGCTACGTCATCCAGACCGGACCCGACCGCGGGCGCGGCACCTGGATCGTCTCGCGCGCCGATCGCGGCGTCGTGAGCCTCGCCTCGAACCCGAAGCGGCCCACCGACGACATCGACACCGCGAATAACGGCTCCGGCGGCGCCCCGCTCATCACGCTGAAGCAAGGCTGGAACCTCATCGGCAACCCCTACCCGATCTCGATCCCCCTCGGCCAGATCGTCGGCTCCTCCAACGCGAACTCCTCGGGCGCGTTCACCTTCGGGCAGCTCGTCCAGCAGGGGATCGTCTCCGGCTCGCTCGCGTACTGGGACAACCCCGCCCAGACCTACCGCTACATCCAGGGCGACACCGCCCGGATCGAAAGCCAGCGCGGGTACTGGATCTACGTCTTCACCCAGCAGGACGTGATCCTTCGCTTCCCGCCCGTCTACCAGACGAACTACCGCTCGACGAGCAAGCCCGCGACGTGGGTCCAATCCGACAAGCAGTGGCGCCTCCAGCTCGCCGCGCGCAACGGCCTGACGAACGACGACCAGAACTTCGTCGGCGTGGTCCCCACCGCCGCCGACGCGAAGGCGACGCGCGTCTACGAGCCGCCGATGGCCCCCGTCAAGGGCGCCCTCTCCGTCTCGGTCCAGGCCGACGTGGACGGGAAGACCCAGAGCCTCGCCCAGTCGCTCGCCTCCGGCGGCGACCGGCAGAGCTACAAGGTCCGCGTCGAGTCGCGCGACGCCGGCCCCGTCACCCTCACGTGGCCGAACCTCTCGACGATCCCCAAGAACGTCCGCGTCCGGATCACCGACACCGCGACGGGCGAGACCCGCGACCTGCGGAAGTTCTCGGGCTACACCTTCACGGCCGATTCGCGCTCCGTGCGCGACCTCACCGTCCAGATCGAGCCCGGCGCGACGAACCGCGTCGTCATCGGCAACGTCGTCGCCACGCAGGATACGCGCGGCGTCGGACGCGGGGCCGCGCCCTTCGCGATCTCGTACACCCTCGGCTCCGACGCGACCACCTCGGTCCGCATCCTCGGCGCGGGTGGGCGCGAGGTCTACTCGGTCACCCGCGGCCGCGCCGACAAGGCGGGGGCCAACACGGTGACGTGGAACCTCCGCGACAACGCCAACCGCTCGGTCGCCCCCGGCACGTACCAGGTCGAGATCGTCGCCGAAGGCGCCGAAGGCGACCGGATGCGCAAGATCGTCCCCGTCAACGTCGTCCGCTAAGGACCGTCGGCCCCCCCGCGGGCGCCTCTCCCACCGGAGAGGCGCCCGCGACGACTTTCGAGGCCCCATGCGCCCCCTTCCGCTCCTCTTCCTCGCGGCCGCCATGTGCCTCGCCCCCGCCGCGCGGGCCGACCAGCGCCTCGTCCGGCTCACGAGCTTCCCGACCGTCGCCCTCGCCGACGGGCGGACCCAGATCACGGTCAACGCCGAGGTTCGCGACACCGCCGGACGCCTCGTCCCCGACGGCACCCGCGTCGTCCTCTCGACGACGCTCGGCTACTTCCGCGAGAACGTCGTCACGACCTCGGGGGGGCTCGCCCGGGGCAACCTCACCGCCGGGGGGATCCCCGGCATCGCGAAGATCACCGCCCAGGTCCTCGGCGACGCCGCCGCCCCCTCGGTCCTCGAGTTCGAGTTCGTCGCGAACAAGAAGATGCTCGCCTCCGCCGAGGAGTACGTGGACGTCTTCGCGGGCGAGTCGCTCGAGTACACCTACGACACCCAGCTTCTCGCCGCGTCCGGCCCCGGACGCAAGGCGAAGCTCCGGTACCGCGACCTCACGATCGAGGCCGACGACATCCAGTACAGCGTGAGCGCGGGCGAGGTCCGCGCCCGCAACGCCTCGCTCCGCCTCGGCAAGACCGCCGGCGTCTTCTCCGAGCTCTACATGAAGCTCTCCGGCCGCCGGGGCGTCGGGGTCGGCACCGTGAAGACCCGCCGCTGGGAGACGATCCTCCCGAACGGCCGCTTCGGGCTCGCCTTCGTCCGCCAGAGGCTCGACGCCGAGGGCAAGCCCGCCGGGTACGAGATCCCGCCGCTTGAGGACTCCGTCGGCATCGTCGAGATCTCCCCCGCCGGACTGAAGCCCGGCATCAACCCGATGGGCGCGCGCGCCTTCGAGTTCCAGGACCTCTCCGAGTCC
This sequence comes from Fimbriimonas sp., assembly GCA_965249475.1. Taxonomy (GTDB): domain Bacteria; phylum Armatimonadota; class Fimbriimonadia; order Fimbriimonadales; family Fimbriimonadaceae; genus Fimbriimonas. Next base: position 309,090 of record CBDFMD010000001.1, on the reverse strand, counting down.
ATCTCCTCGGTCACCGCCAAGCGCGCCACCGTCCTTCCGCGCCGCCTCATCAACTTCCAGCGCGCCGATCTGCGCGTCTCGGGCCAGCGGATCATGTCCGCCCCGCTCTACCAGCTTCCGCTCGCCCAGTCGCAAACCCCCATCATCACCGAGCAGATCGTCAACATGAACGACAATCAGCTCGCGGTGAACTACCCGTACTACCTCTCGCTCGGGTCGAACACCTCGTCCCTCCTGCGCTTCCGCACGGGGCAGAGCTACGGGCGCACGAGCGCGGTGAACCGCGGCGCCTATCTCGATTACGAGATGAACTGGAACAAGGGCGACGAGGCGACGGGCGGCCTCCATATGACCGGCCTCGCCCGCTCGGATTGGTCCGTCGGCGCGAACCAGTACCTCCGCATGGATCCGCGCACCACCGCGAGCGCGCAGGTCGAGCTTCCCGCCGGACGCTCGGTCTTCGGCTCCGCGAACGTCTCGCGCGGCTTCGACGGTTTCAACACGACCCTCGCGGGGAACGTCAGCCAGGCCCTGCGCGGTCCGAAGCTCTCCTCGCGCGATCTCACCTTCGTCGCCGAGAAGGACCCGATCCCCGTTGCCAACGCTCCGTTCGACCTCTTCCTCGGCCTCACCGCGAACGACACGACGATCGAGAACGACCTCTTCTCCCGGCGCCAGACGACCGCCGGGGCGCGCCTGCGCGCCCAGTCGCACGCGATCCGGCTCGACGGGGCGAGCACCCTCACCACCTCGCTCACCCTCAACCGCCTTCTCGGCGAGACGAGCGGGTACCCCACGACGGTCTTCGCCACGACGACGCTCTCCCGGTCGCTCGGCTCGGGGGCGTCGCTTCTCGCCACCTACGACTTCGCCGCCGACGGCTTCAACGACGCGCTTCTCGGTCGGCACCGGCTCTCGATGCAGGGGGCGTACAACCGGGGGTCGGCGTACTTCACGATGTTCGCCTCGCGCTCGCTCGATCTCGACCGCCAATCGCTCTACGCCGACGGCTCGTACCGCCTCTCGAACCTCTGGCGGATCGGCTCGTCGTACACTCTCGACCAGTACCTTGGCTCCAGCTTCCGCGACTACAACGTCTTTCTCGGCTTCCGCGCGGGCTTCCGCGAGATCGGGCTCGTCTACTCCAAGCGCACGGGGCGCGTCGGACTCCAGCTCCTGTCGGTCCCCGTGGGCTTTTAAGCTTCTGGCCGCTACGGGCCTTCTTCTCGCCGCTTCGGGAGCGGTTCGGGCCGAGCCGTTCGGGCGCTTCGGCTACCGCGATCTTCCCGGCGTCCCCGGCTGGCGCTTCGACGGCGGGTCGTTCCGCGCCGATGCCCCCGGCGCCGAGCGCCTCCTCCTCCCCACGAAGCCCGCCGAGCTCGCCCTCGAGTCCCTTGACGAGCGCCGGGGGGTCTGGCGCACGGGCAAACCCGGCTTCGAGCGCGTCTTCGAGCCCTCGCGCCTGCGCTTCGACCTCTGCGACGTCGGCCCGCTCCTCGAATGCCGCAAGGGGTTCGAGCTCCGCGTCGGCTCCACCGGCGCGCCGTTCCTCTCGTGGGACGCGGGCTCCGTCGGACCCGGCGTGCCCACCCCCGACGTCCGGTGGGCGATCCTCAGCTTTCCCGACGACGAGCCTCCCATCGTCATCGGCTTCACGCGCCGCGCCGCGTCCCTCCAGATCGGGGGCGCGCCGGGGCGCTGGACGATCGGGACGGCGGGGAAGGACGACCTCGGCTGGGTCCGCCTCGCCCTTCCCGTCGGCAACCACCCCTTCGCCACGAACAGCCCGGGCGAGCTGGGCCGCCTCGCCGCGCTCGCCGGAGCGAACGCCGCGCTCTGGTCCGTTCCCCCGGCGGACCTGAAGGGCTTCTCCGTGGTCGGCGACGCGAACGGCGTCACCGCGACGTGGAGCTTCGATCGTCCGGGCGTCGTCGTCCCCCTCGCCCTCGATCTCGCCTCCGGGGGTGGCTACGGGGTCCGCATCCTCTCGGGCGTCCGCCGCACGGGTCTGAAGTCGGGCGAGACCGGCGATCGCGACGAGATCACGACCGTCGTGACCACCGGTCCCGATCTCGTCGTCCGCTTCCCGGCGCGGCTCGTGCCCCCCGGACGCGCCCTCGCGATCGGCCGCCCCGAGCCCCTCGCCCCGCCGACCGGCGCGACCGACGTCGGCGGGGTCGCCCGCTACGCGCTCTCGCGCCTCCTCGCCGGGAGCGCGCCCGCCCCCGACGCCCTCGACGACGCCTACTACGCCGCCGCCCCGAGCGGCACCGAGCCGCTCACGGGCCAGCGCCTCCTCTTCGCCCCCGACGGGACCGGGCTCGATCTCGCCGCGGCGAACGCCCTCCTCGCCCGTTGCCGCGCGAACGCCGCCGCCGATCTCGCCGCCGCCTCTCTCCTCCCGCCCCCCGCCCCCCCTTCCGCGCCCGCCTCCGCGCCGGCCGCCCCGCGCCCCGCCGCCGGGGCCGAGGGGGAGAGCGCCGGGGTCAAGACCGAGGCGGCGGGGCGGACCCCCCTCGCCGAGCCCCAGCTCGTCTCCCTCGTCTGGAGGCGCGACTGGCGCACCCTCGGCTTCTTCGGCGTCGAGAGCCGCCTCGCCCGCCGCGCGGGCGCGCTCGCCGCGCTCGCCGGAGCCCTCTCCCCCGACCCCGCCCGCCGCCTCGAGGGCGCCCTCTTCGAGGCCGGCCTCGCCGCCGACCGCGTCCTCGCCGTGCGCCGCGCCCTCGCCGCCGGAGCCCCGAGCCCGAGGCTCGGCGAGCCGTTCGGCCCCCTGCGCGCCGCGCTCTTCGCCCGCGCCTTCGGGCGCGAGGACGATCCGTTCTGGGCGACCCTCCGCTCGCCCCTTCGCGTCGGGGGCGAGGGGGCGGTGACGACCGAGGACGGCGAGACCCTCGCCTGGACCGCCCCCTTCCGGCTCGCCGCCGAGCCGGGGACGACGCTCGGCGGCGTCGCCTACGCGAGCGCCCCCGTCCCCGCCCCTCCGAACCGCGCCCCGCTTCTGCGCCCGAAGGCGGCCCCCCCGCTTCCCGGCCTCGCCCCCGTCCCCGGCTGGAGCGAGGCGCCTCGCTAGGGGGGTCCACCGGACGCGTCGCCGAACGCCCGAGAAGCGCCCCAACGGGGTGGGAACCGTTGCGAACGCGATCGTAGAGGTGGGAGGGGGGCTTGCGGCCTCCGTCGAAGGGTCGCGCCCACACCGGCGCGCGGGGGCGCTCGGGGGCGCTCGGGGGCACGAGGGGCTAGGCGGACGCGAGGTCCGCGTTGTAGTGGAGCCCGACGTTCTCCCGCCGTCCGAGCGCCCCCGTCGCCACCGCCCGCGCGCACAGGAGCAGGTTGTGCGTCTCGCGCGAGTGTTGCGAGTAGGGGGCGTTCGGAAGCGCCGCGTACTCCGCGACGAGCCGTCCGATCTCCTCGACCGCGTCTTCGAGCCCTCGGTTCGTCCGCACGATCCCCGCGTTCTGCGTCATCGCGTGCCGCATCGCGTTGCGGAGCCGGATCGAGTCCGCCTCCGCGACGCACTTGGGCAAGGGGGCCGTCGGCATCTCCGGAACCGGGACCGGCGGCTCGGCCCGCGCCGCCTCCGCCGCCGCCCCCGCGAAGACGATCGCCTCGAGAAGCGAGTTCGACGCGAGCCGGTTCGCCCCGTGGACCCCCGATCGCGCGACCTCGCCCGCCGCGTAGAGCCCCGGCACGTCCGTCCGCGCGTCGAGGTCCGTGACGACCCCGCCGCACGAGTAGTGCTGGGCCGGGACGACGGGGATCCACTCGCGCTCCATCGGCAGGTCGATCGTCAGGAGCTTCTCGTAGATCGTCGGGAACTCGTGCCGCAGATCCTCGGGCTTCAGGTGGGTCCCGTCGAGGTACACGCACCACGTCTTCAGCCGCTTCATCTCCGCGTCGATCGCACGCGCGACGACGTCGCGGGGGGCGAGCTCCAGCCGCTCGTCGTACCCGTACATGAAGCGCGAGCCGAGGTGGTTCCGGAGCGTCCCCCCCGCCCCCCGCACCGCCTCGGTGATGAGGAACGAGCGCATCTGCGGGTGGTAGAGCGTCGTGGGGTGGAACTGCATGAACTCCATGTCCGCGATCATCGCCCCCGCCTCCCCCGCGAGAGCGACCCCGTCCCCCGTCGCCACGCGCGGGTTCGTCGTGTGGCTGTACACCCGCCCGCATCCGCCGGTGGCGAGAAGCGTCGCGCGCCCGAGGAAGACCCGCGCCGACACCTCGCCCTCCAGATCCGCGAACGCCGCCTCGACCCCGACGCACCGCCCTTCCGAAAGGAGCAGGGAGGTGGCGAACGCCCGCTCGAACACCTCGATGCGCCCGTTCGCCCGCACCGCCTCGCTCACCGCCCGCTCGATCTCCCACCCCGTCGAATCCCCGTGGTGGACGATCCGGCTCGCCGAGTGCCCGCCCTCGCGCCCGAGCGCGAGCCCCGTCGCGTTCCGGTCGAACCGCGCCCCGAGCGAGACGAGCCAGTCGATCGCCGCCGGGGCCTCCGAGACGAGCCTCTTCACCGCCGCCGGATCGTTGAGGAACGCCCCCGCGACCATCGTGTCCCGCTCGTGCGCCGTCCAGTCGTCCGCCTCGCCCACCGCCGCCGCGATCCCCCCTTGCGCCCACTGCGTGTTCGAGTCGGTGACCTCGGCCTTCGTGAGGACCGCCACCGTCCCGTGCTCGGCCGCCCGGAGCGCGAACGTGAGCCCCGCGAGGCCGCTCCCGACGACGAGATAATCGTAAGCGGCCATCGGTCTAGTCTTTAAGGACGGCGCGGATCGCCACATCGTGGCGGAACGCGGGGAGGGGCACCGTGAGAACCCCGTCGAGCCCCACCCGGCGCTCCATCGTCCCCTGCGACCCCGCCATCGCCGCACCCCTCCAGGTGTCCCAGACCACGACGTCGTACGCTCCCGCCGCAAGGCCCGAGAGCTTCGCGTAGGTCGGCGGGACCGTGCCCCCCGCGTCCTCCCCCTCGGCCATAAGCCGCGCGAAGGTCCGCGCCGAGTTCCGCGCCCAGAGCACCGTCGTCCGCTCCCCGACGGCCGCCCAGGCGTCGAGCGCGGGCGCCTTCAGGACCGTCGCCCGCTCGAACCGGTACGAGGCCTCGAACCAGTCCCTCCCGACGTTCTCGACCTCGATCCGGTGCCGCCCCGCCGGAAGATCGAACCCGTACGACCCCGCGTACTTCGTGATCGTCGCGGGCTTCGCGCTCCCGTCGGGGTCGGGAAAGTCCCGCGTCATCACCGCCGCGCCGTCGAGCCGCACGACCATCTTCGCCCCGCCGTACCCCGAGACCCCCCCGACCCCGACGACGAAGCGCGACCGGCGCGGAAGGCGCACGTCGAACGTCACCGGGTTGTGCAGGTCCGCGTGGTTCGTCGTCCCGTGCAGAAGGCCGGGAACCGATCCCCCCGCCCCGTCCTCGTCCACCGTCACCGAGCGCGGGCGGTTCGAGGCGCCCCGCGACCAGGAGCCCGGCTCCGTCGCCACGGTCACGTCCCCGAGCGGCGGCGTCTTGCCGCTCTCCAGATAGCCGAAGACCGCCTTCGTCTGCCGGAATCCCTCGCGCGGAAAGTCGATCCCGCGCACGAACCGCGCGAGCGCCCCGTAGAGCGGGTAGAGCCCGCGCGGCTCGGTCGCCGAGTCCCACCACCAGCTCATCGCCGACCCCGAGCTCGCCGTCCCGAGCGACGCCCACAGCGGATCGTGGACCTCGTACCCCCGGAGGTCCTTCGGGTTCCCCCCGTCGGTGCCCGAGCCGATCTCCGCGAGAAGGTGCGGCTTGCCCCACCCCCCCTTGCGCGACTGCTGGACCGCGACCGGCCCCACGACGTCCCCCCCGACGTAGGCGTGCGTCTGAAGGAAATCGAGGTCGGGGAGAAGGTCGATCTCCTTCACCCCCATCGTGTTCGCGAACGAGGTCGTCACCGGGTGACCGTAGGGATCGAGCCCCTTGAGCGCCTGCGCCGCGCGCTGGTGCCACGCCCGCGCCTTCTCGACGGAGAAGTCCCGCGCGAGGTCCGCCTCGTTCCACAGCTCCCAGGCGAAGACCGCCGGGTCCGCCGCGTACCGCGCGACGACGTACCGGAGCTTCGCCAGGTGCTCCCGCTCCGCCTGGGCCGAGTTCCAGTAGTCGCCCGGAAAGTCGAGCGGCCCGCCGTTCTTCCGGTTGAGGAACGACTCGTCCCAGGAGGGCGAGGCGTCCTTGTCGCGCAGGACGTTGTACGAGTCGAGGCAGAGCTGCGCCCGGACCCCCCGCGCGCGCGCCTCGTTCAGCGTCCGGTCGAGCCGCCACGCGTTCCCGAGGTCGAAGAGGCCGAACCCCGCCTCGCGCCGCTCCAATCCGAACGTCGCCCACCCCGGCGAGAGCCAGAGCCGCACGAGGCTCGCTCCGTTCTCGGCGTACTTCGGAAGCCAGCGGTCGTAGGCGAACGTGCCCGCGTCGCCCCCCCAGCCGACGTTCGCGCCGACGGGCCAGAACGCCCTCCCGTCCCCCGTCTCGAAGTACCGCCGGTCGCGCGGGGAGACCCCGACGAACCCGCTCATCGGGACCTCCGTCGGCGCCGCCGTCGCGAGCGCGAGGATCGGGCTCGTCGTCGAGCCCGTCCGGTCCTGCGCGACGACGCTCAGCCGGTACGTCCCCGGCTCGGTCGGCGCGAACCGGAACGCCCAGTACCCCTCGCCCTTGGGCGTCAGGATCTCCTTGCCCCCTTCGAGCCGCCGCTCGTACTCGCGCGCGAAGAAGGCGGGGAGGGTGAGCTTCTTCCCCGAGGGCGGTTGCACGACCGCGTCCACCCGGATCTGCGCGGGATCGAACGGGTTGGCGTAGCTCGCCGCGAGGTCGATCCGCACCTCCGCTGGCGTCCACAGCCGGGGCCGCTCCTTCGGCGGCGTCAGTGCGCGGATCTCCAGCCGCTCGCTTCGCGCGTAGGACGCCGCCCCCCCCTGACCTCCCGCCCCGGCCCCCGGGAGGAGGGAGAGCGCGAGAAGGGCGAGCGCGGGCATCGTCCTAGTTTGACGCACCGGGACCCCCGCGACGCTCCCGGAGCCGGCCCCGCCCGGGCGGGGGCCCCTCCTCGCCCACCGGGGGCCGGGCGAGGAGGGTGATAAAGAGCTGATAAAAAACGGGCACGACGGGAGCGCCGGAACCCCCGTAGAACACGGCGCGATGTCCTCGAACGCGCCTCAGAACCCCCTCACGAAGTATCCCGCGCCTCCGTACCCCGCGCAAAGCCAGGAGGACCGCGGAAGCTCGGCCGAGATGGACCCGAAGCCCGACTACGGCGAGACCTCCTACACCGGCTCCGGCAGGCTCGAGGGCCGCGCCGCGATCATCACCGGGGGCGACTCCGGCATCGGGCGCGCCGTCGCCCTCGCCTACGCCCGCGAGGGGGCCGACGTCGTCGTCTCCTACCTCAACGAGGAGAGCGACGCCCAGGAGACCGTGCGTCTCGTCGAATCCTCGGGGCGCAAAGCCGTCGCCGTCCCGGGCGATATCGGGAGTGAGGAGCACTGCCGGAGCATCGTCGCGAAGGCCGTCGAGGCCTTCGGCAAGGTGGACGTCCTCGTGAACAACGCCGCCTTCCAGATGTCCCACAAGACCCTCGACGAGATGTCCTCCGAGGAGTTCGAGCGCACCTACCGGACGAACATCTTCGCGATGTTCTATCTCGTGAAGGCCGCCGTCCCTCACATGGCCCCCGGAAGCTCGATCATCAACACGACCTCGATCCAGGCCGACTCCCCCGGTCCTCAACTCTTGAGCTACGCCTCCACGAAGGCCGCGATCCAGAACTTCACCGGCGGCCTCGCCGGACTTCTCGCCGAGAAGGGGATCCGCGTGAACTGCGTCGCCCCCGGCCCGGTCTGGACCCCCCTCATCCCCGCCACCCTCCCCCCCGAGGAGGTCGCCCAGTTCGGCGCGAGCGTGCCGCTGAAGCGCGCCGCCCAGCCCGTCGAGCTCGCCCCCGCCTACGTCCTCCTCGCCTCCGAGGAGGCGAGCTACATGTCCGCCGCGACGATCGCCGTTACCGGCGGCAGCCCGCTCCTCTAGCCCCGCGCGCGGCGGGAGTAAGCTCGCCCCGTGCTCCTCCCGGTCCTCGGCCTTCTCGCTCCCCCGCCCGTCACGGCGGGGGAGGCGAGGGCCGTTCCCGTCGTCAAGGGCGTCCTCCCGATGCCGGGGGGCGCCCTTCTCGGCGTGAACGGCAAGGGCGACGGCGAGGGTCGCGCGGCGCTCGTCGTCCGCCGCTCGCGCGACGGCGGGAGGACCTGGACCGATCTCGCTCTCGCCGCGCGCGGGCGGGGCGATCTCGGGGACGGCAACCTCGTCCGGCTCGGAGGGCGCGGCCTCGCCCTCGTCTACCGCGACAACGCCCCCCCGAGCTACGCGATCCGCGTCGTCCGGAGCCCCGACGAGGGCCGCACCTGGGACCCGCCCGAGACCCTCGCGACGAGCGAGGTGAGCGGCCAGGGGCTCTGGGCGCCCTTCCTGCTCCCGTTGCGGAGCGGCGACCTTCTCGCCTTCTACGACGACGAGGCGACCCCCGTCCGGATCGGACGCTCCCATCATCAGTGGATCTCCTTCCGGCGCTACGACCGCCGCGCGCGCGTCTGGGGACCCCCCGCCGTCGCGTGCCGCAAACCCGGCGAGGGGCTCGCCCGCGACGGGATGTTCGTCGCCGTCGAGACGTCCCCGGGCCGCATCGTCGGCGCCGTCGAGGACGTCGCCGAGCGCGACCCCCGCCCCAGCGGCATCTACCGCGCCCTCTCCACCGACGACGGGAGGACCTGGGCCTGGGAGCGCGGCGACCACCCGGCGATCTTCGCCCCCGGCCCGGGCGATCCGGCGTGGCCCCATATGGCGGTGAGCCCCGCCCTCGCCGACCTCGGCGGAGGCCGGGTCCTCTGCGCCTTCGCCACCGACGCGGGCCTTCCCAAGGCGTCCCGCTCCGGCACCCCCCCCGAGCGCATGCCGCTGGAGACGTGGGGCGTCCTCTCCCGCGACGCGGGCGTCACGTGGGGCGCGGCCTTCCCCCTCCACTCCGGCACCCGGCGCGACTACCTCCCCTTCCTCACTCCCCGTCCCCAGGGCCGCCCCAGCGCCGCGTGGCTCACCGTCGTCGACTTCGACCGCGGCTCCTTGCTTCTTCCCCTGAACCTCGTCCGCTAGCGTCCCGGAGGGACCGCGCCGCGTGGTTCGGAGCGCGGGAGAGGTAGCCTGGCGCCCGTGCTGAGCGCCAGCGGCCTCGTGAAGCGGTACGGCGCCCACCTCGCCGTCGCCGGGGTGGATCTGCGGATCGAGCGCGGCCTCTGCTACGGCCTCCTCGGTCCGAACGGGGCGGGAAAGACGACGACGATCTCGATGCTCGTCGGGATCCTGAGACCCGACGCGGGGACGGTCGCGATCGACGACGTTCCCGTCTCGCCGAGCGATCCCGCGTACAAGCGACGGATCGGCTTCGTCCCTCAGGACCTCGCCCTTTACGACGACCTCTCCGCCGAGGAGAACCTCCGCCTCTTCGGGCGGCTCTACGGCCTCTCCGGCGCGAGGCTCGCCGCGGGCGTCGCCGCCGCGCTCGACCTCGCGAACCTGCGCGACCGCGCGCGGGAGCGGGTCTCCGCCTACAGCGGAGGGATGAAGCGCCGCCTGAACATCGCCGCCGCGCTTCTGCACGACCCCGAGATCGTCGTCCTCGACGAGCCGACGGTCGGCGTGGACCCCCAGAGCCGCAACGCGATCTTCGACGCGCTCGAAGCCCTGAAGGCGCGGGGCAAGACCCTCGTGTACACGACCCACTACATGGAGGAGGTCGAGCGCCTGTGCGACCGCATCGCGATCGTGGACGCCGGGCGCGTCGTCGCCGAGGGGACCCTCGCCGAGCTTCAGGAGGGCCTTCTCGCCGAGCGCCGCCTCGTCTTCGCGCTCGGGCTCGGCTCCGACGCGTCCCCCGCGCTCGATCCGCTCCGCGCCCTCCCCGGCGTGCTGAGCGCCGCGCTCGAAGGCCCGAGCCTCGTCCTGGAGGTCGAGGGGCTCGACGCCTCGCTCCCCGCGATCCTCGACGTTCTGCGCCGCCACGGCGTCGGCTACGGCGCGCTCGCGTGCGAGCGACCGAGCCTCGAGAGCGTCTTCCTCCAAAAGACCGGCCGCGGGCTGAGGGATTGAGATGAACCGCGTCCTCGCCCTCGTCGCCAAGGATCTGCGCCTCTTCGTCGCCGACCGGCGCGCGGTCGTCATCACCTTTCTCGTCCCCATCCTCATCGCCTCGTTCTTCGGCCTCGCCTTCGGCGGGAGCGCGGGCGGCGGCAAGCCCGCGAAGAGGATCGTTCTCCTCGTCGCCGACGAGGACGGGGGTCCCCTCGTCGGAAAGGTCGTGGAGGCGCTGAGCCGGAGCGCGACCGTCCTCCCGAAGCCGAGCCCCTCCCGCGCGAGCGCCGAGGCCGCCGTCCGGAAGGGCGAGGCGAGCGCCGCGCTGGTCTTCCCGAAGGGCTTCGGCGCCGAGGCCCCCCGCGCGATGCTCGGCGGCGACCCGCCGGAACTCGTTCTGCGCTTCGACCCCTCGAAAAGCCTGGAGGCGGGCGTCGCGCGGGGCGCGGTGACGGAGGCGGCCTCGCGCGCCGTCGCGGTCGCCGCCTTCGGCGAGGGGCCCGCGACGGCGCGTCCGCCCTTCGCTCTCAAGGCCTCCCCCGTCCTCGCGACGAAGGGCGGCGACGCGGACTACTCCGGGATCGCCCACTCGTTCGCGGGGATGGCGATGCAGGGCGTCCTCTTCTTCGGGATCAACGCCGCGATGGCGACCTTGCGCGACCGCCGCCTCGGGATCTGGCGCCGGATGCGGGCCGCCCCCCTCACCCTTGCCGAGCTTCTCCTCGCGAAGGCGCTCTCCGGCGCGATCCTCGGCGCGCTCGTCCTCGCGGGCGTCCTCCTCTTCGGGATGGCGGTCTTCGGGGTGCGCGTCGCGGGAAGCGTGCCCGGCCTCCTCCTCGTGCTCGTCGCCTCCGCCGTCATGGTCTCGGCGTTCGGGCTTCTCGTCGCCTCGCTCGGGCGCACCGAGGAGCAGAGCCGCGGCCTCGCCACCGTCGCGCTCCTTGCGATGGTGATGCTCGGCGGGGCCTGGTTCCCGACCTTCCTCATGCCCGGCTGGGTGCAGAGCCTCTCCTACTTCGTCCCCGTCCGCTGGGCGCTCGACGGCTTCGACGCGATGCTCTGGCGCGGCGGGGGCTTTTCCGCCGCGCTCGCCCCCGCCGGGGGCCTTCTCCTCTTCGCGCTCCTCTTCGGCCTCGTCGCCGCCCTCCGCTTCCGCGCGATGCCGGAGACGGCCTAGGCGTCGCGCCTAGAACGCCCCGAGCCCGTTCGGGACGCCCGCGCCGGTGGGGAAGTCCCAGCCCGGCCCCGCCGCGAACGAGCCCGCCTTGCCCCCCCGCACGTCGAAGAGCGCCGACCCCCCGAGGTTCGCGTAGATCCGCGCCGCGAGATCGCGCGAGCCGAGCCCCGTCGTCCCCGCCGCGTTCGCGATCCCCGCGACGATCGGGGTCGAGGCGCTCGTCCCGCCGATGACGAGCCAGCCCGAGTCCCCTGCGTACGGCGTCGAGTCGTACACCGAGACCCCCGTCTGCGGGTCCGCCACCGCCGAGACGTCGCACGCTCCCCGGTACCGGTCCACGAGCGCGACGACCCCGTTCTGGAACGGCGGGCGCGGCGAGAACCGGCTCTTGCCCGCCCCCGCGTCCGCCCACGCCGTCTCGCTCTGCCGCGAGCCGTCCGCGTTGAGGATGAGCGACGTCCCCCCGACCGCGACCACCTCGCGCGAGAGCGCGGGGTAGTCCCGCTCCCCCGCCGTGTCCCCGCTCGGCGCGAAGAACGCGACGCCCGAGCCCTTGAACACCGAGTCGTACTGGGCGTAGAAACAGGCCGTCTCGGTCGCCCCGAAGCTCATCGAGACTTGGCGCACCCCCGGCAGGGTCTTCGCGAGCGCCGCCGCGGCCGTGAGGTCCGAGAGGAGCGTCGAGGGCGCCTCGACGAGGTAGATCTTCGCGCGCGGGGCCATCGCGTGCGCCCACTGGGTGTCGAGCGACGCCTCCTGCGCCCACCCCGCGTTCGTCGTCGGACGGCTCCCGTCCGAGTACACGACCTGGAAGACCGCGTTCGCGCTCGCCGTCGCGTCCTCCGACCCCTCCTGCGGCAGGCCGAACGTGGAGGAGAAGACGTTGAAGTCCGCGAGGATCGTCGGCGCGTGGAACGCCGTCACGATCGCGATCGCCCCCGATCCGCCGTCGTCGGGCGCCCCGTACACCCCGCGCACCTGGGCGGGCTCCAGCCCTTGCGGCCCGTTCCCCCGCCCCGCTCCGCCGCGGTAGATCAGGTGGTCCGTGTGCGCGCGGAGGCCGAGATCCTCCGGCCTCTCCAGGGTCGTTTCGGGCACCGCGACCCCGGCGGCTCCGGCGAGCCGTCCCTGGCTCGTCGCATGCGCCTCTTTCGTGGTCGCCGCGCACACCGGCTCCTCGGCGGGCGCGACGATCCCGCCGAGGATCGCGTCGGCCTTGCTCCCGCCGCACCCCCCGATCCCCAGCGGAGAGAGGACGAGCGCGGCCCCGACCGCGACGACGCCGAGAGTGGCGGAGAGCTTCACCCCCCTTCTAACGTCGGAACGCCCCGAACGTTCTCCCGCCCCCGCCCTCCTCGGCGCGGGTACACTCCCCCACTCTCCGGGCGGTTAGCTCAGCGGTAGAGCACTTCGTTCACACCGAAGGGGTCACAGGTTCGAATCCTGTACCGCCCACCATTCCTCGCCTCTATCCGAGAGGGTGCCGCCAGACGCACCCACGGAAGACGTGCTCCCCGTACGGAAGGCGACCCGTTCTGCAGCTTAAGGGATGGAGCGAGATGTTAGAGAGACTCAACCCGCGGATTGGGAGCTGCGCCCATGGCCGCCCGCTGGTCGAACGTGAACACGCAGGCTCGGATCCTTTCTCAAATGGCTCTCAAGCGACACACGCAAGGACTTCCTCGCCTACGTGGGTGAGCGATTCGGTCTCATCGCGCGCGCGATGGGATGACGCTGCGGGGAACTTTCAAGACGCATATTCTCGCCTCGGCGACATACATGAACGCTCGCCGTATGATCCAGTTCGGGATGGACCTTCGAGACCAGGAGGTGACTTGCGTCTTCGGGCCGAGCAACGGGTTCGGCCCGGACGGCGGCTTCCAGGGACCGGGTTCGCCCGAATGGCGATCCCTTCTCCCCCTTTTGGCAGCGGAAGGCGTCGAGATCCCTCAGGGGGACACGCTGTTCGTCGGAGAGGGGTGGCGCGAGGCGGTGGAGGCGATGATCGACGGAGTCGAGCAGCACACCGACGTCGTGTTCGATGCTGGTCGGGGGCGATGATGCCAGGCGTCGGACCGACACGTCATCCACGTAAACGACGCTCACCCCGCGTTCGTCGCGGGAGAGATCCTCGATCGGGTCGCCCCCGCCGATCCCGCCCTTCCGTCCGACGGAGAGACGGAAGCCGCACCGGCCGCTCCTCGGGAGCGCGGCGACGTGATTCGGGCGCCGCGCAAAGCACCTGAGTTCATCCGGGAGTTTGCAGCCCCTCGAACGTCTCCCATCCTCGGTGGAAAACGAGCCCTCTGGTGAGACCCGAGCAGGTTGCGAAGTGCAATGAGCCAAGGCGCGCTTCTTCGTTCGGACCGCAGAGGTCACAGACCCGAGTCCTGTACCGCCTCCCATCTCTCGCGGCCCTCCGGAAGGGTTCGGAAAGCCGAGGACCTTCCGCTCGATGCCGGAGAGCCATGCACGCGCCGAAAGCGGCTCCGGACCCTCCCAGGAATCGCCCCGGAACCCGGCTCCCACCTCCGACCGGTACCCTGAAGGCGTGAGGACCCCCGATCCCTGGCTCCTCGCCGTCCGCCCGAGGACCCTTCCCGCCGCCGTCGCCCCGCTCGCGCTCGGGGCCTCGTTCTGCGCCCTTCTCGGCCCCGTCCGCCCCGGCCCCCTCCTCGTCGCCCTCGTCTGCGCCCTCCTCATCCAGATCGCGAGCAACCTCGCGAACGATCTCTTCGACTTCCTCAAGGGCGCCGACACCGAGGCCCGCCTCGGCCCCACCCGCGCCGTCCAGGCCGGACTCATCACCCCGCGGGGTATGGCGGGGGGGCTCGCCGTCGTCGTCGCGCTCGCGCTCGCCGGAGGGCTCTACCTCGTCGCCGTGGGCGGCGCGCCCATCCTCGTCATCGGCCTCCTCTCCCTCGTCTCCGCCGTCCTCTACACCGGCGGCCCCTACCCCCTCGGCTACCTCGGCCTCGGCGAGGTCTTCGTCTTCGTCTTCTTCGGCCCCGTCGCGACCTACGGGACCGTCCTCCTCGGCTCGGGCCGCACCGATGCGCCGACCGCCCTCGTCGCCGCGCTTCTCGGCGTCCCCCTCGGGCTCCTCTGCGCGAACATCCTCGTCGTGAACAACGTCCGCGACGTCGAGACCGACCGCGCCGCGAACAAGCGCACCCTCGCCGCCCGCTTCGGCCGCTCCTTCGGCGTCGCGATGTACCGCGCCTTCCTCGTCGGCGCGATGGTCGCCACCCTCGGCCTCGCCCTCGCCGCCCGGATGCCCGGCCTCCTCCTCGGCCTCGCCGTCCTCCCCGCCGGACGCGCCCTCGCCGAATCCGTCGCCACCCTCCACGGCCCCCCCCTGAACCCCGTCCTCGGCAGGACCGCCGCCCTCGAGCTCCGCTACGCCCTCCTCGCGAGCGCCGGCCTCCTCCTCCAGCTCGCGTTTCACAGGTTTCAATAAATCATGAAACTTGGGTATCCTAGGGGGGTCGTGGCCTCCCTCCCCCGCTCCGCCCGGGCCTTCACCCTCATCGAGCTCCTCGTCGTCATCGCGATCATCGCGATCCTCGCGGCGATCCTTTTCCCCGTCTTCGCCGCCGCGAAGGCCGCCGCCAAAGGGGCCGCGTGCCTCTCGAACGTGAAGCAACTCGGGCTCGCCCTCACCCTCTACGGCAACGACGCCGACGGCGCGAACCCCATCATCCGCGAGTGCGGCGGCCCCACCCTCCCGCCCTGCGTCCCCGGAAGGCTCACCCTCGGCTGGATGGACCTCCTCCAGCCCTACGTGAAGAACGCCGGCGTCTTCCGGTGCCCGTCGGATCCCAGCGCCCCCGTCCCCCTGCCGGCGACCTTCTCCCCCCTCACCTCCGCCGCCCCCCCTCTCGGCTACGTCTTCGGCGACTCGGCGGCGAAGCCCGGCGGCCAGAACCGCTCTTCCTACGCCCGCAACATGAACCTCGCGAACAACGGCTCCTACACCGCGTCCGAGTCCTCCGTCGCCTACCCCGCCGCGACGATCACCCTCTTCGACTTCGCCCCGAACTCCGGCGGCGGCATCGGCGGCGGCCCCGCCGTCAACGTCGGCGTCGAGCAGCGCGGCGCCTCGTACAACATCTCCCGCAACCCGAAAACCCAGCCCCCCGGCCCCGGCTGCACCCCCGGCGACCTCGCGAACTACGACCCCGCCGTCTCCTACTTCAAGAACCTCACCCCCGACCAGCAGGCCTTCGAGCGCGGCGGCTACTCCTCCGAGCGCCACTCCGGCGGCGCGAGCTACGTCTTCGCCGACGGCCACGCCAAACGCCTGAAGCCCACCGCCGTCCGCGGCGGGTGCGACTACGTCTTCACCGGCGCCGACACCGGCGCCGACGGTGCCACCGCCGACTTCCGGCTCTAAACCCCCGCCTCAGACTCCCGCCCCAGGCTCCTTGCGACGCGACGCGAGGAGCTTCGCGACCGCGACGATCGAGACGAGCACCACGATCCCCAGGACGATCTTGTCGAGGTTCGCCTTCACGAACGGCACCTCGCCCAGCAGGCGCCCGAGAAGCGTCCACGCCCCGATCCACCCGAACGCCCCCAGAAGGCTCGCGCGCACGAACGCGCCCCACGGCATCCGCCCCATCCCCGCCACGAACGGGACCCACGCCCGGTAGAACGGCACGAACGCCGCGAAGGCCACCGTCCGCCCCCCGTGCCGCGCGAAGAACGCCTCCGCCCGCTCCAGCGACCCCCGCCGCCTCGGGCTCCGCGCGAGCCCCGGCCCCGCGACGGCCCCCTGCCGGTAGTTCAGAAGATTGCCGAGAAACGCCCCCGTCCCCAGGGCGAGCCACACGAGCGGCGCGCTCAGCCGCCCCGACGCGCTCGCCGCCCCCGCGAGAAAGACGAGCGGGTTCCCCGGAAGCACCGGCCCCACGAGAAACCCCGTCTGGAAGAGGAACGCGAGAAGGAGGACCCCGTACACGAGCGCCCCCTGCGCGAGCCCCGCCTCGAACACCCTCTGCGGCAACCCCACGCCGTCAGTCTACGGCAACAGGCCCACGGCGACGGGCCCAACGGCGACGGCCGCCCCCGAGGATCGCCCCCCCGAACCGGTCACACCGCCGCGAACGCGAGGGGCGGGGCGGGCTCCCCGTCCCCCGCCGCGAGCTCGATCGCCGCCTCGACCGAGAGCCCCGACCCCTCGCGACCGAGCGCCTCGAACGCCGCCGAGCCCAAAGCCGCCGCCGCCGCCGCCCGCGCCCCCGCGATCCGCGGCGCCTCCACCGGCTCCGAACGGCTCCCGTGCGCCTCGTGGATCGCCTCCGCCGCCGCGAGCAACGTCGCCGCCCGCGCGTGCCGCCCCTGCGCCCCCGCCAGCACCGCGAACGACTCGAGCGTCGCCGCCACCCCCGGAAGGTTGTTCAGCTCGCTCCGGATCCGCAAACCCTCCGCAAGGTAGCCGAACGCCGTCCCGTACTCCCGCTCCGCCCCCGCCACGCTCGCCAGATTCTTCAGCACGCTCGCGATCGAGCGCCGGTCCGCAAGCCCCCGGAACCCCGCGAGCGCCTCGTCGAACCGCGCCCGCGCCTCCCCGAGCGCCCCTTCCGCGAGCGCCACCTCCCCCACCGCGTTCAGCAGGTGCGGGATCCCCGAGGGCGACGCCATCCCCCGCGAGAGATCGAGCGCGTCCTCGAAGTGCTCCCGCGCGCAACCGAGCTCCCCGTCCGCCAGGCACGCGAACCCCAGCCGGAAAAGCGACTTGATCTCCCCCTCCTCGTCCCCGAGCGTCCGGCAGATCGCGAGGCTCTCCTCCCCGAACCGACGCCCCGCCTTCGCGTCCCCCTGCCAGTACGCGATCTGCCCCGCCGTCCGCCACGCCGTCGCCTTCGCCACCGAGGGCTCCCCCGACGCGCACGCGAGCAGGCTCTCGATCCAGCCCCGCCCCTCCACGAGGTAGCCCCGCACCGTCCAGAACCGCCCGATCGCCCCCACGAGGCTCAGCGCCCGCTCGCAAAGCTCCGGACGCTCCCGCGAGAGGGCGAGCGCCGCCCGGATGTTGTCGTGCTCCCGCTCCAGCGTCTCGAGCCACCGCGCCTGCTCCGGCCCCTGAAGCCCCTCCTCCGACGAGACGACGAGATCGGCGTAGTGCGCCGCGTGCCGCTCCCGCAAGGCCTCCGCCGCGCCGGGGGCCTCGTCCCTCCCCAGCCGCTCCCCCGCGTACTGCCGCACCGATTCGAGAAGCCGGTACCGCCCCTCGCCCGACCCCCCGCCCGACTCCCCGCCCGACTCCTCGCGGGACCCCTCGCCCTCGGCGTCGTACGCGACGAGCGACTTCTCCACGAGGCGCATGAGCCCGTCGAGCACCTCCCACTCGGGCAGCTCCTCGTCCGCGCACACCGCCTCCGCCGCCTCCAGCGTCCACCCCCCCGCGAACACCGCCACCCGACGCAAGAGGACCCGCTCCCCCGGCTCCAGAAGCTCGTGGCTCCACTCGATCGTCGCCCGGAGCGTCTGCTGGCGCGGAAGCGCCCCCCGCGAACCCGCCGTGAGAAGCCGGAACCGGTCGTCGAGAAGCGACGAGATCCGTTCGAGCGACAGCGCCTTCGCCCGCGACGCCGCGAGCTCGATCGCGAGCGGGATCCCGTCGAGCCGGCCGCAGATCCCCGCCGCCACCGGCGCGAGCCGGTCGCTGAGCTCGAACCCCGAGTCCACGAGCCGGATCCGGTCCACCAGAAGCCGCACCGCGTCGAACCCCAGCGCCTTCGTCGCCCGCATCCCCCCGTCGCGCGCCCCCGTCCCCGAAGGCGAGAGCATCGAGCGCGGCGGCACCGAGAGCGTCGGCACCCGGAACGTCGCCTCCCCCGGCAAGTTGAGCGCCTCGCGGCTCGTCGCGAGGATCTTCGTCCGCGGCGCGCCCTGAAGCACCCGCCCG
This sequence comes from Fimbriimonas sp., assembly GCA_965249475.1. Classification (GTDB taxonomy): domain Bacteria; phylum Armatimonadota; class Fimbriimonadia; order Fimbriimonadales; family Fimbriimonadaceae; genus Fimbriimonas. The sequence continues at coordinate 290,859 of CBDFMD010000001.1, read as the reverse complement.
ACGACCGCCGCGCACGCGTCGAGCAGATGCTCGCAGTTGTCCAGAACGAGGAGCGTCGCGCGGTCGCGCAACGCCCGCACGAGCGCCGCCGTGAGATCCTCCTCGCCCCTCCCGCCTTCCTCCCGCACCCCCGCCGCCGTCGCGATCGCCTGCGGCACGAGCGCCGGATCGGTGAGCGCCGCGAGCTCCACGAGCCACACCCCGTCCGGAAACCCCCCCGACGCCTCCGCCGCCATCTGGAGCGCGAGCCGCGTCTTTCCCGTCCCCCCCGTCCCCACGAGCGTCACGAAGGGGCTCCCCGCGAGAAGCGCCCCCGCCGCCTGAAGCTCCCGCTCCCGCCCGACGAAGCTCGTCATCTGCCGCGGAAGGTTGTTCGGCCGCGCGTCGAGCGAGCGCAGGGGCGGAAACTCCGCCTCCATCCCCGCGTGCGTGAGCATCGCCACCGCCTCCGCCTGATCGAGGTCCTTCAGCCGGTGACGCCCCATCTCGCGAAGCCCGGCCCCCGGAGGCAACCCGTCGCGCGAGAAGAGCGCCGCCGACTCGCTGAGAAGCACCTGCCCCCCGTGCCCGATCGCCAGAAGCCGCGCGAGCCGGTTGATCGTCGGCCCGAAGTAGTCCCCCTCCCGCTCCTCCGCCGGCCCCGTGTGCACCGCCATCCGCACCCGCAACGGCCGGTCGGTCGGCCACGCCTCCTCCGCGAAACCCCTCTGGGCCTGCAGGGCCGCCGCCGCCCCGTTCGAGGCGAGCGGGAAGCTCGCGAAGAGCCCATCCCCCATCGTCTTGAAGATCCGACCGCCGTGCGCCTCGATCGCCTCCGCGAGAAGCTCGTTGTGCCGTTGGAGCGCGAGCGACATCGCCCCCGGCTGAGCCTCCCAGAGGCGCGTGCTCCCCTCGATGTCGGAGGCGAGAAAGGCGAGAGGACCGCGGGGGAACATCGGAAGTACCGAGGAGAGGATCGCCGAGGCGGCAACGACCCTGGAGGCGTGAGGACGAAGAACGAGGGAGGCGATCGGCGTTGGAGAAACGCCGCGCCCGAGAAGTCTACTCCCGTGGAGGGAAACCCCATAGGGCTTTAGTCCCGAAGGATCGTCCCTTAACGAGCGGCGCGATCGAGACCCCTTATAATGGTCCTTGCCGGCCCCACCTCCGGTCCTGTGCCATGAAGTCCGCCGCCCTCCCCCCTCTCGTCGCCCTCGCCCTCGCCCTCGGAAGCGCCTCTTCCGAGGGCCAAGCGTTCTCCCAGGCCTCCGCCACCGCGGGCTCCGTCGCCGCTCAAGGGGCCGGTGGATGGACGGGGCTGTCCGGCTCGGCCTCCCGCGCCACCATCGGCTATGGCGTGGGCGGTCAGAGCATCGCGCCCCCCAACCCGCTGAAGTTCGCCACCACCGCCGACGGCGTCCAAGGAAAGGATCTTCCGGGCTTCTCCGCCCCTCTCCCCGGCGGATTCGCCTCAAGCCAGGGCGCGAGCACCGTGACGAACGCCAACGGCGACGCTCCCGCCTACTACAACGCCGGATGGACCTCGAACCAGTTCTCCGACGGCACCGGCGCGGGAGGGACCGATTCGGGAACCTTCGATCCCTACGACGTGCGCCGAAGCGACGTGAGCGGGCTCGTCGGTGCGAACGGCGGCCCCCTCTCCCTCTACTTCCAGTCCGCTCTCGGGAAGGGCGGGAACGGCGGCGGAACCTTCTTGCGCGGAACCGCGAGGACCGTCGCCTCCTACTCCTACAGCCTCTTCTTCACCGACGCGAACGAGGCCGCGACCGGCATCCTCACCCTCGGATTCTCCAGCGCCACCGGGCTTTCGATCGCCTTCAACCCGAACTCCGGCGTCGATCTCTTTCTGCTGAGCGCGGCGAACGCCACCGACCCCGCCGCCTCCCCCGACGCCCGCATCGCCCGCGGCACCCTCGTCACCGCTCCAAAGGCGAGCGACATCCTCGTCCCCCTGTTCAATCCCGACGGCTCCCTCTCCGCCGACATCGCCTTCGGCGTCCGCCGCCGGCTGAACTACGCCCCCGGCGGTCTCCCGACCGACCGCCTCGTCACCTGGCACACCGACACCTCGAACCGCACCACCCCGGTCCCCGAGCCCGCCACCCTCGCCGCCCTGACCCTGGGGACGACCGCCCTTCTCCGCCGCCGCCGCCGGGCGTGAGCCGCCTCAGAACCGGAAGCCGAGCGAGACGACGATCCCCGTGAGGTCGTCTCGCGGGGCTCCCCGCGTCGTCCCGTTCTGGTAGACGACGCTCAGCCGCCCCGCGCCCGGGTTCCGCGGGTCGAACCACACGTTCGCCCCGAACGAGTACAGCGCGTTGTACCGCCGCACGACGACCCCGCCCGCCGCGTTGTAGCTCCCCTCGAACTTCGCCTCGACGTTGAAGGAGGGAGAATCCTCCTGGAGCAGATACGCGTCCACCTGGTCCCGAAGCTGCGCCCGCACCGCCTCGAGCGGCTGCGCGAAGAACGCCCGCCGCGCCTCCGCCGCCGAGAGCTCCGGCGTCCGGTTCGCCCCCAAGAGCCCCCCGATCACGAGAAGCGGATCGTCCGCGAGCGGCCCCGTCCCGAGCGCGCGCGCCTCCTCCTGCGTGAGGTCCTCGATCCGCCGCCGCTGCTCCAGACGCGCCCGCTCCCGCTCCCGGCTCACCCGGAACCCGAACCCCTGCCCCGCGTACCCCCGGTACGTGAACTGGAGCGTGTCCTCCGTCTGGCTTCCCGCCCCCGCCGCCCCCCGCTCGCGCGTCTGCTTCTCCCCCAGCACCCCGAGGCGCAGGATCTTCGTCGTCCCCTCCAGCGGCGGCAACGCCCGCGAGAGAAAGCCCGCCACGTTCACCGACTCGAGACCCGCCCCCACGTTGAGCTGACGATCCCCGAAGAGCTTCGAGCTCGCCTGCACCTTCCCCTTGAAGATCCGGAAGAACTCCCCTCCCGCCGAGAACGGACGGAGCGCAACGAGGTCCGCGAGCGGCCCGTCGAGCCGCCCCGCCCCGTCGTCGAGGACGAGACGCAGATCGTACGCCCCGACGTCCGAAAGCGACGCCTTGAACGGGTTCGCCCCCGGCTCCGCCGGGCTCACGAGCGTCCCCCGCTCCACGAGCGGACTCCCCTGGAACGCGATCTTGTAGTAGCTCCGGCTCCGCCCGCCCACCCGCGAGTAACCGAGCGCCACGTCGAACGTGCGCTCCGTCTTCGCCGGCTTGGCCGCCCCCGGCGCCTGCAGGATCCGGAGCGCCGCCGGAGGAAGGAGGACGACGCCCATCAGGCGTTCCTCCCCGCCGCGACCGCGGGGGCGACCGCCAGAACGTCCGTCCGGTGCCGGTCGAGCTCGAAGAGCGGGTGCGCCGCCCGCGAGGCCCCCGGGTTCTGCTCCGCGAACGTCAGCGCCATGAACCCGAGCGACGTGTCGATCCGGAGATCCATGTCGAACGCCACCCCTCCGAGCCCCGCGTCGCGCGCCGACTCCACCGCGAACCCGAGGATGTTCGCCTCGTCGTTCGGCGAGTTCGGGAACGCCCCCCCGAAGAACGCCCGCATCCGCTCCCCCCCCACCGCGATGAGCAGGTCGTTCGGCACGTCGTGCGCCGCGAACGCGGTGAGGAACCGCCGGTTCCGCTCGAGGACCCGCGGGTTCTGCCCGAGCGTCCCCGCCGCCCGCGCGACGGCGTTGAGGCAGTAGTAGAGGGCTTCGATCGCGTTCATGGTCCGCCTCCGCCGGGAACCCCGGCGGGCAAGGCGATTATAACGACCCGCCCCCGCGAAAACACCGGGTCCGGCGGCGAAAGGCGGCCGACCCGCGAAAATCGGGCCGATGGTCCCGCCCCCGCCGAAGGGCCAACCCGATAAAACGAGCCGCCGTAAGAAAGGGAGACATGGACGAGAACCAGCTCTCCCGCCGTCAGGTCGTCGGTGGCCTCGCCACCGGACTCGCCGCCGCCGCCGCCCCCGGCGCCCTCGCCGCCGCCACCCAGGGCGGGAGCGCCCCCCAGACGAACCCCCAGTCCGTCAAGCGCGACCCGACGACCCAGTACCCCAGGCCCCCGTTCCGCAAGCAGACCCAGCCCTGGCCCGGGCTCGCGCGCGAGATGGACCCCGTCCCCGACCACGGCGAGACGAGCTACCGCGGCTCCGGACGCCTCAGGGGTCGCAAGGCCCTCATCACCGGCGGCGATTCCGGCATCGGCCGCGCCGCCGCCATCGCCATGTCCCGCGAGGGTGCCGACGTCGCGATCAACTACCTTCCCCAGGAGGAGCCCGACGCCGGGGACGTCGTGAGGCTCCTGCGCGCCGAAGGGCGCAAGATCGTCGCCATCCCCGGCGACATCCGCACCGAGGAGTTCTGCCGCCGCCTCGTCGAGACCGCCGTCCGCGAGCTCGGCGGACTCGACGTCGTCGTGAACAACGCCGCCCGCCAGCAACAGCGCCCCACCCTCGACCTCCTCACGAGCGAGGACTTCGACGCGACCTTCAAGACGAACGTCTACGCCCCGTTCTGGATCACCAAGGCCGCCCTCCCCTACCTCCAACCCGGCTCCGCCCTCATCTACACGACCTCCGAACAGGCCTACGACCCCTCCGCCAACCTCGTGGACTACGCCCAGACGAAGGCGTGCCTCATGAACGTCACGAAGTCCCTCGCGAAGCAGCTCGCCCCCAAGGGCATCCGCGTGAACGGCGTCGCCCCCGGACCGTACTGGACCCCCCTCCAGCCGAGCGGCGGCCAGGACCCCGAAAAGCTCCCCCGGTTCGGCGCGGACACCCCGATGGGACGCCCCGGCCAGCCCGCCGAGCTCGGCCCCGTCTACGTCCTCCTCGCCTCGCAGGAGGCGAGCTACGCCACCGGCCAGGTCTACGGCGCCTCCGGCGGCCACGGCAACCCGTAACCCTCCGCGACCGGCCCGGAGCCCGAGGGGCTCCGGGCCTTAGCTCTGGAACCCCGCGCGGAGCGGCTTCGTCTTCCCGCTCATCGCCGCCCCGAACGTGAGAAGCCCCGGGAACGCCGCGAGCACCGGCGCGAGCGCGGTCCCCGCCGCCGGACTCATGCACGCCCGCGCGTAGATCCGCGCCGCCCGGAGCCGCCCCCCGAACTGCGCCCGCCACGCCGCCGCGTACGCCGCCCCCGCCGCGTCGAGCCCCCGCCGATCCCCGAGATCCCCCAGCCCCGCGAGGTGCCGCCCCAGGAGCACCCCCGACTGGATCGCGATCGAGATCCCCTCCGCGATCGCCGGATGCGCCTCCCCCGCCGCGTTCCCCACCCGGAAGATCCCCCCGCCGAGCGCCCCCGGCACGTACCCCGGGCGGATCCCCGGGCGGAGCGGCCCCGCCGCCATCGGCGCGCCCTCGTACTCGGCCCCAGCGAGCGCCTCCCGCACCCCCCGCACCGAGTGCGAGATCGCCGCGAACACGCTCTCCCCCGCCGTCGCGGCGGGGAACCGCTCCCGGTACCGCGCGAGCGCGTCCCGCCGCACGCACGCCGAGAGCCCCACCGTCCCCGCGTCCCGGTGCACCATCCCCGCGTACCCCCCCGGAAACCCCGCGAGCACGATGAGGTCCGGATCGAACGTCGCCCCCCGCCAGTACGCCTTGAACGCGAGAAGGTCCGACGCCCGGCTCGACTTCGCCGGCTGCGTCGGAAGCGCCCCCGGCTCCCACGACCCGTGCGCCGCGACGAGGAGCCGCGCCTCCAGCTCCTCCGTCCGCCCCTCGCCCGCGATCGTCAGCACGTGCCCCCCTTCGACCGATCTCAGCCCCACCCCCTTCCACGGCTGGAACACCTCCGCCCCCGCCTCCCGCGCCGCCTGCAGCAGAAGCGGGTCGAGCGCGTCCCGCCGGAGCGTCCGCCCGTGCGCCGCGCCCCCGTCGGCGGGCACCGGCATCGGCGCCGTCACGATCGCCTCCCGCCCGAAGACCCCCACCCGGCTCACCGGCGGACCCCCCGCCGCCCGCGCCGCCTCCCCGACCCCCATCGCGTCGAGGATCGGGAACGTCGCCGCCGAGACGAACTCCCCGCACACCTTCCGCCGCGGAAAGGCGCTCCGCTCCACCACCGCGACCGAGAGCCCCGCCTTCGCGAGCGCGAGCGCCGCGCTCCCGCCCCCCGCCCCCGCGCCGACCACCACCGCGTCGTACCGCCTCATCCCCCCTCTCCCACCGTCGTCCGGCGCGCCGTGAAGACGTGCGAGAACGGCGCCGCCGCCCGCTCCCGCAAGGCCCACCCCGCCTCCCGGGGCCACAGTGCCCCGATCTCCCGACCCCGGAACCCCGCCCGCACGCTCGCCCGCGCGTCGTACCGCGTCACCTCGTTGCACCCGATCGCCCACAGCATCCGCGTCCCCGCGAGCGCCGGACGCGACCGCCGCGGCTCGCACGCGACGAAGAGGTCCGTCCGGAGCGCCACAAGCCGGAGAAGCTCCCGAAGTTCCCCCGCTGGGAAGTGGTGGAGAAAGAAGTTCGCCACCACCGCGTCGAACCGCCGCTCCTCCTTCAGGTAGTCGAACGCGTCCGCCGTGACGACCTCCGCCTCCCACCCGAGCCGCGCGAACCCCGCCGCGTCCGTCTGCCCCACGAGCGGATGCCGGTCGAGGAGCGTCGCCCGCACCCCCTCGTGCGAGGGCGCGAGCCGCCGCGCCACCCGAAGAAGGAACGCCCCGTCCCCCGCCCCGATCTCCAGCACCGCCCGCAACGCGTGCGGACGCAACGCCCCCGCGACGATCCCCGCGTGCCGCACGATCCCGTTGATCCGCCCGAGATCCCGCCGCGACCCCCGCGCGAGCGGATCCTCCGGCGCCATCGCGTCGAGCCGCTCCGCCCCGATCTCCCGGACCCGCACCCGCTTCAACCCGCCGCGTGGAAGAGCATCGTCTCCGCCACGAGCCCCGGCCCGAACGCCATCGCGCATCCCCGTTGCCCCGGCGTCGCCGACGCCATGAGCTCCTTCAGCACGAACACCACGCTCGGCGACGACATGTTCCCGTACCGCCGCAACACGTCCCGCGACGCCCGCAAAGCCCCTTCCGGAAGCTCCAGCGCCGACTGCACCGCATCGAGCACCGACCGCCCCCCCGGATGCACCGCCCAGAGCCCGATCTCCTCGACCGTCGCCCCCCGCAGGATCTCCCCGATCCGCCCGCACAAGGCCTCCCGGATCGCCCCCGGCACCCGACCCGAGAGAAGCATGTCGAACCCCGAGTCCCCCACGTTCCACGTGATGAGCTCCTTCGTCTCCGGCGCGAGGATCGCGTGGAACGAGTCGAGCGAGAACCCCGACGGCTCCGCCGTGATGAGGCTCGCCGCGCACCCGTCCGCGAAGAGGAAGAACGAGAGGATCTGCTCGAGGTTCGTCGTCTCCTTCAGATGGAGCGTGCACAGCTCCAGGTTGATCATGAGCACCTTCGCCGAGGGCTCCGAGCGCACGATGTGCCGCGCGAGCTTCATCGCGTTCACCGCCGCGTAGCACCCCATGAACCCCACCATCGTCCGCTCGACCCCCGAGGGGAGCCCGCACCGCTCCGCGATCTGAAGATCGATCCCCGGCGCCGACATCCCCGTGCACGAGGTCACCACCACGTGCGTGATCCCCGCCCGGTCCGCCCCGAGATCCAGCCGCTCCACCGCCCGCTCGGCGAGGATTGGCGCGAACCGCTCGAAGAGCCGCATCCGCGCCGCCGTCGAGGGGAACGACCCCGCCGCGTACACCCGGTCCACCACCGCCTGCCCGTCCTCCGCGCCCCCTTCGGCGAGCACCACGTCGGCGACCGGCGCCCCCGCCTCCGTGTGCCCGACCCGGATGAACGAGTGCCGGCTCTCGATCCCCCCCATCTCCGCGAGCCGCCGGAAGATCTTCTGGCTTCGCGGATCGTGGTCGAGCTGGCTCAGCGCGTACTCGACGAACGTCCGGTGGACGTCGTGCTCGGGCACCGCCGTCGCGATCCGGTTGAGATAAACCCCCGACGAAGGGGAGAGGAGGGGGGAAGAGGAGGGGGTCATCGCGTCGCGTCGTCCCGAGGACCCCGCCCCGCTGTCCGGTGGCCCGATCGAATCGGAAGGGTCGTCGCGTCTTCCGGTATCTACGCTCCCCGCGCGGGCGGCGTCCCGCCGAAGGTCCCTCCCGCCCCCCTCCCCGCGCCTCCCGGGCGCGGGGAGGGGCGGTGCTACAATCGCCCCGCCGCCGCGACGACGCGCGGGACCCGACGATGACCGACCTCGACCTCATGCTCCGGTTCATGCTCCAGGCGATCGTCGTCCTCGGCGCCTGCGCCGGGCTCGGCTGGCTCGGCCGCCGCTTCCTCGGCCAGACCGGGGTCGTCATGGAGATGGTCGCCGGCGTCGTCCTCGGACCCTCCCTCCTCGGCGCCCTCTCGCCCGCCGCCGAGGCCTGGCTCTTTCCCGCGCGCCTCCCCGGCCCCGCCGGCGCCGGGACCGCCGGACGCCACCCCTCGATGATGGTCCTCTACGTCGTCGCGCAGATCGGGCTCGTCCTCTACATGTTCCTCGTCGGCGCCGAGTTCGACCCCCGCCTCCTCGCCGGACGCGTCCGCGGCGCCGTCGGCGTCTCCCTCGCGGGCATCCTCGCCCCCTTCGCCCTCGGCGCCCTCATCGCCGCCGCGTTCATGGCGAACGGCGGCCTCTTCTTCGCCCCCGAGGTCGGCCTCGGCCCGCGCGTCCTGTATCTCGGCGCCGCGATGTCCATCACCGCCTTCCCCATGCTCGCCCGCATCATCGTCGAGCGCGGGATCGCCGGGACGAGCATGGGCGTCCTCGCCCTCGGCGCGGGGGCCACCGACGACGCCGTCGCCTGGTCCCTCCTCGCCGTCGTCCTCGCCGTCGCCAAGGGCTCCGCCGCCTACGCCGTCTACGCGATCGGGGGCGGGGGGCTCTTCGCCGCCCTCGTCCTCACCCTCGGAAAGGCCCTCTTCGCCCGCCTCGGCGCGATCGTCGAGCGCGAGGGCGCGATGTCCGACCGCGTCTTCGCCGCCGTGATCCTCGCCCTCCTCGTCGGCGCCTACGTCACCGACGCGATCGGCGTCTACGCCGTCTTCGGCGCGTTCCTCGTCGGGATCGCGATGCCCAAGGGCCGCTTCGCCGCCCTTCTGCGCGCCCGGATCGAGCCCCTCGCCGTCGGCGTCTTCCTCCCCTTCTTCTTCGTCTTCAGCGGGCTCAACACCCGCGTCGGCCTCATCGACACGCCTTATCTGTGGACGATCGCCGCCCTCATCCTCGTCGCCGCCACCCTCGGCAAGGGCGTCGCCTGCGCCCTCGCCGCCCGCCTCGCGGGCGAGTCCTGGCGCGACTCCGCCGCCATCGGCACCCTCATGAACGCCCGCGGCCTCATGGAGCTCGTCATCCTCAACATCGGCCTGAGCCAGGGCATCATCACGAGGACCCTCTTCGCCACCATGGTCCTCATGGCGATCGCCACCACCCTCATGGCCTCCCCCGTCTTCCTCCGCATCATGCACGCGGGAGATCCCCGCGCCGCCACCGACGGCGGCCGCGTCGGCTTCGACGGCCCCGACGATCCCGACTAGACGCCCCGTAACCTTGAAATCCGCGCGGCAGACGCGCCGATTTCAAGGTTAAATGGGCCGTGATCCCTCGCGACGACTTTAGGCGCACCCTTGGGGAGCGCCTCCTCGACTCGCCCGCCGTCGCCCTCCTCGGCCCGCGTCAGTGCGGAAAGACCACCCTTGCCCGCTCGCTCGCCGGAGGCCGCGACACGCCCCCCGAGAACGTCTTCGATCTCGAATCGTCCGAGGATCTCGCCCGCCTGAGCGATCCCCTTCTCGCGCTCGGCTCCCTGCGCGGCCTCGTCGTCCTCGACGAGATCCAGAACCGCCCCGAACTCTTCTCCGTCCTCCGCGTCCTTTGCGACCGCCCCCCCACGCCCGCCGGACCCCCCGCGACCTTCCTCGTCCTCGGCTCCGCCTCCCCTACGCTTCTGAACCAGTCCGCCGAGAGCCTCGCCGGACGCGTCGCCTACGTCGAGCTCCCGCCCCTCTCCCTCTTCGAGACGGGGCCCGGGGAGTGGCGCCGGCTCTGGCTTCGCGGCGGATTCCCCCGCGCCTACGACGCCCGCTCCGCTCCGAGCGCCTTCGACTGGCTTCGCGACTACGTGCGGACCTTTCTCGAACGCGACCTGCGCCTCGTCGGCGAACGGCTCTCCCCTGAGACCGCCCGAAGAGTCTGGACCATGCTCGCCCATGGGCACGGCGGCCCCCTGAACCTCACCGCGATCGGCAACTCCCTCGACCTTCCCCACGCCACCGTTCGCCGCTACGTGGACGCCCTCGAAGGCGCGTTCATGATCCGCCTTCTGAAGCCCTGGCACGAGAACGCGGGCAAGCGCGTTGTCAAAGCCCCGAAGGTCTACGTCCGCGACTCCGGCGTCCTCCACTCCCTTCTCGGCCTTCGCGATCCGGTCGCGCTCGAAGGGTCTCCCAAGCTCGGAGCGTCGTGGGAAGGGTTCGCCCTCGAGACCATGCTCCGGCGCCTGCGCCACGCCGAGCCGTTCTTCTGGGGAGCCCACTCGGGCGGCGAGGTGGACCTCCTCCTCGTGGACGGCGCCCGCCGCCGCGCCTACGACTTCAAGTGGTCCGATGCCCCCCGCCCCTCCCGCGCCGCCCTCGGCGTCCTCGACGCGCTCGGCCTCGACCGCCTCACCCTCGTCCCCCCCGAGGGCAAGGCCTACCCCCTGAGCGACCGCGTGGACGTCATGCCCCTCGCCCTCGCGATGGACGACGCCCCCCGATTCTAACCGCCGCCCCTACCGCCAACGAGGCTTGAAGTAGCGTTCGATCTCGTCGCGGATCTCACCCCGGATCTCCCGCGCGCTCTTGCCCGGCGAAAGGGTGGAGAGGACGACCGAAATGAGCGCCGCCCCTAACCCGATGAGGAGCGAGGACCACCAGGGAAGAAGATGCGAAACCTGCGGGGGCCGAAGGCATCCCCGTAAGGTATCGAGGCCGACCAAGACGAGCGAGAAAGGACCCGCGAATCCGCCGGCGAGAAGCGCCCGCCCAAGGTTGGGCAACCCGATCCCCGACTCGCGCTCAAGCCAGATCGTCGTGCCCAGGAGCAGGGCGGCGATCCCCGCCCCGAGGGATCCGATCAGGGGCGCTCGTGGAAGAAGAGAGAGCGCGGACCCGAGCAGAACCCCCGGGATCCCGTGCAACGAAATCCGCCCGATCCAAACGCGCCACCCGGCTCGCATCCCCGGACCTTACCCGTCGGACGGCCTCTCACCGCCCCCGTGCGAGCCGCGCGACCGCCTCCGCGAGCGGCGACCCCGCGGACTCCAAGAGGTGCGGCACCGCGAAGTGGCTCGCTCCCCTCAGCCGCACCCGCTCCACCCGGACCCCCGCCCCCCGCAACCGCTGCTCGAACCCGTCCGTCTGCGCCGCGTCCACGAGCTCGTCCGCGTCCGAATGCGCGAGAAGCCAGGGTCCCCTTGCCATCCCCCGCGACGCGACCGCGCGCCACGTCGGCGACGCCCCCGCCCAACCCCGCCGATCCGCGCTGAACGCCTCGCCCAAAAACCGCTCCCCGTAATCCGGGAACCGCGCCGCGAGCGCCGGCACGTCGTAGGTCCCCTCGATTCCCACGAACCCCCGCGGCGAGCCCGCCCGCCGCCGGAGCCCCGCGTCCGTCGCGATGAGGCCCGCGGCGTGCGCCCCCGCCGAATGCCCCACGAGCGTCGCCCGCCGCGCGTCGTACCCGTACCGACCCGCCGAGCGCGTCCGCCGCGTCCCCCGCCGCGTCGAGCGCCGAACTCCCCGGCGCGAGAGGGTAGTCCACCGTCGCCGCCGCGAACCCCCGCCGCGCGAACGCCCGCGCGATCCCGTCGCACTCGTGCCGGCTCCCCCCGATCCACGCCCCCCCGTGCACGAAGACCACGAGCGGCTCCCCCCTCTTCCCCTTCGGAACCCGCAGATCGAGCCGCCGGAGCGGTCCTGCCCCGTACGCGATCTCCGGCACGAGCCCCGGGTCGGGCGGCTTCGGCACCGCCGCCTGCGGCGGCGCCACCCGCAAAGGACGCGTGCGCGGGAATGGCGCTTCGGGATCGGCGTCCGTCCCGGCTCCGTTCCCGACTCGCGCCCGCCAGAGGAGCGCCCCGCCAAAACCCACCACGCCGAGCGCCAGGAAGGAGATCCCGGCCCTCCCGCGCCGCCCGATCCCCATCCGCGCAGTCTACGTCCGCGTCCCGGGCAGGGGAGCGAAAAGCCCCCGGAGCCCCGCGAGCTCTGGCACCCGCTCTACGACGAGCGCCCCCGCCGGGAACGCCATCGTCTCCGTCGCCCCGTTCGGCGTCACGACGCACCGCATCCCCGCCGCGAGCGCCGCCAGCGCCCCGTTGCGCGAGTCCTCCACCGCGACCGCCTCCCCCGCCCCGACCCCCAGCCGCTCCAGGGCCACCCGGTACAGCGCCGGGTCCGGCTTCACCCGCGCCACGTCCTCCTTCGTCGCGAGAACGGGGAAGTGCCCCAAGAGCCCCAGCCGCCCCAGATGCCCCGCGACCCACGCCCGGTCGCTCGACGACGCCACCGCCAGGAGCACCCCCACCGAACGCGCCTCCTCCAAGAGCGCGACGACCCCCTCCCGAGGCTCCATCGCCGTCAGCCGATCGACAAACCCCGCCCGGTGCTCCCGCCGCATCGCCTCCAGCTCCGGATGCCCGAGGAACGGCTCCCACGGGTCCGGCCCCCCGTGCGTCCCGATCCGCTCCTGCCAGAGCGACAGCGGAAGCTCCAATCCGTGCCGCCGGTAGAGCCCCGAGTACCCCTCCCACTCCGGCGTCTCCGTGTCGAGGATCGTCCCGTCGAAGTCGAACACGACCGCCCGCAAACCCACGCCCCCAGGCTACTCCCCAGGCGACTCCCCAGGCGACTCCCCAGGCGACTCCCCAAGCGACTGCCTCGGAACGAGAGGGGAGACCGGGCAATCTCCCGGGCAATCTCCCGGGCAATCTCTCCGGAACACGTTGTCGAAAGCCCCTCCCGCGAACGAAGGGATGTGCCCCCCCGACAGACCGATCCGACCCCCGCCGCCCCCCCGCACCCCTGTGACGCTCGCGCCCCCAAAAGCCCCGAGCGTCACACGATCCCGCCCCCCCGACCCCCCGCCCCCACCCCCCGCAGACTCGAAACCCCGCCCCGAGCGTCACGTCGAGCGTCACGTCGAGCGTCACCTTGCCCCGGCCGCCCCGATGTGATGATCCCCGCCCCTGCGCGAGGGGACGGAGGCCGTCCCCGGGCTCCCCGGCTCTCCCCGGCTCTCCCGGGAATCGTCTCGGGACCCGACTTCGGAGGCCGGAACGAACCCCGACCCGGCCGCGGGGGTAGAAGGGAGAGGAATGCTCCTCGTCCCTCTTCCCGCCGTGGCGATCCCGGTCGCGAAGGCCCAGTTCGTCTACCCGCGCCCCGAGGACAACCGCCCCGAACCCGGCCTCTACAAGGAGGACCCCTTCATCGTCGCCTACCGCAAGCGCTTCTTCGCCGTCTTCCGCGGCGACTTCGCCACCTTCCGCAAGGCCTACGCCGAGATCGGAGACCTCGTGAGGAAAGACCCGAAGGACGCCCGCGCCCTCGTCTGGCTCGGCAACGGCCAGACGATCGAGGCCGGCCTCCTCAAAGGCGCCGGCAAGGCGAAGGAGGCCCTCGCCCTCCTCGCCACGAGCCGCGCCACCCTCGACCGCGCCGTCGCCCTGCGCCCCTCCGACCCGAACGTCTACATGATGCGCGCCGCCACCCTCTACAGCCAGGGCCAGTACTGGGACGCGAAGGACCTCCCGAAGGCCGTCTGGGAGCGCCTCCTCCTCGACGTCCGCACCTTCGAGCGCTTCCTCGGCCCCGCCCGCATCGGGCGCGTGAGCGTCCACGTCCGCGGCGAGACCTACGGCGAGATGGGGATCGCCCTGAAGAACCTCGGCGACCGCGCCGGGGCGAAACGCGCCTTCGAGCGCCTCCTCGCCCTCTGCCCCGGCACGGGCTACGAGGCCCGCGCCCGCAAGGAGCTAAAGGAGCTTGCCGCACTCGAAGCTCCCGCCCGCCCCGCGACGCCGCGCGGGAGGGCACAATAAGACCATCGAGTACCGCCCCCGCATCCTGGTGGTCGAGGACGAGCCCGCCCTCGGCCGACTTCTGAAACAGGCCCTCGACGAGTCCGGCTTCGTCGCCGCCGTCGCGGGCGACGGCGAGGAGGGTCTGCGCCTCGCCGACGGCGGCCGCGGCGCCGACCTCCTCGTCGTGGACGCCATGATGCCCGTCCTCGACGGCTTCGAGATGGTCCGCCGCCTCCGCGCCTCGGGCGCCCGCGTCCCCGTCCTCTTCCTCACCGCCCGCGACGCCCCCGCCGACCGCATCGCCGGCCTCGACCTCGGCGGCGACGACTACATGGTGAAGCCCTTCGACCTCGGCGAGCTCCTCGCCCGCCTCCGCGCCCTCCTGCGCCGCGCCCGCGACGCCGGCGACGTCCGCGCCTTCGGCGACCTCTGGGCCGACGCCCGCTCCCGCAAGGTCGGCTACGGCCCCGTCGGCGCCGGCGTCCCGATCCACCTCTCCGCGACCGAGTTCGGCCTCCTCTGGACCCTCCTCGCGGTCCCCGGCGAGACCGTGAGCAAAGAGGCCATCCTCCGCGAGGTCTGGGACGAGGCCCCGAGCGACGCCCCCGGCGACGCCCCCCGCCGCCACCCGAACATCGTCGAGGTCTACGTGAACTACCTCCGCGCCAAGCTCGAGACCCGCGGCCGCCCCCGCCTCGTCCACACCGTCCGCGGCAAGGGCTACGTCCTCGACGCCCGCCCCGCCCCCGCCGCCGACCCCAACGGCGACGTCTCCGGAACCTGATCCCGGGGCTAAGAGGAGAGGCGAGGAGAGCGGGGATGAACCACCGGACGCGCCTCGCCCTCAGCGCCGCCCTCCTGGCCGGCGTCGTCCTCGCCGCCCTCTTCTGGGGCGTCGTCGCCGCCTTCCACGCGAGCGGCCGCGCTATCCTCCGCGCCGAGCTCGCCGAGGCCCTCGCCGTCCAAAAGCGCGAGCGCGGCGAGGCCTTCGACCCCGCCGCCGTTCGCGAGGCCCGACCCGAGATCGCCGCGAGCGTCTACGACGCGAGCGGCCGCCTCGCCCGCTCCGCCGGCCCCCCCGCCGACCCCCCCGTCGTCGGCTTCGCCGAGCGCGGCCCCCTCCTCGTCTACGGCGAGCCCGTGGGAAGCGGCATCGCCGTCGTCGCCATCGACCGCCGCCCCCAGGAGCGCGAGACCCGCCGCCTCGCCCTCGCCCTCGCCGCCCTGTGGCCCGCCCTCGTCCTCCTCTTCGGCGTCGCCGCCTGGATCGCCGCCAACGCGATCTTCCGCCCCCTCGCCCGCCTCGGCGAGGGGGCCGCCGAGATCTCCGGACGCGACCTCGCCGCCCGCCTCCCCGTCGAGGACCGCGCCGAGTTCGGCCGCTTCGCCGAAGGGCTCAACGCCATGCTCGACCGCATCGAGCGCGCGGCCCGCCGCGAGGAGCGCTTCGCTGCCGACGCCGCCCACGAGCTCCGCACCCCCCTCGCCGTCCTAAAGACCGGCGTCGAGACGACTCTCCTCCGCGAGCGCGCCCCCGGGGACTACGCCGCCCTCCTGCGCGACCAGCTCGGCGAGCTCGACCGCCTGAACCGCACCGTCGCCGCCCTCCTCGCCACCGCCCGCGGCGCCGAGATCGCCCCCGCCGACCTCGACGCCGAACCCCTCGTCCGCGAGACCCTCGCCCGCTGGAGCCCCCGCGCCGCCGCCGCCCGCGTCGCCCTCCGCGCCGACCTCGCCCCCTGCCGCGTCCGGATGGCCCCCCACGAGATCGGCCTCGTCCTCGACAACCTCTTCGACAACGCCCTGCGCTACGCCCCCGAGGGGAGCGAGATCGCCGCGACCCTCTCCTGCGACGGTGCCCTCGTCGTCCGCGACCGCGGCCCCGGCTTCCCCACGGATCTCCTCGAGCGCGCCTTCGACCGCCTCGTCCAGGGCGACGAGAGCCGCACCCGCCGGGGCGAGGGCAAAGGCGGCGCCGGCCTCGGCCTCGCCCTCGTCCGCCGCACCCTCGAGGCCCGCGGCGGCTCCGTCTCCGCCCGCAACGAGAATGGTGCCGTCCTCACCGTCCGCCTCCCGCTCGTTTAGGGCCGCCGCGGTGAGGAACGGACCCGCCATGCGGTAGAAACCATCAGCGATGGAACTCCGATCGGCACTCCTCGATGCCGCGGCCGAACATTTCGAGACCACCGGCGAGCGCACCTTCCGCTACGCACGCTGGGCCTACGAGCGCCGCTACGATCCCCGCGCCGCGAACGACGCCGCCTCCACCCTCGAAGAGGAGAGCCTCGTCCGCGTGAACGCCCTCATGCGCGAACTCTGGATCACCGACGCCGGCCTCGCCGCCTCCGCATCCCCAGCGCCCTCCCCAGCGCCTTCCTGGGCACCCTCTGCCGAGGAACCCGCCCCCCGCGACGTAGACCCGGTTCTATGATCAAAGCCGTCGTCTTCGACGTGGAGGGAACTCTCCTCGACTCCATCGAGCTCCGCGCCCTCGCCTGGCGCGACGCCCTGCGCGAGTTCGGCACGAACGTCGAGCCCGACGCCCTCACCCCCCACGTCGCCGGCCCCGAGCGCGAGATCCCACGCCGCTTCATGGAGCCCGCCGTCCTCGCCGAGGTCACCGCCGACGCCGTTATCGCCCGCTACCACGACCATTGGGAGAACGTCTTCTCCCCCCGCGTCGCCGCCTTCCCGATGGGCAAGGAGCTCGTCGGCGACCTCGTCGAGCGCGGCCTGAAGGTCGCCCTCGCCACCCGCGCCCACCCCCACCGGATCGCCGACGTCGTGGCCGCCGCCGGCCTCACCGGCATGGTCGAAGCCTCCGGCCTCCCCGAGCCCGGAGCCCACACTCCGAAGCCCGGCAAACCGAGCGAGGGCCCCACCGACGGACGCGAGGACCACGCCGCCGAGGATCTCACCGAGGGCGAGGTCCTGAGCGCCGCCCACGCCCTCGTCGAGGCCGCCCCTGACGAGACCCTCGCCGTCGTCCACGGCGCAGGCGACGCGAAGGCCGCGACCGTCCTCGGTATGCGCGTCGTCGGCCTCCTCTCCGGCGGCACCGGGCGTGAGGCCCTCGAGGGCGCGGGCGCCGAGCACATCTTCGCCTCCGCCGAGGAGATGCGCGAGAACCTCGACGACCTCGCCCCCCTCGGCTTCCCGACCGCCCGCCACGAGGCCCCGCGCTCGCCCAAGACGACCTACGACGGCCCCACCGACGACGGCGAGGGCCGTAACACCCCGTAGGGATCTATCCCCGCGGCATCGCCCCGATCTCCGCGCGCGACGCCCGGATCACCTCGTCCCACGTCTGGAAACGGTTCTTCTCCGGCTCGATCGAGCCGGGGATCCCCATCCGTCGCGTCTCCGCGATCCAACCCTCGACGATCCTCTGCGCCTCCTGCATCTTCGCCGCCCGGCCCCGCCCCGAAGGGACCGGCATCCCGTCCGCCCGCGCGAAGAGGATCTGCGCGAACCCCGTCGTCGCCTTGAACCCGCCCCCTTCTCGCACGACCGGCGTCTCGAAGAGAAGGGTCCGGCGCTCGTTCACGACGATGTCGGCCCCTCCCGTCGCCCGGAACCGGATCGTCGCCCCGTTCCGGGGGTCGCTCCACCCGAGCCTTCGCCCGTCTCGCCCCATCACCGGGCTCGCCCCCCGCGCCCACGGCGCCGCGAACCGCGCGAGGAACCGCCCGCACGCCCCTGCCGAGACCCCTCGCACCTCCCGCTCCCGCGAGATCCGCCGGAAGAGCGCCCCGTCCCCGGTGCGGAGCGCCCGGTCGAAGTCGGCCTGCACCCGGGCCTCCCCCTGCAAGAGTCTCAGCGCGGCGATCGAGGCGAGGAGAGGCATCCGAGGACTGTACCGCCCCGCCTCCATCGCCGCGAGAGCCCCAGGACTCCAAGCCCCAACGCTCCTACGGTCGCGGGCTCCGGCACGGGCGTCGCCCGGCTCACCACGACCGACACCCCGCCGCCGTTGTCCGGAAGGTAGTAGTCCGGCACCGCGAAGACGAGCGTCGTCGGCACGGCGAAGGTGTAGTCGCTCCGCACCTCGCCCAGGTAGCGACCCATGGGCCCCGCGACGATCCGCGCGTCGTACCCCCCGAGCTTCGCCGCGCCGTACGCCTGCGCCCCCGAGCCGTACCCGCCGCCGATCCACCCCGGTGCCCCCGCCACCTGGCGCATCACCGATCCCGTGAAGAGTTGCGCCCGGCCCGGGTCCGACTTCGCCGCCGCGTCGAACACGAGGTAGTCCGTCGCCCAGGGCGAGTTGTACGTCCACGCGGAGTGGAGCTGCCCGCGTTGCCCCGCCGTCAGAGCGGGAAAACGCGCGAGCGCGTCGGTCGGGTCCGTGATCCCGAACGTGTACGTCCCCGGTTGCATCGTCAGTTCGAGAGACGACGCGCCGAGATGGAACGGCTGGTACCACAGAGCCTGGTTGAGGCCGTCGTAGGCCGCCGCCCCGTCCTCCGTCCCGCTCACGTTGACGATGACGGTCCCGGCGGGAAGGTTCGTGTCGAGGATCGTCCCCGCCCGCGCCTCGGCCCCGAGCAGGGTGCCGACCGCTGCGGCGAGAACCGCTCCCCGCGAGAGGGGAAGACGGGAGAGGGAAAGAGGGGCGCGAGAGCGAGACGTTCGGTCCATGGCGTCCTCAGATTGCAACGTCCCCGGCCTGACGAGAGAGGTCGGGGAAGGCCCGTCCTAGGCCCCCCGTATCCGATCGAGACCAGCGGCGATCCCCGCCGACCCCCCCCGATCCGCGAGCCCCCGGATCGCGCGGGGCGAGAGCCCCGACGCGGCCCGAACCGCCTTGTTGAAGCTCTGAAGATCGCCGAGCCCCGTCCTCGCCGCGATCGCCTTGATCGGAAGCTCGCCCTGGGCGAGAAGCGCGAGCGCGAGATCCGTCCGTCGCTCCTTGATGAACTCCTGCACCGTCTTCCCGTACTCCGCCCGCACCGCCCGAAGGAGTTGCGATGGGCTCGTCCCGAGGTCCCGCGCAAGGTCGGCGACCCGGAGCGGCCGGGCGATCCGCTCGGCCACGAGCCGCTCCAGACGGAACCCCGCCGGCGACCCGTGCAACTCCCCCACCGGGCGCGCGAGACTCCACAAGAGGTTCTGCGCGAACGCGATCCCCCGCCCGAGAGACGACCCTAGCCACTCCGCGACCTCCTGAGCCTCCTCCCACCGCAAGCCCCGCCGGTCACCGAGGTCGGCGACGACCGGAAGCGCCACCGAGTCCCCGCGCGGCGAGAGTGCGAACGTGAGCCGCCGGTGCGGGGTCCCTTCCCCCACCCGGACGAAACCGGCGTGCGACGACGGCGGAACGATCGCGACGAAGCCCCGCTCGAACGGGAACGCCCGCCCGTTGAAGGAGAACGCCCCCTCGTGGTCGAGAAGGAACATCGCCCAATGCTCCGGAGACTGGATCCAGCGACGGTGCCGCTCGGTGAGGTCCCCCGCGTCCATCGTAAACCAGCGCAACGCGCCGCCGAGCTCCGCCCGCACCAACATGGCCTCCCAGTGTAGTCGCGGCGCCCTGAACCCCACGCGCGATGCCGACCACCGGCGCGCGACGCCGACCACCCACGAGCCCCTCCGCCGGGGGCGACGCGCCGGACCCGTTCTCGGCTAAAATCGGGCGAGGACGAAGGCGTTCCCTATGAAAGCGTTTCTACTGGCGGCGTTCGGCGGCCTCGCCCTCTTCTCGGCGGGGATGATGGCGACCCGCGAGCCCGAGGGCGAAAAGGGCAAGGTCGTCCTCACCTGGGTCACCGACAAGAACCCCCAGCGCGAGGCGCAGATGGCCCTCTTCCGCCGCCTCCATCCGGACATCGACATCCGCATCGACCCCGGCAACCAGGACGCCCAGAAGGTCATCGTCCAAAGCCAGGCCGGGGTCGGCCCCGACGTCTTCGACTACTGGGGCCAATCGAGCTTCGACGCCTACCGCCGCTCCGGCATCGCGAAGGACCTCACCGACGACCTGAAGGCGCGCGGCATCGATCTCCCGAAGGTCGCCTGGCCGCTCGCCCTCCCGTGGACCGTAGACCCCCGGGGCCGCGTCTACGCCGTCCCCGCGAACGTCGGCCTCGACGCCATCTGGTTCCACAAAGACCTCTTCGACGCCGAGGGCGTTCCCTACCCCAAGGCCCCCTGGACCACCGACGACCTCGTCGCCGTCGCCAAACGGATGACGAAGCGCGGACGGGACGGCCGCGTCGAGCGCTACGGCCTCCTCATGGACTTCACCGGCGGCTACCGCGAGTACCTCCCGAGCTTCGGCGGCGCGCTCTTCTCGCCCGACGGCAAACGTTGCACCGTCGCCTCCCCCGAGTCCATCGCCTGCCTCGCGTGGGTCCGCTCCCTCGTCTACGTTCATAAGGTGAGCCCCTCCCCCAACGACGAGCAGGCTCTCGCGACCGGAGGTAGTTGGGGCGGGCTCGGACCCCAGGCCTACTTCCGCAAAAAACTCGGGGCGATGTCCCTCGGCGGCCGTTGGTGGCTCGCCCAGCTTCGCGGCGACGTGAAGGACCGCGGCTTCCGCCTCGGCTCCGTCCCCCCGCCCCCGGCGCGCTTTCCCCGCTTCGGCAACGGCGGCACCCGCGCCACGATGGTGAACGCCAACGGCCCGCACGTGAAGGAGGCGACCGAGTTCCTCGCCTACCTCATGGGAAGCGAGTACAACGCCCTTCTGAACGACCAGGGCGACGCCCTCGCCGGCGTCCGCTCCGCCGCCTACACCCCCCGGTACGAGAACAACCCCCTCGATCCCGGCGCCGACTTCCACCGCGCCTTCCGCGACACCCTCGAGCTCGGCGTCCCCCTGCCCAACTCGCCCTACGTCGCCGGCCCCGAGATGGACGCTTATCTCAACCGCCAGCTCGATCTCGTGAAGCTGGACCAGAAATCCCCCGAGCGCGCCATGAGGGACGCCGCCCGCGACATCGACGCCCTCATCGCCCGCAACGTCGCCCGCGACCCCCAGCTCCGGGCGATGTGGGACGGCCGGGAGACGGCGAAGTGATCCGCGCCGCCGATCGCGGGGAGCGGAAGCCGGACGCCCTCCCGATCGCCGTCCGCGGCGCGAGACGAAGACGCGCGCGCAACGATCTTCTCCCCGCCCTCCTCTTTCTCGGCCCGAACCTTCTGGGCTTCCTCGTCTTCACCCTCGGCCCCGTCGCCATCTCGCTCTTCACGAGCTTCACCGACCGCAACCTTCTGACCCAGGAGAGCCACTGGGTCGGGCTCCGCAACTACGGCGACATGGTCGCCGACTCCTTCTTCTGGACCTACCTCGCCAACACCGCCTACTTCTTCATCGGGATGCCCTTCTCGATCGTCGGCTCGCTCTTCCTCGCGACTCTCCTCCACCAGAAGATCCGGGGCGGCGCCGTCTTCCGCACCCTCCTCTACCTGCCGAGCTTCACCGCGGGGGTCGCCCTCATGTTGCTGTGGAAGCAGCTCCTGAACCCCGACTTCGGCGCGATCAACGCCGCGCTCAGGACCGGCTCGACCCTTCTCCACCTCGGCCTCGACGCCCCCCAATGGCTGAACTCGACCCATAACCTTCTCGCCCTGAACCCCGAGCGCGTCGCCCTCGACGCCTCCCAGTTCGGCCTCGGCGCGCGCGACGCGATCGGGCTCATGGGCTTCTGGACCGGCGTCGGCGGGGGCAACATGCTCCTGTACCTCGCCGCCCTCGGCAACGTCCCCGAGGAGCTCACCGAGGCCGCCGCCCTCGACGGCGCGGGCGGGTGGAGCCGCTTCCGCCACATCGTCTGGCCCCAGCTCGCCCCCACGACGTTCTTCATCGTCGTCATGGGCTTCATCGGCGGCTTCCAGGGCGGCTTCGACACCGCGCGGGTCATGACCGCCGGCGGCCCCGCGAGCACCACCACCACCCTCGCCTACCACATCTACCAGAAGGCGTTCGAGACCTTCCAGCTCGGGTACGCGAGCGCCGTCGCCTGGACCCTCTTCGCCATCGTCCTCCTCGTCACCGCCGTGAACTGGCGCTTCGGCAACCGCGAGGACCTCGTCTCGTGAACCGGCGGCTCGCCAAGCTCAACGCCGCCCGGAGGGTTTTCGTTCGCGCGATCCTCAAGGCCGCTCCGAAGCCGCTCGTCTACGGCGTCCTCATCCTCATCTCGCTCGCCACCCTCGCCCCCTTCGTCTGGATGCTCCTCACCTCGCTGAAGCCCGAGGCCGAGGTCACGAGCCTCACCCCCGTCCCGAAGGTCTGGCACCCCTCGAACTACCGCGAGGTGAGCACCGCCGCCCCCTACTTCGGGCGCTACTATCTGAACTCCCTCTTCGTCGCGAGCTGGGTGACCTTCCTCACCGTCCTCACGAGCTCGATGGCCGCGTTCGCCTTCGCCCGCCTGCGCTGGCCCGGGCGCAACGCCGTCTTCACGATGTACCTCGCGACGATGATGGTCCCCGGCGTCGTCACCATGATCCCGAACTTCGCGATCATGGTGCGCCTCCACCTCCTCGACACCTACGCCGGACTCATCGTCCCCGCCGCCTTCTCCGCCTTCGGGACCTTCCTCCTGCGCCAATTCATGCTGAGCGTCCCCCGCGCCCTCGACGAGGCGAGCGCGATCGACGGCGCCTCCGCGTGGCGCATCTACGCCGACGTTATCCTCCCGCTCGCCCGCCCCGGCATCATCACCCTCGCGATCTTCACCTTCCTCGGCAACTACGGAAGCCTCTTCTGGCCCCTCATCATGATCAAGAGCGAGAGCATGAGGACCCTCCCCGTCGGCCTCCTCCAGTTCGACTCCGTGTACAACAAGGCGACCCACCTCATGATGGCCGCGTCTGTCATGAGCATCGCCCCGCCCCTCCTCCTCTTCCTCGTCGGCCAGAAGTACCTCGTCAAAGGCATCCAGCTCGGCGCCGTGAAAGGTTAAAGATCCCGCGCGTCGAGGATCGTGAACTCCCCGCGCGGTAGACCGGGCAACGCTGCCAGGACGCGTGGGGCCGCGCGTGCGAGCCGTACCCGGTTGTTCGCGACGACCCGCACGACCAGCACCGGTCACGAGTCCGGGAGGAGACGGATCTGGTGCGGCATCTGACGATCCACCGTGGCCAGAACCTCGAAACCTTCCTCGGTCGCCCTCGCGACGAGGCCCGAGTCTCGTGCCTCCCCCCAAACGAGCGAACCCGCGTGGATGACCTCGTGCGGCGCGAGCTCCCGCGCAAACGGCGGGGGCACGCATCGATCGAGAAGGATCCTCACGCGGCGAGCGGCCGCTCGAACCGCTCTTGAAGGAGGATTGGGACGTTTGCCAGCACCGCGCCCACCTTCTCCTTAGCGAGACCGGGAAAGTCGTCCAGAAAGTCCGTCACAGTGAGACCGTCCGCAAGATAGTCGAACAGCGTCGAGACGAGCACCCGGTCGCCCCGAAAGCACAGTGCCCCGCTCATCCTCTCCGGATCCCGCCACACCGCCTCCTCGAGCGTCATGCTCCCAGTGTACGCTCGGGGGCGATGCCCCTCGCCGCCGACCACGCCCGACTGCTCCTGGCGAGTGTCGGCCGGAGCACCGGCTTCACGGGCGCGACCCGCCGCGCCGAAGGTGCCCGCGCGATCCGTGCCGGAGCGGTGCGTCAAGAGGCCGCCGAACCCGCCGGTCGCCGTCTCGTCCTCCAAACCGCGCCGCCCCTCGCCGTCTCGCTCGTCTGCGCCCCCTAACCTTCATGCACTGGCTTCTCCTCTACGATCTCGCCCCCGACTACCTCGAGCGCCGCGCCGCCCACCGCGCCGAGCACCTCGCCCTCGCCCGCGAAGCCCACGCGCGCGGCGACCTCCTCCTCGCCGACCCCGCCGACGCCATCCTCCTTTTCCGCGATCCCGATACCGCCCGCGCCTTCGCCGAGGCCGACCCCTACGTCGCCGCGGGCCTCGTCCTCCGCCCGCGCGTCCGCGCCTGGAACACCGTCGTCGGCGAGGGCGCAACGCCCCCGAGCCTCTGAGTTCCGCCCCCTAGCGCGTCCGCTCCGCCCGGCGCGGGACGAGCAGGCGCGAGACGACGACGAGGAGCGCGAGGAGCGGCGCCGTAAGGTACGCCCCGAGCCGCACCGATTCCCGCCTCCCCGACGCGATGAGAAGCGCGTCGCCCGCCAGCAATCCCCCGGCGAGCACAAGGACGAGAACGCCGACGACCCGCCGCACCCCCGGTTGCAACCCGAACGGCGCCTCCGAATCCCACCCGCACCGCACGCAGAACGGCCCGACGATCTCGAACGCGTGCTCGCAGCCGAGCGGGCGCGGAAGCGAGGGCATCGCGTCCGTCCCGCAGTTCGGGCAGTGCCGCCACGAGGGCTCCCACTCGTGGCGGCACCCCTCGTAGGGGCACCGCTTCACCATCGCTCTACCTCGCGAGATTTTGCCCGATGAGCGATCCTTAGCGCCTCGCCGCGCACAGCACGCCGAAGATCGCCGCCGCCGGAGCCGTGTTCTGGTGGATCGTGAACTCCCCCCCCATCGGCGAGCACCGGTTGTCGAAGTACCGCTCGTTCCCCGGCCAGGCGTCCACCGCCGGGTACGTCGTCTTGTTCCCCCAGTCGTGGTCCCAAGGCCCCTTCCCCTGCGCGTTCTCCTTGCGCCACGGCGAGTACGGGATGATCCCCGGATGCGGAGTCCACCGCCCGCTCGCGTCCGTCCGACCGTTGTACCACGCGTCCATGTGGAAGGGGAAGTTCGGATGCCGCGGCCCGAGCCCCGTGATCCACGTCCCGTTCGTCGCGTTCGTCCCCAGGAAGTAGTCGCACGTCGTGTACAGATCCGCCGTGTACGCCCTCGCCCTCGCCGGATCGCTCCCGGCCACGAGCGACCGCCCGACCGCCATCTCCATCACCAGAGGCGTCGTCTGCTGACCGATGAGCATGGGGAACCCCCAGTCTCCCCCCCACCGGAGCGCCCGCCGCTCCGCGCTCGCGTGCGCCGCGTCCGCCGTACCCACGATCGCCTCTCTCAGCCGCGCGAGCAACTGGGGGTCGCGCCCCGCGTCCGCCTTGCCCCCCGCCATCGCGTACGCCGCCGGACCGTACAGATCCTCGAACCACAGCGCCGTCCCCGCCCCGATCCCCGCCGCGTCCTCCCGCACCCGCGCCTCGTACCCCTTCTCGCCCGTGAGCCGGAAGAGCGACGCCGCCGCGTACAGCCGGTTCCGCCGAAGCCCGTTCGCCTCCCGCGCGGCCTCGTCTCCCGCAAGCGTGTGCGAAGCGGCCCAAGCGTACGCCTCCCGCGCCTCCCGCGCCCAATCCACCCCCTTCGGGTCCTTGGTCCCCGCGAGCGCCAGCGCGTGCGCGAGCCCCGCCGCCGCCCCCGCGTACCGGTACGTCGCCACCGGGTCCTCCCCCGAGACGACCCAGAGCCGGTTCACATCCTCCCAAGATCCCTGCCCGACGTCCCCCGCCTTCGTGTCGGAGCCGAACGCGTCCCCCGACACCCGCAAGCCGATCCCCCCCGACCCGTACCCCTTCGCTACCAGCTCCGCCCTTAGCCGCTGGCAGAAGCGGGGAAGCCACGCCGCCTCGTCAAGGATGTCCGGCACCCCGTTCCCGCTCTCCGGGATGCTCAGCTCCCCGTCCGAGAACGCCCGCGGGTTGAGCTCGTAGGCGAGCAGAAGCTCCTGCGCCACCCGCAGGTGCGTCTCGTACGAGTCCCAGTCTCCCGCGTCCTGGTACCACCCGCACGATTCGATCGGCCCCCGGATCGTCGGCTCGATGAGCGCCTTCGTCCCGCTCTCGCTCCCGTAGTCGAGCGACCGGAGCGACGAGTACACGAGCTTTCCCCGGAACCCCGGCGTGAGCGCCGGGTTGTGCGGCGCCGGACGCACGAACTCCGTGTACGGCCTCGTCAGCGCGATCCCGCTCCGGTTGTGGTACAGCCCCCGCGCCATCGTCACGAACGCCTCCCGGTACACGTCCGCGTCGATCCGGAAAGGCCACGACCCCCCGACCCCCTCCACCGCCACCCGGTACCGCCCCGGCGTCGCGAACGCCGAGAAGTCGCACTCGTACACGTCCGCCCCGAGAAAGTTGCCGTCCGGTGTATCCTCGACGCGCTGCGTCTCCGCGTTCTTCGCCCCTTTCCGAAAGGCGACCCGCCCCTCGAAGACGTCCCGCCCGCTCGCCTGGTCCACGATCCAGAACCGCTTCCCGGCGTAACCCTTCAGGTCCAACCCCCCCTTGTCCCCCGCCCACTGGTACAGATAGGCGAACTTCGCCGGCGCCCCCGGCGCGTACCCGAGCGTGTTCACGTGGACCGCCTCCGAGCGCCCCTTGCGCTCGTCGAACACGAACGCCCACGTCCGCCCGTTCGTCGCGAGCGCCCCCGTCGTCACCGCGTACCGCTTCCCCCGCGCCATCGGGCTCGGCAGAGAGAGATAGACCCAGTGCTCCTTGACGTGGTCGATCCGGTCGTTCTCCGCGTGATCCCCCATCCACCGGTCGATGATCCAGGCGAAGTCCGTCCCTTTGCTCTTGCGCCCGACCGAGGTCGGCGCGAGAGGCTTCGCGTACGCCGCGTCTCCCCCGCTCTGGATCCCGTACGACCCCGGCCGCGACGCCGCCTCCGCGTCGAGCGGCACCCCCGCCACGCTCTCCGCCGACCGGGGCTCCCCCCGCTTGTGATGCACCACCGAACCGTCCTTGAAATGGACGAGCACGATCCGATCCGTCAACGGCGCGACCTCGAGGATCTCCGAGGCGAACGCCCCCGCCGGGGCGAACACCGCCACCGCTGACGGAAGCGCGAGGAGAAGGGAGGAGAGAAGGGGCTTCATCGCGATCGGTCCCGCGCCCGCGAGGGCGCGCGTCCCCATCCTACATCACCCGCGCCCCGGAATGTAACGCGTTACGCCCGCGCCGCGAGCGAAGCCCACCACGAGAGCCCGATCCCCGAAGCCCGACGGTCCTTCGCCCGCCCCGACTGCAACAGCCGCTGGCACGCCGTGTTCGCCGGCACCGCGATGTGCTCCGCCGGATCGAACGTCGCCCCCACCGCCCCGCTCCCCTCCGGAACCCAGACCTCGATCCGCGTCGTCGGGTACGAACCCGGCAGGTACCTCACGTAGAACCCCGGCTTGCGCAGAGACCACCGGCCCGCCGGAACCTCCCGGCTCCCCGGACCGACGCCCGGCACCCCCGTGAGCACCGCGATCCGCTCGAGCTCCGCGTAGCTCGTCTCCGGCCCCGACAGCGCGCTCCGAAGCCGCGCCTCCGCCTCGAAAGCCCGCCGCAAGAGCGGCGGCTGCTTCACGAACGCCCCCCCGATCCTCGAATCCTCCAGGATCGCCAACGCCCCGCCGTCGAGATCGAACCGCTCCTTCTGCGTCAGCAGCGTCGCCGCCGCCCGCTTCGCCCCCCCCGAGAGGCTCGACGTCTTCGCCCGCGCCACGAGCGCCCAGAGAAGCGTCTGCACGTCGTGTTGCTCGATCTCCGAATGCGCGTACGAGCGACGCGCCACCTCCGTCACGATCCGCCCGTAAGGCCCCTTCACCGGCCCGTCGAGGTACCCATCCCCCGAGGTCGGCCCGTACGTCCCCGCGTGGAGGCAGTACGACTCGACCCGCCCGGCCCACGCCCCCGCCTTCAGCACGAACCCGCCCGCGTCGGTCCGGACGAGCGAGAAGAGATCCCCCGCCTCCGGCGAGAACCCGTCCTTGTCCTCCGCCGCGTACGTCGCGTCCCCGATCGAGGTCGTGATCGCCGGCCCCTTCTTGAACACCGAGTCGAGCCCCGGGATCGAATCGAGCCTCGGCAGACCCGGTCGCTTGAACCCCGGGATCTGTCCCCCCGAGCCGAAGCCGAGACCCCCCAGAGAGAGAAGCGACGCGCACAGGACCGGGACGAGGCGAGAGCGTCGCATGAGCGATCTTACCACTCCGGCGTCCCGGACCTGATCCTAAGGGGACCTTGGACCCAGAGCCCCCGTCCGAGCCTGAGAACGCAGTAAGCTCCCCGGGCCATGACGCCTCCCCGGAACCGATCCCGCTGGACGAAGGGTTGAGGGAGCGATGATCGTCCCGGCCGCGACCCTCGCTCTCACCGTCGCGCCCCCGCCCGCGCCGGTCGTCTCCACCTACCGCCCCGGGACCGCCTATCCGCGCGCCTCCTCCGAGACGGCCTTCGTCTCCCTGCCCGTTGAGGGCCGGAGCTACGCCCACCACCCCGCCATCGCCGAGATCGGCGGCCTCCTCGTCGCCATGTGGTCGAGCGGCCGCCGCGACGAGGACGCCCCCGGCCAGACCGCCCTCTGGTCCGTCTCCACCGACTTCGCCCACTGGAGCCCCCCCCGCGCCTTCGTCCCCCCCGGCTCCGGCGAGATCCAGACCGCCGCCGGATTCGCAAGGACCCCGAACGGGCTCGTCGCCTACGTCGCCGACTACGACGCCGCCCGTCGCCACACCCGCCTCCGCGCCTTCGCGAGCCTCTCCGGCGAGGCCGGCCCCCTCGCCTGGACCCCCCCGAAGGATCTCGGCCTCGGCGTCTGCCCCAACCGCGCCCCCCGCCGCCTCGCGAGCGGCCGCCTCGTCCTCTCCAGCAACTTCCTCTTCCCCTACTCCGATTCCCCCGCCGGCCTCGGCCCCTGGACCCGCGCCGGCATCGTCTCCGGCCCCGCCCTCCTCGGCGACGACAACCCCGGCACCTTCTCCGACGCCGAGCGCCGCGCGAACGCCCCCCGCGACCTTTGCGAGGGCGCCTTCTTCCAGACCGACGACGGCGTCCTCCACCTCCTCCTGCGCGCCACGAGCGGCGCCTACGACGGGCGCCTCCGCCTCGCCGAGAGCCGCGACGAGGGCCGCACCTGGAGCCGACCCGTCCCCACCGCCTTCCCCGACGACGATGCGAAGTTCGCCCTCGACCGTCTCCCCGACGGACGCTTCCTCTACGTCGGCAACCCCGGCGCTCCCTACGGCCACGGCCGCCGCCACCCCCTCGCCCTCTCCCTTTCCCTCGACGGGCGCACCTTCGGAACCCACCTCATCCTCGGCAACGACCCCTGGACCCCGCGCTTCCCCGGCCGCTTCAAGACCGGAGACTACGGCTACCCCGAGGTCTGGGTCGGTGCGAAGAACCTCTACGCCGTCGCCTCGCGCGGCAAAGAGGCGATCCAGGCGTTCCGCATCCCCTTCGCCGCTCTGCCCGCCCCGCGATAAACTCCTGAAAAACCCGCCGCAAAAGGCGTAACGCGTTACCGTAACGTGTTACAATGCCCCTATGCCGAGCGTTCGCGAGGTGGCGAAAAGGAGCGGGGTCTCGACCGCGACCGTCTCGCGCGTCCTCAACGACCGCTCCGAGAGCGTCGCCGCCGAAACCCGCGCCCGCGTCATGCGCGCCGTCCGCGAGCTGAACTACCGCGCCCCCGCCACCCGCCGCGGACGCTCCGCCACCGAGCCCGTCGCCACCCGCACCCTCGCCGTCCTCGTCACCGACATGGGGCGCTACCCCCTCACCTCCCCCCATAACGGCTACTTCGCCGGCATCTTCGAGGGCGTCCTCGAGACCGCCGCCGTCCGAGGCTACGCGAGCCTCGTCCACGTCGAGAAGATGTGGGGCGACGACGGCCTCGCCGCCCGCCGACGCTTCGACGGACGGTGCGACGGCGTCCTCTACATCGGCGCCGAGGGCGCGAGCGAGTCCGTCGCCGCCCTCGCCGAGCGCGGCGTCCCCGTCGTGAGCGTCGGCGCGACCCCCGCCATCCCCGGCGTGGACTCCGTGGACATCGCGAACGAGGCGAGCGCCGCCCTCGCCGTCCGGACCCTCGTCGAGTCCGGACGACGCCGCGTCGCCTACGTCGGCCCCGAGTTCTGGACGACGAGCTCCGCCGAGCGCGCCGCCGGATGCCTCCTCGGCGCCCGCGAGGCCGGCCTCCCCGAAGGGGGCGTCCGCGCCTACCTCACCCGCAACAGCGTGAACGGGCCGGAGGTGAGCCATCCCCGCCCCGACTCCGATCCCCGCCCCGACCCCGATCCCCGCCCCGACCCCGATCCCCGCTCCGCCTTCGTCGCCCCCGTCGAGGGCGCGATGCTCACCGCCAACGGATTCGCCTGGATCGGCGACCTCCTCGACCACGCTTACCGGCCCACCCCCGAAGGCGCCGGCCCCGAGGGCGGCCCCGACGCCCTCGTCTGCTGGAACGACGCCCACGCCCGCGCCGCCTACCTCTGGCTCGCCGCCCGGGGCCTGCGCGTCCCGGAGGACGTCGCCGTCTGGTCCTTCGACGACCCGCCGTTCGTCGCCACGATGGACCCTCCCCTCACCACCTTCCGCCAGCCTCTCTACGAGCTCGGCTCCCGCGCCGTCGAGATCCTTCTCGACCGCATCGCCCGCCCGAAGGACCCCGCCGTCCACCTCCGCCTGACCCCCGAGCTCCATCGCCGGGGCTCCGCCTAACGGTTTCCCCCCTCGCCCCTGCCGCCCCCTCGATGTCGGGAGGGCCCCGTCGAAGAAGACAAACCCATGAAATCCATCCCCCTCGCTCCCTCGAAAAAGGCCTTTACCCTCATCGAGCTTCTCGTCGTCATCGCGATCATCGCCATCCTCGCCGCCATCCTCTTCCCCGTCTTCGCCCAGGCGAAGCTCGCGGCGAAGAAGACCGCCTCCCTCTCCAACACGAAGCAGACCACCCTGGGGACGCTCATCTACGTCGGCGACACCGACGACGTCATGCCCCTCACCGCGGTCTACGAGTGGAGCGGCGCGACTCCCGAAAAGGGCTGGCCCACCCGCATCGCCCCCTACCTGAAGAACGTGCCGATCCTACGAAACCCGATCGACTCGGGCACCGATGGACCCTCCTCCAACGCCGCCCTCCTCGGCCCCTGGATCTCCTACGCCTCCAACTCGCTGACGAACTGGAGCACCGACAACGGCGTGAACAACAACTCGCCCATCGGCGTCATCACCCCCTACTTCCCTTGGGAGAAGTACAACCCCCTGAGCGCCACGAGCTTCGGCCGCCCCGCCGAGACGATCATCTTCGCGGAGCGCCACAACCAGGACGCCCTCAAAGCCTTCCCGACCTGGGGCGACTCCCCGATTCGCGCCGACTTCCAACCCTGGATGGCCTTCGTCTACGACGACGCCCGATCCTCCGCCCCGTGGAGCCCCGGCATCTCGGGCCTCATCCCCCGCGGCACCCGCACGGTCGCCCCGAGCGGCTACCCCGGCAACATCTACGCCGAGAACGACCCGAAGGACAAGGCGGGCACCATGTCCGCCCACTTCTCCGGAACCGGCACCGTGAGCTTCGTGGACGGTCACGCCAAGGCGATGAAACCCGAGGCCACGAACCCCGACCCGATCAACACCCCCGAGAAGAACATGTGGGACGGTCGCCGCTCGTGAAAGCCCTCCGCCCCATCCTCTTCGTCTTCCTTGCGGTCTGCGGCATCCTCCTCGGAGGATGCTCCGGCGAGAGCGGGACCGACGCGCAGGCTCAGAAGGATATGAAGGCGAACCTCACGAACCGCGCCGATCCCTCCACCCTCTCCCCCGACCAGCAAAAGAGAGCCGCCGACATGAAGGCGATGGCGAAGAGCATGGCGGCGGGAGGACAGAAGGCCGCCACCGGCGTCCCGGGCGCCAAGTAGAGGCGCCCGCGCCCCCCGGCGAGTCGCGACCGCGACTCGCCGACCCCCGGCCTACCCCGACTCCACCGCGAGCCCGATCCGCGAGTCCCCCGCCCCGTAGTAGACCCGCCACCGGCCCCGCCAGCGGCACATCCCGTTCACGAAGCACACGTTCGCGTACTGGCCCGAGGTCTCAAAAGGGCGCTCCGGCCGCAGGAACGGCTCCGCCGAGCGGAACACCACCGCCGTCGGATCCCCCCGGTCCAGCACCATCCACCCCGGCCCGTACCCCCCCGGCGCGATCGCCGCGTCCCCGTCCGCCCCGTTGGCCCCGTTCGCCGCCAAGACGATCCCCTCCTCCGTCAGAAGCGCGAACGGACCCGGCTCCACCATCCCCGAGTCGAACCGCCCGCGCCGAGGCCGCGCCACCGGCACCGGCGTCCGCACCCCCGGGATCGCGACGTGCTCCCACCACGAATCCCCCAGGTGGAGCGTCCGGTTCGCCCCCGCGTCGTACGTGACGACCTCCCACGAGAGGAGATCCTCGCTCGTCGCCGCGAAGAGATCCCCCTCCCCGAAGAGCATCCAGTACCGCCCCCCCACCCTCGTCGCGACGATCCTCTCTCCTTCCAACCGCGCCACGATCGCCCCGCTCTTGCTCCACCGGTTCGTCCAGTCCCCGCCGAGCGCCAGCCCGTGCTTCGTCCACACCCGCAGATCCGGCGACGTCGCCAGGGCGAGCCGCGCCATCTGACCGTCGAACGCCGTGTACGTCATCACGTAGAGCCCCTCCTCCGTCTCCACGATCCGCGGGTCCTCCACCCCTCCCGGCCACTCCCACCGCCGCATCGCGTCGTGGTCCGGAAAGAGCACCGGCGTATCCTCCACGTGAAACGTCTCCCCGTCCTCGGACCACGCGAGCCCGATCCGCGACGTCCCCTTCACCGCCGAATCGGCGTCCTCCGCCCGGAAGAGGAGCGCGATCCGCCCCTCCCGCACCACCGCCGCCGGGTTGAACACGTCCTTCGCCATCCACGCCACCCGGGACCCCGACGCCGGATCCACGAACGTCGGCCCCCCCGAGGGCCCGAGCACCGGCTCCGAACGCGGCGAGAAGACGAGCGAGACCACCCCCCGATCTTACAACCCCCCCGCCGTCCCGGCCCGAACCCAGAACCTCAGGCGCGAGCCCCCAAGATCGCCCGCCCAAAATCGCCCGCGTAAAATCGCTCGAGAGGGTTGTCGAACCCCCCTCCCGACGCACTATAAGGATGAGCCCCATGATCCCTCGACCCCCGCCCGCCGCCGAATATCCCGCAAAAATGAACGCGAGGACGATCCTCACCGGGATCTCCGTCAAGGAGTCTCACACGCACGTGGCGCGCAACCGGGATGCAACGGGATGCAGGACCGCATGAACCGGAACCGCGTCCGCCCCCGGTCCTCTCCGGCGAGAGGCTTAGGGGCGAGAGGCTTGGGAGACAACAGAAAACCGGTTGCGATAAAACCATCGCGAAGAGCCTCCGTAGACAGAAGCATGAGCGCTAAGCCCGTGGTCGTCACCGCGACCATCCTCAAGCCTCGCCAGGAGGTCTACGCCTTCTGGCGCGACTGGCAGAACCTTCCCCGGTTCTCCCGCCACCTCAAATCCGTCGAGGAGCTCCTCCCCGGCAAGACCCAGTGGACCGCCATCGGCCCCCGCGGCGACGTCACCTGGGGGGCCGAGACCACCGAGGACGTCCCCGGCGAGGCGATCGCCTGGCGCTCCCTCAAAGGCGCCGACGTCGAGAACGCCGGCCGCGTCTCTTTCAGCGACGCCCCCCCGGGACGCGGGACCGAGGTGAAGGTCTCGCTCGTCTACGACGCCCCCGGCGGCGCCCTCGGCGTCTTCGCCGCGAAGCTCGTCGGTCTCGAGCCCGAGCAGGAGGTCGCCGACTCCGTCCGTCGCTTCAAATCCATCCTCGAGTGCGGCGAGGTTCCCGTCGTCGAGGGCCAGCCGAGCAACGTCATGCGGGGCGAGAGCAAGCCCGGCGACGCCTCCAAGACGGCGGGCGTGCGATGAAGGCCGTCTGCTGGATGGGCAAGGAGGACGTCCGTGTCGAGACCGTCCCCGATCCCCAGATCCTCAACCGCCGCGACGCCATCGTCAAGGTGACCTCGACCGCGATCTGCGGCTCCGACCTCCATCTCTACAACGGCTACGTCCCGACGATGAAGGAGTACGACATCCTCGGCCACGAGTTCATGGGCGAGATCGTGGACCTCGGCCCCGACGTCCACAACCTGAAGATCGGCGACCGCGTCATCGTCCCCTTCGGCATCGCCTGCGGCGGCTGCTGGTTCTGCAAGCACGAGCGCACCTCCATGTGCGACAACTCGAACCCGAACGCCGGACTCCAAGAGGCCGCGATCGGCCACGGCGCGAGCGCCCTCTTCGGCTACTCGCACCTCTTCGGCGGCTACGACGGAGGCCAGGCCGAGTACGTTCGCGTCCCCTTCGCCGACGTCTCCCCCATGAAGGTCCCCAACGGCCTTCCCGACGAGCGCGTCCTCTTCCTCACCGACGTCCTCCCGACGGGCTACCAGGCCGCCTCCCAGGGCAACATCCAGCCCGGCGACGTCGTCGCCGTCTGGGGCCTTGGCCCCGTCGGCCAGTTCGCCGTCGCGAGCGCCTTCATGTTCGGGGCCGGACGCGTCATCGCGATCGACCGCGAGCCCGCCCGCCTGAAGCTCGTCCGCGACAACAACCCCGGCGTCGAGACGATCGACTTCGAGCACACCGAGGAGACGAACGTCGTCGAGCAGCTGAACGCCATGACCGGCGGCCGCGGCCCCGACGTCTGCATCGACGCCGTCGGGTTCGAGGCCCTCGGCCACGGCACCGGCGCGGTGGTGGACTGGGCGAAGCAGCTCCTGCGGATGGAGTCCGACCGCCCGAACGTCCTGCGTCAGGCGATCCAGTCCTGCCGCAAGGGCGGCACCGTCTCGGTTCCCGGCGTCTACGCCGGGATCGCCGACGGGATCAACCTCGGCGCCGCCTTCAACAAGGGACTCACCTTTAAGATGGGCCAGACCGACGTGAACCGGATCCTCCCCGAACTCATGCGCCGGATCGAGGAGGGGTTCGACCCCTACTACATCACGTCCCACACCGTGCCCCTGAGCCGCGCCCCGGAGATGTACGACATCTTCCGCAACAAGAAGGACGGCTGCACGAAGGTCGTCCTCAAACCCGGCGCCTGACCCCCCTCCCTCCGCCTCCCGGCCCGAACCGCCGGGAGGCGATACACTCCGGGCACGATGACGTACTTCCCCGAAATCGCCGACCGCGTCCGCTACGAGGGCCGGGGGTCTAAGAACCCCCTCGCCTTCCGCCACTACGACGAGTACGAGATCGTCGGGGGAAAGGCGATGCGCGACCACCTGCGCTTCGCCGTGAGCTACTGGCACACCTTCAAGGGCGGCGGCTCCGACCCGTTCGGCGTCGCCACGATGGACCACCCCTGGGAGACCGCCGACCCCATGGAGACCGCGCGCCGCACCGCCGACGCCGCCTTCGAGTTCTTCGGCAAGCTCGGCGCCCCGTTCTACTGCTTCCACGACCGCGACGTCGCCCCCGAGGGCGCCGACGTGGACGCGAGCCGCCGCAACCTCGACGAGATCGTCGCGATCTTCGAGCGCAAGCAAGGGGAGACCGGCGTCCGCCTTCTCTGGGGCACCGCCAACCTCTTCAACCACCCCCGCTACCAAGCGGGCGCGAGCACGAACCCAGACCCCGCCGTCTTCGCCCACGCCGGCGCCCAGGTGAAGGCCGCGATGGACGCGACCCACCGCCTCGGCGGGCAGGGCTTCACCTTCTGGGGTGGGCGCGAGGGGTACGACACCCTTCTGAACACCGACATGCAGCGCGAGCGCGAGGGCTTCGCCGCCCTCCTCCACATGGCCGTCGCCTACGCGCGGGAGATCGGCTTTGGGGGCCAGTTCTACATCGAGCCGAAACCGAAGGAGCCGACGAAGCACCAGTACGACTCCGACGCCGCCGCCTGCCTGAACTTCCTCCGCGAGTTCGGCCTCATGGACCACCTGAAGCTGAACCTCGAGACGAACCACGCGACCCTTGCCGGACACTCGATGGCCCACGAGATGGCGGTCGCCCGCGCCGCCGGAGCCCTCGGCTCCGTGGACGCGAACACCGGCGACGAGCTTCTCGGCTGGGACACCGACCAATTCCCGACGAGCGTCTACCTCACCACCGAGATCATGCTGGAGATCCTGAAGATGGGCGGCTTTACCACCGGCGGCCTGAACTTCGACGCGAAGGTCCGCCGCCAGAGCCACGAGACCGTGGATCTCTTCCACGCCCATATCGGCGGGATGGACGCCTTTGCCCGCGGCCTGAAGGCCGCCCAGGCGATCCTTGACGACGGCCGCTTCGGCGCCTTCGTGAAGGGGCGCTACGCCGGATGGGAGTCCGGCTTCGGCGCCCGCGTCCGCTCCGGCGCGTCAAGCCTCGCCGAGTGCGAGGCCGAGGCCCGCCGCGCCGGCGAGCCGACGCGCCGGAGCGGACGCCAGGAGATGCTCGAGAACCTCGTGAACGAGTTCATCCTGTAACCCCGCCTTAGCTGGGTTCGCTTCCCTCGTCCAGATCGGGGAACGGCGAGGGGGTCGGCGCGTCCGAGGCGCGCCGGTCGTCCTCGTCGTCCTCGAAGAGCGCCGCCTGCTCGTCGTCCCGCGGGCCGTCCTCGTCCCCCTCGGTGAGCCCCGTCTCCTGGATGAGGTCGTGGATCGCCTCCTTCCGGTCCGCCTCCGCGAGCGCGTCCTCCGGGTCCGCTCCGGCGAGGCACGCCGCGATCGCGACCGTGAACCAGTCCATCGTTCGGAAGGCGGAGCGGATCACCCGCGAGATCTCCTCCCCCACCGGCGGCTCGCTCGCCGGAACCCCCGCCGCGAAGACGAGCTCCCCATCGCGCGGATCGATCGCGAACGCCCCGAAGAGGAGATCCCAGTTCCGCCGCGAGACGAGCTCGTACATGGCCGCGCGCCGCTCGGGGGGCACGAACGGCCCGTGGTAGACGATGATGCGGACGAGGTCCGCGCTCGTCGTCAGCCGCATCGTCATCGCCGCGTTCACCCCCGCCATCGTCATGAGGATGAGCCCGTACCCTCCCTCGCCCTCCTCGGCATCGTCGCCCCCGGAGACCGCGGGCTGGACGGAGTAGAGGAACCCGATCTCGTCGAGATGCCGGACGATCGCGTCGTGGTTCGCGTTCAAGAGCTCTATTATGGTCCCCGGAGAGACCGCCCGAGAGGAGACCCTTTCGGAGTGCGCGGGCCCATCGCGCCATGGGGAGGACGCCCCCGGAGAGAAGGGAGGGAAAATCCCCCGCAAGCACCGTCATCCACCCCTCCCGCCGACGTAAGGGTGTGGCCCCCTCGGAACATCCCTCCCGCCCTTGCACAAGAACCCGAAGACCGTGGTCGGGATGGTCGGGATGGTGGGGATGGTGGGGACGAAGCTTCGAGACGTGCGCGCGCACCCGCGAAACGCGTTCCCGGGCTTCCCAGCTTTCCCAGGGATCGCTCCCGAACCCCCCTTCGGGCGAGGCGAGGACCCGCGCGACCCGAGGCGAAGAGGTACACCCCACCCTATGACTCCGGACGCCGCAACCCTGGACTTCGAGGCCTCGCCTCACCGCCGCCACAACCCCCTCGCCGGCGAGTGGACCCTCGTCTCGCCCCACCGCACCCAGCGACCATGGCAAGGCGCCCAGGAGCCCATCGAGCGCCCGAACCGGCCCGCCCACGATCCGACCTGCTACCTGTGCCCCGGCAACCTGCGCGCGAGCGGCGAGCGCAACCCCGACTACGACGGCACCTTCGTCTTCGCGAACGACTACTCCGCCCTCCTGCCGTCGAGGGGGGAGGAGGGCGTCGGCGGGCTTCTGCGCGCCGAGCCCGCCGGGGGCGAGTGCCGCGTCGTCTGCTTCTCCCCCCGCCACGACCTCACCCTCGCCGAGATGCCCGCGGGGGATATCCGCCGCGTCGTCGAGACCTGGGCCGATCAGACCGCCGAACTCGGCGCGCGGTACCGCTGGGTCCAGATCTTCGAGAACAAGGGCGAGATCATGGGGTGCAGCAACCCCCACCCCCACGGCCAGATCTGGGCGTCCGACTTCCTCCCGACCCTCGCCGCCCGCGAGGACGAGCGCCAGCGCGCCCACTACGACGCCCGCCGGAGCCTCCTCCTCATGGACGTCCTCCACGAGGAGCTCGCGAGCGGCGAGCGCGTCGTCGTCGCGGGCGAGCACTGGGTCCTCCTCGTCCCCTTCTGGGCGACCTGGCCCTTCGAACTCCTCCTCCTCCCCCGCCGCCCCGTTCCCCGCCTCCCTGATCTCACGGAGGGGGAGCGCGACGACCTCGCCCGCGTCCTAAAGGAGGGCCTCGGCCGCTACGACGCCCTCTTCGCGACGAGCTTCCCCTACACGATGGGCTGGCACGGCGCCCCCTTCGACGGTCGCCCCACGGACCCCTGGATCCTCCACGCCCACTTCTACCCGCCCCTCCTGCGCTCCGCGACGGTTCGCAAGTTCATGGTCGGCTACGAGATGCTCGCCGAACCCGGCCGCGACCTCACCCCCGAGACCGCCGCCCGCCGCCTCCGCGAGGCGAATCCTCTCCCCCGGCCGCTCCGCGCACCCGGCACCGTCTAGCCCGCGAGGACGTTGAAAGGAGCGTCGCCTCCATGCCCCGCATCGCCCCTCTGCTCGCTCTCCCGCTTCTGCTCGCCCTTCCCCTCCCGCTCCCCCTCCGCGCCGGACGCCCGCAGTCAGGAACCCACGTCCACGCGAACCTTGACAGCCTCCGCCTCGCCCCCGGTCGCAACCCCGCCGTCGAGGACCGCCTCGACCGTTACTGGGCGGAGGCGTACCGGGAGGTTTACCGGAGTCCCGCCGAACTCCGGGCTGAGGACGCCCGGGAGCGCGAGCGCGGCGGGCATCTGACGAAGCTCATCCGCGGGGACCCGCGACGAAAGGAGATCGCCCTCACGTTCGACGACGGTCCCCACCCGGCCTTCACCCCCGCCCTCCTCGCGCTTCTCAGGCGCGAGCGCGTCGCCGCGACCTTCTTCGTCGTCGGCAAAGCCGCGGAGCGGCACCCGGAGCTTCTCCGGGCGATCGCCGCCGGGGGCCACGAGATCGGCAACCACACCTTCTCGCACGTGACCCTCACGAAGATCCCGCCCCGCGAGGCGGAGGTCGAGTACCGCGCGAACTCGGATCTCATCGCGCGCGTCACCGGGAGGCGACCCCGCTGGTGCCGCCCGCCCGGGGGCGACTACGACGCCGGCGTCGTCGCGGCCGGAGCGGCGGACGGGATGACCACCGTCCTCTGGACCGACGATCCGGGCGACTACGCGAACCCGACCGCCCCCACGCTCCTGGCGCGCGCCGCCGGACGCTTGGAGAACGGCGCGATCGTCCTCCTGCACGACGGCCCGAAGACGACGCTCGCCGTCCTACCCGCCTTCATCGCCGAGGCCCGCGCGCGGGGGTTCCGGTTCGTGAGCCTCGCGGAACTGACCCGGCGCTAGCGCCGAGGCTCCGGCGCCGAAACGGGAGGGGCCTCTCCCCTCTGCGGCGGACGGGCGCAACTCCGCACCGCGCCGAACACCGTCGAGCCGAGCGCGAGGAGAAGGTACAGCGGCCAGATCCCGCCCCGCCCGGCCCCGAGGATCGAGCCGAACGAGCGCTTCGCGCCGTAGACGACCGCCCCGGGTCGGATCGCGACGGTGTGCTTCGCGCACTCGCGGCACCGGATCCCCGCGGGTCCCATGATCGCGCACCGGGTGCAGACCGGCCGCTC
The DNA here is from genome assembly GCA_965249475.1 of Fimbriimonas sp. Taxonomy (GTDB): domain Bacteria; phylum Armatimonadota; class Fimbriimonadia; order Fimbriimonadales; family Fimbriimonadaceae; genus Fimbriimonas. The sequence goes on along the minus strand of CBDFMD010000001.1, from coordinate 251,356 downwards.
GCACCGCCCGCACGAGAGCCCCGTCGCGACCTTCGGGTGCCGGTAGCAGAACGCATCGCCCGTTCCCTCGAGGGCTCCGGCCGGACGCGCGCGCGAGGCGTCGTACTCGTGCAGATCGAGCCCGCACCGCCCGCAGAAGCGGACGTCCGCCCCGTTCTCCCGCCCGCACCGAGGACAGTTCCTCATCTCTCTAGGAGTGAGAGTATCCGGGAGCCACCTCCCCTCGTCACGCCTGAGGCGGCTTGCGGAGCAGAAGCCACAGGAGAGCCGCCGGAGGACCGAAGAGGAGGGCAACGGTGAGGAGGAGAATCCAGGGGGCCGCGTCGCCCCCGAGGACCCAAGCCACGCCCTACCGCCTGCGCCGCTCTTCGAGAGCGGCGACGAGTTCGTTCAGACGCGCCCGCGCCGCCATCGTGTACGAGTCACCCCCGCCGTACACCCAGTACAGCCAACCCTCGTGAACCCACGCGCCGCAACAGAAGAGCACGTTCGCCACCGAGTCGGGGAACGGCCCGTGCACCTCGAAATCCGTCTCTGGACGCATGAACCCGTCGATCCGGGCCACGAGGAGCGACTCCGGCCGCGCCGGGTCGAACGCGTTCAGATCGTACAGATGAGCGTCCAGGACATACTCCCGCCGCATCCCGGGCAGGAAGTTTCCCGTGTGCGCGAGGCCGAGATAACGCCCGCCGCCTACCGGGATCGGCACCGAGCCCGCCCCGACCCAGCTCTCCTCGTAGCAGTCCCGCCGCTCGGGACCGTTCACGAACCCGAGATCCGTATAAGGGCCCTCCACGTGGTCGGCGATCGCCGCTTGCGTCGTCCACGTCCCGATGTCCCCCCGCATGGGGCGGTGGAGCATAAGGACCTTGCCGTCCCGCGTCCGGTCGGGAAAGAGCACCCCGTCCTTGTTGCTCACCCGCGTCGCCGGGTCGCACGGCACGAGGGGCGAGGCCGCGAACGCGTCGCTCGTCCCCGGGACCGCCCCGAGCTTCTCCCAATGGACGAGGTCGTCCGACTTCGCGACGCAGACCGAGCCGAGCCACTGCCGCGTCGGGTCGCCCTGGACCGGACGCACCCCGCAGTACACGATCCAGAAGGTGCCGTCGATCCACGTCACCCGCGGGTCCTCGCACCCGAGTGCGTCCACGTCGTCTCCGAAGAGCCCCGGCGAGATCACAGGGTCCGAGAACCGCTTGATGAGATCGAGGTCCGGGGTATAGAGTGCGAGGCCGATGAACGAGCGCGTCCACGGGAAGCCAGGGTCCGTCGCGGGGCGCGCCCGGTAGTGCATCGCCACGATCCCCTTCGGGTAGCGGGTCTCGGCGTCGGGGCCCACGAGGGCCCGCATCGCCGAGCGGTGCCCGAGCTCCGGTTTCAGGAGGATCGCCGAGGCGTTGAAGGCGACCCCCGCCTCCCAGCGCCGTTCGGTCGGGGAGATGAGCGGGTGCCCATCCAGAAGGCGCTCGATCGCGATGGTCGTGGTCATGGAAGCGGAGGGAGCCGACGCCGGCGGCAACGGAAGAGTGTAGACGACATCGGCCACGAGAAAGGTTTCGGAGGTTTCACCCCGTCACCTCTACTTTTAGGGACGTCCCGCGTCGCCCGCCCGCTTCACCCCCGGGCAAGATCGTTCCCATTTGCGAGGATGCGCCCGTCACGGATCGAGCGCGCCGAGGGGCGCCCCGCCGCGGCGAGCGCCTGCGCGAGCCGACGCGCGTTCCCGAACCCGGTCTCCTCGGCCACCCGCCCCACGGAGAGCCCCGTCGCCCGAAGCATCTCCTCCGCCGCGTCCAGCCGCATGGCTAAGTGCGCCGCGTAGGGGGTCCGGCCCGTCTCCGCGCGGAACACGCGCCCCAGGTGCCCCGCCGAGACTCCGCACAAGGCCGCGAGATCCCCCAGTGCCCACGTCCTTCCGAGCGACCCCTCCAAAAGCGCGAGCGCCCGCTCCACGGCCGGGTGCCGCGGCGGGAGCTCGCTTCCCCCCCGCTCGGCGACCCCGCCGAACGCCCTGGCCGTCTCCACCGCGAGCCCCTCCACCGCCGACCGCAAGCCGACCTCGCGCAAACCCGAGAGGCCCGCCTCGTCGCGCACGGTCGCCTCCCGAAGAAGGGTCCGAAAGGGGCCGCGGAGCCGCTCGCCCCGCGCGACGGCGCGGCACGATCGCGCCCGGGCCGCATCCCCCGCGAAGGGCCACGCTTCGGTCGCCTCCAGCCTCACCCCCGCGTACGCGAAGTGGTGCGGACCCTCCGCGCACACGAGCCCGTGGGGTCGCCCGGGCGGTGCGAGGAACGCGCCCTCGCGCGCGACCGTCCACCGTCGCCCCTCGGCCTCCCACACCGAGAGTCCGTCGAGCTGTAGGTACACCTCCCAGAACTCGTGGGGATGGGTCGTGATCGGGAACGACGCGGGGGCGAGTTGCTCGCCGACGTGGACGAGCCACGGAACCCGCTCGCACGGGGCGTCCGCCTGATACCCCTCCAGAAGCCCTGCCGGGCGGATCAACCGCATCGTCATGTCGGGATACCGCACCTTTTGCCCTTTCCGCTCGTCTCGCCCCCCGCATCCCAAAGGCGAAGCTGAACGCATGGTCGCGACCGACGCCGCCCGAACCCCCTCCGACGCTCCCAAGCCTAACGCCCCCGGCCCCAACGCCGGGCGCGCCGACATCGCCCCCCGCCTCGATCCCGCCGAGCTTCAGGCCCGTCTCGCCGCCGTCCTTCCCACCGACGAAGAGGTCGCGGAGTACCGGAGGCGCGGGTATTACCGTTCGCGCGCGCTCTTCACCCCCGAAGAGATCGCCGCCGCCCGTCAGGCCCAGGACGAGTACTACGCCGACCGCTACGATGCCGACGACCTCGTCGGTCGGGAGTGGCCGGGCTGGCGACCCGAGGATGGCGAGGTCATGCGCAAGAGCGACTTCTCGAGCTTCCGCAAGGTCGCGCTCGCCGCGATCGTCCGTTCCCCGCTCGTGGGGGCCGTCGCGGCTCGACTCGCGGGTGCGACCGAGATCCGGCTTTGGCACGACCAGCTTCTCTACAAGCCCGTCGAGAAGGCCGGCGTCGTCGCCCGCGTCGGGTGGCACACGGATAAGTCGTACTGGCGGACCTGCTCCAGCAACGGGATGCTCACCGCGTGGGTCCCGTTCCACGACTGCGACGAGCGGATGGGGACGATCATGATGATCGAGGGCTCGAACGTCTGGGCGGGCGAGGAGGATCTGCGCGGGTTCTTCTCGAACGATCTCGACGCCCAAGAGGCGGCGATGACGGCGAGCGGGCGGAAGATCGTGAAGGCGCCCGTCGAGCTTAAGGCGGGCGAGGCGAGCTTCCACTCCTGCCTCACGATCCACGGCTCCGGCCCGAACCACGGCACCGAGCCCCGGCGCTCCATCGCGATCCACCTTCAGGACGCGCCGAACCGCTTCGTTCCGGGGGCGACGTTTCCCGACGGAGCGAGGGCGAGCCACGAGAACGATCTTCTCGTCCGCCTCGACGCCGAGGGGAACCCCGACTACACGGACCCCATCGTCTGCCCGCGTCTCTGGCCCCTCTGAGCTTCGGGCTGGGCTTCGGGCTGGGCCTTTCGCACCAGGCGAAGGGCCCAGCCCCTGGGTCTACCGACCTACGTACCCCGCAAAAGGGCCGGGGCGTCGCTACACTCAGGGGCTGGAGACGACGATGCCCCTCGATACCGCCCTGACCCTCACCGATTCCTTCCTCCACGACCTCCAGGGGCATCTCGTGACCCACCACGGGCGCCCCCATGCCGTCCACGCCTTCTTCCGGCTCGGCGGCGACCACAACGCGAACCGCCGCTTCGTGGGCGGGCTCGCCGACCTCGTCACCTCGGCCCGTACCCAGCTCGACCAGGTTCTCGCCAAGCGCGCGACGGGCGTCTCCGCCGGCCGGGTCGTCTTCGCGTTCCTCTCGAACTCCGGCTACAACCGTTTGGGCATCCCCGCCGCCGAGCATCCCGGCGATCTCGCCTTTCGCGAGGGGATGCGCGCCCGCGCTCCCGGTCTTCACGACGCGCCGGTCTCGGGTTGGGACGCGGCCTACCGGGACGGCGTGGATCTGATGGTCCTCATCGCGGGCGATGCGCCCACCCGTGCCGACGGCGAGGGGTACATGGACGTTCTCGGGCGGTTCGTCTCGGAGATGCCTCACGGGATCCGGCTCGTCGCGATCGAGGAGGGGCACGCGATCCGGAACAAGGACCGGAACGGCATCGAGCACTTCGGCTACACCGACGGGCGGAGCCAGCCGCTCTTCTGGGACGAGGACATCGACCGCGAGACGATGACGAAGTGGGACGCGAGGTTTCCCCCGCGCCAGTTCCTCGACGCCGATCCCGCCGGCCATGTTCGTGGGAGCTACTACGTCTTCCGCAAGCTCGAGCAGAACGTCCAGGGGTTCAAGAAGCACGAACAGGAGCTCGCCAACGCGCTGAACTACACCGGCGACGATCGCGAGCGGGCGGGGGCGATGGTCGTCGGGCGATTCGAGGACGGAACCCCGGTCGCGTTGCACCCGGACGCGCTCGGGAATCCCGAGATCGAGAACGACTTCACCTACGCGAGCGATCCCGAGGCGCGGCACTGCCCGTTTCAGGGTCACATCCGCAAGAGCAACCCGCGGGGCGACATCGCGCGCCGGTTCGGGACGCCCCTGGCGGAGGGGCGCCAGCGCATCATGGCGCGGCGGGGGATCACCTACGGCGTTCGGGAGTTCCACCCGAACGCCGACATCCCGCTCGACGACCTTCCGAAGGGGGGCGTGGGGCTTCTCTTCCAGGCCTTTATGGCGAGCATCCCGGAGCAGTTCGAGTTCACCCAGAAGAGTTGGGTGAACGCCTCCGATTTCGTGGCCCCCGCCACCGGGATCGACCCCGTGATCGGTCAGGGCTCCGGCGCCGTCATGAAGTGGCGCGCGGACCCGGCCTCGAACGAGACGGTGAGCCTCGGGTTCGAGGGGTTCGTGACGATGCGCGGGGGCGAGTACCTCTACGCGCCGGTCATCCCGTTCCTGCGGGGCCTCGCCCCCCACGCCCCTCACGCTCACGCGGCGTAAGAGGGATGCTTCCGGGGGCGATCGCCCCCGGAAGCGTCCCTCAGCGGCTCCGAAGGAGGGTTCGGGAGCGATCCCTGGGAATCCTGGGAACGCGCTTCGCGCGCGCGCGCACGTCTCCAATGGTTCCGGTCTGACCATCCTGACCATCCTGACCATCCTGACCACGGTTTTCACGTTTTTGTGCAAGGTGGGGGTTCGGGAGCGGAAGTTCGAGGAGGCCACACCCTTACGTCGGCGGCAGAGAGCGTTGACAAGGGGTCGGGGCACAAGAATCGGAAGATTCCGCGGAGGTGCGCGCCCACTCCGGCCGATCGTCTCGTCGGGTCGGTTGTCCTGTCGCCTTCGTCGCGTGAGCTCGTCGGGCGAGGGGCGACGGTCAACAGGCCGGGGGATGCGACGGGGGATGGCGTCTGAGGATCTCAAGCCGCACAGGTCGAGGGGGCTCACACCGCGCGTCATTCCGTCGCGCCTCGCTTGGAGAAGGCGCGCGGCCCCGCAGGTTCGGCGGAGCGGGGAGTAGGAGTAGGAACGGGGGTGAGGGCGGGCGAGGATCGGTACGACTACGCGCGGGGGGCGCTGGACGAGGCGGGGGCGGGGGAGGAGCCGTTCGCGCTCTTCGGGCGGTGGCTCGGCGAGGCGCGGGAGGCGGGGGCTCCCGAGCCGACGGGGTTCTGCCTCGCGACGGCGGACGCCGAGGGGCGTCCGAGCGCGCGGTTCCTTCTCCTGCGGGGGTTCGACGCGGGGGGCCTGCGGTTCTTCTCGCACACGGACGGGCCGAAGGGGCGCGACCTCGCGGCGAACCCGCAGGGGGCGATGGCGTTCTGGTGGGCGGCTTTGGAGCGCCAGGTGCGGGTGGAGGGGGCGGTCGAGCGGCTCTCCGAGGCGGAGTCGGATGCTTACTGGCTCTCGCGCCCGCCGGGGAGCCGGGCGGCGTCGGCAGCGTCGCCGCAGTCGCGCCCGATCGCGGGGCGGGGGGAGATCGAGGCGGAGGCGCGGCGGCTGGAGGCGGAGCATCCGGCGGGGGCGCCGCGTCCGGCGACGTGGGGAGGCTTCGTGCTCGTGCCGGCGCGGTTCGAGTTCTGGCAGGGTCGTCCGAGCCGGTTGCACGACCGGATCCTCTTCGCGCGCAACGAGGAGGCGGGGGAGGGGGGCGCGAGCTGGACCCGGTCCCGGCTCGCGCCCTGAGCAGGGGAGTGGCGGACGCTAACGAAGGGGCGCGGCAGAGTTCAGGCGACCGATGAAGTAGGAGGGCGCCGGAAGGGGGGCGGAGGCGGGCGCGACGTCGCGGAAGAGGCCGATCCTTCCGGTCGCGCTCGTGGCTTCGAGGGCGACGGGGCCTACGTCGGTCCACGCGCCGTCGCGCCAAAGGAAGGTTCGGACAGGGGTGTTCGTGTTCGCGTAGAACGCGGAACCGCTCCAAGCGGTGGCGAGGAGCTCGCCTCCGAGGAAGAAGGGCTGGAAGCGGGCGAAGCCCGGGGGAGGGGAGAGGGGCGTCGCGCCACCGGTAGCGACGTCGTACAGGACGGTGCGTTGGGGGGCGTTGCCCCGGTTGTTCTCGTGCTCCTGGTGTCCGACGACCCGTCCGCGCACCGGGTCGTAGAGCAGGTGCGCGCCCTCGTTGCGGCTCCAGGGACCGTAGCGGACCGAACGGCCGGCGAAGCGGCGGTAGGGATCTCCTCTCTCGCCAGACGGGACCTTCCACAGCTTCGTCCCGGCGTAGCGCCAACTCACGAAGCTCGAGCTCTTCAGAGAGCCGTTCGAGTCTCGAATCTCCCTTGCGTCCAAGATGTAGCCGCTGACATCGGTAAGGGGGAAGAAGGCGACGGCCCGACCGAGGCGCTCGGAGGTGAAGAGGACGCGGTTGAGGAAGACGGGACGGCTTTTGGGAACGATGAGGGTGTAGAGCGTCTCGTATGGGCGACGGGGATCCCCCGTTGCGGAAGGGACTGCAACGAGGAAGCGATCGACGGAGAGCCCCGCGACGGGGGTGCCCATCGTGAAGTATCGGGGAAGCCATGGGCGCTCCTTGTCCTTCGGCGCCTTCACGCGGATTTTGCCCTCTCGGACGAGACGCATGTAGGTGCCCCACTGATCCGCCGTCAAGGGGAGGCGATGGCCGACTTCCGTCTCCGAATACGGTGTCCAAAGGGTCTGGAGCGTGACCCCGCCCTCCCAGGAGCGGATCGCGAGCTCGTTGCTGCTCAGCGTCCACATCCCGGCCCCGTCCTCCGCTAGAATGGCGGGATTCGTGTTGAAGGCGGCGGGATTGGAGTTGAAGATCACTTCGTGGGCGGCGGGGCCTTGCGCTACGGAGCGAATCCGCTCTACTATGAGCGCACCGTCCGTCCGTGATCGCGGTTCGATCGGGGGTAAGGTCAGCAAGAGCATTTAGGATCCTTTCTAGCCTGGAGGCCCGCTTCGATGCAAGTTCCAGCCGAAGGGGTTCTCACCAGAGACGAGAATGCTGACGGGGAGGCCGGCCGCTCCACCGGTTGCGAGATGGATCGTGTACTCGCGCGTCGAGCTAGGATCAAGGATAGCTTGATCAATCAGCAGTGAAGCGTTATCCTCGTTTACGGGGTGTGCGGGATCCGAGGAGATCGGTCGAACGACTAGGGCGCCTAGCCACCTCGCGGAGGCTACCCTTTCGCCGTTTTGGGACGCGCCGCCTTAGCGTAGAAGCGGGGGTGGCGGAAGGAACAGGAGAGGGCGCAGAGCGGGGCTTCGCAGGGCCGGGATTCGCGGGGGACTCGGAAGGGGACCACGAGTCGCGGACGGCGCGGGCGTTCCCGACGCTCACGCCGGAGCAGATCGGGCGTCTGTTGCCGCTCGGGGAGCGGCGGCGGTGGCCCGACGGGGCGCTCATCTTCGAGGCGGGGGTCGAGGGGCCGGGGCTTTTCGTCGTGCTGGAAGGGGCGATCGCGGTGACGCGGCGCGACGGGCTCGGGGGCGACGTGCCGGTGGGGACGCAAGGGGAGGGGCAGTTCCTCGCCGAGGTCGGGCAGCTCTCGGGGAAGCCCGCGCTCGTGGACGGGCGCGCGGTCGGGGAGGTGGAGGCGCTCCTCATCACGCCGGAGGGTTTGCGGACGCTCTTGGTGGCGGAGGCGGAGCTCGGGGAGGAGATCATGCGCGCGCTCATCCTCCGGCGGCTTCTCCTTATCGAGACGGGGGCGGGGGGGCCGATCCTTATCGGGGACGCGGACGCGCCGGACATGGTGCGGCTCGCGGGGTTCCTCACGCGCAACGGGCAGCCGTTCCGGGTCGTGGACGCGGAGGCGGACGAGGAGGGGGCGGCGCTCGCGGCGCGGTACCCGCGCCATCCGGACGGGACGGTGCTCGCGGTGTGCCCGCGGGGGACGCTTCTGACGAACCCGACGGACGGCGAGATCGCGGCGGCGATTGGGCTCGCGGGTTTCGACGCGGAGCGGGTGTACGACGTGGCGGTGGTCGGGGCGGGGCCGGCGGGGCTCGCGACGGCGGTGTACGCGGCGTCGGAGGGGCTTTCGGTGCTCGTCCTCGACGCGCGGGCGTTCGGGGGTCAGGCGGGGGCGTCGGCGCGGATCGAGAACTACCTCGGGTTTCCAACGGGGATCACGGGGCAGGAGCTCGCGGGACGGGCGTTCGTGCAGGCGGAGAAGTTCGGGGCGCAGGTGGTGGTGCCGGCGCCGGTGGCGGCGCTCGAGTGCGGCGGAGGTGCGGGGACGCATGCGTTGCGGCTCACGGACGGGCGGCGCGCGGAGGCGCGGGCGGTCGTCGTGGCGAGCGGGGCGGCGTACCGGCGCCCGGACATCCCCGATCTCGCGCGGTACGAGGGGCGGGGGGTGTGGTACTGGGCCTCGCCGATCGAGGGGAAGCTCGTGACGGGGCGCGAGGTGACGCTCGTCGGGGGCGGGAACTCGGCGGGGCAGGCGGCGGTGTTCCTCGCGGGGCACGCCTCGCGGGTGCACGTGCTCATCCGCGGGGAGGGGCTCGCGGCGACGATGTCGCAGTACCTCGTGGAGCGGATCGCGGCGCAACCCAACGTCGAGCTCCACGTGCGGACGGAGGTCGTGGGGCTCCAGGGGACGGACGCGGGGCTCACGGGGGTCGTCTGGCGGAACCGGGACTCGGGGGAGGAGCGCGCGTGCGCGACGCGCGACCTCTTCCTCTTCGTCGGGGCGGACCCGAACACGGGTTGGCTCGGGGGGTGCGGGGTCGAGCTCGACGCGGCGGGGTACGCCCTGACGGGCGGAGAGGGCCGCGGGGCGCTCGAGACGTCGGTGCCGGGGGTTTTCGCGATCGGGGACGTGCGTTCGGGTTCGACGAAGCGGGTGGCGGCGGCGGTCGGTGAGGGGGCGGCGGCGGTCGCAGGGCTCCACGCCTACCTCGCGTCGCGCGCGGGGGCGGCGGCGTAGAGTGGAGTTATCGCATTGAAGACGCAAGAGGAGAAGGAGAGGAAGCCGAAGGCGGACGGGGCGATGTTCCGGCGGGTGTTGGGGCTTTTCGGGCCGTACCGGAAGGAGGTGGGGTCGATCCTCGGGGTCGTCCTTCTCGCGGTGGTGGCGGGGGTGTTGCCGCCGTTCTTCCTCAAGCGGCTCATCGACGACGGGATCACGAAGGCGGACTTCGGGGTCATCACGCTGTACTCGCTGTGGACGCTCCTCGCGGTGCTCGCGGGGGCGGGGCTCACGCTCCTCTACGGGTACCAGAGCGTCGTCGTGGGGCAACGGATCATGAGCGATCTGCGCGACCGGCTCTTCACGCACCTGCAGACGATGTCGCTGAGGTTCTTCACGAACGCGCGCACCGGCGACATCCAGACGCGGCTCATCTCGGACGTGGGGGGGGTGCAGAACGTCGTCTCGAACACGATCGTGGACCAGGTGAGCAACGTGGCGATCGTGGTCTCGACGCTCGTCTCGATGATCGTGCTCGACTGGCGGCTGACGATCCTCTCGGTGGCGATGGTGCCGGTGTTCGCGCTCATCGGGAAGCGGGTGGGGGATTTCGCGCGCGACGTTCGCAAGGGGACGCAGGAGCAGACGAGCGAGCTGAACTCGATGATGCAGGAGACCCTCTCGGTCTCGGGGATCCTGCTGACGAAGACGGTGGGGACGGCGGGGGTGCTGAACGACCGGTTCGCGAAGGAGAACCGCCTGCTCGCGGGGTGGCAGATCAAGTCGGCGGTGGTGCAGTACCTCTTCTTCGGGATGATCCGGCTTATCACGCAGTTCGCGCCGGTGCTGGTGTACTGGCTCGCCGGGTGGCTCCTCATCCAGCGCGGCGACCGGGGGGTGACGGTGGGGCTCCTGGTGGCGTTCACGGGGCTTCAGAACCGGCTCTTCTTCCCGCTCACGGGGCTTTTCGGGGCGCAGGTGGAGATCGTGTCGAGCTTCGCGCTCTTCGAGCGGATCTTCCAGTACACGGACATGCCGCGCGACATCGAGGACGCGCCGGGGGCGGTCGCGCTCGAGCCGGGGGCGGTGCGGGGGGCGGTGGCGTTCGAGGACGTGTCGTTCCGGTATGAGGACGAGGCGGCGGAGCCGACGCTCTCGCACGTGGGCTTCCGGGCCGAGCCGGGGCAGCTCGTCGCGCTGGTAGGGCCGAGCGGGGCGGGGAAGACGACGCTCACGTACCTCATCCCCCGGCTGTACGATCCGGAGTCGGGGCGGGTGACGCTCGACGGGCGGGACGTGCGGGAGATCCAGGGGGATTCGCTCGCGCGGATCGTCGGGGCGGTGACGCAGGAGACGTATCTCATGCACACGACGATCGCGGCGAACCTGCGGGTGGCGAAGCCCGAGGCGAGCCAGGCGGAGCTGGAGGAGGCGTGCCGGGCGGCGGCGATCCACGACCATATCGCGGGGCTTCCCGAGGGGTACGAGACGGTGGTCGGGGAGCGCGGGTACAAGCTCTCGGGCGGGGAGAAGCAGCGGGTGGCGATCGCGCGGGCGATCCTGAAGAACCCGCGGGTGCTCATCCTCGACGAGGCGACGAGCGCGCTCGACACGGAGACGGAGCGGCATATCCAGGCGTCGCTCACGGGGCTCATGCGGGGGCGGACGACGTTCGCGATCGCGCACCGTCTGAGCACGATCGTGGCGGCGGACCTCATCCTCGCGGTGGACGGGGGGCGGATCGTGGAGTCGGGGACGCACGAGGCGCTTCTGGCGAAGGGGGGGCTGTACCGGCGTCTGTACGACGAGCAGTTCGCGGCGGAGAGCCGGGACGCGTCGCGGCTGGCGGCGGTCCGGGTGTAGACTCGGCGCATGATCACGGGAGGACTTCGGGAGGGTCTCGCCGAGCTGACGCCGGCGGAGATGCTGGAGATTGCGGCGGAGCTCATCGAGCGGGCGCGGCGTTCGGTCGCGGGTTCGGGAACGGTAGATTGGAGCCAGTTTAAGGGCTTGATCAAGCATGGTCCCGATCCGATGGAGTACCAGCGAGCGGTACGGGCGGAATGGGATGGAAGGCCTTAATCGTGAGTGCGGTCCTCGACACGAACATTGTTCTTCACGTGCTTCGAGACGAACTGGACGAGGACCTGCCCACAACGGGGTTAGGCATCTCGGTCGTGACCGAGATCGAGTTGCTCGGGTACCCCAGCCTCACGACCAATGAGGAAGCGGGGTTGCGGCGTTTGCTCAAAACATTGCGGGTCGTGCCGCTTAATGACGCAGTAAAGGAGGAAGCGATCCGCGCTCGGCGCGATCTCCGGCTCAAGTTGCCGGATGCGGTGATCCTCGCGACGGCGGTGGTGACGGGGAGCAAGCTTCTGACGAACGACCGGGACCTCGCGGCGCGAGCGCCGGTCCCGTGCCGTTCGCTCCGGCTGCGAGGGGTGAGCTCGTGAGAGAGCGGGACGGCGTTGAGGATCGTCCTGGCGACCGCGCGCCAACGGTGATTCGGGGCTAGACTCGGAGCGTGACGTCCGTTCTCCTCGCCATCCTCGTCGGGCAGGCGCCGCCAACGCTTTTGCGGAACGACGACGCGGGCCTTCTGCGGGCGGTCGCGGAGAGCTTTTTCGAGACCGATCCGGGAGGGACGTGGCGCGGGCGAGAATGGACGAGGGGGGATCTCGTGGTGTTCGGCACGCAACTCCTGTCCAAGCGGCGGACGACCGCCATCGCGGCGCTAAAGGCGTGGACGGCCCCTTACGAAGAGCGTGAGATCCCGGCCAAATACGCCGACGAGGTGCGGAAGGAGCTCGCACCGGTGCGGGCGCTCATCGGGGAGTTAGCGGAGCGGGCGGGAAGCTTCACGCCACCGACAGTCATGCCGCTGAAAGCCCTTGACCCGGGGGAGCGAGCGGTCGTGGGCGATACGGTGAGAGGGGGGAGGTTCGGAATGTGGGAGGACGCGCGGCTACCGGGAAGGCCGAAGATGCGCCCGCGCGTGCTTCTGAGCGTATCGCCGCCCGCGTACTCGGGAGATGGGGTGATTGCCGTCGTCGCGGGGAACGCGCCGTGGAGCATCCACTCCGCCGATCTCCTCTTCGTCGTGCGGCGCGAGAAGGACGGGCGGCGGCGGCTGTTCGTCAAGGCGCGCTACTACGCCTGACCCGCGCTCGACCCTCAGGCCACGCGGTCCACGCCGATTTTCGGGCACATCTCGCGCAAGGGGCAGGCGGGGCACTTCGGGCGGAGGCCGGTGCAGACGTGCTTGCCGAAGGGGACGAGGCGGGCGTTGCTCTCGACCTTCCAGCGGTCGGGGAGCTTCGCCTCGAGCTGGGCCAGGGCCTTCTCGGGCGTGGTCGCCGCGACGTAGCCCCAGCGGTTCGCGATGCGCCAGACGTGGACGTCCACGGCGATCACGGGGATGTTCCTCGCGACGCCGAGGGCGAGGTGGGCGCATTTGGGGCCGATCCCCTTGAGGGCAATGAGGGCGTCGGCGTCGGCGGGGAGGTCGCCGCCGGCATCGAGGGCGGCGCGGGCGAGAAGAAGGATCGTCGCGGCCTTGTCGCCGGGGAAGCTCGTGCGCCCCAGAAGGGGGATGAGATCGTCGCGGCTCAGGGCGGCGATCGCCTCAGGGGTGGGGGCGGCGGCGAAGAGGCCGAGGGCGGCGGGCAGGGACTCCTCGTCGCGGGTGCGGATCGAGAGGACGCACGCGACGAGCTGCTGGAAGACGGTGCCGTACCCCCGGTCGCGGAGCTCGAACATGGCCGCCTTCGGGTAGGGGCGGATCGCCTCCCCGACGAGGTCGAGGGCCTCGTCCACGTCGAAGGGGCGGGTCGGGGGGAGTTCGGCGGCGGTCACACGCAGTCCTTCGGGGCGGGGGGGCGGATCGTCGCCCCGCCTGCTCGGACCCCCGATCCGCCCAGGACCCTCTAGGCCGCGAGCGTCGTCCGGGCGCTCGGACCGGGCGCGGGGTCGCGGCGCGTGAGGAGACCGTCGAGCGACCAGGCCCCAGCGCCTTTGAGGAGGACGATGCCGCAGAGCCCGAGCATGAGGAGGTGGTACTCGAAGCCCTCCCCCTTCTGGGTGCCGAACCAGTTCATGAAGAACCCGTTCGCCGCGTGGCCCCCGAGGGCGACGGCGACGATCATCAGGACGGCGACCGCCGTCGCTGCGAGGCGGGCACCGAGCCCGAGGACGAGCGCGAGCGCGCCGAAGAACTCGGTGAGGATCGCGAGCGCGACGAGGGGGACGGGGATGCCGAGCCCTCCGTGAAGCGCGGCCATCTCGCCGGACCAACCGGGGCCTCCGAAGAGAGCGAGAAGCTTTTGGGACCCGTGGGGGAACATCACGAGCCCGGCGACGAGGCGGGCGAGCGTGGCGCCGGGGTCGCGAGTCGTCGCGAGGAGACGCCTCACCCCTGCTCCTCCGTGCGGGGAGCAGGCTCGCCCTGGACGAGAGAGGCGGAGTCGTAGTAGAACCGCTCCTCCGAGATCCTGCCGTCCCGCCACGTCTGGAGGGCGATCTGATCGAAGCGGAGGCGGGTTCCCTCGCGGTTCGTGAAGTCGAGGAGCCAGCGGATCGCGGCGTGGTCGCCGTCCACGAGGACGCTCGCGGCCCGGTTCTCGTGGACCGTCGCGACGCCCGCGAGGAACGCCTCCTCTCGGGCGCGGTTCGTGGCCTTTCCGACGGTGGCGGAGGCGGCGTTCTCGGCCATCGCGACGTCGTCGGCGTAGTAGCGGTCGAAGGCTTCGAGGATCTCGCCTCGCTCCACGAGGGAGACGAGGTCGCGGACGGCAAGTTCGGTCGTCATAGTTCTATTGATATAGCAACTGTTGCTACATCAACAGTATACGTCGCACCGGATGGCGGGCGTTCCGTCAAACTGGAGACGTCTTGCCGCAAGGTCTTCTCCGCGACCATCATCGAGCCTGGACCGCCTTCGTCACCGGCTTCGGACGCACCTCCCGGGCGGTGGACGCGCGCTTGCGCGCGGCGGGGGTCGTCGATCTCGACGTCTACGACGTTCTGGTGACGCTGGAGACGGCGCCGGACGAGCGTCTCCTCATGCATCAGCTTGCCGAGCAGGTGCAGCTCACCCGTTCGGGGATCTCGCGCATGGTGGACCGCCTCGTCGCGCGGGGCTTTCTCGCCCGAGAGTCGTGCGCGGGGGACCGTCGCGCCCTCTACGCGAAGCTCACGCCCGAGGGGCGGGCGGCGCGGGAGGCGGCTTGGATCGTACAGCGCGAGGCGATCGGCGATCTCTTCGCGTCGCGGTATACCGAGTCGGAGGCGCGCGTCCTCGCCGATCTTCTCGGACGGATCGCCCCGGAGATCGGACGCTACGTCGCGGACGAGGCGGGGGCTCCGGCGGGCTCCGATCCTCCTCCCGCGGAGGGGTAGGCGGAGCGGACGGAACTCGTGCGGGCTACTTGCCGCCGGTGGTGGCGATGCCGCGGATGAAGGTGCCCTGGGCGAGGAAGAAGAGGACGACGATCGGGAGGGAGAAGAGGACGGAGGCGGCCATGAGCTCGGGCCACTGGCCGCCCTGGGCGGAGAGGAACTGCTGGAGGCCGTAGGCGAGGGTGTAGCGGTCGGGGGAGTTCAGATAGAGGAGGGGGCCGAAGAAGTCGTTCCAGGTGCCGAGGAACTGGAAGAGGGCGACGGTCGCGAGGGCGGGCTTGGCGAGGGGGAGCATGAGGGCGCGGAAGATCGTCCACTCGCCCGCGCCGTCGAGGCGGGCGGACTCGGCGATCTCCTCCGGGAGGGTGCGGAAGAACTGGACGAGGAGGAAGACGTAGAAGGGGGCCGCAAAGAAGGTCGGGACGATGAGCGGGAGGTAGGTGTCGTACCAGCCGAGGGCGCGGAACATCGCGAAGGCGGGGATCATCGTCACCTGGCCCGGGATTGCCATCGTGCCGATCATGAGGGCGAAAAGCCACCTGCTCCCGTCGAAGCGGATGCGCGCGAAGCCGTAGGCGACGATCGCCGAGGAGAGGACCGAGCCGAGGACGGACCAGGCGCACAGGACGACCGTGTTGCGAAGGTAGCGGCGGAAGGGGATGCTCGCGAGAGCCTTGGGGTACGTCTCGGGATGGGGCGGGCGGGGGACGAGGTTCGCGAGGACGGCGGCCGGGGCGTGGCCCTCCTCGGCGGCCTTGCCCAGGGCGCTCTGGCCGGCGCCGAGCTGGGCGTCGGTCTTCAGCGAGGTCGAGACCATCCACACGAGGGGGAGGACGGCGGGAAGGCAGAGGACGAGGAGGACGAGATGAATCGAGAGGGCGCGGAGCCGATCCCGGCCTCGTCGTCCCCGTCGGCCTCCGTCGGGCCGGTCAATCAACGTAGCCGAGCTCCTTCCGGCGCTTGAGCTCGCCGACGAACCTCTTCTCGGCGTCGGCGAGGGCTTGGGCGGGGGTCTTGCGGCCGCGGGTCGCCTCCTCCTCGGCGCGGGCGAAGATGGAGGCGAGAAACTCCTGGTACGCGACGGGGGGGCGGCTCCGCAGGTTGGAGGAGGGCATGAGGTCCACGAAGGTGCGGAAGCGGGGAAACTTGCGGAGGTAGGCCTGGTACGCCGGGGCGGCGGCGATGCGGGGGGTGAGGGGAAGCCAGCCCCCCCAGGTGTAGAACTCGGCCGCGCGCTCGGGGTCCTTCAGGCCGGACCAGAAGCGGGCGAAGTCCATCGCGCCCTCCGGGTGGCGCGCCTTCGAAGGGATGAGCATGAAGTTGCCGTTGGCGACGCCCGCGCCGATGCGGGCGGGGTTCGGGAGCCCCTTCGTGAGCGAGGGGCCGGGAGGCGGGAGAGGATCGGTGCGGTAGTCGAAATCGGGGGCGAACCGGCCCATCTGCTCGACGCGCCAGGGGCCGTCGAGGGTCATGGCGTAGGCGCCGGAGATGAAGCGCCATCCGCCGGCATCGTCGGCGCCGGTGAGGCCGGCCTCGAAGCGGACGACCTCGTCGTAACCGAGCTTGCGGTGGCGGGAGACGATGTACTCGAGGGCGCGGCGGTTCGCGGGGGTGTCGATCGTGACCTCTCCCCTCTCCCAATCGTAGATCCCGCCGCCGAACGCCTCGGCATACTCGGGAAGGCCGTAGGGGATGAACCCGACGCGGCGGAGCTCGCCTCCCTTGGCGACCCGGTTCAGGCGCGCGGCGCGGGCGTCGAGCTCCTCGAGGGTCCTCGCGGGCCGGTCGGGGTCGATCCCGGCGGCGCGAAGCTCGCTCGCGTTCACGTAGAGGCCCGACATGCCGATGCCGGTGCAGATCCCGTACAGGCGGCCCTTGTAGGTGCCCATGCGGCGGACGATGGGGTAGACGTCGTGGGCGTACAGGCGGCGCTCCTCGGGGGTGAGAAGCTCGTCGAGGGGGCGGATGAGGCCGTTGTCGGCCCAGTTCGGGACGACGGGAAGCCACTGGGCCATGAGATCCGGGGGGGTGGAGCCGACGGCGGCGAGAAGGAACTTCGCCGTCGCCTGGTTGTTCGCCGAGGGGACGGAGACGGCGACGACGCGGTACCGCGTCTGGCTCGCGTTGTAGCGGGCGACGATACGGTCGATGACGCCCTTCCACTCGGCGGTCCACATGTGCCAGAAGACGACCTCCTCGCGCGGGGGGGGCTTCGGCGGGGCGGGTTCGGGCCACAGCGCGTAGGCGAGTCCGGCGGCGACGAGGGCGGAGCCGACGATCCGCTTCAGGAGAGGGAGCTTCGGGAGAGGGACGCGGGAGCTAGCCATAGTGGACCCACCGCTTTTGGCTTCGGAAGACGATCCCGGTGAGGACCGCGACGACGAGGACGAGGATCCACGCCATCGCGGAGGCGTACCCCATGTCGAGGAAGAGCCAGGCCCGCTGGTAGAGGTAGAGCCCGTAGAAGAGGGTGGACTCCTCGGGGCCGCCCTGGGTCATGACGTAGGCGTTCGTGAAGCTCTGGAACGTCCCGATGATCCCCATGACGAGGTTGAAGAAGATCACGGGGGTGATGAGGGGGAGGGTGATGCGGCGGGTGCGGGTCCAGGCGTTCGCGCCGTCGAGGGTCGAGGCCTCGTACAGCTCGTGCGGGACGTCCTTCAATCCGGCGAGGTAGATGACCATGCTCCCGCCGACGCCCCAGACCGAGTGGAGGACGAGGGCGGGGAGCGCCCAGTGCGTGTCGAGAAGCCAGGCGGGGCCCTGAACGCCGAAGAGACGCAGAAGGCCGTTCGCGAGCCCGATCTGGGGATTGAAGATCCAGACGAAGAGGAGGGAGCCGGCGACGGCGGGGACGACGCTCGGTAGGTAGAAGACCGTGCGCCAGAGGGCCATGCCCCTCAGCTCGATGTTCAGGAGAAGGGCGAGGCCGACCCCGGCGACGATCCCGAGCGGGATCGCGAGCGCGGCGTACTCGACGGTGACGAGGAGGGACTTCCAGAAGAGGGGGTCGTCGGTGAGGAGGACGCGGTAGTTCGCCCATCCGACCGAGCGGGGGGGGGTGACGATGTTGTACCGGGTGAAGCTCAGCTGGACCGAGCGGAGGAAGGGGTAGAGGGTGAAGACGAGAAAGCCGAAAAGCCAGGGGGCGACGAAGGCGTAGCCCGCGAGGTTCCGCCGGGTCCGGGAGGAGAGAGGGCGCCGAGCCGCGGAGCGGGCGGAGATCGGCCTCGATGCCATCGGTCCTAGTCTATCCCGTGGAAAAGTCCGGGCGCGGGAGCAAGGGATTTGCAAAGGGGCACTGATAAAAGGTCGTCTGCCCACGTAGAGGAAAGGGCCATGCGTAAGAAATCCCCGGCTCCTCTTCCCCGTGCGTCCATCGGCCGCGCCTTCACGCTCATCGAGCTTCTCGTCGTCATCGCGATCATCGCGATCCTCGCGGCGATCCTCTTCCCGGTGTTCGCGCAGGCGAAGCGGGCGGCGAAGGCGACCGCCGACCTCTCGAACATCAAGCAGCTCGCGCTCGCGGGCGAGATGTGGAAGGCGGACCACGAGGGGAACCTCGTGATGGCGTTCTCGAACTACCACTCGGGCGGCCAGGTCACGGGGATCGACTATCCGTTCGGCGGGTTCGACTACGCCCTCCAGCCGTACATCAAGAGCAAGGACATCTTCAAGAGCCCGCTGGATCCCGGGCTCGGCGACCGCGGCACGGAGACCAACGCCGCCTCCGACCAGTACCACTGCAACGCCTGGGACTCCGCCATCGGCTTCTGCGGGGATTGGCAGTACGTCGGCCCGGTCGGGAACCGCGCGAGCGACAACAAGTTCGCCGCGAGCTACCGCCTGAACTCGAGCAACCAGCCCGGCTGGAAGGCCGACGACATCACGATCCACTACCGGACGTCGGTGAACGAGAGCGCGATCGACCGGCTCGCCGAGACGATCCTCCTCGTCCCCGGCGATAAGGGACCCGCGAGCAAGCCCAACCTCTACCACGAGGTCTCCACCGCCAACGCGGGCTACCCCGAGGACCTGGTCTGCATCGATGCGACCGGGAACGTCCATTTCGACCGTAACAACGGCGTCGGCACGAATCCGTCCAAGTCGGCCCGCAACGGCGGCCGGGCGAACTACGGGTTCGGCGACGGCCACGCGAAGAACATGGCGTGGGGCGCGACCTGGAAGGCGATCGGCCCCGCCGTCACCGACCGCGCCGGCAACTCCGTCGTGCCGACGATGTGGCGCCAGAACTTCGCCGGGGGTCCTGACGACGCGTGCAAGACGCAGGAGAACGATCCGCGTTGAAGAGGGCCTTCACCCTCATCGAGCTCCTGGTGGTCATCGCGATCATCGCGATCCTCGCGGCCATTCTGTTCCCGGTCTTCGCGCAGGCGAAGCTCGCCGCGAAGAAGACGGTGGACCTCTCGAACCTCAAGCAGCTCGCCACCGCCGGCGAGCTGTGGAAGGCCGACCACGACGGCTATCTTATCAAGAGCTACGCGAACTACGAATCCGGGGGGCAGGCGACCGGTCTCACGTACCCGCAGTGGAACTGGGACGGAGCGATCCAGCCCTACATCAAGAACAAGGACATCTTCAAGAGCCCGCTCGATCCGGGGATCCGGACGTTCGGCCAGGCGACGGGGCCGACGACGAACGAGGAGGCGTGCGACTCGTGGGACCCGATCACGATCGCGTGCACCGGGTACCGCGTGATCGGGCCGCTCGGCGCGAAGCACACGGTGGACGACTTCGGGGCGAGCTACCGCCTGAACGCGAGCAACCAGCCGAACACCGATCCGCGGGGCCACCTGCGCTCGGCGCTGAACGAGAGCGCGCTCGAGTCTCCGTCGGACGCGCTCCTCATCGTGCCGAGCGGGACGGGGCCGGACCCCGCGGCGGAGCCGTACCACGAGGTGAGCACGGCGCACCGGCTCGCGCCGGGGCTCGTGTGTATCGACAACGTCGTGAACGTCGGCTTCGACCGGACGAACGTCCAGCCGAAGAACCCCAACCGGTCTCAGATCGAGGCGGGGCGGGCGAACTACGGCTTCGCCGACACGCACGCGGCGAATCTCGCGTGGCGTCAGACGTGGAAGCGGCTGGGGCCGGACGTGACCGATGCGGGCGGCAACACGGTGACGCCGACGCGGTGGCGGCAGAACTTCTCCGGGACCGCCGACCTGTGCAGGTTCCGCGAGGGCGACGGGCGCTAGGGAGGGCCGGGGCGTCGGGTAACGTTCGGGCGCGATGATGCGCTCCTGGTTCTCCGACGCCAAGCTCGGGATCTTCGTCCACTGGGGGATCTACGCGGTGGACGGGGTGGCGGAGAGCTGGTCGTTCTTCCACGGCGACGTGAGCGAGAGGGACTACTTCGCGCAGTGCGCGGGGTTCACCGCCTCGCGGTACGACCCGGCGGCGTGGGCGGACCTCTTCGCGCGGGCGGGGGCGCGGTACGCGGTCCTCACCGCCCGGCACCACGACGGGATCGCGCTGTGGGACTCGGACGCCAACCCCAACACGGTCGTCGCGCGGACCCCCGCCGGACGTGACCTCCTCGGCCCGTACTGCGAGGCGATGCGGGCGCGGGGGCTGAAGGTGGGGCTGTACTACTCGCACCTCGACTGGACGCACCCCGACTACGCGACGCTGAGGCCGGAGGGGTTGCCGCGCCCGATCCACCCGGGGTACGACCCGCGCGGCTACGCGTTCGCGAAGCCGGGGGAGGAGAATCCGGAGCGGTGGGCGAGATACCTCCGCTTCCACCGGGCGGAGCTCGAGGAGCTGAGCACGCGGTACGGCCCCATCGCCCTCTACTGGTTCGACGGCGAGTGGGAGCGGAGGCCCGAGGATTACGACATGGCGGGCCTGCGGGGCGAGCTCCAGGCGTGGCAGCCGGAGGCGGTGTTCAACGGGCGCCTGACGGGGCACGGGGATTACGCGACGCCGGAGCAGGGCGTCCCGATCGTCGCGCCGGAGGGGCCGTGGGAGTTCTGCGTGACGCTCAACGACTCGTGGGGGTACCAGGGGCGCGACGCCCATTGGAAGTCGGCGGATCGGGTCGTGCGGATGTTCGCGGAGACGATCGGGATGGGGGGGAACCTCCTGCTCGACGTGGGGCCGCGCGAGGACGGGACGATCCCGGCGGAGGCGGTCGAGCGGCTGGAGGCGCTGGGGGCGTGGATCCGGACGCACGAGGCGGCGGTGTACGGGACGCGCGCGGGGCTTCCGGCGGGGCTCTTCTACGGCGCCTCGACGCGCTCGGCGGACGGGCGGACGCTCCACCTCGTGCTCTTCGACGCGCCGCGCGGGCCGATCGCGGTGAAGGGGTTGCGGACGCGCCCCGCCTCGGCGCGGCATCTGGCGAGCGGCGAGCCTCTCGCGGTCGAGGCGGTGGGCGGGATGGAGGATGCGCCGCCGGTGTACTGGATCTCGCCGCCGACGACGCTCGACGACCACGCGACGGTGGTGACGCTGGAGTTCCAGACGCCGCTGGAGGTCTACTTCGGGCGCGGGCGGGACTAGGGCGAGCCTCGCGTCGTAAAGCCCTCTGTATGGAAGCACTCTCGCGCTACGTCTACGGAACGACCCGGCTGGGGGACGAGTCGGTCGCGTTCGGGGACCGGGTGGCGTTCGTCCGGGGGGTGATCGCGCGGGGGCTCTCGCTCCACACGAGCGACCAGTACGGGGATACGCTCGCGGTGCTGAAGGCGGCGTTCGCGGGGGGCGAGGCGCCGCCGACGATCTTCAAGATCGGGTGGAGCTCGGCCGCCGAGGTCGAGGGGCAGGTCATGGGGCAGCTGACGGCGACGGGGCTCGCGCGCATGGCGGTGGGACAGCTCTGCCCCGGGGGCGCTCTCGCGGAGGAGATCCGATCGGGCGAGGTTCCGGCGGGGTCGCCCTCGGACGTGGCGGCCCTGTTGCGGCTGAAGGAGGAGGGGATCGTCGGGAGCTATCTCATGGAGGTGTGGCCGTGGACGTCGGACGTCGCCGTCGGAGCGATGCGGGCGGGGCGGCTCGCGCCGCTCGTGGACGGCCTCATCTTCTACTTCAACCCCTTGCAGCGGTTCGTGACGAACGAGCTTTGGGATCTCGCGCACGAGCGGCGGGTCCCGGTGGTCGCGATGCGGACGACGGCGGGCGGCACGGCGGAGCCGCCGGAGTGGGCGCCGGAGTACCTGAAGGCGCGGGCGGCGCAGGTGCGCCCGATCTTCGCGCGGTCGGGGTGCGCCTCGTGGACGGAGTTCTGCGTCCGGTTCGCGCTCGGGTACCCGGGCGTGCGGGCGACGGTCGGGGCGACTCTGACCGGGCGGCATCTGGACCTGCTCGCCGCCTCGGTCGAGGGGGCGGCGCCGCTGGAGGCGGGGGTCGTGGAGGAGATCGAGGCGCTCCAGCGGCGGTGGTCGGTGGAGCACGACGTGAAGGCGGCGGCCTGGTCCATGTAGCCGCTCGCCCTCTCCTCTAGGCGAGGGCGAGGAGGCGCTGGACGGTCCAAACGAGAGCGACGGCGGCGATGGCGAGCGAGCCGGGGACGACGACGAAGCGCCGGTAGTTCGGGCGGCCCCGGAAGCGCCCGACGGCGAGGAGGGCGAGGGCGACGACGGAGAGTTGCCCGAGCTCGACCCCGACGTTGAAGCCGAGGAGGGCCGGAAGGAGCTCGTTTCGGGCGAGGCCGAGCTCGCGCAGGGCGCTCGCGAAGCCGAGGCCGTGGATCAGGCCGAATCCGAAGACGACGAGGATGCGCCAGGGCTTCACCTCCTTGGTGAGAAGGTTCTCAATCGCGACGAAGGCGATGGAGAGCGCGATGACGGGCTCGACGACTGCGGCGGGGAGGCGGACAACGCCGAAGAGCGCGAGTCCGAGGGTGAGCGAGTGGGCGACGGTGAAGGCGGTGACCTGGCTTAGAAGGCTCTTCATCCTCGCTCCGAGAAGGAAGAGGCCGAGGATGAAGAGGATGTGATCCACGCCCTCGGGAAGGATGTGGCGGTAGCCGAGGGCTGTGTAGCGGGGGGTGTAGACGAAGGCGGCGAGAGGGGAAGGCGGCTCGGGGGCGGTGCGGAGGACGCCGTCGTAGCGGGACGCCTCCGCCCCCCGCGCGGGCGCTTCCGGGCTCCGGTCGCCGGGGGAAGCGGGAGTCGAGGTCTGGGCGGGGGCGGGCCCGGTCTCGGGGCTCGCCTTCGGGCGGACGATCGTGGGGGGAGGGGTCGGTGCGGGGGGGCGAGCCGGTCGCGACGGCTGCCCCGAGGGCACTTTCGCGGGGAGCGGTCGGGCGGGGAGCGGGCGGGCGGGCTGGAGGGCGGGCCGAGGGCGGGGTCCGGGCTCGGACCCTGCGGGCGGCTTCGCGTCGGGGCGAGGGGAGAGGCCCATGCTCCGAGCGGCGGCGGCGTTCGCCTCGGCGGTGGGGACGGGGAGCGGGGTGCTGGACTCGCCGGGGGCGACGGGCTCGGAGGCGGGCTCCCGGTAGGGGAGCTCGGTCGTAAGGACGACGGTATCGAGCGAGGCGGGAAAGCGGAAGGCGACGGTGCGAGCCTCGGGGGGGAGCTTGCCGGTGAGCACGGCGGTGCCCATCGCGGGAAACCGGAGCGCCGGGGAGAGATCGCGCGCGCGCCCGACCTCGGCGACGGAGGGGAACGAGGCGGACGCGAGCGGAGCCCCCTTCGCGGGGTCGGTGAGAAGCTCGGTCCCGGTGCGGAGGCGCGCTTCGGCGTCTCTCAAGGCCTGCGCGAAGGCGTCGGGGGGAGCGTCGAGCAGGGACTGCATCGCGCCGTTCCCGACGCGGGCGGGGGTCTCGTCGAGGGCGAAGGCGAGAACGTCGAATCGGACGCGGAGCTCGAAGGTGCCGTCGGGGCGGATCTTCGCGGTCGCCGAGGCGACGTTCGCGGGGTGGACGAGGGAGAGGAGAAGGGTTCGCACGGGAGGGGACCGTCCGCGAGGAGCCCCGCCGGACGAGAGGTCCGGCGGGGAGAGGGGCTAGTCGCGCTTCGTCTTGCCGTAGAGGAGGCCGACCGCGCGGGGGGAGAGGGCGCCGTTCCAGACGGTGAAGGCCTGGATGCCGCCCCCGGTGCCGCCGTCGAAGCGGCGCTTGCGCTCCCAGGCGTCGAGAGGGGCGACGCGGGCGACCCCCTCGTCGTCGGAGAGGCGGGCGTCCCGGCTCGCCACGGGCTTGCCGTCCTTGTAGAGCCGGAGCGTCTCGCCGTCGTACGTCGCGGTGACCATCTGCCAGCGACCGAGGTCGAGCGGGACGTCGGTGGGAAGGTCGCTGTCCGCGCTCCAGAAGTGGAGCCCGCCGGAGAACTTCGCGATGTAGCGCCCGGTGCCCTGGGGTCCGTCCACGGCGCGTCCGAAGCCGGCGAGGAGGGTGCGATCCTCGGGCTGGCGATCGGTCTTCAGGAGGAAGTTGATCGTCCAGGGGGCACGGCCCGACCTCGGGAGGGCGGTATCGCGGCGCTGGAGGCGGCCCGGGTCGTCCACCGAGAGGATCGGACCGCCGACCGCGACCGGCGCGGGGGCTCCGCCCGAGGCGTTCGCGCCGGGGGAGAGATCCTTCACGCCGGCGACGGCGAGCGTCTCCGACGAGGCGGCGGTCTCGCTTCGCGGCTCGATGTCGAGTTCGACGCTCCGGCCGTCGGGGGCGAGGGTGGCGGCGAGGATCTTCGTGCCCGATCCCAGCCGGTAGCGGGCGGGGTCTTCGGCGGTCGCGCGGTCCACGCGCTCCGAGAAGGTCGCGTTCGCGAGGCCGAGGGCGGGAAGGATCGTCGCCGCGACGACGCGCGGCGGGGTCGTGTCGTTCACCTCGAGACGGCGGCGGACCTCCGGGCCGACCCGCACGCCGTCGTCGAACTGGGCGACGGCGACGGTCGTCGGAGAGTTCAGCGTGAACGGTCCCGCGTAGAGCGGGGAGGCGGGGGTGACGGGGGAGCCGTCGAGGGTGTAGCGGAGCCCGTTCCCGCGCCAGTAGAGGGGCGGGGAGAGGGTCACGGTCGTCGTGTCGGCGAGGTTCGCGTCCGACGGCAGGGTGATCGCGGGGCCTCCCGCGTCGCTTCGATCGAGAACCTCCATGAGCGGGGTCGCGGGGGTCGCGGGGTGGGTTCCGCGCACGACGGTGAGGGCGAAGAGCTTCACCCGGGGGTCGTTCGGAAGGGTGACGCTCGTCGCCCCTTTCGGTAGGTCCATCCCGGCGCGGAAGATCTGGCAGTAGCCGTAAAAGGCCGGGCCGGCGCCGGGCTCGTTGTGGTGCGAGGCGTACCACGCGACGGCGGCGGGCTTCACGAATCCGGGGACGAGGCCGCCCCAGGGGTTGTCCCAGTTGTAGGCGAGCTCGGGGACGGGGCCGATCCAGAGGCGGTCGTCCCACTGGCCGACGTAGCCGCGCCAGTCCTGAACGCGGACGGGAACGCTCTGGTCCCCGGCGCGGAAGGTCGCGTCCACGTCGCCGCCGGAGGAGGCGAGAAGCATCTCGATCCGGTCGCCGGGGCGGACGTCTGGCAGGGCGATCGTCTGGCCGCGGGAGGTCAGGGCGGTCTTCGCGCCGGTCTTGCCCTTGCCGCCCGCGAGGGCGAAGCGGGTACCGGAGAGGTCAAGCGTCGCGGGGAGCATCTCGGCGGGGTACGTGCGCCCCTCGCCGTCGAACCCGCCGGTCTCCGGGAGCGACGCCGCGGTCGCCGTCGGAGCGGCGGCGTCCACGTCGTAGGCGAGGGGGACCGGGCGGCTCGTCGGGGCGGCCGGCTTCGCGCTCCTTCCCGCCGCGTTGGGGGCGGCGAGGCGGAGGGCGAACGTCTTCAGCGAGTACGAGCCGATGCCGAAGCGAAGCTTGCCATCCACGACCTCGGCGGAGGCGCTTCCTCCGGCAAGGTTCAGCGGCTCCTCCTGGCCGTTCAGTTCGCGGGCGGAGAGGATGGGTGCCGCCATCGTGAGGGTCGCGCCGGAGTGGTCCTTGCCCTCGAGTTCGCGGAGTCGGACGACGATCTCGCCGGAGGCCTCGGCCTTCTTCATCGCGGAGATCTCGACCGCCTTGAGGTCGGTGGAGGCGAGGGAGAGGGTCCGGGAGGGGCCGGCGTGGGCGGGGACGACGAAGGCGCGGAGCGGCTGGTTCAGGCGCTTGGCGTTCCAGGCGACGTCCCCGTCGCGCCAGTCGCCCGCGTGGGGGGCGACGGCGTAGAGGATGTCGTGGCGCCCGAAGTCCTGGGTCGCCTGATCCTGATACCCCCCCCGGACGCCGGGGGTGTAGAGGAGGGTGAGGCGCAGGGTGTCGTCGTCGGGCTTGTCGGAGCCGAACTTCGAGTCGTTGAGGATCGCGGCCCCGTACGCGCCGTCCGGCGCGGTGAGGTCCATCCACTGGTGGAGGGGGACCTCGTACTTCTTCGGGTCGTTGTTCCCGCGCTGGATCGTGCCGACCTGGAGGTCGTAGGTCGCCTTGGGGTTGCCCGCGGCGAAGGGGAAGCTCGCCTTGAGGGCGGTCTCGCGGGTGTTCCAGTCGATCCGGTTCGCGATCTCGACGCGGTCCCCGCCGGCGGTGAGGCGGATCGTCTGGACGAAGCGGGAGCCGGCGGTCGTGCGGTCCACCTCGATCGCGACGCGCACCGGCCCGTTCTCGACGATCCGGATCTTGGCGGGGCCGCCGACGTGGCCGTAAGGGGGCTTTTGGGCGTCGGACCAGTCCATGTTCCAGGCGGGGAAGGCGCTGGGGTTGTGGTACTGGAAGTCGAGGCGGGCGGGAGCCTTGAGGACCTCGCGCCGCGCCGCCTTGTCGTAGATCGAGGCGACGTCGCCCGCCGCGTTCACGGTCACCTTCAGGCGCTCGTTCTCGATCGTGCGCCCGTCGGCCCCCTCGTCCGCGCGGAGGGGGCTCGCCCCGGCGCCGACGGGGACCGCGCGGACGTCGAAGGCGGCGAAGCCGGTGGCCGGGACCTTCGCGCGGAAGAGGAGCTTGCCCCCGACGCGCTGGGTCGGGAGAGCCTTGCCGTCGGGGCCGAAGACGGCGAGCGCGCTATTCGGCTCGGCGAGCGACAGGCGCGGGGCGTCCATCTCCACGACGTCCTCGCGGGCGCGGCTCAAGGGGTTGTAGACGACGAGGGGGACGCCCGGGGCGCGGGTGTCGAGGCTCGCGGCGACGGCGCCGACCCCCGAGCGGGCCGCCTCGGCAAAGCCGTTCATGGCGAGGACCTCGTCGTTCCAGCAGAGCTCGTAAGCCTTGGGGAGGCTCGTGCCGGGAAGCATGTCGTGCATCTGGCTTCCGAGGAGGAGGTCCCACGAGCGGTAGAGGAGGTCCGACGGGTAGGCGGCGCTCCCGAGCCACATCGCGCCGACGGAGGCGCGCTCGGCGGCGTCGGCGAGAAGCTCGTTCTTCCGGTTCCAGCGCTTCATGTACGCCTCGCTCGTGACCGAGCCGGCGGAGTGCTCGGTGAGGAGGAGCTCGCCGTTGTAGACGGGCATCTTCGCGCGCTGGGCGGGCGTGACGTTGAGGAACATCTCGTCGGCGCGGGAGGTGACGACCTTGATCGGCCCCTTGCCCGCGAGGCTCTTCTCGACCCAGGCGACGGAGCTCTCGTTCGGGGCCCCGCCTCGGTCGCCGGTGCCGTAGTAGTGGTAGTCGGTGTAGGCCCCGGAGAGCCTCCCGGTGTTCTGGATTCGGGCGAGCCAGCTCGTGTTCTGGCTCAGGTCCTCGGCGACGTCGCCGCCGTAGCTTCCGGGATCGAGGGCGGCGACGACGCCCTTGCCGTCCGGCCCGTTCCAGACGCCGACCTTGAAGGGGATGCCAACGGCGGAGCCCCAGGTGAGCTTCTGGGTGGAGAAGCCGGCGAGGCCGCAGTGGGCGAGGACGGTCGGCAGGGCGTAGGGGAAGCCGAAGCAGTCGGGGAGCATGAACTCCCGGCTCGCGGTCCCGAACTCGCGCCGGAAGAAGCCGTTGCCGTAGAGGACGTGGCGCACGAGCGACTCGGCGGAGGGGACGTTCGCGTCGCCCTCGTCCACCGAGGAGCCGCAGGGGAACCAGCGTCCGGCCTTCACGGCGGCGGTCACGCGGGCGTAGTCCTCGGGGTAGTACTCCTTCATCATCTCGTAGCGGCGCGAGCCGGAGAAGTTGAAGACGTAGCCGGGGTACTTCGCGATGAGCGCGAGGTTGTCGCGCATCGTGGAGGGGATGTACTCGCGGATGACCTGGGGGTAGGCCCAGCGCCATTGGGTGTCGAGGTGCGAGTAGGGGATGACGTAGAGGGTGTTCCCCTTCGAGAGGTCCCGCTTCGTCGGGGCGACCTGGGCCGGGGCGACCGCCGGGACCGCGAGGAGGGCGGCGAGGGCGGCGAGCGCGAGGGTCGGGAGGCGAAGAGAGGGGCGCGCCATGGGACGCCTCTAGGTTAGCATCCCGGGCGCGTCGGCGACAGGCTAGAGGGACCGGCCTAGAGACTGTTCTCCCGCCCCGGGCGGGCGGGCGGGGCGTCGGGAGCGTCGTAGGGCTCGGGGGCGGGACGGGCGAAGCGGACGTAGCCGATCCGGCCGCTCCGGTGGACGCGGACGAGGACGAAGCCGAACGTGCGCCCCCCCTTCGGGCGCCACCCCTTCTCCAGCGAGGAGCCGCCGTTCCCGGCGATGATCTGGGGCGGAAGACCGGGGGCGAGGGGGGTCGCGTCGGCGGCGTGGACGTGGGCGCAGAGGTAGGCGCGGACCTTCGGGGCCCCGCGGATCGCGCGGAGGAGGAGGGCGGTGGGAGTCGGGTCGGTAGGGGCGTCGCCCTTGGCGGTCGCGGGGTCCACGAGGTTGCGGTGGCCCATGACGAAGATCGCGGCGACGCCGGGGTCGGCTTGGGCCCTCGCGAGGTCGCGGGCGGCCCAGGCGGCGGGAAACCAGCCGATGCGCGTGCCGACGTTCGCGTCCCCGGGGGCGGGGTCGGGGGTGGTCGTCGCGGTGTCGGTGTCGAGGACGACGAAGTGGACGCGCCGGCCGCCCTTTCCGCTCCCGGCGGGGCGCTCGAACGAGTACGAGCCCTTCGGGGCGTCGAGGGCGAGGGCGTCGGCGGGGTCGCTCGCGCGGGTGGGGCCGTTGCCGGCGAAGCGGTCGAGGCGGTGGCGCTCGAGCCACGCGCGCCAGACGCCCGCGGTGGCGAGGTTCGTCGCCTTCTTCCCGTCGTGCTTGCGGTTCGACTCGTGATTGCCCGGGATGGGGACGAGGGCGATCGCGCCCAGCGGAAGGACGGCCTTCGTCTGCGCGTACCAGGCCTCGAGCTGGGCGTTCAGCGTCTCGCCCCCGTCGTCGGCGTAGTTCATGACGAGGTCGCCGGCGGCGAAGAGGAAGGCGGGGCGGGGCCTGAGGAACGCGACGTCGGCGAGGTTCCGGCGGAGCTGGGGAAGGTTCGCGGTGCTCGGGTTCGCGGGGGTGATCTCCTTCGCGTCGAGGCGGTTGCACCCGAAGACGGCGAAGGAGAGGGCGACGGGATCGGGTTTCGGCGGGAGAGGGAGCATGGGGCAACCGCGCGCCGACCATCCTGCCCGCGCGCGTGTGAAACTCTTTGACGGAGGTCCTAAGCCTTTAGGTCCCTATCGTTCGGAGAGTAGGTCTTGGATCCTGGAGGGAGGGCAACGGCGCGGAGAGCGTTCGGAGGGGGCACACCCTTTCGTGTCGCTTCGAGGCCCGATGTCAAGCGGTTTCGGATCGATCGTCCGGACATTTCGGCTCGAAGCCCCCCTCCCCCTCCCGACGGGGGAGGGGGAGGGGGCTTCGCGGGGTCAGGGGCAGGTCTTGCCCTCGACGGGGATCGGGGTGGGGTACCACTTCTCGCCGTAGGCGTACTTCGCGGGGTTGAGGGTCTGGTCGAGCTTCTGGTACTTCGCGTGGCCGTCGGCGAAGGAGTAGTTCGCGCCGTCGGTGTGGCGGTCCCACTTCACGCGGAGGATGTCGTAGTTCTTGTACGAGGTCGCGTTCGCGTTCACGATCTGCTTCTTCGCGGTGGCGGCGCTCGTGTAGGCGTAGTTCGTGCCCGAGGGGAGGGTGTTGTCGGCGACGGTCGTGAGCGTCCACTGGGGGCAGGGCTGGCTCGGGAGGAAGCCGCTCGTGCCCTTGTGCGAGTCGCCGAGGTCGCCGGTGTCGCGCTTCTCGGTGATGAGGATCGTGTCGGCGGGGGCGGCGAAGTTCGTGAGGCTCACGGGGGTCCAGTCGTGGGCGGGGAGGGCGTTGTAGTTCGGGATGTACGAGTAGCCCTTGGTGGGGATCCAGTCGCAGACCATCGGGACCTTGCCGAGGTCGGCGTCGCCGTTGGGGCAGGCGTACCGGGGCTGGACGGGCTTCGAGTCGGAGGGGCACCGGAACATGTCGTAGCTCTTGATGTACGGCTGCATGAGGAAGGTCCAGTGGACCTGGTACTTGCCCGCGGGATTGTTCGGGTTGTAGTAGAGCGAGCCGGGGCCGCTCTGGTGCCAGCTCGTGTTGGGGGTGGCATCGTCGGAATCTCCCGCGTAGATGAAGAGGGCGGTCGCCATCTGTTTGTCGTTGGAGAGGCAGGAGGTCTTTTTGGCGGCCTCCTTGGCCTGGGCGAAGACGGGGAAGAGAATGGCGGCAAGGATGGCGATGATGGCGATGACCACCAACAGCTCGATAAGGGTGAAGGCGCGACGCGACATCGCGCCTATCTTAGCGGATCGCGCGTCAAAGCGACGTTATTAATCATTCCTTAATGAGAAACGGTAGGGCTTTCGACCCGTCGCAAAGAGGATGCTCGCCGTGCCGCTTCTCGTCCCGCTCCTTCCGGGCTTCTCCTTCCCTCCCTCGTCGGCGGGGAGCGGGACGCCCGCACGGTCGGAGGCGCGATGATCGAATGCCTTGCAGGTACCGCGCCGACGGCGGTGCGGGCGAACCGGGAGCGCGGGGTGTGGTTCATCACGGGAGCGACCCCCGCGGGCGAGGTGAGGGTGGCGATCCGGCCGGAGGACGCCGGGCTTCTCGCCCTCGCGCGGGGCGGAGAGGACGTGCGGGCGCTCGCCTTCGCCGCCGCCTCCGCGAAGGGGTACGACGTGCCGCAAGGTCTGGCGGGCACGGTGCTCGCCCCGGACGAGCGGCGGGCGAGGATCCCGGGGACGGCGTTGCTCGCGGCGTACTGGAACGTGAGGACGATGGGGGACGTGGACGTCGCCGCCCGAGAGGAGGAGGGGGTGTGGTTCGTCGTCGCGAGCATGCGGGAGGAGGCGGTCCCCGACGGCACGACCTCCGTCGCCTTCCGGGCGGCGGACGCGAAGCTCTACACGGTCGTCCCGAGGGGGCACATCGGCGACGCGATCCGCGGGATGGTGTTGCGGAGCCATCGGGGCCGGAAGGGGTGAGACCGGGCGAAGGCGGGGTAAACCGACCCCGTGCAACGTCGCCCGCTCGCGCTCGCCCTGACCCTCGCCGCCGGAGCCGCCCTCGGGCAACCGGCGTTCAAGCACCCCGACCGGGTGCGGTACGACGGGCGGTGCTTCACGATCGAGGGGCGCGACGCGTTCCTCTACTCGGGGGCGTTCCACTACTTCCGGTGCCCCGAGGCGCTGTGGCCCGAGCGGCTCGCGAAGATCCGGGCGGCGGGCTTCAACGCGGTGGAGACGTACGTGCCGTGGAACCTCCACGAGCGCGAGAGGCCCCGGGATCCCGGCGACTTCTCGAAGGCGGACCTCGGGGAGCTCGACCGCTTCCTCACGCTCGCGGAGGGGATGGGGCTCCACACGATCGTGCGCCCGGGGCCGTACATCTGCGCGGAGTGGGCGACGGGCGGGTACCCGCAGTGGCTCGTCGCGCTGAAGCCGAAGGCGCCGACGCGGAGGACGTGGCTCCGCTCGGACGATCCGACGTACCTCGCGTGGTCGCGCCACTGGCTTCGCGCGGTCGCGCCGACGATCCGGAAGCACGAGCTGTGGCGCAAGCCGGTGGGGTCGCACGGGACGATCCTCGTGCAGATCGAGAACGAGTACGACTTCTTCCCCATGCCGGAGGCGGCGAAGACGGCGCACCTGCGGGACCTTGCGAAGACGCTCGTGGACGCGGGGATCGAGACGCCGCTCTTCTCGTGCTGGACGAAGCAGGTGCGGGGCTCGAAGGACCCGTACCTGTCGCAGGTCTTCGACAACCCGAACCTCTACCCGCGCCTCGACGTCGAGGCGATCGCGCGGGCCTTGCGCGACCAGCGGCGGGACCAGCCCTGGGCCCCGATGGGGGTGACCGAGGAGCAAGGGGGCTGGTTCGGCGCGGTCGGCGGGCTCATGAGCGAGGAGCAGGAGGGGATCGGGGCGGAGGGGATCCAGGCGCTCCTCCTGCGCGGGATCGCGGAGGGGCAGACGTTCGCGAACCTCTACATGCTCTTCGGGGGGACGAACTTCGGGGACTGGGGGGCCGAGGGGCAGACGACGAGCTACGACTATTTCGCCCCCATCCGCGAGTGGGGCGGGGGCGGGGCGAAGTACGACGCGGTCGCCTCGATCGGGGAGATGCTGCGGGTCCACGGGGCGGCGCTCGCGCGGGCGGAGGGCGATCCGGGGTTCGTCACGGGGGTCGCGCCGGGGCTCGGGGTCTGGACGCGAAAGGCCCTCGACGGGGCGCGGTTCGTGTTCGTCTTCAACCCCTCGCGGGAGGCGGCGTTCTCGGGGCGTCCGTTCGCGGGCGGGCCGGCGCTCGATCTCGCGCCGTTCGGGTTCCGGGTGCTCCGGTACGCGGCGGCGGGAAGCGGGGCGCCGGAGGTCTGGCCTCGGGAGCGACCGATCGGGTTGCGTCCGGCGCTTCCGGCGACCATCCGGCTCACCGAAGCCGAGTCCGTGCCCTTGACGCCGTTCGGGTGGCGGCGCTCGGTCGCGGGGCGCTCGCTCGCCGAGGACGGGATCTACGGCTCGCCGCTCGTGGTCTACCGGTTCGCTCCTGGTGGATCGGGAGTGGTCGCGCCGACGGTCGCGGGCGGGGAGCTCGTGACCGACGCGAGGATCGCCGGCGGATCGGGGGCGCGGACGGTATACGCCTTCGGGCCAGGAGGGGGAAGGAGGCCGGTGACGGCGGCGTACGTGTCGCCGGGGTACCCGAACTTCGGCGAGGGGATCGAGGCGCGGCGGGGGCTCGCGGCGCTCCGGGTGCTTCCCGAGGCTCCGGCCTACGCGGAGATCGGGGGTTGGACGCTCGACGGAGCCCCGGTCGAGCTCGGGGACGGCTACCAAGCGGCGGCGTCGAAGCCGGGGGCGAAGGTCGTGTACCGGGCGGCGTTCGACCTTGCGGCGACCGAACCGGGGCTCACCCTCCGGTTCGAGGGGATCGACGACCACGGGATCGTTCTCGTGAACGGGGTCGAGGTCGGTCGGGCGGACGACTGGGCGATCCCGCACGTCTTCGACGTCTCGCGCGCGGTGCGGACCGGGCGCAACGCGGTGGAGGTACGCCTGACGAACGACGGGGGGCAGGGCGGGCTCAAGGGGCCGATCACGGTCGAGGCGGCGCTCTCTCCCGCCCCGCCGACGCCGGTGGAGATCACGACGAGCCTGCGCGAGGGGCGGTACGCGCCCTACGCGCTGGAGAGGGGGGGCGAGCTTCGGCGGATCGAGCGGCGGGCGGCGGCTCCGGCGGGGCGGGCGCTCGGGCTCGTGCGGTCGCGGGTGGCGTTCGCGAGGCCGCCGGTCTCGGGGACGGTCGCGTTCGAGGCGGTGATCGACGCGCCGGGGGGCGGGTGGCTCTCGCTCAACGGGCGTCCGCTCGGACGGTACTGGGCGCAGGGGCCCCAGCGGGCGTTCTACCTGCCGGAGCCTTGGCTCGGGGAACGGAACGTGCTGGAGTTCACCGCCGCCGACGGCGCGCGGATGCGCGCCGTCGAGCTCAGGCCGCTCGCGAAGTAGGGGCCTACTTCCGCAGGCGCAGGATGCTCAGGGAGTAGGGGGGCATCCGGTAGCCGAAGCGGCTCGCGACGCGGGCGAGGCGCGTCGTCCGCGGGGCGACGCGCTCGGGGGCGTCGAAGGCGTTCTCGGCGTCGAGGCTCGGGCCGGCGAGGACGGTGGCGGTGCCGCCCCGGGGGTGGAACGCGCCGAGGTCGATCTCGGCGTCGCGGGACTCGGCGGCGCCGTTGACGACCTTCACGACGATCTCGCCGGTGGCGTCGTCGCGTCCGGCGACGGCGGCGAGGTCCGGGGTGGTGGGAAGCTCGACCTCGGCGACGAGTTTGCCGTCGAGGAAGCCGCGGACGCGGCTCCCGTCGCGCTCGAGGCGGACGTCGTACCAGCGGCCCGTCTCGATCGCGCCGGGGACCTCGGGGCCAACGATGTTGCCGTTCAATTGGAAGGCGTGCTTCACGTTCCGCCAGCCGCCGAGGTTCCACTGGAGTCGGTCGGCGTCGCTCCGGCCGCCGAAGAGGAGGATGAACCCCTCGTCGCCGCCGGTCTTGCGCGCCTTCACGGTCATCACGACGCGCCTCGCGCCGGCGAGATCGACGCCCGGAAGGACGTACTGGCGGTCCTCGCCGGGATCGGTCCCGGCGATCGTGCCGTTCCCGCTCGTCCACGTGCCGGTGGCGCGGGCAGGGAGGCGGAAGGGATCGAGAGGCACGCCGTCCCGCTCGACCTTCAGGTCGCGGAACTCGGCCTGGGTCTTCCAGGTCGTGAAGCCCACGTCGCCGGAGGGCGTCGGGGCGCTCGGCGCGGGGGCGGCGATCGTCGCGGCGAGGATGCGCGAGGGGCGGTTGCGGGCGAAGAGGGACTGGACCCAGTAGGACGGGGTGCCGTAGCTCCGGGCGGCGTCGAAGACGATCGCGTTGGGGTTCCACTGCCGCGAGGCGTCGTTTACGAAGAGGGGGGCGTAGCTCGACATCGTCACGACGTCGGCGTTGCGCTCCATGCCGGTCATGAAGGCGGCCTCGGCGAGGGCGGCGGCGAGGTTGCCCCCTCCGGCGCCCCGGGTGACGGCGTACTCGCCGACGTAGATCCTCGGCGCGCTCTTGCCGGGGCCGGGGCGGTCGTAGCCGTCGTAGCGGTCCTTGTTGCGCCAGAACCAGCCGGGGGCGTCGTAGTAGTGCTCGTCGAGCGTCTCCATCGGGTGGGGGACGGGGTTGTCGGCGATCGTGACGATGCCGGGGTAGCGCGCCTTGATCGCGTCGTACACCATCCGGTAGCGCGGGGCGTAGGGCGCGGGGCCGCCGAAGGACCAGGAGGCTCCGTTCTCGTTGCCGATCTCGACGTACTTCAGGCCGAAGGGCTTCGGGTGCCCGTTCTTCGCGCGCAGAGCGCCCCATCTCGAGGTCGCGGGGCCGTTCGCGTACTCGATCGCGTCGAGGGCGTCCCTCACCCACCGGCCCATCGTCTCGATGGGTTCGATCCCCGTGTGCGACATCCCGACGTTCGCGACGAAGAGGGGCTCGGCCCCCAGATCCTCGCACCACTGGAGGTACTCGTGGAGGCCGAGGCCGTCGCTCGACGGGTAGCCCCACTGGGTGCGGGGGGTGCCGGGACGGGCCTCGACGGGGCCGAGCGACGCCTTCCAGTTCCAGGCCTGCCCAAGGTCGTTCCCCTCGACGTAGCATCCGCCGGGAAAGCGGACGAAGCCGGGGCGCATCGCGGCGACGCGGTTCGCGAGATCGGGGCGCAGGCCGTTCGCGCGCCCCTTCCAGGTCCGCTCGGGCATGAGCGAGGCGTAGGCGAGGCGGACGGTGCCCCTCCCCACGGGGGCGATCCGGAGCGACCCTTTGGGTTCGTCCTCTCCGGCGACGAGGTTCGCGCCGTAGCGCGCCCAGCGACCGCCGGTGGTGGGAAAGGAGGCGGAGGAGCCGCCCGCCAGGGAGGCGACGACGGGCACGTCGCTCTTCATCCAAAGGGCGAGCGCGAGGCGGTCGCCCCTCTTCAGTCCGAGGCCCCAGAAGCCCTCGTTCACGGCGGCGGCCGGAAGATCCCGCGCGACGATCCTCAGCGCGCGGGAGTGCGCGGGGTTCAGGGGGCCGGAGGCGTCGAGGGTCACGTCCCCCTCGGCGCGCCAGCCCGCGGGGAGCCCGGTCTTCGGGTCGGGGTCGCCGACGAGGCCGCGATTGCGGAGTTTCTCGGCGTAGAGGCCGCCCTCGCCCGCGTTGTTGATCTCCTCGAAGAAGACGCCGTAGAGCGAGCGCGGGACGGTCGCCGTCGGCCTCGAGGCGTCGACGGCGATGCGGACGGGGGGAGCGAGGGGCATGGGCGTTCAGACGGCGGCGCGCTTCAGGCGCCGGCGGGCGAGGGCGCCGTCGGCGAGGACGCCGAGAAGGATCACCGCGCCCATGACGGCGAACTCGAGCGAGGAGGGGATGCCGAGAAGGTTCACGAGGTTGCGGAGGACCTGGAGAAGGATCGTGCCGAGGATGATGCCGACGATCGAGCCCTCGCCCCCGCGCAGGGAGCACCCGCCGAGGACCGCCCCGGCGATCGCGTACAGCTCGAAGAAGTTGCCGTGCGAGGAGGGCGAGACCGAGTTCGTGTAGAACGCGATGAGGATCCCCGCGAGTCCGGCGAGAAGCCCCGAGACGACGTAGGCGCTCGCGATCACCCGCTTCGTCTCGATCCCCGAGAAGCGCGCGGCGTCCTCGTTCCGTCCGGCGGCGAAAAGGTGGCGCCCGTACACCGAGCGGTGGAGGACGACCCCCGCGACGAGGGCGACGACGAGGAGGAGGACGAACGGCGTCGGAAGGCCGAAGAGCGATCCGGTGGCCACGTCGCGGAGCCTCTCGAACCCCTTCGCGTCGGCGAAGCCCTTCGTCTCGTCGTTCGATAGGAAGCGCGCGATCCCCCGGTAGAAGAGGAGGCCGCAGAGCGTCACGATGAACGGCTGGAGCCTTACGCGGGTGACGAGGAAGCCGTGGAACGTCCCGATGAGCGCGCCGAGCCCGAGGATGAAGAGGACCGCGACGGCGGCGGGCCAGTGCGATCCGGCGGGGCCGAAGGGCCAGCGCCACTCGGTGAGGGCGGAGGCGAGCAGAACCCCGAAGAGCGCGAAGAGCGAGCCGACCGAGAGGTCGATGCCGCTCGTGATGATGACGAAGCCGACCCCGATGGAGAAGATCCCGTACATCCCGACGATCCGGGCGGTGTTGCCGAGGTTCTCGCCCGAGAGGAAGAGGGGGTTCTTCGCGGCGACGGCGCCGCACAGGAGGAGGATGAGGACGAGGAGAGCGGTCTCCTTGCTCGCGAGGAGGCGCTTCACGACGCTCCTCCGACCGCGAGCCTCATGACCGACTCCTCGGTCGCCTCGTTCCGCGAGAGGAACCCGGCGAGAGCCCCCTCGTGCATCACGGCGATCCGGTCGCTCTGCCCCAAAACCTCTTCCATGTCGCTCGATACCATGAGGATCGCCACGCCCTCCGCGGCGAGCCTACGGATGATGGCGTAGATCTCGGCCTTCGCGCCGACGTCCACCCCGCGGGTGGGCTCGTCGAGGAGGAGCGCCTTCGGCCCGGCGAGGAGCCACTTGCCGAGGACGACCTTCTGCTGGTTCCCCCCGGAGAGCGCGGCGGCGAGGACGTCCACGGACGGGGTCTTCACCCCGATCGCGCGGGTCTCCTCCTCGGCCTTCTCGCGCTCGAGCCCGCGCCGCACGAGGCGTCCGAGCCACGCGGGGCCGGACCAGCGGGAGAGGGTGGCGAGGGTGACGTTGCTCCCGATGGGCCACTCGACGAGAAGCCCGGTGCCGCGCCGGTCCTCGGGCACGAGCCCGATCCCGGCGGCGATCGCGCGCTTGGGGGAGCCGAGCGGGACCGGCTGGCCGTCGAGCTCGACGGTCCCCTCGAGCGCGGGGACGACCCCGAAGATCGCCTCGGCGATCTCCGAGCGTCCCGCACCGATGAGCCCCGCGAAGCCGAGGATCTCGCCGGGGGCGATGGAGAAGCTCACCTCGCGCCCGGGGTACCGGCGGGTGCGGAGCCCGGAGACCCTCAGGCGGGGCTCGGCGGGGAACGCTCCGGCGTCGCGCGCCTCGGCGACGATGTCGCGCCCGACCATAAGGCGGACCATCGCGTCGTGGGTGATCTCGTCGCGCGCGAGGGCGCCCGCGTTGCGGCCGTCGCGCAGGGCGACGACGCGGTCGGCGATCTCGCGCACCTCGCCAAGGCGGTGCGAGACGTAGACCATCCCGACCCCCTTCGCGCGCAGGTCGCGCATGAGGCCCAGAAGGCGCGCGGTCTCGGAGAGGGTGAGCGAGGACGTCGGCTCGTCGAGGATGAGGACGCGGGCGTCGGTCGAGAGCGCCTTGGCGATCTCGACCATCTGGCGCTCCGCGAGGGCGAGCCCCGCCATGGGGGTGTCGGGGCTCATCGCGAGGCCGAGGCGGGCGAGAACCGCGCGGGCGTCCTCGCGCATCTTCGCCCGGTCGACGAGGCCGAAGCGGCTCGGCTCGCGCCCGAGGTAGACGTTCCCCGCGACGTCGAGGTTGTCGAGGGGGTTGAGCTCCTGGTGGATGAGGGCGATCCCGCGCACGGCGGAGTCGGCGGCGGAGGCGAAGCGGACGGGGGCGCCGTCCACCCTCAGCTCGCCCTCGTCGGGGCGGACGAGCCCGCCGAGGACCTTCATGAGGGTGGACTTGCCCGCGCCGTTCTCGCCGATGAGGGCGACGACCTCGCCGGGGGCGACGCTCAGCGAGACGCCCCCCAGCGCGACGACGCCGGGGTAGCGCTTGACGATCCCGTCGAGCTCGATGATAGGGGGGAGGTTACTTGCCACGCAGGCCGGCGAGCTTCGTCTGATAGGCGTCCACGCCGCCCTTGTCGATGACGACGGTGGGGACGATGACCTTTTTGCCCGCGGGGATCACGCTCTTGTCGCCGCGCAGGTAGGCGACCATCGTCTTCACCGACTGGTAGCCGAACTCGTACGGCTGCTGGACGATCGTCGCGGAGATCGCGCCGTCCTTCACGCCCGAGAGGGTGTCGGCCTCCTCGTCAAAGCAGACGATCTTCACCTTGCCGACCTTGTTCGCCTCCTTCACGGCGGAGAGGATGGCGGGGCCGTTGTAGCTCCAGAGCCCGACGGCGGCGGCGAGGTCGGGGGTCTTCACGAGCGCGTCCGAGACGTTCGACTTCGCGCGGACGCGGTCGGTGTCGTCGGTCCGCAGGTCGAGGATCTGGACGTTCGAGCCCTGCAGAGCCTGCTTCAATCCGTCGTAGCGCTCCTTCGCGTTCTGAGCGTCGGCCTTGCCGACGAAGACCATGACCTTGCCCCCGCCCGGGATCGCCTTCTTCAGCTCCTCGCCCGCCTGCTTTCCGGCGGCGACGTTGTCGGTCCCGATGTAGCAGGCGCGTTGCGAGTCCGGCGCGTCGGAATCCTGGGTGAAGACGAGGGTCTTCTTCGCGGCGTCGTTCAGGAGGCCGGTCTCGTTCTTCGGGTCCACGGGCGAGATCGCCATGCCCTGGACCCCCTTGGCGAGAAGGTCGTTCACGAGGCCCGTCTGGCTTGCGGCGGTCCCCTCGCTCGGGATCTTGAAGTCCACCGTCACGCCCGGAAGCTCCTGCGCCGCCTTCTCGGTCCCCTTGCGGGCGTACGTCCAGAAGTCGGAGGCGTTGTTGCAGACGAAGGCGACCTGGACGGGCCCTTTCGCGTCGGCCCCGCCGCCCTTGGCGGGGGCGTTCGTCGCGGAGGCCGTTCCCCCGGCCGTTCCGCCGGTCGCGGCGGCGGTCGTCGAAGCGGCGTTGTCGCCCTCCTTGGGGCTACAACCCGCGAAGACGAGCGCGAGCGGGGTGAGGGCGACGAGGGGGAGTGCGGCGCGAAACGTCATCGTGCCCTGGATTATGCCCGCTCTCGCGCGCGGCGTTCCGGGCGGCGCGGGTGGTTCCGGGGGAATGCTTACGGATCGCGGAATGCTTATGCCGCGCGCGCGGTAGATTCCCTCTGCGCCCGATGCTCCCGCTTCTTCCTTCCGCCCTCTCCGCCGATCCCTCCCCCGCGCAGTTCTCCTTGCGCCGCCCGCCGTCGGTCCCGCTCGTCGCCCACGATCCGTACCTCTCGATCTGGTCGAACGCCGACCTCGCGACGGGCGGCGTCACGCGGCACTGGACGGGGAAGCCCCAGCCGCTCACCTCGCTCGTGCGGGTGGACGGGAGGGCGTACCGCATCCTGGGGGCGGCGGGGACGGGCGCGGCGCCGGCGATGGCGCAGACGGGGCTCCGGGTCACCCCGACGCGAACGGAGTACGCGTTCTCGGGCGGGGGCGTCTCGGTCGCCCTGACGTTCACGACCCCCGCGCTCCCGGACGATCTCGACGTCCTCTCCCGCCCGGCGACGTACCTCTCGTGGCGCGCGGCGTCGGAGGACGGGAGGGCGCACCGGGTGAGCTTCTACTTCGACGCGGGGGCGCTCCTTGCGGCGAACGAGCCGGGCCAGACGGTCGAGGGGCGGCGCGAGCGGATCGGGAGCCTCACCGCGCTGTCGGCGGGGACGGTGGATCAGCCCGTGCTCGGCAAGCGCGGGGACGACCTGCGGATCGACTGGGGCCGGGTGTACGTCGCGGCGGGCGCGGGGGCTCCCGGCGCGGTCGGGCGCGTGGGCGAGGGGGCGGCGAGCGCCGCGGCGTTCGCCGCCGGACGCCCGCTCGGGCGGGACGAGGCGCGCGCGGCGCGTCCGGCGGGCGAGCGCCCGCTCGCGCTCGCGTTCGAGATGCCGGCGGGGAGCGTGGGGACGCGGGCGGTCGAGCGGCGGCTCACGCTCGCCTACGACGACGGGTACTCGATCGAGCTCATGGGCCAGCGGCTCCGGCCCTACTGGCGGCGCCCCCAATCGGGAGGAAGGGCGATGGACGCGGCGGGGCTTCTGACGGCGGCGGAGCGCGACTATCCGAGGCTCGCCGCCCGGTGCGCGGCGTTCGACGGGGAGATGGAGACGGATCTCGGGCTTGCGGGGGGGCGGGACTACGCGTGGCTTGGGGCGCTCGCCTACCGGCAGAGCCTCGCGGCGCAGAAGCTCGTCGCGGACGCGAACGGCCAGCCGCTCCTCTTCCCGAAGGAGAACGACTCGAACGGGTGCGTCTCGACCGTGGACGTGATCTACCCGGCGTCCCCGCTCACGCTCCTTCTCTCGCCGACGCTCACGAAGGCGTCGCTCGTGCCGGTGCTCGAATACGCCTCGTCGCCCCGGTGGAAGTGGCCCTTCGCCCCCCACGACGTCGGGACGTACCCGAAGGCGAACGGGCAGGTGTACGGCGGCGGGGAGCGCACGGAGGAGGACCAGATGCCGGTGGAGGAGAGCGCGGACATGATCCTCGTCCTCGCCGCGCTGGCGAAAAGCGAGGGGAACGCGCGCTTTTGCGACCGGTACTGGCCCACGATCGCGAGGTGGGCGCGCTACCTCGAGTCGAAGGGCTTCGATCCCGAGAGTCAGCTCTCGACCGATGATTTCGCGGGCCACCTCGCGCACAACGTGAACCTCTCGGCCAAGGCGATCGAGGGGCTCGGGGCGTACGCGACGCTCGCGCGGATGCGGGGGGAGACCGCGGAGGCGGGCCGCGTGCGGGGGGTCGCCGAAGGCTTCGCGCGCCGGTGGGTCGCCGAGGCGAAGGAGGCGGAGGCGACGCGCCTCGCGTTCGACAAGCCGGGGACGTGGAGCCAGAAGTACAACCTCGTGTGGGACCGGGTGCTGGGGCTCGACCTCTTCTCGCCCGAGGTCGCGCGGCGCGAGCTCGCGCTGTACCGGGCGAAGACGAACCGGTACGGCGTCCCGCTCGACTCGCGGCGCGGGTACACGAAGCTCGATTGGAGCGTCTGGAGCGCGACGATGGGTTCGCCCGAGGACTTTGACGAGATCGTCCGGCGGGAGTGCGACTTTCTCTCGGCGACCTCGGACCGGGTGCCGATGAGCGACTGGCACGAGACCGAGTCGGTCCGGAGGTCGGGGTTTAAGGCACGCTCGGTCGTCGGGGGCGTGTTCATGAAGCTTCTCGCCGACCCGGCGGTGTGGGGCAAGTGGGTCCGGCGCGACGCGAACCTCGCGCGGGGCTGGGCCCCGCTTCCCGAGCGGCCCGTCCTGCGCGAGGTCGTCCCGACGGGAAGAGCGACCCCCGCGATCTGGAGCTACACGACGACCGCCCCCGCGGCGGATTGGACGTCGAGGGCGTACGACGCCTCGGGCTGGAAGAGAGGGCCTTCGGTCTTCGGGACGCCGGGAACGCCGGGGGCCGAGGTGCGGACGCTCTGGGACACCTCCGACATCTGGCTTCGGCGCGAGATCGAGATCCCGGCGGGGCTTGCGGCCCCGAAGTTCTACGTTCTTCACGACGAGGACGTGGAGATCTACGTGGACGGCACGCTCGCGGCGCGCAACGGCGGGTTCACGTCGGAGTACGAGGTGTTGGAGCCGCTCCCGGGCCGGGGGCGGCTGTTGACGCCGGGGCGCCACCTCGTCGCGGTCCACTGCCATCAGACGGTGGGGGGTCAGTCCATCGACGTGGGGATCGGCGAACTCGCCGCCCCGCCGCGCGGGCGGTAGATCCGCCCCTTGTCTTCCGCCCTCCGGACGCAGAGGCGGGGGCGGACGCCTTCGCGCCCGCCCCCGCGTTTTGACCGTCCGGCTACTTTTTGCCGCCCTGCCGCAACGCCTTCATCTTCTCCTGGACGTCCGGGGGAAGCTTGCTCGCGTCGGGGGGGGAGGTGAGGTCCTTGCGGAGTTGCGCCTCGCTCTTCGCGTCCCCTTCCTCTTTGGCGCCGCACCCCCCGAGAAGGGGGAGGGCGGCGAGGGCGAGGAGCGCGGGGAAGAGGAGGATCTTCAACGGGTGGCGTCCCACATGTTGTCCTGCGGGCGGTTCTTGCCGTCGGGGTTCGTCGCCTCGGGCTTCATCGCCTTGGCGTGGCCGTCCACGAACGCGACGCAGTTCTGCCCGCCGGGGTGGGCGTTCGCCGCGCCGCCGCGCTTGCCGACGGGGAACTTCGCCTCGGGGCGCGCGCCGTCGGGGACGAGCCCCGCGTTCTGGGTGCCCCACGTCTGTCCGCCGCACTGGGCGGTGATCGAGTCGCACTGGAAGAGGGCGATCGGCATGATCTTCGAGGGGACGATGTCGGCATCGACGCCGGCGTTGCGGCCGGCGGCCTCCTTCATGTCGCTGCCGTACTTCTCCGCGAGCGCGATGGTGTTGGCAGGCTGGCTCACCTGAGTCTGGCTCACGCTCGGCTGGACCGAGAAGCCGGGGTTGTACTGCCCGATGATGCCGCGCATCGTGTAGTCGTCGGTGCCGTTGAGGGCGTTGTAGCGGTAGGCGTTCGCGCCGAAGGACACGCCCGGCCCGAAGTAGTCCACGCACCAGGTCGCCGGAGAGCCGAAGGCGTAGCCGCACCGGAACGAGGAGTCCACCGTGCTCTGGAAGATCTGGGTGTTCTTCGTATACGGCGCGCCCGACTGGATCCAGGTGTTGCCCGCGTCGTAGAAGGTCGAGGTCGGGTAGACGTCGTCCGCGTCGTTGCAGTAGATGAGCAGGCCGGTGTTCAGCTGCTTCGCGTTGCTCAGCGCGGCGGTCTTCTTCGCCGCGGCCTTCGCCTGGGCGAAGACGGGGAAGAGGATGGCGGCGAGGATCGCGATGATGGCGATGACGACGAGGAGTTCGATGAGCGTAAAGCCCTTCTGGATGGATTTCATGGGGTGGTCTTCTTCGACGGGGCCCTCCCGACATCGAGGGGGCGGCGGGGGCGAGGGGTCAAGTCGTGCTTCCGACGTGGAGTCGGACGGGTTGGGTCTCGGTCGCGTTCCCGGCGTCGCCGGCGATCGTGCGGGCGAGGCGGTGGACGGCGGCGCGCGCGACCCCCGCCCAGTCGGCGGCGACGGTGGTGAGGTCGAAACGCGTGGGATACCAGATCTTCGTCCCGTTGAA
The DNA here is from genome assembly GCA_965249475.1 of Fimbriimonas sp. GTDB lineage: Bacteria > Armatimonadota > Fimbriimonadia > Fimbriimonadales > Fimbriimonadaceae > Fimbriimonas. The sequence goes on along the minus strand of CBDFMD010000001.1, from coordinate 207,732 downwards.
GCCGACGACCGCGACGTCGTCGGGGATGCGGAGACCGGCCGCGACGATCTGGGCGCAGGCGCGATGGGCGGTCTCGTCCTCCCACGCGACGACGGCCGTCGGGCCGCCCGCGCGGCCGAGGCGCGCGAGATCCTCGTCCGGGACGGGGTGGAGGACGGTCACATCGCTCGGAAGCGTGCGCCGGACGTCGAGGCAGACGCCGAGGGCGGGGGCCTCCTCGACGAGGGTGGCGTGCCGCGTCTCGACGGAGTCGGGGCTGGACGAAGGGAGGAGGACGAGCGCGCGCCGGTGGCCCCGTTCGGCGAGGTGCCGGATCTGGAGCCTCGCCCCCCCGACGCCATCGGCGGTGACCGTCGGCATGCCCCGGATCGGCTCGACGAGCGCGACGGCAGGCATCCGCGTGGCGACCACGCGCGCGGCGAGAAGGTCCTCCCCCCAGGCGGCGAGGACGAGCCCGTCGGCGCGGCCGTCGGAGAGCTCGCGCACCGCGTCAGCCTCGGTTCCGGGGCGGGGGGCGGTGTGGAGAAGAAGATCGAGCCCGAGCTCGGAGCACGCGATCTGGAGCCCCGAGACGATCTCGAGGAGAAAGGGGCCCTTGGCGAGGATCGGGTCGAACCCGTAGAACGCCCCGATCGTGCGGGTGCGGCTGGACCGGAGGGAGCGGGCGAGGGCGTTGGGGCGGTAATCGAGGGTGCGGGCGGCGTCGAGGACGCTCTGTCGGGTCGTCGCCGAGACGCGGGTGCCGGACTTCGTCGCGTGGAGGACGACGGACGCGCTCGAGCGGCTCACGCCCGCGGCGCGCGCCACGTCGTCGAGCGTCGCGCGCCCCTCCTTCGGGGCGGGCACTCCCACCATCTCTGAATCACCCATGATTCCGTCCTATTCTACACACAATCACCCGTGATTCAAGAGCGCACCCTCCGGGGGAGGCGAGATTCGTGGTATTCCCGCACAAAAACCGTCATCGCGCGATCGGCCGAGCCCCCGCGCGGCCTTGGGCGATCCCCATCCGGCTCGGGCATCATCTCCCCATGCCCGACAGATCCGGCCGCCCAGCCCCCGGGATCCCAGCCCCCGGGATCCCAGACCTAGGGATTCAGGTCCCTGGCCTGCCGGACCCCGAGATCCCGGATCAGGAGGCGTCCGCCCCTGGAGCGCCCGGCCCGGCCGGCGGATCCGCGGCCGAGCACCGGCGGCTCGACGAGTCGCGGCGGCGGGAGCGGCACTGGGCGCGGTGGGGGCCGTACCTCTCCGAGCGGGCTTGGGGGACGGTGCGCGAGGACTACTCCGCCGACGGCGACGCCTGGGGCTACTTTCCCCACGACCACGCCCGCTCGCGCGCGTACCGGTGGAACGAGGACGGGCTTATGGGCTTTTGCGACCGGCACGGGCGCGTGTGCCTCGGGCTAGCGCTGTGGAACGGGAGGGACCCGATCCTCAAGGAGCGCCTCTTCGGGCTCACCGGCCCCGAGGGGAACCACGGCGAGGACGCGAAGGAGTACTGGTTCCACCTCGACGCGCTCCCCTCGCACGCCTACGCCAAGACGCTGTACAAGTACCCCCACGCCGAGTTCCCCTACGCGCGGCTCGTCGAGGAGAACCGGCGGCGCGGCAAAGACGAGCCCGAGTTCGAGCTTATCGACACCGGGGTCTTCGAGGGGGACCGGTATTGGGACGTCGTCGCCGAGTGGGCGAAGGGGGACGACCCGGAGGATCTCCTTCTGCGCGTGACGGCGACGAACCGGGGGCCGGAGGCCGCCGAGCTCCACCTCCTCCCGCAGGTCTGGTTCCGCAACACTTGGTCGTGGGGAGAGCGCCCGCAGGGTCTGCGCCCGCCCCCGAACCCGGGACCGAACGCGGACCCGGGACCGTCCGAAACCTCGAGCGACCCGGGGGGCGAGGTGCGGCGGTCCCTTCCGGTCCTGCGGCGGGACGGCGCGCGCGGGCTCTCGCTGAGCGAGCCGTATTACGGCGAGCGCCGGATCGTCTTCGACGGCGACCCCGCGCTCCTCTTCACCGGGAACGACACGAACGACGCGCGCCTCTTCGGGGTCCCGAACGCCTCGCCCTACGTGAAGGACGCCTTCCACGAGCGCGTGGTCCACGGGCGCGAGGAGGCGACAAACCCGGCGGACGAGGGGACGAAGGCGGCGGCGTGGTACCGGCGCACCCTCGCCCCCGGCGAGTCGTGGACGATCCGGTTGCGGATGGGACCGCCCGAGAACCCGGCGGCGGGCGAGCTGGGGGGCGCGTTCGACGCCGCGTTCGATGCGCGCGTCGCCGAGGCCGACGCCTTCTACGCGGGCGTCCTCGCCCCCACGATGCCGGGGGCGACGATGACCGACGACGCGCGCCTCGTCGCGCGCCAGGCGCTCGCGGGGCTTCTCCTCTCGAAGCAGTACTACCACTACGCGGTGGATCGGTGGCTTCGGGGAGATCCCGGGCAGCCCCCGCCCCCGACGGCTCACACGACGGGGCGCAACCGGGGGTGGACGAACGTGTACGCGGCGGACGTGATCTCGATGCCCGACGGGTGGGAGTACCCTTGGTTCGCCGCGTGGGACCTCGCCTTCCACACCGTCCCCCTCGCCCTCGTGGACGCGGAGTTCGCCAAGGAGCAGATCACGCTCCTCATGCGCGAGTGGTACATGCATCCGAACGGCCAGATCCCCGCCTACGAGTGGGCTTTCGGCGACGCGAACCCCCCGGTCCATGCCTGGGCCGCGCGCCGGGTGTACGGGATCGAGGGGAGGCGCGCGGGGGCGCCCGACACCGTCTTCCTCGAGCGCGCGTTCCACAAGCTTCTCTTGAACTTCACCTGGTGGGTCAATCGCAAGGACGTCGAGGGGAACAACGTCTTCGAGGGCGGGTTCCTCGGGATGGACAACGTCGGGCTTTTCGACCGGAGCGCCCCGTTGCCGAACGGGGCGTTCATCGAGCAGTCGGACGGGACGAGCTGGATGGCGTTCTACTCGCTGGGGATGCTCGCCATCGCGGTGGAGCTCGCGCGGGGCGACCCCGCCTACGAGGACACCGCGAGCAAGTTCTGGGAGCACTTCCTCTACATCGCGCAGGCGGCGACGGGGCCGGGGAACGCGCTGTGGGACGAGGAGGACGGTTTCTTCTACGACGTCCTGAAGCTCTCGACCGGGGAGCGGGTGCCGATGAAGGTGCGCTCGATGGTGGGTCTCATCCCGCTTCTCGCGGTCGAGACGCTCGATCCCGAGGATCTCGCGCGGATGCCGGGATTCACGCGCCGGATGGAGTGGTTCGTCCGGCATCGTCCGGATCTCGCCGGGAACGTCGCCTCGATGGGGGCCTCCGGGGTGGCGGGGCGGCGGCTTCTCTCGCTCGTGAGCGAGGAGCGCCTGCGCCGGGTGCTCCGGATCATGCTGGACGAGGAGGAGTTCCTCTCGCCCTACGGGCTCCGCTCGCTCTCTCGCCGCCACAAGGACCGTCCGTACCGGCTGGAGTTCGGCGGGACGGAGCACGCGGTGGGGTACGAGCCGGGGGAGAGCACGACGACGCTCTTCGGGGGGAACTCGAACTGGCGCGGCCCGGTGTGGATGCCGGTGAACTACCTTCTCGTCGAGGCGCTCCAGAAGTACCACCATTTCTACGGCGACGGCTTCCGGGTCGAGTGCCCGACGGGCTCGGGGGTCTTCCTGAACCTGAGCGAGGTCGCGACCGAGCTCTCGCGCCGCCTCGCGTCGCTCTTCCTCGCGGGCGAGGACGGCGCCCGCCCCGCCTGGGGCGCCGCGCCCCCTTCGGTCGCGCGCGACCCGCTCTGGCGCGACCTGGTCCCCTTCCACGAGTACTTCCACGGCGACACCGGTGCCGGACTCGGCGCCTCGCACCAGACGGGCTGGACGGCACTCGTCGCGAAGCTGCTGACGCAGTCGGGGGGATGATGTGGTACAATACACCTGATAATGTCCCCTCGTTTAAGGCGAGGATGGCGGCCTCGCCCCCTTGGGAGCGGGGTCAGCCGCTTTTAGAGGGTCCAAAAAGCATGAAGACCATCGTCTACATCGACGGCTTCAACCTCTACTACTCGCTTGCTAAGCCCACGAAGCAAAGATGGCTCAATCTGGAAGCTCTCGCCAGGGCGACTTACCCGATGAACGACATCGTGCTCGTCCGCTATTTCACGGCCGTGGTTCAGAACACACCAGGAGATCCCGACGTTGTTGAACGCCAGATAGCCTATATCCGTGCGCTGGAAGCGCGCGGAGTAATCATCCATTACGGCAAGTACGAGAAGCAGAAGAGGATGGTGGAGCTCCCGGATGGGAGCTTTGTGAGCGGTACGGTGAGGAAGGAGAAGGCCACGGACGTGAACCTGGCGAGCTGGATGCTACTGGACGCGTTCCGGGGGAAGTTCGAGGCAGCGATCGTGATGTCGAACGATTCCGACTACGCCATGCCGATCCGTATGGTGAAGAACGACCTCGACCTCAACGTGGTGGTGGCGAGTCCAGCCGATCGTGTCGCGCACAGGTCGGTGGATCTGAAGAAGGCAGCGAAGAAGATCGCGATGATTCCTCGTCACAACCTCGCGGCGTGCGTTCTGCCCGATCCCGTCGTCGCCCCCGACGGTACGGAATACCGCCGCCCACCGACCTGGTAGCCGTCCCGGCGATCTTTCCGCCGCTCGCGACGTCTGAATCCCCATGTCCGCCTCTCGCATCGGGACCGTCGTGGCGATCTCCTTCCTCGGAGCTCCGCCCCCAACCCCCGAGCGGGGCGGCGAGTCCCGGAGCGCGCCGCGCGAGTCGGTGTGGAAGGAGGAAGGAAGGGCGTCGGAGTCCCTCGTGCTTCTGGGCTTCCCGGACGCCGCCGCCGCGGGCGACGATCTGCGCCGGCTCGTCGAAGGGGCGGATCCCTCCGCTCCCGACCCGAACCCGCCGACCGAGGTTCACCACGTCGCGATCTCCCGCAAGCGGGGCGAGGTGCTCGACGAGCCCCCGACCGGGGGCTTCGTCGTCGTCACCCGGTCGCTTGCAAACCCCGGCTACTGCGACGAGCTTCGCGAGAGCCTGGGGGAGATGCTCGCGACGTTCGCCCAGCTTCCGGGCTAACGGGGACACCTTCTCGGCGCGAACGAGTCGGCGCCCGACGAGACGTGGTCGTTCGTCTTCGGAAGCGACCGCGCGGCGCTCCCCGTCGCCGAGAACGCGGAGATCAGCGCCCGCGTGTTCCGGCGACTGCGCTGACGGTCCCTTCGCGCCGCGCGGGCCGCTCCCGCGCGAACTCGAGCGCGTACCGGGATTGGTCCGGGCTCCGGCTCTGGCCGAGGATCCGGATCCCGGCGCTCTCGGGGACGAGGAGGTTCACGAGGTAGACGCCCATCCGGCGTTAGTGGCGGTTCTCGAAGACGAGCCGCCGGCGGACCACTCCGGGCGGGAGGGCCGCGTCGAGGGCGAGCTCGATCGTTCCGACGCCCCCTGCCATCGCGCCGAGCGCCGGGAAGCGCCGCGAGAGGAGGCGGGGTTTCAGGCGCTTGCCGTCGATCGAGATCGAGACGTCCCGGAGGACCCGCGCCGCGTACGTCCCCTCCTCGGACGCCGAGACGGCTCCGTCCCCGTCGAGGTCGATGCTCGCGGCGATGGGCCGGGACGTCCTCACGCCCGGAGTCAGGCGCAGGTACGCCCAAACGCGCGTCCCCCCCACCGAGATCGTCGCGGCCTGGAGATAGCCGTCGAGCTGGTGGGCGCGGCAGAGGGGGAGGGAGAGCAGCAGGAGGAGGCTGGCCGCCCCGCGTCGCGCACTCACCGCGGCGCCTCGGACGCTCGGCCGTAGTCGTTCGTCGGGTCGCGGTAGATCGTGTGGACGTGCATCGTGGGATCGCCCCCCATCCTTTGCGGCGCGTACTCGATGACGAGCCTCGGACCTTGGATCCGGTAGTAGGCGGCGACGTTGCGCCCCGGGGTCGGGGCGGTCGGGCCGCTCCACGCGAACCAGGTGTCGTCGAGCCCGGCCGCGATCTCCTTCATTCGAACCCTCGCCGCCGCGTCGGGGGCGATGCCGACCCACGCCCGGATCGCGTCGAGCAGGAGCGCGCGCTGCCCCGCGTTCATCTCCGTGGCCTTCAGCCCCTCGGGCACGATCGTTCGACCGTCCCGCCCCGGGCCGAGCACGAGGTCGGAGACCCGGTAGTTCAGGACCGCCCGCCCCCGCTGGGCCGCATCGAGCGAGGCCAGGAGCGCGGCCCCCCGGTCGCTCTCCTCGGCGAGGGGGCGGACCGTCCTTCCGTTCGCGGTGTACGCCGCGGGCTGGGCCCCGGTGAGCGTCGGCGCGAGCGTCCCGCGATCTCCTGAGACGGTGAGGTTGATCACCAGATGGTGCCCGCCGTACTGCAGGGTCCACGGGGTCGTCTCGGAGGGGGTGCCGAGGAAGGAGACGTCGTACAGGTCCTTTCCGAACATTCCCCGGTCGCGCGCGCCGCTCGTCGCCTTCAAGACCTCGTCGGCCTCCATGATCTGGAGGACCTTCGCGTAGCCCCGCGGGCTGAGCGCGGACGCGACGAGCGCGAGCGCCGCCGACTTTTGCGCCGCGCTGAGCTCACCGAGGCTCAGGCCGCCCCGAGGGACGAAGCCGGTGGGGAAGTTCGACCACCGCGCCCGTTGCCGCTCGTCGCCGAACGCGAAGAGCGCCCGCCCGCGCTGTTCGGGGCTCAGCGTCGCGAGGAACGCGTTCGCGGCGCGTACGACGCGCGCGGCGTCCGTCGAGGGTTTCGGCGCGCTCCGTTGCCGAGCGGCGAGCAACGGGGCGACGACGAGGGCGGAGGCGGCGGCGAGCGCGGCGGTTTCGGGAAGGCGTTTCATCGGCCGGTTTGTCCTTCGGTCCCACCGGGGTGCTCGGGGCGAGCGCCTCGGGGGGCGTGCGAAGGAGTCTGCCGCGACGGGATGAAGCTCGCATGAAGGGGCCGGACGGGACGCGGGGTTCGCCTCGCCCGCTTCCGCCGGGGGCACGTTCAAGGATCGCGCGGCGGCATCCGGGAGAGCTCCGCAAAGGGGGGTTGGTCGGGATGGCGGGATTCGAACCCACGGCCTCCTCGTCCCGAACGAGGCGCGCTACCAAGCTGCGCTACATCCCGTGGCGCGGAGGGAGTGTACCCCCTAGCCCGTCGCCGCCGTCGCGGGGGGACGGACCTCGCCGGAGGCGGCGGTCGCCGAGGGTTGCGTTCCGGGCGCGTCGTTCGGGGAGGGCTTTCCGAGCCCGGGGGCGGCGGCGTCGGCGTTCGCGGCGGTGACGGGGGCCATCGGCGACGGGGCGTCGAAGACGACGGCGCTCCGGTTGCCGAAGAGGTATCCCGAGACCCACCGCTGAAGGACGAAGACGCGCGAGCGGAAGCTCGTGAGGTACAGGATGTGGATGAGGAGCCACGCGAACCAGGCGACGAGGCCCTTCAGCCGGAAGCGGTGGAGGTCGGCGATCGCGAAGCCCCGCCCCACCACCGCCATGTTCCCCTTGTCCCAGTACTTGAACGGCTTCCCCTCGCCCTTCCCCCGGATGTGGCGGGCGACGTAGTCGCCGCCCTGCATCGCGACCTGGGCGACGCCGGGGAGAGGCTTGCCGTCGGCCCCGACGATCGCCGCCGCGTCGCCGAGGACGTACACGTCGTCGAGCCCCTCGGGGCGCAGGTCGGGGCGGACCGGGACGCGCCCGCTCTTGTCGAGCGGGACGCCCAGAGTCGCGAGGACCAGGACCCCCTGCACCCCCGCCGTCCAGATGACGGTCTCGGTCGGGATTCGGCGCCTCTCGCCGAGAGTCCCGTCGGGAAGCTTCGCCTGGAGCTCGACCCCGTCGCCGTCGATCTCGGTGACCTTCGTGTTCGCGTGGATCTCGACCCCGAGGCTCTCCAGCCGCTTCGCCGAGGCCTCGGCGAGCTCTTTGGGGAACTGGGCGAGGACGCCGGGGCTCGCCTCGACGAGAAGGATCGAGACCTCCTCGGGGCGGACCATCGTGAGCTCGCGCGAGAGGGATTCCTTCAGGAGCTCGGCGAGCGCGCCGGCCATCTCGACCCCGGTGGGGCCGCCGCCGACGAGGACGAAGTTCAGGAGCGAGCTCCGCATCGCCGGATCGGGCTCGTTCTCAGCCTTCTCGAAGGCGAGGAGGACGCGGCGCCGGATCTCCTCGGCGTCGGCGATCGTCTTCAGCGAGGGGGCGAACTCGCGCCAGTCCTCCTTGCCGAAGTAGTTGTACTTCACGCCCACGGCGATCACGAGGACATCGTAGGGGAAGCGCTGCTCGCCGCCGGCGGTGACGGTGCAGACGCACCGGTTCGGGACGTCGATGCGGGAGACCTCCGCCATGACGAAGCGGACGTTCCTCTGCTTTCTCAGCACGCGCCGGACGGGGGTGGCGACCTCGTCCTCGTCGAGCGAGCCGGTGGCGACCTGGTAGAGGAGCGGCTGGAAGAGGGTGTGGTTCGTCCGCGAGAGGAGGGTGATCTCCAGGTCGCTCTCGTGCCGGAGGCCCTGGACGACGTGGAGCCCGCCGAACCCCGCGCCCACCACCACGACCTTCCTCGCGCCCGCTCCCGTCTGCATCGCCTCCGTTCTACGCCGCGGAGGGGCGGTCGGGCGTCCCCCGGCGCACCGGGGATCATCATCCACACGCGCCTCGGGGAACGTGACGCTCGGCGTGACGCTCGCGCGGGGGACTCAGGTTCGGATCGCGGCGCTTCGGGGCGAAAAGGGGGCGAAACGGGCGTTCGGAACGTGACGCTCGCGCGGTTCGGGGGCGCGAGCGTCACGTGGGGGCGGGAGGGGCGAGGGGAGGGTTTTTCGGGGGCCACATCCCTTTCGTGCGGCCCGGGGGGATTTGACAACCCTCGGGTCGGAGAATGCGTCGGGCTTTTGAGACCTCTCGATCGTTCCGAATGCCATGCCCACCTCGCTCGCCCCCGGCGAACGGGCTCAACTCGCCCGGTGACCGCGCCGTTGCTCGTCGCCTCGCTCCTGGGCCTCTCCCCCCTCTCCGCTCCGACGCGGATCGTGCCGCTCGCGGGTCTGTTCCCGAGCGGCGCCGGAAGAACCGTCCTCCCGGGCCTTGCGAGCGTCGTCGTCTACCGGTCGGACGGATCGGTGAAGGGCGTCGCGCGCCAGCTGCCGCGTCTTCTCCGCGCGCATTGGGAGCCGACGGGCACGGCGGGAAGGTTCCGGCTCGAGCGCTCGAAGGAGGAGGCGGCGGACGTGCGGGGGATCGAGACGTCGGTTCTGCGCACGACGATCCTCGAGGGGCTCCGTCCGACCGAGGCGCTCCGGGCCGCGCCGTTCGACGCGTCGCTCGCGGCGACGCTCGAGGGCGGTCTCGGCCGTCCGGTGAAGGCGGGGAGCGTCAACTACAACTCCCGGGGGGCGGGCGAGGCGCTTCTCGCCCATCTCGTGGCCGATCTCGCCCCGCGCCTCCCGGGGGAGCTCCGGTTTCACCGGAGCGACGTCTACGCGCTTCCGACCTCCCCGCGCGAGCGCCCGTTGCCGGCGTCGGCGTCGGGGCTCGCGGGGGCTTACCCCGCCGTCGAGGGGGCGCTCGCGGACCGGGTCGCGGCGGCGGGGGGGCGCGTGAGCCGGTACGACGCCGAGCGGCTCCGCCCGACGGGCGACGGAGGCCGCATCGCGCGGACGGTGGTCCTCTTCAGGAGCGACGAGACGGACATCCTCGCCGTCCTCTCCCTCTTTGGGGAGGACGGAGCCTTCCGAGGGTCGGGCGCGATGGGTCTGCCCCTTATCCAGGCGAAGGGGCGTCCCTGGACGTTCGATGGAGCGGGCGACGCCCTCGCGCGTCCTCTCCCCGGTCAGGGCGGCCTACTCCGTCCCGAGCCGCTCGACGCGGCGGTGGGACCCGCGCTCGACGCGCTCGCCAAGCGGATCGGGCTTCCGGTCTACGTCGCGCTTCCCGACGAGGCGGCGACGGCGTTCGAGGACGCGAGGCCGGCCACGCTCGGGGCGGCGGTGAGCCTTCTCGAGGGGCAGGGGATCGAGTTCACGGTCGAGGACGGCGCGGTGCTCGGGCGTCCGGTCGATCCCCTGCGCGCCCAGCGGCGGAACCTCTCGCGTCCCGCGCTCGCGCGCTACCTCGCGGCGATGGGGAGCGCCTCGGGGGACGGCGCGACGGGGGAGGGGGCCACGAGGGCGGGCGCGACGGGGAGAGGCGATAGGCCGGACGCGCCGCGCGAATGGGCGCGGCTTCGGGCGGCGTCGCCCGCGATGACGCCGCTCGGGGAGAGGATCGGCCGCGCGCTCCGCTTCGATCTCGGCGACGTCTCCGACACGACGTGGGACCTTCTCGGCAGGCTCTCGGACGACGAGTGGGGGGCGCTCCGGGGGGGGCGCGCGATCGCGATCGGGGGCGACCCGGCGCGGCGGGCCCTCGCGGACGAGCTCGGGGCGGATCTCGGGAAGGCCCCTGGGAGCGCCCGTCCCGACGTCGCGCTCCTCGGCTCCTGGTCGTTCCCGAACGGGATCCCGGTGGACGCGACGATCTCGCTCGGATCCGGGCCGGAGTGGATGCTCAAGTGGCCGATGGACAGTCACTGGCGCGATCTGGAGACCGAGGCGAGCTATCCTCCGCTCGTGGACGCGCAAGGCGAGGCGGGGCTTGCGCGGACCATCGCGGGCTACGAGTACGCGCGGTACTCGGCGGCGGGGATCGGCGAGGGGAAGGTGGAGTTCGGACGACGGGCGCGGCTCACGCTTCTCTTCCGTCCGGGGCCGGGCTTGCAACGGGCGGAGACGTTTCCGGGGGTCGAGGTCGTCTCCTCGGGGCCGCCGACGCGGTTCCAAGACGCCCCGCCCGAGGCGCGGCGGGCGCTTCTCGCCGTCGTCGTGGCGGCGAACCGGTGGCGCGAGCCCGGGGGGAGGCGGCCCCCTCCCCCCTGATCCCCGGTCGCGGAGGACCCGTCGGGATCTAGTAGACAAAACGGGCACGTTCGAGTCTGAGAACACGTAGAATAGGACGTGGCCCACACCCTTCAGCTCGCGCTCCCGAACCTTGGGACGCACCCCCTTCCGACGGAGATCCGGCGGCGCGTGTACCGGGTGCGGCTCGCCCCGACGCCGGACGGGACGTACTACTTCCGCTCGCACTCGTTCACCTCGCGGCGGGGGCCGCTCTACCGGATCACGATCAACCCGCGCGTCGGCTACGCGACGTGCTCGTGCCCCGACTACCGGTACCGGCGGGCCGAGGGGACGGGGGTGTGCAAGCACCTGCGCCGCGCGCTCGCCACGGTCGCGAGGGCCGAGCGCGACCGGCATCCGGCCCTCCGGCTCGAGGTGCGGCCCCAGGCTTCGCCCGTCGTCCCGGTCGCGGCGCCGGTCGCGGCCTGAGCCGCTACGCCCGGCGGCGGCGCAGGAGGGCGAGCGCCCCGAGCCCAAGGACCGCGAGCGTCGCGGGCTCGGGGACCGGGGTCGCGCGGACGGCGAAGACCCCGAAGCCGGTGTACGTCGCCCCGGCGTACGTCGCCGCCGAGAACGCGAGCGTCCCGTCGGAGGCGAGCGCGAGGTTTCCGGAGAACGGGGAGGACGTCGCCGAGCTCAGCCGGAGGGTGAGATCGCCCAGGGGGGTCGCGAGCACGTCGTTCTGGGCGACGATCCGGCGCACGCCGCCCGGGACGTTCGGACCCGCCGCGTAGATCCCGAAGAGGCCGTCCTTGCCGCGCGCGCGGAAGTAGACGCCCCCGTCGCGCCCGATCTTCGGCTCGAACGACTCGAAGGCGCCCACGTCGGTCGCGGTGGTGGCGAGGGTGGTGGTGGTCGCGCCGTCGGTGAGCACGAGGGCGCTCCCGCCGCCCACGAGGTTCGCCACGACGGCGACGCGCCCGTCCTCGCCGAGGGCGAACGAGTTGCCGAAGCTCGCGTAGGGGGACGCGGGGAGGGAGGCGCGGTCGCGCAGGATCGTCCGCACGGTGCCCCCGGAGAGGAGCCGGAGCTCGTTCGCGTTCGCCGCCGAGTCGGTCTGCAGCTTGTAGGCGACGGAGCGGGCGCGGTTGATCCCGAACCCCGAGTAGAGGAACTGCCCCGCTCCCTGGCCCGCGAGGACGGCGTCGGTGGCGGTCGCCGGGTCGTAGCCGAGGATCGTGCGGTTGCCGCCGACGGTGGCGAGGTAGCCCACGTAGCCGCCCGAGGAGGCGAGCCGGACGGCGCCGTAGTCCGAGGTGCCCGCCGGGCCGAAGGTGAGGACCTCGGCGGGGCCGCCGTTGCGGCTTCCCCAGACCGCGATGCCGTTCGAGAACGCCGAGAGGCCGTTGTCGCCGATCTGCGCGTCGCTCGGGTAGTTCGTCGGGCTCGAGTAGACCGAGGCCCCGTTCACGGCGATCGCCGCGCCCTCGGCGGCGGAGATGTACTTTACGGCCCAGGCCCCGCTCGCGTTGATGGCGACGGAGGAGGAGGAGACGCTCGCCCCGTTCGGCAGGTTGTAGGCCGGTCCGGCGTTGTTGTCGCGGGCGATGAGGACGGGGGGGGCGGTCTGGGCCCCGGCGAGACCCGCGAGCCCGAGCGCGGCGAAGATCGGGACGGCGAGGGTCGGGACGGCGAGGGTCGGGATGGCGAGGGCCGCGACGCGCGGCGGGAACGGTCGGGGGCGGGAGCGCGGGGCCATCCCCCGCAGTTTTACCAGCCCGTTTGGGCCGAGAGCCCCCCGTTCACGAACCGTTAACCGAATCGTAAACTCGCCCCTTCCAACGCGTCCGGCCCGTGAGGCGCCAGAGGTGGGAGCGGAGGAGGACGACCGCGCCGACGGTGAGGGAGGCGGGGAAGAGGAGGGCGTAGACGGGGTTCCCGCGGCACAGGACCGCGGTCGCGAGGGCGGAGAGGGTGAGGAGGGCGTAGCCGGGCCAGCCGAGCAGGAGCCAGCCCCAGGCGAGGGCGGCGAGGAGTCCGGCGAGCGCCGCGTTCCCCCAGGGGTTCCCCGTGATCTCGTACGAGTTCTTGCTCATGCCGTCGAACGCCTCTCGCCAGGTCCGGTACATGGCGACCCGCATGGAGCGAGCGAGGTTCGCGGCGACGACGGGGACGCCCTCGGCGGCGAGGAGGCGTCCGATGAGGACGTCCTCGAGGATGCGGTCCCGGACGCGCTCGTTCGGGCGGAGGCGGCGGTAGAGGGGGGCGGGCCAGAGGGCGATCTGGCCGTTCGTGAAGCGGTTGTGGCCGCGCCCGCTCAGCCCGACGAGGAAGAAGGGGTTGAAGGCGAGGAGGGACCATCCGACCCAGCCGAGGAAGACGGGTTCGGGGAAGCGTCCGTGGACGATGGTGGGGAAGCCGGTGACGACGCGGTCCGGGGCGGCGAGGGTTCTCAGCCCGGCGGCGAAGTCGGGGGCGACGCGCACGTCGGCGTCGAGGAAGACGAAGTAGCCGTCGCCCTCGAAGCCCAGGCCGAGCTCGTGGCAGGCGCGGTTCTTGCCGGTCCATCCGGGGGGGAGGGGGGCGCTCGGGCGCAGGACGCGGGCGCCGAGGCGCGCGGCGACCTCGCCGGTGCCGTCGGCGGACTCGTCGTCGAAGACGGTGACGCTTCCTTGAGGGGTGAGCTGCGGAAGAAGCTCGGCGAGGTTCGCGGCCTCGTCGCGCGCGGGGATGAGAAAGGCGATCTCGGGGCCGGCCTCGGCGGGTCTCGGGCGGACCATGAGGAGGAGGTTGCCGAGCGAGACGAAGGCGGCGAGTCCGTAGAGAGTCCAGAGGGCGCCGCGGACGATCGGGGCGGGGACGAGGAGGACGGCGGCGAGGAGCAGGAGCGCGACGGTCGCGGCGGGGAGGACGAGCCGGACCATCGGGGCTCCAGTGTACGGGGTGGGCGCTTTGGGTGGCGACCGATGGACCCGCCCCGGAGTGACGCGCCGAGCCGCAGAGCCGCGATAGACTAGGGGCGTGCTCCCCCTCGCGGCGATGGCGCTGTGGCCTGCGCTCCAGACTCCCTCCTCCGCCCCCCTCTCGTCCTCCGCGCCGAAGGCGTCGGACCCCTTCGGCTTCCGGCGCGAGGCGCGGCCCTCCCCTCCGGCGCTCTACGGGGGGTGGCGCTCGTGCCTCATCGGGGGGGGCGGGTTCGCGCAGGGGGTCGTGACGACGGGGGACTCGAACGTCCTCTACCTGTACGTGGACGTCGGGGGCGTCTACCGGAGCGACGACGGGGGGCGGCGGTGGCGGATGCTCCACGGGGCGTTTCCGGCGGACGGGTTCCAGTCGGTGCGCTCGATCCTCGCCGATCCGCGCGATCCGAACCGGCTTCTCGTCCTGCGGGGGGATCAGTGGACCCCGCCCGAGGCGCGCGACCCGGGTCCCGGGCCCGACGCGGGGAAAGGGGGCGCCGGGATCTACGAGACGCGCGACGGGGGGAGGAGCTTCCGCAAGCTCCAGGCGCTCTCCGCCTACGGGAACGGGCCGGACCGGTGGACCGGGGTGCTTCTGCGCCGCGACCCGGGGGACCCGCGCCGGATCTACGCGGGGTCGGCGGGGGAGGGGGTCCTCGTCTCGGAGGACGACGGGGGGACGTGGCGGCGGGTCGGGGGGGAGGCGCTGGGCGGTCTCTACGCGACGGACCTCGTCGTGGACGCGAGCGACCCGCGGACGGTGTGGCTTCTTGCCCGCGCCCAGGAGGTCGAGACCTACGCGGGGCGCCGGGCGTTCGGGGGGGGGCTCTTCCGCTCGGACGACCGGGGGCGGACGTGGGCGAGGATCGCCGCGAAGGCCCCGAGCGAGATGGTCCAGGACGGGACGGGCAACGGGAGGGGCGACGGGAGGGGTCGTCGCGAGCGTCTCGTGGGGATCTTCGACGAGACGGACGTGCGCGCCTCGGCGGACGGGGGGCGGACGTGGCGGCCGTATACGGAGGGCGTGACCCTGACGAAGGACGCGTCGCGCGAGGGGTACACCTCGGACGCGCGCTTCAGCGCGCTCGCGGTGGGGCCGGGGTTCGTCGTCCTCGGCACGAACCGGGGGGGGTTCTACCGTCGCAACGCGAACGCGGCGGCCTGGGAGCGGATCGAGCCGAGGACGGCGGCGATGCAGTACGAGGGGAGGGCTTGGTTCGGGGGGGCGAGGCCGGGGGGTCCTCCGCGCTTCGGCGCGGCGATGGGGAGCGTGACGATCGACCCGCGCGACGCGCGCCACTGGTGGCTTACCGACTGGTACGCCGTCTACGAGAGCCGCGACGCGGGGGTGAACTGGCGCCTTTCGATGGACGGGGTGGAGACGACGGTGATCCACACCTTCGAGGGGGACCCGAAAACCCCCGCGATCGTCCATCTGGGGATGGCCGACAACGGGTACTTCGGCTCGCGCGACGGCGGGGCGCGGTTCGAGACCCCGCTCGTCGTGAGCAACGCGAAGTGCCTCACGGTCTCGTACCAGCGCCCCGAGCGCCTGGTGATGGCGGGGGACGCGGGGAACGGGGAGTGGGTGTCGGACACGCTCTGGGCCTCGGTGGACCGGGGGGGGAGCTGGGTGCGGCTTCCGATGACGGGGCTTCCGCCGCGCGGGGCGCACCACGTGAACACGGTGGCGTTCGATCCTCGGGACGACCGGCGGGTGTACGCGGCGGTCTCGGGGCCGCGCGGGGGGATGTACGTCTCGGTGGACGAGGGGCTCACCTGGACCCGGGAGAGCGACGGACTGCCGACGGACGACGAGCCCCGGCACGAGGGGGCGTCGCTCTTTCAGAGCGACATCTGGGTCGTCGGGCGCGAGTTCGCGGCGAACGGGGACGGCGAGGTGGTGGTGGCGAGCAAGCCCCGGGGCGAGGTCTACCGGAGGGAGACCGCCGGGTACGTCCGGCTCAAAGGGATCGAGGGCCAGCCGAACGAGGTCGCCGCCGCCCCGAACCGGCGGGGGGTCTTTCTCGTCGCGACCGACCGGGGGGTGTACCGGAGCGAGGACGGGGGGCGGACGTTCGCGCGGACGCTCGGGCGTTCCGCGCGGCACGTCGCGATCGACAAGACGAACCCGCGCCGTTGCGCGGCGGGGGTTCTCGGCGGGGTGATGCTCTCCTCGGACGGGGGGCTCACGTGGCGCGAGGCGGGCCGGGGTCTTCCGGATCGGAACGGTCCGGTCGTCGGCTTCGCGGCGGGGCGGGTGCTCGCGGGGACGGCGGGGTCGGGGGCGTTCTGGCTTCCGCTCGATTCGACCGCGTACCGGGTGGAGGAGGCGCGTCCTCTGCCCGAGCGGAGGCCCGTGCTTCCGCCGCCGACGCCGGGGCGGGGTCGCCCGGTCGCCCTTCTCGCGGCGGACGGGGGGGGCGGGTTCGGGGACGCGGCCCGGTTCGGCTCGCTCTGGAGCGTGGGCTTCGTCGCGCGGGGTCGTCTCGCGGTGGATTCGGTCGTGGACCCGGTCCGTCCCGCCGAGGAGGCGCCCGCGACGTTCGGGGCCCCACCCGCCGCGCCTCTCGCCCCGCTCGGCGGCGGGCGGGCCCTGCGGCTTCGCGCGCTCACCGAGGGGGCGAAGGGGGCGGCCTCCGCGCGGCTGAACGCCCCGCCCGCGCGCTTTCGGGTGACGGGCGCGGCCCGCGCCGACGGGCGCGCCGACGAGGCGCTCGTCGCGGTGCAGGGCTTCGACCGGGCGGGGCGCCAGACGGCCTTCGTCACGCTCTTCGACGCGCGCAACGCCGCGCGGCCCACCCGGTTCGCGGGGGACGTGGAGCTTCCGGCGGGGACGGCGACGGCGAACCTCGTCGTGACGTACGAGGGGTCCGGGGCGGTCCTTCTCGACGACGTGCGGTTCGAGACGCCGGGGGACGGGCTCACCCCCGACGCCGTTCCGCTCTCCACGGACCTTCTGGAGAACGGCGGCTTCGAGGACCCCGCGCGCGCGCTCCTCGACTGGCGGCCGGTCCTGCAACGGGTCGGGGGGCTCAGCGTGGGGGTCGCCTCGGACGCGCCGCATTCGGGGACGCGCGCGCTCGTCGTCCGCAACGTCCCGGGCCTTGCGGGGAGCGGGGCGAGCGACGACGCGGACGGGGCAGTGACGGCGCGGCTCAAGCGGGTCGTCCGTCGGCTTCGGATCGAGGGGTACGTTCGGAGCGAGGGGGCGTTGCGAAGCGCCTCGCTTCTCGTGCGGGGCTTCGATCCGCGGGGGCAGACCCGGCTCGTCCCCGTCGCCGACGCGCGGGGGAGCGCGGCGTGGACCCCGTTCGTCGCGGAGGTCGAGATGCCCGACGGAACGACCGGGATCGAGCTCGTCGTGACGTTCGCGGGGGTGGGGTCGGTCTCGCTCGACGACCTGCGCCTGACGACGCTCGTGGAGAGGTGAGGGGCGCGGGGTGATCGTTCCGAACTACGTCCCCGAGCCTTTGGAGGTCCCGGCGAACGTCACGCTGGAGCCGTACGCGCGGCGTCTGCGCTTTATTCGGCGCGTGACGTTGCGGCACGCGCTCGTCGTGGCGCTCGTCGCGGCGCTCGCGGCGACGGACGCGGCGGGCGAGATCGAGGCGTTCTTCGGGCCGTGGCTCTCGGTCGGGCTTCTTCTCGCGCTTCTCGTCGCGCTCGATCTCGTTCGGATCGCGCGGCGGGGGACGGCGATGGAGGCGCGGGCGAGCGCGGCGGCGATCCCGGTCCTTCTTCCCTTCGCGGCGGTCGCGCTCCGCACGCTCCACGATCTCGGGGTCCCGGTGTCGGCGGCGGCGTTCGGGTACGCGTGCGCGGGGCTCTACACGTTCGCGTGCGGGCGGGACTACTCGTTCGTGGGGAACGGCGCGATCTCGCTTCTCGCCTCGTCGGTCGCGGTCGCGATCTGGTTTGCGGAAGGGGTTCCGCTCGCCCTTCTCGTGAACGCCGCGGTCCTCGTCTACCACGTCTACGACCTCGCCTCGCTTCTCTCGCGGCGGCGGACGGGGGAGGAGTGGGCGGCGGCGCTCGACCTTTTCCGCGACGTCTTCAACGTTTTCGGCTGGATCTTGCGGGTCGCCCGGCACTGGCGCGCGCACCGGATCTGGGCCGACCTGCCCCTGCCCGAGCGGCCGAGCCGCCCCTAGGCGATCGCCACGACCACGCCATGATCCGATCCCGATGATCCGCGTCACCGCCTATCTGCGCCCGCACCGCCTCGAGATGGTGAAGACCGCCGTCGCCGCGACGGGGGTCACCGGGCTCTCGGTCGCCGACGTGCGCGGGGCGGGGGTCTCGCCCGAGTCGGCGCGCCTCTTCGGGGGAAGCTCGGGCGGGGGGATGCCGGTGCGCTCGCGGCTCACGGTCGTCTGCCCCGACGATCTCGCCGAGCCCGTGGTCGCGGCGATCGTGGCGAACGCCCGTTCGGGTCCCGGGGGCGAGGGGCTCTCCGACGACGGCAAGATCTTTCTCGAGCGTCTGAGCGACGCGGTGCGGGTCCGGACGGGCGAGCGCGGCGACCCCGCCGCTTGAGGCCCCGCCGTCCGGGGGGGCGCCGTCCGGGGGGGCGCCGTCCGGGGGGGCGCCGTCCGGGGGGGCGCCGTCGAGCAGAACCCGGTCCGCAGGTTCATACGTCATACTCACGGACCTAGCCCGGGCGTCCTTTCCGGACGCCCCCGGAAAGCCCCGCGCGATGAAAACCACGCCCTTCGCCCTCGCTCTCGCCCTCGTCTTCGGAGGCTTCGGCGCCGCCCTCGCCCCGGCCCAGAAGGGGAAGCCGGCCCCCAAGCCCCGCCAGAAGCCCGGCGCGAGCAAGCCCGGCGCGACGAAGCCCGCCGCCCCCGTCACGATCGAGGTCTCGCTCGCCGACGGGGACAAGCTCACCCCGTTGAAGGACGGGCAGACGATCTCCGGCGACCTCGTCTTCCGCGCGAAGGTGGGGGCGACGGAGCCGGTGACCTCGGTCGAGTTCTACGTGGGCGACGACCTGCGCGACACGGACGGGAGCACCCCTTACGAGTTCAAGTTCGACGCCCTCGCCGAGGGGGACGGGAGCGTAAGGCTCACGTTCAAGGGGTACACCTCCGCAGGCACCTCGGCGACGAGGGTTCTCACGGTGAAGGTGGACAACGGGCTCGGTCTCGGGCTCGACGAGCACCTGAGGCGCGGCGCGGACGCGCTCTCGAACGCCCGGAACGACGAGGCGCTCACCGAGGGGCGGATCGCGCTGAAGATCGCGCCGACCTCGGTTCCCGCGAGGGTTCTCGTCGCGCGCGCCTATCTCGCCAAGGGGGTTTTCGACCGCGCCCAGAAGTCGGCCGACGACGCGCTCGCCGCCGATCCGAAGAGCACGGACGCGCTGGAGGTCTCGGCGGCGATCGGGGTCCAGCGCGCGTTCCGGGTGACGAACTCGGGGACGACGGCGCGCGACGAGTCGCTCCGCACGATCAAGGACGCGCTCGGCGGGGCGATCGACGCGCGCACGAAGGTGAACGACGCGCGCTTCGAGGGTCTCGCCGCCGACGCCGCGACGAAGGATCTCGCGGGGTACGCCGACGCGGCGTTCGGGGCGCGCCGGTACTCCTCGGCGATCGCCGCGCTGGACCCCGCCTTTCGCGCGGACACGACGAAGACGGCGCTCGGCAACCGGCTCGTGTACGCGTACCTTATGGACGGCAACCCGGCGAGCGCGCTCCAGGCGCTCAACGCGCTCGTGCGCTTCGGGAAGCCGGACGCGTACACGTACGCGCTCCAGGGGCTTCTCCGGGCGGAGGGCGGGGACGACAAGGGGGCGGACGAGTCGTTCAAGAACGGCGCGCTGGAGAGCGCCGACTCGCTCGGCCTGCGCACCGCCCAAGCCTCCGTCGCCCTGAAGAAGAACCGGACCGCGGCGCTCCAGGGGATCGCCAACGGCCTCGCGAAGGACGTGAGCTCGCGCCCCGAGATCAACTACTACCTCGCCGCGGTCTCCAACCGGCTTCAGCGCTACGACGTGAGCCGCCGGAACTTCGAGGCGGCGGTGCGCGTGGACCCCGCGAGCCACGACATGTATCTGGAGCAGGGAAGCCAGGCGCTCGGGCTCGCGACGAACCCCCGGCTCGAAGCGAAGGAGAAGGCGTACAACCTGCAGTCGGCGCGCACGATGTTCGACCTCGCCCTGCGCGCCCGGCCGAGCTCGGCCTACGCGCTCGCGGGCCTCTCGATCGTGAGCCTTCTGGAGAAGAAGACGGACGAGGCGGTGACGAACGCGCGCTCCGCGGTCGCCGCGGGTCCGAACGTCGCGGTCGCGCACTTCGTGCTCTCGGGGGCGCTCTCGGCGAAGCGCAAGGAGTACCTCGCGCGGCTGACGAGTCCGGACGCGGCGGTGCGCGACGCGGCGCGGAGCGGGGAGTCCCAGCTTGCGGGCGAGTCGCGGGGCGAGCTCGCGAAGGCGGCGACGCTCGACCGCACGAACCTCGAAGGCCGCCTCGTCCCCGACGGGGAGGAGGCGTACCGGTACCTCTCGACCTCGGGGCGGCAGCCCGTCCTCACCCCCCCTTCCCGGGGGTGAGGGCGCGCGAGGTTAAGAGGGCGTTTCGCCGCGCGCCCCGCCGCCACGAATCGGCGGCGGGGCGCGTAAGCAGGAGGACGCATGAGCAACGGCACCGTCAAGGTCACCATCGTCTTCCACTCGGGCTACGGCCACACGGCCAAGGTCGCCGAGCACGTCGCCAAGGGCGCCCGCGACGCGGGGGCCGAGGTCACCGTCGTGAAGGCGACGGAGGCCGATCCGACGGGCGAGGAGTTCTCGGGCGCGCACGCCATCGTCTTCGGCTCGCCCACGTACATGGGGAACGTCGCCGCCGAGTTCAAGGCGTTCGTGGACAAGACGAGCAAGCCCTGGTTCTCGCTCGCCTGGAAGGACAAGATCGCGGCGGGGTTCTCGCACTCGGGCTCGCTCTCGGGGGACAAGAGCACGACGCTGGAGACGCTCCGCGTCCTTGCGGCGCAGCACGCGATGCTGTGGGTGGGGAACGACCTCATGCCGCTGGAGCACCCCGAGAAGGGCTCGCTCAACCGGGTCGGCTCGTTCTCGGGGCTTATGACGCAGAGCCCGAACGACCAGGGGGCGGAGGGGATCCCGATCGGGGATCTGAACACGGCGGAGCACTTCGGGGGGCGGATCGCGCGGGTCGCGGCCCGCTTCAACGGCGTGGAGCTCACCGAGCGGGGGGAGAACCCCGACCTCGACGCCCAGAACCCCACGCCGGTCTCCGGCGGCGGTTCGAGCGACGACGCGGGCGCCTCGGGCGCGATGGCGGGCGAGGCCGTCGGGATCTCGTAGGGCCGCGTCCGCTCGGTCGGTCCTCACGGGCGGGATTTGCGCCACAATCCCGCCCGTGACCCCCGCCGCCCTTCGCGCCCTTCTCGCGCAGGCCCCTCTCGTCGCCTCGGTCCAGGCGGGGGAGGGCTCTCCTCTGGACGACCCCGCGACCCTCGTCCGCCTCGCGCGGGCCTCGGTCGAGAACGGGGTGCGGCTTCTGCGGCTTCAGGGCGAGGCGAACGTCCGCGCGGTGCGGGCCGCCCTTCCCGGGGTTCCGACGATCGGCCTCATCAAGCGCGCGTACCCCGGGAGCGAGGTGTACATCACGCCCACCGAGGCCGAGGTGGACGCGCTTCTGGCGCTCGGGTGCGAGATCGTCGCGCTCGACGCGACGGACCGCCCCCGTCCCGGCGGGGCGGCGTTCGCCGCTCTCGTCGGGCGGATCCAGGCGGGGGGGGCGCTCGCGATGGCGGACGGCGACGGGCTCAGCGCCGTCCTCCTCGCCCGCGCGGCGGGGGCCGACGTCGTGGGGACGACGCTCTCGGGGTACACGCCCGCGTCGGGGGGTTCGGGCGACGGCCCCGACCTGCGCCTCGTCGCCTCGGCGCGGGGGAAGCTCCCGGCCTCGGCGGTCCTTCTCGGCGAGGGGCGCTACACGCAGCGGTGGCAGGTGGAGGCGGCGCTCCAGGCCGGGGCGGACGGGGTCGTGGTCGGCGGGGCGCTGAACGATCCGGTGAAGGGGACGCGCGCGCTGACGCCGCGGCGGGCCCCTCTGACGAGCGTCGCCGCCTTCGATCTCGGCGGCACGTGGCTCCGCTTCGGGCGGTACGAGGGGAGCGGGTCGCTCGCCACGGAGCGCGTCCCGACGCCTCCGACGCGCGAGGCGCGCCTCGCCTGGATGCGGGCGCGGATCGCGGCCCACGGTCTGGCGCGCGCCGCCGTGAGCTCCGGCGGGACGATCGACCCGGCGACGGGGCGGGTTTGGGAGGCGAAGCCGATGATCCCCGAGCATCTCGGCACGGTCTTTTCCGAGGCGACGCTCGGGGTGCCGACGGTGGCGCTCAACGACGGTCTCGCGACCGCGCTCGCCCACGCGCGCCTTCCGGAGTCCGCCGGGCTTCGCGTCGCGACCCTGGCGCTCGGGACGGGGGTGGGGGCGGGCTTCGTCGCGGACGGGGGGCTCGTCCGGGGTCGGCGCGGCGAGTACCCCCGCCTGAACGACCTTCCGCTCGCGGGGGGCGGGACGGTCGAGGAGGCGCTCGGCGGGGCCGCGCTCACCGCCGACCCGGACGAGGCGGCGAAGGCCCGCGCGGTCGCGGCGTATCGCCTCGCCGCGTCCGTCCTGCGCGAGACGCTGTACCCCGACGTTCTCATGGTCGGCGGCGCGGTGGGGCTTTCCGACTGGCTTCGGCCCCATCTCGGCAAGGGCGCGGCGCGGTCTCCGTTCGGTCCGGACGCGGGTCTCTACGGCGCCCTCTCCCTCGCCGAATGGGGCCTCTAACCCCCCGCCCCCCCGCCCTTAAGGGGGGCGAACCCCCAAAGGGAGGGAGCCGTATGGAGGGCGCGGACCCGTCCGCGCTCTGGGCCGGGCGACCCGTCGCCCGAACGGGAGGACGCCCCCAGGAAAAGGCGCGGGGAAAAGGCGCGGGAAACCTCCCCGGCACATCGTCAGAACCCCCGCCCCGACGACGATAGGGTGTGAGCCCGAAGAAACCCACCCCCCGGCGGCGCCGGCGTCCCGCCCCGATCCCCCGCCCTGACCTCGCACAAAAACGCGAAAACCGTGGTCAGCGTGGTCAGCATGGTCAGGGATCGAGGGGCAGAAACCTTAGGGACGTGCGCGCGCACGCCGGAAAGCGTTCCCGGCTTTCCCAGGATTCCCAGGAATCGCTCCGAAACCCTCCCTCGGAGGCCCGCAACCCCCCGCCCTCCCCCCTCGGTACTCAAGAGGGATGAAGCCTGCCGCCTTCGCGACCCTGGTCCTCTTCGCGATCCTCCTCGGCGCCGGTCTCGGCGGGGCCGCGGGCTACGCGACCCCCGCCCGCAACCCGCTGGACCGCGAGCGCCCTCGGCGCGTTCGTCGGGCGCGAGACGGTCGCCGAGGCCTACGAGGAGGACCGCCGCAAATGGGCCGCGGGCGGTGCCGCCGGGGGCGCGATCCTCGGCCTCCTGAGCGCCGTCGCCATCGGAGGCTACTCCCTCCGCTACCGGGCCGGACGGTGAAGCGGGAGGGGAGAACCCGGTACAACGAGGGGGTGACCTCACGCGCTTCCCTCTCGGCCCTCGCCGCCGTCGCCGCCCTCGGCGCCGGCCTCGCCCTTCGCGGCCCGGCGCCTTTCGAGCCCCGTTCCCTGCAGGGGGCTTCGACCGGCCTCTCGCGCACGGGCGAGTGGACGGTGGACCCGATGCACTCGAACGTCGGCTTCGAGATCGAGCACGTCGGGATCTCGAAGGTCCGGGGGCGGTTCGACAAGTTCTCGGGGGAGATCGCCGACGACGACAAGGATCTCTCGCGCGCGAAGGTGAGCTTCACGGCGGACGTGAGCTCGATCGACACGATGGTGCCCCCGCGCGACGAGCACCTGAAGTCGCCGGACTTTTTCGACGTCGCCCGGTACCCCGAGCTGAAGTTCGAGAGCGCCCGGATCGAGCGCCGCGCGCGGGGTTACGCGGCGGTCGGGAATCTCACGATGCACGGGATCACGCGCCCCGTGACGATCCCGTTCCGGATGACGGGTCCGGTGAAGGACAACTTCGGCGCGGTCCGGCGCGGGATCCTCGCCGACCCGTTCACGATCGATCGGCGCGACTTCGGGGTGAGCTGGCAACAGACCCTTCCGAACGGCGGCAAGGCCCTTGGGGACACGGTGACGATCGTCATCTCGCTCGAGGCGGTGCCGAAGGCGCCCGCCAAGGGTTAGGGGCGGCCTACCGCCGGGGCGGGAGGAGGGTCCAGATCCCGGGGTCCTCGCTTCCGCAGTACCAGAGGCTCACCCCCGCGAGTCCGAGGGCCCGCGCGATCCCGAGCTTGCGCGCGAGGCTCGCCGCCCCCGCGAAGCGGGCGTCCCCCGCGACGAGCTCCCCGCTCGCGGGATCGGGGGCCGAAGAGGGGCGCGCCGCGCCGGTCCACTCTCTCCACCGGAGCGAGGCGGCGGGCTTCGCTCCCCAGTCGTACCCGTAGGCGGGGACGCCGAGCGAGAGTTTGCGCGCGGGGATCTGCGTCCTCGCGTACGCCGCGACCCGGCGGACCCACTCGTCGGGGGCGATCGGTCCGGCGCCCGAGCCGGACCAGGAGAGGTCGTAGGCCATCACCCGCACCGCGTCCGCCGCGCGCCCGATCGCGGCGGTGTCCTGCGCCTCGGGCCCCGACCAGCCGCCCTTCGCGTCGGTCTTCGCGTGGACGGTGACCGAGAGCCGGAGCCCCTTCCGGTGGAGGGCGGCGGCGAGCTCGCGCACGAGGCGGGAGAAGGCGTCGCGGTCCCCCGCCGCGAGCGACTCGTAGTCGAGGTCCACTCCGGCGAGCCCGTCCTCCGCGGCCATCCGGGCGAGGGCGGCGACGTGCCCCGCGCGGCGAGCGGGGTCGTTCAGCAGGAGGCTCATCCGCGCCGCGTCGAACCCTTCGGGCGTCGTGGCGGTGGCGGGGGCGTAGTTCGCCGCCATCCCATAGAGCCGGGTGCCCGCCGCCCTCGCGGCGGCGAGGAAGCGGGGGAGGGTCCCTTCGGCGAGCTTCGCGCGCGCCGCGCTCCCGTCCGCCTCGACCGAGTAGAGGCCGAGCATCGCCTCGTCGAGCCAGGGCGCGTTCGCCTCGAACGACGCGAGGCTGTCGGGGTTCCAGGGGACGACCCAGGCGGCGGCTTGGAGCCGGGGAGGAGGGGGGAGCGGAAGCATGGCGTTCGGACCCTGGGGTAACATCTCCCGGCTCGGGCGGTTAGCTCAGTGGTAGAGCACTACAATGACACTGTAGGGGTCACAGGTTCAAGTCCTGTACCGCCCACCATCTCCAAGACGCTCCCGCCCGGCTAAGCTGGATGGGACGATGCTGTCTCTCTTTTGCGCCGCTACCCTCCTTCGGGAGCCGGACGCCTTTCGGGCCTGGGGGCTTCAGGCGGCGGAGACGATCCGGCGCGAGTACCGGTTGCCGGACGGGCTGTACGCCGACGCGCTCGTCGCCGGAAGGCCCTCCGGTCCCGCCTTCAACTGGGGGGTGGGGGTGTGGCTCTCCGCGCTGAACGCCGCCGCGAAGGCCGACCCCGCGTGGAAGCGCGACCTGCGCGCCTTCGTGGACGCCACGCGCGTCTACTGGAACGACAAAGGCCCGGTCCCCGGGTACGACGTGCTCCCGGGGCCGAAGGACGTGGACCGCTACTACGACGACAACGAGTGGATGGCGATGGCGCTCGCCGACGCCGCGGACGTTCTCGGCGACCGGAAGATCCTCGGATGGGCGGAGGACACCCTGCGCTACGTCCTCAGCGGCGAGGACGCGAGGCTCGGCGGGGGGATCTACTGGCACGAGCCGAAGAAGGCCTCGAAGCACGCCTGCTCGAACGGACCCGCCGCCGCCGCGTGCCTCGCCCTCTACGCGAGGACGCGCAAGCCGGAGTACCTGAAGAGGGCCCGCGAGCTCTACGCCTGGACGAAGGCGACTCTCCAGGACCCCGCCGACGGCCTCCTTTGGGACAACGTGAACCTCGCGGGCGGGGTGGACCGGACGAAGTGGTCGTACAACACCGCCCTCATGATCCGCGCCGCCGCCGAGCTCGCCCGCCTCACGGGCGACCGCCGCTACGGGGACGACGCCGAGCGGATGGCGCGGGCGAGCGAGGCGCGCTGGACCGATCCCGCGACGGGGGCGATCCGGGACGGCGGACGCTTCGCCCACCTGCTTCTGGAGAGCTGGACCTTCGTGCCGACCCCCGCGCGCAAGGAGGCCGCCCGCCGCGCGCTCCGGTGGCTTCGCGCGAACGGCCGCACCCCGAGCGGGCTCTACGGCCCCCGCTTCGACCGCGCGCCCGAGGCGGCGAGGACGAAGTTCGAGCTTATCGACGGGGCCTCGGCCGCCAGGGCGTTCCTCGCCGCACCGTGAGGCGCGCCGGGCTCCCCGCGCCGGGGGGCGGACGTGATAACATGACCCCCATGCCGGAGCGAGCGAGACCTCGCCCTCTCCGCCTCCCGAGGAACCCTTGAAACCGCCGTCCTTCCCCCCGCTTCTCGCCGCCCTCGCCCTCGTCGTCGCCTTCGGCGTCGGATGCGGGGCGCCCGCCGAGAATGGGGCCTCCGCGTCGGGCCCGGGCGCGAACGCCGGGGGGACCCCCGGCAAGGCGCCCGGCTCCGGCGGCTCCGGCGGCTCCGGGGGCCCTCAAGGCGGCGAGCTCACGATCGCCGTCATCCCCAAGGGGACGACGCACGCCTACTGGAACTCCGTCCACGCCGGGGCGGACAAGGCGGGGGCCGAGTTCGGGGCGAAGATCCTCTGGAAAGGCCCCCTGAAGGAGGACGACCGCGCGGGGCAGATCGGGATCGTCCAGGGCTTCGCGGCGGACAAGGTCTCCGGGATCGTTCTCGCCCCGCTCGACGACCAGGCGCTCGCCGCCCCGGTCGCGGCCGCCTCGGCGGGCGGCGTCCCGGTCGTCGTCATCGACTCGGGGCTCAAGGGGGAGGCGGGGAAGGACTTCGTCTCGCTCGTCGCCACCGACAACCGCCAGGCGGGGGCGCTCGGGGGCGAGCGGCTCGCCAAGCTTCTCAACGGCAAGGGCAAGGTCGTCCTTCTGCGGTACATGGAGGGCTCGGCGAGCACCGTCGCCCGCGAGGCGGGGTTCACCGACGCGATCAAGAAGTACCCCGGCATCCAGATCGTCTCGGACAACATGTACGCGGGCGCGACCCAGTCCGAGGCCCAGACGAAGGCGATGCAGATGGCGGACGTGCTGAAGACGGCCGACGGCGTCTTCACCCCCAACGAGTCCTCGACGCTCGGGATGCTCCAGGCGCTCGTCCAGAACGGCCTCGTCGGCAAGATCAAGTTCGTCGGCTTCGACACGTCCACCGAGCTCGTCGAGGACCTGAAGAAAGGCCAGGTGGACGCGCTCGTCGCGCAGAACCCGGTGAAGATGGGCTACGAGGGCGTGAAGGCGGCGATCGACAAGATCAAGGGCGGGTCCGTCCCGCTGTCGGTGGATACCGGCGCCACGGTCATCGACAAGGCCAACCTCGAGTCGGCGGAGATCCAGAAGCTTCTCGCCGGCAAATGACGCCCGCGACTCTCGGCGAGCCCGCCCTCCGCATGGCGGGGATCCGCAAGCGCTTCGGGGCGACCCTCGCCCTCGACGGGGTGAGCCTCGAGGTCGGGACGGGCGAGGTCCTCGCCCTCGTCGGCGAGAACGGCGCGGGCAAGAGCACGCTCATGAAGGTGCTCTCGGGGGTCCACGCGCCCGACGAGGGGGCGATGGCGCTCTTCGGGCGCCCCTTCGCCCCGCGCAACCCGCTCGACGCCCGCCGCGCGGGGGTCGCGATGATCTACCAGGAGCTCTCGCTCGCCCCCGACCTCTCGGTCGCGGAGAACATCCTCATCGGGGAGGAGCCCCTGCGGGGCGGGTTCGCGGGGGGGCGTTTCTTGGACTGGGGCGCGCTCCGCGCGAAGGCGGCCGAGGCGATGGCGACCGTCGGCCGCCCCGACATCCCCCTCGACGCCCCCGCCGGCGCGCTCTCGATCGCGGCCCAGCAGCTCGTCGAGATCGCCCGCGCGGTCGCGATCGGCTCGCGCGTCCTCGTCCTCGACGAGCCGACGTCCTCGCTCGCCCGCGCGGACGCCGAGCGGCTCTTCGCCCTCGTCCGCCGTCTGCGCGCCGAGGGGCACGCGATCGTCTACATCTCGCACTTTCTCGAGGAGGTCCGCGAGCTTTCCGACCGTTTCACCGTGATCCGCGACGGGAGGACCGTGGGGGGCGGCGCGACCGCGGGGGCAGGCGAGGCCGAGATCGTCGCCCTCATGGTGGGGCGCGACGTGGACGATCTGTACCCGCGCTCGCCTCGGACCCCCGGCGATCCCCTTTTGGAGATCGCCGGTCTCGCGGGCGGGTCCCGCGGGCACGGCGCCCGCCTCGAGCACGCCTCGCTGACCCTGCGCCGGGGCGAGGTCGTCGGGATCGCGGGCGTCGTCGGGGCGGGGCGGACCGAGCTTCTCCGCGCGGTCTTCGGGCTCGACCCGGTGCGGAGCGGCTCGGTCCGTATCGGGGCCTCTCAAGATCGCGGCGCCACGGTCGGTCGGCGCTGGGAGGAGGGGGTCGGGCTCGTGAGCGAGGACCGCAAGACCGAGGGGCTCGCGCTCGACCTGAGCATCGCGGACAACCTCACGCTCACGAAGCTTCCGCGCTTCGTCCGCCCCGCGACGGTCCGGCGCGACGCCGACGAGTGGGCGGATCGGATGAGCGTGCGCCGTCTCGACGTGGCGGGGCGGATCGGCGACCTCTCGGGGGGGAACCAGCAGAAGGTCGCGATCGCGCGGCTTCTGTATCACGACGCCGACGTTCTCCTTCTGGATGAGCCCACGCGGGGGATCGACGTCGGCTCGAAGGCGCAGATCTACGCGACGATCGACGCCCTCGCCGCCTCGGGAAAGGCCGTCCTCGTTGTAAGCTCTTACCTGCCCGAGCTCTTGGGGATCTGCGACCGCATCGCGGTGATGTTCCGCGGGGCGCTCGGTCCGGCTCGGCCGGTCGAAGAGTGGGATGAGAAGGCGATCATGAGAGAGGCGACGGGAGCGGCGGAGACGGGAGCGGCGGAGACGGGAGCGGCCGCGGGGGGTCCGGCGTGAGCGCCGTCGCCGCGCGGTCGGCGGGTGCCGCTCCTCCCGGGCGCACCCTCGCGGCGGGGGCGCTCGCCCGCCTGGGGCCGTTCCTCGGCCTTCTTGCGGTCATGCTCCTCTTCTCGGTCCTGCGCCCGGATAAGTTCGCGACCCTCGACAACGCCCAGCTCATCCTTCTCCAGACGGCGGTCGTGGGGATCGCCGCGATCGGGGCGACGCTCGTCATCGTCTCGGGGGGGATCGACCTCTCGATCGGGTCGAACATCGCGCTGTGCACCGTCGTCGTCGCGCGGCTTCTGAAGGCGGGCGCCCCCCCGATCGTCGCCGCGCTCGGGGGCGTCCTCGCCGGGGCGCTGTGCGGGTTCGTCATCGGCCTTCTCATCACGCGGTTCAAGCTCTCGCCGTTCATCGTCACGCTCGGCGCGTGGGGGGCGCTCCGGGGTCTCGCCAAGGGGCTCGCGAACGAGAGCACAGTCTCCTTGGAGACGACGACTTGGCTCAACTCCCTTCTCGTCCGGCCGAGCCAGAAGTGGATGCTCCTTCCCCCCGGGGTGTGGCTCACCCTCGTCCTCGGCGCGGCCGTCGCGGCGATGCTCCGCTACACCCGCTTCGGGCGCCACATCTTCGTCATCGGCTCGAACGAGGCGACCGCGCGGCTCTGCGGGATCGCGGTCGAGCCGCGCAAGATCCTCATCTACACCCTCGGGCTCGGCTTCGTGGGGCTCGCGGGGGTTCTCCAGTTCTCGTTCCTGTCGCTCGGCGATCCGACGACCGCGAACGGCTACGAGCTCAACGCGATCGCGGCGGTCGTCATCGGGGGGGCGAGCCTCTCGGGCGGTCAGGGCTCGATCCTCGGTTCCCTTCTCGGCGCGACGATCATGACGGTCATCGCGAACGGTTGCACGAAGATGGGCTTCAGCAACTGGATTCAGGAGATGGTCACCGGCGTCATCATCCTTCTCGCCGTCCTTCTCGACCGCCTCCGCCACCGCGCCTCCTGACGGGGACGCGGCGGCGGAGGGGCGCGGGCCTACACCTCGACCTTGAGGTTCGCGGGGCGCGTCGTGACGTCGAACATCTCGCCGTGGGGCACGATCGTGATCCGCCCGTACTGCTCCAGAAGGGTTCGGTACGCCGCCGCGACGGGGCGGGCTTTGCGATCGAGGTCGTAGAGCCCCACCGCGTTCACCGTCCCGCGCTTCTCGGCGAGCTCGACGTCCCAGTCCACCTGATCGATGAGCGAGTACCACGTGAACCCGAGCACCGGCACCCCGTCCCGCCGCATCCGCAGAACGTTCATCCACTGCTTCCAGAGCCACGCGGGGGCGGCGTCGTCGCCGAAGGCGTTCGTCTCGGTGTGCATTACCGGGCGCCGGTACCGGTCGTAGTACTCGCGCGTGACGTTGTACCAGCCGAGCACGTCCTCCCCCGAGCACATCGAGCCGTCGGGGAGCAGGATGCGCTCGTTGCGCCCGTAGTAGTCGTTCCCCATCACCTGGAAGCCGGGCGGCTCTCCGACCATGAACCAGGCGTACTCCTCGCGGGTGAGTCCGCCGTCCATCGCGAAGAGAAGGACGTCGGCGTCGGGAGGGTGGGCGTACAGCAGATCGAGCGAGAGGAACCGGAGCTTGTTGTCCATCTCGACCCTCGGGTCGCGCTCGGCCTTCGCCTGGTGGGTGTACTCGGCGCTCTCGCTCTGGACGACGACGCAGTCGGGCCTTCGCCGCGCGACGTTGTGGTTCGCGAGGATGCTCGCCGCGCACAGGTGCTTCAGCGCGGTGATGAACGCCCCGTCCGACTTCAGCCCCTCGTTCCAGAGCCCGTCGCGCGCCGAGGCCCGGGCCGTGACGTAGATCTCGTTCACGGGCGTGTAGTGGCGCACCCAGGGGTAGCGCGCCGCGACCGCGTCGGCGTACTCGGCGAAGAGCACGGGGAACTCGGGGTTCTGGAAGTCTCCGATCCAATCCGGCACCCCGAAGTGGAGGAGGTCGAGGATGGGGACGATCCCCAGCCTCCGGATCTCCGCCATCGCCTCGTCCGCGAAGCTCCAGTCGTAGTCGCCCGGTCCCCGGTGGATCCGGTAGTAGGGAAGGCCGTACCGGAGGACCTTCAGGCCGAGTTCGCGCACGAGGGCGAGATCCTCGCGCCACCGGGCGTAGTGCCCGCACTCGTCGAGAAGGTCGCGCCGGATCGTCCCGCCTCGGATCTTCGGGTACGAGCACTCGATCCCCGTGGCGAACATGAACTCGCCCGCGCCCCCCTCCGGCAGGCCCGACCCGTCGCCTCCGGTCCCTCCCCCGAACTCGTCCCCCGCGTAGTCCGCGCCTCCCAGGCGGCGCTTGACGATGTCGAGAAAGCTATCGGGCACCCTTTTTAGGACGCCGCGCGCCTCGCCCTTTCGCAACGCTGTGGTCGCGGCGCGGGGGGGGGACGGCGCGTCAGTACCCGCGCGGGGCGTCGGCGTCGGGGTCCTCGCCCGCGCGCGCGCCGCGCAGAAGCCGCGCCGAGCGCAGGAGCGCCCGCGTGTCGTGGTACGCCGCTTTCCACGGGCCGCCCTTCGCGCCGTCGCCGAGCGGCTCGCCCTCCGGCGAGACGCGCCCGAAGAGCCCGCCGTGCTCCGGATCGATCTGAACGTCCCGGAACCACGCCCACTGCGCCTTCAGCTCGCCGAGGAGATCCTCGCCTTCCGCCACCATCGTCGCGAGGGCGAGAAGGCTCTCCGACTGGACCCACGAGATCCGCGCGGGGTCGTCGGGAGCCGCCGCGAGCGACCCGCGCCCCTCGCCGTCCCGCGCGAAGCCCGCCGCGAGCGCGGTGCGAACGAGCGCCCGCGCCCGACTCTGCGCGAGCGGCGTCCTCTCGGCCAGCGCCCCTTCCGCCGCGAGGACGAGGTGCGCCGCCTCCACGTCGTGCCCGAACGTCGCGGGCGCGTCCACGGGCGTTCCGTCCCGCTCCACCTCGTGCGCGAGCCGTCCCGGCGCCTGGAACATCGTCTCGGTGAGGAAGCCGACCGCGTCGCGGAGCCGCTCCCCGACGCGCGGCCCGGGAAGGACGGCGTACAGCTCGGTGAGCGCCTCCAGGAGGTGGAGCGGCGAGTTCTGCGACTTGCGACCGTAGGGCGTCCCGAGCTCGTCGCGCCCCTCGCGCGCCAGGACGGGAGCGCCGTCCGAGCCGACGATCTCGAACGCGCCGGGATGATCGGGGTCGCGGTGCGCGCGCTCGTACAGGTCGAAGGCCCTCCGTGCAAGGTCGAGGGCTCCCGTCTCGGGGGCGGCCCGGGCCGCCGCGGCGAGCGCGAAGACGGCGAACGCGTGCCCGTACAGCACGCTCTCCCCCGCGTGGGTCCCGACCGGCCGCCCGTCGAGATCCACCCGCCAGTGGAACCGCCCGTCCCCGGCGTGGAACCGGTCCCGCAGATGCCCGGCCCCGCGGAGGGCCCACGCGCGCCACTCGCCGGGGAAGCCCGCCTCGGCCATGGTCGCGCCGACCCACGTCATCCGGGCGGCGAAGACGAGGGAGCGGCCCTCGTCGGGGAGCGGGTTCCAGGCCCGGTCGTACCGTTCGTGGAAGCCCCCGAACGCGCCCGCATCCTCGACGCACCGGGGAAACCACGGCCCCAGCGTCCCCGGCCCCAGAATCCCGGGCAGGAGCGCGTCCTCCATCTCGCGGGCCAGGGTCTCGCGCTCGATCACCCGATCGGCGTACCCGAAGGGGAGCCCTCCACGCCGCGCGCCTTCGCCTCGAGGCGCTTGCCGTGCTCCGCCGCCTTCTCCGAACGCACGAGCCGGACGATCTCGACGAGGTCGGTGGGGCGCGAGAAGGCGTGGGGCTCGTCCTCCTCCTCCGCCTCGCAGTCGCCCGCCCCCTCGCGCCGGTCGCGGTCGAGCTGGTCGCTCACCTTGCACAGCATCTGGAGAAGGATCGTCGCCTTCTCCTCGGTGAGGAGGTTCATGTGGAGGTCGAGCTTCTGGCGCGAGTCCGCGATCTCCTGCTGGCGGTTCTGCGAGAGGAGGACGAACGTCGCGAGGAGGATCGCCTCGAGCGACACCGACATCGTGAGAAGCTCGAACGGGTACTTGTCCCATGGCCGCACGCCCGGGACGTGCCCGAGGTTCGCGAGGATCCAGAACGCGAAGAGGGCGACGTGGATCCAGACGAACGCCATGCTTCCCGAGAAGCGCGTGATCCCGTCCGCGATCCGGTCTTGGCGCGAGTCCCGCCGCCGGGCCTCCCGCTCGATCGCCTCCAGTTGCCGGACGTTCTCCCGGACCGTCTCCTCGGCGTCGTGGTGGGTCATCGCGCCGCCTTCGACGTCTCGCCCGTCCCGAACGGCTCGCGCGCTCTCGCGCTCGCGACCGTGTGGTCCGTCGCCCGCGTCGCCGCCCCGCCCCCCGCCCCCGCCCCGGGTGCGAACCGGGTCTGGTACCGCTTCGGCGAGAGCCCCTGCACCCGGCGGAAGCGCCGCGCGAAGGCGTCCGGGTCCTCTCCGAGCCAGGCCGCCGTCTCGCCCACGCCGTACCCCATGAGGAGGCGGTGCGCGGCCCGGTTCATCGCCCGGCGCTCCATCTCCTCGCGCGCCCCGTGCCCGAACGCCCCCCGCGCCCGGCGCTGGAGCGTCCGCGCGGAGATCCCGAGCCGCTCCGCCGCCTCGGCCACCGTCGCCGCCCCGTCGAGCGCGTCGTCGAGATCCGCCGCCCCCCGGCCGGGTTCGGCCCCGCCCGCCAGTAGCGCCATCGCCTCGAGGGCGAGGAGCGACGCCGCCGCCCGGGGCAACGCTCCCTCCGCCCGGGCGACGAACGGGACGTACCCCCCGAGATGCCCGCACCCCGGGCGGTGGATCTCGCGCCCGGCGTCGAACGCCGCCGCGATGCGCTCCTCGCCGTCCTCCGGCGCGTGGCCGGCCCTCGCGCCCCTCAGCGTGAACGAGAGGAAGAAGAGCTCCAGGTCCCGCGTCCTCCACGAGGAGATCTCGTGGACGACCCCGGGCTCGGCGAGGAAGAGATCGCCGCGCGCGAGGTCCAGATCCCGCCCCCCGTGGTGGTAGGCCCCCGCCCCGCCCGTGGCGAGGCAGACCTCGTAGTACGAGTGCGAGTGCCGGGCGTTCGTGGGCTGGGTGCGGAACTCGCACCGGCCCCCCACGGCTCCCTCCAGCAGATACCTTCCGAGCGAGCGCGTGAACCTCATGTCCGATAGAACCGGAAAATCGGCGCGAACGATGCTTATAAATCGGCAAGCCTTGTCGCAAACTCTCCTTATGGTCACCGACGCCATCCGCCCCGCCTCCTCCCCGGCTCCCTTCGACCCCGCCGCGATCGCCGAGGCCTTCGCCCGCGACGGGTACTACCACGCGCGGGGCGTCTTCGACCCCGCCGCCCTCGCCGAGCTCGAGCGCGACTTCGATCGGATCGTCGCCCAGATCTCCGGGACGGGCGAGGAGACGAACGGGCGCTGGGGCGGCGCCGAGGTGGAGAGGCTCGGCGCGGCGAAGACCGTCGTGACCCACACCCACAACGTCCAGCAGTTCTCCGCGCGATGGCTCGCCGCCCTCCAGGACCCGCGCTTCCTCTCGGTCGCGACCGCGATCCTCGGTCCCGACGTCGTCCTCCACCACTCGAAGCTTTTCCAGAAGCCCGCCGAGAACGGCGCTCCGTTCCCCATGCACCAGGACTGGGGCTACTTCCCCTCGGTGAAGGACACGATGATCGCGGGGATCATCCACGTGAGCGACGCGAGCGACGAGATGGGGTGCCTCCGCGTCTACCCCGGAAGCCACCGTCTCGGGCGCCTCGACGACGCGATGGGGAAGGGGGAGCGCCTTCTCGCCGAGTACCCGATCGAGCGCGCGACCCCGGTCGAGTCCGAGGCGGGCGACGTCGTGTTCTTCTCCTACTTCACGATCCACGGCTCGATGCCCAACCGGAGCGACCGCACGCGCAAGACGGTCCTCGTCCAGATGCTCGCCGGCGACGACCGGATCGAGGACGGCATCGTCCACCCGAACGAGAACCTCGCCCTCGCGGGCTTCAACCGCTCCACGACCCGCGCGAGCGCGGGGCTCAAGAGCTAAGCCCCTCGCCCGAACCGAGCGCGACCGCCCTCTCCCGCATCGTCCGCGCGAGATGGGCGGTCGGATCGCGGGATCGGGTCGATCGCCCCGATCCCGACGCGATCGCCCGCTTGCGCGGATCTCTCGGGGCCGAAATCAGGCCGATCGGCCCGAAATCTGTCTAGGGGATCGCGAAGCGGAGGTTGCTCTTCGCGGTCTCCAGCACCTCGTCGAGGTCGCCGGCGAGGATCGTTTTCAGCTCGGTGATCGCGAAGCCCTTTGCCTGGGCGAGCGAGATGCGCGGCGGCATCGAGAGGGCGTGGGGGTCCGTCACGACGTCGAGGAGCGCCGGGCCGGGCTCCGCGAGAAGCCGCTCGATCGCCGCGCGGAGATCGGCGGGTCTTTCGACCCGTTCTCCCGCCATGCCGCACGCCCGCGCCACCGCGCCGAAGTCCGGGTTCTTCAGGTCGGTCGCGAACTCGCGCATCCCTCCCGCCTGCATCTCCAGAGCGACGAACCCGAGCGACGCGTTGTTGAACACGACGACCTTCACGGGGAGCCCCTCCTGCACGAGCGTGAGGAGCTCGCCCATGAGCATCGCGAGCCCGCCGTCGCCCGCCATCGCGACGACCTGGCGGCCCGGGAACGCCGCCTGCGCCCCCGCCGCGTAGGGGAGCGCGTTCGCCATCGTCCCGTGGACCCACGAGGCGAGAAGCTCGCGTCCCGGCTTCGCCTCGACGTGCCGCGCGAGCCAGACGTTGCAGAGCCCGGTGTCGGCGGTGACGACGGCGTCGTCGGCCATGAGTTCGGAGAGCGTGGCCGCGACGAGCTCGGGATGGATCGGACGCTGGGGGTCCACGTGCTCGACGTACTGCCCCACATGGCGCCGCGAGCGCGCGTCGATGAGCTTCGCGTGGCGCAGGAACCGGTCGTCGGTCCTCTCGTCGAGGAGCGGGAGGAGCGCGCGGAGGGTCTCGCGCACGTCGCCGACGAGGCCGAGGTCCACGTGCGTCCGCCGCCCGAGCACCTCGGCCCGCGCGTCGATCTGCACGATCCGCGCGTCCTTCGGATAGAAGTCCGTGTAGGGGAAGTCGCACCCGAGCAGGAGCAGGAGGTCGCACCCTTCGAGCGCCGCCGGGAACCCGCCGAACCCGATGAGCCCGTTCATCCCGACGTCGTAGGGGTTCTCCCACTCGAGGTACGCCTTCCCCCGCGACGTGTGCCCCACCGGCGCGTTCAGCTTCGCCGCGAGCGCCACCACCTCGTCGTGCGCCTCGCGGCATCCGTAGCCGCCGAAGACGCAGACCCGCTTCGCCCCGTTCACGAGCCCCGCGAGTTCGGCGAGCTCCGCGTCGTTCGGGCGCACGAGCGGGCGGGGCCTCGCGATCGGGGCGTCGAGGACGTGCGCCGGCAGGTCCTCCCCCGAGAGGTCGCCCGAGAGCACCATCACCCCGACCCCCCGGCGCCCGACCGCGTGCTGGATCGCCCCGCGCAGGACGCGCGCCGCGTGCCCCGGCCCGTTCGCCATCTCGCAGTAGTGCGAGCACTCGGCGAAGAGGCGTTCGGGGTGCGTCTCCTGGAAGTACCCCGTCCCGATCTGCCCGCTGGGGATGTGGCTCGCGAGCGCGAGCACGGGCGCCCCCGCCCGGTGCGCGTCGAAGAGGCCGTTGACGAGGTGGAGGTTGCCGGGGCCGCACGACCCCGCACACACCGCGAGCCGCCCCGTCGCCTGCGCCTCGGCGCTCGCCATGAGCGCCGCCGCCTCCTCGTGCCGGACGTGGACGAAGCGGAGGCGCCCGTCCGAGTGGATCTCGTCGGTGATCGCGTTGAGCGAGTCGCCGGTGAGTCCGTAGACCCGCTCCACCCCCTCCCGGACGAGGGTCTCGACGATATGCTCCGCGACGGTGGTACCCACCCCTCGGGCTACGCTCCGAGCCCGCGCGCCGTTCGCCCTCCGCCCGCCGGTCTCGGCGGGCGGGGAGAACCCTCAGCGGGGACCGGCGCCGGGAGCGCCGGGAGCTCCCGGCACCGGCGCGTCCGTGGCGGACGAGGCCGGACCCTTCACGCCGTCGTCCTTCACGATCTCCGCGCGCTTGCGCTGGAGCTCGGCGGGCGACATCTGCGCCCCGCTCGTGTTCTCCTGGGGCGAGCACCCGGCTCCGGCGAGGGCCAGTCCGAACCCCAGCGCGAAGGCCGCGCCGAGCGCGAGGGCCCCGGAGCGTCGCAGGGCTAGTTGCCGGACCAATACGGCCCCCAGAACTTGAACAGGTCGCGGTCCTCCATCGCCTTGCACCAGCCGGAGTACGAGGTCGCCTCCGAGCGCGAGGGTTGGTTCACATAGATCTTCACGAACTTCTCGGGGCCGAACTTCGCCGCGTGGCCGTCCGAGTACGCGCCGACGAACCGGTTGCCGTACGTCTTGCGCCCGTCGAAGATCAGTTGCTTCCAGTCGAAGCCGTTCGCGTAGGCGTCGGCGACGGGCCAGGCCGCGTCGTAGGCGATGAAGCGCGTCCACGACCAGTTCGGGATCGTCCCGTACCGGGTCGGGGCGAGCGCGAGCCGCGACGCGGGCTCCTCGATCGCCGTGAGCGAGCGGACCTGGCTCGTGCTCGTCCCGTAGTTCGTGCAGCTCGAGCCGTTGTAGACCTGGCGCGAGTAGCCGTCGGTGTTCAGCGAGAGCGAGGTGATCCACGACCACGCGTAGGTGTAGGTCGGCGTGGGGTAGTAGGGGTCCTGGTACGTCTTGCCGAAGTCGGAGATCTCCGGCATCGTCTTGTCGAAGAAGATCGGCTGGTTCTTCACGTAGGGCAGGATGCGCCCCGCCCAAGTGGTGTTGTAGTGGTAGGCGTTCGTATCGCCGGGGATGGAGCCGTCGGCGTAGCCGTACTCGAAGACCGCCATGTCGTCGGCGTCGCCCGAGTAGATCTGAAGCCCCGTGGCGAGCTGCTTCACCCCGGAGAGGCTCGTCGTGATCTTCGCGGCGGCCTTCGCCTGGGCGAAGACGGGGAAGAGGATGGCGGCGAGGATGGCGATGATCGCGATGACGACGAGAAGCTCGATGAGCGTGAACGCTCGCTTCGGTGTCGAGGAGAGAGGTCTCATGAGGGCCGTCCCAGTCTCCGCCCCCGATGCTAAGCCTCGGTGAAGATCCGGTCAAGAAGGCGTTAAATCGCCTCGAGACGCTCCAAACTCTCCTCCGATGCTCCCGCCTCCGCCGAGCCTCCCCCAACGCCCCGTCGCGACCGGCGAGATCGTCCGCCCCTACGGCGCCCAGACGCGGTGGTCCGGGCGGCCCGTCGCCCTCGCCGCGGCCCCCGACGGGCGCACCCTCTTCGCGAAGGACGATCACGGGCTCGTGGTCCTCGACGCCGCCACCGGGGGCGTGCGACAGACCCTCGCCTCTCCCGGCGGAAGCTCGCTCACGGGTCTCGCCGTCGCCCCTTCGGGCGAGATCCTGCTCACCGACGCCCGCTCGTCCCTCCGCGTCGCCCGCCTCGGCCCGGGCGGGACGTACGCCTGGACCCCCGCGATCCCCCTTCCGAAGCCCAAGGTCGGCGGCGAGGCGTACGGGTGCGGCCTCGCGGTCCTCCCGAGCGGGCGGGTCCTCGTGGCGCTCTCGCGCGGCAACGAGGTCGCCGAGGTGGACCTCGCCGCCCGCGCGGTCGTCCGCCGCCTCCCCACCTCGCCCGCCCCCTACGCCCTCGCCGTCGCGAGCGGGCGCGTCTACGTCTCGTGCTGGGGCCGCTCTCCCGCCGGACGGAAGGCCCCCGCCTCGGGCACCGACGTGGACGTGGACGGGCGCGGGATCGCCGCCGGCGGCACGATCGACGTTTTCGATCTCGCCACGGGCCGCCCCCGCGCCCGCCGCCCCGTCGGCCTCCAACCCTCGGAGCTCCTCCCCCTCCCCGACGGCCGCGTCGTCGCCGCGCTCGCGAACGACGACGCGCTCGCGGTCTTGGGCCGGGACGGCTCCGTCCGCCGCGTCCCCCTCGCGGTCCGTGCCGGCGACCCGTTCGGCTCCGCCCCGAATGCCCTCGCGCTCGGCGGGGGCCGCCTCTACGTCGCCCTCGGCGGGAGCGACGCGGTCGCGGTCCTCGACCCGCGCTCCCTGCGCGCCCTCGGCTTCGTCCCCGCCGGCTGGTACCCGACCGCGCTCGCCTTCGCGGGCGGGCGGCTCTTCGTGGCGAACGCGAAGGGCGACGGCGCGCCCCTCGTCGTCCCCGGCAGGGGCTCCACCGCGACCCGCGCGTTCGGCTCGCTCTCGGCCTACGCGCCGCCGACGGGCCGCGCCCTCGCGGGCGCCACCGCCGAGACCCTCCGCCTGAGCGCCCTCCCGCGGGCCGTCCTCCGCCGCTCCGGAGTTCCCGCCGTCCCCGTCCCCGAGCGGCCCGGCGAGCCGAGCGTCTTCGAGCACGTCGTCTACATCCTCCGCGAGAACCGCACGTACGATCAGGTTCTCGGCGACGTGAAGGAGGGGGACGGCGACCCGTCCCTGTGCCTCTACGGCGAGGGGGTCACCCCGAACGCGCACGCGCTCGCCCGCGAGTTCGTCCTTCTCGACAACGCCTACTGCAACGGGATCATCTCCTCGGACGGCCACGCCTGGGCGATCGAGGGGAACGCCACGAGCTATCTGGAGCGCGCCTTCGGCGGCTGGACGCGGAGCTACCCCTTCGGCGACGACCCCCTCAGCGCGAGCCGCACGGGCTACCTCTGGGACTGGGTTCTTGCGGGGGGGCGCTCCTTCCGCAACTTCGGCGAGTTCGACTACGCCGCCCCCATCCCCGCCTCCGCGACCTTCGCGGAGATCTACCGCGACTTCGCAGGGAGCGCGGGGGCGGGCGGCGGGGGGAAGATCGCCTTCGCCGCGAACATCGGCGTCGAGCGTCTCCGCCGCTACTCCGCCCCGGTTCCGGGCTGGAACCTGAGGATCCCCGACGTCCTTCGCGCCGACCGCTTCCTCAAGGAGCTTCGGGAGAGCGAGCGCACCGGCGTCTTCGCCGCGATGAACCTTCTCTACCTTCCGCAGGACCACACGAGCGGCCTCACGCCCGGGATGCCCACCCCCCGCGCCCACGTCGCCGACAACGACCTCGCCCTCGGGCGGGTGATCGAGGGGCTCTCCCGCTCGAGGTTCTGGCCCACCACCGCCGTCTTCGTCGTCGAGGACGATCCCCAGGACGGCTTCGACCACGTGGACGGCCGCCGCTCGCCCGTCCTCGTGGTCTCCCCCTACACGCGCCGCCGCGCGGTGGTCCACGACGTCTACAACGGCACCTCCGTCCTCCGCACGATGTTCGCGATCCTCGGCCTTCCCCCGCGCACCCTCGCCGAGGCCCGCTCGCCTCTCATGGCCGCGTGCTTCTCGGCCCCGGACGCTGCTCCGAACCTCGCCCCCTACGCCGCGCGCCCGAACCGCGTCCCTCTCGACGAGCTGAACCCTCCCGCCGCCCGCCAGACCGCGCTTCTGGCGCCCTACGCCCGGAGGCGCCTCCCCCTCGACCGTCCCGACGCGGGGGACGACGCCCGGATGAACCGCATCCTCTGGCGCGCGGCGAAGGGCGCCCGCCCCTACCCCGCTTGGGCCACCGGGACGGGGAGGGGGGGAGCGGGGGCCGAGCGGAGAGCCGCCGGGGGCCGCTAGACTCCTTCCGCGCATGGAACGCCCGCTCGTGGAACGTCCTCTCGTCGCGATCACCGGAGCGCGGGGGAACGTCGGGCGGCGGCTCTGGCCCTCGCTCGCCGCCGACTACCGTCTCCGCCTCGCCGACCGGCGCGAGTTCGAGCCCGCGAAGTTCGACGCGCCCGAGTACGACCTCGCCCGCCACGAGCTCCTCGTCGGCGACCTCGCCGATCCCGACGTCTGCGCCTGCGTCTGCGCGGGCGCCGACGCCGTCGTCCACCTCGCCGCCGATCCCCGCCCCCACGCCCCCTGGGAGCCCCTTCTCCACACGAACGTCGTCGGCGTCCACAACCTCTTCGCCGCCGCCGTCGCCGCGAGGGTGCGCCGCGTCGTCTTCGCATCGTCGGTGAACGCCTCGCTCCGCCCCGCCCCCGGCGAGCAGCTCCGCGAGGGCGACGCCCCCGAACCCACGAACCTCTACGGCGCGAGCAAGGTCATGGGCGAGGCCCTCGCCTCCGTCTTCGCCCACGCCCCCGCTCCCTCCGGGACCGCACACGGGGGCACCTCCTTCGTCTGCCTCCGCATCGGCCTCTACAACGAGAACGTCCCCCGCGGCCGCAACCTGAGGGAGATCTGGATCTCCCCCCGCGACTTCAACGCCGTCGCCCGCCGCGCGATCGAGGTCCCCGTCCTCGGCACCCCCCTCCCCGGCGGCGAGCCCGTCCGCTACCTCGTCGTCCACGCGACCTCGAACAACGGCATCCCCCGCCTGAGCCTCGCCCGCGCCCGCACGATCCTCGGCTACCGTCCCCAGGACGACGCCTTCGCCCCCGAACCTCGTCCCGAACCCCTCTCGTAGAAGGGGCCATGAGCCCCGCGCACACCGTCTACGCCTCCGAATCCGGCACCTTCCGCATCGGCGGCGACCTCGAGGTGAACCGCCTCGGCTTCGGCGCCATGCGCATTACCGGCAAGGGCGTCTGGGGCGAGCCCGAACGCCCCGAGGAGGCTAAAGAGGTCCTCCGCCGCGCCGCGAGCCTCGGCGTGAACTTCATCGACACCGCCGACTCCTACGGCCCCGAGGTGTCCGAGCGCCTTATCGGCGAGACCCTCGCGCCGTACCCGAACGACCTCGTGATCGGCACCAAGGGCGGCTTCGTCCGCCCCGGCCCGGATAAGTGGACCTTCGTCGGCGTCCCCGACTACCTCCGCCAGTGCTGCGAGATGTCGCTCCGCCGCCTGAAGACCGAGACGATCGACCTCTGGCAGCTCCACCGCATCGCCGAGGACGTGCCGCTGGAGGACCAGATCGGCGCCCTGCGCGATCTCCAGCGCGAGGGGAAGATCCGCCACATCGGCCTCTCCGAGGTGAAGGTCGCCCAGATCGAGGCCGCCCGCAAGATCGCCGAGATCGCCACCGTCCAGAACCTCTACAACCTCGGCAACCGCCAAAGCGAGAGCGTCCTCGACTACTGCGAGCGGGAGAGCATCGGCTTCATCCCCTGGTTCCCCGTCGCGGCGGGCAGCCTGGCGAAGCCCGGCGGCCTTCTCGACGAGATCGCCAAGGACCACGAGGCGTCCCACGCCCAGCTCGCCCTCGCCTGGCTTCTGAAGCGCTCCCCCGTGATGCTCCCCATCCCCGGCACCTCCTCCGTCTCCCACCTCGAGGAGAACGTCGCCGCCGCGGGCGTCCGGCTCACCGACGACGAGTTCCGCCGCCTGAGCGACGCCGGGACGAAGGACGCGGGCGCGAAGGGGTAGATCCGTGGCGTACGACCTCGTCGTCTTCGATCTCGGCGGCGTTCTCGTCCGGGCGTACCACACCTGGGCGGGGGCGCTCGGCAACGGGGGCTTTCCCTTCGATCCCCACGAGCGCTGGGAGGGCTCCGTCTTCGCCCTCCCCGAGTATCTCCCTCACGAGGCCGGACGCCTCGCCGAGGCGGAGTACCTCGCCGCCGTCGCCGCCTACGCCCGACTCTCCGGCCCGGAGGAGGCCCGCCGGCTCCACGAGGCGATCCTCGGCCCCGAGTTCCCCGGCGTCGAACCCGTCCTGCGCGACCTGAAGGCCCAAGGCGTCCGCACGGCCGCGCTCTCGAACAACAACCCGATCCACTGGCGCGTCCTCACGGACCCCGCCCGCTACCCCGCGCTCGCCGTTCTGGACGACCTCGTCTCCTCCCACGAGCTCGGTGCCCACAAGCCCGAGCCGGAGGCGTTCGCCCGCTTCGAGCGCCGCCTCGGGATCGAGAGCGCGGGGGGCGCGCGCGTCCTCTTCTTCGAGGACAACCCCGCCAACGCCGATGCCGCCCGCGCCTACGGCTGGGACGCGGTCCTCGTGGACGTGAGCGCGGAGCGCGCCCCCCAGATCCGCGCCGCCCTCCTCTAGCCCAAACCGGACACACTAGGCGAGGCCCATGCCGCTCGCCCCGATCCCCGCCGCTCCATCCTCGCTCGTTCCCTACGCCCTCCGGTGCGAGAGCCTGAGCGAGCCCCTGGGGATCGGGCGGCGCGAGCCCGCGCTGAGCTGGAAGCTCCGCGCCGCGCGCAAAGGGGATCGGAACCTCTCCCAGAGGGCCTACCGGATCCTCGCCGCCACCGAGCCCGGCCTTCTCGAAGAGGGCCGCGCCGACCTCTGGGACTCCGGCTACGTCGCCTCCGACGGGACCTACGGCATCCCCTACGCTGGCAAGCCCCTCGCGTCGAACGCGCGCGTCTTCTGGCGCGTCGGCGTCTGGGCGAACGCGTCCTCAGCCCCCAGTTGGAATCCCGCCGCGAGCTTCTCCCTGGGCCTCCTCGCCCCCGGTGACTGGAAGGCGAAGTGGATCGCCGTGGACGCCCCCGAAGGCGCCGCCGCCGACGCCTTTAAGGGCGCGAGCTGGATCTGGAGCGCCGCCGATCCTGCCGGAGACGTTCCTGGCGGGGACGTTCCTGCGGGCGAGCGCACCTTCGTCCGCCGCTTCTCCCTGAAGGGGCCCGCCGAGAGCGCCCTCCTCGATGTCTCCGCCGACGACCAGTTCACCCTCTTCGTCAACGGGCGCGAGGCGGCGATGAGCGACGGGCGCGGCGACGCCTGGCGCCGCCCGGTCCGCGCCGAGATCGCCCCCTTCCTCAAAGCGGGCGAGAACGAGCTTCGCCTCGTCGCGCGCAACGAGGCGAAGGGTCCCGCGGGCGCGATCGCCCGTCTCGCCCTGAAGCCGAAGTCCGGCGAGCCCGCCGTCCTCGTCACCGACGCCGAGTGGCGCGACGAGTCCGGCGTCCCCGCGCGCGTCCTCGGCCCCTTCGGGGCCGCGCCTTGGCGCGACATGGGCGTCCTGCGCCTGCGCCCCGCGACGTACTACCGGAAGGAGTTCGCCGTGCGCCCCGGACTCCTCCGCGCGACCGCCCACGTCTCCGCCCTCGGCCTCGTGGACCTCCACGTGAACGGCGCGCGCGCGAGCGAGAACCTTTTCGACCCCGGCTGGACCGATTACGACCGCCGCGTCGCCGCCCGCACCTTCGACGTGACCCACCGGCTGAAGCCCGGCGCGAACGTCGTCGGCGCGGTCCTCGGCGACGGCTGGTACTCCGGGTACGTCGGGTACGACGCCCACCGGGCACTCTACGGCGACCGCCCGCGCGTCCGCGTCCAGCTCGACCTCGAGTACGCCGACGGTCGCCGCGAGACCGTCGCCTCGGGCGAGGACTGGCGCGGCGGCACCGGCGCGATCGTCGAGGGCGATTTCCTCGCCGGCGAGACCTACGACGCCCGCCTCGAACCCGTGGGCTGGGACCGCCCCGGCCCCGCCCCGGAAGGATGGAAAGCCCCCTACGCCGTCGCCGTCGAGGGGGTCGCCGTCGAACCCCACCCCGGCCCCCCCGTCCTCCCCTACGACCGCCTCCGCGCGAGGAGCGTCCGCGAGATCCGACCGGGGGTCTGGGTCCTCGACTTCGGCCAGAACCTCGCCGGCTTCGCCCGGTTGCGCGTGCGCGGGAGGCGGGGAAGCCGCGTGACCCTCCGCTTCGCCGAGGCGCTGAACCCCGACGGCACGATCTACACCGCGAACCTGCGCGGC
Organism: Fimbriimonas sp.; assembly: GCA_965249475.1. GTDB lineage: Bacteria > Armatimonadota > Fimbriimonadia > Fimbriimonadales > Fimbriimonadaceae > Fimbriimonas. Next base: position 163,091 of record CBDFMD010000001.1, on the reverse strand, counting down.
GCGCGCGCGACCGACCACTACGTCCTCAAAGGGGGCGGAAAGGTCGAGGAGTGGTCCCCCCGCTTCACCTTCCACGGCTTCCGCTACGTCGAGGTCTCCGGGCTCGGCCACGCGCCGGGGCCGAGCGAGATCGTCGCCGTGGCGATCTCGTCCGCGACGCCCGAGGTCGGCTCGTTCGCCTGCTCGGACCCGATGCTGAACAAGCTCGCGCACAACGCCTGGTGGACCCAGAAGATGAACTTCATCGACGTGCCGACCGACTGCCCCCAGCGCGACGAGCGGCTCGGCTGGACCGGCGACGCCCAGGCCTACCTCCGCACCGCCGCGATGTACTCCGATGTGGGGCCGTTCTTCGCCAAGTGGCTCGTCTCGCTCGAGGACGGCCAGCGCGCCGACGGCCAGTTCCCGATGGTCGCCCCCTTGCGCGTCGCGGGGGACGACGGCGGCCCCGCCTGGGCCGACGCGGGCGTCATCTGCCCCTGGACGATCTACGACGTGTACGGCGACCGCCGCGAGCTCGCCGAGCGGTACGACTCGATGCGGCGCTTCGTCGAGTTCTGCCGCGCGCGCTCGGGGCCGGATCTTCTCCCGCCCGCGCGGTTCCACGCCTTCGGCGACTGGCTCTCGATCGGGGCCGACACTCCGAACGAGGTCATCTACGAGGCGTACTTCGTGGGCTCCGCGCGCCTTCTCGCCCGGAGCGCCGAGGCACTCGGCAAGGCGGAGGACGCCGCGAGGTACCGCCGGCTCGCCGACGACGTCGCCGCGGCCTTCCGCCGCGCCTACGTCTCGCCCGAGGGCGTCGTGAAGGGCGACACCCAGTGCGCCTACGTCCTCGCCCTCGGCTTCGACCTTCTTGACGAAGGGCAGGCGAGGATCGCCGCCGACCGCCTCGTCGCCGACATCGAGCGCCGGGGCGGGCATCTCTCCACCGGCTTCGTCGGGACCCGCGACATCCTGGGCGTCCTCTCGAAGATCGGGCGCGACGACGTGGCCTTCCGCCTTCTCCACAACACGACGTTCCCGTCGTGGGGCTTCGAGATCGCGAACGGCGCGACGACCGTCTGGGAGCGCTGGGACGGCTGGACCCCCGAGAAGGGGTTCCAGGACCCGGGCATGAACTCCTTCGCCCACTACGCCTACGGCGCGGTCATGGGCTGGGTCTTCGCCCGGATCGGGGGCATCGAGAACGTCTCGCCGGGGTTCGGACGCCTGCGCGTCGCCCCCGCGATCGACCCGCGCCTGACGTGGGCGAAGACGGGCTACGACTCCGTCCGCGGCCCGGTCCGCACCGAGTGGCGCGTCGAGGGCGGGAAACTCGCGCTGAGCGTCGAGGTCCCCCCGAACGCGACCGCCGAGATCCGGATGCCGACGCGGGGCGGGGCCGTGAAGACCGACGCGGGGGCGGCGGTCCGCACCGAACCCGGCGCGTCGGTCTACGCGGTCGGCTCGGGACGGTACCGATTCGTCACCCTTTGGCGTTAAGACGACCGCGAAGGACTCTCGTAGACCCCCCTATGACCATGAAGGAACGCGAGGTCGCCCGCAACCTCGGCCTCTTCTCCCTCGCCCTCGGCGCGGTCGAGCTTCTCGCCCCCCGCGCGTTCTCGCGCGCGACGGGGCTCGAGGGGCGCGCGGGACTCGTCGCCGGGTTCGGCCTGCGCGAGATCGGTACCGGGGCGGGGCTTCTCGCCTCGGAGAGGCTCGAACCGTGGGTCTGGGGCCGCGTCGCCGGCGACGTCCTCGACGCCGCCCTCCTCGGCTCGGCGCTGAGGGTCGGAAACCCGCGCCGCCGGAACGCGGCGATCGCGCTCGTCGCCGTCCTCGGCGTCGCGGCGATCGACGTCGCGTGCGCCCGCACTCTCCGCCGCCGCGAGCGCAACGCCGCCCGCACGTTCCCCCGCGCCGCCTACGTGGAGGACGCGGCCCCGCCCGCGACCCCGACGCTCCCGCCCGACCCGGCGTCCCCGCTCGTCCCCGAGATCGCCGCGACGCCCTCGTCTCCCGTTCCGTCCCCCGAGTAGTCTTCCCGGCGTGACGCCCCTTCGCGCCGTGCCGAGCCCTCGCCCGCTCCTCGCCGACGCGGAGGGGCCGCTCTTCCTTCTCGGCGACACCGCCTGGGAGCTCGTCCACCGCCTCGATCGCGGCGGGATCGAGACGTACCTCGCGGCGCGCGCCGGGCAGGGCTTCCGCGCCGTCTGGTTCGTCCTCCTCGCCGAGTTCGACGGCCTTACCGAGCCGAACCGCGAGGGGCACCTCCCCCTCGTGGACCTCGACCCCCGCTCCCCGAACCCGGCCTACTTCGGGCTCGTGGACCACGCCGTCGCGCGGTGCGCCGCCCACGGGCTCTACGCCGCGATCCTCCCGACCTGGGGGGACAAGGTCACCGCCCCCTGGGGGGCCGGGCCGCGCGTCTTCACGAGCGAGGACCCCGGCGCCGCCGGGGCCTACGGCGAGTGGGTCGGCGCGCGGTACGGGGGCTTCGACCACGTCCTGTGGGTTCTCGGCGGCGACCGCCCCGCCGTCCCGTTCGGCATCGGCAACCCGGGCCTCGAGGCGAACGCCCGCGCCGCGGGGTTCGCCCCCGGCGACGACTGGCGCCCGATCTGGCGCGCGCTGTCGGCGGGGCTCGACCGGGGCGCGGGGCGCCACCTCCTCACGACGTACCACCCCCAGGGGGGCGAGCACCGCACCTCGCGCGACCTCGATGGGGAGCCCTGGCTCGACCTTCACGCGATGCAGACCGGGCACGGGGGAGGGAGGGACGCCCCCGGCTGGCGCTGGGTCGCCGAGGACCTCGCCCTTTCCCGTCCCAGACCCACCCTCGACGCCGAGCCGAACTACGAGGACCACCCCGTGGACCCCTGGCCCGTCTGGGACCCGGCGACCGGCTATTTCGACGACGGCGACGCGCGCAAGGCCGCCTGGCGCACCGCCTTCGCGGGGGCGGCGGGCGTCACCTACGGGCACCACTCCGTGTGGCAGTTCGCGAGCGACCGCCACGAATGGGTGAACCACGCGAGGATGGACTGGCGCGAGGCCCTGACGCGCCCCGGCGCCGCGAGCATGGGCCACCTCCGCCGCTTCCTCGAAGCCCGCGACTTCGCCGCGATGCGCCCCGTCGGGGGCTCGGGCGAGGGCGCGGCCTACCGCGCCGAGATGCGCGGCGAGGGCCGCGCGTGGGTGTACGCGCCGAGCGACGCCCCGTTCGCGGTCGCCTTCGACGCGGCGCGCGCCGAGTGGTTCGACCCCCGCACCGGGGGGACGACCCCCGCCCCGATCGGCGCGACCTACGCGCCCCCGGGGCCCGGGGACTGGGTGCTCGCGCTCGAATCGTGACGCGGCCCTACTCCCGGATGCGGACCCGCCCCGAGGACCGGTTCTCGACGCGGAGCGGGCCGGGGGTGAGGTTGTCGGCGATCACCGCCTGCTCCACCCCCGGTCCCAGCGCGACGTGGGCCTTGTCCTCCCAGAACTCGCACCCGCGCACGAGAAGCTTGCCCGCGTTCGCCTGGATCGCCGCGCGCCCCTCCTTCTTGGCGTCCCACGTCACGAACGAGCAGTCGGAGAAGCTCACCGTCCCCGGCCCGTCGAGCCGCGCGATCTGGTCTCCCGGACCGAAGAAGCCGCAGTTCGTGAAGCGCACGCTCCCCCCCATCGTGGGCGTGGTCACGACCTCCGTCGGGTTCGGCCCTCGAAAGCTCGTGAACGTCCCGCCGACGATCTGCGTCCCCTCGTAGGCGGTCGCCTCCACCTGGACGCACACGTGGCAGTCGTCGGCGGCGATCCCCAGGTACGTGCCGTTCGAGCGCCCGTGCCCCGCCTTCGTCTTGATGAACCGGTACCCGATCGCGTAGCCGTAGCAGAAGGTGTTCAGAAGGTTCTGCCAATCCGAGCGTCCGATGACGAACGCCTCGCCGTGGGCGCGCATCCAGTCGGTGAGCTCGGCGTCGGCGCGCCAGACGGGGTTGAAGTGGACGTTCTCGATCCGCCCCACGTCGTACACCGCGTCCACGTACACCCCGCGCCGGAGCGGCTGGCCGAAGACGTTGCGGACGAGATGCCGCTCGTTCCCCGTGCAGTCGATCCCATTGTACGGGTTCAGAAGCTCGACGTCGAGGACCGCCGGATTCTTGCCCCGCATCGCGACGGCGTAGGGATAGGCTCGGGGCGGCCCCTTGCGGGGCTGGTCGGGGTAGTAGACCGTCACCCCCTTGAGCGTGGCGTTCGTGTTCAGCGTGACGAACGCGGGGGCGTCCTCCCTTCCGGCGTCGCCGACCACGAGAAAGGTCGTGCCGTCGTCGGTGGGCTTCGGTAGCCCGGGAGTCCGCAGACCGTTGTGGGCCGGGACGGACTCCCAGACCCCCTTCAGCGCCACGCCGCTCGGAACCTCCAGTCGCCCCCGGAAGAGGTAGTTCCCGCGCCCCGCGCGCACGACGCGCCTGCCCTTCGCCGCCGCGCTCAGCGCCCGGGCGAACGCCGCCGTGTCGTCGGTCCTGCCGTCGCCTTTCGCGCCGAAGTCGCGCGGGTCCAGGTCGGCCGGAGCGAGCGCGAACGAGGCCAGGAGAGTCGCCGGGAGCATCATCGGGCGGCGACCCCGGCGAGGACCGCGCCGCCATAGGGGCCGAGTTCGCGCTCCCGCTCGCCGACGAGCGAGAACGTCGCCGGTCGGTCGCGGGTGTTCACCACGACGACGGCGTCGCCCCGTCGCCGCGCGACGACGCCGGGGTCGAAGCGTCCCGCGACGTCGGGGCGGAGGTCCGGCCCCTCGGCGAGATGCGCGACGAGACGGTCGTGGAACGCGTCGTCCCCCCGCGCGAGGACGGTGTAGACCCTCCCGTGGCGCGCCACGGCGGGCAGGCCCGCGTAGAACTCGCCCGCGTACTCGCCGAGCGCCTCGGCCCCCTCCAGCGTCGCGAGCTCGCAGAGGTCGCGCGCCCCAAAACGCTCGCCGAGAAAGGTGAACGGCACCTCCTTCCCGACCGGGAGCGCGTCGATCTCCCGGACGCGGACCCCCGTGAGGTCGCGGATCGCCGCCCCGAAGCCGCCGAGCGGAACGAGCGCGTTCTCGTCCGCGTGCGCCGTGAGGTACGTCGCGACGAGCGTCCCGCCGCTCCGGACGAACGCGCGCAGGTTCCCCGCGTCCGCCTCGCTCAGGGCGTAGAGCATCGGCGCGGCCACGAGGTCGTAGCCGGAGAGGTCGCCGTGCGGCGGGACGAGGTCGCACGCGATCCCTCGCCGCGCGAGCGCGCCGTGGAACGCCACGACCGAGGCGAGATACCCTTTGTCGCGCTGGAATGGCCCGCAGGTCGCGTTCAGCGCCCAGTGCGAGGCCCAATCGAGGACCACCGCGCACCGCGCCCGGCTCTCGCCCCCCGCGATCTCCGGGTTCGCCGCGAGGAGCGCCCCGATCTCGCGCACCGCGTCGAAGGTGCGGTTGCCCCCTTCGGCGTAGGGACGCTCGTCGCCCCGCTCCCCCTCTGCGTCGAAGCCGTGCTCGACGACCGCGCCGTGAAGCTTCTCCTGGCCCCCGCGGCTCTGCCGCCATTGAAAGTACATCACGCCGTCCGCGCCGTGCGCGAGGGCGAGCAGGCTCTCGGCCCGAAGCTCGCCCGGTCGCCGGAGCGTCATCGTCGGGTACCAGTTCGAGCTTCCGGGCGTGCTCTCGATAAGGAGGAACGGCTTGCGCTTGAGCGAGCGGTGAAGGTCGTGGGTGAACGCCTGCCAGGTCCAGCTCCGCGCCTCCTCGGGCCCCGACGTGAAGTACGGGTACGAGTCCCAGCTCACGACGTCCAGCCGCTCGGCCATCCGCCACGAGTCGAGGGTCTCGTAGAAGCCCATGAGGTTCGTCGTGATCGGCACGTCGGGGGCGAGCTCGCGCAGGGGGGCGGACTCCGCGTCGAAGAACCCGACGATCTCGTCCGAGACGAAGCGCCGCCAATCGAGCGACAGCCCGTCGATGGAGACCTCGCCGTAGGGGCCGCCGGGAGCCTCGATCTCCTCCCAATCGCCGTAGGTGTGGCCCCAGAACGCCGTTCCCCAAGCGGCGTTCAGCGCGTCGAGACTCCCGTACTTCGCGCGGAGCCACCGCCGGAAACTCGCCTCCGCCTCCGGCGAGAACGACTCGCCCGCGTACTCGTTGCTCACGTGCCACATGACGAGGCCGGGGTGCGCGCCGTACCGCTCGGCGAGCCGCCGCGCCATCCCCGCCGCCTTCGATCGGTATAGGGCCGAGGAGAAGCAGTAGTTCACCCGGTTCCCGTGGCGGCGCCGCACCCGGTCGGGGCCGACCCGCAGGATCTCGGGGTACCGGCGCGCCATCCAGGCGGGGGGGGCCGCGCTCGGCGTGGCGAGGACGAAGCGGATCCCGTTCTCGCCGAGAAGGCCCGTGATCTCGTCGAGCCAGTCCCAGGCGAACTCCCCCTCGCGGGGTTCGAGCGAGACCCACGAGAAGACTCCGAGGGTGACGACGTTCACCCCCGCCTCGCGCATGAGGCGCACGTCCTCCCGCCACGTCTCGCGCGGCCACTGCTCGGGGTTGTAGTCCCCCCCGTGCCAGAGGCCGGGGAGCTTCGGGTTCAGCGCCACGCGCCGCCGGGGAGAGAGAGAAGTGAGGGGGGCATCGGTTCAGCGGAAGGTCGGACGGGGAACGGCGCGGTCGAGCCTGTCGAAGAAGCGCGGAAGGTCGCGCGGCGAGAGCGCACGATACCCCGACAGGGCCGCTCCGACCGCACCCCCCGCCGGGACGGGAGAGGGCTCTTGCCCCGTCGCCGCCCGCCACTCGGCGATCCCCGCGTACCGGCGCTCGTTCTCGTGCCCCTCGCGCACGATCCCCGCCCCGACGTACCGGTTCCCGTCGAACCGGACGTTCTCGCGCGCGGTCTTCACGAGGGCGTTGTGGACGAACGCCCACCCGGGGCCAGCCTCGACGACGTTCCCCCGCACGACGCCTCCCGTCACGCGCTGAGCCTCGGGCGGGTCCTCCGACGAGCGGATGTACTCGGAGAAGAGAAGCCCGCGCTCCCGGCGGAGCGCGTCGGGCGCCGTCGCGAGCGCGACGTTCGACTCGATCCGGCAGTCGTAGAGCCCCGAGCCCCACGTCACGAAGCCGAAGCCCGTGTTGTCGCCCCGACCCTGGCGTCCGTCGTCCACCGAGAGCGAGCGCCGGAAGGCGTTCCCCCGCGTCGGCGGCGACGCCGGGAAGTCGCAGTGCATGAAGCCGGGACCGTCGTTCTCGTAGCTGAGGCAACGCTCCACCACGCAACCGTCGCTCCCGCCGTCGAGGTCGAATCCCCCGCCGTCCTTCGCGCCCGAGCGGGTCCCCGCCGCAAGGCAGTGCCGGAACGCGAGGTTCCGCACGCACCACGACCAGATCCCGACCCCGCCCCCCGGACCGCGGTTGTTCCGCGCCGAGCAGAACTCGACGACCCCGCCGTCGAACCCCGAGATCACGATCCCCGTCCCCCCGAGATTCTCCGAAGCGTCGCAGTCCCGCACGAGGAGGTTCCGATGGGCGTGGCGCCCCGCGTTCGGGCCTTTGAGAAGAAACGACACCGTGTCGCCGGTCACGATCCCCGCGCCGAAATTGGCGCGCGCGTTCACGTTTCGGAGCGTCACGCCGTCGAAGCCGTCGGGTGAATCCTTCGCGCCGGTGACCGACACGCCCGCGCCGCCGAAGCCCGCCACGTCCACGCGCTCGACGAGAACGGGAGCTTGCCGCGCGCCGCCGGGGGCGGCGAGAAGAAAGCCGTCGTGGCCGTCCCGCTTCCCCTTCGCCTCGCCGCGCAGGACGAGGTCGCTCACCGCGAACCCGCCGCCGCGGAGCTCGACCGCGGGGGCCTCGGAGGAGACGATCGTCGCGGGGCGGGTCTGGTCGGAGAGGATCGCGATGGGGCGCGCGGCGGTGCCCGCGACGCCTTTCGGAAGGGAGAGGGAGCCGACGAAGCGGGCTCCGGCGGCCAGAACGATCCGGTCGCCGGGGCGGTAGGCCGCGCGCGAGGCCCGCGCGAGGGTGCGCCAGGGCCGCCGCCGACCGTCCGCCGCGTCGTCCCCGGCCGGGTCCACGCGGTAGACCGCCCCGGTCGTCGCGTCGACGGGAACGATCGCGGCGATCATCGCTCCTTCGGCCTCGCGTCGGGACGGTTCGCCATGAGGCGGAGCAGGCCGCGGGCCGCGGGCTCGTTCCCGTGTCCGCGGTCGAGGAAGAGCTTGCGCTCGTCGGGGGTGAGCCGCTCCCAATCGCCGCCGCTCCGCTTGGCGGCGGCGGCGAGCGGCGCCCGGGCGGCGTCGACCGCCTTGGCATCCACGCCGTCGCCGCCCCGCGAGCAACCCCCCGAGAGGAGAGCGCCCGTCAGGAGGATCCCCGTCAGGAGAACCCCCGGGAGGAGGCCCCCGGGGAGGAGGCCCGGGGCGGGGCGAGTCGGGAGGCCCAAGAACCTCATTGTCCCGGGCTCACGAACCACCGGTGCTGGTTCAGGTAGGCGCCGCCCTTCACGAGCGCCCCCGGCTTGAGGGAGCGGGCGCTAGAGTCGGCCATCACGTAGTTGGCGCTCCCGTTGTACTCGCGCAGGACGCGATCCGGCGGGGTGTTCCCGAAAAAGCCGGTGGCGAAGTAGAGGGGGTACCACGGGGCGACGAAGTCCACCACGCAGTGCTCCACCTCGGTGTTCGTCCAGTTCGCGCAGGAGGACGCCACCTCCTTGTCGTAGTAGGTCGCCATGTCGGTCGCGCCGTCGAAGAGCACGATGAGCTCCGAGGGGAACTGAACGGCGGTCGCGCTCGTGGCGTTCCCCACGTCCGGGTAGCCGCCGTAGCCCGCCGCGACGACGTAGTCCTCGCTCGGGCCGAACACGCCCGATTGGGCGCCGGGAAGCTTTTCCGAAGGATCGATCGCGTAGGCGTCGTAGTCCGGACTGAACGGGATCGCGTTGGCCACGTAGGAGTTCACGTATACCTTGGAGCGGTCCTTCATCGAAGGGTACGCCCAGACGTCGGGCGTGATCGCGCCGAGGGTCGCGGAGTCGCCGGGCGACTTGAAGATCGCCCCGTTCTTCACGTACGGCTGGACCACGGAGTTCGCGCTCCAGCGCACGATGCCGCCGGGGCCGGTGCCGAAGTTCGCGGTGCTCCGCAGGGGGAAGCGGTCGTCGGCGTCGCCGAGATAGATCTGGAGCGCGGTCCCGATCTGCTTCACCTGCGTGAGGTCGCTCGCCTTCTTCGCCGCGAGCTTCGCCTGGGCGAAGACGGGGAAGAGGATGGCGGCGAGGATCGCGATGATCGCGATGACGACGAGGAGTTCGATGAGCGTGAATGCTTTGGGATTGGATTTCATGGTTGGTCTCAGCTTCGAGGGGTCGGGGTCCCGGTCGTCGCGAGGAAGGCCGGGGCGGGAGCGAGGGAGAGGATGGCGGAGGGGTCGGCGAAGGAGGTCGTGGGGGCGCCGCACGAGCGCCGCACCGTGAGCGAGACGGGCAGGACCGGTTGAAGATCTTCCACATAGCGGCCCTCGAGCCGGGCGAAAAGGAGATCCGCCGCGAGGGCCCCCATCTCGCGGATCGGCATGTGGACGCTCGTGAGCGGCGGGTCGGTCCGCTCGGCGTACCGCGTGTCGTCGTAGCCGACGATCGCGAGGTCGCGCGGGATCCGGAGCCCCGCCGCCCGCGCCGCGGGGAGCATCCCCCCCGCCACGAGGTCGTTCGGGCAAAAGACCGCCGTCGGGGGCTCGGGCAGCGCGAGAAGCCGTTCCAGCGCCTCGGCCCCGCCCCGGTGGTTCAGATCGGTCTCGAAGGAGTAGCCGGGGGCGATCGGAAGCCCGGCCTCCTTCATCGCCGCGCGGAAGCCCCGGCGGCGCGGACGGCTCGTCGCCACGTCCTCCGGACCGTAAGGGTGCGCGATCCGCCGGTGCCCCGCCGCGATGAGGTGCCGGGTCGCTGCCATCGCCCCCCCGAAGTCGTCCGAGTTCACCGTCGTCTCCCCTTCGCTCGGCTCGGCGAGCACCGAGACGTACGGGATGCCGCGCTTGCGGCACCGGATGACGATCGCGCCGTCGCGGGGCGGCATGATGAGGAGGAGCCCCTCGATCCGCGAGTCCACGAGCGTCGCCACCCGGTCGGTGGCGAGCCCCTCGGTGGCGGTGTAGAGCATGACGTTGTAGTGCCGCTCCACCGCCTCCGCCATGATCCCCGACATGACCTCCGCGCAGAAGGGGTTGTCGTCCACGAACGCGTCGGCGTAGGGGAGCATCACCCCGATCGTCTTCGTGCGCCCGGTGGCGAGCGACTTCGCAATCGGGTTGCCGACGTAGCCGAGCTGCGCCGCGGCCGCGACGATCCGCTCCCGCGTCTCCCGGCTCACCCGGATCGTCCGGGAGGTGCTCCCGTTGAGCGCCGCGCTCGTCGAGGTCACCGAAACCCCCGCGAGCCGCGCGACGTCGCGGATCGTCACCCCCATCGGGGAACCTCGTGCCGGGCGGGGCTGATGAAGCGCATCATCACGTCTTCCGAAGGGATGATAGCGGCCCGCGACGATGAACGGCGTGATGAACGCGAGGAAAAGATCTCGCTCCCTTGCCGCCTACCTCCCTCCGGCCTACAAGGGGCGGGAGGGAGGCGCCCGCCCTCAGCGCCGGGAGCGTCGCGCCGGTCGCCGGCGCCTCACGAGTCCCAGCGCCCCGAGCCCCAGCACGGCGAGCGTCGCGAGCTCGGGAACGGGGGCGGTGGGGTAAGACGTGCCCGAGGCGCCGGTGACGGTGTAGCGCGAGGGGTCCACCGCGCGGCCGTTCGCGTCGAAGAGCTGGACGGCGGCGAGGGTGAGGGTGGAGGAGAAGTCGGCGGCGGCGTAGAGGTCCGAGCCGTCGGGGTAGTCGGCGAGCTGGAAAGGGTACTGCGTCGTGAGGGTGACGTTCGCCCTCTGCTCCCGGTTGCCGTCGATCGCGAACGAGTCGGTCGCCAGGTACTCGGCGACGCGGCTTCCTTGCCCCTGGGGGAAGAAGAGGAAGTCCGGGTTGTCGCCGATGTTCCCGTACACCGCCGCGGTCGCCCGCTGGGCCGGGTCCGCGGGTCGCGTCCCCTCGAGGAAGAAGACGTACTTCGCGGTGTAGCCGAACTGCGCCTCGCCCCCGAATTTGAGCACGTCGGAGAAGCCCGCGAACGACAGGAGCGTGATCTGGTCGGGCGACCCGGCGTCGTTCACCGTCGTCCCGTCGAAGTAGCGCGGGTTCGCGGCGTTGGAGTAGGTGTTCTGCGCCCGGAAGACCATCCGCGAGCGGAGCCGGCCGTACTCCGACTGCGCGAACGATTCGCCCGTGAACGTCATCGTCTGGGTCGCTCCGGCGCGGTCGAGCCCGGTGAACGACTTCGTCGGCGCGATGAAGACGGCCTGGCCGGTGGTCGAGAACGATTGGGCCATCGGAGCGACCCGGTTCTCCCCGTCGATGATGTTCTCGCCATTGAGGACGACGAGGGTGGATCGGCTCTGGGCGGCGGCGAGGGAGACGAGGGTCGTGAGAGCGATGAGGGTGGCGAAGCGACTGGCAGTCGAGGGGTGGGATGCAATCATGGGGCGTTGGTGAGGAGACGGGTGATGACGAGCGGAAAGGGGAGGACGCCCGGGTGACGAGCGTGCCCCTGACGACGAGCGGGGTTAAGAGTCTTCCCCTTCGGGGTTCGTGTTCTTCTTTTGGGGCAGGGCGGCTACAGACCGTCGCGCCCCGAGGATCCAACCGGCTCAGCTCAGCCGCACGGCGCGGAAGTCAAGGACCTCCGCCACCTGCCTCATCAGGGCCTCCGCGTCCGCTAAGCTCGCAAGGACCGGCATCGTCTCGCCCGTGATGGGGTTAATCGTCTGACCTGCGACTCCGTCGGGCGACCAGACGATGCCGCCGGACCCAACGTAGAGCGTGTTCGGTTTCTCGGGGCGGCGCTGGAAGTAGATCCGCTCGCCGGCATCGCTCTCCGCGCTTCCCGACTCGGTACTCCCGCTGGAGAAGGCGCCTCCGTCCGATAATGGAGCCCAGTTGGTGATGGGCATGCGGAAACGGTCGCTCCGTCGGCCTTGGGTATCTGCCGTCCTCGGGCTACGGCGCCGGCTGATCTCGCACGATCCCACGGCGGGAGCGTCGAACGCGAAGAAGAGGCGGGTGAACTGCGCCGTCGAACTGAAGGACTCCGCTGGGATCGTGTCCAGCACGACGCTGACCGGGATGGCGTTCGCCTCCACCGTCAGCTTGGCCGTCGCCGGGCCGACGATGTCGTCGCCCAGGAACGCCTCGCACGTGACGGTGATGTCGCCCTGGGTCGAGGGCGTCGTGGCGAGGGTGACCGTGTCGCTCGGCGTCTCGATCTTGCGCCCGGCCTTCCCCGTCCGCGCGTCGGAGAGCGTCGCGAGGTCCGACCCGCCCGCGATCGCCCACGTGTACACGGTCGTCGAGGGTGCGGGGCGGCCGACGACGTCGGCCTTGAGCGTCGCGGTCGCCCCGGGGGCGATCGTCCCGGTCGCGGGCGTGATCGTCAGGTCGGCCTTCAGCGCGGTGATCCCGAACCTCTCGGCGGGAGGGGAGCCCGCCGAGTCGTAGACGCTGGTGCCGAAGTCCGCCGCCCCGAGGATCGCCCCCGTCGCCACGAGCGACGCCAGGGCGAACTCGGCGAGGGCGACGATGGAGGCGGCGACCTGGGCGGATTGGAGGAAGGCGGTCGGGTATCCCAGCCTCCCGAGCGCGAAGACGACCACCCGCCGCGAGGCGTCGTTCCCGCCGAGGATCCCCCGGAGCAGGGCGTACATGACCTCCGTGAACCTCCCTTTGGCGAAGGCGGCGCCGACCAGGGGCGGGAGCGTCCGCGCGAGCTCGCCGTTGATCGCGGCCGACGACGCGAACGTGAGCGCGGCGAGCGAGCCCGATCCCACCGTCTTGAAAACGTCCACCATGATCTCGTTGAACGAGAAGCGGTTCAGCTCGTCCACCTTGGCGCGCCACGCGGGGAGCTCGGCCGCGTAGCGCGGGCTCGCGAAGAAGTCGGGATCGGTCCCCCAATTCGCCGAGCCCATGAGGACGACGGTCTCGTAGAACGTCTTCTTGTCTTGCCCTTCGACCGTCAGGTCGAACGGCTGGCCGTCCACCTCGGCGTACGCGGGCTTCGCGCTCAGCGAGAGGAGCGAGCCGACGAAGGACGTGGTCGCGACGAGGTCCTGCTGGTTCACCCGAACCGCGGGGGCGGAGTCGCCCGCTCCCGCTCCCGGATCGTGGCCCACGCGGTACGTGTACGCGGCGGCGGGGCGGCGCTTGAGGTTCGTGGGGAAGATTTGCCCTGGGCTGCCCTGGTCCACGCGGACGCCCCCCGACTCGCCCGAGGGCTGGACGAGGAGGAGGGGCGCGGGGGCGCGTCCCCGCCCCTTGGTTCCGGCCCCCGACGGGCCGCTCCCCGACGGGTCGCTCCCCGTTCGACCGGTCCTCGCCGCCGCCGGGGCCGCCGGGGCCGCCGGGCCGCGCAGGGCGTCGAACGCGGCCTTCGTCGCGCCCGCCACCGCCCCGCCCTCGGCGACGACGGCGTAAGGGTCGGTCGCCATCGCGGAGGCGATCGCGTCGCCGAGCCCCTTTATGTTCGAGTCCGCCTCCAGGAGCGCGAGCGCCGCGGCGAGCTCCTTCGGGGCGAGCCCCGTGTACCCCATCGCGAGTGCCATCGTCCCCGCCGCGCATCCCAGCGGAGTGAGCCCCGGCCGCCCCGGTCCGACGAGGCCGAAGAGGACGTGCTTGCCGCTCGGCTTGTGGCGCAGATAGGCGAACGTCGGCGCGTCCTTCGCGACCCTCGCCGAAAAGCCTCCGTCCGCGACCGCGCCGGCGCCGAACGCGGTCCCCGCCTCGAGCTCGGCGAGCGGAAGCGAAAAGCCCGCGGGAAGCTCGACCGCCACGCGCATGGAGGTCGTTTGAACCGGCCCTCCGCCATCGTTCCCTCCGCCGCCGCACCCGGCGAGCGAGAACAGCGACGCACCGCCCACCATCCCGTAGACGGCGGCGGCGGCAAGGGACTGGAGCGTCTGGCGGCGGGTGAGAAGAACGGACATGGCGCGGCTCCCGAAAAGGGCTCGCGAGCAGTGTCGCGGATCGCGCGTGAAATCTCCGTGAAATGCGTCTTGGATCTAGAGTTCGTCGCCGCGCGCGATCGTCCACGCGGCGAGCTCGGCATAGCCGGTGCTCGGTGCGGGCGGAACCTCGCTTCCGCCCAGCGCCTCCGCCCGCGCGAAGACGCGCGCGAGGACCCGCTCCTCGGCCTGCGAGCGCACGTGCCCCAACTCGCTACGGAAAAGGCCCACGGCGTGCGAGAGCTCCCGCGCCGCGCGGCCATGTCCCATCAGCGCGAACCCTTCGGCGACGTGGTCCAGGACCACGAGGCTCATCCGGCGCATCCCGCACCGCACGGCCTCCAGCGGCGCGCGCCCGAGTCGCGGCCCCAGCCCGGGCTCGCCCAGCGCCGTGCGGACGAGCAAGAGGTGCGACTCGACGAGGACGGTGGTCATCACGTCCACCCGGACGGTCAGAACGCCCCGCGCGAGCGCGGCGTTCCGTTCGACCTCGGGCCAGTTCTCCTCGACGTGCGCGATCCCCGCGAGGTTCGCCAGGATCGTTCCGCGCGCGTAACCGATCCCCGGATGGTCGCCCGAGAGCGCGGCGAGCGCCTCGGCGTAATCGGCCCGCGCCTCCGCCGGACGCCCGACGTGCCAGAGCAGATGGCCCCGGCTCACGAGCGCGACCGGCAACGAGAGCGGCCCCTTCTCGCTCGTGCGGTACTCCGCGACGGCGGCGTCCAGCAACGGCTCGGCCTCGTCGTTGCGCCGCATCTCGTGCAGGAGCGAGCCGCGCACGCCCCGGATGTCCAGCGCGAGTTCCGGCTCGTCGTCTCCGACGAGCGACTCGGCCCGCTCCAGCGCGGCGAGCGCCTCGGCGTAGTGCGAGGTTCTCAGATGGAGCGAGGACGCCACCGCCGCCGCGCGCGCCCGGAGCCGGTCCGGCACCCCCTCCGCCGCCAGCGCGAGCGCGACCAGCGCCTTCGCCCGCGCGAGATCCCGCTGGCGCCACCATAGCGACCGATTCGCCAGCAGAAACCGCACCGCGCCCTCGGCGTCCGTCCGGAGCGTCGTCTCGAAGGCATCGAAAAGCATGTCGGCCCGATCCGGCGCCGTCGGAGCGGGGGCCGTCTCGATCTCGCGGGCGAGCCGCCGCAGCTCCTCCGATCCACCCGCCCCCGCCGCCAGCGCGATCGCCTCGTCGCGCTCGCCCAGCGCCGCCGCCGCGCGGGCGGCGACCGCGATCGCCCCCTCGTTCCCCGGACGCGCCCCGAGCGCGCGCAGGGCGAGCCTGCGCGCATCGGCGTAGGAACCCGCGTCGAAGCGCACCCTTGCCAGTTCCAAGGCCGTCCGCGCGACCGCCCGCGCGTGCTCGTCGCGCAGGACCGTGATCCACGGCGCGTCCCACCCCTCCAAAAAGCCCGCCGGGGCCTCCGCGAGATCGGCGAGGAGCGTCTCGCGCCGGTCACCGTCCGTCTCGATCCCCTCGCGACGCAGGACAGCCCCGAAGCGTTCCCTGTCGGTCGCGACCGCCCCGGCCTCGATCCAAACCCGCTCGCGATCCGCGCCGACGACCCCCTCGCCGAGCGTCCGGCGAAGCATCGTGAGCGCGCTGCGCAGGCTCACCCCTTCCGAGCCGTACTCCGCGTCGGGCCAGATCTCCGCCGCCACCGCCTCGCGCCGCCACCGCCGTCCGGGCTCCGAGGCAAGGAGCGCCAGGAGCCTCGCCGCCGGGCGGGTGGGGATCGGGAGCCTCGTCCCCCCGCTCGTCGCCTCGAACGACCCGAAATAGCGAAGCGTCAGCACCGTCCTTCCCGGCGGAGTCTAGCCGCCCGGGAGGGGAGAAAGCTACCGCAGGAACGCCGGCTCGCGCGTCCGGTCGAGTTCCGGCGCGAGGTTGTACCCCGACTCCCCGTGGACCGCCTCGTCGAGGCCCGCCTCCACCGCGTCGTCGCTCGCCCGCAGGCCGACCGTCGCCGCGACGAGCCTCGCCAACAGGTACGACCCGACGAACGCTAACGCGAACGTCGCCCCCACCGCGACGAACTGCTTGCCGACGAGCGCGAGCCGCCCCCCCGCGAGCGCCGCCCCCGTGACCGACGAGTTGATCCCCGCGTTCGCGAAGACCCCCGTGAGCACCGCCCCGGTGAGCCCCCCGATCCCGTGGACCCCCACCACGTCGAGCGCGTCGTCGTACCCCATCCGGTGCTTCAGCTGGATCCCGAAGTAGCACACCGCCCCCGAGAGGAGCCCGATGAGGATCGAGGCCCCGACCCCCACGTACCCCGCCGCCGGCGTGATCCCCACGAGCCCCGCGACGAGCCCCGACGCCCCCCCGAGCGCCGTCGCCCGCCCGTGCCGCCACCGCTCGCACCCGAGCCACGCGAGCATCCCCGCCGCCGCCGCCATGTGCGTCGTGAGAAAGGCGTTCACCGCCACGTCGTTGATCGCGAGCGCCGAGCCCGCGTTGAACCCGAACCAACCGATCCACAGAAGCCCCGCCCCGAGAAGCGTGAGCACGAGGTTGTTCGGCGCGGGCGAGCGGTCCTTCCGGGCCCCGATGACGAGGACGAGCGCGAGCGCCGACACCCCCGACGCGAGATGAACCACCGTCCCCCCCGCGAAATCGAGCGCCCCGAGCTTGAAGAGCCACCCGCCCGGGTTCCAGATCCAGCACGCGAGCGGCGCGTAGATGAGGAGCGACCACAGCACCGTCAGGAGGAGATACCCCCGGAGCTTCACCCGCTCCGCGATCGCCCCCGAGATGAGCGCCGGGGTGATGATCGCGAACTTCATCTGGAAGAGCATGAAGAGCGCCGCCGGGATCGCCGACCTCGGCTCGAAGTACGGGTACGGCTCCGTGATCGAGATCCGCCGCCCGAACGCGTACTCGAACGATCCGAAAAGCCCCGTCGCGGAGTGCCCGAACGCGAGCGAGTACCCCACGAGCACCCACAGCACCGAGACGACCCCCATCATGAGGAAGCTCAGGAGCATCGTGTTCAGCACGTTCTTCCGGTGGACCATCCCCCCGTAGAAGAGCGCGAGCGCCGGCGTCATGAGGAGCACGAGAGCGGTGGCGACGATGGTCCAGGCGGAGTCGCCCTTGTCGATGAGAGGGACGGAGAGAGGAAGGGGGGAGGGAGGCATGGTCGTCCCCCGGCGCCCCCGCCCCATCGAGACGGCTCCGGTTAAGAGGGGATTATAGCGAGCTTTTCGCGCCCGAGAGAGGCGATCGCGTGATGAGAATGATCCCCGGATGTTTCTTCCGCGCGAGCGCGTCGCGCGCGACGTCGCGCACCCGCAAAAGGATCGGTGCTCCGGTCTCTTTGAGGTCGGTGAAAACCCACCGCACGACGCGGCGGTCGTGCTCCGCCGCCCACCGGAGGGCCGGCGCCGCGCGGTCGTTCGCGGCCAAGAGCCGAACGTAGATCGGGTCCTGCCGGGCGTCGATCGCGTAGTACCCGCGGATCCGGTCGAGGTCGCGCACCTCGGCGGGAATCTCCTCGGGCGCGCGCGGGTGCTCGAGGGCGATCCCCAGATCCGCCGCGTCGGCGCTTCGCCATCGTCCGACGAACGTCAACGTGCGCGACGCGTGCCACCCTCGTCCAAAGCGGAACCGCAGGTCGAGCCAATCGCCTCGCCAACGACGGAGCCGTTCGCGCGCGAGCGCGTCGTCGCCGGCCACGAAGGCTCTCAGGACGTCCTCCCATCGGGCGGAGAGATAAACTCCCATCGCCTTGGCGGCGAGGCTTCCGGGCTCCGCGCGCTCCCGCTCCTCGCTCTCCGGATCGTACCGCCGCGCGACGGCGGCGAGGGTGGCCCGGAGTGCGCCCGATCCCTCTTCGGCGGGGTCTCTCGGCACGCCGGGAGGCAGGGGGTACCGCCTGGGGCGGGGGATCGGGTCCGGGGCGATCTCCTTCTCTCCGGCCTGGCGGAGCAAACCGTCGCGGCGCAGGTTCCACGACCCGTCGTCGGAGACGTACGCGACGGCGCTCCTCGGGTCCTGCCCCTCCGCCGGCCACCACATCTGCACTCCGGCCGGTAGGGCCCGCGCCCGCATCCACTCGGCGAACTCCCGCACCGTCGGTTGCGGCCCCTCCGCTCCCCGAGACGTCAGGAGAGCCATCGCGAGCGCGGGCCACATCCCCCGATCCTACCCCCGCAACCTACTCGGCGCGACCTACTTCAGGTAGGGCGTCAGCAACGTCGCCATCCCGAGGGAGATCGAGATGCCCACGACGTCCTGGAACACCGTCTTGAACGGCCCCGCCGTCAGCGCCGGATCGTAGCCCAGCCGCTTCGAGACGAGCGGGATGATCGTGCCGACCCCCCCCGCGATGTTCACCGAGGCGAACCTCCCCGGCGTCAAGAGGGCGCAGAACGTCCACCGCCCGTACCACACGGTCCCGACGGCCCCCAGCGGGATCCCGCACGCCGCCCCGAGGAGGAGCGTCGTCCCGATCTGCCGCGCGAGCGCGTGGCGCCAGCCGTCCAGGCGCACGTGCCCCGACGAGAGGCCGCGGATGATCGCCGCGCTCTGCAACCCCGTGTTCCCCGAGATCGCCGAGATGATCGGCGTGAAGCTCGCGAGAAGCAGAAGCTGCGCGAGCGTATGGTCGAACGCCTTGACGACGAACCCCGCGACGAGCTCGATCCCGAGCGTCGCGAGGATCCACGGCATCCGCATGAGCGCGATCTGCGCCGGCGACTTCTTCTCCAGCTCCCCCGCGTCCGTCCCCGCGAGATGCGCGACGTCCTCGTCCCCCTCCTGCTGGACGATGTCGATGACGTCGTCCGCCGTCACCACCCCGAGAAGCCGCCCCGCCCCGTCCACCACCGGAAGCGCGGTAAGGTCGTACCGCGCGAAGATCGCCGCGACCCGCTCCTGATTGAGCTCGGGGGTCACCCGCACCACCTCCCGATCCGCAAGGCTCCCCATCGTCGCCTCCGGATCGGCGGTCAGAAGCGTCCGCAGGTCCACCGCCCCGACGAGCGCCCCGTCCGGCTCCACCGCGTATACGTAGAAGATCGGGTCCGAACGGTCGAGCTCCCGGGACCGCGCGAGCGCGTCCGCCTGCCTCGCCTCGGCGGGCACGTCTACGTACGCCTGCGACATCACCCCCCCGCCGTATCCGGCGCGTAGGCGAGAAGGCGCCGGATCGGCTCCGGGTCCGCCATCCGGCCGAGAACCCCCTCCCACTCCGAAGCGGGCAACGCGCCGAGCACGTCCGCCCCCTCGTCGGGCGGAAGGCACGGCAGGATGAGCGCGAGCTCCTCCGACGGCACCGCCCGCACGAGCTTCCCGAGCGTCGTGTCGTCCACCTCGTCCAGCAACTCCGCCCGCTCGAACGCATCGAGCCGCCGGAAGAGCTCCCGGTCGTCCTCGTCGCTCATGTACCGCATCGCCGAGGCGAGGTCCGCCGGATGATGACGGTCCACCACCGCCCGCACCCCCGCGTCTCCCGCCCCCCGGAGCGCCGCCGCGACCTCCGCCGCAAGCCCCTTCACATCGTTCTGCACTCCTAGCGTGCGATGCCGGTGCCCGAAGCGGTCTTTCATGGCGCACGTAAGTCTGGCGCGGCGGGGGCGCGAAGGGGCTCGCGGATCCTTGGAAAACCGGGGGCCGGAACCCGCCGCGAGCGATCGATGCTCCACGAACGGAGACCCGCGCCGCCCCTTTTCGAGGGGACGTTCGTCGGGGGAGGAACTCCCCTCCCCGTCGCCCGTCCGATCTCCGTGCCGCCTCGCTCCCTTCCCCTCCTCCTCGTACTCGGAGCGTGCCTTCTCGCCCCCCTCGCCCCGGGGCAGGGAAGCGTCGGAGGCTACGGTCAGGGCGGGAGGGGCGGCGGAGGCGGGGGGTTCGGCGGGAGCGGGGGGTTCGGCGGGGGCGGCGTCGGCGGCTCGATGGGTGGCCGGAGCGTCGATGGCGACGAGGAGGCCGCCCCCGCTCTCCGCGTGAACCCCCTCACCGACCCCGACCGGAACCGCGTGCTCTGGACGAAGCGCGCCGCCATCCTCACCCCCGGCGTGTTCGTCGAGTACAAGATCGCGCTGAAGAGGGGCGAGGCCCTCTACGCGACCGCGACCTCCACTGCCTTCGACGCCGCCCTCGAGGTGACCGGACCCGACGGCAAGCGCCTCGCCTTCGACGACGACCGCGCCGAGGGCGACCAGCGCCCCTTCCTGAACTTCCGCGCCCCCGCCGACGCCGAGTACCGCCTGAAGGTCCTCTCCTTCCGCTCCGCCGCCGGGGGCACGTTCGAGCTCTTCTTCCGCACGCTCTCTCCTGTTCCCGTCGTCCCCGACGGAGGCGAGGCGAAGATCGCCTTAGCGGCCGAGGAGACGCGCCGCCCGGTCGCCGCCGCCGTGACCCTGAAGAAGGGTGAGACCGTCCAGGTGCGCGCGGAACGCCAGTACTCGGTCTCCTACGCGGGGGGGCGCTACACGGAGGAGTCCCGCGGCGTCGTCGGCCCGACGGGCACGGACGCCGGCGACCTGAGCCCGCTTCCCTCGGTCGTCTCGTCCACGATCTTTACCGCCGAGCGCGACGGCGATTTCCTCCTCGAGTACGATGCGTCGCCGAACACCATCCTCGCCGTCCGCGCCTACCGGGTCCCGAAATCCGCGATGGGTCGCGCGGGCGAGGTCCCCCTCGCTCTCGCCCCGGGCCGCGTGTCCCTCGTCGAGTTCCCCGTCGAGGCGGGCTCCCTCGTCACGACGGAGAGCGTCGGCGCGGGGACGTCCTACCAGCTCCAAGCCCCCGCCGACCGGATCCCCTCGGGTGCCGAGAGCGACGCGTTGAGAGGGCAGAACGCGGCCTTCGCCTTCTTCCTCTACGACCGCACCGGACGGGATCGGGTCCTCCGCGCGTTCCGAACCGCCGGAACGGTCCGCGTCCTCGTGTACTCGAGCGAGACGACCCCCGTGACCGCCGTTCTTCGCAACGAGGAGGGCCTTCCCGAGTGGAAGGACGGCGAGACGACCCCGAAGCTCGGCATCGGCGAGGCGAAGCTATACCGGCTCCGCTCCAAACGCTCCGAACTCATGCGCGTCTTCGCCCAGTCGCCGACCTACCAGACGCGGCTCGACATCTTCACCCTCGACGGTCGCCTCGCGAACTCCCTCGCCGACCTCGCCCGCAAGCGCTCCGCCGACGACCTCTACTTCCCGAAGGCCGAGACCTACGTCGTCCGCCTGACGAGCGACGGCTTCGGCGGCTCGGGCGAGACCGTCCTCCGCCGCGGCCCGATCCCCGTCCTCCCCTACGCCCTCGGCGCGACCGTCGCCACCGACCTCGGCTCGAGCGGCTTCGCCCTCTACGAGGTCGCCCTCGAAGCGGGGAAGCGCTACGAGCTCCTCCGCACGAGCGGGGGCTACGGCGTGAGCGTCCTCGATCCCGAAGGGGAGTTCCTCTCTTTGCCGGCCCTCGGCTTCGACGGCACCGTGCGCGAGTACGTCGTCCCCCTCCGCACCGGCGTCCACCGTCTCTGGCTCCGCGGCTCCGGCGCCGCGACCTTCCGCCTCGCCCCGTTTGTAACGCCTAAGCTCACCCCCCCGCCCCCCGGACGCCCCGCGATGCGCTAGAGGCCCCGCCCGATCACCGAAGCGTCGTGCGGACCCCGAGCGAACGCAACACCGTCGCCGCGTCGAGGCTCGCGACCGGCGGCGGGACCCTTCCGGGCTCCGCGTCCTCCTCCACGCTGAGATCGTCCAGCGCGAAGTCGTTCCCGTGGAGCGCGTCCTCGAGGTTCCGGATCTGGAGGACCGGCGCCTCGTTCGTCGCCGTGAAGCCCACCGTGTGCCGCACCCACACCCCCGCCACGTTCGGGTCCTCGAACGAGTCGTACTCCTCCCCGTCCACGAGGATCGAGAGCTTCGCCGAGGTCGCGAGGTTCGGCGTCCAGCGCGACACCCACAGCGAGAAACGGTACCTCGCCCCGAGCTTGAGCCCCCGGATCGTCTGCTCCCACACGAGCGAGTTGCGGTTCTTCGCCCCGTTCACGATGAGGAAGAGCCCGTCCCCCGACGTGTGGTCCCCGTAGTCGGCGATCCCCTTCGTGTTGAGGACGAACGGCCTCCGCGTGCTCCGCGCGATCGTGTAGTTGCTCTCGGGAAGAAGCGCATCCTCCGCCGGCGCGACGTAGGCGTACGTCGTCTTAAACCCTTTGTTCCCCGCCGAGAAGTCCCCGTTCGCCACGTAATTCCCCGCCGACGCGAAGCCCGCACCGAGCGTCGCCCCTAGGGCGAGGGTCCACCGAACCATCCTCATGACTTCAGTATAGAAGAACGGGACGGACGGAAAACCCCTCCGGCCTGAGGACCGGAGAGGCTTGGAGGGGCCGGACGCCGAGCGCTCAGCGCTTGACGAACTGGAAGCCGCGGCGCGCCTTCTTGCGCCCGTACTTCTTCGACTCCTTCACGCGGGCGTCACGCGTGAGGAAGCCCCCGCTCTTGAGCTCGCCGCGAAGCTCCGCGTCGTACGTGAGGAGCGCGCGCGAGATGCCGAGCTGCACCGCCCCCGCCTGGCCCGTGATGCCGCCGCCCTTCGCCATCGCGCGGATGTCGAAGCGGCCCTCCATCCCGAGCCGCACGAGCGGCGCCTTCACGAGGATCTCGAGGATCGGGCGACCGAGGTACTCGTTGAACTCGCGTCCGTTGATCGTGATCTTCCCCTCGCCGGGGGTGATCCACACGCGGGCGATCGCGCGCTTGCGACGTCCGGTGCCGTAGTTCTGTAGGGTAGGCATGCGTTAGTTCTTGTCCTGCTTCACGTCGTAGGGAACGGGGTTCTGGGCGGCGTGCGGATGCTCCGGACCCGCGTACACCTTCAGCTTCTTGAAAAGCGCCCGGCCGAGCTTCGTCTTCGGGGTCATCCCCCACACGGCCTTGGAGATGAGCTTCTCCGGCGTCTCGTCGAGCATCTTCCCCCGCGACACGTTCTTGAGACCCCCCGGCCAGCCGGAGTGCCAGTAGATGAGCTCGTCGCGCTTGCCGCCCGTGAGCACCGCCTTGTCGGCGTTGATCACGATGACGAAGTCGCCGCAGTCCTGGTTGTATTCGAAGGTCGGCTTGTTCTTGCCGCGCAGAAGCTGCGCGACTTGGCCCGCGAGACGGCCGACGGGGACGCCCGCGGCGTCCACGACGTACCAGCTCTGCTGGATCTCGCCACCCTTGTTGGTGAAGGTTCGGTTCATGGTCTTTTCTCGTTGAGAGGGTCGGAAGGGGGGGCGAGAGGGGAAGCGGAACCGGGGGGGAAGAGGGGCTTGGGCAGAGTGCGAACGTCCCGGAGGGCGCGGTCGAACCGGATCTTCATCAGGCACAGCCCCGAGGCCGGAAGGACCACGGGCGGCACGATGTTCTCACGCTCCCGGGGGTCCAGGAGTCTGCTGACCTCTACGACGTCGCGGCGACCGCGCCCGACCTCCAGGAGTCCTCCCGAGATCCGGCGCATCATCCCGCGCAAAAACGCGGTGCCGACGACGTCCACCCACACCTCGTCGCGAACGGGCGACACCTTCACGTCGAACAGAGTCCGGACGGTGTTCAGGACGTGCGGCTCCAACTCCTCGGTGAAGGCGCGGAAGTCGTGGGTCCCGATCAGAAGGCGCGCGGCCGACCGCATCGCCTCCAGGTCCACCGGCGCGTAGTGCCGGTGGACGTAGCGGAGACGATGCGGGTCGCGCTCCCCGACGAGGAGGCGGTAGCGATAGTGGCGGCTCACCGCGTTGTGACGCGCGTGGAACCGGTCCGGCACCTCCCTCGACTCCCGCACGACGAGGTCGCGCGGAAGCCGACGGTTGAGGATCTCTCCCCAACGCTCCGGCGGGATGCCACGGTCCGTGTCGAAGTGGCAGACCTGCCCCTTCGCGTGCGCCCCGGAATCGGTGCGGCTCGAACCCCATATCTCCACCGCCTCGTCGTCGGAGACGAGGCGAACAGCTTCTGTCAAGGTGCCGCGGACGGTGCGGAGCCCCTCTTGGGCCGCCCATCCGCTGAAGTCGGTGCCGTCGTAGAGGACGACGAGCTTGATCCTCAAAAGAGGTCCTAGCTTCCTACGGGTTAGTCGACGAGTTCGAGGACCGCGGTGAGCGCCGCGTCGCCCCGGCGGTGGCCGGTCTTGACGAGACGGGTGTACCCCGAGGTCCGGTTGCGGCAGCGAGGGCCGACGTTGTCGAAGAGGTGGGCGACGAGATCCTCGCCGTTCAGAAGGGAGCGGTCCGCCTTGATCTGGGCCCGCTCCATGTCGGTCTTTCCGGCGAGAAGCTTCGGCGAGACGACCGACGAGGACGAGTGTCCGACGAGGATCTTGCGCGCGCGGCGCCGAGCCTCGAGACCGTCCTCCATCTTCGTGAGCGTGATAAGCTTCTCGACGAGGCGCTGAGCCTCCTTCGCCCGACCGAACGTCGTGCGAAGGTACCCGTGCCGGATGAACTGGCGTTGCAGGTTCACGAGAAGGTGATTGCGCTGGTCGCTCGGAAGCCCCAGCTTGCGGTGGTCGATGTGATGGTTCATGCTGGTCGGTCTCCCTTACTCCTCGTCGTCCACGTCGTCGAAGTCGACGAACGCGGCCCCGCCCTTGCTGGGCTTCAGTTCCAAATCGTGCTC
Source organism: Fimbriimonas sp. (assembly GCA_965249475.1). Taxonomy (GTDB): domain Bacteria; phylum Armatimonadota; class Fimbriimonadia; order Fimbriimonadales; family Fimbriimonadaceae; genus Fimbriimonas. Next base: position 138,428 of record CBDFMD010000001.1, on the reverse strand, counting down.
CTTAAGCTTGTCGCGCACCTCGAGCAGCGACTTCTTGCCGAAGCCGCGGATCGCCGAGAGGTCCGCCTCGCTCGAGAGGGCGAGCGCGCGCAGGTTCAGGATCCCCGCGCGCCGAAGGCAGTTGAACGTCCTCTGCGAGAACGACATCTCCTCGATCTTCAGGTCGGGCACGTTCCGGAGAAGCTCGTCCGTGTCCACCTCGTCCGTCTCGATGTCCGCGTCGAAGCCGGCGGCCCCGATCTCGAAGAACATCCGGAAATACTTGTCGAGGATGTGCGCCGACTGCGAGAGCGCGTCATTCGGACGGATGCTCCCGTTCGTCCACACGTCCAGCACAAGCCGCTCGTAGTCCGTCCGCGTCCCCACGCGGGTGGACTCGACCGTGTAGTTCACCTTCCGCACCGGCGTGAACTGCGTGCCCATCGTCAGGAGGCCGATGATCCCGCGGTACCGTTCGTGGTAGGTCGGCAGGACGTACCCCGTTCCGGCGTTGATGTACAGCTCCATCGAGAGCGTCGCCTTCGGGTCCGAGATCGTCGCGAGGTACACCTCGGGGTTCACGATCGAGATCCCCTCCGGGCACTGCACGTCCGCCCCGGTGACCCGGCCCGGACCCTTCACGTCGATCTTCAGGATCCCCTCGTCGAACCCCTGGGGACGCTCGACCTTCACGGCGAGGTCCTTCAGGTTCAGCATGAGCTGGGTCGTGTCCTCCTTCACGCCGGGGATCGGCGCGAACTCGTGGAAGACCTTGTCGATCCGGATCGCGACGACCGCCGCCCCCGTGATCGAGGAGAGCAGGACGCGCCGAAGGGCGTTCCCGATCGTCTGCCCGTAGCCGCGCTCGAGCGGCTCCAGGACGAACTTGCCGTAGTCGGCCGCGATGTCGAGGGTCGAGATCTGCGGCATGCTTAGACGCGCCTCCGCTTCGGCGGGCGGCAACCGTTGTGGGGGAGCGGGGTCACGTCCATGATCCCGGTGACCTCCATCCCCGAGGCCGAGAGCGCGCGGATCGCGGTCTCGCGGCCCGAGCCCGGGCCGTTCACCTGGACCGAGAGCTGCTTCATCCCGTGGTCCTGGGCGAGCCGGCTCGCCTTCTCGGCGGCGACCTGCGCCGCGAACGGGGTGCCCTTGCGGGAGCCCTTGAAGTTCGCGTTCCCGGCCGAGGCCCACGAGATCGTGTTGCCGGCGGGGTCCGTGATGGTGATGATCGTGTTGTTGAAGGAGGCGTGGATGTGAGCGACGCCGGTGGCGATGTTCTTGCTCTCCTTCTTCTGGTTGCGGGCGGAAACCTTGCGGGCCATGTGTCTTCTCGTCTTCCTCTTACTTCTTGGCCTTCTTCTTGCCGGCGACCGTCTTCGGCTTCCCCTTGCGGGTGCGGGCGTTCGAGCGCGTGCGCTGGCCGTTCACCGGGAGGCCGCGCCGGTGGCGCAGGCCCCGGTAGCAACCGATCTCCATGAGGCGGCGGATGTTGCCGTTGACCTCGCGGCGAAGGTCGCCCTCCACCTGGTAGTCCCGGTCGAGGATCTCGCGCAGGCGCGCGACCTCGTTCTCGTCGAGCTCGCGCGTCTTCTTGCGCGGGTCGATCTGGGCCTTCTCCAGGATCTCGTGGACGTTGTGCTTGCCCACCCCATAGAGGACGGGAAGCGAGTAGAGGATCGTCTTCTCCCGCGGGAGGTCGATGCCGGCGATGCGTGCCATGTGTCTTCGCTCTCCTCCGGTCTCAGCCCTGCCGCTGCTTGTGCTTGGGGACGATGCAGATGACGCGGACGACGCCGTCCCGCTTGACGATCTTGCACTTGTCGCAGATTTTCTTCACGCTCGCTCGAACTTTCATGGTGCGTTCGCCTCCGGCGCAGCGTCCTTAGGCTGTTTCCCTAAGATCGAGGCGTTCCTCAGCAGGTGCCCCGCGCGTCGTGAAGACGCAGGCCGGCGCAAGGAGGGATCATACCCCGCGCCCCGCCCCGCCCGCAAGCCCGGTCAGCGTTGCTTGAAGGTGATCCGGCCCATCGTCATGTCGTACGGGGACACCTCGACCTTCACCTTGTCGCCCGGCATGATCCGGATGTAGTGCATCCGCATCTTCCCCGAGACGTGCGCGAGGATCTCCATGTCGTTCTCCGCCAGCTTCACCCGGAACCGCGCGTTCGGCAGGTTCTCCGTGACGACGGCGTCGAGCTCGATCCCCGACTCCTTGTTCTCGGTCTGCTTCGGTTTGGTGTACTGGAACTTACGACGTCTTGCCATGCTTCACCCCATTATACGTCTGCCTCCCGCCTGTAGACTCTCCGATGTGAGTCCCGAAGCAACCCCTCCCGGCGGCATCCTCTGGGCCCCGTGGCGCATGGCCTACATCGCCGCCCCGAAGACCCCCGGCGAGGGCGGCGATCCCGGCGACCTCTTCCTCGACCTCCCCGCCCGGAACGACGACGAGGCGAACCTCATCCTCCGCCGCGGCGAGACCGCCTTCGTCGTCATGAACGCCTACCCCTACACGAGCGGCCACCTCCTCGTCGCCCCCTACCGCAAGACCGCCGACTTCGCGAGCCTCGCCGACGCCGAGCTCCTCGAGATCAACCGCCTCGTCGCCGCCTGCATCGGCTGGATCGCCGCCGCCTACCGCCCCGACGGCTTCAACGTCGGCGTGAACCTCGGGAGCGCCGCCGGAGCCGGGGTTCTGGGCCACATCCACTGGCACGTCGTCCCCCGCTGGTCCGGCGACGCGAACTTCATGACGAGCGTCGGCGGCGTCCGCGTCATTCCCGAAGCCCTCGACGCCGCCTACCGCCGCCTCCGGGCCGCGATGGGTTAGATGTGGCATCGGCGTCCCGCCGATGCGTCGCGCGGGCGTCCCCGCCCGCGCCCGAGCCGAGGCCCCCGGCGATGTGGCCCGCGAGAACTCCCACCCTCCCCCTCTCGTAGACCGGAGACCTATGGACCCGCTCACCGTCGCGACCACGCCGGAAGAGGAGGCCGACCTCTTCCGCCTCGCGGCCGAGGCGTCCGTCTGCACCGCCTGCCGCCTCCACGAGCGCCGCACCCACGTCGTCTTCGGCGAGGGGAACCCCCGCGCCCTTCTCGCCCTCGTCGGCGAAGGGCCCGGGGAGAACGAGGACCAGACGGCCCGGCCCTTCGTCGGACGCGCGGGCAAACTCCTCGACGACGCCCTCGCCGACGCGGGCGTGAGCCGGAAGGAGGTCTACATCACGAACACCGTGAAGTGCCGCGCCGCCGACTGGTCCACCGGCCGCCCCGTCAACCGCCCCCCCGCCGACGACGAGACCGCCGCCTGCCGCCGGTGGCTCGTCCCCCAGCTCGCCTACGTGAAGCCCAACGTCATCCTCTGCGTCGGTTCCCCCAGCGCGAAGAACCTCATCAAGAAGAACTTCCAGATCACGAAGGAGCGCGGCCAGTACTTCCCGTGCGAGTTCGCCCGCACCGCGATCGCCACCCTCCACCCCGCCTACATCCTCCGCCAGCAGAAGGGCGGCTCCGACGGCGGCTACTCGCTTCTCGTCGCCGACATCGCCCGCGCCTACTCCGCCGCCCTGAAGATGAAGGAGCAGGGCCTCGCCGCCCCCGACCTCACCGTCCAGAACTCGCTCTTCTAACCCGATCCGTGGGGAGGACGCGGCATGAGCGACCGGCCGGCGATCCGGGTCTCCGGCGCGAAGAGCGGGGCGATCTCCGCCGCATCGGAATGGACGACGACCTCCTGGTACGTTCCCTCTGAGGGGTAGCGGCGCACCTCGATCTGCCGCGCCGCCGGGTTCACGATCCAGTACTCGGGAATGCCTGCCTCGGCGTAGATCGCCGCCTTCTCCGTCCGGTCGTCCCGCAGGCTCGTCAGGCTCACCTCGACGACGAAGAGGATGCGATCCGGAGTCACCTCCTCCTCGGCATCGTCCACATCCCCTCTAACCACGAAGGCGTCCGGTTCCGGCGCTTCGTAGAGGCTCAGCCGGATCGTGCTCTGCGATCCGACGAAGACCTCGTCCGAGGTGAAGATCCCCAGTGCGCTCAGAACCTTCGCGAGCGCCTTCATGTGCAGAAGAGAGGTCGGCATCTTCAGAACCAGCCGCCCGCGTCGAAGCTCGACGCGCCTCGCGCCGAAAACCCCCGACTCCTTCAGGCGCAGGAACTCGTCCGCCCCCATCGGCGCGTTCTCGCCGACGAGCGGCGCCGGGGCGACTCCCACGAAGGCCATGGAGGAAGTCTACAACGCCGCCTAGTCCGAGCGCATCCCGCGCGCCATCGTCTTGATCTGCGTGAGCCCCAGCAGGAACACCCCCGCGAAGAGCAGGTACGCCACCGCCGAGCCGTACCCCAGCTGGTACTGCTGGAACCCCTGCCGGTACATGTACAGCATCACCGTCAAGGTCGAGTCCGCCGGACCCCCGCCGGTGAGGATGTACGTCTGCGCGAAGACCTGCGACGCCCCGATCACCGACATCACGAGGCAGAAGAGGATGACCCCCGAGAGGTTCGGCACGGTGACGTGCCGGAACCGCTGAGAGCCCCCCGCCCCGTCGAGCGACGCCGCCTCCAGCTGCTCCTTCGGCACCGCCTTCAGCGCCGCGAGGTACACGAGCATGTTCCCCCCCGCCCCCCACCAGATCGAGAGGATCACGATCGAGGGCATCGCCCAGGACGGCGACGAGAGCCACGGCACGTTCGTCCCGAAAAGCCGGTTCAGCAGACCGAACTCGGTGTTGTAGAGCCAGCGCCAGATCACCGCCGTCGCCGCGATCGAGACCACCACCGGAAGGTAGAACGCCACCTTGAAGAACGTCGCCCCGCGCGACGCCGAGTTCAGCATCACCGCGAGCCCCAGCGAGACGACGTTCCCGATCGGCACCGCCAGCGCCGCGAAGAACACCGTCCGCGCGAGCGAGAGCCGGAAGAGGTCGTCCTGGAGGGCGATCCGGTAGTTGCGGAGACCCACGAACGGCACGTCCCGCGCGAGGACGTGCCACTTGTGGAGCGAGATCCAGAAGCCGTACCCCACGGGGAGCAGGACGAACGTCGCGAAGAAGAGGAGGTACGGCGCGAGGAAGAGCCCCGCCCACATCCCGTCCCGACGCCGCGCCCCCCCCGCCTCGCCCCGCGCCTCCTTCGAGGCTCCCTTGGAGGCCTCCGGCAACGCCGCGCGCCGCCCGACGGTCATCGCTCCCGCTCCAGCACCGTGTCGATCCGCCGGTCCGCGTCCGCGATCGCCTGGTCCTCCGAATCGAGCCGGTTCACGATCTTCTCCACCGCCGAGTCCTTGAACGAGCCCACGAGGTTGATCGAGGGGGACTGCGGGTCGTACACGATGTACGGCAGCTGGCGCGCGATCGCCGTCTGCACCGGCATCGCCCGGAACGCCGCGCTCGCCTGCACGTCCCGGCGCGCCGGGATCTGACCCCCCGCCGCCCACTCGACCGAATGGTCCGAGAGGTACTTCGCGAACGACCACGCCGCCGCCCGGCGACGCGGCGGCTCGTCCCGCGGCATCACCAGCATGTGCGACCCCGCCCACACCGCCGCCTTCGGCCCGAACCGGGGCACCGGCGCGGCCGCGTAGTGGAGCCCCGCCTGCTTGTCGAGGTCCGCCTTCATGTACACCCCCTCCATCGCCATCGCCACCCGACCGATCTTGAACCCCGTCCAGGCGTCCTGACCCTCCGGCTTCGGCGCGAGCCCCTCCCGGTAGACGATGTCCGTCATCCGCCGGAGCGCCGCCCGCGCCTCCGGCGTGCCGAGCGCCGAACGTTGCAGGTCCGGCGTCAGCATCGCCACCCCGTACTGGTTCAGAAACGTGTTCGAGTTCGTCGGCAGGAACGTGAACGAGAACCCCCACTGCTGGTAACGGTCCCGCCCCGTCCCCTTCATGGTCTTCAGCCTCCGCGCGTCCGCGAGGAACTCCTCGTACGTCTCCGGCGGCCGCGCGATCCCCGCCTCCCGGAAGAGGTCCGTGTTGTAGTAGAGCCCCAAAGGATGCACGTCGAGCGGCAGGGCGTACCCCTTCCCCCCCCACCGCGACGCCCCCCACGTCGCCGGCTCGAAGAGCCCCTCCCGAAGGCCCGCCGAGGCGAGATCCCCGTCGAGCTCGGCGAGCGCCCCGCGGCTCGCGTACTCCGGCAGACGCGGCGCCTGCAGGATGAAGAGGTCCGGCGCCCCCCCGAACGCGAGCCCCAGCGTGACCTTGTCGTAGTACGTCCCCCAGGGGATGATCTCCATCTTCACCTGCACCTCGCTCTGGCCCGCGTTGTACCGGTTCACGATCGCCTGCATCGTCGCCCCGTCCGGCCCCGAGAACCCGTTCCAGAACCGCACCACCACCGGCCCGGAACCCCCGCCGCGGGCCTCTTCTCCCGACCCGCGCGCCCCGCACCCCGAACCGAGCCCCAGGGCGAAGGCGAGAGAGAGGGCGGGGACGGGGACCCGGACGGGGAGCGTGAGGCGTCTCATCATCGAGCGGAGCCCGCGCCGCGAAGGGGAAGGCTTCTCCCGAGAGAATACGCGATCCGTCGCCCGCCGGACGCCCGAACGTCCGAGGCCCCCCGAAAGGCCCGTCTTCATGCCTTGGAGGACGGAGGACTCCCCTCAACATCGCGTTTCGGCTATAGTCTTAACGGAGAGGCGACGATGCCCCGACGAACGACGACCCCCGTGCTCCCCCCCGTCGCCACCGAGGCGAACGCCGGCACCCACCTCGTGCGCGCCTACGGGCCCGGCGGTGCCCCGCTCTTCAAAGCCCTCGCCTCCGAGGTCCGCCTCGCGATCCTCGAGCTTCTCGCCGCCGCCCCCCACAACATCAACGAGATCTCCCTCGCGCTCGGCGCCGCCCAGCCCGCCGTAAGCAAGCACGTCCAGATCCTCGAGCGCGCCGGCCTCGTCGCCTCCGCGACCCTCCCCGGCGCCCAGGGGCTCCAAAAGCGGTGCCGCCTCGTCCACGACCGCCTCCTCGTCTCCCTCGAAGGCCCCCCCGGCGTCCCGACCGCCGTCGAGGAGGCCTCCATGCCCGTCGGCCTCTTCACCCGCGCCGAGGTCCGCGGCACCTGCGGCATGGCCTCCCGGGACGGCCTCATCGCCTGGCTCGACGACCCCCGGTCCTTCTTCGTCCCCGAACGTGCGAAGGCCGACCTTCTCTGGACCGCCGGCGGCTTCGTCGAGTACGCCTTCCCCAACCTTCTCCCCCGCCCCCGCGACTTCGACCGCCTCGAGCTCGTCATGGAGATCTGCTCCGAGGCCCCCGACTACGACGCGGGCTGGCCCTCCGACATCACCGTCTGGATCAACGGCGTCGAGATCGGTACCTGGACGAGCCCGGGCGACTTCGGCGGCCGGCGCGGACGCCTGAACCCCGCCTGGTGGATGGACCGCCACACCCAGCACGGCGTCCTGAAGATCTTCACCGTGGACCGCGAGGGCGCCTCCATCGACGGCAACTCCGCCTCCCTCCCCGGCGTCGCCCCCGTCACCATCGCCGACCTCGGCCTCGAGGCCCACCGCCCCATCGCCGTCCGCATCGGCGTCAAACCCGACGCCCGCTACCAGGGCGGCTTCAACCTCTTCGGCCGAGGCTTCGGCAACTACCCCCAAGACCTCGTCCTCCGCCTCCACCACAAGGCACCGGGAACCGTCGCGCCATCTCGCTCTGCCTTCCAAGCCCTGCCTTTGAATCAAAGCTGCCGCGAGGTTTCCTCTCCTCCTTCGTAGAATTCAGTTCGCTGTTATCGAGGACAAACGATCTATCATGAGCAAAACCGCCAAACCCTCCATCCCTTCTTGGGCCGTCATCGCGACCATCGTCGCCGTCGTCGCCCTCACTGGCTTCTTCGGCTACCGCGCGATTAACGGCCCCAGTGCGGTGGACGTGAACTCCGTCCCCGACAGCGTGAAGTACAAGAACCCCTATCTTGGTACGCCTGGAACGCCTGGCGCAGGCGCGGCGTCGAACACTTCTGGCGGTGCTCCCTCCGGTTCCGCTGTGGACCTCCGCCAACAACGCGGCGGCGCCGGCGCGACCCCCAGCGGTCGCTAAGTTTTCCCTCCTCATCCCTCATCCACTCCTGCAAAGAAGCCATGAAATCCATTCACAACGCCCGAAGGGCCTTCACCCTCATCGAACTCCTCGTCGTCATCGCGATCATCGCCATCCTCGCCGCCATCCTCTTCCCCGTGTTCGCCCAAGCCAAGGCCGCCGCGAAGAAGACGGTGGACATCTCCAACATGAAGCAGCTCGTCACGGCGCACCAGCTCTGGCTCGCTGATCACGACGACTATCGCGTGAAGAGCTTCTTCGGCGACTTCCAGGCCGACGGCTCTGGCGGCGAGAGCTACGTCGGGATGCCCTGGTACACCGGGTTCGACGTCGCCCTTCTTCCCTACACGAAGAGCAAGGACCTCTTCCGCTCTCCTCTTGACTCCGAGACGATCCCCCGCGAGGGCGGTAAGCCCGGAACGATCGGTGAGGACCCCTGGAAGTTCGACTATTCGAAGAACGGCAACATCCCTGGCTCCTACCGTCTGAACGAGAGCAACGCCCCCCGCGAGCGCTACAACGCTTACAACCAGTCCACCATCAACTACCCCGCCGAGTCGATCCTGTTCGCCCCCAGCCGCCCCACCGTCGGCAAGTCGGTTGACACGAACTACCACACGATCTCGACCGCTTACGACGCGATCCGCGGCGATGGAACGAGTTCGGGTAGCGACGCCTACAACACCTTCGTCTGTATCAACGCCGTCCAGAACGTCGCTTACGACCGCAACTCGCCCATCTCGAAGACGCCGACCATAGGTCAGCGGGGACAAGGCCGCGCGAGCTACGGATTCGATGACGGCCACGCCGCGTCCCTCGCTTGGGGCCGCACGTGGAAGCGTGTGGATTCCGACACCACCTCGGCGCAAGGCAAGACCGTGACCCCCACGATGTGGCGGCAGAACTTCGGTGGCGAAACCTGGAACGCCGAGGGTTGCAACTACCGCGAAGGCGAGACCCCGCGCTGAGCTAAGCTAAACCCCCAACGACGAGGCCCGCCCCCTGGGGCGGGCCTTTCCGTACCCGACCCGTGAAGCCCCAGCGACTCCTCCTCAACGCCCTCATGACGCTCGTCGCCGTCGTCATGCTCGCGCCGCTCGTCTGGATGCTCGCCACCTCCCTCAAACCCGAGTCCGAGGTCCTGCGCACCCTTACCCGCGCGATCCCCGAACACCCCACCCTCGAGAACTACGCCCGCCTCTTCTCGCGCGCGAGCGCCTTTCCGGTCCGGCGCTGGTTCTTCAACTCCGTCCTCGTCGCCACCCTCGCGACGACCGGCATCCTCCTCCTCGACTCGATGGCCGCGTTCGCCTTCGCGCGCCTGCGCTTCCGGGGGCGCGACCCCCTCTTCTACCTCCTCCTCGCCACCATGCTCGTCCCCGCCCAGGTGAGCCTCATCCCCGTCTTCCTCATCGTCTCGAAGCTCCGTCTCTTCGACACCTACGCGGGGATCGTCGTCCCCGGCTTCGGCAACGCCTTCGGCGTCTTCCTCCTCCGCCAGTTCTTCGCGCGTATCCCTCACGAGCTCGAGGAGGCCGCCGTCCTCGACGGCGCGACCGTCCCGCGCATCTACTGGAGCGTGATCCTCCCCCTCGCCAAACCCGCCCTCGCCACCCTCGGCATCTTCACCTTCATCGGAAGCTGGAACGATTTCGTCTGGCCCCTCCTCGTCACGAGCGACGTCGAGATGCGGACCCTCCCCGTCGGCCTGAACATCTTTCAGGGCCAGTTCACCACCGAGTACGGCATCACGATGGCCGCCGCCGTCGTCGCCACCCTCCCCATGGTCGTCGCCTTCCTCGTCTTCCAACGCCGCATCACCGAGGGCATCGCCCTCACCGGCCTCAAGTAGAATCGTGGCATCGGCGTCCCGCCCGCGCTGGGGAGACCCCCCGACGGGACACGGGCGGGATGCAACTCCCACCCCCTCGCCGTACTCTAGGGGAGAACCCGCGCAATGATGCTCCCCGCCCTCCTCGCCCTCTCGATCCCCCAAGCCGCCGAGGCTCGCCCCGTCACCCTGAGGCTCGGCCCGCACGGCGAGATCGAGGGCTGGCTTGTCGCCAAAGCGCCGAAGACCGCCTTCCGCGCCGAGGGCGGCGAGTGGAGGTTCGCCTACGCCCGACCCGACGGGAGCCTCGACCTTCTCGCCGTCCTCGGCGGCGAGAACACCCACGCCCTCGTCGCGACGACCCTCGTGAGCGACCGCCCCCGCCGCGCCACCCTCCTCTTCGGCACCGACGACGGCGGCACCCTCACCCTCAACGGGCGCGAACTCTGGCGCAAGGAGATCGTCCGGGGCGTGAAGCGGGACGAGGAGCGCGTCGAGCTCGACCTGAAGGCGGGGGAGAACGCCCTCGTCTTCCGGGTGGATCAGAAGCTCGGCGGGTGGGGCCTCGTCGCCCGCCTCGAGGGCGACGGCCTCCCGGGCGGGGAGGGCCTCGCCTCGCGCACCGATCTCCTCGCGGCGGGCGACTACCCCGAGATCCGCATGGCCCGGAGTCTCCCCGGGCGCTTCGACGCCGAGGGCGCCGTCCGCTACGCCGAGATGGCGCGCCGCGCCCGCGTCTGGGACCGCAACGTCGGGGGCGGCAAGGCGCTCAAGGACCTCGTCCTCTCCTCGCCGGGCGGCTTCGGCGACACCGACGCCCTCAACGCCTTCTTCGCCGACCGGTACGCGAGGACCCGCGCCGCCTACGAGAAGGCCCGCGCCCCCTTCCTCGCGAAGGCCCAGAACCCCGGCCCCCTCTTTCCGGAGGTGAAGCCCGAGCCCGGCGTCCGCGTGATGCCCGGCGGGCGTCTCTTTGTGGACGCGCGGGGGAGGCCGTTCATCCCCATCGGCGGCAACCAGAACCCCGATTGGCCCGACTTCGAGCGCGCCGACCCGAAGCGCGAGGACTACGACCCTAGGCGCGCCGACGCCTACGGCGCGAAGCTCCGGGCGAACGGGGTGAACCTTATCCGCCTGATGGTGGACACCCCCCTCACCGGAAGCCTCGAAGATACCGTCGGCGTCTTCTCGCCCGAGCACATGATGTGGCTCGATACCGTCGTCGCCTCCGCTCGAAAACACGGGGTTCGCCTCATGGTGACCCCCTACGACACCTTCTGGATGAACCTCCGGCCCGAGCTGAGCCCCTACTGGAAGGCGAACGGCGGCCCGCTGGACCCCGCGAGGAAGATCGAGTGGTACACCTCTCCTGTCCTGCGCGAGGCCCAGAAGCGCCGCAACCACTGGCTTATCGACAGGTACGGCAATCTCGACACGATCTTCGTCTGGGAGCCCATGAACGAGGCCGACGTCTGGTGGGGCGCGAAACCCGGGGAGATCGCCGCCTGGACCGCCGACGTCGTCGCCGACGCCCGGGTCTACCAGCTGAAGCGCTGGGGCGTGCCCCGTCTCCTCTCCGTCAGCACGGGCGAGCCCATGCCCCGCGAGGGGCTCGGCGAGTACGCCTACCGCTCCCCCGATCTCGACATCGCGAACACCCACCTCTACATCGGCGCGGGCCGCAAGGCCCCCGACGACCCCGCCGACGTCGTGGGGGCCGAGTCCGAGGGCGTCCGCCACGCGATCGGGGAGATCCGCGACGCGCGGCCCTACATGGATACCGAGAACGGCCCGATCGACGCCTGGATCGCCGACGAGTGGCTCGACAACGCGATGTTCCACGACCAGGTTTGGGCTCACCTCGCCTCCGGCGGGGCGGGTTCGGGCCTCCGCTGGCCCTACCGCACCCCCCACCGCATCACCGACGGGATGCTGGACCACCTGAGGCGCATGCGCGCCTTCGCCGACGCCGTGGACTGGACGCGGTTCACCGGCGCGTCGTCCCCGATCACGACCGTGAGCTACGGCGGCGTCTCCACCGGCTACCGCGCCCTCCCCCGCGACGGAAGGTCCGGCGGCGCCCTCCTCTTCCTCGTGCGCTCGAAGTACGTCGCGCAAGGGGCGACCCTGAACAACCCCGTTCCGTTCACGATCCAGGGCATGCCCCGCGGCAGGGTCCGCCTCTTCGACACCCACGCCGGCCGCTGGCTTCCCGCCCGCGTCGTCGTCGGCAAGTCCGCCCCCGGCCTCGTCTCCCTCGGCCCGAACGGCACCGGCACCATCGTCCTCCCCCCCGGGGTCCGCTCCGTCTGCGCCGTCTGGGAGAACCTCGCCCCCGGCTAGAGAAGACCCAAGCCCCCCGAACGGGAGGACGCCAAGATCCTTCTCCCTCTTAGTGGGGGAAGGTGGTCCGAAGGACCGGATGGAGGAGCCCATAGCTCAGGCTAAACCCCCGAGCACAGGCCCTTCTCCCCGCCCTCGGGGAGAAGGTGTCCGAAGGACGGATGAGGGCCGGGGCGAAACCTCCCGAAAGGAGAAGAATCGACCCCCGAGCACCTTGTCGAGGCCCCCTCCCGCCGACGTAAGGGTGTGAGAAGGAGAACGACGACCCCCGGCGCGCCCGAGAGGACGAAGAGGACGAAGAGACCGTCCCGCGAGAACGGGTACCTCAATCCGAAAAGAACGCGCGCACGCGTGGCGCGCGATGGCGCGCAACGGCGCGCAACCGGGAGAACCCCCCCGCGCCCCCCGCCCGTCTACACTCCCGTACCGCGATGCGACGCCCCCTCGCCCTCCTCCTCGCCCTTCTCGCGAGCGTCGCCCCCGTCGCCGCCCGGGCCCAGGACCTCCCCGTCACCGCGAGCCGCAAACGCGCGATCCTCGTCGGATGCGGCGCCTACCGGTCGCTGAGCCCCCTCCAGTACCCGAAGGCCGACGCCGAGGCCGTCGCCGAGGTCCTGAAGGCGCGCTTCTCCTTCGACCCCGCCGCCGTCCGCGTCCTCACCGACGGCGGCAAGCCCGAGGACGCCCCCACCTCCGCGAACGTCCTCGGAGCGATCGACGCCGCCCTCGCCGATCCCAAGCGCGACCGCGCCGACCTCTTCGTCCTCTACTTCTCGGGCCACGGCATCGGCACGAAGTCCGGCGACTACCTCGTCCCCACCGACGTGTCCGAGGCTGAGGTCGAGACGAAGGGCATCCCCCTCCGAAGGGTCGTCGAGCGCTTCGTGAAAGCGGGCCTGAAGAACGTCCTCGTCGTCTGCGACGCCTGCCGCGCGGGGGACAAGAACCCTTTCGGGAGCGACCTCATCCGCCTGGGGCGGAGCGCGAACCTCGGCCTCCTTCTCGGGTGCGCTCCCGGCGGGCGCTCCTACGAGTACGACTCGCTGGGGCACGGCGCCTTCACCCACTACCTTCTGAAGGCGCTCGCCGACCCCGCCCTCGCCGACCCCGCCACCGGCGCCGTCTTCGCCTCGAGCCTCGGCGCGAGGGTCCGCAAGAAGGTCGAGGGCTACACCGCCGCCGACCACGGCGACTCTCCCCAGATCCCGTCCGTCTGGGCCGAGAAGACCCAGGACGCCCTCCTCGCCGTCTACCCGCCGAAGGAAACCGCCGCCGGGATCCAGGCCCTCCCCGTCGCGTCCGACCGCGCCCGCCTCGTCCGCTACCTCTCCGCCCTCGGCGAGACCCTCCCCTACGACGCCCCCGGAAGCCTTGCCGGCGCGAACGCCCTGAAGGCCCTCGACGCCCTCGGCGAGGCGACCGACGCCGACCTCTACCGGTTGATCCGCCGCCTCCGCAATCTCGGCCGCGACGCCGAGATGGCCCCCGTGTCCGCAAGCCTCGCGAGACGCCCGGAAGGGAGCGCCTTCCGCGACTACGGCCTCATCGCCTCCCACCCCGAGGACGTCGGCCGCCACGTCTACCGAGGCGCCCTCCTGCGCACCGTCGCCGATCCCGACGTCGCCGCCATCGCCCCGACCTTTCTCGACGTCATGATGGAGAACCGCCTCGGCGCGAGCGACGCCGAACGCGCCGCCGCGCTCGCCACCCTCCTGCCGGTCTCCCCCGAGGGCACCCGTCCCGGCGACTGGATCCGCGCCCGCCGCGCCGGACTCCTGAAGGCTCCCGAGGAGGCCCTGAGACTCGCGGCCGCCGGCGAGGCCCTCCCCGGCGACAACCCCGGCTCCGACGACTTCGCCCGCGTCCGCTACGACGCCCTCGACGCCCTGAATCGCGACGCCGAGGCCGCCGCCGTCGCCGAGAACGCCCTTAGGAGCGGTTCGCCCGGATTGCGCGCTTACTGGCGTCGTCGCGTCCTCGGACGCGCCGTCCGCATGAAATCCGCCGACCGCCTCGTCCGGCTCCACGAGGCCGCCGCCGACGCCGAGACCCCCCACGACCTCGTCGAGATCGTCATGAGCGCGGGCGACGAGGCCCCGGCGCTTCTCCCCGAGGCGAAGGCCGTCGCCGAGCGCTTCCCCTACTCGTGGGAGGCCCGCGCCGCCGTCTGGCTCTGCGAGTCCGTCGCCGACTTCAAGCCCCCTCGCCCCTTCACCGAGGACGAGCTGAAGTACGCCCCCACGCCTCTCGACATGATGACCTTCGCCTACGGCAAGGCCGACGTCCTTCTCATCGGGGCCCAGGACGCCAAACGGGTGAACGGCTACGCCGCCCGCCGCCACCGCGAGCGCCTCGCCGCCTACATGATCGCGGAGAGGGATCTCTTCGCGCGGCCCTACGCCCTCCAGGCCTTCTGCCGCCTTGTCGAGGGCACCCCCCGCGCCTTCGAGTCCGCCCTCCGCCTGAAGACCGCCGGAGCCGAGGCGCTGGCGGGCGACGGCGAGAGCGCGTCCCTCGCCCGCGCCGCCGCCCTCTACGTCCACCTCTCCGCCGGTCTTCTCGACGACGCCAAAGCGATGTTCGCCACGATGCGGGCGAAGGGGGAGTCGAATCCTCTCGCCGTGACGCGCCTCGCCCTCGGCCTCGCTCTCGGCGGACGCGGCAAGGAGGCTCTGGAGATCCTCGACCTCGCCGACCCGGCGACGAAGGCGACCGGCGTCCACACCGTCGTCTCGGCGCTCGCCCTGACGGCGGATGGACGCAAGGACGAGGCCAAGAGGCTCCTCGAATCGTCGGAGGATGTCAAGCTCGACCGCAACGGCGTGATCGCCCTCCGCCTCGCCCAAACGCCCTTCAAGACGAACGGGAACACTTGGCTCGAACTCGTCGGGGTCTTCGCCGACCCTCCGCGCGGGCGCCTCGACCTCACGGCCGCCGCCCTCCTCGCCGTCGAGGCCTCCTTCGCCACCGTCGCCGACGACGGTCGTAACGAGCAGCGCAACGCCCTCGCGAGCTTCGCCGCCGACTACCCCGGCAATCCTCTCTTCCAATCCTTCCGCTTTCGCGCAAAGGGGGCTCCCGACCGGCCCGACGACTTTTACGGGCGCTACGTTCTCGCGGGCGAGGTCTCGATCGGCTCGACGTCCTCCTCGGCGACTCTCACCCTCGACGTCGGCCCCGACGGCGCGACCGGCTTCCTCTCGGACGGTGGCGCACCCTACCCCATTGCCGCGAAGATCGACCCCGCCGGAAACCTCTTCGGCACCCTCAAGATCGACGCGACCGAGGCGGTCTTCCTCCTCAAGCTCCCCCCCGGTCGCATCGCCGCCGAGATCGTGAAGGGGAGTCCTCTCGACGCGGGCGTCATCTTCGACGCCCCGGTCTTCGCCGGCTTCACGGCGACCTCCGCCACCTTCGTGCCCCCCAGCGGAACGTCCTCCGCCAAAGCACCCCCCGCCAAAGCGCCCGCGGGGCCAGCGGGGAGGCCCGCTAAGAAGCCGCCGGGAAGACCGGCGAAGCCCCCGCGATCGCGTGGGGGACGAAACGGGAGAGGTCTCCCGTGATCGGCCCGTCCGACTCCCGCACCCCGACGCCGCAAGGCTCCGCGTCCACGACCCAAGACCCGATCACCGCCCGGTTCCCATCGAACTCCGGAAGCGGCGCGTACCCCTGGAACACGAACCCCTCGCGCCCGTACGCCCCCGGGAGGAACGCCCCGTCCTCGGCCCCCACGATCGTGACGTTCGCGCCCTCGCGCCCGTACACCGGCTTCTTCACGTACCGGGCGAGATCGCGCGGACCGTCCAGATACGCCGGCAGGAGCCAGGGCGAGGCGGGGAACATCTCCCAAAGGAGCGCGAGGATCGCCTTGTTCGAGAGGAGCGTCTTCCAGATCGGCTCGATCCACTGGGTCTCCTTGTAGGTCTGCATGAGCGGGCGCGCGAACGTCTCCTTCAGCATCCACTCCCACGGGTACAGCTTGAACACGGTGCGGATCGGGCGTTCCTGAAGGTCCACGAACCGCCGTCCGTCCCACCCGATCGCGTCGATCGGGAGCATCTCGGTGAAAAGCCCCGCCTCCTTCGCCGTGTCCTGGAGCGTCGCGAGCGTCATCACGTCCTCCATCTCCCGCCCCCCCGCGAAGTGGACGCGCTCGCCCAGCAGGTACCGGTTCTCCCGGCACCACGTCCAGTACGCGACGAGCGCCTCCCAGACCGAGTTGAACTGGTCCCGCCCCGGCAAAGCCTCCTGAAGCCAATGCCACTGCACCACCGCCGATTCCAGGAGCGTCGTCGGCGTGTCCGCGTTGTATTCGAGAAGCCTCAGCCCCTCCGGCGTCGCCGCGAAGTCCATCCGCCCGTACACCGAAGGCGGCTCCGCCTCCCACGCCCACTCGATCGCCCCGGCGAGGGAGGGGTCCACCTTCAGCTCGGCGTACCGTTTCCGGTCGATGACGTGTTGCACCGCCTCCAGGCACATCGCGTGGACCTCGCGCGTCGCCCGCTCCAGCGCCTCGATCTCCCCGGTCGTGAACTCGTAGTACGCCGCCTCGTTCCAGTAGACCCCCGCCCCTTCCGTGTGGAACAGGAGCCCCAGCCGCTCGACCTTCGCGCGCCAGTCCGGGCGCGGCTCGACGGGGATGCGCCGCACGCTAACCCCCGAAAAACCCGCCGCCCGACGAGCGGCCCGACGAACCGAACCCCCCGCGCGAGATCGTCCGCCCGCTCGGCGTCACGACGTCCGCCCCCCCGCTCGGCGCCCGCGAGAACCCCCGGTACCGCCCGCCCGAGTACGACCCGCCGTAGCCGAAGCTTGGGATGAACACGATGCCGGTGTGGCTCCGGTAGGGATACGCCCGCGGATTCTCGCAGTACCGATCGTCGATCGGCCGCCCCCCGTCGTCAAGGCACCGCCGCACCTCCCGAGGCGACGAGCACCCCGTCAGGAGCGCCGCCGCGATCCCGAGGATGAGCGCCGCCGGAACGTCTTGCGACCGTTTCACGCTCCTACTTTACTAGCCTTCGGGAACCCTGGATGCTATGGCGGGGTTCTCGCTTCCGTGGGGGTGCTCGCCGAACCGTGGCCGTTTGACCTCGCCTTTCTGCTTCTCGCGCTCCGCGTCGTCTCGCCGCGTCGAGCGACCTGGCACCCTTGGTGGAGCTTCGCCCCCGCCGTTGTCCTCGGATGCACCGCCACGGCGTCCGAATCGCGGGCTTCGTCCGCGACGGCGACGGGGAGAACTATGCTGGAGCCTTCGTCGTCTCGTGCGTGCTCGCGTTCGTTGCGAGCGTCGCCGCCGTCGCTTTCCACGACCGGATGCCCGACGAGGCGCCGGTCCCCTCCTTCCGCCGCCGAGCCGCCGGCCGGTTGCGCGAGCTTCCGGTCCACGCCCTCGCCCTCCTCGCGGGGCTCGAAGTCGGGCGCGAGCTGTGGATGCTCCTCGACGTATGGTACTGACCGCCGCCCGCCGCCACCGGCGGACGTGGCTCCTCGCCTCGCTCCTCCTTATCGGCGCGGGACAAACCGTCCAACTCGTCCGTGCGACGAGAGCGGAGGGCGGCGTCATGGAGGTGAATCGTCGGCTCGCCGCTCTTCCGCGCCTCGGATGGCGCGGCTTCTTCCGAGCGGAGGCCGAGCCGCTCATCATCAACCTCGGCGCCGTTGACAACCGCGAGGGCGACGCCAACGCGCTCGAACGCGACGTCGGACCTCCGCTCGCCGTCGGTTCGCCGGTGCTCTACAAAACTCGCGATGACCGCTACCCCTTCGGCCCCGATGCCGTCGTGACGACCCGTATGCGTTGCGAGCGCCGCGACGTGGACCTCTCCGTCTTCGCCCGCAGAAACTCCGATCGTTGGGAGGTCCTCTCTATCCGGATCTGGAACGAGCACGAGGAGCCGCGTCCCACGCGCGAGTGACGGTCGCGCTTCAGGTCCGGCCGCTTCGGCCGGCAACCCCCACCGGCGACTCCTAGGTTCCCCGGGGTAGATTGGAGGGCGAAGATGATCGGTTGGCTGCAGGGTCGGGACCCTATGGTGCAGGACGTGCTCGCCGCCTTCGGGAGGGCGCTCCTGTTCGTCCTCCCGGTCTTCGTCCTCGTCCCGTTCATGATCTGGTTCGAGCGCCGCCTGCTCGCCTGGTTCCAGGACCGTCAGGGACCCAACCGCACCGGCACGATCACCTTCTCGCGCACCGCGCGGAGCGTCCCCGGCTTTCTGCGCGGACGCAAGATCAAGACCTTCGGCCTCGCCCAGAGCATGGCCGACGGGATCAAGCTCTTCCTCAAGGAGGATATCCTTCCCGGTCACACGGATAAGCTCCTCTTCCTCATCGCCCCCGCGATCTCCCTCTTCGTCGCGCTCTCGCTCGGCGGCACGATCCCCTGGGGGCCGTTCCCGAAGCTCACCCCCGTCTCGGACGCCTCCATCGGCCTCCTCTACATGCTCGCGATCTCCTCGCTCGGCGCCTACGGCACCGTGCTCGCGGGATACGGCTCCAACAACAAGTACTCGCTCATGGGGGGCCTGCGCGCCTCCGCGCAGCTCATCTCCTACGAGCTCGCGATGGGCGTCTCCCTCGGCGCGATGGTCCTCGCCACCGGCTCGCTGAGGATGACCCAGATCGTCGGCGCCCAGGAAGGCCCCCTCTGGGGCGCCGTCCCGTTCCTCCAGAACTGGAACGCCTTCACCCCCTTCGGCTTCGTCTCCGCCGCGATCTTCTTCGTCTGCATGCTCGCCGAGACGAACCGGCCCCCCTTCGACCTCGCCGAGGCCGAGAACGAGCTCGTTGCGGGCTACCACACCGAGTACAGCACCAAGCGCTGGGGGCTCTTCATGATGGCGGAGTACATCGCCATGTTCGTCTTCTCGATGGTCTTCTGGACGGTCTTCGGCGGCGGCTACAACCTCCTTCCCATCCGCTGGCACTACCTCGCCGAGGGGAACGCGCTCGGGCTCGGCTCGGTCTGGGGCGGGCTCGCCGCCTTCTTCGACGTCCTAGGGCCGTTCGCGCTCCTCCTCAAGGGCGCGATCGGGATCGCGGTCTACATCTGGATCCGCGCGACCTATCCCCGCCTGCGCTACGACCAGCTCATGACCCTCGGCTGGAAGAACCTTCTCCCAATGGCCGCCGCGAACCTCGTCGCCGTCGCGACCTGGATCGTCGCCACCCGCGTCTACGGCCCGCTCGCGGGCTGGGGGATCGTTCTCGCCCTCTACGCCGCGGGGTTCGCCCTCTACTCCCTCGCCATGCGCCGCCGACCCGAGAGCCGCCAGTTCGCCACCCGTCGCGTCGGGTTCGCCCCCGAAGCCCCCCGTACCGCCCGCATCGGGTCGGCCCCGGTCGAGACGGTCGAGCCGAGGCTCGAGGAGGTGCCCGCGTGAACGGGACCGGGTTCCAGGCGACTCCGAACCTCGTCCTTTTCGGCGCGTTCGCCGGACTCCTCGGCCTCACCTCGATCGGCGTCGTCGCGTTCCCGAACACGGTCCGCTCCGCCCTCTGCCTCGTCCTCTCGTTCTTCGTCCTCGCGTTCCTCTACTTCGCGATGGGCTTCGAGATGCTCGGGATCACCCAGATCGTCGTCTACACCGGCGCGATCATGGTCCTCTTCCTCTTCGTCGTCATGCTCCTGAACCTCGGGAAGCCCACCGCCTCACAAGAGCGCTTCGACGTGAAGAAGCCCCTCGGGATCGGGCTCGGGGTCGTCTTCGCCGGACTCCTCTCCGCCGCCGTCCTCCCCCTCTTCCTGAAGACCGACGCCCCGAAGGCGATGGCGGGCTTCGGAGGGCCCGAGGCGGTCGGGCGCTCCCTCTTCACCGACTACGTCTTTCCGTTCGAGGTCGTGTCCGTCCTCCTCCTCATCGGCGTCGTCGGCTCGATCCTCCTCGCCAAGCGGAGGATCGGCTAGGATGGCGGGCGTCCCCCTCTCGGCGTTCCTCGCCCTCGCGCTCTTCCTCTTCACCGTCGGCGCGGTCGGGGTCGTCGTCCGGCGCAACCCCATCGTCATCTTCATGTGCATCGAGCTCATGCTCAACGCCGTGAACCTCGCCGCGCTCTCCTTCTCCCGCTACCGCTTCTCCGACGCGGCGAACGTGGGTTCCGAGGGCGCCCAGCGGAGCGCGATGGGGGGGCAGATGCTCGTCATCTTCGTCATGGCCGTCGCCGCCGCCGAGGTCGCCGTCGGGCTCGGCATCATCATGGCGATCTTCCGGCGCAAGCGCGAGATCGACATCGACGACCTGAACCTCCTGCGGGGCTGACCCACCTATGAATCTCGGCTACGCCTGGCTCGTCCCCGCCCTTCCCCTCCTCGGCTTCCTCGTCCAGACCCTCGTCGGCGGCGTCCTTCTGAAGGGCCGCTCGACCGCCCCGATGAAGGCGATCCTCGGGCTTCTCGGCGTCGCCCCGATCGCCCTCGCCTTCCTCGTCGGCTTCGGACTTCTGAACGCCCTCGGCGCGAGCCCGAACCCCGTCGTCCCCGGCCTTCCCTGGATCGCGATCGGCGGGCTCGAGATCCCCTTCGAGCTCCGGATCGATCCCCTCTCCGTCACCATGATCCTCGTCGTCACGGGGATCGGCGCGCTCATCCACCTCTACTCGATGGGCTACATGGGCGAGGAGAAGGACTACTCGCGCTTCTTCGCCTACCTGAACCTCTTCGTCGCCGCGATGCTCCTCCTCGTGATGGGGAACAACCTTCTCCTCCTCTTCATCGGGTGGGAGGGCGTCGGGCTCTGCTCCTACCTTCTCGTCGGCTTCTGGTACGAGGACCCCGCGAACGTCCGCGCGGCGAACAAGGCGTTCGTCGTGAACCGCGTCGGCGACTGGGGGCTCATGCTCGGCCTCTTCCTCATCGTCGCGACGCTCGGCGCGCGCGGCGGTCTCCAGGGCCGCCTCCTGAGCTACGATGTGATGATCCCCGCGCTCGGCGAGGCCCTGCGCGCCCAGCCCGCGCTCGCGACCGCGATCGGCCTCCTCCTCTTCGTCGGCGCGGCGGGGAAGAGCGCCCAGTTCCCCCTCCACGTCTGGCTTCCCGACGCGATGGCGGGGCCGACCCCCGTCTCCGCGCTCATCCACGCCGCGACGATGGTGACCTCCGGCGTCGTCCTCCTCAACCGGATGAACGTCGTCTATGCGATGTCCCCGACCGCGAGCGCGGTCGTCTGCGCCGTCGCCGCCTTCACCGCGCTCTACGCCGCCGTCGTCGCGTTCGGGCAGACCGACATCAAAAAGGTCCTCGCCTGGTCCACGGTGAGCCAGCTCGGCTTCATGTTCTTCGCCTGCGGCGCGGGCGCCTACGGGGCCGGGATGTTCCACGTCGTGACCCACGCCTTCTTCAAGGCCCTTCTCTTCCTCGGCGCGGGCGCCGTCATCCACGCGATGGCCCACGAGCAGGACATGCGGCGTTACGGGAAGCTCGCGCGCTACCTCCCTCTCACCTTCGGCACGATGCTCGTCGGGACCCTCGCGATCGCGGGCGTCCCCGGACTCTCGGGCTACTACAGCAAGGAGGCGATGATCGGCTCCGCCCTCGCGGGCGACCACGCCGTCGTCGAGGGGTTCAACGTCGGGCGCGTCGCGGGCTGGGTCGGCCTCTTCGTCGCCATGCTCACCGCCGCCTACATGGCCCGCCTCATGATGCTCACCTTCGCGGGCCGCACCGAGCGTTGGCGCGACCTCCCCGCGGGCGGCGCGCACGAGAGCGAGCACCCCACCACCGACGGCGACGTCGCTCCCCACGACGGTCACGACGGCGCGCACGACCATGCGCACCACGGCCTCACCCGCGACCACCGCCCGCACGAGGTCGGCCTCTCCATGCTCCTCCCCCTCGCCGTCCTCGCCGTCCTCGCCGCCTTCGGCGGCGTCCTTCTCAACCGGGGCGAGGCGTTCCAGAAGTTCCTCTATCCGAACGGCTCCGCCCTCGGCGAGATCCCGACCGAGGCGAGCGGCATCCCCCTCGCGGGCCTCTCGATCGCCGCCGCGAGTCTCGGCCTCCTCTACGGCGTCTTCACCTACGCCAAGGGGCTTCCGGCCCGCGAGGGCGAGGACGAGAGCCGCTGGTCCGGCCTCCGCCGCGCCGCTCGCGATCAGTTCGGCTTCGACGCGGCCCTCGGCGCTGCCGCCGTCTCCGGCGGCGGCGACCTTTCCCGCGGGCTCGACCGCGGCGTCGAGGGCGCCCTCGTCGGCGGGGGCTACGGCGGCGCGATCGCCGGGTACGGCCTCGCGGGGCGCGTCCTGCGCACCCTCCAGAACGGCTACGTCCGCGCCTATGCCGTCGTCATGCTTCTCGGCGTCTGCGCTCTCGCCGCCTGGCTTGTCCTCGCCACCGGCCGCGCGAACGCCGCGACCGCGAGCCTCGCGCCGATCCCCGTCGCTCCCGAGGCCCCGATCGGGACGGAGGTCTCCCGATGATCCTCAGCCCCTACCGTCTCCTCTCCCTCATCGTCTTCCTCCCCCTTCTCGGCGCGATCGCTCTGCAGCTCCTCCCCGAGCGCGCCCGCGCCGCCTCCCGAGGCGTCGCCGCCCTCGTGGTCGGCGCGACCCTCGCCCTCGCCCTGTACATGGCCGCGACCTTCAAGGCCGGCACCTTCCACTACCAGTTCGGCGAGTCCGTCCCCTGGATCCCCCGGTACGGCGTCTCGTACCTCGTCGGCGTGGACGGCATCTCGCTCTGGCTCGTCGTTCTCACCGCGCTTCTCGGCCTCGCGGGGATCCTCGTCGCCTCCCCCCGATCGGGCGACGCCCGGGGGCACTACGCCCTCCTCCTCGCGCTCACGACGACGATGCTCGGCACCTTCGTCGCGCTCGATCTCGTCCTCTTCTACACCTTCTTCGAGCTCTCCCTCGTCCCCGTCGCCCTCCTCATCCTCCGCGCCCGGGACCCCCGCGCCGACGATGAGCGCCGCGCGGCCGACGCCGCCCCCACCCCCGAGGAGGCCGACGCCCTCCGCGCCGCCGCCGAAGGCCACCGCGCCGCGAAGCGAAAGGCCGCGACCGGCTACTTCGCCGCCCTCTTCGCGGGCTCGATCCTCATGCTCGTCGGCATGGTGACCCTCGCCGGGCTCCACTCGTCCGCCACCGGCCGTCCGAGCTTCTCCCTCCTCGATCTTCAGGCGCTCGCCGCGAGCGGGCGGTTGTGGCGCGGCTCCGGGGCGGGGCTCCAGCCTTGGGTCTTTTGGGCCTTCGCCCTCGCCTTCCTCGTGAAGGCCCCCGCCCTCCCCTTCCACTCCTGGCTTCCGGGCACCTACAAAGAGTCGCCCATCGCTCCCCTCGTGGCGAGCGTCGTCCTGAAGGTCGGCACCTACGGCCTCTTCCGCTTCTGCCTCCCCCTCTTCCCGGAATCGGTGCAGACGCAACTCCCCCTCCTCACGATCCTCGGGACCGCGGGCATCCTCTACGGCGCCGCCATCGCGATCACCCAGAGGGGAGCCCAGCGCCTCCTCGCGTTCTCGACCGTGAGCCACGTCGGCTTCATCCTCATCGGCCTCTTCTCCCTCACCCACTCGGGGCTTATGGGGGCCGCGTTCCAGCAGACGAACCACGGTCTCACCGCCGGAGCCCTCCTCGTCCTCCTCGCCCTCCTCCGCCGACGCCGCGACACCGACGACGCCGACGCTTTCGGCGGCCTGAAGCGGACGATGCCCGTCTTCGCCGCCCTCTTCTTCGTGAGCCTCCTCGGCAACCTCGGCCTTCCGGGCACCTCCGGCTTCGTCGGCGAGTTCCTCACGATGCTCGGCGCGTTCGAGGCGGGACTCGCCGGAACCTACGGCCTGAGCCTTCCCGCCGCCGTCCTCGCCGGGCTCGGGACCGTCCTCGCCGCGGGGTACCTCCTCTACCTCTTCCAGCGGATGTTCACCGGCCCGACGACCGCCGACACCGACCGCCGCGACCTCGCCCCCGGCGAGACCCTTCTCGCCGGCGCCTTCGCCGCCCTCATCCTCTTCGCCGGACTCGCCCCGAACGTCTTCACCCGCCCGATGGTCGCTTCCGTGGAGGCCGCCCGCATGATGGCCGCCCTCCCCGAGGGCGAGCGCCCTGTCTGGACCGATACCGACGGCGAGGTCGTCGTCGCCCCGAACGCCTCCTCCTCCGCGCTCGTCACCCTCGCCGACCGCCCCGCCGCCGCGATCGGCGATCCCGTGCCCGCGGGACTCGCCCCCCGCGCCGCCCTCCCCCTCCACCCCGCCGCCCGCGAGACGGTCGCCCGCGGGAGCGAATCCCAGAAGGTCGCCCAGAACTGATGCCGTTCCAATTCGCCCCGCCCGCCATCGATCTCCGCGCGATCGCCCCCATGCTCGCCGTCGCCCTGACCGGCGTCGTCGCGCTCATCCTCGAGTTCACCCGCCCCCGCCGCAACAACGACCTCATCGTCACGGCCTCTCTTTCCGGCCTCGCGATCGCCGCCGCCTACCTCGTCGTCCAGCTCCGCGGCCCCGATCTCGTGACCTTCGACGGCACCGTCACCATCGACGCCCTCGCGAAGATCGGCCAGTTGCTCGTCGTCGGCGCGACCGCCCTCGTCATCCTCTTCTCCGACGGCTACCTCCGGCGCATGAAGATCCCCTTCGGCGAGTTCTACCCCCTCGTCCTCTGGTCCGCCCTCGGCTCCATGCTCCTCACCGTCACGAGCAACCTGCTCCTGATGTTCCTCGGGATCGAGATCCTCTCCCTCGCCCTCTACGTCCTCGCCGGGATGGCCCGCGGCGAGGCGAAGAGCGAGGAGTCCGCCCTCAAATACTTCCTCCTCGGCGCCTTCGCCACCTGCTTCTTCCTTTTCGGGACCGTCCTTCTCTACGGCGCGACCGGATCGCTCGGGCTCGAGCGCGTGAACGCCGTCTGGAACGAGAACGCCGAGGGGAACCGCCTCCTCATCGGCGCGGGCTTCGCCCTCGTCTTCGTCGGGCTCGGCTTCAAGTCGAGCTTCGTCCCCTTCCACCAGTGGACCCCCGACGTCTACCAGGGCGCGCCTACGAACGTCGCCGCCTTCATGAGCACCGCCGCGAAGTTCGGCCCCTTCCTCGCCGTCTGGCGCCTCCTGGAGAACACGAGCGCCCTGAAGGAGATCGCCCTCCCCGCCGTCGCGGTCGTCGCCGCCCTCACGATGACCGTCGGCAACCTCCAGGCCCTCGGCCAGCGCGACCTCAAGCGTCTTCTCGGCTACTCCTCGATCGCGAACGCGGGCTACGTCCTCGCCGCGATCGTCGGGCACTTCGCCCGCCCCTCGGTCGCCGATTTCGGCGTCGTCGCCGTCTTTCTCATCGCCTATCTCGTGACAACGATCGGCGTCTTCGCCGTCGCGACCCTCGGCGCGCGCGACGGGGTCGAGCCCGGCACCCTCGACGCGCTCGCGGGGCTCAACCGGCGCTCTCCCCTCGCCTTCTTCGCCCTCGCCCTCTTCGTCCTCTCGCAGATCGGCATCCCCCCCACCGCGGGCTTCTTCGGCAAGCTCCAGGTGATCCAGGCGACGGTCGAGGGCGGGTACGCCTGGCTCGGCGTCCTTCTCGCCCTGAACTCCATCGTGAGCGTCGTCTACTACTTCGCGATCCTCCAGGCCGCCTACACCTCCGAGGACTCCTCGGACGGGAGCGCGCGGCCCGCCCGCTCCCCTCTCGTCGCCATGCCCCCCGCCGTCGCCGGCACCTGCCTCCTGTGTCTCGCGGGCGTCGTGGGCCTGTCCTTCTTCCTCGGACCCATCACGAGCGCCCTCGGCCTCCGTTGAAAACGATCGCCTGGGTACCCTCCCGGCCATGCAGCTGACCGTCTCGATGTGGAGCTACTACCACGCTTGGAAGGCGGGCGGCTTCTCCGTCCCCGACTTCGCGAAGGCCGTGAAGGACGCCGGCGCCGACGCCGTCGAGCTCCTCGACCTCTTCTACAAAGCCCCCGCGAACGCCTGGGGGCCCCAGACCGACGCCACCCTCGCCGAGGGCCGCGCCGCCGCCGAGGAGGCGCTGAAGGTCTCCGGCCTCCCCTGCCCGATCTTCTCCGTGAGCAACGACTTCGCCCAGGCCGACGAGGCCAAGCGCGAGGCCGCGCTCGCGAGCATCCGCCTCGGGATCGCGGAGGCGGGCCGCTACGGCGCGGGCGTCGTGCGCGTCTTCGCCGGCGACGTGAAGCCCGGCGTCACCTTCGACCAGGCCCGCGCCTGGATCGTCGAGGGGCTCGCCGCCGCGAGCCGCGAGGCCGCGACCGCGGGCGTCCGGCTCGCCCTCGAGAACCACGGCACCCTCGCCGGCCGCCCCGACCAGGTCCGCGCCCTCATCGCCGACGTCCGGCGCGAGGCGGGGAACGACGCCCTCGGCGCGAACCCCGACACCGGCAACTTCCTCGTCGTGGACGCCGTCCCCCACGAGGCCGTCGCCTCCCTCGCCGACCTCGCCTACATGGTCCACTTCAAGGACTTCCGCCGCACGCGCGAGGGCGAGGAGGCGGGCTACACCTCCCTCGCGGGCGTCCCTCTCGTCGGCGCCGCGATCGGCGAGGGCGACGTCGAGCTCGGCGCCTGCGTGAAGGCCCTGAAGGCCCACGGCTTCGACGGCCCCCTCTCCATCGAGTACGAGGGCCTCGAAGACCCCCGCACCGCCCTCCCCCGCTCCGTCGCCGCCACCCGCGCCCTCCTCGCCTGAACCCGAGAGAAGAACCCAAAGAGCCCCCTCGCCCTACCCGTAAGGCGAGGGGGTGAGGGGCGATGGGCGCACGCCCCTAAACGAGGATGAACCGAGATCCTTCTCCCTTCGGGAGAGGGAAGGTGCCCCGAAGGGGCGGATGGGGGAGCCCATAATCCAGGCGAACCCCCGGGAACAGGGCCTTCTCCCCGCCCCCGGGGAGGGGGTGTCCGAAGGACGGATGAGGGCCGGGGGAGAACCCCCGAAGGAGAAACCCTTACCCCCCGTCCACCGACCGCGCCATCGCCGCGAGCGTCGTCGCGCTCACGTGATGCTCGATCCCCTCCGCGTCCGCTTGGGCCACCTCCGCCGGAACCCCGAGCCCCAGGAGGAACGCGAGCACCACCCGGTGCCGCTCCCGCGACGACTGCGCGAGCGCGAGCCCCGCCTCCGTGAGCAGGATCGAGCGGTACCGCTCGCCTTTAAGGAGCCCCGAGCGCCGGAGCCGCGCCACCCGTTTGCTCACCGTCACGTGGCTCACGTTCAGCCGCTCGGCGAGATCCGTCGCCCGCGCCTCCCCCTTCTCCCGGAGGAGCGCCTCGATGAGCTCGACGTAGTCCTCGTCGAGCTCCCGCGCATGGTCCTCCCGCGTCCGCGCGAAACGGTTCGGCCCCGGGTCCTGCGCCATGCCGCAAAGAGTGTAGCCCGCGACCTTCCTCCCGGGAGGTCGCGAGGGCCTCGTCAGCGCGGACGGCCGCTCGGGGCTCCCTTCGCGTCCGGCTTCACATCGCCCACCTCGTACCCCTCCGCCTTCATCTTCGCGCGCATGTCGGGCGTCATCCCGTCCCACACGTAGCGCGGGATCGTCTTCCCCGTCGCGGGGGCGGGAAACTCCGCCGTCGCCCCCGCGCCGCGGTAGAGGAAAAAGCCCGCGAGCGCGAGCAGGACGACGACGGTGGCGACGACGGCAGGGATCGGGATCGGTCTCTTCATAGCGAGGGGGCGAGGCGGCGGGGGCGACCCCGGGGAGGGTCGCCGGAAGGCGGACGAAGCGTCGCGCTACTCGGGCAGCTTGCAGTCCGCCGAGTTCGGCCGGAACGGGTCCGCGTCGAGGCAGATCCCCTTCAGCGTGTTGTCCACCGCCGAGTTCATGTCCTTCTTCCGCTCGTAGCCGGGAAAGATGTAGCCCTTCGCGTGCGACTTCACGTGCCCGTCGGTGAAGAGGTACCCCGCCCGGTTCGCGTTCGCAAAGTCGATCCCGAGCGTGTACCGCTGCTTTGGGTCCGCCTCCGTCCCCCACGCGGTCGGATCGTCGTTCGCGAGCGTGTTCGACGAGCGCGACCACCAGACGCCGCACTCCCAGCTCCACGCCCCCGGCCACCAGGTGCAGTTGTAGATCGCCGGATTCCGTTGCTCGGTCACAAGGATCGTCCCCGCCGGACTCGGGATGGACGTCGCGTTCGTCGGCGTGAAGCCGTAGTCCTGACCGTCCCACGTGTTGATCCCCGCCCAGCCGCGCACGACATTCGCCGCGACGCGGAACGAGCGCTTCACCTGCCCGAACTTCGGGTCGAGCCCGCGCGGCACCCGGTCGAAGTCGGAGGAGAAGAGCTCGTAGTTCTTCATGTAAGGGTACATGAGCGCGTCCCAACCGGGGCACCCGCCCTTGTCCGCCGAACAGGCCCCGGTCCCCCAGGAGGCCCCGTTCCCGTTCATCGTGCCCGCCGGTTGGTAGATGTCGTCCGAATCTCCTTGGTACAGGGCGAACGAGGTTCCGATCTGCTTCTGGTTCGAGAGCGTCTTAGTCCCCTTCGCGGCGGCCTTCGCCTGCGCGAAGACGGGGAAGAGGATCGCGGCGAGGATCGCGATGATGGCGATGACGACGAGGAGTTCGATGAGCGTGAATGCTTTGGGATTGGATTTCATGGTTGGTCTCAGCTTCGAGGGGTCGGGGCCGACAGGGGCGAGAGGGACGAACCCCGAACGACGAGCTCGGGGGAAAACGTGAGGGAGCGCTCCTCGGTGGAGCCCTCGATGAGCCGGAGCAGACTCCGCGTCGCCGCCTCGGCGATCCGCGACACCGGCTGGGCGACCGTCGTGATCCCCACCCGCCCGATCTGCGAGAAGACCGAGTCGTCGAACCCCGTGATCGCCAGATCCTCCGGCACCCGCACCCCCCGCTCCCCCGCGATCGTCAGGAGCGCGTGCGCCACCTCGTCGTTCCCGCACACGACCGCCGTCGGAAGCTCGTCCAGCCCCAAGAGATCGTCCGCCGCCTTGCGCCCTTCGATCCCGTCGAACCCCGCGTCGAGGATCCAGCGCCTCTGCGCCGGGAGCCCGTGCTCACCCATCGCCGCGACGAACGCCTCGCGCCGCTCCACCCCGTCCCGCATCTCCGAAGGCCCCGCCAGATGCCCGATCCGCCGGTGCCCCTGCTCCGCCAGATGCGCCACGAGCCTCCGCACCCCCGCCCCGTTGTCCACGTTGAACGTCAGCGCCCCCTCTCCCGGGCTGCCGTCCACCACCGCGTGCGGAAACCCGATCCGCCGCAGGTACGCGACCGCCGGCGACCCGAGCCGAGGCGCGAGGAAGAGAAGCCCGTCCGCCCTCCCGTCCACGAGCTGCCGCGCCCCCTCCTCCGTGTCGTACGACGAGTGCTGGGTGTAGATGAGCACGTCCTGCCCCGACTCGGCGCACACGTTGAACGCCGCGTTGAGCCCCGCGACGAAGTACGGCCCGATCGCCACGTCCGGGCGCACCACCGTCGGCACAATCCCGATGGTCCGGCTCCGACCGTCCACGAGCGAGCGCGCCACCCGGTTCGGGCGGTAGCTCAACTCCTCCGCCATCGCGAGGACCCGCGCCTTCACCCCGGGCGGCACCGGGCGCGGCCCGTCGTTGAGGGCGTAGCTCACCGTCGAGACCGAGATCCCCAATCGCTGTGCGATGTCCTTGATCGTCGACGCCATCGTCCTGAATCGTTCCGAAACGTTTCGCTCTACTCTACACCATCTTTTCGCCCTCGTCGCCGCGGGACGTTGTCAAACCCCCGTCCCTCCTCCGTCTCGGAGCCTCGCCCGCACGTGGCGCCCAAGCGGGGTGCAGCGCCGGAGAAGCCCTCTAACGTAGCGACGCCCGCCACTCGCGCAGGGCCTCCCCCGCCGAGACCCCCGTCGGCGGCAGGAGCTCCAGCACCGGCACCCCTTCCCAGCGCGCGCGATCGAGCCCGCCCTCGCGCGCCTCGAACCGCCGCCGCCCCGCCGGGAGCGTCCCCCCCGAGACGAGCGGGTGCCCCTCCAGCACCCCCTGCGCCGCCGAAAGGAGGTAGAGCTCCGCGTCCCCTTCCTCCCCGTCGAGCAGTCCCGTGATCTCCAGCTCCGGCAGGGCGAACTTCTGAAGGCCCAGCGTGTACGAGAGCGACCGGTCCCCCGCCGGGACCGAGTGCGCCGCGACGTGCGCCTGCACGTTCAGGTGCAGCTCCGGCCCGTGGACGCGCAAGGCCGCGAGGTCCGCCGGCAACAGATACCGCCGCGCCACCGGGTCCGCGATCGCCCCTTGCGTGAGCTCCGCCATCCGGAGCGCGACGTCGAGAAGGAAGTCGAGCGCCGGGTACACGTCCGGGTCGTGGCTCTCGAACGTGAGCTGCCCGAGCGACCACGTCCCCCGGATGCGCGCGAGAAGCTCCGCCCCCATCCGCGCCCCCATCCCCGAGCGCACGATGACCTCGGGGTCGAACCCCGCCTCCTCCACCGGGAGGAGGCGGAGCTTGAGGACCGTCTTCTGATCCGTCGTCGCGAGCGCGTACTCCCCCCGCCCCATCGGCTGGAGAAGCCGCGCCTTGTCCGTCCCACCGGTGAGCGGGACCCCGAACCCCTCGACGGCCCCCCCCGCCCCTTTCGGAGCGACGACCCCCGCGATCGGCGGCGGCTGCGCCGTCCCGAGAAGCACCGACAGGTACGCCCCCTTCGAGATCCCGAACCCCGGCCCCTTCGGCTTCGCGAACTTGAAAACGTTCCTCATCGCCGCCCGAAGGTACCCGCCGCCCGAACCGGCTTGGGCGAGCGTCCGCCCGACCGGCCCGCCGGGGTCGATCCTTCCGAGCCGGGCGCTGGACCCGCGACGCAACCGTTGGAGCCGAGCCCCAATCGAGGGGCGGACAGAGCCCCCACCGCCCTAAGGACGATGGGGGCCGAAGGGACCCTGGGCGTGAGGCTCAGTCCTTGAAGCCGGGAAGACGCCGGCCCTTGTAGTAGCCTTCGGGGGAGGCGTTGTGGTTCAGGCGGTACGGCTCGCCGTCGGCCTGCTTCGAGAGGGTGATCTCGGGCAGGACCGCGACGTAGTGCGTCCGGCGGAGCGCGGTGCGCTGGTGGGAGTGGCGGCGCTTGGGGTTCGGCATAGCGTTACTTCTTCTCCCGGTGGAGCGTGTACTTGCGGAGGTTGGAGTTGAACTTCATCAGCTCCAGACGATCCGGCGTGTTGCGCTTGTTCTTGGTGGTGGTGTAGTAGCTCTTACCGTCCTCGGTACACACCAGCCGGATGATCTCACGGACCTCGCCTTTCTTCGCCATAGGGAATCCTCCTCGGAGGGGACGCGACGACTCGCCGCGAATAGGGATCCTACCCTAAAACCTCAGCCGGTAGACTGTCGGACGCCCGCCCGGGTGGCGAAATGGGAGACGCAGGGGACTTAAAATCCTCCGGCCGCAAGCCGTGCGGGTTCGAGTCCCGCCCCGGGCACCCCCTCCCGACTCCCTACAGCGAGGCCGTCCGGAGCCGCTTCTCCGCCGCCCGGCACGCCTCCGCCGTCGCGAAGCAGCTCGGATCGAGCTCGTACGGGTCGAGCGCCTGCGCCGTCGCGTGGCACATCTCGGCGCTCGCCGCGAGCCCCTCGTGGGTCCCCGACTCGAGCCCCGCGAGCGTCGAGCGGAGCTCGCCCAGGCACTCGAAGCACGCCGTCGCCGCCGCCTCCATCCCCGCCGCGGATTTCCGCTCGTCCTCGTCCTCCGCGTGCGACAGCGTCTGCGCCCTTCCCCGGCAGTGGTCGTAGCACCGGCCCGTGGCGTCGATCGCCTCCTGGAGGGCGGCGATCGCGGGTCCGTACTTGCTCATAGCCCCTCCGGTGTACCGCCCCCGCGGGACGGCGCGCCTAGGGGGAAAATGGACCGATCGTCCGAAAACGCGCGTAGGAACGAGACGAGCATGGCGACCGCCATCAAAGGAGAACGCACCCGCCGGCGCCTCGTCGAGCGGTGCGCCGCCCTCTTCAACCGCAACGGCTACCGCGCCTCCTCGCTCGGCGACGTCGTCGAGGCGACCGGCTCCCCCAAAGGCTCGCTCTACTTCCACTTCGGCTCGAAGGAGGCGCTCACCAAAGAGGCCCTCGCCTACGCCCTCGAACGCGGGCGCGAGCGCTACGCCTTCATGCGCGATCCCGACCTGCCCCCCCGCGAGGCGATGACCCGCCTTCTCGCGACCTTCGCCTCGCAATGGGCCACCCCCATCTTCGCGGGCGGATGCCCCCTCTTCAACGCCGCCGTCGAGAGCGCCCGCATCGACGAGGAGGCCCGCCTCTTCACCGCCGAGGCGTTCGCCGCGTGGCGCGGGCGCACCGCCGCCGTCCTCGCCCGCGGGATCGCCGACGGCACGTTCCCCCCCACCCTCGACCCCGACGCCTTCGCGAGCGTGATCCACGCGACCTACCACGGCGCCCTCGTCACCTCCCGCCTCGCCCGCGATCCCGTCCACCTCGAGCGCGCCCTCGCCCACCTCGCCGACGCCCTCGTCCTCCCTCGGCCCGCCGTCGTGCCCCTGATCCGCCCCGAAACCGAAGCCCCCGAACTCGCGACCCGATGAGCCAAACCGCCGCCCCCGAAAAGCCGACCGACGAGCGCCCGGCCGAGACGCCCGCGAACGCCGCCCCTCCCGCCACGCCCGCGCCGTCCGCCACGCCCGAGGAGCCCGCGAAGAGGAGCAAGCTCCCTCTCCTCCTGGGTGGCGGAGCCCTCCTCCTCGTCGGCGGCGCGCTCGGCTTCCGCTCCTACGCCTGGGGCCAGGGCCACGTCGGCACCGACAACGCCTACGTCACCGCCCACCTCGTGAGCGCCACCCCGCAGGTCGCCGGACGCGTCGTGAGGCTGAACGTGGACGACAACCAGCCCGTGAGGCGGGGCGACGTCCTCGTCGAACTCGATGACGCCACCTTCCGCACCGATCTCCAGAACGCCGAGGCGAACCTCGCGAACGCCGAGGCCGGCGTCGTCGCCGCCCGCGCGAGCCTGAGCCTCACGAGCGAGTCCGGCACCGCGAACATCGCCGCCGCCGGCGGGGGCGTCGCCGAGGCCGAGGCGGGCGTGGACGCCGCCCGCGTCGAGATCGCCCGGGGCCAGGCGGGCATCCTTGGAGCGCAGGCCGACATCGCGGGCGCCCGCGCCGGCGTCTCGTCCGCCCGCGCCGGAGCCGCCGCCGCCCGCGCCACCCTCGCCCGCGCGACCGCCGCCGTTCTCTCGGCCCAGGCCGTCGTCCGCACCGCCCAGGCCTCCGTCCGCGCCGCCGACGCCGCCGTCCAGTCCGCCGCGGCGACCCAGACGCGCGCCGAGCGCGACGAGGGCCGCCTGGTTCGCCTCGCCGCCGCCGGAGCGGTCGCCCAAAGCCAGGCCGATACCGCCGTCGCCAACGCCAAGGTCGCCCGCGCCGCCACCCTCCAGGCACAAGCGGGCGCGAGTCAGGCCCGCGCCCTCCTGAGCCAGAGGCAGGCCGATCTCACCGCCGCCCGGAGCGGCGTGAACGAGGCCGGGGCCGGCGTCGCCCGAGCCGACGACGCCGTCCGCGCGTCGCAGGCGACCGTCCGCGCGACCGAGGCCCGCCTCGGTGGAAGCCAGGCCGCCCTCGACGCCGCTCGCAAGGCCGTCGCCGCCGCCGAGGCCCGCCGCACCGCCGCCCAAGGCCGCCTCGCCCTCTCGAACACCGCCCCCCGCCAGCTCGACGTGAGCGGGGCGAACGTGAAGCTCGCCGAGGCGAAGGTCGCCCAGGCGAAGGCCGGCGTCGAGGCCGCGAAGATCGCCCTCGCCCGCACGAGGATCGTCGCCCCCGAGGACGGCGTCGTCGCCCGCAAGGCGGTCGAGGTGGGCCAACAGGTCGCCGTCGGCCAGTCCCTCTTCGTCCTCGTCCCCCGGAACGATCCCTCGCGCGACCTCTGGGTCGTCGCGAACTTCAAGGAGACCCAGCTTAAGCGCGTCCGCGAGGGCCAGCGCGCCGAGATCGCCGTGGACCTCCTCGGCGGCGAGACCTTCCGCGGCCACGTCGCGAGCCTCGCCGCCGGCACCGGCGCGACCTTCGCCCTCATCCCCGCCGACAACGCCACCGGCAACTTCACGAAGGTCGTCCAGCGCGTCCCCGTGAAGATCGTCCTCGATCCCGGCCAAAGGGATCTCGACCGCCTCCGCGCCGGCCTCTCGGTGGACGCCACGATCGATCTCGACCGCCGATGAGAGGATCGAGCGCGGCGCGGGCCTCCCGTCCGGAGGCCCCGAGGTGAGCGCCACCCTCGCTCCCCCCCGATCCGCCCCCCAGGCCGGATCGGGCGGCGCGAACGGCCGCGTCGTCCCCCTCTCCGAGTCGCTCACCCCGCTCCAACGGTGGCTTATCGTCGCCACCGTCATGACCGCGACCCTCCTTGAGTTCCTCGACACGAGCATCGTCAACGTCGCCTTCCCGAACATCCAGGGCAACCTCGGCGCCACGATCGACCAGATCGGCTGGGTCTCCACCGCCTACATCATCGCGAACGTCGTCATCCTCCCCCTCACGGGTTGGCTTTCCGACTTCTTCGGGCGCAAGCGCTACCTCACCTACTCCATCGTCCTCTTCACCGCCGCCTCCCTCGGATGCGGCCTCTCCCCCGATCTTCCGACCCTCGTCCTCATGCGCGCCCTCCAGGGCGCGGGGGGCGCCGCCTTTCTCGCGACGAGCCAAGCGACCCTCATCGAGATCTTCCCCCTTGCCAAGCGAGGCCAGGCCCAGGCGATCTTCGGCCTCGGCATCGCCGTCGCTCCCACCCTCGGACCCACCCTCGGCGGCTGGATCACCGACGTCGCGAGCTGGCACTGGATCTTTCTCATCAACGTCCCCATCGGCATCGTCGCGAGCTTCATGACCTTCGCCTTCGTCCCCGACTCCCCCCAAGCCGCAAAGAGGCGCCCCGCCGACCCCGTCGGCATCCTTCTCCTCGCCGTCGGGCTCGGCTGCTTCCAGACCGTCCTCGAACGCGGCGAGCGCGAGGACTGGCTCGAGTCGGGCACGATCGTCGTCCTCTCCGTCCTCGCCGTCGCCGGACTCGCGGGCTTCGTCTGGTGGGTCATGCGCCGGGGCAACGCGCACCCCGCCGTGAACCTGCGCGTCCTGAAGAACGCGAACCTCGCCGCCGGCTCCGTCTTCGGCTTCGTCTTCGGATTCGCCTTCTACGGCCTCCTCTTCCTCCTCCCCCAGTTCTTCCAGGTCGTCCAGAGCCACACCGCCGAGCAGGCCGGGCTCCTCCTCCTCCCCGGCGGGCTCGCCACCGCCTTCACCTTCGTCTTCGTCGGGCGAGTGAGCGGCAAGGTGGACCCTCGCTATCTCATCGCCGCCGGGCTCGTCCTCCTCCTCTACGCGACGTGGCTTTTCGCCGATCGTCTGAACCTCGCGATCCCCGACGAGGCCTATATGTGGCCCCTCGTCCTCCGCGGCGTCGCGATCGGCCTGTGCGTCGTGCCCCTCTCGATCATCTCCCTCGGGACCCTCAAGCCCCAGGAGGTCGGTCAGGGGGCGGGGATCTACAACCTCTTCCGCCAGGTCGGCGGCTCCGTCGGCATCGCCATCGTCGCGACCCTCGTCAACCGCTCCACCGCCCGCGCCACGTCCGTCCTCGGCGAGAACGTCCGCGTCGGCAACCTCGCGACCGACGAGCGCCTCCGCGCCCTCGAGACCCTCTTCCGGACCCGCGGCTACGACGCGATCGCCGCCCACGAGGCCGCTCTCAAAGGCATCTCGCGCTCGGTCTTCCAACAGGCCTCCGTGAACGCCTACCTGAACGTCTTCTGGGTCGTCCTCGGCTTCTGCGTGATCCCCCTCTTCCTCATCGGCATCTTCAAGAAGCCTGGCTCCGGCGCCCGCAAGGCCGCCGCCGAGGCGCACTAGGCGTCAGACTCCCCTCCATGCTCGTCACCGGATTCGGCCCGTTCCGGGGCGTCGAGGACAACCCCTCCGCCCGCCTCGCCCGCGACCTCGATCCCGAGGCCACGATCCTCCCCGTCGAGTGGCGCGCCGTCGCCGACTTCTTGCTCCGGAGGCAGGAGGCGACGATCCTCCTCCTCGGCGTCGCGACCTCGCGCGCCGAGCCCACCTACGAGCTCTTCGCCCACAACGCCGCCGGGGCCGAGCCCGACGCCGCCGGTCGCGTCCACCCCTTGCGCGAGATCGCTCCCGGCGCCCCCCGCACCCTCGGCGCGACCCTCCTCTCCCCGTCGCAACTCCCGGGCCTCGCAATGAGGCCGAGCTTCTCTCCCGGCGACTACCTCTGCAACTACGCGCTGTACCTCGCCCTCCTGCGCTCCGGCGCGCGCCGCGTCGGATTCGTCCACGTCGCCCCTTTCGAGCGATGCCCGCGCGAGGATCAGCTCGAGGCTCTCAGGGCCCTCGTCGCCCGGATCCGCGCGGCTCCGGATTCGGCGAGCTCCTCCGCCGACGCCGCCATGAACTCGAGCATCGCCATCTCGTCCCCCAGCGGCCACATCTCGAACGGCCCCTCCTCCCGCGACGCGCTCGACGCCACCCGCCACGACCCCGCGATCACGGTCCCGTCCCAAACCCCCCGGTAGCGCGACGTCTGGAGCGCGTACCCCTTGAGGATGTCCACGCTCTGCCCCTCCCCCGCGCGCTCGTAGCCCCCGATCATCTGGAACCCCCCGTCCTCGTCCCGTCCGTTCCCCGTCACCCGCCCGAGCTCGAACACGAGCGCGAGCGTCATCTTCCCCCGCCGCTCCCCCTGCCGCCACCACCCCGCCCAGGGTCCCGAGAGTTCGTCGAGCGGCCGCATACAGGGCGTCTAGTCTAGCGCGGGGGCGTGCGAGCGGGGAAGACCCCATCGAACGTGTCGCAGGCCTCGGGCGTGAAGAACCTCATCCCTCCCCGCCGTCCCCTTGCCCGTCTCCCTCCGAACCGTCCGGCGCGAGGCGGAACGCCCCGCTCTCCCGCGGCTCCCCCGCGTACGTCCAGGTCCCGGCGAGCGCCGCCCCGTCCCAAGCCCCCTCGTACCGGAAGTGGTGCCCCGCGTACCGCTTCGTGAACACCGCCCGCCCTCCGCCGAACCGCCCCTCGAGGAAGAAGAGCCCCGCCCGGTCCCGCCCCTCTCCCGACAGGGAACCCCCGTCCAGGGCCAGCGTCGCCGCCATCGGGCTCCGCGCCCCGTCCTGCTCCCACCAACCCGACCACGCCCCCGAAACCATCCCGCTCCTCTCGCCTACCGGCATCCCGGAGAGTCTACGGAACCACCGCCCCGCCGACAGACCCCGGAATCGCGAAACCCCGACGATTTCGCGCGAGCACGTTGTCATCTGCCTCTCCCGCGAACGAAAAGGTGTGGCGTCCGCAATCTCTCGATCCTCTCTCCGCCGAAGGGACTCCGACGCGAGAAGGGGTACACCGGTCCGAAAAAATCGCACGCACACGTGGCGCGCAATGGCGTCCAATGGCGCGCAAGCCTTCGCCCATTGCCACCTCGCACAAAAAGGCGGAAACCGTGGTCAGGATGGTCAGGGTGGTCAGCTTTGGACCGGAGAGGAGACATCAAGGACGTGCGCGCACGGGCGGAGAATCGTTCCCGGCTTCCCCAGCGATCGACTCCGAACCCTCCTTCGGAAGGCGCGGGCGGAGGCCCCTAACCGACCTCGACCACGAGCTTCCCCCGCACCCGCCCCGTCGCGCTCCGCTCCAGCGCCTCCTGGACGTCCTCCAGCGCGTACGCCTCCTCGATCTCCACCCGCACGTCCCCCGAGGCGGCGAGCGCCCCGACCTCCGCGAGCGCCCCCGCGTCCGGATGCGCCTGGAACGCCCGCACCGGCACGCCCCGCGCGGTCTCCGTCAGCTCGAAGTTCGCGATCGTCACGAGCCGCCCGCCCGCCCTCAGCGCCCGCGCCGCCCGCTCCGTCGTCTCGCCCCCGACCGCGTCGAAGACGAGATCCACCTGGGCGGGGGAGCCGTACTCGGGGTCCGCGCCGTAGTCGAGGAACTCGTCCGCCCCGAGCCCGAGCACGTACTCCCGGTTCTTCGCCGACGCCGACCCGACCACCGTCGCCCCCGCCCGCTTCGCGAGCTGGACCGCCATCGAGCCCACGCCCCCCGAGGCCCCCGCGACGAGGACCCGCTCGCCGGACGTTAGACCCCCGTGCTCGAAAAGCGCCTGGTGCGCCGTGAAGACGACCGTCGGGAGACACGCCGCGATCTCGAACGCGAGCCCGTCCGGGATCTTCGCGAGCCCCGCCGGCAGGCACACGACGTACTGCGCGAACGCTCCCGCCGGCCCGAACGGCGGCGACCCGAACACCGCGTCCCCCGGCTCGAACCCGGTGACCCCCTCGCCGACCGATTCGACGATCCCCGCGAGGTCCCGCCCCGGGATGAACGGGAACGGCACCGGGAACGCCCCCGCGAGCATCTTCACGTCCACCGGGTTCACCGAGGCGTACCGCACCTGCACCCGCACCGTCCCCGGCGCGACCTCCGGCACGGACTGGCGGGGGAGGATCTCGATGCGGTCGGGGGCTCCGGCCTCGGGCGCGACGGCGGCTTTCATCCCCCCGTCCTACGCGCTCGCCCGCCCGGACTCACCACGGCATTCTGCGGTCCCCGTGGAAGAACCCGCCGCTCGGCCCGTCGTCCGGAAGCGTCGCGAGCCGGATCGAGGTCTTCGCCCCGTCCGCGACCTCGAGCCTCGCCCCCTCGCCCCCCATCTCGGTCTTCACCCAACCGGGGTCGGCGGAGTTCACCTTGATGGAGGTCCCCTCCAGCTCGTGCGCGAGCATGATCGTGAAAAGGTCCACCGCCGCCTTGCTCGCCGAGTACGCGAGCGTCTGCGGATCGCCGAACGGGTGCCGCGGGTCCGCGTTCATCGTCAGGCTCGCCCGCGACGACGAGAGGTTCACGATCCGCCCCGCCTCGCTCCGGCGAAGAAGCGGGAGCATCCGCTGGGTGAGCGCGACGAGCATGACGAAGTTCGTCTCGAGCGTCCGCCGGAGCGCGTCCACCGAGACCTCGCTCGGACGCACGTCCCGGTCGTGGATCACCGCCGCGTTGTTCACGAGCACGTCGAGCCGCCCGTACGTCTCTCCGATCCGCGCCGCCGCGTCCGCGTGGCTCACCGCGTCGTCCATGTCGAGCCGGATCGCCTCGGCCCCGTGGCCCTCCGCGACGATGCGACGCGCCGCCTCCTCCCCCCGGGCGAGGTCCCGCGTGCCGACGAGCACCCGGTACCCCGCTTCGGCGAGTCCCCGCGAGGTCTCGAACCCGATCCCCCGGTTCCCCCCCGTGACGAGCGCGATCCTTTCCATGCCGAGTAAGCCTACGCCAGAACCCCGCTTCCGATGGCACGCGCCGATGGCAGGTCCCCCCGCTCCGGTACCCTGAAGGCATGAGCCTCGTTCAAGTCGTCCCGCTCGGGGGCGTCGGTGAGATCGGAAAGAACTGTACGTGCGTGAGGCAAGGGGACGACATCGTCGTCATCGATTGCGGCCTCTCCTTCCCCGACGAGGAGATGCCCGGCATCGACATCGTCATTCCGGACTTCACCTACCTGATGGAGAACAAGGACAAGGTCCGCGGCATCTTCATCACCCACGCCCACGAGGACCACGTCGGTGGTCTTCCGTACCTCCTCGACAAGCTCGACGTTCCGGTGTACGTTACCGAGTTCACCCACGCCCTCATCCGGCAGAAGATCGAGGAGCGCCTTCCCAAGCGCAACGTCCGCTTCGAGATCTTCAAGCCCGGAGACAAGATCCAAGCCGGCACCCTCGAGGTCGAGCCGGTTCGCGTGACCCACTCGATCCCCGAGAACTGCGCGATGGCCGTCCGGACCGAGCACGGCATCGTTCTCTTCACCGGCGACTTCAAGTTCGACTTCACCCCCGTGGACGGCAAGCTCGCGAACATCACCCGGTTCGGCGAGCTCGGCCAGGAGGGCGTCGTCCTTCTCCTCTCCGACTCGACGAACGTGGACCGTCCCGGCTGGGGCAACTCGGAGAGCTCCGTTTCCGAAGGCCTCCGCACCGTCTTCGCGAACGCCGAGGGCCGCGTCCTCCTCACGACCTTCGCCTCGAACATCCACCGGATGCAACAGGTCATCGACGTCGCCGCCGAGATGGGCCGCAAGATCGCCGTCGTCGGCCGCCGCATGGAGCAGAACCTCGACATCTGCGAGCGCATGGGCTACGTGAAGATCCCCCGCGGCCTGCGCGTGACCCTTCAGGAGCTGAGCTACCTCCAGGACAACCAGGTCGCGATCCTCACCACCGGAAGCCAGGGCGAGCCGATGAGCGCCCTCGTCCAGATGTCGAAGGGATCGTACGGCCGCCTCCAGGTGAAGGCGGGCGACACCCTCATCTACTCCGCCCGCCCGATCCCGGGGAACGAGGGCGCGATCTGGCGGACGATCAACCGCCTCTTCGAGATCGGGTGCCGCGTGATCTACGACTCGCGGATCCCCATCCACGTCTCCGGCCACGCCTATCAGGAGGAGCTGAAGATGATGATCAATCTGACGAAGCCCTACTACATCGCTCCCGTCCACGGCGAGCCCCGGCACCAGTACCTCTACAATGACATCGCCCAGGGGATGGGCTACCCCGCCCACCGGTGCTTCACCTTTGTGGACGGCATCCCTCTGAACCTCGACGAGAAGAAGGCCTACTTCGGCGACCCGGTCCCGACCGGCGCCGTCCTCGTGGACTCGACCGGCACTCCCGGCGTGACCGAGGACATCCTCCGCGATCGGAACAATCTCGCCCAGGACGGCCTCCTCGTCGCCACCGTCGCGATCGACAAGAGCAAGGGTGAGCTCGTCGGCGCCCCGACCCTTACCGCCAAGGGCTACTTCGGCCCCGACGGAACCCTCGAGTACGCCGAGTCGGTCCTCCGCGACTCGCTCTCGGGCCTGTCGAAGTCCGAACTCAAGGACATCGGCCGCGTCCGGCACGAGGTCACCGACGTCGTCCGGCGCACGATTCAGAAGCGTAGCCAGCGCCGCCCGCTCGTGATCCCCGCGATCGTCGAGGTCTGAAACGACGGGGGGGGGCCGCTCGGCCCCCCGTCGCCTAAAGAACGCCGCTCAGAGCCCGCCCAAGAGCGGATCGCTCCCCGCGCCGCCAAGGATCGCGAGGAGTTGTTGCGAGTGAGCGATGTGCTCGAGGATCGCCGGGAGCGCGAGGATGGAGAGGTGACGCGCCTCGCGGGTCGTCGCGTCCCGCTTCCCCTCGGAGTTGCGGACCATGGCCTCGTTGAGGGCGAGAAGCTTCTGGTGAGTCTCGAGCTGAGCCCCCGCGAAAACGCGGTCGAACTCGGCGCCCGTGGTCGCCTCGTGCTGGCGCACGACGGCGCGGTCCGCGGCGCTCAGCGGGACCTTCGGGACGCCCTGCTCGTCGAGGATGCGCGAGACGGCGCGTTGCTCGGTCGCCTCGAAGTTCGCGAAGACCTTCGC
Organism: Fimbriimonas sp.; assembly: GCA_965249475.1. Lineage (GTDB taxonomy): Bacteria > Armatimonadota > Fimbriimonadia > Fimbriimonadales > Fimbriimonadaceae > Fimbriimonas. Next base: position 96,897 of record CBDFMD010000001.1, on the reverse strand, counting down.
CGCGGGGTTCGTCGCCTTGGCGATCCCGGCCTCAGCGGAAGTGAGCGAAAGGGTGCCGAGCGCGCGGAGGTTGCGCTGCCACTCGCGCGCGTCGCGGGCCTTGGTCCGGGGATCGTCGCCGGGGGCCATGCCCTTGTCGCCGTCGCGCGTTCCGCCTTGCATCCCGGTCTGCGAGGCGCCTTGGGCCGCCTGGGCGAAGGGGGCGAGGCTCGCGAGCCCGAGGGCGGCGACGCCGAGAGCGCCCGCCTTCAGGATCTCGCGGCGAGGAAGGGGTGAGTCGAGAGTTTCGTCGTTAGCCATGTTGATAAAACGCTACGCGTCGCCTGTTTCTATGCAGTGAAGATCCCGTTCGTCGGCAGTGCCTAGAGATCCTTTAGGCTCTATTCCTTGGGACGGTCGTAGCGACGGCCCGAGATCCAGAGCGTGTTCGGCTCGCCCTCGCTCCAGTAGGGCAGGAGGAAGCAGAGCTCCACTCCTCGGCGGCCGTTCTTCTCGCGGGTGAGAAGGAGCCCGTCGAGGCGGTAGCGCCCGCCGCCGCTCCTCCCGCCTTTGCCCGCGATGCTCGCGTCGGGGGAGGTCGCGGAGAGGAAGCGCGTCGTGGCGTCGGCGAAGCGGTCGCCCCGGAACGCCAGCGTCCCGCTAGAGCTTACGGCGATGGTCGGAGCCGGCCCGCCTGCAACCCCGCTCGTGAAGAGCGAATCCGTGCGCCACTCGCCCTGGAGCTTGGGCATGCTCGCGGAGATCGCGCGGTTGTACACGTCGAGCGACTTCGGCTCGGTCGCCTCTTTGCTTGCGGTCCAACCGTCGCCGATCCTGCGGTAGGCGACGGGGCCGGTGCCGCGCTCGGGGAAGTCCAGCGTCATCCGGTCGCCGGAGACGCTCCAGCGGCCGGCGCGGCCCGGGAGGGCGGCCTGGCGGAGGTTCGCCGGGTCGAAGCTCGCGACCGGGCCGTAGGGTCCCCCCTCGAACGCGGCGCCGTCGGGGAAGAGGATCAGGGTCTCGGTCCTCATCGTGTCGAGGCCGGTCGCATAGTCGCGGTCGTTGTGATATCGGACGAACACCTTCGCGCCGCCGGAGCTCGCGGCGGGAAGCGGCTTCGCGGGATCGGAGGCGGGGAGGTTCGCCCAATCCGGATCCTTTGCGGACGCGACCGGCGCTTCGGCGGGCGCTCGAGGGACGGAGCCTGAGTCGCGGATCATGAGGGCGAAGAGGTCGGGGCCGTAGGTGCTCAGCAACTCCCCGTCGGCGAGGAGCATCCCAATGCGGGCCTTATTCCCCGAGTGCGCGGGGCGGGCGGCCACGAGGAAGTAGGGTCGTGCGCCTTCGGTTCCGGTCGTGGCGAGGACGCCGTTCCGGTCGAGGATCTTGTCGGCGTTCGCCCCCATCTCACGGGCGCGGCGGACGAACCAGGCTTTGAGATCGCCAGGGGCCGATTCGACCGGCCAGAAGATCATCGCGACGAGTCTTCCCGGTTCGAGACCTTCGGGCACGAAGCTCGTCAGCCCGTTCTTCATGGCGACGGAGCGCCACCCTGCGGGGGCGACGAGGGTCTCGCGGGTTTGCGGCGCGGCGAGCGGGACGAGGAGCGGGAGGAAAGGCATGGGTCGGATTGGGATCGGGTCAGGGGCGGGTGTAGCGGCGGTCGCCGACCCAGACGGCTCCGGGATCGCCGGGCAGGAGGAAGCAGAGTTCGATTCCGCGCCGCCCATCCTTCTCGCGCGTGAGCAGGAGGCCGTCGAGCCGGAAGCGGCCAGTGCCCTTTGTTCCGCCGGAGGCGCTTACCGCCGTGTCGTTTGTGGTGGTGGAGGCGAAGCTCGACGCGGAGTCCGAGTACCGGTCGCCACGAAAGGCGATCGTCCCGCTGGAGCTCGAAGCTACCATCGGCCCGCCACCGCCTGTCGTCCCGGCGCCGATCGCTCCTCCACTCACCGCGATCGAGCTCGTGCTCCAACGACCCTGGAGCTTCGCCGCCGATCCTGGGAGCACACGCCGGACCACGTTCCAGGCGCTCTCTTCGGTCGCGTCCGCGTCGTCCGTCCAGGCCTCGCCGACCTTACGTAGGCTCACGGTGGGTTCCCGACGCGCGGGGTACGTCAGCGTCATCCGGTCGCCCGCCACGCTCCAGCGGCCGACGTCGTCGGATCGGACGTACGGCGCGACATGGGCGGGGTCGAACGCGGCGACGGGTCGGTTCGGCGCGCTGTCGAACGCGGTGCCGTCGGGGAAGAGGATCAGCGGGTACGTCGAAAAGACCGATCCCGACATCCCGAAGGTTTGCCGAGTGACCACGAACACCTTTGCGCCGTTCATCTCCGCCGCTGGGAGCGGCTTGACCGGATCAGACGCAGGCAACCCTGTCCACATCGGATCGGCGTTGGATGCGGCGGGCGCCTTCGGCGGTCGGTCGGAGTTCAGCGAGATTCCGCCGTAGTCGGCCACGAGCTTGAGGAACGCCGGGGCGTAGGTCCCCAGCCGATCCTCGTCGGCGAAGAGCACTCCGATGCGGGCTTTCTCCTTGAAGCCCGACGGTCGGACGGCGGCGGCGAGGTAGGGCAATCCGTCCGCGACACCCTTCGTCACGAGGAGGCCGCCCACGTCCACGATCTCGCCCCCCTTCTTCGATCCCAGATCGCGGGCGCGTCGGGCGAACCAGGCCTTCAGATCGCCGGGGGCGTTCTCGACGGGCCAGAAGACCATCGCGGCGACCTTGCCTGCGGGAAGATCCTCGGGCGCGAAGCCGGTCTGCCCGTTCTTCAGCGTGACTTCGCGCCAGCCTTCGGGGGCACGGAGCGTCGCCGTCTGGGCGGCAGTAACAGGGCGGGGGTTCGACAGGAGAAGGGGGGCGGGAAGGAGCATCAGACGGTCTCGGCGAGAGTCGGGGAGACGCCGCCCTCGGCTCCGGAGCCTTCGAGCGGAGGTGCGTCGCGCCGGGACGCGGCACCGGCGGGAAGCCAGCGGGTGGCGACGAGGGAGACGGCGGCGATGGCGACGCCGACCCAGAAGGGGAGCTGATAGTTGCGGCTCGCGTGCCAGAGGTAAGCACCCCCGACGGGAACGGTCACGGCGGCGACGTGGTTCATCGTCGTTCCCATGGCGAGGCAGGGGGTGAGCTCGCCGGGACGGACGATCCGGTGGAGGTAGGTGGTGAAGCCGACCGAGTAGGAGAAGAGAACGTTGTCAATGAGGAAGAGGGCGATGAGGGCTCCCTTGCTCTGAAGGGTCGCATAGCCGAAGAAGACGACGATGAGGCCGACGGCATAAAAGGTGAGCGGCTTGCGCTCGCCCTGGCGGTCCACGACCTTGCCGATCCGGGGGGCGGTCACGGCGATGAGGATCGCGTTGACGAACTGGATGAGGACCATCTGGGCCACGGGAACGTGGTAGACGAGGATGAGGGCGAAGCTTGCGAAGATCGAGAAGATTTGGCGGCGGCAGCCTTCGAGAAAGGTCAGCAGGTAGAAGAGGCCGTACTCGCGGCGGACGACGAGGCGCTGGCGGCGCTCGCCCGCGACCCTTTCGCCCTCGGCGTGGGGGGAGAGGGTCGCGCAGAGGACTCCGGCGAGGACGATCGCGGCGCCGCCGACGGCGAAGGAGAGGGCGTAGGCCCTTGGGGCGACGCTCGAGACGAGGAGGGCGAAGCCGAGGCCGGCGATGCCGGCGACGGCGCCGACGCCGGACATCCGGCCGAGGTGGCGACCGCCCTCCTGGCCTTTGGCGAGGGCGAGGGTGATGGCGGAGGCGACGGTCACATAGAGGTGGAAGCCGACGGACCAGAAGACGGTGGCGGCGACGAGGGGGGCGTAGGTTCCGAAGAGGCCGGTCGCGCCGATCCCGAGGCCGGTGACGACGAGGCCGACGGCGGCGACCTTCGATTCGGCGAGGGCGACGAGGGTTCCGGCGGTGAGGGCGGCGAGGAGGCCGGGGATCTCGCGGATGGACTCGAGCTTGCCGAGGTCGAGCTCGTCGGCGCGGAGGACGTCGCGGAGGTAGTTCTGGAAGGGGCCGGAGTAGACGGCGAAGCCGAAGGCGAAGAGGAAGGTGAGGGCGGTGAAGACGCGCCAGTCGCGCCGGTGGGCGGCGTCCTCTTCAGGGATCGCGCCGCGGCGGAGGATCATGGGGAGAGGGTACCGGCGGCTTCGGTGCGGGCGCACGATCATCATGAGGGCGCGGGGGAGGGAATGTGACGCTCCGCGTGACGCTCGGCAGGTTCCGAAGGGATGTCGAAACATCGTTTCGGGTGGTTTGGAGGGTGATCCCCGGCGGATTTCGGCGCTGAGCGTCACATCGGGGGGAGCGGGCGGTGGGGGGTGGGGTTCGGGGACATGGAGGGCTCTCACCCTTTCGTTCTCGGGAGGCGGGTCCGACAACGTCTTTCGTCGAGATTCCTGCGGCGGGACGTAGAAAAGGGGTGCCCCACGAGAGAGAACCCCTCCCGCGTTGCCCCCTTTGCGAGCGCGAGGTGTCGCGCACGACGGTGCACCATCTGGTGCCGAAGCAGGTGGGGCGTCGCAAGGGGCTGAAGACGGCGGAGCTTCCGACGGCGGACCTGTGCCCCGACTGCCACCGCCAGCTTCATCGGCTTTTCGACAACCGGGAGCTCGCGGAGCGGCTTTCAACGATCGAGGCGCTGAGGTCGGACGAGCGCGTCGCGTCGTTCCTCGCGTGGCTCCGGAAGCAGTCGGGTTACACGCGGATCCGTGTGCGGGGGTAAGGCTCACACGTACGCCTCTAGGCGAACATCCAGCAGTTCCTATGATCTTGCCTTCACCCGCTTCGAATTGACATCAGGAAGCGGGCGATATTGGTCTGTGCGCTCCTCATACAGGTGGAGGATGATGTTAGGTCATAGGCTTTGTGAAGCTAGAACTCGTCCGAGGTTACTTCGTGTCGAAGTCGGGGGAGGCACTTGCGATTTGAGGGAAAGGACCGAGGGACGACGAAGCAATGAACCGTCTCGCCCGCGCGAGTTAGATGTAGAAGTCATCGCGATTTGGCATTTATCTACTCCAGGGTGAGTTGAAACAAAGGTTCCGGAGTAGAACGTTGGCGGGGTAATATACTACTAGCGCCCGGAATAAAATTCGTAATCAAGACTTCCTTATTTTGAACGCGAGAGTGGTTGTCTTTGGCGACACGCATTCCCGACGCTGACGTTACGGGGATGAAGTGTCCAGCTGGGAACAACTCCCGCACCTCGGGCATATCATACGAAGAGTAAATCCAATGGCACCGGCTTTGTGCCAAGCGTGAAGCCAACGCTTTGTGTTCCTCCCAACCACGAATGTTGTGGCGGTAGTTGCACCCATTGCCGGGATATGGTGGATCAACGTACATACAAACACCAGGTTTGTCATAACGCTCTATACACTCCTGCCAAGGCAATCGCTCAATGATGACCGAAGAGAGGCGTCTGTGGACGGGTTCGATTCTCTCTCGCAATGTGCGTAGGGCACCTAGCAGGCGGTTGCCGCCGCCACCGTCGCTGATGCTGGTAGCAAAGCGTGGGTAGTTCAGCTCGCCTCCCCAAGCCGCCATAATGATGTAGTAGAAGCGGTGAGCTCGTTCTAAATCGGTCATCTCAAGTGTGTTCGCTTGTGCGAGACGCTCAAACTCGGCGCGAGAGACCAGAGCAAGGTCGAAGGTCTGGATGAAATCCTCGGGACGCTCGCGGACCACTCGGAAGAAGGAGATGAGATCCTCATCAAGGTCGTTCAGCACTTCAACTGCGCTAGGTGACTTGCCGAAGAGGACCCAGGCCGCACCCGCGAACGGCTCGACATAGCAAGTATGCTCAGGAAGCAACGGAACAATGTGCTTCCGCAACCTTGATTTGCCTCCAACCCACTTGAACGGGCTGTTCATGGGGCCGAGCCACTCCGCTTCGATCATGTCGCTATTAGAGACATTACCCGTTTGGGCCACAGGTGTCAAGGGGTGTTAGAGCGTTTCGGGGAAAAGTTGAAAACTTTGCGCACTCGGAGGGGGTTGACCTTGGTTGATCTGGCTCCCCAACTTGGCCTCAGATCCCACAGTTACCTAAGTGAACTCGAAGGCGGTCGCAAGACGCCCACCGCTGAGATGGTGCTTCGCGTCTCAGAGACGTTCGGAGTGTCGGCGGACGATCTGCTTCGTGACGAACGGGATGTACCGCCATGCCTTTAACAGTGGGTGAGTTGGAGCGGCTAAGGCTTATCCTCAGCACCTTCCAAGATGGAAGCGGGTGGGAGAAGCAGGGGACTCGCTTTGGCTTCAGACAATTCGAACGAGCATTCGCTAGCGTTGTAGGTGGTCAAGCTGACGAAAACAAGGCGTTGTTCGACGTGGTCGCGGAACGAACCACCTCTATGGGTGCGATTGATAGGATCGGTTTCTCGTGCAAGCTGAGAGGTAAGTTGCGTAATGCGACTAAGCACATTTACATAGAAGTCAGCAACGCCGTCTCTCAATTCGATAAGCACCTGCAGAGTCTTGGACTGCCGAACAAGGATGCGTACAGAGAAGATCCCACTCAAGCTGGCAAAGGTGTTTTGCAGTGGATCGGTTCTCTTCATATGAGAGACGCTGAAGCACGCGGCATCCACTTACCAGAGAGTGTTTACTCAGTCATGCTCTACGACGATAAGGCCGGCACCTTCGAATTGTTCGAGATCCCGATTGACATTCTCTTGTCTGATGTTGTCGATTGGAGCGCAACTGGCAACCACCTCGTTGCAAAAATCGGTTCAACGGTCGCGATCGAGTATTACTGGAAAGCCGGGCAACTCAAATTTTACGTTCCGCCGAGTAGAGTCGTTTGGCGATCAGGGGTCTTTACGCTTGAAGCACTACCCTTTGGTGCCAAGACACTCATCGTCCGGGCAGAGGAGATGTTTCCAGTGGCTTGGGCCAAAGCGAGTTCAATGCCTTAGTTGTACTCTGCTGAGGCATCAAGGCAAACTGGCCCGCCCTCAGGAATCGGGGGCGGGCCAGTCATTTAGCTCAGGTGCCTACTGGCGGTCGCGGAAGCGGGCGCCGAGTTCCTCGCCGGGGGCGCGGGGGGTGCGGTCGGGGCGGGGGCCGCTCGGGGCGGAGTCGCGGCCGAAGCCGCCGCCGCCGTTCGAGTCGCCGGAGCCGCTCTGGCCGCTCGAGCCACCGTCGCGGGGGGCGCCGTCGCGGGGGCCTCGGTCGCGTCCGCCGCGGTCGCCGCTACGGTCTCCACCGTTGCGGTCGCCGCCGCCGCGGCCGTAGCCGCCGCGTCCGCCGCGGTCGCCGCCTCGGTCTCCGCCGCCGCCGCCGCGCCCGCCGCGATCGCCGCCTCGGTCGCCGCGGTCCCGGTCGGAGCGGGGCTCCTGGGGGCGGGGGGGGGGCGGGGTCGCGCCCTCGTTGCCGGCGAGGGCCGGGAGGGTCTGGGAGAGGCCGATCGCGGTGAGGTTGATCCGTCCCATCGCGTCCACCTCGTGGACCGCGACGTTGATGAGGTCGCCGATGTTCACGGCCTCCTCGATGCGTCCGATCTCGACGGTGGTGATCTGCTCCTTCGGGACGAGGCCCTCGCGGCCGGGGGCGAACTCGACGAGGGCGCCCTTGCCCATGATGCGGACGACCTTCGCGCCGTCGTAGCGGGTGCCGAGGGGGACGTCGCCGATGATCTCGCGGATGCGCTCCTCGGCGGCCTTGATGGCGGCGCCGTTGTTCGCGCCGATGAGGACGCGGCCGTCCTGCTGGACGTCGATCGAGGCGCCGGTCTCGGCGACGAGCTTCTTGATGACGCTTCCGCCGGGTCCGATGATGGCGCCGATCTTCTCGGGGTTGATGGTGATCGTGGTGACCTGGGGGGCGGAGTCGCCGACCGTCTCGCGGGGGGCGGGGATCTCGGCCTCGATCACGTCGAGGATTTGGAGGCGGGCGGTCTTCGCCTGCTGGAGGGCGCGCGCGAGGACGTCGGCGGGGATGCCGTCGAGCTTCGTGTCGAGCTGGAGGGCGGTGATGCCGTCCTTCGTGCCCGCGACCTTGAAGTCCATGTCGCCGCAGAAGTCCTCCATGCCCTGGATGTCGGTGAGGACCTTGTAGGTCTTGCCGTCGGACATGAGGCCCATCGCGATCCCGGCCACGGGGGCCTTGATCTTGATGCCCGCGTCCATGAGGGCGAGGGTGCTTCCGCAGACGGAGGCCATCGAGGTCGAGCCGTTCGATTCGAGCGTCTCGGAGATGAGGAGGAGGGTGTAGGGGAAGTTCGGGTCCTCGAACGGGATGACGGGCCTCAGGGCGCGCTCGGCGAGGGCGCCGTGCCCGATCTCGCGGCGGCCGGGGCCGCGGTTGGGGCGGACCTCGCCGACCGAGTAGGACGGGAAGTTGTAGAAGTGCATGTAGCGCTTCGGCTCGTCGTCCTCGAGGCCGTCGATCGTCTGGGCGTCGCCCGGAAGGCCGAGGGTCACGACCGTCATCACCTGGGTCTGGCCGCGGGTGAAGAGGCCGGAGCCGTGGACGCGGGGGAGAAGGCCGGCGACGGCCTCGAGGGGTCGGATCTCGTCGAGGGCGCGGCCGTCGGGGCGCTTGTCGCCCTCGATGATGAGCGAGCGGACGACGCCCTTGACGACCGAGTCGGCGGCCTCGCCGAGCATCCCGGCGTAGTCGGGGCGGTCGGCGTACCCGGGCTTGAGGTCCCTCACGATCGTCTTGATGAGGTCGTCGATCGTCGAGTTGCGGACGTTCTTCGTCGCGCCGGTGTTCGCGGCGACGCCGAGGAGGGTCTCCTCGATGGTCTTGCCGTAGGCGTCCTTCACGGCGGCCTTGAGATCGTCGGGGACGGTCTTCAGCGTGACCTCGCGCTTGGGCTTGCCGGCGGTTTTGGCGAACTCCTCGAACTGCGCGGCGATCTGGCGGATCGCGTCGTGGGCGAACTCGAGGGCGGCCTGCATGTCCTCTTCGGAGACGAAGCTCGCGCCGGCCTCGACCATGGAGATGGCGCCCTGGTGTCCGGCGACGACGAGGTCGAGGTCGGAGAGCTTCTGCTGGGCGAGGGAGGGGAAGAGGACGAGCTCGCCGTCGACGCGTCCGACGCGGACGCCCGCGACGGGGGTTTGGAACGGGATGTCGGAGAGCGCGAGGGCGCAGCCGGCGGCGTTCAGGGCGATGACGTCGGGGGGGCACTCGGGATCGACCGAGAAGGGCATCGCGGTGACGTTGATGTCGTTGCGGAGGCCTTTGGGGAAGAGGGGGCGGACGGGGCGGTCGATGAGGCGGGAGGTGAGGATCGCCTTTTCGGACGGCCGGCCTCCGCGCTTGATGAAGCCGCCGGGGATCTTGCCCACGGCGTACTTGCGCTCTTCGTAGTCGCAGGTGAGGGGGAGGAAGTCGATGCCCTCCTTGGGGTTCTCGCTCATCGTGGCGACGCCGAGGACGATCGTCTCGCCCATTCCGACGAGGACGGCGCCGCCCGCTTGCTTCGCGACGCGGCCGCTCTCAAGGTAGAAGGACTTGCCTCCGACCTCGAATTCATGTGTGTGGACCAATGGTTCTCCTTTAGGTTGTGTTTGGGGGGGGTGGAAAGACGGGGGGACGCGGCTCAGCGCGGCTTGACTTCGCGGATGCCGAGGCTCTTGATGAGCTCGCGGTACTTCACGACGTCCTTGTTGCGCAGGTAGGCCTCGAGGCGCCGGCGCTTGCCGACGAGGAGGAGGAGCCCGCGGCGCGAGTGGAAGTCCTTTTTGTGGGTGCGCAGGTGGTCGGTGATCTGCAGGATGCGCGCCTGCATGATGGCGATCTGGACCTCGGGCGATCCGGTGTCGCCGGGGGTCGCGGCGTACTCTTCGATGACGCTCTTCTTGGCTTGGGGGTCTAACGGCATTGCGTTTCGTCTCGGTGTCGGGTTCGGCCTTTCCGCCTCCGACTGGGGAGGGGGGGGGCCGTGGCCCTTGGAGAGCGCGGGGAGAGGGGCGGGAGCCGCCGCGCCCCCTGCCCATCTTTCGCCGGGCGGGGATCTCTCGTCGGCCGCCGCCCCGGCCGCGCGCCGCTAACAAAATACCCGATCCCTCTCCGGCGGGGCTCAGTCGGGTCGGGCGGGGACGCGTTCGAAGCGGCGTTTGAGGTCGAGGAACGGGCGCTCGAAGTAGCGGTAGGAGAGGGCGGCGGCGAGGACGGTGGCGCCGAGCACGAGGGGTTTCATGGCGATGCCGGCGAGGGAGCGGGGGTCGCGGGCGATCGCGCCGCCGACGCCGAGGAGGAGGGTGTGGAAGAGGTAGGCGCCGTAGGATCGCTTGCCGAGCTCGCGCAAGGGGCGCCAGACGGGCCAGCCGTCGCGGGCGTCCTTCACGGCGGCGACGAAGAGGGCGCAGGCCCCGGCGACGAGGCCCATCTTCAGGGCGAAGCCGTAGGCGCCCTCTCCGGCGTCGATGAGGAAGCCGAGGGAGGCGGCGCTCCAGAGGGCGAGGAGCAGAGCGAGGAGGGCGGCGGTGGGGGCGACGGTTCGGCGGAGGAGATCCGGTCGGGCGGCGAGGAGGATGCCCCAGCCGAATGCGTCGAGGTAGCCGAGGGGGCCGAAGCTCAGCCAGTACCAGGGGTGGGAGCCGGCGGAGGCGAGGCGGAAGACCCACGCGGAGGCGACGAGGGCGAGGGCGACGCGGGCGAGGGCGACGCGGGCGAGGCGATCGGGGAGGGGGCGGGGCCCCCTTGCGAGGAGGGCGAGGGCGAGGGACCAGGCGACGTAGAATTTCTCCTCGACGCCGATGCTCCAGAGGAAGACGAGCGGGCCGTCGGGAGTCCCCATGTGGAGGAGGTCGCCGCAGAGGAGGGCGTACCACCCGATCTGGGCCGGGGTGGGGGCGAGGGCGGGTCGGACGCGGGCGACGACGAGGAAGAGGGCGAGGAGGGCGAAGTAGAGGGGCCAGAGGCGCAGGGAGCGGCGGACGAGGAAGGCGCGGACGTCCACGCGGCCGGTGGCCTCGCGCTCGGCGAGGAGGAGGCTCGTGACGAGGAAGGCGGAGAGGACGAAGAAGAGCGGGACGCCCTCGCGTCCGAAGCTCAGGAGTCCGGCGAGGAGGGGGTTCAGGCGCTCGACGGGGGGGAGGGTGGTGCCGAGCCCATTCAGCGCGTGGAGGAGGAAGACGAGGAGGAAGGCGAGGGCGCGGACGCCGTCGAGGGCGGGGAGGTCGAAGCGACGGCCGGGCGTTCCCGCGTCCTGCATGGCGCGGGAGGCTACCCGCCATAATCGTTAGCCGGATGGATGCCGTCGTTCTCGGTTCGGGGTCGTGGGGGACGGCGCTGGCGATCCTTCTCGCGCGGAACGGGCTCTCGGTGGGGCTCTACGGGCGGGACGGGGAGGAGATGGCCGCGGTGGGGGCGCTCCGGGAGAACCTGCGGTATCTGCCGGGGTTCGCGATCCCGGCGGGGGTGGCGTTCGGGACGCTGGACGCGGCGCGGCCGGCGCCGCTGACGATCGTGGCGGTGCCGAGCGGGGCGGTGCGGGGGGTGCTCGCGCGGCTTCCGGCGGGGGAGGGGGCGACCGTGCTGGCGAGCAAGGGGCTCGACCACGGGACGGACCGCCTGCTGAGCGAGGTCGCGGCGGAGGTGCGCCCGGGGGTTTCGGTGTGCGCGCTCTCAGGTCCGAACCTCGCGGTGGAGATCGTGCGGGGGGTGCCGACGGCGGCGGTGGCGGCCTCGGCGGACGGGGCCTTGGCGGATCGGGTGCGGGGGGCGTTCGGGTGCGCGACGTTCCGGGTGTACGCGAGCGACGATCTGGTGGGGGTGGAACTCGCGGGGGCGTTGAAGAACGTCGTCGCGCTCGGGGCGGGGATGGCAGAGGGGCTGGGGTTCGGGGACAACACGAAGGGGGCGCTCGTGGCGCGGGGGCTTAAGGAGACGATCCTTCTGGGGACGCGGATGGGGGGGCGTCTGGAGACGTTCCTGGGAGTGGCGGGGGTGGGGGACCTTTTCGCGACGGCGGCGTCGGGGCTTTCGCGCAACACGCGGGTGGGGCGGGCGCTCGGGCGGGGGCTTTCGCTCAAGGAGGCGGTGGAGGAGGTCGGTCAGACGGCGGAGGGGGTGCCGACGAGCGAGGCGGCGGTGGCGCTCGCGCGGCGCCACGGGGTGGAGACGCCCCTGTTCGCGGGGATCGAGGCGGTGATCCGGGGCCGGATGCGGGCGGCGGACGGGGTGGCGATGCTCATGGAGCGCACGACGCGGGAGGAGGGGCTGGAGGGGCTCTTCGGGGCGGGGGGGTGAGGGCGGCAGTGGTTCGGCGAGGGTCGCTTCTCCTTCCGAAGGAGGGCTCGGGAGCGATTCCTGGGAAAGCCCGGAACCCCCGGAACGGTTTTCGGCGCATGCGCGCACGGTTCTAAGGTTTCCCCTTTCGGATTCCTGACCATCCTGACCATCCTGACCATCCTGACCATCCTGACCACGCTGACCATGGTTTTTGGGTTTTTGTGCAAGGTCAGGCTCTGGGAGCGGAAGTTCGAGAGGGCCACACCCTTACGTCGGCGGGAGAGAGGGGTGACAACCCCTTCCGTCGATTTTTCGCACCTTTTCGCGCTCGGGGGAGGCCTCCCGTTCGCGCGATGAATCGCGCGGCCTAAGGTGCGAGCGAGGTAGCGCCCCCCTACGGCGTCCTCCCCTCGAGCTCACCTTCCTAGGAGGTGGGGAGGAGGCCCTTCGGCGGGGGCGGGATAGACTGGGGGGATGACGATGCGGGAGAAGATGGCGGAGGAGGACACGCGGATCGCGATCCTTATCGGGTGGAACGTCGTTCTGCCGGTGCTGACGATCATGGGGTTCTACTTGGGGACGGTGGTGGTGAGCAAGCACGTCGTCGACCTTCAGCGCCAGGATCTCGTGAACGCGATCCCGTTCGCGGGGCTCGGGGCGCTCGTCGGGACGATCATCGGGCTGTACCTCACGTTCGGGTATCCGAAGGGGAAGTTCGCCGATCTTCGGGCGGAGCACGCGGTGGGGTACGAGAGCCACCGCGCGGAGCCGGACGACTTCTCGTCGCCCGACCTCGGTCATATCGTCGGCTAGGTCGAGGGCGATGCGGCGGCGGGCGATCGCTCTCGCGGCGGGGATCGTCGTGGCGGGGCTGGCAGGCGGGGGAGCGGGGCTCCGATCCTACGAGATGACCGACGCGACGGGGTCGAACGCGGCTCTTCCCCTTCTGCTTACCGCGCTGAACACCCACGACCGGGCGAAGGCGGGGATTGCGACGTACCGGCTCCTCCGACTCGCGCCGGGGGCAGCGCGCTGGTTACGGGCAGCGGCGGGACCGCTTCGTCCGCGGACGGCGGCGGCGGTCTCGGGGGTGGCGGACCGGCGGCTGGAGGCGCTCGCGGCGGAGCTTTCGGGCGGGGAGGCCGGGCCGATCGGGTCCTCGGGGTACGACTCGCTCCGGGCGCGCTTCGTGCGGACGAAGGGCGCGGAGGAAGGGGATTGGCTCGGGCTTCTTCTCGTCCTCAGCGACGCGGCGCGGGCGCGGCGGGACCTCGCCCGGCTCGATGCCGACTCCGCCCGATGGACCCGGGCGCGGCTGAGGATCGAGACGGACGGGGATCGGAGTCTCGCGCGGGGGATCGTGCGTCAGGCGCTCGCCCGAGGGCTCGGGTTGTCAGGGGTCTACGTCTCGCTCGCGGTCGGGCATCCGACGCTGACGGGGCGGGCGGAGCTCGACGCCCTTTTTCGGGGTGAGGCGCGAGCTCTGCCGGTTCTCACGCCGCGCGAGGAGGGGTTCGTCCGGCGGACGTTCGACCCTCCTCTCGCGTCGCCGCGTCCGAGGGGGCGGCGGAGTCTCGCCGCGATCGAGCGCGATCTCGACCATCCGCTGGAGGAGGTGCGAACGGAGGCGTTGCGAGACCTTGCGGACGCCGATCCCGCGCGGGCGGCGCCCCGGCTCGCGGGGATGCTCCGGTCCGGTCTGTGCCTCGAGATCCAGCAGGCGTGCTTCGATGGGCCGCGCGAGGTCGCGCCGCTCGTGGAGGCGGGGCGGCATCCGGACTGGCACGCGCGGGCGGCGGTCGCCCGGGCGCTCTTCGCGATCGGGACGCCGGAGGCGCGGGGGGCTCTCGCCCCGCTTGCGCGGGACCCGGTGAGGTTCGTCCGGATCGCGGCGGCGGGGCGTTGGGCGCACGGGCTCTAAGGCGACGGGAAGCGGGTCAGCGGACGGCGTAGGGGCCGGTGCGGAAGAGCCAGCGGAGTTCGTCGGGCATGATGGCGCGGCCGTGGGCGTCGGAGTGGAAGCCGTCGCCGAAGTTCCATTTGACGTCGTAGCCCTTGTAGTTCAGGGCGGCGAGCAGGGTGCGGTTGGCGAGGGGCCAGTTTCCCCACTCGTTGTCGATGTCGTTCGCGCCGTCCTGGAGGGCGATGCGGAGGGGTTTGCGGTCGGTGCGGCGGATGCGGAAGGGGTAGTTCTGGCCGCCCTCCTTGCCGTGGATCGCGCCGAGGTTCACGTAGCTTCCGATCCAGCTCATCACGAGGCCGAACGAGTTCGGGCGCTCCCAGGCGGCGGTGAAGGCGCAGATGCCGCCGGAGCTTCCGCCGGCGACGAGGCGGCGGTCGGGCCTCTGCGTGAGGGGGGCGAGAGGGGCGACCTTCGGGAGGATCTCGTCGTCGAGCATGCGGACGTACTCGTCGGACATGACGTCGTACTCGCGAGAGCGGTCGTCGCCGTCCTTGCCCTCGTGCGAGCCGGGCTTGACGAAGACGGCGACGGCGGGGGGGAGGTCGCCGCTCGCGATCATGTTGTCGAGGCAGGGGACGACGTAACCCTTCGCCCACTGGCCGTCCTGGAAAACCATGAGGGCGTAGCCGCCTCGGGGAGCGGGTTTGGCGGGGAGGTAGACCCACCAGGGGCGGGTGGTGCCGGGGTAGATCGCGCTCGCGTGGTCGGGCATGGCGCGGAGCTCGCCCTTGGGGACGCCGTCCTTCGGCTTCATCTCGGGCGGGGTGCGGTAGGCCTCGAACTGGCGCCCTTCGCCGAGGGGCTTTCCGTCGGCGAGGTAGCGGTAGCGGAAGGCCTCGCCGTCGCGGACGGGGAGGACGGCGGCCCAGAAGCCGTTCGGGAGGCGTCGGAGGGGGAGGGTGCGCTCGCCGAGGGCGACGCTCGCGGTCTTGGCGGCGGGGGCGCGGAGGGCGAAGGCGGCGCGGCCGGTCTCGCGGGCGGGGGCGGCGAAGTCGGGCATCTCGGTGCGGGGGGAGGCGCCGCCCTCGCTCGCGCCGAGGGTCTTCGCCCATTCGTCGGCGCGGGCGGCTTTGAGGGGGCGTCGGAGCTCGCGCTCGAGGGTGGCGAGGTCGGGGGGCGGGGTCTTCGTCTGGTGGGCGAGGGCGAGGAGCAGCGTCGTCGGCGTCAACATGGGCTTAGGGGGCCAGCATACACGTCGGGGATGGGGGTATCCTCTTCTTTCGCCCGGGAGAGCCGGGCCGCCCGGTTCTCGGGCGCTCGCGTGGGGATATAGCTCAGCTGGGAGAGCGCTGCAATCGCACTGCAGAGGTCGTGAGTTCGAATCTCATTATCTCCACCACTCTTTTCCCTCGATCCAAGACGAAGAAGGCCGCCTCTCGGGGCGGCCTTCTCGTTTTCCGGGGGCTTGCGCCTCACGCCGACTTGCGGCGGCGCTTCAGGAGGGCGAGGGCGCCGAGGCCGAGGGCGGCGAGGGTGGCGGGCTCGGGGACGGCGGTGGCGCGGAACTGGAGGCGGTTGCTGTCGAGGAGGAAGCCCCCTTCGAGGCCGGGGGTGCCGACGAAGGAGAAGTCGCTCGCGGAGAAGCCGGAGTTCGAGCCGAAGTTCACGAGGGTGTAGGTGCCGGGGACGAGGTAGGCGCCCTTGGCGGTGCTGAAGGCGAAGCGGTAGGCGCCGGCGCCGGTGGTGCCCTTGGTGAAGGCGCCGGAGACGTTGACGAGGTCCTGCGAGGTGTCGCCGAGATCGAAGAAGATGTTCGCGCCGGGGTTGAAGCCGAGGCTTCCGACGGTGAGGGTTCCGGCGGAGCCGAGGCCGCCGCGGACGGAGCCGGGGGCGAGGCCCGCGCCGGAGGCGAGGGTCACGGCGCCGGAGGCGGAGCCGGTTCCGGCGAGGAGGCCGCCGTTCACGTTCACGTCGGCGGCGGCGGCCCCGGCGGCGTTCTCCAGGGAGAGGGTGCCGGCGGAGACGGCGAGGGGGGCGGTGAAGGCGTTGGTCCCCGAGGAGAGGACGAGGGCGCCGCTCCCGAGCTTGTTCAGGGTGCCGTTCGTGACGGGTCCGGCGAAGGTGGTGACGCCGGTCGAGAAGTCGTTGACCGACTGGTTGCCGGTCCCGAGGTCGAAGCCGCCGGTGAAGGTGAGGTCGTTCGATCCGGCGATGCCGAAGGAGCTGTTGACGAGCTGGCCCGAGGCGACGACGCGGTTGGCGATGGTGCGGGGGCCGTTGTCGGCGCGCAGGTAGCCGGGGTTGTAGGTCGTCGCGGTGGGGCCGGTGAGGGTGAGGGTCCCGGTGCCGAGGGCGGTGTCGGAGCCGAGGCCGAGGACGTTGTTCGTGAAGAGGTTGAGGTTCGTGCCGCCGGTGTAGGTGTTGTTGCCCGAGAGGTTCACGGAGCCCGCGCCCCTGAGGTTCAGGGCGCCCGCGCCGGAGACGGTGCCGGCGAGGGTGATCGCGCCGAAGCCGGCGTTGCTGGAGTTCGTGACGGTGAGGTCGCGTCCGAGGGAGACGTTCCCGGTGAGGCGGGAGTTCGCGTAGTAGCCGTTGCCGTTGATGGAGGCGACGCCGGTGCCGCCGGCCTGGACGACGATGTCGCGGGCGAGGGCGTCGGTGTAGGGGCCGACGCCGAGGGTGGCGGCGGCGGTCCCGCTCGTGTCGCCGAGAAGGATGGGCGAGGCGTTCGATCCGGCGGCGCCGTTCGTCTGGACGTTGAGGGTGCCGGAGAGGATGCGGACGCTTCCGGCGAAGGCGGGGGAGTCGCCGTTGAGGGTGGTCGAGGCGGCGTTCGTAACGGTGAGGGAGCTCGACGCGCCCCCGGTGAAGGCCGCGGCGGAGGTGGTGCCGGTCCCGATGAGGCTCAGGGCGGCGTTGCCGAGTGCGACGGTGCCGTACCCTTGGATTCCGGCGAGGGCGACGGGGCCACCGGCGTTCGCGAGGCTGAGGGTCGCGCCGGGGGCGATGTTGAGGAAGGTCGAGGTGGGGAGGGCGGTGGGAGAGCCGTAGGCGAGGGTTCCGGCGGAGACGTAGGAGTTCCCGGTGGGGCCGCTCGCGCCGGAGAGGGTGAGGGTGCCGGAGCCGAGCTTGTTCAGGCCGCCGGTGCCGGTGATCGCGGAGGTGATGAAGAGGTCGTTGCTCGTGGTGAAGCGTCCGTTGGCGGTGCCGAGGGCGAGGGTGCCGCCGGTGATCCCGAGGTTCGCGCCGCCCGCGGCGAGGAGCTCGCCGGTGCCGAGGGTGAGGGTGTTCGCGCCAAGATTGACTCCGCCCGCCGCGCCGAGGCGCAGGGCGTTGACGGTCTGGGGGCCGGACAGGGTGGCGACGGAGCCGGTCTGGTCCACGGTCGCGGTCGCGCCCGCGCCGGAGAGTCCGGCGACGTAGCCCGAGTAGGGGGCGACGCCGTAGAGGCCGTAGGTCGCGAAGTCGGTGGCCTCGCCGGTGGCAGAGGCGGAGACGGTCGCGTTGGGGAGGATGCCGTTGACGAGGGTCGGGGCGGTGGAGACGAGGACCGAGCTCGACCCGGCGTTGCCGGAGCCGAGGGCGGTGCCGCGGAAGTAGACCGCGCCTCCGCCCGCGAGGGAGGTGGCGGAGAGGGTGGTGGCGGCGCCGTTGCTCGCGACGGTGACGGTGTTGCCGAGGCCGGAGCCGGTGCTCGCCGTGAAGCCGTTAACGGTCGTCGCGCCGAAGAGGACGCTTCCGAGCTCTTGGCGGACGGGGGTCGCGGCGTTGCCGAGGAAGGTGAAGTTGCCTCCGGCAAGGCCGAGGCCGGAGCCGGGGACGAGGCGGGCGTTGCTGGCGGCGGCGGCGTTGTCCACGATGAGGGAGCCGCCGGCCTGAAGGACGGCGGCGGTCGCCGCGCCGCTAGGGATGTTGAAGAAGCCGACTTGGCCGTTCGGGCCGGAGATGCGGACGGCACCGCCAGCCTGGGCACGGACGGGGTCGGCGAGGTTGACGGTGGGGGTCGCCTGGCCGATGTTCAGGGCGCCGCGGTAGGTGCTGGCGCCGGTGAGGTTGAGGTCGCCCTCGCCGAACTTCGTGAGGGAGGCACCGGGGGTGTTGCCGACGAGGCTTCCGGAGAGGCCGAGGGTGTTCGTCCCGGTGAAGAGGAAGGACTGGATTCCGGTGAGTCCGGTGCTGGCCGCGCCGACGAGCCCGACGGTGCGGTCGGTGGTGAAGCTCGAGGTGGCGGCGAGGGTTCCGCCGGCGAGGAGGACGGAGCCGGTGCCGAGGGCGCCGCTCGAGCCGACGCCGAGGGTGCCCAGGGTGACGACGGTATCGCCGGAGTAGGTGTTCGCGGGGTTCGCGAGGGTCAGGAGTCCGGAGCCGTTCTTGTAGAGGGTGCCGGTGCCGCTCACGACGCCGTTCCAGGCGAGGGAGGTGTTCGAGAGGGGGGTGCTGTTGGTGCCGATCACGCCGCCGTTGGGTCCGAGGACGAGGGGGCGGTTGGTGGAGAGGGCGGTGCGGTTGTCGCCGTAGAGGCCGGAGGAGAGGGCGAGGAGTCCGCCGGTGGCGAAGCCGTTGCCGGCGCCGGGGGCGGCGGCGTTGAGGGTGACGGGGAGTCCGGCGGCGCCGAGGGCGGCGTCGCGCTCGAACTGGACGGTGCCGGCGTTCACGGTGAGTCCGCCGGTGAAGCCGTTCGCGCCGTTGAGGACGAGGGTCTGGGGTCCGCTCTTGACGACGCCGGCGGAGCCGAGGATGGTGGAGTTCACGACGAGCGCGGCCTGGGTGTGGACGTAGCCGGTGGCGGCGCCGAACTCGAGGAGGGGGGTGGAGATCTGGGAGGGGACCTGGGGCAGGAACGCAGACCCGGAGGCGACGGAGAGGACGGTGCCGCCGACGACGTTGAGGGGTCCGGAGCTCGAGAGGGAGGCGCCGGAGGGGGCGGTGGTCACGGTCGAGGTGTCGAGGACGAGGGCGCCGAGGCCCGTGAGAAAGGAGGCGGAGGCGTAGCCGCCGTTGCCGAGGCGGACGCTCGTGCCGCCGTTCGCGGCGGCGGCGTCGCGGGCGTACTCGTTGGCGGCGAGGGGGACGATCCGTCCGGTGGCCCCGTCGTAGCGGACGAGGTCGCCGCCGGTGGCGCCCTGGACGGCGAGGGCGTTGTTGATGGCGAGGTAGGCGTAGGGGAGGACGCTGCGGTTGGTGGCGCCCGCGCCGCCGCCGCCGCCCACGGAGCCGCCGGGGTCGGCGGCGAGGACGACGTTGCCGTTGCCGGGGCCGGCGGCACCGAAGGCCTGGGCGCCGCTCGCTCCGGCGCCGGAGAAGACGGCGGTGCTCCGGGGGCCTCGGACCCAGGCGCCGACGTTGAGGGTCGCGGCGCCCCCGGTGCCGCCGGTAAGGGTGAGGTTCGCCTGCCCGGACGTGCGGAGGGTGGCGACGCTCTCGGCGGAGTCGGCGGAGGCATTGCCGACGAGGGCGAAGGTGCCGCGATCGAGGGCGAGGGTGCCGGAGGGGTTCAGGCGGGGGACGTTCGTGCCGGTGTCGTCCACGCGGAGGGTGGAGTTGGGGCCGACGGCGTAGTTCGCGGCGAGCATGGTGCCGCCGCCGGAGAGGACGGCGGTGGAGTTGCCGAGTCCGGTGCCGCGAAGGGCGAGGGTGCCGGTGAAGGCGCTCGCGCCGGTGAAGAGGTTCGGCAGTCCGACGGAGTTCGTGGGGGCGACGACGAGGTCGCCGGAGCCGGAGATCGGGCCGGAGAGGTCGGCGGCGTAGAATCCGCCGACGGTGAGGGTGCGGTCGAGGCGGATGGGGTTCGGGACGGCGATGTTCGTGACGGTGCCGGAGACGGTATAGGGGCCGAAGGCGAGGCCGGTGCCGGCGCCGGTGACGGCGAGGGCGTTCGTCGCGGGACCGAGGCCGGAGGCAGGGGCGGTGATCTGGAGGTTGCCGCTCGCGAGCTCGACGTCGCCGGCGAAGGTGTTCGCATTGCCGAGGGAGACGGGGGACCCCTGGTTGCGGAAGCCGCTCCCGGTCTGGGCGATGCGGAGCGCGATGGAACTGGCGCCGGGGCCGCCGGAGAGGAGGGAGTTCAGGGAGAGGGAGCCAGAGCCGCCGACGGTGAGCGGGGAGGCTCCGAGGGCGATGGGGGCTTGGATGATCGAGTAGGAGCGGGCGTTCGCGACGAGGGAGGGGCCGACGCCGCCGTTGGCGAGGAGGTTGAAGGATCCTCCGCCGGTCGCGCCCATCTGGAAGGGGCCGGCGGTGGCGTCGAAAAGGAGGGAGTTCGCGTTGAATCCGGCGACGTCGAGGGCGACGGCGGTGCGAAGGTTTCCGGCGAAGACGAGGCCCGTGCCCGCGCCGGAGGCGGGAGCGACGCCGCCGACCCAGTTGCCGGGGTCGGAGAAGAGGTTCGTGGGGGAGCTGGTGCCGAGGCCCGAGTAGACGAAGGTCTGGGCGCGGGCGCTCGTCACGGCGACGAGGGCGAGGGTGGCGAGGCCGCACCGGATGGCGGGCTTGCGGGGGGGGCGGGGCGTCTTCATGGGTCTTCTCCGCCCGACGCCGGCTCTTCCGGCCGCTTCTCACCGCGTTCCTCGTCGCGGGGGTTCGGGCTTTGTGACGCTAGGCTACAGGACCGCGCGGGGAGGCGTCGCGCGGATCGGGGCGGTTCGGGGGGCTTCGTTCGGCCTTCGGGGGGGTGCGTGCCGAATCTGCGGTCGGGATTTTCGCGGCGGGGGTCGGGAACCCCGGTAGAGTCACCTGGGGTTCCCGATCCCTTTATGGGGCTAGACTGCGGGGGTGGAGTTCGATCCCGAGACCTTCGGCACGAACGTGCGGACGATCCGGCAGATGCAGCGGCTCTCGCGGCGGGAGCTCGCGCGGCGGTCGGGGGTGCACGAGGACACGCTCGCGCGGGTGGAGTCCGGGAGGCCGTCCCAGCCCTCGGTGCGGCGGAAGATCACGGTGGGGCTGGGGATGAGCCAGAACGCGATGCGGACGCCGGTGGAGTCGCACGGGGAGACGCTCGCGGTGCATCGGGCGAGCCGGGCGGCGTGGGCGACGGTGCGGGACGAGCGTCCGCAGGCGCACCGGGACGCGTTCCCGCCGCTCGACGAGGCGGAGCGGCGTCGTTTGGCGGGGCTCGGTCTCGCGGTGGGGTTCCAGATGCCGTTCGCGTGCCGTCTCGCGCAAGGGGAGCTCGTGGCGGGGCTTATCGAGGCGGTGAAGCTCGCCTCGCCGCCGCCTTCGCACGGGGGGGAGGAGTTCGTGACGTGCCTGCGGGGGCGGGTGCGGCTGCACGTGGGGAGCCGGACGATCGATCTGGAGCGGGGGGACGCGGCGACGTTCATGGCGACGGAGCCGCACAACTACGAGCCGCTGGACGGGCCGGAGTCGCCGGACTACCCGCCGCTACTCCTGTACGTGAACCGGATCGTCCCGGCGACCGGTCCGCCGATGTGAGGGGCCGGTTCGCTCAGCCGAGGGTCGGGGCGAACGCGCGCCCGAGGCGGGCGACGCCGGGGAGGACGAAGGCGAGCGCGGTCCCGATCGCGGCGAAGAGGAGGACGCGCAGGGCGGTTCCCATCGCGGCGAGCTCGCTCGGGTGGATCGAGACCCGGACGCTGAAGCCCGCCACGAGGATGTGGATCGCGCCCAGGGCGACGCTCCAGGCGAACGCGGCCACGGCGAGGCCGCTCCACCAGCGCCCGCGGCGGGCGAGGAGGCCGGCGAGGAGGGCCGAGAGCCAGAGGATCGGGAGGAAGAGGGGGTGGTACGCCTCGTGGTAGTCGAAGTAGGCGGGGTAGATCTGGGTCGCGGCGAGAAGCGCGGCGAGGGCGAGGCCCGGGCGGATCGTGAGCGCGTCCGTCCCGAGCGCGTCCGTCCCGGTCGTGCGGGGTGCTTGGGGGTGAAGACTCCCGGAGAGCCGCCTCGCGGCCTCGCGCAGGTGGGCGTCCGCGACGCCCGCCTCGCGGGCGGCGGCGAGGAGGTCCGCCCCCTCGTCGCCGCCCTCTTGCATCCGGGCGGCGAGGCGGACGGCCTCGACGCGGGCCTCGGGGCTCAGGCCCGCGAAGAGGGATTCGGTGGTGCGCCGGGTCTCCATGGCTCGCTACGCAGTTTAGCCCGGGATTCTTCGTGGAGGGCTAGACTCGTGGAGTGCTCGTCACGCCCGTCGTCCCTGTTTCGGTCTCGAAGCCCGCGCCGCTCGGGGAGTTGCGGCGATCGGGGGGTGTGTACCGCCTCTACGTTCGGGGGGAGCGGACCTCGCTCGCGTCCCGCGATCTCGTGATCGGAGGAGCGAAGGGGAGCGAGGGGCCGCGGTTGGAGGTGGGGGCGACGCCGCGCGGGGTCGTGTACGGGACGATCCGGCAGGATTTCAGCGGGGCGTACACGGGGACGCGGCAAACCGGGTTCGTCTGGAAGGGGGGACGTCTGTTCTCACGGGAAGCCGCAAGAACAGCGGCTTGGAGGGAGCGGGTGCTCTTCGCACCCGATCCGTACCGGGTGGCGAGCATCGCCTCGGATGAGGCACTGCTGTGGGAAGGGGGGCGGTTCCGGCGTCTCGGCCCGGCGTACGAGGCGGGGTTCGGGGCGAGGGGGCGGATCGTCGGTTCGACGGTGGTGACGGAAGACGGTCGGGCGTTCTCCGGGCTGACCTTCGACCGTCCGGGCCCCTTCTTCCTGCAACGCTGGACTTGGGAGGGCGGACGGCGGCGCCTGACCCGGCGGGAGCCGTTCTCCGGGTGATCGTTAGCCCCGGCGGTAGGTGAGGCGGGCGGGGCCGAGGTCGAGGACGTCGCCGTCGGCGAGGTCGCGAGGGGCGGCGACGGGGGCGCCGTTCACGCGGGTGGCGGCGGAGCCGAGGTCCTCAACGGTGGCGCGACCGCTCTCGACGAGGATGCGGGCGTGGCGGCGGGAGACGGCGGCGCCGCCGAGGACGACGCCGCAGTCGGGATCGCGGCCGACGAGGGTGAGGCCGGGGGGGAGCTCGACGCGGCGGCCGTCGATGTGTTCGAGGAAGTGTCCGGTGCGGGGGCCGGCGATCCGGGCGGCGGGCGCGGGCGAGGGGGCGGGCGACGGGGCGGGTTTGGGGCGGTGGGCCTCGGCGAAGACGAGGGTCGCGCGGCCGAGGCCGATCCGGTCGCCGTGGGCGAGCCAGGCGGCGTGTCCGGGGGCGACGGGGGCACCGTTGAGGGTGGGGGTCGCGCCGGGTTCGGGGTGGAGGGCGTAGGCGTTCTCGTGGCCGACGATGGCGGCGTGGCGGGGGGCGACGCCGGCGGTGGCGGGAAGGCGGATCGCGGCCCCCTCGGCGCTCCCGACGAGGAGGGGGCCTCGGGCGAGCTCCCAGTCGCGGCCCTCGTTGCGGGCGAGCTCCCACCGGACGGTGGCGCGGCGGAGGCGGCTCTCGGCGAAGGCGAAGCCGAGCCCGATGGCGAGTCCCATGCTCGCGTACTCGACGGCGAAGTCCACGCGGGCCGGCTCCCACAGGTTGCGGTCCTCCATCGCGCGCAGGCCCGCGACGGGGTCGCCGCCGGTGAGGAGGTCGGGGGCGGCGGCGGCGAGTTCGCCGAGGGGGGCGAAGGCGGAGCGCATCGCGTAGGCGGCGATCGCGCCGAGAAGGCCCGCGACGGCGGCGCGGCGCAGGACGGCGGGGCTCGGGCCCTGGAAGACGCCGACCGTGAGGGCGACGCCGCCGGAGACGAGGAGGGACCAGAGGACGTGGTTCAGAGGTCCCGCAAGGTGGTGGGTGGCGATCGTCACGACGTCGGAGAGGGCGTCGAGGCTCCGGCCGGCGACGGCTCCGGCGGGGAAGGCGAGGAGCGCCCAGCCGAGGCCGCGCAGGGGGCCGCTCCGCTCGGTGCGGAGCGCCCCGACGAGAAAGGCGGCGACGAGGCCGCCGAGGAGGGCGTAGGCGACGTTGCCGTAGGCGGTGCCGAGGGTGGTGAGAGGCGGGCGCGAGATCGCGCGCACGAGGTAGTCCTTTAGACCGTCCGCATCGGTGGGGGCGGGGCCGAGGAGTTCGCGCAGGGTCTTGTGGGGGAACCAGGGGAGGGAGAGAAGGTAGGCGAGGACGCCCGCGAGGCCGCCGAGGCCGCCGTAGAGGGTCCATCGGGCCGCGGGCGTCATCGGGAGGGAGTCTAACCCCGATCTTCGCCTCCCGACGTCCTTTTTATCGCCGGCGGGTTGCGTTTCGTCCGACTTCGGCACCTAAGACGTCGTAGGGGCGCGCCCGTGCGCGTAGAGGAGGGGAGGTGACGACGCCGCCTCCCCCTCTCGCCGAGCTCCTCGCCAGCGGGCTCGTGACCGAGGCGACGCGGGCGGCGTTGGAAGGACGCCTGACCGACTCGCCGGAGGCGGGAGCGCTCACAGGCGAGGGGCTCGCGACGCTGACGGCGGTGCTGGCGCGGTTGATGCCGGAGACGCTCGGGGTGGAGCCGGGGTGGGTCGCGCGGCGGATCTCGGCGCGGCTCGCGCGGAGGGACGGGGACGGGTGGCGGTACGACGAGCTTCCGGCGGACGCCGAGGCGTACGCGCGGACGATCGCGGCGTTCGCGGACGAGACGGTGACGGACGAGCGGGTGCGGGCGTTCGCAGAATCGGAGCCGCGGCTCTTCGAGGAGCTTCTCGCGGAGGCGAGCGAGCTCGCGATGAGCCATCCGAGGGCGCAGGAGGCGATCGGGTACGTCGGGTACGCGGACGGGCACGGGTGGAAGAGGATCGGGCCGGGGGAGCGGGAGGAGTGGGAGACGGCACGGCCGTTGCCGCAGGCTCCGGCTCCGAGGGCAATCCCGCCGCGTCCGGCGATGCGGACGGCGATGCGCACGTACGGGGAGGACGAGGTCGTGGACGCGGTGGTGATCGGGACGGGGGCGGGAGGGGCGCCGCTCCTCGCGCGGCTCGCGGGGGCGGGGCTGAAGGTCGTCGCGCTGGAGGCGGGGAGCTGGTGGGACCCGGCGCGGGACTTCGCGACGGACGAGCTCGCGCAGAGCAAGCTCTTCTGGACGGACGAGCGGCTGTCGGCGGGGGGGAACCCGATCGCGTTCGGGAAGAACAACTCGGGGATCGGGGTGGGGGGTTCGACGCTCCACTACACGGCGTACACGCCGCGTCCCCAGCCGGACGACCTGCGGCTCCGGAGCGAGTTCGGGGTGGGGGCGGACTGGCCCCTCGCCTACGAGGAGCTGGAGCCGTACCTGGAGGAGGTCGAGGGGTTTCTCGGGGTCTCGGGGCCGGCGGAGTATCCGTGGGGGCCGAAGCGGCGACGGGGGTACCCGCTCGCGCCGCTCCCGCTCAACGGGGCGGCGCGGCTCATGGCGCGGGCGTGCGCGGGGCGGGGGATCCGGACGAGTCCGGCGGCGAACGCGGCGCTCTCGGCCCGCTACTATCGGGAGGGAGTCGGGTGGCGGCAGGCGTGCACGAACCGGGGGTTCTGCCAGGCGGGGTGCTCGGTGGGGGCGAAGGCGAGCGCGGACGTGACGTTCCTCCCGCTGGCCCTGCTCCACGGGGCGGAGGTGCGGCCGGGGTGCGCGGCGACGACGATCGAGCGCGACGCGCAGGGGCGGGTCGCGGGGGTGGTGTACACGAAGGACGGGGTCGAGCGACGGCAGAGGGCGGCGCACGTCTTTCTCTGCGCGGGGGCGATCGAGACGCCGCGGCTGCTGCTCCTCAACGGGATCGGGAACGGGTCGGGCCAGGTCGGGCGGAACTTCATGGCGCACGTGGGGGTGCAGGTGTGGGGGCAGGTGGACGAGGAGCTGCACCCTTGGAAGGGGATCCCGGGGGGGCTCATCTCGGAGGACACGCACCGTCCGCAGGGAAGGGGACTGGGAGCGGCGGACTTCGCGGGGGGGTACCTGCTCCAGTCGCTCGGGGTGATGCCGGTGACGTACGCGGGGGGGCTCGCGCGGGCGGGGGCGACGGGGGGCGGTCTTTGGGGGGAGGCGCTGGGGCGGCACCTGGCGGGCTACGACCGGGTGGCGGGGATCAACGTTCTGGGGGAGTGCCTGCCCTACGAGGGGAACCTCGTGGAGCTTTCGGACGAGAGGGACGCGCGGGGCTTGCCGAAGCCGCGGATCCGGTTTACGGCGGGGGAGAACGAGGTGCGGATGACGGCGCACGCGGAGGGGCTCATGCGCTCGCTGTGGAGCGACATCGGGGCGACGGACGTGTGGTCGCTCCGGCGGTACGCGCACCTCATCGGGACGTGCCGGATGGGGAGCGATCCGGGCTCTTCGGTGGTGGATCCGGACGGGCGGGTCCACGACGTGCCGGGGCTCACGATCTCGGACAACTCGACGTTCCCGAGCTCGCTCTCGGTGAACCCGGCGCTCACGATCATGGCGCTGAGCCTGCGGACGGCGGACCGGCACCTGGCGAGGAGGGGGGCGTGACGACGCTCGTCTTCGCGCACTCGTGGGGAGGCTCCTCGGGGGAGTGGGCGGGGGTGCTCCCGTTCTTCGGGGGGCGGTTCGGGATCGTCGCGCCGGATCTGCCGGGGTTCGGGGGGTTGCCGGCGCGGGTCGCGGCGCCGACGGTCGCCGATCTCGCGGACGATCTGGCGAGGCTCGCCGAGGGGTTGGAGAGTTATGTGCTCGTGGGGCACTCGATGGGGGGGAAGGGGGCGATGGCCTTCGCGGCGCGGCGGCCGGCGGGGCTCCTGCGGCTCGTGCTCCTCGCGCCGTCGCCGCTCTCGCCGGAGCCGATGTCCGACGCGGACCGGGCGGCGGGGCTCGCGGGGTTCGGGGACCGGGGGTACGCGGAAGGGGCGGTCGCGAGGATCACGGGGCGGGCGCTTCTGCCGGGGAGCCGGGAGGAGGCGGTGGGGGACTACCTGCGGACGAGTCCGGAGGCGTGGCGGGGATGGCTCGAGGGGGGATCGCGGGAGGATCTGTCGCCGCTGTACGCGGACGTCGCCCTGCCGACGCTCGTCCTGGTGGGTGAGCGGGACCCGGTGATCGCGCCGGGGTTCGCGCGGGACGAGATCGTCGCGCGATTGCCGGACGCGTCTCTGCAGGTGCTCGCGGGGGTGGGGCACCTATCGCCGCGGGAGGATCCGGAGGCGGTGGCGCGGGCGATCCTCGGATTCTTGGGGGAGTAGGCCCGGTCGCTCCCCGTCGCCCCCGGTACTCTGCGGCGCGTGAGGATCCTTGTGACGGGCGCGGGCGGGACGATCGCCAAGGGGCTCGTCCCGCGGCTTCTCGCCTCGGGGCACGAGGTCGTGGCCTCGGACGTGGTGCGGCTGGAGGTGCCGGGGGCTCTCGCGTTCCACCAGGTGGACGTGCAGCACGGGTTCGGGCTGGAGTCAGCGGCGGCGGGGTGCGACCTCGTGGTGCACACGCCGGCGTGGCACGGGATCCACTGGGGGGAGAAGACGGAGGCGGACTTTTGGCGGCTGAACGTGGACGGGACGTTCTGGGCGTTCCAGGCGGCGAAGGCGGCGGGGATCGAGCGGTTCGTGTTCCTCTCGTCGCAGGCGTGGCACGGGCATTACGACAAGTACGGCTTTACGAAGCGGGTGGGGGAGGAGCTCTGCGAGTACCACCGCCGGCGGAGCGGGGTGCGGTACGTGGCGGTGCGTCCGGCGGACCTCACGCCCTGGGGGGAGGACTGGATCAACCGGTACGGGGCGCGGCTGCTCGCGGGCGGGGTGGACCGGGAGGACGTGGTGGACGCGGTGGCGCTCTCGGTGGAGCGGCTGGCGCGGCCTCTCGCCGGTGAGCCGGAGGGGATCGTGCTCGACGCGCTCCGGCCGAACGCGTACGGGCCGGGGGATCTCGAGGGGTGGGAGAGCGATCCGGCGGGGACGCTGGAGAGGATCTTTCCGGGGGCGGGGAGGATGGCGGCGAAGTACGCGATGCGGCTTCCGGAGCGTCCGGGGCTCACGACGTCGTTCTCGGGGTGGGAGGAGGTCGGGTACGCGCCGACGCGCCATTTCGGGACGTTTCTGGAGGAGCTCCGGCGGGTGGACGAGAGCGGGGGTGAGACGGCGGTGCGGGCGCGACGGTGCGAGTACTGAGCGAGGGGCCAAGGGTCGGCGGGCCAAGGGTGGGCGGGCCAAGGGTGGGCGGAGTGTGGCGTCAGGGGGCGTTCGCGACGAGGTCCATCCTCTGATGGGCCAGAATCTCGCGATGACTCCGCCTCGCGACCGGCTTCCCGCGTACCGGCGTTGGTTCTACGCGGCGGCGGTCTACAACGCCCTGTGGGGGGCGTTCGCCTCGTTGCGTCCGGACCTCTTTCTGGGGCTCGCGGGGTTCACGGGGTCGGGGGGGCGGGTGCTGTTCCAGACGATCGGGATGATCGTGGGGGTGTACGCCTACGGGTACTGGCTTCTTGCGAGAGAGCCGCGGCGGTACGCGGGGCTCGTGTGGCTCGGGCTCGCGGGGAAGACGCTCGGGCCGATCGGGTTCCTCGTCTCGGCCCTGCGGGGGGAGATCGGGTGGGCGTTCGGGGGGACGATCCTCTTCAACGACCTCCTGTGGTGGCCGGCGTTCTGGGGCTTCGGGCTCCGGTACGCGCGGCGGCCGCTGGAGGAGGAGGCGGAGGCGGATCGGGCGGGGTTCCGGCCTCTCTAGGACTTCCTCCGGGCGAGGTCGCGGGCGGCTTCGGGCCAGTCGGGGAAGCGGAAGGCGAAGCCGGCTTCGAGGAGGCGAGCCGGGACGACGCGGCGGCTTTTGAGGATGAGTTCGGTCTCGGTGCCCAGGAGGCGGGCGCCGATCTCGAGCATCCAGGGGGCGGCGGGGAGGCCGAAGGGGGCACCTACTGCCCTGCGGAGCGCGCAGGCGAAGTCGCGGTTCGGGAGCGGGTTCGGGGCGCACACATTTATGGGGCCGGCGAGGTCGTCGCGCTCCAGAAGGAAGAGGACGGCGGCGACGAAGTCGGCTTCGTGGATCCAGCTCACGTACTGGCGCCCGTTTCCGGCGGGGCCGCCGAGGCCGCGGCGGGCGAGCGTGGCGAGGACGTCGAAGGCGCTCTCCCGGTCGGGGCTCATGGCGATCGCGGAGCGGAGGGCGACCTTGCGCGTGCGCGGGGTCTCGGCGGCGTCGAGGGCGGCCTCCCAGGCCTTCGCGACGGCGATGCTGGCGTTCCACTTCGGTGGGGCGCCGGGCTCGTCGCCGCCGAGGAGGCCGGTGGCCTCGTCGTTCGGGGCATCGAAGCGGTGGGCGTAGATCGTGGCGGTGCTCGCCTGGAGCCAGACCCTCGGCGGGTTCGCGGCGGCGCGGATCGCCTCGCCGACGGCGCGGGTGGAGAGGACGCGCGAGTCCATCATCTCCCGCAGGTGCTCCGGGGTGTAGCGGCAGTCCACGGTGCGGCCCGCGAGGTTAATCACGGCGTCGGCGCCGTCGAGGGCCTCGGCCCAGGGGCCGACGGATTCGCCGTCCCAGAGGATCTCGCCGCCCTGGGGGCGGCGGGAGAGGACGACGGTCGTCCAGCCGCGGGCGTCGAACGCGCGGCGGAGGACGGCGCCGACGTGGCCGCTTCCGCCGGGGAGGACGATTCTCATGCGGCTAGGCTACTCTCCCCATCGCGCCGGTAGAGTCTTCCCGTGCCGCTGCCCGATCCTCTCGAACTGCTCGCCGAGCTCGTCGCGGTGGCGGGGCCTCCGGGGGAGGAGGGGCGGGTGGCCTCGGCGGTGGCGTCGCACGTCGCGTCGCTCGGGCTCGCCTCGCGCCTCGACGCGAAGGGGAACCTCGTGGTGGCGGCGGCGGGGCCTCTGAAGGTCGTGGTGACGGCGCACCTCGACGAGATCGCGACGATGGTGCGGTCGGTGGAGGCGGACGGGACGCTCGTGCTCGCGCCGCTCGGGGGGATCTTTCCGTGGAAGCTCGGGGAGATCCCGTTGACGGTGATGGCGGCTTCGGGGGATCTCGACGCGGCGCTGTCGTTCGGGTCGATCCACACGGAGGACGCCTCCTCCCCGGCGGTGAAGGCGAAGGCTTCGGGGCCGACGTGGGCGACGGCGCGGGGGATCACGGGGCTTTCGGCGGCGGAGCTCGCGGCGGCGGGGGTGCGTCCGGGGACGCGGGTGGCGGTGCATCCTTCGGCGCGCTCGCTCGTGCGTCCGGGGGGGCTGGTGGCGGGGCGGTTCCTCGACGACCGGGCGGATCTCGTCGCCTGGCTTCTGGCGCTGGAGCGGCTGGGCGGGGCGCCGGACGGGGTCGCGTTCGTGGCGACGGCGGCGGAGGAGGTGGGGGGCGAGGGGGCCTTGTGGTTCCTTCGGGAGCGCGGGCCGGTGGAGACGGTGGTGGCGCTGGAGCTCTCGCCGGACGTTCCGGACGCGCCGGTGGCTTTGGACGAGCGTCCGGGGGTGTGGACGACGGACGGGTACGCCTCGATGTCGGCGGCGGACGGGGAGCTCGTGGCGTCGCTGGGCTTCGAGGTGCAGTGGCAGGCGCTCTCGCGGGGGGGGTCGGACGCGTCGTGCGCGGCGTCGCTCGGGCTCTGCGCGCGGCCGATCACGCTGGGGTTGCCGATGGCGAGCTCGCACGGGCTGGAGGTCATGCATCCGGGGGCGATGGGTCGGCTCGCCGAGGTGACGGCGGCGCTGGTGGGGCGGTTGCTCGAAGTCTGACCACCCTGACCATCCTGACCACCCCCACCACGGTTTTCGCGTTTTTGTGCAAGGTCAGACTTCGGGGTTCCGCTCTCCGAAGGAGGGTTTTCAAGCGGTTCCTGGGAACCCTGGGAACGGTTCGGCGCGTGTGCGCGCACGGTTCTAAGGTCCCTCGTCGCCGAGGGACCGATTCCACGGATCGCGTCCCTCTGTGTCCGGGCGGGGCATAGATGGGGCGGAGTTTGCTAAGGTCACACCCTTACGTCGCCGAAGCGGCGCTTTGACAACCCCTTTGAGAAAGAAAACCCGGTTTCGGTAGGGATTTAGGCGAGGGGGTCGCGCCAGTCGAGTTCGGGCCAGCGGGCGAAGTCGCGGTCGTGGGAGTGGAGGGTCGCGCCGCGTTCGAGGGCGAGGGCGGCGAGGTGGGCGTCGGTCGCGAGAGGGGAGGGGGAGGGCACGGCGCTGAGGAGGCGTCCCATGGTCTCGAAGTGGGTCGGGCCGGGTTCGGGGATTCGGACGTTCGGGCGGGCGAGCCACTCGTCAATGAGCGCGGTCGCCCGGGCGGCGGAGAGCGCGTTGGGGACGCTCTTCGGGCTCGTCGCGAGGCGTACGAAGCCGACGAGGACCGCGCTCGCAAGGAGGACGTCCCCCTCGCCGCTTAGAAGCGCCTCCCAGTAGGCCGACGCCCGGAGGTGCCTCGGGTCGCGGGTGTTGTGGGCGTAGAGGGCGAGGTTCAGGTCGGGGAGGATCAACGGGGTGCGCGCTCCTCGTCCCGCTTGCGGTCCAGTTCGGCGACCTCCTCCTTCGTGCCGTAGGCGTAGACGTCGAGCTCCTCCTTCGTGAGATCCAGCGGGGCGCCGAAGTCCCAGGCCTTCACCCGGTAGGGGGGCGGGGCGGTCTCGAGCTCGGTCAGGAGGAGGTGGGCGAGGCGGTCCTGTTCGGGTTCGGGGAGGGTGGCGATCCGGTCTAGGACGCCTTTCAGAAGGGTGCTCATGGGTTTAGTCTAGCCTTCGCGCTATGCTTTCGGGGGTATGGCGACTCTTACGGCGCGAGCGGTTCTTTTGGAGGAGGCGGGGGCCTCGGCGGAGGTGCGGGAGGTCTCGGTGGACGATCCGGGGGCGGGGGAGGTGCGGGTGAAGCTCGTCGCCTCCGGGGTGTGCCACACGGACCTGACGGTGAAGGCGCTGGGGGGGAACGGGATGCGCTTCCCGATCGTGCT
The DNA here is from genome assembly GCA_965249475.1 of Fimbriimonas sp. Classification (GTDB taxonomy): domain Bacteria; phylum Armatimonadota; class Fimbriimonadia; order Fimbriimonadales; family Fimbriimonadaceae; genus Fimbriimonas. The sequence goes on along the minus strand of CBDFMD010000001.1, from coordinate 65,073 downwards.
GGGGCACGAGGGGGCGGGGCACGTCGAGTCGGTCGGGGAGGGGGTGGAGGATCTGAAGCCCGGCGATCCGGTCGTCATCGCGTACCGGGCGCCTTGCGGGCGGTGCCCGGCGTGCCTGCGGGGGGATCCCCGGCGGTGCTACGCGGCGTTGCGGGCGGGGCAAAGGGTGAGGCGGGCGTCGGACGGGGCCCCGTGCGCGCCGGTGCTCCGGTGCGGGACGTTCGCCGACTACGCGGTGGTGCACGCGAAGGCGGCGATCCGGATGCCCGAGGGGATGCCGCTCGACAAGGCGTGCCTTCTCGCGTGCGGGGTCATCACGGGGGTGGGGGCGGCGCTGAACACCTCGCCGGTGGCGCGCGGGTCGCGCGTGGCGGTGATCGGTTGCGGGGGGGTGGGGCTCTCGGCGATCCAGGGGGCGCGGATCGCGGGGGCCTCGACGATCATCGGGGTGGACGTGAACCCGGTGAAGCTCGGGTGGGCGCGGGAGTTCGGGGCGACGCACGTCGTGAACGCGCGCGAGGAGGACCCGGTGGCGGCGGTGCGGCGTCTGACCGAGGACGGTTGGGACGGGGGCGTCGAGAGCGCGTTCGAGGCGACGGGGATTCCCCTTTGCACGGAGCAGGCGGTGAGGATGCTCGCTTACGGGGGGACGGCGACGACGATCGGGTTCCCGGCGGCCTCCGACGCGGTGAACCTCAACCTCGGGGACATGGCGACGGGGGTGTACTGGAACAAGGCGGCGCTCCGGGTGTGCCATTGCGGGGACACGTTGCCGTCGGCGGACTTTCCGTACCTCGCGGATCTGTACCTGAAGGGGGGATTGGACCTCGACCGGATGGTGACGCGGACGTGCGGGATCGAGGACACGGAGGAGGCGTTCCATCTGATGGAAACGGGGGACGTCATCCGGACGGTGATGGTGCTGTAGCTGGAAAAGGATTAGGTTAGTCTCTGGGGAAGACCGCAATTGCTCTCTGTGCGAGTTTCATGCTTCGGGTTCTGATCTGAACGGGGCCCCACTCGCTGTTTTCTGCAATCTCTCTTGTCAGACCAATCGGGCTTTCTGCGTAACGAAGGCGCTTCTTTTCAAAATTGGCGTTACTGAGCTCGGAGTTGTAACCTGTTAAAGTTAAGTTACCGAGCTTATGCAAGTATCTCTCGTGCCATTCATCGTGGTCAAGCCCAATTTCTCTTTCCCATTCGGGTGTCATCTTCTGCGGCATTACGTGTTCGACAGTCGTGCCGGTAAGGTCAACCGGCTCCTTGCTATCAGGATTCTGTTCTAGCCGGATGAGAAAGGGTTTAAGATAAGGAAGTTTGTAATAGTCAGTATCGCAGAGCCCTTCTCGAAATTGGCTGTTGCTGGGGAAGTAGGCCCGACCCTCAGCGTTGATAAACCGGTCTCTAACCAACCCCTCATCAAACCTATCCTTGACACTAATCAAAATGGCTGACAAATGTCTGTTCAAGATATTCGTCTTGAGTTCGCACATTGTACGCCGAACCGCATAAGATTCTATCATACGCATCAGCCGCCTTGCGATTTCGGGGCTCACCTCTCCGGAATGTCTCGCCCAAAGTATGCGAAGCAACATCGGATTGAAAACCCCTTGGTTCAACTCGCGAAATGTGCGGAGGCATGTTCTCACAACCGGATCATGATCCTCTTCTGTCATCAGCAGATGCCGGTACAGTTTGCTGTGCTTGCTTAGATCCTCAACCTCCTGGTGTAAGGCATTAGCATCGCTGGCCCTGGACATCTTCTCCTTGAAGCCTGAGTAAACACTTGACTTCGTGATTTTCGTGCCCTCTTTAGCCAGGTAATAAAACAGAAATTGATCCAAATCAGTTCCTAAACCCTCTTCCATGGGTCGCCATAGGTTATCGTACACCTCTTCCTGGTCGCTGTGAGATTCACCGTTGTTTCGAAATTGCATAAGAACGTAATTTCGAATCAAATCAGCTTTGCTTAATTCTTTGCCTTTTGCGTTAAGGCTCTCGAAAATGACGTAAGGATCGTCTGTATCCGCTAGAGAGATTGAGACCACTTCCAGTTTTTGTCGGAGGGTCTCCCAAAGCCTTTCGGGGTCAATAACCTCCCCCGCATCGTCTTTGCCGTCCAGAGCCTTTTGAAAGAATACGTACGCTTTATAAGCACGTGAGCCAGGGATACCCTCTTTATCTGTTATGATCGATCGAAAACTCGATCGATCATACTGTGTTGGTAGAACTTTGAGCTCTTCTAATCCTGTATGGTATTTGTTAATGAGATGATCATTTATTATGTCGGCAAGTTGGGTTCCGAATCTTGCGTCGCGAAGAGCCGCGAGCATGATCGCGTAAGTCGTCAACCGCTGTTGGCCATCTATGATCAGCAGCTTCGGGAGGCTTGAAGATCCAGTGGCATTAGCAGTGACGACCGCACCAAAGAAGTGTTTGTATCGATGATCCTCGCCGTAGGCAACAAGTACATCGCTCCAAAGAGCCTTCCAATTGTCCTCATCCCACGAATATGGACGCTGGAAGAGGGGAATCATGTTCTGCTTGGATCCGTTGAAGAACTCAACTAGAGGCACAGCACGAGCGTCCATACGAGGGGATTGTACCATCCCGATTTTGGACCTTGGCTCCGACGACGTCATCTTGAGCGGGAGGGAGGCGATCCGGGCTCTTGCCGCGGATGCGGAGAGTGCTCCTCTCGTTCTCTCCTGACTCGCGGCGCGTCGTTCGGACGGTGGTGCTAACCTCATGCGATGAACCGCGAGTGTTTTCTGAGCGAGACGTACGCCCACTTCAACGCGCGCGAGATCCCCTCGGTCCTCGCGGCGCTCGCGCCCGACGTCGAGTGGCCGAGGGCGTAGGAGGGCGACCCGGTCCGGGGCCACGAGGCGGTGCGCGAGTACTGAACCCGTCAGAGGAAGGAAATCGACGCGCGGGTGGAGCCGCTCGGGTTCGAGGAGCTCCCCGACGGGCGGGTGCGCGTCCGGGTGGCCCAGACGGTGCGGGACCTCGCGGGGGCGATCCTCTTCGAGGGCAAGGTAGGGCACATCTACACGTTCGCTCACGGGCTCGTGGCACGGATGGAGATCGAAGGGGCGTAGGGCCTTGTATGGGGTTCTTCCTCCCTCTTCTTCTAGGTCAGGCGATTACGGGGCCGATGTACGAGACGCGGCGGGTGCACGATCCGGACGGGACAGGGACGTTCTACCGGGGGCGGGAGATCGCGCGGTTCATGTCGCACGAGGCGGCGGATTGGCTCGACCGGCCGGAGCGGGACCGGGAGGAGGCGCCGCGGCGGCTTCTGAAGACGCTCGGGTTGAGGCCGGGGATGGTCGTCGCGGACGTGGGGGCGGGGTCGGGGTATCTGACGTTCCCGATGGCGCGGGCGGTGGGGCGGACCGGGAGGGTGTACGCGGTGGATATCCAGAAGGAGATGCTCGACATCGTGCGGGCGAAGGCGAAGCGGGCGGGGGTGGGGAACGTGGCGACGGTGCTCGGAAGCGAGGACGATCCGAAGGTGCCGGCGGGGTCGTGCGACCTCATGCTGTTGGTGGACGTGTACCACGAGCTCGGGCGGCCCTACGAGATGACGCGGAACATGATCCGGGGACTGAGGAAGGGGGGGCGGCTCGTGCTCGTGGAGTACCGGAAGGAGGATCCGAACGTGCCGATCAAGGAGCTCCACAAGATGTCGGTGGCGCAGGTGAGGAAGGAGCTGGGGTTCTTCCCCTTGCGGTTCGTGGGGTCGGACGAGTCGTTGCCGCGTCAGCACGTTCTGGTGTTCCAGAAACGGTAGCCGCCCTTCCGTCCGGACGTCCGATTTCCGTGCTCGTCGCGCTCGCGGTCGCCTCGTCGCTTTTGAGTCCACGCGGCGTCGCGCCGGGGCTGGCGTTCGACGTGCGGAACGCGCCGACGGCGGCGGTGTTCGCGATGATGCTGGAGGGGCGGGAGACCTACGTGAGCCGCCGCCTCCCGCGGTTCGTGACCCTGCGGCTGACGGAAGGCGAGATGGCGTTGCCGGCGCCGGGTCCCTCGGGGACCTACGGCGACTACTGGCCTCGGGCGGGTTGGATCGGGCGGATAGAGCGGGCGTTGAGGGTGCGCGGGCTTCTCGTGGGGTACGAGCGGGAGGGCGGGAACTTCTACGTGTCTCTCGAGGGCGAGCCGGACGATGCCGGGAGCGATATCTACCGCTATTCCATCGGACCCCGAGGGAGCGATTGGCACACGGTGGGGGCGAACAGCGGGGACGGGCTCGCCCCGCCGCCGAGCGGCGAGCCGCCCTCGCGATTGCGGTTCGCCGGGGTCCGGTGGGCGGAGCGTCCGGAGGCTCGCCGGGCGGTGCTCGTGCTCAGGACGCGGGGGGGCGAGGAGGTCACGCGCGTCGTGCGCGAGGGGGATCCGCTCGGAGTCGCGGACCTCAAGGTTCTGGACATCGCCCCCGCGAAGATCGGCTTGCGCGGGCCGAGAGCCGGGGCGGTGACGCTGGCGCTCGCCCGGGGCCGCTGAGAGAGCGGTTGCGAAAACGGATTCGATCGAGGGGCTCAAGCGCCGTCGGACCCCGGATCGGGCCGCCTCGGGAGAGCTCGCGGGCACTTCCTTGCGTGGATGGACTAACGGATCGTGCTCGCGTCTATGACGAAGCGGTAGCGGACGTCGGACTTCAGCATGCGGTCGTAGGCCTCTTCGATGCGGTCGATCGGGATGAGCTCGATGTCGGCGACGAGGCCTTTCTCGGCGCAGAAGTCGAGCATCTCCTGGGTTTCGCGGATGCCGCCGATCATGGAGCCGGCGAGGCTCCGGCGGCCGCCGACCAGGGGGAAGGCGCCGACGACGGACGGGTCGGGGAGGCCGACGAGGACCATCGTGCCGTCGCGCTTGAGGAGGCCGAGGTAGGCGTTGAGGTCGTGGGTCGCGGAGACGGTGTCGAGGATGAGGTCGAAGGACTTGCGGGCCCCCGCGAAGGCCGCTTCGTCGCCGGTGGCGAGGAAGGCGTCGGCGCCGAGGGCGAGGGCAGCGTCGCGCTTGCCGGCGGAGTGCGAGAGGACGGTGACGCGGGCGCCGAGGGCCTTCGCGAACTTCACGCCCATGTGGCCGAGTCCGCCGAGGCCGACGACGGCGACCTCGTCCCCGGGCTTCACGCCGAAGTGCCTGAGGGGGGAGTAGGTCGTGATGCCGGCGCAGAGGAGGGGGGCGACGGCGGGGAGCCTTTCGGGGGTCTGGAGGGCCTCGGGGACGCGGAGGACGTAGGCGGCGTCCACGACGATGCTCCGGGAGTAGCCGCCGTAGGTGGGGCCGGCGGGGTAGGGGCGGTCCTCGCGCTCGCGGGCGTTGTAAGTGCCGGTCATGCCCTCGTCGCAGTAGTTCTCCTCGCCGGCGAGGCAGGCCTCGCACCTTCGGCAGGAGTCCACGAAGACGCCGACGCCGACGGTGTCGCCGGTCTTGAACTCGGTGACCTCGCCGCCGACGCTCCGGACGGTGCCGACGATCTCGTGGCCGGGGACCATGGGGAAGATCGAGCCGCCCCACTCGTCGCGGACCTGGTGGAGGTCGGAGTGGCAGACGCCGCAGTAGAGGATGTCCACGAGGACGTCGCGCGCTCCGGGCTCGCGGCGCTCGATGGGGTGGGGGACGAGCTCGGCTCCGGCGGAGGGGGCGGCGTAGGCGGGGGTGGTGAGGGTGGGCATGGAGAGGACGGAGTCTTCTACGTCGGGGCGGGGGGGAAGCTCGCGGGCGGTCATCTCACGCGGTCGGTGATGTCGGTGAGCTCCATGGGGCGGGCGAAGGGGGAGAAGAAGGACCGGTCGGGGCGGCGGGGGAGGTCGAGGCCGAAGAGGCCGGAGAGGACGATGCGGAAGGAGTTCACGGGGGTGACGCCGGGGTCGAGGCGGGCGCGGATCTCGTCGGGGACGAGGTAGGCGTTGAGGTTGGGGACGCACTCGTCCAGATCGGTGCCGCGCAGGGAGTTCTGGCTTAGGCGGCTCTTGGGGCCGTGGTCGCCCTGGACGACGACGACGGGGCGTCGGCCAGGGGCGGCGACGAGGCGGCGGAGGGTCTCGAGGGTGCGGCGGGCGACCCAGGTCGCCTGGCCCCGGTACCCCTCGGCGTAGCGAGCGGGAGCGGTGGCGGCGGGGCCGTTGCGCTCGATCCAGTCGCTCCCGTCGTAGTATCCGAAGCTGCTCTCATACTTCGCGTCGCGCCCCTCGGCGTCGAGGACGAAGGGGGGATGGGGGGCGAGGATGTGGACGAAGACGAACTTCGGCTGGGCGCTCTCGCCCGCGAGGGCGTCGAGAGCGTCGAAGGCGCCCCGAAGCCAGCCCCGACGGGCGATGAACTGGCTTCCGGCGAACTCGTCGCGCTCGCCGAAGGGGGTGAGGTCGAGGAGGGCGGACTCGAGGAGGTTCAGACCTCCGGCGGGGGTGTAGCCGGAGTTCTCGGCGGGGAAGCGGATGGCGGGGAAGCCGGTGGTGACGGTGACGAAGCGGTAGCCCCGGGCCTCGAAGGTCTTCGCGACGGCGTTGCTCGAGATGAGGCGGTCGAAGGGGGAGCGGTCGTTGGGGGGGAGGGGTTTGGGCAGAAGGGTCGTCAGGGGCTCCATGTTCAGGGAGCTCGCGAGGGAGAGTTCGGTCTGGACGTAGTTCGCGCGGCTTCGGTCGGCGACGTAGAAGCCGAGATCGCGCAGGCCCCGGGTGAAGAAGGCGTCGTCGAAGCCGAGCTTGGATCTCAGGGCGTCCTCGCGCCCGAAGCCGTCGAGGACGATGTAGTAGACGTCGGGGCGGTCGCCGGACTCGGTGCCCCCGGCGGCGGCGCGGCCGGACTCGGTGCCGCGGTGGCCGAGGAAGGCGGCTCCGGCCTGGAGGGCGGCGAGGGCGAGGAGGCCGGCGGCGAAGACGTTCAGGGGGCGGGGGTCGGCGAGCTTTCGGGCGGCGAGGAGGGCGAGGGCGAGGGCAACGGCCCCGTAGAGGGCCTGGCGGACGGAGCCGGGGGCGAGGCCGGTCCTCGGGGCGAGGATGGCGTAGGCGAAGAGGGCGGCGAGAAGGACGGAGGCGAAGGTCGCGCCGCGGGTCCAGCTTCGGAGGGCGGCGGCGGCGAGGGTCCAGAGGGCGAGGGCGGCGAACGCGGAGGCGAGGAGGGGGCGGACGAGGGAGGACTCGGGCAGGAGCCCGGCGTTGGGGGCGTAGACGAGGAGGACGGGGGCGAGGGCGAGGAGGGGGGGCGAGACGGCGAAGCGCCTCGGAGGGCGACTCGGGGGGCGGTTCGGGGTCGGGGGGACGGCGGGGGTCATGGAGCGGTTCGGCGTCGGTTCGTCGGGGGCTCTCCCTTCGGGACCTGTTCCCCTCGGGATTCGTTTCCCCTGAGGGCGAGGCTGGGGAGGGGTCGCCTCCTCTCTAAGAGTCGTTTAGGCCTCGGCTCGGGTCTTGGCTTGGGGCGCGAGGGGATTCTCCGGTCGGGGTTGCCTCTCCTCTACGGAGAGGGGGGTTCGTGCGGGGGGATGGGAAGGTGGGGCCGCTCGGGCGGGACGCCCGAGCCACGGAGGCGCCCTCCCGTTGGCGCTCCTCCCGCGCGGGGCGGGGGAGGATCTCTGACCCGGGGCGATCTCGCGCGTTCTCGGGGGTCCTCTTCATCGGCGGCGCATCGTGTAGAGGGTGCGGAGGGTGCCGGGGATGGGCGTTTTGCGGAGGGTCTCGAAGCGGGGGGCGAAGGTGGCCTCGAAGCCCCTCTCGTCGTAGTCGGCGAAGACGTCCTCGCGGGAGGCGAGGAGGCGGCGGACCTGGGAGTCCTCTTTGGGGACCCACTCGACGACGAGGGCGGGGGCGAGATCGGCGAGGAAGTCGGCGATGCGGGCGAGGGGGACGAGGCCGCCGATGCGAAGGTGGTGGACGAGGGCGAGGGCGAGGACCACGTCGGCGTCGGCGCGGGCGAGGAGGCCGGGGCGCTCGCCCTCGGCCCAGCCGAGGTTCGGGGAGGGGTTGGCGAGGTCCTGGAGGAGGGGGAGGACGCGGGTCTCGCCCTCGGCCTTCACGCGGCGGTAGTTGCGCTCGACGGCGGCGGGGTCGAGGTCCCAGGCGACGGTGCGGAGGCCGGCCCCGGCGGCGAGGCGGGAGAAGTCGCCGGTGTTCGCGCCGAGGTCCCAGCAGACGCTTCCTCCCGTAAGCGCCAGGGCCTCGGCGACGAGGGCCTTCTTCGCCTCATAAGCCCCCGCTTCGTAGTTGTTATCGCCGGTGTAGCCCGCCCAGACGGTGCCCTCGGGGTTCCAGGCGAGGCCTTCGACGGTCCTCTTGAGGGAGTCGAGGAGGGCGAGGGAGGCGGTCTTGCTCATCGTCGCTTTGCGAGTCGGACCCTCTCGGGCGGGGGCGTCGCTCGCGCGGGCGTGGGCGTGGAGGTGCATGGCGAGGCCGGGCTGAAGCTTCGTGCCGCCGGGGAGGAGGCGGGCGGCGAGCCCCAGGGGGACGCCGTCGAGGTGGACGCGGAGGAGGCCGAGAAGATCGGGGCTCACCCTCGCCATGAGGGCGAGGGGGGCGAGGAAGTGGCGGCAGAACTGGGCGTAGGCGACCCAGGGCTCGCCCTCGGCGTAGGTCTCGAACGAGAGGGAGTCGATGTGGACGGGCCTTCCGCGCTGGAACGCGACGTTATAGGCGCTCGCGTCCTTGAGGACGAGGCCGCGGTTCAGGGCCTCGACGGCGAGGTCGAGGGTGAGGACGGCGGCGTCCCTCAGCATGCCGAACGACCATTCGTAGGGGTGGGAGACGAAGTCGAGAGGCTCGGGGCGGAGGGTCTCGATCGCGTCGGGGGTAGCTCCGGCCGCGGGGCCGAGCCATTCGACGGGGAGGGTGAGGCCGGTGGCGAGGATGCCGGACTCCCGCAAGGCCCCGAGGTGGGGGGCGAAGGAGGGTTCGATCTGGCGGAGGATCTCGCCGCCGCGGCGGAAGACGAAGCCGTCGGGATCGCGGAAGGAGCCGGGGATGCGTTCGGGAGCGGCCCCGGCCCCATGCCTGAGCCCGCCTCCGAGCCCGGCCTCGAGACTCACTTGGCGGTCGGGTCCTGGGCGGGGGCGCTCTTGCGGGCGAAGCGGGCGCGGAGGGCGTTCCACTGGGTCTTCAGGACGTAGCCCGCGGTGAGGGCGCCGGCGAGGGCGGACTGGAGGAGGAGGGAGCCGGTACCGCCGTCGAGGTAGGCGAGGGTGTGCGGGTGAAGCATGGAGGGGATGACGTTCGCCATTCCCTTCGGTTCGCCTCCGGGGATGAAGATCGGATGAATCCCGCGTTTTGGCCGGTTTTCGGTTCAGGCGGGAAGGACGCGGGGGGCGGCGCGGCCGTCGGGGAAGAGGTCCACGAGGGCCATGCGGGGGCCGAAGTGCTCGTACTCGCCCTTCCACCAGCCGCCGCAGACGGCACCGGCGTTCACGTGCTCGACGCCTCGGAAGCGGGTGCGCTCGACCATATGGAGGTGGCCGGAGAGGTAGAGCTTCACCTGGGGGCGGATGCGGAAGAGCTCGGTGATCTCGCGGGCGTCGGCCATGATGCGGGTGTGGGGGACGCGGAGGGAGCCGCCGATGCGGGGGGTTTCGGCGGCGACCCCGGCGGCGCCGGAGAGGAGGGGGACGTGGCCGACGACGACGGTAGGTTTGGGGTTGGCGAGCTGGCGTTCGAGCCAGTCGCGCTGTTCGCGGTCGAGGAAGGCGCGGTAGCCGCCGGCGTGGGGGTGGACGGTATCGAGCATGAGGAAGCGCCAGCCCGCGCGCTCGAAGGCGTAGTAGCGGGCGGGCATCCCGAAGGCGCGGAGGGCGGCGCGGCGTCCGGACTCGAAGTCGCGGCCTCCGGCGGCGAGCCCCCAGGAGTCGTGGTTGCCGAGCACGGCGGCGCGGCCGACCTTCACGGCGTCGCCGACGAGGCGTTGCCAGTTCTCGAGCTGGGCGTTCGCGTGCTCGCGGGGGCCGTTCTCGGCGGCGAAGACGTTGTCGCCGCCGAAGAGGAGGAGTCCGGCGCGGTGGCGGGTCTGGGCGCTCTCGATGGCGCGGCGGACGTCGTCGTTGCGGCCTCCGGCAGGAAGGTGGCAGTCGGTGAGGAAGGCGACGCGGAGGGCGGGGCGGGGGCGGGGCTCGCGCCCGTTTTGGGCGGGGAGAAGGCTCGTGAGCGCGGCGCCTCCTCCGGCGGCGAGCAGTCGGCGTCGGGTGAGCATAGGGCGTTCCCGGCGGGGGTAGGAACGTCCGAGTGTATCCGAGGGGAGGAGGCTCGGGGCGTCCGCGTTTCTTCCGGCGGAAGGCGGGTCTAGTAGCTCACCTCGATGCGGCGGGGTTTCGCCTCGTTCGGGAAGCGGAGCCAGAGGAGGCGGCGGGCGGGGTCGTAGGTGGTGTCCTTGAGAGGAGCGCCGCCCAGGGTGACGGACTTCGGGGCGGAGGGGGTGCGAAGGAGGAGGATGCCGGGGGTGTCGGCGATGCCGGAGACGGTGGCGCTCCAGGATCGGCCCGTCGGGCGCTCATCGCGGACGTTCGCGGCGGCGGCGGCGAGGGGGCGGCGGAAGCGGGCGAGGTCCACGAGGAAGTGGCGCGAGTCGGGGCCGAGGGGGATGTCCCTTTTGACGGCGAGGGCGGCGTCGAAGAGGTCCACGTACTCGCCCCTCAACGTGGCGCGGGGGGAGTCGCTCTCGTCGAGGCCGGCGGCGACGACGTAGGGGCCGCGGCGCAGGACGAGGGCGGCGCGCTCGGTCCAGGGGAGATTCGGGGCGGCGGCGCGGACCCTCTCCGCGAGCCACTTGTCGCCGCCCGGCTGGCGGGAGACGTCGCGGTTCGGGCTTTTGCGGAGCCAGAGGAGGCGGCCCTTGCCGACGGGGACCAGCTCGCGCGCGGGGTTGCGGCCGGCGCCGAGGCGCTCGAAGAGGTGTTCGCGGGGGTTCGCGTACTTCGTCGTCCCGGCGTTCCACCACTCGCGGACCCCGTTGAAGGGGTCGCGGTCGTCGTCCACGAAGACGAGGGTGCCTCCGGCGCGGGTCCACTTCGCGAGAGCGTCGTGGACGTCGGGCGTGAGGGGCTTCATGCCCTCGTAGCTTGCGAGGAGGACCTTCGTGCCGTCGAGGTAGCCCTTGAGGGTGACGTTCTCGAGCTGCACGGGTTGCACGGGCATCCCGCGCTTGACGAAAGGGAGGGCGAGGCCGTAGAAGTGGCCGAAGTCGTCGTCGCTGGCGTTCGGGCCTCCGCGCTGGAACATGAGGGAGTCGCTCACGAGGACGCCGACGCCGCGCGAGCCGCTCTCCCAGGCGACGTCCCTCTGGCTCATGTCCTTCAGACCGTGGATGACGGTCTGGAGCTCGGTCTCGTAGGCCCTGGGGATGGGGACGCGCTTCGGGCGTCCGTCGGGGTTCTTCTCGGTCTCGGAGGGGTAGGCCTCGTTCCGGTTGAAGATGCGCTCGGGCCAGGGCATGACCTCGTAGTCGGCGACGTCGGGTTGGAGGAGCGAGGCGACGAGGGTGGAGCGGTAGTTGCGGCGGTAGTCGCCCCAATCGTGGTTCGGGTTGTCCTCGATGGGGTCGGCGAGGTACCAGACGGAGCGTCCGGTGGAGCGGACGAGGTTCTGCATGGAGCCGTACTCGAGGAAGGCGGTCTCGAAGGTGCGCTCCTTTTTGACGTTGCGGTAGACGTTCGGTTCGCGGGCGGTGCCGGTCCAGACCTGGGCGATGTAGCCGTCGCACCCGTTCAGGCGGGCGAGGCTCGATTCGGGGCTCACGATCCCCCAGTCGGCGTAGTTCAGGAGGCTGTGGGTGGGAACGTAGCAACGGACGTGGGTGCCCTTCTCGCGGTTGTAGTCGGCGATGGAGTCGAAGACCTGTTGGAGGGCGCGCCGGTAGAGGCCGTACATGAGCTTGGCGGCGCGCCAGCGGGCGTCGGGGGAGGACGCGGGGTCCCGCCAGGGCTCGCCGTAGGCCTCCTGCCACTCGCGCTTGAAGGCGGGGGCGTAGCCGCCGGCGACCCAGAACTCGGGCTCTTCGAGGTGGACGGCCTCGACCCCGACGTCGAGGGCGCGTCGGACGCCCTCGGCGAGGTACTTGCCGTACTCCTTGCCGGGGGACATGTAGTAGACGTCCTTGCCGTGGCCGATGCGTTCGCCGTCGGCGCGGGTCTGGGCCTCGTCCTCGTGGTTCTTGCCGTCCCAGCGTCCGAAGGTGTAGTCCTGGTACTCGCCCCAGGCGACGCCGGTCATGAGGTGGACCTTGTAGCCCTTTTCGCGCCAGCTCTTCACGCGGGCGGGCATATCGGCCTCGAAGCCGTAGACGATGGCGACGTCGGCGCCGAGGTTCAGGCGGTCGGAGTAGCCCGCGTGGGTCTGGAAGACGGTGCGCTCGGACGCGGTGGGAGCCTTGCGCGGGGAGGAAGGCGTCTGAGTGGCGGCGAGGCCCAGGAGGAGGGGGAAAAGGGGGAGAAGCATCGGCGGTTTGCGGGAGAGGTTTCCGAGGGGGAGGTTACTTCGGGTAGCGGACGGTGACGAGGCCGGCGTCGATGTAGGCCTCGCCGCCGGTGTCGCGGCAGTGGATCGCGAGGGTGTTGCGGCCGGGGCGGAGGGCGCCGCGGGTCGCCTTGAGGAGGCGGCGGGTCTCGTAGCGGTTGTTCGCGCCGGGGAGGCGGGCGACGAGGGCGCCGTTGACGTAGACCTCGGCGTCGTCGTCGTGCTGGATCTCCAGCTGGATCTCCTCGAGGGGGGTGCCGGCGGGGAGGTCGAAGTCGCGGCGGAGCCAGAGGTCGGGGGTGTTCCAGGGGGTGCGGGTCGTTCCGGCGGCGGTGGGGCCGTGGCCGAAGCCCGCGACGCCCCTCTTCCAGGCGGAGGCGTCGAAGGCGGGGGCGGCCCAGCCCTCGGCGGGGCGGTCGGTGGTGTAGGACCAGGGGCGGCCGCTCGCCTCCGAGGTGGGGGCGACGGGGGTGACGACGGGGGGCTTCGGGAAGGGGGCCCAGCCGTCTGGGGCGAGGGTGGCGCTCAGGCGGTCGCGGCGCGCCCACTTGCGCCAGACGGCGGGGTCGTCGAGCATCTTGATGAAGACGCCGCCGACGACGGAGCGGGCTTTGAACCCGGCTCTCCGGGGGGTTTTCGTCTCGTGCCAGTCGCTCATCGGGACGCGGTCGGGGGTTTCGTTCAGGAAGCGGAGGCTGGGGTTCACGAGCGCCTCGAAGTCCTCTTTGTTCCCGGAGAGGGTGGCGGTCCAGACGGTCCAGTCGAGCTTCGTGTAGTCGCGGCGGGAGTCGAGGGGGAGGCCGTAGGGGTTCAGCCTCGTGCGGTAGAACGCGGTCTCGCGGACGGCGAGGGAGGCGGGGAAGAGGTTCAGGCCGAGGAGGCGGTCCCAGACGAGGTTGTACTTCTGGCTCCAGGTGCCGGGCTTGTCGAAGGCGAGGGGGGTCGCGAAGCTTTTCGCGACCTCCTCGCTCCAGCGCCGGGCGAAGTCCTCGGCGACGCGGCGGTACTTCGCGCTTTCCTCGCGCTTGCCGAGCCGGTCGGCGAGGGCGGCGTAGGCGCCGAGAGCCTCGATCGCCTTGGCGGAGAGGTTCACGTTGTGGGCGAGGTAGCCGGCGAAGTCGTCGGTCGAGAGCTGGCTCTCGGGGTCGAATCCCTTTTCGGCGAGGTAGGCGGCCCAGCGGCTGAGGGTGGGCCAGTACCGCGCGGAGAGGTCGGCGTTCCCCTCGATCCTCGCGAGGGCGGCGAGGAGGAGGAGCATGTTGCCGGTCTCCTCGACGGGCATCTGGTCCTTTTCGGTGCGCTCGCCGCCGCCGTAGACCTGGCCGTTGGCGAGGGGGTACTGGCCGAGGTCGTGGGGGGCGAAGGGCCAGCGCCAGCGGGGGGAGGCGGCGTAGTCGAGGATGGGGACGAGGGCGGCTTTGGCGAGCGAGGGGGAGAGGAAGAGGAGCTGGGGGGCGGCGGGGTAGAGGACGTCCACGGTGGCGACGCACCCGTTGGAGTCGTTCTCCTTCGCGAAGGAGAGGGGGCGGTCGTTCGGGTCAGCGACGAGCTTTTGGGCGGCGAGGCTCTGGCGGTAGGCGAGGGCGGCGATGGCGGCGTAGCCGGGGCCGCCGGCCTTCGTAAGGTCCGCCATGAGCTCGGCGTCGAAGCGCTCGCACCGGGCCATGAGGGCGGGGTAGTCGCGCTCGGCCATCGCGAGGAGGGCGTCGGCGTCGGCGCCCTTGCGCCGCCAGTAGGGGCGCAGGCTCCGTCCGAAGTACTGGATCGAGAACTCGTCGTCGTAGGCGAGGATCGCGTGGCGGCTCACGGGCCTCGCGCCGACCCGGCCGAGGGGGAGGGTGAGGGCGGCGGCGACGCGGTCGGCGCGCTCGGGGAAGAGGAGGGGGCTTCCCCGGCGGGCGGGGCGGCCGGTGGCGGCGAACTCGGCGGCGTTCGCGCCCGCGAGGTTGAGGTTGCCCTCGCTCTCGGACGCGGGGGCGGCGAGGAGGAGGCGTCCCCATTCGATGCGGAGGTCGTCGCCGGAGCGGCCGAGGACGTCCTGGGCTTCGGAGGCGAGGCTGAGGGTGGTGAGTCCGCCGCGGGGGCCTTCGCTCAGGCGTCCGTTCACCCTTTGGGTCGCGTCGTTCACGGCGAGGAGGCCGCTCGCGTCGAGGTAGACGGAGGCGTCGTGGGGCTTGCCGTCGAGGGAGCGGACGTTCCAGACGACGTAGGTGGCGGGGCGGGAGAGGACGTCGAGGTCGTCGGGGAGGAGGGGGGAGACGAAGCTCAGGCGAACCTCGACGGCGGCGTTCGCGAAAGTGTAGACGGTGCGGGTCGGGAGGACGGCGAGGCCCTTCTGGGGCATCGGGGCGATGCCGGGGCCGGGGGCTCCCATGAGCGCGAAGGCCTTTCCGTCCACGCGGACGAGGCTCGTGAGGGGCTGCTCGCTTCCGGTCCAGTGGCGGGTGGGTCCGGCGTTGAGGGCGTCGGTGGTGGACCAGACGGAGAAGTAGGGATCGTGCGCGACGAGGGGGACGGCGGGGGGGCGGACGAGGATCGTGGAGGCGGCGTTCTGCGCGCGGGCGTTCTGTGCGGGAGCAGGGGTGGCGAACCCTCCGAATCCAAGCGCCGCAAGGAGAGGAAGGACGGGGATCGTACAGCGGCGGGAGCGGAACGAGGTGGGCATCTGCACTCGGGTTTGGGAGGGACGTTCGACTCGTGAGAGGGGCATCCGCACAGTGGTCTATACCAGTGGTCGGGCGCGGGGGCCGTTTTGTCGGCGGGCTCCGGTCCCGAGCTTCGTGGCGTTTCCGCCCTTTATCATGACGCACACGGTTGACGCACACGGTTGCGACCGATCCCCCTCCGTAGGTGCTTCTAAGCTAGACCGCGTACTCGACCGGACAGCTTCGGTTTGGCGAGGGGGGCGGATCGGCGGAAAATGTGTACCAGGACTCGGAAAAGTCCTCTTGCCGATGCGTGCGGGCGGGCGATTTGGTTCACAATCCTGGTGTATGAGCAACGAGGCCCGCTACGACGTCGCGATCGTCGGGGGAGGTCCGTCGGGGGCGACGGTCGGCGCCCTTCTGAAGACGCACGCCCCCCACCTGAACGTGGTCATCCTGGAGCGGGAGACGTTCCCGCGGGACCACATCGGCGAGAGCCTGCTCCCGCCGGTGGGGCCGATCCTCAACGAGATGGGGGTGTGGGACCGGGTGGAGGCGGCGGACTTTCCGATCAAGATCGGGGCGACGTACAAGTGGGGGAAGAACCCGGAGCTTTGGGACTTCGAGTTCCTGCCGTCGGACGGCTTCAAGGACGAGCCGCGCCCGGCGAAGTTCGAGGGTCAGCGGACGAAGACGGCGTTCCAGGTGGAGCGGGCGCGGTACGACGAGATTCTCCTGGACCGGGCGGCGGAGCTCGGGTGCGAGGTGCGCCAGAACGCGAAGGTCGCGCGGGTGAAGCGTTCGGGCGAGGGGAGCGGCGACCGGATCGAGGGGCTTCTGATGACCTCGGGGGAGACGGTGGAGGCGACGCACTACGTGGACGCCTCGGGGAACGCGGCGGTGCTTCGGAAGGCGCTGGAGATCCCGACGGACACGCCGAGCACGCTTCGGAACATCGCGATCTGGGACTACTGGCAAGACGCGCAGTGGGCGGTGGAGATCGGAGTCGGGGGGACGCGGATCCAGGTGATGAGCCTCGGGTGGGGCTGGATCTGGTTTATCCCGATGGGACCGACGCGGACGAGCATCGGGCTCGTCGTGCCGGCCGAGTACTACAAGGAGACGGGCTTGCGTCCGGAGGAGCTGTACGCGAAGGCGGTGGCCGAGGAGCCCCGGATCGCGGAGCTCACGCGGACGGCGACGCGCGAGGGGAAGCTCGAGGCGACGAAGGACTGGTCGTTCCTCGCGGAGCGGCATTTCGGGGAGAACTGGTTTCTCGTGGGGGAGTGCGCGGGGTTCGCAGACCCGATCCTCTCGGCGGGGGTGACGATGGCGCAGGTGAGCGCGCGTCAGCTCGCGTACACGATCGCGGAGATCGAGCGGGGGGAGCACGACGGGGGTTGGCTTCGGGAGCAGTTCCATCTCGGTCAGAAGGAGCGGATCCTCACCCACATCCGATTCGGGGACTACTGGTACACGGCGAACGCTCAGTTCACGGATCTTCAGGCGTTCACGGCGAAGCTCGCCTCGGACGCGGGTCTCGACCTCACGCCTCAGAAAGCGTGGGCGTGGATCGCGCAAGGAGGGTTCATCAACCAGGATCTTCGGATCGGGACGGGAGGATTCAGCATCGCGGCGACATTGAAGATGGGCGAGTTCATCAGCGATCTCGACGTGAAGACGGAGTTGGAGAAGAACAACATCCTCAAGCTCAACCTTCGCGGCGCGGCGAAGAAGGAGATCGCGGTCTACCACGAGGGGCGGGTTCATAAGGAGACCTGTTACGTACGCGGAGAGCGGATTCTTCCGCTCTACAGCCTCGTCCTCATGCTGGTGGATACCCTGGGGCACGAATCTCGCTACCCGCATCTCATGCGGTATCTCGAAGCTCTCGCCCGCAAGATGCCCTTTGTCGCGCAAGCGCTTCCCGGAGTCCCCGAAGCCCTGGAGGCAATGATCTCGGACGGCTGGATCACGGCCTCCTACGATCCGTCTCTTCCTCTCCTCAAGCGAAATCGGGAGAGCCGAACGATTCGTCCGAACCGAGACCCCGGTCTCGGGGAGGGCCAAGCCCTGGAGTTGGCGCCGTTGGCCTAGCCGGACCGACACCCGGTTCGCCCGACGCCTTCGACGTTACTCTCCCGACCCCAATCTCATGAAACCTATGAAATCTCTCCTCCCCCTCCTGGCTTTGGCCTCCAGTCTCGTCGTCGTCTCCGGTTGCGGGAGCGGAGGCGATCCGAAAGTCAACGCGGACCCGCCGCCGGCCGGCGTGGGGACCACCCCGACGACCCCTCAGCCGACCCGAGCCGCATCGAACGGGGCGGGCGCGGTGAACGGCCCCTCGGCCGGTCGCCGCTAACCCTTCGCTCACGCGCCCGCGCCAAGGCGAAAAAAGCCCCGCTCCAGTGGAGGAGCGGGGCTTTCGGATCTGTCGGGCGGGTATCAGTCGTCCTGAGCGGCGGTGAAGCGGGCGAGCGGATACTTGCCGTTGTCGGTCGGTCCCGTCGTCGCGGGCTTCAGGGCCTGTCCCGGGGCCATGGATTTGGCGTGGCCGTCGGTGAAGGTGAAGTTACCCTTGCTGGAGTGACGGAAGAAGACGCTTCCTTCGTATTGGCAACACGGGTCGGTGTAGTCGATGTTGTTCAGGCGGATGTACTGGAGATCGCCGGTGCCGACGACCTTCGTGGGTTGGGCGCCGACGTTCTGCCAAGCGACCTGGAAGTTCCGGTAGCCGCCGTCCGCGATGAGGATCGTGCCGGCCACGTCGTCCACGGCGGTGTCGCTGTTGGCGACGTCGCCCTCGGACATAGGACCGCGGAACTGGTCGCCGTTATCCCAATAGGATGCGTTGATCGCGTAGGTGCCCCAGCGCCGCTCGGTCGGACCGGTGAGCTGGGTGTTCGGGATGTACTTCCCATCGTCGCCGAACGCGTTCGTCGGCGAGGTGAACATCTCGGCGTTCTTGATGTAGGGCTGGAGGGCGTCCATCCACTTGTACTGGTCCTTGTCGGGACCGGGGGTGTTCGCCGGGAACGTGGCCCAGAGTCCCTTGTACCAGGCGCGGGTGTAGACGCCATCGGTATCACCGTTGTAAAGGGTGATGGCCGTTCCCTGTTGCTTCATATTCGACAGGTCGGCGATCGCCTTCGCGGACTTCTTCGCCTGCGCGAACACCGGGAAGAGGATGGCGGCGAGGATCGCGATGATCGCGATGACGACGAGGAGCTCGATGAGGGTGAAGGCTTTGCTTCTTCGCATGTGTGATGACCTAGACTGGTCCCTGACGAGATCTGTTCCGGGACCGGATCGGCGGCGTCTGCTCTGAGAATCGGGGGGCGACCCCCGGGATGATATCTTGGTACAGCAGACCGCGCCCATCTGGTCCGGCCTCATCGGCTTCCAGCAAAGCCATTTTAGCCGCATTCTCCGTGCCGTGTGGGGGGGCTAGAGGGCTTTAGGGGCGATTTCCCCGAAAAAAAGCAAGAATCCGCCGTTTCTGGTCTACACTGAATACCACAATGGCCGGTCGAGAGGAGCGATTCCGGTATCAGGAGATCGCGGGGGAGCTCCGGGCGGGGATCCTTCGGGGGGAGTACCGCCAGAAGGGGCGGCTCCCTTCGGAGCGGGTTCTCGGGGAGCGGTTCGGGGTTCAGCGCAACACGGTGCGGCAGGCGCTCGCACTCTTGGAGCGGGAGGGGCACATCTCGACGGAGGGGAAGCGGGGGTCGTTCCTGCGCGCCTCGGGGGGGCCGAGCCGGGACGCGGTGCTGCTCTCGCTTCCGGAGGGGACTTCGCCGCACCTCGCGCATCTCGCGGAAGGGGTGGCGCGGGCGGCGCGGGCGGCGGGGTTCCGGGTGCGGCGGACGGAGAACCACCACGCGGAAGGGGCGGTGCTCGATCCGATCCCCGATCCGGCGGCGCTTCCGGCGGACGCGGCGGGGATGATCCTGTGGCCCCAGAACCCGACGGACGAGGGGGCGGTGGCGCGGCTCAACGCGGCGTTGCCGCTCGTCTTGGTGGACCGGCGGGTGCCGGGGGTCCACGCGGACGGGGTGCGGTTCGACGACGTGGCGGGGGGGCGGGCGGTGACGGAGCATCTGCTGGAGCAGGGGCACCGGCGGGTCGGGTTCCTGACGGACGACGTGTTCGCGGAGACGGTGCAGCACCGGTGGCAGGGGTACGCGGCGGCGCACGAGGGGGCGGGGGTTCCGCTCGATCCGTCGCTGAGCCTCTTTCTCAACGGGATCCACGAGCCGTTCTTCTCGGTCGTCCTGCGGCACCTGCTGGGGGGGGCGGGGGCGCCGACGGGGATCGTGTGCTCGAACGACATCGTGGCCTTGCGGCTCTTGCACTTCCTCCAATCGGAGGGGCTGAGGGTGCCGGACGACGTGGCGGTGACGGGGTACGGGAACACGATGCCGGACTATCTTCAGGCGGTGGCGCTCACGACGATGGATCAGGCGTTCGCCCAGTTGGGGGCGATGGCGACGGAGATCCTGCTCGGGCGGCGGGGAGGCTTCGGGGGCGGGGGGTTCGGGTCGGGGGAGACGCGGGCGCCGCGGGACGCGACGATCCCGGTGACGCTCATCGTGCGGAAGTCGAGCGTGGGGGGCCGGGGGGCCGCCCACGCGAGCGGGGCGTCTCTCAACGGGGGGTGAGGGTCAGACTTCGGTAGGAGGCGCGGGTGAGCTCGGCGGGGGCGTGGCTCAGGGCGACGGGGCCGACCTCGACGGGGCCGCGGAGGGCGGGGAGGTCGCGACGGGCGAACTCGCGCCCGTCGCGGGAGAAGACGAGGGTCGCGCCCCGGCGGGAGATGCCGAGGCGAAGGGGGATGGCCCCGCCGGGGCCGTCGGCGCCGACCATCGTCGCGCCCGCGGCGTCGCGGAGGGCGATCTGGAGGCCGCCGCTCGAGAAGACGGAGAGGAGGGCGGTCGGGGCGTCGGGTTCGAGTCCGGCGCGGACCATGAGGCCGGCTTTGGTGTAGGATCCGGTGGCCTCGAGGGCGGTCAGTTCGACGGAGAGGTCGAAGTCGCCGTCGGCGCGGCGGTGGAGGAAGCGGAAGGCGTCGCGCTCGCCCCAGACGTCGTCGCCGCCGCCGAAGAGGTCGAAGGCGTCCTCTTCGGTCCGGGCGAGGCCGCCGCGGAGGGCGCCGCCGACGTCGGTCGCGGTCCAGCCGGGGAGGGCGTCCTGGCCCGCGGTGAGACGGGCGGGGGGAAGCTCGGGGAGGGGCGGGAGGACAGGGTTCTTCGCGACCATGAGGCGGCGGAGCCTCTCGTAGACCGAGAGGTCCATCGTGCCGAGACCGGCGAACCAGGCTTCGATCTCGGGCTTCGCGGCGGTGAGGAGGGCGATCCTCGGGAGGGGCCTCGCGTTGGAGACCATGCCCCAGAAGTCGCGCCGGGGGTCTCCCTCGGCGGAGAGGACCTTGTAGGACCAGAGGGTGGTGAGCCAGCCGTAGCCCTCGTGGGCGTCGAAGGTGCGGCGGGTGGTGGCGGGGCCGCCGTTCGCTTCGAGCACGGGGTTCATCTCGCCGACGAGGAAGGGGACGCCCTCGCCGCCGTTCAGGGCGCGGAGTTTGGCGGCGACGCCCGGAAGGGAGCGCAGGTGCTCGGCCTGGGTCCTGAGGCTCGCGGGGGATCCGAAGAGGCCGGGGTAATCGTGCATCTGGAGGCCGACGTTCGTCCAGCCGTTGGTCTTGGGGTCGCCGAGGAAGTCGAAGCCGTCGGGGGCGCCGTGGGCGAAGACGAGCTTTTTCGGGTCCACGCTCCGGATGGCGCGGTAGGCGCGTTCGAAGACGGCCCGGATCTCGGGCTTTTTGCCGCCGTAGGGCTCGTTGAGGGTGTCGTAGGCGAGGACGGCGGGGCGGTCGCGGTAGCGGCGGGCGATCGCCTTCCAGAGCCAGGCCATGCGGTCCTGATCCTCCTCGGAGGTCCAGAGCTTGTTCTGGCCGGAGCGGCCGGTGTGGTCGTTGAGGGTCTGGCCGCCCTGGGCGCCGTGGAGGTCGAGGACGACGTAGAGGCCGTGGCGCTCGGCCTCGTCCACGGCGCGGTCGAGCCATTGCCAGGCGTCTTTGCGGAGAACCTTCGGGCGCTCGTCGTCCTCGAGGAGGCGGTAGTCGAAGGGGAGGCGGACGAGGTTGAAGCCGAAGGTGGGGATGAGCTTCCAGTCGCGCTCGCGCATCCAGTTCTCGCGGTAGAGATCCATGAGGCGGTCGGCCTCGGCGGGGCCGAAGCGGGCCTTGAGGCTCTCGGTGAGAGAGTAGGCGTCGGCGGGGGTGCCGGGGCTTCCGGAGAGGGCGAGCATCCAGAACTCGATAAGGAGCCAGTTGCCGAGGTTGCATCCCCGGAGGGTCACGGGGCGTCCGGAGGGGTCCACGAGGCGGGCGCCGCGGACGGTCAGGGCGGGGAGGGGCTTGGGGGGTGGGAGGGAAGCGGGGGTTGCGGGGAGAGGGGGGAGCACGGGCTCTTCCTACCCGTTCTGAGGCGGATCGCGCGGCGGACTTACGAACGTTCGGCGCAGGGCGGCGCGGGGTTTCGACGGGCGTCGGGCGGGGAGTAGGTTCGTGAGGTTATGGATCTCTCCTTCGCCTACTGGGTGCCGAACGTTTCGGGGGGTCTCGTGACCTCGACGGTGGCGCAACGGACCGATTGGTCGTTCGACTACAACAAGCGGCTCGCGCTGACGGCGGAGGCGGCGGGGTTCGACTACGCTCTCGCGCAGGCGCGGTTCTTCGCGAGCTACGGGGCGGACAAGCAGCTGGAGGCGGTGACGACGGCGACGGCGCTCGCGGCGGTGACGACGAAGCTGAACCTTATCGCGGCGGTGCATCCGGGGCTTTGGAACCCGGCGGTGATCGCGAACGTCATCGCGAGCGCGAACGTGATCTCGGGGGGGCGGGTGTCCTTGAACGTGGTGAGCGGGTGGTTCAAGGACGAGTACACGGGGTTCGGGGAGGAGTGGCTCGAGCACGACGAGCGGTACGTGCGCTCGGAGGAGTTCATCCGGGTGCTCAAGGGGATGTGGACGCAGGAGCGGACGACGCTCCGGGGGAAGTACCACACGATCACGGACGTGCCTTGCGAGCCGAAGCCCCTTTCGAAGCCGCACCCGACGATCTTCCAGGGGGGGAACTCGATCGCGGCGCGGGAGATGGCGGCGCGGGTGAGCGACGTGCTCTTCCTCAACGGGGGCTCGGTCGAGACGATCGCGGCGACGATCGCCGACGTGAAGGAGCGGGCGCGGGCGTACGGGCGCGAGGACGAGATCCGGTTCGCGATGAACGCGTTCGTGATCTCGCGGGAGACCGAGGGCGAGGCGCGGGAGGAGTTGCGGCGGATCGTCGCGGGGGCGAACGTCGAGGCGGTGAAGGGGTTCGCGGGGGCGGTGAAGGAGGCGGGGCAGGCCTCGCCGGAGGGCGAGGGGATGTGGGCCCACTCGTCGTTCGAGGACCTGGTGCAGTACAACGACGGGTTCAAGCCGGGTCTCATCGGGACGCCAGACCTCATCGCGGAGCGGATCCAGGGGTTCGAGGCGGCGGGGGTGGACGTCCTGCTCACGGGCTTTCTGCACTTCATCGAGGAGGTCGAGCGGTTCGGTTGGGAGATCGTGCCGCGGGTGCGGGCGTTGCCGTCCTTGCGGGGCCAGGCGGCGCGGGAGTTCGCGGGCGTTTAGAACCCGGCCGTCGGAACCCGGCCGTCGGGGTCGGCGCGGGCTTAGCGACGTGGTCAGCGCGGGTCGCCCGAGAACCGCTCGATGGGGCGCATGACGGGGAAGACCCGGAGGTAGAAGGCGCGGAGGAGCGCCGCCTTGCGGCGGAGGCGGGGGGAGCGGACGAGCGCCCGCCGGAGCGCGCGGCCCCGGGCACCCTCGTCGGGGACGAGAAGTTCTTCGGCCATCGAGGCGACGTCCTCCTCGATGCAGGAGGCGGCGTAGGGGTGGAGGAGACCCTGCGCGTTCAGATCGGGGTCGAAGTCGCTCGTCGCGCCCCGGACGATGGCGTCCCAGCCGTTCCGGGCGTAGCGGAAGTCGGGGGCGTTGGCCTCGCGCCACTCGGCGGTGGGGAAGAGGGACGGGTGCCTTGCCATGAGCAGATGGGCGAGCTCGTGGTGGAACGCACGACCGAGGAAGGCCGCCCCGGAGGCGCGATCGGGGTAGGCGGTCACGGGGAATGAGGAGAGCGCGACCTCGCGATCGCGCACGTAGGCCAGTCCCTCTACGGCCACGCCTTCGTGACCCAGCTTGCGGACGACGACGACGTCGCTCAGTTCGCGGGCGAGGTCCTCGACGGGGTAGCGGACCATGGCGTTCTCCAGCGCCTCGCGGCAGACGGCGCGGACGGCGGGATCGTTCTCGGGTACGAACTCCGCGACGGGGTCGGCCCGCTCCAGGAGTTCGGTGCGGAAGTGGAGGGCGACGGGGCCACCCCCGGGGGGATCGGGGAGGGGGTCGGGCGGGGGGGCGCAGGCGGCGAGGGCGAGCGGGAGGGGAGCCGCCCAGCGACTCCAACGCGTCCAGCGTCTCAGGCCCATTCGCGCCAGAGCTCCTCGAGGGCGGCGGCCCCTTCCTCGGCGAGGGCGAAGGCGCAGCCCTGGTTTGCGGTGACGACGGGGTGGCGCATGAGGGCGGGGTGGGCCTTCACGGCGGCGCGGGGGATGGGGGCGTCGGTCCTCGCCTCGTCGAGGCGGAGGAGGACGCGGAGTTTGGGGTTCAGGAGCTTCGGGTCGCGGCAACGCTCGGGGGCGTCGTGGTCCCGGTGCTCGGCGGGTTCGAGCACGGTGGCGAGGGCGACGACGCCGGGGGCGGCCTTCGTGCCTCCGGCGGCGCGCCAGAGGAAGGCGCGGTCGCCGGGCTCGATGCGCGCGGCGTGGGGGCCGCATCCCCAGACGAGGGTCGCGGAGGGCGAGGTCGCCCGGTCGGCGAGGTAAGCGTCTATGTCGAGGCGGGCGGCGTTCGTCTGGAGGATCCACCAGCGGGGCATCGTCGGATTTTACGCCCGCTTCGTCTTTCCGCCCGTAGCGGCATCGGGGCCGGGGCCGACGAGGCCGAGGAGGTCGCCGACGGAGCGGGAGGATTCGAGGGGGTGGCGGAGGGGGACGGTGGGGTCGAGGGCGTAGCGGTTGCGGCGGCCCTCGCGGGTGCGAACGAGGACGCCGGCCTCTTCGAGCTGGCCGACGATGCGCCCGACCATGCGCTCGGTGATGCCGACGCGCTCGGCGACGTCGCGCAGGCGAAGGTCGGGGTCGGCGGCAAGGCAGATGAGGACGTGGGCGTGGTTCGTGAGAAAGGTCCAGCGGGCGGCTTCGTGGGCGAGGGGAGTGGGGGTTGTCATAAGAAATCTATTTCATGTATCCTACTTCCAGTATGACGCTCTCGTCCGCCGCCCTCGCCCCCGCCGACGCCGCCCCCGCTGGCGGGCCGGTCCCGATCGCGGTGGCGCACGGGGACGGGATCGGGCCGGAGATCATGGCGGCGACGCTGGAGATCCTGAAGGCGGCGGGCGCGGAGCTGGAGATCCGGCGCATCGACATCGGGGAGCGGGTGTACACGGCGGGGCACTCGTCGGGGATCGCCCCGGAGTCGTGGGACGTGCTCCGGGAGACGCGGACGTTCCTCAAGGCGCCGATCACGACTCCGCAGGGGGGCGGGTTCAAGAGCCTCAACGTGACGATCCGGAAGACGCTGGGGCTCTACGCGAACGTGCGCCCGTGCCGGTCGTACGCGCCGTTCGTGCGGTCGGCCCGGTTGGGCGAGGGGGGGGCGAACCTCGACCTCGTCATCGTGCGCGAGAACGAGGAGGACCTCTACGCGGGGATCGAGCACCGTCAGTCCGACGAGGTGGTGCAGTGCCTCAAGCTCGTCTCGCGCCCGGGGTGCGAGCGGATCGTGCGGTACGCGTTCGAGTACGCGCGCACGCACGGGCGGCGCAAGGTCACGTGCATGACGAAGGACAACATCATGAAGCTCACGGACGGGCTTTTCCACCGCGTCTTCGACGAGATCGGGGCGGAGTACCCGGAGGTTCAGAAGGAGCACTTCATCATCGACATCGGGATGGCGCGGGTGGCGGTGCGGCCGGAGACCTTCGACGTCGTGGTGACGCCGAACCTCTACGGGGACATCCTCTCGGACGTGGCGGCGGAGGTCGCGGGGTCGGTGGGGCTCGCGCCGTCGGCGAACGTCGGGGGGCACCTCGCGATGTTCGAGGCGATCCACGGTTCGGCGCCGGATATCGCGGGGAAGGACGTGGCGAACCCCTCGGGGCTTCTCCTCGCGTCGGCGATGATGCTCGCGCACGTGGGTCAGGGGGAGGTCGCGGGGCGGGTGCACAACGCGTGGCTCCGCACGATCGAGCGGGGCGAGCACACGGGGGACGTGTACGAGGCGGGGACCAGCCGGGAGCGGCTGGGGACGGCGGCGTTCGCGCGGGCGGTCGTCGCGCGGCTGGGGGAGAGCCCCGAGACGTTCGCGCCGGTCGCCTACGCGGCGGAGGAGCCGATGCGGCTGGACCCCCAGCCGCGCCGGACGCCGGCGAGGAAGGAGCTCGTCGGGATGGACCTCTTCGTGAACTGGACGGGCGGGGCCGACGAGCTCGCGGCGCGGCTGAGGCCCGCCGAAGGGGAGGGCCTGCCGCTCACGATGATCACGAACCGGGGGGTGAAGGTGTGGCCGGGGGGGATGCCGGAGACGTTCTGCACGGACCACTGGCGGTGCCGGTTCGTGGGGACGCCCTACGCGGAGATCGCGCCCGAGGCGCTCGTCGCGCTCCTCTCGCGGGCGGTCGGGGAGGGGCTCGACGTGATGAAGACGGAGACGCTGTGCCTCTTCGACGGGGAGCCGGGGTTCTCGCTCGGTCAGGGGCAGTGACAGGCGGCGCGGCGCGGCTAAGCTAGGCGATGGCCGGCGCCGCTGCACTCTCGGATCTTCCGTCCGACTACGCCGAGCGGGTTTACGCGGGGGTCCTCGGAAAGATCGTTGGGGTGTACCTCGGGCGTCCGTTCGAGGGGTGGAGCCGGGAGCGGATCGCGGCGGAGCTCGGGGAGATCCGGGGGTACGTGCACGAGCGGCGGGGGTTTCCGCTCGTGGCGGTGGACGACGACATCGCGGGGACGTTCGGGTTCTTCCGGGCGATGGAGGATTTCGGGTTTCCGGCGGATCTCACGCCGGCGCAGATCGGGGAGACGTGGCGGAACCTTCTTATCGAGGGGCGGACGATCCTCTGGTGGGGGGGCCTGGGGGTCTCGACGGAGCACACGGCGTTCCTCAACCTCGACGCGGGGGTCTCGGCGCCGGAGTCGGGTTCGATCGCGCGGAACGGGAGGACGGTGGCCGAGCAGATCGGGGCGCAGATCTTTATCGACGCCTGGGGGATGCTCCACCCGGGGGACCCGGAGGCGGCGGCGGAGTGGGCGCGGCGGGCGGGGAGCGTGAGCCACGACGGGGAGGCGATCCACGGGGCGCAGGTCGTGGCGGCGATGGTGGCGGCGGCGTTCGTTGAGCGGGACCCGGCGCGGCTCGTCGAGATGGGGGCGAGTGTGGTGCCGGAGGGTTCGACGATCGCGCGGATGATCCGGGAGCTTCGGGGATGGCGGGCCGAGGGGCTCGACTGGGGCGCGGCGTACGACCGGCTGAAGCCTCTCTACGGGTACGAGCGCTACGGGGGCGGGTGCCACATGGTGCCAACCACGGGCTCGTGATCCTCGCCCTTCTGTGGGGAGAGGGAGAGTTCGACCGCTCGATGACGATCGTGAACTCGCTGGGTTGGGACACGGACTGCAACTCGGGGAACGTCGGGTGCGTGCTCGGGGTGGCGCTGGGGCTGGAGGCTTTCGAGGGGGGCGACTGGCGGGGGCCGGTGGCGGACCGGCTGTACGTCCCGGGGGCGGAAGGGGGGCGGGCGATCTCGGACGCGGTGGGGGAGGCGGACCGGATCGTGCGGGCGGCGCGGGAGGTGCGGGGGCTCGGGGGGTACGCGCCGAAGGGCGGGGCGCGGTTCCACTGGTCGTACCCGGGTTCAGTCCAGGGGTGGGCGGGGGCTTGCGAGCCGGTGGAGGCGGGGCTCCGGGTGAGCGGGTCGGCCGAGACGCCGACGTGGTACTCCGAGGCGGCTCTCGCGAACCCGACGGGGTACGAGATGGTGGGCTCGCCGACGCTGTACCCGGGGCAGACGGTGCGGGTGTCGCTCTCGGGGGGCGGGAGGCCGTTCGCGCGGGCGCGCGGGGTCGAGGAGCCTCTGTACGGCCCCGTGCTCGATGGGAGCGCGGAGTGGACCGTTCCCGAGGCGTCGGGGCCGATCTGGGCGTTCGGGTTCGAGGGGGAGGCGACCTTGGACTCGGTGGACTGGGGCGGGACGCCGCGGGCGGCGTTCGGGCGGGGGACGGCGATCGAGCGGGCGCAGTGGGCGTCGTCGCTCGACCGGAACGAGGGGACGCTCCTGAAGAACCGGGGGGTCGGGGTGGCGACGGTGGGGGACCGGACGTGGGGCGACGCGCGGGCGACGATGCGGATCACGCCGCGGATGCCGTGCGGATCGGGGCTCGTGCTCCGGTTCCAGGGGCTTCGACGGTACTACGCGTTCGTCGTCGCGCCGGATGGGCGGGGCGGGGGCGAGGCGCGGATCGAGCGGATGGCGTACGGTCGGCAGACGCTCGCCTCGGCGCCGGTGGCGGTCGCGTTCGACGGGCCGGGCGGGTTCGAGCTTTCCGCCTCGGCGGTCGGGGATCGGCTCGCGCTCTCGGTGGACGGGCGGGTGGTCGTGGAGGCGCGGGACGGGACGTTCTCGGGCGGGGGCGCGGGGGTTTGGGTCGAGTCGGGTTCGGTGGACGCGGGGCCGCTCCGGGTGGAGCCGGCGTAAAGGGGGCGTCGTGGGGAAGTGGTTCGCCTTCGGGTTCGCGGTCGTTCCTCTGAACGTCTTCGCGCTCGCCGCGACGAGCGACGAGTATGTGGCGGGGGCGATCCGGCGGACGCACGATCTCCTGTGGGTCGTCTTCGGGAGACCAGGAAGTTTGCAGAGGTCGTACGACGCGGAGGTGCGGGCGGGGCGGTGGGCGCGGTGGGGGCGGCCCCTCGCCCTCGTCCTGGTGAACGGGGTGTCGGTTTGGATCCTCTGGGAGACGTTGCGCCGATAGGAGTTAGACTCGCCGGGTGCCATGAGGATGTACGTCGGTTCCGAGAACGTTCCGGTGGATCTGGTGACGCTGGTGCTCACGCGGCGGGAGCTCGAGCATCTCGCCGGGTATGCGGCGGACGTCGCGGCGATGGAGGGGGCGGGGGCGCACGTCCATTTTTCGGAGGAGCCGGGGTACGCGCGGGAGATCACGCTCGCGCGGGCGGAGCGGGAGGATCTCGCGCGGTTGGCGCCGGAGGTGCGGGCGGAGTTCGCGGGGTACGCGTGGGACGAGGACGGGGATGGGGATGGGGATGGAGAGGAGACGGGTCGGTGGGAGGGACGGCGGATCGCATGGGCGGAGGGCAAGGGCGGGAGTTCGGGTCGGTTGGCGTCGTTCCTCGGGCGGATCGGGCTTCGGCGGTGACGAGGGGGCGGGACCCTTCGGGGTTTGCAAGGCGTAGACTGTAAGCGATGGAGCCGATCCGGGATGCGGACGATACGACGCCGGGATATACGCCGGGATTCGAGGTGGCGCCGGGGGAGAGCCTGCCGGGGCAGGAGGCGATGGCGGGGGCCTCGCGGGCGATGCCGCGGGAGGCGATCGTGGCGCCGGAGGAGTCCATCGTGCGCGAGCTGGAGGAGCAGCGGCCGAAGACGCCGGTGGCGCTCCTTTCGAGCGACGAGAAGGTGCGCCTGACCGAGCGGGGCTTTCTCGGGCTCTACCGGTGGTACGTCGCGCGAAGCCAGGAGACGCGGAACTGGAACCCGGACACGAGCTTCGACCTGCCGGCGTTCCGCAAGGACCATTCGGACATCGTGCACACGATCCTCGAGGGGTTCTTCGCCGTCGAGCAGTACGTGCCGGACTACGTGACGAGCCTCATGAACGTCATCCGCAAGTCGCACGGGCGTTCGCACTTCCACTTGCGGTGGGGGAGCGAGGAGGAGAAGCACGCCGACATGTGGCGCAACGCGGTCCTTTTCGGCGGGAAGCGCTCGCTCGAGTGGACGGAGGAGTACATGGCGGACCTGCGCTCGAACGAGTGGCGGATCCCGTGGGACGACCCGCTCCACATGATCTTCTACACGGTGTTCCAGGAGCGGGCGACGCAGGTGAACTACCTCAACCTCGGGCTCGCGGCGAAGGGGCTCCACACGAACCCGGCGTTCGCGGGGGACAAGGACCCGGTGCTCGCGCAGATGTGCCAGACGATCGCGGTGGACGAGGCGGCGCACTACAACTTCTTCTTGGAGGGGGCGCGCCTGTTCCTCTACTACTATCCGGAGGAGTCGGCGAAGGCGATGGTGGACGTTCTGCGGCACTTCGGGATGCCGGCGGGGGGGATCATCCCGGACTACGACCACTTCTCGACGGTGCTGTACAAGAACGGGATCTTCGGGCCTCGGGAGCACGCGAAGGACGTGGTGAAGATCGCCTTGGAGCAGCTGGGGGCGGAGAGCCTGCGGGCGGTGGAGAAGGGGATCGCGGCGTCGCGGATGGTGCCGGACCGGGGGGGGAACCTTCGGGCGACGGGGATCTTCGAGTCGATCGACTTCGGGTTCGTGGAGGCCAAGGTGCAGCGTCTGTTCGGGAAGATCAACGACTTCGAGCGGAAGATCGGGGTGGCCTCGGAGCAGATGACGCGGTTCCTGACGAACCCCGGCGCCTCGCCGCAGTACGCGTAGGTCCGGGTCCATCGGGGCGGGGCGGCCTCGGCTTCCTCTCCGGCGAGGATCATCACGCGGCGCGTCTCTCGCCAGGGTGACGCTCGGGGTGACGCTCGGCGTGACGCTCGCGGGGGCGCGGCGAACCCAGAGGGGGTTGCGGGCGGGGTTTTCGGGCCTCGATCCTGTGACGCTCGGGCGTCGGACGGGGCGAGCGTCACGTCGGGACGGCGTCTGCGGGAGGGGGTTTGCGGAAGGCTCACACCTTTACGTCGGCGGGAGAGGGGTTTGACAACGCGTCTTCAGGAAAATCCCTTTGGATGGGATAAAGCGGCGTTCGCTGGGTCGCCTTTCGCGGCTGGCATCGTCCGAGGTCGGTGCCTCTTCAGATAGTCTTGAGTATCGTGGTGATGCGGGTGACGTTGGGCTCGCCGTTCTGGTGGCTCGCGCTCGTCGCGTACCTTCTGCGGCGCGACGCGAAGAGCTTTCACGTGGGGGACCTCGGCTTCGTCCTCGCCCTGGGGACGTTCCTCTCCGGCGTCGTCCTGGATTCGCCGGGGAAGGCGGGCTCCGGGGTCCTGCTCGGTTTTCCGCTCTTCGCCACGGTTCTTTTCGTATTGATGCTTCCCTTGCGGCGTCCTCTCTCGCGTTTGAAGGGCGACGGGGTTCTCGTCGCGCTCGTTGCGGCGCTCCTTCTCTCGACGGTCGCCGGGATCGTGGGGAGCCGTCCTCTCCACGAGGTTGCGATCGGGTGAACGTCGCCGCCCGCGTCGGTGCGACGGACGCCTCGGGAGAGGGGTACATCTCGCTGTGGTAGCGATGCCGTTTCCTCCCCAGAGGGAGTTCGGGCGTGGGCCCGTCTCCTTGCGCCGGGTCGAGGGGCGGCGTCTCGAGCCGTTCGCGCTCGCCCACGCGCCGTCCCTCGACGACCCGCCCAGGACCGCGCGGCTCTTTCTGGAGCGGCGTCCGACGGGGATGGTGGCGTGCGCGTCGCGCGGGGTGGCGATCTGGTACGTGGGGCTCGCCTCTCCGCACACGGTCTACCCCGACGTCGAGGGGTACACGCTCACGTTCAGCCTTCGGACGTCCGGGGGCTGGCCGGAGCGTCTCGACTTCGCCCTTCGGACGGGCGGGGTCTACCGCACGGTCGTCGCGGCGCGGGTCGGGGAGTTCACCTATCAGTACGGGACGCCGAGGGTGAGGCGGGAGGAGCGGCGCCCCGACTTTCGGGCGGGGGCCGTGGTGCGCACGTTCGGGGCCGATCCGGTCCTCGATCCCGTCGCGCCGGTCCAGATCCTGCGCCGGGCCTCGCGGGGGTTCGTGCGGCTCTCGGTGA
This sequence comes from Fimbriimonas sp., assembly GCA_965249475.1. GTDB lineage: Bacteria > Armatimonadota > Fimbriimonadia > Fimbriimonadales > Fimbriimonadaceae > Fimbriimonas. The sequence continues at coordinate 33,882 of CBDFMD010000001.1, read as the reverse complement.
GTGCCGCGCCGGGCCGATCCAGCCCTAAAAGGAACCGCGGGGCGAGGTGAAACGCAGTAAGCGTAGGCTTAACTTAGGGAGTATCACAAGATGAGCGGATCACAAGTGTTCGGTTCGAGCCTCCTCGCGCTCGCCTCGGGGTGTCAGAGGGAGTGCCACCCGCACGTCTACCTCAGGAACGACTCCGCGCGGCCCGTCCTCGTCAAGCTTCCCCACACGGGGCCGCGGGGAGGGACGGGGGCGGTGCCCGCCGGCGAGACGCGCGAGGTGTTCACCTCTTGGAGCGTCGGGGCCGAGGAGTACGCATGGAGAAAGGAAGGGGCCCTCTGATCTCGGTCGTCGCCGCGCTCGCCGCCGGGGTGCTCCTCGGCGGTTGCAACCCGCAGGGGGTGTACAACCAGGGCGTGCGCTTCTGCAACGCCTCCCCCGTCCCGGTGGAGGCGGGGATGGTGGACGGCAACAACCCGCGCCCCGGCAAGACGGTGCCGGCGGGCGAGTGCGCGACCGTGGGGGTGCTGTACGGGCAGGGTTCCTCGGGCGCGGTGCGGGTCGTGCGCCCGGGGGCCAAGGCGCGGCTCCTCGCGGTGGAGTCCACGGACCCGATGGCCGAGGAGACGACCGTGCGCTACGCAGGCGACGCGAAGAGATGAAGGGTTCTATATCCACCGACGACCAGGCGAACTACACGCCGGGGATCTCGCGACGGGGAGCGAGCGGGACGACGTTCGACGTCCCCGGCGGGGTTGTGTCGGCGACGAAGCTCTCCGGCGCATCCTTCTGCGAGTGAGGATGGGGGCGGGTCAAGGCCGTTCCGGAGCTAGACGCCCGGCTTGAAGCCTACGACGACGATGGTGTCGTTCACGGGGAGGTTCAGGGTGCCGGCTCGGGTCTTCGTGGGGGTGGGCTTGAGGGTCCAGTCGGGCGCGTAGCGGTAGACGGTGGCGCGCTGGGTGCCGGGGCTCAGGTCCAGGGTGACGGGGAGGTCGGGGTGGATCAGCTCGCGGTGGGGGGTGGTCGTCGCGTCCTCGGCGGAGACGTCGTGCCAGAGGAGGAGGAGGACGGTGCCGTCGCGCCGCACGAGCTGGAGGGAGTGGAGGAAGTCCTTACGGTCGTAGCCGGGGACGTCGCCGACGGAGACGGGGACGGGGCGGGACTTCGGGACGAAGGATGCCGGAGCGGCGGGGTCTCCGACGAGGGCGATGAGGCTCCTGAGGGCGGTGTAGGCGGGTTTGGGGGAGAGGTCGCGGCGGAGGAGGCCGAAGCGGGCCTCGCGGTCGTCGTCCTTCGGGAACTCGTCGAGGAACTCGTAGGCGTAGCTCCGGACGATGCCGAGGCGGAAACCCTCGGCGAAGACGCGGGGGATGTATTTGGCGTGGGTGCGCTCGGTGACTCCGCCCGTCGAACCGGGGCCGGGGGTGTTCGTGGAGTAGCCGCACTCGGTGGCCGCCATGGGCTTTTTGCCGTAGGGCGGGGCGTAGGTCGTGAAGTTGAAGGGGAACTCGGCGAGGTTGCCGGAGGGGGCGTTGCCGTGGCGGTAGTAGTCCTTCAGGCCGGCGTAGGGGTAGCTCGCCGAGAAGGGGTTGCCGCCGCCGTAGGGGTGGAAGTTTCCCCAATCGGCGGCGCTTTCGAGCTCGTTCGGGCGGAAGGGGTTGGGGTGGCCTCCGCCGGGGTCGTAGGTGGCGCCGAGGGAGGGGCCGATGACCTTCACGTCTCCCAGGGCGGGGTCGGCCCTCACGAGGCGGTAGAGCTCGCGCTGGGCGGCGACGGCTCCGGCGGGGAAGCCCTGACCGTTGTAGGGCGTTTTGCCCTTCCAGAAGAGGTCGGGCTCGTTCGGGCCTTCGACCGCGTCGATGGTGCCGGGGACCTCGGCGTTCGCGGCCTTCACGCGGGCGAGGAAGGCGGGGATCGTCTCGAGACCGACATCGAGGAGGGCGCAGAGGCGGATCCCCATTCTGCCGAGGCGGGGGGTGATCGGGTGGAGGCCGTCGCGGACGTGGCGGACGCCGAGGGCTTTGAGGAGGGGGAGGGCGTCGTCGGGGCGTCCGTAGGGGGTGTCGAGGTAGTTCCAGTGGGTGGCGAGGCCGATAGAGTCCACGAAGGCCTGGGCGCCTCGGACGGGGGACGGGGGCGGGAGGAGGGGGGGCGCGAGCATGGGGGGAGTTTAGCGCGGAGCTTGGAATCCGATAGCCTCGCCCTCACGGGCAACGCTTCGGGAACCAAAGCTACGGTAGGGGGGTATAGTCTCCCAGGCTAGCCATGAAGCGCGCGTTCACTCTTATCGAACTGTTGGTGGTCATCGCGATCATCGCGATCCTTGCGGCGATCCTCTTCCCGGTGTTCGCGCAGGCGAAGGCGGCGGCGAAGAAGACCGCGGACCTCTCGAACGTGAAGCAGCTGGGGACGGCGATCTACCTCTACGCGGGGGACAACGACGACGTGACGCTGCACCAGGACGAGGACGTGAACTACCTGTGGTACGAGGGTTTGTACCCCTACGTGAAGAGCCGGGACGTGTTCTTCACCCCGGCGTACAAGCGCCAGCCGCTCCCTCAGCCGGACGGGACGACGTACCTGCCGCAGTCGGACTACGTCATCGACGGTCTTTTCGCGCACGGAGCGTCGCTCACGAGCTTCTCGTCGCCGGCGGGCCAGATCACGCTTTCGCTGCGCAAGCACGACGCGGGGGACATCGACTACCATCCGTGGCCGAGCGAGGCGACGGTGACGGGGACGCCGACGCCCGCGCAGTGGGACGATCCGGCGATCTACGGGGACGAGTTCGTGCTCCACATCGAGACGAAGCCCTGGAACAACCAGGGGGGGAACTTCGGCTTTATGGACGGCCACGCGAAGTACATGGCGTGGGAGAGGACGCTGGTGAACCCCCAGCCGGCGAGCGGGACGGGGTATCCGGGGCTTCACAACGTGGACCGGGTGCGGTTCGACCAAGGCGTGAAGTAGGCTCGGCGCGATGGTTCCGGCGCCGCCCTCGTTCGTTCCGGTGACGGTGGAGCGGGGGGAGGTGCCGGTGCTGATCTCGGCCCCGCACGGGGGGCGGGGGCGTCTGCCGGGGGTTCCGGATCGGACGGGGGCGAGGATGGCCCGAGGCGGGGTTCTCGGCGGCGCGGGATTTGGGGACGGACGCGCTCGCGCGGGCGGCGGCCGAGGAGATCGGTCGTCGGCTGGGGGGTCGTCCGTTCCTCGTGGTGTCGAACGTCACGCGCAGACAGTTCGACGCGAACCGTCCGGAGGCGATCGGGGTGGAGCCGTTCGGACCCGACGGCGGGGGGGCGCGGGCGGCGTACCGGGCGTACCACGCGGGGCTCGCCTCGGCGCGGGGGGAGATCCTGCGGCGGTGGGGATCGGGGCTGTTGCTCGACCTGCACGGGCAGGGTTCGGAGGCGGGGACGGTGTTCCGGGGGACGGCGAACGGTCGGACGGTGGCGCATCCGGCGGAGGTTCTGGGGCGGGAGGGGCTTCTCGGGGCCTTAGAGGCGCGGGGGTGGCGCATGTTCCCGGCTTGCGGGGCGGAAGGGGCGAAGGAGAACCCGTCGCTCGATGGGGGTTGGATCGTGCGGCACTACGGGGCGCGGTCGGAAGGGGAGAGCGGTCGGTCGTGGGCGACGCCGGAGGCTTTCGACGCGGTGCAGCTGGAGTTCGGGATCGCGTACCGGCGTCCGGGGGCGGTCGCGGGGACGGCGTCGGCGCTGGGGGAGGCGGTGGCGGGGTACGTGCGGCGTTGGACCCGCGTCGGCTCCCCGGGCGGCTCCCCGGGCGGCTCCCGGTAGGGCCTCCCTAGGGGCGTTTCGACGGTCTTTTGCGGAAAAGGGGGGAGGGCTCGCGCGGGCAGGGGGCTTTGGGGCTAAAATGGCCTTTCCCCGGCGGCGGCTGATTGGCGCGGGCGGGGGCGAGCGAACCTATGGCGATGCGCAAGCCGATGATCCAGCACCTGCTGGAGAAGCAACTCCTGACCCCGGCCCAGGCCGAAGAGGCGACGAAGGTCGCCAAACAGACGGGGGCGACGCTCGACAAGGCGATCGTCCAGCTGGGCTTCGCGGGGGAGCGCGAGGTGCTCCAGGGCCGGGCGGCGGAGATGGGGATCGGCTTTGCGGACGTGGACCGGATCACGATCGACCCGAGCGCCCTCAACGTCGTGCCGGAGCGGATCCTCAAGGCGCACAACGTGTTGCCGGTGAAGAAGGACGGGCAGACGCTGTACGTGGCGATGGCGAGCGTGCAGAACGTGCAGGCGATCGACGCGGTGCGCTCGGCCTCGGGGTGCCGGGTGGTGCCGGTGCTCGCGGTGAACGGGGCGATCGAGGACGCCTTGAAGAAGAACTTCGGGGGCGGTCAGGTGGACGCGGGGGCGTCGGCGTCGCAGGGGACGAACCCGGCGGCGGCCTCGGTGGCGCCGACGGCGTCGCGCAACGACCTCGCGCTCGCGATGGCGCAGGCGGGGGCGAGCCGGACGGCGGCGGACGACAAGGACGACCGGGGGAACGACGAGGATGAGAAGCTCGCGGACCAGGCGCCGATCATCCGATTGGCGAACTCGATCATCCAGGTGGCGATCTCGGACCGGGCGTCGGACATCCACGTGGAGCCGGGGGTGCGCTCGGTGCGGGTGCGGCTTCGGATTGACGGCGTTCTCACGGAGGCGATGACGGTGCCGCGCAACCTCATGGCGCCGCTCATCTCGCGCTTCAAGATCATGGCGGAGATGAACATCGCCGAGCGGCGGATCCCGCAGGACGGGCGCATCGAGGTGCGTCACAACAACAAGGAGATCGACCTGCGCGTGTCGAGCATCCCGACGCCGTTCGGGGAGAAGATCGTCATGCGGATCCTCGACAAGACGAGCGTCATGCTGGGGCTCGACAAGATCGGGTTCACGGAGCAGAACCAGCTCGTGATCGAGGAGCTCGTGAGCCAGCCAAACGGGATGTTCCTTCTCACGGGTCCGACGGGTTCGGGGAAGACGACGACGCTGTACTCGGTCCTCAACAAGCTCAACACGGTGGGGGTGAACATCATTACGGCGGAGGACCCGATCGAGTACCAGCTCGCGGGGATCTCTCAGGTGCAGATGAACCGGAAGGCGGGTCTCACGTTCGCGACGGCGCTCCGCGCCTATCTGCGTCAGGACCCGGACATCATCATGGTGGGGGAGATGCGCGACCTGGAGACGGCGGAGATCGCGATCGAGTCGGCGCTCACGGGGCACCTCGTGCTCTCGACGCTCCACACGAACGACGCGCCCTCGGCGACCTTGCGTCTTATCGACATGGGGGTGGAGCCGTACCTCATCACGGCGACGGTCATCGGGATCTGCGCCCAGCGTCTGGCGCGCAAGCTCGACGGGGAGAACAAGGAGGCGTACGAGGTGCCGGCGATCGACCTCAAGCGGTTCGGGATGGAGTTCGACGATCCGGACCAGCAGGTGACGCTGTACCGCGGGGTTCCGGCGGAGGCGAACCGGATGACGGGGTACCGGGGCCGTCTGGGGATCCACGAGCTCATGGTCATGAATGCGGAGATCGCGGAGATGGTCGTGCGGCGCGCGCCGCTGAACGACGTGAAGGACGCGGCGAAGGCGGGCGGTATGAAGGAGCTTCGGGAGGACGGGCTCGTGAAGGTCCTCCAGGGCGTGACCGATCCCCAGGAGATCATGCGCGTCGTCTTCACCGCCGGGTTCTAAAACGAGCCCCTCTGCCGTAGAATAACCACCATGCAACCCGGATCCCTTCAGAACACCGGCCAGCCGGGATCTCCCGGCGGCCCTCCGCCTTCGGGGATGCCCCCGCGCCCGGGGATGCCCCCGCAAGGGGGGCAACCGGGCGTCCAGCCGGGGATGCCGCCCGCGATGAACCCCGGGATGAATCCCGGGCTTCAGCCGGGGATGAACCCGGCCTACCAGAACCCGGGGGAGCCGCCGAAGCCGATCTACGTGAGCAACGTTCCGGGGGACGAGAAGCCCCTGGGGGCGAAGATGAAGCCCGACGACCTGCACATCGACGAGCTGCTGGGGATCGTGGTGGACTACAGCGCGTCGGACCTGCACATCTCGCAGGACGCGCCGCCGGTGCTCCGGCACGACGGGAAGCTCAAGCGGCTGAACTACGAGAACTTCGAGCCGCCGATCATCCAGCGGATGCTCTACGAGATCATCTCGGACGAGAACATCACGAAGTTCGAGAACACGCTCGAGCTCGACTTCTCGTACGCGCTCCCGGTGCCGTTCGAGCAGCGGGTGCCGGGGGGGCCGAAGCAGCGGGCGCGGTTCCGGGTGAACATGTACCGCGAGCGGGGGGCGGTGGCGGCGGCGTTCCGCCTCATCGCGAGCAAGATCCCGACGATCGAGGAGCTCTCGCTCCCTCAGATCCTCAAGTCGCTCGTGGAGAAGCCGCGCGGGCTCATCCTCGTGACGGGGCCGACGGGTTCGGGGAAGAGCACGTCGCTCGCGGCGATGATCAACCACATCAACGTCAACTACGCGCACCACATCATCACGATCGAGGACCCGGTCGAGTACCTGCACGAGCACAAGCTCTCGATCATCAACCAGCGCGAGCTGGGGGGGGACACGAAGGCGTTCGGGAACGCGCTCCGGGCGAGCCTCCGCGAGGACCCGGACATCCTTCTCGTCGGCGAGATGCGCGACGTGGAGACGATCCAGCTCGCGATCACGGCGGCGGAGACGGGTCACCTCGTCTTCGCGACGCTCCACACGAACAACGCGGCGGAGTCGGTGGACCGGATGATCGACGTGTTCCCCCCCGGCCAGCAGGAGCAGATCCGGACGCAGCTCTCGAACAACCTCGTGGCGATCATCTCGCAGCAGCTGTTGCCCCGGGCGCAAGGGAAGGGGCGGGTGCCGGCGAACGAGATCATGATCGCGAGCCCGGCGATCCGCAACCTCATCCGCGAGGCGAAGACGCACCAGATCACCTCGATGATCCAGACGAGCGGCGGGATGGGGATGATCACGATGGACCAGTACCTGCGGGACATCTACCTGAAGGGGTGGGTCTCGCTCGAGCAGATCATGGAGCGTTGCCAGAACCCGGAGGAGCTTCGCAAGATGCTCGCCACGGGGGCGGCGCAGGGCGGGGCGGGTTCGGTCCCGTCGAACCGCGAGGTTCGCCGCTAGAAACATTTCGCGGGTCCGGAGAACTTTTTCCCCGACCCGCGGCGTCACACTACACACAACGACATGCCAGTCTTCAGCTACACCTTCCGCGATGCGAGCGGCGGCTTCCAAAAGGGGACCGCCGACGCCGAGAGCGAGGAGCTTCTTCGTAAAAGGTTCGAGGAGCAGGGTCTCGTCCTCACCGAGATCACGACGCTCAAGAGCAAGAGCCCCAAGACCAAGCAGTACGGCAAGGTCAAGCTCGCGCACCTCTCGGTGTGGTGCCGGCAGTTCTCGACGATGGTGGACGCGGGGGTGTCGCTCGTCCGGTGCCTCGACGTGCTCGGGCATCAGACGCAGGACAAGAAGCTCAAGAAGGTCATCACCGACCTCGGCACCCGCGTCGAGGGGGGCGAGTCGCTCTCGCGGGCGATGCAGCGGCATCCGCGGACGTTCTCGTCGCTCTTCATCGGCCTCATCAAGGCGGGGGAGATCGGCGGCGTGCTCGAGGAGTCGCTCCAGCGGCTCTCGCACTTTCTCGAGAAGGACGTCGAGCTTCGTCGGAAGGTGAAGTCGGCGCTCACGTACCCGGTGCTCGTCCTCGTGATGTCGCTCGGGATCACGGGCTTTCTCGTCTACTGGTTCATTCCGCAGTGGGCGGCGATCCTCGTGGACCTCGGTCTGAAGAAGGACGACATGCCCGCGCCGACGCAGTTCCTCATCGACCTGTCGAACATCATGGTGCACCAGGGGTGGATCCTCGTCCTCGGGATCTTCGTGATCGTGACGGCGTACCGTCTCTTCGTCTCGACGCGGTTCGGGCGGCGGGTGGCGGACCGGGTGAAGCTGAAGCTTCCGGTCTTCGGCAAGCTTCACCACAAGATCTGCATGGCGCGGTTCGCGCGGACGATGGGCACGCTCCTCACCTCGGGCGTCCCGATCCTTCAGGCGATGGAGACGGTGGCGGGCGTGGTCGGGAACACGATCATGAGCGACGCGATCCTCGAGGCGCGGGCGCGCATCCGGGAAGGGGACCGGATCGGGGACCCTCTGGAGGAGAGCAAGCTCTTTCCGCCGATGGTCGTCCACATGATCGGGGTCGGGGAGGAGTCGGGCTCGCTCGACTTCATGCTCCAGAAGATCGCGGACTTTTACGAGGACGAGGTCGAGGCGGCGCTCGCGTCGCTCACGGCGGCGCTCGAGCCGATCATGATCGTGGGGCTCGGCTTCATCGTCGGCTTCATCGTGGTCTCGATGTTCCTTCCGCTCGTGAAGGTCATCTCCTCGCTGAGCTCGGGCGGCGGCGACGAGAACGGCGGGTAGGTCCGGGCCGGGCGAGGGCGGGGACGCCCTCGCCCCGCCAGGGCGATCGTGGGCCCCTTCCGAGCCCGAGACGGGCTCGGGACGCATCGGCGGGACGCCGATGCCACAGTAGTCCCTATGTTTCCCGAATGGACCCCGATCGTGGGCTTTTGGCTCGGCGCGGTGATCGGGTCGTTCCTCAACGTGGTGATCTACCGCCTGCCGCGGGGGATCTCGCTCGCGAACCCGGCGCACTCGTTCTGCCCCTCGTGCCGGCACCAGCTGGGGGCGAAGGCGCTCGTGCCGCTCCTCTCGTGGGCGTCGTCGCGGGGGCGGTGCGTGTACTGCGGGGCGGGGGTGCCGGCGCGGTACTTCTGGGTCGAGCTCGTGAACGGCGGGCTTTGGGCGTGGCTCTGGCAAGTCTTCTTCGTTCAGAGTCCGGCGGCGGGGCCGTGGGCACTGGGGTGCGCGTACGCGCTGGCGGCGGCGGCGCTCGTGGCGATCATCTGGATCGACTGGGAGCTCTACATCATCCCGGACGAGATCAACGCCTTCCTGCTCCTGGTGGGGCTCGGGTACTGGGCGATCGCGGGCGATCTGCGCTTCGCGCTGTGGGGGGCGCTCGCGGGGTGGGGAATCCTTTTCGGGATCGCGCTTCTCGGGCGGCTCGCGTTCGGGAAGGACGCGATGGGGCACGGGGACATCAAGATGATGCGGGGGGTGGGGGCCTTGCTGGGGGTGCGCCTGGTGGTGGCGGACCTCATGATCGCGGTGGTGGCGGCGCTCGCGATCTCGGTGGCGATGCTGGCCCTCGCGCGGCGGAAGCCGATTCCGGCGGAGAGCGAGGAAGAGGACGGGGAGCCCTACGCGCCAGAGTCGGTGCGGGATCTCGTGGTGCTGGGAGTGAGCTACCTCCTCTGCCTCGACGTGATCGCGCTCTTTTGGAAGGGGCTCTATCCGAGGCTGGGGTTCCAGCCGGAGCCGGAGACGATCGGGGAGGACGATTGGACGCCGAGCGCGACGACGATCCCGTTCGGACCGTATCTCGCGATCGGGGCGCTCGCGGGGATGCTGTTCTCGGGTCCGATCCTCGGGGCGATCGGGCGGTACCTCGCGCAGTTCTCGTCGGCGGGGTGAGAGGTCGCCGCCGGTTCCGCACCGGGAGGGCGCGTATAATGCGGGGGATCTTCGGGCGGCGTCGGGGCGGGAGCGGGAAGCGGGGAACACCACCCGCGGGCGCGCCGTCAGACGAAGGGCCGGGATCGGCGGGCAACATGGCGAAAAGGGCGTTTACACTGATCGAGCTGCTGGTGGTGATCGCCATCATCGGTATCCTCGCGGCGATCATCTTCCCGGTCTTCGCGCAGGTGAAGCTCTCGGGGTACCGGTCGAGCGACATCTCGAACATGAACCAGATCCGGACGGCGCTTCTCCAGTACCGGACGGACCAGGGCGGGGTGCCGCCCGCGCTTCTCGGCTACATCACGCCGTACGAGTACGCGAACGGGGCGACGGTGGTCCCGGCGGAGCAGTACTTCGGGCCGCTCTACCCGAAGCGGGTGAACTCGCTCTCGATCCTGCGGCCCGCGCTCGTGCGGACGCCGAGCACGCTCATGGTCCCGGCGGTCTGGCCCCAGGCGGACGACCGGGCCCTGGGGACGGCGCCGATCGTGGACACGAACGGGGACGGAAAGATCGACGCCGCGGACGACATCGCGGGGGCGCGGCAGGCGTACTCCTCGAACTACGCGGGGGGGACGATCAACTACTTTACGAACGACCGGCGCAACACCCCGTCGGTGGGATCGAGCACGGACCCGGCGGAGACGACGGTGGGGCGGTTCTACGCGGTGAGCGGGTACGACGTGGGGCTCGTGAAGACGCCGAAGAACGGGGACGTGTACGAGCTGCACTACGCGCCGTTCTGGACGCAGTACGGGGTGAACGACGGGAGCGGGCTCGACGATCCGCGCCAGCTCGGCTACAACGACCCGCCGGAGAGCACGGTGGTGACGTGGAACTCGACGTTCCGCGACTACGACTCGAACCGGAACCCGGTGGCGGGGAAGAAGGAGATCGTTCTTTTCCTCGGGGGATCGGCGCGGCCGTTCGACCCGGCGATCACCGCCCGGCGCGCGTGGCGCGCGATGCCCTGATCGGGGGAGAACGAACGTTATGGCCCTCTCTCTCCGTCGTCGCCGCGGGACCTCGCTCGTCGAGGTGCTCGTGGTCATCGTGGTGTTCCTCATCGGGATCCTCGCGGTGGTGCAGATCTTTCCCGGCGGTTTCCGCATCCTTGCCCAGACGCGGGCGCGCTCGCTCGCGACGACGGTGGCGCGGGCGGAGTCGGAGCGCCTGAAGGCGCGGCCGGATCTGTTGCCGGAGGCGATCCTGCCGTCGCGGGTGGAGAACGTCGCGGGGCAGCTCGTGATGGTGACGGACGACGGGAAGGGGCCGAACGACTACGCGCCGACGGCGCCGGGGGGGATCGACGCCTCGGGGAACGCGCTCGATGGCGGCGGGGCCTCGCTCGGGCGTTGGGACCGGCTTTCGGGGGCGAACACGATCCGGCGGATCGTCGGGGAGACGCACCCGATCGGGGCGCCGCGCTTCCTCTCGCCGTTCAACAACCAGGGGGACTTCGGGGGGCTCGTGACGGTGGAGTTCGGGCCGATCCAGGTGGACCCGGCGAACCCGACGACGCTCGCGGTGTACGGGCGGGACATGGCGCGGCGGATCGGGGGCGTCCCGGCGAGTCCGACGGACGCGCCCCGGGAGTACGAGTACATCCTTACGGACGCGGCGACCCCTTCGCCGCAGATCACGCTTCCGGCGCCGCAGATCGCGGGCTCGAACGCGGCGCTGTACCATCTGGCGCTCGCGGTGTACGTGAACGAGGGGGGCGTCGTGGTGCGGCGGGAGATCGAGCTTCCGGGTTCGATCGGGGTAGCTCAGAACGCCCTGGGGTACGCGACGTTCCGGTTCGACCCGGGATACGTGAACTCGATCCCGGGGATCGTGCCGACGGGGGCGACGCTCGTGGGGGTCGAGGCGGATTCGCTCCGCGTGGCGCGGAACTACCGGCTTCTGCCGGCGGCGACGCCGTTCTCGGTGCGGGGCGGGGCGACGGGGATCGATCCCTACGAGTACAAGATCGTGAACGCGCCGCTGGGGGTGCTCCTCTTCAACCCCGAGGGGTACGCGCGGTACGAGCAGCGGCCGGGCGAGGCGCGGCGGCCGTTCGCGGCGCGGCTGAACTACGACGTGTACGACTGGCGCATCCTGCGCGAGGAGTTCCGCATCCCGAGCGAGAAGTACGACGGGCGGGATTCGACGGCGAGCTCGCCGTCGAGCGTGCGGCTCGCGGTCGCGCCGATGAAGGGGGGTTCGGACACGAACGCGGACGGGACGTCCTCGAGCGGGATCGAGGTGCTCCTCGCGAAGAACGGCGGGTACGACCCGACGGTGACGAGCGACCCGGCGTCGAACTTCTTTATCCTGCAGGATCTGGAGACGGGGGGGATCTACTACGAGCGGTACAGCGGGCGCAAGCTCATCGACGTGAACAAGTCCACGGGGCGGGTGCGGTTCCTGCCTTATCAGACGGGGGCAAACCCGGCGCTGACGGGGTGGCTCTACCTTCCGGACGGGACCTCGGTGGAGGTGCCGCTGGCGAACCGGGCGGTGCGGGCGCTCTACATGGGCAAGGAGGAGTGGGCGGTGCAGGTGCTCCGGGCTCCGGCGCGGTACACGCGGCTCTTCCCGACGGCGGGGACTCCGGTGCCGGTGGCGGGGACGTACTACGTCGGGGGCACGGACGCGACGCTTCTCGGTCGGGCAACGCGGATCTACTTCCCGCCGAGCGACGCGGGGCGCAAGGTCTCGATCGGGCGGATCAACTACGTGGACGGGGGCGGCGTCCCACGGATCTACGAGGGGGGCGACTTCGTCCTGCGGTACGGCGGGGGATCGGACTCGATCACGACGCCGCTTCCGTTCCTCGACATCCAGGACGCGGCGGGGGACGCGGTCTCGCTCGACTCGGCGTTGCCGGTGGCGTCGGTGAAGGGGGCCTCGGTAGTGGTGCGGGCGTTCCACAACGACACGAAGTTCGCGCTCGGCGCGGACCCCGCGACGAATCTCAACCGCGCCTTCCAGCGGTATCTCCAGCTTTGGCGGGTGGATACGAAGGAGACGTTCCTGACCGAGGGAGACCCCCAGCCTTGAAGACCCATCTCATCCTCCGCGCGCGGCGGGCGTTCACGCTCGTCGAGCTTCTCGTGGTCATCGCGATCACGGCGATCCTGCTCACGATCATCCTCCTGCCGATGTTCCAGGGGTTCAACCTCACGCGGGCGGCGCAAGGGTACGCGGACGCGCAGGAGAAGGCGCGCTCGCTCTCGGAGAAGATCTCGCGGGAGATCGGGAACGCGGCGGCGGTGCGCGATCCGAGCGGGGTCGGAGGGACGGTGTTCGTGCGGATCCCGGTGCCCCAGCTCGCGGAGGACGAGACGGGGGCGAAGATCACGCCGGCAAAGGCGGGGACGACGGTCCAGCTTCCGCTCCAGTACTCGAAGCTCGATCTCATCCCTCCGGCGGAAGGGGAGCCGGGGCGGGGTCCGGGCGGGGCCTTCATTAACCCGACGACGGGGAAGGAGGACCCGACGCTCGCGGCACCGAAGGGGCAGGTGACGTTCCCGCTCGCGGCGGGGACGCGGCTCGTGCGGTACTTCGTGGGGCTTCGCGACCCGTTCCGGCCGTACAACAACCCCTACGACGGGCTTCTCATGGCGAGGGGCGGGGGGCGGGACAACCTCTACGTGCTCTACCGGGCGGAGGTGGAGCCGGTGGTCACGCGCAGGATCGGGGGGGCGGACCAGGTCGTCGTGAACACGGACTTCTTCGACCTCGACCCGAACGACGCGAGCGGGAAGACGCCGAAGTACGACGATCCGGGGTTCTTCCTGCCGACGGTGCTCGCGGACGGGACGATCGACGCGACGGACGGAAAGGCGATCCGGATCGGGAAGTGGCTTCGGCGGGCGACGGTGCAGACGGAGATCTCGCGGTACGACCTCGTGAGCGCGGAGTACAACCAGTCGGCGCGGCTCGTGCGGGTGGACGCGAGCGGGAACCCGAAGCTCCTGCCGCTCCTTCAGTTCCGGCCGGACCGGATCGCGAACGACCCGGCCTCGGGGCAGACGGCGCTCCAGCTCGGTTCGGAGGCGGACGGGGGTCTGAGCGTGGGGCCGGAGACGTTCGGGACGAAGTTCGGGGCGTGGAGCAACGGGGTCGTGCGGGTGTACCCGCAGAACTGGAATCTCACGACGACAGGGAACAAGCTCTACTCGGTCGGGAAGGAGTTCACCGACGGGGCGAACAAGCGGCGCAACGGGATCTTCGCGGTGGACGCGGGAACGGCGCAATCGGACGCGGACCCGGCGAACGGGCTTCTTCTCTTCGACTCGACGCAGTACCTGGAGGCGAAGCGGGCGGGGCGCCGGTTCCTCTTCTCGGAGGCGCTCGCCTCGGCGGACGGGATCTCGGCGTGGCTCTCGAACACGAACCCCGCGTACCGGCGGCTCTTCACGCCGTTCGTGGTGGACGCGGAGCGGGGGACGGTGACGGCGGGCTTCGGGATCGGGGAGATCGGGCCCCTGACGGGCTCGACGCTCACCCCGGCGCAACAGCTCCCGAGCGGGCCAGCGAACTCGTACGCGGGGGCGAACGCGGACGTCTCGTACGTCCCGGCGAACGATCCGGTGGTCCCGGCGACGCCGACGGAGACATTCGACAACGCGAAGTACGGCTCGATCAACGCGCGGTTCAACAAGGTGTGGCTCGACGCGTTCAACGGGCGGAACGGGGTTCCGTCGCTCTTCGCGGAGGCGGGGGTGGACCAGCGGTTCCTCGACCTGCGGGTGACGCCGACGGGGGACGCCTGCGCCGATGGGGCGATCGTGCTTGCGGCCGGCAACAACCGGCTGTTCGCCGCTTTGTGCACCGCGCTTGGCGCGCCCGAGATCGCCGCCGACCCCCGCTTCGCCGACAACGCGACGCGGAGCCTGTACCCCGACGACCTCGCCGCACTGCTCGAAGCGCGGCTGGCGACGAATAGCGTTGCGCACTGGCTCGACGTCATCGATGCGATCGGGGTGCCGTGCGGGCCGCTCCACAATGTCGCGGAGGCGCTCAACTATCCCCAGGTACGCGCGCGCAACATGGTGATCGACATCGCCTTTCCCGACGGCTCGCCGCTGATCGCGGCGGGCAACCCGGTCAAGCTCAGCGGCTTCGACGACCCCACGGTCCGCGCCAAGTCGCCGGCGCTCGACGAACACCGCGCGATGATTCTCGCGGACTTGGGTCTATGACCGACGACCTCGCCCTGCTCGACCGCCTCGCCGACGCTGCGGGCGCGGTGATCCGGCCGTGGTTTCGCGCCGGCGTCGCGATCGTGGCGAAGGCCGACGCGTCGCCGGTGACGCGCGCCGACCGCGACGCCGAGGCGACGATCCGCGCGATCCTGCGCGTCGACCGCCCTGGCGACGGCATCGTTGGCGAGGAGTTCGGCGACGAGAACCCCGACGCCGCGCGGACGTGGGTGATCGACCCGATCGACGGGACGCGCGCGTTCATCGCCGGGCGGGCGACGTTCGGCACGCTGATCGCGCTGCTCGACGACGGCGTGCCAGTGCTCGGCCTGATCGACCAGTGCATCGCCGGCGACCGCTGGATCGGTGCGGCAGGGCGGCCGACGACCTTCGGCGGGAGGCCCGCGCACACCCGCCGCTGCGCATCGCTGAGTGCGGCGCACCTCGCGACGACCAGCCCACAGGCGCTACCCACCGGCGATCTCGCCGCGTTCGAGCGGCTGCGCGCGGGTGTCGGCGACACGCTGTACGGCGGCGACTGCCATAACTACGGCCTGCTCGCGAGCGGCCATCTCGACGTCGTCGTCGAAAGCGGATTGAAGCTCCACGACTGGGCGGCGCTGGTCCCGGTGGTGGTAGGCGCGGGCGGGGCGATGACCGACTGGACGGGAGACCCACTGCGCCGCGGAAGCGACGGGCGCGTCATCGCGGTTGGCGATCGGACGTTGCTGCCCGCGGTCGTCGCAGTGCTCGCCGGGCGCTAGCGGCGGTTCAGGCGGCGCTGTCGCTACGCGGCTCAATTGGGGCGCGCGCCTTCTCGGCGTAATGGCCCGCGAGGACGAGGTGGATGTCGCGCACCTTGTCGTAGCCGGCGACGGCGGCCGCCGCGCGCTCCATCTCCGCGCGGCGAGCATAGTATTGCGACATGGTTTCGTGGATCGCCATGGTTCACCTCCGACATAATCGGTTGGGCTATTTGCCGATCGAGTCTATGCTCGCGATGACGGGACCGTCTCAGTCCGGTTCCGCACCGACAACGATAATCTCCGGTGTTATCGCGATGAAATAGCGGCCGGCTGTTTCAGGAACGTAACGATTGCGCGGGGCATTAGCGACGGGTGGCCGTCGACCCGACACGGGGTTCGACGGAATTGGATGACCGACCTTGATCGCGGGCGTAACCTGCTCCTTCGGGCGATGTCCGACGCGGATTTCGCGCTGCTCGCCCCGTATCTGATCAAGGTCGACATGGCGCGCGGCCACGAATTCGCCTCGCCCGACGACGAGCTGCCGTTCAGCTGGTTCCCGCTGTCGGGCATCGTCTCGGTCGTCGCCACGACGGCCGGCGGCGATCAGGCCGAGATCGGCATCGTCGGACGCGAGGGCATGTTTGCGGTGTCGACGCTGCTCGGCGTCAACTGGAGCCTGATGCACATCTTCGCCCAGATCCCCGGCGAGGTGCTGCGGATACCGGTTGGCGCGGTGCAAACGGCGATGGCGACGAGCGCGTCGCTGCGCAAACTGCTGCTCGCTTATGCGCAAAGCTTTACGCTGCAGATCGCCGGCTCGGCGCTCGCCTATGCGACGCAGACGATCGAGGTGCGGCTCGCGCGGTGGCTGCTGATGTCGCTCGAGCGCATCGACGGTCCGGAAATTCCGATGACCCACGAATCGCTGTCGCTGATGCTCGGCGTGCGCCGCGCCGGGGTCACCGTCGCGATCGCGTCGCTCGAGGCGCGCGGCGCGGTCGTCGGCCGGCGGGCGACGATCGTCGTGGCCGACCGCGCGCGACTGGAAGCGGTGGCGGGCGACGCCTACGGCCCCGCCGAACGGGCGTACGCGCGGCTGATCGGCATCGACGCGACCCCCGTCGCCAACGGTAGCGCGACGCCCTGAACCCGCGCGTTTGCGCATTGGCTTCGTCCCGGCTAACCCGTCGCGCGATGGTCGCCTTCCTCGAATTCGAAAAGCCTGTTGCCGAGCTCGACGCCCGTGTCGCCGATCTGCGCGCCGCCGGCACGCCCGAGGCGACCGCCGAGGCGGACCGGCTGGCCGAGCGCGCCGAGCGCCAGCTCGCCGACATTTATTCGCGGCTGACGCCTTGGCAGAAGACGATCGTCGCCCGCCATGCCGAGCGCCCCGCACTTCAAGGACTATGTCGCCGCGCTGATCGACGACTTCGTGCCCCTCGCCGGCGACCGCGCGTTTGGCGAGGACGCGGCGATCGTCGGCGGGATCGGCCGGCTCAAGGGCCGCTCGGTAATGGTCATCGGCCATGAGAAGGGCTCCGACACCACGAGCCGCGTCAGGCACAACTTCGGCATGGGCCGGCCCGAAGGCTACCGCAAAGCGGTGCGGCTGATGCTGCTGGCGCAGCGCTTCCGTCTGCCGGTGGTGACGCTGGTCGATACGCCGGGCGCGTTCCCCGGGATCGACGCCGAGGAGCGGGGACAGGCCGAGGCGATCGCGCGGGCGACCGCGGCGTGCCTCGACCTTGACGTTCCGGTCGTCGCCGCGATCGTCGGCGAGGGCGGGTCGGGGGGCGCGGTCGCGCTGGCGACGGCGAACCGCATCGTCATGTTCGAGCACGCGATCTACGCGGTGATCTCGCCCGAAGGCTGCGCGTCGATCCTGTGGCGCGGCGACAATCGCGCGCCCGACGGCACCCCCGCCGCGGCCGGGCCGAACCGCGCCGCCCGAAGCCGCCGAGGCGATGAAGGTGACCGCGAGCGACCTCAAAAAGCTCGGCGTCGTCGACCGCATCGTCTACGAGCCGCGCGGCGGGGCGCACCGCGATCCCGCGACCGCGATCGCGCGCCTCGGCACCGCGATCGCCGCCGAGCTGACCGCACTCGACGCGCAGGCGCCGGCGGCGTTGCGGAGCGGACGGCGGGCGAAATTCCTCGCGATGGGCCGCGCAGGCTAGGGTGGACGACTGCCCCGCGCCGCCGCTGTCGCTCGGCCTCCCGCTCCTGACCGTCGTCGCTGCGGCGCTGATCGACCCCGACGGGCGTGTGCTCGTGGCACAGCGTCCGGCGGGCAAGCATCTTGCCGGTCAGTGGGAATTCCCCGGCGGCAAGATCGAGCCCGGCGAGACGCCCGAGAGCGCGCTCGTCCGCGAACTCGGTGAGGAGCTGGGTGTCGACACGAGCGCGAGCTGCCTCGCCCCGGCCGGCTTCGCCAGCCACGCCTATCCCGAATTCCACCTCGTCCTGCTGCTGTTCGCGTGCCGCAAGTGGCGCGGCGCTGCGCGCGGTCGTGACGGCCAGGCCATCGCGTGGCATCGCCCCAACGCGCTGTTCGCGCTCGACATGCCGCCGGCCGACCGGCCACTGCTCGGGCTGCTCGCCGCGCTCGTCTAGGCCGCGCTTGCCTTCGCCACCGGGTTTTGCCAAAAGCGCCGCCAACTAACCATCTGGCGCGCCGTCGGCACGGTCGGGCGTGCTCCCTCGGGGGAATTTCATGGACTTCGTTGTCGTCGCGATCCTGTGCGGCCTTGCCGCGGTCGCTTACGGGGTCGTCACCTCGCAACAGGTCCTGCGCGCGTCGCCGGGCAACGTCCGCATGCAGGAAATTGCAAAGGCGATCCAGGAGGGGGCCGGGGCGTACCCTTCAGCGCCAGTACATGGCGATCGGCGTCGTCGGCGTGATCGTCGCGATCCTCGTCGCGGTGTTCCTCGGGCTGGTGCCGGCCATCGGCTTCGTCATCGGCGCGGTGCTGTCGGGCGCGACCGGGTTCATCGGCATGAACATCTCGGTCCGCGCCAACGTCCGCACCGCCGAGGCCGCGCGCCAGTCGCTCCAGGCGGGGCTGACGATGGCGTTCCGCTCGGGCGCGGTGACCGGCATGCTCGTCGCGGGCCTCGCCCTGCTCGCGATCGCCGGCTATTTCTACGCGCTCGTTAACTTCGGCGGTCTCGACGCGACCTCGCGCCCGGTGATCAACGCGCTCGTCGCCTTGAGCTTCGGCGCGTCGCTGATCTCGATCTTCGCCCGGCTTCGGTGGCGGCATCTTCACCAAGGCCGCCGACGTTGGGGCCGACATGGTCGGCAA
Organism: Fimbriimonas sp.; assembly: GCA_965249475.1. Lineage (GTDB taxonomy): Bacteria > Armatimonadota > Fimbriimonadia > Fimbriimonadales > Fimbriimonadaceae > Fimbriimonas. The sequence continues at coordinate 15,023 of CBDFMD010000001.1, read as the reverse complement.
GAACGAGCTCGGCTTCGACGAGGACGACGACCGCAACCCCGGCGTCATCGCCGACAACGTCGGTGACAATGTCGGCGACTGCGCCGGCATGGCCGCGGACCTGTTCGAGACGTACGTCGTCACGCTCGGCGCGACGATGGTCCTCGTCGCGCTGCTCGTCGGCGGGGCGGATGCGGCCCGGCTGATGACGCTGCCGCTGCTCGCCGGCGGCGTGTGCATCGTCACCTCGGTCATCGGCACCTTCTTTGTCCGGCTAGGCAAGACCGCGTCGATCATGGGGGCGCTGTACAAGGGCTTCATCGTCACCGCGTTGCTGTCGATCCCCGCGCTGTGGTTCGCGACGAACGCGGTGTTCCCCGACATGCACGCCGTGATCGCGGTCAAGCCCGCGCTCGCCGCGGCCGCGCAGGCGGTGGCCGCGCCGACCAACTTCACCGGGCTGGCGCTGTTCGAGTGCATGCTTGTCGGGCTCGCGGTGACCGGGCTGATCGTGTGGATCACCGAATATTATACCGGCACCAACTACCGCCCGGTCCAGTCGATCGCCAAGGCGAGCGACAGCGGCCACGGCACCAACGTCATCCAGGGCCTCGCGGTCAGCATGGAGTCGACCGCGCTGCCGACGCTCGTCATCGTCGCGGGCATCGTCACCAGCTTCCAGCTCGCCGGCCTGATCGGCATCGCCTTCGCCGCGACGGCGATGCTCGCGCTCGCCGGGATGGTCGTCGCGCTCGACGCTTATGGTCCGGTCACCGACAACGCCGGCGGCATCGCCGAGATGGCCGGGCTCGACCCCGAGGTGCGCGAGCGGACTGACGCGCTCGACGCGGTCGGCAACACGACCAAGGCGGTGACGAAGGGCTATGCGATCGGCTCTGCGGGGCTGGCGGCGCTCGTCCTGTTCGCGACCTATACCGAGGACCTGCGCCAGTTCTTCGCGACCACTGTCGTCGATTTTACGTTGTCGAACCCCTATGTCGTCGTCGGCCTGCTCCTTGGCGCGCTACTGCCCTATCTGTTCGGCGGCATGGCGATGACCGCGGTCGGTCGCACCGCGTCGGCGGTCGCGCAGGACATCCGAGCGCAGTTCCGCGAGAACCCCGGCATTGCCGACCGCAGCGTCCGGCCCGATTATGCGCGCACCGTCGGGCTCGTCACCGCCGGCGCGATCCGTGAAATGATCGTGCCGTCGCTGCTCCCCGTGCTCGCCCCGGTCGTCGTCTATTTCGCGGTGACCGCGGTGTCGACGCAGGGCAACGGCTTCGCTGCCCTGGGTGCGCTGCTGATGGGCGTCATCGTCTCGGGCCTGTTCGTCGCGATCTCGATGACGAGCGGCGGCGGCGCGTGGGACAATGCCAAGAAGGTCATCGAGCAGGGCGCCTACGGCGGCAAGGGCAGCCCCGCGCACCAGGCGGCGGTCACCGGCGACACCGTCGGCGATCCGTACAAGGACACTGCGGGTCCGGCGGTCAACCCGAATGATCAAGATCACGAACATCGTCGCCCTGCTGTTGCTGGCGGCGCTGGCGGGCGCGTAGCCGGCCGGCACCTAAGCCGCAAATTCGCCCTTCGCGAATTTCGGCTTAGGCGCGGACTCGGGCAAGCGCGGCCGGCGGGTCGGGCGACCCTCACGCCCGAACCCGTCCGACGGCGCGGCTTTGCCGCGACGCATCTGCCTTAGCTGGTCTCGGGCGGGGACCACGACCGCCGGTGGGGAAATACCGTCAGCAGTCTCCCGACAGAGTTTTTAGTTGCCTTCGTAGTCGCGGCTGAGCGCGGTGGCGCGTTCCTGCGCCAGCGCAGCATTGCAGGCCGCGTCGTAATACTCTTGGTCGCTTAGCCCACCACCCGTTGCCGCCCTAAGGTCGCGCCCGGCACCGCAAAGTTCGATCTCGTGCGGCCGTTTCACAGCTAACCTATCGCATCAGCTAGACCCTCGGAAGGTATAGTCTTATCGCTCGAACAGACACCCTTACCCCGGGCCGCGCCTGACGGCGCGTCTCTCGCCCTCTCCCGCAAGCGGGAGAGGGTCACGCTCGCGCGCTACTCGCCTGCCGCCGCCTCGATCCGCTCCATGTCGGCGTCGCTCAGCCCGAAATGGTGCCCGACCTCGTGGACCAGCACGTGGGTCACCAGCGCCTCGAGGCTCTCCCCCGTCTCGCACCATTCCTCGAGCAGCGGGCGGCGGTAGAGGAAGATGATGTCGGGCAGCGCGCCGGTCGGCACGTCGCCCTTCAGCCCGACGTGACGGCCCCAGTACAGGCCGAGGATGTCGAATTCGGTCTCGAGTTCCATCGCGGCCATGACCTCGGCGTCGGGAAAATCCTCGACGCGGAGCAGGACGGGGCCGAGGAAGCGGCGGAACTGCGCCGGCAGCCGCTCGACCGTGGCCTGCGCGAGCGCGTCGATGTCGGCGAGGGTCGGGGGCAGGGTTTGACCGGGGTTCATGCGCGTTGGCATAAGCGAGCCGCGCGCCTGCGCCAAGGAGCCCGCCCGTGATCGCCAGACTGGTCGACGCCGAAATCGCGCTCGCACTGAGCGATCTGCCCGGCTGGAACCGTGTCGGCGACGGCCTCGTCCGTGGCTACAAGTTCGCCGACTTCCCCCACGCGTTCGCCTTCATAACGCGCGTCGCGCTGCTCGCCGAGAAGGCCGACCACCACCCCGAATGGTCGAACGTCTACAACCGGGTCGAGGTCCGCCTGACGACCCACGACGCCGGCGGCATCACCGCGCGCGACATCGACCTCGCGCGCGCGATCGACGGGTGAGCGGCCTCAGGTGCTGGTATCGTCGGTCGGGGCACCGGGACCGTTCTTCTTGATCGATTCGATCGCGTTGACCGCCGACGCCTTCGACGCATAGCCTTCGGTCGAGAACATCGTCTCGCTGTTGTACTTGAAGCGGACGCGGAACTCGCCAGCCTTGTCCTTGTAGATCTCGAACTTGTGCGCCATGTCCTGCCCTTCGCTGCGGTCGGATGCCGCATGATCGGCGGCGGGCCGGGTCAAGTCAAATGATGCGCGCTTTCCCCTGTTCGCGCCCGGTGTCGACCGGCTAGGCTGCGGTGATGACCTTCCGCTTTGCCCCGCCCTGTCCGCGCCGCGTCGACTGATGGCGCAGCCCGACAATCCGCTCGAGGATTTCCGCGTCGCGCTGGCCGCGACGCTGCGTGCGCTCGGCCACGAGCCCGACCTCGACCTCGCCTACACCGCCGACAAGCCGTCGTGCTACGGCGACCAAGCCAAAGTGCCGCAGCCGGGGCGCGCGCTCGCAGCGGACCAGGTCGCTGAATCGCGCGGCTGGGCCGATAGCTTCGCGCTCAGGAAACGCCATCACGACGCCCGCGCCTTTGCCCTCGACCTGCCCGAGTCAGGCGTCGCCCGCGACATCGTCCAGGCGGTCGAGCAGGCGCGGATCGAGGCGATCGGCGGGGCCGACATGGCCGGCGTCGCGCTCAACCTGACGCGCATGACCGAGGCGCGGATCAAGACCGACCCGATCGTCCGTGCGCGCACCCCCGACGAGGTGCCGCTGGCGACGGCGCTCGGGCTCGTCGTCCGCGAGCGGCTCACCGGCCAGGCCCCGCCGCACCTCGCCGAGGCCGGGATCGCGCTGGTCCGTAGCGAGATCGAGGCCAAGGCCGGCGGACACCTCGACGACTTGGCCGCGAGTGTCGGCGACCAGGCGGCGTTCGGGCTGGTGATGAGGCGCGTGTTGAACGACTTGGGCCTCGGCGACGATCCCGACGCCGCGCCAGAGCCGAGCGACGACCAGAGCGAGGACGATAGCGACGACGACCCCCCCGGCGACGCCGGCGACGACGACGAGGACGACACCGCCGGGCAGGAAGCGTCGGTCGAAACGCGCGGCGAGGAGACGTCCGACCCGGCCGACACGACCGAGACGCGCGAAGTCGAGATGGACACCGAGATGGTGTCCGAAGCCGAGATGGGCGAGGAGGGGCGCGAGGGGACGACGCCGTGGCGGCCGAACGGGCCGCTCGGCGAGCTGCCGCCGGGCTTCGACTATCGCCCGTACACCACCGCGTTCGACGAAACGGTCGCGGCCGAGGACCTGTGCGACGCCGAGGAACTGACGCGGCTGCGCGGCTATCTCGACCAGCAATTGCTTCATTTGCAAGGCGCGGTCACCAAGCTTGCCAACCGGCTCCAGCGGCGACTGATGGCGCAGCAGAACCGCAGTTGGGATTTCGACCAGGAAGAGGGACAGCTGGACGCCGCGCGGCTGGTGCGGATCGTGACCGCACCAGGTCACGCCCTCAGCTACAAGGTCGAGCGCGACACGAAGTTTCGCGATACGGTGGTAACGCTACTGATCGACAATTCGGGGTCGATGCGCGGGCGGCCGATCTCGATCGCGGCGAATCTGCGCCGACATCCTTGCGCGAACACTCGAGCGGTGCGCGGTCAAGACCGAAATTCTCGGCTTCACGACGCGCGCGTGGAAGGGCGGGCAGTCGCGCGAGCGCTGGCTGGCGGCAGGGCGGCCACAGAAACCAGGTCGGCTCAACGATTTGCGGCACATCGTCTATAAGCCGGCCGATGCGCCGTGGCGGCGGGCACGCAAGAACCTCGGGCTGATGATGCGCGAGGGACTACTCAAGGAGAATATCGACGGCGAGGCGCTGCTGTGGGCGCACAACCGCATGCTCACGCGTACCGAGGACCGGCGCATCCTGATGGTCATCTCCGACGGGGCGCCGGTCGACGATTCGACGCTGTCGGTCAACACCGGCAATTATCTCGAACGCCACCTGCGGCAGGTCATCGGCTGGATCGAGACACGGTCGCCGGTCGAGCTGATCGCCGTGGGCATCGGTCACGACGTCACGCGCTATTATGCGCGAGCGGTGACGATCATGGATGCAGAGCAACTCGGCGGCACGATTATCGACCAACTGGCGCAACTCTTCGAGGAAGATGCCGCGGCGACCAGGCTCGCGCGCCGGTAGGGTGCCGGGACGGTGCCGGCCACAGGCCAGCCACCGTCCCCGCTCGATCAGTGCGCGTGGCGCGCGTCGGCGCAATGCTCGGTGCCGCGGCCGATGAAGTTGCCCGCGGTGCCGCCCGCGGCCGCCCCGAGGAGCGAGGTGCCGACCCCGCCGCCGAGCAGTGCCGTGCCGACACCGCCTGCGACCGCGCCGACGGCGATCCCCTGATGACCGGCATTACGCTTGTCGCGGCGGCATTCCGAATGACTGCGCTGGCCGTTGTAATAGTGGCGGCGCGCCTCGGCCGCGGTCGACGAGATCGTCGCAGCGGCGACGGCGAGGAGGATGACGGTACGCATGCTCTGGTCCTTCGCGAAAGAAAGTCGTTACGCATAAGCCGTGAACGACCTCGATTGTTCCGCCGCGGGCCAGTTCAGACATGGTTCACGGCGACGTGGCCAAGATGTGCGCCACGGTGTGAAGGCGCTGTGAACACAACGCCGGCGGCCGTGGTCAATTGGTGTGAGGATCGACCATGAAGCGGATTATACTTGGCGCCCTGCTTGCCGCCACCGTCGCGACGCCGGCGCTGGCCGACTGGCCCGGCGGGTATCGAGGCTATGGTGGCTATGGTGGCTATCATCGCGACTATGACGGGCGCGGCGGGGGCGGTTACCGCGGGTATCGCGGCTACGGCGGCTATGGCGGCGGCTACCGCGGCTATTACGGTGGCCCGTCGGTGAGCTTCAATTTCGGCTACAGCCGGCCGTACTACCCCGCCTATTCCTATTACGCGCCGCCGGTCTATTATGCGCCGGCTCCGGTCTACGTCGAGCCGAGCTATGGCTATTACGGCCCGGGCGGCTATCCGGCCTACGCCTACGACAGCTATCCGGTCCATCGCGGCGGCGGTTATTACCGCCAGCGATACCGCTGCCCGAGCAGCGGTGCGGGCGCGGTGCTCGGCGCGATCGCCGGCGGGCTGATCGGCAACGGCGTCGGCGGCTACCACGAACGCGGCATCGCGACGGTCGCCGGCGCAGGGGTCGGCGCAGCGATCGGCGATACGGTCGAGCGCAACTGCTGACGCGCGAGCGAAACTACCACCGTCCCGCCGGCATCCCTGGAAAGCGGAGACCCACGGTCACGGCAGGGGTGATCGTGGGTCCCGGTTTCGTGGGTATGGCAGCGAGGGGAACTAAACGACAATACGCAAGCGCGGCGACGTCGGACTGTGGCGATACCAGGGTCGGACGGAGCCGGCGCGGCGCACCCCTATTCGGTCAGTTCGCTCCACAGGTCCTTGATCTTGGCGAAGAAACCCGATTGGGCCGGGAAGTTGCCCTCGCCCGCCTCAAGCGCCTGGAACTCCTCGAGTAGCTCGCGCTGGCGCTTCGACAGCTTGACCGGCGTCTCGACGTCGATCTGGACGACGAGGTCGCCGCAGCCGTTGCTGCGGCCGTTATTCGCCAGCGCCGGCATGCCGCGGCCGCGGACGCGAAGCTGCTTGCCCGACTGGGTGCCGGCGGGGACCTTGATCACCGCGGCTTCCTTGTCGAGCCCAGGCACCTCGATCTCGCCACCGAGCGCGGCGGTTGTGATCGACACCGGCACCTGCGCGAACAGCGTCGTCCCCTCGCGCTTGAAGATCGCGTGCGGCCTGAGCGCGACGAAGATGTAGAGGTCACCCGGTCCCGCCCCGCGCTGGCCCGCCTCGCCCTCGCCGGCGACGCGGATGCGGGTGCCGTCGTCGACGCCGGCCGGGACCTTGACCTCGAGGCTCTTCTCGCGCTCGACCCGGCCGGCCCCGTGGCACGTGTCGCACGGGTCGGGGATGATCTGGCCCGCGCCGTGGCACGTCGGGCACGCGCGTTCGACCATGAACATGCCCTGGCGCGCGGCGACCTTGCCCTGGCCGCGGCACGTCGTGCACTGGCGCGCCGACGTTCCCGGTTTGGCACCGCGGCCGTCGCAGGTCACGCACGTCGCCGCGACCTCCATCGTCAGGTTGGCGGTCTTGCCGGCAAACGCCTCCTCGAAGGTCATCTCGAGGTCGTAGCGCAGGTCTTGCCCGCGCCCCGACGGCTGCCGCCCGCGCCCGGTGAACTGGCCGAAGATGTCCTCGAAGATGTCGCCGAACCCGCCGAACCCCTGCGCGCCCGCGCCGCCGCCCTGGCCGAGCCCGGCCTTGCCGTAGCGGTCGTAGGCGGCGCGCTTCTGCGGGTCCTTCAGGACGTCGTAGGCTTCGCTGATCGCCTTGAAGCGCTGCTCGGCGGCGTGATCGCCGGGGTTCTTGTCGGGATGCCAGCGCACCGCCAGCCGCCGGTACGCCGACTTGAGCGTCCCGTCGTCGGCGGTCCGCTCGCATTCGAGGAGCTCGTAATAATCGATGTCAGCCGATGCCATCACTCGTCGTCCGCGTCCATGATGGTTGGCAGCAGGTCATTATTCTCTTCGATCCGGAGCATCCGGATGTCGCGGACCGACGCGCGGAACCAGGGAAATTTACGGCTCAGCCGCTGCACGGTCAGGACGCACTTCACGGCATCGACGGTTTCATCGCCAAAATAGCCGCTGCCCTGTACCCACTCGAAGCCGCGGGAGGTCAGAAAATTGCGGATCTCGCCATAAGCGTTCGTATAGGACGGCGTCGGATACGACTGCTGCAGCGCGGTCGTATCCAAGTCGAAAATGATCGCATACATCCGTCCGAACCCCCGCGAATTATGACCGAATCGAGCGCCGCCGCCGATCACCGATGGCACTCCGCTTGCAGGCGTGGACACAGCGGCTGACCCCGTCATCTCTGGCCTCGTGAACTTCCCTCCCGTTGCAGGGAGGGAAGACACATCGCCTATTTCTCGTCGACTTCCGAGAATTCGGCGTCGACGACGTCGTCCTTCTTCGGCGCACCGGCGTCGGCGGCGGGGGCTTCGGCCTCGGCCTTGTAGATCGCCTCGCCGAGCTTCATCGCGACCATCTGCAGCGCGGTCGTCTTGGCGGTCAGCGCGTCGGCATCGCCACCGTCGAGGACAGCCTTGAGGTCGGCGATCGCGCTCTCGATCTCGCCCTTGACGCTGGCTTCGACCTTGTCGCCGTGCTCGACCAGCTGGCGCTCGGTCGAATGGACGAGGCTGTCGGCCTGATTGCGCGCTTCGGCGACGGCGCGGCGCTTCTTGTCCTCCTCGGCGAAACGCTCGGCATCCTTGACCATGCCTTCGATGTCGTCCTTCGACAGGCCGCCCGACGGCTGGATGCGGATCTGCTGCTCCTTGCCGGTGCCCTTGTCCTTGGCATTGACGCTGACCAAGCCATTGGCGTCGATGTCGAACGTCACCTCGATCTGCGGCAGACCGCGCGGCGCCGGCGGAATGCCGACGAGGTCGAACTGGCCGAGCAGCTTGTTGTCGGCCGCCATCTCGCGCTCGCCCTGGAACACGCGGATCGTCACCGCGCTCTGGTTGTCGTCGGCGGTCGAATAGGTCTGGCTCTTCTTGGTCGGGATCGTGGTGTTGCGGTCGATCATCCGGGTGAACACCCCGCCGAGCGTCTCAATGCCGAGGCTGAGCGGCGTCACGTCGAGCAGCAGCACGTCCTTGACATCGCCCTGCAGCACGCCCGCCTGGATCGCGGCACCCATGGCGACGACCTCGTCGGGGTTGACGCTGGTGTTGGGCTCCTTGCCGAACAGCGTCTTCACGAACTCGCGGACACGCGGCATGCGGGTCATGCCGCCGACGAGGATGACCTCGTCGATCTCGCTGGTCTTCGCGCCGGCTTCGCTGATCGCGTCGAGGCAGGGCTTACGCGTGCGCTCGATCAGGTCGATGACCAGCCGCTCGAGGTCGGCGCGGGTGACGGTCTTGACGAGGTGCTTCGGCCCGGTCGCGTCGGCGGTAATGAACGGCAGGTTGACCTCGGTCGACGCCGACGAGGACAGCTCGATCTTCGCCTTCTCGGCGGCTTCCTTGAGTCGCTGGAGCGCGAGCTTGTCCTTGGTCAGGTCGATGCCCTCGACCTTCCGGAAATCGTCGGCGAGGAAGGTGACGACCTTGGCATCGAAGTCTTCACCGCCGAGGAAGGTGTCGCCGCTGGTCGACTTGACCTCAAACACGCCGTCGCCGAGCTCGAGCACCGACACGTCGAAGGTGCCGCCACCGAGGTCGTAGACCGCGATCGTCTTCGCGCCCTGCTTGTCGAGACCGTAAGCGAGCGCCGCCGCCGTCGGCTCGTTGATGATGCGCAGGACCTCGAGGCCGGCGATCGCGCCGGCGTCCTTGGTCGCCTGGCGCTGCGCGTCGTTGAAGTACGCCGGCACCGTGATGACCGCCTGGGTGACCTTCTCGCCGAGATACGCCTCGGCGGTCTCCTTCATCTTCTGGAGAATGAACGCGCTGATCTGCGACGGCGAATAATCCTCGCTGCCGGCCTTGACCCACGCGTCGCCGTTGCCGCCCTTGACGATCTTGTAGGGGACGAGCCCCGCGTCCTTCTGGGTCAGCGGGTCGGCGAAGCTGCGCCCGATGAGGCGCTTGACCGCGAAGATCGTGTTCTCGGGGTTGGTCACCGCCTGGCGCTTGGCCGGCTGGCCGACGAGGCGTTCCTTGTCCTTGGTAAAGGCGACCTGCGACGGGGTTGTCCGCGCGCCCTCGGCGTTTTCGATGACCTTCGGCGCGCTGCCGTCCATCACGGCGACGCAGCTGTTGGTGGTGCCGAGGTCGATCCCGATGACTTTGGCCATGTCAGTCCTTCTAAAAGCGAGTTCATGGTTGAACAGCCGGCCGACGCCCTCCACGAAGCGACGCCGACCGACGGCGTGGCGCGGATATAGTGAGCCACAAAGTCGCTGCAAGCGCGCTGTCGTACCCGCCCGCAACACCGCGCCGCATCGACGTTGGCCGTACGGTCGCGTACGACCCTTGGCGGGCGCGAGGAGCGGGTGTGTGAAGCAGGTGATGGGTTGGCTGGCGTGCGCCGGCGCGGTTGTGCTGCTCGTCGTGGCGATGGTCACCGGGACTGCGCCCGCCGCCGCCGCGACGGGGCCGTGGGTAACGAACGCATGGGTCCGCCTCGCCGCGGTGCCGGGGCACCCGGCGGCGGGCTACTTCACGCTCAGCGCCGGGCCGCGCGCGGTCGAGCTGAGCGCGGTCGCTTCGCCGCTCGCGCGGATCGAGCTTCACGGCATGAGCATGGCGGGCGGGGTCATGCGGATGGACAAGTTGCCGTCGGTCAAGATTTTGGCCGGGCAGACGGGTGGCTTTGCACCCGGGGGAGCGCACCTGATGCTGTTCGACCTGCCGGCGAGCGTAAAACCGGGCGCGACGCTGCCGCTTACCTTCCGCTTCGCCGACGGCACGACCATCAAGGTCGATGCCGTGGTCCGCGCTGCCGGGGCCGACCGCGCGCACTGAGCCGGCGACACGCGGCCGCGCGGCGCAAAATTGGGACGGAACAGCCGGGGCGTTCGCGCGCTCCGCAGCGGCAACCTTGAGGAGCTGACCATGGCCGACGCCCCCGAAGATCTGAATGACCTGTATATCGACGAACTGAAGGATCTGTGGTCGGCGAACGACCAGATGACGCGCGTCGTCACCAAGATGGCGAAGAAAGCGACTAATCCGGCGCTGCGGACGATGCTCGACAAGTCGCTCGCCGGCATCACCAAGCACACCGACGTCCTCAAGGAGTTGATCGACGACGCCGGCGAGAAAGTGAAGAAGGAGCATTGCAAGGGCATGGAAGGACTCGTCGCCGAAGCGACCAAGCATACGCTCGACAGCGATGCGCCCGAAGCCGGGCCGGTGCTCGACGCCCAGATCATCGCGCAATACCAGCGGATGACGCACTACGGCATCGCCGGTTTCGGCACGGCGGCGGCGTACGCGACCGCGCTGGGTGAGGACGATGCGGCGACCAAGCTCAAGGCGGCGACAAAGGAAATCTACGGCGGCGACGAATATGCGACGATGCTCGCCGAGACCGCGGTCAATATCGACGCCGAGTAGCTGCGACCGGGCGGCGCGGCCCGGCCGCGTCGCCCTTACGCCGTGCCGCCGGCGACCAGCATCAGTGCCGGCCGGCGTGCCGGCGGCATCGGCAATGGCCGCTCGCCGGCGATGTCGTAGATTTGCGCGTCGAGCGAAACCAGCACCGCTTGCAACGTGTGGTGAAAGTCGAGCATGGCCGGCGTCGCGAGATAGTCGAGCAGCGCCGCCTCGCTCGCCCACCGCTCGACGATAGTGATGACCCCCGCAGCCTCGCTCTCGACCGCGATCGAGTAGCTGAGGCAGCCGGTCTCCTCCCACGTCAGCCGCATTGTTTCGCCGAGCAGCGGCCGCAGCCGCGGCAGGCTGGCGGGATCGACCTCGGCACGGGCGACGAGGATGATCACGCCGGCTCGTCGGCGGCCACGCGCGCCTTGGCGACGCTGACCAGCGCCGGGCGCAGCAGCCGGTCCTTGATCGTATAGCCGGGCTGGAGCTCGGCGACGATCGCACCGGGCTCGTGGTGCTCCGAGTCGACCTCGAGCATCGCCTGGTGGCGGTTGGGGTCGAGCTTCGCCCCGTCGGTCGCGACGCGGGTTATGCCGTGGCGGGTCAGGACCGCCATCAGCTCGCGCTCGGTCGCGGCGATCCCGGTCTTGACCGCGTCGAAGCCGGGCGCGTCGTCCGGCAATGCGGCGACGGCGCGGGCGAGATTGTCGGCGACGCCAAGCAGGTCGCGGGCGAAGCCGGTCATTGCGTACGTGCTCGCGTCGGTCTTCTCGCGCTCGAGGCGGCGGCGGACGTTCTCGGTTTCGGCGGCGGCGCGGAGGAGGCGGTCCTTGAGGCTCGCGATCTCGGCGTCGCGCGCGGCGAGGTCGTCGGCGAGGCTTGGCGCAGGCGTCTCGGCCTCGCTCGCACCATGCATCGCGTCGTCGGGAAGGATGTCGTTTTCGTCGGTCATGCGATCAGCCTGCTCAATGTTTTGGCGGTGTAGTCAACCATCGGCACGACGCGGGCGTAATTCAAGCGGGTCGGCCCGATCACGCCGACGACGCCGATTACCCGGCCGGTGCCGGAGCGGTACGGCGCGGCGATAACGCTCGACCCCGACAGCGAAAACAACTTGTTCTCGGCCCCGATGAAAATCTTGCACGCATCCCCGCCCGATGCCGAGTCGAGCAGACGGACGAGCTCCTCCTTGCCCTCGAGGTCGTCGAGGAGGAGTCGGACGCGGTCGAGGTCGGCGGCGTCACCCGCCACCAGATGCGCGCTGCCGCGGACGATCAGGACCGGCCGCGCCGCCCCGTCGGACGACCAGCTGGCGAGGCCGTGCTCGACCAAAGTCCGGGTCAACGCGTCGAGTTGTGCGCGGTCGGCGTCGATCTCGTCGCGCAGGCGGATCGCCGCCTCCGCCAGCGTCAGGCCGTGGAGACGCGCGTTGATATAATTCGCCGCCTCGATCAGCGCAGTCGGGGGGACGCCGGGCGGCAGGTCGACGACGCGGTTCTCGACCGTCCCGTCGTGGCCGACGAGGATCGCCAGCGCGCGCGACGGCGACAGCGGCACGAAGCTGACCTGGCGGAGACGCATCTCGTGACGCGGCACCAGCACGATCCCGGCGCACGCGCTGAGCCCCGACAGCACGGCGGTGGTGCGGCCGAGGATGTCCTCGAACGACGCCGGCCCGGCGACCTGCGCCGCGATCTGGTCGCGCTCGCTCGTCGTCGGGTCGGTCGTCTGCATCATCCCGTCGACGAACAGGCGCAGGCCGAGTTCGGTCGGCAGCCGCCCGGCCGACGCGTGCGGCGCGGCGAGCAGGCCGATCTCCTCGAGGTCCTGCATGACGTTCCTGATCGACGCCGGCGACAGGCCGAGCATGGTCAGCTTCGACAGGGTGCGCGACCCCACCGGGGCGCCGGTCTCGATGTACGACTCGACGATCTGGCGAAACACTTCGCGTGCGCGGTCGGTCAGCTCGGTGATCGGCGGCGACTGCATGGGCGGTCATCTAGGGCGTTTGACACGTGCCGTCATCCCCGCGAAAGCGGGAACCCAATGTTATCATGTCCGACATTGGGTCCCCGCTTTCGCGGGGATGACGGCATTGATCGAGGACCCGTTATGCGCCCCTCCGGCCGCGCCCCCGACGCGATGCGTCGCGTCGAGCTGATCCCGGGCTTCAACGCCCATGCCGAGGGGTCGTGCCTGGTGAAGTTCGGCGACACTCACGTCCTCGTTACCGCGAGCGTCGAAGAGCGCCTGCCGCCGTGGCTGCGCGGCAAGGGCGAGGGCTGGGTGACGGCCGAATACGGCATGCTGCCGCGCGCGACGCATACGCGCGGTCAGCGCGAGGCGGCGAAGGGCAAGCAGTCGGGGCGGACGCAGGAAATCCAGCGGCTGATCGGGCGCTCGCTGCGCGCAGTGACCGACCTCAAGCTGCTCGGCGAGCGCCAGATCACGCTCGACTGCGACGTCCTCCAGGCCGACGGCGGGACGCGCACCGCGTCGATCAGCGGCGCGTGGGTCGCGCTGCGCCTCGCGATCGACGGGATCATGACGAAGAACAGCCTCACGCTCGACCCGCTGCCGACGCAGGTCGCCGCGGTCAGCGTCGGCGTCCACGGCGGCGCGGTGGTGCTCGACCTCGACTATATCGAGGATTCGGGCGCGGGTACCGACGGTAATTTCGTAATGACGTCGGACGGCGGGCTGGTCGAGGTGCAGGCGACCGCCGAGGGCGCGACCTACGACGAGGAGGCGTTGCTGCGCATGCTCCGCCTTGCCCGGATCGGCTGCGCCGAGATTTTCGCGGCCCAGCTGAAGGCGGTGGGCCGGTGAGCGAGCGCATCATCGGCCGGAAGCTGGAGCCGGGGCGGCTGGTGCTGGCGACGCACAATCCCGGCAAGGTCCGCGAGATCGCGGCGCTGCTCGGCCCCTACGGCATGGACGTCGTCGCCGCGGGCGACCTCGGCCTGCCCGAGCCCGACGAGACCGGGACAACCTTTGCCGCCAACGCCGAGCTCAAGGCACGCGCCGCCGCCGACGCAAGCGGCCTGCCGGCGCTGGCGGACGATTCGGGCCTGTGCGTCGCGTCGCTGAACGGCGCACCCGGCATCTATTCGGCGCGCTGGGCGGGGCAAGCGAAGGACTTCGCCGCCGCGATGCAGCGGGTTCACGACGAGATGCCGGCGGGCCACGACGCCGCGCACTTCGTCTGTGCGCTGACGCTGGCGTGGCCTGATGGACACCGTGAGACCTACGAAGGCCGGCTCGACGGCACGCTGGTCTGGCCGCCGCGGGGCACCCGCGGGTTCGGGTACGACCCGATGTTCGTCGCCGACGGCATGACTGCGACCTTCGGCGAGATCGACCCCGACCTCAAGCACAGCATCAGTCACCGCGCGCGGGCGTTCGCGTTGCTCGTCGCGGCGTGCCTCGGGGGTGCGCCCGACGCCGCGGAGTGATAGAGTCGCGCCGCAGCACGGAGCGATGGCGATGACGATTGCACGGTGGGTGGTGATCGCAGCGATCGCGCTGCTCGCGCCGGCAGCAGCGCAGGCGGCGATGAGCAAGGTTCCCGGCGACGTCGCGGCGGCAATCGAACAGGTCATGGTGCGCGACGGCGGCGCGTGGCGCGAGGCGTCGTTCCATAACGTCGTCGTCAACCCGGGCGCGACGGCCGCCCCGCCGCGATGATCGACCCCCTCGCGGTCTACGTCCACTGGCCGTTCTGCGTGTCGAAGTGCCCCTATTGCGATTTCAACAGCCATGTCCGCGCGGAAATCGACGAAGCCGGTTGGCGCGCCGCACTGCTTGCCGACCTCGGCTTCGAGGCGGCGCTGACCCCGGGGCGGACGGTCGCGAGCATCTTCTTCGGCGGCGGCACCCCGTCGCTGATGGCCCCGACGACGGTCGCGGCGATCATCGCCGCGGTCGCGGACCATTGGACGGTCACGCCCGGCATCGAGATCACGCTCGAGGCCAACCCGTCGAGCGTCGAGGCGGCGCGCTTCGCCGGTTTCGCCGCCGCCGGGGTCAACCGCGTCAGCCTCGGGCTGCAGGCACTCGACGATGCCGCGCTGCGG